>NZ_NFUT01000007.1 GCF_002127215.1 Hydrogenophaga sp. IBVHS2 | reverse complement strand
TGTGCGTGAGCGACAAGCCGCTGCACGGCGAGATCAAGCTGCCCGGCATGGCCAACCATTTCTACCGCGAGCGGGTCGACCAGCACCTGCGCATCGGCATCCGCGCCATGGAGCTGCTGCGCCAGGGCGGGGTCGACCAGCTGCACAGCCGCAAGCTGCGCAGCTTTGCCGAGGTGGCCTTCCAGTAACCCTGCTCCCGACACCGCCCATGACCACCCGCCGCCGCTTCATTCTGGGAACCCTCGCCGCCGGTGGCGCGCTGGTGCTGGGCTGGACCGCCCTGCCCCCGCGCCAGCGCCAGCAGACCGCCACGCCCCTGCCCGTCGTCGCCGGTGAACATGCCTTCAATGGCTGGGTGAAGATCGGCGAGGACGACCGCATCACCGTGGTGCTGGCCCGCAGCGAGATGGGTCAGGGGGTGAGCACCTCGCTGGCCCTGCTGCTGGCCGACGAGCTCGATGCCGACTGGGCACAGGTGCAGGTGCAGGCCTCCGGCATCGACGGCATCTACAACAACCTGGCCACGGTGGTGGACGGCCTGCCCTTCCACCCGGAGGCCGCCGGCGTGCTGGTGGATGCGGCCCGGTGGCTCACCGCCAAGACCATGCGCGAGATCGGCGTGATGATGACCGGCGGCTCCTCCAGCGTGAAGGACCTCTGGCTGCCCATGCGCCAGGCCGGCGCTGCCGCACGGCAGATGCTGGTGGAGACCGCCGCCAGCCGGTGGGGGGTGACGGCGGCCGACTGCCGGACCCAGGCCGGCACGGTGGTGGCGCCGGATGGCCGCACGCTGCGGTATGGCGCGCTGGCCGCCGAGGCGGCCACCCGCGCGGTGCCCAGCCGCCCGCGCCTGAAGACGCCCGAGCAGTTCCGCCTGATCGGGCGGCCCACGCCCCGGCTGGATGCCGCGGCCAAGACCGATGGCAGCGCCCGATTCGGCATCGATGTGCAGCTGCCCGGCCTGCTGCATGCCGCCATCCAGTTCTGCCCGACCCGGCTGGGCCGGGTGCAGGCCTGCGACGAGGCCCCGGCCCGTGCCCTGCCCGGCGTGCAGGCGGTGGTGCGGCTCGATCCCATGGCCGGCGGCAGCGGCGGCATGGCGGTGGTGGCGACCCGCTGGTGGCAGGCGCGCCAGGCGGTGGAGGCGCTGCAGGTGCAGTGGGACCACGGACCGCTGGCCGGTTTCGACAGCGACACCGCCCTGGCCGGCCTGGCGGGCCTGCTCGATCGGGAAGACGGCTTTGCCTTCCACCGTGAGGGCGATGTGGATGCGGCCCTGGCAAGCGCCACCCGGCGCATCGAGGCCGAGTACCGGGCCCCCTGGCTGGCCCACAGCACGCTCGAACCCATGAACTGCACGGTGCAGCTGGCCGAGGACGGCCGCAGCGCCACCGTGTGGGCTCCCACCCAGGTGCCGGGGCTGGCCCGGCGCGCGGCCGCGCAGGCGCTGGGCCTGGACAGCGATGCGGTCACGGTGCATGTGACCTTGCTGGGCGGCGGCTTCGGCCGCCGGCTGGACGTCGATTTCGTGGCCCAGGCCGCCGCCATCGCCAGGGCCGTGCCGGGCCGCCCGGTGCGCACGCTCTGGACCCGCGAGCAGGACATGCGGCACGACTTCTACCGCCCGGCCTGCGTGGCCCGCTTCAGTGCCGGGCTGGATGCCTCGGGCCGGCTGGTGGCCTGGAAGAACACCAGCGCCGGCCAGGCCATCGTGCCGCAGGTCCTGGGCCGGATCTTCGGCCTGCCCGGCGGCGGTCCGGACAAGACCACGTCCGAGGGCGCCTTCGACCAGCCCTACGAATGGCCGGCCGCCCGCATCGCCCATGTGAACGCCGACCTGCCCCTGCCGGTGGGTTTCTGGCGCGCGGTGGGCCATTCGCACCAGGCCTTCTTCAAGGAATGCTTCCTGGACGAGGTGGCCCATGCCGCCGGCACCGACCCGCTGGCGCTGCGCGAATCGCTGCTGCAGGACCATCCGCGCGAGCGCGAGGTGCTGCAGACCGCCGCGCGGGCGGCCGGCTGGGGCACGCCGGCACCCGCTGCACCCGATGGGGCGCCGGTGGCCCGGGGCCTGGCCCTGCACCGCTCGTTCGGATCGACCGTGGCCCAGGTGGCCGAGGTGTCGCTCGGGCCCGACCGCAGCATCCGGGTGCACCGGGTGGTGTGCGCCATCGACTGCGGTTTTGCGGTCAACCCGGCGGGCGTGAAGCAGCAGATGGAAAGCGGCATCGTCTTCGGCCTGAGCGCGGCGCTGTACGGCCAGGTGGACATCCGCAACGGCCAGGTGCAGCCGGGCAACTTTCACGAACAGCCGGTGCTGCGGCTGACCGAGATGCCGGCGGTGGAGGTGCTGATCATGCCCAGCCACCATGCGCCCGAAGGCGTGGGCGAACCGGGCCTGCCGCCGCTGGCGCCGGCCGTGGCGAATGCGGTGTTTGCGCTGACCGGGCAGCGGCTGCGCAGCCTGCCGCTCCAGCTGGCCTGAAGCTCAGGTGTTGAGCTTGACCGAGCGCCCGATGTAGAGGATGGGCCCGGTGGGCTTGCCGGTGGGCGAGCCGTTGTAGGGCTCCAGCGTGATCTCGAACAGCTGGTTGGGCTGCAGCGGCGGCAGTTGGTCCAGCGGCACCTCCAGCGGCTGCCCCGGCTGCACCAGACCCAGCGAGAGCGGTGCGGCCCAGCCGTCGGCCTTGGTCCAGAACTGCAGTGAGCGCTCCTGCGGCACCTCGGTGCTGGACAAGGGCTGCAGGCGCAGGGTGCGCTGGCCGCTGGTCTGCACCACCCAGCCCGGCGCGGTGTTGTTGGGCGCCACCAGCACCACCAGGTACTGGCTGCGCGGGGCGGCGGTGTTCATGGGCACGGCGGCCAGGAAGACGGCAGCGGCCACACCGGCAGCCGCCACACCCCGCCACAGGGCCAGGTTGTTCCACAGGGCACGCCAGCCGGTGGCCACCGGTGCGGCCGGCACGGCGGCGCGGCGCGGGGCCACGCTGGCCTCGATGCGCGACCAGAGTTCGGGCGAGGGCTGCACCGGCTCGACCAGATCGGTCAGCGGCTGCAGGCGCTGCTCCCAGAACTGCACCGCCTCACGCAGGGCGGCATCGTGCGGCAGGCGCTGCTGCACCTCGGCGCGGCGGCTGGCACTCAGGGTGCCCAGCACATAGTCGGACGCAAGCTGCTGGAGGGCTTCGGGTGTCATGCCAGACACTCCTTGAGCGAGGCCACACCGCGCCGTATCCAGGCCTTGACCGAGCCCAGCGGGGCTTGCAGGCGCTCGGCGATCTCCACATGGGTGCAGCCGTCGAGGTATGCGAACAGCACGCAGTTGCGCTTGGCCACGTCCAGGCGGGCCAGGCATTCGTCCAGGCGGCCCAGCGAGGCGCGCAGGGCGAAAGCATCCGTCATGTCGGGGGCGACGCCGGCTTCGGCGTCCTGCAGGTGTTCAAGGGTTCCGTCGTCCACGTCGACGTGGCGCTGGCGGGAACGCATCAGGTCCAGCGCGCCATGACGGACGATGCTGCACATCCAGCCCCGACCGTTGCCCCGGGCGGGGTCGAAGCTGCCGGCCTTGGTCCAGATGGCCACGAAGGCATCGTGCAGCACGTCTTCGGCCAGGGCGCGGTCGCGCACGATGCGCAGGGCCACACCCAGCAGGAAACGGCTCTCCTGCTGGTAGAGCCGGTTCAACGCGGCCTGGTCGCCGCGTGCGCAGGCGGCCAGGTCGGCGTTGTGGTCGTAGGTCTGGGGCGGTCGGGCGGTCACGGGACGGTGGGCGGACACGCCGGGGAGCATCCCGGCGGCGGCCATGTTAACCGAGCCCATGGCGCCCGCCCCGGGCCATCACATGGCCTTGTAGAAGATGTAGTCGGACTTGTACTGCACGATCTGCTTCTGGCCCTTGGTGGCCGGGGTGCAGGGAGCGGCCGGGGCCACGCCGCCGGCGGTGGCCACGCGCTGGATGTAGGTGATGCCGGTCATGGCGCCGTTGCCGGTGGCCGGGTTGGCCTTGACCAGCTGCAGCGGGATGTTGCCGGCGCCGCCCGGGGCGATGGCCAGCTGGGCACCGGTCACCTTGGAGCCGTCGTTGGCTTCCCAGGTGGCGGGCGGGCCGTAGTACTTGCCGACCTGCTTGCCGGCGCGGTCCAGCAGCTTGGCGTCGGGGCCGACGAACACCCACTCGGTCTGGCCGGCGGCGTCCTTCTTGTCGCGGCACTCATAGGTGATCTCGCCCACACCCACGGTCTCCAGGACCACCTTGTGGCCGGCCGGCACCTTCACGGCATCGGGCAGGCTGGCCTGCGAGAACATCGGTGCGGGGGCGGTGGAAGCGCAGGCGGCCAGGGTGAGGGCAGCAGCTGCGGCCAGGGCGGACTTGATGAACATCGTGTGACTCCTGAATGGAATGGATCGGGTGATGAAGGCAGCGGCATCGATCGACGCCACTGCCTGCATTACTCGCCAGGAGCGCAGATGGATGCAGCCGGATGCGGCCCGGCTGCAAAAAAATGTTTCAGCCGCTCAAGCGCGGCGCGGCCGCACCTTGGCCGCCGCCCGCTTGGCCACCACCCGGGCCTGCTCCACGTCGGCATCGAAGGCCAGGGCCACGCCCATGCGGCGCTTGGCAAAGCTCTCGGGCTTGCCGAACAGGCGGATGTCGGTGTTGGGCTCGCGCAGGGCTTCGTCCACGCCGTCGAAGGCGATGCCGGTGGCGTCCATGCCGCCATAGATCACGGCGCTGGCCCCCGGGCTCTTGAGCGCGGTGTTCACCGGCAGACCCAGGATGGCGCGGGCATGCAGCTCGAACTCGTTCTGCCACTGGGTGATCATGGTCACCATGCCGGTGTCGTGCGGGCGCGGGCTGACCTCGCTGAACCACACCTGGTCGCCCTTGACGAACAGTTCCACCCCGAACAGGCCCTGGCCGCCCAGGTTCTCGGTGACGGCGCGGGCGATGTCGCGGCTTTTCTGGAGCGCGGCCGGGCTCATGGGGTGCGGCTGCCAGCTCTCCACATAGTCGCCGCTCACCTGCACATGGCCGATGGGATCGCAGAAATGGGTCTCGATGGCGCCGGTGGCACCCTTGGCGCGCACGGTGAGCTGGGTGATCTCGTAATCGAAATCGATGAAGCCTTCGACGATCACGCGGCCGTGGCTGACCCGGCCGCCGGCCATGGCGTAGTCCCAGGCCTTCTGCACATCGGCCGGCCCGTCGATCTTGCTCTGGCCCTTGCCCGAGCTGCTCATCACCGGCTTGACGATGCAGGGGTAGCCGATGCCCTGGTCGATGGCGGCCTGCAGCTCGGCCAGCGAATCGCAGAACCGGTAGGGGCTGGTGGGCAGGCCCAGGGTCTCGGCGGCCAGACGGCGGATGCCTTCGCGGTCCATGGTCAGGCGGGCGGCGCGGGCGGTGGGGATCACCGTGACCACGCCGGCGGCTTCAAGCTCCTGCAGGGCCGGGGTGGCAATGGCCTCGATCTCGGGCACCACCAGGTGCGGCCGCTCCGATTCGATCAGGGCCTTGAGCTGGGCCGGGTCGCTCATGGCGATCGTGTGCGCGCGGTGGGCCACCTGGTGGCCGGGCGCGTTCTCGTAACGGTCGACCGCAATCGTCTCCACCCCCAGGCGCTGCAGCGCGATCAGCACCTCCTTGCCGAGCTCGCCGGAGCCGAGCAGCATCACCTTGGTGGCGGAGGGAGACAGGGGCGTGCCGAGGGTGGTCATGGCGGAATCCTTGAAGGCGTTGGAAAGGTGGGAGGGTCAGGCCATGTCGCGCGTGGTTTCGCCCATGGCCTCGCCCAGCCGCACCGGCGCACCGGGCGCCCAGTGCGGATTGAAGGCGATCACGTCGTGCGGCCACAGCATGACCACGGTGGAACCCAGCAGGAAGCGGCCCATCTCGGCGCCACGGTCCAGCCGGATGTCCTGGTCGTCGTAGCGCCACTCGCGCACCGCGCCCGGGCGCGGCGGGTTGACCACGCCGTGCCAGGTGGTGGCCATGCTGCCGACGATGGTGGCACCCACCAGCACCAGCACGAAGGGCACGGTGCCGCCCTTGTGCGGCATGTCGAACACGCACACCACCCGCTCGTTGCGGGCAAACAGACCGGGCACGCCGCGCGCCGTGGCCGGGTTGACCGAGTACAGGTCGCCCGGCACATGGATCATGCGGCGCAGCCGGCCGGCCACCGGCATGTGGATGCGGTGGTAGTCGCGCGGGCTGAGGTAGATGGTGGCAAACGAGCCGTTGTCGAACGGCGCGGCCAGCTCGGCGTCGCCGCCCACCAGGGCGCGGGTGCTGTAGAGGTGGCCCTTGGCCTGGAAGATCTGGTCGCCCGCGATCGGACCGAACTGGCTGATGGCGCCGTCCACCGGACAGACGAAGCCGGCGTCGGCCAGCGGCCGGGCACCCGGCTTGAGCGCGCGGGTGAAGAAGTCGTTGAAGCTGGCGTAGGACGTTATGTCCGGGTTGGCCGCCTCATTCATGTTGACCTGATAGCGCCGCACGAAGCGGCGGATCATGGCGTGGGTGATGGCGCCGGCCTGGGCACGGGCGATACGCCCGGCCAGTTCGGTCAGGGCGCGCTGGGGCAGCCAGTGCTGCAGGGTGACGGATAGGGGTGTGGACACGGGGCGCATTGTAGGTGGCACCCCTGCCCCGGCAGGGTGGGCAGGCACAATCCCGGGATGCTTCAACCCCTGTTTTCGGTCCAGCACCTGGTCAAGCGCTACGGCGACGCCACGGTGGTCAACGACCTGAGTTTCGACATCCAGCCCGGCGAGTGCCTGGGCGTGATCGGGCCGAACGGCGCCGGCAAGACCACCACCATCCGCATGTGCCTGGGCCAGACCGCCCCCGACGGCGGCCGCATCGACGCCTTCGGACTGGACATGCCGCGCGACGCGCTGGCCATCAAGGCCCGGCTGGGCGTGGTGAGCCAGATGGACACGCTGGACCCCGACTTCACCTGCGCCGAGAACCTGCTGGTGTACGGCCGCTACTTCGGACTGAAGGACCGCGACATCCGCGCCCGCGTGCCGCAGCTGCTCGAATTTGCCGCCCTCTCGCACAAGGCCGGTGCCAAGCCGGGCGAGCTCTCGGGCGGCATGAAGCGGCGCCTGTCGCTGGCCCGGGCCCTGGTCAACGACCCGCAGCTGCTGATGCTCGACGAGCCCACCACCGGCCTGGACCCGCAGGCCCGCCACCTCATGTGGGAGCGCCTGCAGCTGCTGCTGCAGCAGGGCAAGAGCATCCTGCTGACCACCCACTTCATGGACGAGGCCGAGCGCCTGTGCAGCCGCCTGCTGGTGCTCGACCACGGCCGCAAGATCGCCGAGGGCAAGCCCCGCGAACTGATCGCGCAGCACCTGGAGCCCGACGTGGTGGAGGTGTACGGCCCCGGCGCGCTCGATCTGGCCCAGGCCGATGCCCATGCCGGCCTGCGCGCCCTGGCCGCCCGGGTGGAGATCAGCGGCGAGACCGTGTTCTTCTACACCGAGCAGGCCGCGCCGCTGCTGCAGGCCCTGGGCCACCACCCGGCCCTGCGCACGCTGCACCGTCCGGCCAACCTGGAAGACCTTTTCCTCAAGCTCACCGGTCGCCAGATCCGGGAGGACGCATGAACACCCGCACCCTCAACACCCCGAATGCAGCGTCGCACTGGTCACGCCCCCGCCTCTCGCTGCGCTGGTGGCCGGTGTTCCAGCGCAACCTGCTGGTCTGGCGCAAGCTGGCTGTGCCCAGCCTGGTGGGCAACATCGCCGAGCCGCTGATGTGGCTGGTGGCCTTCGGCTACGGCATGGGCGCCCTGGTGGGCGAGGTCAAGGTCATGACGCCCGAGGGGCAGCTGGCGGTCCCCTACATCCTGTTCCTGGCCAGCGGCAGCATCTGCATGAGCGCCATGAACGCCGCCACCTTCGAGGCGCTGTACTCGGCCTTCTCGCGCATGCATGTGCAGAAGACCTGGGACGGCATCATGAATGCGCCGGTGGCGCTGGACGATGTGGTGCTGGCCGAGATGCTGTGGGCATCCTTCAAGTCGCTGTTCACCGTGACCGCCATCCTGGGCGTGATGCTGGGCCTGGGCATCTCGCACTCGCCCCTGCTGCTGATGGCCTGGCCGGTGCTGTGGCTGGTGGGCATCACCTTCTCGTGCATTGCCCTGGTGTTCAATGCCCTGGCCAAGGGCTATGACTTCTTCACCTACTACTTCACGCTGTTCCTGACCCCGATGATGTTCCTCTCGGGCGTCTTCTTCCCCCGGGAACAGCTGCCGGGCTTCGTGCAGTCGGTGGCGCAGTGGCTGCCGCTGTCGCACGCGGTGGACCTGGTGCGGCCCCTGTTCATGAACCAGTGGCCCGATCGCCCCTGGCTGCACCTGGCGGTGCTGGTCGGCTATGCGGTGGTCGCTTTCTGGATCGCGCTGGCGCTGACCCGCAAGCGTTTCGCCCGCTGACCCGGTTGCCCGGGATCAGTGCATGCGCTGCTGGACGGCGGGCTGGGCATCGGCGTAGAGCTCGATGCCGCTGTCCATGAAGGCTTCGCTGTCGATCTGGGCGTCGAAGTCGCGGGCGCTGTCGAACAGCTTGGGGATCAGCGGCTTGTCCAGCGGGCGGCAGACACGGCCGCGCAGCTGGCGCAGATCGACGCTGGCCTCCATGGCATTGATGACGGTTTCCGGGTCGAGCATCAGCACGAAGGGATTGAGGCGGGTGGCGGTGGTTTTCATGGCGGGTTCCTGGGTGTGTGGCATGGTGACAAGTCCGTTGTCGATGAAACAAACTGTATCGATCCTGTTTCAAGCGGTTAAGTCGGCGCCTTGCCATTCGCCTTGTAGGAAGTTGCCTGACAGCCCTTCCGATCCACCTACACGCCCGGCGTGACGTCGGTCACGGCAGGCCGGCGCCATGCCGCAGGGCCTCGACCGCCGAACGCACCACCGACTGCACGCTGCCGCTCTGCTGGTAACGCTGGCGCAGGAAGCTGGCGTGGTTGCCGGCCCGCGCGGCGGTGCGCTCGATCTCGTCGATGGCGGCCATCGACCCCAGGCTCTGTGCGTGCGGCGCGATCTTGCGCAGGGTGGCCAGCACGTCCTCGCGGATGCTGATCTGCTCGCGGGTCTTGGGGTTGACCATCATCCCGTCCAGGCCGAAGCGGCAGGCCTGGAAGCGGTTGTAGGTGTAGACGAGGTAATCGTCCTCTTCCGGCGGCGGCTCGTTGCGCTCCAGCAGGTGGCGACAGAGTGCCTGCAGGTAGCAGGCCAGCGCGGCGGCACGCTCCACCGTCAGCGGCGTGTCGCACACCCGCAGCTCGATGGTGCCGTACTCCGGCTTGGGCCGGATGTCCCAGTAGAAGTCCTTCATCGACTTCACCACCCCGGTGCTCTCCATCTTGGTGAAGTAGACGTTGGCGAACTCGTCCCACTTCAGCACGAAGGGCGCGCGGCCCGACAGCGGAAAGGCAAACACCGAGTTCAGCCGGGCCGAGTCGAACAGCGTGTCCACCCCCTGCGAGAACGGCGACGAGGCCGAGAGCGCAATGAAGTGCGGCACATAGCGGTTGAGCGAATGCAGCAGGAACAGCGCCTCGTCCGGCGAGCTGCAGCCCACGTGCACATGCTGGCCGAACACGGTGAACTGCTTGGCCAGGTACCCGTAGAGGCCCGAGAGCTCCTGGAAGCGCGGCTTGGAGAAGATGCGCTGCTCGAACCAGCGCTGGAAGGGGTGCGTGCCGCCGCCTGCCAGTTCGATGTTGAGCCGGTCACCGGCCTGCACCAGGGTGTCGCGGATGGCCTGCAGCTGGGCCAGCAGCGGCCCGTGCTCGCGCTGCACGTCGGTGGCGATCTCGATCATGCTCTGCGTCATCTCGGGCGTGACCACACCGGGAAAGGGCTTGCGGCGCAGGAGTTCGAGCAGGTCGTTGGCGCTGCTGGAGAGGTCGTAGTCGTAGCTGTTGACCAGCTGCAGCTCCAGCTCCACACCCAGGGTCAGCGAATCGGAGGCCTTGAAGGTTTCCAGCGGCATGCGTCACTCCTTGGTCACATGGGTTTCCTGCGCCGCCATCAGGGCGCGCTGGGTCACCACCGGACCCAGCAGCTCCTGCAGCAGCATCATGGCGGCGATCGCTGCCAGCACCTGCGCCGCCGGCTCGAAGCCGTACAGGCGGGACTGATCGAGCAGCAGGATGGCAAAGGCCGACATGGGCGTGAGCGCCAGACCGGTCAGCAGGCCCTTGCGTTCGGTGATGCCCGACAGCCGCGCGGCCGCCACATTGCAGACCGCCTTGGACGCCCCGCGCACCGCGATCAGGGTCAGGCCCAGCAGCAGGCCGGCGCCCACGGTCGCCCACTCCAGCAGCGAGGCGATGTAGACGAACAGGAACACCGACAGCAGATCGCCGGCGGTGCCGAAGTCGCGCTGGGCATTGGTCAGGTGCACGCGGCGCTCGCGCGCCACGATGCCGAAGCTCAGCGCCGCCAGCAGGGGCGAGAGGCGGAAGCCGAAGGCCGCGGTGGTGAGCAGCAGCACCGACAGGGCAAACACCACGGTCACGCCCCGCTCGGGGGTGCTGCGCAGGCGCAGCAGCCAGGGCACGGCCACACCCAGCAGGCCGCCCACCGCCACCGAGGTGAGCAGCACATGGATGCTGCCGAAAGCCGCCAGCACCAGATCGCCCGAGGTGCTGAGGTACCAGTAGCCGATGACCAGCTTGAGCGCGGCCACCGCCATCAGGCAGTTGATGGCGCACAGGTGCAGCACCCGCTCGGTCACCTGACCGGCGCTGCGCAGTTCGTTGGCCACCCGCACCACGCCGGCGGGCGAGGCCGACACCGACAGCGCCGCGATGATCAGGCGCTGGTCTTCCGGCAGAGCGAAGAAGCCGGTGACGACGTAGATGGCGCCGAAGGTGATGGCCGACTCCACCACGCCCAGCGCCAGCACCCAGGGGTTGTGGCGGAACCAGCGCAGGTTGATGCGGTAGCCCAGCTCGAACAGCACCAGCGAGAGCGCCACGTTGGCCAGGAAGGGCAGGCCCTGGATGTCGGTGGTCAGGCCCGGCAGGTTCACCAGGCCCCCCAGCAGACCCACGGCCACATACGTGCTGACCCGGGGCACGCGCCAGCGCTCGTGCGCCAGCTCGCCCAGGAACCAGGCGATCAGCAGCACCAGTGGCCAGGCGATGGCTTGCAGCAGAAAGGCGATGTTGTTCACCACGGCGGAGCTCCTGTGAGGTGCCTGGGCCACAGCCTCCGACACGGGGCGGGAGGCCAGGGACGCAAGGCGGGTCAGCCCCTCGGCGGGGGCTGGCGGTTCAACAGACAGGCGGCCGCTGGGGCCACCGCGCGTTCAGGCCGCGAAACGGGCCTGGAGGGCTTGCAGGCCGAACTCGTCGAGCACCTGCAGCAACCGCTGGCGGGCGCGTTCGCGGCCGCCAGCTCGGTCGTCGGTCATTCTACGTGCCAGGATGAGTTCGTTTTTCATGGAATGTTCCCAGCCCACGAGCTCGGTCACCGTCACTTCGAAGCCATGGGCTTCGAGCTGCAGGCAGCGCAGCACATTGGTGATCTGGCTGCCGAACTCGCGCGTGTGCAGCGGATGCCGCCACAGTTCGGCCAGGGCGGTGCGCCGCAGGTTCAGCGCCTTGTGCCGGCGCATGGTGGCGGCCACCTCGGCCTGGCAGCAGGGCACCAGCACCATGGCCTGTGCGTGGCGGGCCAGGCCAAAGGCGATGGCGTCGTCGGTGGCGGTGTCGCAGGCGTGCAGCGCGGTCACCACGTCGATGCGCTCGGGCAGGTCGGGGTGGGCAAAGGCTTCCTGCACCGTGGTGGCCACGAAGTCCATGCGCTCGAATCCCAGACGCCGGGCCAGTTCGCGCGACCGCTCCACCAGCTCGGCGCGCACCTCGACACCGATCACCCGCCCCTCGGACAAGGCCTGGAGCACCAGGTCGTACAGGATGAAGCCGAGGTACGACTTGCCGGCCCCGAAGTCCGCCATGGTCACGCGGCCCTGGACCGCATGCACCTGCTGCAGCAGCGGCTCGATGAACTGCACCAGGTGATGGACCTGCTTGAGCTTGCGCCGGGTGTCCTGGTTGAGGCGGCCGTCGCGCGTGAGGATGTGCAACTCCTGCAACAGACCGATGGATTGCCCCGGACGCAGCTCGGGCAGCTGCTGGCGCAGCAGGGCTTCGGGCGAGGCGGCGGGTGCAGGGGAGCGGGGGCTGGATCGGTCGCGGCGGGGCATCGGTCGATGGTAGCCCACACACCCGGCGACAATCCGCCATGGACCACGCCACCCCCGACCACCCCTACAACGCGCTCACGCCGGATGTCGTCATGGACGCTCTGTGGGCCGTCGGCCTGCAGCCCGATGGCCGTCTGCAGAGCCTCAACAGCTTCGAGAACCGCGTCTATCAGGCGCACCTGGACGAGCCGGTGCTGGGCCACCGGCAGGTGGTGGTCAAGTTCTACCGGCCCGAGCGCTGGACCGAGGCGCAGTTGCTGGAGGAGCATGCCTTCGCACAGGACCTGGCCGAGGCCGAGGTGCCGGTGGTGCCGCCCCTGCCACTGCAGGGGGGCACCCTGCACCGCCACGGCGACTTCCATTTTTCGGTCAGCCCTCGGCGGGGAGGCCGCCGGCCCGAACTCGACGACTTCGAGGTGCTGGAATGGATCGGCCGCTTCCTGGCCCGCATCCACACCGTGGGCGCTGCGCGTGCGTTCGCGCATCGACCGGGCCTGCACGCCGGCACCTTCGCGCACGAACCGCGCGACTGGCTGCTGGGGCACGACGCCGTCGCGCCCGAGGTGCGCACCGCGTGGTCGCGCACCCTGGATGAGGCGCTGCAGATCATCGAAGGCCATGCCGTGCTGCGCGCCGACACGCAGGCGACTCCGGCCATGAGCACGGTCCGGCTACACGGCGACTGCCACCCCGGCAACGTGCTCTGGACGCCGGAGGGCGAACCCGGGGCCGGTCCGCATTTCGTGGATCTGGACGATGCGCGCAGCGGCCCGGCGGTGCAGGACCTGTGGATGCTGCTCAGCGGCGACCGCCGCCAGCAGACCCAGCAGCTCTCGGCCCTGCTGGAGGGCTACGAACAGTTCCGGTCCTTCGACCGCCGCGAGCTGGCCCTGATCGAGCCGCTGCGCACGCTGCGGCTGGTGCATTACAGCGCCTGGATCGCGCGCCGCTGGGACGATCCGGCCTTCCCCATCAACTTCCCCTGGTTCGGCAGCCGCGACTACTGGCAAGGCCAGGTGGACATGCTGGTGGAGCAGATCGAGGCCATGCAGGAGCCCCCCCTCAACGTCTGAGGCCAGCGCGCGGCTGACGGACCAACGGGTCCGCCGATTTGTATTGCACGCAATTCAATTGTTCGTCATAATTTGCCCCATGCCCACCGCACTCCGATCCACCGATGCCCTGCGCCTGGACCACCAGCTCTGCTTTGCGCTGTACTCCGCGTCGCTGGCCATGACCAAGCTCTACAAGCCCCTGCTCGAGCCCCTGGGTCTGACCTACCCGCAATACCTGGCCATGCTGGCCCTGTGGGAGAACGACGGCCTGACCGTGAGCGAGCTGGGCGAACGCCTGTTCCTCGATTCGGGCACCGTCACACCCCTGCTCAAGCGGCTGGAAAGCGCCGACCTGGTGCTGCGCCAGCGCGACGCCCAGGACGAGCGCCGGGTGCTGGTCTGGCTGACCGATGCCGGCCGTGTCCTGCGCCGGAAAGCCGCCAGCGTGCCCGGCTGCGTGCTCGACGCCAGCCAGTGCCAGGTCGGTGAGGTGCTGGCCCTCACCCGCCAGGTGCAGACCCTGCGCGACCGGCTGCACCAGGCCATCGGCCACTGAGCGCCGTCGCCGCCCCCTGTTTCACCCCCCGCCTGCCCGCAGGCCTTTCGATCCGGAGATCACCATGCCCACCACGCTCGACAAAGTCATCTACACCGCCCGCGCCACCACCACCGGTGGCCGCGAAGGCAGCTCGCGCAGCGACGACGGCCTGCTCGACGTCAAGCTGAGCCCGCCCAAGGCCATGGGGGGTGCCGGCACGGCCACCAACCCGGAACAGCTGTTTGCCGCCGGCTACTCGGCCTGCTTCATGGGCGCCATGAAGCACGTGGCCGGCCTCAAGAAGATCGCGGTGCCGGCGGAGGCCACCATTTCGGCCGAGGTCGACATCGGCCCCATCCCGCAGGGTTTCGGCATCGCCGTGCGCATGACCATCAGCCTGCCGGGCATGGACCGTGCCGTGGCCCAGGACCTGGTCGACACCGCGCACCAGGTCTGCCCGTACTCCAACGCCACCCGGGGCAACATCCCGGTGACGCTGACGATCGCCTGATCGGGCGGATCAGCGCGACGGCGCGTCGGGGTCGTGGATCACGGTGCTGGTCCCGACCCCCACCCCCACCCGGGCCTTGCTGTCGCCCACCGGGGCGCTGACGCCCACACCGGCACCGGCACTCACCTGCCCGCGCTGGTTGACCCCCACCCCCACGCCCACCGGGCCCACGCCGGTGCCCACACCCAGGCTCACGCCGTTGTTGCTGGCCCCCACACCGATGGTCACCGGGCCGATGGGCACACCCACGCCCACGCCCACCGTGTTGCAGCCCGCCAGCAGCAGGCCGACACCCAGGGCCAGGGTGGCCGTGGCACAGCGCAGGGCGGATGGGCGGACAAAGGTGTCGGGCAGCAGACTCATGGCGTTCTCCGGTGGAATCCGCGGCGAAGGCGGATCTGCCCATTGTGACCGGACCGGGGCTGGGAGGGTTCCCCGACGGATTCAGTCCGGCAACGGACCGAACCGTTCGATGGTGGCCGCCAGCCAGTCGGCCGGCCGGGCTGCCGGCTCGGACCGCACGATGCGCCAGCCCGTCCCGTCGGCCTGCACCCGCGCGCCACCGCCCTGCCACAGCAACCAGGCCAGCCAGGCCGCGTCGGCGGTGGTGACCTCGCTGCCGGCCGGACCGTGCAGCAGCCGGCTGATGGGCTCGGCGCGATCCAGCACGATGGCATCGCCCGCCATCGGCACCTGCCACGCCTGTGCCAGCACGGCCAGCGGGTCGGCCGAGGCACCGTTCCAGGCATTCAGCCAGTGGGTCATGCCCTGGGCCGCCTGCACCACCCGCCGGGCTTCGGCCTGCAGCAGGTCGGCATGGTCCCAGCGGCGCCAGTCGACCTCGGGTGACGGCGCGTTCACCGCCATCGCGCCGGTGGCCCAGGCATGCAGGGCCGCCTCGGCCCGGTCGGACCGGATCACCGATGCCACGCCCAGCAGCTGGCACAAGCGACTGCCCATGAGCTGGCCCTGATGGGCCAGCATCTTTTCACGCATCAGACCGTCGCGCTCGCGCCGCAGCTCGGCCAGCTCCAGCGCATTCTTGAGGTCGGCACGCAGGCTCTCCAGCGCCCAGGGCTTGCTGATGTAGCGGTAGATCTCGCCGGAGTTGATGGCCTCGATGGCCTCCCCCAGTTCGGAATACGCGGTGGTCAGCATGCGCACGATGCCCGGGTGGTGTTCGCGGGCGTAGCTCAGCAGCTCGTTGCCGCGTTCGCCGGGCATGCGCTGGTCGCTCACCAGCACGCCGATCTCGGCCCCGTGCAGGCGCAGCATCTCGCGGCCTTCTTCGACCGAGGTGGCCGTGATGACCGGCGCCAGCGGACTGACCAGCCGCTCGAAATACTTCAGCGCCATCGCCTCGTCATCGACATACAGAATTTTCATGGCAGCAGGGCGCCTCCTATGCGCTGGAACCAGTCAATGGAAAACAAAGGGTGACCGCCGTGCCCTCGCCCGGGGTGGATGCCACCGTCACGGCACCGCCCAGCGAGGTCATGACACGGCGGCAGAACACCAGCCCCATGCCATGCCCGCCCCGGTCGGAGCGGGTGGTGAGCGGCTCCAGGGTGAGCCGATGCAGGACATCGCCGGCGATGCCGGGACCGTTGTCGACCACCTGGATGGCGTGCCAGGCGTGACCGCCCTGCGGACCGGGCATGGGCAGCAGCCGCAGGCGGACCTGCGGCGACGGGGTACGGGCCTCGCGCAGCGCCTGCAGCGCGTTCTTCAGCAGGGTCGACACCACCAGAAACACCAGGTCATGGCGGCCGGGAAGCCCGAAGTCATGGCCATCGTCGATGCGCACCCAGTCGGCCTCGCCGGGGTGGTAGGGGAAGTGCTCGCACACCGAACGCACCAGCGCCGACGCGGCCGGCTGCGGCACGGCATGGGCGGCATGGGCCTCGCTGGCCGACTGCACGAAACGGCTCACCAGGGACTGTGCGTACCGGGTGCGCTGGCGCGCCGCCTCCAGCATGGCCCGCACGTCGCCGGGGCGGCCTTGTGCGATGCGGGCCTCGGCCTGCGAGGGGTCGGGGCTTTCGGCGTGCCGGTCCTGCAGGGCCGAGAGATACCCCTGCACCGTGGCCAGGGGCGTGGTGACTTCGTGGGCCAGCAGGCCCAGGGTGTCG
This sequence comes from Hydrogenophaga sp. IBVHS2, assembly GCF_002127215.1. Classification (GTDB taxonomy): domain Bacteria; phylum Pseudomonadota; class Gammaproteobacteria; order Burkholderiales; family Burkholderiaceae_C; genus Hydrogenophaga. Next base: position 92,170 of record NZ_NFUT01000007.1, on the reverse strand, counting down.
CGCAGCATGGCCGACCGATGATCCAGCTGCTCACGCTCCAGGCGACGCGCCGTGAAGAGCGACACCGCATCGCGCAGGGCCTGACGGGTCAGGCCCTCGTCCAGCGGCTTCTCCAGGATGAATTCGACATGACCGTGGTTCACCGCCTGCATGGCCACGTCCTTGTCGGCATAGGCCGAGACCAGCACCCGGATCACCGCCGGGTGCAGCCGGCTGGCTTCGCGCAGCAGATCGACCCCGTGGCGACCGGGCATTCGGTAGTCGGTCAGCAGCACCGCCGCCTCGGCACACGGACCGGCCAGACAGGCCAGCGCCTGATCGACACCCAGGGCCGTGTGGACCTCGAATTCGTCGCCATAGACCCGCTGGAACCATTTGCAGGCCTGGGCTTCGTCGTCGACCATCAGCACCATGGGACGAACCGGATCGAGGGGCATGCGATCGCTCATGCGGGCCTCGGCAGATCGAAGCTGAACTCGGTCCAGGCGCCGAATTCACTGGCCACCGACAGCACGCCGCCGTGCCGCTGGATGATGCCGTAGCTGATGCTCAGGCCCAGCCCGAGGCCGGAGCCGACGTCCCGGGTGGTGAAGAAAGGCTCGAAGACCCGGTCGATGTTCTCGGGCGCTATGCCCTGGCCGTTGTCGCGCACCCGCACCCACAGGCGGTCGTTGCGGTGCTCCGCCTTCACCTCGATGCGCGGCGCCGACCGTGCGGCCGCATGCACCGCCTTGGCCGCGTTGCTGAACAGGTTGATGAGCACCCCGATGAGCGCCGGTTCGTCACCCGTCACGTGGGTATCGGGGGGCAGGTCCACCACCACCTCGATGCCCTTGAGCTCGAAGCCGGCCAGACGCTGTGCCGAGCGGATCGCCTTCTCCATCAGGAAGATGCGCTGGCTGTCGGTGCCGGGCTTCTGGTACGCGAAGGTCTTGAGATCGGTGACGATGTTCTGCACCCGCTGCATGCCTTCGCGGGCATCGATCAGGCTTTCCTTGAGCATCGGGTCCTGGTCGGCCGCCGGCAGCGACAGGCCCATGTTGATGGCCATGAGGCTGTAGTTGACCGGGTTGTTGACCTCGTGCATCAGACCGGCCGAGAGGGTGCCGATGGCGGCCATCTTCTCGCGCTGCAGCAGCTGGCCTTTGACTTCGGCCAGGGCCCTGTTGATCTCGACCAGTTCGAGGTTCTGCGCATCGACCTGCTCACGCAACCGGAACAGCTTGACCCGGCTGAGTTCGTTGAAGTAGGTGCAGCCGGTGGAAATGATGGCCGCAAACGCGGTGAAGATCGAGTGGGCCACGAACTCCTGACCGTCCCCCAGGCCGGAGGGGTGCAGGTAACAGGCCACGAAGTACACGGCGATGGTGAACAGGCCGAAGGCCATGCTCTCCAGATAGCTGATCGGCACCAGCAGGCCCACGCCGAACAGGGCCAGCTGCAGGCCGACGAAGTAGATGGAGGACACGCCATCGGTCTGGAAGATCATCCAGGAGATCATGATCTGCGGCAGCACCAGCCAGGCCAGGGTGAGCCACTGCACCTGGTGCCGACCCACCTGCGTCATGAGCGCGGCCATGATCAACAGGGTGAGGGTGGCCGTGATCAGCCGCAGCACGAAGAATTCGCCCACACGATCCGGATAGGTGGCCAGATCCAGCCCGAACCCCAGAACGATGAGGGAGGCCGATATGAACGCACCGATCTTGCTGAAGCGCAGCCGGACGTCGAGCACGTCGTCCTGCAGACGCAGCGGGCCGGCGGAGCGGAGATCGGCGGGCATCAATGCTCCGGCGTGAGGAATTCCGCGAACACATTGACCCCGGTCGGATCGGTGTAGATCTGCTCGGGTTGCCGGGGCGACGGCAGGATGGCCACCATGCCGGCCTCGTCACGGTAGATCAGGTGCCACTCCAGCAGGTGCTCCATGACGCCGCGCTGGCGGTTGCTGGAATGCACATTGGTCACCAGGATGCGCCCGCCGGGCCGGGTCCGGGCCTTGAGGTATTCCAGCAACCGGGCACAGACCTTGTCGGACAGGTAGTCGAACAGCCCGGCGCAGTACACGAAGTCGAAGCTGGCCTGGGCGGGGTCCTGGGTCTCCTTGCTGGCCCGCTTGAGCAGGTTGTGGACCGAGTCCTGGTGGAACTCGATGTCCACCCGCTGACCGACATCGCTCATCGCCTTGTTCAACCGATCCCGGGTGTAGTCGAGCGTCTCCTGGCTGAAGTCGATCAGCCTGAACCGCAGCCGGTCCAGGTTCTTGCCGGCCCGTATGAAGCGTTCGATCTCCTGGGCGGGGCCACACCCGATGTTCAGGACCGAATGCACACGGCCCGCCGCTGCCGCTTCCTCGGCCGCCCGCGCCATGGACCGTTCCAGGATGTCGATCCGGTTGCGGTGCGCCTCGGCCACCGGTGAGGCCAGGAACAGCGCATTGATGATCTGGAAATAGGTGGACGGGCCCTGCTGCACATCCGACAGGATCTGGTTGACCATTTCGTAGTCCCCCGCGTACCCCAGCGGCTTGGCAAAGGTCCGGTACACGAAGGGCGCCCGCAGGATCAGCGGATGGATGGCGTTCTGGGCGAAACGGCGGCTGCCGTCCTGATCGACATCGATGACCGAGGCAATTTCGCACTCGAGGTCGGCAAAGTAATCGGCCGCCGCCGTGATGACCGGCGTGGCGAGTTCCATGAACACGTCCGACCGCAGGCTGCCCCCCTCGGCTCGGGGCAGGGCGCTGGACAGATCGGCCTGATCGGTCCAGCGCGCCACCTCGGCCAGGAAGGCGCGGATCTTGCCGACCGCCACCATGTAGCCCTCGCTGATGCGGAACCGCTCCATCCAGCCGTCCACGAACTGGCGGGCCTCGTCACCGATGCGGGCCTGACCGGCGCCGTAGACCCCCAGTTCGGACCATTCGTCGATCAGCGCCACCGACACCACCGCCATCAGGCCGGTGTTCATGAGGCTGACGACCACGGCCTTGCCCTTGTAGATGGTGTGGGTGCCCGACCGGATGGTCAGGTCGCTGAGCACTTCACTGACCTGGACGATCGAGTACGGGTTGTAGACCTCCATCACAAGAGAGCGGCGCTGCAGGCTGGTGATGGTGCCGCGCGCGGCCTCGCCCTGGCTGTTGCGAAATGTGACGACCGGTTCGAAGGGGTGCTGTAGATACACGGTGTTCGTCTTGCGGTGGTTCGGTTCGATGAAGCGAGAGATCGGCCGGGCGAGTGTATTCGGCGATGAAGACCCATGCAGCCAAACCTGCTGCCTGACTTCGCAACGCCGCCCCCGTCGGGCCGGACCAGCACCGGGGTGCTGGCGCTCGGCAGACCGTGCTCACCGCAATCGCGTCACACCAGCAACGCGTTCACCCGCTTCACATACCCCGCCGGGTCTTCCGGCAATCCACCCTCGGCCAGCAGGGCCTGGTCGAACAGGATGTGGGCCAGGTCGTCGAAGTGGGCGGAGCCCTCCAGCTTCTTCACCAGGGCGTGGCCGGCGTTCACTTCCAGAATGGGCTTGATCTCCGGGGCCTGCTGGCCGGCCTGCTTGAGCAGGCGGGCCAGCTGGGTGGAGTACTCGCCGTCTTCCACCACCAGGCAGGCGGGCGAGTCGACCAGGCGCGAGGTGACGCGCACGTCGCGGGCCTTGTCCTTGAGGCTTTCGCGCAGCTTCTCCAGCACCGGCTTGAAGTGTTCGGCGGCTTCCTCGGCGGCCTTCTTTTCGGCCTCGTCCTGCAGGTCGCCCAGGTCGACGGCGCCCTTGGCCACGCTCTGCAGCGGCGTGCCGTCGAACTCGGGCAGGAAGGACAGGGCCCACTCGTCCACCCGGTCGGTCATCAGCAGGACTTCGATGCCCTTTTTGCGGAACACCTCGAGCTGCGGGCTGTGGCGGGCGGCGGCCTCGGTGTCGGCGGTAATAAAGTAGATGGCCTTCTGGCCCTCCTTCATGCGGGCCTTGTAGTCGGCCAGGGAGGTGATGCCCTCCTGGTTGCTGCTGGCAAAACGCAGCAGCTTCGCGATCTTCTCGCGGTTGGCAAAGTCCTCGCCCAGGCCTTCCTTGAGCACGGCACCGAAGGCCCGGTAGAAGCCCTCGTACTTGTCGGCGTCCTTGGCCAGATCGTCCAGCAGCGAGAGCACACGGCGGGTGTTGCCGTCGCGGATGGCCTTGACGTCGCGGCTTTCCTGCAGCAGTTCGCGGCTGACGTTGAGCGGCAGGTCGCTCGAATCCACCACGCCCTTGACCCAGCGCAGGTAGGCGGGCATGAGGCTCTCGGCCTCGTCCATGATGAACACGCGCTTGACGTACAGCTTGATGCCGGCCTTGCGGTCGCGGTTCCAGAGGTCGTGCGGGGCCTTGGCCGGGATGTAGAGCAGCTGGGTGTATTCGGTGCTGCCCTCCACCCGGTTGTGGCTCCAGGCCAGCGGCGCTTCGGTGTCGTGGCTGATGGTCTTGTAGAACTCGGTGTACTGCTCGTCGCTGATGTCCTTTTTGGCTCGGCTCCACAGGGCATTGGCCGAGTTCACGGTTTCCCACTCGTCCTTGAGCACGTACTCGCTCTTCTCGCTGTCCCACTCCTCCTTCTGCATGCGCACCGGCAGGCTGATGTGGTCGGAGTACCGGGCGATGATGGACTTGAGCTTCCAGTGGTTGAGGTATTCGGTCTTGTCCTCGCGCAGGTGCAGGATGACGCTGGTGCCGCGCGCACCGCGCTCGATGGCCTCGACCTCGAAGTCGCCGCTGCCGCCGCTGGTCCAGCGCACGCCCTCGGCCGGGCTCAGACCGGCGCGGCGGCTTTCCACCACGATGCGGTCGGCGACGATGAAGCCCGAATAGAAGCCCACGCCGAACTGCCCGATGAGCTGGCCGGTCTCCGAGGCCTGCGATTTCTGGTCGCCGCTGAGCCGGCTCATGAAATCGCGGGTGCCGCTCTTGGCAATGGTGCCCAGGTGGTCGATGGCCTCCTGCGCGCTCATGCCGATGCCGTTGTCGGTGATGGTGATGGTGCGGGCCTCGCGGTCGAAGGCCACCTGCACCTGCAGCTCGGGCGCTTCTTCCAGCCAGTCCGGGTGGGCCAGCGACTCGAAGCGCAGCTTGTCGCAGGCGTCCGAGGCGTTGGACACCAGCTCGCGCAGGAAGATGTCCGGGTTGGAGTACAGCGAGTGGGTGACGAGGTGCAGCAGCTGGGCGACTTCGGCCTGGAAGGAGTGGGTCTGTTTGCTCATGGTCGATGGGGAAGAGAAAAAGAAACCGGCCGGGAGATGGGGCCGGCCGGTCGGGGTTTCAAGGGGAGGTGTGATCGGGCTCAGAACTGCTCGTCCGGCCCCAGGTAGCGCCACTGCCCCACCGGCAGCTGGCCCAGCACCACCCGGCCGATGCGCACCCGCTTGAGGCCCACCACATGCAGGCCCACGGCCTCGCACATGCGGCGGATCTGGCGCTTCTTGCCCTCGGTCAGCACGAAGCGCAGCTGCTCCGGGTTCTGCCAGGTGACCTCGGCCGGCTTGAGGCGCTGGCCGTCCAGGCTCAGCCCGTGGCGCAGCAGGGCCAGACGCTCGCGCGGCAGCACCGACTGCACGTCCTGCGCCACCGCACCGGCGCCCTGCGGGCCGTTGGGCGCCCACTGCACCCGCACCAGGTACTCCTTCTGGATGCCGCTGTCCTCGCCGATGAGCTGGCGGGCCACGCGGCCGTCCTGGGTCAGCACCAGGATGCCGGTGGAATCGATGTCCAGGCGCCCGGCCGGCGCCAGGCCGCGCAGCTGGGCCCCGTCGAAACGGCGCGGGCTGCGGTCGTCGCGCCAGCGGTTGCGGGCCTGCACCAGGGTCACGGCGGCCTCGTGGCCGTCTTCGGGCTGGCCGCTCACGTAGCCCACCGGCTTGTGCAGGATCACCGTCACCTGGCTGCCCTGCTGCTGGCGAGCGCGCGGGTCGATGTCGATGTCCGCATCCACCCGCACCGGCTGGCCGATGACGGCCGGTGCGCCGTCCACCTTCACCCAGCCCTGCTCGATCCAGGCGTCGGCCTCGCGGCGCGAGCACAGGCCGCGCTCGGCCAGCAGCTTGTTCAGGCGCATCAGTCCGTCGGGGCGTGCGGGGGTCTGGGCCGGCGGGGCGGGCCGGGCGGCGGCGCGCACCCGGGTCGGGGCGGGCTGCAACCGCAAGGTGCCGGGTTTCGGCGGAGGGCGGGATCGGTCGGTCATCGGGCGATCATCCCAGAGATGCGCCGGGTGCCGGCGGCTCGATCTGCCCGCTGCGCAGGGCCTGCAGGTCCAGCACCTTCACGCCGCCGTACTCCACCCGGATCCAGCCCAGCCGCTCCAGGGTGGACAGGGCCTCGTTGGTGCGCTGACGCGACAGGCCCACCAGGTAGGCCAGTTCCTGCTGGGTGATGCGCAGCGAGCCGCCCACGCTGGGCGAGAGCAGCGGGTGGAACAGGGCGGCCAGGTTGCGGGCCACGCGCAGGTCGGGGTTGTTCAGGCGGTCGATCTCGCGCGCCGCAATGAACTGGCCCAGGCGTTCATTGAGCTGCAGCATGACGAAGCGGTTGAAGCCCAGCGAGTGGTCGATCAGCCAGTCGAAGGTGGCCACCGGCAGCCCCGCCACCCGGCTGCGGCGCAGGGCCTGGATGTTGTAGCGGTACTGCTCGTGCTTGAGCACCGTGCCCTCGCCGAACCAGCCGCCGGGGGCCACGCCGGTGAAGGTGATGGCCGGCCCCTGGGACTCGTCGTTGCTCATCTTGAGCAGGCCGTCCACCAGCCCGAACCAGTAGGTCACCGGCCGGCCGATGCGGCAGATGTAGTCGCCCGGCTCGGCCTCGCCCACCACCAGCGCGTCCAGGGCGCGTTCGCGCTCGGCATCGGTGAGGCGGTGCAGCCAGGGAATCTCGCGCAGCTCGTCCGGCGTGGCCTGGCGGGCCGAGTCGCGCAGCACGGCGGCGGAGCGGCGGGCGGTGAAAGCGGTCATGTCGTGCGTTCTAGGGAAAGTCCCAGGCAGGGTAGACCCGAAATTGTCGTCGGACCGACAACATGACGTCAAACACCCGCCTACCATGCGCCCACATGTCCCACGAGGGACAAATGCCGGCGTCGGCCGGCCACAGGAGACATTCGATGGAAACCACCTTCCCCCGGCTGATGCTGGAGCACGCGCAGCGCCGCCCCGACGCGCCCGCCCTGCGCGAGAAGGCCTACGGCATCTGGCAGACCACCACCTGGGCCGACCTCGCCCGGCTGGTCGAGGCGCTGGCCTGCGGCCTGCACCAGGCCGGCCTGCGGCGCGGTGAACACCTGGTGGTGATCGGCGCCAACCGGCCGCGCCTGTATGCCTCCATGCTGGCCGCCCAGTCGCTGGGCGCCATTCCGGTGCCGCTCTACCAGGACGCGGTGGCGGCCGAGTGCGTGTTCCCCATCAACAACGCCGAGGTGCGCTTCGTGGTGGTGGAAGACCAGGAACAGGTCGACAAGATGCTCGAGATCCGCGAGCAGTGCCCGCAGCTCGGCCACATCTTTTTTGACGACCCGCGCGGCCTGCGCAACTACGACGAGCCTGGCCTGCAGAGCCTGGACGCGCTGGTGGCCGCCGGCCAGGCCCATGCGGGCGAGCACCCGCAGCGCTTCGCCCAGGAGGTGGAACAAGGCCGGCCGGACGACGTGGCCGCCATGTTCTTCACCAGCGGCACCACCGGCCAGCCCAAGGGCGTGGTGCACACCCACCGCACGCTCATCGACCGGGCCGACGTCGGCGCCCGCTTCGACCGCCTGACCCCGGCCGACGAGGTGCTGGCCTACATGCCGCCGGCCTGGATCGGCCAGAACATCTTCAGCTACGCCCAGTGGCTGGTGGCGGGCTATGTGGTGAACTGCCCGGAATCCGGCGGCACGGTCACCATCGACATGAAGGAGGTCGGCCCCACCTACTACTTCGCGCCGCCCCGGGTGTTCGAGGGCCTGCTGACCAGCGTGATGATCCGCATGGAAGACGCCGGCAGCCTCAAGCGCCGCATGTTCCACCACTTCATGGACGTGGCCCGGCGCGTGGGTCCGGCCCTCATGGACGGCAAGAGCGTGGGCCTGGCCGACCGGCTGGCCTATCGGCTGGGTGACTGGCTGGTGTATGGCCCGCTGCGCAACAACCTGGGCATGAGCCGGGTGCGCGTGGCCTACACCGCCGGCGAGGCCATCGGCCCCGACCTGTTCAGCTTCTACCGCTCCATCGGCATCAACCTCAAGCAGCTCTACGGCTCCACCGAGACCGCCGTGTTCGTCTGCCTGCAGCCCGACCACGAGGCCCGCGCCGACACCGTGGGCGTGCCCTGCGAAGGCGTGGAGATCAGGCTGTCGGAGACCGGCGAGATCCTGGTGAAGTCGCCCGGCCTGCTCAAGGGCTACTACAAGAACCCCAAGGCCACCGAGGAAGTGCTCACCGCCGACGGCTGGTACCACACCAGCGATGCCGGCTTCATCGACGCCTCGGGCCACCTGAAGATCATCGACCGCGTCAAGGACGTCGGCCGGCTCATGGGCGGCCCGTTCGACGGCGCCATGTTCGCGCCCAAGTACGTGGAGAACAAGCTCAAGTTCTTCTCGTTCATCAAGGAGGCGGTGGCCTTCGGCGACAAGCGCGAGAAGGTCTGCGTCATGGTCAACATCGACTTCGACGCCGTGGGCAACTGGGCCGAGCGCCGCAACCTGAGCTACGCCGGCTACACCGACCTGGCCCAGAAGCCCGAGGTGTACGAGCTCATCCGCGACTGCGTGGAGAAGGTCAATGCCGACCTCTCGCGCGACGAGCTGCTGGCCGGCAGCCAGATCAGCCGCTTCCTGGTGCTGCACAAGGAGCTCGACGCCGACGACGGCGAGCTCACCCGCACCAACAAGGTCCGCCGCGGCTTCATCGGCGACCGCTACGGCGTGCTGGTGGACGCCCTCTACGGCGGCAAGAGCGAGCAGTACATCGAAACCCAGGTGAAGTTCGAGGACGGCCGCACCGGCAGCGTGAGCGCCACGCTCAAGCTGGCCGACGCCAAGACCTTCGCTCCCGTCAAGGCCGCAGCCTGAGTAGCCCCATGACCCAGAAAAAGATCGGCGACGTCATCCTCGACGTCAAGAACATCAGCCTGCGGTTCGGCGGCGTCAAGGCGCTGACCGACATCAGCTTCAATGTGCGCGAGCACGAGGTGCGGGCCATCATCGGCCCCAACGGCGCCGGCAAGAGCTCCATGCTCAACTGCATCAACGGCGTCTACACCCCGCAGGAAGGCTCCATCACCTTCCGGGGCCAGACCTTCAAGCACATGAACAGCCGGCAGGTGGCCGAAATGGGCATTGCCCGCACCTTCCAGAACCTGGCGCTGTTCAAGGGCATGAGCGTGATCGACAACCTGATGAGCGGGCGCAACCTGCGCATCAGGAGCGGCCTGCTGGCCCAGGCCTTCCGCAACCCGTTCGGCATCGGAGGGGCACAGAAGGAAGAGGAAGAGCACCGCGCCTTCGTCGAACGCATCATCGATTTCCTGGAGATCCAGGCCTACCGCAAGACACCGGTGGGCACCCTGCCCTACGGCCTGCAGAAGCGGGTCGACCTGGGCCGTGCTCTGGCCATGGAGCCGCAGATGCTGCTGCTCGACGAGCCCATGGCCGGCATGAACCTGGAGGAGAAGCAGGACATGAGCCGCTTCATCCTGGACGTGAACGACGAGTTCGGCACCACCATCGTGCTGATCGAGCACGACATGGGCGTGGTCATGGACATCTCCGACCGCGTGGTGGTGCTCGACTACGGCAAGAAGATCGGCGACGGCACCCCCGACGAGGTGCGCAACAACGAGGAGGTGATCAGCGCCTACCTCGGCACTTCCCACTGAAGCCGGAGACCCACGACATGGCTTTCTTTCTTGAAGCACTCATCGGCGGCCTGATGGCCGGCATGCTGTATTCCCTGGTGGCCCTGGGCTTCGTGCTCATCTTCAAGGCCTCGGGGGTGTTCAACTTCGCGCAGGGCGCCATGGTGCTGTTCGCAGCCCTGGCCATGGCGCGCTTCTCCGAATGGGTGCCCGGCTGGCTGGGGCTGGAGAACAAGCTGCTGGGCAACATCATTGCCTTCGTTCTGGCGGCCGCCCTCATGGCGGTGCTGGCCTGGTGCATCGAGCGCTTCGTGCTGCGCCACCTGGTCAACCAGGAAGGCGTGACCCTGCTCATGGCCACGCTGGGCATCACCTACTTCCTCGATGGCCTGGGCCAGACCATCTTCGGCTCGGATATCTACCAGATCGATGTCGGCATGCCCAAGGACCCGGTGTTCCTGTTCGATTCGGTGTTCGAAGGCGGCATCCTGATCAACCTGGAGGACGTGTACGCCGCCTGCGTGGCCGCGCTGCTGGTCGCCGTGCTCTCGCTGTTCTTCCAGAAGACCTCCACCGGCCGCGCGCTGCGCGCCGTGGCCGACGACCACCAGGCCGCGCAATCCATCGGCATCCCGCTCAACCGCATCTGGGTGATCGTGTGGTTCGTGGCCGGCATCACCGCACTGGTGGCCGGCATCATCTGGGGCTCCAAGCTGGGCGTTCAGTTCTCGCTGACCACCGTGGCCCTGCGCGCGCTGCCGGTGATCATCCTGGGCGGCCTCACCTCGGTGCCGGGCGCCATCATCGGCGGCCTGATCATCGGCGTGGGCGAGAAGCTCTCCGAGGTGTACCTCGGCCCCTATGTGGGCGGCGGCATCGAGATCTGGTTCGCCTATGTGCTGGCCCTGGTGTTCCTGCTGTTCCGGCCGCAGGGTCTGTTCGGCGAAAAGATCATCGATCGCGTGTAAGGAGACCAGAACATGTTCTATCGCGAAAACGGTCAGTTCAAGACCTCCTACCGCACCGACCAGCAGATCTTCCCGATCGCGCAGGACCGCTGGGTCATCCTGGCCCTCATCGCCTTTGCCTTCGTCGGCGTGCCGCTGCTGGTCGACGAATACATGTTCCGGGCCATCCTGATCCCGTTCCTGATCCTGTCGCTGGCGGCCATCGGGGTGAACATCCTGGTGGGCTACTGCGGCCAGATCTCGCTGGGCTCGGGCGCCTTCATGGCGGTGGGCGCCTACATGGCCTACAACACCTATGTGCGCATCGAGGGCATGCCGCTGATCGTGGCGCTGCTCTCGGGCGGCTTCTTCGCCACGCTGGTGGGCATGTTCTTCGGCATCCCCAGCCTGCGGGTCAAGGGCCTGTACCTGGCGGTGGCCACGCTGGCCGCGCAGTTCTTCTGCGACTGGGCCTTCCTGCGCATCGGCTGGTTCACCAACAACGCCTCCTCGGGCTCGGTCTCGGTGTCCAACCTGTCGGTGCTGGGCTGGACCATCAACACCCCGCACGAGAAGTACCTGTTCTGCCTGGGCTTCGTGGTGGTGTTCGCCCTGCTGGCCAAGAACCTGGTGCGATCGGCCATCGGCCGCGAGTGGATGGCCATCCGCGACATGGATGTGGCGGCCTCGGTCATCGGCATCCGGCCCATGTACGCCAAGCTCAGCGCCTTTGCGGTCAGCAGCTTCATAATCGGTGTGGCCGGCGGCCTGTGGGGCTTCGTGCACCTGGGTTCGTGGGAGCCGGCGGCCTTCTCCATCGACCGCTCGTTCCAGCTGCTGTTCATGGTGATCATCGGCGGCATGGGTTCCATCATGGGCAGCTTCTTCGGCGCGGCCTTCATCGTGGTGCTGCCCATCTTCCTGAACCAGTTCCTGCCGGCCCTGGGCGATCTGGTGGGCGTGACCATCTCCACCGCCGCGGTCTCGCACACCGAATTCATGATCTTCGGGGCGCTGATCGTGTGGTTCCTGATCGTGGAGCCGCACGGCCTGGCCAAGCTGTGGAGCACCGCCAAGCAGAAGCTGCGCCTCTGGCCCTTCCCCCACTGATCCCCTGCCGTTCCGTTTTTTGTGTGAGTGACGACCCTTCCTATAGGAGACAAGCGATGAAAGTGCACAACCTGGTTCTGTCCGTCTCGGTGGCTTGCGCCGCCTTGTCGGCCACCCTGATCCCCGCCACTGCCACGGCGCAGGCCAAGGAGCAGTTCTTCCCGGCGCTGGTGTACCGCACCGGCCCGTATGCGCCCAACGGCGTGCCCTTCGCCAACGGCTATGTGGACTACCTCAAGCTCACCAACGCACGCGGCGGCATCAACGGCGTGAAGGTCAGCTGGGAAGAGTGCGAGACCGGCTACGCCACCGACCGTGGCGTGGAATGCTATGAGCGCCTGAAAGGCAAGAACGGTGGCGCCACCGTGTTCCAGCCGCTGTCCACCGGCATCACCTTCGCCCTGACCGAGAAGGCCCCGATCGACAAGATCCCGCTGATCACCGCCGGCTACGGCCGCAGCGAGTCGGCCGACGGCGGCGTGTTCAAGTGGAACTTCCCCCTGGCCGGCACCTACTGGCAGGCCGCCGACGTGATCATCCAGCACATCGGCAAGAAGGAAGGCGGCCTGAACAACCTCAAGGGCAAGAAGATCGCCCTGGTCTACCACGACAGCCCGTTCGGCAAGGAAGCCATCCCGCCGCTGCAGGAACGCGCCGCCATGCACGGCTACCAGCTGAGCCTGCTGCCGGTGCCGCACCCCGGTGTGGAACAGAAGGCCACCTGGCTGCAGATCCGCCGCGACCGCCCGGACTACGTCATCAACTGGGGCTGGGGCGTCATGAACTCCACCCTGCTCAAGGAAGCCCAGGCCACCGGCTACCCGCGCGAGAAGATCTACGGCGTGTGGTGGGCCGGTGCCGAACCCGATGTGAAGGACATCGGCCAGGGCGCCAAGGGCTACAACGCCATCACCATGCAGCACGGCACCGAGAAAGGCTCGGACATCGCCAAGGAAATCATCGCCAAGCTGCACGACAAGGGCCAGGGCACCGGTCCGAAGGACGAAGTGGGTGAAGTGCTCTACATGCGCGGCCTGATCAGCGCCATGTTCGCCGTCGAAGGCGTGCGGGCCGCCCAGGAGCGCTTCGGCAAGGGCAAGGTCATGACCGGCGAGCAGGCCCGCTGGGGTTACGAGAACCTCAACCTGACGCAGGCCAAGCTCGATGCCCTGGGCTTCAAGAACGTGCTGCGTCCGGTCTCCACCAGCTGCCAGGACCACGTGGGCGCCAACTGGGCCCGCATCCACACCTGGGACGGCGCCAAGTGGGTCTTCAGCAGCGACTGGCTGCAGGCCGACGAGCAGATCATCAAGCCGATGGTCAAGGCTGCGGCCGACAAGTACGCGGCTGAAAAGAAGATCACCCGCCGCACCGGCCAGGACTGCCAGAGCTGATCCACCCCCGCGCGCTTCGCTTGCCCCCTCAAGGGGGCGCTGCCGACGGACCGGCTGAGCCGGATCCGTGGCAGCCCTGGGGCTCGTCCCCAGGTACTCGAGGCGACATCGGTCAGGGCGGCGCGCTGCCCTGATCCATGGTTCTCAAGGAATGTTCATGAGCACAACGCAACCCGTCATCCACGTCAACGGCATCGAGGTCATCTACAACCACGTGATCCTGGTGCTCAAGGGCGTCTCGCTCACCGTGGCACAGGGGCAGATCGCGGCCATCCTGGGCGGCAACGGGGCCGGCAAGACCACCACGCTGCGCGCCATCTCCAACCTGCTCAAGGCCGAGCGCGGCGAAGTCACCAAGGGCAGCGTGGAGCTGCGCGGCGAACGCATCGAGCACCTCACGCCGGCCGATCTGGTGCAGCGCGGCGTGGTGCAGGTCATGGAGGGCCGACACTGCTTCGCCCACCTGAGCATCGAGGACAACCTCATGACCGGCAGCTACACCCGCAAGGACAAGGCGGAAGTGGCGCGCAACCTGGAGAAGGTCTACACCTACTTCCCGCGCCTGAAGACCCGCCGCACCAGCCAGGCGGCCTACACCTCCGGCGGCGAGCAGCAGATGTGCGCCATCGGCCGGGCGCTGATGGCCAACCCCAGCGTGGTGCTGCTGGACGAGCCGTCCATGGGCCTGGCGCCGCAGATCGTGGAAGAGGTGTTCGAGATCGTGAAGGACCTCAACCAGAAGGAAGGCGTGACCTTCCTGCTGGCCGAGCAGAACACCAACATGGCGCTCAAGTACGCCGACTACGGCTACATCATGGAGAGCGGCCGCATCGTCATGGACGGAGCCGCTGCCGACCTGCGCAACAACGAGGACGTCAAGGAGTTCTACCTTGGCATGGGCGGGGGCGAGCGCAAGTCGTTCAAGGACGTCAAGAGCTACAAGCGCCGCAAGCGCTGGCTGGCCTGACACCCCCACTTCTCACCGGGACACATCCATGAGCGAATTCTTCGACGGGCTCGAGACCCGCAGCGCCGACCAGCGCGACGCCGAACAGATGGCCGCCCTGGCCCGCCAGGTGGCCCATGCCCAGGCGCACAGCGCCGCCTTCGGCGAGATCCTTCGGGGCGTGGACGCTGCCGCCGTGACCAGCCGGGCCGCACTGGCCAGGCTGCCGGTCACCCGCAAGAGCGAGCTGCTGGAACGCCAGAAGGCCCAGCGGTCCACCGACGCCTTCGGCGGCTTTGCCGCCGTGGTGCGCGGCCCGAAGATGCAGCGCATCTTTGCCTCCCCCGGCCCCATCTACGAACCCGAAGGCACGGCGCGCGACTACTGGCGCACCGGGCGTGCGCTGTTCGCGGCCGGCTTCCGCAGCGGGCATCTGGTGCACAACGCCTTCAGCTACCACATGACCCCGGGCGCCTTCATCCTGGAGGCCGGTGCGCTGGCCGTGGGTTGCACCGTGTTCCCGGCCGGCACCGGCCAGACCGAGCAGCAGCTGCAGGCGATGGTCGAGTTGCGGCCCGACGCCTACACCGGCACGCCGAGCTTCCTGCGCATCCTGCTGGAGAAGGCGGTGGAGACCGGCACCGACATCCGCAGCCTGCAGCGTGCCTCGGTGGGCGGCGAAGCCTGCCCGCCCAGCCTGACTGCCTGGTTCCGCGAGCAGGGCGTCGAAGTGTTCCAGACCTATGCCACCGCCGACCTCGGCCTGGTGGCCTACGAGACCGCCTCGCGCCAGGGCCTGGTGCTCGACGAGGGCGTGATCGTGGAGATCGTGCGGCCCGGCACCGGCGACCCGGTGCCCGAAGGCGAGGTGGGCGAGCTGGTGGTGACCACCCTCAACCCGGACTACCCCCTGATCCGCTTCGGCACCGGCGATCTGTCCGCCGTGCTGCCCGGCAGCTGCCCCACCGGCCGCACCGCCCCGCGCATCAAGGGCTGGATGGGCCGGGCCGACCAGACCACCAAGGTGCGCGGCATGTTCGTGCACCCGGGCCAGGTGGCCGACGTGGCGCGCCGCTTCCCCGAGGTGGGCCGCGCCCGTCTGGTGGTCAGCGGCGAGATGGCCAACGACCGCATGTGCCTGCGGGTGGAGACGGCCGGCGGCAGCGACGGCCTGCGCAGCGCCATCGAAGCCGCCGTGCGCGACGTCACCAAGCTGCGCGCCGACGTGGAGCTGGTGGCGCCGGGCAGCCTGCCCAACGACGGCAAGGTGATCGAGGACGCCCGCAGCTACCAGTGAGGGCCTGCCGGGGCACGCCGGGCTCGGGGTTTTCCAGCACCCATGCCCGGAAAGACCCCACGCTACGTGTTTCCCGCGATACGGGGGAGGGTCGGGCCGAACTACCATCCGCGCTCCTCACCCCCATCCTGCGGAGACAGCACATGAAAAAACTCCTCGCCCTGGCCCTGACGGCCGCCGTCTCGGTCGGCGCACAGGCCCAGGCCTACCCCAACAAGCCGATCACCTTCGTGGTGCCCTTTGCCGCCGGTGGCCCGACCGACCTGGTGGCCCGCCAGCTGGCCGAAGCCATGCGCAAGCCCCTGGGCGGCGCCAACATCGTGGTGGAGAACGCAGCCGGTGCCGGCGGCACCATCGCCGGCACCAAGGTGGCCCGCGCCACCCCGGACGGCTACACCCTGCTGGTCTGGCACATCGGCATGGCCGCCACCACCAGCCTGTACCGCAAGCAGCAGTTCAAGCCCATGGAGGACTTCGAGTTCCTGGGCATGATCAACGATGTGCCCATGACCCTGCTGGGCAAGCCGCAGCTGCCGGCCAACACCTACCGTGACTTCGAGGCCTACATCCGCGCCAACGGCGGCAAGCTCAACCTGGCCCACGCCGGCCTGGGTTCGGCATCGCACCTGTGCGGCCTGATGTGGCAGTCGGCCGTGAAGCTGGACAAGTCCATGACCACCATCGCCTACCGCGGCACCGGCCCGGCCATGAACGACCTCATCGGCGGCCAGGTCGACGTGATGTGCGACCAGACCACCAACACCACCGCCCAGATCGAGGGCGGCCGGGTGAAGGCCTTTGCCGTGACCACCGCCAAGCCGCTGTCCAAGCACAAGCTGCTCAAGGACTACCCCACCCTGCAGGAAATGGGTCTGAAGGACTTCAACCTGACCATCTGGCACGGCCTGTACGCCCCCAAGGGCACCCCGCCGGAGATCACCAAGAAGCTCAATGACGCCCTGAAGGTGGCCCTGAAGGACCCCGAGTTCATCAAGAAGCAGGAAGACCTGGGTGCCCTGGTGGTGACCGACAACCGCGTCACCCCGGAAGGCCACAAGGCCTTCGTGGGCGACCAGGTGAAGAAGCTCAAGGCCGTCATCGACGCCGCCGGGCAGTTCGCCGACTGACCTGCGCCATGCGCTGACGACCGCACAGGCCGCCCCATGGGGCGGCCTTTTTTCTTTGACCACAACAACAGGAGACAAGGCATGACACACCCCACTTCCCTCGATCGGCGCCGCGCCCTTGGCGCCATCGGTGCGCTCGGTCTGAGCACCACCCTGCCGGCCTGGGCACAAGGCGCCTGGCCCGGCGGCAAGCCGGTGCGCATCGTGGTTCCGTTTGCCCCTGGCGGCACCACCGACATCCTGGCCCGGGTGATCGCGCCCGAACTGAGCAAGGCCTTCGGCCAGAGCTTCGTGGTGGACAACCGGGCCGGTGCGGGCGGCAACATCGGGGCCGAGATCGTGGCCAAGGCCCCGGCCGACGGCCACACCCTGCTCATGGGCACGGTGGGCACCCACGGCATCAACAAGGCCCTGTACGCGAAGCTGCCCTACGACCCGCAGAAGGACTTTGCACCGGTCACGCTGGTCGCCGGCGTGCCCAACGTGATGGTGATGAACACCCAGCGCGCCAAGGCCCTGGGCATCAACAACGTGGCCGACTTCGTGCGCTACGCCAAGGCGAATCCGGGCAAGCTCAACATGGCCTCCAGCGGCAACGGCACCTCCATCCATCTGGCGGGCGAGCTGTTCAAGTCGCGCAACGGCATCTTCATGACGCACATCCCCTACCGGGGCTCCGGACCGGCCATGACCGACATGCTGGCCGGCGCCATGGACGTGATGTTCGACAACCTGCCGTCGGCCATGCCGCACATCCAGGCCGGCAACCTCAAGGCGTTTGCAGTGACCAGCGCGGTCCGGTCGGCCGCTCTGCCGGACGTGCCCACCGTGGCCGAGGCCGGCAACCTGCCGGGCTTCGAGGCCAGTTCGTGGTTCGGGCTGCTGGCACCGGCCGGCACGCCACCCGACATCGTGAGCCGGCTGCAGCAGGAAACCGCCAAGGCACTGAACAGCCCGGCGGTGAAGGAGCGGCTGCTGGCCCAAGGCGCCATTCCGGGCGGCAACACGCCGGCGGAGTTTGCCAGCCTGATCGATGCCGAGATCACCAAGTGGGCGGCGGTGGTGAAGGTCTCCGGCGCCCGGGTGGACTGAGACCCGACCGGGTCGAAAAAAACGGGGTGGTACAGCAGGCACCGGGCCTGTTGCACCACCCCGCCCAATGGAGCGGTCCGCCGATCCGCTCCGGGACTTGACCCCCTGCCCGACGGGAGCGACGGTCCGGCTGTTGCCACCCGGGCCGCCCACCCCCATCGGTCAGGCGGAGCGGATTGTGGTGATGTCCTTGTGGGAAGTCTTCACCGATTCCTGTTCATTCCATGCCCTCAGCGCACCTCGAGCACGGCGGCCGGCGCGGTGAGCGTGTCGAAGGGCTTGCCCGGGCCGGGCACCTCGGTCCAGTCCAGGCGCCCCCGCTCGCACAGCTGCGTCACGGGCCAGTACAGGGTGCCCGCCTGGTCGGGCATTGAAGCCACCACCACGAACTCGTCGTAATGGGCCGATGCCAGGGCGTCGTCGGGCGTGCGGGCGGTCCAGCGGATGCGGGTGGCGTCCTCGGTGACGGTGCGGCCGTGGCTCTGGTAGGGCTGGGCCAGCGGCTCGCGCAGCACCTCCAGCTTCCAGCCCGGCTTGGGCATGGGGCGTGCACCGCGCACCCCGGGCGGCAGGGTCACGTCCACCACCACGGTGGGCGAGCCGCTGCAGCCGTGGGTCACCTTCAGCACCGCCTTGTAGCGGGCCCCCGGGGCGGCCTGCGGCTGTTCCAGGGTCACATGGGCCAGGGCGCCGGCACTGGCGAAGGCCATGGCAGCGCAGAACGGAATGTGGCGAAGTTTCATCATGGTGGTGCTCACAGGCTGGTCTTGAATTCGAGGTGGAAGGTGCGCTGCGGGTACGGGTGGAAGGCCCAGTACTGGTAGTTGTTCAGGTTGTCGATGCCGAAGGCCAGGGTGCTCTTGGGCGAGACATTGTAAGTGACCCGCAGATCGGTGGTGAAGTAGCGGCTGGAAGCGAAATAGGCAAAGCCGTTGATGTCGCTGTTGTCCAAGGTGCTGAACTGCTCGCCGCTGTAACGCGCGCCGAAGGTGTAGCTCCAGCGGTCGTCCGGCCGCCAGGTGACCGCTCCGGTGGCACGCCATTCGGGCACCCGGATCTGGCGCTTGCCCACGCTGGCCGGGAACTTGTCGTTGCGCTGGACCCTGGAGTCGGCCCAGGTGACGCTGCCCAGCAGGTCGATGCCGCGCGTGAACACATCGTTGGCCTGGTAGGCCACTTCCAGGCCCTGGGTGTTGATGCGGTCCACGTTCTGGATGGTCGCGGTGGTGATGCCGGACAGCACGTTGACCTGCGAATACAGGGCGTCCTGGGTGCGCTCGAAGAAGCCGGTGAAGCGCAGCAGGCCGTTGCCCAGGTCGCGCTCGGCCATCAGCTCGGTGGTCCAGGATTTTTCCGGTCGCAGGTTGGGGTCGTTCAGGGTGGCCTGGCCCAGGTTGTTCACACCACCCTGGTAGAGCTCGCTGACCGTGGGCACGCGGATGGCGCGGCCGGTCGAGGCCTTGAGCACCCACTGCGGTGCCGCCTGCCACGACAGTGCGGCCTTGGGCGAGAAGTAGTTCTCGGACCGCTCGGCATAGGCCACCGAGGCGTTGCCGGCGATGCGGAAACCCTTGTCGGTCTGCCAGTTCTCCAGTCGCCCGCCCAGCACGGCCTTCCAGTCCTTGGCCAGGCGCCAGGTGTCCTGGGCCCAGAGGCTGGTCAGGGTGCTGTCGCCACCGAAGGCGGCGGTCAGCGCGCCCGGTGCGCCGGTGATCCAGTTGCTGGTGGCGTTGTCGCGGGTGCGCAGGGTGTGGTGGTCGCGCTGCACGCCCATGTCGACGATGTGCGTGCCGCCGATGCCCTGCGGACGCCAGGTGCCGCGCAGGTCCAGCGTGGTCCAGCCGGTGCCCTCGCTGTCCACGATGGTGCCGGCGCCGCCGGTGAAGGCGCCCGGCAACACGGTGGTGTTGCGGCGCAGCTCGTCGGTGGCGTAGTCGTACTGGCTGACCGAGGCGGCCCAGTCCCAGGTGCCCTGGGTCCGGGTCTTGAGGGTGAAGCCATGCATCACATGCGTGATGTCCTCGCGGGTCTGGCCGAACAGCGGCGTGGCACCGTTGAGGTTGAAGCTGCGCCCGGCGATGTTGACCGTGCCGCTGTACACCGGGTTGCCGGCGGCATCCCGCAGGTAGGTGGCCGCCCGGCCATCGGCACGGTTGTTCCACAGGCCCAGGGTGTACTGCGCCTTGAGGGTGCTGCTGATGTCGTAGGCCAGCTTGAGCTTGAAGACGTTCTGGGTGGTGGTGTATTCGGTACCGGTGCCCAGCAGGTACCAGGGCTGGTTGGTGCGGTCCAGGTCCAGCACGGCACCTGTCACCGGCGTGCCGGTGTTGCCCACCGCGCCCTGGGCCAGGGTGCGGGTGGCAAAGGTCAGCGGCTGGCCTTCGCTGCGGGTCTGGGTCAGACTGAAGAACCACGACCAGTCGCCGGCCTTGTTGCCGGCTGAGGCGCCGATCTGGCAGCCGTTGTAGGTCTCGTCGGTGTTGTAGAGCTTGAACGGCTGGTGCTGGAAGCTGACCTTGCCGTGGGCCTCGAAGGTCTGGGGCATGCGGGTGACATAGTCCACCACCGCACCCACCGAGTTGCCCGGGTAGGCGGCCGAGAACGGGCCGTACAGCACATCGACCCGGTCGATTTCCTCGGGCGCCACCAGCATCCAGCGCGGGGCGTTGGTGGGGCCGTTGCCCAGGTAATTGGACAGCAGGATGCCGTCGGCAAACACCATGGAGCGGGCCGGGTTGCCGGTGCCGGAGGCGCGCGTGGACAGCACCGCGTGGTTGTAGTCGCCGATGTAGCGCTTGCGCACCAGCAGGCTGGGCAGGTACTTCAGCGCATCCTGGCTGTCGGTGGCGTTGATGCTGCGGCCGATCTGCTCGGCAGTCACCCCTTCGATGGTGGTGGGGATCTGGGTGGGCAGCGAGGTGGGCTGGCCACCGGTGATGGTGACGGTGCCCAGCTCGCGCTGGGGGGCTTCGGTCTGGGCCTGGATGGCGGCCGACGCGAGCGAACAGGCGGCCGCGATGGCGGCCCGCCGGACGGGAACGGACATGAAAGTCTCCTGACGGACGAATGAGGACAGGCCCGCCGGCGTGGACTCACGCAGCGGGCCGGGAGCCCCCTTGCAGGGGGCGTTCGTCAGACGGAGATGGGGGGCCTCGGGCGGGCGGCGGCGCGGCCGCCTGCTGGGGCTGGTGCGGGCCGTCGCCAGGGTCGGCCACGCTGCGGCGGGCCACCGGCAGCGGCGGCTCGACCGGGGTCGGGGGTTCGGGCAGCCAGGCCGCGCACAGGGAGCATTCGCCCATGGCCATGGGCGTCTCGCCGCCCGGGGGCTCGTCCAGCGAGACATAACGCAGCTGCCCGGATGGCGAGCAGACCAGCGTGGCGCTGGCCGGATGCACGATCGCGCCCAGCAGCGACAGCGCCAGCGACAGGAAGAAGCTGGCGAGCACCCCGCGGGCGACGAACCGCTTCAGACGCCCCACACGATCTCCACGCCCGCCTGCTGGCAACGCTGCAGCATCTCGATGAAGGGCACGCTGCGCATGCGCAGGCTGACCGCATCGAAGTGCGGTGGCGGTTCGCCCCGGGCGGCCGCCTCCTCGGTCAGGCGCTGGAGTTCGGCTTCCTCGGCCGCGATGGCCTGCCGGATGGCGTCGATGGCGCCGGGCATCTGCTCGGGCAGCACGATGCCGGGGCCTGACGGGTCCTTGCCCAGGATCTCCAGCAGGCGCTTGCCGTGCTCGGAGGTCATGACCAGATCGCCGGTCTCGCGGGACTTGAAACGGTAGAGGGCCATGGCGTGCTTCGGGTCAAAACCGGATTCTGACACCGTGTGCCATCCGGGAATACCCGATTGGATCTGAATTATTCAGGTCTAAACTAAATTCCCATGAACCCACGCACCACCCCCCCGGCCGGACTGCAGCGCATCCTGTGCATCGGCGGCGGCCCCGCCGGCCTGTACTTCGCGCTGCTCATGAAACGCCGCCACCCGGCGCTGGAGGTCACGGTGGTGGAGCGCAACCGGCCTTTCGACACCTTCGGCTGGGGCGTGGTGTTCTCGGACGCCACCCTGGTCAACCTGCGGCGGGCCGACCCCGAGAGCGCCCGGCTGATCGGCGACGCCTTCAACCACTGGGACGACATCGAGGTCTTCTTCAAGGGCCGCAGCGTGCGCAGCGGTGGCCACGGCTTCTGCGGCATCGGCCGCAAGCGGCTGCTCAACATCCTGCAGGACCGCTGCCTGGCGCTGGGGGTGAAGCTGGTGTTCGAGACCGACGTGACCGACGACCAGGCCCTGGCCGAACAGTACCGGGCCGACCTGGTGATCGCCAGCGACGGCCTGAACAGCCGCATCCGCACCCGCTACGCCGACACCTTCCAGCCCGACATCGACACCCGCCAGTGCCGCTTCGTGTGGCTGGGCACCAAAAAGACCTTCGACGCCTTCACCTTCGCCTTCGAACAGACCGAGCACGGCTGGTTTCAGGCCCATGCCTACAAGTTCGACGCCGACACCTCGACCTTCATCGTCGAGACACCGGAATCGGTCTGGAAGGCGCACGGGCTGGACACCATGGAGCAGGCCGAGGCGATCGCGTTCTGCGAGCGCCTGTTCGCCCGCCACCTCGATGGCCATGCGCTGCTGAGCAATGCGTCGCACCTGCGCGGCTCGGCCATCTGGATACGGTTTCCCCGTGTCATCTGCCAGAACTGGATTCACCAGGACGGCGTGCAGGCCCCCATCGTGCTCATGGGCGATGCAGCCCACACCGCCCATTTCTCGATCGGCAGCGGCACCAAGCTGGCGCTGGAAGACGCCATCGACCTGGCCGACACCTTCGACGCCGAGGCCGGCCACGATCTGACCACCGCGCTGCAGGCCTACCAGGCCCGGCGCAGCGTGGAGGTGCTCAAGATCCAGAACGCCGCGCGCAACTCCACCGAATGGTTCGAGCATGTCGACCGCTACACCGGCATGGAGATCGAGCAGTTCGCCTACTCGCTGCTCACCCGCAGCCAGCGCATCAGCCACGAGAACCTGCGCCTGCGCGACGTCGCCTGGCTGGAGGGCTACGAGCGTTACCTGGAGCGCCAGGTCCGCCCGGATGCCCCGGCCCGCTCCCGCCCCACGCCGCCCATGCTGCTGCCCTTGACCGTGCGCGGCGTGACACTGAAGAACCGCATCGTGGTCTCGCCCATGGCGCAGTACATGGCGCAGGACGGCGTGGTGGGCGACTGGCACCTGGTGCACCTGGGTGCGCGGGCCACCGGCGGCGCCGGACTGGTGATGGTGGAGATGACCAGCCCCACGCCCGAGGGCCGCATCACCCCCGGCTGCCCCGGCCTGTGGAACGACGCCCAGCGCGATGCACTCCAGCGCGTGGTGGACTTCGCCCACACCCACGGGCAGACGCACATCGGCATCCAGATCGGCCACAGCGGCCCCAAGGGCTCCACCCGCGTGGGCTGGGAAGGCACCGACGAGCCGCTGCCCGAGAACAACTGGCCGCTGGTGTCGGCCAGCGCCGTGCCCTACGGCGAGCAGAACCAGACGCCGCGCGCCCTGACCCGCGCCGACATGGATGCGCTCACCGCCGCCTTCGTGGCCGCCACCCGGCGTGCTGCGGATGCCGGCTTCGACTGGCTGGAGCTGCACTGCGCCCACGGCTACCTGCTCTCGGCCTTCATCTGCCCGCTCACCAACCGGCGCACCGACGATTACGGCGGCTCGCTGGAGAACCGCTGCCGCTGGCCGCTGGAGGTGTTTGCCGCCATGCGGGCCGTGTGGCCGGCCCACCGGCCCATGAGCGTGCGCATCTCGGCGCACGACTGGGCCCCCGGCGGCAACACGCCGGACGACGCGGTGGCCATGGCGCGGCTGTTCAAGGCCGCCGGCTGTGACGTGATCGACGTGTCGTCCGGCCAGACCACGCGGGCCGCCCGGCCGGTGTACGGCCGCATGTACCAGACGCCGTTCGCCGACCGGGTGCGCAACGAGGCCGGCATCCTGACCATGGCGGTGGGCGCCATCAGCGAGGCCGACCATGCCAACAGCATCATCGCCGCCGGCCGGGCCGACCTGTGCGCCGTGGCCCGCCCGCACCTGGCCGACCCGGCCTGGACGCTGCACCAGGCCGCGAAGCTGCAGACCCGTGCCATCGCCTGGCCTCGCCCCTACGAGAGCGGGCGCGACCAGCTCTACCGCGAAATCGCGCGCGAACAGGCCATGAGCGGTGCTGCGGCCGTGCCGCCCGAGGAGGCCGCATGAGCACCACCCGCCCCGAGCCCGCCGTGCTCGACCTCGAAGCCCGTGCCCACAGCGAGCACGCGCGCGAGCTGCGGCTGTGGCTGCGCCTGCTGGCCTGCTCGCAGCTGATCGAGAAACGGGTGCGCGCCGGCCTGCGCGAGCAGTTCGACACCACCCTGCCCCGCTTCGACCTGATGGCCCAGCTCGAACGCCATCCCGAGGGCCTGAAGATGAAGGAGCTCTCCCACCGGCTCATGGTCACCGGCGGCAACGTGACCGGCATCACCGACCAGCTGGTGGCCGAAGGGCTGGTGGAACGCGTGGGCGTGGACGGCGACCGCCGCGCCTTCCGGGTGCGCCTCACGCCCCAGGGCCAGGCCGCCTTTGCGGCCATGGCCGAGCAGCACGAGCAGTGGATCGTGGAAGCCTTTGCCGACCTCCCGGCCCGCGACGTGGACCAGCTGCACCGGCTGCTGGGCCGGCTCAAGCAGAGCCAGATCGAGATCAACCGCCGGCTGCAGACCGACGAACTGGAATGAGCATGAAACACCCCATCCCCGACCACAACCCCATGCGCGGCCAGTACGGGCCGGCACCGGCACGGCCGCAGCACTTCGCCCTGAGCCTGCAGGACGGCGTGGCCACGCTCAGCCTGAACCGGCCCGAGCGCAAGAACCCGCTGACCTTCGACTCGTATGCCGAGCTGCGCGACTGGTTCCTGGCGCTGCCGAAATCCACCGACGTGCGTGCCGTGGTGCTGACCGGGGCCGGCGGCAACTTCTGTTCGGGCGGCGACGTGCACGAGATCATCGGCCCCCTCACCCGCATGACCATGCCCGAGCTGCTGGCCTTCACCCGCATGACCGGCGCCCTGGTGGCGGCCATGCGGGCCTGCCCGCAGCCCATCGTCGCGGCCATCGACGGCGTGTGCGCCGGGGCCGGCGCCATGATGGCCCTGGCCAGCGACCTGCGCCTGGGCACACCGGCCACCAGCACCGCCTTCCTGTTCACCCGGGTGGGCCTGGCCGGCGCCGACATGGGCGCCTGTGCCCTGCTGCCGCGCATGATCGGCCAGGGCCGCGCCAGCGAGCTGCTGCTGACCGGCCGCAGCATGACGGCGCAGGAGGGCCACGCCTGGGGCTTCTTCAATGCCCTGCACGAGAGCGCCGAGCTGCTGGCCGCTGCGCAGAAGCTGGCGGCCTCGCTGGCCCAGGGCCCGACCTTCGCGCACGGCATGACCAAAACCATGCTGCACCAGGAATGGGCCATGACGCTGGACCAGGCCATCGAGGCCGAGGCCCAGGCCCAGGCCATCTGCATGCAGACGCAGGACTTCCGCCGCGCCTACGAGGCGTTCGCGGCGAAGCAGCGACCGGTCTTCGAGGGCGACTGATGAACACCCCGCCGCTGCGTCCCGCGCAGGACCACCTCGACCTGCCCTTCTTCGACGACCACCACCGCAGACTGGCGGCCGAGCTGCAGGCCTGGGCGGCCGAGCAGCGGGTGGACGAGAGCGACGACCGCGCCGCCTGCCGCGAATGGGTGCGCCGCCTGGGCGATGCCGGCTGGCTGCGCTGGTGCGTGCCGGCCGCACACGGCGGCGCGCTGGAGAAGCTCGATTCGCGCGCCCTGGTCATCCTGCGCGAGACCCTGGCCTTCCACTCGCCCCTGGCCGACTTTGCCTTTGCCATGCAGGGCCTGGGCAGCGGCGCCATCACGCTGGCCGGCACGCCGGGGCAGCAGGCTCAGTACCTGCCGGCGGTGGCCAGGGGGCACAAGATCGCGGCCTTTGCGCTCAGCGAACCCGAAGCCGGTTCGGACGTGGCCTCCATGGGCACCCGGGCCACGGCAAAGGCGGATGCCTGGCAGCTCGACGGCACCAAGACCTGGATCAGCAACGGCGGCATGGCCGATTTCTATGTGACGTTCGCGCGCACCCGCAGCGACGGCGGCGCGCGCGGCATCAGCGCCTTCATCGTCGACGCCGACCGGCCCGGGCTGGACGCCAGCGAGCACATCCATGTGATGGCCCCTCATCCGCTGGCCACGCTGCGGTTCGATGGCTGCCGGCTGCCGGGCGATGCCCTGCTGGGCGAGGTGGACGGCGGCTTCAAGCTCGCCATGCAGACGCTCGACATCTTCCGGCCTTCGGTGGCGGCCGCCGCGCTCGGCATGGCCCGGCGTGCCATGGCCGAGGCCGTGGCCCATGCCAAGAGCCGCCACATGTTCGGCCAGACCCTGGCCGACTTCCAGCTCACCCAGGTGAAGCTGGGCGAAATGTCGGCCCTGCTGGATGCGGCCACGCTGCTCACCTGCCGTGCCGCCTGGCAACGCGACTGCAGCCCGACCCGCGGCGCGGGCACGCCGGCCTACACCGCCGCTGCCGCATCGGCCAAGCTCACGGCCACCGAAAACGCGCAGAAGGTGATCGACATGGCGCTGCAGATGTTCGGCGGGCGCGGCGTGCAGGTGGGCAACCCGGTGGAACACCTCTACCGCGACATCCGGTCGCTGCGCATCTACGAAGGCGCCAGCGAGGTGCAACTGCTCATCCTGGGAAAGGCCGCACTGCGATGACCCCTGCCGACACCTCGGTCCAGACCGACCGCTTCGTGCACGACCGGCTGCCACCGCGCGCAGCCTGGCCACAGCAGCCCCACGACACGCCCGAGCTGCAGGCCCTGCCGCGGCAGGTGAACCTGGTGGCCGCCCTGTTCGAGCGGGCCCGCGCGGCAGGACACGCCGATCGCCCCTTCCTGCGCAGCGACGCCCGCACCCTCACCTACGCCCAGGCGCACGACGAGGTGCAGCGCCTGGCCGCCGCCCTGGTGCGGGCGCACGGCCTGGTGCCGGGCCAGCGGGTGCTGCTGCGCGGGGGCAATTCGGTGGCCATGGCCCTGGCCTGGCTGGCCGTCGTGCATGCCGGTCTGGTGGCGGTGGCCACCATGCCGCTGCTGCGCGCGCAGGAGCTGGGGGCCATCATCGACAAGGCCCGACCCGCGCTGCTGCTGTGCGACGCCGCGCTGGTGGCCGAGCTGGAGCCGGTGCGGGGCGCCTTGCCCCTGGTGCGGTTCAACACCACGGACACCGACGGCATGGAAGCCCTGGCAGCGCGGCAGGTGCTGCGCGCCAAGCCCTGCCCCACGTCGGGCGACGATGTCGCCCTGCTGGCCTTCACCTCCGGCACCACCGGCACGCCCAAGGCCGCCGTGCACACCCACCGCGAGGTGCTGGCCGCCTGCGAATGCTGGCCGCGCCACGTGCTGCGCGCCACCCCGGACGATGTGGTCATGGGCTCACCGCCGCTGGCCTTCACCTTCGGCCTGGGCGGTCTGCTCATCTTCCCCATGTGGGCCGGCTGCTCGGTGTATTTCCCGGCGATCGGCTACACGCCCGAGGCCATGGTGAAGCTCATGATCGAACAGGGCGCGACCATCTGCTACACCGCGCCCACCTTCTACCGGCAGATGGCGCCGTTCGCCCGCACGCTGGGCGTGGGCCGGCTGCGCATCAGCGTGAGCGCCGGTGAAGGACTGCCCGACGCCACCCGCCAGCTCTGGAAGGAGGCCAGCGGGCTGGAGATGCTGGATGGCATCGGGGCCACCGAAATGTTCCACATCTTCATCTCGTCGCCGCCCGAATCGGTGCGCCGGGGTGCGGTGGGGCAGGTGGTGCCCGGCTACCGCGCGCGCATCGTCGACGAGCAGGGCCATGAACTGCCCGATGGCCAGGTGGGCCGGCTGGCGGTGATCGGCCCCACCGGCTGCCGCTACCTGGACGACGCCCGCCAGGGCCAGTATGTGCAGCACGGCTGGAACTTCCCCGGCGACGCCTTCGTGCGCGACGCCGACGGCTACTTCTTCTACCAGGCGCGCACCGACGACATGATCATCACCGCCGGCTACAACGTGGCCGGCCCCGAGGTGGAAGCGACCCTGCTGCAGCACCCGGCGGTGGCCGAATGCGGCGTGGTGGGCCGGCCCGACGAGGAGCGCGGCCAGATCGTGCTGGCCTTCGTGGTGCTGCACCCCGGCCATGCCGGCGATGCCGCGCTGGTCAAGGCCCTGCAGGACCATGTGAAGCACACGCTGGCCCCCTACAAGTACCCGCGCGAGGTGGTGTTCACCGACCGCCTGCCCCGCACCGGCACCGGCAAGCTGCAGCGCTTTGCGCTGCGCCAGCTGGCCGTTGCCCGAACCCTGCCCGAGACACCGAAAGCCACCCCATGAAGCACCTGCAACCGCCCGGATGGGCCACCCCCAAGGGCTATGCCAACGGCATCGCGGCACGCGGCACGCTGGTGTTCGTGGGCGGCCAGATCGGCTGGAACGCCCAGCAGCAGTTCGAGAGCGACGACTTCATCGACCAGACCCGCCAGGCGCTGCAGAACGTGCACGACGTGCTGGCCTGCGCCGGCGCCGGGCCCCAGGACATGGTGCGCATGACCTGGTACATCACCGACCGGGTGGAATACAACGCCCGCCTGCGTGAACTGGGCGAGGCCTACCGCAGCGTCATGGGCCGGCACTTTCCGGCCATGACCTGCGTGGAGGTGAGCGCGCTGGTGGAGGAACGAGCCCGGGTGGAGATCGAGGTCACCGCCGTGGTGCCCGATCAGACCTGAACGGGTGCCGCGTCAGAGCGTGTCGACCGCGCCGAAGCGGCTGTCGCCGGCCTCTTCGCCCTCGAACGGCAGCGTGAACAGGAAGCTGCAACCCTGACCCACGGCGGTCTCGCACCAGATGCGACCGCCATGACGCTCGACGATGCGCTGGGCCAGCGCCAGGCCGGTGCCCAGGCCCTCAAAGTCCATGGAGTGGTGCTGGCGCTGGAACATGACGAACAGGTTGGCCGCTTTCTGCAGGTCGAAGCCGACCCCGTTGTCCCGCACATGGAAGGTGCGCACGCCCTGCTCGCTCACCGTCCAGCCGATCTCGACCCGGGCCTGTGCCGTGCGGCCGGTGAACTTGACCGCGTTCTCCAGCAGGTAGGCGAACAGCTGGGCCAGCATCATCGGGTCGCCCCGGGCCACCGGCAGGTCGGACTCGATGTCCCAGGCGATGTCCCGCAACGGATGCTCGGCCTTGAGGTGCGCCACCACGCCCTGCACCAGCGTCAGCAGCGGCACCGGCTGGTATTCCACCGTGATGCGCCCCAGACGGGCGTACTCCAGCAGCCCCTCCACCATGCCGGCCATGCGGCGCGCCGAGCGCGAGATGGCGCTCTCGTACTGCAGCAGCTGCGGATCGCCCTGCTCGCCCAGCTGCTCGCGGATCAGGCCGGCAAAGCTGCCGATGTGGCGCAGCGGTGCGCGCAGGTCGTGCGAGATGGTGTGCGAGAAGACATCCAGGTCCTTGTTGGCCGCCACCAGCTGGCGGGTGCGCTCTTCCACGCGGCGCTCCAGCTCCTTGTTCAGGTCGTTCATCACGTCCTCGAGCTGCTTGGCCGCCGTCATGTCGCGCTCGATCACCGAGATGCCCTGCAGCTCGCCGGCGGGGTTGCGCAGCGCCGTCAGGCTCACATGGGCAAAGAAGCGCGAACCGTCGGCCCGCAGGCGCCAGCCCTGGGTGTCGGCATGACCGTGGTCCACCGCCTGGTGCACCAGCACCTCGGGCTGTTCGGGGTCGAGCGCCAGATCGACCCCCTCGTCGGGCGGCAGCAGCATGGCCAGCGGACGGCCCAGCACCTGCACCCGGTCGAAGCCGTGCAGGCGCTGTGCACTCTCGCTCCACTCGACGATGAAACCCTCGGCATCGACGAAGTAGATGCAGCTGTCCCGCACCGCATCGACCATCAGCCGGAAGCGCTGCTCGCTGGCATGCAGCTCGGCGGTGCGCTGCTGAACGCGTTCCTCCAGTTCGAGGTTGGCCCCCAGCACGATGTCTTCGGTGCGGCGGCGTTCGGTGATGTCGTTGAGCTCCATGAAGATGCCCACCACCTCGCCGTGCTGCAGGTCGGGCACGTAGTGCACCTCGTGCCAGGACGGCTGGCCGTCGGCGTCGGTGCCGTCCGCCTCGAAGGTCTGGGCCTCGCCGGCCAGCGCACGCGTCACGCGGGCCATGACGCGGGGCAGATGGGGAGCCGGCACCAGCTCGCTCAGGTGCACACCCACCATCTGCTGCGGCGTGCGGCCGTACCGGTCGGCCTGGGCCCGGTTGGCAAAGCGGCAGACCAGATCACGGTCGAAATAGGTCAGGCGCGATGGCGTGCGGTCGGTGAGGGAACTGAGGAATTCCACCTGGGCCGCCAGCCGCTGCTCCAGCACGCGGCGCTCGCCCACATCGAGCAGCGACACCAGCAGCCGCTGCACCTGGCCCGAGGCATCGGGCACCGCACCGAGGGAGAGCTGCAGCACATGGATCTCGCCGGAAGGCAGCCGCACCCGCAGCTCCAGCGGAGGCACGTCGACGGCCGGGCGGACCAGCGCCAGATGGGACGGCAGCAGGGACTCCCCGGGCGAGCCTTCCAGCCGCAGCAGCACCGACAGGTGCCGACCGGCCAGTGGGTCCTGGTCGGACCAGGCCAGCATCTGCCGGCCGGCCCGGTTGATGCGCAACACCAGGCCGGCAGGATCCAGCTCGATCAGGGCACAGGGTGCAAGCTCGAAAGCGGGATCGGCGGAGGGGGTGGTTGGCGAACTCATGGGGGGCGACAGATCGATCGTGGCAGGCGGGGTCGGGTCAATATAGGCGGGTGTCGACGTGCGCGCCACCCCTGAATGCATATCGGCAACCCGGAGCGACTCTGCAGTCCCCAGAGCAGGGGACATCAGCCCGGCTGACGCTGCAACGGCAGACTCAGCGAGAAGCGCGTGCCCTGCGCCAGCCGCTCCCAGCGGGCCTGTCCCTGCAGCTGCGCGGTGCGGCGCAGCAGGTTGCCCAGGCCCTTGCCGCGCGGAGGCGATGTGACATCGGTCACGGGCAAGGGCATGTCGAAGCCCACGCCGTTGTCCTCCACCGTCACGGTGACCTGCGTGTCGTCGTGGGAGGTGCGCACCGTGATCCGGCTGGCGCGGGCGTGCTTGATGATGTTGGTCAGCACCTCCTGGAAGATGCGCAGGATGTGCAGTGCGCTGCGGGGCTCCAGCCACGCCAGGCGCGGCACGTCGTCCACCGCCCAGTCCAGCGTGAGGCCGCTGCCCTGCAGGCGCGGCGCCAGCCGGAAGCGCAGCGTGGCCAGCAGCAGCAGCAGGTCGGTCTGCACCGGCTCCAGCGAGTCGATGGCCAGCTTCATGTCGTCGATGCATTCGCGCAGCACCTGGGCCACCTCGGCCTCCGACATCTGCCCGGACTCCACCGCATGCAGCGCGCTCATGAGCGAGGAGCCCAGACCGTCGTGCATGTCCTGCATGAGCCGCTGGCGCTCGTGGGCCAGCATCTGCACCTGCTCGGCGCTGCGCAGCTTCTGGTAGCTCAGCGACAGCTCCTGCTCGCGCTCGGCCAGGCGCTGCTGCAGCTGCCTGCGCGCCTGTTCGGCCTCGGTGACGGCGCCCACATAACGCTGGAACACCACACCCATGAACAGCACGAACAGCCCCATGCCGGTGTAGGGCAGCAGGTACAGGCTCTCCACGCTGATGAGCATGTTCTGCAGCATCCAGTCGTGCACGCCGATGGGTATGTTGGTGACGTTCCAGCCCGCCATGACCAGCGCCGCGCGGTTGCCGCTGCGGCGCGCCGCCCACAGGGCCACCACGGTGACCACCACCATGACCAGCAGCTGCAGCAGATAGGCCAGCGGGGCCAGATCGGCCACCGGCGCGAGCCAGCCCAGCGGCGGCAGGGTGATCAGGGTGGTGAGTCCCATGACGACCAGCACCGCACGCTCCAGCCAGACGTAGCGCACCGGGTGCAGCCGGAAGGTGAAGAAATACACGCTCACCAGCAGCCAGCCCAGGCTGTTGACGGTGATCCAGCCGAACCACTCCTCGGGCACGAGCGGCCGGCGATCACCGCTGTAGTAGTGGATGCAGCGCAGGAAGAACAGCGCCGACGACACGAAGAACAGCAGGTAGGCGGTCTCTGATCGGCGCCGGCTCCACACCGCCAGCGAGAACAGGCCGATGGCCAGGAAGGCCGCGCTGGCCATGAACGGGATGTTGGCCTGCAGCGCCTCGCGAAGGCGGTGCTGCCAGATCAGGGTTTCGCGGGGACCGATCCAGAGGCTGGAGAGACCGGCGCCGGCGTCCACCGGGCTGACCAGCCGCACCAGGATCTGCTGCGGCGGCGGTTCGTCCTGGGTGATGTTGAGGGGCAGCCACAGGGGCAGGTTGAAGCCGTTCCACACCGGACCACCGCGCGAGTGGTAGACCAGCCGGCCATCGGCGTAGATGGTGATGCGTCCGATGGTCTGCCAGCGGGGCAGGTACAGGACCTCCTCGCCCTCCAGGCCGGGTGGCAGGTCGATGCGGAACCAGCGGGTCATGGTGCCACTGTCGGCCAGCGGATCGGCGTCCAGCGCCCGGGGCGCCATGAAGGGGAGCGGCACGTCCTTCCATCCCGTGCCCAGGGTGCGCACATCGACGGTGGCGGCCGGCTGCGCTTCCATGTCGCCGCCCTGCTGCTCCAGCAGCCAGGCACGGTTCTGGTGGACAGGGGCATGACCGGCCCAGGCGGGCCAGACCAGGAAGGTCAGCCACCACAGGAGCAGGCAGCCCGCCAGCGATCGCCAGCGGCGCCGGACCTCAGGGCCCGAGCAGGCCCTGCTGGCGAGCGGCATTGATCGCCTCGATCTTGGAGCCCACTTCCAGCTTGGCGTAGATGCGCCGCACGAAGGTCTGCACCGTGTGGCGCGTCACGCCGAGCTTGCGGGCGATCTCTTCGTAGGTGAAGCCTTTGGTGATGAGCTCGAGCACCTCGGTCTCGCGCCGCGACATGCTCACGCCCGGCTTGCCGTCGTGGGGCTCGGCCGGTCCGGCGGTCGGCAGGGCCGGGCGCAGGCGCCCCAGCACCAGGCGGGCGATCAGCGGGCTGATGGGGCTGCCGCCTGCCCGCAGGAGGCGGATCTCTTCGGCGATGGTGCCGGAGGGGCTGTCCTTGAGCAGGTAACCGTGGGCACCGGCCTCGATGGACTGCAGCACGTGGGCCTCGTCGCCGAAGATGGTGCAGACCATGACGTCGCAGCGCGGCAGGCGGTCGTGGGCTTCGCGGATGACGTCGATGCCTGAGCCGTCGGGCAGACCCAGGTCGACCAGCAGCACGTCCACCGGCGAGCGCGCCAGTGCGGCCAGCGCCGCCGCACGGGTGGTCTCGGACCAGGCCAGCTGCATGTCGGCGGCCTGGTTCACCGCGGCACCCAGTGCCTGGTTGACGCGCAGATCGTCCTCGACGATGCCCACCCGGATGGGGGCGATGGTCACCGGCGGCGCGCTGGCCAGCACATCGGCGTTCATGCGGACTCCTCCTGATACATCACATTGATGCGGGCCACGTACTTGGGCACCTCACCGCTGACCCGACGGCCCTCATGCACCACCGACGCCGGTCCGAAGCCATGGCGGAAGAACAGCGCCGAGCCCTTGGCCGGCGTCACGTCCACGGTGCGCCCCTGGCGGGTGAACAGGCGGGTCTGACCGCCCTGCACCCCGTCGGCCGGCCCGTTGAGGTAGAGCAGCATGGTGAGGGCCGAACGCAGTCCGCGCCACTCCAGCAGGGTCCGGCGCTGCGGGTCCAGGCTGTAGCCCGGCCAGTCGCCGTCGGTGTGGCGGTTGAAGACGTCGCTGTCGTCGTAGCGGTACATGTTGAGCCGGTGGCTGAGCTGCGGGAACAGCGCACGGCCGTCGATGCGGGGCGGCAGCAGGTGCGCGATGCGGTCCATGATCGGACCGAGCAGGGCGCTGTCGGCCAGCCAGTGCACCGACTTGTTCATGCGCATGCCCGGCGGCGTGGCAATGCCCGGGGCCTCGGGACGAAAGCCCATGTGCTCGGAGGCCGCCACCAGGGCATCGGCCTCGGCCGGCGTGACCACGTCGCTGATCTCGAACGCCAGCAGGCCGTCCAGATCGATGTCCCGTCGCCGGGGATTCAGCCCCGCCTGCGGGTCAAGGCGCAGGTTCTCGGGTGTCTGCGCAAAGGCATGCACCGGGGTGTCGGGCACCACTCCCCCCAGGGGCAGGGAGCCGGGCAGCAGGGCCACGGCCCGCACGTCCGGCCAGCCGGTCTGCGGGGCATGTGGCGGCACTACGGGTTGGGGTATGTCGGTCATGCGCCGAGGTTACCTCAGGAGTCCGCTGCCCTGCAGCGGCATCCCACGGTCGCTCAGGCCCTTGTGCCCTGCTCGGGGGACACGACCGGCTCGCCGATGGCGTAGTAGTGGCCGCCGGCCACGTGGTGCAGGGTGCGCAGGGCCGGATCGGCCGTCTCGAAATGCCAACGCCCGCCGTGGAACACACGCTCGTCGGCCCAGGCCTGTTCGATCTCGGCCAGGAACAGGTCGTGCGCCTGCTGCACCGCGGGCTGCGGCAGCACACGGCACACCATCCAGGCCACACAGCCTTCGATCAGCGGCAGGCCGTCCGTGCCGGGCACCGGGCGCCAGCGCAGGCCGGCATCGCGCTGCACGCGCGCCATCTTGTCGGGCACCTCCACCGCACTGGTGGTGCCGAGTGCAGTGACCAGCGAGGCCTGCGCCACACAGGGCAGGGCCACGGTGAAGCGGGCATGGCCGTCGGCCTCGCCGGCCTCGATCAGCGCGCGGGTGCGGGTGGCCTTGTCGAGCACCACGGTCAGCTTGGGCGGCATGAAGTCGAGGGCACAGGCCCAGGCGGCCGCCATGGCATTGGTCTGGCCGGCATGGTGCGCGCCCACCAGCACGGTGGGGCCGTGGTTGAGCAGCCGGTAGGCGCGATCGAGCGGCACCTCGCGGGCGTGCGCCGGCAGCCCCGGGGGCAGGGTCATGTCAGGTGCGGACCTTGCCGTCGCCGGTGAGCATGGACAGCTCGGCGAAGCTGGAGGCCACATGGTCGGTGGACGACAGCGACAGGTTGAAGCCGCCCATGGACATGTCGCCGATGGCCTCCAGCCCGCCGATGAAGCTGTCGCGCGTCACGCGGCCACCGGCGCGCCGGATGCCTTCGGTCACCATGCGGGCGGCCATGAAGCCCTCCATGCTGGAGAAGTTGGGCTGGACCTTGTTGCCGCCTTTGGCGATCACGTCCAGGAACTCGCGGGTGATGGGACGGGTGGTGCTGAACGGGTTGGGCACCACCTGCGACACGACCACGCCGGCGCCGTCCTTGCCGAGCTCGTCGGCCAGCGCCTGGGTGCCCACGAAGGACACGTTGTAGAAGGTGCCGCCGTAACCGGCGGCCTTGGCCGCACGGATGTAGGCCGCGCACGACTTGTAGGCACTGATCTGCACCACCGCGTCGGGCTTGGCGGCGTTGATGGTGGCCACGGCCTGGGCCACGTCGACCGAGTTGCGCTCGACCGTGGCGGTGGCCACCGGCTTGAGGTTGCGCGTGGCCAGGGCGGCGGTGACACCATCCAGGCCGGCCTTGCCGTAGCTGTCGTTCTGGTGGAACACCGCGATCTTGTTCAGGCCCAGGTTGGTGAGCTGGCGAACGATGAGGGCGGTCTCGTCGTTGTAGGAGGCGCGCAGGTGGAACACCAGCTTGTTGAACGGCTGGCGCAGGCCCATGGCCCCGGTGAAGGGAGCGATGAAGGGCGTCTGGGCCTGGATGGCCAGCGGCAGCGCGGCCAGGCTGGTGGGCGTGCCGATGTAGCCGAACAGGGCGAACACGTCGTCCTTGATCAGCTTGCGGGTGTTCTCGGCGCAGCGGTCGGGCTCGTAGCCGTCGTCCAGGTTGACGATCTCGATGCGCTGCCCGTTGACGCCACCGGCCGCATTGACCGCATCGAAATGCAGCTTGGCCCCGGCGTGGAACTGCACCCCCAGCTGGGCCGCCGCGCCGGTGAGCGCGGCCGACTGGCCCAGCACGATGCGGCTGCCCGACTGGGCCTGGACCAGGGGCGCACCGGTGAGGGCGGTGCCGGCCACCAGGGCGGTGAAACGGCGGCGGTTGAGCGTGGGCGTGACGGATTTCATGGGCGGCGGGCGTTCGGTCGGAAACGGTCGGTGGAATACCGGACAGGGTAAATCACGAATGCTATCGGGCGATCCGACCGGTTCGTCATCGTTGGATCATCACTGCCGACCGCTGATCGGCCGGACGGCCACGCTGGCCGATCTCAGGGCATCTCGACCCGCAGCGTGATGGACGAGTACCAGGCGGCCAGGTTCTCGATCTCGGCGTCGGTCAGCGGCTTGGCAATCACGCCCATGACCTCGTTGGCGCGCTTGCCGCTGCGGTAGGCCTTGAGCTGCTCGATCAGGTAGATCTCGGGCTGGCCGGCCAGGTGCGGCACGGCCGGCTGCATGGACAGTCCCTGCGGGCCGTGGCAGACGGCGCAGGCGGCCGAGCGGATCTGGCCGGCCTTGACGTCGGCGGCCTGGGCGCCGGCCGTGAAGCCGGCCGCCAGGGCCAGCGCTGCAAGAAGGGAAAGGTGGCGCATGGAAGAAACCCGAAAAGTGGGGGGGGGGGTTGAAAAACGCAGAAGGCCCCGGAGGGCCTCCTGCGATCGGGGCGGGCCGGGTCAGTTGCCGACGTAGGTCACGCGGTAGATCGCGCCGACATAGTCGTCGGAGATCAGCAGCGAGCCGTCCTTCATGGGCGCCACGTCCACCGGGCGGCCTTTGTAGACGCCGTTGCCGTCCAGCCAGCCCTCGGCAAACACCTCGGACTTGCCGGCCGTGCCGTTGGCGTTGAGCGGAATGAAGTTGATCAGCGCGCCGGTGGCCTGGCTGCGGTTCCACGAGCCGTGCGAGGCCACGAAGATGCCGCCCTGGTACTTGGCCGGGAACTGCTTGCCGTTGTAGAACGTCATGCCCAGCTGCGCCTGGTGGGCCGGGAACTCGACCTGCGGGAACACCGCCTTGGCCGGCTCCTTCATGTCCTTCAGGTCGGGCGCTGCCGCCGTGCCGGCCACCTTGAACTTGCCGTTCCAGTACGGGTAGCCGAAGTGCTCGCCCGCCTTGGTGCTGCGGTTGAGCTCGCCGGGGGGCACATCGTCACCCAGGCCGTCGGTCTGGTTGTCGGTCCACCACACCGTCTTGTCCTTGGGGTTGATGTCCATGCCCACCGAGTTGCGCATGCCGCGGGCATACACCTCGCGCTTGGAGCCGTCGAAGGCGTTCATGCGCACGATGCCGCCGATGCCGATCCGGTCGTACAGGTCGACCTTGCCGGCCGGCTGCACGTTGTAGGGCTGACCCAGGGTGATGTAGAGGGTGCCGTCGTCGGCCACGCGGCAGGTGCGGGCGCCGTGGTTGAAGGACTCCTCCTCCACCGGGATCAGGCCGCCCTGGGGCACCACCTCGATCACGGCCACGTCCGGGCCTTCATAGAAGAACTCGGCGGCCGGGAAGTTGAGCACCCGGTTGTGCTCCACCACCACCAGGAAGCCGTCCTTGGTCCAGCACACGCCGTTGGGCACCTTGAAGTTCAGCGACGGCGCGAACGGCTTGACCTCGTCGGCCGTGCCGTCGCCGTTGCGGTCGGTCACCGCCCAGACGCGGGTCTTGCGGGTGCCCACGAACAGCATGTTGGTGCTGGGTGCGACCGCCATGTGACGCGCATCGGGCACCACGGCATAAAGCTCGATCTTGAAGCCCGGGGGCATCTTGATGTTCTTGAGGTTGGCCTTGATGGCCTCGGCATTCTTGCCCTCCTGGGGCACCGGCGGGATGTTCAGATCCACGCCCGAGACCTTCATCTGCTTCAGGGTGGACAGGTTGTCCTTGCCGGCCTGGGCCAGGGCGCCGGTGGCCACACCGGCGATCATCAGGGCGGCAAGCAGTCGGTTGATCTTCATGTGTCTCCTCTTCTCTGTTGGGCTGTCCCGAAAGATGTCGGGAGGCCCATTCTGGGGGCCGGCGAATACCCCAACAAGTACGATGACCGAGGGTTTTCCAGAGGTTCCGGTCGCCGCCGCGACCGGGCGTAGGTAGCCCCTTACAACAAGCCCTTCTCCACACCCCATGAACCCTGAAGCCACCGCCCGAGCCCTGCCCTACCCCCGCCTGGCCGATGCCGTCGCGGCGCTGCTGGCCGACCCGCAGGTGCGGGTGCCGCCGCGCCTGGTGCAGCCGCTGCCCGCCGGCGGCAGCCTGTTCGTGATGCCGGCCCACGATGCCCGTCTGGCCATCACCAAGCTCATCACCTTCGTGCCCGACAACGCGGCACGCGGGCTGCCCGCCATCCAGGGCGACATCGTGGTGTTCGACGCGGTCGACGGCCGCCGGGTCGGCCTGCTCGACGGACCCACGGTCACCGCACGCCGCACGGCCGCCGTGAGCCTGCTGGCCGCGCAGCGGCTGGCCCCGCGCACCGACGGCCCGCTGCTGATCGTGGGCGCCGGGGTGCAGGGCCGATCGCACCTGGACGCCTTCGCCGACGGCCTGGGCCTGCGCGAGGTGGTGGTGGCCTCCCGCAGTGCCGCCAGTGCCGAGGCGCTGGTGCAGCATGCACGCGGTCGCGGTCTGGCGGCACGGCGGGTGGACGACCCGCACACCGCGCTGGCCGACTGCCCGCTGGTGGTGAGCTGCACGCCGGCGCAGGCCGTCTGCCTGCACGGGCAACCGCGCGACGATGCCTTCGTGGCGGCCGTGGGCGCCTTCACCCCCCGCATGGTGGAGTGGGCGCCGGCGGTGGTGCGGCATCTGGCGGCCCGCGGCACGGTGGTGGTGGACACCCGCGACGCCGACCATGAAGCCGGCGATCTGCTGCAGGCCGGCATCGACGTGCCCGGCCTGGCGACCCTGGCCGACGTGGTGGCCGGGCGGCGGCCGCGGCCGGCGGCGGGACCGGTGTTTTTCAAGAGCTGTGGCTGGGCCGGCTGGGACCTGGCGGCCGCGCGCTGCGCCCTCCCGGGCTGAAAACCGGTGCCGCATGCCGGAAAACACCGAGTCCGGCACGCCGGGATGCGGCCAATAATCCGGACGCGGTCCCGACACAGGCCGAGCCCAGTGATACCGAGTCGCCCTTGAAACATCCCATCCGCGCCGCCCTCTCGGGCCTGACCCTGATCGCCTGCCTGCTGGCCAGCCCCGCACGGGCCGAATCCCCCGCTTCGCCGCCCCTGCGCCTGGCCTCGGCCGGGCTGCCCAGCATGTCCATCGGCCTGCTGGCAGCGGCCGAAGGCTATTTCGATGCCGAAGGGCAGCCGGTGGAGGTGGTGGGCTGCATCAACGGCAAGGACTGCATCGCCCGCATCGTTGCCGGGCAGGCCGACGTCACCATCGCCTCCGACACCAGCCTGGTGCTGGCCCTGCACGCCGGCCACAAGCTGGAGCTGATCGCCACCGTGGCCAGTTCGCGGCGGAGCAACTCGCTGGTGGCCCGCACCGACCGCGGGATCGTGCAGGGCAGCGACCTCAGGGGACGGCGGATCGGCTACCTGGCCGGCACCAGCAGCCACTTCTACACCGAGACCTTCCTGAGC
The DNA here is from genome assembly GCF_002127215.1 of Hydrogenophaga sp. IBVHS2. Classification (GTDB taxonomy): domain Bacteria; phylum Pseudomonadota; class Gammaproteobacteria; order Burkholderiales; family Burkholderiaceae_C; genus Hydrogenophaga. Next base: position 52,655 of record NZ_NFUT01000007.1, on the reverse strand, counting down.
TACCACGGGCTCGCCCCCAAGGACGTGACCCTGGTCAAGCTCGACCCGGTGCGGCCGATCGACGCCCTGCTCAGGGGCGAGGTCGATGCCGCCGGCCTCTACCATCCCTTCGGCGCACAGGCCCTGGAGGCGCTGGGACCCCGGGGCAAGGTGCTGGACATCCCGCCCATCTACACGCTCACCATGAACCTGGTGGCCCGCCCCGGCCTGAGCGATGCCCAGCTGATCAAGGTGCTGCGTGCCCTGCAGCAAGTGGCCCAGATGATGCGCAACGAACCTGGCGAGGCCTACACGCTGGCGGCCCGCGTGCTGGGCACCCCGGTCGAACGGGTGGCCGTCCTGCTGCGCGAGTTCGACTTCCGCCTGCGACTCGACCAGAGCCTGCTCGGCACGCTGGAGACCGAGTCCCGCTGGGCCATGCGCTCGGGTCTGTCCACCCTGGTCGAGCCGCCCGATTACCTGGATGTGATCCGTGCCCGACCCCTGCGCCAGCTGGAACCGCGCGCCGTGTCCATGGTGAAGTGAGGCCGCCGTGCGCCTGCGCCCTCTGCTGATCGCCATGGTGGGCACCGTGCTGGTGCTGTCGGCGGTGAACCTGGTGCTGCTGGCCCAGGACGTGCGTGATTCGCGCATCCTGGACGCCCAGCAGGCCGCTGCCGAAAAGCTGGCGCGCGATGCCGCCGGCCTGCTGGTGCTCACGCAGGACTACATGCTGCACGGTTCGTCGCGGTCGGTGCGCCAGTGGGTGGTGCTGCACGGCGAACTGCGCGGTGCGCTGCGCAGCTATGCAGCGGCCAGCCGCACCAGCGATGAATCGGCCCGGGAACTGGAGACGGTGATCGAAGGCCTGCCGATGCTGTTCGACAGCCTGACCCGGCAGCCGTCGGACAGCGGTGACGCCCCCGGATGGGCCCGCCGCGAGCTGCTGACCGACCAGCTGATCAACGAGACCCGGCTGATCAGCGACGGCGCCTTCCGGCTCTCCGACGGCGTCACCGAGCGGCGCCGCATCGCCGAACTGCGGCACGGCATCATCGACCTGGCCACCCTGGCGGTCCTGCTGGCCCTGGTGGGTCTGATGGCCTGGCTGCTGCTGCGGCGGGTGCTGTGGCCCATCGGCCGGCTGAGCGAGACCGCCGAACGCATGAAGGCGGGCGATCTGGACGCCCGCACCGCCTACCGCCATCCCGACGAGCTGGGCCAGCTGGCCGAGAGCTTCGATGCCATGGCCGGCACCCTGCAGGAGCGCGACATCGCGCTGCAGACCCTCAACCGCCAGCTCATGCAGAGCGAGTCCTTCCTGGACCGGGTCTCGCGCATCGCCGGCGTGGGCGGCTGGTCGATGGACATTGCCACCCGCACCCTCACCGTCACCCCCCAGACCCTGGCGATCTTTGCCCTGCCCGCCGGCCACCCGCTGACCCTGGACGACCTGCGCAACTACTTCAACCCGGCCACGCTGGACGCCATCAATGCGGCCGCCCGGCGGGCCATCCTGGAGCGGGTGCCGGGCGACCTGGAACTGCCCTTCGTGACCGCCTTCGGGCGCGAACGCTGGCTGCGCCTGACCTCGCTGGCCGAATACGAGGGCGAGCGGGCGGTGCGGCTGGTGGGCTCGCTGGAGGACGTGACCGAGCGGCGCGAGCTGGCCGAGGTGCTGCGCCAGGCCAAACAGGACGCCGAGGCCGCCAACGAGGCCAAGAGCCTCTTCCTGGCCAACATGAGCCACGAGATCCGCACCCCGCTCAATGCGGTGATCGGCGTGACCAACCTGCTGGCCGCCTCCCCGCTGAGCGCCGAGCAGACCCAGCTGCTGCGCAAGGCCCAGCTGGCGGGACAGTCGCTGCTGGGCATCGTCAACGACGTGCTGGACCTGGCCAAGATCGAAGCCGGCGAACTCACGCTGGACCTGGCCCCGCTGCGGCTGGGCCGGCTGGTCACCGAGAAGGCCACGCTGTTCCTGCCGCAGACCCTGGCCAAGGGCGTGCAGCTGGAAGCCGACCTGCCCAACGATCTGCCCACCTGGCTGATGGGCGATGCGCTGCGCATCGGCCAGGTGATCAACAACCTGCTGTCCAACGCGGTGAAGTTCACCGATCACGGACACATCCGCCTGAGCCTTCGGGTGCTGGAGCGCGGACCGCAGGGCGTGCACCTGCGCTGCGAAGTGGCCGACACCGGCATCGGCATCGGGCCCGAGGTGCGGGAGCGGCTGTTCCGCCCGTTCACCCAGGCCGATGCGTCCACCACGCGCCGTTTCGGCGGCACCGGCCTGGGCCTGTCCATCGTGCGCGATCTGGTCGAACTCATGGGCGGCACCTGCGGCCTGGACAGCGAGCCGGGCCGGGGCAGCACCTTCTGGTTCACCCTCACGCTGCAGCCGGCCGAACAGGCCCGGGTGCCGCAGGTGCCGGGCCTGCCGGTGTTCGTCACCGGCGCCCAGCCGGCCGACCGCCAGCCCTATCTGGACGCCGCCCGCCAGCTGGGCTGGAAGCCGGTGGATGTGCCCGACCTCATGGCCCTGGGTCAGCAGACCCGCCAGGGCGAGGCGGCACCGGTGGGCAGCGGCGGGGTGGTGATCGCCCTGTGGCGCTCCAGCGATGCCGCCACCACGGCGGCCCTGCGGGCGCTCGACGGATCGTTGCCCGGCAGTCCGGCGGTGGTGGTGATCTGCCTGGACGCCACCAGCCACATCGCGCTGCCCCACACCGGGGTGCAGGTCGATCAGGTGCTTTCGGCCCCGGTGCAGCCGGCGGTGCTGTCCGATGCGGTCAACCAGGCCATCAGCAGCCACCGGCTGGAGCCCCAGGTCAACACCACCGACCGCTGGCTGCAGGGCGTGCGGGTGCTGCTGGTCGACGACAGCGAGATCAACCGCGACATCGGCCAGCGCCTGCTGGAGCTGCAGGGGGCGGTGGTGAGCACCGCCGTGCATGGCCGCGAAGCCCTGGAGCGGGTGCAGGCGGCGCCCGCCGGGTTCGACGTGGTGCTGATGGACGTGCAGATGCCCGAGATGGATGGCCTGCAGGCCACCCGGCTGATCCGGGCCACGCCGGGCCTGGAGCGACTGCCGATCGTGGCCCTGACCGCCGGCGCCCTGCTGGAAGAACGCCGACGGGCCCTGGCCAGCGGCATGAATGCCTTCCTGAGCAAGCCGCTGGACGTGGCCCGTCTGATCGTCGAGGTGCGCCGGGTGATGGCCGAAGCCGGTGCCGTGGTGCCCGAGGTCGTCATCGCCCAGTCGGCGGCAGATGCCCGGTCCACTGCCGGCTGGACGCCGGTCAACGGCATCGACATGGCCACCGCCCGCCAGCTGCTGTGCGCCGACCACGGCCTGTTCATCGGCCTGCTGGAGCGCTTCGTCAAGGACACCGCCAGCCTGCCCGGCGAACTGCCCGGCTGGTGCCGGGACACCGATCCGGCGCGGCGCGAGGCCCTGCTGGCGCGGCTGCACAAGCTCCGCGGTGCGGCGGGCGCGCTGGGTGCCACCGATGTGGCCGGCATCAGCCAGCGGCTGGAGCAGGCCCTGCGCCAGGAGCTGCCCTTCGACGACCTGGCGCAGGCGCTGGCCGATGCCCTGGCCCGGCTGGCGGTGGCGGCCGGACGCGCCCTGGCCGAGCACCAGGGCACGCAGACCGAGACGCCCCCCGCCGCACCGGCCCGGGCCGATGCGCTGCGGGAACTCGCTGCCCTGCTGCAGCGGCAGGACCTGGACGCGCTGGAGCGGTACGGCGAACTGGCCGGCGGAATCCGCGCACTGGCCGGGGACGAATCGGAAGCGGCGCTGCGCGATGCGGTGCAGTCGCTAGACTTCGTGCGCGCCAGCCAACTGCTCGAGGCCATCACCCCGCTGGCCAGCGCCTCCTGACGATTCCTGCCATGAAATACCTGCACACGATGGTCCGCGTGACCGACCTGGAAGCCTCCCTCAAGTTTTACCGCGACGCCCTGGGCCTGGAGGTGCTGCGCGTGCGCGAGGTCTCCCAGGGCCGCTTCACCCTGGCCTTTCTGGCCGCGCCCGGCGACACCCAGGCCCAGGTGGAACTCACCTGGAACTGGGACCCCGAGACCTACACCGGTGGCCGCAACTTCGGTCACCTGGCCTACGCGGTGGACGACATCTATGCCACCTGCGAGCGGCTGCAGGCCCACGGCGTGACCATCAACCGCCCGCCGCGCGACGGCTACATGGCCTTCGTGCGTTCGCCGGACAACATCTCCATCGAACTGCTGCAGCGGGGCGATCCGCTGCCGCCGAAGGCCCCCTGGACCGACATGCCCAACGTGGGCAGCTGGTAAAGCCGCAGCAGGGGCGGATCTGCGCCCCTCTTCCGGGCTTCAGTTCGGGAGGAATGTGTCGAAATGCACAGGAGACGACCCCAGAGCGTCGACCTTCTGTCACACAACGCCACTGCCCTTCATGAACACCCTCTTCGCCCCGGCAGCCGCCCTCATGGCGCGCCTGCGACTCGGCCCGAAATTCCTGCTGGCCGGCATCCCCACCCTCATCCTGCTGCTGGCCCTGGGCTTTGCGGCGGTGCAAGACCTCAACGAACGCGTGCACGCCCTGGAGTCCAAGCGCGTGGCCACCGCCCTCATGGGCGAGCTGGTGGAATGGAACAAGGTGCTGATCGAGAGCCGCCGCGTGGCCATCACCGGCACGCCGGGCGACCCGGCCGCGCTGGAGGCGTTCAAGAAGCAGTCGGCCGCGGTCAACCAGCAGCTCGAACGCATCGAAGCCAGCGTGGCGCAGGCCAAGCCCCATTTCGACATGAGCACCGGACTGGCCGGCCTGCGCAAGGGCTGGACCGACCTGCAGGCCAATGTGGCCGCCCTGCCCATGGACGCCGAGTTCCCGGCCAAGGCCTTTGCCGCCCATGCCCCCGAGTACGGCCGCCTCTACGCCTTCATGCGCGACATGGGCAACGCGTCCGGCCTGGCGCAGGACCCGGAAGCCGACCTGTTCTACCTCGGCTACCCGCTGGCCAACAACACCCCGTCCACCGCCGGCATCGCGGTGCGCATTGCGGCCTACGCAACCATGAACGTCAACCGCGGCACCGTCTCGGCCGCCGACAAGCAGTTCTATGAAGTGACCGACGCGCGTCTGAACGACACCTTCGGCACGGTGGAGACCATGCTGGGCCAGTCCATGAAGGCCAACCCGGTGGTGCAGCAGGCCCTGGGCCAGCGCTTCGACACCCTCAAGGCCAGCGCCAAGGACATGCTGGGCTACATCCGCACCAACTTCACCAAGGTCGACACCGTGGCCGTGACCCAGGCCGACGTGGCCCGGGCCTCGGCCGGCACCCTGGACGCCGCCTGGGCCCTGGTGGAGGCCAACCGCGCCGTGCTCGACCAGCTGCTGCAGGACCGCGCCTCCGAGGCCACCACCCAGCGCAACCTGCTGATGCTGGCCATGCTGGCCGGCGTGCTGCTGTCGGTCTACATCTATGTGGGCATCTACCTGAGCATGGCCGCCAGCATGCGCCATGCCTCCAGGGCCGCCCAGGCGATCGCCGCCGGCCAGCTCGGCACGGTGCAGTCCGCCACCAGCAAGGACGAGTTCGCCGATCTGGTGGCCGACCTGCGCACCGCCGACCAGGCCCTGGCCCGCGTGATCGCCGGCGTGAAGCAGTCGTCCGAATCGATCGCCACTGCCTCGGCCGAAATCGCCACCGGCACCCAGGACCTCTCCAGCCGCACCGAACAGACCGCCAGCAGCCTGCAGCAGACCGCCGCCAGCATGGAGCAGCTCACCGGCACGGTGACCCAGAGCACCCATGCCGCCGGGTCCGCCCGCGAGCTCTCCAGCTCGGCCGCCGATGTGGCCCGCCGGGGCGGCCAGGTGGTGCAGCAGGTGGTGCAGACCATGGACGCCATCAACGACAGCAGCCGCCGCATCGGCGACATCATCGGCGTGATCGACGGCATCGCCTTCCAGACCAACATCCTGGCGCTCAACGCCGCCGTGGAAGCCGCCCGGGCCGGCGAGCAGGGCCGCGGCTTTGCGGTGGTGGCCGGCGAGGTGCGCAACCTGGCCCAGCGCAGCGCCGAGGCCGCCAAGGAAATCAAGCAGCTCATTGCCACCAGCGTGGACAAGGTGGAAGCCGGCTCCCGCCTGGTGGGCGAGGCCGGCGGCACCATGACCGAGATCGTGGACTCGGTGGGCCGCGTCAACCAGGTCATCGGCGAGATCAGCTCGGCCGCCCAGGAGCAGAGCCAGGGCATCGCCGAGGTCAACACCGCCGTGAGCAAGCTCGACCAGATGACGCAGCAGAACGCGGCCCTGGTGGAGGAAAGCGCGGCCGCCGCCGAAAGCCTGAAGGAACAGGCGCGCCGCCTGGCCGAGGTGGTGGGCAGCTTCCGCATCCAGGGTTCACACATGTGATTGCCGGGCTCACGGGGCTGGGGTAACGTCCCGGCCCATGAGCCCTCTGCACACCTTCAGCGCGCGACAGATCGCGCAAGCCGTCGCCCGGCGCGAGATCACGGTCGAAGCCGTGGTCCGCGCGCACCTGGAGCGCATTGCCGCGCTCGACCCCGAACTGCATGCCTGGCAGTTCCTGGACAGCCGCCACGCCCTCGAGCAGGCCCGCGAGCTCGACCGGCGCGGCCCCGGCGGCCCGCTGGCGGGCGTGCCGGTGGGCGTGAAGGACCTGCTGGACACCGCCGACCAGCCCACCAGCTACGGCTCGCCCATCTATGCCCACCACCGCCCCGCCGTGGATGCGGCCTGCGTGGCCGGCTGCCGCGATGCCGGCGCACTGATCCTGGGCAAGACGGTCACCACCGAATTCGCCACCTTCAAGCCCGGCCCCACCCGCAACCCGCACAGCACGCCGCAGGCGCCGCACACCCCGGGCGGCTCGTCCAGCGGCTCGGCCGCTGCGGTGGCCGCCCACATGGTGCCGCTGGCTTTCGGCACCCAGACCGCCGCCTCCATCGTGCGGCCGGCGGCCTTCTGCGGCATCGTCGGCTACAAGCCCACGCACAACCTGCTGCCGCTGGCCGGCGTGAAGTCGCTCTCGCCCAGTCTGGACACGGTGGGCGGCTTCGCCCGCAGCGTGGACGACGTGGCCCTGTTCATCGGTGCGCTGGCCCGGCTCGATCTCACGCCGGTCGTGCCCCGCAAGCCCCGCGTGGGCCTGTGCCGCACACCCCACTGGGAACTGGCCGACGCCGATGCGCGCCGCGCCTGGAACGATGCGGCCCAGGCCTTGAAGGACGCGGGCGCCGAGCTGGTGGAGGTGGAGCTGCCCGAATCGTGGGCGGGCCTGGCCCAGGCCCAGATCGACATCATGAATTACGAAGCCCGATCGTCCTTTGCGGCCGAGCGGCGCGAGCAGGCCGGCGGCTTCAGCCCGGCCTTTGCCCAGGTGCTGGCCGGCGGCGATGCGGTGGACCGGGAGCGCCTGTTCGCAGCGCAGGAGCTGGCGGTGCGGCTGCGCGCCGAGCTCGAGACGCTGTTCCGCCTGACCGACGTGCTGATCGCGCCGAGCGCGCGGGGCGAGGCCCCTGCCGGCCTGGACTCCACCGGCGACCCGGTGTTCAGCCGGCTGTGGTCGCTGCTGGGCGCGCCCTGCGTGCAGGTGCCGGTGGGCACCGGCAGCCACGGCATGCCGGTGGGCGTGACGGTGGTGGGGCCGCGCTGGAACGACACCCAGGCCCTGGGTGCCGCCCTGTTGCTGGAGCGGTCGCTGGCCTGAGCGACCCGGACCGCCGGGGGCGGTTCAGGGATGCAGGGCGGCGTTCAGGCGATCCACCACACCGGCCCAGTCGCTGTCCTGTTGCAGTGCATCGCGCAGCAGGGCGGCCTGTGCGGGCGTCCACAGGCTGGCTTCGTGCAGCTGCACACCGCTGGCCAGCGGCCGGTGGCGGCGGATGAAGTCGCGCACCGCGTCGGGCTCGCTGGGCAGGCCGAGCTGGGCGAACAGTTCACACATGTCGTGGTCGACGGGTTCCATGGCGGCCTCCGTTGGCAGGGTGGCGGCCTTGCAGGGCCGGGAGGCCCATTCTGCAGCGTCAGCCGGCCGCTGCGTGCGACAGCCGGAACACCGACACCGCCTGCACCAGATCGGTGGCCTGGGTGCGCAGGCTGCTGGCAGCGGCCGCCATCTCCTCCACCAGCGCGGCGTTCTGCTGCGTGGCCTGGTCCATCTGGGTCACGGCCTCGCCGATCTGACCCACGCCGTCGCTCTGCTCCTTGCTGGCCGCACTGATCTCGCCCATGATGTCGGTGACCCGCCGCACGCTGTCCACCACCTCGGTCATGGTGCTGCCGGCCTGGTCCACCAGCGCGGTGCCGCTGGCCACCCGCTCGACGCTCTCGGTGATCAGGTCCTTGATCTCCTTGGCCGCGCTGGCGCTGCGCTGGGCCAGGTTGCGCACCTCGCCGGCCACCACGGCAAAACCCCGGCCCTGCTCGCCGGCCCGGGCGGCTTCCACCGCCGCGTTGAGCGCCAGGATGTTGGTCTGGAAGGCGATGCCGTCGATCACGCTGATGATGTCGGCGATCTTGCGCGAGCTGGTCTCGATGCCCTTCATGGTCTGCACCACCTGCGAGACCACCTGACCGCCCTGGACCGCCACGCTCGAGGCGGTCTTGGCCAGCTGGTTGGCCTGGGCAGCGTTGTCGGCGTTCTGGCGCACGGTCGACGACAGCTCCTCCATCGAGGCGGCCGTCTGCTCCAGCGCGCTGGCCTGGCTCTCGGTGCGCGAGCTCAGGTCCTGGTTGCCCTGGGCGATCTGCACGCTGGCGCTGGACACCGCCTCGGAGCCGTTGCGCACCTGGCTGACCACCCTGACCAGTCCGGACTGCATCTCCGCGAGCGCCTGCATCAGCACGCCCACCTCGTCCCGGGACGCCGCGCGCACCGGGCGCGTCAGGTCGCCGGCAGCCACCGCACGGGCCAGCTCGACCGCGTCGTTCAGCGGCCGGGTGATGGAGCGGATGATCCAGGTCGCCATGCCCACCGCCACCGCCAGCGCGACCAGCAGCGAGACGACGAGGGTGGTGAGCAGGCCGTTGACGTCGCTCTCGGCCTGGCGGCCGGCGTCGTGGGCGCCGTCGGCCTGGAAGTCGACCGCGTCATCGATGGTCTTGAAATAGGCCAGCTGCAGCGGACGCAGCGACTCCATCAGGTGCCGGACCGCGTCGTCGCGCTTGCCCTCGTTGATGAGCACCAGGTAGCGGTCCAGGCTGTCGCGGAACGCGTTGCGTGCACTGGCGGAGGCTGCCATCAGCTCGCGACCCCGGGCCGAGGTGATCAGCTGGTCGAGCGCGGCCAGCAGGCCGTTGACCTTCTCGCGGGACTGGGCCAGCGCCTGCTTCTCGCCGGCGATCTGGGCCGGGTCGGTGAACAGGGCGATGTTGCGCACCGCACGGGCCTGGAAGTTGGCCTCGTCGCGCACGGCTTCGAGGTCGGCGACGACCTTCATGCGCCGCTCGGTGATGTCGAGCAGCTGGTCGCGCACCGACAGGGCGCGGCTGGCACTGAGCGCGCCGATGCCCAGCATGAGCACGAGCAACACGGCAAACGCCGCCACCAGGCGGCTGGAAATCTTCAGATCTTTGAACACGGTGAACCCTCCACAAGGAATCGTTGTGGGGCCATCGTAGGAGGAAGGGCCACCGGGCAATCGCGGGAAAAACCGCTGCCGGCGGGATCTGTTCCACCGGACTTCAGTCGGTGTTAAGTCCCTGGTCGGGCTGTCGCACCCGCCCCGCCAGGCGCCGGATGGCCTTGATGAGCTCGGAGCCGGTGTTGGGTTTGGGGATGAGTTCGGCCACGCCGGCCTCAGGGCCGCGCTGGCTGAGTTCGGCCGTGATGAAGCCCGAGGTGATGGCCACCGGCCGGTCCGGATGCAGGGCCCGCAGCGCCTGCGCCAGCTCCAGCCCGTTGAGGCCGGGCATGGCGAAGTCCAGCACCGCCAGGTCGTAGGACACGGCCCCGCTGCGCACGTCGTCCAGGGCCTGCTGCGGACTGCTGTAGATGTGGGCCGACAGGCCGTCACGGCTCAGCAGGCGGCCGACCATGCGGGCGATCAGCTCGTCATCGTCCACGTACAGGATGGTGGTGCCCCCGGCCACATCACCGGGTGCCGGCAGCCCCATGAGGGACGAGTCGGTCTCCACCGGCCGCTCCCGGCCCTCCACGCCGCGCAGGTAGACCCGGAACACCGAGCCTTGCCCCTGGGTGCTGCGCACGCTGATGGCGCCCTGGTGGTCGCGCAGGATGCCGTGCACCACCGGCATGCCCAGGCCGGTGCCCTGGCCCACCGGCTTGGTGGTGAAGAACGGCTCGAACACCCGGGCCAGGGTGCCGGGGTCCATGCCGCAGCCGTTGTCCTCCACCGTCAGGCACACGTTCGAGTCCGGCCAGCCCATCGGGTCGGTGACGATGGACAGCTCGCCAGGGCCGGCGGCCGGCGGTGCGCCGTCGTGCGGGGACAGGCGCAGGTGGATGCGGCCGCGGTCCCGCCCGGCAATGGCGTGCATGGCGTTGGTGCACAGGTTGATCACCACCTGCTGCAGCTGGGTGGCGTCGGCGAGCACCAGGCTGGTCTGCGGATCGCACTCCACATCCAGCCGCAGCTTGCCGGGCGCGGTGGCGCCCATGAGCGTCACGGCCTCGGTCACCACCTCGGCCATGTCGACCACCTTGCGCGCCGTGTTCTGGCGACGGCCGAAGGCCAGGATGCGCTGCACCAGGTCCTTGGCGCGGTGGGCGGCACGCCGGATCTCTTCCAGGCTCTGCACGATCTCGGGCTGGCCCTGCGCATCCATCAGGGCCAGCCGGGTGTTGCCCAGAATGGCCGCCAGGATGTTGTTGAAGTCGTGCGCCACGCCGCCGGCCAGGGTGCCCAGGGCCTCGAGCTTCTGCGACTCGCGCAGCTGCGCCTCCAGGCTGGCGCGCTCGCCCTCCACCCGCGAGAGGTTCTCGGGGTCCACGTCGACGCACACGAACTCGTGGTTGCCGTCGGCATCGCGCAGCACCACCGCGGTTCCCTGCACCGCAGCCAGTCGGCCGTCGCGCCGCAGGAACCAGGTGTTGTAGGGCAGCGAGGTCTGACCGTCCGCGGCCAGTGCCTGCAGCTTCTCGCGGGTGCCCCGGCGCAGGTCGGCCGGCACCACCAGCTCGATGATGTCGCGCCCCAGGGCCTCGGCCGCGGTGTGGCCGTACATCTTCTCGGAGCCCTGGTTCCAGTAATTGATGCGCATGTCGCGGTCGAAGCGCTGCACCGCCACATCGGTGAGGCGGTCGCACACCGCGCTGAGCTGGCTGCGGCTGGCCTGCTCCTGCAGCCGTGCGCGCACGCTGTGGGTGGCGTCGTCGATCAGCACGGTCCACAGCAGGGTGCCGTCGGGCTGCGCGCTGCAGCGCCCCAGTCCGCGCAGCCACCGCAGACCACCCGACGGTGAATTGATGCGCCATTCGTGCGACCAGGGCGCCCGGGAAATGCCCGCCGCGCGGAACGAGGCCCGGATGAGCTGGCGGTCGACCGGCTCGGTGCAGTGCCACACGATGGCCTCGTCGGCCAGGATCTGCGGGGCGGTGAAGCCCCAGATGGCCTCGCAGCCGTCGCTCACGTACATCAGCTGTGCCCGGCCGTCCGGCCAGCTGCGGTACCGCATGAGCGCGCCCTGCACCAGCTGGGCGAATTCGGTGATGTCCAGGGCATCGCCGGAGGCTGGTGGCACGGCGCTGTCGGTCAAGGCACGCTCCCGTTGTACGAAGGTTCGTCCCGATGTTGGCGGGCCCGGTGGCGGCTGGCAATCGGGAACAGCCCGGCCACGCGGGGATATTGCGGGCCGGTGCCGACGCCGGCGGCGGCTCGCCGCTAACCTGCGCGCCATGCTCATCCGACTGCTCTACGCCAGCCGCGCCCGCGAACTCGGCCCGCTCGATGTCAAGGACATCCTGGAATGCTCCCGCCGCAACAACCAGGCCCTGGGCGTGACGGGGGCGCTGTGCCTGTCCAACGGCATCTTCCTGCAGTGCCTGGAAGGTGACCGCACGGTGGTCAACCAGCTCTACCACCGCATCCTCGACGACCGGCGCCACACCGACCCGGCGATCCTGGACTTCGAGACCATCGTCTGCCGCCAGTTCACCGGCTGGTCCATGGGACTGGTCAGCACCGTGGCCGAGAACCAGGCGCTGTTCCTCAAGTACGCCACCGGGCCGCAGTTCGACCCCTATGCCATGCGGCCCGAAGCCTTGCGCGCCTTCTTCGCCGAACTGATGGACAACACCCGCTGGCTGGGCTGATGCCCCCTCTCCCGCCATGGACCGCCGCCATTTCCTGATCGCCACCGCCGCCGCCGGGCTGCTGCCGGGCGGGCTGCGGGCGGCTGGGCCCGGCGACCCGATCCGGCTGGGCACCTCCACCCCCGGGGGCGGGTTCGCTCAGTACGGGGAGCAGCTGGCCGACGAGGTGAACCGGCTCGCCGGCCGCACCGTGCTGGTGGCCCGGCCCACCCGGGGCACCGCCGAGAACCTGGCGCTGCTGCGCGGCGGCGCGATCGACGCCGGTCTGGTGCAGGGCACGGTGGCCAGCGAGGTGCTGGCCCAGGGCCCGTCCAGCGGGCTGCGCATCCTGTGGGCCATGTACCCCAGCCCGGGCATGCTGGCGGTGCCGGCCGCCTCGGGGCTGCGCCGGCTGGAGGACCTGCGCGGGCGGCGGGTCGTGTTCGGCGTTCGCGCCAGTGGCCTGGTGACCCTGGGCCGGCAGGTGTTCGACGGCATCGGCATGGACATCGACCGCGACCTGCAGGCGGTGTACGTGGACCAGGCCGCCGATGCGCCCCGGCGTGTGCTGGAAGGCCAGGCCGATGCCCTGTGGGGCGCCGGGGAAGGCTGGCCCGGCTTCCTGCAGCTGGCCGCGGCACCGGGGGGCGCCCGTTTTCTGGGTCCGCAGCCGTCGCAGATCGAGGCGATCCTGCGCCGCCATCCGCTGCTGCAGGCGATGGAGGTGCCGGCCGGCACCTACGCGGGCATCGAGGCGCCGCTGCCCACGGTGGGTTCGGTCAACCTGATCCTGACCCGGGCCGATCTGTCCGTGGAGCGGGCCCAGGCCGTGGTGACCTGGCTGGAGACCGCCGCCGCCGGGATGGCCCGCCAGCTGCCGCAGGCGGCCTTCGGCACCCGTGCCAGCACCCGGGCCAGCGCGCCGGTGCCCGACCTGCTGCACCCGGCGCTCAGAGCGCCGTGATGTCGGTGGCCACCGGCCAGGCCGGTGCCGAACCGCGGGTCTGGAAGTGGTGCTGGAGGTCGAGCTGATGGCGCCCGGGCCGCTGGCTGCACAGGCGCCAGCCGTCGGACACGCGCTCGGCCCGCACGCCGCTGGCCGGTGGAATGTCCAGCGTCCAGCCGCTGGCATCGCCGGCAGCGGCCCGCAGGTGGGCACAGAAGCCGCGTTTGAGGTTGGACATGACCACCAGGCGCTGATGGCCGAGCCAGGCACCGGGGCCTTCGGCCTGCAGCCCGGGCGAAGGCGCGTTTTCCAGCACCTGCAGGACCGGCGGGATGATCACCTTGAAACTCAGCGATGCGCTGGCGCTGCCCCCGGCCGGAGCATGCACCGCCTCGGCATGGCCGGATACCGGTAGGAGCAAACCGCCCATCAGCAGGGCGGTGGCCAGGCGTCGGTGGAGCGCGATCGGGGAGGTCATGAGGTCAGTATCGGCAGCAGCTGCGCCGACTTGACCCCACCCATCGCGTCAATCGCTGCGCTGGACCGGAAAGCTCAGGGTGGTGGTTTCGCGCACCCGCACATCGAGCCGGATCTGCCCGTCATCGACCACCGTCCAGGGCAGCGGCAGGCTGTCGTTGCGGACCGTCACCGCCCGGGGACCCGGTCCGACGAACGGGAATTCAAAGCGGCCCTGATCGTCGGTGCGTACCGAGTACCGGTTGTCCAGGAACACGGTGACGCCCGCCACGCCGCGCTCGCTCGCTTCCTGCACCCCGCTGCGGTTGGCGTCGAAGAACACGGTGCCACGCACCGTGCCGCCACCTTCGTTGGGCTTGCCGCCCAGGGGCACGTCGCGGCTGCCGGCGGTGTCCTCGAAGCGCAGCAGCACGAAGAACGACCGGTCGGCCACGGTGGTGATCGGATCCGGCGGCGGCGCCAGCGGGTCCAGGATGAGCACCTGGCGGGCGCGACCGATCAGGCGGTTGAAGTAACCCTCCACGCTCCAGCGGGCGGACAGCCGCCAGCTCCCCCCCAGGTTGAGCGCGTAGCGTTCCTGCCCGCTGGACGAGCGCTCGGACTGGAAATTGCCGCGCACGCTGGCCAGGCGGGTCAGCGGCATGCTGCCCGACAGGGCCAGGGTGAGGAAGCGCTCGGCAGGCGTACCGGATCGGGCGTCGGCGGCCTGCTGACCCAGGCCGAGCGAGGTGCCGAACTGGGCACCTTTGGGCACCGGCCACTCCTGGTCCACCGTGACCTGCCGGCGACCCGGCTGGTTGTCGCCACCGGCCACCTCCAGACGGGCACCGGCCACGCCCAGGGCATTGACCGACCGCCAGTCGAGGTAGTGGGACCAGTCGCGTCCACCCAGGCTGCGCAGTGCGGTACCCAGCCCGAGGTTGTCGGTGGCCGAGAGACGCCAGCGGCCGTTGCCGGTGAGGAAGTAACCGCGCCGGCGGCTGCCTTCGATGTCCTGCAGCAGATCGAGCGAGCCATCGGCGCTCCATTGACGGGAGCGCCAGGCGGTGCGGGCATACAACCCTTGCAGATTGTTGGCCAGCGGCTTTTCGGCCCAGCTCAGACCCGGGTCGAAGCGGTAGGCGCCCCCGCCATGGCGCCACGGTCCTTCGTCGAGCTCGCCGTCGAGCCACCAGCCCTGGGCGGTGCTCCCGCGGCTGCGGGTGTCGATCCACTGACCCTGCACACGGCGCCGGCCGTCCATCGACTCGTGGCGCAAGGCGGCGAGACGGCTGTCGGCGTCGGTCGTGAGGCCTGAGGCCAGGCCCTGGAAAGGCTGCACGCCCCGCGCCGACTCCTGCTGCCAGGCCAGCGTGAAGCCCGGCAGTCGAAGGCTCAGCGGATCGGCGGGCACATCGCCCAGTCGCCACTGCGCGGCCAACCGCTGGCGGGTCCCGGGCAGCTGGCGGAATCCCTCGGCCGGCAGCACCTCCAGAAAGCCGGGCTGGCCGGTGCTGGCCTGCAGCAACCAGCGTCCATCGGCCTGGCGCCAGTCGGTGCTGGCCCCCCGGATCACCGAGGACGGCACGAACACCCGCGATGGCAGGTTCAGGATGGAGGGCGCCGGCTGATCGATGACCCCGAGTTCGCTGCTGACGAGCCAGCCGCCGTCCAGTGGCAGGTTGCGCTGCCGCAGCGCCAGCGTGGAAAGGCTGGAGCCCGGCGTGATGCTGCCGTCGACCGACAGACTGCCGTGGTTGGGGGTTTCGATCAGGCCGAACACGCTGTAGCCCAGACGGGCCTGGCGCTCAGGGTCGAAGGGCTGGGTGCCCAGACGGGCGTCGAGACGCAGGAAGCGGGGCCAGCCTTCGGCGTTGTAGGGCGCCTCGGCCGGATCGGCCGCGACCGGGTCGGCTGGCAGGCCTTCGATCTCCCGATCGACGTAGGGCGAGGGATCGGCCCTGGCCACCAGCGTGACCATCAAGCCCAGTGCGCACAGGACGGCGGCGCCCTTGCAGCGGCCGCTCATGGAGCGAATCGCTGGTCCACGCGCAGCCGCTCGCTGCCCGACTCCAGCTGACCGGTCACCTGCAAGGGGTAGCTCAGTGCAGGCACGGCCACGCCTTCGTCGACCACCGGCAGCAAGGGCACGGTGCGGGTATCGCCCGGCAGCACGGGTATGTCGGCCGGGGCCAGTTCGATGCGGCGGCCGTTGGCGTCGCGCGCATCCAGGAAACCCTGCAGACGGCCGTGTGCAGTGCCCCCGTTGCGCACCGTGATCACCGGCACAGCCTGTCCGTTGACCTGCTGCACGCCCGCCGGCGTCAGGCTCAGGCGCGGCTGGGCACCACCGACGGCGGCATACACGATCACGCCGATGCGGCCGCTGACCGGGAAGTTCAGCGCGCCGTCGAGCCGGGCCGGCTCCACGCCCTCGATCATCAGGGCGAACCGGCATTCGCCCGGCGGGGTGTCCGGCGGCACCTCGATCTCGAAGCGGTAGCGGAAGCGGGCACCCGGCTCGACCGATATCTCACGCCGTTCGATGGCCACCCAGGGCCGGCAGCTGCCCGGCAGCAACGAGTCGTTGAACGTGACCGTGTTGTCGGGGAGAAAGGTCCAGTCGGAGGTGTGGATGCGAAAGCGCCCCGTGCGGTTGCCCGCGTGCTGGATCTCGATCACTTCCCGCACGCGCTGGCCGGGCTGGACCTGCAGCTCGAACCGCGGCGGCGTGACGTAGGCCGAAAACCCCTGCGCAGCGGCCGGCGCTCCCACGAAGGAAGCACCCCACAACAACAGGCACGACATGGGCCGCAGCCCGGCAGAAAACCACCGCGACATCAAGGGGTCTCGAGTTCGAAATGAAAGTTCAGGCGGCGCACCGGGCGGTCCCAGTCGGGGGAGGCCCGCAGCCGCACCGCCAGCTGGTCGTTCAGGGCGGCGGGCAATGCGCCCGCATAGACCAGGGTCCGTTCGCCCGACAGCACGCGTCCGGCCAGCAGCCGCCCCTGCGAGGTCCAGCTGGCCTCCACCACCGAGGTGCCGTCCCGTGCCAGCACCATGTACACCCGACCGGACTGCCCGGCCCAGGCGGCGGTGTCCACCCGCACATTCACCCGCAGCCAGGCTTCCATCGAGCCGGCGGGACCGGCCGACGCCTGCATCGGCCGCCATTGCATCTGCACATTGGGCGGCACCGTGTGGGTGAGGGAGTCGTCCAGGCGGACAGGACCGGCTCCGCACGTGAGGGCGGCGATCGCCAGCCCGATCAGGAAAACCGGGCGCTTCATGGGGTGGACAGCGTGTAGGTCACGACACCGGTGTAGGTGCCCGCCGCCCGGATGGCCGAATTGGCGTACCGGAAGGTGTGGCAGTTCTCGATGAAGGTGTTGGGCGGCACCGTGGCCAGCTGGCGCTGCCCGGCCGAGAAGGTGCCCGCCGGGATGATCCCGGGCACCGGACTGCCGGGCGCCGACACGGTCCAGCTGATCTCGCTGATGGGAATGGTGTCGCCGGCGGCGCTGACCAGGCTGGCCGGGGCATTCACGCTCAGCACGGCCTGCCCCTGCCCATTGTTGTTGCGGCGGTAGGACGCCCCGATCAGCACCTGGGTCGACGGCGTGGGACAGGTGGCGAAGTTGTCGCCCGACAGGCTGTTGGACTGCATGCCGCTGCTGGTCATGACCTTGGGGTTGCGGGCCAGCAGTTCGGCCGGGGTGAGGTCGGCCGTGACCCGGTCGACCGTCGGGTTGTTGGCATTGGCCGTCCCGGTGCCCACGTGCAGGAACACCCGCGAGGACGCTGCGGCCACCGACAGGCTCCAGGCATGGGCCGACCCGGCCAGGACAAGCCCCAGCAGGCCCAGGACCAGTGGCCTCCCACGCACGACCGGCGCAGGTGCACCCCAGGCATTCGGCTGCCTCATGACAGTGGATTCCCCGGACCGTCGGTAAAAGCGTGTGTGCGTTCGCCTGCCGCTCAGGGCATGGCGGCGGTGTAGATCACGCGGGGACCAGCATTGCCGCCGCCGTAGGTACCGGCCGGCGGCGTGATGGTGTTGGCGTACGAGAAGCGCCAGGTGGCGCTGCGGTCGGTGACCTTGCCGCTGGTGGGCGTGACGTTGACGGTCGGGCCGGCACCGGTGTCGGGGATGACGGGCGCCGGCAGGGTGGTCTGGGTGGACTCGGCGGTGATCTGGCTCCAGGGAATCACGTCGCCGCTGCCGTTGGCCAGCGGGCCGGTGGTCGAGGCGCTCAGGGTGATGTTGCCGTTGTTGCCCACCACACGCACCGGCACCTCGTTGCCGGTGATCTGGTTGGCCGGGCCGCCCAGGCCCACGGCCTCCGGGTTGTTGGTGTAGTTGAAGCTGACCGTGTCCACCGTGGTGTTGGTCGCCAGGCCGGTGCTGCCCGTGCCCACGCCCAGGAACAGCACCCGCGGAATCACCACCTGAAAACCGAGCCGGGCCGTGGCGCTCCCCGTGGCGGCCACCACCAGCTGGGATTCGGCCATGGAGAGCATGGGGGTGGTCAGTGCCAGGGCAACGGCGGTCTTGATCAGGAGGGCTTTTTTCACGGGACTTTCCTTTGCGGTGAAACGGGGCCTGTGGCCTTTGGGATTACCCCAAACAGGTGGGGGTATGCCGGGAGTGTAGAGGCACGGGTGTCCACCGGAAACAGTACAACGGGGAAAAACGCACACTATTCAATGGTTTGCCGTGATTTACTCAACCAACGGTGCGGATTCGGGGCTGAACGGTCGCCCACCGACCTCAAGTTCCGGCAGGAGATGCCGAATGCCCACTTTGGTTCACAGGCCCTGCATACCACGGTATGCAGGCCGCCAGCGCCCGGCTCGGCCGTGCTGCGCTGCGGGAACTCGGGGGGCACGGCAACCTCCGACAGCCCATGTCCGCACACCCCTCCTTCATCCAGGCCAGCGGCCTGTCCATGCACTACGCCGTCGGCACCCGACGGGTGAACGTGCTGCGCGAGGTCGACCTGCAGATCGAAGCCGGCACCCGCGTGGCGATCGCCGGCCCCTCCGGCTCCGGCAAGACCTCGCTGCTGCTGCTGCTCAGCGGCCTGGAGCGGCCGACGGCGGGCCTCATCCGCATCGACGGGATCGATCTGGCCGAACTGGATGCCGACGGTCTGGCCGACCTGCGCCGCCAGCGCATCGGCATCGTGTTCCAGAACTTCCACCTGCTGCCCAGCCTGAGCGCGCTGGACAACGCCGCCCTGCCGCTGCGGATGGCGGGTGATGGCCGCGCGCGGGAGGCGGCAGCGGCCATGCTGCAGCGCGTGGGACTGGGCGACCGCCTGCAGCACCGCCCCACCGAACTCTCCGGCGGCGAACAGCAGCGCGTGGCCATCGCCCGGGCCCTGGTGCACCGACCGCGCCTGCTGCTGGCCGACGAGCCCACCGGCAACCTGGACGGCGACACGGCGGCATCGGTGCGCGAGCTGCTGTTCGGCCTGAACCGCGAGCTGGGCACGACCCTGGTCCTGGTCACCCACGACATGGACTTTGCCGCCCGCTGCGACCGGGTGCTGCGACTGCACGATGGCCAGCTGCAGGAAACCGCACCGGAGCCCGCCCGTGCCCTTCCTGCTTGAACTGGCCTGGCGCGATCTGCGCACCGGCGGGCGGCCGCTGTGGGTGCTGGTGGCCTGCCTGCTGCTGGGCGTGTCGCTGGTGGCTGCCGGTGGCGGCCTGTACCGCCAGGTGGCCGACGGTCTCACCGAAGACGCGCGCACCCTGTTCGGCGGCGACGTGGAGGTGGCCGCCACCGCGCCGCTGCCCGACGACGCGCTGGCCTGGATGCGGTCCAGGGGCACCGTGTCCCGGGTGCTGGAGCTGCGCACCATGCTGCGCACCGGGTCGGGCCGCTCCCAGCTGGTGGAGCTGGTGAGCGCCGACGGTGCATACCCGCTGTATGGCTCGGTCGAGCTGTCGGGCGCTGCGGACACCGGTGCGGGTCTGCCGCAGGCCTTGCTGCCTCGGGACGGCAGGCCGGCGGTGGCCGTGGATGCCGCCCTCGCCACCCGGCTGGGACTGCAGCCGGGCGACCGGGTCATGCTGGGCGACGCCGAGCTGGTGGTGACGGCCCTGGTGCAGCGGCAGCCCGACCGCAGCCTGCGCGCCGACTGGGGCGCAGCGCCGGTGCTGCTGTCGGAGGCGGCCCTGCTGGCCACCGGCCTGGTGCAGCCGCTCAGCCGCATCGACCACCTCTACCGGGTGCGCATCAACCCCGGCAGTGCCCCCGGCGCCGCGGCATGGCGCGATGCCTTCATCGCCGCCCACCCCGGCATCGACGCCGAGGTGCGCAGCTTCGACGAACGCAGCGACCGCATGGCCGAGGTGCTGGCGCAGATCGGTTCGGGGTTGCTGCTGATCGGCTTCTCGGCCCTGTTCATCGGGGGCCTCGGGGTGTTCAACAGCGTGCAGACCTGGCTGCAGGGCCGGCTGGTGGCACTGGCCACGCTGCGGGCGGTGGGCCTGACCGACGCGCGTCTGGCCGGCTTCGTGCTGCTGCAGATCGGCCTGCTGGCCCTCATGGCCAGCGCGAGCGGGGCCTTGCTGGGCATCACCCTGGCCGCGCTCGCCGGGCAGCTGGTCGCCGGACAGCTGCCGCTGGCCACGGGCGGGCGGAGCCTGTGGCTACCGGGTCTGATGGCGCTCGTCTTTGGCGTGATGACGGCCCTGACCTTCGCCCTGCCCGCGCTGGGACGGGCGCTGTCGGTGTCGCCGGCGGTGCTGTTCCGGGGCGTGCAGGCCGCCGCACTGGCCACCCCGCGCCGCACCCGGATGCTGACGCTGCTGGCCGGCGCAGCCCTGGTGCTGCTGCTCGTGGCCAGCCTGCCCGATCCGAGGTTCGGACTGGCCTTTGCACTGACCACCGCCACCGTCCTGCTGCTGCTGGACGGTCTTGCCCGGGTACTGCGGCGTCTGGCATGCGGCCTGCAGCAACGCACGGGCCTGCCGTTGCCGCTGCAGCTGGCGCTGGCGGGCCTGCAGCAGCCGCACTCGCCGCTGCGGACCGCCCTGCTCTCGCTGGGCTCGGCACTCACCCTGCTGGTGGCCTGCACGCTGGTGGTGGCCAGCCTGTTGCGCACCCTCGACGAGGTGGTGCCCGAACAGGCCCCGGCACTCGTGATGCACGACGTGCAGACCGATCAGCTGCCCCTGCTGCAGCAGACCCTACAAGGCCTGCCTGGCGGATCATCGGTTCGCACCGCACCGCTGGTGCTCGGGCGGCTGGTGGCCGTCAATGGCCAGGCCCTGCGCGACGGCGATGCCGACCGGGCACGCGAATCGCTCGACGAGCACAAGCTCAGCGACCGCAGCGGCAATTTCGACGATGTGGTGATCGACCGGGGTGCCTGGTGGCCGACCGACCACCAGGGCCCACCGCTGGTGGCGATGGAAGACCGGGAGGCCGACGGGCTGGGCCTGCAGGTGGGCGACCGCCTGCGCTTCGAGATCATGGGCACGCCGGTGGAGGCCACGCTCGGCGCCATCTACAGCCAGCGCCGGCTGCAGTCGCGCCTGTGGCTGGAGGCCATCTTCAGCGACGGTGTGCTCGACCCCTTCATCACCCGCCATGTCGGTGCCGCCTGGATGTCGCCCGAGCAGGCCCTGATCGCACAGGACCGGCTGGCCCGGGTGGCGCCCAACATCGCCAGCGCCCGCACCGAAGCCCTGCTGCAGGAGAGCCGGCGCCTGCTGGGCCGCGCCGGCACCGGGCTGGGCCTGGTGGCGGGCGTCTGTCTGGCGGCCAGCATGCTGGTGCTGGCCAGCGTGGTGGCCGCCAGCCGCAGCCGGCAGCTGTTCGAGGCCACCGTCATGCATGCGCTGGGCGCGCGCCACGGCCTGCTGCGGCAGGTGCTGTGGTGGGAATACGGGGTCCTGGCGGCGGTGACCGCCGGCTTTGCCTGGCTCAGCGGCAGCCTGCTGGCCACCGCGCTGCTGCTGTGGCAGCTCGACATCCGGCCGGCCGGCCTGTACTGGACCGGGCTGGCGACGGTGGTGCTCGTGGGCGGCGTCAGCCTGCTCGCTGGCGCCCGCTACCTGTCGAGCCGGCTGCGTCTGAGTCCGGCGCTGCTGCTGCGCTCGGGTGGCTGACCGGCGGGGCGTCACGGCCGCCGGCATGCACCTGCATGGCCATGCGGCGGGCGGTCCGGATCGCCGAGCCGGGGTCCAGGCAGATGGCATCGGCGCCGTAGGCGTGCGGCGCGGACGCCGCCTCCTGGAAGGCTGCACCGCCGAGCAGAACCCCCATGCGGGGATTGAGGGATCGCTGGCGAAGGTCGGCCACCAGCGCAGGCAGTCGATCCAGCTGCTCGGTGAGCCCGACCGACAGGCCCAGCACGTCCATCCAGTCGGCGGCCACCGCCGTCTGCAGGTCGGCAGGGCTGGTGGCCAGCTCCAGCCGCACGTCCCAGCCATCGCTGGCGAACAGCTCCTGGATCATGGTCAGGCCCAGCAGGTGGGTGGTGCCGGGCGCGGCGGCCAGCATGATGCTGAACTTGTCCTCGGCCATGCGACCGGTCTGACGTTCCAGCGGCACGAAGTGGTGGGCAATGGCCTGCATCCGGGCCAGACCCAGCGCCACGGCCGAAAAATCGATGCGGTCCTGGTCCCACTGCTGCCCCAGGTGGCGCGCCGCCGGCGCCACCAGGTTCTGCAGCACATCGGACAGTGCATGGCCGTCCTGCAGCAGGTCGGTGATGAACGCCATGCACGACTGTTCGTCATCGGCGCAGCACAGGGCGGCAAACCGGGCCAGCACGCCGTCGGCCAGGACCAGCGGCCTGGCCGGTTGCGACGGGCCTGATCCGGGCCGCTCCTCGTGGACGCCCGAGAGCTGGGGAATGATCTGGTGGTCGATGACGCGCAGCAGCGACCGTTTGCACTGGGACGACGGCCCGTCCTCCATCCGGATGGCCTCGCGCAGCTGATGCACGTGCGACATGAACGTCTCCCCTGAACGCCCACCGGCCGGGTATGCAGCTCGGTGCGCCGGCCATTCCCTGAGCCGGCTCCGCGATTGTTGTGCACCGATTGGAAAACCACAATCCGGTGAACCGATGACGGCAGGGCCATGCCGCATTTCTCGGGTAAAAGGGTGTAGCGGGTGGTTCCACCCGCCCCCACCGGAGCCGCCATGGCCAACCCCCGCACCCCCAGATCCGCCCCGCCGGTGCGGTCCGCCGCCGCCTTGCTGGGCCAGCTGCGGGCGAGCGATCTGCGCGGTGCCGCCCGCATCGCGACCCAGGCCACCACGGAGGTCACGCACATCGCCGAGGGCGTGCACCGGTCGGTGCTCGGCAGCCTGGGGTTGTCCGGGGACGCACAGCCGGGTCGCGCCGGCGGCCTCACCGGCATGGTCTACCAGGGCATCCGCGGCGTGACGCGCCTGGTGGATGCCGGTCTGCAGGGGGCCTTGCTGCGGCTGGAACCCTTCCTGGAACGCGATCCGACCGCGGCCGAACCCTCGGCCGAACGGGACGCGGTGGTGGCGGCCCTCAATGGCGTGATGGGCGATCGCCTGAGCGCCGACGGCAACCCGCTGGCCACCCGCATGCACTGGCGCCGCGACGGCCGCCCCCTGGACCTGGCGGCACCGGACGCCACAGGCGCCGTCAGCGGCCGGCTGCTGGTGCTGGTGCACGGGCTGTGCATGAACGATCTGCAATGGCACCGGTCGGGCCACGACCACGGGGTGCACCTGGCCCGGCAACTGGGCTACACGCCGATCCACCTGCGCTACAACACCGGGCTGCACACCTCGGTCAACGGCCGCGAACTGGCCGGCCACCTGGAAGCGCTGCTCGACGCCTGGCCGGTGCCGCTGCAGGAGTGCAGCGTGCTGGCACACAGCATGGGAGGGCTGGTGGTGCGCGCCGCCTGCCACCACGGCGCCGAGGCGGGCCACCGCTGGACCCGGCAGCTGCGCCGCATCGTGTTTCTGGGCACGCCGCACCATGGTGCGCCGCTGGAGAGGGCCGGACACTGGGTCGACGGGCTGCTGGGCAGCACGCCCTACAGCCGGCCCCTGGCCCGCCTGAGCCAGCTGCGCAGCGCAGGCATCACCGACCTGCGCTACGGCCATGTGCTGGATGCCGACTGGCAAGGGCATGACCGGTTCCGGCGCCGACCCGACCAGCGCGTGCCGCTGCCCCTGCCGGCCGGGGTGGCCTGCCACACGGTGGCCGCCACGCTGGCCCCCCGCCGCAGCCTGCTGGCCGATCGCCTGGTGGGCGATGGCCTGGTGCCCCTGAACAGCGCCCTGGGCCTGCACGACGACCCGGCCCGCTGCCTGTCCTTTCCCCCGCCGCACCGGCACATCGCCTACCGGACCGGCCACATCGACCTGCTCGGCGATGCGGGGGTGGCGCGACAGCTGGTGGCGTGGATGGAGGCGCCGACCACCTCGGCCCATTGACCCTTCGGCGGCCCCGGCGGGGATTCAAGTGGCGGCACGGTTGCGGTAACGTCTGCCGGACCACCATCCCCAAGGACACGCCGATGCCGACCCGTGCAATCTCACCCAATGCTGTGTTGACCGCGCTGGTTCTGGCGCTGGCCATGCCGCTGGCGACGGCCGCCGACATGACCCCGTCCACGCCGGCGTCCAACACGCTGGCCACCGCCCGCACGCTGATTGCGCAAAAGAAATGGCCGGAAGCCATTGCCGAGCTCCGGCGGGTGAACGAGACCGGCGTGGCCGACTGGAACAACCTGATGGGCTACAGCCTGCGCAAGTCGGGCACGCCGGACCTCGATGCGGCCGAGCGCCACTACCTGGAGGCCTTGCGGATCGACCCGAAGCACCGGGGCGCACTCGAGTACTCCGGCGAGCTCTACCTCATGAGGGGCGATCTGCCCAAGGCCGAGAGGCAACTGGCGGCGCTCGACAAGATCTGCTTTCTGCCCTGCGAGGAATACACCGACCTGAAGAAGGCGGTGCAGGCCTTCAAGGCCAACGGCAACCGCTACGTCGCAACGCCCTGAGCAGCCACCGCCGCAGAGGCCAGGCACGAGCCCTGCAGCAGGAACGCACCCGGGCTGACACGCAGACGCGCTCTGTCCCGCAACGGAGGCTCGCCGAACATGCGCGCGTACTCGCGGCTGAACTGGGAGGGGCTGTCGTAGCCGACGGTCAAGGCCACGGCGGCCGCATCCATGTCGGTGGAAACGACCAGACGCCGCGCTTCCTGCAGGCGAAGCTGCTTGACGTACTGCAGGGGTGTGAACGACGTCACCGCCTTGAAGTTGAGGTTCAGGGCCGAAGGGCTCAGGTGAGCGATGCCGGCGAGTTCGCGAACGCCGAGGGAATCACGAAAGCGCGCACGCAACACCTCCAGCACACGCGCGATGCGATGGTCGCAGCAGCCCGCCCGGGCGGTGCGCGCCAGGCGCCAGCCATTGGCCGAGCTCAGCAGGCGGTAGACGATCTCGCGCCGGATCAGGGGTGCCATGGTCGCCTGATCGGCTGGCGCATCCAGCAGCCGAACCAGGCGCAGGATCGCGTCCAGCAGGGCGGCGGATGATGGCTCGACATACAAGCCTCGGGCCGCACGGGTGGTGGCGCCTTCGGGCTCCCGCGGCGGGCCATGGTCCAGCACAACCCGGTTGATCTCGGCCTGTTCGAAGCGCAGATGCACGCAGAGGTACGGATCGAGCGGCGACGCTTCGACCACTTGCCCGAGCGCCGGCAGGTCTTGCGAGATCACCAGGTGGCCATCCGATCCGTATTCCGTGATCTGGTCGTTGAGGAAGACACGCTTCCTTCCACCCACCACCAGGCAGAGTGCGGGCCGGTAGAACACGCTCAAGGGATCGGTGGGTGCGCTGGCACGGATCAGCTGAAGCCCCGCCACCGGAGAGGGAAAGAATCCGTCTGCCGGCGCGTGACGATCGAACAACGCCCTGAGGGAAGGGTCCGCGCGGTCGATGCCGCCAGCCACCCGAGGCCGCTCGCCGGACATCACTGGCCTTGCGGGGTGCCCAGTCCTCGTTCGTGGAACAGCTCCTGGAGGACTTGCGATGCTTCGATGGCGCGAGGAAACCCGGCGGGCACCGTGACCAGGTAGACGATCTCCTTGAGTTCATCGGGTGTGGCGCCCAGATTGAGCGCATAGCCCGCATGCGTCTTGAAGAACCCTCGCAGCCCCAGAGAGGCAAATGCCGCCATCGCCGCAAGCTGGCGGGTCTTCGGGTCGAGCACCTTGCGTCCCCACACATCCCCCAGCGCATACGACGCCGTACCTTCGGCCAGGAAGGGGAAATCACGGCGCATGGCCTCGAAGACCGGCTGCGGCTGCCCGTTGTTCAGGTCACGCAGCACCTGCATTCCGTTGTCGAATCGCGGGCTGTTGCCCGGGACCGCGGGTTCGGTCGATGCCGCCATGGCATTCGTGCCAGCGATCGGCAGCAGTCCTGCGGTCAGTAGGATGCTAACGACATGCAAAAAGCGGTTGTATCCCTTCATGGCGGCACCCCTCGAATCCGGAACGTCAGCGTTGCCGGACTCTAGAGCAATCACACGCCGACTGCATTGCACAAAACGTTTCGTGGCTTGCTCGTTCCTGCAGGGCCGGGCTGGCCACACACCGGATCTGCAGCATCGGGCAAGCCTGCCGTGGTTTTCGGCTACCGCCATGGCCGGGTCTGTTCCTAGACTGGATCGGTGTTCAACCCCCTCATCAGAGAGAAGCCATGAGCAAGATATGGTTCATCACGGGCGCCGGGCGTGGGCTCGGTGCATACATTGCGCTGAGCGCACTCGAGGCAGGCCACCGGGTGGTGGCGACCGGCAGAAAGCCGGACGAACTCCAATCACAGTTCGCCGACCACGGCGACCGCGTTCTGTGCGTTCCGCTCGATGTGGACCATGAGTCGCAGTCCACCGATGCCGTTGCCCGGGCGATCGATGGTTTCGGGCGCATCGACGTTCTGGTCAACAACGCCGGGTACGGGCAACTGGGCCTGTTCGAGGAAGTTCCCGGCTCGGCCATCGAAGCGCAGTTCCAGACCAACGTGTTCGGACTGATGCATGTCACACGGGCCGTGCTGCCTCACATGCGACGCCAGCGCAGCGGGCACATCTTCAACATCGCCTCGATCGGCGGGTTCAAGGGATTCGCTTCGTCGTCCATCTACTGCGCCACCAAGTTCGCTGTCGAGGGGTTCTCGGAGTCGCTGGCGATGGAGGTGTCCCGTTTCGGCATCCGCGTCACCACGGTGGAGCCGGGCTTCTTCCGTACCGACTTTCTGGATGCGACATCGGTGCGTTACGGTGACCGATGGATCCTCGACTACGACGATCCGCAGGGAGCGACGCGGGTGGATTACAGCGCCTACAACCATCGGCAGCCTGGAGATCCTGCCAGGCTGGGCCAGGTGTTGGTGCAGATCGCTGGATGGGCCGAGCCACCACTGCGCTTCCTGGCGGGCTCCGACGCGGTGACCTGCGCACGGGAAACGTTCGATCGTCGTCAGGCGGAGATGGCCGAGCATGCTGAACTCTCTTCCTCGACCGACTTCGCGGCCCGATGACGGCCTGACGTGCAGGCTGCCGACGGTCACCTGAGGGAACGGCCGGGCCGAGCGGTCTTTGCTGCACCGGCGGCCCGCGACGGCACGGCTTCACCAACGACGCTGATCACCCAGTCCACGAACACACGCAGCTTTGCGCTCACATACCGGTTCGGCGGATAGGCCAGGTACAGCGGCATGGGCTCAAAGCTCCATTCATCGAACAACGTCACCAGTTCACCGCGGGCCACGTGATCCCTGGCCATGTAGGTGGGCAGCCGCAACACGCCCAGGCCGGCGAGGCCCGCTGCCAGATAGGCATTTCCATCATCGATCGCCACCACATGGTGACCTCGTACATCGATGCGCTCACCGTCACCGAGCTGCATGGAGAAGGGCGGCACCCGACCGTTGCGAGCGCTCAGAAAGCCGACCACACGGTGGTGCGACTGTTCCAGGTCCCTGGGGTGTTCCGGCGTGCCGTGGCGCTGCAGGTATCCGGGTGCCGCGTAGGCCTTGATCGGGAGTTCACCCACGAGACGCGCAACCAGCGAGGGGTCGGTGATCTCGCCACCCCGGATCACGCAGTCCACGCTGTCGCTGATCAGATCCACGATGCGGTCGCTCACACCCATGTCGATCTGGATGTCGGGATACCGGGCATGGAATCCGGACAGGGCGGGCACCAGCACAAACCGGGCCAGCGGGCTGGGCACGTCCACGCGAAGCCGTCCGCGTGGGGCGGTCCTGGCGTCCGAAAGGCTTGTCTCCGCATCGTCCAGGTCGGCCAGCAGCCGCACCACGCGCTCGTAGTAGGCAGCGCCTTCCGCCGTGACCTGCACCTTGCGCGTGGTCCTGTTGAGCAGCTTCACGCGCAGCCGGGCCTCCAGCTGCTGGATGAGCTGCGTCACGCTGGTCTTGTTCAGGCGCAGGGTCTCCGCGGCCTTGGTGAAACTGCCTGCATCGACCACTCGAACGAAAGCCTGCATGGCATCGAATCGGTCCATGTTGTCCTCTCTGATCCGGATGATTGTTCGGAATCCGCAAACGCAGTTTGTCGTACTGCCGGGTTTATTCATCCACGGGCTGTTCCTACAGTCGTGATCCTGCCCACCCGTGACTCAGACGCACCGACCATGACCCACACCCGAGACGTGATTTTCCCTGCCGGTCGCCAGGACCTGTACCAGCGCAACCGCTATTCCCCGGCCATCCGCTCCAACGGCTTTCTGTTCGTGTCGGGCCAGGTCGGCAGCAGACCCGACGGCACGCACGAGCCCGATCTCCCTTCGCAGATCCGTCTGGCCTTTCAGAACCTCAATGACATCCTCAAGGCCGCAGGTTGCAGTTTCATGGACGTGATCGACGTGACCGTGTTCATGGTCGACCCCGAGAAGCACTTTGAAGCGGCCTGGCCCGTGGTGCTGGAGAACTGGGGCGACGCGCCACATCCCACGCTCACCGGCATCGGCGTCACCTGGCTGTATGGCTTCCAGTTCGAGATCAAGGTCATCGCACGGCTGCCGTCGTGACGACCGGGCGGTGCCGCCCTGATCCGGTCTTCGCGCCACCGGGGTGCAGCATGGCCGGACACCGAAGGCCAGCTTCGTTCCAGAACACCCCCTGCTGACAAGACCAACCCGATGACGATCGAAACCCAGGAAGACGTGCTGGCCCTGCAAAAGGTGGGCCGCATCGTTGCCATGACACTGAACCGGATGCTGGACGCCGCAGAGCCCGGGATGACGACACGCGAACTGGACCTGCTGGGAGGACGGTGGCTGCAGGCCGAAGGCGCCCGTTCTGCGCCTCAGCTCGCCTACGGATTCCCGGGCTTCACCTGCATCAGCATCAACGAAGAAGCCGCACACGGTGTGCCCGGGGATCGGGTCATCCAGGCCGGCGACCTTCTCAATGTCGATGTGTCGGCCGAGCTCGACGGCTACTTTGCCGACACCGGCGGGACCGTGGCCATCCCGCCCGCCACGCCAACCAAGACGCGCCTGTGTCACGCATCCCGGACCGCGCTGACCGAAGCCCTGGCGGTCGCAAGGGCCGGTCAGCCCATCAACCGGATCGGTGCAGCCATCGGACGCACTGCGAAGGCGTATGGCTTCAGGGTGATCGAGAACCTGGGCAGCCACGGTGTGGGGCGGGCGCTGCATGAGGAGCCGGAACACATTGCGGGCTACTTCGACGCCTCGGACCGACGCCGGCTGAAAGCCGGGATGGTGATCACCATCGAGCCGTTTCTGTCGACCCGGTCCCGCGTCGTCACCGAGACCGCAGACGGCTGGACGCTGGCAGGCGCGCATGGCAACCTCTCTGCGCAATACGAGCACACCTTGATCATCACGAACGGTGCGCCCCTGGTGGTCACCCGGTGCTGACAGCCGATGGCCGTTTGCCGAGGGAGGTTTCCTGTCATTCGATGTCGCCGCCGACCGGGCCGGTCTGGCTGCCCGGTCGGCAGGGCTTCAGTGCTCGAGGAAGTCGAGCAGATCCTGGTTGAACCGGTCCTTGTGCGTGTCGGTCAATCCATGCGGTGCGCCGGGGTAGACGATCAGCCGGGCACCCTGGATGCGGGCCGCTGCAGCCTTGCCCGAGATGTCGATCGGCACGATCTGGTCGTCGCTGCCATGGATCACCAGGGTCGGCAGATCGAACTTCTCGAGGTCCTGGCGGAAGTCGGTGGCCGAGAACGCTGCGATGGAGTCGAAGGTGTTCTTGTGACCCGCCTGCATGCCTTGCGCCCACCAGCTGTCGATGAGGCCCTTCGACACCTTGGCGCCCGGACGGTTGAAGCCGTAGAACGGACCGGAAGCCAGGTCGATGTACAGCTGCGACCGGTTCTCCAGCGAGGCCTTGCGGATGCCGTCGAAGACCGCCAGGGGCAGGCCGTCCGGGTTGTCGCTGGTTCGCAGCATCATCGGCGGCACGGCGCTGACCAGCACGGCCTTCTTGAGCCGATTCGTCCCATGGCGGCCGATGTAGCGTGCCACCTCACCGCCACCGGTGGAGAAGCCGACCGCGGTGACGTCCCTGAGGTCCAGCGCGTGGATCACGGCAGCCAGGTCGTCGGCGTATCGGTCCATGTCGTTGCCGTCCCAGGGCTGGCTGGAGCGACCGTGCCCACGGCGGTCATGGGCAATCACGCGGTAGCCCTTGCCCGCCAGGAAGATCATCTGGGATTCCCAGCTGTCGGAGCTCAAGGGCCAGCCGTGGCTGAAGGTGACGACAGGCCCGTCCTTCGGGCCCCAGTCCTTGTAGAAGAGACGGACCTTGTCGCGCGTCACGACGTAATTGCCATCGAGGGTGGCTTCGGTGGTCGTCGGCGCCAGCGCGGCCGGCGGAGCGGCATGCGCCGGGAAGGTGGATTGCAGCGCCATGGCGAGCACCGTGGTGGCCAGGATTCGGTGATGGGTTTTCATGGGGTTCGGGTGGTGTGGGTGGTTGCGGGTGTGGGGGTCAGTTGGCAATGACCAGCGTGACGTCGATGTTTCCGCGCGTGGCATGGGAGTAGGGGCAGACGATGTGGGCCTGGTCGACCAGCGACCGCAGCACATCCCGATCGACACCAGGCGCCGAAACGGTCAGGTCGGCCTGGATCGCAAAGCCGGTGGGAACCTGCCCGATGCCGACCTTGCCGGTCACGGTGGTGGCAGCGGGCAGCGACACCTTGTCGCGGCCGGCCACGAACTTCAGAGCGCCCAGAAAGCAGGCGGAGTAGCCCGCGGCGAACAGCTGCTCCGGGTTGGTGCCGGGACCTCCGGCGCCACCCAGTTCGCGCGGGGTGGACAGCCGGACGTCCAGCGCCTGGTCGGACGAGGTGGCACGCCCCTCGCGGCCGCCCGTGGCGGCGGCGGTGGCGGTGTAGAGGATCTTCTCGATGGTCATGTGGGTTCCTGTTGAGGTGGGCAAAGGCCGGACAGCTGCTGTCCGGTGAGATGTACTTTGCCCGGCCAGAACAGACTTTGGGTGATATAGAGTGCGACTTACTTGATCAGGAGTACCAATGAGCGATCGGCTGGCTTCGTTGATGGCGCACTTTCCCGTGTCGGCACAGGTGTTCAACGCCGGGCCCCTGTGCGGGGTGAACACGCTGGAGGGTGACGGCACCCATGGCCAGCTGCACCTGGTTCGCCGTGGCCCGCTGACCGTCAGCTTCGGCAGGTCAACGCTGCCGATCGAGAAGCCCAGCGTGCTGCTTTTCCCGCGTCCCCTGACGCACCGCTTCGTGTCCGACGTCGAGCACGGCGCGGACGTGGTCTGCGCGAACCTCCGGTTCGAGGGCG
Source organism: Hydrogenophaga sp. IBVHS2 (assembly GCF_002127215.1). Taxonomy (GTDB): domain Bacteria; phylum Pseudomonadota; class Gammaproteobacteria; order Burkholderiales; family Burkholderiaceae_C; genus Hydrogenophaga. The sequence continues at coordinate 21,159 of NZ_NFUT01000007.1, read as the reverse complement.
GTGCAGAGAACCCGATCGCAGCGGCCTTGCCGGAAGTCGTCTGCCTGCCGCTGGAAGCGATCGAGGGGTCCGCGCCGGTGCTGGCGTTGCTGTTCGACGAGGCGTTCGAACAGCGATGCGGGCGCACCGCCATGGTCGAGAGACTGTTCGAGGTGGTGATGATCCAGATACTTCGCCAGCTGATGGAACGGGGCGACGTGAAGGGCGGCCTGATCTCCGGCCTGTCGCACCCGAGGCTGCGTCACGCCCTGGTGGCCATGCACGAAGAACCCGCAAGGGAATGGACACTCCTTGAGCTGGCGGGCGTTGCCAACATGTCGCGCAGCGTGTTTGCCTCCACGTTCCGCTCGGTCATGGGCATCACCCCGGGGCAGTACCTGCAGGGCTGGCGCGTGCGGATCGCACAACAGGCGCTTCGGCGCGGGCGTCCATTGAAGCTGATCGCTGCCGAGGTCGGATACGGGAGCGAGGCGGCACTCTCTCGCGCCTTCAAGGTCCAGACCGGACGGTCGCCCCGGGCGTGGAAAAGCCAGATGCCCGTGAGGCGCCCCGAGTGACGGGAGGCGACCTCATCCGGCGCCATCGCTGGCCAGTGCCTCGCGCAAGCTCGGTATCAGCCAGTCCAGCAACGCACGCACCCGGGTCGACATCAGGCGGTCGGGCCGGTACAGGATGTTGACCGGCAAGGGGTCGACCTCGAAACCACGAAGCACGGCCTTCAGCGCACCCGATTCCAGACCGGTTCTGGCCTGGTAACTCAGCAGGGACACGCACCCCAGTCCGGCAATGCCGGCGTCCATCGCCGCCTCGACCTGGTTGGTGACGAACACGGGTCTGACCGGCACCTTGAGCTCACGCCCCGCAACCTGGAAGCGCCAGTCGGCGCTCGCACCATGGCCCTTGAAGCCGATGCAGCGGTGCTTCAACAGGTCCCGCGGCTCCTTCGGTGTGCCGTGGCGGCGCAGGTAAGCGGGGCTGGCGCAGCAAACCCGACGCACCGTGCCCAGCGGCACCGCAACCAGGGACGAGTCCGGCAGTTCCCCGATGCGCACCGCAAGATCGAGCCCTTCTTCGAGCAGATCGACGACCCGGTCCAGCAGCAGCAGATCCACCGAGAGATCCGGATGCTGTTTCAGAAACGACGCAGCCAGCGGTGCCACATGCATGCGGCCGAACGTGACCGGTGCCGTCAAGGCCAGTCGGCCGCTCAGGCTGGCCCTTTGCTCGCTGAGCGCCGCATCGGCCTCGTCCACGGCCGCCAGGATCTGGCGGCATCGCTCCGCGTAGTCGCGGCCTTCGGTGGTCAGGGAGAGCCGCCGGGTGGTCCGGTTCAGCAACCGCGTACCGAGTGACTTCTCGAGCGCAGCGAGCGAGCGCACCACCGACGTCAGCGAGGTGCCGGCGGCATCTGCCGCCGCGGTCAGGCTGCCGCCATCGACGATGCGGACGAATGTCGCCATGGCCCTGAGCTTGTCCATCGGTCTTCGATTGCTGCGGATTTCGGTGGGATGACCTGCAAGGCAGTCTATTTATTGTAGGGACCGCGAGAAAGATCATCGGGGCATGAACACACCACGACCCACACCCCCTACCTGTCCTGCCCCTGCCACTGCCTACGAACACGTCGGCATCCGTGTCTCGGATCCCGAGCGTGCACGCCGCTTCTACGAGCGCCTTGGCTTCCGCGAGGAGATCCGCTTCGACGACTACGCCAACGAAATGGCGACACCGGCCGGCGTGCGCATCAACCTGATCTTCAACGGCACGTCACGCGCCGGTGCGCAGAACGTGCTGCAGGACGAACCCGTGAAGTGGCCCGGCATCACCCATGCCGCCTTCATCGTCGACGATCTCGCCGCGCTGGTGAACTGGCTCAACGGGGCCGGCATCGCCATCACCGAAGGCCCCGCGCCGATCGGTCCTCGCCGCGAGGGCCTGTTCTTACGCGACCCGGACGGCAACGTGCTCGAGTTCAACCAGCTGCTGTGAGGACCCTTCCATGATCAGGCTCCATGACGTCGAACTCTCGGGCAACTGCTACAAGGTCAGGCTGTTTGCGGCACTCGCCGGCATTCCTCTGGAACGCTGTCCTGTCGATCTGGCAGCGGGTGAACACAGGACCCCGCAGTTTCTTGCCTTGAACCCCTGGGCACAGGTGCCCGTGCTGGTCGATGGCGACCTGGTGCTGCGCGACTCGCAGGCCATTCTGGTGTACTTGGCCTCACGCCACGGCGACCCCGGATGGTGGCCGGATGACGCTGCATCCCAGGGTCGGATCGTGCAGTGGCTGTCGGCATCGGCCGGAGAGATCCAGAGCGGCCCTGCCTCCGCCCGCCTGGTCGAAAAGTTCGGGTACGACCTCGACAAGGCCGATGCCCTTCGGCGCAGCGCACGCCTTCTGGAACGGGTCGACGCACACCTGGCTTGCCACGAATGGCTGGAGCTGGGCCGTCCCACCATTGCCGACTGTGCCGTTTTCCCTTACGTGGCATGGGCGCACGAAGGCAGTGTGGATCTCAAGCCGTTTCCTGCTGTCCGCGCCTGGATCGCACGGGTCCAGTCGCTTCCGGGTTTCCTGTCCGCTCCCGGCATCCAGCACGCGCACGACCGAGCCGGCGACGGACACTGTTCTCTCCAAATAAAGTCGAAAACTGAACCCTAGGATCCATGCGGGCTCCAAGAGGCGCCGGAATCGCTGCGGGGCAGACAAAGTCGAAAACAGGTTGATGCCGAGCTTGGTCTGTCGCCGAAAACGGTGCAAATAAAGTCGAAAACTTCTAGCTACCGTCGACCGTGTCAGTTAGCGTGCGCCCTACCGAGATCAAGCTCAAGCCCCAAACATCGGCCGAACGGTTCACCCGGGTGCGTGACGCGAGCAGCATGGGGAAGGCTTGAGCATGATTCACACATCCGATGCACACAACGGGCCCGCATGTTAATCGTCAACGCCAACCGCCGAGCCCTTGCTCTCGGCTTCTTCATCGCCACGTCACTCTGGGCACTTGCTACCGCCTACGAGCTGTACGAAGGACGCCAAGTTGGTGAGCTTCGTGAAATCGCGGGGATTTCGGAGCGGCATGCGGCTCGAAGAGGAGCCGAGGTGCCTTTTGTCGGTGACGGCTACTCAGGACGTTGCGAGATACCCGGCTGCAAAAACATCCACAAGTGGGCTCGGGTAACCCACACAACCGCCGTTGCCCAGGTGGACGAAGCCGGCAAGATCCTGGGGCTTCGCGTCGGAGGCATCGACATGTTGACCGCTGAAGATGTCGCCGATTGGCGCCGGCACCTCTGGCTCCGCTTTCTGGGGTTACTGGTTCTCGCTGGTACGTCATTGGTGTTCTTCGGGAGATTCGATCGAGCCAAGCGCAACAGCGAGCTCGGCACGGTCCAAGGCTCCCTCTCATCCGTTGAAACCGTGTTCGATGAAGAGCCCGGCTATCTGTATTTCCAGACCTGGGAATCAGAAAGAGCTGATCAGACTCGGATCGAGCACTTTTATGTCACTGTGCGACTGCACTCGGGAATCACCGGCGACATCGAGCCAAGGATGCCCGCAGCCATGTCGGTCACCCAGCTTGAGAACTACTCGCCCGAGCTGTTCGAACGGCTGGTCAAGGGCTACTTCGGCTTCAACGAGTCATTGAGCGGCATCGCTTTCGACAAAGAGGCCAAGCTGGCCTTCCTGAGAGCATTGGCGCCTTTGCCCCAGATGGCGACATGCCATCGACTCGTGGCCAAAAACGGTCGATTGATGCTGCAGATGTCCCGCCTCTTCCAGGGGGACGATGGGCGCTTCCGACAGCCCAAGGAGGTTGTTCTTGAGCGATCGCGCATCGCTCTGGAAGCACTCGCAACGGACTGGGCGAAGCGGGTACTGCCCGGCATGGACTTGCAGCGAGTGCCTGTTATCGATGAGGCCGCGTAAGACTGTCTCGCCCCACCCAACTGGCCATCTGGCCATGCCGGAGATATAGAGGGGCCAGAATCACCTTAGTTTGGCGATGAGAATGTCAGCCTTCGGCCACGAGCGGACGGCCGGCTGGTTGCCGAACAACGGCCACTCGGCAGTTGCCTGCCCGGGGACCTGCCGTCGGCTCGTCGACCTTCTACCGCCGAACTGCTCCGTCTCACAGACATCGCCCCGAATGCGTTCAGCGCCGAGAAAGCGTCGCCGAGGGCGATTCGCCGAACCTGTTGCGGTAGCTGGCGGCAAACATGCCTAGGTTAGCGTAGCCCCAGGACTCGGCAACGTCTCGAACCTTGCTCTGCGGGGGGGCCACCAGCAATTCGGCGCGCACGCCGTTCAGGCGGATGTCGCGCAGGCACTGCATCGGCGTGCAGCCCCTGAACTCCCGAAACGCCGCATTGAGGGTCCGCACGCTGACGCCGGCGCTTCTCGCCAGTTCGCTCAAGGTGGGCGCGTCCGGAGCATGGACTCGCATGTGCTGTTCGGCCAGCAGCACATGGCGGGGCACCAATCGGTGCACCGTCGGCTCCTGCGGGCTCTCCAGCTGCTGTCGCCACAACGTCAACAGGTGCAGGCCGATCATCTCCTCCAAGTGCCGCCCCAGTGGCCCCTGCTCCACCGCGTCCGGCATCTCGGTGATGCAGCGGCACACATAGGACAACAGGCTGATCCAGCTGGACTGCGCACCGCCGAAGCGGAACTTGCAAGCCCACATCCGCTCGTCGGCCGGCGCGCCGAACCAGCGTTCGTGGAGCGCGGCCATTGCATCATGCTGGAAGGTCAGATTGACCTGCAGATGATGCGGATCGGCGTCGAGCCAGTAGTGGGTGCGCGAGTTGTCCACGAGAAAGGCTTCGCCGACACCCGTGTCCGCATACTCGCGCCCGCTCGACCAATGCCGAATGGCACCGCGCAGGGTCGTGAGGACCATGCCAGTGCCGGCCTCCGCAGCAAACCCGGTCAGGTGTACCGGCACCCCGTAGCTGAACCGGCTAAGCGTGAAGTGCCCGATGCGGATGGCGTCGAGCACCGAGTCAGGCTGCCGCACGAGCCCGACCGGTGCCGCGTCATATGGCATGTAGACCTGCTTGCACCAGTGTTGGACTTCGTCCCAGTCCGTCGACGCCACCAGACGGTGGCGGGTGCTGGGGGCACCGGTGACGTCGGTGACCAGGACGTTGCGGATCGCTTCCATGCCGGTTTACTCCTCACGGCGTGCGCCGCAGAAGTCAGCGGCTTACCGGTGATGGTAGACGGCCGTCTCGAAATCCACAAAGCCCGGGTACGACGCCGTGTCCTGGAACGGCAGAATCTGGGTCGCCCAGTAGCCCCCGATGCCGCTGCTGCGGTCGATCCAGTAGAAGCAGTTGGCCAGGCCGGCCCACATCAACGAGTTGGCGGGGCGGCCCGAGGGCGTGCGCTCGCGGTTGGTCATGAAGGTGTAGGCCCATCCCTTGGCGGTGCCCGGGAAGAACTCGCCGGTGTTGCTGAGCGACGGGATCGACGTGGTCCACCCGCCGACCGACAGCCCGAGGGCGGCAAGGCCGTCCTGCGACATCTGCTGCACGGTCTCGGCCTTGAGCACACGGCCGTTCGGGCCGGCGCCGTCATTCAGGATCATGCGGATGAACTTCATGTACTCGCCCACCGTGGCATACAGGCCATGGCCGCCCATGTCCATCGGCGGCGGATCGGGCAGCACCAGGTCGGGGAGCGGGGTCAGCTTGCCGTCGGCCGCGCGATCGTGGATCGTCACGCGCCGGGCCTTCATCGCCTCGCTCATCTGGAAGCCGATCTCGTTCATGCCCAGCGGCCCGAAGATGCGCTCCTTCATCACCTCGCCTAGGCGCTTGCCGCGCTGCTGCTCGACGATGCGCCCCAGCCAGTCGATGTTGACGCCGTAGGTCCACGCAGCGCCCGGCTCATGGAGCAGCACCGTGCGGATCGAATCGAAGCTGCTGGACACCACCGTCGGGATGTTTTTGGCGGTGCGGTACTTCAGGTCATCGGCGCTGAAGAACTCGTAGCACAGCCCCGAGGTGTGGAGCATCAGATCGTTGATCGTGATCTTGCGCTTGGGCGCACGCGTGCGGGGCTGACCATCTGCACCAAAACCGTCGAGCACCTGGAGCTGGTCAATCTCGGGCACGTATTTGCCGGCATCGTCGGTGAGCGAGATGCGACCTTCCTCGACCAGCTGCATGATGCAGGTGCCGGTCAGCGCCTTCGTGGTGGAGAAGATCGCAAAGACGCTGTCGGTCGTCATCGGTCGATCCTGTCCCAGCTCTCGCGTCCCGGAGGCCCCCTCGTAGAAGTTGCCATTGCGATCCGTCGCCATGGCCACCACGCCCGGTGCGCCGCCATGGCGTTGAGTGGTTTGGGTGAGCACGCTGTCCAGCGTGGCCTTTGTCTTTGAACTCGTCACGGTGTGTCTCCTTGATTGCTGCTGGGGACCGGTGCGCCGCGATTCCGTGGCATCGGCTGGAGACAAATTTATGGCGAGCACCCAGGATCGCTTGTCTGGATCTGGCGAGGCGGTGTCTGGAAATGGCAGGAATTCAGCACCGGGGCGCGGGCTCGCCGGGGCCTTTGAAGGGTCGGCGGCGCTCCGAGACGCCGCCCAAGGCGTCCGTCAGGCCTTCGGTGCGCCCACCTGCCGGCTTGGATCCGCCGCGGCGAAGGCCTCCAGCTGCTCGCAGGCGGCCATCACCCGCATCACGGTCGGAATGCCCGGCACGTCGATCTTGAAGACGCGCATCACCGCGATGATGCTGGCCAGACAAATGTCGGCAATCGTCGGCGTGTCGCCGTGGCAGAAGGTGCCGGTGCCGGGCTCAGTGGTCAAGCGTTGCTCCAAGGCCTGCAAGCCCGTCATGAACCAGTGGATCTGCCAGGCACGCCAGGCCGCATCATCGAAGCCGCTTTGGGTGGTGAGGTACTTCTTGACCCGCGGGGTGATCAAAGGGTGAGTGTCTGCCGCCAGCATGGCCGCAAAGGAACGCACGCGGGCACGGCCGTGCGCATCGGTCGGCAGCAGCGCGGGCGTCGGAAAGCTCTCCTCGATGAATTCCAGGATGGCCAGCGACTGCGTCAGGGGCGTCTGCGGCTGACCCGGACCGTGGTCCACGAGCGCCGGAATCGCGCCCATCGGGTTGATCTTGAGGAAAGCCTCGCTGCGCTGCTCGCCGGCATCGAGGTTGATGGTGTGCTCCTGCGGCGTCACGCCCTTGAGGTTGAAGGCGACGCGGACGCGGTAGGTCGCGGAGGTGCGCCAAAAAGAGAAGAGCTCAAATCGGGCGGTGTTGGTCATGGGAGTCCTGTTAGCAGGGTGCGAGCTATCGCCTGTAGAAGCAGCGTGGGTGCGTACGGGCCGGATTGTGGGTGATTGCACGTGGTGTCTGCGACTACGGAGCGATTGCGAACCGACTCACAGCTCAACCAGGTCGCATTACATGCCGGCGATGACAGCTTCGTAGAAGGCGCCACGCGCGGCTTTGGATCTGGGCGATGGCCGGTATGGGCCCGAAGCGGTCACCTGAAGGTGGGCAGCATAGCAGCCATTACGTTTGCGGTGCTCCGCAGGCGCTGCGGGTGATGCCAACCACGCCTTCATTTCCAACCACTGCGATTTCGGCCGAAGAGCCGTTCTCCAGCACGTACAGGAGCGAAACGATACCTGTCGTGGGGAAGCAGACGAATGTCATCTGCTCCCCGGATTCGTAAAGGACCTTGCCAAGGGGCAAGTGGACCAACTCGAGCATGGGCTTCCAACGCTGCCACTCTGCATCCGGTAAACACGCAAGCAGTTGATTCTTGCGAGGATCGTCGGGTTCAGTCATGTGGCTCACCTCCAAGTTGACTACTGTCACAGGACGAGGCTCGCCGATAGATTTGTAGATCTCGCAGGATCGGCCAGAATCAAATGACGGTCTGTCCGATACCGTACATAGGCCGTAACTGTACCTGCTGACCGTTGTTGATTTCATTGATCAACCCGAAATGCTAACCGGGTGAGTTGCACGAGGTGTCATCACTGTGCTCTGACTCTGAAGCGCAGACCGGTGCTTGCCAATTGGGGCATGCGCCATTGGTGCGCGCGTGCCAGTGCTTGCACAGTGCATGGTTCTGGTGGCCAAGTACGCCGACCACCTGCCGCTGTACCGCCCGGAAGCGATCTTCAGCCGAGCTGGCCTCGCCATCCCCCACTCCACCCTGGCGCAATGGGTGGGCTGCTGTGGCGTGCAGTTGCAGCCGTCACCGACTGGCTTGGTGTCAGGGGTGAACTCAGGCATCAGCAACGCCCAACTTTTGAGCAGCAGCCCGCATATCATGCTGGCCGTGGCCTGCGGGCGTTGTCCACTTGGTTATCCACAGGTTAGAGCACAGTCCCTGTGGGTAACGAACGGAAAAATACCCGCTCGACTCAGTGGGACGTGTTGTAAGGCCGTCATCAGCGTTCGCTCGCCACTCACCTGACTCAGCGCGGCCTCCGCATCAACCGGTAGACCACAGGCACCACCAGCAGCGACAGCAAAGGCGCGCTGATCATCCCGCCGATCATGGGCGCTGCAATGCGCTGCATCACCTCGCTGCCGGTGCCCATGCCCCAGAACAGCGGCAGCAAGCCGGCCACGATGGTGGCCACCGTCATGGCCTTGGGCCGCACCCGCAACACCGCGCCTTCGCGGATGGCTTCCAGCAACGACAGTTCATCGGTGCGCCCGGCGTCCAGCCGCTCCTGCCAGGCCTGCTTGAGGTAGATCAGCATGATCACGCCGAACTCGGCCGCCACACCCGCCAGCGCAATGAAGCCCACCACGCTGGCCACCGACAGGTTGTGCCCGAGCAGCCAGAGGAACCACACCCCACCCACCAGCGCGAACGGAAGCGTGGACATGATCAGCAAGGCTTCGTCGAAGCGGCGGAAGATCAGGTACAGCAGCACGAAGATGATCAGCAGCGTGACCGGCACCACCAGCTTGAGCTTGGCGGTGGCGCGCTCCAGGAATTCGAACTGCCCCGACCACGACACGGAGTACCCCGCGGGCAGCGCCACCTGCTCGGCTACCGCGCGCTGCATGTCGAGCACCGCGCCGCGCAGATCGCGCCCGCGGATGTCCACGTACACAAAGCCGGTCAGGCGCGCGTTTTCGCTGCGCAGCATGGGCGGGCCTTCGGTAATGCGCAGGTCGGCCACGTCGGACAGCACCAGGCGTTGCCCGGTGGGCGCCACGATGGGCAGTGCGCGCAGCTCGGGCAACGAGTCTCGCAGCTCGCGCGGGTAGCGCAGGTTGATCGGGAAACGCTGCAGGCCCTCCACCGTCTCGCCGATGTTCATGCCACCCACGCTGCCGGCCACGATATCCTGCACATCGGCGATGTTCAGGCCGTAGCGCGCGGCGTCACTGCGGCGGATGTCCACGTCGATGTAACGCCCGCCCGTCAACCGCTCGGCCAGTGCGCTGCTCACACCGGGCACGTCTTTCACCGCGCGCTCGATCTCGCCGGTGAGGCGGTCGATGGTGGCGAGATCCGGCCCGGCCACCTTCACGCCCACGGGGCTCTTGATGCCGGTGGCCAGCATGTCGATGCGGTTGCGGATCGGAGGCACCCAGATGTTGGAGAGACCGGGCACGCGCACGGTGCGGTCGAGCTCTTCGATCAGCGCCTCGGGCGTGAGGCCGGCACGCCACTCGTCACGCGGCTTGAACTGGATCGTGGTCTCGAACATCTCCAGCGGCGCCGGGTCGGTGGCGGTCTCGGCACGCCCGGCCTTGCCGTACACGCTCTGCACCTCGGGAATGGTCTTGATCAGGCGGTCGGTCTGCTGCAGCAGCTCGGCCGCCTTGGCGGCGGACAAGCCGGGCAGCGCCGTGGGCATGTAGAGCAGATCGCCTTCGTCCAGCGGCGGCATGAACTCGCTGCCCAGCTGGCGCAACGGCCACAGGCTGGCCACAAGCACCAGCGCCGCCACCACCAGCGTGAGCTTCGGCGCCTTCAGCACCGCTTCGAGCACCGGGCGGTAGAGCGCGATCAGCGCGCGGTTCAACGGGTTGGCGGTCTCGGCCGGGATGCGCCCGCGAATCAGATATCCCATGAGCACCGGAATCAGCGTCACAGCCAGACCGGCGGAGGCCGCCATGGCATAGGTCTTGGTGAAGGCCAGCGGTGCGAACAGCCGGCCTTCTTGCGCCTCCAGCGTGAACACCGGGATGAAGCTCAGCGTGATGATGAGCAGCGAGAAGAACAGCGCCGGTCCCACCTCGGCCGCGGCGTCACCGATCACCCGCCAGCGTGGCTCGCCCTGCAGCGTTTCGCCCGGGTGCTGGTGCGCCCAGCGCTCCAGGTGCTTGTGCGCGTTTTCGATCATCACGATGGCCGCGTCCACCATGGCGCCGATGGCGATCGCGATGCCACCCAGGGACATCACGTTGGCGTTGATGCCCTGTTGCTGCATCACAATGAAAGCCATCAGCACACCCAGCGGCAGCGAGATGCTGGCCACCAAGGCACTGCGCAGGTGGAACAGAAAGGCCAGGCACACCAGCGCCACGACGATGAACTCCTCCACCAGCTTCTCGCCCAGGTTCTTTACCGCTCGTTCGATCAGGCCCGAGCGGTCGTACACCGGCACGATCTCCACGCCCGCCGGCAGGCTGCGCTGCAGCTCGGTCAGGCGGGCCTTCACCGCCTCGATGGTCTGCAGCGCGTTCTTGCCCGAGCGCATCACCACCACGCCACCCACGGCCTCGCCCTCGCCGTTGAGCTCACCGATGCCGCGCCGCATCTCGGGCCCGGTCTGCACCCGCGCCACGTCACCCAGGCGCACCGACACACCGCTGGCGCTGGTGATGAGCGGGATCGCGCGGAAGTCGTCGAGCGTCTTCAGGTAGCCATTGGCGCGCACCGCGTACTCGGCCTCGCCCAGCTCCAGCACCGAACCGCCGGCCTCCTGGTTGCCCCGCGCCACCGCCTCGGCCACCATGGCCTGCGTCACGCGGTAGGCGGCCATCTTGTCGGGGTCGAGCACGATCTGGTACTGCTTGACCATGCCGCCCACGCTGGCGACCTCGGCCACGTCCGGCACGGTCTTGAGCTCGAAGCGCACGAACCAGTCCTGCAGGGCGCGCAGTTGCGCCACGTCCTGCCCACCGGTGCGGTCGACCAGCGCGTACTGGTAGATCCAGCCCACGCCCGTGGCGTCGGGTCCAATGGATGAGGAGGCGCCGCGCGGCAGGCGCGCCTGCACCTGGTTGAGGTACTCCAGCACGCGCGAGCGCGCCCAGTACGGGTCCACCGCGTCTTCAAACAACACGTACACGAAGCTGTCGCCGAACATCGAGAAGCCGCGCACCGCGCGGGCCCCCGGCACCGAGAGCATGGTGGTCGTCAGCGGGTAGGTGACCTGGTTTTCCACGATCTGCGGCGCCTGCCCGGGCCAGGTGGTGCGGATGATGACCTGCGTGTCGGAGAGATCGGGCAGGGCATCCAGCGGCGTGCGCTGCAGGGCCACCACGCCCCAGGCGCTCAGCAGCGCGGTGGCCAGCAACACCAGAAAGCGGTTGGCAATGCTCCAGCGGATCAGGCCGGCGATCATCGGGTCTTCTCCGGCGGCATCACCTTCAGGCCGGTGATCTGCGGCACGTCACCGTCCTGCATCTCGAACTCGATCTGCAACCGGTCCCCCACCTCCATCCGCCGGGGCTGGCGCTCTTTCGGCGGCAACCGGAAGTCCATCTGCATCTCGGGCCACCTGAGCGCCGGGATCGGGGGATGCGTCAGCGTGACCGTGTCGCCGGCGAGCGCATCGATCACTGCATCGGTGGTGTAGCGCGGCTGGGCGGCCCCGGCCGGCGGCTCCTGGTTCAGGCGTGCTTCCAGACCCCGCAGGCTGGCCTCGGAGTCGATCAGGAACTGTCCCGACAGAACCACCCGCTGGCCCGCTTCCAGACCCGCCTTCACCTCGGTCTGGCCATTCGCCTCGTTGCCGGCCACCACCTCCACCGGCCGAAACCGACCGCCATCCTCGGCCAGCATCACGACGCTGCGCCGCCCGGTCCGGATGATGGCGTCGCTGGGTACCAGCAGCGTGGCCGGGCCGGCGCGGGGTTCCAGCCGCATACTGACCTGCATGCCGGGCACCAGCCGTCCTTGCGGGTTGGCCAGTTCGACACGCGCGCGCACCGTGCGGGTGACCGCATCGACCTCGGGCAACAGGGTCTGCACCCGACCTTCGAAGCTTTCCCCAGGCGCGCCCGGGCTGGTGGTGCGCACGCGCGTGCCCGGCCCGATCAGCGCGGCCTGGCTTTCCGGCACCGCCCCTTCGGCCCACACCGTGCGGGTGCCCTGCAGTCGCATGAGCGCCATGCCCGGGGCGACGGTGGCGCCCTCGCGGACCATCAGCTCGCTCACGATGCCCGCCAACGGTGCGGTCAGAGTCAGACGCGGCTGCACCACACCTGAACTCGCCACCCGCTGGATGTGGGCCGGGGTCATGCCGGCCTGGCGCATGCGCTGGCGCGCGGCGTCCTTCAGGGGGTCGACGCCCTCACCCGCAAGCCGGGCCAGCGCCAGGTATTCCTCCTGCGCGGCCACCCACTCGGGCACATACAGGTCGGCCAGGGGCGCGCCGGCGGCCACCCGGTCGAAGGTGGCCTTCACATGGAGCTTCTCGACGAAGCCCATCGCCCGCGAGGACACCTCCACCCGCTCGCGCTCGTTCCAGGCCACGTTGCCAACCGCCGTCACCTCGGACGCCAGGGTCCCTTCCACCACCGGGGCGGTTCGCAACCCCAGGTTCTGCTGGATGCGCGGGCTCACCGTGATGCTGCTGGCGTCGGCCGCGTCGGTGCCGGCATAACGCGGCACCAGCATCATGTCCATGAACGGCGATTTCGCCGGTGCGTCGAAGTTTTTGCCCGGCACCATGGGGTCGTGGTAGTTCAGGATGCGTCGGCCGGTCACCGGGTCCTGGTCACCCGCTTTGAGCCCGTCGCGAATGTGCCGGCGGGTGGCTTCCTCCCCCTGGGGGATGGTCCATTGCGAAGGGTCGATGTCCGCCGGCCCTGCACCGGCCGCTGCCTGGGCAGGCGCCGAGGCTCCGGCCACCAGCAGGGTGCCGGCCTTGCCCTGCTGGATCCCCAGCCACCAGCCGGCGCCGCCGACTGCAGCCAGGACAGCCAGCACAGCCAGCCCGGCCAGCACAGTAGTTGCACGCTGATGTCTCATGGCTTCACCCCGGTGTGGTTGTCGGTCAGGAGGTATTCGAGCTGGGCCCAGGCGCCAGCGGTCTGCCGCTCGAGCAGCAGGCGTTCCAGCGCCAGATCCAGCACCGCCCGGCGTGCCTGAAGCACCGGGCCCAGGCCCTCGCGCCCGCCCCGGTACGCGGCCAGCGCGGCATCGACCCGCTGCGCGGACAGGGGCACTCGCCGGGTATCCAGAAAGTCCAGCCGATCCAGACCGGACCGCCATTGCTCCTGCCACCGCTGCACCTGCAGCAGACGCTCGCGGGTCTGCTCCTCGCGTTCGGCCTGCAGTTCGTCCACCCTCGACAGACGCGCGGCCAGCTCGCGCTCCTGGCGTTGCGGCCTGTCCCATTGCAGGGGCACCGACACCGCCACCGAAGCCATGTTCGAGAACTGTCGGCCGCGCTGGCTGAACATGAATTCCACGCTCCAGTCGGGATCGAGTTCCTGGCGGGCCAACTCGGCCTCTGCACGGGCAGCCCGCTCCCTGGACTGCAGCGCCGCAATGTCGGGCAGGCGCTCGGCCAGCGTCGGCTCGCTCAGTGCTGCGGGACGCTGCCGCAGCGGCGGCGGGTCGGCCAGCGGCTGGTCGGACGCGCCCCCGATGAGGCGGGCCAGCCACAGACGTGCCTCGGCCCGGTCGGCGGTCGCGCCGATCACACTTTGCTCCAGCTGCGCGAGCAGCTCGCGTGCGCCCACTGCATCGTTGAGGGTGGCCTTACCACCCCGGACCGCCGACTCGGTGGTCTGGACCAGCAGGCGTGCCTCAGCCACCTGGGCTTGCAGCAAGCCGATGCGCTGCTCCTGCATGTGCCGCTCCAGCCATGCCTGGGCCACCTCGACCCGCAGCAGGGCGATACGCCGGTCCCGCTCGCTCAAGGCCGCATCGGCCTCGCGCTCGAAGCGCTCCCTGCGCGCCTGGCGCTTTGACGAATTCGGTAATGTCTGCGTTATTGAGACCGAGCGCATGGTCATGAAGTCACGAGTGACGCTGAAGCGCTCTGGCCCGTCCACTGGCAGGTTATCGAGCGAGAGGCGCAGCACCGGGTCGGGGCGCTGCGCTGCCGCCACCGCCATCTCGCGCGCACCTTGCGCGGCGGCGGCAGAGGCTTCGAGGCTGCGCGAACGAGCCAGGGCTGCGTTTATCGCAGCGCTCAGGCTCAAGGGTTCATCTGCAGCGGCGGGTGTGATCAACGCGAGCAGGCCAACCAGGGCCAGCATGGCGCGAGCAAGAAAAAGCGAAAGGTATTCCATGTCTGAGCTCCGGAGCAGGCGCGCTCGGGTGCAGTAGCCCTAACAGCGCGCGACGGCAGCACCACCGGCGGGTGGGCTGCGCTGTGCAGGGAATCAGACGGAAGTGGGTGGGCGCCAGAGACGCGAGGTCGAGCCCGGCGGCAGGCTGCGCCAAGTGGGCGCTTGAGGGTCCTGAGTGTCCGGCGTCAGGGCCACGAGGGATAGGAAAGCCGGCATGCCGGCGGCGGGTGCGGCGCAACTCTGCACGCTCTTGCAAGGCTGGCCTGTGCGCTCGAAGGTGGCCAGGTCGTTGCAGCAATCGTCCATGGCCTCGGCCGAGGTGTCTGCCGTCTCGCCGGCTGCTTCCGCCGTGGCCATCATGTCCTGCATGGGGCATGGTGACGCAGGCACCTGCCACGCCGCGATACCCTGTAGGGGCAGCAGCAAACACAGGACAAGAACAAGCAGGCGACGCATGGGCGGATTCTAGGGCGCGCTGGCCGACCGCGCTTGCTGGGCAGGTCTTGGTTCCTGGTCGCCCACTACGCTGCGCTCGCGATCGTATGGGGCGGGTTGCTGGTGGCGCGAAGGGACCGGGGTATTTGAGGGCCCGGAAACTGCAAGCAAAACCGCGTTGTTCCTGCTGCCGATGTGACACAGGCGCTGCCGCCATGAGCCAGCATGATGGCTTTGGTGATGGCCAGACCCAAGCCCGCGCCATCGGACGACGGGTGCGCGCGTGCCTTGTCCACTCGATAGAACCGGTCAAACAGACGCGGCAGATCGGCAGCTTCAATTGTGTCGCCCGTGTTGGTGACACACAGGTTGATGCCATCCAACTCAGGGACTATGGTTAGTTCAATATCGGTGTCCGGGTGCGCGTGCCGCAGTGCGTTGGACAGCAAATTGCTGATGGCCCGCCGGATCATCAGGCGATCACCCACCACGCTGCCCGCCCCCACCACCTGAAGACGAAGCTCCTTGTCTTCGGCGACCGCATCGTAAAAATCCACAAGACTCTTCACCTCGTCTTCCAGCGTGACATCTTCGCGATTCGGGAGCTGGATGCCGTGATCCGTCTTCGCGAGAAACAGCATGTCGGACACCATGCGCGCCAGGCGCTGGAACTCCTCGGCGTTGGAGGCAAGGATGTCGCGGTAGGTTTCTGGATCACGGTGCTGCGACAGCGACACCTGGGTCTGTGTCAGCAGGTTGCTGATGGGGGTGCGCAGTTCGTGGGCGATGTCGCTCGAGAACTCCATGAGCTTCGCAAAATCCTGCTGCAGCCGCTCCAGCATGGTGTTGAGGCTATTGGCCAGCTCCGCCATCTCCACGGGCACGGCGTCGATCGGCATGCGCTCGTCGAGCTTGTGGGCCGTGACCTTGAGCGCTCGCTCCTTCATGGCCCGCAGCGGGGCCAGACCGCTGCGGGCCGCCCACCACCCCAAAAGCCCACTGAGCAACGAGGCCAGCGCCACGTACAGGATCAACTGCTGGCGCAGTGTCTGCATGAAATGGGTATGGTGATGCGTGTCCAGCGCGAGAGTGAGCCGCAAGCGCTGCCCCGGACCTGTAGTTACAGAAGGAATTTGGGCTTCCAACAGCTCAGTGCTCATGCCTCGCAGTTGTCTCTCACCATCAGCCCAATCCATAGGCTGATCTGGGGCGCTTCGCGCGGCCAGTTCTGTTGGAAACGCGATGCCGCCGGTGCCAAACAGCAGATCGTCACCGCGCGTGAGTGAGATGAACAGGCCTTGATGGCTGTTGAGGGATTCATCCAGCTTGGCGGACAGTTCGGCCGGCTCTGGCGTTTCATCGACGATCTTCTGGATGAGCTGCACTTTGTCCAGCAGGTAGTCGCGATCAAGGTCAATGAAGTGCAGATGGGTGGACCATACCACCAGGATGCCTAGGCCCAGCAGCACCAAGGTCGACACCAAGGTGTACAAAAAAGTGAGTCGTGCTGTGAGTGTCAAGCGCCGGATCATCAGGATTTCTCCGGCACTTCCAGCACGTAGCCCATGCCTCGCACTGTCTGTAGCAGGCGGCATTCAAACCCGTCATCCACCTTGGCGCGCAGCCGACGCATGGCTACTTCGATCACGTTGGTGTCACTGTCGAAATTCACGTCCCACACCTGAGAGGCGATCAGCGACCGTGGCAACACCTCTCCCTTGCGGCGCATCAGCAATTCCAGCAAGCCAAACTCCTTGGCGGTCAGGTCAATGCGCTTACCAGCTCGGGTAACCCGCCGGCGCAGTAGGTCCAGCTCCAGATCCGCAACCTGTAGCGTGGTTGGCTCCATCCCTGAGCGCCCTCGGCGCAGGATGGTGCGCACTCTTGCCAGCAGCTCTGAAAACGAAAACGGTTTGACCAGGTAGTCGTCCGCACCGAGTTCCAGACCTTTGACGCGATCGTCCACATGGTCCTTGGCGGTCAGGAACAGCACCGGCATCTCCCGGCCCTGGGCACGCAGACCTCTGAGCACCTGCCACCCGTCCAGGCCGGGCAGCATCACATCCAGGATGACCAGGTCGTGGTCGCCCTCCAGCGCCTGGTGCAACCCGTCCACGCCGTTGTTGAGCAACTCAACCGCGTAGCCCGCCTCGCGCAGGCCCATGCACAGGTACTCACCCGTCTTGCGCTCGTCTTCAACAATCAAGATTTTCACATTCACTCCTGGAGAGATTTTCACTGCCAGCGCCCTCCTGCAACCGAACCTGACAACTTTGTAATGAAACCGACAGGTTCATGACGGGTTGCCCTTTGCACACTGCCCTCAGCTTGAAACAGTTGAACAGGAGCAAATCAGTGATTCATCAACGTTATCCATCCACAGCACTGCGGACCCTCGCATTGGGCGTGCTGGCACTCCCCTTGGTGGTGTCTGCCCAGATCGCACCGGCGCCCGCCGAGAAGAACTGGCGCGAAGCCAACGACGCCGTGGGTCAGTACAAGCGCGGCCACGCCGACATTCTCAAGTGGGAAAAAGAGAACTCGCCCGCTGCGTCCGTTCAGGAGCAGGCCACCCCCAGTCTGAGCTTGATGACGGCGGAAGACGCTGTTCGCCAGGCCTGGCGGGCACACCTTGAACTGGTGAAGCCCATGAACCGGATCGGCGCGGCTAACGTGGATCTGATCGCCAAAGGACAGTGGGCCGAGCTGGATCCCATTCTGCAGCGCAAGGTGGACGATCTAGACGAGTTGATGGAAGTCGCCGCGCAAGCTCGCAAGTCGTGGTTTCAGGCTGTTGCCGCCCGCCAGGTGCTCAAGCAGCACCGTGATGCCCTGGATGCGGCTGAAGCCGGCAACGAGCTGGGTCGCCGCATGGTGAGTGTGGGCAATTGGAGCAAGCTCCAGCAGGCCCAGGTTCAACTGGCTCAGTCATCCGCCAAGATGAACGTGCGACGCGCACAGAACACCGCCACGCAGGCCGAAGCCTCACTCGTCAAAACGTTGGGCCTCACCGGCATGCACAGCGCTGTTGCGCTGCCTGACCGTTTGCCCGATGTGCCGGTCCAAGCCTTGTCGCAACAAGTGCTGGACGAGCGCGCTGCGGCCATTGCTGCACAACTGCCGCGCGCCGAGGGCATGCGCAATGGCGCCAACGCCCGCCTCGCTCGCCAGGCCTACCTCTCCAGCCACGCACTGGCCGTGAGTGCGCGCGAAGAAGTGCTGAAGGTTCGAGAGTTCATCACCGAAGAAACCGTCCTTCACTACAACGGCATGCTCAAGAGCGTCTGGGACTTGCTGGGTGAGGTTTCCAGCCAGTCACAAGCCGTGGCCAGTGCCATCGAAGCGCAGCGCGACTTCTGGATCGCTGAGACCGATCTGCAGTGGGTCCTGCAAGGCGGGGCTCCCGACAGTTTTGTCTCCCTGGGTGGGGGCGGCGGTGAGCCCGCTGCCGCCGCGGGTCACTGATCACATCGAACGCACAGAAAGAAAACCAACATGAGTCTCCTCAATTCACGCCGTCAGTTTTTTGCGGGTGCTGCCGCTTCGGTGGCTGGGCTGGCCGTTGCGCGCTCTGCCATGGCCGCCCTGCCTGAGCCTGTCTACCAAACGTCTGTGGACACAGCACCTCCCTTGGTGCCCACTACCGGCAGGCCCTACAACCCAGTGGTCACACTCAACGGCTGGACCCTGCCCTGGAGGATGAACAACGGCGTCAAGGAGTTCCACTTGGTGGCCGAGCCGGTTGTGCGCGAGGTCTCCCCAGGTTTCAAGGTCAACATGTGGGGCTACAACGGCCAGAGCCCGGGGCCGACCATCGAGGTGGTCGAAGGCGACCGTGTGCGGATCTTCGTCACCAACAAGCTGCCGGAGCACACCACCATCCACTGGCACGGCCAGCGCCTGCCCAGCGGCATGGACGGTGTGGGCGGTCTCAACCAGCCCGCGATCCCAGTGGGCAAGACCTTCGTGTACGAATTTGAAGCGCGCCGCCCGGGTACCTTCATGTACCACCCCCACGCGGACGAAATGGTTCAGATGGCTATGGGCATGATGGGCATGTGGGTCACCCATCCCAAGGGCAAGCATCCCCACATCAGCGAGGTGGACCGTGACTTCTGCTTCTTGCTCAATGCCTTCGATGTGGAGCCCGGCAGCAAGACCCCCAAGATCGCGACCATGACCGACTTCAACATCTGGTGTTGGAACAGCCGAGTTTTCCCCGCCATCGACACACTCAACGTGCGTCTGAACGACCGCGTGCGGATCCGCGTGGGCAACCTCACCATGACCAACCACCCGATTCACCTGCACGGGCACGAGTTTCTGGTGACCGGAACCGACGGCGGCCCAACGCCCCCAAGCACGCGTTGGTATGAGGTGACCACCGACGTGGCCGTGGGACAGATGCGCCAGATCGAACTGATCGCCGATGAGGAAGGCGACTGGGCCATGCACTGCCACAAGAGCCACCACACCATGAACGCCATGGGGCACGATGTGCCCACCATGATCGGCGTGGACCACCGCGGCCTGGTCAACAAGATCCAGAAAGTGGTGCCCGACTACATGCTGATGGGCGAGCGCGGCATGGCCGACATGGGCGAGATGCAGATGCCGATCCCCGACAACACGGCACCCATGATGACAGGGACGGGCCAGTTCGGCCCACTGGAGATGGGTGGCATGTTCACGGTGTTCAAGGTGCGCAAGGACCAGAAGCCGGGCGACTACAAGGACCCGGGCCCCTACAAGTTCCCCGAAGGCACCGTTGCGCACGAATGGACCGGCGCACCGTTGCCCGCCGTGAGGCCCAAGGCCAGCGCAGACACGACGCCCGCCGCCGCTAGTGCAGTCAAACCCACCGGCTCAGCCATGAAGCACTGATCAGACATTCACGCCGATCCTACTCAACCAGACCACAGTCAACAAGGAAACTTCACATGCACATCACCAAAACCTTGATCGTGTCCGCCATGCTGGCGGCCTCAACTGCTTCATTTGCTCATGGCGAAAAGGAGCACGCCAAAGGAGCCACGCCTATGAAGATGGAGCAAAAAGAATGGGGCATCGGCGGCCACTCGAACGCCGTCAAACGCACCGTGGAAATCCGCATGACCGACAACATGCGCTTCACGCCCGATCTCGTTGAGGTCAAGCAAGGCGAGACGATCCGGTTCGTGCACGTCAACAACGGCAAGGTGATGCACGAGTTCGTGCTGGGCACCAAGAAAGAACTCGATGAGCACGCTGCAGCGATGAAGAAGTTCCCTGGTATGGAACACGACGAGCCGTACATGGCACACGTCGGTGCTGGCAAAAAGGGCGAGATCGTCTGGAACTTCAACAAGGTCGGTGAGTTCGACTTCGCCTGCCTGCTGCCGGGCCATTACGAAGCCGGTATGGTCGGCAAGATCAAGGTCGTTGCCAAGTAAACATCACTGCTCAGAACATCTCAACCCAGGATCAACATCATGAACAAACACACGAAAACTGTCGCGCGACTTCTCACCGCTGCCGCACTCTCCCTGTCCTTGCCTTTGATGGCACAAGCGGGTGCAGACCACAGCAAAATGGGAATGGATCACAGCAAGATGACCATGACAGCCACACCCGGCATGACCGACGGCGAAATTCGCAAGATCGACAAAGAGAACGGCAAAGTCACGATCAAGCATGGCGAGATCAAACACATGGACATGCCTCCGATGTCCATGGTGTTCAACGTCAAGGACAAAGCCATGCTGGACAAAGTCCAGGTGGGCGAGAAGATCCAGTTCATCGTCATTCAGGACGCCGGCAAGATGGTCGTCACCGACATCAAAGCGATGAAGTGATTTGACTTTGCTGACCCTCTGGGTCGGTTGGGGTGAAGGGATCGGTTGTCATGACCGATCCTTTTTTTGCATGGGTGACGCCTTTCCTGCTCTGCGAATCCGATCCGACACAGTCTCGCAACCCATGGGCAGGCGTAGGTTGGCGCACAGGCAATCCAAGCATCGTTGTCGATGATGGTGAACCTGCCTCTAGGTACTTTCTAGGAAATCACATGAACCATCAATTTACCCCCAAAAGGTTTGCCACTGTCCCTTTTAAGGCGCTGTGCGCCATCTCGCTGACTGTGCTCATGTCGCTGTCGGCGAATTGAAGTCCCCTCGATTTCCTGAGCCAGTCAGAAGTAGAGGTTGGGGAACAGTTTGACACGGTACTCGACCGGAGGGATTCGGCCGAGAGCTTCATGGGGTCGGTGGTGGTTGT
>NZ_NFUT01000006.1 GCF_002127215.1 Hydrogenophaga sp. IBVHS2 | reverse complement strand
CGTCCGACAGCAGCAACTCCGTCTTCGGCCTGCCTGTTCTCATCGCGGTATCTCCGGTTCCAAGATACCGCACTGGCATGCACGATTAATGCCAGTTATTTCCGGGACAGGACACTAGCCCTGCACCTCGAACACCGTGCCCATGCCGCCCGCATGGTGCTCGAGCACATGGCAATGGATGAGCCAGCGGCCGGGGTTGTCGGCCATGAAGGCCACTTCCAGGCGGTCGCCCGGCGCGGCCAGCACGGTGTCGCGCCACGGCCGGTCGGGCAGCGGCTGCCCGTTGCGCGAGAGCACCTGAAAGTGGTGGCCGTGCAGGTGCATGGGGTGCCACCAGGCGGTGCGGTTGTCGAAGGTCAGGCGCACGGTCTGGCCTCGGGGCACCCGGAACAAGGGTTCGTGGTGGTGATGGTGGTCGGTATGCGCCACGCCGTTGAGCGTCCAGGCCGGGTCGGCCTCGCGCGCACCGGCTTCGCGGCGCTGACGGCGGGCGGTGCGTTCGGCCTCGGTCTGCTGCGGCCAGCCGTCGCGGCTGCGGGCGCCGCCACCGATCACGATGGTCTGCTCGAAAGCGCCCGCCAGCACCGGCGCAGGCAGGCCCTCGATGGGCGGGGGCACCGGCGCCGGACGGGGTGTGGCAACCGCCCTGCCCTGCACCTCCAGCCGGGCCAGCGCCACGGCGCCCCGCGACTGTTCGTCCTTGAGCTCGAACATGCCGGGGGTGCTGGCATCGATCACCATGTCGGCCCGCATGCCGGGGCCCAGCAGCATCGGGCCTTCCCAGCGGATGGCCGATTCGGCCGGCACGCCGTCGCGGGCGATCAGCCAGCCCGGCAGCCCGTCCAGCGCGAGCTGGTAGATGCGCGCATTCGATGCATTGATGAGCCGCAGCCGGATGCGCTGCCCCGCCTGCAGCACCTGGCGCGGCTGCTCCGCCCCGTTGACCGTGATCTTCTGCCCCAGGCGGCCAGCGTGTGCCACGTCGTGGAAGCGGTAGAAGTCCTCGGCGATGCGCCCTTGCTCGTCCAGACGCCAGTCGTCGAGCAGCCAGACCAGGTCCTGGTCGACCGGATAGGGGCGGTCTTCCTCCACCACCAGCGCGGCGGCCAGGCCTCGCTCCACCTGCTCGGCCGTGCCCAGGTGCGGGTGGTACCAGAAGGTGCCGGCGTCCGGCAGACGGAAGCGGTAACGGAAACGCCCGCCCGGCTCGATGGGGGCCTGGGTGAGGTGGGGCACCCCGTCCATGGCGTTGGGCAGGCGGATGCCGTGCCAGTGGATGGTGGTGGGATCGGGCAGGCGGTTGTGCAGCTCGATGTCCAGCCAGTCGCCGCGGCGGTAGCGCAGCACCGGGCCGGGCACGGCGCCGCCGTAGGCCCACACATCCAGCCCGCCCTGTCCGGCCACCGGCAGGCGGGCCGGGGCAGCGGTCAGGACGCGGGGGGCGGCAGAAGCCGAAGGGAACGGGGAGGTGCTGCAGGCACCGAGCAAGGGCACGGCGGCCGCAGCCTGCAGCCACTGTCGACGGGTCGTGTTCATGGACAACGGGTGACGGAAAACGGATCAGGGGGTGTTGCGCATCCAGTCGGCGGTCTGGAAGAAGCTCTGGTTCAGGCGCTGCCGCAGCACCGGATCGACGCCGGTCTCGCCCATGGCCTGGTCCATGCACGCCAGCCACTGGTCGCGTTCGAGGATGCCGATGGAAAACGGCATGTGCCGCATGCGCAGGCGCGGGTGGCCGAAGCGGCCGGTGTAGTGCTGCGGACCGCCCAGCCAGCCGCACAGGAACCAGAACAGCTTGTCGCGGGCGCCGTCCAGCGTGTTGCCATGGGCATGGCGCAGCTCTGCATAGCCGGGCTCGATGTCCATGAGGTCGTAGAAGCGGTCGACCAGGGCACGCACGCGCTCCTCGCCACCGATCCATTCGAACGGTGTGTCGAAGGGCGGTTTTTCCTGGGGAATCTGCAGATCGGTCATCTCAGGCGGCGGCCTTGCGCAAGGTTTCCACGACCGGGGTGCGCAGCACGCTGCGCAGACCCCACCAGCCGGCCATCAGGGCCAGCAGCGCACCGGCCAGGGCGCCGCCCAGAGGCACCCAGGGCGATGCGGTCCAGCTGAACTGGAAGGCGTACTTGGCCAGCGCCCAGCCCACGGCCACGGCCACCACGGACGCCAGGAACCCGGCGAGCAGCCCCACACCCAGCAGCTCGATGCGCTGCACCTGGCGCAGCAGGGCCGATCCGGCTCCGACGGCCCGCAGGATGGCGAACTCGCGCTCGCGTTCGCCGCGGGTGGCCGTGACGGCGGCCAGCAGCACCACCAGGCCGGCGGCCAGGGTGAAGGCGAACAGGAACTCCACCGCCGAGATCACCTGACCCAGCACCCGCTGCACCTGGGCGATGGTCTGGCTCATGTCGACATTGGTGATGTTCGGAAACTGGCGCACCAGGGCGTTGTCGAAGCCGCGCGTGGCCGGCGCCCGGAAGGCACTGATGTAGGTCACCGGCACATCGGGCACGGTGGCGACCGGGAAGATGACGAAGAAGTTCACCCGCAGCGATCCCCAGTCGACCTTGCGCAGGCTGGTGATGCGGGCCTCGGTGACGATGCCGGCCATGTCGAAGCCCACCGTGTCGCCCAGTTTCAGGCCCAGCTCTTCGGCCAGACCTTCCTCCACGCTGATGGCACCCATCTCGTTCTCGGTCCAGCGGCCGGCCACCACCGGGTTGTGGTCGGGCTGCACCGGCGTGTTCGAGAGGTTGAATTCGCGCTCCACCAGCCGCTGCGCGCGATCGGTGCCAAAGTCCTCGGGCACCACGTTGCGCCCGTTGATGCTGACCAGACGGCCCCGGATCATGGGGTACCAGTCGAAATCGTTCACGCCGGCGGTGCGCAGGGCCTGCTGGAACGGCTCGGCCTGTTCGGGCTGCACGTTGATGACGAAGCGGTCCGGCGCATCGGGCGGGGTGGCGTTGCGCCAGCTGGCGATCAGGTCGGTGCGCAGCAGCACCAGCAGCACCAGGGCCAGCAGGCCCACCGACAGGGCACTGACCTGCACCACCGCAAACACCGGCCGCGCGGACAGCTGGCGCGTGGCCATGACGAGGGCGCGCGGCGCGGTGGCCTCGTTCACGCTGGCGCGCAGCAGCTTGACGGCCAGCCAGCTGACGCCGGCAAACAGCAGCACCGCGGCGGCGAATCCACCGACCGCGATCGACCCCAGCAACAGGTCACGGCTGGCCGCCAGCAGCAGCGCGGCGAAGCCCAGCATGCCCAGGCCCAGCACCCCCAGTGTGGCGGGCTTGAGCTGGCCCACATCGCGCCGGATCACCCGCAGCGGAGGCACCTGGGCCAGCTGCAGCACCGGCGGCAGGCCGAAAGCCATCATCAGGGTCAGGCCCATGCCCAGGCCCAGCAGCACCGGCGTGATGCCCGGGGCCGGCAGGCTGGCCTCCACCAGGCCGGCCAGCAGCAGCACGAACACGTGGTGCACCACAAAGCCCAGCAGCACGCCCAGGCCGCTGGCCAGCAGGCCCACCAGCGCGAACTCCAGCGTGTAGGCCCGGGCCATGGTGCCCTGCGACAGGCCCAGCACGCGCAGCATGGCGCAGTCATCCAGGTGGCGCTGGGCAAAACCGCGTGCCGCGATGGCCACCGCCACCGCGCACAGCAGCGCGGCCAGCAGGGCCACCAGGTTCAGGAATTTTTCGGCGCGCTCCAGGGTGCGCTCCATCTCGGGCCGCCCGCCCTCCAGCGACTCCAGCCGGGTGCCGCGCACGCCGGTGGCATCGATGCGTTCCTGCGCCCAGCGGCTGAAGGTGGCCACCGCCGCATCCGGCCCGGCCACCGCCAGACGGTAGGTCAGGCGGCTGGCAGGCTGCACCAGGCCGGTGGCCGGCAGGTCGGCCTCGTTGAGCATGACGCGCGGTGCGAAGCTCATGAAACCGGCGCCACGGTCGGGCTCGACCACCAGCACCCGGTCGATGGTGAACTGCGAGTCGCCCAGCAGCAGGGGCTGACCCATCTTCAGGTCCAGCGCCACCAGCAGCGCGGCATCGACCCACACCGTGCCGGGCCGGGGGATGGACCGGACGGCCTCGTCGGCCGCGTCCGGCCCGCTGGCCACCCGCAGCGTGCCGCGCAGGGGATAGCCGTCGGATACCGCCTTGAGCGCCACCAGGCGGGCGGCACCGCCCTCCTCGTCGCGGGCGCGGCCCATGGTGGGGAAGCCCAGGGTGCGCGCGGTGTTCAGGCCCAGTTCGCGGGCGCGGACCTCGAATTCGGGCGACGGGGCGTTGTCGCTGGCGAGCACCGCATCGCCACCGATGAGGGCGCGGGCGTCTCGGGCCAGGCCGCCCTGCAGCCGGTCGGCAAAAAAGCCCACGGCCGTCAGTGCGGCCACGGCCAGTGTGACCGCCAGCACCAGCAGCCGCAGCTCGCCGGCGCGCCAGTCGCGGATCAGGGAAGACCAGCCCAGGGTCCAGAAACGGATGGGCAACGATGCGTGGGAAGGAGGCATGGGGCGACCTTATCGCATCGGGAAAACCCCGTCACTTCGTGCCGAAGATCCGGTCGCCGGCGTCCCCCAGACCCGGGACGATGTAGCCATGCTCGTTCAGGCCCCGGTCCACGGCAGGGGTGTAGATGGGCACGTCGGGGTGGTGGTCGTGGAAGGTGCGGATGCCTTCCGGGCAGGTCACCAGGCAGACGAAGCGGATGGATCGGGGGTTCGTCTGCTTGAGGCGGTCCACCGCCGCCACAGCGGAATTGCCGGTGGCCAGCATGGGGTCGAGCACGATGGCGTCGCGCTCGTGCATGTCCTGCGGCATCTTGAAGTAGTACTCCACCGCCTTGAGCGTGGCCGGGTCGCGGTACAGGCCGATGTGGCCCACGCGGGCACCCGGCAGCACCTGCAGCATGCCGTCCAGGAAGCCGTTGCCGGCGCGCAGGATGGAGGCCAGCACGATCTTCTTGCCGTCGATGACCCGCGAGGTCATCTTCTCCAGCGGGGTCTCGATCTCGATCTCCTGCATGGGCATGTCACGGGTCAGCTCGTAGGCAAGCAGGGCGGAGAGCTCGTGCACCAGTTCGCGGAAGCTCTTGGTGCTGGTGTCCTTGCGGCGCATCAGCGTGAGTTTGTGCTGCACCAGGGGGTGGTCGATGATGTGGACGTCGCGGCTCATGTCGTCGGTGAGGAAGTCAAAGGGGCAGAAGGTACCGCATCCAGCAACAGGCGATGCGGGTTGGCGTAACAGAAGAAGTGCCGGTTGGTGGCCCGGCCCACGGCACACAGCCCCACCCGCTGCGCCACCTCCAGGCCCATCTGGGTGATGCCGCTGCGCGAGATGACGGCCGCCACACCCATCTGGGCGCTCTTGATCACCATCTCGCTGGTCAGCCGTCCGGTGGTGTAGAAGACCTTGTCCAGGCCCGGGGGCTGCAGGGTGGCCGAGATCGCAGCGGCCGACGCGCCGACCGAAGGGTCCTGCAGCGCCAGCCAGCCGGCAATGGTGTCGACCGCGTTGTGGCGCCCCACGTCTTCCACGAACAGCTGCAGCTCGTCACCCCGGAACAGCGCACACGCATGCACCGAGCCGGCCGACTTGTAGGTGCTTTCCTTCAGGCGGATGGCATTGACGATGGCGTACAGCTGCGACTGCCGCAGCACGCCCTCGGGCAGGCGGATGCGGTCGATCTCGTCCATCAGGCCGCCGAACACGCTGCCCTGACCGCAGCCGGTGGTCACCACTTTCTTGGCGGTGCGCTCCTCGATGCGGGCGATGCCCTGGCGGGTGGTCACCACGGCGGCCGACACGTCCCAATCCACCTGGATGGAGGCGATCTCGTCCACCGACTGCACCAGCCGCTGGTTGAGCAGGTAACCCAGCACCAGCCATTCGGGATGGGCACCCAGCGTCATGAGGGTGACCAGCTCGCGCTTGTCCACGTACACGGTGAGATCGCGTTCGGCAGGGATCGAGACCTCGCTGCGCACGCCGAATTCGTTGACCACCTCCACCGCACGGGTGAGCGGGGCCTGGGCCTGGGAGAGTTGCGGCAGGGCTGCCGGGGCTGTGGCATTCATGGGGTGAGGAGTATGGCGGAGCGGACAGCAAAAAAGGCCCCGGAGGGCCTTCTTTGCAGAGAGCGGCGGAAGATCAGCTCTTCTTGGCCGGGGCGGCCGCCGCCGGAGCCGCCGGAGCCGCTGCTGCGGCGGGTGCGGCAGGCGCCGGGGTGTACACGAACGGACCCGGATCGACGCAGGCCGGAGCACCCGGCGTGGCCGACTTGCCCTGGCCGGCGGTGGTCTTGAAGTGGTTGGCCGCTGCCTTGTCCATGGACTTGCACAGCTGATAGGCCGCGACCTTGTTGCCGTGGGCCGTCTTGGCAGCGGCCTCGGCCGCCTTGGCCTTGGCTTCGTCGGTCAGCACCGGGGCCGGCAGCTTGGCGAAAGCCGCGCCGGACACCAGCAGGGAGAGCAGAAGGATGCTGCGTTTCATGAGAGTGTCCTCCGGGGATCAGGCTTTGGCCGGCTGGGCGTCGGCGGCCGCCTTGGCGGTGCGCTGCGCGGGGATCTTGCCGGCCTTGATGTCGTTGTACCAGAGCTCGTGGTGCTCCTTGGCCCAGGTCTCGTCCACATAGCCGGTCTTCATGGCCTTGTAGGCACCGGACATGCCGACCGTGCCCATGTAGATGTGACCCATGAACATGGCCATCATGAGCACGGTGGCGACACCGTGGAACATGTGGGCGATCTGCATGTTGGCGCGGGTGTACTCGACGCCCGGGACGATCTTGTCCAGGAACACGCCGGAGGCCACCACAATGATGCCCAGGAAGAACACGCCGCCCCAGAACACCAGCTTCTCGCCGGCATTGAAGCGGTGCGAAGGCACCTCTTCCTTGCCGAACAGGCCACCGGCCTTGACCAGCCACTGCAAGTCTTCCTTGCTAGGCCAGTTGTCCTTGAGGAAGGTGAAGAACACCACGACCAGCGAGACGGCGAACACCGGGCCCACGAAGTTGTGGATGTTCTTCAGCGCGTAGGTCAGCCAGCCGAACAGGGTCGAGCCGATGACGGGCAGCAGGAAGAACTTGCCGAAGGCCATCACGATGCCGGAGACGGCCAGCACCACGAAGGCGATGGCGTTGACCCAGTGAGCCGCGCGTTCCACATAGGTGAAGCGCTCGATCACGCGGCCGGTTTCCTTGCCGTGAAGCTGGATGGTGCCCTTGCCGAAGTAGAACAGGGCCAGGGCCACACCCGCGATCAGCAGCAGCGAGCCGCCGTAGGGAATGATCCAGTTGTTGCGCACCTGGCGCCAGGCTTCACCGGCGGTGGTGTAGGCCGAACCCGGGTACTTCACGAAGCCCTGCACCAGGTTGCCGTACTCGAGGTAGGGCAGGCTGGTGGTGCCGGTCACGCCGCCCTGGCCCACATCGCGCCACATGGGTGCGTTGTTGCCCGGCTGAACCTGCTTGCGTTCGGCGTTGGTCTGGTTGGCGTAGTTGGGGTCCTTGTCGGCATCGGGGGCGATCTCGAAGATGTTCGCACCCTTGATGCCGCCTTGGCTGGATGGCGCCGGTGCCGCTGCGGGTGCAGCGTCGGCCGGTTCCACCTTCAGCGTCTGGGCCGAAGCGCCCGCGCCGATCAACAGCGCAGAGGCCACCAGCACGGACCGCCAGAGGGAGGTCAGGGAAATGGTCATGGAACCACCTTACTTGGGCTGGGCGCCGACGCGCACGTAGTCGTTTTGGCCGTACTGCGCACGTGCCTTGAGCTGCTGTTCCCAGCTGGTCTTGTCGCCGGTGGTCCAGCCGCCCTGGGCGTACTGGCTCTTGCCGACGCCGGTGTACGGTGCACCGTCCTGCTTGACGCCGGAGCCGGAGATCTCCTGCGGCTGGTCGCCGCAGGCAGCCAGGGCCAGCAGCGCGGCCAGCGCTGCGGAGGTGAGGGTCAGGCGCTTGATCACGATTTCTGTCCTTGTGCAGTGCCGTAGGCGGTGCCCCAGCCCCAGACCTCGGCACCCTTGCCGCGGGTCAGGACACGGGTGCGGAAGATGTCGGCCACCACGTCGCCGTCACCGGCCAGCAGCGCCTTGGTCGAGCACATCTCGGCGCAGGCGGGCAGCTTGCCCTCGGCCAGACGGTTGCGACCGTACTTCTCGAACTCGGTCTGGCTGCCGTGGGCCTCGGGGCCGCCGGCGCAGAAGGTGCACTTGTCCATCTTGCCGCGCACACCAAAGGTGCCTTGCGACGGGAACTGCGGTGCGCCGAACGGGCAGGCGTACGAGCAGTAGCCGCAGCCGATGCAGACGTCCTTGTCGTGCAGCACCACACCTTCGTCGGTGCGGTAGAAGCAGTTCACCGGGCAGACGGCCATGCAGGGTGCATCGCTGCAGTGCATGCAGGCCACCGAGATCGACTTCTCGCCGGGGACGCCGTCGTTGAGGGTGATGACCCGGCGGCGGTTCACGCCCCAGGGCACTTCGTGCTCGTTCTTGCAGGCGGTGACGCAGCCGTTGCACTCGATGCAGCGCTCGGCGTCACAGATGAATTTCATTCGTGCCATGTTGTTCTCCTGTTGCAGTGGGCCGGCCGCTTACGCGCGCTCCACGTTGCAGATCGTGGTCTTGCTTTCCTGCATCATCGTGATGATGTCGTAGCCGTAGGTGGTGGCCGTGTTGACGGCTTCACCACGCACCACCGGGAAGGCGCCATCCGGGTAGTACGGCTTCATGTCCTGGCCCTGCCAGCGACCCGAGAAGTGGAACGGCAGGAACACCGTGTCGGCCGCCACACGCTCGGTCACCAGGGCCTGCACATTGATGCGGGCACCGGTCGGGCTGGTCACCCACACGCGCTCGCCGTTGCGGATGCCGCGCGAGGTGGCCACGCTGGGGTGGATCTCGACGAACATCTCCTGCTGCAGCTCGGCCAGCCACGGGTTGGAGCGGGTCTCCTCGCCGCCACCCTCGTATTCGACCAGGCGGCCAGAGGTCATGATCAGCGGGAATTTCTCGTGCAGCTTCTCCTCCACGTTCTTCGCCTGCAGCGACTTGTAGAGGATGGGCAGACGCCAGCGGGTCTTCTGGTCGTCGTGGCTGGGGTACTTGGCGATCAGGTCCGGGCGGGTGCCGTAGACCGGCTCGCGGTGCTGCGGGATGGCATCCGGGAAGTTCCACACCACGGCGCGGGCCTTGGCGTTGCCGAACGGATGGCAGCCGTGCTTCATGGCCACGCGGATGATCGCGCCGGTCGGGTCGGTCTTCCAGTTCTTGCCCTCGGCGGCCTTCTGCTCGGCCTCGGACAGGTCGCCCCACCAGCCCAGCTTCTTCAGCAGCACGTGGTCGAACTCGGGGTAGCCGGTGGTGATCTCGGCGCCCAGGGAGTGCGAGCCGTCCTCGGCCAGCAGGGTCTTGCCGTCACGCTCGACGCCGAAGTTGGCGCGGAAGTTGCCGCCGCCGTCCATGACGTGCTTGGAGGTGTCGTACAGGTTGGGCGAACCCGGGTGCTTGAGCTCCGGGGTGCCGTAGCAGGGCCAGGGCAGACCGAAGTAGTCGCCGGTCATGTCGTAACCGGTCTCCTTGTCCACCACCTTGCCCTTGGCCTTTAGCGTCTTGACGTCGAAGGCGGCCATGTTGCGCATGTGGGCCTTCAGGCGCTCCGGGCTCTGGCCGGTGTAGCCGATGGTCCAGACCGACTTGTTGATCTCGCGCAGGATGTCTTCGACCTGCGGCTCGTCCATGCCGCCCTTGCCCTTGACCAGCTTGACGTTCTTGACCAGTTCCTGGTCGAAGCCGAGCTTCTGGGCCAGCTGGTACATGATCATGTGGTCGGTGCGGCTCTCCCACAGGGGCTCGATCACCTGCTCGCGCCACTGGATGGAGCGGTTGGAGGCGGTGCACGAACCGCTGGTCTCGAACTGGGTGGCTGCCGGCAGCAGGTACACCTCGCGGTTCGGGTTCAGGTCTTCGGCCTTGCCGGGCATGGCGGCCATCGAAGCGGTGGCCGAGGGATACGGATCGATCACGACCAGCAGGTCGAGCTTGTCCATGGCGCGCTTCATTTCCAGACCACGGGTCTGGGAGTTGGGCGCATGGCCCCAGAAGAACACACCGCGCAGGTTCGGGCCCTGGTCGATCAGCTCGTTGTTCTCCAGCACGCCGTCGATCCAGCGGGAGACGGTGATGCCGGGCTTCTCCATCATGCCTTCGGCGTACTGCTTCTTGATCCACTCGTAGTCCACGCCCCAGGTGGCAGCGAAGTGCTTCCAGGAGCCGGCGGCCAGGCCGTAATAGCCCGGCAGGGAGTCCGGGTTCGGGCCGACGTCGGTCGCGCCCTGCACGTTGTCGTGACCACGGAAGATGTTGGTGCCGCCACCGGTCTTGCCGATGTTGCCCAGCGCCAGCTGCAGGATGCACGAGGCACGCACGATGGCGTTGCCGATGGTGTGCTGCGTCTGGCCCATGCACCACACGATGGTGCCCGGGTTGTTCTCGTGCAGCATCTTCGCAACCTTGAAGACCTGCTCTTCCTTCACGCCGCAGGCCTCTTCCACGGCGGCCGGGGTCCACTTGGCCATGACGTCCTTCTTGACGTCTTCCATGCCGTAGACACGGTCGTTGATGTACTGCTTGTCTTCCCAGCCGTTCTTGAAGATGTGATAGAGCACACCGAACAGGAAGGGGATGTCGGAGCCCGAGCGGATGCGCACGAACTCGTCGGCCTTGGCGGCGGTGCGGGTGAAGCGCGGATCCACCACGATCATCTTGCAGCCGTTCTCCTTGGCATGCAGCATGTGCAGCATCGACACCGGGTGGGCTTCAGCCGCGTTGGAGCCGATGTAGAGCGCCACCTTGGCGTTCTGCATGTCGTTGTAGGAGTTGGTCATGGCACCGTAACCCCAGGTGTTGGCAACGCCGGCCACCGTGGTGGAGTGGCAGATGCGGGCCTGGTGGTCGCAGTTGTTGGTGCCCCAGAAGCTGACGAACTTGCGCAGCAGGTAGGCCTGCTCGTTGTTGTGCTTGGACGAACCGATGAAGTAGACCGAGTCCGGACCGCTGGCTTCGCGCAGGGCCTTCATCTTGGCCACGATGCCGTTGTAGGCCTCGTCCCAGCTGATGCGCTGGTACTTGCCGTTGACCAGCTTCATCGGATAGCGCAGGCGGTACTCGCCGTGGCCGTGCTCACGCAGGGCCGCACCCTTGGCGCAGTGGGCGCCGAGGTTGATCGGCGAATCGAACACGGCTTCCTGACGCACCCACACGCCGTTCTCGACGATGGCGTCGGTGGCGCAGCCCACCGAGCAGTGGGTGCAGACGGTGCGGCGCACTTCGATCTTGCCGGTGCCGTCGATCGACTTGCCGCTGGCGGCGTGCGACTTCTTCACCAGCGAGAGCTGGGTCGCTGCCAGACCGACGCCCACGCCCAGGCCCGAGCGGCGCAGAAAGGCGCGGCGGTCCATGGTGGGCAGCGCTGCCGACAGGCCGCGCTTGAGGTTGTGCACGAAGGTGGAGTGCACGTGGGAAACGTGACCACCCGCAGAGGAATTCTTTTTGGTCAGCAGCATTTGCATGCCTCCTGATGAGCCGGCGTGGTGTCTGCGCAAACAGCGGTCACGGCGGCGGACGGTTCGTGGGGACGGGGAAAACGGAAGCGGATTACAGACGGGTGGTCTGGTAGTACTGCTTGACGTGCGCCGTGAGGCTGTAGCCACCGCCCTTGGTGGGCGCGGGCTTGGCCTCGGCAGCGGGCGCTTCGGCGCTCACGCGCGGCAGCACGGTGGCGGCGGCCGCCAGTGCACCGACGGTGGAAGCACCGGCGAACAAGGTACGACGGCTCAGGCGCGATTGGCCTTCGCCTTCAGTGCGGGGGGACTTGGTCATGCATGTCTCCAGGTTGAACTCGAGCACCCGCGATCCACTTGCGGGTACTTTGCATAGGGCGGGAATCTACCGTCGGCCTGAACGCCGTGCAACCGCGTGAACCCCCTCCTGGCCCCTGTCGCCAGGGGGACCGAAGACCGCTGACCGCCCCCGGGGCGATCAGCACCTTTTCGGCCGGGCGTCAAAGCGAGATCCGTGCCAGAACATGAGGACGTGACAGATAGTCACAAAGGCTTCAGCCCGCCTTTGCAAAGCAGTCAGGCTGCCGCGAGGCACCGGTGGAATCCCCTGAGCAAGTGACAAGTTGTCATGCCTCGTGCGACAACTTGTCGCGCGACAAGTTGTCGTGATGGACCCGCAGCACCGTCGGATTTGCGCCAATTCCCGAGCGATTTTCTGGGTCTCGTTCGTAGAATCGCGCCCCGTGAACGATGCCCTGCTGTCCCCCCCGAACGACCGTCAGCTCGATGGCTGGCCCGACTGGTCCATCCTGGTGGTGGACGACGAGCCGGGCATGCTCAGCTTCCTGGTCAAGACCCTGGCCCCGCGCTGCCATTTCGTGATGAACGCCAGTTCGGCCGAGGACGGCGCCCAGTGGCTCAAGGGCCACCATGTCGACCTCATCATTCTGGACATCTCGCTGCCGGGCAAGAACGGCGTGACCTGGCTCAAGGAACTGCGGGAACAGGGTTACACCGGCGAGGTGATCCTGATCACCGCCTTCGCCGATCTGGACACCGCCATCGAGGCGCTGCGCGCCGGCGCCTCCGACTTCATCCTCAAGCCCTTCCGGGTGCCGCAGATCCTCAATGCGGTCAAGCAGTGCTACGAGCGGGCCCGCCTGAAGCGCGAGAACTTCGTGCTGCGCCGGGCGGTGGCCCATGCCCCGGGACAGGTGCCGGGCCTCATTGGTCCGTCGGCTGCCATGCAGCACCTGCGCAGCTGGATCGACCGGGTGGCGGCGGTGGACAGCACCGTGCTGCTGCAGGGTGAATCCGGCACCGGCAAGGAACTGGTGGCGCGCGAGCTGCACGTCCGCAGCAACCGGGCCGGCGGTCCTTTCGTGCCGGTGAACTGCGCCAGCGTGTCGCCCGACCTGATCGAGAGCGAGCTGTTCGGCCATGCCAAGGGCGCCTTCACCGGTGCGGCACGCGCGCGGGACGGCCTGTTCCATTACGCACAGGGCGGCACGCTGTTCCTGGACGAGGTGGCCGAGCTGCCGCTCTCGATCCAGGCCACGCTGCTGCGCGCCATCGAGGACCTCAAGATCCGTCCCGTGGGCAGCGAGCAGCTGGTGCCGCTGAACCTGCGGGTGGTGGCAGCCACCAACCGCCGCCTGCAGGACGAGGTGGCTGCCGGCCGCTTCCGCAAGGACCTGTACTTCCGTCTGCAGGTGGCCGACCTGGCACTGCCGCCGCTGCGCGAGCACAAGGACGACATACCGGCCCTGGTGGCGCACTTCAATGCCCTGCTGGCGCCCACGCTGGGCGTGGAGCCGCTGCAGGTGAGCGCCGAGGAGATGGCCTTCCTGCAGCAGTACGACTGGCCGGGCAACGTGCGCGAACTGCGCAACCTGATCGAGCGCTCGCTGATCCTGGGCACGCTGAACGTGTCGGCGCTGTACCCGGGCCGGGCCCCGGCCACGCCGCAGGTGACCGACCTGCACACCCTGGAGAAGCTGCACATCCAGTCGGTGCTCGACTCGGTGCAGGGCGACAAGACCCGCGCCGCCGAACTGCTGGGCGTGTCGCGGCGCACGCTGGAACGCCGTGTGGCCGAATGGGGAACGAATTGAACCGCCTTCGCGCGGCGGGCGCATGAGCCCGCTGCGGACGCCCGGGTGGCTGGCCGGCTCGGTGCGCAACAAGCTGCTGGCCATGGCCTTGCTGCCGCTGCTGGTGGCCTTCCCGCTGCTGGTGCTGGTGCTGCTGGCCTGGAGCAGCACCGCCTACGACCGCCTGCTCATCACCAAGGTGCGCAGCGATCTGGCCGTGGCCAATGGCTACTTCCAGCAGGTGCTGGCCGAGGTGGGTTCGGGCACCCGGGGCGTGGCCCGGTCGCGCGCGCTGGCCGATGCCTTGCGCAGCCCCGGGCAGCGCAACACGCTGGAGCAGCAGCTGGCCGTGGACCGCGAGCTGCTGCAGCTGGACTTCCTGGCGCTGTACGACCCGGAGGGCCGTCCGCTGGCGCGCGCCCTGCCCGCCGGCCTGAGCAGCGCCGACGCCGGACACGCACAGGCAGCGATGCCGGCGCCGGTGCTGGAAGCCGTGGACCGGACCGGCATCCACCGGCAGGCGCAACTCATGCGGCTGGAGGCCCTTGAGCTGCAGGCGCTGGCGCCGCACCTGATGCAGCAGGTGAACATCCCGCTGGTCCCGACCCGAAACGCCGCGCCGGCCGAGCGCGACACCGAGACCCGGGCCATGGTGGTGCTGTCCGCGCTGCCGGTGCGGGACGCCCAGGGCCGGACGGTGGCGCTGCTGGCCGGCGGCATGCTGCTCAACCAGAACCTGGGCTTCATCGATCACATCAACCGCATCGTCTACCCGGACGACGCCCTGCCCTTCGGCAGCCGGGGCACCGCCACGCTGTTCCTGGACGATGTGCGAATCACCACCAACGTGCGGCTGTTCCAGGACCAGCGGGCCATCGGCACCCGGGTGTCGCAGACGGTGCGGGAGACCGTGCTGGCCGAAGGCCGGACCTGGCTGGACCGGGCCTTCGTGGTGAACGACTGGTACGTGTCGGCCTACGACCCGCTGGTCGATGCCCAGGGCCGGCGCATCGGCATGCTGTACGTGGGCTTCACCGAAGCGCCCTTCACCCTGCTGCGCTACGCCATGCTGGGCGTGATCGGGCTGATCTTCCTGGGCGTGATGGCCATGTCGGCCTGGTTCTCGCTGCGCTGGGCGCGCAGCATCTTCCAGCCGGTGGAACAGATGAACCGCACCATGCAGCGCATCGAGGACGGCCACACCGGCGCCCGGGTCGGCCCCCTGGCCGCACGCGACGAACTCGGGGCGCTGGCCGGCCACCTGGACGAACTGCTGGACGCCATCGAGGACAAGACCGAGGCGCTGCAGCGCTGGGCCGACGAGCTGGACCGCAAGGTGGCCGAGCGCACCGAAGAACTGCAGGCCAGCAACGCATCGCTGCAGCTGGCCCAGGCCCAGCTGGTCAAGAGCGAGAAGCTGGCCGCCATCGGCCAGCTCACCGCCAGCATCGCCCACGAGATCAACAACCCGATTGCCGTGATGCAGGGCAACCTCGACCTCATGCGCGAGACCCTGGGCCCGCAGGCCGGCAGCGTGAAGGACGAACTGACGCTGCTGGACCAGCAGGTCGAACGCATGCGCATCATCGTCACGCAGCTGCTGCAGTACGCCCGCCCCACCGAGTTCGGCGGCTACGTGACCGCACTCGACCTGAACCGCACCGTGGCCGACTCGCTGGTGCTGGTGGCCCACCTGCTGTCCCAGACCCGCATCTTGGTGGAGCGCGACCTGCAGGCCACCCGGCCGGTGGGCATGAACCGGCAGGAGCTGCAGCAGGTGGTCATCAACCTGCTGATCAACGCCATCCAGGCCATGCCCGACGGCGGCCGCCTCACGCTGGTCACCCGCGACCACGAGGACGGCTCGGGCGCGAGCCTGTGGGTGAAGGACGAGGGACCGGGGCTGTCGGCGGCGGCGCGGGAGCGGCTGTTCCGCCCGTTCTTCACCACCAAGAACGACGGCAACGGGCTGGGGCTGTGGATCAGCCAGGGCCTGGTGGAGCGCTACGGCGGCCACATCGAGGCCGGCAACCACGCCGACGCGCCGGGCGCCTGGTTCTGCGTTCGCCTGCTCACCGAACCGGTGGCCACCGCGCCCGCCGACACCGGCAACGGTCGGCCGGGTCAGCTGGCGTCCTGAGGCCCCGCAGGTCTCAGGCCATCATGTCGAAACCCTGGGCTTCCACGCCGATGAAGGCCTGCGTGAAGGCCGCCACGGCGGCGTAGAAGCGCGCGGCCGGGTGGGCGGTGATGGCCTCGCACATGCCCGGCAGCCAGTTCTGCACGTGGGCGGCAAAGAATTTCTGCTGCTGGGTCAGGTTGGCCACCTCGACATCGTCGCCGGCGATCAGGTAGCGCATGACCTCGAAGATGTAGGACACATGGTCCTCGGTCTCCGGCATGGTCTCGTCGCGCGCCAGGCCCAGGGTGGCCAGGTCGGAGCGCAGCTGGGCCAGCGGCTTCTCGTTGAGGAAGCCGGCCAGGTGGTGCGAGGCAAACAGGAAGATCTCGGGCTTGCCGACGCCGCCGAACAGGCGGTCGAATTCCTCGGCCACCTGGGCATCGCTCAGGTCGCGGGCGGCCGCCACCACACCGCGCCAGGGCTCTTCCAGGAAGCCGCCGGCGGCCGGTGCCTCGGTCACCGCCACCCGCAGCTGGGCCAGCAGCTCGGGCGTGGGCGGGGCGTAGTACAGCGCGGCCAGCAGGCCATAGATCTCGGCGCGGGCGGTTTCCTCGTCCAGCGAGGAAGAAACGGGAATGCGGTCCATCATGGCGGCGGTCTCAGAGATCGGTGATGCGGGTCTCGCCCGGGTTGGTGTAGAGGTCGACCACGCGGCAGTCGCTGCACATCTTCAGGCGCTCGGCGGCCTCGCCCTGGAACATGGCATGGCCGGAGAGCTTCTCCAGCATGTTCTCGATGCCCTTGAGCGTGCCGAAGGGCTTGCTGCAGCGGATGCAGCGGAACGGCTCGGCCTCGTTGAGCACGCGCAGCTGCTTGCGCTGCTCGGTCAGCAGCAGGCGGGGCTGCAGGCTGATGGCGTCTTCCGGGCAGGTGGTGGCGCACAGGCCGCACTGCACGCAGTTCTTCTCGATGAAGCGCAGCTGCGGCCGCTCGGCGTTGTCCTGCAGCGCGCTGGCCGGGCAGGCGCTCACGCAGCTCAGGCACAGGGTGCAGCGGTCACGGTCGACCGCCACCGCGCCGAACAGCGACGGCGCCGGCAGCGCAATCGCCTCGACCCGCTGGCCCAGCGTGGCGCTGTCCTGCAGCAGGTGGTCGAGCGCGAGTTCGATGGTGGCGCGCTTCTCGGCCTGCACCGCGTAGCTGGCGCGGCGCTTGACGCCCTGGGCCTTGGGCACGGCGAGCTGGCTGTCCAGCTCGGCGGCGGTGCGGGCCTCGATCAGACGGAAATGCGTGCCGGTGTAACCCAGCCCGTTGACGATGGCCTGGGCCAGCGCCATCTGCTCCTGCAGGGCCTGGCGGTACTGGGGCGCCTCCTCGTCGGTCATGAGCACCCAGACCTGCGGGGCACCGTAGGCAAAGGCGGTCAGCCACAGGTCCAGGCCGGCCGAGGCGGTGTGCCACAGCGGGAGCGGAATCACGCGGGCCGGCACACCACGCACCTGTTTCGGGTTGAGCTGAGCCGCGCGGCCCAGCTCGTCGATCAGGGCGGCACCGCCTTCGCGGCTGTGCAGCAGCAGGGCGGCATCGGTGCCGCCGGCCTTGGCGTAGGTGGCCAGCACGGTGCGCAGGCGCACACCGACCTCGCTGGCGCGGGGGTAGGCGTAGGTCAGGGCCCCGGTGGGGCAGACGGTGGTGCAGGCGCCGCAGCCCACGCACAGGTTGGGGTTGACCACGATCTGCTGGCGGTCCACCTGGCTGCTGATGGCCAGGGCGGAACACACCTGCACGCAGGCATCGCAGCCCACGGTCTCGTTGCGGCCATGGGCGCAGATCTTCTGCTTGTAGGTGAAGAACTTGGGCTTCTCGAACTCGCCCACCAGGTCGCGCAGGCGGGCGATGGTCTGCAGGCCCACGTCACCGCTCAGGCCGCCCGGGCGGTGGAAGTAGCCCTGGGGATGCGCGTGCTGACCGAACGCCGGGGTCTCGCGCAGGTCCAGCACGATGTCGAAGGTGTCGGTGTGGGCCACCGGGTCGCGCTGGAAGTCGATGGCACCCACGGCCTCGCAGGCCTTCACGCAGGCGCGGTGCGAGCTGCAGCGGGACAGGTCGATCTGGTAGTCCAGGCCGATGGCGCCTTCCGGGCAGGCGGCCACGCAGGCGTTGCAGCGGGTGCACAGGTCCAGGTCGATCGGGTTGCCGGTGGTCCATTCCACCTGGAAGGCGCCCAGCCAGCCCTGCACCGACGACAGCTCGCCGCCCAGCACCGGGAAGCGGCGTTCCTGCTGACCCCGGCCGCCGGTGGCCAGGATGGTGACGTCCAGCACGTCGCCCACCACCGCGCCGATGCGCTCGGCCTCGTCCAGCGGGCCCACGACGAGCAGCCGGCCGCTGCTGCGGTAGGTGACGGTGGGCACCGGCTCGGGATCGGGCAGGCGGGCGGCGGCCAGCAGGGCGGCCATCTTGGGCGTGGCGTCCCTGGCCTCACGGCCCCAGCCGCCGGTCTCGCGGATGTTCACGAAGCGGATCGGCCGCACGTCGAGTGCCACCGCGCCCTCGGTCTGGGTCGACAGCTCGGTGAACAGGCGGCTTTCCTGGGTGCAGGCCACCACCAGCTCGTCGCTGCTGCGACTGGCGCGCTGGAACGCCGGCGCATCGCGACGGCACAGCGTGGTGTGGACGGTCAGGTCTTCATCCAGCGCCTGGCCCAGAACGCTCGCGTTCAGGGGCATGGTCTGGTTGCAGTTGCAGATCAGCGTGGTCATCGTGGGGTGGGGGCAGTTCGGCGACGGTGGGCTCGCCGGTGGGCGCAGCGGTGGTCCCGCTGTCGGGGGGGTTGTTCGTTGCGGCGGCCGGCTCTTCGGAGGCCACCGGCTCGGCAGCTGCCTTCTTTTCGGCCGGATCGTCGACCAGCTTGAGGAACTGCGCGCCGACCATGCGGGCCATGTCGGCCTTGGACAGCGGGCTGGGCTGGGTGTAGTCGTCGATGTAGATGTCCAGGCCGTCCATCACGTTGAAGTGCGGATCGGCAAAGAGCTTCTTGACCGCCGCGTTGCGCACGTCGGGCGACACGTCGCGGGCCACGAAACGGCTGAAGTCGGACTGCGGCGTGAGATCGGCCACGTCGTCCAGCGTGGGCGGCGGCGGGCGGTCCTCGGCCGGGGCGGGTGCCGGCGCCACGGGGGCGGCTGCGGCGGGCGCGGCCACCGGGGCCGGACGGGCAGCAGGCGTGGGGGCGACCGCCGGCGCGGGGGCCGGCGGATCGGCTGGCAAAGGCTGTCCGGTGCGCACCTGCTGCTTGCGCCGGGACCAGCGCGAGAAGAAGCTGTCGTCGTCGGCCATGTCAGGCTCCGGGGTGGCCGCCGCCGCGGATCTTGTCGGTGCTCACCCGCACCGGCTGACCGAAACGGTCGGTCAGGGGGCGGAAGCTCTCCGGGCGCTTGCGCTTCTTGGGTTCGGGCTGGTAGGTGGCGTCCACGAAGCCGCGCAGCCAGTCCACCACCTCCTCGGGGGCGGGCACCTGGTCGACCCGCTCCTGGGCGTCGAGCCAGCGGCCAGCCTCGTGGTAGCTCAGGGTGACGATCTGGGGCACGGCCATCGGCTCGCCGTCGAGCAGCCGTTCTTCGTCGGTGCGCCAGAACACCCAGAAACAGGGGTGGGGGGAATTCAGGTTGAGGTAATAACCCTCCGCGTCGTCGCGGTAGAGGGTGACGCGCTGACGGGGGAACAGCCAGTGGCTGGCGCCCTCGATGGCCTGGGCCGGGTCGATCGGCTCGACGGCTTCCGGTTCGTGCGATTCCACGGGGGCCAGCAGGGCGGTCTCCGCCGGACTGCTGTGCAGCATCACGTCGGCCAGCACCCAGCGCCAGGGCTGCCAGCGCGCCATGGGGCCCTGCACCGGCTCACGACGCATCACCACGTCCACCTCGATGGCGGGACGCGGCGGCGTGCGGGTGGGGGTAAGGGTGTCAGACATACGAGGGCGACACTGTACGGCATCTGCCCCCGATCACGCACCCGGGCGACGGCTTGACCCCAATGGCGTCACGAGCCGGTGTCCCGCAGGGGACCCCGACCCGCCGCGTCAGTAGGTTTCCAGGTGCAGACGGCCTTCGCGCTTGAGGGCGGCGCCCACCGTCTCCCAGTCCAAGCCGGCACCGGCAGCGATGTCGCGCAGGGCCAGCACCACGCCCTCTTCCATGCTCTTGAGGCCGCACACATAGAAGTGGCTGTCGGGGTCCTTGAGCAGGGCGGCCAGATCGGCGGCACGCTCCCGCATGGCGTCCTGCACATACCGCTTGGGCTGGCCCGGCGTGCGGCTGAAGGCGAAGCTGGTGTCGATGAAGTCCTTGGGCAGGCTCTGCAGCGGACCGAAGTACGGCAGCTCTTCCTGGGTCCGGGCGCCGAAGAACAGCATCAGCTTGCCGCCCTCGAACTTGCCGGTCTGGCGCAGGCGGCGACGCCATTCGGTCATGGCCCGCATCGGCGCACTGCCGGTGCCGGTGCAGATCATGACGATGTGGCTCTTCGGGTGGTTGGGCATCA
The DNA here is from genome assembly GCF_002127215.1 of Hydrogenophaga sp. IBVHS2. Taxonomy (GTDB): domain Bacteria; phylum Pseudomonadota; class Gammaproteobacteria; order Burkholderiales; family Burkholderiaceae_C; genus Hydrogenophaga. Next base: position 207,023 of record NZ_NFUT01000006.1, on the reverse strand, counting down.
GGAAGCTGGCGCCGAAGGGCCCGATCACTTCCACCGTGTCGCCCACCTGCAGGTCGCACATGTAGTTGCTGCCGACACCGCGCACCGGGTTGCCCTGGTGGTCCTGCAGCACCCGCTTGATGGTCAGCGACAGGTTGTTGTGGCCCGGCCGCTCGCCGTTGCGGGGACTGGCGATGCTGTACTGGCGCGCATGGTGCGGCCGGCCCGAGGCATCGGTGCCCGGCGGGATGATGCCGATGCTCTGGCCCTCCAGCACCGGGAACGGCATGGCGCCGAAGTCCAGCACGATGTGGTGGGTGTCGTAATCGCTGCCGGCGGTCTTGCCGACCTCGGTCACCCGCAGGTTGCCCACCACGGTGGCCTTCACCGTCTTCTGCGCGGCCTTGGGGCCGTACAGGTTGGTGTAGGCATGGGCGGCCGACCAGGGGGGCACGGTCGATCCGTAGCTGGCGGCCTTGAAGGTGTCGCTGGCGGCCGGTGCCTCGGCGACGGGCGCAGGCTCGGCCACCGCAGCCGATCCTGCATCGGCGGCGGCACTGGCCAGTTCCTCGGCCGGCAGCTCGGCCGGGAGTTCGTCCCAGGTCAGCTGCTCCTCGACGCTGTAGGCCCGCACCCGCGGCATCTGCCGCCAGTTGTCGATGGAGCCGGTGGGACACGGCGGCACGCAGGCCATGCAGAGGTTGCACTTGTCGGCATCCACCACATAGTTGCGCGAGTCGTGCGTGATCGCACCCACCGGGCAGGTGGCCTCGCAGGTGTTGCACCGGATGCAGATCTCGGGATCGATCAGGTGCTGCTGGATGACAGCGAGTTCGGCGGGTGCGTTCATGGTCGTCAGTTGAAACGGACGTATTCGAAGTTGACCGGCTGGCGGTTGATGCCCATGACCGGCGGGGCGATCCAGTTGGCGAACTGGCCGGGCTCGACCACGCGGCCCATCAGGCTGGCCACATAGGCGCGGTCTTCCGGGGTGGGCAGCCATTCGCTCACCTTGGCCTGCCACTCGGACTCGCTCACCACGCGGCCGTCCGGCGAGACCTTCACGCCGGCCAGCGAACCGATGTTGCGGTGGAACGCCTTGTGCGGCACCGACAGGCGATGCGGCAGACCGGCCTTCTCGATCAGCTTGTTCCAGCGCTCCACGCCGCCCACGCTGTCCTTGATGTAGTCGTCGCGCAGCACTTCGTTCAGGGCGTTGAGCATGGGCACCTCGCGCTCGACCAGCTGACCGCCCTGCACCTCGAGGATCTTGTAGGTGTGGCCCTTGAGCACGTGGTCGTCCTGGCGCTTGCCTTCCTCGTAGCGGCCCTTGAGGCCGGAGCTGTAGAAGGTGGCGGCGTTGCTCGACTGGTCGGCACCGAACAGGTCGATGGTCACGCTGAAGTGGAAGTTCAGGTAACGCTGGATGGTCGGCAGGTCGATCACGCCGGCGGCGCGCAGCTTGGCCGGGTCGTCGGTCTTGAGCTCGTTCATCACCTGGCAGGTGCGGTTGATGACGCGGCCCACGCCCGACTCGCCCACGAACATGTGGTGGGCTTCCTCGGTCAGCATGAACTTGGTGGTGCGGGCCAGCGGGTCGAAGGCGCTCTCGGCCAGCGCGCACAGCTGGAACTTGCCGTCGCGGTCGGTGAAGTAGGTGAACATGAAGAAGGACAGCCAGTCGGGCGTCTCTTCGTTGAAGGCTTCCAGGATGCGCGGGTTGTCCTGGCTGCCGCTGTTGCGCTGCAGCAGGGCATCGGCTTCCTCGCGGCCGTCGCGACCGAAGTACTTGTGCAGCAGGTAGACCATGGCCCACAGGTGACGGCCTTCTTCCACGTTGATCTGGAACAGGTTGCGCAGGTCGTACTGGCTGGGGGCGGTCAGGCCCAGGTGGCGCTGCTGCTCCACCGACGCCGGCTCGGTGTCGCCCTGGGTCACGATGATGCGGCGCAGGTTGGCGCGGTGCTCGCCGGGAACGTCCTGCCAGGCGGCCTCGCCCATGTGGTCACCGAAATGGATCTTGCGGTCCTTCTCGGCCGGGTTCATGAAGATGCCCCAGCGGTAGTCGGGCATCTTCACATGGCCGAACTGGGCCCAGCCCTGCGGGTCCACGCTGACCGCGGTGCGCAGGTAGACGTCGAAACCCTGCGAGCCCTCGGGGCCCATGTCCTTCCACCAGTCCAGGTAATTGGGCTGCCAGTGCTCCAGGGCACGCTGCAGCGTGCGGTCTTCGGACAGATTGACGTTGTTGGGGATCTTGTCGCTGTAATCGATGGCGGACATCACGGTCTCCAGTTGGGGGGTCGGACAGAAACGGTTTTACACGCGGTTGAAATCAAAAGCGGCCTTGTCGCCTTTGCCGTAGACCTTGAGCGCGCCTTTTTCGCCCACAGCGTTGGGGCGGATGAAGATCCAGTTCTGCCAGGCGGTCAGGCGGCCGAAGATGCGGGTGAGCATGTTCTCCTTCTGGGCGAAGCGCAGGTTGGCTTCCAGGCCGGTCAGGGCGTCGGGCGACATGGCGGCGCGTTCCTCGATGGCCATGCGGACCTCGTCGGCCCAGTCGATGTCGTCGGGTGCCGAGGTGATCAGGCCCAGGGCCAGGGCGGCGTCGGCGTCCAGCGGCTGACCCACGGCGCGGCGCACGGCCTCCATCGGCTCGGTCTCTTCGTAGAAACGGCGCTGCAGGCGCGACTGGCCATTGACCATGGGCAGCTGGCCCAGGTTCATCTCGCCCAGGGTGATGCGGGGGGCGGTCTCGGGGCTGTCGGGCAGGGCCAGCATGTAGGCGCGGTCGGCGCAGAAGGCCAGTTCGGCCAGGCTGCCGGCAAAGCACGAGCCTTCGTCCACCAGCGCAAACAGGCTGCGCGAGGACACGTCCAGACGGGCAAAGGTGCGGCGCATCAGGCCCAGCACCTCGCGGGCCAGCCAGTGGTCCTGGTGGGCCAGCAGCAGGGCGTCGGCCGCCAGCACCGCGGCGGCATCGCCTTCGGTCTTGAGCAGCCAGGTGCCGATGTCGAGCTCGTTGGTGCGCAGATTGAGGATGGCGTCGTCGAGCTCGCGGGTCATCTGCAGCGGCCACCAGGCGGCGCCCTGGGCCTCGATGCCGGCCGCATCCGTCGGCTGGGCGCCGGTGGGGGCCTTGATGGTCAGGGTGGCGGTGCGCTTGCTGCGGTCGATGGCCACGTTGACCCACCGGTAGGCGATGCCGTCTGCGGTGTCGGTGCGCTCCACCCGGGGCAGGCTCACGCCCTTCGCACCGGCCGGGCGGTTGCTCTGGGCGGCCAGGGCTTCGGCGCGCTCACGCACATGGGCGGCGAACTGCTGCGGCTTGGCGATCGAATCGACCAGGCGCCAGTCGAGCGCCTTCTTGCCTCGCACGCCTTCGCTGGTGGTGCAGAAGATGTCGGCCAGGTCGTGGCGCACATGGCGCTTGTCGGTCACGCGGGTCAGGCCGCCGGTGCCGGGCAGCACGCCCAGGAGCGGGACTTCGGGCAGGCTGACCGCGCTGCTGCGGTCGTCGATCAGGACGATCTCGTCGCAGGCCAGGGCCAGCTCGTAACCGCCGCCGGCGCAGGCGCCGTTCAGGGCGGCGACGAACTTCAGGCCGTTGTGCTTCGACGAATCCTCGATGCCGTTGCGGGTCTCGTTGGTGAACTTGCAGAAGTTCACCTTCCAGGCGTGGCTGGAGAGGCCCAGCATGAAGATGTTGGCGCCCGAGCAGAACACACGGTCCTTCAGGCTGGTGACCACCACGGTGCGCACCTCGGGGTGTTCGAAGCGGATGCGGTTGAGCGCATCGTGCAGCTCGATGTCCACGCCCAGGTCGTAGCTGTTGAGCTTGAGCTTGTAGCCGGGGCGGATGCCGCCGTCTTCGGCGAAGTCGGCCGCCAGCGTGGCGACCGCACCGTCGAAGCTGAGCTTCCAGTGGCGGTACTGGGACGGGTCGGTGCGGTAGTCCACCGGGGTGGGGATGCGGTCGGGTGCGTTCATGAGGGTCTCCTCGGGCGGATGAAGCCGCCCGATGGACCATCTCAGGTCAGAGGGCAGCGCATGACCTGAATAATAGTGCAGGCAATTTTTCCTGTCAATGCACTTTTGTGCATGTTCTCAAATTTGCTGATTCAGAGCCCGATCAAGGCCCTGACCTGCTCGGCCAGCGCTTCATGCGCCTGCGGCAGGCTGTAGTCGCTGGTGTTGAAGTGCAGCTCCGCCTTGGAATAGAAGGCCGAGCGGCCGGCCAGAATGCGCTTGAGGTCTTCCATGGCCTCGCGGCTGGCGGCCATGGGGCGCATGTCGCCCTGGGCGGCCACCCGACCCATGTGGTCGGACGGGTCAGCCTGCAGCCACACCGTGGTGCAGTGAGACAGCAGCAGGTTGAAGTTGGCCGCGTCCGACACCAGGCCACCAGGCGTGGCAATGACCACCTCGGGGTAGATCTGGATGGCCTCTTCCAGGGCACGCCGCTCGTAGCGCCGGTAGGCCGGTGTGCCATACAGCGCGTGGATCTCCTCGATGCTGCAGCCCGCGAACTTCTCGATCTCGCGGCTGAGCTCGATGAAGGCGAAGCCCAGGTCGTCGGCCAGGCGCTGGCCCAGCGTGGACTTGCCGGCGCCGCGCAGACCGATGAGTGCGATGCGGGTGCGCCGGCCGGCCTCGGTGCTGTCGGCTCCGCCCAGCGCACCGGTGATGGCCACCCGCGCACGCCGCAGGGCGGCCTCGTCCTGACCGGCCAGCAGCTCGCGGATCAGGAGCCATTCCGGCGAGCTGGTGCTCACATCACCGATGAGTTCGGCGACCGAGCACTGCAGGGCGTCGGCCACCTGCAGCAGCACCAGGATGGACGCATTGCCGGTGCCGTATTCCAGGTTGGCCAGGTGGCGTTCGGAGACATCGGCCGCCAGCGCCACCGCCTTGCGGGTCATGCCCCGGCGGGAGCGCAGGGTGCGCACCCGCTCGCCCAGGGCCACCAGGAAGGGGTGGCGGGCCTCCTCGCCGGCGGCCGGCGCAGGCGGGGTGTCGGTGGGGGTGGCGGAGGGGGAGTCCATGGGTGGGGACAGGTGCTTCGGGAAAACCCTGTGGAACAAGGAACGGCGGGACGCTCGACAAAACATGCACTTTAATGCACATTAGCCAAGCTGCAAGATAGTGCAGTTATAGCGCCATTCCCGTCCCTGCGGCCAGCCTGCCGCCTTTTTTTGAAGCGATCCATGCCGTCCACGACCCCTCCCGCCCCCCTGCTGCCCAACTTCGTGGAGGGCCGCTGGCAGACCGGCACCGGCCCCGGCCTGCCGCTGTTCGACCCGGTGCTGGGCACCGAACTGGCCCGGGTGAGCAGCGCCGGCCTGAACCTGCCGGCGGCGTTTGCCTTCGCCCGCGAACAGGGCGGCCGCGCCCTGCGCGCACTGAGCTACCGCGAGCGGGCCGCCCTGCTGGGTGCCGTGGTCGACGTGCTGCAGGCCCGCAAGGACGACTACTACGCCATCGCCACCGCCAACTCGGGCACCGTCACCCGCGATTCGGCGGTGGACATCGATGGCGGCATCTTCACCCTGTCCACCTACGCCCGCCAGGGCGAGCGCCTGGGCGATGCCCGCTGCCTGCGCGATGGGGACCGCATCCGCATGGGCAAGGACCCGCTGTTCCAGAGCCAGCACATCCTCACCCCCACCCCCGGCGTGGCGCTGTTCATCAATGCCTTCAATTTCCCGAGCTGGGGCCTGTGGGAGAAGGCCGCCCCGGCCCTGCTCTCCGGCGTTCCGGTGATCGTGAAGCCGGCGACCGCCACCGCCTGGCTGACCCAGCGCATGGTGCAGGACGTGGTGGACGCCGGCGTGCTGCCGCCCGGCGCACTGTCGGTGGTGTGCGGCTCGTCCGCCGGCCTGATGGACTGCCTGCAGCCCTTCGACGTGGTGTCCTTCACCGGCTCGGCCGACACCGCCCGCATCATCCGCAGCCACCCGGCCGTGGCCGAGCGCTCGGTGCGCTGCAACATCGAGGCCGACAGCCTCAACAGCGCCCTGCTCGACCCCGCCGCCACCGAAGGCAGCGAGGCCTTCGGCCTGCTGGTGAAGGAAGTGGTGCGGGAAATGACGGTCAAGAGCGGCCAGAAGTGCACCGCCATCCGCCGCATCTTCGTGCCGCGCGAGCTGTTCGATGCCACCGCACAGGCCATCGGCGCCCAGCTGGCCAGGGTGACGGTGGGCAACCCGCGGCATGGGTCGGTGCGCATGGGCTCGCTGGTCAGCCGCGAACAGGCCGACAACGTGCGCGCCGGTCTGGCGCAGCTCAAGACCGAGGCCGGCGTGCTGTTCGACGGCAGCAGCGTCCCGCTGGTGGATGCCGATCCGGCGGTGGCCGCCTGCGTGGCCCCCACGCTGCTGGGCTGCACCGAGCCGTCCCGTGCGGACGTGCTGCACCGGGTGGAGGTGTTCGGCCCGGTGGCCACGCTCATGGCCTACGACGATGAAGCCCAGGCCCTGGAGCTGATCGCCCGTGGCGAAGGCTCGCTGGTGTGCTCGGTCTACAGCGCCGACCCGGCCTTCGTGGCCCGCGCCGCGCTCGCCCTGGCACCGCTGCATGGCCGGGTGCATGCCGTCTCGCCCGATGTGGCCAGCCTGCACACCGGCCACGGCAACGTGATGCCGCAATCCCTGCACGGAGGCCCCGGCCGCGCCGGCGGCGGTGAAGAACTGGGCGGCCTGCGCGCCCTGGGCTTCTACCACCGCCGCAGCGCGGTGCAGGCCAGCACCGCCGCACTCGATGCCCTTGACGCCCTGGCCACCAGCGGCCACGCTTTCCAGCCCTGAGGAGACACCACCATGAGCGCCACCCCCGTCACCGCGCCGCCGACCCGCTTCAACTTTGCGCGTCACCTGATCGAACAGAACGCCGGCCGTGCCGGCAAGACCGCCCTCATCGACGACCAGGGAAGCCTCACCTACGGCCAGCTGGCCGACCAGGTGCGGCGCTTCGCCGGCGGACTGGCCAGCCTCGGCCTGCGGCGCGAGGAACGCGTGCTGCTGCTGGCGCACGACAGCAGCGACTGGGTGGTGGCCTTCCTGGGCTGCCTGCACGCCGGCGTGGTGCCGGTGGCGGTCAACACCCTGCTGACCGCCAAGGACTACGCCTACATGCTGGCCGACAGCCGGGCGCAGGCGGCCATCGTCTCGGGCGCCCTGCTGCCCACGTTGCAGACCGCCCTGGCCGAGGGGCCGGGCGTGGCCCACCTGATCGTCTCGCGCGGCACCGGGCTGCCCGCCGGTGCACACGACTTTGCCGCCCTGGTGGCCCGCAGCGCGCCGGCCGAAGCCGTCGACACCCATGGGGAGGAGCCGGCCTTCTGGCTGTATTCCAGCGGCTCCACCGGCGCGCCCAAGGGCACGGTGCACACCCAGGCCAACCTGTACTGGACCGCCGAGCTGTACGGCCGCGCCGTGCTGGGCGTGAACGAATCCGACGTGGTGTTCTCGGCCGCCAAGCTGTTCTTTGCCTACGGTCTGGGCAACGCCCTGTCCTTCCCGCTGAGCGTGGGCGCCACCGTGGTGCTGATGGCCGAACGGGCCACACCACAGGCGGTCTTCAAGCGCTTCACCGAGCAGAAGCCCACCATCTTCTGCGGCGCACCCACCGGCTATGGCGGCATGCTCGCCAGCCCCGACCTGCCGCCGCGTTCGGCCGTGGCGCTGCGCCTGTGTTCGTCGGCCGGCGAGGCGCTGCCGCAGGACATCGGCGAGCGCTGGACCCGCCATTTCGGGGTGGAGATCATCGACGGCATCGGCTCCACCGAGATGCTGCACATCTTCCTCTCCAACATCCCGGGCCAGGTGCGCTACGGCACCACCGGCTTCCCGGTGCCGGGCTACACCCTGGAGCTGCGCGGCGAGGACGGCCAGCCGGTGGGCCAGACCGCCGACGGCTCCAGCGAGATCGGCGACCTCTACATCCAGGGGCCCAGTGCGGCCCTCATGTACTGGAACAACCGCGCCAAGTCGCGCGACACCTTCCAGGGCGGCTGGACCAAGAGCGGCGACAAGTACGTGCGCAACGCCGACGGCAGCTACACCTACGCCGGCCGCAACGACGACATGCTCAAGGTCAGCGGCATCTATGTGAGCCCGTTCGAGGTCGAGGGCACGCTGGTGCAGCACCCGGCGGTGCTGGAAGCGGCGGTGATCGGCAAGGTGGACGCCGACGGCCTGACCAAGACCAAGGCCTTCGTGGTGCTCAAGGCCGGCCAGCAGGCCACCGAAGCCGAGCTGCAGGCCTTCGTGAAGGAGAAGCTGGCGCCCTACAAGTACCCGCGCTTCATCGAGTTCCTGCCGGACCTGCCCAAGACGGCCACCGGCAAGATCCAGCGCTTCCGGTTGCGCGAGCGCGAGCAGGCGGCCTGACGGTACCGGCGGGGCCGCAGGCCCCGCGCCCGATCAGGTGTCCTTGGAGATCTTGATGCTGGGGAACTTGGACGAGAAGTCCTTGGCCTTGGCCGCGATCTTGATGGCCACCTGACGCGCCACGCCCTTGTACAGGCCGGCGATCTCGCCCTCGGGATCGGCCACCACGGTGGGCATGCCGCTGTCGGCCTGCACCCGGATGCTCATGTTCAGCGGCAGGGCGCCCAGGTAGTCCATGCCGTACTCGGCCGCCATGTTCTTGCCGCCGTCGGCACCGAAGATGTGCTCCACATGGCCGCACTTCTCGCACACGTGCACCGCCATGTTCTCCACGATGCCCAGAATGGGCACGCCCACCTTCTCGAACATCTTGATGCCCTTGCGGGCGTCGAGCAGGGCGATGTCCTGCGGCGTGGTGACGATGACCGCACCGGTCAGCGGCACGCGCTGGGACAGGGTGAGCTGGATGTCGCCGGTGCCCGGGGGCATGTCGACGATGAGGTAGTCCAGGTCCTTCCAGTTGGTCTGGCGCAGCAGCTGCTCCAGCGCCTGGGTGGCCATGGGGCCGCGCCAGATCATGGCCTCGTCGCGGTCGATCAGGAAGCCGATGGAGATGACCTGGATGCCGTAGTTCTCCAGCGGCTCCATGGTCTGGCCGTCGGCGCTCTCGGGCCGGCCTTCCACGCCCAGCATCATGGGCTGGCTGGGGCCGTAGATGTCGGCGTCCAGGATGCCGACCTTGGCGCCTTCGGCGGCCAGGGCCAGGGCCAGGTTCACCGCCGTGGTGCTCTTGCCCACGCCGCCCTTGCCGGACGCCACGGCCACGATGTTCTTCACGTTGGGCATGAGCTGCACGCCGCGCTGCACCGCATGGGCAATCACCTTGGTGGTGATGTTGACCGACACGTTCTCCACGCCGGCCACGCCCTTGGCGGCGGCGATCAGGGCCTTGCGCAGGGCGGGCATCTGGCTCTTGGCCGGGTAGCCCAGCTCGATGTCGAAGGAGACGTCGCCATCCTGCAGCTGCAGGTTCTTCAGCGCCTTGGTGGAGACGAAATCGCGCCCGGTGTTCGGGTCCTGGACGGCTTGCAATGCGGACAGCAGCGCCTGTTGATCGACGGCCATGGAAAAGTGTCTCCGGGGAATGTGAAATGGGGGGCTGACTAAGGGGGCAGGGTATCGAACGCGGCCGAGAGTCTACCGCCCCGGCCCGGGCGACGGGATTCACACAGTCCTCGTGCGGACATCCCCCGGCCTAAAATCACGGGTTCCCCTTTTGGATCGCACCCGCCATGAGCCAGCGCCGACTGTTCGTCACCACCGCCCTGCCCTACGCCAACGGCCACTTCCACATCGGCCACATCATGGAATACATCCAGGCCGACATCTGGGTGCGGTTCCAGCGCATGCAGGGGCACGAGGTGAGCTTTGTCTGCGCCGACGACGCGCACGGCGCGCCGATCATGATCGCCGCCGACAAGGCCGGCAAGACGCCGCAGCAGTTCGTGGCGGACATCGCTGCCGGCCGCAAGCCCTATCTGGATGGCTTTCACATCGGTTTCGACAACTGGCACAGCACCGACGCGCCGGAAAACCACGCGCTGGCGCAAGACGTGTACCGCGCGCTCAAGGCCAATGGCCTGATCGAAACGCGCACGATCGAGCAGTTCTTCGACCCCGAGAAGAACATGTTCCTGCCTGACCGGTTCATCAAGGGCGAGTGCCCCAACTGCCATGCCAAGGACCAGTACGGTGACAACTGCGAGGTCTGCGGCAAGGTCTACAGCCCGACCGACCTGATCAAGCCGTACTCCGCGCTCTCTGGCGCGAAGCCGGAGCTGCGGAACTCGGAACACTTTTTCTTCAAGCTCTCCGACCCGCGCTGCCTCGAATTTCTCGACCAGTGGACGCAAAGCGGCGCGGTACAGCCCGAGGTGCTGAACAAGATCAGCGAGTGGATCGAGCCTGATGAATCGGGCAAGACCAAGCTGGGCGACTGGGACATCAGCCGCGACGCGCCTTACTTCGGCATCGAGATTCCAGATGCACCGGGCAAGTACTTCTATGTGTGGCTGGACGCCCCCATCGGCTACCTGGCGTCGCTGAAGAACCTGTTCGACAAGACCGGTCGCGACTTTGAAGCCTTCATGGCCGATCCGACCACCGAGCAGTTCCACTTCATCGGCAAGGACATCATCACCTTCCACACGCTGTTCTGGCCGGCCATGCTGCACTTCAGCGGCCGCAAGACGCCCAACGCGGTGTTCGTGCACGGCTTCCTCACCATCAACAACGGCGAGAAGATGAGCAAGAGCCGGGGCACCGGCCTGGACCCGCTCAAGTACCTGCAGCTCGGCATGAACCCCGAATGGCTGCGCTACTACCTGGCGGCCAAGCTGTCGGCCCGCAACGAGGACGTCGACTTCAACCGCGAGGACTTCATGCTGCGGGTCAACAGCGACCTGATCGGCAAGTTCGTCAACATCGTCTCGCGCTCGGCCGGCTTCCTGACCAAGCGCTTCGGCGGCCAGCTCACCCAGACCTTCGACGACCAGGGCACTGCCCTGCTGGCCGACATCCGCACCGCGAGCGCAGGCATCGCCGCCCACTACGACGGCCGCGAATACGGCCGCGCCATGCGCGAGATCATGGCCCTGGCCGACCGGGTCAACGCCTATGTGGACCAGCACAAACCCTGGGACCTGGCCAAGGACCCGGCCAACGACCCGCGCCTGCAGCAGGTGTGTTCGGTGCTGGTGAACGCCTTCACCACGTTGGCCCGTTACCTGGCACCGGTGCTGCCCGACATCGCATCCCGCGTGCAGGCCCTGACCGGCGCCGACATGGCCAGCTGGCACAATGCGTCGCTGGTGGCCAGCATCCAGCCCTACCAGCACCTGATGCAGCGCGTCGACCCGAAACAGCTCGATGCGCTGTTCGAGCCGCCGCCGGCCCCGGTCGAGGCGGCGCCGCTGCCCGGCGGCGAGGCGGTGGCCGACACCATCACCATCGACGACTTCACCAAGGTCGACCTGCGCATCGCACAGATCGTGAACTGCGAAGCCGTGGAAGGCTCGACCAAGCTGCTGCGCCTGACGCTGGATGTGGGCGAAGGCCGGCACCGCAACGTGTTCAGCGGCATCGCCAGCATGTACAAGCCCGAAGACCTGATCGGCCAGATGACGGTGATGGTGGCCAACCTGGCACCGCGCAAGATGAAGTTCGGCGTGAGCGAAGGCATGGTGCTGGCCGCCAGCCACGCCGACGAAAAGGCCCAGCCTGGCATCTTCGTGCTGCGGCCGTGGCCCGGGGCACAGCCGGGCATGCGCGTGAACTGACGGGGGCGGACGGTTACGGAGCGTTGTCCTTCACAACGCGAATCCGCCCATGTCCCCCACCACCTACGTACAGAACTGTCTCGTCTCCGTGTGCATGGCCCCGATCGAGGCCAAGCCCAGCAACGAAAGACTCCCCGGACCCGTGGCCGAACTCCAGCGATGGCTGCACGGCCTGCCCCCGGCAGAGAAGCAGTCCCGGGCGGCCCGGCTGCTGGCCAGTCTGTGCGAAGCACGGGGCCAGTCGCTGCCCTGGAACCACCCTGACATCGGTTGGGCGCTGCGGGGCCCGATCCCGACCTCCAGCCGCGAGATCGAGCAGCTGCACGGTGAATGCCGGCACCTGCTGGAGCGGCACATGACGCCAGGTCTGTGGACGGTCCACCCCACCGCGGGCGACCTGCCCGGCATCCGGCTGGCTCCGGGCGGCATGATGCTGGACTACATCAGGGAGCTGCGCCAGGGGCCGGATGGCCAGCGCCCCGGCTGACGCGCCGGGCTGCGCCTCAGCGCCGGTTCTGGATGTCCGGGTCCGGCGTGCGCAGCGTGTTGACCACCCGCATGTCGGCGTTGAACACGGCACTGAAGATCCACATCTCGGTCGAGCTCTGCGGCTGGTAGCGCCAGTCGTAGTGGGTTTCCTTCTTGAGCGCATAGGTGGTCACCTTGCGCGGCTTGCCCAGCATGCGGCGCACCTGCTCCATGGGCATGCCGGGCTGGACCCGGTCGAAGTTGGCCTCGGTCAGCACCTGGGCAATGCCCACCAGCTTGCCGTCCGGGCCGATGGTGATCATGTAGTTCACCACGCCCTCGGGCTGGCGGTTGTACTCGTACACCTGGGCGCCGTCCTCCCCGTCCCACACCGCCTCGGGCGGACCGAATTTTTCCTTCACGTCGGCCTCGGTCGAGACACCCGGCTCCAGCTCGGCGATGTTCTTGAGGTCACAGGCCCCCACCAGCCCCACCGCCCCCAGCACGGCCACGGCGTTGCGGGCCACCCGGGCCACGGTGGCCAGCCAGCCGGTCTTTTGGTTCATTGCAGCGACTCCCATGCGAAAGAACGGCCAGTGTACGGCGGGGGGTACAGGGCACTGTGACCGGACGTACAGACCCCCCGGCTTAAAATCCGGGGTTTCCGCCCTGTCGTCGTCCACCATGCCGTTCTTCCGCCGCCCCGACTACCAGTCCGACGCCACCCAGTTCATCGACCAGCTCAAGGCACAGAAGCCGTCGCTGGAACAGGAGCAGCGTCAGGGTCGCGCCCTGCTGTGGGACCGCGCCGTCGACCCCGAGTTCGCTGCCCAGGCCCAGGCCGCCCGCGTGGCCCAGAAGCCCTACGTCTACCAGACCGAATCCGGTCTGAAGTGATGCCCCGCCCATGAGCAGCCCCGAGGTCCCCTCGCTCGACGAGGCACCCGCCGGCATCGACGAGGTGATGCCCACGGTGGTGGACCACGTGGCGCTGGCCCGCCTGTACGGCGAGCCGCTGTTCAAGCTGCCGCAGGACCTCTACATACCGCCGGACGCGCTGCGGGTCTTCCTGGAGGCCTTCGAGGGCCCGCTGGACCTGCTGCTCTACCTGATCCGCAAGCAGAACTTCAACATCCTCGACATCCCCATGGCGGCGGTCACCCGCCAGTACCTGGCCTATGTGGAGGAGATCCGGGCCGGCAACCTGGAACTGGCCGCCGAGTACCTGCTGATGGCGGCCATGCTGATCGAGATCAAGAGCCGCATGCTGCTGCCGCCCAAGAAGGTGGCCGAGGGCGAGGAAGCCGAAGACCCCCGGGCCGAACTGGTGCGCCGCCTGCTCGAATACGAACAGATGAAGCTCGCGGCCCACCGGCTGGCCGAGGTGCCGCAGTACGGGCGCGACTTCCTGCGCGCCGCCGTCTATGTGGAGCAGGCGCTGGTGCCGCGTTTCCCCGATGTGCATGCGGTCGATCTGCAGTCGGCCTGGCGCGACATCCTGCGCCGTGCGAAGCTGGTGCAGCACCACCGCATCAGCCGCGAGGAACTCTCGGTGCGCGAGCACATGAGCATCGTGCTGCGCCAGCTGCAGGGCCGACGCTTCGTGGAATTCGGCGAGCTGTTCGACGTGAGCCGGGGCACGCCGGTGCTGGTGGTGACCTTCATCGCCATGCTGGAACTGGCCAAGGAAACCCTGATCGAGCTCACCCAGGCGGAAGCCTTCGCCCCCATCTATGTGCGGCTGGCGTATTCGCCCAGCTAGCCACCCACCCATTCCATGACCGACATCCACCGCTTCGACGTCCTCATCATCGGCAGCGGGCTGGCCGGCCTGACCGCCGCGCTGCACCTGGCCCCGACCCACCGCGTGGCGGTGATCACCAAGCGCGCCCTGCTGGACGGCTCCAGCAACTGGGCCCAGGGCGGCATCGCCGCCGTGCTGGCCGAGGGCGACAGCTATGCCTCGCACGTGGACGACACCCTGGTGGCCGGCGCCGGCCTGTGCGACCTGGAGGCCACCCAGTTCACGGTGGAGAACGCTCCGGCGGCCATCAGCTGGCTGCAGGACCTGGGCGTGCCCTTCACCACCGAACACGGCGAACTGCACCTCACCCGCGAGGGCGGCCACAGCCACCGGCGCATCGTGCACGCGGCCGACGCCACCGGTGCGGCCGTGCAGGCCACGCTGGTGGAGCGGGTGCGCCGCACGCCCAACGTGACGGTGTTCGAGCACCACATGCTGGTCGACCTGATCACCGACCGGCAATTGCCCGGTGCCTCCGGCACCCCTGGCGAGCGGCGCTGCTTCGGTGCCTATGTGCTGGACACCGAGGAAGACGAGGTCATGACCTTCGAGGCCGGCCACACGGTGCTGGCCACCGGCGGCGCCGGCAAGGTCTACCTCTACACCACCAACCCCGACACCGCCACCGGCGACGGCATCGCCGCGGGCTGGCGCGCGGGTTGCCAGGTCGGCAACATGGAGTTCATCCAGTTCCACCCGACCTGCCTGTACCACCCGCACGCCAAGAGCTTCCTGATCACCGAAGCCGTGCGCGGCGAGGGCGGTCTGCTCAAGCTGCCCCCGCACCTGGGCGGCCACCGCTTCATGCCCGACCACGACCCGCGCGCCGAGCTGGCCCCGCGCGACGTGGTGGCCCGCGCCATCGACTTCGAGATGAAGAAGCACGGCCTGGACTGTGTGCACCTGGACATCTCGCACCAGAGCCCCGAGTTTCTGCGCGAGCATTTCCCCAACATCCTGGCGCGCTGCGCCGAGCTGGGCATCGACATCACCCGCGAACCGATCCCGGTGGTGCCGGCGGCCCACTACACCTGCGGCGGCGTGGTCACCGACCTCAACGGCCGCACCGAGGTGGCCGGCCTGTACGCCGTGGGCGAGACCACCTGCACCGGCCTGCACGGCGCCAACCGGCTGGCCAGCAACTCGCTGGTGGAATGCATGGTGTTCGCCCAGGCCGCCGTGGCCGCCATCCGCCAGGCGCCCGCGCCGCTGCCCCCGGCCCTGCCGCTGTGGGACGACAGCCGCGTGACCGATGCCGACGAGATGGTGGTCATCTCGCACAACTGGGACGAGCTGCGCCGCTTCATGTGGGACTACGTGGGCATCGTGCGCACCAACAAGCGGCTGGAGCGGGCGGCCCACCGCATCACCCTGCTGCAGCGCGAGATCCATGAGTTCTATGCCAGCTTCCACGTCACCCGCGACCTGCTGGAGCTGCGCAACCTGGTGCAGGTGGCCGACCTGATCGTCATGTCGGCCCTGCTGCGGCATGAAAGCCGCGGCCTGCACTACAGCCTGGACTACCCGGACCTGCTGCCCGAGGCCAGGCCCACCATCCTGGTGCCGCCGGCCCGCTGAAGCCGCGCCGGCATCCAGCCGCGCAGGCTGTTGAAGCAGGCCACCGCGCTGGCGCGGTCCAGGTCGGCCAGGGTCAGCACCGCCTCGCGCACCCTGCCCTCGGCCAGGGCCACGGCCCGGCCCACCCCGCCCAGCAGGCCGCTGCCCGGGGGCGGCGTGAGCCACCGGCCATCGATGCACAGGGCGATGTTGGCCCGGGTGCATTCGGTGAGTTCACCGGCCTCGTTCCACAGCAGCACGTCAAAGGCACCGGGGTGGCGTGCGGCAGCGGCGTCGTAGTGGGCCCGGCGGGTGGTCTTGAAGCGCACGAACTCGCCGTGGGCTTCCGCCAGTGGTCGGTCGTCCAGCACCAGCAGCACCTCGGCCGGCGTGGCCGGCATGGCCACCGCCGTGGCCTGCGGTCGGCCGTCGCGGCCGAGCGTCAGGCGCACCCGCCACAGGCCCTGCGCCTGCGCGGCGGCCAGCGCAGCTAGGCAGGCCTCCACATCGGACGGCTGCCAGGCAAAGCCGAAATGCCGCGCCGCACTGGCCATCCGTGCCAGGTGGGCAGCCCGGTGGCGCAGCACGCCGTCCTGCAGGGCCAGTGTTTCCAGCAGCTCGAAGGGCTGGCTGGCGCGTTCGATGAAGCGGCGCTTGTGCTGCCACTCAAGCCACTCGGCATCGGGCTGTGCGTCCCCGGTGATGCCGCTGCCCACGCCGGCCTGCAGCACCGTGCCCCCGGGCATGCCGCGGGCCAGCACGGTGCGGATGGCCACATTGAAGGTGGCGCCGCCCCCGGGCCGCAGCACGCCGATGGCACCGCAGTACACACCACGAGCCGCCGGTTCGCGCTGCCGGATGTGGTGCATGGCCTGCCGCTTGGGTGCCCCGGTGATGGACCCGCACGGAAACAGCGCCTGCATCACCTGCCACAACCCGGTGCCTGAGCGGGTGGTGGCCTGCACGTCGGAGGTCATCTGCCACACCGTGGGCAGCGGCTCCAGGTGGAACAGGCGGGGCACCCGCACCGAATGCGGCTCGGCCACGTGTGACACATCGTTGCGCACCAGGTCGACGATCATCACGTTTTCGGCCCGCTCCTTGGGCGAGGCTCGCAACGCGGCGGCCGATGCGGCGTCGGCATCGGCGTCGGCACCCCGGGCGGCCGTGCCCTTCATGGGGCGCATCAGCAGCTGGCGGCGGTTCCAGTCGAAGAACAGCTCGGGCGAGGCGCTGAGCACCTGCCAGTCGCCGCCGTCGATCCAGGCACCGAAGCCACCGGGTTGTTCGCGGCGCAGCGCCGCCCACAGGTCCCAGGCCCGACCGGTCTGCAGGGCTCCGTGCAGCAGCGTGGTGTGGTTGACCTGGTAGACCTCCCCGTCGGCAATGGCCTGGTGCAGCGCAGCCAGATCGGCATCGAACCGCGGACGCGACAAGCCCTCGGTCCAGGTGGCGCTCACGGCGTCGGGGTCGGCGGGTTCGATGGGTTCAGTGCGGTCGGCCGTTGACTGACTGGGGTACACCGCCCACCAGGCCAGCGGCAGACCGGGCTGCGGCGGATGGGCCGGCAGCGCCGCATCGAAGGCGGCCGCCGCCTCGTAGGCCAGGAAACCCACGCACCAGTGCCCGGCCAGCTAAGCGGCCTCGGCCGCCTCCAGCACGCCGCGGACCTCATGCAGCGCGTTCGCCTGCAGCACGCGCAGCGGCGCGCCGAACGTCCGGCGCAGCGCCGGCTGGTCCGGCAGGCCGGTGGCGGCAAAGTCGATGCAGGCGGACGGTGCGGCCCGGCTCACGCCGCGCCGATGTCGGGCACCAGGGCCCCGGCATCGTGACCGGCCTTGTGGGCGGCGGTGAAGGCCAGCATCCGGTCGATGGGCAGGCGGGCGCGCGGGATGATGGCCGGATCGACCTCGATGGCGTTGGCGCCGGTCTCCAGCACGCGGGCCACACCGGCCAGGCCGTTCATGGCCATCCAGGGGCAATGGGCGCAGCTCTTGCAGGTGGCACTGTTGCCCGCCGTGGGTGCCTCGATGAACCGCTTGCCCGGGTTCTGCTGGCGCAGCATGTGCAGCATGCCCTTGTCGGTGGCCACGATGTAGCTGGGGGCGTCCAGTTCACGCGCGGCCTTGAGGATGGCGGAGGTGGAACCCACCGCGTCGGCCAGGGCCACCACGTCGGCCGGGCTTTCCGGGTGCACCAGCACCTTGGCATCGGGGTGTTCCTGCTTGAGCAGCGCCAGCTCGGTGGCCTTGAACTCGTCGTGCACGATGCACGAGCCGTTCCACATCAGCATGTCGGCCCCGGTCTCGCGCTGGATGTAGCTGCCCAGGTGCTTGTCGGGTGCCCACAGGATCTTGTGTCCCTTGTCCTTGAGTGCGCGCACGATGTCCAGCGCACAGCTGCTGGTCACCAGCCAGTCGGAACGGGCCTTCACGGCCGCGCTGGTGTTGGCATAGACGACCACGGTGCGGTCGGGGTGCTGGTCGCAGAAGGCGCTGAATTCGTCGATGGGGCAGCCCAGGTCGAGCGAGCAGTTGGCGTCCAGGTCGGGCATGAGCACCGTCTTTTCGGGCGACAGGATCTTGGCGGTCTCGCCCATGAAGCGCACGCCCGACACCACCAGCGTGGTGGCGGCATGGTCACGGCCGAAGCGGGCCATCTCCAGCGAGTCGCTGACGATGCCGCCGGTCTCGATGGCCAGGTCCTGCAGGTCGGGATGCACGTAGTAGTGCGACACCATGACCGCGTTGCGCTCGCGCAGCAGGCGGCGGATGCGGTCCTTCAGTTCGGCCCGCTGCTTCGGGCCGGGTTCCACCGGCACGCGGGCCCAGGCGTGCTGCGTGGGGCAGGCCGGCTGTTCGTATTCGACATCGATGATGGATTCGTTGCTCAAGTCGGATCTCCGGTTCTGCCGCTGCTCAGCCCATTCGCATGGAAAAGTCGATGGCCCGCACGTCCTTGGTCAGCGCCCCGATGGAGATGCGGTCCACCCCGGTTTCTGCAAGGGCGCGCACGGTGCCGAAGTTCACGCCACCCGATATCTCCAGGATGGCGCGGCCGGCGTTGCGGCGCACCGCCTCGTGCAGCGTGGGCAGGTCCATGTTGTCCAGCAGCACCATGGTGGCGCCGCAGGCCAGGGCCTCGTCGAGCTGGGCCAGGGTCTCGACCTCGATCTCCACGAAGCGCGCGGCCGGCGCGGTCTCGCGCACCCGTTGCAGCACCGGCGCCACGCCACCGGCGGCGGCGATGTGGTTTTCCTTGATGAGCACCGCATCGAACAGGCCGATGCGGTGGTTCACCCCGCCGCCGCAGGTCACGGCGTACTTCTGGGCCAGGCGCAGGCCGGGCACGGTCTTGCGGGTGTCGACGATGGCGGCCCGCGTGCCCGCCACGGCAGCCACATAGCGGGCGGTCTCGGTGGCCACGCCGCTGAGCAGCTGCAGGAAATTGAGTGCGGTGCGCTCGGCGCTCAGCAGCGCACGGGCCTGACCTTCGATGGTCAGCACCACCTGGTCGGCCTGGCAACGCTGGCCCTCGCCGACCTGCCACTGCCAGGTGGCAGTGGGGTCCAGGGCACGCAGCGCGGCCTCCACCCAGGGGGCGCCACAGATGACGGCCGACTCGCGGGCCAGGATGCGGGCGGTGGCGCGGCGCGCCGGATCGACCAGGGCGGCGGTCAGGTCGCCGCTGCCCACGTCTTCCGCCAGGGCGCGCGCCACGTCCTGGCGGGCCAGGGCGTCGAGGTCCTCGCGGGTGTATTCGGAGAGGTGTTTCATGAAGGCCGGAAACGGGGGGATGTTCAGAGGGAAAAGGCAGGGAGAAAGGGTCCCGGCGGATGGACTATAGTCCCGCATTCTCGGACACCCCCACCCCCCAGAGGGTCGACCCCATGAGCAACCCCACAGCCTCCGCTCCCACGGCCACGCCGTACGGCACGCTGCCTGCGGCCTCTCCGCTGCCGCAGCGCAAGCCGGTCAGCCTGCCGCGCCTGAACGAAATGCGCGAGCGCGGCGAGAAGATCACCATGCTCACCGCCTACGACGCCACCTTCGCGGCCGTGGCCGATGCGGCCGGCGTGGAATGCATCCTGATCGGTGATTCGCTGGGCATGGTGTGCCAGGGGCTCTCCAGCACCGCCGGCGTGACGCTGGAGACCATGCGCTACCACACCGAGAGCGTGGTGCGCGGCCTGCGCCGGGTGCAGGGCACCGCCTGGGTGATCGGCGATCTGCCCTTCGGCAGTTACCACGAATCGAAGGAACAGGCCCTGCGCAGCGCCGCCGAACTGGTGCGCGCCGGCGCCCACATGATCAAGCTCGAAGGCGGCGGCTGGACCGCCGACACAGTGCGCTTCCTGGTCGAGCGCGGCATCCCGGTGTGTGCCCACCTGGGCCTCACGCCGCAGACGGTGCATGCCCTGGGCGGCTACCGGGTGCAGGGCCGGGACGACGCAGCGGCCCTGCAGCTCAAGCGCCATGCGCTGGAACTGCAGGACGCCGGCGCCACCATGCTGGTGCTGGAAATGGTGCCGGCGGCCCTGTCGGCCGAGATCACCCAGCAGCTGCGCAGCTGCCACACCATCGGCATCGGTGCGGGCAAGGCCACGGCCGGCCAGGTGCTGGTCATGCACGACATGCTGGGCATCAACCTGGGCAAGAACCCCAAGTTCGTGCGCAACTTCATGGAAGGCGCGGCCTCGGTGCGCGATGCCATGGCCGCCTATGTGAAGGCGGTCAAGGACGGCAGCTTCCCCGACGACAGCCTGCACGCCTGGTGACATGAAAGTCGTCCACACCATCGCCGACCTGCGATCGGCGCTGCGTCCCTACGACGCACCCGCCCTGGTGCCGACCATGGGCAACCTGCACGACGGCCACATCGATCTGGTGCGCACCGCCAGACCCCTGGGTGACGTGACCGTGGCCAGCATCTTCGTCAACCGGCTGCAGTTCGCGCCGCACGAGGACTTCGACACCTACCCGCGCACCCTGCAGGCCGACTGCGCCCGGCTGGCCGAGGCCGGCTGCGATGTGGTGTTCGCGCCGTCCGAGAAAGACCTGTATCCCGAACCGCAAGGCTTCAAGGTGCACCCGCCGCCCGAGCTGGCCGACATCCTGGAGGGCCATTTCCGGCCCGGCTTCTTCACCGGCGTGTGCACCGTGGTCTTGAAGCTGTTCCAGTGCGCCTTTGCCGAGGCCAAAGGCCGGCGCAGCGCCGTCTTCGGCCAGAAGGACTACCAGCAGCAGATGGTCATCCGCCGCATGGTGGACCAGCTGGCGCTGCCGGTGGACATCGTGGTGGCGCCCACCCGGCGCGCTGCCGACGGGCTGGCGCTGAGCTCGCGCAACGGCTACCTGAGCGAGGCCGAGCGGGCGGAGGCGGTGCAGCTCTCGCTCGCCCTGCGCGCCCTGGGCCGCGACGCCCTGGCCGCTGCCGACGGGCTGGTGCAGCATCTGCCGGCGCTGGAAGCCCGCGCCATGGAGGGTCTGGCCGCGCGCGGCTGGCAGCCCGATTACCTGACGGTGCGCCGCCGCGCCGACCTGCAGCCCCCGCAGCCGGGCGATGCCCTGGTGGTGCTGGGCGCTGCCCGCCTGGGGCGCACCCGCCTGATCGACAACTTCGAGGTCTGAGCCCGCCGGCTCAGGCGGATTCCGGTTTCGGGTCGCGGCCCATGAGTTCGGCGATCGCCTGCGCCGGCTGCAGCCGGCCTTCGATCAGGGCGACCACCGCCGCGCTGATCGGCATGTCCACGCCCAGGGCTGCCGCGCGCTGCACCACGGTGCGGGCGCTGTAGACGCCTTCGGCCACATGGCCCAGCGACTCCACCGCCTGGTCCAGCGTGCGACCTTCGGCCAGCAGGCGGCCCACCTGGCGGTTGCGCGAGAGGTCGCCGGTGGCGGTGAGCACCAGATCGCCCAGGCCGGAGAGGCCCATGAAGGTGTCGGTGCGGGCGCCCAGCGCCAGGCCGAGCCGGGTCATTTCCGCCAGGCCCCGTGTGATGAGGGCGGCTCGGGCATTCAGCCCCAGTGCCAGCCCGTCGCACAGGCCGGTGGCAATCGCCAGCACGTTCTTGACCGCGCCCCCCACTTCCACGCCGGCCACATCGTCGTTCGCATAGACCCGCAGGGTGCTGCCATGGAAGGCCTGCACCAGGGCGTCGCGCACCGCCGCGTGTTCGCTGGCGGCCACGATGGCGGTGGGCTGGCCCCGCGCCACCTCCAGGGCAAAGCTGGGACCGCTGAGCACGCCGCAGGCCAGCCGGGGGGCCACGTCGGCCGCAATCTCGTGGCCGAGCAGGCCATGGGCATCGGCGCCGGGCCGGGCCTGCTCGAAGCCCTTGCACAGCCAGGCCACCGGCGCCGGCTGGTCGGCCAGCCGCTGCAGCCAGCCGCGCAGGCCGGCCATGGGCGAGGCGATCACATACAGATCGGCTGCGGGCAGTTCACCGCTGGCCACCACCAGTCCCGGCGGCAGGTCGATGCCCGGCAGGTAGCGCCGGTTCTGGCGCTCGGTGTTCAGGCGTTCGGCCTGGAGGGGATCCCGCGCCCACAGGGTGACACGGCGGCCATGACGGGCCGCACCGATGGCCAGAGCGGTGCCCCAGGCACCGGCGCCCACGACGGCGATGTCCATCGCCGTGCGCTCAGCTGGTGATGATGCGCGAGCCTTCCTGCTGGGCCTGCTGCGCCTGCTGCTGCTCGTACATGGCCTGGAAGTTGATCTCGGCCAGGTGCACCGGCGGGAAGCCGGCACGCTGAACGATGTCGGCCACGTTGCTGCGCAGGTAGGGGTAGACGATCTGCGGGCAGGCAATGCCCATGATCGGGCCCATCTGCTCTTCGGGCAGGTTGCGGACTTCGAAGATGCCGGCCTGCTTGGCCTCGACCAGGAACACGGTCTTGTCCTTGATCTTGGTCTGCACGGTGGCGGTCACGGCCACTTCGTACACGCCTTCGGCCAGCGGTGAGGCTTCCACGCCCAGCTGGATGTCGACCGAGGGCTGCTCCTGCTCCAGCAGGATGGCCGGGGAGTTGGGTTGTTCCAGGGAGGCTTCCTTGAGGTAGATGCGCTGGATCTGGAAAACGGGGTCGAGGTTCTCGGCCATGGTGGTGTCTCGCTGGTTCAGAAAAAGAAAAGGCCCGCCGGGAAGGTGTTCCCGCAGCGGGCACGGCGTGGATTATGTCAGCCGGCGGACGGTCCCCGGCCGGTGGCGTCAGGCCTGCAGCAGGGGCACCAGGCCGCCCTTGCCGTCCAGGGCATGCAGGTCGTCGCAACCGCCCACATGGGTGTCGCCGACGAAGATCTGCGGCACGCTGGTGCGGCCGGTGATCTGGGTCATGCGGGCACGCACCTCGGGCTTGCCGTCGACCACGATTTCTTCGTAGTCGGTCACGCCACGGGCCTGCAGCAGGGCCTTGGCGCGGGTGCAGTAGGGGCAGAAATCGCTGGAGTAGATGGTGACTTTGGCCATGGGTCGAATGATCAGGCCTTTTCCACCGGCAGGCCGGCGGTGCGCCAGGCACCCATGCCGCCCGAGAGGGAATGGGCCTTCTCGTAGCCCAGCTTGCGGGCCTCGGCCACGGCGCGGTTGGCGCGGGCGCCGGTGGGACAGACGAAGATCACCGGCAGGTTCTTGTTCTTGACCGTGGCAGGCAGTTTGGCGGTCACCTCGTCCACCGGCACGTGGCGCGCACCGATGATGTGGCCGGCGCCGAACTCGGCTTCGGTGGACACGTCGACCACCACCGCCTTTTCCCGGTTCATCAGCATGACGGCGTCATTGGGGGCCAGCGTGCCGGCACGCTGGCCGGAACGCACCGCCGGCCACACCAGAAAAGCGCCGGACACGAATGCGGCAGCGATCAGTACCCAGTTCTCGATGAAGAAGCTCACTTGAGGTCACCTTTGTGGAGAAGCCGGGGATTTTAGAATGGCGGGCTGTGCCCTTGCGGCACGCCGGCCTGCTTTCTTCGTCTCCGTCCCAACCTGCCCTCCCCGTCATGCACAAGCTCGTCCTGATCCGCCACGGCGAATCCACCTGGAATCTCGAAAACCGCTTCACCGGCTGGACCGACGTGGACCTCACACCCACCGGCGTGTCGCAGGCCATGTCGGCCGGGCGGCTGCTCAAGGCCGAAGGCTTCGATTTCGACATCGCCTACACCAGCGTGCTCAAGCGGGCCATCCACACCCTGTGGTACACGCTGGATGCCATGGACCGCACCTGGCTGCCGGTGGTCAAGCACTGGCGCCTGAACGAGCGCCACTACGGCGCGCTGCAGGGCCTGAACAAGGCCGACATGGCCGCCCAGTACGGTGACGAGCAGGTGCTGATCTGGCGCCGCAGCTACGACACGCCGCCGCCGGCACTCGATGCCACCGACCCGCGCTGCGAGCGGGGCGACCGCCGATACGCCTTGCTCAAACCCGAGGAAGTGCCGCTGACCGAGTGCCTCAAGGACACCGTGGCACGGGTCATCCCGTTCTGGAACGAGTCGCTGGCACCGGCCATCAGGTCCGGCCGCCGTGTCGTGGTGGCTGCGCACGGCAACAGCATCCGGGCGCTGGTGAAGTACCTCGACGGCATCTCGGACGCCGACATCGTCAACCTCAACATCCCCAACGGCATTCCGCTGGTGTACGAGCTCGACGCCGATCTGCGCCCCATCCGCCACTACTACCTGGGTGATGCCGAGGCCGCCGCCCGCGCTGCCGCTGCCGTGGCGGCCCAGGGCAAGGCCTGAGCCGGCACCCGACCGCTCGCGGACCCGGTCCACACCACCGGTAATCCCTGCGCCGCCGCCCGGGAACCGGGCGCCGCCCAGGGGGTCGTAGGTGTATATTGGCCCGACGGGCGGGCCGTGGGGTCACGCTCAAGCGTCAGTTCCCGCGTCAGTTCACGCGGCTCGAAGGGCAAGAGACATGTCGAAACAGGTGGGCCAGAAGCTCAAGATTGCAGGTTGGGTGGCCATCGGCGCAGTGGCCGGCGCCCTGACCACGGTACAACTCCAGGCCACGGCCCGCAGCAGCCTGGCGCCGCTGCCGCTGGAAGAGCTGCAGCAGCTCGCGGCCGTGTTCGGCATGGTCAAGAGCGACTATGTGGAGCCGGTGGACGAGAAGAAGCTGATCTCCGAGGCCATCTCGGGCATGGTCAGCAGCCTAGACCCGCACTCGCAGTACTTCGACAAGAAGTCGTTCAAGGAATTCCGCGAAGGCACCAGCGGCCGATTCGTGGGCGTGGGCATCGAGATCGGCATGGAAGACGGTCTGGTGAAGGTGGTGTCCCCCATCGAGGATTCGCCCGCCTTCCGCGCCGGCCTCAAGAGCGGCGACCTGATCACCAAGATCGACGACACCCCGGTCAAGGGCCTGACCATCAACGACGCGGTCAAGATGATGCGCGGCGAGCCCCGCACCAAGGTGCTGCTGACCATCTTCCGCAAGGACGAGGACCGCACCTTCCCGGTCACCATCGTCCGCGAAGAGATCAAGACCCAGAGCGTCAAGGCCCGCAACGTGGAGCCCGGCTTCGGCTGGATCCGCGTGTCGCAGTTCCAGGAGCGCACCACCGAGGACGTGGCCCGCAAGCTCGAGGAGCTGTACAAGGCCGACCCGAACATGAAGGGCCTGGTGCTCGACCTGCGCAACGACCCGGGCGGCCTGCTGCCCGCCGCCGTGGCCATCTCGGCCATGTTCCTGCCCGAGGACGTGACCGTGGTCTCCACCAACGGCCAGACAGCCGACAGCAAGATGGTCTACAAGGCGGTGCCGCAGCACTACCTGACCCGCGGCGGCCCGGACCATGTCGCCCGCCTGGCCCAGTCCACCCGCAACTTCTACAAGAAGGTGCCGATGGTGGTGCTGGTGAACGAAGGCTCGGCCTCGGCCAGCGAGATCGTGGCCGGCGCCCTGCAGGACCACAAGCGCGCGACCATCATGGGCAGCCAGACCTTCGGCAAGGGCTCGGTCCAGACGGTGCGCCCGCTCGGCCCCGACACCGGCCTGAAGCTCACCACCGCCCGCTACTACACGCCCTCGGGCAGCACCATCCAGGCCAAGGGCATCGTGCCGGACGTGATGGTCGACGAGACCCCGGAAGGCAATGTGTTCGCCGCCCTGCGCACCCGCGAGGCCGACCTGCAGAAGCACCTCATGAACGGCACCGAGGCCAAGCCGGCGCCCATGACCGACGCCCAGCGCGCCGCCGAGCAGCAGCGCGACCAGGAACGCGAGGCCGCGCGCAAGCGGCTGGAAGAAGAAGCCAAGAAGAACCCGAACCAGCGCCTGGTGCCCGAGTTCGGCAGCGACAAGGACTTCCAGCTGCAGCAGGCGCTCAACCAGCTCAAGGGCAAGCCGGTGCTGGTGAGCAAGACGCTGCAGGTGCGCAGCGCCGACGACAAGAAGGCCAACTGACGCCAGGTCTGCCGTTGGACGACGCCCAGCTGCTGCGTTACTCGCGGCACATCCTCCTCAATGAACTCGGGGTCGAGGGCCAGGAGAAGCTCCTGGCCTCGCACGCCCTGATCGTGGGCGCCGGCGGCCTGGGCTCGCCGGCCGCGCTCTACCTGGGCAGCGCCGGCGTGGGCCGCATCACGGTGGTCGACCACGACGTGGTGGACGAGACCAACCTGCAGCGCCAGATCGCCCACAACCTGGCCCGGGTGGGTCATCCCAAGGCCGAGTCGGTGCGCGAGGCCATTGCGGCCATCAACCCCGACCCGGTGGTCACCACCATCACCCGGCGGGCCGATGCCGCCCTGCTGGACACCCTGGTGGGCCAGGCCGATGTGGTGCTGGACTGCACCGACAACTTCGCCACCCGCCACGCCATCAACCGGGCCTGTGTGCAGCATGGCAAGCCGCTGGTGTCGGGTGCGGCCATCCGCATGGACGGTCAGCTCAGCGTGTACGACACGCGCGAGGCCGCCAACCCCTGTTACGCCTGCGTGTTCCCGGAGGACAGCGGCGTGGAGGAAACCCGCTGTGCCACCATGGGCGTGTTCGCGCCGCTGGTGGGCATCGTGGGCACGCTGCAGGCCGCCGAGGCCTTGAAGCTGCTGGCCGGTCTGGGCTCGCGCATGGCGGGCCAGCTGATGATGATCGACGGCCGCGACCTGGCCTTCACCCGCATCGGCATCCCGGCCAACCCGGCCTGCCCGGTCTGCGGACACCGGCACTGAGCCTTCAGTCGCTGCGGCGCGGCGGCATGGGGCACGGCCCGTGCCGCCGGCGGAAATCCCGCGGAGGCTCGGCACCGGGCCGGGCAAACAGCCCCCGCCGCTCGCGCTGCGCCCTGTCCTGCAGGCGCCGGTAAGCCGCGCCGCCCCCCGATGCCCAGGCATGTCCGCGCTCCAGCAGCCAGGCATTGAGGTCCTGACCGTCCTGCTCGAGGCGGGCCAGGCCCCGGCCATAGGTGTCGTCGCCGTGCGCCTCGACCCGCACCACCTGCCGCAGGATGCGGCCGGCCAGTGCGTCCCGCGAAGCCTCACCGCCGGCCTGGCAGATTTCCGGCGCGTCGATGCCCCGCAGGCGCAGCTTGCGATAGGGCCCGCCGGCCAGGGGCTGGACCCAGACGGTGTCGCCGTCGTGCACCCGGGTCACTCGGGCGGTGTAGCGCTCGGACGCCGCCGCTGCCGCCGTGCCCGGCAGGCCCGCCGTCACCGACACCACCAGCCACGCCAGCCGCATCCACCTCATGCGCCCTCCTCCAGCTCGCGCAGCATGCGCTCCAGACGGGCCGACAGCTGCTCGGTGCTCAGGCGCTCGCGCAGGCGCTCCACCATCAGCGGCAGGCTCATGGGGCTGGGTCGGTCCAGTTCGACCAGTTCCAGCCGCTGGCCGGCCATGCGCTGCAGGCAATCGCGCAGCCGGCCGATCTCGAGCTCCTGCGACAGCACCTCGGTCTCGGCCTGGCGCAGCAGCAGGTTGCCCGGGTCGTACTTGCGGAACACCTCGAAGAACAGGCCGCTGCTGGCCTGCAGCTGGCGCAGGCTGCGCGGGGCACCGGGCTGACCGCTGAACACCAGACCGGCGATGCGCGCGATCTCGCGGAATCGGCGCTGGGCCAGTTCACCCGCATTGAGCGAGGCCATCACATGGGCCAGCAGATCGTCCGACGACAGCACAGAACCGTCGAGCAGCCGCGACAGATCGGGCTCGTCGGCCGCCAGCAGCTCGAAGCCGTAGTCGTTGACCGACAGGCTGAAGGTGTTGGGCTGCTCGCGCGCCAGCCGCCAGGCCAGCAGGCTGGCCAGCCCCAGATGCACATGCCGGCCGGCGAACGGGAACAGGCACAGGTGGTGCCCCTCCTTCGACCGGAAACGCTCCACCAGCAGCACGCCCGGCAGCGGCAGGCGCGAGCGTTGTGCCTGGGTGGCGAGCATGGGGCGGGCGGCCTGCAGTTCGGGGGAATCGAAGCGTCCGGCCTCGGCCAGTGCCATCTGCTCCAGCACCGCATCGGCCAGCTCGGTGGACAAGGGCATCTTGCCGCCCTGCCAGGTGGGCACTGCGCCCTTGTGGCGGGTGGCCTTCTTCACCCAGGCGGTCATGTCGTGCACCCGCACGAATTCGAGCAGGCGGCCGGCAAAGACGAAGCAGTCGCCCTTGCGCAGCCGCGAGATGAAGCCTTCCTCGATGCTGCCGATGGACCCGCCGCTCTGGTACTGCACCCGGAGCGAGGCATCGCTGACGATGGTGCCCACGCCCCAGCGGTGGCGGCGTGCGGTGGCACGCCCCTGGGGCGTGTCGGGCACGCGCCAGACGCCGGTCTCGTCGCGGGCCAGGCGGTGGTAGTCCGGGTAGGCGGTGAGGCTGTCGCCGCCGCGCTCGCAGAAGGCCAGCGCCCAGTCGAAGGCCTCGCGACCGAGATCGCGGTAGGCCCAGGCGGTGCGCACCTCTTCGAACAGGGCATCGGCCTCGAAGCCGCCCCCCAGCGCCACCGTGACCAGGTGCTGCACCAGCACGTCCAGCGGCTGGTGCGGGCTGTGGCGCGGCTCGATGCGGCCGGCCAGGGCCGCCTCGCGCACGGCGGCCGCCTCGACGAGTTCGAGCGTGTTGGTGGGCACCAGGGTGATGCGGCTGGGGCGTCCCGGCGCATGCCCGCTGCGTCCGGCGCGTTGCAGCAGCCGGGCCACGCCCTTGGCCGAGCCGATCTGCAGCACCCGCTCCACCGGCAGGAAGTCCACGCCGAGGTCGAGCGACGAGGTGGCCACCACCGCCTTGAGCTGCCCCCCCTTCAGGCCGGCCTCCACCCATTCGCGCACCGTCTTGTCGAGGCTGCCGTGGTGCAGCGCCACCTGACCGGCCCAGTCCGGCCGGTGCTGCAGCAGCAGCTGGTACCAGATCTCGGCCTGGCTGCGGGTGTTGGTGAACACCAGCGCGGTGCCCGCGCCATCGAGTTCACGCACCACCGGCTCCTGCATGCGCGATCCCAGATGGCCCGACCACGAATAACGTCCGGGATCGGGCGGGATCAGTGTGTCGATGCGCAGCGTCTTGGCCACCCGGCCCTGCACCAGCACCGACGGCGGCGCGGCGCTGCGCGCGGCGTCGGGGCCGCACAGCACCTGGCGGGCCTCGTCGAGATTGCCCAGCGTGGCGCTCATGCCCCAGGTGATCAGCCCGGGCTGCCAGCGGCGCAGGCGGGCCAGCGCCAGCTGCACCTGCACGCCGCGCTTGCTGCCGATCAGCTCGTGCCACTCGTCCACCACGACGGCGCGCACGCTGGCCAGTTCCTGCGGAGCCTTGTCGCGGGCCAGCAGCAGGCTGAGCGATTCGGGCGTGGTGACCAGCACCGTGGGGAGGCGGCGGTCCTGGCGGGCGCGTTCGGCCGACGGGGTGTCGCCGGTGCGCTGACCCAGGGTCCAGGCCGGGGCCATGTCCCCCAGTGGCTCGCGCAGGGCGGCCGCGCTGTCCGATGCCAGGGCCCGCATGGGGGTGATCCACAGCACCGACACGGCCGGCGTGCGCCCCGTCGGCAGCTCGGAGAGCAGGCGGTCCACCAGTCCCAGCCAGACCGCATAGGTCTTGCCGGCGCCGGTGGTGGCATGCAGCAGGCCGCTGCGGCCTTCGGCCTGTGCGGCCCAGACGGAACGCTGGAACTCGAACGGCTGCCAGCCCCGGGCGGCCATCCAGGCCGTCGCGCGGTCGGCACGGTGTTGCGGCATGGCGAGCGACAGCCTCAGCGCTTGCGTCCGCCCACGAGCAGCAACACCACGCCCAGCGCAATGGCGCCACCACCGGCCCAGGCCGGCAGGTTCACCTTCTCCTCCTGCTTCACGGTCAGCTCGATCGGCCCGAGCTTGACCGCCTCGGTCTCGCGCGTGTAGCTGAAGCTGCCCATGACGAGGGCGATGGCGCCGCCGGCAATCAGGATCACGCCGATGGCTTGGGTCAGTTTCATGCAGGTCTCTCCGGTTGTGAGCCGTCGATCATGCAACAGCCTGGGCCACCCGCTGGCGCAGCATCGGCAGCACCTCGGCCGCGAACCAGGGGTGCTGCGCCAGCCAGCGGTTGTTGCGTGGGCTGGGGTGTGGCAGCGCCATCAGCGGCGACCCGCCACCCACGACCGTGGCATGGCTGAGCCGCACCGCGTCGGCCAGGGCGCGAGGTGCATCGGGCCAGTGCCAGGCCAGGGCGTGCTGACCCAGCAACACGGTCAGGCGGACCTGGCGCAGCCCGTCCAGAAGACGCGCCCGCCAGGTGCTGGCGCACAGCGGGCGCGGCGGCAGGTCGCCGTGCGGACCGGTACCGGGATAACAGAAGCCCATGGGCAGCAGGGCCACCCGGGCGGGGTCGTAGAAGGTCTCGCGGTCCAGGCCCAGCCAGTCGCGCAGCCGTTCACCGCTGGGGTCGTCGAAGGGGATGCCGCTGGCATGGACCCGCCGGCCCGGCGCCTGCCCGGCGATCAGGATGCGCGCACGGACATCGGCCTGGAGCACGGGGCGGGGCCCCGCCGGCAGATCGGTGCAGCGGGTGCAGGCCCGCACCTGCTGCAGCAGCGCATCCAGAGCCAGCGGCTTCATCGGTACCGGGCGGCGGTGATGAACTCGCTGAAGGTCTCGCACCACACCACCACGGTGGTGTAGGCCGCCAGATCGGTGCCGGGCGGCAGGGGCACGGCGAAGTTCTCGAAGGTCTTGACGTCGCCCACCCGCCGCATCGACGACTTCAGGCGCTGGAAGTCGGCCTCGGTCTCGACAAAGGTGGGCGACAGGTACAGCTTGTAGTCGGGCCCCGGGGCCAGGCGCCCCTGCAGCACCACCTGGTCCGGCCCCACCAGCACCCGGCCCTCGCCCCAGTGCAGGGCATCGCTGTCGGCCAGGTCGCGTCGGAATTCGCCCTGGAACGAGGCGGTGCGCTCGGCCTGCTGCAGCACCTCGGCGGCCGGCCCGTCGGGCGCGGTGAGGATGGGCAGCCAGTACACGCCCAGGCCGAAACCGGCGAGCAGCATGAGCAGGTGGGTGGAGATCAGCAGCAGTCGGCGTTTCATGGGGGACACCTCGGCAATGGGTTCACCATGGGTCGGCCGGGCGCCGTCGGTCTTACAGACCTGCCAGACGCCGGTCGACCGCCCGCAGGCCGGCCACGGTCAGCAGACAGGCCTGCGCGGCCTCCTGGCCCTTGGACGCAAAGTGCTGCTGCAAGAAGCGCCGGTGCTCCACATGCTCGTGGAAATGGTGCGGTGCCTGCACCGCCGAGATCACCGGCACGCCGGTGCGCAGCTGCACATCCATCAGGGCCTGCACCACGCTGGCGGCCACGAAGTCGTGGCGGTAGACGCCACCGTCCACCACCAGGGCGCTGCCCACCACGGCGGCATAACGGCCCGACGCCGCCAGCCGCTGCACGTGCAGCGGGATCTCGAAGGCGCCCGGCACATCGAAGACGTCGATGCGGTCGGCGGCCACGCCGCCGCGCTGCATCTCGGCAAAGAAGGCATCGCGCGAGCGCTGCACGATGTCGGCGTGCCAGCTGGCCTCCACGAAGGCAAAGCGCAGGTCGGCAGGAAGGTTGTCCGGCAGCGATACGGATTGGGGTGTGACGGTCATGGCGGCATTCTAGGCAGCGGCGGTCACGATCCAGCCTTCCAGCGGATCGCAGGCGGGCAGCCCCCAGCGCTTGTCGCCAGCCTGCCGGCGCTGCCAGGCCCACGCCGCCTGCAGCAGGCACAGCACCGCATCGAGCGTGTCGCCGCTGGCGTCGTCGGCCAGCGCATCGCGCTGGGCATGGGTGAGCTTGAGGCGCAGGCCGGCGGCCTGCAGCAGGGGCGGTGTGCCGTTCTCCAGGGCTTCGACCAGGGTGCGGCGGGCGATCAGACGCTCGGGCGTCTGGCGGGCGCGGTCGTCGGCCTTGTAGCTGGTGTTGCCCAGCACGCTGCGCGCCAGCAGCCCCGGGTAGGCCTCCAGCGCCACCCGCGACGGGTCGCCGGGTGCGTCCACCCCCAGCAAGGTCACGCCGGCCTGGCGCAGGCGCGGCACGCCGGCATGCAGCATGAAGGCCACCGGCGGGTTGATCCATTTCATGCTGGGACTCGACCCGGCCGGTCCGTCGGTGGCCCGGTGCGCGAACTTGCCACCCACCGGCCGTGCGTTGCAGAAGCCGGCAAAGGCATCGCGGATGGCCTCGCGCGACAGCGCCGCGTAATGGTCCATGCAGGCGGGCCAGGCGGTGGGCCAGCCCAGGGTCTGCACCAGCTCGCGCGGCAGGCCGAAGGGCAGATCGAAGCCGCCCACCCAGGGGCCGGGCTGGCGCAGGCGGTCGGTCCAGGCGTCCAGGGTCTCGAAACGTTCCAGGCTGTCCAGGCGCAGGCGGCCCCGGTCGAGCCGGCCGGTGGCCAGGGTCACCGGCTTGCGGCGCGAAGGGGCGCTGGTGAAGTCGCAGCCCAGCAGCTGCGGCGAATCCGTCGGGGTCATGCGCCGATCATCCCAGCCCGAGCGCGGTCACGCCGGCGGCGATGCAGATGGCCCCGCACACCCGGGCGATGCGGTCACCCTCGCCCAGCAGGTGCCCGCCGATCAGGGCGGCAAACAGCATGGACACCTCGCGCGCCGGCGCCACGTGCGAAATCGGCGCATCGCGCATGGCATAGAGCACCAGCACATAGGCCACCGGGCTGATGGCCGCCACCGCCAGGGCGGCGGGCCACTGGGTGGTCCACAGGCGCCAGGCGGTCGTGCGGTCGCGCAGCACCACCGGAGCCAGCAGCGCCACGCGGAAGAAGTTGCCCATGTAGTCGACCAGGATGGGCGACATCAGCAGCACCTTGACCGCATAGCCATCCACCAGCGTGTACGACGCGATGAACACGCCGGTGAGCGCGCCGTAGTACAGGCCCTTGTGGATGCGGGCGCGGGCCGCCGGGTCGTGCGCCGCCCGGACCAGCCCTGGCCCGCCGGCGATCAGGAACACGCCGCCCACCACGCCGGCGATGCCCAGCGCCCCCAGGGCCGATATCTGCTCGCCCAGCAGGACGATGGCCGCCAGCGACGACAGCAGCGGGCCGCTGCCACGGGCCACCGGGTAGACCACGGTCAGGTCGGCCCGTCGGTAGCCGCGCAGCAGGGTGACGTAATAGACCACATGCAGCACGCCGCTGATGGCCACGAAGACCCATTCGGTGGTGCCCCAGCGGGGCAGTTCGTCCCGGCCCAGCCACCAGCCCAGCGGGGCCCACAGCACCATCATGATGACGGCGGTGAAGAAGGCGAAGCGCGAGTCGCCGCCCGCTTTCTTGGCGACGATGTTCCAGCCGGCGTGGATCAGACCGGCCAGGATGATCAGCAGGAAAGCGGTGGTGCTCAGGCGCGGCCGATGATGCTGGCGGTGGCCATCAGCTCCTCGAGCAGGGCCAGCGAGACGCGACCGGAGACCGCGTACGGATCGAACTCCGGCTTCTCGGAGTACTTCAGCACGATGGACGTGTTGAGCTTGCTCAGGTTGACCGTGCCCATGGTCCAGCCACCGAAGCGGCGCTCGGTGATCTCCTCGTAGTGCAGCAGCACCACGTCGGTGTGGCGCTTGTCGCCCACGATGTGGCCGTACAGCTCGTTGACGGCCGTGCGGCCGCCTTCGATGGCCTGCAGGAACACGCCACCGCCGTAGCACAGCACGCCGGTGATGCCGTTGCCCAGGTTGTGCTGACGGGACGACTCGAGGATGGATTCGATGGCCTTGGCGCTGTCTTTCTCGACAGCGCGGCTCACATACAGCAGGCGGACCAGCATGGTGTCTTCCGGAAGAGGGGCGCCTTCAGCGCGGGATGAGCGAGAGGAATTCGCGGCGCAGGTTGGGGTCCTTGAGGAACACGCCGCGCATGACCGAGTTGATCATCTTGCTGTCCATGTCCTTGACCCCGCGCCAGGCCATGCAGTAGTGGCTGGCCTCCATGACGATGGCCAGGCCGTCGGGTTGGGTCTTTTCCTGGATCAGATCGGCCAGCTGCACCACGGCCTCTTCCTGGATCTGGGGCCGGCCCATGATCCATTCGGCCAGGCGGGCGTACTTGGACAGGCCGATCACGTTGGTGTGCTCGTTGGGCATCACGCCGATCCAGATGCGGCCGATCACCGGGCAGAAGTGGTGGCTGCAGGCGCTGCGCACCGTGATCGGGCCGACGATCATCAGCTCGTTGAGGTGCTCGGCGTTGGGGAACTCGGTGACCGACGGACCCTTCACGTAGCGGCCGTTGAACACCTCCTTGAGGTACATCTTGGCCACTCGGCGGGCGGTCTCGCCGGTGTTGTGGTCGTTCTCGGTGTCGATGACCATCGACTCGAGCACGCCCTGCATCTTGACGGTGACTTCGTCGAGCAGCTTCTCGAGTTCACCGGGTTCGATGAAGTCGGCAATGTTGTCGTTGGAGTGGAAGCGGTGGCGGGCGGCCTTCAGGCGCTCGCGGATGCGGACCGACACGGGCGTGCCGTGGTCGTCCTCGGGGGCAGCTGGGTTCATGGCTTCACCAGTTTTCATGAGCATGGGCCATGCTAACACCGCCCCCCGTACCGGATCTTGACAACGACCGCATGCCCTCAGCGCAGCAAGGATTCGAGCTCGGGCAGGGTGCCGGCCTCGTGCAGCGGCTTGTCGGTGCGCAGCCGCAGCATGCGCGGAAAGCGCAGCGCCACGCCGCTCTTGTGGCGGCTGCTGCGCGCGATGCCCTCGAAGGCCAGCTCGAACACCAGTGTGGGCCGCACGCTGCGCACCGGACCGAACTTCTCCAGCGTGGTCTTGCGGATGACCGCGTCGACCGCCTTGAACACCTCGTCGGTCAGGCCCGAATAGGCCTTGGTGAAGGCCACCAGCTGCAGGCCGTCGGGGGCGGGCGGCTGGCGCGCGGCAATGGCCTCGACCACCGCCTGCGCCTCGGCGGCATCGCGCGGCGGGCGGTTCCACACGGCAAAGGTGTAGTCGGTGTAGACCGAGGCGCGGCGGCCGTGGCCGGCCTGGGCATAGATGAGCACGCCATCCACCGTCAGCGGATCGATCTTCCATTTCCACCAGCCCAGGGCCTGGTCGCCCTCGGTCTGCTTGTGGCGGCCCACGCCGTAGGTGCTGGCGCGGTGCTTGAGCATCAGGCCTTCCACGCCCAGGTCGCGCGACTGTTCGCGCCGCCGGGCCAGCGTGGCCCAGTCGTCGGCGCGGTGCAGCGGCGACAGCCACAGGCGCGGTGCCACTGCGGCGGCCAGGTCCTGCAGCCGCTCCCGGCGCAGGTCCAGCGGTTCACCACGCAGGTCCACGCCGCCCTGCTCCAGCAGGTCGTAGGCCACAAAGCCCACCGGCGCCCTGGCCAGAACCGACGCGGTCAGCTTCTGTCGGCCGATGCGCTGCTGCAGCACGGCAAAACCGGCCGGACGGCCGGGCCGGTCGATGCCCGGCAGCGGCGGCAGGGATTCGTCCCAGACCACGATCTCGCCATCGACCACCGTGCCGTCCGGCCAGCCGGCGGCCAGGGCCTGCAGCTCGGGGAAGCGGTCGGTCATGAGCTCCTCGCCGCGCGACCAGACCCAGGTCTGGCCGCCACGCCGCACGATCTGCCCCCGGATGCCGTCGAACTTCCATTCGGCCCGCCAGTCGGTGGCGACCCCGAGCACGGCAGACGGCTCGTCCTGAAGCGGCTGCGCCAGAAAGAACGGGTAGGGCTGGCTCGGGGCGGCATCGGTCGGCCCGGCAGGCCCGTCGGCATCGGTCAGGGCGGTGATGCGCTGCCAGTCTTCGGCCTGGGGCAGGCGTCGGCCATCGGTGTAGCCCATCATGCGGGCCGCCACCAGCTTGGGATCCAGGCCGGCGTGCTCGGCCACGGCCCGCTGCACCAGCAGCTTGCTCACCCCCACCCGGAAACCGCCGCCCACCAGCTTGATGAGCAGGAAGCGCGACAACGGTCCGAGCTCGCGCCACCAGGCCCGCAGCTGCGCGGCCACCGCCGCCTCGTCCTGGCCGCGCAGCGGCAGCAGGCGCTGCGCCATCCAGTCGGCCAGGCCCAGGGCCTCGCCGGCCGTGCCGTCGGGCGGTGGCAGCACCAGCGCGATGGTTTCAGCCAGATCGCCCACCGCCTGGTAAGAGGCCTCGAACAGCCAGTCCGGCAGGCCGGCGGCCTCGGTGGCCAGGGCGCGCAGCTGGGCAGTGCGGATCAGCTGCCGCGGCTTGCCGCCGGAGAGGAAGTAGGCGGCCCAGGCCGCATCGGCCGGACCCACCCGGGCGAAGTGCCGCACCAGCGCCGCCACCTTGGCCTGGGTGGAGGTGGTGGCATCGAGCTCGGCATACAGGTCGGCAAAGTCCTTCACGCCGCCCCCCCGACCGGGGTCTCGACCGCGGCTTCGGCGCCGGTTTCGGCGCGCGTCTCGTGTTCGTCGCCGTACTCGGTCTCGAAGGCCTCGGCCTGCAGGCCCTGCTCCTGCAGGTAGCGCACCAGCACCGGCACCTGGCCGTGGGTGACGATGACGCGCTCGGCGCCGGTGCCGCCGATGGCCTGCAGCAGGCCCGGCCAGTCGGCGTGGTCGGACAGCACGAAGCCCCGGTCGTGGCCACCGCGCCGGCGCTGACCCCGCACCTGCATCCAGCCGCTGGCAAAGGCATCGCTGAAATCGCCGAAGCGACGGATCCACGGCGAGCCCAGGGCGCTGCCCGGGCACAGCACCAGCGCACGGCGCAGCAGGGCCTTGTCGGGCACCTCGCTGACCATCAGCGTCTCGGGCAGGTTGACGCCGGCGGCCCGGTAGCCCCGGTTGATGGGCTCCACCGCGCCGTGGCAGACGATGGGGCCGATGCCGGCATCCAGGTGGGCCAGCAACCGCTGGGCCTTGCCCAGGCTGTAGCAGACCAGCACGCTGGCCCGGCCGGCATCGGCATTGGCCGCCCACCAGGCGTTGATGCCGGCAAAGATCTCGCCGTCCGGCCGCCAGCGGTAGACCGGCAGGCCGAAGGTCGACTCGGTGATGAACACATCGCAGCGCACCGGCTCGAAGGGCGTGCAGGTGCGGTCGGGCAGCGCCCCGGACGGCGTGGTGCGGTAGTCGCCGCTGGCCACCCACACCTGTCCGCCGTGTTCGATGCGCACCTGCGCCGAGCCCAGCACATGGCCGGCGGGGTGCAGCGAGATGCGCACCCCGTTGTGCTCCACCGCCTCGCCATAGGCCAGCCCCTGCAGGGTGATGCCCTGCCCCAGCCGGGCGCGCAGCAACCCCTCGGACACGGCCGTGGCCAGGTAATGGGCATGGCCCGGCCGAGCGTGGTCGGCATGGGCGTGGGTGATGACGGCCCGCTCCACGCGGCGCCAGGGATCGATGTAGAAATCCCCCGGCGGGCAGTACAGGCCCTCGGGCCGCTGAACGATCAGGTCCCCGGTCATCAGTAGCGGTGCCCGGTGATGAACAGCACCGTGCGCATGATGCCGAAGGCCATGCGGTCGAGCAGGCGCTGCGTCCAGGGCCGGCCCTGAAGGCTGGCACGGTCGATGGCCTGGCCGGAACTGGTCAGGATGGCATGCAGGGCGTCGCGCAGACGGGCCGAGAAGACCCGGTCGGTGGTCATGACGTTGGCTTCGCGCGCCAGCAGCAACGACAACGGGTCCAGGTTGGTCGAACCGACCGTGGCCCAGCGGCTGTCCACCACCGCCACCTTGGCATGCAGGGCGCTGGGCGCGTATTCATGGATCTCGATGCCGGCCGCCACCAGCCGCGCATACACCGGCCGGGCGGCGCGGTACTGCAGGAAGTGCTCGTACTTGCCCTGCAGCAGCAGCCGCACCCGCACCCCCCGCTGCGCCGCCATCAGCAGCGCCTTGCGCACCCGCCGCCCCGGAATGAAGTAGGCGTTGGCCAGGATGATTTCCTGCCGCGCCTCGCCGATGGCCTTGAGGTAGGCCCGCTCGATGTCATGCCGATGGCCGACGTTGTCGCGCAGCAGCAGGGCGGCGCGGGCGCCTTCGGCCACCACCGGCGGGGTCTGGGTGTCGTCGAACAGCCGCAGGGCCGGATCGGCATGACGCTCGATCTTCTGCAGCAGCTGGGAGAAGTCACCCACCGGACGCGATTCGCGCAGGGCCTCCCAGGCCGCCTTGAACTCGCGCTGACGGGCGCTGCGCGCGGCCTGCAGGCGCCACCACAGGGTCTCCATGGTGTCGACCATGTCGGCCACCAGCGGTCCGGCCACGCGCAGGCTGAAATCCAGGCGCGGGGCGGACAGCCGACCCAGGGCCACATCGTCGTGGTCGTCGATCAGGTTGATCCCGCCGCAGAAGCCCACCGTGCCGTCCACCACGCACAGCTTGCGGTGCAGCCGCCGCCAGCGACTCGGAATCAGCAGACCCAGCCGGCCCAGCGGCGCATACAGGCGAAGCACCACACCGGCCCTGGCGAACCGTGCCTGCCATTCCGCCGGTACCTGGGGGGTGCCCGCTCCGTCGATCACCAGGCGCACCGCCACGCCGCGCAGCGCGGCCCGCTCCAGCGCCTCCGCCACCCGCAGGGCATCGCCGGCGAACTCGAAGATGTAGGTTTCCAGGTGCACCACCTGCTGCGCCGCGTCCATGGCCTCGATCAGGGCGGGAAAGAATTCGGCCCCGTTCTGCAGCAGCAGCAACTGGTGGCCGGACCGGAGCTGACCTGGCAGACGGCTCACAGCGCCAGCTCGGCAATCAGCGGCAGGTGATCGGACATGCGGGCCCAGGCCTTGCCATGCGGCACGTGGGCCGACAGGGGGCGCAGCCCCCGTGCGTAGATGCGGTCCAGGTGCAGCAGCGGCAGCCGCGCCGGGAAGGTGGGCAGGCGGATGCCCTCGAAGGTCTTGAGGCCCAGCGCATCCATGGGCCGCAGCAGGCGCGCGCCCCAGTCGTTGAAGTCGCCGGCCACCACCAGCGGGGTGTCGGCCGGCACCTCGCGTTCGATGAACGCACCGAGCCGCGCCACCTGTCGCTCGCGGCTGGCGTGGATCAGGCCCAGATGCACCACCACCACATGCACCTCGATGCCGTCCACCAGCACGCTCACATGCAGCAGCCCCCTCTGCTCGAACCGGTGGTCGGACACATCGGCATGGCCGCTGGAGACGACCGGCCATCGCGACAGCACCGCGTTGCCGTGCTCGCCATGCCGGGTCACCGCATTGGTGCAGTAGACCGATTCGTAGCCCTCCGGAGAGAGGTAGCCGGCCTGGTCCAGATCGGGCCAGCGGGTGAAGTGCTTCTCCAGCTTGCGGTGGTGGCTGCGCACCTCCTGCAGGCACACGATGTCGGCGTCGAACTGCTCCACCGCGTGCGCCAGGTTGTGGATTTCCAGCCGGCGCGCCGGCCCCAGGCCCTGGACGCCCTTGTGGATGTTGTAGGTGGCCACGCGCAGCACGGTCATGGGCGGATGATGCCATCCAAACGTCACGGAAGCTTCAGGACATGGCGAAGCACGCGGGGTCACTCAGAGGCATCACAGCAACCGGAGGTCTTCATGCCCCTCGATCCCGTCCTGCATCCGGTCGACCCGGACCCACCCCGCTCCCGGGACCTGCTGCACGCGGTGGAGCCACGCCCCCCGCAGGCCGACCTCGAACTCTGCTCGCAGAGCCGGCGGGCACCGCAGACGGGGCAGGAGCAGGCTGCGCGCTGGCGGCTGACACCGCCCCGACCCGCCGAACCCGACGGCGACGGTGCGTCGCCCTCCTCCACCCTCATGCTCGACGACATCGAAACGCGGCTGGCCCATGCGCCGCGGGACGACATCTCCGGCCTGCGGTGGCTGGTGAACCTGTACCAGCGTCTGCTGGAGATGGTGCTGAGTCAGCCCGATGCGGCCGAATCCACCCGGCGCCGGCACTGGCTTCGGCTGCGCAGCCTGCAGCGCCGGCTGCGTTCAGCCTCCAGCCGCACGGCGACGCGCTAGCTGCAGCACCGCCTCGGCATTGGAAGGCGAATAACACCGGTCGGCCGCCTCGGTCCAGGGCAGCCAGACTTGGTTGCAGTGCTCGCGCGGACTGAGCGTCACCGGGCGGGCCTGCGGCACACACAGGCCGAACAGTCGCTCGGTGTTGTGGGTCACGCCCGGGGCATAGCGGTGGCGCCAGCCCGGGTAGATCTCGTACACGTTCTCAAGGGCCCAGTCGGTCAGCACATGACCCGGCGCCTGCACGTCGATGCCGGTTTCCTCCAGCACCTCGCGCGCCGCGGTGGCCGCCCAGGGCTCGTCGGGGTGGTCCTTGGCGCCGGTGACCGACTGCCAGAAACCCGGCACGTCGGCCCGCTCGATCAGCAGCACGTCGAGCGCCGGTGTGTGGATCACCACCAGCACCGACAAAGGCACCTTGTAGGGCACCTTGAACGGGCGGACCGGCTCGCTCACGGCTCCGCCCTGCGGGGATCAGCCCTGGCGCACGGCGTCCGGGTTGCGCAGCTTGATGTGCAGTTCGCGCAGCTGCTTCTCGTCCACCGGGCTCGGGGCCTGGGTCAGCAGGCACTGGGCGCGCTGGGTCTTGGGGAAGGCGATCACGTCGCGGATGGATTCGGCACCGGTCATGAGCGTGACGATGCGGTCCAGGCCGAAGGCCAGTCCACCGTGGGGCGGCGCGCCGTACTGCAGCGCGTCGAGCAGGAAGCCGAACTTGACCTGGGCCTCTTCGGGTGTGATCTTGAGGGCGTCAAACACCTTCTGCTGCACCGCGGCGGTGTGAATGCGCACAGAGCCGCCGCCGATTTCCCAGCCGTTGAGCACCATGTCGTAGCCCTTGGCGATGCACTTCTCGGGCGCGGTGACCATCCAGTCCTCGTGGCCGTCTTTGGGTGCGGTGAAGGGGTGGTGCACGGCGGTCCAGCGGTCGGCTTCCTCGTCGTACTCGAACATCGGGAAGTCCACCACCCACATCGGGGCCCAGCGGTCCTCGAACAGGCCGTTCTTCTTGCCCAGTTCGCTGTGGCCGATCTTCAGGCGCAGGGCGCCGATGGCGTCATTGACGATCTTGGCCTTGTCGGCACCGAAGAAGATGATGTCGCCATCCTGCGCACCGGTGCGCGCCAGGATCTGGGCCACGGCCTGGTCGTGCAGGTTCTTGACGATCGGGCTCTGCAGGCCGTCGCGGCCCTTGGCCACCTCATTGACCTTGATCCAGGCCAGGCCCTTGGCGCCGTAGATCTTGACGAACTCGGTGTAGGCGTCGATCTCGCTGCGGCTCATCTCGCCGCCGCCCGGCACCCGCAGGGCGACCACGCGGCCGTTCTTCATCTGGGCCGGTGCGCTGAACACCTTGAAGTCCACGTCGGCCATCACATCGGTGAGTTCGGTGAACTCCAGCTTGACGCGCAGGTCGGGCTTGTCCGAGCCGAAGCGGTGCATGGCCTCGCCGTAGGCCATGACCGGGAACTCGCCCAGGTCCACGCCCAGGGTGTTCTGGAACACCGTCTTGATCATGCCCTGGAACATGTCGCGGATGTCTTCCTCGGTCAGGAACGAGGTCTCGATATCGATCTGGGTGAACTCGGGCTGGCGGTCGGCGCGCAGGTCTTCGTCGCGGAAGCACTTGGTGATCTGGTAGTAGCGGTCGAAGCCGGCCACCATCAGCAGCTGCTTGAACAGCTGGGGCGACTGCGGCAGCGCGAAGAACTGGCCGTCGTGCACGCGGCTGGGCACCAGGTAGTCGCGCGCGCCTTCGGGCGTGCTCTTGGTGAGCATGGGGGTCTCGATGTCGACGAAACCGTTGGCGTCGAGGAACTTGCGCACCTCCATGGCCACCTTGTAGCGCAGCATCAGGTTGCGCTGCATGTAGGGGCGGCGCAGGTCCAGCACGCGGTGGGTCAGGCGGGTGGTCTCGGAGAGGTTGTCGTCGTCGAGCTGGAACGGCGGCGTGACCGACGGGTTGAGCACCTTGAGCTCGTGGCACAGCACCTCGATCCTGCCGCTCTTGATGTTGTCGTTGGTGGTGCCCTCGGGGCGGGCGCGCACCAGGCCGATCACCTGCACGCAGAACTCGTTGCGCACGTCCTCGGCGGTCTTGAACATCTCGGCCCGGTCGGGGTCGCACACCACCTGCACTGTGCCTTCGCGGTCACGCAGGTCGATGAAGATCACGCCACCGTGGTCGCGACGGCGGTTGACCCAGCCCGCCAGCGTGACGGTCTGTCCGAGTTGGGCTTCGGTCACCAGACCGCAGTAGATGGAGCGCATGGCCATGTGGAGCTTCTTTCGCAGAGGGATCGGGCGGCAGCCGCCCGGTTTTCAAGGTTTGGGGATGGCGGGCAGCACGGCAGGCGGCGCGTTGCCGCGACCGCTGCCCGGGACGATGACGCCCATGGAGACGATGTAGGTCAGGGCTTCATCCACCGTCATGGCCAGCTCCACGCAGTCGCGCTGGCGCACCATGACGAAGTAGCCGCCGGTGGGGTTGGGTGTGGTGGGCACGAAGACGCTGATGAAGGCCTCGTCGCCGGCCCGGGCACCGGGCTGATCGCGCAGAGTCGACAGCACCTGACCGGCCGGGCTGCCGGTGAGGAAGGCAATGGTCCACATGCCCTCGTGCGGCCAGCGCACCAGCACCGCCTTGCGGAAGGCATTGCCCTTCTCCGAGAACAGCGTGTCCGACACCTGCTTGACGCCCGAATAGATGGAGCGCACCACCGGAATCCGGTGCAGCAGCGCATGCCACCAGTTCACCAGCCGGTTGCCGATGATGTTGGACGCCAGCGCGCCGATGGTCAGCACCACGGCCAGCGCGAACACCACGCCCAGGCCCGGGATGTGCA
Organism: Hydrogenophaga sp. IBVHS2; assembly: GCF_002127215.1. Taxonomy (GTDB): domain Bacteria; phylum Pseudomonadota; class Gammaproteobacteria; order Burkholderiales; family Burkholderiaceae_C; genus Hydrogenophaga. Next base: position 164,276 of record NZ_NFUT01000006.1, on the reverse strand, counting down.
CGCCCAGGACCTGGTCCGGATGCCAGTGGGTGGGCAGGATGCGCAGCGTCTGGTCGAGCGTGCCGACCACCCAGTCCAGCACCCACAGGGTGATGATCAGGGGCACCAGGACCAGCAGTCCCGACAGCAGCCACTTGCGCAGGGAGGGCATGCGGCGTGCTCAGGTCGGGGTGGAGGGCGCAGGAGCGGGGGCCGGACTGGCCGCCGCCGGTGCAGCCGCCGGGGCCGGGGCTGCGGCCGCCGCGCTGTCGGTGGCCGGGGCCGGCGCGCCGGTGGCGCCGTTGTTGCCACCCCGGAAGTCGGTCACGTACCAGCCCGATCCCTTGAGCTGGAAGCCGGCAGCGGTGAGCTGCTTGCGGAAGGTGGGCTGGCCGCAGGACGGGCAGTCATTCAGCGGCTGATCGGAGATTTTCTGCAGGACGTCCTTGGCATGGCCGCAGGACTCGCACTTGTAGGCATAGATCGGCATGGCAGAACAGAAGGTACCTGTGAAACAACCGCACGCCCCGCACAGGGGGCGTGCAGACCAAAACCGGCCATTATAAATTCGCGCCCCGATGGGCGTGGGACACGGCCCGGGCGTCAGAACAGCCGAATGCGCAGGACGATCTGCATGGCGATCAGTCCCAGCACGAAGCCCACGCCCCCGTAGATCAGGGTCTGCAGCAGCCGGTGGGTGCGGCGGGATTCCGTCACCAGCGCGTCGATGTCGCGCCGGAGATCATCCGGCCGGTGCTTGAGGTAGTCGTGCAGCAGGCGCGGGATGGCGGGCAGCAGCTTGGCGTACTGCGGCGCCTCGGCCTTGAGCTGGGCCAGCAGGCGCTGCGGGCCGACCTGCTCCAGCATCCACTGCTCCAGGAAGGGCTTGGCGGTGCTCCACAGGTCCAGATCGGGGTCCAGATCGCGGCCCAGGCCCTCGATGTTGAGCAGCGTCTTCTGCAGCAGCACCAGCTGGGGCTGGATCTCCACCTGGAAACGGCGCGAGGTCTGGAACAGGCGCATGAGCACCATGCCCAGCGAGATCTCCTTGAGCGGCCGGTCGAAGTACGGTTCGCACACCCCGCGGATGGCGGCCTCCAGCTCGTCCACCCGGGTCTGGGGCGGCACCCAGCCCGACTCGATGTGCAGCTCGGCCACACGGCGGTAGTCGCGGCGGAAGAAGGCGGTGAAGTTCTGCGCCAGGTATTCCTTGTCGAACTCGGTCAGGGTGCCGACGATGCCGAAATCCAGCGAGATGTAGCGGCCGAAGGTGGCCGGGTCCAGGCTGACCTGGATGTTGCCCGGGTGCATGTCGGCGTGGAAGAAGCCGTCGCGGAACACCTGGGTGAAGAACAGGGTCACGCCGTCGCGCGCCAGCTTGGGGATGTCCACGCCACGCCGGCGCAGCTCGTCGACCCGGTTGATCGGGATGCCGTGCATGCGCTCCATGACCATCACCTCGGTGTGGCAGTAGTCCCAGAGCATCTCGGGAATCATCACCAGGTTCAGGCCGGCCATGTTGCGACGCAGCTGGGCCGCATTCGAGGCCTCGCGCAGCAGGTCGAGCTCGTCGTGCAGGTACTTGTCGAACTCGGAGACCACCTCGCGCGGCTTGAGGCGCTTGCCGTCGGCCGACAGGCGCTCGACCCAGCCGGCCATCAGCCGCATGAGGCTCAGGTCCTTCTCGATGACCGGCAGCATGTTGGGCCGCAGCACCTTGACCGCCACCTCACGGCCGGCGTGGCGACCGTCGCGCAGGGTGCCGAAATGCACCTGGGCGATGGACGCACTGGCCACCGGCACCTGCTCGAAATGGCTGAACACCTGATCCAGGCGACGGCCGAAGGCCCGCTCGATGGTGGCCACGGCCACGGCGCTGGGGAATGGCGGCACCCGGTCCTGCAGCCGGGCCAGCTCGTCGGCAATGTCCGGCGGCAGCAGGTCGCGCCGGGTGGACAGCACCTGACCGAACTTCACGAAGATCGGGCCCAGCCGCTCCAGCGCCTCGCGCAGCCGCTGGCCGCGTGGCGCATCGAGCTTGCGGCCCAGGGTGACCACCCGGGCCAGCATGCGGATCCAGGGGTGGCGGAAGCTGGAGAGCACCAGCTCGTCCAGGCCATGCCGCAGCACCACCCAGACGATGAACGCACCGCGCAGGTAGCGCGTCATGGGGCAGTCCCGCCGCCGGGCGGGCGCGGCAGGCGCTCCAGGAAGGCCCGCAGGGCCTGCACCGCACCGGTGGCGAAACGGCCCAGGGTGTGGGCCGGCGCATCGCCGATCAGGCGGGCCAGATCTTCCTCCACGTCCCAGCGCACGTTGTCCACCAGCCAGGCCACCTCGGCCGCCAGCTGGACATCGCCCTGGATGTCCACCGCCGGCTTCTGGCCGGCCATGAGCGACTGGGCCACCGCCAGCGGCGAGGTCTGGGCCACGGTCATGGTGAGTTCGGGGCGGGCGTCGGGGGCGCCGCGCTCCAGCAGGCCGGCGGCGGTGGGCACCAGCACCAGGCTGATGTCGTTCCAGCGCACCAGCATGGCCTTGCCCTGCTGGCGCCGCAGCCGGTCGGTGGCAGCCGGTTCCTGCTGCAGCACATGGTTGAGGAACAGCACCACGCGGTTCTGGACCTCGTCCACCACCCATGGGGGCGGGCGCAGAGCCTCCAGCAGGCCGGTCAGGGGATGGCTGTCGGTGCGGGCACCGGCGCCGGACGAAAAAACGGGTGGTTCATCATTCATGACCACCCGATTCTGACGGATAAAGCCCCGGCGCCCGTGACGCCGGAGGAAAGCCTCAGGGCTTACTGCAGGGCCTGCACCCCGGCCACCAGCCAGCCCCCCGGACCCTGCTGGGGACGGGTGATGTTCCAGACCTCGCGGAACGGGTTGGGGCCGGACGAGGCCTCCTCGCGGATCAGGCCGGAGAACTCGACGCTGGCCATGTAGACGCCGTCGACCTCCTCGATGCCCAGCAGCTGGGCGTCCAGCATGACCACCTCGGTCTTGTTGGGCTGGCCGGCGCCCTGCTGTTCGCGCTCGGCCAGCTGGGCCTGGATCTGGACCAGCATGTCGTCGGTCATCATGGCGCGCAGGGCCGGAATGTCGGCGCGGTCCCAGGCGTCCTGCAGGTTGATGAAGTTTGCCTTGGAAGCCTTGAGGAAGCCTTCGGCGTCGAAACCGGCCGGAACGCCCCAGCTCTGGCGACCCGACAGGGCCGAGCCGATCATCGAGCCGCCCTGGTTGCTGCCCAGCGGCTCCAGGCCGATGGGGGCGCTGCGCTCCCACGGACGGGCCGATGCGTCGTTGCCGACGTTCTGCGGGCTGTAGGAGCGCGGGGCCATCGGCTCGGCCGCCGGGCTGCGGCCGGCACCCTGGTAAGCCAGACCACCGGCGGCCGGGGCAGAACCGGCGCGGCGGCGCATCACGGCACCGATGACGACCATGATCACCAGGGCCAGCAGGGCAAACAGCAGGAACTGCGCGAAGGCCTCACCGAAGCCCAGGGCCGAAGCCAGCCAGGCCAGACCCAGGCCGGCGGCCAGGCCACCGAGCATGGCGCCCCAGGGGCGCTTGGGAGCGGCAGCGGCCGGTGCAGCGGTGCCCGGACGGGCCGCCGTGGTCTGGCTGGGCGCCGTGGCCGGCGCGGCCTGGGTGGGGGCCTGCGCCGGCTGGGCCGGCGCCGTGCTGCGCTGGGTCACGTTGCCGGACTGCTTGCCGATGGACGAACCGCCCCCCAGCCGCTTGGCCCAGACCTCGGTGGACCCCACCGCCATGGTGATGGCCAGCAGGGTGGCCCAGATCTTCTGTTTCATGTTTGCCTCCGTGGGTGAATCTTTGCGTCGCCGCCTCAGCACTTGATGCCCACATGCAGCGCCACCACCCCGGCCGTGAGGTTGTGGACATCGACATGGCCGAAGCCGGCGTTTTTCATCATGTGCCTGAGCGTTTCCTGGTCGGGGTGCATGCGGATCGACTCGGCCAGGTAGCGGTAACTCTCCGCGTCATTGGCCACCATCTGACCCAGCCTGGGCAGGATGTTGAAGGAATACCAGTCGTAAGCCTTTTCCAGCGGCTTGGCGACCCGGGAAAACTCCAGCACCAGCAACTTGCCCCCCGGCTTGAGCGTGCGATGCATTTCGGCCAGCGCAAGTTCCTTGTGGGTCATGTTGCGCAAACCGAAAGCCACGGTGACGATGTCGAAACTGGCATCGGCGAACGGCAGCTTCTCGGCGTCGCAGACCAGGGTGGGCAGCACCAGACCGTGGTCGAGCAGGCGCGCGCGGCCCTCGCGCAGCATGGCTTCGTTGATGTCGGTGTGCACCACCCGACCGGTCGGGCCGACCTTGCGGGCCAGCGCCATGGACAGGTCCCCGGTGCCGCCGGCGATGTCCAGGGCCTGCTGGCCGGGCTGCGGGTTGGCCACGGTGATGGTGTAGCGCTTCCAGAGCCGGTGCAGGCCCGCCGACATCAGGTCGTTCATGAGGTCGTACCGCGGTGCGACCGAGTCGAACACGCCGCGCACGCGCCGGGCCTTCTCGCGCTCGTCGACGGTCTGGAATCCGAAATGGGTCTTGGCCATGGGCGCCTGGGGGTTCAGTGGCTGCCGCAGCCGTGGCCGGCCTTCTCGGGCATGGGGGCGTCCCGGTGGGTGCCGGCGGCCTGCAGCCGCGCCTCGTAGTCGGCCCACAGCTCGGCCTGGCGGTCACCCAGGAAATACAGGTAGTCCCAGGAGAAGATGCCGGAGTCGTGGCCGTCGGTGAAGGTGGGCTGGATGGCGTAATTGCCCACCGGGTCGAGTGCCAGGATGCCGACTTCGCGCTTGCCGGTCTGCAGCGTCTCCTGGCCGGGGCCATGCCCCTGCACCTCGGCCGACGGGGAATAGACCCGCATCAGCTCGAACGGGATGCGGAAGGTCTTGCCGTCCGAGAAGGCGATCTCCATCACCTTCGAGGCGTTGTGGACCGTGATGTCCTGCGGGGTCGGGGTGTCTTTGTTGAGTCCAGCCATGTTCGTGTTCCGGTGGGAGATGGGGGGGTTCGGCGGTCAGACCAGCACCCGTTCGATGCCGCCCTGGTTGGCCTGGGCCACATAGGTGGGCAGCCAGTGCTCGCCCAGGATCTGGCGGGCCATCTCCACGACGATGTAATCGGCCTCCAGCAGACCGCTCTTGAGATCGTCCTGGTAGCGGTTGAGACCCTGCAGGCAGCTCGGGCAGGAGGTGAGGATCTTGACGTTGTCGTTCATGCCGACCGTGCCGTTGGCGCGCAGTGCGGCCTCGCCCTTCTGCAGCTCCTCTTCCTTGCGGAAGCGGATCTGGGTGGAGATGTCCGGCCGGGTCACGCCCAGGGTGCCCGACTCGCCACAGCAGCGCTTGCTCTCGATGACGTTGTCGCCCACCAGGGCGCGCACCGTCTTCATCGGCTCCTGCTGCTTCATGGGGCTGTGGCAGGGGTCGTGGTAGAGGTAGCCGCCCTGGCCCTGGGGCAGGGTCACGCCTTTTTCGAGCAGGAACTCGTGGATGTCGACGATGCGGCAGCCCGGGAAGATCTTGTCGAATTCATAGCCCTGCAGCTGGTCGTAGCAGGTGCCGCAGCTCACCACCACCGTCTTGATGTCGAGGTAGTTCAGCGTGTTGGCCACGCGGTGGAACAGCACCCGGTTGTCGGTGATGATCTTTTCGGCCTTGTCGAACTGGCCCGAGCCGCGTTGCGGGTAGCCGCAGCACAGGTAGCCCGGCGGCAGCACGGTCTGCACGCCGGCATGCCAGAGCATGGCCTGGGTGGCCAGACCCACCTGGCTGAACAGCCGCTCCGAGCCGCAGCCCGGGAAATAGAACACCGCTTCGGTGTCGGCCGTGGTCTTCTGCGGGTCGCGGATGATGGGGACGTAGTTCTTGTCCTCGATGTCCAGCAGGGCCCGCGCCGTCTTCTTGGGCAGGCCGCCGGGCATCTTCTTGTTGATGAAGTGGATCACCTGCTCCTTGACCGGCGCGGCGCGCAGCGTGGCTGGCGGGGCGCTGGTCTGCTGGCGGGCCAGGCCCTGCAGCAGGTTGTTGGCCAGCCGCTGGGCCTTGAAGCCGACATCGACCATGGCCGAACGCATCACCTTGATGGTCTCGGGGTTGGTGGCGTTCAGGAAGAACATGGCCGCCGCGTTGCCCGGGCGGAAGCTCTTCTGACCCATCTTGCGCAGCAGGTTGCGCATGTTCATGGTGACGTCGCCGAAGTCGATCTTCACCGGGCACGGGGTGTAGCACTTGTGGCAGACCGTGCAGTGGTCGGCCACGTCCTCGAACTCCTCCCAGTGCTGGATGCTGATGCCCCGGCGGGTCTGCTCCTCGTACAGGAAGGCCTCGATGAGCAGCGAGGTGGCCAGGATCTTGTTGCGCGGGCTGTAGAGCAGGTTGGCGCGCGGCACATGGGTGGCACACACCGGCTTGCACTTGCCGCAGCGCAGGCAGTCCTTGACCGAATCGGCAATGGCGCCGATGTCGCTCTGCTGCATGATCAGCGACTCGTGTCCCATCAGGCCGAAGCTGGGGGTGTAGGCATGGGCCAGATCGGCGCTGCGCACGTCGGCGTCGCCGGTGGACTGGCGCAGCAGCTTGCCCTTGTTGAAGCGGCCCTCGGGGTCGACCTTGGCCTTGTAGTCGGCAAAGGGCTTGAGCTCGGCGTCGGTGAGGAACTCGAGCTTGGTGATGCCGATGCCGTGCTCGCCCGAGATCACGCCGTCCAGGCTGCGGGCCAGGGTCATGATGCGGGCCACCGCCTCATGGGCGGTCTGCAGCATGGCGTAGTCGTCGCTGTTGACCGGGATGTTGGTGTGCACGTTGCCGTCGCCGGCATGCATGTGCAGGGCCACCCACACCCGGCCCTTGAGCACGCGCTGGTGGATGGCCTGGCATTCGGTGAGGATGGCGCCGAAGGCCGAGCCGCTGAAGATCTGCTGCAGCGGAGCACGGATCTGGGTCTTCCAGCTGGCACGCAGGGTGTGGTCCTGCAGCTGGGGGAACAGGGCATCGACCCGGGCCAGCCAGCCCGACCACAGCTCGCGCACGTCGCGCACCAGGGCCAGCGCCTGCTGCACCCGGTCTTCCAGCAGTTCGGCGCTGGGGATGTCGCTGGCATCGTCGGTCTTGCCCAGCGGCAGGTTGCCACGGGTGAAGAAAGCCTCCAGCGCATCGGCCAGGGCGATCTTGTTGCGCAGCGAGAGCTCGATGTTGATGCGCTCGATGCCTTCGGTGTACTCGCCCATGCGCGGCAGCGGGATCACCACGTCCTCGTTGATCTTGAAGGCGTTGGTGTGCTTGCTGATGGCCGCGGTGCGCTTGCGGTCGAGCCAGAACTTCTTGCGGGCCTCGGCGCTGATGGCCACGAAACCTTCACCGCTGCGGGTGTTGGCGATGCGGATCACCTCGCTGGTGGCGCGCGCCACGGCGTCGGGGTCGTCGCCCACGATGTCGCCGATCAGCACCATCTTGGGCAGGCCGCCGTTGCCCTTCTTGCTCTTGGTGGCGTAGCCCACCGCCTTCAGGTAGCGGTCGTCCAGGTGCTCCAGACCCGCCAGCAGCACGCCCGAGCGCTTCTGCTCGGCGAACATGAAGTCCTTGATCTCGACGATGCTGGGCACGCCGTCCTTCGGGTTGCCGAAGAACTCAAGGCAGACGGTGCGGGTGTGCGCCGGCATGCGGTGCACCAGCCAGCGGGCGCTGGTGATCAGGCCGTCACAGCCCTCCTTCTGGATGCCCGGCAGGCCCGAGAGGAACTTGTCGGTCACGTCCTTGCCCAGGCCTTCCTTGCGGAAGGTGCGGCCCGGGATGCTCAGGGTCTCGGTGCGCACCGGGGTGCGGCCGTCGGCCTCGAAGTAACGCAGCTCGAAGGTGGCGACCTCGGCGTCGTGGATCTTGCCGCGGTTGTGGTCCAGACGGGTGACCTCCAGCCACTGGGCCTGGGGCGTCACCATGCGCCAGCTGATCAGGTTGTCCAGCGCCGTGCCCCACAGCACCGCCTTCTTGCCACCGGCATTCATGGCGATGTTGCCGCCGATGCACGACGCCTCGGCGCTGGTGGGATCGACCGCGAACACATGGCCGGCCCGTTCGGCGGCGTCGGCCACGCGCTGGGTGACCACACCGGCCTCGGTCCAGATGGTGGGCAGCTTCTCGTCGTGGCCCGGCACAGTGACCCATTCGACCTCGGTCATGGCCTCGAGCTTTTCGGTGTTGATCACCGCGCTCTTCCAGGTCAGCGGGATGGCGCCGCCGGTGTAGCCGGTACCGCCCCCGCGCGGGACGATGGTCAGGCCGAGCTCCACACAGCCCTTGACCAGACCGGCCATCTCGGCCTCGGTGTCCGGCGTGAGCACCACGAAGGGGTATTCCACCCGCCAGTCGGTGGCATCGGTGACGTGCGACACCCGGGACAGGCCGTCGAACTTGATGTTGTCCTTGGCCGTGAGCTTGCGCAGCGCCCGGGTGGCCCGCTGGCGGAGGTCGGCCATCTCGTCGAACGACCGCGCAAACCGCTCGACCGCGCCGCGGGCGGCCTGCAGCAGCTCGGCCACCATGGCGTCGCGCACGGCGTCGTCGGCCGAGCGGCGCTTCTGCACCTCGGTCAGGCGGTGGTTCAGGGCGTCGACCAGCTGGGTGCGGCGCTTGGCACTCGAGAGCAGGTCGTCCTGCAGGTACGGGTTGCGCTGAACCACCCAGATGTCGCCGAGCACCTCGTACAGCATGCGGGCCGACCGGCCGGTGCGGCGTTCGCCCCGCAGTCCGTCCAGCAAGGACCAGGCACGTTCACCCAGCAACCGGATCACGATCTCCCGATCGGACAGGGAGGTGTAGTTGTACGGAATCTCGCGCAGGCGCGGCGCATCGTCGGAGGCGTGGGCGAGAAGCGGGAGCGGGGTCGGTGCGTTCATGGGGGCGGCCGGCGGAGGGCTGCTGAAAGTAACACGCGATGGTACCTGAGGCCCCATGGCCGCACGGGCCAAAGGGCCGGCAGAATCCGCCCATGCCGACCCCTTCCGCACCCTGGCCCTACCCGCGCTGGATCGCCCACCGGGGCGCTGGCCGTCTGGCCCCTGAAAACACCCTGGCCGCCTTCCGCCTGGGTGCGGCACACGGCTACCGGATGCTCGAATGCGACGTGCGGCTGAGCGCCGATGGCGTGCCCTTCCTGCTGCACGACGACACGCTGGAGCGGACCACCAGCGGACGCGGCCCGGCGGGGGAGCAGCCCTGGAGCTGGCTGGCGGATCTGGATGCCGGCGCGTGGCACTCCCCGGCGTTCCGGGGAGAACGGCTGCCGACCCTCGCCGATGTGGCCGCTTTCAGCCTGGCACAGCCGGAAGGCCACTGGGTCAACCTGGAAATCAAGCCCAGCCCCGGCACGGACGATCTCACCGGGCGCGTGGTGGGCCGGGAGGCCCGACGGCTGTGGTCGGACCACCCGACCCTGCGCCCTTTGCTCACATCGTTCCGCCCAGAGGCCCTGGCTGGCGCTCTGGCTGCGGCGCCGGACCTGCCCCGGGGTCTGCTGATCAGCCAGCTGCCCGACGGCGCCGACGACCGCCGGTGGCTCGAACCGGCGATGGCGCTGGGCTGCTGCGCCGTGGTGCTGCAACACAGGCTCTGGACCGCTGAGCGTGTGGCGCGGGCCCGGGAGGCCGGGCTTCGCTGCCTGACCTACACCGTCAATGAGGCCGAGGAAGCCCGGCGACTGATCGGCATGGGCCTGGACGGGCTGATCACCGACCGGGTCGATGCCTTCGATCCGGTCCGCGGCGACATCCGGACCTGATCAGCGCCCGCGCAACCACCAGCCGGCCGTGCCCTGCACCAGCACCAGGGCCGCGTAGGTGAGCATCTTGCCATCCCGGCCGAACACCAGCAGCCCGGCCAGCAGCACCAGCGTCCCGACCAGAACCAGAACCAAAGCCTGGGCGGCGGGTCCCAGCCGGGCCGTACGGCGGGTGCGCAGCGCCAGCCACAGCACCCCGCCCACGGCCAGGGCCGGGAACAGGAATCCGATTGCATGTTCCGCTAACAGCCAAAGTGTCATATAAAGTTGACAGTCCCCACGACGGGGGCGAAATTTATAATCGAGCCATGTCAGTCTGGACCCTGGGAATCAACCACAACACCGCCCCGCTCGACCTGCGCGGACGGTTTGCGTTCGCCCTGGACCAGATCCAGCCCACCCTCCAGACCCTGCGCAGCAGCCTGCCCCGGCAACCCGAGGCCACGCTGCTGTCCACCTGCAACCGCACCGAACTGTACGGCGCCGGCGACCACGCGATTGTGGAGCCCACGCTGGAATGGCTGGCGCAGACCGGCGGCGTGAGCCCTCAGGTGCTCCGGGAGCATGCCTACGTCCTGCGCGACGATCAGGCGGCGCGCCACGCCTTCCGGGTCGCCAGCGGCCTGGACAGCATGGTGCTGGGCGAGGCGCAGATCCTGGGCCAGATGAAGAACGCGGTGCGCGCCGCCGACGAGGCAGGCGCCCTGGGCTCCACGCTGCACCAGCTCTTCCAGCGCTCCTTCGCGGTGGCCAAGCAGGTGCGGACCTCCACCGAGATCGGCGCCCACTCGATCAGCATGACCGCCGCGGCCGTGCGGCTGGCCTCGCAGCTGTTCGAAGACCTCAAGGAAACCCGCGTGCTGTTCGTGGGCGCGGGCGAGATGATCGAACTCGCGGCCACCCACTTTGCCGCCCGCACGCCCCGCTCGATGGCCATCGCCAACCGCACGCTGGAGCGCGGCGAAGCCCTGGCCAGCCGCTTCGGCGCCCAGGTGATGCGCCTGGCCGAGATCCCCGAGCGCCTGCACGAGTTCGACGCCGTCATCAGCTGCACCGCCAGCACCCTGCCCATCATCGGCCTGGGTGCCGTCGAGCGGGCGCTGAAAAAGCGCCGCCACCGCCCGATGTTCATGGTCGATCTGGCGGTGCCGCGCGACATCGAGGCCGAGGTCAAGGACCTGGGCGATGTCTACCTCTACACGGTGGACGATCTGGCCGCCGTGGTGCAGACCGGGCGCGACCAGCGACAGGCCGCCGTGGCCCAGGCCGAAGCCATCATCGACGCGGGCGTGCTCAGCTTCATGCACTGGATGGAACAGCGCGACCCCGCCCACGGCGTGGTGCCGCTGATCCAGCAGATCAATGCCCAGGCCGATGCGTGGCGGCAGGCCGAAATGGCCCGTGCCCGCCGGATGCTGGCCAAAGGCGAGCCGGTGGAAGCGGTGATGGAGGCGCTGGCCAAAGGCCTGACCCAGAAGATGCTCCACGGCACCCTGGCCGAGCTGCACGCCGGCGATGCCGCTTCGCGTGCGGCCACCGCCCAGACCGTCTCCCGCCTGTTCCTGCGCGAAGGCACGCCGCCGCGCGACGCCGCCTAGCCCGCCCGCCGGGCCCACACCGCCTGCCGCCACCGCTGCCGACCGGCGGATCGGCTCCCCTCCCCATGAAGCCCTTCGTCCGTGACACCCTGCTGCGCCAGCGCGCGCGCCTGCACGAGCTCGACGCCCTGCTCGCCGCACCCGACGTGGTGGACGACATGGCGCGCTTCAGACAGCTCAGCCGCGAGCACGCCGATCTGGGCGAGCTGGTCGCGGTGTTCGACCGTCACCAGCAGCGCGAGGCCGACCGGGCCGCGGCCGAAGAACTGCTGGCCGATCCCGACATGGCCGGCATGGCGAGGGAAGAAATGACCGCCTGCGATGCCGACCTGCAGGCTCTCGACGGCCAGTTGCAGCAACTCCTGCTGCCGCGCGACCCGGACGACGAACGTCCGGCCTTCGTCGAGATCCGGGCCGGCACCGGTGGCGACGAATCCGCCCTGTTCGCCGGCGACCTGGCCCGCATGTACACCCGCTATGCCGACAGCCAGGGCTGGCGCACCGAGCTGGTGAGCGAATCGCCGGGCGAGGTGGGCGGCTACAAGGAAGTGGTGCTGCGCATCGAGGGCAACGGTGTCTATGGCCGGCTGCGCTTCGAGTCGGGCGGCCATCGGGTGCAGCGGGTGCCCGCCACCGAAACCCAGGGCCGCATCCACACCAGCGCCGCCACCGTGGCCGTGATGCCCGAGCCCGACGAGGCCCAGGCCATCCAGCTCAACCCGGCCGAGCTGCGCATCGACACCTTCCGCGCCAGCGGCGCCGGCGGCCAGCACATCAACAAGACCGACTCTGCGGTGCGCGTGACCCACCTGCCCACCGGCATCACCGCTGAATGCCAGGACGGCCGTTCTCAGCACAGCAACAAGGCCAAGGCGCTGCAGGTGCTCACCGCCCGGCTGCGCGAGAAGGACCGCAGCGAGCGCGCCGCCCGCGAGGCCGCCACCCGCAAGGGCCTGATCGGCAGCGGCGACCGCAGCGACCGCATCCGCACCTACAACTTTCCCCAGGGCCGGCTCACCGACCACCGCATCAACCTCACCGTGTACAAGCTGCTGGCGGTGATGGAGGGCGACCTGGGCGAGGTCATCCATGCCCTGCAGGTGGCGCGCGGCGCCGAGCTGCTGGCCGAGCTGGAGGCTGCCCCGCGATGACCCTCGACACCGCCCTGCGATCGCTGCTGGCCGGGGGCCTGGAGCGGCTGGACGCCCAGATGCTGCTGCTCATGGTGGCCGGCCGCGATCCGCACGACCGCGCCTGGCTGGCCGCCCATGGCGACGAGCCCCTGTCGGCCGACGCTGCAGCCCGCCTGGACGCCCTGGTGGCGCGGCGCCAGGCCGGCGAGCCCATGGCCTACCTGCGGGGCGAGCAGGAGTTCTTCGGCCTGTCGCTGAGGGTCGACGCCCGGGTGCTGGTGCCGCGGCCCGATACCGAAACCCTGGTCGAGTGGGCGCTGTCGCTGTCCGCCGAGCTGCCGCCCGCCGCGCGCGTGGCCGACCTGGGCACCGGCAGTGGTGCCATCGCCCTGGCCTTGCGCAGCCGTCGGCCGGACTGGCGTATCACCGCCACCGATGCCAGCACCGCTGCCCTGACCGTGGCACGGGCCAATGCCGAGCGCCTCGGTCTGCCGCTGCGCTTCGCCCACGGCGCCTGGCTGGCAGCGCTGCCGGGCGAGCGGTTCGAATTGCTGGTGAGCAACCCACCCTACATTGCCGAGGCCGACCCGCACCTGCCGGCACTCGCCCATGAACCCGGCTCGGCCCTGACCGCCGGCATCGACGGCCTGGACGACATCCGCACCCTGGTGGCGCAGGCCCCCGGCGCGCTGGTGCCCGGCGGCTGGCTGCTGCTCGAGCACGGCCACGACCAGGCCCCGGCGGTCCGCGCCCTGCTGGACGAAGCCGGCTTCGAGCGGGTGGCCAGCCGCAACGACATCGCGGGCATTGCGCGGTGCAGCGGAGGCCGCTGGCCTGCGGGACGATAATCACGGCTGTTCCGGGCCGCAGCGGCCCATTCCGCGAGGACCCCCACCATGAGCGACACCCAGACCCGCATCGACCAACTGGTCAAATCCAACCCCATCGTGCTCTTCATGAAGGGCAACGCCAGCTTCCCCATGTGCGGCTTCTCCGGCCGGGCCATCCAGATCCTCAAGGCCAGCGGCGTGGACCCCAAGACGGTGACCACGGTCAACGTGCTGGAAGACGACGAGATCCGTCAGGGCATCAAGGAATACAGCAACTGGCCCACCATCCCGCAGCTCTACGTCAAGGGCGAGTTCATCGGTGGCTCCGACATCATGATGGAGATGTACCAGTCGGGCGAACTCCAGCAGGTGCTCGGCCCCCAGGGCTGATCCGCAACGGCACACGGCCAGGCCACCTTCGGGTGGCTTTTTTGTACGCGCGGCGCCTGCTGCACCAGCGTGGCGCAGGTCAAGCGGTGTTTTCTCCGGTTTTTCCGGCGTTGAGTGCAGGCATGCCTTGTGCTTGAATGAAACGCAGGACATCGACCACAAGGAGATCCCCATGAGCAGCTCGCGCAGCCTGGTGACTTCGACCCCCCGGGGTCTTCCGATCGCACGCATGCGCCGCGTGTTCGAGTCGGCGCAGGTCGAGCGGCGCCTGTCCAAGCTGCTGGCCAGCGGCAACGAGCGCGAGTACGAGGCGCTCAAGAACACCTGGCAGCGCATGCTGGAACGCGGCCCGGAGCGCTTTGCGGTCAAGCCCGCCGGCGTGCCGGACATGGCCCCGCTCTACGACCAGCTGCCCAACTTCGGGGAGGTGCTCGACGACGTGAAGCGCCATGTCGCCCTGGCGCAGGACAGCCAGGACACGCTGGAGGTCACGCCCATGCTGCTGCTCGGGCCACCCGGTGTGGGCAAGACCCACTTCGCCCGCCAGATCGCCGAACTGCTGGGCACCGGCATGACCCTGGTGCCCATGAGCAGCATGACGGCGGGCTGGCTGCTGTCGGGCTCGTCGTCGCAATGGAAGGGCGCCAAGCCGGGCAAGGTGTTCGAGGCGCTGGTGGACGGCGAGTACGCCAACCCGGTGATCGTGGTCGACGAGATCGACAAGGCCAGCGCCGACGCGCAGTACGACCCGCTGGGCGCGCTCTACAGCCTGCTGGAACACGACACCGCGCAGCACTTCATCGACGAGTTCGCCGAGGTGCCGATCGACGCCAGCCAGGTGATCTGGGTGACCACGGCCAACGACGAGCGCAGCATCCCGGAGCCCATCCTCAACCGCATGAACGTGTACGAGATCGCGCCGCCCTCGCACGAGGCCGCCCGGCGCATCGCCGAACACCTGTACCGCGGCATCCTGAGCGAACACGACTGGGGCCTGCGCTTCGACCCCGAACCCGCCAGCGATGTGCTCGATGCCCTGGCCGCGCTGGCCCCGCGCGAGATGCGCCGGGCGCTGGTCACGGCGTTCGGCAATGCCCGGCTGGACGGCCGCTACCGCATCGAGGCCGACGACCTGCCGCGCCCGGGCAACGGCAAGGGCCGCATGGGCTTCCTGCAATAGGACCGACCGGGCTTCAGGCGTCGGGGTGCGCCCACTGGCGGCGGGCCGCATAGACCGCGTTCGGGTACTGCGGCTTGCCCCGACTGCCGTTGTAGCGGCCCAGCGCCATGAAGGTGTCACCGCGCTCCCGGTCGAGGTAGTGGCGCAGGATCACGCAGCCGAAGCGCAGGTTGGTCTGCATGTTGAACAGCGCAGGCACGTTGCCGTCACCGATGAGCCGCGCCCAGAACGGCATGATCTGCATGTAGCCCCGGGCGCCCACACTGGAGATGGCGAACTTGCGGAAGCCGCTCTCCACCTGGATCAGGCCCATGACCAGGGTGGTGTCCAGGCCGGCGCGCTTGGTCTCGTACCACACCGTCTGCAGGAACTCGATGCGGGTCTGGAAATCGGGCTTGCGTCGCTTGAGACGGTCGCTGGTGGCACCCAGCCAGCGCAGGTAGGCAAGTCGCCTTTCGGTGTCGGTGAACTCCGGGATCGGCGGAGCCGTGTTGGCAATCGCGGCACTGAGTGCGCCGCGCACCGAATCGGCCAGAGGCTCCTCGATCTGACCGCCGGCCCGCGCCGGTGCCGACCACCCTGGCAATCCGCAGGCGGCCAGCGCCAGCAGGCCGTCCCGCCGCGTCCAGCCCTCCGGCTTCATGCGCTGATCTTGCTCCTGAGCAGGGCGGCGATCTCGGTCACCGGCACCTGCGTGGCGGCGGTGTCGCGGCGGTGCTGGTACTCCACCTGCCCGGCCTTGATGCCCCGGTCGCCGATGGTCACGCGGTGCGGGACGCCGATGAGTTCCCAGTCGGCAAACATGGCACCGGGACGCTCGCCCCGATCGTCGAGGATCACGTCCACGCCAGCCGCCAGCAGTTCGGCGTACAGCGACTCGGCGGCGGCCTTCACCTCGGGGCTGCGGTCCATGCCGATGGGACACACCACCACGGTGAAGGGTGCAATCGCATCGGGCCAGATGATGCCGCGCTCGTCGTGGTTCTGCTCGATGGCGGCGGCCGGCAGGCGGGTGATGCCGATGCCGTAGCAGCCCATCTCGAAGGGCGCCGGCTTGCCGTCCTCACCGAGGAAGGTGGCATTCATGGCGCGGCTGTATTTGGTGCCGAGGTAGAACACATGGCCCACCTCGATGCCGCGCTCGATGGCCAGCATGCCCTTGCCGTCGGGCGACGGGTCACCCTCGACCACGTTGCGGATGTCGGCCACCCGGGTGGGCTCCGGCAGATCACGCCCCCAGTTCACACCGGTGAGGTGGACATCCACCTCGTTGCCGCCGCAGATCCAGTCGGCCAGCACCGCCACCTCGCGGTCCACCACCAGTTGCACCGGCTGCTTCAGGCCGATGGGGCCCAGGAAGCCCGGGCGGCAGCCGAAGTGGGCTTCGATCTCGGGGATGGTG
The DNA here is from genome assembly GCF_002127215.1 of Hydrogenophaga sp. IBVHS2. Taxonomy (GTDB): domain Bacteria; phylum Pseudomonadota; class Gammaproteobacteria; order Burkholderiales; family Burkholderiaceae_C; genus Hydrogenophaga. Next base: position 147,968 of record NZ_NFUT01000006.1, on the reverse strand, counting down.
GCAAAGCGGAAACCCTTGTCCAGGCCCGGCACCTTGCCGACCTTGACCTCGTTCATGTCGTGGTCGCCGCGCAGCAGCAGCAGCCACACCTGGGAGGACACCACCTCGCCCTGCTCGTCCAGGGTGTCGGTGGCCAGCACCAGCGACTTCACCGTGGTGGCCAGCGGCACGCCCAGCAGCTCGGCCACGTCGGCGCAGGTGCTCTTGCCAGGGGTGGGGGTGCGGGTCAGCGGATTGGCCGGCGCGGGACGCGGACCCGCCGGAGGCAGGGCCTCGGCCTTTTCGATGTTGGCGGCGTAGTCGCTCTGCGGGCAGTACACGATGGCGTCCTCGCCGGTGGCCGCGATCACCTGGAATTCCTCGCTCAGATCACCGCCGATGGCGCCGCTGTCGGCCGCCACCGCCCGGTATTTCAGACCGAAGCGGTCGAAGATGCGGCGGTAGGCAGCGGCCATCACCTGGTAGCTGGCCTTGGCGCCGGCTTCGTCGCGGTCGAAGCTGTAGGCGTCCTTCATGATGAACTCGCGCCCGCGCATCAGCCCGAAACGCGGGCGACGCTCATCGCGGAACTTGGTCTGGATCTGGTACAGGTTCTTGGGCAGCTGCTTGTAGCTCCGCAGCTCCTGCCGGGCGATGTCGGTGATGACTTCTTCGCTGGTGGGCTGGATGACGAAGTCGCGGTCGTGACGGTCCTTGATGCGCAGCAGCTCCGGGCCCATCTTGTCGAAGCGGCCGGTCTCCTGCCACAGCTCGGCCGGCTGCACCACCGGCATGGTGAGCTCCACCGCCCCGGCCCGGTTCATCTCCTCACGCACGATGCGCTCGACCTTCTGGATGACGCGCAGGCCCATCGGCATGTAGTTGTAGATGCCGGCACCGAGCTTCTTGATCATGCCGGCGCGGGTCATCAGGCGATGGCTGGCCACCTCGGCGTCGGCCGGTGCTTCTTTGAGGGTGGAGATCAGGAACAGGGAGGCTTTCATGGCGGCGCGGTGCCCTGAGGGGCACGTAACGTTGCAGATCGGCGGGAATGAGGAGGGGAGGCGGCCGCACCGGGCGCCACCAGCCGCCGTTCATGCACCTACGGGGGGCAGTACCCTACGCGCGCATGCATCACCGATGCATAATGGCCGCAGTTCAAAATTCGGGGTTGATTATGCTTGACAGAGAAGGCTTCAGGCCCAATGTCGGCATCATTCTGCTCAACCAGAAGAACCAGGTGTTCTGGGGCAAGCGCATCCGCTCCCACTCCTGGCAGTTCCCCCAAGGGGGCATCGATCGGGGCGAAACCCCCGAGCAGGCGATGTACCGGGAACTGCACGAGGAGGTCGGGCTCAAGCCCGAACACGTGGCCATCGTTGCCCGCACACGGGACTGGTTGCGCTATGAAGTGCCAGACCGCTTCATCCGCAGGGATGCACGCGGTCACTACAAAGGCCAGAAACAGATCTGGTACCTGCTGCGCCTGGTGGCACAGGACTGGAACCTGAACCTGCGCGCCACCGATCATCCCGAGTTCGATGCCTGGCGCTGGAACGACTACTGGGTTCCGCTGGATGTGGTGGTGGAGTTCAAGCGGGGGGTGTACGAGATGGCCCTCACCGAACTCGCCCGCTACCTGCCTCGCAATGACCAGCGCAACCGGTTCCTGCGCGGCAACCGCCGCGTCCAGGAAGACCACGGAGCCCCGAGCACGGTGTTGCAGCCGCCGGCCGGGCTGGAACTGCCCCCGGGCGCCAGCTTCGACCCCGACCCTCAAACGTCCGGCCAGTGCGTGCCGGGACCGACCCCATGACCCTCCCCCTTCACCGTTTCGTGCGCCCGCTGCTGGCAGGCGTGGCGTCGGCCGTGCTGGCCGGTGCCGCCGGCGCAGCCAGCACCATGCCGACGTCCCGCAACGACGAGGAAGAAAAGCCCTGGGAAGAGGCGCAGTGGACGCCCCCGGCCAGCTTCAGCCTCGACAAGGTCCGGACCTTCCGCCTCGAGCAGACCACGACCATGGAGTTCGGCATCGAGCCGACCACGCTGCAGGTGGGCAGCGACGGCGTGATCCGCTACGTGTTCGTGGCGCGCAGCGCCAGCGGTGCGCTCAATGTGTTGTACGAGGGCGTGCGCTGCCAGACGGCCGAGACCCGCATCTATGCGCGCTGGGACCCGGCATCGGGCTGGCGCCAGTCTGGCACCGGCAGCAGCGAACAGAGCTGGCAGCCCCTGAGCTTCCGGGGGGCCACCCGGCGGCAGATGTTCATGGCACGTGCCGGTCTGTGCGACGGCCCCACGCCCAACAATCCGCCGGCCCGCATGCTCAACGAGCTCGAGCGCGGCAAGCCTGACCTGCGCTGACCGGCCAGACCGGGGTGGAGGTCAGCCCCGGGACAGCACCAGGTTGTCGCGGTGGATCATCTCCGGCTCGGCAGCGTAGCCGAGCAGGCGCTCGAAATCGGCCGATGCCTTGCGGCACAGCAGGCGTGCCTCGGTACTTGCATAGTTGGCCAGACCCCGGGCCACCTCGGTGCCTCGCAGGTCACGCACCGCGATGACGTCGCCCCGGGAGAAATCACCCTCCACACCGGTCATGCCGATGGGCAGCAGGCTCTTGCCCTCGCCCACGATCTTGTCGACGGCGCCGTCGTCCACCACCACCGCCCCCCGCAGTTGCAGGTGATCGGACATCCAGCGCTTGCGTGCCTGGTGCTTGGCGGTCTGGGCGACCAGGCAGGTACCGATGGACTCGCCGGCGGCCAGACGCAGCAGGACATCCGGCTCACGCCCCCAGGCGATCACGGTGGATGCCCCGGAACCCGCAGCCCGCTTGGCCGCCAGGATCTTGGTGATCATGCCGCCCTTGCCGATGCCGCTGCCGGCACCACCGGCCATCGTCTCCAGGGCCGGATCACCCGCCCGCGCCAGATGCACGAACTCGGCGGCCGGATCCTTGCGCGGGTCGGCGGTGTACAGCCCCTTCTGGTCGGTCAGGATGACCAGCGCATCGGCCTCCACCAGATTGGCCACCAGGGCACCCAGGGTGTCGTTGTCGCCGAACTTGATCTCGTCGTTGACCACCGTGTCGTTCTCGTTGATCACCGGCACCACCTGCAGCTGCAGCAGGGTGAGCAGCGTGGAGCGGGCATTGAGGTACCGCTCGCGGTCGGCCAGGTCGGCATGGGTGAGCAGCACCTGCGCGCTGCCCACGCCACAAGCCCGCAGCTGGGTCTCGTACATCTGCACCAGGCCCATCTGGCCCACCGCCGCCGCCGCCTGCAGTTCGTTGATCTCCTTCGGGCGACTGGTCCAGCCCAGGCGCTTCATGCCTTCGGCCACGGCGCCGCTGCTGACCATGATCAGCTCCCGCCCCTCCTGCACCAGCGCCGCCAGCTGACGGCTCCACTGCCGGATGGCCTCTTCGTCCAGCCCCCGCCCTTCATTGGTCACCAGGCTGGAGCCGACCTTCACCACGATGCGGCGTGCATGGCGCAGCACCGCTGCATTCTGTTCAAGGACGGGTTCGTTCATGAGACTGGATCAGGCGCTCTCGGCGCCCGTCTGAAAACGCGGATCGACGGCCACCGGCTGCGCCGCCTGGTGGACCTGTGCAATGTGCTCGTAGACCTTCTGCACCAGACGCTCGGTGCCCTCACGGGTCAGCGCCGAGATTTCGAACACCGGCCCCTTGTACCGCAGGCGCCGAACGATGTCCTTGATGCGCGACTCGCGCTCTTCCACCGGCACCATGTCCAGCTTGTTGAGCACCAGCCACCTCGGCTTGGCGTGCAGCGCGGGGTCGAACTTCTTGAGCTCGCCCACGATGGCCTTGGCCTGCGCCACCGGATCGACCGACTCGTCGAAGGGCGCCGCATCCACCAGATGCAGCAACAGGCGGGTGCGCTGCAGGTGACGCAGGAACTGGTGTCCCAGACCTGCACCCTCGGATGCCCCCTCGATCAGCCCGGGAACGTCGGCCACCACGAAGCTCTTCTCCGGACCCACCCGCACCACCCCCAGGTTGGGGTACAGCGTGGTGAACGGGTAATCGGCAATCTTGGGCCGGGCATTGGAAATGGCGGCAATCAGGGTGGACTTGCCGGCGTTCGGCATGCCCAGCAGCCCCACGTCGGCCAGGACCTTGAGCTCGAGCCGCAGTGTGCGCCGCTCGCCCGGCCAGCCCGGGGTCTTCTGCCGCGGCGCCCGGTTGGTCGAGCTCTTGTAGTGCATGTTGCCGAATCCGCCGTCCCCGCCCTTGGCCAGCATGACCAGCTCGCCGGGCTTGAGCAGTTCGTGCAGCACCTCGCCGGTCTCGTCGTCGGCCACGATGGTGCCCACCGGCATCTTGAGGATGATGTCGTCGCCCTTGACGCCGAACATGTCGGAACCCTTGCCATGTTCCCCCCGCTGCGCCTCGAAGCGGCGGGTGTACCGGAAGTCGACCAGCGTGTTCAGACTGGCATCGGCCAGGGCGTAGACATGCCCGCCGCGCCCGCCGTCGCCGCCGTCAGGCCCGCCGAACTCCTTGTACTTCTCGTGCCGGAACGACGCGCAGCCGTTGCCGCCATCCCCCGCAGCAACATCGATCGTGGCTTCGTCCACAAACTTCATGGCAGATCCCTGTCAGGAAACCGGCACCCCAACAAAAAAGCCCGCACGCGCGGGCCTTTCGGGGGAACACCGGCGGATTAAACCGGCGTGATGCTCACCGTGTGGCGGTTCAGCGCGCCTTTGGTGGCGAACTGGACGTGGCCGTCGACGGTAGCAAAGAGGGTGTGGTCCTTGCCCACGCCGACATTGGTGCCGGGGTGGAACTTGGTACCGCGCTGGCGCACGATGATCGAACCGGCGGAAACGAGTTCACCGCCGAAGGCCTTCACACCGAGCATCTTGGGCTTGGAATCGCGCCCGTTTCGCGTGGAGCCGCCGCCTTTTTTCTGTGCCATGTTGCTCTCTCCTTAGGCCGAGATCGATGCGATTTCGAGCTCGGTGAAATTCTGACGGTGGCCTTGACGCTTCTGGTAGTGCTTGCGACGGCGCATCTTGAAGATGCGAACCTTGTCGTGACGACCGTGCGACACCACTTTGACCGTGACCGTTGCGCCGGAAACCAAGGGAGTGCCCACTTTGATCTCGCTGCCGTTGCCGACTGCCAGAACCTGGTCGAACACGATCTCTTGGCCCACTTCCGCAGCAATCTGTTCTACTTTAATTTTTTCGCCGGCAGCAACGCGATACTGCTTGCCACCGGTTTTTATGACCGCGTACATATGAACCTCTTGAAATGAGCCCGGGTGATCTGGGGCAGCATCCTGGCCGTTGCCAGCACGTCGCACGGTGAACACCACAGGAACGCTCGGCAGACCCAATTCCGCCGAACCCGCGATTCTACCCTGACCCTGCACGGGTGACAAGACAAGGCCGGGCGGCCGGGCGCCACGCCCCCCGGTTTCTATAATTTCGAGGAGTTTGCAGCCGCCTGCGGCAAGCCTCTCCCCAACGACCCTGGCCACCATCTTGACCTCACCGAACGCATCCACCGCCTCCCCGCTGGCGCTGATCCAGCACGACATGGAGCGGGTCGACCGCGTGATCTCGGAGCGCCTCACCTCCGACGTCCCGCTGGTCAAGGAAGTCGCGCAATACATCATCTCTGCCGGTGGCAAGCGCCTGCGTCCGGCACTGCTGCTGCTGGTGAGCGGCGCATTGGGCAGCCAGCACCCGCATCGCCACACGCTGGCGGCCGTGGTCGAGTTCATCCACACAGCGACCCTGCTGCATGACGACGTGGTCGATGAATCCACCCTGCGACGTGGCCGATCGACCGCCAACCACGAGTTCGGGAACGCCGCCAGCGTGCTGGTGGGTGACTTCCTGTACTCGCGCGCCTTCCAGATGATGGTGGATGTCGACAACATGCGGGTGATGCAGGTGTTGTCGGAGGCCACTAACGTCATCGCGGAAGGCGAGGTGCTGCAGCTCATGAACATGCACGACGCGACGATCGACGAAGAGACCTATCTGCGCGTCATCCGCTCCAAGACGGCCAAACTGTTCGAGGCCAGTGCCCGACTCGCCCCCATCCTGGCGGGCTCCTCCCCCGAAATCGAGGAAGGTTGCGCACGCTACGGGCAGGCGCTGGGCACCGCGTTCCAGGTCATCGACGACGTGCTCGACTACGAGGGCGACCCGGCAGAACTCGGCAAGAACCTGGGTGACGACCTGCGCGAGGGCAAGGTCACGCTCCCGATCATCTGTGCTTTGCAGATGGCCGCAGACGCCGATCAGGCGCTGATCCGCGAAGCCATAGAGACCGGCAACACGAACCGCCTGGACGACATCGTGGGCATCATCCGCCGCACCGGCGCCCTGGAGCGGGCCCGGGACAGCGCTTCCCAGGAGGCTCGACGGGCCATGCAAGCGGCCCGTTGCCTGCCGGCCAATGACCACACTGAAGCTTTGCTACAATTAGCGGCTGGACTTCTGGAGCGACGCTCCTGAACGATCCACGGTGGCACCCGCTGGCGGTGTCACCCGTTGCCGTCAGGTGACATCGGGGTGTAGCTTAGCCTGGTAGAGCGCTACGTTCGGGACGTAGAGGCCGGAGGTTCGAATCCTCTCACCCCGACCAGATTCCCTCCTGGTCCCTTCCGTCGGGCAGCCGCTGCAGACCGCTTGCCGATCGGCGATGCCGTCTGGTCTTCGACGTCGTCTTTTTGCCCACAAATCACCTCAGAGTGTTCGGGCAAGTCGTTGATTTACGTTAGATTACGCTGATGGCGTCGGTCGATTCCCTCCCCACTGACACCCCCTCGATGGCGCTGCCGGGTCTGGGGCGTGCCCTTGTTTCCGCAGGAAAGCTGGGACAGAAAGCTGCGGAAGACCTCTACCGCAAGGCCCAGAGTTCGCGCACGAGCTTCATTGCCGAGCTGACCGGGTCGGGCGCCGTGTCGCCGTACGACCTCGCGCACACCATGTCGACCGCGTTCGCGGCCCCCCTGCTCGACCTGGATGCCATCGACGTCAACCGTCTGCCCACCGAGCTGCTCGACCCCAAGATCTGCGCCGACTACCGGATCGTGGTCCTGAGCAAGCGCAACAACCGCCTCATCGTCGCCACCGCAGATCCCGCGGACCAGCAGGCCGCCGAGAAGATCAAGTTTGCGACCCAGATGGGCGTGGACTGGGTGATCGCCGAGTACGACAAGCTCAGCAAGCTGGTCGATGTTCGCACCACATCGGCGAACGAGGCCATGGAAAACATCGTCGGGGACGTCGAGTTCGACGACCTGGCAGCCGAGAGCGCCGTGACCGACACGGCCGAGAAGGCCACCGAGGTCGACGACGCCCCGGTGGTCAAGTTCCTGCACAAGATGCTCATCGATGCGTTCAACATGCGCGCATCCGATCTGCACTTCGAACCCTACGAACACCAGTACCGGGTCCGCTTCCGCATCGACGGCGAACTGCGCGAGATCGCATCGCCACCCGTGGCCATCAAGGACAAGCTGGCGTCGCGCATCAAGGTGATCTCTCGGATGGACATTTCCGAGAAACGGGTGCCGCAGGACGGCCGCATGAAGCTCAAGATCGGGCCGGACCGGGTGATCGACTTCCGGGTCAGCACCCTGCCCACGCTGTTCGGCGAGAAGATCGTGATCCGTATCCTGGACCCGAGCAGCGCCAAGCTCGGCATCGATGCCCTGGGCTACGAGCCGGAAGAAAAGGAGCGGCTGCTCAACGCCATCAGCCGCCCCTACGGCATGGTGCTGGTCACCGGCCCCACCGGCTCCGGCAAGACGGTGTCGCTCTACACCTGCCTGAACATCCTGAACAAGCCCGGGGTGAACATCTCGACGGCCGAAGATCCGTCCGAGATCAACCTGCCGGGCGTGAACCAGGTCAACATGAACGAGAAGGCAGGCCTGACCTTTGCAGTCGCGCTCAAGGCCTTCCTGCGCCAGGATCCGGACGTGATCATGGTGGGCGAGATCCGGGATCTGGAGACGGCCGACATCTCGATCAAGGCGGCCCAGACGGGCCACCTGGTGCTGTCGACCCTGCACACCAACGATGCACCGACGACGCTCACGCGGATGATGAACATGGGGATACCCACGTTCAATATCGCCTCCAGCGTCATCCTGATCACGGCCCAGCGTCTTGCACGGCGGCTGTGCGCCACCTGCAAGGCGCCGCTGGATGTGCCTCGCAAGGCGCTGCTGGAAGCCGGCTACAAGCCCGAGGAACTCGATGGCACCTGGACGCCCTACAAGCCGGTGGGCTGCTCGGCCTGCAACAACGGCTACAAGGGTCGGGTCGGCATCTACCAGGTGATGCCCATCAGCGAGGAAATACAGCGCATCATCCTGCGCGGCGGCAGTGCGCTGGACATCGCGCAGCAGGCGAGCAAGGAAGGCGTGCGCAGCCTGCGGGAATCCGGACTGCTCAAGGTCAAGCTGGGCCTGACCTCGCTGGAAGAGGTCCTCAGCGTGACCAACGAGTGACGACGGCAGCGATCACGACGACATCAGCAGAGAGGCACCCATGGCTACCGCGGCAACCAAGAGCGTTAAGGACTTCGTGTTCGAATGGGAAGGCAAGGATCGCAACGGCCGGCCGATGCGCGGGGAAATCCGCGCGGTCGGCGAGAACCAGGTGCTGGCCACGCTGCGGCGGCAGGGCATCATTCCCGGCAAGGTGAAGAAGCGCCGGATGAGTTCCGGCAAGCGGATCAAGCCGAAGGACATCGCCATCTTCACCCGCCAGCTGGCTACCATGATGAAGGCCGGCGTGCCCTTGCTGCAGGCCTTCGACATCGTCGGCCGGGGCAATGCCAACCCCAGCGTCACCAAGCTGCTCAACGAGATCCGCGCCGACGTGGAAACCGGCACCTCGCTGAGCGCGGCTTTCCGCAAGCACCCGCTCTACTTCGACAACCTCTACTGCAACCTGATCGAGGCGGGTGAAGCCGCCGGTATCCTTGAAGAGCTGCTCGACCGGCTGGCCGAGTACATGGAGAAGACCGAGGCCATCAAGTCCAAGATCAAGTCGGCCCTGATGTACCCGACCGCGGTGATCATCGTGGCGTTTGTCGTGGTGGCGGTGATCATGATCTTCGTGATCCCGTCGTTCAAGCAGGTGTTCACCTCGTTCGGGGCCGACCTGCCCGCTCCCACCCTGTTCGTCATCGGCATGAGCGAGTTCTTCGTGCAGTGGTGGTGGCTCATCTTCGGCGGCATCGGCGGCGGCCTGTACTTCTTCTTCCAGGCTTGGCGCCGCAACGAGAAGGTGCAGCAGTTCATGGACCGGATGCTGCTGAAGATGCCCATCTTCGGCGAGCTGGTGGAAAAGTCAGTCATCGCGCGCTGGACGCGCACGCTCTCCACCATGTTCGCTGCCGGCGTGCCGCTGGTGGAGGCGCTCGATTCCGTGGGTGGTGCGTCGGGCAACTCGGTGTACGCGATCGCCACCGAAAAGATCCAGCAGGAGGTTTCCACCGGCACCAGCCTGACGGTGGCCATGTCCAACGCCAACATCTTTCCTTCGATGGTGCTGCAGATGTGTGCCATCGGCGAGGAATCCGGCTCGATCGACCACATGCTGGGCAAGGCCGCCGATTTCTATGAGGCCGAAGTCGACGACATGGTGGCCGGTCTCTCCAGCCTGATGGAGCCGATCATCATCGTGGTGCTGGGCACCATCATCGGCGGCATCGTGGTCTCGATGTACCTGCCGATCTTCAAGCTGGGCCAGGTGGTCTGATGCCCCTGGACGCAACGCTGGCCCCGGTGGTGCTGGGGCTGCTGGGCTTGCTGGTGGGCAGCTTTCTGAATGTGGTGATCCATCGCCTGCCGAAGATGATGGAGCGCCAGTGGGCGCGTGAATGCGCCGAACTGAATGCACCGGAAGGGGCAGAGGCGCCGGCCGAGCCGCTGGAGCGCTACAACCTGATGGTGCCGCGATCGGCCTGCCCGCACTGCGGCCACGCCATCCGCTGGTTCGAGAACATCCCGGTGCTCAGCTACGCGGTGCTGCGGGGGCGCTGCAGCGCCTGCAAGGCGCCGATCAGCCTCCGCTATCCCGCCGTCGAACTGTTCACCGGCCTGTTGTTTGCGTGGTGCGGCTGGCAATGGGGCGCTTCGGTGCAGGCCCTGCTGTGGTGCGGCTTTGCGGCGGCCATCGTCGCTCTGGCCGCCATCGACTGGGACACCACCCTGTTGCCCGACGACATCACCCTCCCCCTGCTGTGGGCGGGTCTGTGCGCCTCGGCGCTTGCCTGGACCGGCGTGCCGCTGCGCGACGCCGTCTGGGGGGCGGTGGGCGGTTATCTGTCCCTGTGGCTGGTGTACTGGGCCTTCAAGCTGCTGACCGGCAAGGAAGGCATGGGTTACGGAGACTTCAAGCTGTTTGCCGCGCTGGGCGCGTGGTTCGGGTGGCAGGCGCTGGTACCCATCATCCTGATGTCGTCGGTGATCGGTGCGGTCGTGGGCATCGGCATCAAGCTGGTCGGCCAGTTGCGCGACGGCGGCTATGTGCCCTTCGGCCCGTTTCTGGCGTTGGCGGGCCTGACCGCCATGGTGTTCGGGCCCGGCGCCATCCTCTCCGTCCTGGGCTTGTGAAGCCATGCTGCGGCTGGGCCTGACCGGCGGCATCGGCAGCGGCAAGAGCACGCTGGCCCGTCTGCTGGCCGAGCGGGGCGCCGATGTGATCGATGCCGATGCCTTGTCCCGCGCCACCACGGCCGCCGGCGGATCGGCGATACCGGCCATCCGCGAGCGGATGGGCGCCGACATGATCGGCCCCGACGGCGCACTCGACCGCGACCGGGTGCGTGCCCGCGTGTTCGCCGACCCGGCGGCCCGGCAGGTGCTGGAGTCCATCATCCACCCTCTGGTGGGCGAGGCCATGGCACGGCAGCTGGCCGCCTGTGCCTCGGCCTGTGTGGTGTTCGACATCCCCCTGCTGGCCGAATCGCCCCGGTGGCCGGCCCGGCTCGACCGGGTGCTGGTGGTGGACTGCAGCGAGGCCACACAGACACGCCGGGTGCTCGCCCGCAGCGGCTGGACGCCCGAGACCACGGCCTCGGTGATCCGCCAGCAGGCTTCGCGGGAACAACGGCGGTCGGTGGCCGATCTGGTGGTGTTCAACGACGTCGATGACCTGAGCCGCCTGGCCAGCGTGGCCGACGATCTGGCCCATCGGTTCGGGCTATGATGAACCCCGTAGGGCATCCATCACCCACACGCCGGCGCACCCGTGATCCTGTACGAATACCCTTTCAACGAACGCATCCGGACCTACCTGCGCCTGGAGCACCTGTTCCGGCGGCTGGCCGAGCTGATCCCCCGCCAGCACCCGCTGGATCATCACTTCGCGATCCAGACCATCTTCGAGGTGATGGACGTCGCCTCCCGGGCCGACATGAAGTCGGACGTGCTCAAGGACCTGGAGCGGCACAAGCAGGTGTTCAACGGCTACCGTGGCAACCCGGCCATTTCGGAAGCGGCACTGGACGCGGTGATCGGTCAGATCGATGACTGCTTCGGGCGCCTGAGCCAGCTCTCCGGCAAGACGGGCCAGTCCCTCACCGAGAACGACTGGCTCATGGGCATCCGCAGCCGCATCGGCATTCCGGGCGGCACCTGCGAGTTCGACCTGCCCTCCTACTACCACTGGCAGCACCATGAACCGGCCCGTCGTCAGGCGGATCTGTCCGGCTGGGCGCAATCCCTGGCTCCGCTGGCGGAATCCATCGGCCTGCTGCTCAAGCTGCTGCGCGATTCCGGCGGATCACAGAAGGTAGTGGCGCCGGGCGGCCAGTTCCAGCAGAACCTGCCCCAGGGCAGGACCTTCCAGCTGCTGCGGCTGAGCGTCGATGCGGTCAGCGGCCTGGTGCCGGAAATCAGTGGCAACCGCCTGATGTTCTCGGTCCGCCTGATGCGGCTGGGCGAGGACGGCCGACTCCACCCGGCCGGCGAGGACGCGAACTTCGAACTGGCCCTCTGCGCATGACGGCTCACGGTTTCGATGGTCAGGGCGAAGGGCGGCGGGTGCGATGCCCGTCGTGCGGCGGTGAGAGCCTGTATGCCCCGTCGAATCCGTTCCGCCCGTTCTGCAGCGAACGCTGCCGTCAGGTGGACTTCGGCGCCTGGGCCAGCGAACGTTTTGCGCTGCCCGGCACGGGAGAGCCGGACGGACCCGACGGCCCCGCTTCACGCGAGCACTGATCCGCCTTGTTCCTGGGCCAGCCAGGCCAGCACCGGCACCGTGCCGGGCAGTACCGGGCTGCACTGGACCGGCAGCCGTTCCCAGCAGAAGTCCTGGCCTTCGCGCATGGTGAGGGCACCCGTCCAGTCGAAGACCTTGCAGAAATGCAGCCGCACCAGGGCGTGCGGGTAGTCCACCAGCTGCTCGCGCCAGGGCTGGGCGGAACCGATGGTCACGCCGATCTCTTCCTGCAGCTCCCGACGCAGCGCCTGCTCCACCGTCTCGCCCGGTTCCAGCTTGCCGCCGGGGAATTCCCAGTGCCCGGCGTACACCTTGCCGGGTGGGCGGGAGGTGAGCAGAAAACGTCCATCCGGGGCGATGAGCACACCCACCGCCACATCCACGACAGGCCGGTCGACCGCACGGCCGGGGTCGCCATCCACCACCAGCACGTCGGACGGCTGCATCAGGCCGGCGTGCCGTGCGAGCCGGCGTAATCGCGGGCGAACTGGTAGGCCACACGGCCGCTGCGCGAGCCCCGCTCGAGCGCCCAGACCAGTGCCTGAGGACGTGCCGCCTCGATGGCCGGCGCCGCCACACCGAAAGAAGCCAGCCACTGTCCCACGATGGCCAGGTATTCGTCCTGGCTGAACGGATAGAAGCTGACCCACAGTCCGAAGCGCTCGGACAGGGAGATCTTTTCCTCGACCGCTTCACCCGGGTGAACCTCGCCATCGGCGGTATGGGTGTAGCTGAGGTTGTCCTTCATGTACTCCGGCAGCAGGTGACGCCGGTTGCTGGTGGCGTAGATCAGCACATTGGGGCTGGCGGCAGACACCGAACCGTCCAGGATGGACTTGAGGGCCTTGTAGCCGGCCTCTCCGTCTTCGAAGCTCAGGTCGTCGCAGTAGATGATGAACTTCTCGGGACGGTGGGCCACCACGTCGACGATGTCGGGCAGGTCGGTCAGATCGGCCTTGTCCACCTCGATCAGGCGCAGCCCCTGGTCCGACAGGGCATTGAGACAGGCCTTCACCAGCGAGGACTTGCCGGTGCCGCGGGCACCGGTGAGCAGCACATTGTTGGCCGGGAGTCCCTGCACGAAGTGCCGGGTGTTCTGCAGGATCTTGTCCTTCTGGCCGTCGATCTCCTGCAGGTCCTCCAGGCGGATGGTGGCCACCTGCCGCACCGGCTCCAGGGAGCCATGCCCGCTGCTGCGCTTGCGGTAGCGGAACGCCACCGATGCCGACCAGTCGGGCTCGCCCAGGGGCTGCGGCAACACCGACTCGATGCGGGCCATGAGCTGTTCGGCCCGCTCCAGCAGGCGTTCAAAAGAGGCGTTCATCGGCAGGGGCTCAGGAGCGGTAGTCGGCGTTGATGGTCACGTAGTCGTGGCTGAAATCGCAGGTCCAGACCGTCTCGGTGGCCTGGCCACGACCCAGTCCCACACGCACCAGGATCTCGGCGGCCTTCATCACACGCTGGCCGTCTTCCTCCCGGTAGTCCGGGTTGCGCCCCCCCTGGCGCACCACATGCACATCGCCCAGATGCAGGTCGATGCCGCCGACCTCCAGGTCGTCGATGCCGGCATAGCCCACCGCCGCCAGGATGCGGCCCAGGTTGGGGTCGCTGGCGAAGAAGGCGGTCTTGACCAGCGGCGAATGGGCGATGGCATACGCGGCCTTGAGGCATTCCTCCCGGTCGCGGCCACCCTCCACGGTGACGGTGATGAACTTGGTGGCCCCCTCGCCGTCGCGCACGATGGCATGGGCCAGCCGCTGCGCCAGCGGGGTGAGCGCAGCCAGCAGGGCCTGTCCGGCAGGACCGTCGAGATCGGTCACCGGCGCGTTGCCGGCACGGCCGGTGGCCATGACCACGAAGGAATCGTTGGTGCTGGTGTCGCCATCGACCGTCACGCGGTTGAAGGAGCGATCGGCCAGCCGCCGCGCGAGATCGTTCATCAGATCCGGCGCCACGGCCGCGTCGGTGGCCAGGAAGCCCAGCATGGTGGCCATGTTGGGGCGGATCATGCCGGCCCCCTTGGCAATGCCGGTGGCCCGAGCGGCGTGCCCGTCCAGATGGAACTGCACGCTGGCGGCCTTGGGCAGGGTGTCGGTGGTCATGATGCCCTCGGCCGCCGACAACCACTGGGCGCCGCTGTCGTCCTGGGTGACGGCCGCGTCGGCCAGGGCGGCGGGCAGGCCGGCCAGCAGGCGGTCCATGGGCAGCGGCTCCATGATCACGCCGGTCGAGAACGGCAGCACCTGCTCGTGCGCCACCTGCAGGCTGCGGGCCAGTGCGGTGCAGGTCTGGCGGGCATGGGTCAGACCCGGCTCGCCGGTGCCGGCATTGGCGTTGCCGGTGTTGATGACCAGCGCCCGCACGCCCTGCCCCGCCGCCAGATGCTCGCGGCACACCTGCACCGGCGCGGCTGCGTATCGGTTGCGGGTGAACACCGCCCCCACGGCACAGCCTTCATCCAGCAGGAAGACGGTGAGGTCCTTGCGATGGGCCTTGCGGATGCCGGCCTGGGCGACACCGATGCGCACACCGGGCACCGGCAGCAGATCGGCAACGCTCGGGGCAGACAGGAGAACGGGCATGGGGCCTCCGGAGGTGGTTCAGGGCCGGCTCAATCGAGCTTGCCGTGGCAGTGCTTGTACTTCTTGCCGCTGCCGCAGGGGCAGGGGTCGTTGCGGCCCACACGCGGCACGGCGGCCACCTGGGTGGCCGGGTCGGTGGTGGTCTCGACCTCACCGGTCTCGGTGGGCGCGGTGTAGGTCACGTTGCTGATGGCCTCGGCCTTCTCCTCCAGCTGCTCGGCGGCCTGGGAGATCTGTTCGGCCGACTGCACCCGCACGTTCATGAGCACACGGGTGACCTCGTTCTTGACGCTGTCGAGCAGCTGCGCGAACAGCTGGAAAGCCTCGCGCTTGTACTCCTGCTTGGGCTGCTTCTGGGCGTAGCCCCGCAGGTGGATGCCCTGGCGCAGGTAGTCCAGGGCCGAGAGGTGGTCTCGCCACTGGCTGTCGATGGTCTGCAGCAGCACGACGCGCTCGAAGGAGGTGAAGCTGTCCTCGCCCACGAGCGCCACCTTGGCCCCGAAGGTCTCGGCTGCGGCCGCCACCACGCGGGTGACGATCTCTTCGGCGTCCATCGCCTCGGCGTCGGACACCCAGGTGGTGACCGGGACATCGATGGCCCACTCTTCCTTGAGCGTCTTCTCCAGACCCTGCAGGTCCCATTGTTCCTCGACGCTGCCTTCGGGCACGTACTGGTGCACCACGTCGGTGATGGCGCCCTCTCGCAGCGAGTCGATCTGGGCCCGCAGCGAGGTCGCGTCCAGGATGTCGTTGCGCTGCTGGTAGATGACCTTGCGCTGGTCGTTGGCCACATCGTCGTACTCGAGCAGCTGCTTGCGGATGTCGAAGTTGCGGGCCTCGACCTTGCGCTGCGCACCCTCGATGCTGCGGGTGACGATGCCGGCCTCGATGGCTTCGCCCTCGGGCATCTTCAGGCGGTCCATGATGGCGCGCACCCGGTCCCCGGCGAAGATGCGCATCAGGGAATCGTCCAGGCTCAGGTAGAAGCGCGAGGAACCCGGATCACCCTGCCGGCCCGAACGGCCGCGCAGCTGGTTGTCGATGCGGCGCGACTCGTGGCGCTCGGTGGCGATGATGCGAAGACCGCCCAGGGCCTTGACCTTCTCGTGGTCGGCCTGCCACTGCTCGCGCATCTGCTGCATGCGGGCCGCGCGGGTGGCCTCGTCCAGCGAGTCATCGTTCTCGATGCTGGCCAGCATCTTCTCCAGATTGCCGCCCAGCACGATGTCGGTTCCACGGCCCGCCATGTTGGTGGCGATCGTGATGGCGCCGGGCCGTCCGGCCTGGATGATGATGTCGGCCTCGCGGGCATGCTGCTTGGCGTTGAGCACCTCGTGGGGCAGGCCGGCCTTCTGCAGCAGCTGAGAGATGATTTCCGAGTTTTCGATCGACGAAGTGCCCACCAGCACCGGCTGGCCGCGCTCGTGGCATTCCCGGATGTCCTCGATGGCGGCGGCGTACTTCTCCGGCGTGGTCTTGTAGACCCGGTCGAGCTGGTCCTCGCGCTTGCTGGGACGGTTGGGCGGGATCACCACCGTCTCCAGGCCATAGATTTCCTGGAACTCGTAGGCCTCGGTGTCGGCCGTGCCGGTCATGCCGGCGAGCTTGCCGTACAGACGGAAGTAGTTCTGGAAGGTGATGGAGGCCAGCGTCTGGTTCTCGGGCTGGATGGCCACACCTTCCTTGGCTTCCACCGCCTGGTGCAGACCATCGCTCCAGCGACGACCCGACATGAGGCGACCGGTGAACTCGTCGACGATGACGATCTCGCCGTTCTGGTTCACATAGTGCTGGTCGCGGTGGTAGAGGTGGTGCGCCCGCAGCGAGGTGACGAGGTGGTGCAGCAGCGAGATGTTGGCCGGGTCGTACAGCGACGCACCTTCGGCCAGCAGACCGGCCGCCGACAGCAGCTGCTCGGCCTTTTCATGGCCCTGCTCGGTCATGTGGATGGTGTGCGCCTTCTCGTCGACGGTGAAGTCGCCGGGCTTGATCACGCCCTCGCCGGTGCGCACGTCGGCCTCGCCTTCCTGGCGCACCAGCTGGGGCACCAGACGGTTGATGGCCAGGTACATGGGCGTCTGGTCTTCGGCCTGGCCGCTGATGATCAGCGGGGTGCGCGCTTCGTCGATCAGGATGGAGTCCACCTCGTCGACGATGGCGTAGTTCAGGCCGCGCTGCACCCGGTCGGCCACCTCGTACACCATGTTGTCGCGCAGGTAGTCGAAGCCATATTCGTTGTTGGTGCCGTAGGTGATGTCGGCACGGTAGGCGGCCTGCTTCTCGTCGCGCGGTGCCTGCGGCAGGTTGATGCCGACGGTCAGTCCGAGGAAGTTGTAGAGCCGGCCCATCCACTGGGCGTCGCGGCTGGCCAGGTAATCGTTCACCGTCACCACGTGCACGCCCTTGCCGGTCAGGGCGTTTAGGTAGACCGGCAGCGTGGCGGTCAGTGTCTTGCCTTCGCCGGTGCGCATCTCGGCCACCTTGCCCTGGTGCAGGGCCATGCCGCCGATCAGCTGCACATCGAAGTGGCGCATCTTCATGACGCGCTTGCTCGCCTCGCGCACCACGGCAAAGGCTTCCGGCAGCAGCGCATCCAGGGCCTCGCCCTGCGCCAGGCGCTGGCGGAATTCGTCGGTCTTGGCCTTCAGGGCCCCGTCGTCGAGCTTTTCAAATTGAGGTTCCAGCGCGTTGATGCGCTCCACAGTCTTGCGGTACTGCTTGAGCAGTCGGTCGTTTCGGCTGCCGAAGAGTTTGGTGAGGAAGTTGGTGGCCATACATGCGGGCCCGCCCGCATGCTGCTTGCATGCCGACCAGGCTGGGAATTCAAGGACATGCGTCCGGCTAGGACGCGCTGGGGAGGGTCAAAACACCCCGGATTCCGGTGGTGGCGCAGCCTGACGGGACAAAGCTGACATTCTATCCACCGGACCCTGAAGCGCCGTCAGTGGCGATGGGGCGGGGCCTGCGCGCGGACGTTGGCCACCGTCGGGTTGGAAGCCAGGAATCGGGCCGGGTTCTGGGGCACGCCGGACACCAGCACTTCAAAGTGCAGGTGCGGGCCGGTGGAGCGGCCGGTGTTGCCGACCTCGGCGATCAGATCGCCGCGCTTGACGATGTCGCCCTTCTTGACCAGCACCCGGGATGCATGCGCATAGCGGGTGGCGATGTTGTTGCCATGGTCGATCTCGACCATGTTGCCGTAGGCGGGGTGGTATTCCTGCGCCTGCACCACGCCGCCGGCAGCCGCCACGATGGGGGTGCCCACCTCGGCCGGGAAGTCCACACCGGTGTGCATGGCCTGCTGGCCGGTGAAGGGGTCGATGCGCAGGCCGAAGCGCGAACCGAGCTCCACGTCCTTGACCGGCAGTTCGGTCGGGATGAGGGAACGCTGGATGGTCTGGTCGAACAGCCGCGACTCGATCACCGTGAGCCAGTCCACCCGCTCGGTGGCCGAGCGGTCCAGCTGGTCCATGGCCTGACCGAGTTCGCCCAGGTCCAGCGGGCGGGGCCCGACGAGCACGCCTCCGGACCCGGGCGTGCTGCGGACCTCGGCGGGGTTCAGACCGGCCAGGCCCGCCACCCGCTCCCCGAGCGAGTCGATCTGCATCATGCGGGCCTGCATTTCGCCGAGGCGGCGGGCCATGGCGTCGATGTTGGCGCGCAGGTGGGCGTCCTGCAAGGCGGCCTGATCGCGCTGCACCAGACGGGCCACCGAAGCGAAACCGGGCCACCCCTGCCGGATGCCTTCGAGGAAGATCCAGTGGTAGGCCGCCACCGAGCCCAGCATCAGCATCAACGAGGCGAGGAATGCAGCGGCCAGCAGCTTCCAGCCGTTGAGGTGCAGGGCCTGGGTTCGGGCCAGCCATGCGTCCGTGATAATGATGTGCACGCTGCTTCCTTTCACTCGGGTCGCACTCGGGTTCCCCGCCACGACCATGCCATCGCCCTTCCGCTCGCCCCATGTCTTCAGCCTCGAGGAGGCCGCTGGCGCCGCTCCGACACTGGCGGCCCTGCAGGAGCGGATCCGCCAGTCCGACTGGTGTCTTCAGCAGATCCGGCCGCTCATGCCCGCCGCCCTGCGTCCGCACGTGGTGGCCGGCCCGCTGGAGGACACCGACTGGTGCCTGCTGGTCCGCAGCACCGCTGCGTCGACCAAGCTGCGCCAGCTGCTGCCACGCTTTCTGGAACGTCTGACCGAACAGGGCGCCCCGATCCGAACGATTCGGCTCAAGGTCCAGTCCCCGGTCCGGTGAAGACTGGTGCCGCTTGTCCGACTCGAACGGACGACCTATCGCTTACAAGGCGATTGCTCTACCAACTGAGCTAAAGCGGCCGGAACCACCGAAAGCCGACCATTTTACGGCTCACTTCACTCGCTTGAGCTGAGGGCGTCCTGCGGGCCGATCAGGCCCTGGCGTATCCGGTCCGGACGGCGCGTCGGCCGATGCCGGAGCGGAAGATGCCACCACCCCGGCCGCCTCTGCCGGGGCGGACGGCACCGACGGCACCGACGACACTGCGGCCGGAACCGGTGCCGGGGGCGGGGCCGGGAACGCCATGCCCTGGCCATTTTCACGGGCGTAGATGGCGATCACGTGGGACACCGGGATGATGATCTCCCGCGCGACGCCGCCGAATCGGGCCTTGAACTCGATGTAGTCGTTGCCCAGGCGCAAGCCGCTGGTGGCGTCCATGCTCACGTCAAGAACGATCTCGCCGTTCTTGACGAACTCCATGGGCACCTGGACCGATGCGTCCACCTGGACAGCGATGTACGGCGAAAAGCCGTTGTCCGCACACCATTCGTGCAGCGCGCGGATCAGGTAGGGCCGGGTGGACGAGACGGGCGCTTCGCTGCTCATGGCGGGGCCGCTTACTTGCGCATGACCTTTTCGGACGGGGTCAGCGCCTCGATGTAGGCAGGGCGCGAGAAGATGCGTTCGGCGTACTTCAGCAGCGGGGCGGCGTTCTTGCTCAGCTCGATGCCATAAAAGTCCAGGCGCCACAGCAGCGGAGCGATGGCCACGTCCAGCATGGAGAAGTTGTCGCCCAGCATGAACTTGTTCTTCATGAACACCGGGGCCAGCTGCGTCAGCCGATCACGGATGTGGGCACGGGCCTTCTCCAGGGCCTTCTCGTTGCCCTTGCTGGTGCGGGATTCGAGCGTGGACACATGGGTGAACAGTTCCTTCTCGAAGTTGAGCAGGAACAGGCGCACGCGAGCGCGGTCCACCGGATCACCGGGCATGAGCTGCGGATGAGGGAAACGTTCGTCGATGTACTCGTTGATGATGTTCGACTCGTACAGGATCAGGTCGCGCTCGACCAGGATGGGCACCTGACCGTACGGGTTCATCACGCTGATGTCTTCGGGCTTGTTGTAGAGGTCCACATCGCGGATCTCGAAGTCCATGCCCTTTTCAAACAGGACGAAACGGCAGCGATGCGAATAGGGGCAGGTGGTACCCGAATACAAGACCATCATGGGGGAGGCTCCTCAAAGCAAAAAACAGTGGCCTGCCGACGTGCCCTTCAGGCACCGCAAACCACTGTGGTCAGGACCTCCGTCACCCTGCTCGCGCGGGTCGGAGGTCAGCGGGGTGATTACTTGATGTCTTTCCAGAAGACGGCATTCAGGCGCCAGGCGACCACGGTGAATGCGGCCAGGAAGATCATCACCCAGACGCCGATGCGGACCCGGCTGTTCTGCGCCGGCTCGGACATCCACTGCAGATAGGCCACCAGGTCACCCACCGCCTGGTCGTATTCGGCCGGGGTCATGGTGCCGGGCTTGGTCTGCGTCCAGCCCTTGAGGACCTGGACTTCCTGACCGTGGCTCATCACCTTCTCGTAGACCGGGGCCTGCTCGCCCTGCAGCTGCCACAACGGGTTGGGCATGCCGATGTTCGGGTAAGCCTTGTTGTTCCAGCCGGTGGGCTTGGTCTCGTCACGGTAGTAGGTGCGCAGCAGGGTGTAGATGTAATCCGAACCCGGGCCGGCACGGCTGGAACGCGAGCGCGCCACCAGGGTGAGGTCGGGGGGCACCTTGCCGAACCAGGCCTTGGCATCGGCCGGGTTG
Organism: Hydrogenophaga sp. IBVHS2; assembly: GCF_002127215.1. GTDB lineage: Bacteria > Pseudomonadota > Gammaproteobacteria > Burkholderiales > Burkholderiaceae_C > Hydrogenophaga. The sequence continues at coordinate 127,094 of NZ_NFUT01000006.1, read as the reverse complement.
ATGTTGGCCTTCATGGTGTCACCGATCTTGTCGGTGGTGAAGGTCAGGTTCTCCGCGATCTGCTTGTCGTTCAGGCCGATGTCGCGCAGGCGGTTGTAGCGCATGAAGGCCGCCGAGTGGCAGTTCAGGCAGTAGTTGACGAACAGCTTGGCGCCGTTCTGCAGGGCCGCCATGTCGTTGGTGCGCTTGGGCGCCTGGTCGTACGGGATGGACGGGCCCGCAGCCAGCGCTGCACCCGACAGTCCGAGCGACAGCATGAGGCCCAGAATGATTTTTTTCATGGGAATGACTCTCCGAAAGGCTCTGGGCGTTCAGTGGGGCTGGAAGGTGACACGGCTGGGCACCGGCTTGAACTCGCCCAGACGGCTCCACCACGGCATCAGCAGGAAGAAGCCGAAGTAGAACAGGGTGCCCACCTGCGACACGCGCTCGCCGATCGGCGACGGCGGCAGCACGCCCAGGTAACCCAGGATCAGGAAGTTCACCACGAACACGAAGTACAGCCACTTGTTCCAGCTCGGACGGTAGCGGATCGACTTGACCGGGCTGTTGTCGAGCCAGGGCAGGAAGAACAGGATGATCACGGCACCACCCATCACCACGACGCCCCAGAACTTGGCATCGATCGACAGCATGGCCGCGCTCAAGGCCACGGCGCCCACCACGATGCCACCCTTCAGGGCCGAGGCGATCTTGGCCTTGAGCACACCCAGCACCGCACCCAGCACCACGCAGGCCACCAGCACGTACATCATCTCGGCGGTGATGGCGCGCAGCATGGAGTAGAACGGCGTGAAGTACCAGACCGGAGCAATGTGCAGCGGGGTGGTGAGCGGGTCGGCCGGAATGAAGTTGTTGTATTCCAGGAAGTAACCGCCGAACTCGGGGGCGAAGAACACCACGGCCGAGAAGATCATCAGGAACACCGACACGCCCAGGATGTCGTGCACGGTGTAGTAGGGGTGGAACGGGATGCCGTCGACCGGCTTGCCGGTGGCGTCCTTGTTGGCCTTGATCTCCACGCCGTCGGGGTTGTTGGAACCCACTTCGTGCAGGGCGATGATGTGCGCCACCACCAGGCCCAGCAGGACCAGCGGCACGGCGATCACGTGGAAGCTGAAGAAGCGGTTCAGGGTGGCGTCACCGACCACGAAGTCGCCACGGATCAGCAGGGCCAGATCAGGACCGATGAAGGGGATGGCTGCAAACAGGTTCACGATCACCTGGGCGCCCCAGTAGGACATCTGGCCCCAGGGCAGCAGGTAACCCATGAAGGCTTCGGCCATCAGGCACAGGAAGATCGCGCAGCCGAACACCCAGACCAGCTCGCGCGGCTTGCGGTAGCTGCCGTAGATGAGGCCCCGGAACATGTGCAGGTACACCACCACGAAGAAGGCGGAGGCACCGGTGGAGTGCATGTAGCGGATCAGCCAGCCCCAGGGCACATCGCGCATGATGTACTCGACGGAGGCGAAGGCCAGGTTGGCATCCGGCTTGTAGTGCATCACCAGGAAGATGCCGGTGACGATCTGGATCACCAGCACGAGCAGCGCCAGCGACCCGAAGAAGTACCAGAAGTTGAAGTTCTTGGGCGCGTAGTACTCGGCGAGGTGCTCGTTGTAGAGCTTGGACAGCGGGAACCGGTTGTCGATCCAGTTCAATGCCTTCTCGCCCACCGGGGCGTCAGGGGAAATTTCTTTGAATTGAGCCATGGGATGCCTCTGGATTCAGGAGACTGTGCAGGATGGCAGTGGCCCGGTCAGGCCGTCTTCTCTTCACCGACAAGCAGCACGGTGTCCGACACGAAGTGGTGCGGCGGCACCTCCAGGTTGTCGGGAGCAGGCTTGTTCTTGAACACGCGACCGGCCACGTCGAAGGTCGAGCCGTGGCAGGCACACAGGAAACCGCCCTTCCAGTTGTCCGGCAGCGAGGGCTGCGGACCCGGGGTGAGCTTGTCGCCAGGCGAGCAGCCCAGGTGGGTGCAGATGCCCACGGTCACCAGGAACTCGGGCTTGATCGAGCGGTGACGGTTCTTGGCGTATTCCGGGGTGGGCACGGCCGTACGGTCGGAGTTGGGGTCGGCCAGCTCGGGCTCGACCGCCTCCAGCGAGGCCAGCTGTTCGGGGGTGCGGCGCATGATCCACACCGGCTTGCCCCGCCACTCCACCACGATCTTCTCGCCCGGGGCGATGCCGGACACATCGACCTCGACCGCTGCGCCGGCGGCCTTGGCCCGCTCGGACGGCTGGAAGGTGCTCACGAAGGGAACAGCGACGGCGGCCGCACCCACGCCACCCATGGCGCAGGAGGTGATCAGCCAGGTACGGCGGCTGCTATCCACGGTGCCGGAGCCTTTGTTGGCAGTAGCTTCACTCATGGGATTCTTTCTGGGATCGGACGGGGACATTGGGGACAACCCGGCATTGTACTGGACGCCCGCTGGCGCCCCGCCTTGTCAGGGCGGCTTGGTAAGGTACCGAGGCGACAGCGCCAGAGGGAACACCCCGAAGCGGACAGCCGGGCCGACCGGTCAGAATGAATCAGTACATTTGAGGTTTCATCGAGGAGGAAAAACCATGGGAATGCTGCAGGAATTCAAGGAATTTGCGGTCAAGGGCAACGTGATCGACCTGGCGGTCGGCGTCATCATCGGCGGGGCGTTCGGCAAGATCGTCACCTCCATGGTGGAGGACGTCATCATGCCGCTGGTGGGCGCGATCTTCGGCAAGCTCGATTTCAGCAACCTGTTCATCCCGCTGGCCCAGGTGCCCGAAGGCACGGCCCGCACGCTGGCGGCCATGAAGGCGGCCGGGGTGCCGGTGTTTGCCTACGGCAGCTTCATCACCGTGGCGATCAACTTCACCATCATGGCCTTCATCATCTTCATGATGGTCAAGCAGATCAACCGGCTCAAGCGCGAGGCCCCCGCGGCCCCGCCGGCCGAGCCGGTCACCCCGGAAGACATCGCCCTGCTGCGCGAGATCCGCGACAGCCTGCGCAAGTAAGCCAGGCACTCAGGCGCCGCCGGTGAACCGGCGGGCGGCGTCGATGGCAGCCAGCAGGCTGGCCGCGCTGGCCTGCCCGGTCCAGGCGATGTCGAAGGCGGTACCGTGGTCGGGACTGGTGCGCACCAGCGGCAGGCCCAACGTGGTGTTCACGCCGTCATCGAGCCCCAGCAGCTTGACCGGGATCAGCCCCTGGTCGTGGTATTGCGCCACCACCACATCGAAAGCCCCCCGGCGGGCCCGCATGAACACCGTGTCGGGCGGATGCGGCCCGCTGACCTCCATCCCTTCCGCCAGCAAGCGCTGCACCACGGGCGCGATGATGTCCACATCCTCCCGGCCGAACAGCCCGCCCTCGCCGGCATGGGGGTTGAGGCCGGCCACCGCCACCCGGGGATTCGCCACGCCGGAGCGCAGGAAATGCGCATGCGCGATGCGGATGGTTTCCTCCAGCCGCTGCGGGGTGAGCAGGCGGATGGCCTCCTGCAGCGCCACATGGATGCTGACCAGCACCACGCTGAGGTCCGGACAGCTCAGCATCATGCGCACCGGCATGGCACCCACCGGCACGCCGGCGTGGTTCGCCGCCAGCGCCTGCAGCAGCTCGGTGTGTCCGGGGTGATCGATGCCCGCAGCCGCCAGTGCTTCCTTGTGCAGGGGTGCGGTGACGAGGGCCCTGCCCCGTCCGGCCAGCACTTCACCGGCCGCTGCGACCACGCAGTCGGCGGCGGCCCGGCCGGCAGCGGCATCGACCTGTCCTGGCGCGACAGGGCCGACCGGCCGGCAGGCCTGCCACAGCTTGAGCGTGCCCGGCGGGGCAGACGGCGCATCGGTCATCGTCCCGACCACCGCCAGCACCGGGCGCGCGCCCGCCGGCGCCCGGTTGGCCGCCACCAGCACCAGCGCCCGCTCCATCACGCCTGCATCGCCGCAGACCACCACGTCATCGATCAGACCCGGACGCTCCAGCAAGGCCCGCGCAATGATCTCCGGCCCGATGCCGGCCGGGTCGCCCATGGAGATCAGCAGCGGCGGGCGGTTCGTGGGCGTCATGCGGGGTTGGGGATGTCGATGAATTGGTGCTCCAGACCCAGCGCCCGTGCCACATGATCTGCCACCGCCGGCGCGCCGTAACGCTCGGTCGCATGGTGGCCGCAGGCCAGGTACGACACCCCGCACTCGCGGGCGTAATGCGCCTGGGGCTCCGAGATCTCGCCCGTGATGAAGGCATCGGCACCCGCCGCAATGGCCGCCTCGAAGTAGCCCTGTGCACCGCCGGTGCACAGCGCCACCCGGCGAACCGGCCGGTCGGGCTCGGCCACCAGCGTCACCGGGCGGCCCAGGACGGCCGCCACGTGGTCGGCCAGCGCCTGCGCGGATGCTTCGCAGCGGACACCGATCAAGCCCAGCTGCTGGTCGCCGAACCGGCCTCCCGGCGCCGGCTCGGGGTCGATGCCCAGCACACGGGCCAGTTGCGCGTTGTTGCCCAGATCCGGATGGGCATCCAGAGGCAGGTGGTAGGCGTAGAGGTTGATGTCGTGGGCCAGCAGCAGCGCCAGGCGCTGCTTCATCCAGCCCGTCACGCGACCGTCCTGGCCGCGCCAGAACAGCCCGTGGTGGACGAAGATGGCATCGGCGCCCGCCTCGATGGCCGCCTCGATCAGTGCCCTGCTGGCGGTCACGCCCGAGACGATGCGGCGCACGTCCTGCCGGCCCTCGACCTGCAGTCCGTTGGGGCCGTAGTCCTTGAAGCGACCGGGCTCCAGCAGCTGGTCGAAGGCCTGGGTGAGCTGTTCACGGGAAATCGGCATGGCGGGTGGTGACGTGGATCAGGAGGCGGACAGCGCCCGCACGGGATACGGGAGAATACCGGCATGAAACGACTCTGGCTCCTGTTCGCGCAAACCGTCACCGTCCTGGTGGGCATTCTGTTCGTGGTGGCGACCCTTCAGCCCCAGTGGCTGGGCCGATCGAGCCAGCGGGGTCTGTCGGTGATTCCGGTGTTCGAGGCACCCGCCGGCATCGTGTCGGGTGGCGGAGCGGGCAGCTTCAGGGAAGCGGCGAAGCTGGCGTCTCCGGCCGTGGTGAGCATCAACACCAGCAAGGCGCCGGCCGAGAATCCGCACACCAACGACCCCTGGTTCCGTTTCTTTTTCGGGGATCAGGCGCCGTCGCAGCCCCAGTCGGGCCTGGGCTCGGGCGTGATCGTGAGCCCGGCGGGCTACGTGCTGACCAACAACCACGTCATCGAAGAAGCCGACGAGATCCAGGTCATCCTCAACGACGGTCGCCAGACCGTGGCCCAGGTGATCGGCACCGACCCGGAAACCGACCTCGCCATCCTCAAGATCGGCCTGACCGACCTGCCGGTCATCACGCTGGGCCAGTCGGACGAGCTGCAGATCGGCGACCAGGTGCTGGCCATCGGCAACCCGTTCGGCGTGGGCCAGACCGTCACCAGCGGCATCGTGAGCGCGCTGGGGCGCACCCAGCTGGGCATCAACACCTTCGAGAACTTCATCCAGACCGACGCGGCCATCAACCCCGGCAACTCGGGCGGCGCCCTGGTCGACACCAACGGTCACCTGATGGGCATCAACACCGCCATCTATTCCCGCTCGGGGGGGTCGATGGGCATCGGTTTTGCCATTCCCACCTCCACCGCCCGCACCGTGATGGAGGCCATCGTCAAGGACGGCAAGGTCACCCGCGGCTGGATCGGGGTGGAACCGCAGGATCTCAGCCCGGAGCTGGCCGAGAGTTTCGGCGTGCGAAGCGGACAGGGCGTGATCATCACCGGCGTGCTGCAGAACGGTCCGGCAGCGCAGGCCGGCATGCGCCCGGGCGATGTCGTGACGGCCGTGGCCGGGAAGGAAGTGAAGACGGTGCCCGACCTGCTGGCAGCCGTTGCCTCGCTCAAACCGGGCGAGAAGGCCACCCTGGATGTGCAACGCCGGGAAACCGGGTTGAAGATCGACGTGGTGCCGGGTCAGCGCAACGTGCCCCGCGCACCGACCCGCCGCTGATTCAGGCAGCGTCGTCCGTTTCCGGCTTTTGCTTGACAAACCAGCGGGCTCCCCAGATGCCCAGCTCGTACAGGATGCACATGGGCACGGCGAGCGCCAGCTGCGAGATGACGTCCGGTGGCGTGACGACCGCCGCAATGATGAACGCAATGACGATGAAATAGCCCCGGAAGTCCTTGAGCTTCTGGATGGAGACCATGCCCATCTTGACCAGCAGGATCACCACGATGGGCACCTGGAAAGCCAGCCCGAAGGCCAGATACAGGGACAGGATGGCTTCCACGTAGGACGCAATGTCGGGTGTGGCGGCCACACTGGCGGGCGTGAACTTCTGGATGAAGCCGAACATCTTGTCCAGCACGAAGAACTGCACGAAGGCGATGCCGATGTAGGCCAGCAGGCTGCCTAGGATGATGAGCGGCACGGCAAACCGCTTTTCGTGGCTGTACAGGCCAGGTGCCACAAACGCCCAGACCTGGTACATCCACCAGGGCAGCGACACCAGCAAGGCCGCCATGGCCAGCACCTTGAGCGGCACGAAGAAGGGCGAGAACACACCCACCGCAATCAGCTTGGCATCGGGCGGCATGTGGGCCTTGATCGGGATGGCGATCAGGTCGATCAGCCCGCCCGGCCCCGGCCAGATGGCCAGTGCCGCCATGCAGATGGCCAGACCGATCACGCCGTACAGCAGGCGGTCGCGCAGCTCCATGAGGTGCTGCACGAAGGGCTGTTCGGTCCCGGCGAGTTCGTCGGTGGAATTCGGGGAATCGGACATCAGCGGGGAACGGAGGTGGAGCGCGGCCGGAACCGGGCCACTCGGGCAGCGCCGGACTGGGTGCGGGTCCGCACGCCGGCCCGGGCCTTGAACCATTGCGGCATGGCCTTCTGCTTCACGCGCCAGTTCTTGCGCGGATGCCGGTAGACCGGGTAGGACGGATCGAGGAGCGAGGACGACGGTTCGGACAGCGGCTCGCTGGATTCCAGGCCTGCGGTGGCTTCGGACCAGGATTTCTCGAAATCCTGTGTCGTGGACTGCACGGAGCTCTCCACGTCGCGGGCCGCGTTTTCCACCGAGTCCTTCATCTTGCGAAGCTCTTCCAGCTCCATGGACCGGTTGACCTCGGCCTTGACGTCGGCCACGTACCGCTGGGCCTTGCCCAGCAGGGCACCCACGGTGCGGGCCACGCGCGGCAGTTTTTCGGGGCCGATGACGATCAGCGCCACCGCCCCGATGAGGGCGAGCTTGGAAATGCCCAGATCAATCATGTGTCGCCAATCGGTTGAGCAGCAGGGAAGCGGCGCGACTGGCCCGATGCCTGCCGGCATCGGACCTCGGCCCGGAGCCGGTCATCAGCTCTTCTGCTTGGCCTCGACGTCGATGGTGGTCTTCTCAGTGGCAGCGTTCTGGGTCACCTGCTGGGTGGCAGGCGCGTCAGCAGGCTGACCGCCCTCCTTCATGCCGTCCTTGAACCCCTTGACCGCGCCACCCAGGTCGGAGCCCAGGTTCTTCAGCTTCTTGGTGCCGAAGACCATGACCACAATCAGCAGAACGATGAGCCAGTGCCAGATGGAAAACGTACCCATGGAGATCTCCAGATGATGAATTCAGGGCGCAAAGCGCATGGCGGGCGATTTTACGCCCGGGGGAATGAGGGACTGATGACACCAGGGACTTGGCCCGGCTGGCGTGAGGAGGCCGTGCCCGGGTCGCGTCAGCCTCGCGACCAGGGGCGGGGACCGCCCATGACATGGACATGGAGGTGATGCACCTCCTGCCCGCCTTCGACACCCGTGTTGCACACGATGCGGAAACCGCCTTCGGGGTACGGATTGCAACCCTGTTCGGCGGCCAGACGGGGAATCAACGTCATCAGGCGTCCCATGAGGGCAGCATCGTCGGGCCCGACCTGGGCCATGGACGCGATATGCCGCTTGGGAACCAGCAGGAAGTGTACCGGCGCCCAGGGCTGGATGTCGTGAAAGGCCAGAATGTCCTCGTCCTCGTACACCTTGCGGCTGGGGATCTGGCCGGCAACGATCTTGCAGAAGATGCAGTTCGGGTCGTGGGTGCTCATGTGGGAAGGGGCTGGCTGGCGTTCATGGCCACCATGCCCTTGATGATGCGGTAGAGGAACCAGATGGAGATGGCCGCCCAGGCCAGCATGCCCGGGATCAGGAAGGCCAGCCACAACGGGGCGGTTAGCAGGTACAGCAGGGCGGCCCAGATGACGGTGCGGATCCGCCAGCTGAAATGGCTGGCCTGCCAGGTGCCCTGGGCATCGTCGCGCTTCACCAGGTCGATGATCAGTGCCACGATCAGCAGGGCCACCCCGGGCTGGGTACCGGGCACCACGGCACCGACCGCCACGATGAGGTGAAGCACGTAACTGAGCCAGCCGACCGACTTGAGCGACTGTGCACGCTCGTTGTCGGTGGAGGCTGCGGTGTCCTGTTCGGTCATGGTGCGCTCCCGAAAGTCGGTGGGTTCATTCGCCGGCTTCACGCGCCTGGGCCTTGCGCAGGGCTTTTTCTTCCAGCCCGCTGAGCCCTTCGCGGCGCACCAGCTCGGCCACCACATCGGCCGGGCCCAGGCCATGGTGGGCCAGGGCGATCATGCAGTGGAACCACAGGTCGGCGGTCTCGTTGACCAGCTTGGTGCGGTCGCCACCGTGATCGACATCCTTGGCGGCCATGACCAGCTCGGTGGCTTCCTCGCCCACCTTCTTGAGGAAAGCGTCGGGGCCCTTGTGCAGCAGGCGGGCCACATAGCTCTTGTCCGGGTCGCCGCCATTGGCCGGCTTGCGGGATTCGATGACGGCGGCCAGCCGCTGCAGATCGTCGGTCAGGGACATGGCGTCACTTGTAGATGGAGGTCGGGTCCTTGAGGACCGGTTCGACCGTGTGCCAGGCACCGGCCTCGTAACGCTGGAAGAAGCAGCTGTGGCGGCCGGTGTGGCAGGCGATGCCGGGCTCGTGGCCGAGCTGGGTGACCTTGAGCAGCACCACATCGTTGTCGCAGTCCAGCCGGATGTCGTGCACCTGCTGCACATGCCCGGACTCTTCGCCCTTGAACCAGAGCTTGCCGCGCGAACGGCTGAAGTACACGGCACGGCCCAGCTCGGCGGTCTTGGCCAGGGCCTCGCGGTTCATCCAGGCGAACATGAGCACGTCGCCGGTGGCGGCTTCCTGGGCAATGACCGGGACCAGGCCCTGGCTGTCCCATCTGACGGTATCGAGCCAGTCCATCAGAGCCTCACCGGAATGCCACGCTCGGCCATGCGGGCCTTGGCCTGCGCCACGGTGTATTCGCCGTAGTGGAAGATGCTGGCGGCCAGCACCGCGTCGGCGCCGCCCTGCTGCACGCCGTCGGCCAGGTGGTCGAGGTTGCCGACGCCGCCGGAAGCGATCACCGGCACCGGCACCGCATCGGCCACGGCACGGGTCAGGGCCAGATCGAAACCGGACTTGGTGCCGTCGCGGTCCATGCTGGTCAGCAGGATCTCGCCGGCGCCGAAGTCGGCCATCTGCCGGGCCCAGGCCACGGCATCCAGCCCCGTGTTCCTGCGCCCGCCGTGGCTGTACACGTCCCAGCCCTCGCCGCGGGCTGCCAGATCGTCTCCCTGGCGGCGCTTGGCATCGATCGCCACCACGATGCACTGGGAGCCGTACTTGTCGGCCGCCTCCCGGATGACCGGGGGATTGGCGATGGCGGCGGAATTGAAGCTGGTCTTGTCGGCGCCGGCGTTGAGCAGACGGCGCACATCGTCCACCGTGCGCACGCCCCCACCGACGGTCAGCGGAATGAAGACCTGCGAGGCCACCGCCTCGATGATGGGCAGGATCAGGTCGCGCCCGTCGGAGGTGGCGGTGATGTCCAGAAAGGTGAGTTCGTCGGCACCCTGCTCGTTGTAGCGGGCCGCAATCTCGACCGGATCACCGGCATCGCGCAGCTCGACGAAGTTGACGCCCTTGACCACCCGGCCGCCGGTCACGTCGAGGCAGGGAATGATGCGTTTAGCGAGCATCGGTCATCCGTTGAGCTCGTCGGCCAGGCTCTGGGCAGCCTCGAAATCGAGGTCGCCGCTGTAGATGGAGCGGCCGCAGATCACGCCCTCGATGCCCTCGTCCTCCACCGCGCACAGCCGGCGGATGTCTTCCATGTTGGACAGACCGCCCGAGGCAATGACCGGTATGGTGAGCGCCTGGGCCAGCTTGACCGTGGCCTCGATGTTGATGCCGGAGAGCATGCCGTCGCGGCCGATGTCGGTGTAGATGATCGACTCGACCCCGTAGTCCTCGAACTTCTTGGCCAGATCGACCACCTCGTGGCCGGTGAGCTTGCTCCAGCCGTCGGTGGCCACCTTGCCGTCCTTGGCGTCCAGACCCACGATGATGTGACCGCCGAAGGCGGTGCAGGCATCCTGCAGGAAGCCGGGGTTCTTGACCGCCGCGGTGCCGATGATCACGTAGCGCAGGCCGGCGTCCAGGTAGCGCTCGATGGTGTCGAGATCGCGGATGCCGCCCCCGAGCTGCACATCCACCTCGGACCCGATGCTCTTGAGGATGGCCCGGATGGCCTGCTCGTTCTTGGGCTTGCCCGCGAAGGCGCCGTTGAGGTCGACCAGATGCACCCGACGCGCACCGCGATTGACCCAGCTGCGGGCCATGGCCGCCGGGTCTTCGCCGAACACCGTCGATTGGTCCATGTCGCCCTGTTTGAGGCGAACACACTGGCCGTCTTTCAGATCAATGGCAGGAATCAGCAGCATGATGGGCAGGAGCGCGGGCGCTCAGGGTTGCCAGGTGAGGAAGTTGCGGTACAGCGCCAGGCCCTGGGCGGCGCTTTTTTCCGGGTGGAACTGGGTGGCGAAAATGTTATCCCGTGCGATGGCCGATGCAAAACGGCCGCCATAGTCGGTTTCACCGGCCACATGGATGGCCTGGGCCGGTCGGGCATGGAAACTGTGCACGAAATAGAAGTGGGCGCCGTCGGGGATGCCCTGCCACAAGGGGTGGACCGACCGGCCGGCCAGGGCGTGGAACACCGGGTTCCACCCCATCTGCGGCACCTTGAAGCGACTGCCGTCGGGCTGCAGCCGGCCTTCCAGCTGAAAACGGACCACGTCGCCCGGGATCAGGCCCAGGCCGTCGGTGGGTCCTTCCTCGCTGCGGTCCAGCAGCATCTGCATGCCCACGCACACGCCGAACAGCGGCTTGTGGGCGGCGGCATGCAGCACGGCGTCGAGCAGGCCGGAGGCCGAGAGCTCGCGCATGCAATCGGCCATGTGGCCCTGCCCGGGCAGCACCACCCGGCCGGCCGCCATGACGGTGGCGGCGTCGGACGTGACCACCACGTCCACACCGCTGCCCTGGGCCGCGTGCACCACCGCCTGCGACACCGAGCGCAGGTTGCCGCTGCCGTAGTCGACCACGGCCACTGTCTGGGATTTCATCGCGCCGGTGTGCTCAGAGCGAGCCCTTGGTGGAGGGAATCACGTCGCCCATGCGCAGGTCGCGCTCGATGGCCATGCGCACCGCGCGGGCGAAGGCCTTGAACACGGTCTCGGCCTGGTGGTGGGCGTTCTCGCCGTGCAGGTTGTCGATGTGCAGGGTCACGCCGGCGTGGTTGACGAAGCCCTGGAAAAACTCATAGGCCAGCTGGGTGTCGAAGGCACCCACCATGCCGCTCTTGAACGGCACCCGCATGTGCAGGCCGGGCCGGCCGGAAAAGTCGATGACCACGCGCGACAGCGCCTCGTCCAGCGGGACGTAGGCATGGCCGTAGCGGCGGATGCCCTTCTTGTCGCCCACGGCCTTGGCAAAGGCCTGACCCAGGGTGATGCCCACGTCTTCCACCGTGTGGTGGCCGTCGATGTGCAGGTCGCCCACGGCCTGGATCTGCAGGTCGATCAGCCCATGGCGGGCGATCTGGTCGAGCATGTGGTCGAAGAAGCCGATGCCGGTGGACAGCACCGACACGCCGGTGCCGTCGAGGTTGATGCGCACGCCGATCTGCGTCTCGCTGGTGTTGCGCTGCACGTCGGCAGTGCGGTCGCCGGGGCGCGGCACGGGGAAGGCGGAGGGCGTGGAGGTCATAGGACGGTGGGGAAGGCGCGCAGCAGCTGGGCGTTCTCGGCAGGGGTTCCCACCGTCAGGCGCAGGCAGCGGGCCAGCAACGGATGCATTTTAGAAACATTCTTGACCAGCAGGCCGGCGGCCTTGAGGCCGTCGAAGGCACGCTGGGCATCGGGCACACGCACCAGCACCATGTTGCCCTCGCTGGGGAAGGGCTCGACGCCGGGCATGGCGGCCAATGCGGCGATCAGTGCCGAGCGTTCGCGCCGGATCTCGGCCGCCTGTTCGGCAAACACCCCCTGGTGCTCCAGCGCGAACAGCGCGCATTCGGCATTGAGCACGCTGATGTTGTAGGGCGGGCGCAGCTTGTCGACCTCGGCCACCAGCCGGGCAGCCCCCACCATGTAGCCGATGCGGACCCCCGCCAGACCGAACTTGGAGAGGGTGCGCATGAGCAGCACATGGGCATGGGCCTGCGGCTCGGCGCGCATGGCATCCAGCCAGGTGCTGCTGGAGAACGGCTGGTAGGCCTCGTCCATCACCACCAGGCCACCGAACTGCGCGGCCTCGTCGATCAGGCGGCGGATCACGCCGGCATCCCACAGGTTGGCGGTGGGGTTGTTGGGATAGGCCAGGTAGGTGATGGCCGGACGCTGCGCCCGCAGGGCCGCCACCATGGCGGCCTCGTCGAGCTGGAAGTCGGCCGTCAGCGGCACGCCATGGAAAGCCAGCCCCTGCAGACGGGCGCTCATGGCGTACATCACGAAGCCGGGTTCGGGCGCCAGGATGCTGGCTCTGGGCCGGTCGCAGGCCATGGCCAGCAGCGAGATGAGCTCGTCCGAGCCGTTGCCCAGCATCAGGCCGAAGCCGGGCGGCAGGTCGACATGGGCGGCCAGCCCGGCCTTGAGATCGTCCACCCGGGGGCCCGGGTAGCGGTTCAGGGCCACGGCACCCAGGCGCTCGCCCAAGGCCCGCTGCAGCGCATCGGGCAGCCGATAGGGGTTCTCCATGGCGTCGAGCTTGACCATGCCGGCGGCATCCTGCACCGCATAGGCGTGCATGGACTGCACGTCCTGGCGGATCATGCCCAGCGGGTCGGGCCGCGCGCTCATGCGCCACCCCGCATCGGCGGCACCGGGTCCAGCCGCAGTTCGGCCGCGCGGGCATGGGCCTGCAGGCCCTCGCCATAGGCCAGTTCGGCGGCCACCTGGCCCAGCGTCTGGGCGCCGGCGGCACTCACCTCGATCAGGCTGCTGCGCTTCTGGAAGTCGTACACGCCCAGCGGCGAGCTGAAGCGGGCCGTGCCGCTGGTGGGCAGCACATGGTTGGGGCCGGCGCAGTAGTCGCCCAGGCTCTCGCTGGTGTAGGCGCCCAGGAAGATGGCGCCGGCGTGCTTGAGCAGCGGCTCCCAGCGGTGCGGATCGCGGCTGGACACCTCCAGGTGCTCGGGCGCGATGCGGTTGCTGATGGCGCAGGCTTCGTCCATGCCGCGGGTGTGGATCAGCGCGCCCCGGTCGTTGAGGCTCTTGGCGATGATGGCGGCACGCGGCATGGTGGGCAGCAGCCGGTCGATGGCGGCCTGCACCGCGTCGATGTAGGCGGCGTCCGGGCACAGCAGGATGCTCTGGGCCAGCTCGTCGTGCTCGGCCTGGCTGAACAGGTCCATGGCCACCCAGTCGGCCGGGGTGGTGCCGTCGGCCAGCACCAGGATCTCGCTCGGGCCGGCGATCATGTCGATGCCCACGGTGCCGAACACATGCTTCTTGGCGCTGGCCACGTAGGCATTGCCGGGACCGGTGATCTTGTCGACCTGGGGCACGGTGGCCGTCCCGTAGGCCAGGGCCGCCACGGCCTGTGCCCCGCCGATGGTGAAGGCACGCGAGACGCCGGCCACATGGGCCGCCGCCAGCACCAGCGGGTTGCGCTCGCCGCGCGGCGTGGGCACCACCATGATGATCTCGGCGACGCCGGCCACGTGGGCCGGGATGGCGTTCATGAGCACGCTCGACGGGTAAGCCGCCTTGCCGCCGGGCACATAGATGCCCACGCGGTCCAGGGGCGTGACCTTCTGGCCCAGCAGGGTGCCGTCCTCGTCGCGGTAGGTCCAGCTCTCGCCGCTGGCGCGCTTCTGGGCCTCGTGGTAGCTGCGAACCCGGCGGGCGGCGGCTTCCAGCGCCTGCCGCTGGGCAGCGGGCAGGCTGTCGAAGGCGGCCTTCAGCTCGACCTGGGTCAGCTCCAGCGCTTTCAGGCCGTCGGCCTGCAGGCCGTCGAAGCGGGCGGTGTACTCCAGCACGGCGGCATCGCCCCGGGCGCGCACGTCGGCCAGGATGTCGGCCACGCGCTGCTCGATGGCACCGTCGGTCTCGGCCGACCAGTGCAGGCGCTGCGCAAAGGCGGCCTCGAAGTCGGCCTGGTTGGTGGACAGGCGCAACGGACGTGCGCTCGGTGCGAAGGGTGCGTTCATGCGCGGGGCTCCTGCGCGGTGGCAGCGGCAAAGGCGTCCAGCAGGGGCCGCAGGCGGGCCTGCTTGAGCTTGAGCGACGCCTGGTTGACCACCAGCCGCGAACTGATGTCCATGATGCGTTCCACCTCGACCAGCTGGTTGGCCTTGAGCGTGTTGCCGGTGGAGACCAGGTCGACGATGGCATCGGCCAGCCCGGTCAGCGGGGCCAGCTCCATGCTGCCGTAGAGCTTGATCAGGTCCACATGCACGCCCTTGGTGGCGAAGAACTCGCGGGCGATGGTGGTGTACTTGGTGGCCACGCGCAGGCGCGATCCCTGGCGCACGGCGGTGGCGTAATCGAAGTCGGAGCGGACGGCCACGCTCACCCGGCAGCGGGCAATCTTCAGGTCCAGCGGCTGGTACAGGCCCTGGCCGCCGTGCTCGATCAGGGTGTCCTTGCCGGTCACGCCCAGGTCGGCGCCGCCATGCTCCACGTAGGTGGGCACATCGGTGGCGCGCACCAGCACCACCCGCACGCCGGGCTGGTTGGTCGGCAGGATCAGCTTGCGCGATTTCTCGGGGTCTTCCAGCACCTCGATGCCGGCGGCCTTCAGCAGCGGCAGGGTCTCGTCGAAGATGCGGCCCTTGGACAGGGCCAGGGTGATGGTGTCGTTCATGAGATGCGTTCGATGTCGGCCCCGATGGCGCGCAGCTTGGACTCCATCTGGTCGTAGCCCCGGTCGAGGTGGTAGATGCGGTCGACCACGGTCTCGCCCTCGGCCACCAGACCGGCGATCACCAGACTGGCCGAGGCCCGCAGGTCGGTGGCCATGACGGTGGCTCCCGAGAGGCGCTCCACGCCCTCGATGACCGCCACCTTGCCGTCGGTCTGGATGCGGGCCCCCAGACGCACCAGCTCGTTCACGTGCATGAACCGGTTCTCGAAGATGGTCTCGGTGACCTTGCTGGTGCCCTGCGAGATGCAGTTGAGCGCCATGAACTGCGCCTGCATGTCGGTAGGGAAACCCGGGTATTCGGTGGTGCGGAAGGTCTGCGCCTTCAGTCGCCCGCTGGCGCGGATGCGGATGAAGTCGCCGGCCGAGTTATGGCCCGCCTCGACCTCGGCGCCGGCTTCCAGCAGCTTGTCGATGACGGCATCCAGGTGGTCGGCGCGACCATGCCGCAGCACCACATCGCCGCCGGTGGCGGCCACGGCACACAGGAAGGTGCCGGCCTCGATGCGGTCGGCCACCACCCGGTGGCTGCCGCCCTGCAGCCGGTCCACGCCCTGCACATGGATGCGGCTGGTGCCATGACCCTCGATGCGCGCCCCCATGGCGATGAGCATCTCGGCCAGGTCGCCGATCTCGGGTTCCTGCGCCGCGTTCTCGAGCAGCGTCTCGCCTTCGGCCAGCGCGGCGGCCATCAGGAAATTCTCGGTGCCGGTGACGGTGACCATGTCGGTGGCGATGCGGGCGCCGTGCAGGCGGCTGCGACCGGCCGGCAGGCGGGCCACCATGTAACCGTGCTCCACCACGATCTCGGCGCCCATGGCCTGCATGCCCTTGATGTGCTGGTCGACCGGGCGCGAACCGATGGCGCAGCCCCCGGGCAGGGACACCTTGGCCTGACCGAAACGGGCCAGCAGCGGGCCGAGCACCAGCACCGAGGCGCGCATGGTCTTGACCAGGTCGTACGGTGCTTCGGGCTTGAGGCTGTCGGGCGCGCGCAGGGTGATGCTGCCCGGCTCGTCGGTGCGGGTGTGCACGCCCATGTTGTCCAGCAGCTGGCGCATGGTGACCACGTCGCGCAGGCGCGGCACGTTCTGCAGCGTCACCGGCTGGTCGGTGAGCAGTGCGGCGCACAGCTCGGGCAGGGCAGCGTTCTTGGCGCCGGAGATCGGCACCTCGCCGGTCAGGGTGTTGCCACCGCGGATTCGGAGTTTGTCCATGTCAGGCCTGGGCCGCCCATTCGGCCGGTGTGTGGGTCTTCATCGACAGGGCATGGACCTCGTCGGTGCGGATGCGTTCACCCAGGGTGGCGTACACCCGCTGGTGGCGCTGGATCAGGCGCAGGCCCTCGAAGGCCGGCGACACGATGACCGCGGCCCAGTGCCGACCGTCACCGGTGACTTCGATGTGGTCGCACGGCAGGCCGGCAGCAATGAGGTTCTGGAGTTGTTCGGCGGTCATGTCAGTGTCGGATCTTGTAGCCGGTCTTGAGCAGGTGCAGGGCCAGGGCGCTCACGGCGGCGAGTGCGGCAGCCACCAGGCCCAGGCTGATCCACGGAGAGACGTCGCTCTGGCCGAAGAAGCCATAGCGGAAACCGTCGATCATGTAGAAAAACGGGTTGAGGTGGCTGACCTGCTGCCAGAAAGCCGGCAGGGAATGGATGGAGTAGAACACGCCCGAGAGGAAGGTCATGGGCACGATGATGAAGTTCTGGAACGCGGCCATCTGGTCGAACTTCTCGGCCCACAGCCCGGCAATCACGCCGAGGGCGCCCAGCAGCGCCGCGCCCATCAGGCCGAAGGCCACGATCCACAGCGGCGCCACCACGGTGGGCTGTGCGAACCACCAGGTGGCCAGCATCACGCCGGCACCCACCGCCATGCCGCGCACCACCGAGGAACCCACATAGGCCACGAACCACGCCCGGTGGGAGAGCGGCGTGAGCAGCAGGAAGACCAGGTTGCCCATGATCTTGCTCTGGATGAGCGAGCTGCTGCTGTTGGCAAAGGCGTTCTGCAGCACGCTCATCATGACCAGGCCGGGCAGCAGGAAGGCGGTGTAGTTGACCGAGTCGTACACCTGCACCCGGTCCTCCAGCACGTGACCGAAGATCATCAGGTAGAGGATGGCCGTGATGACCGGTGCCGCCACGGTCTGGAAACCGACCTTCCAGAAGCGCAGGACCTCCTTGTAGAACAGGGTCTGCCAGCCGTTCATGCCGCCACCTCCTGCACAGCCGGGTTGCTGCCGGTGAGGGCCAGGAACACATCCTCGAGATCGGGTTTGCGGATCTCGATGTCCTGTGGCGTCAAGCCGGCTTCGCGCAGTCGGGCCAGCGTGCGTTCCACGGCCAGGGCGTCGTCGGCCGGCAGCTGCACGACCCGACCGGTCACGCGGGCCAGGGCCGCCAGGTCGGCCGGCAGGGCCGTGTCGGTCTTGAAGCGCAGCACCTGCGACGAAGAACGGGCCAGCAGGGACGATGTGCTTTCCAGCGCCACCACCTCGCCCTGCTTGAGCATGGCAATCCGGGTGCAGAGCGCCTCGGCCTCTTCCAGGTAGTGGGTGGTCAGCAGCACGGTGCTGCCCAGCCGCTTGTTCAGGCCGGAGACGAACTGCCACAGCGTCTGGCGCAGCTCCACGTCGACACCGGCGGTGGGCTCGTCCAGCACGATGACCGGGGGCTTGTGCACCAGCGCCTGGGCGATCAGCACCCGGCGCTTCATGCCGCCGGAGAGCTGGCGCATGTTGGCATTGGCCTTGTCGGCCAGGCCCAGGCCGGCGAGCAGCTCGTCGATCCAGTCGTCGTTGTGGCGCACGCCGAAATAGCCGGACTGGATGCGCAGTGCCTCGCGCACGTTGAAGAAAGGATCGAACACCAGCTCCTGCGGGACCACACCGAGCTGGCGGCGGGCCGCCGCATAGTCGGACTGCACATCGTGGCCGAGCACGGTCACGCGGCCCTCGGTGGCCCGGCTCAGGCCGGCCAGGATGCTGATGAGCGTGGTCTTGCCGGCGCCGTTGGGGCCGAGCAGACCGAAGAATTCACCGGGCTCGATGTCGAACGACACCGAGCGCAGGGCCTGGAAGGCGCCACGGGCGGTGGTGTAGGTCTTGGAGACGTTCTGGAAGGAAACAGCTGGCATGCGCAGGCGGGACCGCAGGTCTCACCGGTCGGGCGCAGACCATCTGCGGCAGCGGGTGAGCCGGCCATTTTAAGGCGGGGGTCCGCCGGCCGCTTCAGGCAGGGAGAAGCGACTCCACGCCGTACAGGGCCACCAGATCGCGCAGCCGCCGGGGCAGGCCGACGACCTGAAGCGACTGGCCCCGCTGCTGCAGGTCGCGCCCGATCTCGAGCAGCACGGCCACGGCCGAAGAGTCGAAGTGCCGCAAGGCCGACGCATCGACCTGCACGACCGGGCCGGCCCGGGACGCCACGGCGGACTGGAAGGACTGGAGGGTGGCCGCTGCTTCATGCAGCGTCAGCCGCTCGGGCAGGCGGGCCACCGGATTCAAGGTATCGGTCACGGAAATCGATCAGGACGCGGCCGGGGCTCTCAGCTCCGGGCGCTGTTGGTCTTGTTGCGCTGGGCCAGCGATGCGATCAGCCCGTCGATGCCCTTGGCCGAGATTTCCTGCGCGAACTGGGTGCGGTAGGTTTCCACCAGCCACACGCCCAGCACGTTGAGGTCGTAGATCTTCCAGCCACCGGCGCTTTTTTCCAGGCGGTAGTCCAGCTGGATCGGCTCGCCCCGCCCGCGCACCTCGCTGCGCACGATGACCTCGGTGTCGGTGGGCTGCATGCGCAGCGGCTTGAAGCTCAGCGTCTGGTCCTTGACCTCGCCCAGCGCGCCGGAGTAGGTGCGCACCAGCAGGGTCTTGAACTCGTCCTGCAGCTGCTTCTGCTGCTCGGGCGTGGCCTGGCGCCAGAACCGGCCGACGGCCGAGGCGGTCATGCGCGTGAAGTTCACGTTGGGCATGATCTTGGTGTCGACCAGGTTGACGATGCGGTTGATGTCCCCGGCCTGGATGGCCGGATCGGCCTTGACCGCGTTGAGCACCTCGGTGGAGATGCGTTTGACCATGGCATCCGGCGCCTCGTCGGACGCCATCGCGGGCAGTGCCCACGCAGCGGCGGAGAGGGACAGGATGGCCAGCCAGGAACGGCGCTGGATCATGGAAATTCCTTTCAGTAGGGGAAACCCGATGGTAGGCGTGCGATGGCGCAGCTTCGTGTCGGGTTCCCGGGTCATTCGTTGCGATTCGTATCGGTGATCATCGGAGTGATCACTCACCGTCGCCGATGCCGATGCCCTTGTCGATCATGCGGTCGACCTGGCTCTGGCGCCGGTTGAGGTAGAGGTCGCGGGTGAAGCTGTACTTGTCGAGCGCGGCCTCTTCCAGCACGTTGGAGGCGCCCAGCAGGCCGGCACGGATGTCCACCACCTCCAGCGCCCACAGGGCATTGCGGTTGGCCTTGTTGTCGAGCTGGTTCAGCGGATCGGCCGCGAGATCGACCACCAGCCCGCCGGTGTCGCGCACCGACGACGGGCCCAGGAATGGCAGCACCACATACGGGCCCGACGGCACACCCCAGCGGCCCAGGGTCTGGCCGAAATCGATCTTGGTGCGCGGAATGCCGGCTTCGGAGGCGATGTCGAGCACCCCGCCCAGGCCGAACACCGTGTTCACGCTGAAGCGCATGAGGTTCTCGCCCGCCTCCTTGGGCCGCAGCTGGAACAGCGCATTGAAGGTCGACCACAGATCGCCCAGGTTGGAGAAGAAGTTGTTGACCCCGGTACGAACCGGCTGGGGCGTGACTTCCACATAGGCGGTGGCGACCGGCTTGACCACCGCCGTGTCCACCGCGTCGTTGAACCGGTAGACACCCCGGTTGAAAGGCTCCAGCGGGTCGCGCGGATTGGCATCAGGGCCGGTGGCACAGCCGGCCAGCAAGGCGGTCAGGCCCGCCAGAAACGCGAGCTGGAGTCGGCGGGAAACGCAAGAGACGGGGTTCATGGTGTGCTCCTTGTGCGGCCTCACTGGGCGCCTTCGGCCGGCTTGCCCTCGGCGGCCTTGTTGAACAGGAACTGGCCGATCAGGTTTTCGAGGATGACGGCGGACTGGGTCTGGGTGATCACCGCACCGGCAGCGATGTTCTCCGGATCGCCACCCGGCTCGATGCCGATGTATTGCTCCCCCAGAAGACCGCTGGTGAGGATCTTCATGGAGCTGTCCTTGGGGAAAGCGTAACGCGACTCCAGCGCCAGCACCACATTGCCCTGGAAAGTCTTGTCGTCGAAGGTGATCGACTCCACCCGGCCGACCACCACCCCGGCACTGCGCACCGCGGCCCGGGGCTTGAGGCCGCCGATGTTGTCGAAGCGGGCGGTCACCTTGTAGGTGGGCTCGAAATTGAGCGAGAGCAGGTTGGCCGACTGCAGGGCCAGGAAGAGGATCGCGGCGGCGCCGATGAGGACGAACAGGCCGACCCAGACATCGTTTTTGGAGGTGTTCATGGCGGTGAGGTCCGGTGATTCAGATGCTGAACATCATGGCGGTGAGGACGAAGTCGAGTCCGAGCACCGCCAGGGAAGCCACCACCACGGTGCGGGTGGTGGCGCGTGACACGCCTTCGGGGGTGGGCTGGGCCAGATAGCCCTGCAGCAAGGCCACGAAGGTGACGGTGAAGCCGAAGACGATGCTCTTGATGACGCCGTTGCCCACATCGGCCCACACGTCCACACCGCCCTGCATCTGGCTCCAGAAGGCGCCGGCGTCCACACCGATCATGAGGACGCCCACCACCCAGCCGCCGATGATGCCGACCGCGCTGAACACCGCGGCCAGCAGCGGCAGCGTGATCACACCGGCCCAGAACCGGGGCGCCAGCACCCGCCGCACCGGATCGACGGCCATCATTTCCATCGCGCTGAGCTGCTCGCCGGCCTTCATGAGACCGATCTCGGCCGTCAGCGAGGTGCCGGCCCGGCCTGCAAACAGCAGCGCACTGACCACCGGCCCCAGCTCGCGCACCAGTGAGAGCGCCACCAGCAGCCCCAGGGCCTCGGTGGCGCCATAGCGCTGCAGCGTGTAGTAGCCCTGCAGCCCGAGCACGAAACCCACGAACAGGCCCGACACGCCGATGATGGCCAGCGAATAGTTGCCCAGAAAATGGATCTGGTCGCGGACCAGACCGAATCGGCGCAGGCTGGCACCGAACAGTGTCAGCAGGCGCAGGAACAGCCGGGCGCCCAGGCCGATGCCGGCCAGCTTGAGCCGCACGGCCCGGCCCACGCGGGCGGGGTGCAGGGCCTTCATGCCTGGCCTCCCGGGCCGAAGTCGGCGGTCAGGTCCGGGGCCGGATGGTGGAAGCGGACCGGGCCGTCGGGCAGGGCATTGACGAACTGGTGCACCAGCGGGTCGGTGCTGTGGCGCACCTCGTCGGGCGTGCCTTGGGCGGCAATGCGGCCGTTGGCCAGCACGATGACCTGATCGGCGATGTGGAAGGTCTCGTCCAGGTCGTGCGAAACCACGATGCTGGTCAGGCCCATGGCGTCGTTGAGCTGGCGGATGAGCCGGGCCGCCGTGCCCAGGGAGATGGGATCGAGACCGGCAAACGGCTCGTCGTACATGATGAGTTCGGGGTCGAGCGCAATGGCACGGGCCAGCGCCACGCGCCGGGCCATGCCGCCTGAGAGTTCGCTGGGCATCAGCTGCCGGGCACCGCGCAGGCCCACGGCGTTGAGCTTCATGAGCACGATGTCGCGCACCATGGATTCGGGCAGCGCGGTGTGCTCGCGCAAGGGGAAGGCGACGTTGTCGAACACGCTCATGTCGGTGAACAGGGCACCGAACTGGAACAGCATGCCCATGCGGCGGCGCGCTTCGTAGAGCCGGGCAGCGTCCATGGTGGTGACGTCACTGCCGTCGAACAGGGTCTGGCCCCGGTTGGCCCGGATCTGCCCGCCGATCAGGCGCAGCACCGTGGTCTTGCCGCCGCCGGAAGCGCCCATGAGCGCCGTGACCTTGCCACGCGGCACGGTCAGCGAAATGTCGTCGAGGATGACGCGCTCACCGTAGCCGAAGGTGACGCCGCGCAGTTCGACAAGGGGGGTGTCTGGGATGGGGTTCATCAATGAAAAGCCGGGCTGGGGGCCCGGCTCTTCATGATAAGGGATGCGGGATAACCCGGTATCCCGGGTCCCCTGCGGGCCACGGTGTCAGCGCGGCAGGTCGGAATGGCCCATCAGGAACTCGTCCACGGCACGGGCGGCCTGCCGGCCCTCGCGGATGGCCCAGACCACCAGCGACTGGCCACGGCGGATGTCACCGGCCGCAAACACTTTGTTGACGTTGGTGACGTAACCACCGGTGAAATCGGTGGTGGCGCGGGCGTTGCCGCGGCCGTCCTTGTCGATGCCGAAAGCGTCCAGCACCGAAGCCACCGGGCTCACGAAGCCCATGGCCAGCAGCACCAGGTCGGCCTGGTATTCCTTTTCGGTGCCCGGGATCTCGACCAGCTTGCCGTCCTTCATCTCGACATGGACCGTCTTGAGGCCGGTGACCTTGCCGTTCTTGCCGATGAACTCCTTGGTGGAGATGGCGAACTCGCGCTGGCAGCCTTCTTCGTGGCTGGAGCTGGTGCGCAGCTTGAGCGGCCAGTACGGCCACACCAGGGGCTTGTTTTCCTGCTCGGGCGGCTGGGGCATGACCTCGAACTGGGTCACGCTGGCCGCGCCGTGGCGGTTGCTGGTGCCCACACAGTCGGAGCCGGTGTCGCCGCCACCGATCACGATGACGTGCTTGCCGTCGGCGCGGATCTGGCCCTTAAGCTTGTCGCCGGCATTCACCTTGTTCTGCATGGGCAGGAACTCCATGGCGAAGTGCACGCCATCGAGGTCGCGGCCGGGCACCGGCAGATCGCGGCTCTGCTCGGCGCCGCCGCACAGCAGGACGGCGTCGAACTCGCTGCGCAACTGCTCGGGCGAGATGGTCTCCTTGGCCCAGTTGGTCACCTTGCTGCCCTCGGGCAGCTGGCCGACCATGACCCCGGTGCGGAAGGTCACGCCTTCGGCTTCCATCTGCTCGACGCGGCGGTCGATGTGGGTCTTCTCCATCTTGAAGTCGGGGATGCCGTAGCGCAGCAGGCCACCGACCCGGTCGTTCTTCTCGAACACGGTCACGTCGTGGCCGACGCGGGCGAGCTGCTGGGCCGCGGCCAGGCCGGCCGGCCCGGAACCGACGACCGCCACCTTCTTGCCGGTCTTGTGGCGCGGCGGCTGCGGCTGGACCCAGCCCTCGTTCCAGGCGCGGTCGATGATGGCGTGCTCGATCGACTTGATGCCCACCGCATCGTCGTTCACGTTGAGCGTGCAGGCGGCCTCGCAGGGTGCGGGGCAGATGCGGCCGGTGAACTCGGGGAAGTTGTTGGTGCTGTGCAGCACAGTGATGGCGTTGCGCCAGTCACCCTCGAACACAAGGTTGTTGAAGTCCGGAATGATGTTGTTGACCGGGCAGCCGTTGTTGCAGAACGGCGTGCCGCAGTCCATGCAGCGGGCGGCCTGGACCTTGGACTGCTCCTCGGTCAGGCCGATGACGAATTCCTTGTAGTGCTTCACCCGTTCCGGAACGGGCTTGTAGCCCTCTTCCAGTCGTTCGAATT
The DNA here is from genome assembly GCF_002127215.1 of Hydrogenophaga sp. IBVHS2. Classification (GTDB taxonomy): domain Bacteria; phylum Pseudomonadota; class Gammaproteobacteria; order Burkholderiales; family Burkholderiaceae_C; genus Hydrogenophaga. The sequence goes on along the minus strand of NZ_NFUT01000006.1, from coordinate 103,148 downwards.
CCATGAAGCCGGTGACTTTTCCCATGGTGTTGGTCCTTCGTGGGTCGGTGCGTTGTTCGGATTACTTGACGGCGGCAGCGCGCTTGGACGCAGCCGGGGCCTTGGGGGCGGCGGCAGCGGACTTGCGGGCGGCGATCTCGCCCAGGGCGCGCTTGTATTCGTTCGGGAACACCTTGACGAACCTGGCACGCGAGGTGGCCCAGTTGTCCAGCAGCTCGCGGGCGCGCTTGCTGCCGGTCCAGCGGTTGTGGTCTTCCAGCAGCTTCTTGAGCTGGGCTTCGTCGGTCTGGCCGCGGTGCCAGATGGCCTTGTCCATGGAGGCTTCCTGCTCGGCCGCCGGCAGCACCTTCTCCATGCTGACCATGGCGGTGTTGCAGCGCTCGGCGAAGCGACCGTCCTCGTCATAGACGTAAGCCACGCCGCCGCTCATGCCGGCAGCGAAGTTGCGGCCGGTCTTGCCCAGCACCACCACGGTGCCGCCGGTCATGTATTCGCAGCCATGGTCACCGGTGCCTTCGACCACCGCCGTGGCGCCGGACAGACGCACCGCAAAGCGCTCGCCGCCCACGCCGCTGAAGAAGGCCTCGCCGCTGGTGGCGCCGTACATCACGGTGTTGCCGACGATGATGTTGCGCGCGGCCTCGCCACGGAAGTCGATGCTCGGCCGCACCACCACGCGGCCGCCCGAGAGGCCCTTGCCGGTGTAGTCGTTCGCGTCACCGATCAGGTAGAGCGTGATGCCCTTGGCCAGGAAGGCGCCGAACGACTGACCGCCGGTGCCTTCGAGCTGGATGCGGATGGTGTCGTCCGGCAGGCCTTCCGGATGGTGCTTGGTCAGTTCGCCGGACAGCATGGCACCCACCGAGCGGTTGACGTTGCGCGCCACCTCGATGAACTGCACCCGCTCACCCTTTTCCAGGGCCGGCTTGGCGCGCTCGATCAGCACGCGGTCCAGCGACTTCTCCAGACCGTGCTCCTGCTCTTCGGTGTGCAGGCGCGGCACGTCGGCCGGCACGGCCGGGGTGGCCAGCAGACGGCTGAAGTCCAGGCCGCGGGCTTTCCAGTGCTCGATGCCGGCGCGCATGTCCAGCAGGTCGGCACGGCCGATGAGCTCGTCGAACTTGCGCACGCCCAGCTGGGCCATGATCTGGCGCACTTCCTCGGCAATGAAGAAGAAGTAGTTGACGACGTGCTCGGGCTTGCCGGTGAACTTCTTGCGCAGCGCCGGGTCCTGGGTGGCCACGCCCACCGGGCAGGTGTTGAGGTGGCACTTGCGCATCATGATGCAGCCCTCCACCACCAGCGGCGCGGTGGCGAAGCCGAACTCGTCGGCGCCCAGCAGACCGGCAATCACCACGTCACGGCCGGTCTTCATCTGACCGTCGGCCTGCACGCGGATGCGGCTGCGCAGGCGGTTGAGCACCAGGGTCTGCTGGGTTTCGGCCAGACCGATTTCCCAGGGCGAACCGGCGTGCTTGATGGACGACCACGGCGAGGCGCCGGTGCCGCCGTCGTGGCCGGCGATCACCACATGGTCGGCCTTGCACTTGGCCACGCCGGCTGCGATGGTGCCCACGCCCACTTCCGACACCAGCTTGACGCTGATGCTGGCGTGCGGTGCCACGTTCTTGAGGTCGTGGATCAGCTGGGCCAGGTCTTCGATGGAATAGATGTCGTGGTGCGGCGGCGGGCTGATCAGGCCCACGCCGGGCACCGAGTAACGCAGCTTGCCGATGTACTCGGACACCTTGCCGCCGGGCAGCTGACCGCCCTCGCCCGGCTTGGCGCCCTGGGCCATCTTGATCTGCACCTGGTCGGCGCTCTGCAGGTATTCGGCGGTCACGCCGAACCGGCCGGAGGCCACCTGCTTGATGCGCGAGCGCAGGCTGTCGCCGGCTTCCAGCGGCATGTCGACCTCGACCACATCGTCGCCGATGATGGACTTGAGCGTCTCGCCCTTGGTGATCTTGATGCCCTTGAGCTCGTTGCGGTAGCGGCGCTCATCCTCGCCGCCCTCGCCGGTGTTGCTCTTGCCGCCGATGCGGTTCATGGCCACAGCCAGCGTGGCGTGTGCTTCGGTGGAGATGGAGCCGAGCGACATGGCGCCGGTGGCGAAGCGCTTGACGATCTCCTTGGCCGGCTCGACCTCGTCCAGCGGGATGGCCTTGGCGGGGTCGAAGCGGAATTCGAACAGGCCGCGCAGCGTCATGTGGCGGCGGCTCTGGTCGTTGATCAGCTGGGCGTATTCCTTGTAGGTGCTCCAGTTGTTGGCGCGCGTGCTGTGCTGCAGCTTGGCGATCGCGTCCGGCGTCCACATGTGCTCTTCGCCACGGGCGCGCCAGGCGTACTCGCCGCCGGTGTCCAGCATGGTGGCCAGCACAGGGTCGTCACCGAAGGCGGCCTTGTGCATGCGGATGGCCTCTTCGGCGATCTCGAACACGCCGATGCCTTCCACCCGGCTGGCGGTGCCGGTGAAGTACTTGGCCACGGTGTCGCTGTTCAGGCCGATGGCCTCGAACAGCTGGGCGCCGCAGTACGACATGTAGGTGCTCACGCCCATCTTGGACATGATCTTGGACAGGCCCTTGCCGATGGCCTTGACGTAGTTGTAGATCGCCTTGTCGGCGCTCAGGTCCCCGGGCAGGTCCTTGTGGATGTGGACCAGTGTCTCCATGGCCAGGTAGGGGTGCACGGCTTCGGCGCCGTAGCCGGCCAGCACGGCGAAGTGGTGCACTTCGCGGGCGGTGCCGGTCTCCACCACCAGACCGACCGAGGTGCGCAGGCCTTCCCGCACCAGATGCTGGTGGATGGCCGACAGGGCCAGCAGCGCGGGGATGGCGATCTGGGTCGGCGACACCGCACGGTCGCTGATGATCAGGATGTTCTTGCCGCCCTTGATGGCGTCCACGGCAGCGGCGCACAGCGAGGCCAGCTTGGCTTCCACGCCTTCGCGGCCCCAGGCCACCGGGTAGGTGATGTCCAGCGTGGCACTGCGGAACTTGCCCTGGGTGGTGGCTTCGATGTCGCGCAGCTTGGCCATGTCGGCGAAGTCCAGCACCGGCTGGCTCACCTCCAGGCGCATCGGCGGGTTGACCTGGTTGATGTCCAGCAGGTTGGGCTTGGGTCCGATGAAGGACACCAGCGACATCACGATGGCCTCGCGGATCGGGTCGATCGGCGGGTTGGTCACCTGGGCGAACAGCTGCTTGAAGTAGTTGTAGAGTGGCTTGTTCTTGTCGGACAGCACGGCCAGCGGGCTGTCGTTGCCCATGGAGCCGATGCCCTCCTCGCCGGCCTGGGCCATGGGCGCCAGCAGGAACTTGATGTCTTCCTGTGTCATGCCGAAGGCCTGCTGGCGGTCCAGCAGCGACACGGCACCGTCCTGCGGCACGTCGGCAGCGTTCGGCTCGACGTCATCGAGCTTGATGCGCAGGTTCTCGATCCACTGCTTGTACGGCTTGCTGTTGGCGAGGTTGGCCTTGAGCTCCTCGTCGTCGATCATGCGGCCCTGTTCCAGGTCGATCAGGAACATCTTGCCGGGCTGCAGGCGCCATTTGCGCACGATCTTGTTCTCGGGCACCGGCAGCACGCCCGACTCGGACCCCATGATCACGAAGTCGTCGTCGGTGATGCAGTAACGCGAGGGGCGCAGGCCGTTGCGGTCCAGCGTGGCGCCGATCTGGCGGCCGTCGGTGAACACGATGGAGGCCGGGCCGTCCCACGGCTCCATCATGGCGGCGTGGTACTCGTAGAAGGCCTTGCGGCGCTCGTCCATGGTGGTGTGCTGCTCCCACGGCTCGGGGATCATCATCATCACCGCCTGGGCCAGCGGGTAGCCGGCCATGGTCAGCAGTTCGAGGCAGTTGTCGAAGGTGGCGGTGTCGGACTGGCTGGGGAAGCTGATGGGGTAGAGCTTCTTCAGGTCGTCCCCCAGCACCGGCGAGCTCATCACGCCTTCGCGCGCCTTCATCCAGTTGTAGTTGCCCTTGACGGTGTTGATCTCGCCGTTGTGGGCCACGTAGCGGTAGGGGTGGGCCAGCGGCCACTCCGGGAAGGTGTTGGTGGAGAAGCGCTGGTGCACCAGACCCAGGGCCGAGACGCAGCGCGGGTCCTGCAGGTCCATGAAGTAGGTGCCCACCTGATCGGCCAGCAGCAGGCCCTTGTAGACCACGGTGCGGCTGCTCATGCTCACCACGTAGTACTCCTTGGAGTGGGTGAGCTTGAGGCGCTGGATGGCGGCGCTGGCGGTCTTGCGGATGACGTAGAGCTTGCGCTCGAGCGCGTCCTGCACGATGACGTCGCTGCCCCGGCCGATGAATACCTGGCGGATGATGGGTTCCTTCTCGCGCACGGTGGGCGACATCGGCATGTCGCGGTTCACCGGCACGTCACGCCAGCCCAGCAGCACCTGGCCTTCGGCCGCGATGGCCCGCTCCATTTCCTGTTCGCAGGCCAGCCGGCTGGCGTGCTCCTTGGGCATGAAGATCATGCCCACGCCATATTCACCCGCCGGCGGCAGCGTCACGCCCTGGGCGGCCATCTCTTCACGGTAGAGGGCATCGGGCATCTGGATCAGCAGGCCGGCACCGTCGCCCATCAGCTTGTCGGCGCCCACGGCACCCCGGTGGTCGAGGTTCTCCAGGATCTTGAGCGCCTGCTCCACGATGGCATGGCTCTTTTCACCCTTGATGTGGGCCACGAAGCCCACGCCGCAGGCGTCGTGCTCGTTGGCCGGGTCGTACAGGCCGTGTTGCTGGAGGTGCTGCTGTTCGGCTGCCGTGTTCATGGCGCTTCCTTTGTTCGGTAGGTGCGTGGGGACGCAAAAACGGGAGGTGGGAGCTTATTGCAATGCAACACGCATGCCAAGCCCATTTAAATGGGGTCAGACACTTAAATCCAACCTAAGTCGGTGACCCGTCAATTAATTGGGGACAGATTACCGTCGTCGGTCTCGGGCTCGGGGCGCCTCGGACGGCCCGGCTTGCCGCGGCTCAGCCGCCGGCCGGTGCGGCGCTGCAGCTCGGCGAGGTGGGCTTCGTCCCCCCAGGCCCAGCCGTGCAGCACCGCATCCACCAGGGCCGCCTCGCGCAGCGATCCGACACCGGTTCGAACGGCAGTGGCGTACGCCGCCTCACGCGCGAAGGGCGTGTTGCCCAGGCCCCAGTACACCGCAGGGGGAGCCACCTGCCGCTGCACGCCCAGGCCGGCGTAGTGCCCATGGCTGGACCACGGGTAGGCGCCCGGCTCCGTGGCCAGCCCCAGCCGCACCGGGTGGAGATCCAGATAGACCATGCAGTCCAGCAGGTGGTGGTCGGGCTGCACCAGGGTGCTGCGGTACCGCCCCTCCCAGAGGGTGCCGGTGCGCCGGTGCCGGTCATTGAAGTGGCGCACGTGACTGCGGCCGAGCGCCTGCATCAGGCGCGGGACCCCGTCCTCCGTGTCGGGCGTGGCCAGCAGGTGGAAGTGGTTGTCCACGATGACCCAGGCGTGCACGGCCACCCGCTGGTTGCGGGCGTGCTGGAAGATCGCCTGCATCAGGTGTTCGCGGTCGGCATCGTCGCGCACGATGGCCTGCCGGTCGTTGCCCCTGAGCACCACATGGTGCGGCTCGCCGGGCAGGGTGAGTCGGGGCTGACGGGCCATGGGGCGGTTTCAGGGGAACAGGACGGCACCGGACAGCCGTTCGTGTTCGCGGATCGCGAAGCGGTCGGTCATGCCGGCGATGTAATCGGCCACCGCACGGGGCAGGTGCTGGCGGCTGGCATGGGCTTCGGGCAGTTGCGCCGGATCGGACAGATAGGCCGTGAACAGCTCGGTCACCACCTGCCGCGCCCGGCCGGTGGTTTCCATGACCTGCGGGTGCCGGTAGAGGTTGCGCAGCAGAAAGGTCTTGAGCGCCTGGCTGCGCTGGCGCATGTCGGCCGAGAACACCACCAGCGGGGGAGATCGCCGCACATCGTCCACCGTGGCGACACCGGCGTCGTGCAGCGATCGGCGGGTCGCCTCGATCACGTCATAGACCTGGTCGCTCAGCATGAGCCGTATCGATTCGAACAACAGACGCCGCCCGCCGAGCTTCGGATGAACTTGCAGCGCACGGCGGCGGTAGTCGTCGAACAGCGGCACCTGCTCCAGCTGCTCCAGGGTGATGAGCCCGGACCGCACGCCATCGTCGATGTCATGGGCGTTGTAGGCAATCTCGTCGGCCAGGTTGCACAGCTGGGCCTCGAGCGACGGCGACCCGCCGTGCAGGAAGCGGTGGGCCACGCCGCCGGGCTCCATGGCTTCGAGCCGCTGGGCATTGCTGCGCGAACAATGCTTGAGGATGCCTTCGCGGGTCTCGAAGCACAGGTTGAGTCCGTCGAAGGCCGGGTACCGCTCCTCCAGCTCGTCGACCACCCGCAGACTCTGCAGGTTGTGCTCGAAGCCCCAGTCGTCGGTGGACGTCCCCTGTTCGATGCAGCGGCGCATGCAGTCGTGCAGGGCATCCTGACCCGCATGGCCGAACGGGGTATGACCCAGATCGTGCGCCAGCGCGATGGCTTCGACCAGGTCCTCGTTGAGCCGCAATGACCGGGCGATCGAACGGCCCAGCTGGGCCACTTCGAGGGAATGCGTCAGCCGGGTCCGGAACAGGTCGCCCTCGTGGTTGAGGAACACCTGGGTCTTGTAGACCAGCCGCCGGAACGCGGTGGAATGGATGACACGGTCGCGGTCGCGCTGGAAGGCGGTGCGGGTGGGCGCTGGCGTCTCGGGATGGCGCCTGCCTCGCGTGGCGGCCGGATCGCACGCGCAAGGGTCCAGACCGACCGCCTCCATCATCCCGCGCAGGATTCGGCGATGACGCGGGCCACCGTGTCATCGGGCGCCGGACGCATCACGGCCGTGCCGGGCGGATCGATCAGCACGAAGCGGATCTCGCCGGCCTCGGCCTTCTTGTCCACCCGCATCAGCGACAGCCAGCGCTGCGCGTTGTCGTCCGCATCGAGCACCGGAGCACGGGTCGGCAAGCCGGCCCGCTGCACCAGCGCCTGCAGTCGCGTCACGAAGGCCGCGTCCACCCGGCCGAGCGCCTGCGACAGCCGCGCGGCCATCACCATGCCGCAGCCCACCGCCTCGCCATGCAGCCAGGCGCCGTAGCCCATGCCGGCCTCGATGGCGTGGCCGAAGGTGTGGCCGAAATTGAGGATGGCCCGAAGACCCGACTCCCGCTCGTCCTGCCCCACCACCAGCGCCTTGATCTCGCAGCTGCGCTGCACCGCGCGCGCGAGTGCGGCAGGGTCGCGGGCCACCAGGGCATCGACATGGGCCTCGATCCAGTCGAGGAACGCCATGTCGGCGATCGGCCCGTACTTGATGACCTCGGCCAGACCGGCGCTGAGCTCGCGGTCGGGCAGCGTCCTGAGCGTGTCCAGATCACAGATCACCCGCAGCGGCTGGTAGAACGCACCGATCATGTTCTTGCCCAGCGGGTGGTTGATGGCCGTCTTGCCGCCCACCGACGAATCCACCTGCGCCAGCAAGGTGGTGGGCACCTGCACGAAGGGCACACCGCGCATGTAGCTGGCGGCGGCAAAACCGGTCATGTCGCCGATGACGCCGCCGCCCAGTGCGTACAGCACCGTCTTCCGGTCGCAGGCCGACCCGAGCAGGGCATCGAAGATCAGCTGGAGGGTTCGCCAGTCCTTGTGGGACTCACCATCGGGCAGCACCACGTGCAACACGCGCGCATGACGGGTCCGCAACACGCCGGCCAGGGCCTCCAGGTACAAGGGTGCGACCGTGGTGTTGGTGACCACCATGGCAGTCCCACCTTCCGGCAGCCCGTGGTAGCTTGCAGGATCGGTCAGCAGCCCGTCACCGATCAGGATGTCGTAGCTGCGTTCGGCGAGATCGATGCGCACCTGGGCGCGGCTGAGGCGGGTATCCGGCGTGTCCATGTCCGGAGTGTAGGGGCTGACGGACGGTCGGAAGGCAATGAGGGTCAGAGTCCCGGCGTGGCGCGGCCGATGTCCGACATGTCCAGCTGCATGACGATCATGTTGACCAGGGTGGAAACCGACGGACGACCCGTGTCGATGGTGAAGTGCGCGGTTTCCGCGTAGAGGGGATCGCGCTGGGCATGCAGGTCGCGGAGCTTCTGCAGCGGGTCGTCCACCTGCAGCAGCGGCCGGTTGCGGTCATGCCGAACGCGCCGAAACACCTCCTCGGGCGCTGACCGCAGATAAACCACCACCGTGTTGGCGTGCAGGATCCGCCGGTTGTCTTCGCGCAGCACCGTCCCGCCCCCGGTGGACAGCACCTTGGAGGCGCCCGCCGCCAGCTCGGCGATCACCTCGGCCTCGATGTCCCGGAAGCGGGCCTCGCCCTCCTGCTCGAAGAACAGGCGGATCGGACAGCCGATGCGCTGCTCGATGACGGCGTCGGAATCGAAGAAAGGCAGCCCGAGCCTGCGCGCGAGCTGCCTTCCGATGGTGGACTTGCCCGATCCGGGCAGGCCCACCAGGGCCACGGTGCGTGACGTCAATTCGAGACCGTGCGACCCAGCACCCGCGGGGTGATGAAGATGAGCAGTTCGGACTTGTTGGAAATCCGGTTGCGCGTCTTGAACAGATTGCCCACGCCCGGCAGATCGCCCAGCAGCGGCACCTTGTCGACCTCGTTGCGGTCGGTCTGCTCGAAGATGCCACCGATCACCACCGTGCCGCCGTTCTCCACCAGCACCTGGGTCTTGACGTGCTTGGTGTTGATGGCGATGCCGTCAGGCGTCACATCACCGGGGCTGTCCTTGTTCACATCCAGGTCCAGGATGATGTTGCCTTCCGGCGTGATCTGCGGCGTCACTTCCAGCTTGAGGTTGGCCTTGCGGAAGGCAATCGCGGTGGCGCCGCTGGACGTGGCGGTCTGGTACGGGATTTCGGTACCCTGCTCGATCAGCGCCTTGACCTGGTCGGCGGTCACCACCCGGGGGCTGGACACGATGCGGCCCTTGCCATCCGACTCCAGCGCCGACACCTCCAGCGCCAGGAAGCGGGTCGCGCTCGGGCTGAACAGCGACAGTGCGTAAGTGGCCGCGGCGTTGTTGGACGGGTTGGCCGGCAGGTTGACGAAGGGCAGCGAGGTCAGACTGGGTTGGCCGGCACCGGTGACGGCACCGTAGTTCGAACCGAAGTTGCCCCGCACCGAGTTGCCGCCAGTGTCCGGCGACTGGCGGATGCCCCCGCCCAGGCGCACACCGATCGACTTGCTGAAGGTGTCGTCGGCCTCGACGATGCGGGCTTCGATCATCACCTGGCGGATCGGGATGTCGAGCTTGTTGATCAGCTCCTGCACCTGCTGGAGTCGCGACGGGGTGTCGGTGACGAACAGCTGGTTGGTGCGCGGCTCCGAAATCACGCTGCCGCGGCTGGACAGGATGCTGGCGTTGCCACCGCCGGTGGCAGAACCAGAGGAGTTGCCGGAGCTGCGCAGCTGGTTGGCGATGTCGGCGGCCTTGGCATAGTTCATCTGGAACGACTGGGTGCGCAGCACTTCCAGACTTTCGATCGAGGCCTTGGATTCCAGCTCCTGCTTCTCGCGGGCGGTGATCTCGTCCTTGGGCGCAATCCAGATCACGTTGCCCGACTTGCGCATGCCCAGGCCCTTGGCCTGCATGATGATGTCCAGCGCCTGATCCCAGGGCACGTCCTTGAGGCGCAGGGTGACCGATCCGGTGACCGAGTCGGACGTGACGATGTTGAAGCTGGTGAAATCGGCGATCACCTGCAGCAGGGAGCGGACCTCGATGTTCTGGAAGTTCAGCGAGAGCTTCTCGCCGGTGTAGCCGGGACCCTGGCTCAGCTTGGCCGGATCGATCTTCTGCTCACGCACTTCCAGCACGAACTGGTTGTCGCTCTGATAGGCCGAGTGATCCCAGGCACCGGTCGGGGTGACCACCATGCGCACACGGTCGCCGATCTGGCTGGTGACGATGGACTGGACCGGCGTGCCGAAATCGGTCACGTCCAGTCGACGGCGAAGACCCTCGGGCAGGGACGTCTTGAGGAAGTCCACCACCAGCGTGGAACCCTGGGGGCGGATGTCGACGCCCACCTGGCTGCTGGCCAGCTCGACCACGATGCGGCCGGTACCGCCTGCGCCGCGGCGGAAATCGATGTCGCGCAGTGCCGCCACATCGAGCGTCCGGCTCTCTGCAAACGCTGCCGGCGGCTGGGTCTGGGCTGTGACGGCCTCGTTGCGGTCCATCAGCACCAGCAGAGTGTTGCCTTCGATGCGGGTCTGGTAAGCAGCCGACTGCTTGAGGTTGATGACCACCCGGGTGCGGTCACCGGCCTGGACCACATTGGCCGAACGGAGGTTGCCTTCGTTGATGTCGACCGTGCTGCGACCGATGGCATTGGTCACGCCAGGAAAGTCCAGCGCGATGCGGGCGGGCGACTGGATGGTGAATCCGGCAGGCGGGCCCTTGAGCGGCTCCTTGGTCACGATGCGGATCACCTCGGTGCCGCCCTGCGTGCCGCCAGTGACCGACTCGATGGTGTTCTGGGCATAGGCCCATGCGCTGGCCGTGGACAGGACCATCCACACTGCCGCGCGTTTCAACCGGGACCCTGCGCTGCTGCCGGTAGTCCGATATGCCTTGTTCATTTGGAGTTTCCCTCTACCAATTGCAGCGCTGCGGGGCGCTCAGTCCATTCGCCGGTGGAATCCTGGACGATTTCTCGGAGCACCACCTCGGTCTCGCTGATGCGCATGACGCGTCCGTAATTCAGACCCAGATAGTTGCCGGCCTTGACCTGGTACAGCAAGCCGCCGACCTTCACCAACGCGACCAGCGCGCCGCCCCGGTCCAGACTGCCCACCATGGACATGGTGTCCAGCGGGAAAGCCTCCAGCGGCTCGCGGCGACGGTTGAGTTCCGGCTCGATCAGCGCCGAGCTGGCGGCAGGACCAGCTGCGGCACCGCGCAGCACGCTTTCGAGCTTTTCGGTGCTGAACGGGGGCAGGCCGTTGGCCGCGCTGTACGGCTCCGGATTGAACTTCGTGGGCTCCGGAATCGGCTGCACGGACGGCTTGATGCCGTTGCGTTCGGCCTGCATCCAGGCCCGGATGTCGTCCTGCTGTCCACCGCCGCAGGCGGTCAACAATGCCGTGGTCGCCAGCAGGCCCAGAACAGGAATCGTGCGTTGTCGCATCACTTCTTGCCTCCCTGCTGGGCTGCAATCTCTTCCTGATCCAGGTAGCGGAAGGTCTTGGCGGTGCCCTCCATGCTCAGGGTGTTCCGGTCACGGCCCGGGGCCAGGGACAGGTTGTTGAGCGTCACGATCCGGGAGAGGTTGGCCACATCGGCGGCAAACAGACCGATGTCGTGGTAGCTGCCCGTCACCCGGATGGAAATCGGCAATTCGGCGTAGTACTGCTTGACGGTCACCTGCCCTGGCCGGAACAGCTCGAACTGCAGACTGCGACCCAGGCCGGCCTGGTTGATGTCGGACAGAAGCGCGTCCATCTCGGCCTTGCTGGGCAGCTGCTTCTCCAGCTGGGTGACGTACTGCTGCACCTGCTCGAGCTGCTTCTTGAGGGCATCCAGGTTCACCGCCTGCACCAGCTTGGCGCGGTAGGTGGTCCGAAGCTCTGTCTCACGCGCCTGGGCGCCCAGCAGCTGGGCGTCGACATCCTTGAGCCAGAAGAACCACAGCCCGCCGATGATCGCGGCGCACACCGCCACCAGCAACAGGTTGCGGGGCAGCGCCGGCCACAGGGACGGATCGTTGGGGTCAAGGTCGGAGAACTGGCTGCGCAGCTTGTCCTGCAGTACCTTGAAGTCGATGTTGATGTTGGGAGATTTGGCCATCGTGCACCCCTGGTCAGACCTTGGCGGGCGGCTGTCCCGCCGCTGGAGCCGGCGCGCCCGGCACTGCCGGTGCAGGACGCTTGAGCGTGGCCCGAACAGTGAAATTGGACACCCGGCGCTGCTCTCGCCCGGCCAACGCCGCCGAACCGGCGACGATCTCGATCAGCTCGGGCTTGGTCAGCCAGGGGCTGTTGTTGGTCAGGTTGCGCAACAGCTCCGAGACGCGTTCCTGCGACTGGGCGGTGCCGGTCATCAGGATGCTGAGGTTTTCCTGCCGGATCGTGTTGAGATAGACCCCCTCGGGCAGCTGGGTGACCAGCTCCTCGAGCATGTGCACCGGCAGGTTGCGGTCGGCCTGAAGGTCCTCGACGGCCGTCTGGCGTGCCCGCAGCGACGCGATCTGCTGTTGCAGCGAGGCGATGTCCTTGATTTCGGCGTCCAGCTTCGCCGTCTCGGCCACCAGGAAATCGTTCCTCGCCTGCTGTTCCTCGATGCGGGCCTGGTACCAGAGGAAAACGGCGGCGGACACCAGCACACCGGCCAGGGCCGAGCCACCGAGTTGCGTGAAGAAGAGTTCCTTCTGCCGCTTGCGGGCTGCCTCCCGGTGGGGCAGCAGGTTGATCAGGATCATTGGTGGAACCTCCGCAGCGCCAGGCCGGTCGAGGTCAGGTAGGCCGGCGCTTCACGGCTGATCTTTCGCGCCTGGACGGAGGACCCCATCTCCATGGTGTCGAAGGGATTGATGACCATGCAGTTGAACGAGGTCTGCTGCGTCACGGCTTCGGTCAGTCCGGCCAGCGCAGCGCTGCCGCCCGCCAGCAGGATGTGATCGACCTTGTTGAAGGGCGTGCTGGTGAAGAAGAACTGCAGTGCACGACCGACTTCCTGGGCCAGGGTGTCCACGAACGGGTCGAGCACGGCCTGGCGGTAGTCCTCAGGCAGCTCGCCCGAGCGCTTTTTGGCTTCGGCCTCGTCGGCCGAGAAACCGTATTGGCGCACGATGAGCTGGGTGAGCTGCGCGCCACCGAACGCCTGATCGCGCTCGTACAGGACTTCGTCGTTGCGGATCACCTGCATGCTGGTGGTCAGCGAACCCAGTTCGAACAGGGCCACCAGCGCGTCCGCGCCTTGGTTGGGCAACGATTCAATGACGCGTCCTGCGGCCAGGCGCGACGCATAGGATTCCACGTCCATCACCACCGGCTTGAGACCGGCGGCTTCCGCCAGGCCCTGACGGTCCGACACCTTTTCCTTGCGGGATGCCGCAATCAGCACTTCCATGTCGCCCACCGATGTGGCGCTGGGACCGATCACACAGAAGTCAAGACTAACTTCGTCCAGGGAGAAGGGAATGTACTGGTTGGCCTCGGACTCGACCTGGGCTTCGAGCTCCTTGTCGGTCAGGCCGCCGGGCAGGATGATCTTCTTGGTGATCACGGCCGAAGCCGGCAGGGCGAGCGCGACCTGCTTCGTCTTGCTGCCGCTCTTGCGCACCAGACGGCGCAGCGCGTCGGCCACCTCGTCGAATTTTTCGATGTTGCCGTCGACGATCCAGCCACGCTCCAGCGGCTCCATCGCGCAGCGTTCAAGGACCAGCTCGCCTGAGCGGTTGCGGCTCAGTTCCACCAGCTTCACGCTGGACGTGCTGATGTCTATGCCCAGCATGGGCGCCGGTTCGCGGCTGAATAAAGATCCCAGTGAGATCAAGGCGGCCCCCAAAACATCAAGCCAAGGCTGGTTCAAAACTTAAGAATTCACTTCAATGCTAGCAGCAAGCCCTTTGAGCGGCAAAGATTTTTGACACAGACCACAAATGGAAACGTTGTCAAAATCACACGAGACAAGGTCCCGTGGCAACACGCTCAAGCCGGTTCGCGAATGCGCCTCACATCCCTTCACAAGTTCCCGGCGGGAGGTCGGGTGGACCGAAAGGGGGCGTTTTTATAATGAGCAACCGCCAACACGATCGCCTTCATGCCCGCTGACGACAGTACCCCCACCCGTTCTCCTTCGAAACGAGTATCTGCACCGTCGAGTCCGGTCGCCCTGATCGGACGCTTGGTGGTGGGTCTGGCCGGACTGGCGGCAGCCGGTGTTGCGTGCGTGCTGATTGCGGTGGGCATCGCCCTCGCAGTCGCCTACCCCAATTTGCCCGATGTGACGGGCCTGGCCGACTACCGTCCCAAGCTGCCCCTGCGGGTGCTGAGCGCCGATGGCCGCCTGATCGGCGAGTTCGGGGAAGAGCGACGCAATCTGATGCGCATCGACGACATCCCCGACGTGATGAAGAACGCGGTGCTGGCCATCGAGGACGCCCGCTTCTTCGAACACAGCGGGGTCGACTACCGTGGCATGCTGCGCGCAGCGCTGGCCAACCTGCGCCAGGCCAAGAGCCAGGGGGCATCCACCATCACCATGCAGGTGGCCCGCAACGTCTACCTGTCGGCCGAGAAGAGCTACACCCGCAAGATCTATGAGGTGCTGCTGACGTTCAAGCTGGAGCACCTGCTGACCAAGGAGCAGATCCTGGAGATCTACATGAACCAGATCTTCCTGGGACAACGGTCTTACGGATTCGAATCGGCGGCTCAGACCTATTTCGGCAAGACGCTCAAGGACATCAGCATCGCCGAGGCGGCCATGCTGGCCGGGCTGCCGCAGGCACCCTCGGCGTACAACCCGATCCGCAACCCCAAGCGGGCACGGGCTCGCCAGCTTCACATCATCGACCGGATGGTGGAGAACGGTTTCATCACCGAAGCTCAGGCCGAGCAGGCCCGCGCCGAACCGCTCAAGCTCAGGACGCCCGCCACGTCGGTCGGCATCCAGGCCGACTACGTGGCCGAGATGGTGCGTCAGGCGATGGTCGATCAGTACGGCGAAGAGGCCTACACGCGCGGCCTGGTGGTCACCACGACGGTCAAGTCGGCTGCCCAGGAAGCGGCCTACAAGGCGGTGCGGGCCGGCATCCTGGATTACGAGCGCCGTCAGTTCTACCGGGGTCCGGAGCTGTTCATCACGCTGCCGGCCGATCCGGCCGAGAGGGACGCAGCCATCGACGACGCCCTGTCGGACCGACCGGACAACGGCGATCTGCTGACCGCCGTGGTGCTGGAGGCCAGCCCGCGCAAGGTGGTGGCGGTTCGCCAGGACGGCGAGCCCTTCGAGATCACCGGGGAGGGTCTCAAGCCGGCCCAGTCGGGCCTGTCGGACAAGGCCGGCCCGAACATCCGCATCCGCCCGGGCGCGGTCATCCGCGTGGTCAAGGTGGACGACAAGAACTGGCGCATCACCCAGCTGCCCGAGGTCGAGTCGGCCTTCGTGGCCATGGATCCGCGCAACGGGCGCATCCATGCGCTGGTGGGCGGCTTCGACTTCCAGAAAAGCAAGTTCAACCACGTGACCCAGGCCTGGCGGCAGCCGGGATCGAGCTTCAAGCCCTTCATCTACTCCGCCGCCTTGGAAAAAGGCCTGACGCCCATGACGGTCGTCAACGATGCCCCCCTGTTCTACAGCGCAGAGCAGACCGGCGGCAAACCGTGGGAACCCAAGAACTACGACGGTCAGTTCGATGGGCCCATGTCGGTGCGGAGGGCCTTGGCCAAGTCCAAGAACATGGTGTCCATCCGGGTGCTGCAGCTGGTGGGCACCCAGAGCGCGCAGGAATGGGTGTCGCGATTCGGCTTCGAGCCAGCCCGCCACCCCCCCTACCTGACCATGGCGCTGGGCGCCGGCTCGGTGACACCGATGCAGATGGCCACCGGCTACGCGGTCTTCGCCAACGGCGGCTACCGCATCACCCCGACGCTGATCACCAAGGTGGCCGACTACCGGGGTCATGTGCTGTTCGAGGCGCCCCAGACCACGCTGGACAGTGCACCGCGCGTCATCGATGCACGCAATGCCTTCGTCATGAACAGCCTGCTGCAGGAAATCACCCGCTCGGGTACGGCCGCTCGGGCCCAGGCCACGCTGAAGCGACCCGACCTCTTCGGCAAGACCGGCACCACCAACGACGCCGTGGATGCCTGGTTCGTCGGTTACCAGCCCACGGTGGTGGCCGCGGCATGGGTGGGTTACGACACACCCCGCAACCTGGGCAGCCGCGAGACCGGTGGTGGCCTGAGCCTGCCGATCTGGATCCAGTACATGCAGACGGCGCTCAAGGACGTGCCGGTGGCCCAGTACGACCCGCCGCCCGGGGTGGTGAATGTGGGCGGCGAGTGGTACTACGAAGAGTACGGTCCGGGCAAGGGCGTGCAGTCCCTGGGCATGCAGGACCCGCTGCCGGGCCAGACCGGCACCGAAGCATTGCCGGGCGAGGCGCCTCGGGCGCCGGCGGTGGAAGACCGCCGTTCGATCCTCGATCTGTTCAGGAACTGAACGACAGCGGCTGACCCGCCTGCTCGCTGGCATGGCGGGTCAGGTTGGCGAAGAACTCGCCGTGGCCCTTGGTGTCCATCCAGGCGGTGCCGTCGTGGCGGTAATGAAAGCCGCCGGCCTTGGCGGCCAGCCACACTTCCTGCAACGGCTTCTGCAGATTGATGATGATCTGGCTGCGGTTGCGGAAGGTCAGCGTGATCATGCCCCCCACCCGCTGGTTGTCGATGTCGGCGTCGGTGTCGTCGTTCAGGCGGTCACAGGCCAGTTCGACGGCCTTGAGCAGCGCTTCGGCGCGGTCCTGGTATTCGGTGTCGGTCATTACAATGCGCGGATGTTCGGGTACCAACGCATTCTAGGCCGCAGCCATGGCCCCGCCCGCCTTGGGGTTCTGTGCCTTGTGGCCTGCGGCGGCCTGTGGGGATGCGGCCAGAAAGGCCCGCTGTACCTCCCCTCCCCGTCTTCGGTGACCGCTCCCCCGGCGGCCACGCCTGCCCCCTCCCCTGCCCAGAATGTCCCAGCTCCCCGCCTTCCTGACACACCAGAACGGTGAACTCCACCTGGAGGGCGTGGCCCTGTCGCGGCTGGCCCGCGAACACGGCACTCCCCTGTTCGCCTACAGCCGCGCGGCCATGCTGGCGGCGCTGTCGGCCTATCAGCGCGGACTGGCCGGTCGCGACCACCTGATCTGCTACGCCATGAAGGCCAACTCGTCGCTGGCCATCCTGCAGACGCTGGTGCGGGCCGGCTGTGGCCTGGACATCGTGTCGGGCGGCGAGCTCGAGCGGGCACTTGCCGCCGGCGTGCAGCCGGAACGCATCGTGTTCTCCGGTGTGGGCAAGACCCGCGCCGAGATGCGCCGGGCCATCGAGGTCGGCGTGGGCTGCTTCAACGTGGAGAGCCGCGCCGAGCTGGACGTGCTCGACGACGTGGCGCGCAGCCTGGGCCGGCGCGCGCCGGTGAGCATCCGCGTCAACCCCAACGTCGACGCCAAGACCCACCCGTACATCTCCACCGGCCTGAAGGGCAACAAGTTCGGCATTGCCCATGAAGAGGTGGTGGCGACCTACCGCCATGCTGCGTCGTGTGCCGGGCTGCAGGTGGTGGGCATCGATTGCCACATCGGTTCGCAGATCACCCAGTCAGGCCCCTACCTGGATGCGATGGACCGGGTGCTGGACCTGGTGACCGCCATCGAAGCAGCCGGTGTGCCCGTGCCCCACATCGACTTTGGGGGTGGCCTGGGCATCGACTACAACGGCGACACACCGCCGGCCGCCGACGATCTGTGGAGCCAGCTGCTCGCCCGGCTGGATGCGCGCGGGTTCGGACAGCGCCGGATCATGATCGAACCGGGGCGTTCGCTTGTGGGCAATGCCGGTGTGTGCCTGACCGAAGTGCTCTACCTCAAGCCGGGCGAGCAGAAGAATTTCCTGATCGTGGATGCGGCCATGAACGACCTGCCGCGACCGGCCATGTACCAGGCCTTCCACCGCATCGAGCCGGTGCGGCCGCGCGGCGGCGACGGCATGGTCTGGGACGTGGTGGGCCCGGTGTGCGAAAGCGGTGACTGGATCGGCCGCGACCGCACTCTGAACGTGCAGGCCGGCGACGTGCTGGCGGTGCTGTCCGCCGGCGCCTACTGCATGAGCATGGCCAGCAACTACAACACCCGGGGACGGGCCGCCGAAGTGCTGGTGGACGGCGATCGGGTGCGGGTGATCCGCCAGCGCGAGAGCGTGGCCGATCAACTGCGGGCCGAAGTCCCGCTGGACTGAAGCCGGAGGCGCCCGACACGGCGCCACAGACGCCAGCCCAGCAGGCCGCCCAGGATGGCGGCATACACCCACACCTCGGCAAAGTTGTTCTTGCCGGCGCGCATCCAGAAGAAGTGCAGGATGGCCAGCACCGCCACCACGTACACGGCGCGGTGCAGCGCCTGCCACCGGGCCGCACCCAGCCAGCGGATGGCGCGGTTGAACGAGGTGGCCGCCAGCGCCAGCAACAGCAGCCACGACACCATGCCCACCAGGATGAAGCGGCGTTGTCCGGTGTCGTGCACGATCTCGCTCAGGTCCAGGCCCATGTCGAACCAGGCGTAGGCCACCAGGTGCAGGCTGGCATAGAAGAACACGAACAGGCCCAGCATGCGCCGCATCCGCGCCAGCGCCGGCCAGCCGGCCCAGGTGCGCAGCGGCGTGACCAGCAGCACCAGCACCAGAAAGCGCAAGGTCCAGTCGCCCAGGGAACGGATCAAGGCCTCGGCCGGGTTGGCGCCCAGCTGGTCATGCCAGGCCGCCCAGAACAGCCAGGCAAAGGGCAGCAGGCACAGCAGCCCCAGCACCGGCTTGGCCGCCGGGTGCAGCAGCACCCGGTTGGGCAGGCTGGGCTGCGGGCGTTGCAGCGTCGGGCTGGCCGTGGCCATGGGCGCGCGGCTCAGTAGAACTTGCGCAGGTCCATGCCGGCATAGAGCTGGCCGACCTGGGCTTCATAGCCGTTGAACATCTGGGTCTGGCGGCGTTTGGCGAACAGGCCGCCTTCGTCGCCGATGCGGCGCTCGGTGGCCTGGCTCCAGCGCGGATGAGCCACCTGCGGATTCACGTTGGAATAGAAGCCGTACTCCTGCGGCGCAGCGATGTTCCAGGCGGTGTTCGGCTGCTTGTCGGTGAAGCGGATCTTGACGATCGACTTGCCGCTCTTGAAGCCGTACTTCCACGGCACCATCAGGCGCAGCGGTGCGCCGTTCTGGTTGGGCAGCACCTCGCCGTACATGCCGAACACCAGCATGGACAGCGGATGCAGCGCCTCGTCCATGCGCAGACCTTCCACATACGGCCACAACAGCACCGGGCTGCGCAGCCCCGGCATCTGGGCCTTGTCGGCCAGGGTGTGGAACTCCACGTACTTCGCGCTGCCCTGGGGTTCGACACGCCGGATCAGCTCGGCCAGCGAATAACCCACCCACGGAATCACCATCGACCAGCCTTCCACGCAGCGCATGCGGTAGATGCGCTCCTCCATGGGGGCGAGCTTGAGCAGGGTCTCGATGTCGTAGGTGCCGGGCTTGTTCACCAGACCTTCGACCTGCACCGTCCAGGGCCGGGTCTTGAGCGAGCCGGCACGCGCCGCCGGGTCCGACTTGTCGGTGCCGAACTCGTAGAAGTTGTTGTAGGTGCTGGCGTCCTTGTAGGCCGTGGGCTTGTCCAGCGCCTGGGCGCCGGCCACCTTGCTCGGGCTCGACGCCAGCGGCGCCAGACGGCCCGGGCGCTCGACACCGGCCTGTGCGAAAGCCTCGCGCCCGGTCCAGCCCAGCGCGCCGGCGGCAGCGGCCGTCATGAGCCACTGGCGGCGGTTCTGGTAGACGCTCTGGGGAGTGATCTCGCTGGAGATCGGGTGCTGGAAGCCATCAGTGCCGGTGCGGATGATCATTGCGAACCTCGAGTGAAAACAGCGGTGGCGGAGGATGCCGCCACCGCTGTCCAGATTGGTCGTGGGACCGCAGCGATTCTTGCAAAGTTCCGGCAGAAAAGCCGGACCGGGTCAGAGTTCCCCGTAGCTGTGCAGTCCGGAGAGGAACATGTTGACGCCCAGGAAGGCGAACGTGGTGATGGCCAGACCCACCAGCGCCCACCAGGCGGCCACGGTGCCGCGCAGGCCCTTCATGAGGCGCATGTGCAGCCAGGCGGCGTAGTTCAGCCAGACGATCAGGGCCCAGGTTTCCTTCGGGTCCCAGCTCCAGTAGCCGCCCCAGGCTTCAGCCGCCCACAGCGCACCCAGCACGGTGGCAATGGTGAAGAAGGCGAAGCCCACAGCGATGGCCTTGTACATCACGTCGTCGAGCACCTCGAAGCTGGGCAGGCGCTCGGCAATGCGACGCCGGCCACCGATGATGGCGCCCACGATCAGGGCCGAGATGCCGAAGTACACGAACCAGTAGCTGCCGCCCTGGTCCTGCGCGCCCTGGCGGAACACGATGGGCTCGAAGCACAGCACCACGCCCAGCAGCCACAGCGGCGCCAGCTTGTACCAGCGGGTCTCGCCGGCGGACTGCTTGATCAGGTAGGCAAAGGCCAGCATGGCGGCGATCGCGAAGGTGCCGTAACCGATGAAGTTGGCTGGCACATGCACCTTCATCCACCAGCTCTGCAGCGCCGGCACCAGCGGCTGGATGGCATGGGCCTCGCGCACGACGGTGTACCAGAGCAGGAAGCCGACCGCCGCGCTGACGATGAGCATCGAGAACGCGCCCATGCTGCGGGTCTGGTACTGGTCTTCGTAGTACAGATAGAAGGCGGCCGTCATCCAGCAGAACAGGACGAACACCTCGTAGAGGTTGCTCACCGGGATGTGGCCGATGCCGGGGCCGATCTGGTGGCTCTCGTACCAGCGCACCATGGTGCCGATCAGCGCCAGCGTGACGGCTGCCCAGGCCAGGCGCGAGCCCAGCACCTCGAACGCGCTGCCGGCGCGGGTGAAAAGCCCGATCCAGTAGAAAGCCGTGCTCATGAAGAACAGCAGGCTCATCCACAGGATGGCCGACTGGCTGGAGATGAAGTACTTCAGCATGAACACCTGATCGGCCCGGGCCAGATCGGCGCCGGCCGGCGTCTGGTACAGCCAGATGGCGAGCAGGGAGAAGAAGCCGACCGTCACGGTCAGGGCCCGCACCGGGCGCCAGAACCAGCCCAGCCAGATCACCGACGGCACGGTGCCGGCCAGGATCCACTGCTCGTAGACGTTCATGGCGGTGTGGTACTGGGCGAAGGCCCATGCCGCACCCGCCACCATCAGGGCGGCAAAGAGCCAGTCCCACAGGTCGCGTCGCGCGAAGTAATTGGGCTGCACGCCCTGGGCAGTGCCGTCTTTCTTGAGCTCGATGGTCTGGGTGGCGGTATTCATGGGGTCACCTTGAGCAACTGGGACTGAAGTTGGTCGAATTCGCGATCGCCGTCCATGGTCTTGCGGTTGGACGACAGGGCCATGCGGGCCTCGGACCGGTTCTCGCCGCTGGGGCTCAGCCACACCCAGATGCGGCGGTCACGCACGTACAGCATGGCGAAGATCCCGATGATGAGCAACAGGCAGCCCAGGTAGACGATGTTCTGGCCCGGGGCCCGGGCCACCTGGAAGACGCTGGCCTGCAGATGGGTGAAATCCTTGAGCTGGAACGTCATGGGCGCCGGGTAGAAGAAGGTGTCGCTCAGGCTGATGACGGCCTGGGTCATGAAGCGGCGGGTGGATTCGTCCTGCGCGGACCGCGGAAGACCGGCCTTCTCGCGGCTCAGCTGGTAGAGCTCGAACAGCGTGCCGTTGAGGATGCGCACCAGCACATCGCTCGCGCGCTCGCGGTCGTTGCCCGGCACGTTGGATTCCAGGAAGGCCGAGATGGCCTGCAGACCGCCCACCACCTCCGGACGGCTGTCGGTGGCCGGCACCGGCTCGGCGCCGGCGAACAGGTCGAGCGCGCGGGTGGCCGACGCCACCAGGGCCTCGGCCAGGTCGGGACGCCCCGGCTCCACCGACGACTCCGCATAACGACGCACCGCGGCACGGCGCATCTCGGGGTCATCGAGCGCCCCGCGCAGGCGCACGAAGGCGTCCATGCTGTCGTCGGCATCGGCCGGCACGCGCAGGTAGCGGAACGGCTCCTGCGGGGTCTCACGCAGGCCGAGCAGGAAGACCCGCTGGCCATCGAGCTCCACCGGCAGCATGTAGTTGTGGTACTCCACCGCCTGACCGGCAGCGTCGCGCAGCTTGTAGGTGATGCTCGGGCCGACGTTGCGCAGATGCTTCTCGGTCACCGTCTTGTTGCCGGCACCCAGGCGGCTTTCGATGGAGTGCCGCAGGTCGACCTTGCGCACGTCGGTCTGGCTGCCGTCTGCAACGCCGGCGTTGGCAAAGTTCTCGACGTTGATCACCCGCAGCGCGGTGTACTCCAGGGTGAGCTGCTGATCGCCGTTGCTCAGCGCCGTGGAGCTGCCGATGGTGCCTTCGACCTCGAAGGGACGGGTGGGCCGGGTGAGCGGCACCGCCTGCAGCTTCACGCGGGAGCCGCCGTCATCGAAGCTGGACTGGTAGATGTTGATGCCGCGGTGGTTGGCAGGGTGGTTCACCTCGACACGGGCTTCCTTCTTCTCGCCGGTTTCCTTGTCGTGGATGACGATCTCGCTGGCAAACAGGCGGGGCATGCCGGTGTCGTAATACTCGACGATGAATTTCTTGAGTTCCACCGAGAAGGGCAGCTCCTGCAGCAGGACGCCCTGGGGCTGGGCCAGGATGGCGGTGCTCGAGGCGGTGCCTTCGGTCACCAGCAGGTTGCCGCGGAAGGTCGGGTTGCTGGAGGACAGCCGGTGCTGTTCGGGCACATCGGCGATCAGCCCGCCGCCCTGGAACGGCTGCTTGCCGTTGAACCAGGTCTGGGCACGGACCATCAGATCACCATCGAGCAGGCCGCCCACACAGATCAGCACGATGGCGCTGTGGGCGGCGATGTAGCCCAGCTTGTTGGCCGCACCGGCCTTGGCCGCCACCATCCAGCCGGTGCCCTGCGGGGTGTCGCGGGACTGCAGCTTCACCTTCCAGCCCGAACCCACCAGGGTCTGACCGATGCGCCGCGCCGCCGATTCCGGGGATTCGGCGAGCGACGCCTCGGCCTTGTGCGCAAACGCCTTGAGGCTTTGCTCCCGGATGTTTTCCTTGTGCGACTTCAGGTCGACCAGGATCTTGGGCGTGTTGCGGGCGATGCACAGGCTGGTGCTGATCACCAGAAAGGCCAGGATCAGCAGGAACCACCAGGCGCTGTAGACCGAGAACAGCTGGGCGCTGGCGAACACCTCGGCCCAGAAAGGACCGAACTGGTTGACGTAGTTGTTGAAGGGCTCGTGCTGCTTGACCACCGTGCCGATGACCGAGGCGATGCAGATCACCGTGAGCAGTGAAATGGCGAACCGCATCGAGGACAGCAGCTCGACCATGTCGCTGACCCACCGGGAGCCGGTGCGCAGCTGGAGACCTTCGGTGGATACGCTCATGGGACGGTGGACGGTGCAAGAAAAAAGGGCGCATCCGTCTGGTCCGGATGGCGCCCTGCTATGACGTGTGGCGGGTCTGGCAGTTCAATGCGCGGCCGTCTTTTTTGTGTCCTGCCGCGCCCGGCCGCCGCGATTGTCCGTCAATGCATTAACGACGGCTTATATGACCCCAGGCTTCGAAGGCCCGCTCAACGAAGGCCAGCGATGTAGTCGGAGACCGCCTTGATCTCGCGGTCGTTCATCTTGGCGGCCACGCCCGTCATCTGGGCATTGTTGGCGCGGGTGCCGTCACGGAAGTGGCGCAGCTGGGTTTCGGTGTACTCGGCGTGCTGGCCGGACAGGCGCGGGTACTGCGACGGGATGCCGGCACCGTTGGGGCTGTGGCAGCCGGCGCAGGCGGCGATCTGGCGGTCGGCGATGCCGCCGCGGTAGATGCGCTCGCCGAGCTTGACCAGGTCCTTGTCGGTGGAGGCGCCGTCCTTGGGCTTCTGGCTGGCCAGCCAGTAGGCGACGTTGCGCATGTCGTCGTCCGACAGGGTGGCGGCGAAGCCCTGCATGATGGCGTTGGCCCGCTTGCCCGACTTATATTCCTGCAGCTGCTTGATCAGGTACTCGGGGTGCTGACCGGCCAGTTTGGGGTTGGCCGGGGTGGTCGAATTGCCGTCGACGGCATGGCAGGCCACGCAGACGTTGCCGTAGGTCGCAGCACCCTTGACTAGGTCGGGCTTGGCGGACTGCGCCTGGGCGCTGAAGGACAGCACTGCAGCAGCAGCGGCGCAAAGGAGGGAAACGGGCAATTTCATGACGGGACGGGCGTCGATGCGACGGTTTCGGTTGATGGGGTGGGCCGGGTCACCCCGGCAAAGCCCGTCGATTTTACAATGCCCCACCGGGATCCCCCTAATGACCCAATACCCTACTCCACCAGACGCCAAGCCCGATCCCCGGATCACGCACGGTTGGTTGCACACCGCCCGTTTCCTCACCACCGCTCCGCAGCTGGAGCACCTGCCGGCCCTCGACGTGCCCGAAGTGGCCTTCGTCGGCCGCTCCAACGCTGGCAAGTCCACCTGCATCAACACCCTCACCCAGCAGAAGCGGCTGGCGTTTGCCTCCAAGACCCCTGGCCGCACCCAGAGCATCAACCTGTTCTCGCTGGGCAAGCAGGGCGTGACCGATGCGGTGCTGGCCGACCTGCCCGGTTACGGCTATGCCGCCGTGCCGCGAGAGGCCAAGCTGCGCTGGCAGCGGGTGATGGGCAATTACCTCATCACGCGGCCCAACCTGGTCGGGGTGGTGCTGCTGATCGATCCGCGCCTGGGTCTGACCGAACTGGACGAGACGCTGCTGGAGGTCATCCGTCCGCGGGTGCAGGAGGGGCTGAAGTTCCTGGTGCTGCTGACCAAATCGGACAAGCTCACCCGGGCCGAGGCCAACAAGGCCCTGTCGATCGCGCGACTGCAGTCCGGCGGCGGAGAGGCCAGACTGTTCTCGGCCCTCAAGAAGCAGGGGCTGGACGAGGTGGCGCAGCTGCTGTGGCAATGGACCCATGAGCCCCGGACGGCGCCTGCAACTCCCGCTGCTGCCGACCCGGCCGACGACGAACCGCCCGCACTCGACGAGTGACGCTCCCGCCGGGAGCGCGTCGGCGGGCCAGCCCCTCAGCGAAAGCCCGCCATGATCCAGATGCTTCCGATCGAACTGCCGCACGGCATCCGCCTGAACTGCCGCACCGCCGGCACGCCGGGGCGTCCGGTCCTGCTGTTCCTGCACGGCTTCCCGGAAAGCGCGTTCGTGTGGGACGAGCTGCTGCGGCATTTCTCGCGCCCCGAGCAAGGCGCCTGGTACTGCGTGGCGCCCAACCTGCGGGGCTTCGAGAAATCGAGTTCACCCGATGAGGTCGGCGCCTACAAGGCGAGGCATCTGGTGCAGGACATCGTGGCGCTCACCACCGCCATCACGGCCGGCAGCCCCACCCCCGGCCGGCTGGGCGCCCTGATCGCCCACGATTGGGGCGGCGCCGTGGCCTGGACGGTGGCGGCGCAGCACCCGACGCTGATGGAACAGCTGATCATCCTGAATGCCCCGCACCCGGGACCGTTCCAGCGCGAACTGGCCCACAACCCGGCCCAGCAGGCGGCGAGTGCCTACATGAACTTTCTGGCCCGTCCCGACGCCCCCCGTCTGCTGGCCGAGAACGACTTCGCCCGGCTCTGGCCGTTCTTCACCAACATGGCCGCCGACAGCGGACCGCAGGCCTGGCTCACCGACGCGGTGCGCGAGCAGTACCGCGAAGTCTGGCGGCACGGCCTGCATGGCGGCTGCCATTACTACGGGGCCTCCCCGCTGCGGCCGCCCACGCCGCAGGACCCGGCCGCAGCGGCCGTGCAGCTGCCCCTGGACAAGGTGATGGTGCGGGTGCCCACGCGGGTGATCTGGGGTCTGGGCGACACCGCCCTGCCACCGGCCCTGCTGGAGGGACTCGACACCTGGGTGCCCGACCTGGACGTGGTGCAGGTGGCCGGTGCCACCCACTGGATCGTGCACGAGCAGCCGGTCGAGGTGATCCGCCTGATCGCGGAGCGGCTGAACGCCCGAAGCGCTCAGCGCACCCCGTCGTAGAGCGAAGCCTCTCCCGGCGGGCGCGACTTGAAGCGCTTGTGGACCCAGTAGTACTGCTCGGGCATGCCGGCGATGAAATCTTCGAGGCGCCGGTTCATGAGTGCCGTGTCGGCCTCGACATCGGCCGTGGGATAGGCCTCCCAGGCCGGATGCACCACGACCTCATAGCCCCCGGGCGTGAGACGGCTGACCACCGGAACCACCCGCGCCCGCGACAGCCGGGCAAAGCGTGACAGGGAGGTGAGCGTGGCCGTGGACACGCCGAAAAAAGGGACGAACACCGAATCGCGGGTGCCATAGTCCATGTCGGGCAGCAGGTACAAGGGCAGGCCGTCGCGCAGAGCACTCACCAGCGGCTTGAGGCCCTGGCGCATGGCCACGATGTGGGGATCGCCGAAACGCTGCCGCCCCCGGGCCATCCAGCGGTCCACATCCGGGTTGAGCTGCTCGGCATAGATGCCGCAGAAACGGCGCGGCAGGTGGGCGGTGATGGCGGTCCAGCCGGCGTCCATGCCGACGAAATGCGGTGCAAACATCACCGTGGGCTGCCCGCCTTCGAGGGCGCCCAGATCCCCCTTGAGGAGCAGGCGTCGGCGCACCACGTCGGGCGCGGCCTCCCACAGCCAGCTGCGGTCTAGCCAGGCCTGAGCGAAGTACACGAAGTGGCGCCGGATGGCCGCATCCCGCTGCGCCACCGATTGCCCGGGAAAACACAGCGACCAGTTGGTGCGGGCGATGGTACGGCGGCGCCGCGCCACGGTGTGCAGCACCTGCCCCAGCAGCCAGCCCAGCGCGCGGATCCAGGGCAGCGGCAGGTGCGCCAGCAGGCGCATGGCAGCCAGGCCCAGCCAGTTGGCCAGGCCGCCGGGCGGTTTCTGGTGGGACGGAACGGACGGCTCGGCGGACATCAGCGCGGATTCTTGTAGCGGTCGTAGGACCACAGGTATTGGGCGGGCGATTCTCGCACCAGCGATTCCATGGCCCGGTTCACCACGGCAGCGGCGGCCGACGCATCGTCGGGCAGCGGCTCGGCCAGCGGGCGCACATGCACCACATAGCCCTGGCCCCGGGGCAGGCGCTCCCCCCAGCTCAGCAGCACACGGCATCCGCCGGCCTGGGCCAGACGGCTGGACAGCGTCATGGTGTAGGCGGCGCGGTCAAAGAAAGGCGCCCAGACCCCCTGACCCTGCGGCGGTACCTGATCGGGCAGCAGGCCCACGGCCTCTCCGGCCTTCAGGGCCCGCATCAGCTGGCGCACGCCCGCCAGGGAAACCGGAGCGGTCTGCAGGCCGGGGCGCTGCCGCGCCTGCGCGACCAGATCGCGCAGGGCGGCCAGCCGGGGCGGGCGGAACAGCACGGTCATGGGGCGCCGCGCGCCGAAGCGTTCTGCATAGGCCTGGGCGGTGATCTCGAAGCAACCCAGGTGCGGCGTGAGGAACAGCAGGCCGGCGCCCTCCTGCAGGGCGGCCTCGATGTGCTGCTCGCCGTCCCAGCGCACCGGCACCGGCCGCCCCAGCCACAACCGGGGCAGCTCGGCCACCAGCCGCCCGGCCTGCCCGACCGAGCCCAGGGCCACCGCACGGCCGTAACCGGCCTGCGCCGCATGGTCGATCAGGCGGCGCCGATAACGCGAGGACAGGCCAAAGCTCAACCAGCCCAGGACGCTGCCGATGCCGTGCAGGCACCACAACGGCAGGTGGCGCCCCAGGCGGAACAGCGATGTGACAAGCAAGGTCAAGGCGGGCCAGGAACGGGAATGGGGCTTGCGCTTAAAATACGCGGATCGCCGAGTTGATGAACTGATTGCGGGGCGATTCACAAATACCGCTAAAGCGTTCGCCGCCTTCTGCAGGACCGGCAACGCCGATCCACCCAACGCAGGAGTTTAAAGACATGGCGAACGATTTCCTCTTCACTTCCGAGTCCGTATCCGAAGGCCATCCCGACAAGGTGGCCGACCAGATCTCGGATGCCATCCTCGATGCCATCTTCGCCCAGGACCCGCGCTCGCGCGTGGCGGCCGAGACCCTGACCAACACCGGTCTCGTGGTGCTGGCCGGCGAGATCACGACCAACGCGCACGTCGACTACATCCAGGTGGCGCGCGACACCATCAAACGCATCGGCTACGACAACACCGAGTACGGCATCGACTACAAGGGTTGCGCGGTGCTGGTGGCCTACGACAAGCAGTCCAACGACATCGCCCAGGGCGTGGACCATGCCTCCGACGACCACCTGAATACCGGCGCCGGCGACCAGGGCCTGATGTTCGGCTACGCCTGCGACGAAACGCCCGAGCTGATGCCCGCCCCCATCTACTACGCCCACCGGCTGGTGGAGCGCCAGGCCCAGCTGCGCAAGGACGGCCGTCTGCCCTTCCTGCGCCCGGACGCCAAGAGCCAGGTGACCATGCGCTATGTGGACGGCAAGCCGCACAGCATCGACACCGTGGTGCTGTCCACCCAGCACAGCCCGGACCAGAGCGAGACCGCCACCAAGCTCAAGGCCAGCTTCTACGAGGCGGTGATCGAGGAGATCATCAAGCCGGTGCTGCCCAAGGAGTGGATCCAGAACACCCGCTACCTGGTCAACCCGACCGGCCGTTTCGTCATCGGTGGCCCCCAGGGTGACTGCGGTCTGACCGGCCGCAAGATCATCGTCGACACCTACGGCGGCGCCTGCCCGCACGGTGGTGGCGCGTTCTCGGGCAAGGACCCGTCCAAGGTCGACCGCTCGGCCGCATATGCCGCCCGCTATGTGGCCAAGAACGTGGTGGCCGCCGGCCTGGCCCGCCAGTGCCAGGTGCAGGTGGCCTACGCCATCGGCGTGGCCAAGCCGATGAACATCACGGTCTACACCGAAGGCACCGGCGTGATCCCGGACGCCGAGATCGCCAAGTTGGTGGAAGCCCATTTCGACCTGCGTCCCAAAGGCATCATCCAGATGCTGGACCTGCTGCGCCCGATCTACAGCAAGACCGCCGCCTACGGCCACTTCGGACGCGAGGAGCCGGAATTCACCTGGGAGCGCACCGACAAGGCGCAGATCCTGCGCGAAGCCGCTGGCCTCAAATAAAAGCTGGCGCTCACTTGGCTGCCAAGCCCTGCGGAGGAATCCGCAGGGCTTTTTTGATGGACGTCCCCAGATCGCTGGACTGAAGTTTTGGCAGGGCGGGTCGATACGGAAGAGACAACGCGTTCTCTGCATTTCCGTTTCTCCCCAGGAGGCCCGCCCATGGACACCGATCGCAGCACCGCCGCCCTGGCGCCCGAAAGTCTGCTGCGCAGCTTCACCGACCGGATTCCGGCCCGGCTGACCTATTACGACCGGGACCTCGTCTGCCGATTCGCCAACATCGCCCATGCCGCCAGCTACGGCTGCCAGCCCGACGAACTGCTGGGCCGCCACATGAGCGAGATCGTCCACCCCGACGTGATGGCCGAGATCCTGCCGCGCATCGCCGAGGCACTGAGCGGACAGGAGCAGCAGTTCGAGGCGGTGCGCAGCGACGTGGACGGCCGCGCTCACTGTTACGAGATCCGCTACATCCCGGATGTGCGCGACGGCGAGGTGAACGGCATCTTCATCGAGCTGCACGACATCAGCGAGCGCAAGCGCACCGAGGAGATGGTGCTCAATGCCAACCAGGAGCTCGAAGAGCGGGTGCGCGCCCGCACCGCCGAGCTGTACGCCAGCGAACAGCGCTACCGGCTGATGGTGTCGGCCATCCAGGATTACTGCGTCTACTTCGTGGATGCCGAGGGCCGCATCACCGAATGGACCGACAGCGCGCAGCGGCTGCACGGCCACTCCCGCCGGCAGATCGAGGGGCTGCCCTTCGAGGTGCTGATGAGCACCATGACCAACGGCGAGGACGAAACCGATGCGCCCCAGGTGCTGCGCCTGGCCAAGGCCCACGGCCAGTGGGAAAGCCGGGGCTGGCGTGTGCGGTCGGACGGATCGCGCTTCTGGGCCCACACCATCCTGACCGCCCTGCGCAACGAGCAGGGCGAACTGCAGGGCCTCTCGTGCATCACGCGCGACATGACCGCCGCCAAGAGCCTGGAAGACGTCATGAACGACCTCAACCGCGAACTGGAGAAGCGGGTGGCCGAGCGCACCCGCCAGCTGGTGGCGGCCAACAAGGACCTCGACGTGTTCTCCCACATGGTCTCGCACGACCTGCGGGCACCGCTGCGCCACATCTCCAGTTTCGTGTCGCTGCTGCAGGAGCATGTGGGCGACGGCGGCGATGCCACATCCATCCAGTACCTGGGCTCGATCGCCAAGTCCAGCAAACGCATGGGACTGATGATCGAAGGCCTGCTGGAATACGCCCGGCTGGGGCGGGTCACGGTGGAGCAGCACGCGGTGCCCATGACGCAGCTGCTGCGCGGCATCCTGGTGCACCTGCAGCAGGAACACCGCGACCGCCGCATCGAATGGGTCATCGACGACGAACTCCCCGTGCTGCTGGGCGACGCCATGATGCTGGCCCAGGCCTTCGGCCACCTGCTGGACAACGCGGTGAAGTTCACCCGCAAGACCGAGCATCCCCGCATCGAGCTGGGCTGGCAGATCAACCCGGTGGGCGGTCGCATGTTCTACATCCGGGACAACGGCGCCGGCTTCGACATGACCAAGGCGCACAACCTGTTCGTCATGTTCCAGCGCCAGCACCACTCCATGGACTTCGAAGGCACGGGCACCGGGCTGTCGCTCACCCAGCGGATCATCGAGCGCCATGGCGGCCGGATCTGGTGCGAATCGGCACCGGGCCACGGCTGCACCTTCTACTTCACCCTGCCCTGCGCCGAAGCCGAACCCACCATGCGGTTCTCCGCATCGGCCCTGGCCGAGCTGTCGGTCTGAACGGCGGGCGCCGGATAATCCGGCGCCTATGCACAGCACTTCCCACTTCGATCTGACCGGGCGCGTGGCGCTGGTCACCGGTGCCACACGCGGTCTGGGCCGCGCCATGGCGGCCGGCCTGATCGGGCACGGTGCACGCGTCTGGCTGGCCGGTCGGGATGCCGATGCGCTGGCGCTGGCCGCGGCCGAACTCGGTCCGCAGGCCGTGGCGTGCCCGCTGGACGTGGCCGATCTGCCTGCCGCCACCGCGGCGCTCGATCGCCTGCTGCAGGCCGAAGGCCGGCTGGATGTGCTGATCAACAACGTGGGGCAGCGCCATCGAGCGCCCCTGGACGATCTGCCGGCCGATGCCCTGCGCGGGCTGATGGAAGTCAATCTGGTGTCGGCCTGGCACCTGTGCCGGGAAGCCGCTCGCCCCATGCAGCGGCAAGGCAGCGGCAGCATCGTGAACGTGACCTCGATCGCCGGGCCGATCGCCCGGTCCGGCGATGCGGCCTACACCACCACCAAGGGGGCGCTGGAGGCCATGACCAGGGCGCTGGCGGCCGAACTGGGACCGCGCGGCGTTCGCGTCAATGCCATCGCTCCCGGCTTCTTCGCCACCGACGCCAATGCCGGCATGGTGGCCGATCCCGGCATTGCCGAATGGCTGAGCCGCCGCAGTTCGCTGGGCCGCTGGGGCCGGCCGGACGAGGTGGCCGGGGCCGCTGTCTTCCTGGCCTCGGATGCGGCCAGCTACGTCACCGGCCACACGCTGGCGGTGGACGGCGGCTACCTGGCCCACTTCTGAGCCCGGCGAAGGGGGTCACCCCTTCTTGCCCAGGCGGTACTCGATCTCGCCGACGATGCCGCGGCGGAAGGCCAGCACGCAGACCACGAAGGTCATGCCCATGATGATCGACACCATGGAGCCCAGGTCGGCCAGGTAGTTCTGCATGGTCACGATGATGGCCGCGCCCACGGCCGGACCCAGGATGGTGCCCATGCCCCCCAGCAGCGTCATCAGCACCACCTCGCCCGACATCTGCCAGCTCACGTCGGTCAGCGTCGCGATGCCGAAGGCGATCGACTTGGTGGCACCCGCCAGGCCGGCGATGGTGCCCGACAGCACGAAAGCCAGCAGCTTGTAGCGGTCGACGTTGTAGCCCAGGGACAGCGCGCGCGGCTCGTTCTCGCGCACCGACTTCAGCACCTGCCCGAAGGGCGAGTGGATGATGCGGTAGATGAGCGCAAAGCCGAACACGAAGATGGCCACCACCACGTAGTACATGGCGGTGTCGCTGGCCAGGTCGATCACGCCGAACAGCTTGCCGCGCGGAATGCTCTGGATGCCGTCCTCGGCGTAGGTGAAGGGTGCCTGCACGCAGATGAAGTAGATCATCTGGGCCAGGGCCAGCGTCACCATGGCGAAGTAGATGCCCTGGCGCCGCACCGCCAGCCAGCCGGTCACCACCGCGATCACGGTGGCGCACAGCGTGCCGGCCAGGATGGCCAGCTCCGGCGTCAGTCCCCACACCTTGGCGGCATGGCCCGACACATAGGCGGCAAAGCCGAAGAACATGGCATGGCCGAAGGACAGCAGGCCGGTGAAGCCGATCAGCAGGTTGAAGGCGCATGCGAACAGCGCAAAGCACAGCACCTTCATCAGGAAGATCGGGTAGCCCACGAACGGAGCCACCAGAAGTGCCGCGAACAGCACGGCATACAGAATGCGGGTTTTGGACATCATTTCTCCCGACCGAACAGGCCCGCCGGGCGGAACATCAGAACGATGACCATGATGATGAACACCACGGTCGAGGACAGCTCGGCATAGAAGACCTTGGTCAGGCCCTCGATCAGGCCCAGCACCAGGCCGGTCAGGATGGAGCCCAGGATGGAGCCCATGCCGCCGATCACCACCACCGCGAACACGATGATGATGATGTTCGAGCCCATCAGCGGGCTGACCTGGTAGATGGGCGCGGCCATCACCCCGGCCAGGCCGGCCAGGCCCACGCCGAAGGCGTAGGTCAGGGTCACCATCAGCGGCACGTTGATGCCGAAGGCCTTGACCATGTTGGGGTTCTCGGTGCCGGCGCGCAGATAGGCGCCCAGCTTGGTCTTCTCGATCACGAACCAGGTGGCCAGGCAGACGAACACCGCCGCGAAGATCACCCAGGCCCGGTACTTGGGCAGGAACATGAAGCCCAGGTCGAAGCCGCCCCGGAAGATTTCAGGCAGTTCGTAGGGCAGACCCGACGAACCGTAAAACTCGCGGAATACACCCTCCAGCAGCAGGGCCAGGCCGAAGGTCAGCAGCAGGCCATAGAGGTGGTCCAGTCCATGCAGCCAGCGCAGCATGGTCTTTTCGATGATCACGCCGATCAGGCCCACGGCCACGGGCGCGAGCAGCAGCGCGAACCAGTAGTTCACGCCGGCATAGTTCAGCAGCATCCACGCGAAGAAGGCGCCCGTCATGTAGAGCGCGCCGTGCGCGAAGTTGACGATGTTGAGCATGCCGAAGATGACGGCCAGGCCCAACGAAAGGAGTGCGTAAAAAGAACCGTTGACCAGCCCCAGCATGAGTTGCCCCATGAAGGCTGCCGTCGGTACGCCAAAGATCTGGTCCATTGCAGTCCGTTGAATGATGACGGGCCGTGGCCAGCACGGCCCGTCTGTTCGGCTCGGTGATTCAGGCCGGTCTCAGCCGGCCGGGTCCGTCACTTCTTGATGGCAGCGCAGCGGGTCTGGGCCAGCGGCTGGAAGGCGTCGTCGCCCTTGATGGTGCCCTTGAGGTTGTAGTAGTCCCAGGCGCCCTTGGACTCGGACGGCTTCTTCACCTGGAACAGGTACATGTCGTGCACCATGCGGCCGTCTTCGCGGATCTTGCCGCCCTTGGCGAACATGTCGTTGATCGGCATCTCCTTCATCTTGGCCATCACGGCCGCGGTGTCGTCGGTGCCGGCGGCCTGCACGGCCTTGAGGTAGTGCATGGTGGCCGAGTAGACCGAGGCGTGGTTGGAGTTCGGCTTGCGGCCGTTCATGACCTTGCTGAACTTGTCGGACCAGGCGCGGGTCTCGGCGTTGAGGTCCCAGTACCAGCCTTCGGTCAGGTACAGACCCTGGGCGGTGTTCAGGCCGATGGCGTGCACGTCGGTCAGCAGCATCAGCAGGGCAGCCAGGTTCTGCTTGCGGGTGATGCCGAACTCGGCCGCGGCCTTGATGCTGTTGACGGTGTCGCCGCCGGCGTTGGCCAGGCCGACCACCTTGGCGCCCGAGGTCTGGGCCTGCAGCAGGAAGGAGGAGAAGTCGCTCGTGCCCAGCGGGTGGCGCACGGCGCCATTGACCTTGCCGCCCGAGGAGCGCACCACCTCGCTGGTGTCCTTCTCCAGCGAATGGCCGAAGGCGTAGTCGGCGGTCAGGAAGTACCAGCTGTCGCCGCCGTCCTTCACGATGGCCTTGCCCACCACGTTGGACAGGGCAATGGTGTCCATCAGGTAGTGGATGCCGTTGGCCGGGGCACAGTCTTCGTTGGTCAGGCGCGCGGTGGCGGCACCGGTGGTGATGGTGATCTTGTTCTTTTCCTTGGCCAGGGCCTGCACGGTCAGGGCCACGGCGGAGTTCAGGTTTTCCACCGAGATGTCCACGCCATCGCGGTCGAACCACTGCTGGGCCACGTTCTTGGCCACATCGGGCTTGTTCTGGTGGTCGGCGTTGACCACCACGATGTCCTTGCCGAACATCTTGCCGCCGAAGTCCTGCACGGCCAGGCGGGCAGCCGCCACGGCACCGGGGCCGCCGTAGTCGGCGTACAGGCCGGACATGTCGGTCAGCACGCCGATCTTCACGGCGTCACCCGAGAGCTTGCCCTGCTGGGCCATGGCGAAGGGGGCAGCGCCAGCCAGGGCGGTGGCGATGGCGGCAGCAATCAGTTTGCGTTTCATGTCTTGTCTCCAGATGAAAAGAAGGCGTCAGACGCCCAGGTACTCGCGCAGCATGTCTGCCTTGCTTTCGAGTTCGTTCTTGGCCACGGTGGCCACGATCTGGCCGTGTTCCATGACGTAGTGACGATCGGCCAGCGGAGCGGCAAAACGGAAGTTCTGCTCCACCAGGATGATGGTCAGGCCCTTGGCCTTGAGCGCGCGGATCACGCGACCCAGGGTCTGCACGATGACCGGGGCCAGGCCTTCGGTGATCTCGTCGAGCAGCAGCACCTTGGCGCCGGTGCGCAGGATGCGCGCCATGGCCAGCATCTGCTGCTCGCCGCCCGACAGGCGCGTGCCCTGGCTGTTGCGGCGCTCCTTGAGGTTGGGGAACATCTCGTAGATTTCCTCGATGCTCATGCCGCCTTCGCCCACCTTGGGCGGCAGCATCAAGTTCTCCTCGCAGCTCAGCGACGAGAAGATGCCGCGCTCTTCGGGGCAATAACCCAGGCCCAGCCGCGCGATGCGGTTGGTGGGCATGTGGATGGTCTCCACGCCACCGATCTGGACCGAGCCGGTGCGTTTGCCCACCAGACCCAGGATCGACTTGATGGTGGTGCTGCGGCCCGCGCCGTTGCGGCCGAGCAGGGTGATCAGTTCGCCCTCGTACAGCTCGAAATTGACGCCGTGCAGGATGTGCGATTCGCCGTACCAGGCGTCCAGCCCGGAGACTTTGAGCAGCGGCTGTTTCATGCGGTCTCCTCGGTCGAACCCACATAGGCTTCCAGCACCCGGGGGTCCTGGGAGACCGTGGCATACGGCCCTTCGGCCAGCACGCTGCCCCGGGCCAGCACGGTGATGGTGTCGGACAGGTTGGACACCACATTCATGTTGTGCTCCACCATCAGCACGGTGCGGTTGGCCGCCACCTTGCGGATCAGCTCCACCACCCGGCCCACATCCTCGTGGCCCATGCCCTGGGTCGGTTCGTCCAGCAGCATCAGCTCCGGGTCGAGCGCCAGCGTGGTGGCGATCTCCAGGGCGCGCTTGCGGCCGTACGGCAGGTTGACGGTGATGGTGTCGGCGAAGCTGCCCAGGTCCACCTGATCGAGCAGTTCGCGGGCGCGGTCGTTGAGCTGGTACAGCGACGACTCGGGCTTCCAGAAGTGGTAGCTGGTGCCGAGCTGGCGCTGCAGGCCGATGCGCACGTTCTCCAGCACGGTGAGGTGCGGGAACACCGCCGAGATCTGGAACGAACGGACCATGCCGTCCCGCGCCACATCGGCGGCCTTCAGGGGCGTGATGTCCTGGCCCTTGTAGAAGATCTGGCCGGAGCTGACCGGCAGGAACTTGGTCAGCAGGTTGAACACCGTCGTCTTGCCGGCCCCGTTGGGACCGATCAGGGCGTGGATGGACCCCCGCTTGACGCGCAGGTTGACCTTGTCGACGGCCACAAAGCCTTTGAACTCGCGGGTGAGATCCCGCGTTTCGAGGATGTATTCGTTGCTCATGGATTCCGGTTGTCCCTCCGGCGCGCTGGGCACCGCAGGGACAGGGTGTGGGGTATGCGGTGCATTGTTAGCAAACTAACAAAGCAGCACCACTAGGGAATCCACCCGGGCGCAGTCGCAGGCAGGACAACCGCCTGCACCCGGTTTTTCACCGCCCGGCCTTGAAAACACCCTCCCCCACCCTTATGATTAGCACTCGCTGGAGATGAGTGCTAACACGCACACAACTCCCTCGACCCGGCCTGCTGGCCGGCTCCAGCCTCCATTCCAACCCGTTCCTTTTCAGGAGATGCAATGAAACTTCGTCCTCTCGCCGATCGCGTGATCGTCAAGCGCATTGACAGCGAAACCAAGACCGCCTCCGGCATCGTCATCCCCGACGCCGCCGCCGAGAAGCCCGACCAGGGCGAGGTGCTGGCCGTCGGCCCGGGCAAGACGAACGACAAAGGCGAAACCAAGGCCCTGACCGTCAAGGTCGGCGACCGTGTGCTGTTCGGCAAGTACAGCGGCCAGACCGTCAAGGTCGACGGCGACGAGCTGCTGGTCATGAAGGAAGACGACCTGTTCGCGGTCGTCGAGAAGTGATCCTTCTCCCCCTCACCCACCCCATTTACTGAATCGGAGAAATCAACATGGCAGCAAAAGACGTCATTTTCGGCGGCGAAGCCCGCGCACGCATGGTCGAGGGTGTGAACATCCTGGCCAACGCCGTCAAGGTCACCCTGGGCCCCAAAGGCCGCAACGTGGTGCTCGAGCGCTCGTTCGGCGCCCCCACTGTGACCAAGGACGGTGTGTCCGTGGCCAAGGAAATCGAACTGAAGGACAAGCTTCAGAACATGGGCGCGCAGATGGTCAAGGAAGTTGCTTCCAAGACCTCCGACAACGCCGGTGACGGCACCACCACCGCCACCGTGCTGGCCCAGGCCATCGTGCGCGAAGGCATGAAGTACGTGGCCGCCGGCATGAACCCGATGGACCTGAAGCGCGGCATCGACAAGGCTGTGGAAGCCCTGATCGCCGAACTGAAGAAGGCCTCCAAGGCCACCACGACCAGCAAGGAAATCGCCCAGGTCGGCTCGATTTCCGCCAACTCCGACTCCAGCATCGGCGACATCATCGCCAACGCCATGGACAAAGTGGGCAAAGAAGGCGTGATCACCGTGGAAGACGGCAAATCGCTGCAGAACGAGCTCGACGTCGTCGAAGGCATGCAGTTCGATCGCGGCTACCTGTCGCCCTACTTCATCAACAACCCCGAGAAGCAGTCGGCCCTGTTGGACAACCCTTTCGTGCTGCTGTACGACAAAAAGGTCTCCAACATCCGTGACCTGCTGCCCACGCTGGAGCAGGTGGCCAAGGCTGGCCGTCCGCTGCTGATCATTGCCGAAGACGTCGAAGGCGAAGCCCTGGCGACCTTGGTGGTGAACACCATCCGCGGCATCTTGAAGGTTGTGGCTGTAAAGGCCCCGGGCTTCGGCGACCGCCGCAAAGCCATGCTGGAAGACATCGCCATCCTGACCGGCGGCAAAGTGATTGCCGAAGAAGTCGGCATGACGCTGGAAAAAGTGACCCTGGCCGACCTGGGTTCTGCCAAGCGCATCGAAGTGGGCAAGGAAAACACCACCATCATCGACGGCGCCGGCGCTGCCGCTGACATCGAAGCCCGCGTCAAGCAGATCCGCGTGCAGATCGAGGAGGCCACCTCCGACTACGACCGCGAGAAGCTGCAGGAGCGCGTGGCCAAGCTGGCCGGCGGCGTGGCCGTCATCAAGGTCGGTGCTGCCACCGAAGTCGAGATGAAGGAGAAGAAGGCCCGCGTGGAAGACGCCCTGCACGCCACCCGCGCTGCCGTGGAAGAAGGCATCGTGGCCGGCGGTGGCGTGGCCCTGCTGCGCGCCCGTCAGGCTGCTGGCGAGATCAAGGGCAGCAACGCTGACCAGGACGCCGGCATCAAGCTGGTGCTCAAGGCCATCGAAGCCCCGCTGCGCGAGATCGTGGCCAACGCCGGTGGCGAGCCGAGCGTGGTGGTCAACGCCATCCTGGCCGGCAAGGGCAACTACGGCTTCAACGCCGCCAACGACACCTACGGCGACATGATCGAGATGGGCATCCTGGACCCGACCAAGGTGACCCGCACCGCCCTGCAGAACGCCGCCTCCGTGGCCAGCCTGATGCTGACCACCGAGTGCATGGTGGCCGAGGCCCCCAAGGATGACGCACCGGCCATGCCCGGTGGCGGCATGGGTGGCATGGGCGACATGGGCGGCATGGGCATGTGATGTCCCCCTGGCCTTCGGGCCAGCGCCTCATGGCAAAAAGCCCCGCGAGCGATCGCGGGGCTTTTTTTCGTCCGGGCGCAAAGAGGGCGGTCAGCCCATCATGGCTTCGAGCTTGACGGTGTCGGCCACGAAGGCGCGGATGCCTTCGGCCAGCTTCTCGGTGGCCATGGCGTCCTGGTTGAGGGCAAAGCGGAAGCCGGCCTCGTCGTACTGCACGAACTCCAGATCGGCGCCCCGCGCAGCCTGGGGGTCCAGCGCACGGGCCAGCGGCGCCTCGCTGGCCTGCAGCTGGGCCAGCAGTTCGGGGCTGATGGTCAGCAGGTCGCAGCCGGCCAGGGCGGTGATCTGCCCCACGTTGCGGAAGCTGGCTCCCATCACTTCGGTGGCCACACCGAACTTCTTGTAGAACTCGAAGATGCGCCGCACCGACTGCACGCCGGGATCGTTGGCCCCCGCCATGGCGGCCTCGTCCCAGGACGTACCGGCCTGCTTCTTGTACCAGTCGTAGATGCGGCCCACGAAGGGCGAGATCAGCTGCACCTTGGCCTGGCCACAGGCCACGGCCTGGCAGAACGAGAACAGCAATGTGAGGTTGGTATGGATGCCGTCGCGCTCCAGTCGGGCGGCGGCCTGGATGCCTTCCCAGGTGGCGGCGATCTTGATCAGCACCCGGTCGATGTGCACACCCTGGCCCTGGTACAGGTCGATCAGGCGGCGGGCGCGCACCACGGTGGCTTCGGTGTCGAAGCTCAGGCGGGCATCGACTTCGGTGGAAACACGGCCCGGAATGTGCTGGAGGATCTCGCAGCCAAAGCGCACCAGCAGGTGGTTCATCACCTCCTCCTTGCCCAGATGGCCGTAGCGCTGCAGGGCATCGGCCAGCAAGGGCGCGTAATCGGGCTTCTGGACGGCCTTGAGGATGAGCGACGGGTTGGTGGTGGCGTCGCGCGGGGCGAAGGCGGCGATCTGGTGAAAGTCGCCGGTGTCGGCCACGACGGTGGTGAACTGTTTGAGGGCTTCGAGCTGATTCATGCCGCGATTATGCGGCGGTCCGGTAATAAAATTACGCATCTTCGCGTAACCCGGACCCTCTTCCCATGCTCGACCGCATCAAGGCCTCGCTGCCCTCGCTGGCCCCCGCCGAACAACGTGTGGGCAAGCTGGTGCTGTCCGACCCGCGCAGCTTTGCCAGCCTGCCGGTGTCCGAACTGGCCGAACGCGCCCATGTGAGCAAGCCCACCGTGGTGCGCTTCTGCCGCAGCATGGGTTACGACGGCCTGTCGGACTTCAAGCTCAAGCTGGCCGGCACGGTGAGCGAGGGCGTGCCCTTCATCCACCGCAGCGTAGACGTGGACGACAAGACCAGCGACGTGCTGGTCAAGGTCATCGACAACACGGTGGCGGCCTTCCTGAAATACCGCAACGACGCCTCCACCCATGCCATCGAGCGCGCGGTGGACGCGCTCATGGCCACCTACCGCAGCCGTGGCCGCATCGAGTTCTTCGGCGCCGGCAACTCGGGCATCGTGGCGCAGGACGCGCAGCACAAGTTCTTCCGCCTGGGCATCAACGCCATCGCCTACAGCGACGGCCACATGCAGGTGATGAGCGCCTCGCTGCTGGGAGCCGGCGACTGCGTGGTCATCGTTTCCAACTCGGGCCGCACCCGCGACCTGATGGACGCCGCCGACATCGCGCGCCAGCACGGTGCCACGGTGATCACCATCACCGCCAGCGGTTCGCCGCTGGCCAATGCCGGGCACATCCACCTGGCGGCCGACCACCCCGAGGGCTACGACCGCTACAGCCCCATGACCTCGCGCCTCAT
The DNA here is from genome assembly GCF_002127215.1 of Hydrogenophaga sp. IBVHS2. Taxonomy (GTDB): domain Bacteria; phylum Pseudomonadota; class Gammaproteobacteria; order Burkholderiales; family Burkholderiaceae_C; genus Hydrogenophaga. Next base: position 62,863 of record NZ_NFUT01000006.1, on the reverse strand, counting down.
GCACCTCATGGTCATCGACGTGCTGGCCACCTGCGTGGCGCTGCGGATCGGCGGTCAGCAGCTGCAGCCGCTGCTCAAGGAAATGAAGAACAACCTGCGCAGCAAGCGCTACACCTGATGGGACTCAGGCCGCCTGCAGCGGCAGGGCGTGTTCGATCAGGCTGGCGTGCAGGGCTGCGCCCAGCGGCAGCACCTCGTCGTTGAAGTCGTAGCGGCTGTTGTGCAGGAAGCAGCTGCCGATGCCGTTCTCGGCCCCCTGCCCCAGCCGCAGGTAGGCCCCGGGCTTGACCTGCAGCATGAAGGAGAAGTCCTCGGCGCCCATGCTGGGGTCCATGGCCCGGTCCACATGTTCGTGGCCGACCAGCTTCTGGGCCACGTCGGCGGCAAAGCGGGCCTCGTCTCGGGTATTGATGGTGGCCGGGTAGATGCGCTCGTACTTCACATGGGCCGAGGCACCCAGGCCCAGGGCCACACCGGAACACACCTCGTTGAGGCGGCGCTCCACCATGGCCTGCACCTCCGGGTTGAAGGTGCGCACCGTGCCCACCAGCGTGGCCTTGCCCGGGATCACGCTGAACGCCCCCAGGTCGCCGGCCTGCATGGCGCACAGGCTGATGACCGCGCTGTCGATCGGCCGGATGTTGCGCGAGACGATGCTCTGCACCGCCGTGATGATGTGGGCCGCCACCAGCACCGGGTCGACCGTCTGGTAGGGGTGGGCGCCATGTCCGCCCTTACCGCTGATCTCGATGGTGATGCGGTCGGCCGAGGCCATCATCGGCCCCGGATTGATGCCGATGGTGCCTGGCCGCATCTGGGGCCAGTTGTGCATGGCGAACACCGACTGCACCGGGAAACGGTCGAACAGACCGTCCTCGATCATGGCTTTGGCGCCGGCAAAGCCTTCCTCGCCGGGCTGGAAGATCAGCACGGCGGTGCCATCGAAGTTCCGTGTCTCGGCCAGGTAACGCGCCGCGCCGATCAGCATGGCGGTGTGGCCGTCGTGCCCGCAGCCATGCATCAGGCCGGGCCGGGTGGACTTCCATGCAAATTCGTTCGCCTCGGCCATGGGCAGGGCGTCCATGTCGGCGCGCAGACCGACCATGCGCGTGCCCTGCCCGCGTCCCTTGATGGTGGCCACCACCCCAGTGCGGCCGATGCCGGTGTGGATCTCGTCCACGCCGCAGACCTTGAGCGTCTCGACCACACGCCGGGCGGTGTAGTGCTCCTCGAATCCCAGTTCGGGATGCGCATGCAGTTCCCGCCGCAGGGCGGTGAGCTCGGGGTGGAAGGCCGCAATGTGGGCGAATGCGCGGCTGTGGGCCTTGATGCGGTTCAGTGCCATGGCGCGGGCGGTTCAGGGTGAGAGGGGTTGCAGGCTGAGGGCACCGTACCACGCGGTCAGACGGCTGCGGGTGTTGTCGGTGTCGGTCATCAGTGCGATACCCACCAGCGGCCCGGGTTCCTCACCGAATGCAAGACGGTAGTCGGCCTGCACGTCGCGCACGTGCTCGCGCCACTGGCCCACCTGGGCGGTACCGCTGTCGAGCACCAGCTTGCGGATGCGGTCGGACCGGGGGTTGAACACCACCGACTCCGCCGGGTGCTGGGCGCTCCACACATAGGACAACGTGGCATAGGGCAAGGGCTCTCCGGTGAGCAGCTGCGTCAGGTCGGAGAGCCGGTGCTGCCGGCCGGTCCAGCGCGAACGATCGCCCTCGAAGGCCAGCACCACGCCCACCGGCGAATCGGAGCGGTCGATGTGGGCCAGATCGCCGTCCGCAGGAAGGCCATCCACCCGCCAGCTCAGGCGAAGCTGCGTCGGCACCCGGATGCCTCTCTGCACATCGGGCAGGCGCTGCCGCAGGATGCTGACCGACGAGTCGGCCTGCACCCTCAATGCCGGACGGCCGTCCACCTGCTCCGGCTCGAAGGCCACGTAGCGCTTGCCGGGCAGGGGAAACGGCTGCCACGGCAGATCCGGCCAGGGCGTGGTCAGCAGCTGCGCCGGCTCTGCGGCGGTCTGACGTCGGGCGTCGGGAGACCATGCGCAGGCGCCCAGCAGCAGGGCCAGGCCACACACGGGCAACACAGATCGGAGATTCATTCGGCGCGGTTGGATCAGGACTTCGTGCAGACGCAAACCTACATTGTCCGTCCCAACCCACTTTCAAGGAGTTTTCATGCGCAAGTTCCTGATCGCTGCCCTGCTCTCCGTCTCCAGCCTGGCCTGTCTGGCCGGCGTGGACGTCAACAAGGCCAGCGCCGCCGACCTCGACAGCATCAAGGGCGTCGGCCCCAGCACCTCCAGCAAGATCATCGAAGCCCGCAAGACCGCCCCCTTCAAGGACTGGAACGATCTGGTCAAGCGCGTGCCCGGCATCGCCGAAAAACGCGCGGTGCAACTCTCGGCACAAGGCCTCACGGTGAACGGCGAAGCCTACAAACCCGGCTACACCCCGACCGTGGCCAAACCAGCCGATCGCAAGGGAGCCGACACCAAGCCCACACAGCCTGCGCCTGCCAGTTCCCGCTGACCGACCGGACTTCGGTACGGACGTAAAAAAACCCACCGCTTGCGCGGTGGGTTTTTTGCTTCAGAGGATGAACTGACGGGTGTCAGTGCATCGATCAGAAGGAGTGGCTGATACCGGCGAAGACGCGGGTGGTCTTCGACAGCGAGGCGCCAGAGGGATTCTCTTCCTCGGCCTTGGTCAGACCAGCGTAGGTGAAGGTGCGCTTGGACAGGGTGTACTTCAGAGCAGCAGAGTAGCCAGTGGTCTTGTTGGCATCGACGCCGTTGACCTTGACTTGCGACTTGGCGTAGCCGACACCCAGAGCCAGGGCGGTACCGAACGGCACTTCGGCGCCAACGTTCCACTCATTGGCCTTGGCGTTACCGGTGGTGGCGCTGGAGGTGGCCTTCACGGTGTTGTAACCAGCCAGGACCTTGGCGACGCCGAAGTCGTAGGAGGCATTCACCAGGGTGTAGGTGCGCTTGGTGTCGGTCACGGCGCCGAGCAGAGCGGTCAGGCTGGTCTGGTCGGCATAGATGGTGCCGGCACCAGCGCCGTCTTTCTCGATCTGGTGAGCCAGACCGGCGGCGATCGGGCCGTTGGCGTAGTTCAGGCTGATGGAGGTCAGGCTGGAAGCCTTGGCGGTAGCGGTCTTGTCTTCGCCGAAGGCATAAGCACCGGCTGCCGAGAAGCCCGAGAAGCTGGGGGTGTTGTAGCGAATGCCGTTGCTGGTGCGGTCGAAGTAGCCTTCCCACACGTTGAACGACGAAGCGAAGTTGGCGTTGAAGGTGTCGTTGATCAGAGCGCGGGTATCGTCGTACGGGGTCCACACGCGGCCCAGCTGGACTTCACCGAAACCACCCGACAGACCCACCCAGGCTTGACGGTTACCCAGGCTGGTAGCGGCCGGACGGTCAAAACCAACGTTGGTTTCGATCTGGAAGTTGGCCTTCAGACCGCCACCCAGATCTTCAGTGCCCTTGAAGCCCAGACGGCTGGTGGCGAAGCCTTCGTCGCTGGCCATTTTGCCGAAGCTGCCAGCGGACACGCCGTTGGTGGAATCCTTCTGGGAACCGACCCACACATCAGCCAGACCGTAGATGGTCACGCTGGACTGGGCCATTGCGGCGCCGGATGCGGCCAGAACGGCCAGAGCAATCAGGGACTTTTTCATGGATAACTTCCTTTTGGAGTTCTGCAGCACACAGGTTGCAGGTTGATGAAACTAGCCCTGACATCTTAGGGGCTCGTACCCGACGGCCTACGGGTATGCCCTAGAAAAATGGGCTTCACGTTGCGAGCAGGCAACAAAAAAGCCCGGCGCTTTCGCACCGGGCTTTGCCTTGGATCGGTGAACCGCCCTTTGCAAAGGCGGATTCGGTGATCAGAAGGTGTGGCTGATACCGATGTTGTAACCGGTCGAACGGCCGTTGGCTGCGCCGGTGTTGGCCGGGTTGGTGGAGCTCAGGGACAGGTTCAGACCGTTCTTGTTCTTGAGCGAAGCCACCGTTGCGTAGACAGCGGTGCGCTTGGACAGGTCATAGATATAACCCAGTGCGAACTTCGAAGCCTTCGGATCGACTGCTTGGCCGGTCACGTCCACCTTGGTGTTGTTGTACGAAGCACGCAGACGGCCGGGGCCAACGGGGGCGACCACACCGATTTCGTAGTTGGTGACCTTGGCCAGCGAAGCGCCGGTGGCCTGGACACTGGCCTTCTCCTGGCCGAAGTTGGCCATCACGCGGGCCACGCCGAAGTCGTAGGACACGCCGCCGACCACGGACTTGTGAGCGGCGGAGGTGGTCAGACCCAGCAGCGTGGTGGCTGCCACGGTTGCGCCGCCATCGGTGTCGCTGTAGGCGATTTCAGCGCCCAGAGGACCAGCCGAGTAGTTCAGGCGCAGGCCCATGCTGCGGCCGGCGTTGTTGGCGCCTGCCACTTCGTCGAACACGTACTGGGCATGACCCTGGAAGCCGGAGATGCGCGGGCTGCTGTAGGTGATGGAGTTGTTGTTCCAGATCGGGTTGGTCTGGCCGGTCACAGCATGAGCGACGACGCGGTTGGCGAAGCCGAAGCCGTTGCCCACGCCGCCGGTGCCGAACGGGGAGAACAGGAAGCCGGACCAGAAGGTGGTCGAGTACTCGCGACCCAGACGGATTTCACCGAAGCCGCCGGACAGGCCGACCCATGCGCCGCGATCGCCGATGGAGGAGGCAGCAGGCGCGTCTGCGGTCAGGCTGGTTTCCACCTGGAAGTTGGCCTTCAGGCCGCCACCCAGATCTTCCGTGCCACGGAAGCCCAGACGGTTGGTGGTCATGTTGCTGCTGCTCAGGCCGCTGTTGTCGGTGCCAGTGCCGCTGTTGTTGACGCTGGTGTAACCAACGTCAACCACGCCATAAACGGTCACGCTGGACTGGGCCATGGCAGCGCCGGTGGCTGCAACGGCGGCCAGGGCGATGAGGGTCTTTTTCATGGAAAGGTTCTCCAAGGGTTTGATGAAAAGGCCGTCGGTCTGGTGCCGCCGGGCCAACCTCCGTAACAGGAAGCTGTGACAGATTCCATCAGAAACCCCTACCCGCCGCCACGGGGGATTTCCCCTTTCATGCCCTGCGGTGGTGCTGGCGTTGCACCATTACGACAACCTTGGTGTTAACCCTTGGTGCATTGGTATTCATCCGGTCGACGCCGTGGTGGCCGAGCTTGGGCGGGGCTTTTTGCTGCAGTGCGGCGAATGGCGGGACAATGCGCTCTGTTGCCGCCCGATGCCACCATCTCCAACGGAGCCGCCATGCCGAACCCGACCCCTGTGGACGCCCTGCTCACCGCCGCCGACGCTGCCCTGCGCACCTTGTTCGTGCGTCCGGCCGCATCGCGGCCCTGCCCCACATTACCGTCACAAATCGACGGGCCGTTGTCGGACGAAGAAAAGGCACTCTCGGGTGCGCTGATGCGGGTCAACCATGTGGGCGAGGTCTGCGCTCAGGCGCTCTACACCGCCCAGGCGGTCGCGGCGCGCTGGCCCTCGGCCACGTCGGGCCGGGGGAACGAAGCGGTGGCACGCCAGCTGGAGGCAGCCGGCAAGGAAGAGACCGATCACCTGGCCTGGACGAGGACCCGGCTGGACGAGCTGGGCGCCCGCCCCTCGCTGCTGAACCCGCTGTGGTATGCCGGTGCCTTCGGCCTGGGACTGCTGGCCGGGCGCATGGGCACACCGGTGAGCCTGGGCTTCGTGGTGGAGACCGAGCGCCAGGTGGAGGCCCACCTGGCCGGTCACCTGGACCGCCTGCCGGCCAATGACCATGCCTCGCGGGCCATCGTGGCGCAGATGAAGGACGACGAAGCCCGGCACGCCCGCGAAGCCCAGCATGCCGGTGCAGCCGATCTGCCGGTGCCGGTGAAGGGGCTGATGCGGGCGGCTGCCAAGGTGATGACCACCGTGGCGCACCGGATCTGACCGGTCGGTTCGGTCAGGCTTCGATCAGGTCGAAGCTGGTGGTGATCTCGGCGGTCTTGGCCAGCATGATGCTGGCGGAGCAGTATTTGTCGTGGCTCATGGCAATCGCCCGCTCCACGGCGGTGGCCGGGATGCCCTTGCCGGTGACGGTGAAGTGCATGTGGATGCGGGTGAACACCTTGGGATCGGTCTCGGCCCGCTCGCTGGTGAGCTTGACGCTGCAGCCCCGCACGTCGTGCCGGCCCCGCTTGAGGATGAGCACCACGTCGTAGGCGGTGCAGCCGCCGGTGCCGGCCAGCACGGTTTCCATGGGGCGCGGGGCCATGTTGGCGCCGCCGTTCTCGGGCTTTGCGGCGTCAGGCGCGCCGTCCATGGTGATGACATGACCGCTGCCGGTCTCGGCCACAAAGCCCATGGAGGATCGGGTGCCGGTGGCGCCGGTCCAGCTGACGGTGCATTCCATGTCTGTCCGTTCGTCTGTCGTGCGGCTCCGTTGGAGACCACACTCTAAAAAAGTGGGGGATTTGCCGGGGCCGGATGTTGCATCGCAGCATGGCGTCGGTATACTCGCGTCATTGTATTGAAGGTTGTCTCCTCTACCCTCCACGGGTGGATTCAAACCCGGTCCAGTTCGCTGGTCCGGGTTTTTTTTAGTCGGTCGATATGATCCCGGGATGCCCAAGCCCGTACCCCATGTGGCCGCACCGTCGGCGGCCGCCGACCTCACGCCGGCCGATTACCTCAAGAAGATCCTGACCGCGCGCGTGTACGACGTGGCGGTCGAATCCGACCTGCAACCCGCCGCCGCCCTGAGCCGGCGCCTGCACAACACGGTGCTGCTCAAGCGGGAAGACCAGCAGCCGGTGTTCAGCTTCAAGCTGCGCGGGGCTTACAACAAGATCGCGCACCTGTCTCCGGCACAGCTGGCCAAGGGCGTGATCTGCGCCTCGGCGGGCAACCATGCCCAGGGCGTGGCGCTGAGCGCCCGCAAGCTGGGCATCCGGGCGGTCATCGTCATGCCCACGACCACGCCGCAGGTGAAGATCGACGCGGTCAAGGGCTTTGGCGGCGAGGTGGTGCTGCACGGCGACAGCTATTCCGATGCCTACACCCACGCCCTGGCACTGCAGAAGAAGCAGGGCCTGACCTTCGTGCACCCGTTCGACGACCCGGACGTGATCGCCGGCCAGGGCACGATCGCCATGGAAATCCTGCGCCAGCTCCAGAGCCTGGGCACCGACCGGCTGGATGCCGTGTTCGTGGCCATCGGCGGTGGCGGACTGATTTCGGGCGTGGCCAATTACATCAAGGCGGTGCGTCCGGACATCCGGGTGATCGGCGTTCAGATGACCGACTCCGACGCCATGATGCGCTCCGTCGACGAGGGTGAGCGGGTGAACCTGCCCGACGTGGGCCTGTTCTCCGACGGCACGGCGGTCAAGCTGGTGGGCGAGGAGACCTTCCGCATCTCGCGCGAGCTGGTGGACGAATTCATGGCGGTCGACACCGATGCGGTGTGCGCCGCCATCAAGGATGTGTTCATCGACACCCGCAGCATCGTGGAACCGGCCGGCGCCATGGCGGTGGCAGCCATCAAGGACTACGTGGCCCGCCACAAGACCAGGGGCCAGACCTATGCGGCCATCCTGTGCGGTGCCAACATGAACTTCGACCGGCTGCGCTTCGTGGCCGAGCGCGCCGAGGTGGGCGAGGAGCGCGAGGCGCTGTTCGCAGTGACCATCCCCGAGGAGCGCGGCAGCTTCCGCCGCTTCTGCGAGACCATCGGCGGCCTGCCGGGCGGGCCCCGCAACGTCACCGAGTTCAACTACCGCATCCACGACGGCAGCAAGGCCCATGTGTTCGTGGGCCTGACCACCCAGGGCAAGGGCGAGTCGACCAAGATTGCGGCCAACCTGCGCCGTCAGGGCTTCGAGACGCTGGACCTGACCCACGACGACCTGGCCAAGGAACACATCCGCCACATGGTGGGCGGGCATTCGCCGCTGGCCCATGACGAGCGTCTGCTGCGCTTCGTGTTCCCCGAACGGCCGGGCGCCCTGCTCAAGTTCCTCAACCTGATGCGACCCACCTGGAACATCAGCCTGTTCCATTACCGCAACCAGGGCGCGGACTACGGACGCATCCTGGTGGGCATGCAGGTGCCGGCCAAGGACCACAAGGCCTTCGACCGCTTCCTGGACACGCTGGGCTACCCCTATGTGGAAGAGACGCAGAACCCGGTCTACCGCCTGTTCCTGCAGACCTGACCGCCCCCGGGGCCACCCATGACCTCCGGCGCTCTCCCTCCCCTGCGCGGCCGCATGACCGCCCTGCCGCCGGACCTGGTGCTGCCCCCGGTGGCCCACGCCACCGACAGCGGGCAGGACAACGCGGTACGCGAGCGCCTGCTGGGCACCGGCCAGCCGGTCCATGCCTTCGGCCGGCTGGGCGATCTGGCCCGTCAGCTGGCCCGCATCCGGCCGGCCGGCGACTGGTCACCGGAGCCGGCGCAGCTGCTGGTGTTTGCCGCCGACCACGGCCTGGCCGACGAGGGCCTGTCCGACGAACCCCAGACCGCCACGGTGCAACGGGTGGCGGCCCTCCTCGAAGGCCGAACCTCCGTCAATCGGCTGGCCTGCCAGCACGGCATGGCGCTCACGGTGGTGGATGCGGGTCTGGGCCATGCCCTGCCGGCACTGCCGCCGCCCGAGGCCGCCCATGCCGCGCTGCAGCTGCGCAAGATCGCCTATGGCACCCGCAATCCGCGCCTGGGCCCGGCGATGTCGGTCCCGCAGGCGGTCGCCGCGCTGCACGCCGGCATGGACGTGGTGCGGCATCTGCCGGGCAACGTGCTGCTGCTGGGCGACACCGCCGTGGCCAACGAGGCCAGCGCCGCGCTGCTGCTCTCCCGCCTGTGCGGCGTGCCGCTGTCGGACGCCTACGCGCCCGGCCTGCAGCAGATGATGGAGACCGACCCGGCCTTGTGGCAGAAGCGGCTGGACGTGCTGCTGGCGGTGGGCACGCGCCACCGGCATGCCGTGGGCCCGGTGGCCGCACTCGCGGCCCTCGGCGGCTACGAGATCGCCATGATGGCCGGCGCCATGCTGCAGGCCGCCAGCGAACGCCGGCTGGTGATGGTGGACAGCCTGGCCGGTGGTGCCGCCGCGCTGGTGGCGCGCGCGCTGGCCCCGGCCGTGGGCGACTACCTGGTGTTTGCACAGCGCACCACCGAGACCGGTCACCGGCTCATGCTGATCCACCTGCAGGCCCAGCCGCTGCTGGACCTGGACATGCGGCTGCAGCAGGGCATGGCCTGCCTGCTGGCATGGCCGCTGGTGCAGGCGGCCCGCGACCTGTCGTGCGGCCCGACCGACCACACCGGTCAGTGAAGGCGGGACATCAGCCAGCGGCGCTGGCCCGCCAGGCGCTGCACGTCGCGCCAGCTGCCGCACTGGCGCGAAAGCACCGGCCAGATGCGCAGCAGCAGTTCGCACTCGGCCAGGGTGTCGGCAGCGGCCTGGTGCCGACGCGGGCACTGAATGCCGAAATGCGCCATCCATTCGTCCAGCGAGCGCGCCTGCACCTGCTCGTGCGTGACCGCGCAGAGGTGCTCGATGTCGACCCACGGGTTGGGCAGCACCCGGCCCAGATGCTGGCGGCAGTGGCGGCCGATCAGGGTCTGGTCGAAGGCGCTGTGGAAGGCCAGCAGGGGGTCGGCGCCCACGAAGTCGGCGAAGGCCTGCAGCGCCGCCACCGGCTCGATGCCCGCCAGCTGCGACTGCACGCCGATGCCGTGCAGCAGGATGTTGTCGCGGCTGGAGGCCTGGTCCTGGCGCAGCACCACCTCGAAGCTGTCGGCCAGCTGCACATCGATGCGGCGCTCGGTCCAGTCCACCCGCAGGCCGATGGCAGCCATGGCCAGCAGCCGGTCGCGGTGCATGTCCAGACCGCTGGTTTCCACGTCGACCACCACCCAGCGCGACACCCGCGCATCGGGCGGCTGCCCCCCCGGTGCGAACGCGGCGCGCAGGCGCTGCAGCCAGCTCATCGCTCGTAGTCCAGCCGCACGCGCTGCTGCAGCGTGCGCAGCACCCGCAGGGTTTCCTTGAGGATGCGGCGGTCGATGTCGTTGAGGCGGCCCACATCGATGCGGTTGGGGTTGTCACCCACCGTGGTGCCGTCGAGCTGGGCATGCAGGCGCAGCAGCTGTAGGAACTCGAAGCCGCCGATCCAGGCCTCCGATTCGGCCTCGGGCACGCCGAGCATGGGCGCCACCGCCTGCAGCCGCTCGCGGGTGCCGGTGGCGGGCACGCCATGCGCCAGGGCATAGAGGCGGGCCACGTCCACGAAGAGCGCCGTGCCCTGCAGCTTGAGGTCGATGGTCTCGGCCCCGTCGATCTCGGTGGTGTCGATGCTGCCCAGCCAGTTGAGCGGCGCGGCGCGCTGCAGCGCATTGACCGCCAGCTGGCGCAGGAAGCGCGGGTTGATGCGGGCGATGCGCTGCACACCCTCGCGCAGGCTGCGGGCCAGAGCTTCGTTGCCGGCCAGCGGCCGGAAATCGAACCAGATGCTGGCATTGAGCAGGTCCTGCGGCGCGCCCTGTTCGATCCAGCCGGCAAAACGCGCCTGCCACTGCGCCAGCGTGAGGCAGCAGGCCGGGTTGCGGGCCATGATCTGACCCTTGCACAGCGGGTAGCCGCAGGCGTCCAGCGCCTCGTTGATGTCGGCCGCCATTGCCAGGGCAGCGGCGGCCGGCAGGTGCGGCGCCAGGATCAGGGCGTTGTCCTGGTCGGTGGCAATGGTCTGCTCGTGGCGGCCTTCCGAGCCCAGGGCCAGCCAGCAGAAGTCCTGCAAGTCGATGCCGTGCCGCGTCGCCATGATCTCCACCAGCCGCGATGTCAGCACATCGTTGAGGTGGCTGATGAGCGCGGTCAGCTGCTGCGCCTGCACCCCCTGGCCGAGCAGGGTGCGGGCGAAGCGGCGGATGTCGTGGGCCACCACCTTGAGGGTGTCCACATCCGGCGCATTGCGGATGCTGCTGCTGACCTGCTTGAGGCTCAGGCGCTGCAGGGCGAACAGATCGCGCTCCGACACCATGCCGGTCACACGGCCGTCGCGGGTCACCGGCACATGCCGGATGCCTTGCGACGACATGAGCAGCGCGGCGTCCTGCGCCGTCTGGTCATGGCGCAGGGTGTGCACAGGGCTGACCATGACCTGGCCGATGGGCGCCTCCAGCGGCACCTCGGCCAGGGTCACGCGGGCCAGCACGTCGGAGCGGGTGAGGATGCCCAGTGGCCGTTGCTGCGCGTCGACCACCAGCATGGAGCCGATGCGCTGCGCGTGCATGGTGCCCAGCGCCTGCCGCAGCGGCGTCTCGGGCAGACAGGTCACCGGCGCCTTCTGTGCGGCCTGGCCCAGCTGGTCCAGCGGTGTTTCCAGCGATTGCTCGGCCAGCGCCTGGGACGAATACGCCACCTGCAGGGCGGCCCGCGAAAGCTCCAGGAACTTCAGGATGCGGCGGTTCAGAAAGTCGCCGAACACCGCGCTGCGCTCGGCCAGCGCCTGCATGGCCTGCACCGGCACGGCCAGCACGAAGGTGTCTTCGGTGGCGCTGTAGCGGGTGGTCGGGGCGCGCTGGGCCAGCACCGCACTGATGGGGAACAGGTCGCCGGCCTCGTACTGGAAGGCACCGCCCGACACATCCGAAAGACCCCGCTTGCCGGTGACCGCGCCGCGGCGGATGAAGAACAGCTCGCGCACCGGCCCGCCCTCGGGCGAGACCACCGTCTCACCCGGCGCGAAGTAGGCCTGGCGGGACGCGGCCACGAATTCGCGCACATGGGCCACGTCCATCTCGTTGAACGGCGCATGGCGCTGCAGCTCGTCGCCCAGGTTGACCAGCAGGCTGCCGGAGGGCCGCAGGTGTTCGGCAGCTGGATCGATGGGGTCGGGCCGGCTGGTCATGCGGCAAGCGGGTCAGGACGCCGGGTCGGGCAGCCGCAGTTCGACCGTGGGCGCCGCCCGGGTGGATGGGGCCAGGCGGGCGGTGCGTCCCTGCACCGAATGCAGCACCAGCCCCTCGTCCACCGCCATGCCCACACGGAACGGCCGCGCCGGTCGGCCCGCCACCGCAATCAGCGCGGCCACACCGTCCCCCCGGTCGCCCACCACGCCCTGCAGCACGTAACGGACGTCCCCCCCGGCGGGCGCGGCATCGTCCGGAACGACCCCAGCCCCGGTGCCCAGGGCACCCAGGGCGCGCGCCACCAGCGTGCCGTCGGGTGCTACTGGCAGGCTGGGGGTCTGTGGCACGGGCACGGCCGGCGAACGCCCCAGCAGCTGCAGCCCCCAGTAGCCGGCGCTCAGCCCGGCGGCCAGCCAAAGGACGACCCCGGTGGCGGCCGGGGCCCAGCGCTGCAGTCGGCTTGTCATGAACATGCGACATTATGATCACCGAGCCGTGACAGAACGATCACGGCATGGCCCCTCAAAACGGAGACCACCGTGCCATCCCTTTCCCGTCCGATGCCCCTGCGGACCCGCCTGCCGCGTGCCCTGGCGCGCGGCTTCACCCTGATCGAGCTGATGGTGGTGCTGGTCATCATCGGCGTGCTGGCCGCCCTCATCGTGCCCAACGTGCTCGACCGCGCCGACGATGCCCGGGTGACCGCCGCCCGCACCGACGTGAACAACCTGGTGCAGGCCCTCAAGCTCTACCGGCTGGACAACCAGCGCTATCCCACCGGCGAACAGGGCCTGGCCGCGCTGGTGAACCGGCCGACCGCCGCACCGGTGCCGGCCAACTGGCGGCGCTACCTCGACAAGTTGCCGGCCGACCCCTGGGGTCGCCCCTACCAGTACATCAACCCCGGCGTGCATGGCGACGTGGACGTGCTCTCGCTCGGGGCCGACGGCAGCCCCGGCGGCGAGGGCCTGAACGCCGACATCGGCAGCTGGCAGTGAGGCCGGGCCGCCCCTTTCGCTGAATCGATGCGCGCCCCCCGCGGTTTCACCCTGCTGGAGCTGATGGTGGTGGTGGCGCTGATCGCGCTGGCCACGGCCACCGTGACCGTGGGTCTGCGCGACAGCAACCTGACCCGCCTGGAAACCGAAGCCCTCCGCCTGGGCGCCCTGCTGGACGCGGCCCGGGCGCAGTCCCGCACCAGCGGCGTGCCGCTGCTCTGGCAGCCGACCGAGACCGGCTTCAGGCTGGCGCCGGCCGGCACCGGCACGCCCGCCGATCCACCACCCCGCTCGTGGCTGCATGCCGGCACCCGGGTAGAGATCGCGCAACCGGCCAATGCCCGCCTCCTGGTGCTGGGGCCGGAACCCCTGACCCCGCCGCAGCGGCTTGAGTTGCGCCTGGGCGATGCCCGACTGAGCCTGGCCAGCGACGGGCTGGGCCCGTTCGCGGTGGTGCGGGACACGCCATGAGGTCCGCGCGCGGATTCACCCTGATCGAGGTCCTGGTGGCCCTGGCCGTGGTGGCCGTCACCCTGCTGGCCGGGCTGCAGGCCAGTGCCGCCCTCACCCGCGCCAGCGAACGCCAGGAAGAGCAGTGGCTGGCCGAACTGTGCGCCGCCAACGAACTCGCCCGGCTGCGCCTGGTGCGGCAGCTCCCCGGCACCGGCACCACCACCGTGGGCTGCGAGCAGGGCCGCCGCCAGCTGCAGGTGCGCCTGACGGTGCAGACCACGCCCAACCCCAACTTCCGGCGCATCGATGCCGCCGTGCTGCGCCCGGCCGCCGACGGCCAGACCGAGGCCGGCGTGCTGCTGCAGGTCTCCACCGTCATGGGGCGGTTCTGATGCGGGCGCGCGGCTTCACCCTGGTGGAGATGCTGGTGGCCATCGCGGTGATGGCGGTGGTGGCGCTGCTGGGCTGGCGGGCCATCGACGGCATGCAGCGCGGCCGCGACATCAACCGCGACCACGCCGCCGGGCTGCAGCGGCTGCAGGCCGCCACCGGCCAGTGGACGGCCGACCTGGACGCCCTGATCGACACCGGCGAGATCCGCCCCATCGAATTCGACGGGCAGGTGCTGCGTCTGACCCGCAACGACGCCCTGCAGAGCCGGCTTGACAGCGAAGGCCTGCGGGTGGTGGCCTGGGCGCGGCGGGACGGGCCGGGCGGATCGCGCTGGATGCGCTGGCAGTCGGAGCCGCTGCGCAGCCGCGAAGCCCTGGCCCGCGCCTGGCAAGCCGGCGGCGACTGGGGCCGGGGCGGCCAGGCCGCCGAGGGCGTGGTCGACCTGCTGCCCCTGACCGACTGGCAGATCTATTTCCACCGGGGAGGCAGCTGGACCAACCCGCAGTCGGCCATCGGCAACGAAGCGGCGGCAGCCCCACCTGCCGCCGGCACCCCGCCCCGCGACGATGCCGTGGTCAATGACGCCGCCCCGCCGGTGTCCGACGAAGCCCCGCCCGCACGCGCCGGCAGCGTCCCGGCCAGCGCCACGCCCGACGGCGTGCGCCTGGTGCTGGACCTGGGCCCCGGGCTGCCGCAGGGTGGCCGGCTGCGCATCGACTGGGTGCGCCCCACGCTGGAGGCCGGGCGATGAGGCGGCCTCAGCGCGGCGCGGCCCTGCTGCTGGCCATGCTCATGGTCACGCTGGTGGCGGTGCTGGCCAGCGCGTCCCTGTGGCAGCAGTGGCGGGCGATCGAGATCGAACGGGCCCAGCGGGTGCGGCTGCAGGCCGGCTGGCTGCTGACCGGTGCGCTCGACTGGACACGGCTGATCCTGCGCGAGGACGGCCGGGCCAACCAGCTCGCCGGCCAGCCCGACCACCTGGGCGAGCCCTGGGCGCTGCCGCTGCAGGAAGCGCGGCTGTCGCGCTTCCTGGCGCTGGACGCCAACGAGCGCGGCGACGAGCTGCTGGAGGCCTTCTTCTCGGGCGAGGTGATCGACCTGCAGTCGCGGCTCAACTTCGGCAATCTGGTGCGCCAGAGCGGCAGTGGCAACAGTCTGAAAGCCGAGATCTCGCCGGTCGATCTGGAGGCTTTTCGCCGCCTGTATGCCCGCCTCGGGCTGCCGGCAGGCGAGCTGGAAGCCGCCGCCCAGGCCTGGCGCCAGACCCTGCAGCAGGCCCTGACCGATCCGCGTCCCTCGGCCACGGCGCTCATTCCGCAGCGCTTCCCCCAGTTGCGCTGGCTGGGCATCTCCAGCGCCAGCCTGGCGGTGCTGGAGCCGCACGCCACGCTGCTGCCCGGGCGCACCCCGCTCAACCTCAACACCGCATCGCCCGAGGCGATCGAGGCGGCCATTGGCGGCATCGACGCCACCCAGGCCCGCGCCCTGGTGCAGGCCCGGGAACGCCAGCCGTTCGTGACCCTGGCCGAGGCCCGGCGCGCCCTGTTCGGCGACCGGGTGGTGGACGGCAACCCGCTGTCCGAGGTCTATCACGATGTGCGCACCCGGCACTTCGAGGTGCGGGGCCGGCTGCGGCTGGACGACATCACCATCGAGGAGCGCTCGGTGGTGCAGCGCAGCAACCAGGGGGTGCAGGTGCTCTGGCGGGAGCGGTTTTCGCGACGTTGACAACGCTGCAGCGGTATCGGTGCAAGGCCTGAGGCCATTTGTCACATGTCCTCCCTAGAATGGTCATAAACCCCACGGAGTAATGCTCAATGCGTACTCGGTGGCGACTTTCCGGCCATTCCAGCGGCCCGACGGCCCCCCTTACGTGCTCATCGTCTGTCCTGTCGAATTCGACGCCGGCTCGCCCGTGCGGCCCACCAGCGAGCTGGACTGGGTGCAGCCGGGGGCGCCGGCGGCCCCGCCGCGCCATGGCCGTGGTCCGGCATCGTTGTTGCCGCGCGGCGACGATGTGGTGCTGGTGCTGCCGCCCATGGCGGTGTCCTGGCATGCCGTCACGCTGCCACGCATGCCGGCCAACCGGGTGCGTGCCGCCCTGGACGGTCTGCTGGAAGACCGCCTGCTCGATGACGTGGAACACCTGCACCTGGCCCTGGAGCCGGGCGGCAAGCCGGGCCAGACCCTGTGGGTGGCCGCCTGCCGCCGCGACCCGCTGAAGGCCTGGCTGGCGCTGCTGCAGGAGGCGGGCCAGCGGGTGGTGCGCATCGCACCCGGCCTGTGGCCCCAGGCCGAAGGTGCCCCCGCGCTGCACCACGCGTTCGAATGGCAGGGCCAGCCGTGGCTCGCGCAGCAGGACGACCGCGGCGTGGGCTGTCTGCCGCTGGCCGCCGTGGCCTTGCCGAACGATGCCGCCGGCGCGCCGGCGCGATGGACCTCCGACCCTGCGGTCGCCGGCGCGGCCGAGGCCCGGCTGCAACGCCCGGTGTCGGTGGTGACCGGCACCCAATGGCTGCTGCGCTGCGCCGAAGGCCCCTGGAACCTGGCGCAGTTCGGGTTCAGCCTGAGCCAGGGCGCGCGTCAGGGCCAGAAACTGGGTCAGTGGTGGCAGCAGTTCCGCAGTGCCCCGGCCTGGCGACCGGCACGCTGGGGCCTGGTCGGCCTGCTGGTGGTGCAGTTGCTCGGCCTGAACCTGATGGCCCAGGCCGAGCGGCGTTCGCAGGCATCCCAGCGCGCGGCAATCGACCAGCTGCTCAAGGACCAGTTCCCCTCGGTCACGCTGGTGCTGGATGCACCGGTGCAGATGCAGCGCGAGGTGGAACGCCTGCAGCGCAGCGCCGGTCTGCTGGACCGCGGCGACCTGGAATCCCTGCTGGCCGCGCTGGGCCAGCACCTGCCGGCCGATGGCAGCCTGCCCACGCCGGACCGCATCCGTTTTGCCGACGGCCAGGTGCGGCTGGACGGCTGGCGGGTGGAGGCGGGTCGGCTGCAGGCCCTGCAGGATGGCCTGTCCCAGGCCGGCTGGCAGCTGCGCACCGACAGCGAGGGCCTGGTGCTGACCGCATCGCCTGCCGCGGGAGGCCGCCCATGACCGCCTGGACCCGGCTGCAGACCGAGCTGAACACCCGGCTGGCGGGCCTCAATGCCCGCGAGCGCCGGCTGGTGGTCGCCATGGTGGCGGTGATGCTCGTTGCAGGGCTGCTGGCCGTGGCCGTGCTGCCGGCCTGGCGCACCCTGGCGGCTGCCCCGGCGCAGCAGCAGGAACTCGATCGGCGCATGGCCCGCATGCAGCAGCTCGCCGCCACCGCCAGCCAGCTCAAGGACAGCGGCGCCGCACAGACGCCGGCGCCCGGCGACGTGCAGCGCGCGCTGGAGGCGGCCACGGCGCGGCTGTCGGGCACGGCGCGGCTCAGTCTGAGCGGGGGACAGGCCACGCTGGTGGTGCGCGGCGTCGAGCCTGCCGCCCTGGCCGCCTGGATCGAACAGGCGCGGGTGAACGCCCGGCTGGCGCCCCGCACGGCCGAGCTCAGCCGCAGCGACGACGGCCGCTGGAGCGGCACCCTGGTGCTGGGCGGACCGGCCGCCGGCGGCAACTGATCGGCATCGCCATGCGCCAGGCCCCTGCCGTCCTTCGCCCTGCCTGGTGGTGGTCTGCCGGTCTGCTGGGTCTGTTGCTGGCGCTGCTGTGCTTTGCACCGGCCCGCTGGATGACCGACCGGCTGGGCCAGGCCAGCGGCGGCCAGCTGCAGCTGGTGAATGCACGCGGTACGGTGTGGACCGGCTCGGCCGATCTGGTGCTCAGCGCCGGGGCCGACAGCCACGACCGGGCCGGCCTGCCCGGCGGTCTGCAGTGGCGCCTGCGACCTGGCCTGAGCGGCGCCTGGCCCACCCTGCGGGTGGCACTGCAGCTGCCGTGCTGCGCCGCCGGGCCGCTGCAGCTGGCGGCCCACCCGGTGGCCGGTGGCTGGCTGCTCACGGCAGCCGCCTGGGACGTGACCTGGCCGGCCGAGCTGCTCAGCGGTCTGGGCACCCCCTGGAACACCCTGCAGCTGCAGGGCCGTCTGCAACTGCAGACACCCGGCCTGCAGGCCCGCTGGCAGGACGGCGGGTGGCTGCTGGACGGCAGCGCCGCGCTGCAGGCCCGCGACCTGGCTTCGCGCCTGGCACCGGTGCGGCCCCTGGGCACCTACAGCGCCACCCTGCAGGCGTCGGACGGACGCCCGCCCGCGGTGGCGGTGCGCACCGACGCCGGCGCCCTGCGCATCGAAGGCAGCGGGCAATGGCGCGGTGGCCGGCTGCGCTTTGCCGGAGAAGCGCGGGCCGAACCGCCCCACCAGGCCGAACTGGCCAACCTGCTCAACCTCATGGGACGGCGCCGCGGCGACCGCTCCCTGCTCCAGATGGGCTGATGCCCCCGTACTGCCCCGACACGCCGGACACCCTTCTCAGGACGCCCCCATGAACGCCTTGCCCCGCCCCTTCCGCCTCACGCTCGCCGGCTCCCTGCTGGTCCTGGGTCTGTCCCACCCGCCCTTGCAGGCGCAGCCGGTGCGCAGCAGCGAACCGGTGACGCTCAACTTCGTCGGCGCCGAGATCGAGGCGGTGGCCCGCACCATGGCCACCATCACCGGGCGCAACGTGGTGGTGGACCCCCGGGTGCAGGGCCAGATCACCCTCGCCACCGACCGACCGGTCACGCCGGCGGCTGCCGTCAACCAGTTCGCGGCGGCGCTGCGGCTGCAGGGCTTCTCGCTGGTGGACACCGGGGGTCTGTACAAGGTGGTGCCCGAAGCCGATGCCAAGCTCATGGGCAGCGTGGTGGTGGGCGCCGGCGGGCCGGGTGCGGCCCCCAACACGGTGGTCACGCAGATCTTCCGGCTCAACCACGAGTCGGCCAACAACCTGGTGCCGGTGCTGCGGCCCCTGATCGGGCCCAACAACACCATCAACGTCAACCCCGGCAACAACTCGCTGGTCATCACCGATTACGCCGACAACCTGCAGCGCATCGGCCGCATCATTGCCTCGCTGGATGTGGCCGGTGCCACCGACATCGAGATCATTCCGCTGCAGCACGCGGTGGCCGCCGACCTGGTGCCCCTGGTGCAGCGGCTGATCGAGCCGGGCGGCAGCACCGGCAACGGTGCGGGCGGCAATGGCGCGGCAGCGGCCGGCGACGCCAGCTACCGCACCACCATCGTGGCCGAGCCGCGCAGCAATGCGCTGGTGCTGCGCGCGGCCAACCCGGCCCGCCTGGCGCTGGTGCGGTCGCTGGTGACCCGGCTGGACCAGCCGTCGGCCGGCGGCAAGGCGGCCGGCAACATCCATGTGGTCTATCTGAAGAATGCCAACGCGGTGGCCCTGGCGGCCACGCTGCGCGCGGCCATCTCCGGTGAAGCCGGCAGCAGCAGCGGTGGCAGCGTGCTGCGCACGGCCGCTGCGCCGTCGGGCGGTCTGGCGACCGGGCTGAACACCGGCGTGCGGACCGGGGGCAACGTCGGCTTCGGTGGCGGGGCCGGCAACCCGGGCGCCAGTGCGCCGCTCACCCCGACCGAAGGCCCCAGCACCGGCGGCCAGATCCAGGCCGACCCGGCCACCAACTCGCTCATCATCACCGCGCCCGAGCCCCAGTACCGCCAGCTGCGCGCCGTCATCGACCAGCTCGATTCGCGCCGGGCGCAGGTGTATGTGGAGAGCCTGATCGCCGAGGTCAATGCCGACAAGGCGGCCGAGTTCGGCATCCAGTGGCAGGGCGCGTCGGGGCGCGACGGCGACCGCACCATCGGCCTGCTGGGCACCAACTTCGGCAGCGGCGGGCGCAGCATCGTCGACCTCTCCAAACAGGACGATCCTTCGCCGGCACCCGGCCTGAACCTGGGCATCGCGCGGCGCAACAACGGCGTCTATGTGCTGGGCTTCCTGGCCCGCTTCCTGCAGCAGAACGGTGACGGCAACATCCTGTCGACGCCCAACCTGCTCACGCTGGACAACGAGGAGGCGCGCATCGTCATCGGCCAGAACGTGCCCTTCGTGACCGGTCAGTTCACCAACACCGGCGCGGCCAACGGTGCGGTCAACCCGTTCCAGACCATCGAGCGCAAGGACGTTGGCCTGACGCTGCGGGTGCGTCCCCAGATCAGCGAGAACGGCACCATCAAGATGACCATCTACCAGGAGGTCAGCAATGTGCAGCCGCAGTCGGTGAACTCGCCCACCGGCCTGATCACCAACGTGCGCAGCATCGAGTCCACCGTGCTGGTGGACGATGGCGCCATCGTGGTGCTGGGCGGCCTGCTGCAGGACGAGTACGCCGGCAACCAGGACAAGGTGCCCGGTCTGGGGGATGTGCCGGTGCTGGGCAACCTGTTCCGCAGCGAGAGCCGCAGCCGCCGCAAGACCAACCTGATGGTGTTCCTGCGGCCGGTGGTGATGCGCGACGGCCGCGAGACCTCCACCCTGGCGCTGGACCGGTACGACCTCATGCGCGCCGCCCAGCGCGAGATCCAGCCCGCCAACAGCAGCGTGATCCCGATCAACGAGTCGCCGGTGCTGCCCTCGCCCACCGACGTGCCCAGGGTCCGGCCGTGAAATACCCGCTGCCTTACGCGTTTGCGCGCGAGCACCTGTGGCTGCTGGAGCAGGAGCGCGACGGCGAGCCCGCCGTGCTGCTGGGTGCCGCCCCCGATCCGGCCGATGCCGGCCGGCACCGGGACCGGCTCTCGGCGCTGTCCGAGCTGCTGCGCTGGCTGGCACCCCAGGCGCCGCGCGAGGTGCGCTGGGTGCCGGCCGACGAGCTGGCCCAGCGCATCAGCGCCGCCTACGCCGGCAACGAATCGAGTGCGGCCGCCGTGGTCAGCGAGGTCCAGGGCGTGGCCGACCTCAGCCGCATGATGCAGGAGCTGCCCGCCATCGAGGACCTGCTGGAAGCCGCCGACGATGCGCCCATCATCCGCATGCTCAATGCGCTGCTGACCCAGGCGGTGCGCGACGGCGCCAGCGACATCCACATCGAGCCCTACGAGCGCCACTCCAGCGTGCGCTTCCGGGTGGACGGCACGCTGCGCGAGGTGGTGCAGCCCAACCGGGCGCTGCACGCGGCGCTCATCTCGCGGCTGAAGATCATGGCCGAGCTCGACATCTCGGAAAAGCGCCTGCCGCAGGACGGGCGCATCAGCCTGCGCATCGGCACGCGGGCGGTGGACGTGCGGGTGTCCACCCTGCCCGGCGCCCACGGCGAGCGCGCGGTGTTGCGCCTGCTGGACAAGAGCGAGGGCCAGCTGGAGCTGGAATCGGTGGGCATGCAGGGCGAGGTGCTGCGGCGCTTCGACCAGCTGGTGCGCCAGCCCCACGGCATCATCCTGGTGACCGGCCCCACCGGCTCGGGCAAGACCACCACGCTGTATGCAGCCCTGCAGCGGCTGGATGCGAGCAGCAGCAACATCATGACGGTGGAAGACCCGATCGAGTACGAGCTGCCCGGCATCGGCCAGACCCAGGTGAACGCCAAGATCGACCTGACCTTCGCCAAGGCGCTGCGGGCCATCCTGCGGCAGGACCCGGACGTGATCATGATCGGCGAGATCCGTGATTTCGAGACCGCGCAGATCGCCATCCAGGCCTCGCTCACCGGCCACCTGGTGCTGGCCACCCTGCACACCAACGACGCGGCCAGCGCCATCACCCGGCTGGCCGACATGGGGGTCGAGCCCTTCCTGCTCAGTTCGTCCCTGCTGGGCGTGCTGGCCCAGCGGCTGGTCCGCAAGACCTGCACCGCCTGCGGCGGCCCCGGCTGCGAGGCCTGCGGCCACACCGGTTACGCCGGGCGCACCGGCGTGTTCGAGTTGCTGGTGGCCGATGAATCGCTGCGGGCGCTCATCCACCGCCAGGCCAGCGAGGCCGAACTGCGCGAATGCGCCCTGGCCGGCGGCATGGTGCTCATGCGCGAGGACGGTCAGCGGCTGGTGCAGGCCGGCATCACCACCACCGAGGAGCTGCTGCGGGTCACCCGCGACAACTGACCCGGCAACCACCCGGGCAGCCCGTCGGCGCCCGGGTTTTTTTGCCTCGAAGGTTTAGCCTTTTGTTGCTTTAGTTACGTTTGTTCACATTCGAAGGCATTTCGTCACAGACCGATGTCAGTCGGAGGTTTTAGCCCCGAATGACTACGTTTGTGATTACCAAGGTATTCATTATTCAGGCCTTATTCCGACAGATTCGCCCTGAAAACACCCGTTCTGGCTACACAAACTGTGGATTGACCCCCCACCCGGCACCCCGAAGAATCGCCCCGTCAGCCCAGATTTGTAAGTAAATCTCGCGAAATGCATCAACGATCAGCACGAACGTGATGCCTCGCGACCGGGCCTCAGCGATACCGGGAGCCTTGGCATGAAACACGCATCCACACCACCGACACCGCAAGACGATTCCGACGCACCGATCTCCACCGGCATCAGCCGGCGCGACTCCCTCAAGCTGGGCGCCGCCAGCGCCGTGGCCGCCGGCCTGAGCATGACCCCCAACCGGCAGGCCCAGGCCGAGGACGTGCCCGAAGGCCCCCCGACCGCTCCCTGGCGCATGCCCCTGAAGGTGATGCGGCCCAAGACCCCGGTGAGCTCGCTCTCGCCCGCGCCCACGCGCGAGGCAGCCCCCAGGGAAGCCGGACGGGCGCCGCACCAGATCTGGGGCGAGCCGCCGCATGCCCTGTACCGCGTGGTCGTGCGGGAAGGCCAGCACTCGTTCCACCCGGATCTGCCCACCCAGACCATCCGTGGCTACGACGGCACCTTTCCCGGCCCCTGCATCGTGTCGCGCTACGACGAGGCGGCCCTGGTGCGCTTCGTCAACCAGATCGACCCCTACGCGGTGGGCTTCGGTTCACCGGAAATCTCGGTGCACCTGCACAACCTGCATTGCGCCTCCGAGAGCGACGGTTTTGCCGGCGACTACTGGAGCACGCTGCGCCACGGGCCCGGCCTGACCCGCCCGGGCAACTACAAGGACCACCTGTTCATGAACTACTACGCCGGGTTCTCCACCGACCCGGCGGGCATCGGCGACCCTCGCGAGGCCCTGGGCACGCTGTGGTTCCACGACCACCGCATGGACTACACCGAGCAGAACGTCTACCGGGGCATGATCGGCTCGTACCTGCTGTTCGACGACATCGACTCCGGCGACGAGAACGATCCCAACCCGCAGGCGCTGCGCCTGCCCAGTGGCGTGGGCACCTACGACCAGGTGCTGATGATCTCGGACGTGCAGTTCGACCTCAGCGGCAACATGGTGTTCAACCCGATGTCGGAGAACAAGGGGCATCTGGGCAACAAGATCACCGTCAACGGCTCCATCCAGCCCTTCTTCCGGGTGCAGCGCCGCAAGTACCGCTTCCGCATCATCGATTCCAGCGTCGCCCGTTTCTATGAGTTCTATCTCATGAACGGCACCAGCTCGGAAGACTTCCAGTACATCGCCAACGACGGCAACCTGCTCGAAGCCCCGCTGACCATGAACCGGGTGCGTCTGGCACCGGGCGAGCGCAGCGACATCGTCATCGACTTCAGCAAGTACCCGCTGGGCACGCGCCTGGTGCTGGTCAACCGACTGGCCATGAAGGACGGGCGCGGGCCGGAAGGCCTGGTGGCCAAAGGCACCGAGGTGCTGCGTTTCGACGTGGTGGCCAACCCGGTCACCCCCGACAACAGCCGGGTGCCGGCACGCCTGCGCGAGCAGCCGCCGATCGACCTGAGCCAGGTCACCCGTCGCCGCTACTGGGACTTCGACAAGAACAACTCCATGTGGGCGGTCAACAGCCAGCTGTTCGATGTGGAGAAGCCGGCAGCCCGCATCCCCAAGGGCAGCACCGAGATCTGGACGCTGCAGGGTCACGGCAGCTGGTTCCACCCCATCCACATCCACATGGAGGAGTTCCGCATCCTCTCGCGCAACGGGAAACCGCCGCCGCCGCACGAACAGGGCCGCAAGGATGTGGTGGCGCTCGCCCCGGACGAGCGCGTGGAGGTGCTGATCAAGTTCCGGGACTTCACCGGCAAGTACGTCATGCATTGCCACAACCTGTCGCACGAGGACCACGCCATGATGGTCCGGTTCGACGTGATCTGACGCCAGCACCGACCCAGGAGTCCCTCACATGAACAGCAAACGCAACCTCCTGCGCCTGGCCGGCTCCGCCCTGCTGGCGCCGGTGGCCGCCCAGGCGGCCGCCCCCTCGCTGCGGCGACGCAGCAGCATGGCCGACTACTTCCCCAACGTGACGCTGGAAACGCACGACGGCCGCAAGGTGAAGTTCTACGACGACCTCATCCGCGACAAGCTGGTGGCCTTCAACATGATGTATTCCATCTGCGAAGGCATCTGCCCCAAGAACACCGCCAACCTGCGCCAGGTACACGAGGAACTGGGTTCGCGGGTGGGCCGCGACATCTTCCTGTATTCCATCACCCTGCGTCCCGAGTTCGACAACGCCGCCGCCCTGCGCGACTACATCCGCCACTACAACATCAAGCCCGGCTGGACCTTCCTGACCGGACGGCGCCAGGATGTGGAGCGGGTGCGCGTGGCCCTGGGCTTCGTCGGCGACGACCCCAAGACCGACGCCGACATCACCCAGCACACCGGCATGCTGCGCATCGGCAACGACCGGCTGGACCGCTGGACCATGACGCCGGCGCTGGGCTCGCATCGCCAGATCAAGCGCACCATCCTCGAGCTGACCTGATGGCCCGGCCGGTGCGCGGCGTCATGCAGCCGCGCTAACATGACCGGATGCCCGCCTACTCCTTCGAAGCCCTGGACGAGCAGGGCCAGACCCGCAGCGGCCTGATCGACGCCGACACCGCCCGCGCAGCGCGGGCGTTGCTGCGTGCACGCTCGCTGGTGCCGCTGGCCGTGGAGCCGGCCATGGCCGCCGGCACCCCGGGTGAAGCCCACCGCACGACCCGGGGTCGGCGGGTGTTCAATGCCACCGCTCTGGCCGTCTGGACCCGGCAGCTCGCCGGCCTGGTGGGGGCCGGCCTGCCGCTGGAACGCGCCCTGGCGGCCCTGGGCGACGAGGCCGAAGACCCGCGCCAGCAGCGCCTGGTGGCGGTGCTGCGGTCCGAAGTGAACGGCGGCGCCTCCTTTGCCCGCAGCCTGTCGGACCACCCCGAAGAATTCTCGGCCTCGTTCTGCGCCGTGATCGCCGCCGGGGAACAGAGCGGCCAGCTCGCCACCGTGCTGGACCGGCTGGCCGACGACCTCGAAGCCCGCGAGGCCCTGCGCAACAAGCTGATCGCGGCATCCCTGTATCCGGCCATCGTCACGCTGGTGGCGGTGGTCATCGTCGTGTTCCTGGTGGCCTACGTGGTGCCGCAGGTGGCCAGCGTGTTCGAGGGCAGCCAGCGCGCCCTGCCCCTGCTCACCGTGGTCATGCTGGGCATCAGCGGCTTCGTGCGCAGCTGGGGCTGGCTGCTGCTGGGCCTGCTGGTGGCGGGTGCTGTCGGCCTGCAGCTGGCACGCCGCCAGCCCGAGCTGCGCCTGCGCATGGACCGGGCCTGGCTGCGCCTGCCGCTGGCCGGGCGCATCGCCCGGGGCTACAACGCGGCCCGCTTTGCCGCCACCCTGGCCATGCTGGCCGGCGCGGGCGTGCCCATCCTGAGGGCCCTGCAGACCGCGGCCGAAACCCTGCACAACCAGGCCCTGAGGGCCGATGCCCTGGCCGCGCTGGTGCTGGTGCGCGAAGGTGCGCCGCTGGCCTCGGCGCTGGCCAGCCAGAGCCGCTTCCCGCCGCTGCTGGTGCTGTTTGCGCGCCTGGGCGAGCAGACCGGCGAGCTGCCGGCCATGCTGCAGCGCGCCGCCGACCAGCTGGGCGCCGAGGTGCAGCGCCGCTCGCTCAACCTGGCCACCCTGCTGGAGCCGCTGCTCATCGTGGGCATGGGCCTGATCGTGATGCTCATCGTGCTGGCGGTGCTCATGCCCATCATCCAGCTCAACCAACTTGTGACCTGAATCCCCATGGGCGTTTCCCTGGACGGCAAACTGGTGGTGGCGATCTCCTCGCGCGCCCTGTTCGATTTCGAGGCCGAGAACCACCTGTTCGAGAAAGGCGACGACCGCGCCTACATGCGTCTGCAGCTGGAAAAGCTGGACGAGCCCGCCCACCCCGGCGTGGCCTTCTCGCTCATCCGAAAGCTGCTGAGCTTCAACGATGCCGCCAACCAGCGGGTCGAGGTGGTCATGCTCTCGCGCAACGACCCGGTGTCGGGCCTGCGCGTGTTCCGCTCGGTCAAGGACCACGACCTGCAGGTGCAGCGCGGCGTGTTCACCCGTGGCCGGGACCCCTGGCGCTACCTCGCGCCGCTCAAGGCCAACCTGTTCCTCTCGGCCAATGCAGCCGATGTGCGCGCGGCCCTGAACATGGGTTTTCCGGCCGCCACCGTGGCGACCCATTCGGCACGTGCCCTCAACACCTACCCCAACGAGGTGCGCATCGCCTTCGACGGCGACGCGGTGCTGTTCTCCGACGAGGCCGAGCAGGTCTACCAGGCCCAGGGCCTGCCGGCCTTCCAGCAGCACGAATCCAGCAAGGCCAGCCAGCCGCTGCCCGGCGGGCCGTTCAAGCCGCTGCTCGAAGCCCTGCATCGCCTGCAGCAGGAAGGCACGCCGCACATGCGCATCCGCACCGCGCTGGTCACCGCCCGCAGCGCCCCGGCCCATGAACGCGCCATCCGCACCCTGATGGACTGGAACATCGAGGTGGACGAGGCCATGTTCCTGGGCGGCATGGACAAGGGCGAATTCCTGCGCGCCTTTGAACCCGACTTCTTCTTCGACGATCAGACCGGCCACATCGAATCGGCCGCCCGCCATGTGCCCGCCGGGCATGTGGCCAGCGGCATCGCCAACCCCTGAGGTCCCATGACTGCCGAGATGCCTGTTGCACCGCCCGTGAAGTTGTCGCGCTGGCGCGCGTTCCGCGAATTCGCCGGCAAGGTGGCCCGCCTCACCGCCCCCTATTTCAGCTCCGAGGAAAAGTGGAAGGCCCGGGGCCTGCTGGCGGCCATCGTGGCGCTCAACCTGGGTGCGGTCTACATGCTGGTGCAGATCAACGAATGGAACCGGGTGTTCTACGACGCGCTGCAGAACAAGGACGCCGAGGTCTTCTGGCGCGAGCTGGGCCGCTTCACGTACCTGGCCTTCGGCTTCATCCTGATCGCGGTCTACCGCTTCTACCTGACCCAGCTGCTGGAAATGCGCTGGCGCGCCTGGATGACCGGCCACTACCTGGACCGCTGGCTCACCCAGCAGCGCTTCTACCAGCTCGAACTCCAGCGTCACGCGCGCGGCACCGATGCCCCGCCCGACAACCCGGACCAGCGCATCGCCGAAGACATGAACCTGTTCACCAGCTACTCGGTGAGCCTGTCCATGGGCCTGCTCAATGCGGTGGTCACGCTGGTGAGCTTCGTGGGCATCCTGTGGTCGCTCTCGGGCAGCTTCGCCTTCCACTTCAACGGGCAGAGCTGGGACATCCCCGGCTTCATGGTCTGGATGGCGGTGGTGTATTGCGTGGCCGGCAGCGTCATCACCCACTACATCGGCCGGCCGCAGATCGGCCTGAACTTCCGCCAGCAGCGCTTCGAGGCCGACTTCCGCCACCACCTGGTGCGGGTGCGCGAGTACAGCGAATCCATCGCGCTCGACAAGGGCGAGCCGGTGGAGCGTCGCCACCTGGGCCAGCGCTTCCAGTCGGTGCTGGGCAACTACCTGCAGCTCATCAATGCCCAGAAGCGGCTGACCTGGTTCACCGTGGGCTTTGGTCAGGCCGCCGTGGTGTTCCCCTTCATCGTGGCGGCACCGCGCTTCTTCAGCGGCGCCATCCAGCTCGGTGAACTCATCCAGATCGCCTCGGCCTTCGGCCGGGTGCAGGACGCGCTTTCGTGGTTCGTGGACAACTACAGCAGCCTGGCGGCCTGGCGCGCCACCACCGACCGCATCACCAGCTTCGAGGAAAGCTTCCAGGCCCTGCAGACCGGGGATGGCGACACCGCGCCGGCATCCGGCCCGGCCGACGACACCCTGGCGGTGGACCGCATGGACCTGGCCTTGCCCGGTGGCGTGGCGCTGCTGGGCGTGGCCGGGCTGAGCCTGTCACCGGGTGACCGGGTGCTGCTGCAAGGCCCTTCGGGCAGCGGCAAGTCCACCCTGTTCCGGGGGCTGGCCGGCATCTGGCCCTGGGCACAGCGGCAGTTGCGCCTGCCGGCCGACTTTGCAACGCGGGCCATGTTCCTGCCGCAGCGGCCCTACTTCCCCACCGGCCCGCTGCGCGATGCCCTGGCCTACCCCGAGCCGGCCGAGCGCTACACCGATGCCCAGCTGCAGCAGGCCCTGACCGAGGCCCTGCTGCCCGAGCTGGGCAGCCGGCTGGACGAGGTGGACAGCTGGGGCCAGAAGCTTTCGGGCGGAGAGCAGCAGCGCCTGGCCGCCGCACGGGCCCTGCTCAAGCAGCCGCGCTGGCTGTTCGTGGACGAAGCCACCAGCGCGCTCGATCCGGCCGCCGAGGCCGCGCTGTACGAACGGCTGCAGGCCCTGGTGCAGGCGCAGAACGGGGCCCTGATATCGATCGCCCACCGGCCCGCCGTGGCCGCTTTCCACAACCGGCAGTGGACGCTGGTGCCGGGTGACGGCGCCGAGGGCTCGCCGCGTTACCGGGTGGCGTCGGCGTAAGCCGCCCAGCCCCGGGCCCGCAGCTCGCAGGCCGGGCAGCTGCCGCAGCCCCAGCCCCAGGCGTGGCGGTGGCTGCGGTCACCCAGGTAGCAGGTGTGGCTGTGCTCCACGATCAGGTCCACCAGCGCCTGGCCGCCCAGCTGCTCGGCCATGCGCCAGGTGTCGGCCTTGTCGATCCACATGAGCGGTGTGTCGATCAGGAACCGATGGTCCATGCCCAGGGTGAGCGCGACCTGCAGGGCCTTCATGGTGTCGTCGCGGCAGTCGGGGTAGCCGGAAAAATCGGTCTCGCACACGCCGGTCACCAGCACCGTCATGCCGCGCCGGTAGGCCAGCGCAGCGGCCAGCGTCAGGAACAGCAGGTTGCGGCCCGGCACGAAGGTGTTGGGCAGGCCGCTGGCCTCCATGCGGAAGGCCATGTCGCGGGTGAGCGAGGTGTCGGACACCGCGCCCAGCACGGCCAGGTCGAGCACATGGTCGTCGCCCAGGCGCTGCGCCCACTGCGGAAAGCGTTGGCGCAGCTCGCGCAGCACGTTCAGGCGGGCCTGCAGCTCCACATGGTGGCGCTGGCCATAGTCGAAACCCAGGGTCTCGACGTGTTCGAAACGCGCCAGCGCGTGGGCCAGGCAGGTGGTGGAATCCTGGCCGCCGGAGAACAGGACCAGGGCGCGCCGATGCACCGGCGGCGAAGAGGAAACGTTTGCCATGGTGCCGATCGTACCGCTGGCCCGCGGCACGACCCGGCTCAGGTCATGCGCTCCGAGCGCCGCCCGGCGTGGCTGTGGCTGGTGGCCAGCATGCGCAGCAGGCTGCGGTTGGCGGTCTCCAGCGAGATGTCGTGCACCCGGCAGACCAGAGGCAGGCGGGCGATGTCGGCGGGCTGGCCCATCGCACGGGCGGTGTCCACCAGCGGGAAGTACGGGCCGTCGCGGCGCAGCAGTGCATCGAAGATGCGGCCCGGCAGCGGCAGCTTGTTGAGCAACGTGGCCAGCGGCTGGTGCAGCAGCCGGCCGAGTTCACCCATGAGCGCGGTGGCATAGACCTCGGCCCGCAGGGTGTCGTCCGATCCGGTCATGAGCAGGTGCTGGGCCAGGCGCGCCCGCATCACCATGGCCAGACGCACCGGGTGCAGGTCGGGGTCGGGCTCGACCTCGGTGATCTGTTCGGTCACCCAGCGGCCCAGTTCGCGAAAGCCCAGCATCATCAAGGCGTGGCGCAGCGAACTGATCTCGCGGCGGTTGCCGTAGGCAGCGGAGTTGACCAGCAGCAGCAGCCGGTAGACCAGCACCGCGTCCTGTCGCACCAGCCGCTCCAGGCGCTCGACCGAGCAGTCGTCGTCGTCGATGGCCTGCAGCACGGCATGCAGGATGTCGCGGTCGTAGCTGATCGGGTGGTGTTTGTGCGCGGCCAGCACGTCGTCTTCCGGCCAGCCCAGCACGCCGTGCACCGACTGTTCCTCGAGCAGGTGGCGCAGCAGGCTGCGGGTGTCGGCACCGCCGACGATCAGACCCGGCGGCAGCTGCGGCGGCGTGCGGCCCGGCGGCACCGGCGCGGTCAGGCGATGGGCCTCTTCGGCCGAGAGCTGCACCAGCGGACGGGCATCGATGCTGTCCATGCCGGGGCCGTGCACACCGGCCAGAGGCGTGCGGCAGACCAGCCGGTGGCCACGCCGCACCGCAATGGTCAGACGGGCCGCGGTGTCGGCCCGGGCAAACAGGTCGGCCGGCACCTCGATGCAGGTGTTGTGCACCGGATCGACCGCCAGGGTCTGCAGCAGCAGGCGGGGTGATGCGATGGACAGGATGAGCGTGGGCGCTTCTTCCGGCCAGTGCTCGCCCAGCAGCTCCATGAAGTGGGCCGCATCCACCCCGGTGGGCGTGACCGGGTGCAGGTGCAGGCGGGCCGCCACCAGATGGCGGTCGGGCGCCCACACCGGCTCGTAGGCCAGGGCCAGGCTGTCGAGGACCGACTGGGTGTTGAGCACGGACACCTCAGCCGATCATCGAGAACAGGGAGAGCTTCTGCACCTGGGCATAGCTCTTGATGGCGGCTTCCAGGCCCTGCTGCTGGGTCTGGAAATCCGAGATGCCCTTGACCAGGTCGATGTCGGTCAGGCGGGAATCTTCGGCCTTGTGATCGAACGCCCGGCCCTCGAGGAGGCTGCCCAGCGAGTCGGCGCGGTTGAGCAGTTCACCCACGCGTCCGCGCGCCAGCAGCACCCGGTCGTGGCTGGCATCGACCTCGGTCATGGCGCGGGCCAGTTCCTGGTTGCGGTGGGCCGATTCGTTGGCACCGTCGTAGCGCAGGGCCTCCACCGCGTTCTGCACGATGGAGAAGATGTCGGAACGCGCCGGCGAGCCCTCGATGTCGATGGCATCGCCGCTGGCCGGCTGGCCGTTGATGGTGAAGCTCATGCCGCCGAACTGTACGGCCTTGCCCGGCTCGTAAGGCACACCGGTGTGACTCGCCAGCGGCGTGTTGCCGTTGGTGACGTCGATCACCGTGTACTGCATCTGGCCGGCCACCTGGTTGAAGCTGATGCGGTAGTCGCCGCCGGTGTAGCTGGCCGGGTCGATCACCTCGCCCATGCTGGTGCTGGCCGCACCGGTGTTGCTGTTGGGCAGGGTGACCACGAAGCGGCCGTTGCCCTGCGGCACCTGCATCCAGATGGATTCGCCGTCCAGGGCCTGCGGCAGCGCGGTGTTGCCGGCCGCCGCCTGGCCCCGCTGGCCATTGAAGGTCACGCCGTTGCCGCTGGGGGTGTAGAGGTCCACGAACGGGGTGGCCGCGCCACCCAGGCCTCCGAACAGGGTGCGGCCGGCGCTGTCGGTGCGGTTGGCCACGGCGATCATCTGTTCGCGCAGGCCCTCGAGCTGGCGGGCCACGTCCTCGCGTTCGCTGTCGGTGAAGGCGGCGTTGCCGGCGGTGACCAGCAGGTCCCGCACCCGCTGGATCAGCTCGCCCGATTCGGCCAGACCGCTCTCGGCCTGCTGCAGGCTGGTGCGCGAGGCCTCCAGGGCGCGCTGGTCGGCTTCGGCACGGGCCAGGCGGTTGCGGGCCGCTTCGGACAGCGTGGCCGAGACCGGGTCGTCGCTGGCGCGCAGCACCCGCTTGCCGGTGGCCAGGCGTTCCTGCTGCTGGGCGAGCTGGGCCTGGCGATCGGCCAGGACCTTGATGGTGCTGTCGTAGTTGTTGGCGGTGGCGATGCGCATGAAGGTCTCCCCGGGAACTCAGACGGCTCAGCGGCCGACGGTCTGCAGCAGGCTGTCGAAGGTGCTCTGCGCGATCTGCAGGAACTTGGCCGACGCCTGATAGGCCTGCTGGAACTGCAGCAGCCGGGCGGCTTCCTCGTCGAGGTTGACGCCGGCCACACCGGCCCGCGCGGCCTCGGCGGTGGCGGCCACATTGCCCGAGAACTCGGCCGCGAACTGGGCGCCCTGCACCCGGGTGCCGATGTCGGAGAACAGGCTGACGTAGCCGTCGGCCAGCGACACGCCGTCGAAGGTGGCCAGGTCGCGCAGGGCCAGCACGGCGCTGGCATTGCCGGCGTTCTGGGCCAGGCCGTTGGCCGGCGATGCCTGCACCGCAAAGGTGTCGCCGGCGGTGGGGGCGCCGCGCAGGGTCAGGCTCCAGCCATTGACCTGAATGGACTCGCCGGGCGCGTAGTTGTAGACCGTGGCCGGGTTGGTGATGCTGGCGCCGCTCAGGGTGTAGGTGCCGGCGGCGCCGAAGGTGATGGTGACCGGGCTGGTGAGGTTGGCATCGGCCGCGGTGGCATACAGGCTCTCCACCGCCAGACTGCCGCTGTTGGTGGTGCCGGGTGTCACCGCCACCGGGCTGGCGGCGGCCAGCTTGTCGGGTGCGCCGATGGCCACCTGGATGTTGCGCGCGGCCCCCTCGAAGGGGCGGGCCCGGAAACGGTCGTTGGCCCCCAGCGCACCGCTGTCCAGGGTGAAGGTCAGGCCGTCCACCTCCAGAGGCAGCGCAGCGGTGGCCAGCGGCGGGTTGCCGAGCGGCGGGGTCGTGGTGTTGTCGGACAGGCGCACGATGCGCAGGCCGCCGGCCTCGGCGCGGATGTCGTAATCGGAGGCCTTGAGCGCCGTGGGGTCGGTGACGGTCACGCTGAAGGCCGCGGTGCCGGTGTTGGCCGGCGCGGCGATGGCCGCGATCGGCGGGGTGGGTGCAAAAAAGGGCTGGCCAGGCTGACCGGTGAGGTCCACGCCCAGGGCATGCTGGCTGTTGACGATGGTGGCGGTGGCCAGGGCCATGCGGCCGATCTGGTTCTGCGCTGCCGCCAGGTCTTCATTCAGGAAGCGCACCATGCCGGCCAGTTCGCCGCCGCCCAGGGCGGCCAGGCTGAGGTCCGTCTCGGTGTTGCCCTGCTTGAACGACACCTGGATGCGCGAGGTGTCCACCGGGTCGCGGGTGACGGCGAGCTGCGCCGGCTGCGCACCCAGCACCAGGGGCTGGCTGCCGCCCACGAACACATTGACCGTGCCGCTCTCGCCCGGCACGGTGGCGATCTTCACCAGCTTGCTCATCTGGGCCAGCAGCTGGTCGCGCGAATCGAGCAGGTCGTTGGGGGTGTGGGCACCACCGGCGTTCTCGATGATGCGCTGGTTGACCGCCGCCAGGTCCTTGGCCAGCCGGTTGACCGAATCCACCGTGGTCTGCACCTGCAGCTCGGTACCCTGCTTGAGCAGGTCGAGCTGGCCGGCGGTGTTGCGCAGGCGGCTGGCGAATTCGTCGGCGCGGGCAATGGTCACCACCCGGGCGGTCAGGTTGCTGGGCGCCGAGGTCACGTCGTTCCAGGCATTGAGCATGCTGTTGAGGGCCGTGCCCAGGCCGTTCTCGCCCATGGGGAAGGCCGATTCGAGCTGCTGCAGACGGGCCAGGCGCACGCTGTCGGCGGCCGCCGTGGAGCTGGTGGCCCGCGCCTCGCTGGTGAGGTAGGCGCTGTGGGTGCGCTCCACCGTGGCGATCTCCACGCCCTTGCCGAAGAAGCCGCTGCCCATGGCCTGGTAGCCCGAGCTCTGCAGCTGGATGTTCTGGCGCGAGTAGCCCTCGGTGTTGACGTTGGCAATGTTGTGGCCGATGACCTGCAGGGCCGCCAGGTTGGCATTGAGCGCGCGGGTGGCGATGTTGAGGGAGGACATGATGGTCTCGCGGGTGCCGGTGGGCTCAGGCCTGGGCGCGCTGCAGGCTCAGCGTGGTGTTGATGGCCCGGCTGAGCTTGGCGGCGTAGGCCGGGTCGGTCGCGTAGCCGCCGCGCTGCAGGGCCGTGGCAAAGCCCTGCACCGAGTGGCGCTGGGCCATGGCTTCTTCGTAGCGCGGGCTGTTGCCGATCAGGCGGGCGTAGTCGCGGAAGGAGTCGGCGTAGCTGTCGTAGGCCCGAAACTTGGCCTTGACCTTGCGCGGCTCGCCGTTGATGTATTCGGTGGTGGTGATCTCGGCCACCTTGCCCTTCCATCCCGGGCCGGCCTTGATGCCGAACAGGTTGAAGGACGGTGAGCCGTCGGCATGGCGGATCTCGCTGCGGCCCCAGCCGGTTTCGTGGCCGGCCTGGCCGATCATGAAGCCAGCCGGAATGCCGGCCTCGCGCTCCACCTGGGCGGCTGCCGCGCTGTGACGGCTCACGAAGTCGGCCTGGCGCGGACCGCCGCCGACCTTGTCGACCGTGCTGGGCACGGACGGTGCTGCCTGTGCACCCTGCATCTGCCGGCCGAGCTGCCGCTCGATCGCTTCCGACAGGCCACCGGGCATGCCGGCCAGGCTCACTGCGAGCTGCTGGTCCAGCAGGTCGGTGCCGAGGTTCTCGCCTTCGCTGTCCATCATGCCGGACTTCTGGGTCGCCTCGCGCATGCTCTTGATGAGCTCGCGCATGAACAGCGACTCGAACTGCTTGGCCGCCTCCTTCAGGGCGGCGCGGTCCTGCCCCTGTCCCGCCAGCGCCTTCAGGCCACCGAGCGCGGTGGGGTCGGCCGCCAGGCCGGAGGGCATGAGCGGGCTGGTGTGCATCAGATCACCTCCAGCTCGGCATTGAGCGCACCCGAGGCCTTGATCGCCTGCAGGATGGCCAGCAGGTCCTGCGGCGTGGCGCCCAGGCTGTTGAGCGCCTTGACCACGTCGGACAACTGGGCGGCCGGCCCCATCTGGATCAGCGAACCCTTGTCCTGGCTGATCTGGATGTTGGCCTGCTCGGCGACCACCGTCTGCCCGTTGGACAGCGGGTTGGGCTGGCTGATGACCGGGGTGGAGCTGATGCTCACCGACAGGTTGCCGTGGGCCACGGCGCACGGGCCCAGGGTGACGGCCTGGTTCATGGCGATGGAGCCGGTGCGCGAGTTGATGACCACCTTGGCGGTGGGAATGGCGGCGTCCAGGCGCACGTCTTCCACCCGGGCCAGGAAGGCCACGCGGCTGTTCGGGTCGGCCGGTGCACGCAGGCGCACCACGCGGCCGTCCACCGCGCTGGCGGTGCCGGCACCGAAGGCCTTGTTGATGGCGTCGGTGACGCGGCTGGCGGTGGTGAAGTCGTTGCTCTGAAGGCCCAGGTCGATGGTCTCGCCGAGCGCGAACGGCGTGGCCACCGCCCGCTCGACCTGACCGCCGCCCGGGATGCGGCCGGCGCTCAGGTGGTTGATCTGCACCTTGCTGCCGCCGGCCGAGGCGCCGGCGCCGCCCACCAGCAGGTTGCCCTGGGCCAGCGCATAGATTTCGCCGTCGGCGCCCTTGAGCGGGGTGGCGATCAGGGTGCCGCCGCGCAGCGACTTGGCATTGCCCATGGAGGACACGGTCACGTCGATGGCCTGGCCCGGCTGCGCGAAGGCAGGAAGCTCGGCGGTGACCAGTACTGCCGCGATGTTCTTGAACTGGGGATTGACGCCCGGCGGCAGGGTCAGGCCCAGCTGCTGCAGGTAGTTGGCCATGCCCTGGCTGGTGTAGGGCATCTGGGTGGTCTGGTCGCCGGTGCCGTCCAGGCCGACCACCAGGCCGTAGCCGGTCAGCTGGTTGGTGCGCACGCCCTGCACGGCGGCGATTTCCTTGAC
This sequence comes from Hydrogenophaga sp. IBVHS2, assembly GCF_002127215.1. Taxonomy (GTDB): domain Bacteria; phylum Pseudomonadota; class Gammaproteobacteria; order Burkholderiales; family Burkholderiaceae_C; genus Hydrogenophaga. Next base: position 27,305 of record NZ_NFUT01000006.1, on the reverse strand, counting down.
CCGGATCGACTGCGCTGCGGCAGGCAGGGCCGTGGCCACGGCGGTGGCGGCGAGCACCACCAGCGCGAAAGATCGGCTCAAGTTCTGCAGCAGAGGGACGATATTCATCTCAGTACACCCGATGGAAGACAGCCCCATTGTGGGCAGGGATCAGAACGGGATAACGCTCAAAAAGAACCGCGCCAACCAGCCAATTACCATGGCGTCGCCCTGCGCGCCGCGATTGCGCGACTCGATGCGGGCATTGGCCACCTGGGTGGAGGCCACCACATTGCCCGGGCGGATGGTGCGCGGATCGATGGTGCCGGAGAAGCGCATCACGTCCACGTTGGCATTCACGCCGATCTGCTTCTCGCCCACCACCAGCAGGTGGCCGTTGGGCAGCACTTCCTGCACCGTGGCGGTGATGGAGCCGTTGAAGGTGTTGTTGGCCTGGTTCTTGCCGTCGCCGGAGAAGCTGTTCTCCGACTGGGCACCCACGTCCAGCTTGCCCAGCGTGGCGCCCTTGAGGAACGGGAAGGCGGTGATGCCGGCCGACACATCCGCGCTGCGGTCGATCGAGGCCGACGAGTTCTGGCTGGCCGTCACCCGCTCGGTGATCTGGATGGTCACGATGTCGCCCGGCAGACGGGCCCGCGCATCCTCGAAACCCGGCCGGTAGGTGGCGGGCCGGAACAGGCTGCCGCTGGGCACGCCCTGGGCCTGCGGCGTCTGGGCATATTCCACCGGCCTGGTGGGCGCAACGTCCACCTTGGGTTGCATGGTTTCGCAGCCGGCCAGCAGGGCGGTGGCACAGAGCACAAGAGCGATGCGTTGCATGAGGTACCTCGGCAGGATGGATCAGAGCTGGCTCAGGCGCTGCAGCATCTGGTCGGACGTCTGGATGGCCTTGGAGTTCATCTCGTAGGCACGCTGGGTCTGGATCATGGACACCAGCTCCTGAACCACGTTCACGTTGGAGGCTTCATTGAAGCCCTGCATCAGGTTGCCCATGCCGGCGGTGCCCGGGTTGCCGTTGATGGGGTTGCCCGAGGCCACGCTTTCGCGGTAGAGGTTCTGGCCCAGCGGCTCCAGACCGGCCGGGTTGATGAAGTTGGCCAGCTCCAGCACGCCCACCTGGGCCGGCGCGGTGGTGCCGGGCAGCTTGGCGCTGACGATGCCGTCGCCCGAGATGGTGATGCTGGTGGTGTCGGCCGGCAGCGTGATGCCGGCGCTCAGCGGATAGCCGCTGTTGGTGACCAGCTGGCCCTGGGCATTGAGCTGGAACGAGCCGTCGCGGGTGTAGGCGGTGGTGCCGTCGGGCATCTGCACCTGGAAGAAGCCCTGGCCATTGATGGCCACGTCCAGCGCGTTGCCCGACTGCTGCAGGCTGCCCTGGGTGAACGAGCGCGAGGTGGCCACGGTGCGCACGCCCAGACCGATCTGCAGACCGGTGGGCAGCTCGGCCTGCTGGTCCGCGTTGGCGCCCACCTGCCGCAGGTTCTGGTACATGAGGTCTTCGAAGACGGCGTTGGACCGCTTGAAGCCGTTGGTGGAGACGTTGGCCAGGTTGTTCGAGATGACGTCGAGCTGGGTCTGCTGCGCGGTCATGCCGGTCTTGGAAATCAGCAGGGAATTGATCATGGCGGTGTCCTTTATCCGTTGAGGCTCAGCAGCTGGCTGGCGGTCTGGTCGTTCTTCTCGCCGTTCTGCAGCATGCGCATCTGCACCTCGAACTGGCGGGCCACGGCGATCATCCCGACCATGGCTTCAATGGGGTTCACGTTGGAGCCTTCGAGGGCCCCGTCCTGCAGGCGGGCCACGTCGCTGGCCGGCAGCGGATCGCCGCCCGGGGTGCGGAACAGGCCGTCCTCGCTGCGCCGGATTGGGTTGTCGGCATCGGGCACCACCATCTTCAGGCGGCCCACCACCTGGCCCGGCTCGTTGCCCACCCGGGCACTCACCGAGCCGTCGGCGGCGATGTCGACCCGGGCATTGGCCGGAATGGTGATGGTCCCGCCGTCGCTGAGCATGGGCAGGCCCGAGGCGCCCACCAGCGTGCCTTCGGGGTTGACCTCCAGCGAGCCGGCGCGGGTGTAGGCCTCGGTGCCGTCCAGCCCCTGCACCGCAAAGTAGGCGTTGCCGCGCGCGGCCACATCCAGGTTGCGGCCGGTCTGGCTCACGCTGCCCGGCAGGTCGGAATGGGTCGCCGTGGCCTCCACCGCGAACACCCGGGTGCTGGCGCCATCGCCGCGGATGGGCACGGCGCGGAAGGTGGACATCTCGGCCCGGAAGCCGGGCGTGGACACGTTGGCCAGGTTGTTGGCCAGCACCTGCTGCCGGTACTGGGCCGCACTGGCGCCGGTCATGGCGGTGTAGATCATGCGGTCCATGGGGACTCCTGCGGGTCAGTGGCTCAGGCCGGGGTTCAACGCATGTTGAGCAGGGTGGTCAGCACCTGGTCCTGCGTCTTGATGGTCTGGGCGTTGGCCTGGTAGGCGCGCTGGGCGGTCATCATGTTGACCAGCTCGGCGGTGATGTCGACGTTCGAGTCCTCCAGCGCACCCGAACGCAGGGCGCCGAAGTTGCCGGTGCCCGGCTCGCCGTGCAGCGCCTCGCCGGACGCGAAGGTGGCCTGCCAGTTGCCGCCGCCGGTGGGCTGCAGGCCCTGGGCATTGCGGAAGTTCACCAGCGCCACCTGGCCGGCAGCGCGGGTCTGGCCGTTGGAGTACTGGCCGGTGACCACGCCGTTCTCGCCGATCTTCAGGCCGATGAACTGGCCCGGCTGGTAGCCGTCCTGGGTGAGGTTGGTCACCGCGAAGCTGGTGCCGAACTGGGTGATCTCCTCCAGGTTCAGCGTGGCATTGAAGGTGCCGTTGGGCGAGGTCATGGCCACCGTGGCCGGATCGGGCGTGACGGTGTTGAAGGTGCCGTCGGCGTTGAAGGTGACGTCGATGAAGGGGCTGGTGGCGGCATCGGGCGGGGTGCCGTCGCCGCTGGTGTAGATGCGCCAGGCGTTGTTGCCGGTCTTGGTGAAGGCCATGGACACCGGCACCTCGATGCCCTGCGCGTCGTAGCCGATCAGCGAGGTGCCGTAGGTGGACAGCGGCGGCGTGTTGGTGGCGGCGTTGTAGACCGCGGCACGCGCGTCCAGGTTGAACTCGGCCGTGATGCCGGCGGTCTGGCGGGCCGGGATCGGGCCGCCGGTGGGCAGGGTCAGCGGGCCGGTCTCGAAGCTCAGCCGGTTGCCGGCCTCGTCGGTGGGATAGCCCATGAGTTGGGCGCCCATGTTGGTGACGATGCCGCCATCGCGGTCCAGCTTGAACTGGCCGGCCCGGCTGTAGGCGGTGCTGCCGTTGGGCATGGTCAGCTCGAAGAAGCCCGAGCCGTTGATGGCCACGTCCAGGTCGCTGCCGGTCACCGTGATGTTGCCCTGGGTGAACTGCTGGGTCACGGCGGTCAGCGCCACGCCGATGCCGGAGTTCACGCCACCGGCCGCATTGACCGAGCTGGCATAGAGCTCGCCGAACTCGGCGCGCGAGGCCTTCATGCCCACCGTGTTGCCGTTGGCGATGTTGTGGCCGATGACGTCGAGGTTCTTGCTCGCACTGTTCAGGCCGGAGAGTCCTTGCTGGAATGCCATGGGAGTGTCCTTTGAAGATGAAGCGGGGGGTGGCGGGGCGTCACATGAAGCTGCTGACCTGGTCGTACGCCAGGCTGCGGCCGTCCTGCAGCTGCAGGCTCATGGCGCCGTTGGTCATGCCGGTGGCCGTGACGGTCAGACGGCTGTAGCTGGTGGCATTGACCGGCTGGCCGCCATTGGCGGCGCGCACCTTGAAGCCGGCCACACGGGTCGGGTCGGTGCCGGTGCCGTTCCAGTTGAAGGAGTGCTGGCCGGCGGTGAGCGCACCGAAGTCCAGCGTGTCGATCACGCCGCCCGCCTTGTCCAGCACATCCACCTGCACCGAGGACGCCGGGGCATCGATGCGGAAGGCCGCCTTGCCCACATTGCCGTCGAAGCCGAACTGGGTGCCGGTCACCAGCGCCTCGCGGCCGATGAGCGAGGTGCCCTGCAGCGACTGCATCAGCCCGAACTGGCTGGCCATGCCCTTGAGCGTCTCGTTGAGCTGCTGGATGCCGCTGACCGTGTTGATCTGCGTCATCTGCGTCGTCATTTGCGCGTTGTCCATCGGGTTCATCGGATCCTGGTTGTTGAGCTGCGCGACCAGCAGCTTGAGGAACCGGTCCTGGGTGGCCGCGGCATCGGTCTGTGCCGTGGCCGCCTTGGCGGTGGAACTGCCCACGGCAGATCCGAGGTTGGTGAGGTCCAGGGGTTGGGCCAGCATCATGGTGTTTCTCCTCAACTGCCCATCTGCAGCGTCTTGAGCAGCAGGGACTTGGCGGTGTTCATCACCTCGACGTTGTTCTGGTACGAACGCGAGGCCGAAATCATGTTGACCATCTCTTCCACCGGATTCACGTTGGAGTGGGTCACGTAGCCCTCGGCATCCGCACTGGGATGCGTGGGGTTGTGTTCACGGCGGCCCGGGGCCTCGTTCTCGGTGATGTCGCGCACCTTCACGCCGGCGTTGGCCTTGCCCCCCATGTCGAGCGACTGGAACACCACCTGGCGCGCCTTGTAGGCCTTGCCATCGGGGCCGGCCACCGCGTCCGCGTTGGCCAGGTTGCTGGCCACCACGTTGAGCCGCTGGGCCTGCGAACTGATCGCGCTGCCCGAGACATTGAAGATGCCGAACATGGACATGGTGTGCCTCCTTACTGGCCGGTGATGGCGCTGAGCATGGTCTTCACATGCCCGTTGATGAAGCGCAGCGTGGACTCGTAGCGGATGCTGTTGTCCACGAACGCTGCGCGCTCGCGGTCCAGGTCCACCGTGTTGCCGTCCTGGCTGGGCTGGCTCTGCACCGAATAGCCCAGCTTGGGATCGCGCGGATCGGCGGTGCCGCTGCGGATGTGGCGGGCGTCGGTCAGGGCCACGTCGCCGCGTGCGGGTGCGCCCGAGACGTTGCGCAGCGCCTGGGCGAAGTCGAAATCGCGCGCCTTGTAGCCGGGCGTGTCGGCGTTGGCGATGTTGCTGGCCAGCACTTGCTGGCGTTGTGCGCGCAGGACCAGCGAATTCGCATGGAAGTCCAGGCGGGCGGTCATCTGTTCCAGCATGGTCACCTCGAAACGGTGGGTATCGGGCCCACCCGGCAGGCGCACGGGCGGGGGTTCGAGGTGATTGTGGGAATTCTTGAGGGTGGCCAATCCCCCGAACAAAGGGGGTGTTGCCCCTCTGTTTCTGCCGTTCAGTTCACAGCCTGACGTGTGCAGCCCGCTTCTGTACGGTTGGCAGCAGGCGCGACCGTGGCGACCTGGCGGTTTCGTTGGAACCAGGAGCAACCGACAGGCTGCGCCGACGCGCTGGAGGGGCTGGAATGGTGAGGCGCAGGGGACTCCTGGCTTTGTCACCGACCCAAAGATTGAATCCAGACCAGAACATCACCCATCCAGCACACACGGAATACACCGCCGTCCCGGCGCAGAACCGGCCGGTGATGTGGGCGCTTTTCCAGCCTTTGGCCCGCACGGTCCGGACCTACAGTGCAGGCATGAAATCCGGTCCGTCCTTCGCCCGCTGCCTGTCCACCGCCGCCCTGGTGCTGGCGCCCCTGTCCTGGGCCCAGAGCCCGCCGAACGCCCCATCGCCCGGCCCCAACAACGGCCTGGAGCAGATGGCCAGGGACTTCCTGCAACCGGCGCTCGGCCAGTCCATCGGCGGCGAAGCCGGCGTGAAGCTGCGCCCGGAAGTCGTCATGGGCCAGCTCGACAGCCGCCTGCGCCTGGCCCCCTGCGGCGCCATCGAACCCTACCTGCCCCCCGGCACCCGGCTGTGGGGCCGCAGCAAGGTCGGCCTTCGCTGTGTGGACGGCATCAGCCGCTGGAACGTATTCGTGCCGGTCACGGTCAAGGCCTGGGGACCGGCCTGGGTGATGAAGTCCAACGTGCCGGCCGGCGAAACCCTGAACGCGGACCATGCCGAACAGACCGAGGTGGACTGGGCCGCCCACCCCTCGCCGGTTCTGGCCACCCCCCAGCGCTGGATCGGCCACCAGGCGGCCTATCCGCTGCAGGCCGGTCAGCCGCTGCGCGAGAACATGGTGCGGGCTCCGCAGGCCTTCGAGGCCGGGGCCCAGGTCAAGGTCAGCAGCGGCGGCGCCGGCTTCTCCATTTCGGTGGTGGGCCAGGCGGTGGCCGCTGCCCGGGTGGGCGAACCTGCCCGGGTGCGCCTGCCCAACGGCCGGGTGGTCACCGGCACGGTGCGGCCGGACCAGACGGTCAGCATCGACCTGTAACCGCCGCCCGGCGGCGGCAAAACCCGCAACTGGCCGGTTTTGCCCCGGTTGTTCGCCGGATTGCCCCCGCGCCGGGGCATCTACAGTCACTCCAAGGGTCGCTTCCGTCGTTCGGGGCGACCCGTCGGCGTCCCCTTCAAAAAAACCTCGGCAAAAGGCCTCAAGTTCCCGCCCGGACAGACGATAGTTCCTGCACAGAGCCCCCGAACAGGGGGTGTGGAGCGTGACATGAAGATCGAATCAACCCCGGATTCCTACATCGGCTCGGTGGCTGGCGGCCCCAACAAGGCAACGCCCACCACGGCGGGCGAAGCCGCTGCGGCCGGCGCGGCGTCGTCGGCTGCGGCCGCCAAGCCGCAGGCCGGTGTGCAGGTGACGCTGTCCAGCGCCACCCAGTCGCTCTCGGCCACCGGTTCGGGCAGCAGCGACGTGTTCAACGCCGAGAAGGTCGAGGCCATGAAGCAGGCCATTGCCAATGGCTCGTTCCAGGTGAACGCCGAAGCCATTGCCGACAAGATGCTGGCCAACGCCGCCGAAATGCTCAACGGCGCCCGCAGCGCCTGATCCAAGGAGTGATGCCCATGCCCGCAGCTGCCCTGTCCCACCCCTGGATCCTGCAACTGCAGGGCGCACTGGACGCGCTCGAAAAATCCCTCATGGTCGGCGATGCGCCGGCCGTGGAAACCGCCAGCGCCCAGGTGCAGGCCATCCTGAACCACGCCCCCCGCACCGCCGAATTCCAGGCCGCAGGCAGCACGCTGGTCCGTGACCTGCCCGCCGCCGCCCAGCGCTTTGCCATGCTGCGCCAGGCCGTGCTGCGCGCCCAGGCCCAGAGCCAGCGCGCCCTGGGCAGCCTGATCCCCGAGGCCGTGTCCACGCCGGTCTACGGCCGCACCGGCCAGGGCAGCGTGAGCCCCCGCCGGGGCTACCTCAGCGCCTGACAGGCGCGCGGACAGCGATCGGAGATCGGCTGTCCCAGGGTCTGACGGACCCATGCAACATCCGGCTGGGAAGGGTTACCCATCGGGATCGTCCTTCGGGACATCCACCCCGGGAGCCCCCATGAACCCCATTGGAAACAGCATCCGCCGCATGGCCCGATCGTTGCGGCGCGACGCGCAGACACCTCTTGATGCCCGGCCCCGGACGGACCTGGTCGCCGATGCCCGGCAGACCTTCGCCAGGCAGCTGTGGCGGCACCGGCCAGTGGAACGGATGGGTGTGATGGACGCGGAGTTTCTGGACACGGATCTCCGCTTTGAAGGGGTCAAGACCCTTCTGGACATGTCGCTGCCAAAGCAGCGCCACAACCGCCACGAGCGAAGCCAGCTGCTCGACCACAACGGGTTCGGCGGGCCTTGTCTGAAGGAAGCGATCGAAAGCCGGATCAGCGCCCTGCGCAGCGACGCCGCCGAGTTTCCCGTTCCCGCCAAGGGTGCCGCCACGGCAGACGACGTGCGGACCGCACGGCGCTTCCTGAATGCCGTCCAGGAGCAACTCACGGGTCTTGAGGCGTTGATGTCGTTGCCCGACAAGGGCCTTTCGGCCCGCCGCAAGGCACACATCCGCGAATCGATCGTCCGCATGAAAAATGCCCTGGCGCAGGGCGAGGTGCTATTCCCGAACCCGAAGGCTGGCTGAAGCCCGGCAAGGCGCCGCGCTGCGGGGCTTCGGTCAATGCTCGCGCAGCTTGGCCCGCAGCCGGGCAATGGACTGGCTGTGCAGCTGGCAGATGCGCGATTCGGTCACGCCCAGCACGGCGGCGATTTCCTTGAGGTTCATGTCATGCTCGTAGTACATCGACATGATCTGCTGCTCGCGCTCGGGCAGGCCCTTGATGGCGGCCACCAGGGCCATGCGCATGCGCTGGTCCTGCAGCACGGCCGAGGGGTCGACCTCGGTCTCGCCCATGTGGCGGTCCAGGAAACTGTCGTCGTCGTCCGAGCCGCCGCTGATGTCTTCCAGGTACACCAGCTGGGTGCCGCGCACCTTGGCCAGCAGGCTCTGGTAGTCGGCCAGGCTCATGCCCATTTCCTGGGCGATCTCGCTCTCCATGGGGGAGCGGTGCAGCTTCTGCTGCAGCCGGTTGACCGCCTGTTCGATGTCCTTCTGGCTCTTGCGCGAACCGCGCGACATCCAGTCGCCGTCGCGCAGCTCGTCGAGCATGGCGCCGCGGATGCGCTGGCTGGCGAAGGTCTCGAACTGCACGCCCTGCGAGGGCTCGAAGCGGGCAATGGCTTCGGTCAGGCCGATCATGCCGACCTGGATCAGATCGTCGAGCTCCACACTGGGCGGCAGCTTGGCGATCATGTGGTGGGCCAGGCGGCGCACCAGCGGGGCGTATTGGCGCAGCTGGGCGTCGCGGTTGAGCGTGCCTTTGGCGGTGTACATCGTCAGCTCCAGAGAAAACGGCCGGGTCCGCGCGCATGGGCGGGCTCTGCGGCAGGGGCGTTCGGGTGGGCAGGGCTCGGTGCCACCTGGGCCACCACCGGAATGCGGGCCACCCAGGATTCGGCGCTCCAGACCGACCACTCCACATTCAGGTGGCGGCGGGCGCAGTCGGTCACGGTGAGGGTGGTGCGCTCGCCGGCTGGGTCCTGCTGCAGCGGGCACAGCACCGGCTGCAGGCCGGCAAAGTGCAGCAGCTTGGCGGCGGCGTAGGTGTCCAGGCCGGCCTGGGCCGGGCCGACCACCGGCACCATGGCGTGGGCGCCGGTGTCGCACAGCAGCTCGCCCAGGGCGGCCGCAGGCGCGAACAGCAGCACCACCACGTCGGCGGCAAACGGGGCCAGCAGCCGGGAGAGCGCGGCGCGCGGACCGCCGGCACGGGCGGTGTCGAGCAGCCGTTCCAGGCCCAGGGCAGCCGGCAGCACCAGCCATTCGGCGTCGTCCAGCGGGCGCTCGAGCTGCACCACCGAGGGATCGATGAGGGCCCGCAGCAGGCCCAGGGGCAGATCGCGGCTGCCACCGGTGCGGTGCAGGGCGGGTTGTTCGGCGGCGGTGGCGTCCAGCACGGCCACGGCATGGCCGGCAGCGCTCAGGCGGGCAGCGACTTCGCACAGCCAGTCGTACGACTGGGCCGGGCGGGCGCTGCTGGCCAGCGGCATCAGCAGGGCACTGCCCGACAGGGCTGCGCCCTGCAGGCCGGCCGCCTGGTGGGTGCCGGGCTCAAACACGGACGCCTCCGAGCTGGATGCCGGCCGCGTTGTTGGCCTGGGCAAAGTAGTAACCCAGGTCGTCGGGCACCGGGTCGTGGGCGGCCTTGGTCTGCGCGCCCATGGACAGGCGGACCAGGGCGGCGGCGTCGGGGTTCTGCCAGTCTTCGGGCACGCGCTGGCCGTTGGCCACGCCGCGCAGCACCGCCTGGTGGCGGATCAGGGCATCGAGCACCGGGCCGAGCTTGGCGGCTTCGTCCACCTTGGACATCACCACACCGTGCAGGCCGCCGACCTTGAACGAGGCCATGACCTCGTCCAGCGTGTCGCCGTGGGCACCGGCGTTGAGCACCATGACCTTCTTGATGCCGGGCTGGTCGAGCACGTCGAGCATGTCCTGGATGCGCTGGTCGCGCTGGCCCAGGCCGGCGGTGTCGATGATGACCAGGCGCTTGCCCGAGAGCAGGTTGAGCAGGTCCTTCAGGGCCGCGCGGTCGTGGGCCAGGTGGGCCACCACGCCAAGCATGCGGCCATAGGTGCGCAGCTGCTCGTAACCGGAGACGCGGTAGGTGTCCAGGGTGATCAGGCCCACGCTGCCGGCGCCGTACTGCTTGACGCACTGGGCGGCCATCTTGGCGGCGGTGGTGGTCTTGCCCACGCCGGTGGCGCCGATCAGGGCCACCACACCGCCCTCTTCCACCAGGCCGGCGCCCGGCGCTGCCACCTTGAGGTTGCGGGTCAGCACGTCCATCACCCAGCGCACCGCTTCGGCCGGGCCGGCTTCGGTGGGCACGCGCTCCAGCACGGCACGGGCCATGGAGGGCGAGTAGCCAGCGCGGATGAGCTTGTGCATCAGCTGCGACTGGATCGGGTTCTGGCGCGAGGATCCAATCCAGGCCAGGGTGTTGAAGCGCTCCTCGATCATTTCGCGCAGGGCCGAGATCTCGACCGCCATGCGGTTGTTCTCGTCCTTGGGGAAGCGGGCCGGCTCGGAATGGGCCCAGGCCGCTTCTTCGCGGGTGCGGATCGGCTGCGGGGCGGGCGCCATGGTGATGGGACCGCTGGGGGCGTTGAAGCGCTGCACCGGGATGGCGGGGGCGGCGGGCTGGGCCACCGGGCGGGCCACCGGCTGCGCTGCGGCGCGCTCGGCGGGGCGGGCGGCGTCCTGCACCGGGGCGGCGGCGGCGCCCATTTCCTCGCGGCGCTTGCGCAGCATGCGTTCGCGCACATAGTCCTGGAACGACAGGGTGCTCATGGCCAGGGCTTCGGTGTCGCTCTCGACCGACTGGCTGGCGGGGGCGGCGCTGCGGGCCTGCGGGGCGGGCTGCACCACCGGCTGGGCCGCCGGCTGCGGCAGGCCGCGGGCGGCGCCGGTCAGGGTGGCCAGGCTTTCTTCGGCCGCGGCCATCACTTCAAAACCCTCGGCGGTGTTGCGGGAGGACAGGATCACCGCGCTGTCGCCCAGGGCCCGGCGGGCCTTGGACATGGCTTCACGCGAGGTGGGGGCAAGGAATCGCTGGATGTTCATGCTGCAAGCTCTCCAAGAATCGGGCCGATGCGGATCAGGTGGGTTTCAGGAATCTCGCCATGCGCCAGCACCTGCAGTCGAGGTGCTGCGCGGCGCAGCAGGCGGGCCATGGCGGTGCGGATGGCGTCGGGCACCAGCAGGCAGGCGGGCACGCCCTTTTCTTCCTGCCGGATGGCGATGTCGGTGGCGGATTTGCTCAGCATCTCGGCCACACCGGGGTCCAGCGCGGCGCCGCCCTGGCCGGTGAGGGCCTGCATCAGCAGCCGCTCCAGGCCGGGCTCGATGGCGATCACTTCCAGTTCCTTCACCGGGCCGTAGATCTGCTGGACGATGGCCGGGGCCAGGGCCAGGCGCACGCGGCGGGCCAGTTCGGCCGGGTCGGTGACGCTGGGGGCGTGTTCGGCGATCGCCTCGATGATGGTGCGGATGTCGCGCACATGCACCCCTTCTTCCAGCAGCAGCTGCAGGACTTTCTGGAAGGTGGCGACCGGGATCATTTTGGGGACGACTTCTTCGATGAGCTTGGGGGCCAGGCGGGTCACGTGTTCGACCAGGTCCTGGGTCTCGGTCCGGCTGAGCAACCGCGCGGCCTGGACTTGCATCAAGTGTGAGAGATGGGTGGCCAGCACGGTCTCGGAATCAACGACCGTAAAACCGGCCATTTGCGCGCTCTCCTTCTGCTTCTCGTCGATCCAGTGCGCGGGCAGGCCGAAGGCGGGGTCGGTGGTGGGGGTGCCGATCAGCGGGGTGCCGATGCCGCCCGGATCGATGGCCAGGAACATGCCGGGGAACACCTCGCCCTGGCCCACCACCACGCCGCGCAGGGTGATGCGGTAGGCGCTGGGGTGCAGCTCCAGGTTGTCGCGCACATGCACCGGCGGGGGGAGGAAGCCCACGTCCTGGGCGAATTTCTTGCGCACACCCTTGATGCGGGTCAGCAGGTCGCCCGAGCGGGTCTTGTCCACCAGGGCGATCAGGCGGTAACCGAGTTCCAGGCCCAGCAGGTCGATGGGCTGCAGGTCGTCCCAGGTGGCTTCGCCGTCGGGGGCCGGGGCGGCCGGGGTGTCATCGGCCACCGGCTTGAGCGACTGCTGGTGGCGCCACCAGGCCAGGCCACCGGTGAGCGCGGCGAAGGCCAGGAAGAACACATGCGGCATGCCGGGAATCACACCGAGCAGGAACAGCACGCCGGCGGTCACGCCCAGCACCCGGGTGGACAGGAACATCTGTTCCACCACCTGGGCACCCAGGTCTTCGTCCTTGCCCACGCGCGACACCACCATGGCGGCGGCCACCGAGATCAGCAGGGAGGGAATCTGGGCCACCAGCGCGTCGCCCACGGCCAGCAGGATGTAGCTGTCGGCGGCCTGGCCGGCCGACAGGTTGTGCTGGACCATGCCGATGATCAGGCCGCCGACGATGTTGATGATCAGGATCAGGATGCCGGCGATCGCATCGCCGCGCACGAACTTGGAGGCACCGTCCATGGAGCCGAAGAACTCGGCCTCCTCGCCCACCTCGGCGCGGCGGCGCTTGGCCTCCTTCTCGTCGATCAGGCCGGCGCCCAGGTCGGCATCGATGGCCATCTGCTTGCCGGGCATGGCGTCCAGGGTGAAGCGGGCCGACACCTCGGCAATGCGCTCCGAGCCCTTGGTGATCACCACGAAGTTGATCACCACCAGGATGATGAACACCACGAAACCGACCGCGAAGTTGCCCCCGATGAGGAAGTGGCCGAAGGCCTCGATCACCGCGCCGGCGGCGCCCGGGCCGGTGTGGCCTTCGAGCAGCACCACCCGGGTGGAGGCCACGTTGAGCGACAGGCGCAGCAGCGTGGTGAGCAGCAGCACCGTGGGAAACACCGAGAAGTCCAGCGGCCGCTTCATGTAGGCGGCCACCATCATCACGATCAGGGCGAGCGCGATGTTGAGGGTGAAGAAGGTGTCCAGCAGCCAGGGCGGCAGGGGCAGCACCATCATGGACAGGATGGTGATCACCAGCATGGGGGCGGCCAGGCCACCGGCCCAGCCGGCATTGCGGCGGAACCATTGCTGCAGGGGCTCGAGAGCGTTCATGCAGCGATTGTGAAAATCTTGAGGGTTGGCGATCGCGGGAAAAGCAGGGGGAAAACGGCCAGATCGGACGCTGTGCGGGCGGACGACGGCCGACCCCGGCGTTGCCCCCCATCACGGCGCGCCGGACGGGTGTTGAGTCGTGACCAATTCGTCAAGGTTTCGGCGGCCACGGAACAGGCGGCCCCGCCCTGCGTACCCACGGGCTCCGGCCCTTCCGCTGCCCCCTCGATAGGAACGCCCGCATGAAACGCACGTCCTCCGCGCTCACACCATCCCCGCAACGGTCACCCGACCACGCCACAGCCACCGTGTCCACCGCACTGCAGCCGCCGGGGACCTCCCTGGAGGACTTCATCACGGACGACACCCCCGACGAGGTCATCACGGCAGCCCGGCATGCAGCCCTGCAGGCGGGGGACGACGAGTCCCTGTGCTTCTTTCTGGCGGTGAGACCTGAGCTGCCCCTGCGCATGCACATGGACGCCTCGACCCGGGTCGAGACGGTCTGCACACTGGTCGATGCCCTGCCGGACGACATGCCCTCGCCCCCCATCGAGCTGAGCGGCTCGCTGCCGGACCAGGTACCGGTCGAGGCACTGACCACCCTGTTCACCCACCCGACACTGCACACCCTGTCCCTGACCGATCTGGAGCTCAGCAGCGACCAGCTGGCCAGCGTGGTGCAGGCGGTCCGGACCACGCCCTCGGCGCTGACCTCGCTCCACTGCAGCGACGACATCGAGTGCCTGCTGGACCCCGGCCTGGCGGACCTGATCGAAGCACTCGGATCGCTCCGCCGGCTGGCGCTGGGCACCGGCGGCAGCGGGCCCGGCCCCATGGACCACCAGGGCCCTGCGGCTCTCCGGCTTGCCGGCGTGCTGCTGGACAAGCCACTGGACGGGATCGTGCTGGAGGATTTCGGTCCCTTCATGGAGGCCCTGCGGCGCAGCCTCACCGGCGGGCATGTGCCCACCTGGGGTGCGCTGACCGTGTCGTTCATGGGGCTGACGCCGCACGACACCCGCGAGATCACGGAACTCACCGTGGTGCTTGTGCGCTGTCTGGCCCAACCCGGCCTGCGCACGCTCACCCTCAAGGACTTCTTCATCCACGATCAGGACATGGGCGATGCCGATCGGCACACGCTCGCCCTGCCCGATTTTTTCGTGGGCGACGAGGACCCCACTCCGCCCGAGCAGACTGCCGATGCGTGCAGCAGCGCGGCCTACGGCATGGCCCGGGCACTGGCCGAGGGCCTGTCGCGGCGAAGCGTTCCGCTGCATCTGGTACTGGATTCGACCGACATCGCGGCGCTGAACCTGCTGATGGGCGGCGTCACCGGGCACCCTGCCAGACCCGGCACCCGCCTGACGGAACCCGGTCCGGCCGACAGTCCGGTCGCGGGTGGCATCCACTGTGTGCGCGCGCTGAGCATCGCCTACCGACCCACCCTGGAGGCGGTCATGCCGGTGTCGGGCCAGCACCCCGGGCTGGAGGGCTTTCTGCAGGGCCTCATGGCCTGGGTGGCGCGGCTGGGCCGGCTGGACGCACTGACCGTCACCCTGGACCCGGTGCCTGCCTGGATGGACGACCACGCGGACCACCCCCGCGCCGCGCCCGCGCTGGCGGCCACCACGCTGACCGGGGTGGCCCGGACACTGGAGCTCACCCACCTGACGTCGCTCACCTTCGACGGCCTGCTGCTCACGCCGGTACCGGACCTGCTGCAGCCCTGCCTGCAACAGGTGCATGCCCGCGCCCTGCACGTCGAACTGCAGACGCGCTCCCTCGATGTCTGCTTCGGATTCCTGCATCCGCTGGGCGGCCAGGGCATGCATCTGCCGGCCGAACTGGGCCGACGGCTGGTCGCGGACATCCAGGCCTCCGGCCCCGATCCGGTGACCACCCTGCCGGCACTCTCGCGCCGGCAGTTCACCGCCTTCGTCGACCGTTACAACGAACAGGTCCGCCGGGAGAACGCCCGACGCCCGGACGCCATGCCCCGGCTGCCCGAGCACCCGCAGACCGCACTGCGCCGGGCGATCGGCGAGCGGATGCAGGCCGATCAGGTGCCGGCCGATGCCGGCTTGCGGTAATGCGGGTCCAGCTCCTGCGGCACCTGCGGCACCGGCTCGGCGGGCATCACGCCCTCGCCCCGCAGCGCGGCCTTGAGCTGGTACACATAGGCCAGCACCTGGGCCACGGCGGTGTAGAGGGCCGAGGGAATTTCCTGGTCGATCTCGGCATGGGCGTAAAGGGCGCGGGCCAGCATCGGGGACTGCAGCACCGGCACCTTGGCGTCCTTGGCCACATCGCGGATCTTCAGGGCCAGCATGTCCGAGCCCTTGGCCACCACACGCGGGGCGGCCATGGTGGCTTCGTCGTAGCGCAGGGCCACGGCATAGTGGGTGGGGTTCATGACCACCAGGTCGGCCTTGGGCACGGCCTTGATGCTCATGCGCTGGGCGATCTCGCGGGCCCGGGCGCGGCGCTTGCCCTTGAGGTGCGGATCGCCTTCGCTTTCCTTGTGTTCCCGCTTGACCTCCTCGTGCGACATGCGCAGCTGCTGCTTGTGCAGGAACTTCTGCACGGGGAAGTCGATGGCGGCCACCACCGCCACCGTCACCATCAGCCCGGCCACGCCGGCCATCATCCAGCGGCCCAGCTGACCGATGCCGGATTCCAGCGGCTGCATGACCAGCGAGCTGAAATCGCCCAGGTGGGACGACAGGAACTGCCAGCCCACGGCGCCCACGATCAGGGTGATGACCGACAGCTTGGCGGTTTCCACCAGCTGCTGCTTGGAGAACAGGCGACCGAAACCCGACAGCGGGTTGATGCGGGAGAGGTCGGGGGTGATGGGTTTGGTGGACAAGGTCCAGCTGCCCGAGGCAAAGGCCACGGCCAGCACGAACACCAGCAGCACCACGCCCAGCGGCAGGAACAGCACCAGGCCCTGACCGAAGGCGTCCATGGCGCGTTGCAGCCCCTGTTCGGGCGCCACCACGGCAGCCCTGTCGAACCGCAGCTGCCCGCGCAGGCCGTCGCGCAGCAGGCCGAAGGCCAGCGGCAGGGCCAGCATCAGGATCGCCGACCCGGCGCCCAGCACCGCCAGATTGAGCAGGTCCTTGGAACGGGCCACCTGGCCATCGTCACGCGCCTTCTTCAGGCGCTGCGGCGTGGCGGGCAGGGTTTTGTCTTGGGCGGAATCGGACATGCCTGTGGAGGTGCTGAGAGGTTTCCATTGTTCCGATGCCTCAGCCACCCTGCTCGGAGAAACAGCAAGGCAAGTACCCGGCTGTTGGGCCGATTGCCCTTCCAGCGGCAGGAACGATCCGGGGACACGCACCACCCACCCGACACAGCATTCACCGCCTGCCCATGAAACGCACCTCCAGCCGCTCTCCCGAACCCGCCCGCCTGCCACGCACACCCGCGCAGCCCGGGACCCCGATCGGCGACACCCTGGTGCGCCAGTCCTGTGTGGCGCCAGCCCCCGCCGAGCGGGCCTTGCCTGCCCCGCAGGTCGTTCCGGCCACCCTCCCGGGCGTGGAGCCTGCAGCGTCGCCACTGGACACGGCCATGGCCAGTGCCGCCCATCTGCTGGGCATCCTGACCAAGGCCTGGCCAGACCTGGTCGCACGACAGGAGCACACCAGGGCGCCCTCGGATCCCCACGACCTGAGCGACACCACATCGCGGTATGGTGTGTGCCATGTGGCCGCCCGGAACCTGGTGCAGTTCATGGAGGCCTTGCCACCGCTGCCACTGCCGCACCACTCGGCCGCAACCACCACGCTGCACCGGATGGTCCACACCTACTGCAAGGCGGCCCGGTCTGCGTACGACTGCACCCTGGACAAGATCTACCTGAGTGCGACGGTCCTGGCCCTTGAAAAGCCCTCGGAAACCAGCCTGTCAACCGCCCTGAAGGAACTCCGTGGGCGAAGTGCCGAGCCCTATGCCACCGACCATGTGCGGCAGCTGATGGCCCACCTGACCGATCTGGTCGCGCTGCAGGCCGCTCTGCCCGCCTACGATGGCTCCCTGAACCTCATCCCCGCCATGGTGCAGGCCCGCGAGGCCGCAGCAGCGCTGGTCAGGGCGACTTCAGCAGCCCAGTGCTACCAGACGGCCCATGAGCACTGGCACCGGGAGGCGGTACGCAAGATCGAACCCGTCAAGGCGCAGGCGCGCAGCATCAGCGACGCTTTCGCCACCCCCGATCTGGACGCCACGCATCCCGCCGGGGCCCGCATACGGGCTTGTGTCCTGGTCTTCGACCTGATGATTCATCAGGATCAGTTCCTGGCCGAGGTCTTCGAGGCGATAAGGAACTTCCCGCCGCACCCGACCTGGCTGCAAACGGCCCGGGTGGCCGTGTTGAGGCGGCTCGGCGACGCGCAAGGCCCCCTGCGGGACCAGCTCCAGGAGCTGCTTCGGTGCCTGCTGGTCATGGCACCCGATCAAGCCTTGCGGCTTGAAAGCGCTGCCCTCGCCCACCAAGGAGGGCTGGACCACCATGTGGATCTGCTGCTGCAGAACCTGCCCACCGATGGCCCCGGGGTGGACCTGTCCCTGGTCAACAACCGAGACAGTCCTCTGGAGACGGCCCATCTCTCCAGGCTGTTCACCCACAAGGGCGTGAAACACCTGACACTCTGGAGGCTGGGCCTGAACGAAGGGGCCCTGGACGAAGTGATCGACTGCCTGAAGACCCAGTCATCCAACCTGGTGAGTCTGTCGGTGGAGACGAATGACAGCAGGGATCCCTGGGACGACAACAGGCACTGCGTCACACCCGGCTTTGCGCAGCTGCTCGGTGCACTACCCCGTCTGGACCGGCTCTCATTGGTTCTCCCCGATGAAGCGTCACCGACAGGGGTTCACGCGCTGGCCGACCGGCTGGCCTCCCTGCGCCTGCAGACCCTGCGCCTTGCGGACTCGCGCCAAAGCGACCATTCCATCCTGACCGACCTCTTCCATGCGCTGGCTCAAAAGGCACATGCCACCCCATCGGGGCTGCCATGGGAGCACTTCACGCTCGACACCCGGCTGGCATCCAACGAGCAATGGCAGGGTCTGCTGGCGCTGACCGCTGCCCTGGTGGAATCACCGCACTCACGGTCGCTGGACATGCGTTACCTCCAGGACGGTAGGCGCATGACCGACACGGCACAGCCGCTCAGGCCGGGACACCCGCTGCATCAGGCCCTGCAACGGCGGACGGCACCGCTTGACCTCGTGCTGCATGCCCAACCGGTGCCGGATCTGATCCCGGTGCTGGGCCTGTTCATTGATGTGGGATCGGACACGCCGGCCCGCAGCGCCCCATCAGACCATCGGGTGAAGGGTCTGAGGTCGGTGAAGCTGCATGTGCGAACCGCCGGCCAGGATCATCTGGACACGGCAGACCTGACCCGGCTGGTGCGGCTGGTCACCCGACTGGTGCAACAGAGTCCGCGCCTGCACCGGCTGCAGATCGAATGCACCTGCCTGTACAACGGGATCCGACCGGCCGATCTCATCACGTCCAGCCATCCCGACGTCAAGGCGCTGGCCGCGGCGGTGACGGCATCGCAGGACCTGGTGCTGGATCTGGACACCGGGAGCCAGGACGGATTGACCCTGCGCAACGCGCTGGAGCCGCTGCTCCAACCCTGGCAAGCCGGGATCGAACGACGCAACAGAATGGTGTACGCCGCCGGTCTGCGCGAGATCTTTGCCCCGGGTACGGATCTGTGGCTGCCGTACGAGCTGATCGAGGAAGTGGCCCGGTGGGCGCTGACGCCCCAGACCCGCTGGCGGGATCTGCCGGTGGTGTCCCGTGCACAGGCAGTGGCCATGAGGACCGCGCGGCACAGCCTGCTGACGTCCCGCCCCCGCGGACGCACCTGACATCCATCCAGGGGCCGATGGATGCGCCCCCGAAGAGGTCTCCCGGCCGGGAGTCTCAGAACCCCAGGCTGGCCAGCAGGTCGTCCACGCCCTTCTGGTCGGTCACCACATCGGTACGGCCGTCGGCGTTGACCACCGGGCCGGCCAGGGCCTCGCACGACGCGTCCTGGCCGGGCTGACCGGCCGGGGCGCTCTGCAGCAGCAGGCCCAGCAGCTGTTCCTCGATGGTGCCGGCCAGCTGAACCACCCGGGCGATCACCTGACCGGTGAGGTCGTGGAAGTCCTGGGCCATCATGATCTCGGTCAGGCGGCCATCGGTCTTCTCGCTCAGGGCCACCACATCGGTCGACCATTCCATGAGTTCGGGCATGGCGTGGCGCAGGCCCGGCACGCGGCGGATGGTGTCGGCCAGATCGCGGCCGCGCTGCATGAGCTGCTCCTGCTCGGACTTGGCCTGCTCGACCTGGCTGAGCACCTTCTCGGCGGCCTCGCCGGTGAGCCGCGCGATGTAGGACAGCCGGCTCTGTGCATCGGGCAGCTGATCGACCGTGCCCTTGAGCTTGTCGGTGTAGCCCAGTTCCTTGAGCGCATCGTGCAGCTGGCGCGTGATGGCACCGAGCTGCTGGAACATCTCGTTGTTGCCGACCTGGCTGGTCGGGGCGGCCTGGGTTTCAGGGGTTGGCGTCATGGCTCTACTCCTTCACAGGCCGAGTTTCTTGAAGATGTTCGCGAGCTTCTCTTCGAGGGTGGCCTTGGTGAAGGGCTTGACGATGTAGCCGGCCGCACCGTTCTGCGCGGCCATCACGATGTCTTCCTTGCGGGCCTCGGCCGTGACCATGAGCACCGGCAGGTGCTTGAGCTTCTCGTCCTGCTTGATGGCCGACAGCAGCTCGAACCCGTTCATGTTGGGCATGTTGATGTCGGTCACCACGAAGTTGAAGTTGCCCGCCTTGAGCTTGCTCAGGGCGATCGCACCGTCCTCGGCCTCGTCGGCGTCGGCATGGCCGATCTCCTTGAGCAGGTTGCGCACGATGCGGCGCATGGTGGAGAAGTCGTCAACGATCAGGAATTTCATCGGCGTGGACATGCAGAGCCTCCGCTGGCTGTGGGTGTGGTGGCTGCGTTCAGGGACGCGGCGTTGCCTGGGTTTTCGTCATATCGACGGGAATCTGTAGCGCGGGCCGCGGCGGCACCACCACCGGGCCGGTGGCCGGCGCCTGCGAGGTGGTCACCGCCGGCGCGGCGGCCGCGGCATCGGGCTCGGCCTTGACGGGCTGAGGGGCACCTGGGGCCGGCAGCATGCGCTCCTCGGCCTCGCGGGTCATGATGACGATGCTGATGCGGCGGTTGGCCGGGTCGTTGGGGCGGGCCGGAAACAGCAGGCGGCTCGATGCCAGGCCTTCCACCCGCACCAGCTTGTCGTCGGGCAGTCCGCCGGCCACCAGTTCGCGGCGGGTGGCGTTGGCGCGGTCGGCCGAGAGCTCCCAGTTGCTGTAGCCCCGGTCGCCGTTGCCATAGGGCGTGGCGTCGGTGTGGCCGGACAGCGTGATGCGGTTCTCCACCTTGCCCATGGCCTTGCCGATGGTCTGCAGGATCTCCCGCATGTGGGGTTTGACCAGGGCGCTGCCGGTGTCGAACATCGGCCGGTTCTGGTTGTCCACGATCAGGATGCTCAGGCCGTCCGGCGTCTTCTGCAGCTGGATCTGGTCCTTGAAGGCGGCCAGCTCGGCCTTGCTCTCGATGAGGTTGCGGATGCTGTTCTCCAGATCGTCCAGCCGGGCCTGTTCCTGGCGCAGCCGCTCGCGCTTGACGTCGTCGGCACGGGCCATCTGGGCGCCCATCATCTTGGCGGCGCGCTCGGCGTCGCCGCTGTCGACCTGGCCCGCCTGCTTCGACAGATCGCGGCCACCACCGGGCAGGATGCTGTCGCTGTTGCCGGTGCCGGTGCCGCCCATGAGCGAGACCTTGATCGGGTTCTGGAAGTACTCGGCGATGCCCTGCAGTTCGCCCTTGGCGGTGGAGCCGAGCAGCCACATGAGCAGGAAGAACGCCATCATGGCCGTCACGAAGTCGGCGTAGGCGATCTTCCAGGCGCCACCGTGAGCGGCATGGCCGCCCTTCTTGATGCGCTTGATGATGATGGGCTGGAGCTGCTTGCCGTTGGCCATGTCAGCCTCCTGCCGGGCTCAGGTGGCTCATGCCTTCTTGCCTTTCACGTGGCCTTCGAGCTCGCTGAAGCTCGGGCGCACGTCGGAGAACAGCACCTTGCGGCCGAACTCGATGGCGGTGGCCGGCGAGTAGCCCTGCATGCTGGCCAGCAGCGTGGTCTTGATGCACTGGAATTCCTTGCCGCTTTCCTCGACCTTCTGCTCCATCAGGCCGCCGATGGGTTCGAACACGCCGTAGGCCAGCAGGATGCCCAGGAAGGTACCGACCAGGGCGGAGGCGATCATGCCGCCCAGCACCGCCGGCGGCTGACCCACCGAGCCCATGGTGTTGACCACGCCCAGCACGGCGGCCACGATGCCGAAGGCCGGCAGGCCACCGGCCAGGCGACCGACGGCCGCCACCGGGGCATGGGCCTCCTGGTGGTGGGTCTCGATCTCGGCATCCATCAGGGCCTCGATCTCGTGGGCATTGAGGTTGCCCGAGACCATCATGCGCAGGTAGTCGGTGATGAACTCGACCACATGGTGGTCCGAGGCGATGGTGGGGTACTTCTTGAACACCGGCGACTGGTCCGGGTTCTCCACGTCCTGCTCGATGGCCATCAGGCCTTCCTTGCGGGCCTTCTGCAGCAGGTCGTACTGCAGCGCCAGCAGCTGCATGTAGCGGTCCTTGGTGAAGTGGCTGCCCTTGAAGCAGCCGGCCATGCCCTTGAAGGCGGCCTTGACCACCTTCATCTGGTTGTTGATGAGGAAGGCGCCCAGGGCAGCCCCGAGGATGGTGGTCATCTCGAAGGGGAGTGCCTTGAGCACCACGCCGATGTTGCCCCCGTGGCCGATGTACACCCCGAAGATGCAGGCCATCGAGAACAGGAAACCGATGATCACGAACATGGCGGAGGACCTGTCTGTTGTATGGGTGAAGCGCGCGCAGAGGCGGTGCGATGCAATGACTATCGGCCAGAACCCGATCGGACATGAACGCAAAAAAGCCCCCGTTGGGGGGCTTATTCGGGCTTTGAAGGGGAATCGGGTTCAGTGCAGGCGCAGGCCGCCCTGGCTGCTGCCCTTGCCGGCGCGGGCCGGCGGCTGGCACAGGCCACAGACGAACTGGCGGGCGTTCTCGTAGGGCTCGGTCACGAAGTGACCGCCGCAGCAGGAGCACTTGGTCAGGGTCAGCATGCCGTTGTCCACGAACTTCACCAGGCGCCAGGCACGGGTGATGGACAGCAGCGGCTCGATGGCGCTGGCCGTCATCTGCTCGCTGTACAGGCGGAAGGCCTTGATGACGGTGTCGATCTCCTCGAGCTCGCTGGTCTTGGAGAGGTACTCGTGGATGTTGAGGAACAGCGAGGCGTGGATGTTGGGCTGCCAGGTCAGGAACCAGTCGGTGGAGAAGGGCAGCTGGCCCTTGGACGGGCTCTTGCCGGCCACTTCCTTGTACAGGCGCAGCAGCCGCTCGTACGACAGGCTGGTCTCGTACTCCAGCACCTGCAGGCGGGCGCCCAGCTGGATCAGGGCCACGGCGCGCTCGATGTCGCGCGATTCATTGAGGATGCTTTTCGGGGTGGCCATGGGATTCTCCTGTCTGCGGTTGCTGCGGAGGGTGCGGCTCAGTGGGCAGCGGCGGTGGACATGCTCTCGGCGAACTTGCCGGCCATCAGGATGGAGGCGTGCAGCTGGGTGGTGGTGCTGTTCTCCACCTTCTTCACGTTGTGGTTGGTCAGCAGGTTCCAGACCATGTCGTCGTCCACCCGGAAGCGGCACAGCAGCATGTTGGTGGAGGCGATCTTGAGCAGCTGGGCCGGGGTCAGCATGGCCAGCAGGTCGGCGGCTTCCTCGGTCAGGCCCAGGCGGTAGAGGGCTTCAGCACGGTCCTTGCGGATCAGGTTCTGGGCCAGCATCAGGTAGGTGAGGTTGGCTTCGCGGATCTCTGCCAGAAGTTGTTCGCTGTCCATGTCGTGCTCCTTGAATCTCGGTGGTGGGGTGGGCGGTGTCTTGCAACAACTGCTGTCCCGATGTGAGTAATTGTGTCGACCGGTAAAGAAACTTGAATCGGTAAACGGCTGTTCGACGCGTCGGCAAAGCCCTCACAGCGTGTCATCCAGACGCCTACATCTTTGGTTCTCAAACCGGTCCCGCCTCTGCGACGGCCGAGGCGCGCAAAGCACCGAATTGGCGGGCTGCGCAGCCGCTTATCCACGCGCTGCCCGTCCGCCAAATCTCAAGAATTCACCCTCATCACCGAAATTGACTCAACGAACTTCGCTGAAAGGGGTTCGTCGTCCGGCCCTCAGGGCGGCGAGCAGTGGCGGTGAGGCCCGAGGTGCAGGGAACCGGGTCACCTTCTCACAACCCTTTCAGGAGTTAGTCATGACCACGATCAACACCAACATCATGTCGATGAACGCTCAGCGCAACCTGAGCTCGTCGCAGGGCGCACTGGCCACGTCCATGCAGCGCCTGTCTTCCGGCCTGCGCGTCAATTCCGCCAAGGACGACGCCGCCGGCCTGGCCATTTCCGAGCGCATGAACACGCAGGTGCGCGGCCTCAACGTGGCGGCCCGCAATGCCAACGACGGCATCTCGCTGGCCCAGGTGGCCGAAGGCGCCCTGGGCAAGGTGGGCGACATGCTGCAGCGCATGCGCGAACTGGCGGTGCAGGCGGCCAACGCCTCGAACAACAACGATGACCGCGCAGCGCTCAATGCAGAAGTGACCCAGCTGCGCCAAGAGATCGACCGCGTGGCCAAGACCACCAGTTTCAACGGCACCAAACTGCTCGACGGCACCTTCGCCAATGCCACCTTCCAGGTGGGCGCCAATGCAGGTGAAGGCATCTCGATCGACTCCATCGTCAACGCCAACTCGGCCAACCTGGGTACGCTGTCGGCCACGGAAATGTTCGTATCGTCCACGGTCAATGCCACCGGCGCACTGCCCCTGGCGGCCATTCCGGCCGGCACCGCCGGCTGGACCATCACCACCGCAGCCGGTACCGCCGTCAACCTCGGGCCGATTGCGGAGGCCACGACCGCAGTGCAGCGCACCAGCCAGGTGATCGACGCCATCAACGCCAAGTCCTCGGACACCGGTGTGTTCGCCCGCCCGGTCTATACCGCTGGCGCCGTCACGGGCTACGAGGTCTTCTCCGATCGCGATCTGACGGCTGCCACCACCTTCGGTGCCGCCTTCACCGCCGGCACCACCGGCGCCCCCGGCGACACCGCACCGCCCGCCTCGGCGATCGCACTGGATGACATCAACATCACCAGCTTCGGTGATGCCCAGCTGTCCATGAAGGTGATCGACAAGGCCATCAACGCCATCAACAGCTCGCGCGCCGACCTCGGCGCCCTGCAGAGCCGGTTCGAGAACGCCGTGGCCAACATCAACATCGCCGGCGAGAACATATCCGCTGCCCGTGGCCGCATCGTGGATGCCGACTTCGCCAAGGAAACCGCCGCCCTGTCGCGCGCCCAGATCCTGCAGCAGGCCGGCACCGCCATGGTGGCCCAGGCCAACCAGGTTCCGCAGGGCGTGCTGTCGCTGCTGCGTTCGTGATCAACTGAAGGAGCTACCGCATGGCCATCTCTTCCCCTGGACTCGCCAGCGGTATCGACATCAAGGGCATCGTCTCTCAGCTGGTGGCGCTGGAGCGTGCGCCGCTCACCCAGCTGCAGAAGGATGCCAACGGCTTTCAGGCCAAGCTCTCGGTGTTCGGCACCATCACATCCATGGTCAACACCCTGGGTGACGCCGGAGCCAAGCTGGCGGCAGCCAACACCTTCACCCAGGTCAAGGCGAGCTCTTCGCAGCCCGAATCGGTGACGGTCTCTGTGGCCGAAGGCACTGCACCCACAGCGCTCTCGCTGGAGGTCATCTCGCTGGCGAAGGCCCAGTCAACGGCCAGCAGCGCCGTGCCGGTGGACAGCGGCATGGGCACGGGCAGTCTGACCATCACCCTGGGGGACTGGAGCAGCGGCACCTTCGCGGCGGGCACCGCCACCCCCATCACCCTTGAGGTGACCGAGGGCAAGGACAAGCTCACCGACATCGCGGCACAGATCAATGCCGCCAATGCGGGCGTGACGGCCACTGTGCTTCGGGATGCCTCGGGCGAGCGACTGCTCATGCGCTCGAAGGACACAGGTGAAGCCCTGGGTTACCAGGTGAGTGCGACCGACACCAACGCCACGGACGGCAAGGATCTGGGGCGACTGGCCTTCACCAGCCTCTCGGGGTCCGGCATGAGCCTGACCCAGGCAGGCACGAATGCAGTGGCCAAGGTCAACGGCGTGACCATCGAGTCGGGCAGCAACACCGTGAAGGATGCTCTCCCGGGCATCACCTTGAACCTGCTCAAGCCGACGACCACGGCCGCAGACATCTCGGTCGGCATCGACAAGGACAGCATGCGCAAGTCGGTCCAAGGCTTCGTGGATGCCTACAACGCACTGGCCGACATGCTGGCCAGTTCGACCAAGTTCGATCCCGACACGAAGGTCAAGGGCTCGTTGCAAGGCGACTCGACTGCGGTGGGTCTGCAGCGCGCCTTGCGCAGCATGGTGCGGTCCGAAACACCTGGCGGCGCGTTCTCTCGCCTCTCGGACATCGGCATCGAGATCAAGGCCGACGGGAAGATGGCCATCAACAGCACCAAACTGGATGCCGCCATGGACCGACCGGCTGAACTCAGCCGTCTGTTCGGTGCAGCCAGCGAAGACCCGACCCTCAAGGGATTCGGCCTCAAGCTGGATGCCTTCGCCGATGGTCTGGTCGCCTCGGGAGGGACCCTGTCGACACGGACCTCATCGCTGCGCAACGCCATCCAGCGCAACGAGAAGGAAATGGACCGGGTGGTCGACAAGGCCAGCCGGGCCGAGGCCCGTTATCTGGCCCAGTACAACGCCATGGACGCCATGGTCTCGCGGATGAACTCGCTCAACGCCTACGTGGCTCAACAGATCACGCTCTGGAACAAGAGCAGCGGCTGATCTTGCGGCACCCAGGTGCTTGCGGCTCAAGAAACAGCACATCGCACCGATACAGCAATCAACAGGCCACACATCCTTTCCGTGGCCTGGCCGCTGAAGCCGGTTGTCTTCATCCCCACTCTTCCAGGAGTCCGTCATGACCACCATCAACACCAACGTGATGTCGATGACCGCTCAGCGCAACCTGAGCGCATCGCAAGGCGCCCTCGCCACCTCCATGCAGCGCCTGTCCTCCGGCCTGCGTGTCAACTCCGCCAAGGACGATGCCGCCGGCCTGGCCATCTCCGAGCGCATGAACTCGCAGGTCCGCGGCCTCAACGTCGCCGCCCGCAATGCCAACGACGGCATCTCGCTGGCCCAGACCGCCGAAGGCGCCCTGGGCAAGGTCGGCGACATGCTGCAGCGCATGCGCGAACTCGCCGTGCAGTCGGCCAACGCTTCCAACAACAGCGATGACCGCAAGGCCCTCCAGGCCGAAGTCACCCAGCTGCGTTCGGAAATCGACCGCGTGGCCAAGACCACCAGCTTCAACGGCACCAAGCTGCTCGACGGCAGCTTCGCCAACGCCACCTTCCAGGTCGGCGCCAACGCCGGCGAGAGCATCTCCATCGACTCCATCGTCAACTCCAACTCGTCCAGCCTCGGCACGCTGAGTGCCACTGAGTTCTTCACGGCCACGGTGGCGGCCCCCAGCACTGCAGCCAACGCTGCCATCCCGGCGGGAACCACCGGCTGGACCATCAAGAACGCAGCGGGTGCCGACATCGCCCTCGGTGGCATCGGCGCATCCACCACCGCCGCCGAACGCACGACCCAGGTGATCGACGCCATCAATGCCAAGTCGGGCGAGACGGGTGTCTTTGCACGCGCCCTGTCCGCTGGCGGCTACGAGGTCTTCTCTGATCGTGACCTGGTGGCGGCTGACTTCGGTGCCGCCTTCACCGCCGCCGCCACCGGCGACCCTGGCGACACCGCCCCTCCGGGAACGGCCGTGTCGCTCGACGACATCAACATCAACACCTTTGGCGACACCCAGGTGGCTCTGAAGGTCATCGACAAGGCCATCAACGCCATCAACAGCTCGCGCGCCGACCTCGGCGCCCTGCAGAGCCGGTTCGAGAACGCCGTGGCCAACATCAACATCGCCGGCGA
>NZ_NFUT01000005.1 GCF_002127215.1 Hydrogenophaga sp. IBVHS2 | reverse complement strand
CCACCACCGACCCCATGAAGCTCTCGGCCGAATCCCTCCGGTCGAGTACCGTGTCAAACTGTTCCCCAACCTCTACTTCTGACTGGCTCAGGAAATCGAGGGGACTTCAGGATGTCTAGCGTTGGCTACGTTGGCTTGGCTATTGGTGAAGAGAGCCGCGCCCGATGGAGTTCGGTTGCGAATGTTGGCCCCTTACCTCGTTGCAATGGGTGTGTACGCCGGAACCAACCCTTATTTCTTCAATATCGTTGGAATATCATCGCTGTTCTGTGTTTTGATTTATGTCATATGTGTCGGTACACCTAATGCTGCCACACCGGAAAAACAAGTGACATCGACCGGCTAAACTATCGCCGTTGCTCGGCCACAAGGCCCGATCGCCGCACGATTCAGCAAACCTCCACTCTCCAATGAAAAAAGCACTCATCACTGGCATCACCGGCCAGGACGGTTCCTACCTCGCCGAATTCCTGCTAGCCAAAGGATACGAAGTCCACGGCATCAAGCGGCGGGCCTCGCTGTTCAACACCGATCGCATCGATCACCTGTACCGAGATCCCCATGAAGATGGGGTCCGGCTCTTCCTTCACCACGGCGACCTGACCGATTCGTCCTGCCTGATCCGCATCATCCAGCAGGTGCAGCCGGACGAGATCTACAACCTGGCGGCACAGAGCCACGTGGCGGTGTCGTTCGAGGAGCCCGAGTACACCGCCAACTCCGACGCCCTGGGTACGCTGCGCCTGCTGGAGGCCATCCGCATCCTGGGCATGGAGAAGAAGACCCGGTTCTATCAGGCCTCCACCAGCGAGCTGTATGGCCTGGTTCAGGAGATTCCGCAGAAGGAGACCACGCCCTTCTACCCGCGCAGCCCCTATGCAGTGGCCAAGCTCTATGCCTACTGGATCACGGTGAACTACCGCGAGGCCTACGGCATGTACGCCTGCAACGGCATCCTTTTCAACCACGAGTCGCCGGTGCGGGGCGAGAATTTCGTCACCCGCAAGATCACCCGGGCACTGGCCCGCATCCGGTTGGGTCTGCAGGATTGCCTGTACCTCGGCAACCTCGACGCCAAGCGCGACTGGGGCCATGCCAGGGACTATGTCGAGATGCAGTGGCTCATGCTGCAGCAGGACCAGCCCGACGACTTCGTGATCGCCACCGGGGTGCAGTACAGCGTGCGGGATTTCGTGGATGCCGCAGCGCGTGAACTGTCACTCTCGATCCGGTGGGAGGGACAGGGGCTGGAGGAGGTAGGCTTCCTCACCGCAGTATCTGAACCGGCAGCCCAACGCTTGGTTGGCCAACCGGTGGTGCGGGTCGATCCGCGTTACTTCCGTCCGACCGAGGTGGAAACCCTCCTGGGCGACGCCAGCAAGGCACGCGCCCAGCTCGGCTGGACACCCCGCATCACCTTCGACGAGCTGGTGGCGGAAA
Source organism: Hydrogenophaga sp. IBVHS2 (assembly GCF_002127215.1). Taxonomy (GTDB): domain Bacteria; phylum Pseudomonadota; class Gammaproteobacteria; order Burkholderiales; family Burkholderiaceae_C; genus Hydrogenophaga. The sequence goes on along the minus strand of NZ_NFUT01000005.1, from coordinate 225,944 downwards.
TGGCCCGCGAAGACCTGCGCTCTGCCATGCGCGACGAGCTGATGAAGCAACACGGTTACCCTGTATTCAGTCGGCATTGATCTACCTCTGCAGAAGTTGTGCTCGTGCAAGGAATAAAGTCTTCACTGATTGCATCGGTATTGTCGCGGGGCTGGTCTGCCGCGCTGGCCCTTGCTTTGGTGCCATTCGCCATTCGGTATCTGGGCGTGGAGGCTTACGGAATAGTCGGTGTTTTCGCCAGCATCTCGGCTGCCGTCGTCTTTCTGGACCTTGGGCTCGGCCCGACATTGGTCCGGATATTGAACCGACCTGATATCGATGGCATGTCCAAAACGGCCCATCGAGACGCCTTGAGGACGTTTGAGCTTACTTATGCCTGCGTTGCAATTGCTCTCTTGGTGATAGTGGCTGCACTGGCCATACCGATCAGCCTGTACTGGATCCGCGTCAACGAAATCACCACAGAAACCGCAGCCGCAGCCATTGCAATCTCAGGACTTGCATTGGCAACGCAATGGCCATCATCACTGTACAGTGCAGGACTGACCGCACTCAACAAGCAGACGCAACTTGCAATATTGACTTCTGGCACGTCAACGATCAAGTTTGTTATCACAATCACTGCACTTCATCACTCTCCTACGCTTTACGCATTTTTCTTTGCACAAATCGTCTCCAACGCCGCCCAGACTGCGGTCTTGCGCACCGCTCTTTGGTCGGCGCTCAAAAAAACGGACCATCAAGCAAGATTCGACAGCCAGATACTACGGGACTCTATCGGCTTCGCGGGCGGAATGACTGGCATAACCTTGACCAGCATTGCATTGACGCAGGCCGACAGGTTCGTTCTCAGCAAAGCTTTAGACCTCAAGGTATTTGGCGCATATGTACTGGCCGCCACCTTGGCCAGTGGGATGTACATCATCATCAGTCCAATTTACTCAGTGATGTACCCGCGCCTTTCGGCAGCATGGCAATCCAACAACAAGAGTGACTTGGCAAAGCTGTACCACTATGGTGCCGAGATCATCGCGATTACTACAATCCCACTCGCCGTAACAGGAGCGATGTACGCGGCCAATTTGCTCAACTTGTGGACGCAGGATGATTCGATCGGCGAAGCAGCCGGTTTGACTCTCGCAGCCCTGCTGATCGGGAACATGTTCAATGGCATCATGAACATGCCTTATGCGCTTCAGGTCGCGGCTGGATGGACACGACTTACACTGCTGATCAACCTAGGATCGATCGCGTTGATAATCCCACTGCTCTGGCTAGCGTCCATCCAATATGGGATGGTCGGTGCGGCTTGTGCATGGCTCGGGCTAAATTTCGTCCACCTGATAATCACACCCAGCTTGGTCCACAGATATATTCTCAGAGGTGAGATGAAGAGGTGGTATTGGGCAGGAGTGCTCAGGCCTGCGTTTACAACTGTTGCAGTAATGCTGGCCATCATTTCCTTGAACAATGCCGCCGGCCTCCATCTCCCATGGATAATCGAATCAGTATTGGTTTGGATTTCCATTACTTTGGCCATAGCAGGCAGCTCCGAATCTGTCAGAGTTGCATTGATGAAGCGCCTTTCCTCTGTTGAGCCAAGATACTGAACCCACCCTCGAAAGGACATCATGCTTCAAATTCTTCAATCAAAAGCCCAGATTTATGAGAGTCGCAAGGTGTTGCGCGCGAAGAACTGGTCAACTATCGGAGGCCTTTTCGACCGTGCCAGACGCAGATTCAAACTGGGGTCGCGCCTGGCAGTCGGAGACATGGTTAAAAGCTGGGACGTTCTACAGTCGCTGAACTTCCTTGACAAGAATCTTTCGAAACAGGATGTTGTGGTCGACTTCGGCGCTTATTGCTCAGAGGTCCCTGTTGCACTGAATAAAATGGGATTCAGCAAGGTGTATGGCGTAGATCTGAATCCCGAGATCAAACTGATGCCACATGCAGAGGACATCAACTACGTGATCAGTGATTTCCTCGAGTCCCCGCTCAAGAATCATAGCGCACAGGCAGTAACTGCAATTTCGGTCATTGAGCATGGATACCAGCCCCAGCGACTATTCAAAGAAGTTTCTCGCTTGCTGGCCGACGGGGGCTACTTCATCGCATCGTTCGACTACTGGCCAGAAAAGATCAATGTTGGTTCCACAAAGTTTTTCGGGATGGACTGGCGCATCTTTTCTCGAGAAGAAATAACAGAAATGGTGCAGGTTGCTAGTGAGTTTGGGTTGTTTCCCGTAGGCAAGATGGAGGATACGGCTGCGTCGAAGCCGATTCATTGTGCCGGTTTTGAATACACGTTTGGATGGATAGTGTTCCAAAAACGTTCAGCATGAAGGTGATGTTCATTGTGGGGACCCTTCCGCCCGGCAGGTGCGGGGTGGGCGACTACGTTCACGAATTGGCGATGGCCGTTGCGCGCGAATTTCATCAACCGGCATTTGCAGTCTCGTTTGACTCCACAGTTCAATGCAGAACCTTCATAGATGACGGACCCACAACCGAGTCGATTGGCAAAGGAACTGGCCTCGGCAGTTTGTTGAGGCTCCTCAAACAGCACAAGCCCGATATTGTGCACTTGCAATTCCCTTCTCAAGGGTTCTATGGCCGACTGCTACCGTCTGCGCTGCCCGCCATCCTTACATTGCTGCGCCACAGGGTGGTCGTGACACATCATGAAATCTACCGGGCCACAGATTGGCGCCGAGCAATGCTCCAGTCTGCGGGGTCGCGGGCAAGCATTTTTGTAAGGCCGAACTTCATCGAGCAATGCCCCAAAGTGGTCCGCCTTTTCTTGGCCTCAAAACCATGGTCATTCATCCGGAACGCGTCTCCCTTGCCCCCATTTCGCATGACTGAGGGAGCCCGGAAACGTCTGCGACTGGAATACCTTAGAGGGCGCAGTCGCCTACTTGTCTTCTTCGGTTTTGTTTATCCGAGCAAAGGGGTTGAACTGCTGTTCCAGATTGGAAACCCGGGAGCAGACCGCATCTTGATCGCCGGGAATTGTCCGGATGAGCATTACAAGGCCAAGATCAACAGCGAAGCAAGAATTAGGGGCTGGAATCCATCGGACTATGAATTGCTCGGTTTTCTCGACGGACAACAAGCATCGAACCTTCTTGCAGCTGCCGATGCTGTAATTCTCCCCTTTACGGACGGCGGAGGCGAATGGAACACCTCAATTCATGGAGCAGTGAGCCAAGGCACCTTGGTGATAACAACATCCCGCTCCAAGACAGGATTCGATCCCGATCAGAACGTTTCTTATCGCGAACCCGGCGACGTTAATGGTATGAAGGAAGACCTTGACCGCTGGAGTGGTCGTCGCGTTCCAGCGCGTGATCCACGAGCAGAATGGAGAGAGATCGCGGCTCGCCATGCAGAGATCTATGCCCGTGCCACAGGCTGAACTTCAGACTTCGACGAACCCAGATACGGGAAAAACGGCGCTGATCACCGGCATCAGCGGCCAGGACGGCCGATTCCTCAGAGCCTCGCTGCTCTCTCAGGGCTACCGCGTCGTGGGCACCACCCACCGCAAGCCTGATGGAGACACTCCCACGGATTCCGAGACGATCGCCATGCCCCTGGACGACCCTGCCGCCATCGAATCGGTGGTCCGTTCGGTGCAACCCGACGAGGTCTACCACCTGGCGGCGCGGTCTTCCAGCGCCCAGCTATTCGACGATGCCCACGCCACCGCCGTGATCAACGGACTGTCGGCCGGCTGCTTTCTGGAGGCCATGGCCCGCCACTGCCCCCAGGCCCGCTATGTGCAGGCCTGCAGCAGCGAGGTGTTTGCCGGCACCCAGGTTTCGCCGCAGAACGAGCAGACCGCATTCAGTCCGGTCAACGCCTATGGCGCGGCCAAGGCCTACGCGGCGCACCTGGTGGCGGCGTATCGGCACCACCACGGTCTGCATGCGTCCACCGCCATCCTGTTCAACCACGAAAGCCCGCTGCGGCCGCCGCATTACGTCACCCGCAAGATCAGCCACGGCGTGGCCATGATCGCAACAGGGCAGGCCAGAACGATCGAGCTGGGTCCGCTGGACAGTCGGCGCGACTGGGGCTTTGCCGGTGACCATGTGCACGCCATGTGGCTCATGACCCAGCAAGCCGCCGGCGGCGACTATGTGGTGTCCACCGGCCAGTCGCATTCGGTGCGCGAGTTCTGCGAGCTGGCCTTTGCCCGCGTGGGCCTGGACTACCGGGACCATGTGGTGGAAAACCTGGCCTGGGCCCGACGGTCCGAGGCCGCCCCGCTGGTGGGCGATCCGACCAGGGCACGCACTCAACTCGGCTGGCAACCACAACTTGACTTCGAAGCGCTGGTCCATCTGATGGTGGACAGCGACATGCAGCTGGTTCAGTCCGGCATCCCTTTCCAACCCTGACATCACCATGTACACCCCCATCCATGCCTGCCGCATCTGCGGCAACACCCATCTGGTCAAGGTGCTCGATCTCGGCGAACAGACGCTCACCGGCGTCTTCCCCAAGACACCGGATCAGGTCATCACACGCGGTCCGCTGCACCTGCTCAAGTGCACCGGCGGCGACGACTGCTGTGGTCTGCTGCAGCTGGCCCATTCGTACGACCTCGGCGAGATGTACGGCGAAAACTATGGCTACCGCTCGGGTCTGAACAAGAGCATGGTGGAGCACCTTCATGCCAAGGTGGCGCGCATCCGGTCGCTGATCGCATTGCAGCCCGGCGACATGGTCATCGACATCGGCAGCAACGACGGCACCACGCTCTCGGCTTACCCGGCCGACGGCATCACCCGCGTGGGCATCGACCCGACGGCAGAGAAATTCCGTCAGTACTACCCGGCCGATGTGAACGTGATCCCGGACTTCTTCTCGGCCCGCCTGGTCAAGGAGCGCTTCGGAGAACGCAAGGCGCGGGTCGTCACGTCCTTCTCGATGTTCTACGACCTGGAGCGGCCGATGGACTTTGTGAAGGAAGTGGCCAGCGTGCTCGATGCCGAAGGCATCTGGGTGTTCGAACAGAGCTACATGCCCCTCATGCTGGACCGCAATTCCTATGACACGGCGTGCCATGAGCACCTGGAGTACTACGCCCTCAAACAGATCCAGTGGATGGCCCAGCGCTGCGGCCTGAAGATCGTGGATGTGGAGTTCAACGATGTGAACGGCGGAAGCTTCTCCATCACCGCAGCGCATCAGACATCGCGACTGCCGGAGTCGCCGGAAGTTGCCCGCATCCTGCTGCAGGAAGCCGAGCGCGGCCTCGACACCGAGGCGCCCTACCGGGCATTTGCCGACCGCGTGGCCCGCAGCCGGGCCGATGTTCGGGCCTTCCTGGACAAGGCCAAGGCCCAGGGCAAGAAGGTGGGCATCCTGGGTGCATCCACCAAAGGGAATGTTCTGCTGCAGTACTGCGACATCACGGCGGCCGATGTGGTGGCGGTGGGCGAAGTGAACCCCGACAAGTTCGGCTCCTTCACCCCGGGCAGCCTCATCCCCATCATCGACGAGGCACAGCTGCTGGCCATACAACCGGACTACCTGCTCGTGCTGCCGTGGCATTTCCGGCCGTTCTTCGAGAAGCGCTTCGGCCAGCTCACCAGCAAGCTGGTGTTTCCGCTGCCCGAGCTGGAGATCGCGGGACAATGAGCGGCCAGCCGCTGCTGTCGATCTGCATCGCCACCCGTAACCGGGGGTCTTATCTGGCCAGGGCACTGGCCCGGCTGAAGGCCATCGACGGCGACGACATCGAGGTGGTGGTGGTGGACGGCGCCTCCAGCGACGACACCGCTCAGGTGCTCCGTGCTGCAGCCGCGCACGATGCCAGGCTGCGGCATGAGACGCTGGCCACCAACGGTGGCCTGGACCGTGACTTCAACCGCGCAGTCGAAAACGCCACCGGTCGATACGTCTGGCTGTGCTCGGACGATGACGACATCCTGCCAGGGGCTATCGACCGAGTTCGATTGGCCTTGGCAGACGAACCTTCGCTGGTGGTGGTGGATGCAGTGGTCATGAGCTCCGACCTGCAAGATGTGCTCACGCCCAGGCGAATGGAAGTGTCTGAAGACCGGCGTGTCGCCCCGGGGGACTCAGACACCTTGATGACGCTCACAGGACTGCATCTTTCCTTCATTGGCGGCGTCGTCATCGACAGAGCTTTGTGGATGACGCGGGATCGAGAATCCTATTTCGGATCCTACTTTGTCCACTTTGGCGTCATCTTCCAGGCGCCTCTGCCAAGGCATGCCATGGTGCTGAAGGAGCCATGCATAGCCATCCGGTATGGAAACGAGAGCTGGACCGCCCGCAGCTTCGAAATCTGGATGTGGCTCTGGCCTCGTCTGGTCTGGTCAATGTCGACATGCTCGGACGACTCCAAACAAAAGGTCTGTCTTCAACATCCATGGCGATCCGCTCGACAACTGCTGGCCTTTCGCGCACGGGGAGCACTTACGAGCACTGAATATGCGCGCTTGCGGCAGCTGACACCCATGAAATGGATTGACCATTTGCGTATCTGCAGCGTGTTGGCGATGCCCGGGGTCTTGATCAACTGGGCTCTGACCGCTCAATTGATGAGAGCGGAGCACCCGTCGAAGCAGGCTCTGGTGGACCTGAGGAACAGCCGATTTGCTGGATGGAGGAAGCGGCAGTGAGCCACACGCTGACAGGCAGCAATGCCCAACATGCGCCGACGATTCTGCTGGCCACTTACAACGGCTCGCGCTACATCAACCCATTCCTGGACAGCCTGGAGGCACAGACGCATCAGGCTTTCAAGCTGCTGGTCCGCGACGATGGCTCCACCGACGGCACGCTTGATGCGGTGATGGCGCGCCGGGGACGTCTGAACATCGAGGTCGTGCCCACCGCCCACCGTGCCGGTGCCGCGCGCTCCTTCATGGAGCTGCTGCAGCATGCGGGCAATGACCACAGCGCCTACCTGTTCGCCGACCAGGACGATGTCTGGCTGCCGGAGAAAGTGGAACGTGCCGTGAAGGCACTGAGCGATGCAGGGGATACGCCTACGCTCTACTGCACCCGCCAGCAGCTGGTGGATGCCGAGCTCAAGCCCCTTGGTCTGTCGGCCACCCCACGCTGGCTGGATGTTCACAACGCCGCCGTCGAGAACGTGGTGACCGGCTGCACCATGGGCATCAACAGCGCCTTGCGCGACCTGGTGCTGCAGGACGACATGCCGGTGGGCTACCGCATGCACGATGCATGGATGTACCTGGTGGCCAGTGCCCTGGGTCAGGTGATTCAAGACCCATGGCCCTCGGTCCTGTACCGGCAGCATGGCAGCAACACGGTGGGGGCCAGCCACAGCCGCTGGCAGTCTGTCATGTCCAGCGTGCGGCGCGTGCTGGCATGGGACGACCAGACAGCGCCCTACTCCGGGCCGGCACAGGCCTTCCTGAAGCAGCATGGACATCGACTGAGCGATGCCGTGCGCCGGGATCTGCAGCTGCTGCGCGGCCCCGACTGCACCATCGCCGAACGTTTGAGGCTGTGCTTCCTTTCGGATTTCAAACGGCAACGCCGCACCGACCATGTCATCATGCGGCTCCTATTTCTGCTCGGCAGATTCTGAGACGGCGCCATGACCACGCCCCGACTGACCGTGTCCATCGTAAGCCACGGACACCACCGCCATGTCGAAGCACTGCTGAACGACCTGAACCAGGTGACCCAGCTGGACTTCGAGGTGATCCTCACCGTCAACATACCGGAGCCGCCGATCCCCGAGTCGGGCTGGCGCTTCCCCCTGCAGACCGTGCACAACCCCAGTCCACTGGGCTTTGGCGCCAACCACAACGCCGCGTTCGAGCGGGCACGGGGCGACTACTTTCTGGTCCTGAATCCCGATATCCGTGTCGAGCCTGGCGCCTTCGTGCCGCTGCTGTTGGCGTATGAAGACCCCCGAATCGGCCTTTGTGCGCCGGTGGTGGTCAATGATCAGGGGCAGACAGAAGACAGCGTACGCCGCTTTCCCACGCTGTGGCGCCTGATCAAGCGAGCGGTGACCGGCCACCACGACACCGTGACACTGAAGCCGGGGCGCCTGAATCCGGTGGACTGGGTTGCCGGCATGTTCATGCTGTTCCGGCGTGAAGCCTTCGCCAGCGTGAAGGGTTTCGATGCGGAACGCTTCTTCCTCTACTATGAAGATGTCGACATCTGCCAGCGCCTGCACCACCAGGGCTGGCAGGTGGTGGTGCAGCCGGCTGCTTCGGTGGTGCACAACGCTCAGCGCAGCAGTCACCGCCAGCTCCGGTTTGCGCTCTGGCATGCCACCAGCGCCGCCCGCTTTCTGCTGCGCATCTGATCCATGGCGACACCCATCACCCGCCTGGCAGTCACCGGCAGCAGCGGTTTCATCGGTACTCGTTTGTGCGGCCGGGCCGCCGCACTGGGGATCGACGTGTTGCCCGTATCCATCCGGCCGGAATCTCCGTCGTACGGAGCGCTGGAGCGCCACAGCCCGCATGATCCCCCACAGGCGCTCGTGCATCTGGCTGCACGGGTGCATGTGATGAACGAGTCTGCGGCCGACCCCCTGACCGCCTACCGACGGGTCAACCTGGACGGTACGCTGGCACTCGCACGGACGGCGGCGCAGATAGGCGTAGGCCGCTTCGTCTTCGTGAGCTCGGTCAAGGTCAATGGCGAATCGACCCTGCCCGGGCAACAGTTCGGACCCGAGCCCTGCGAGCCACCCGACGACCCCTACGGTCGGTCCAAGTGGGAAGCCGAACGGGCCCTGCGTGAATTGGCCGCCAGGACCGGCATGGAAGTGGTGATCGTCCGCCCGCCGCTGGTCTACGGACCCGGGGTGCGCGCCAACTTCCAGAGCCTAGTGTCTGCGGTGCGCCGAGGGCTGCCGCTGCCGCTGGCACTGGCCACCCGCAACCGGCGAAGTCTGGTCGGCGTGGACAACCTGGTGGACTTGCTGCTGACCTGTGCCACACACCCGGCCGCTGCCGGACAGACGTTCATGGCCAGTGACGGCGAGGACATGTCCACGGCCGAACTGTTGCGCCGCATAGGCCTAGCCATGGGCCGGCCTGCCCGGCTGTGGTCGATGCCACTGTCACTGTTGCAACTGGGCGCCACACTGGTGGGACGAGGGGGCATGGCGCAGCGATTGCTAGACAATCTGCAGGTGGACATCCGCCACACCCGCAACACACTGAACTGGACGCCACCGCTGTCCGTGGACGAAGGTCTGCGGCGGGCCGTCCAGCCAGAGCTTCATGACCCTCAAGCGCCTGTTTGATCTCGCCATCGCCCTGCCGGCCGCCCTCATCCTGGCGCTGCCCATCGCCCTGGTGGCGCTGGCGGTGCGGCTGACCTCTCCCGGCCCGGCGCTGTACTGGAGCGACCGCGTCGGCCGCCACAGCCGCATCTTCCGCATGCCCAAGTTCCGCAGCATGCGCATCGATACGCCGGCCGTGGCCACGCACTTGCTGGAGAACCCGGCGCAATGGCTCACGCCCATCGGGCCTTTCCTGCGAAAGAGCAGCCTGGACGAGCTGCCCCAGCTCTGGAGCATCCTGCGCGGCGACATGAGCTTTGTGGGACCTCGGCCTGCCCTGTTCAACCAGGACGACCTGATTGCTCTGCGCACCGAGGCGGGCGTGCACGAGCTGGTGCCGGGCCTGACCGGCTGGGCGCAGGTGAACGGGCGCGACGAGATTCCGATTCCGCAGAAGGTGGCGCTGGACGCCGAATACCTGCGCCGCCAGAGTCTGGCCTTCGATCTGCGCATCTTGTGGCTGACCGCCGTGAAGGTGCTGCGCAGCGACGGTGTGAGCCACTGACACCCCATCCACATGACGCCCCATCCCGACACCTCGGCCACCGCGTCCGCGCTGCTGGAATTGCCTCGCCCGGTCAAGCGGCTGCTGGCGGTGCTGGTGGACGCATCGCTGTGCACCCTGGCGGTGTGGGTGGCGCTGTACCTGCGGCTGGAGGTCTGGCTGCGACTGGAGGGGGCCTACCTGTGGGCAGTGGGCATCTCCATTGCGCTGGCCATCCCCCTGTTCATTCGCTTCGGCCTGTACCGCGCCATCTTCCGGTACGCGGGCTGGAACGCCACCGTGGCCCTGGCCCAGGCCATGGCCTTGTATGGCCTGTTCTATGCCACCGTGTTCACGCTGGTGGGCATTCAGGGCGTGCCGCGCTCGGTAGGTCTGGTGCAGCCGCTGTTGCTGCTCGTGTTCGTGGGCCTGAGTCGGCTGGCCATCCGGCTGTGGTTGGGTGGCCTGTATCGGCACCTGCTGGCCGAGAAGGCGCGACCGGGGGTACTGATCTATGGCGCCGGGGAAGCCGGTCGACAGCTCGCCGCCGCCCTGGCCCGCAGCACCGAATACCGGCTGGTGGGCTTCGTGGACGACGATCCGCGCCTGCAGGGCCGCAGCCTGGACGGGCGTGACGTGCACAGCCCCGACCACCTGGACCAGGTGATCGAGCGCGAGGGCGTGAACGATGTGCTGCTGGCCCTGCCCTCCATCGACCCGGTGCGGCGCCGCCAGATCGTGGACCGGCTGCGCGCGCACCCGGTGCATGTGCGCACCCTGCCCGGGGTATCCGACCTGGCCTCGGGCCGGGTGAGCCTGAGTGACCTGCGGGAGCTCGACATCGAGGATCTGCTGGGCCGTGCCCCGGTCAGTCCCGATCCTGTGCTCATGGGCCAGCTGATTTCAGGCCATGTGGTGGCCGTCACCGGAGCGGGCGGCAGCATCGGCAGCGAGCTGTGCCGCCAGATCGTGCAGCAACGGCCGACCACCCTGCTGCTGATCGAGCAGAGCGAGTTTGCGCTGTACGCCATCCACCACGAACTGCAGGCGCTGGTGCAGCGCAGCGCCATGGCAGGATCGGTTCAGCTGGTGCCGTTGCTCGCCTCGGTGACCGACCGCCCCCGCATGGACGCCATCCTGCAATCCTGGCAGCCTCATACGCTGTACCACGCCGCTGCCTACAAGCATGTGCCGCTGGTGGAGCACAACCCGGTGCAGGGCATCCGCAACAACGTCTGGGGCACCTGGTGTTGCGCAGAGGCGGCCCGCGGTGCAGGGGTTCGCCATTTCGTGCTGATCAGCACCGACAAGGCGGTGCGCCCCACCAACATCATGGGCGCCAGCAAGCGCCTGGCGGAGATGGTGCTGCAGGCCATGGACAGCGAAAGCGGCGCTGGAACCACGCGCTTCTGCATGGTCCGCTTTGGCAACGTGCTGGGCTCCAGCGGGTCGGTGGTGCCGTTGTTCCGCCAGCAGATCGCAGCCGGTGGCCCCATCACCCTGACCCACCCCGACATCACCCGCTATTTCATGACCATCCCGGAGGCGGCCCAGCTGGTGATGCAGGCCGGCGCCATGGCCACGGGCGGCGAGGTGTTCGTGCTGGACATGGGAGAGCCGGTGCGCATCATGGACCTGGCACAGCGGATGGTTGAACTCTCCGGCCGCACGGTGAAGACACCGGACCGGCCTGATGGCGACATCGCGATCGAGATCACCGGCCTGCGGCCTGGCGAGAAACTCTTCGAGGAACTGCTGATCGGCGACAACCCCCAGCCGACATCCCATCCGCGCATCATGAAAGCCCACGAGCAACAGCTGGCGGCGCCGATCCTTGAGGCGGAGCTGGAGCATCTGAATGCTGCCATGGAATCCGGCGACCTGAGAACGGTGCGCGCCCTGTTGCAGAAGCTGGTGCAGGGCTATCAGCCGGAAACCGACATCGTCGACTGGCTGCACCTGCGGGCAGGCGCATGAAAAAAAAGCCACCTCGCGGTGGCTTGTATCAAGTCCCCTGAAGGACGTCGTTGGAAATCGTTGATCCCCCGGTGCCGGGGCGGCTGGTCTGGGCCAACTTGTCAGGTTGTGTGACAGCAACAGTGTGATTTTGATGGGCTGGCTGCGTTCTGGATATCCCCAGAACGGGGGAAGCGGTGCGGGAAAGGGGCGGGGTTTCCCCGGGGGCGGCTCAGGGCAGGGGCAGCCGGACCTCGAACCGGGCGCCACCCCCTGGCCGGTCGGTCACGCGCACGGTGCCGCCATGGCGTTCGGTGATGGTGCGCACCAGCGACAGGCCCAGGCCCACGCCGCCTTCGCGCTCGCTGGCACCCGGCAGGCGGTAGAACGGCTCGAAGATGCGTTCACGCTGGTCGGCCGGCACGCCGGGGCCGTGATCGTCGACGCAGACCAGAGCCAGGCTGCGGCCCTGCTCGGTGACCGAGCGGACACTCACCTCGACGTCGGCGTCGGTCGCGCCCTCTGCACGGCCGTAGCGCCGGGCGTTCTCCAGCAGGTTGCGCAGCAGGCGGCGCAGCAGCCGGGCATGGCCCTGCACCACCAGTTCACCGCTGCCTTCGTCCATCTCCAGCGCGGCCCCGGTCCGGGCGCACTCTTCAGCGGCCAGACCGACCAGGTCCACGTCTTCCTTGGGTCCCAGGGCCGCCGGATCGGCGCCATCGCGCAGGTCCAGCCGGCTGGCGAGCAGGATTTCGTCGATCAGCTGGTCCAGTTCGTCGATGCTGCGCGCGACCTCGGCCCGCTGCATGGCGTGCCCTGCGTCGTTGCCCAGCAAGGCCAGGCCCATGCGGATGCGGGCCAGCGGCGAGCGCAGTTCGTGCGAGGCATTGGCCAGCAGCGTCTTGTGCGACTGCAGCAGCGTCTGCACCCGCTCGGCAGCGGCATTGAAACGGCCGGCCAGAAAAGCCACCTCGTCCTGCCCGGTCTCGGGCAGCCGGGTGGACAGATCGCCCGAACCCCAGCGCTCCACGCCCTTCTGCAGGGTCTCCAGCCGCTTGGTCAGGCGTCGCACGATGGGGTAGGCGCCGAGCGCCACCGCGAAGGCCACCAGGCCCAGCAGCCAGGCAAAGCCGGCGGGGGTGAGCAGCCAGTCGGGGGCGCGTGCCGGTGAAGGAGCGCCGGTCCGGTTGGGTCGTGGCAGCAGCACGTACAAGACCTGGCCATCGTTCATGCGCACCTCGAACTGCCAGCCTTCGCCGGGGATGCGGACTGCGCGGGTGGGGGCATCGCCCAGCACGGCGCCGGTGCCGTCGCGCACGATCACGGTCCGGGTGACGCGGGCCTCTCGCTCGGCCCGGTCGCGTTCGAGTGCCTGCTGCCAGAGCCAGCCCACCACCAGGGTGAGCACCGTGACGGCCGCCACCACGGCCAGCCAGATGCGCAGGTACAGGCGCTGACCGAAGACGGCAAAGCTCATGCGGCTTCAGTCCTGCTGCTTGGCAAACACATAGCCCACGCCGCGCACGGTGAGGATGCGCTTGGGGTCCTTGCTGTCGTCCTCGATGGCGCTGCGGATGCGGCCGATGTGCACATCGATCGAGCGGTCGAAGGCTTCAAGCTCGCGGCCGCGCACCGCTTCCATGATCTGGTCGCGGGTGAGCACCCGGCCCGCCCGCTCTGCCATGGCCACCAGCAGGTCGAACTGGTAGGAGGTGAGCTCGCAGGGCCGATCGGCCACGGTCACGGTGCGGGCATCGCGGTCGATCTCCAGCGAACCGAAGCGCATGATGGGCGTGATGCGGCTGGCGGCGCCTGCGCCAGGCTCGCCCCGGCGCCGCAGCACGGCGCGCACCCGGGCCAGCAGCTCGCGCGGCTCGAAGGGTTTGGGCAGGTAGTCGTCGGCGCCGATCTCCAGCCCGATGATGCGGTCCATGGGGTCGCCCTTGGCGGTGAGCATGAGCACCGGCGTGCGGGCCAGTTCGTCCGGCAGGGCGCGGATGCGGCGGCAGACCTCCAGGCCGTCGATGCCGGGCATCATCAGGTCGAGGATCACCATCTCGGGGTGGATCAGCCTCAGCTGCTCAAGCCCCTGCTCGCCGTCGGGCGCATGCGCCACCTCGAAGCCGGACTGGCCCAGGTACTCGGCCACCATCTGCGCGAGGCGGCGGTCGTCTTCGATCATCAGCAGGCGGGGTGTCATGCGGGTCGTGGGTGCAAAAGGAATGACGAAGCCCGGATGCTCGCGGCAGCAAATGAAGCTGCGCTGCGCCCGGCGTGAAGATTTGTAAACCGGCGGCGGCTTGTACCCTCAGCGGGGCGCGGCGGTCCAGCGCGATGCCAGCGCAATGATCACCAGCACCGGCACACCCAGTGCCGCGGTGGACATGAAGAAGGTCGGGTAATCGAAGGCGTCCACGAAGGCACCCGAGTAGCCCGCCAGCCATTTGGGGGCCAGCAGCATCATCGAACTGAACAGCGCGTACTGGGTAGCCGAGTAGCTCACGTTGGTCAGGCTGGAAAGGTAGGCGATGAACGCGGCCGAGGCCACGCCTGCGCTCAGGTTGTCGGCCGAGATCACCATGACCAGCGCAGTCACGTCGTGCCCGTGGCCCGCCAGCCACGCGAACAGCAGGTTGCTGGCGGCCGACAGGATGGCTCCCAGCATCAGCACCCGCATCACCCCCAGCCTGAGCGACAGCGCGCCGCCGACAAAGGCACCCACCAGGGTCATGATGACGCCGTACACCTTGGTCACGGCGGCCACCTCGTCCTTGGTGTAGCCCATGTCCACATAAAACGGGTTGGCCATGATGCCCATCACCACGTCGCTGATGCGGTAGGTGCCGATCAGCAGCAGGATCAGCAGCGCGTGGCCCCGGTAGCGCCGCAGGAAATCGGCAAAGGGCTCGATCAGCGCACCGCGCAGCCACTCGGCCAGGTTGCGCGCCGGCGGCAGTTCCACCCGGGACGGCTCGCGCGAGAACAGCACCGTGACCACGCCCACCGCCATGCTGGCGGCCATGACCAGATAGGCTGTGGTCCACGCGGCCTGCTGGTAGAGCGCACCGGGCGTGCCTGCCACGGCGGCCACGGCCGGTGCCACTTCGGCCCGTGCGGCCAGCCACAGCACGCCGGCACCGGCCCAGATCATGGCCAGCCGGTAACCGGTCTGGTAGGTGGCGGCCAGCGCGCCCTGGCGGCGGGCATCGGCCGATTCGATGCGGAAGGCGTCCAGCGCGATGTCCTGCGTGGCCGAGGCAAAGGCCACGGCGAGCGCGCACCACACCACCACATCCAGCTGGCTGCGCGGATCGGCCAAGGCCATGCCGCACAAGGCCAGCACGATGCACAGCTGCGAGACCAGCAGCCAGCTGCGCCGCCGGCCCAGCCAGCGCGTGAGGCCGGGTATGGGCAGCCGGTCCACCAACGGCGCCCAGCACCACTTGAATCCGTAGGCCAGACCGACCCAGCTGAGATAACCGATGGTGGTGCGGTCCAGCCCGGCCTCGCGCAGCCGGAAACTGAGCGTGCCCAGCACCAGCAGCAGCGGCAGGCCGGCCGAGAAGCCCAGCGCAAACATGCGCAGGCTGGCCGGCTCGAGGTAGACGCGCAGGGTCTCGGCCCAGGTAATCTTGGACGCCTTGTCATCGAATGATTCGCTCACAGGCCCTTCCTCATGGTGTTTGTATATCGGCAATCAGAGTTTGCCCAGCACCGCCGCCAAGACCAGAGTGAAGTTGCTGAGCCTCGTCTGTCGGTAGGCGCCGCTGCGACGCAGAGCAAACAATCGATTCACGATGCTCCCTTGGCGAGCCTGTGCGAACGCATCCCAACATTCAATTTGGTGTGGTGGAAACAAGCTCCGGATTCTCTGGAGTGCGTCAAGGTTTTGTTCGTGAAGATGGCGTGTTTGAGACATGAACATCCCCCGCAGGCGTCGAATGCGTGCCACCCATCCCACACCAGCACCGATCAAGTTGGAACCGTGCTGGCGATACCGCAGCGTGGGAAGAGGATCGAACATCACATTCCCGCCCACACCAGAAACAACCAGATAAGTCCACCAATCGTGAGCAGGCACCTTCACATCGGCGCCTGCTGCCAAAAGGGCAGCTCTCGCGGCTTGGTTGAACACCATGGTATTGCCGCTGGCGATGCTCTGCACCAAGGCGTTCTTGAAAGCTGCAGGACGTCGATAACGGGGCGATTGCCCCAAGAGCTTGTTGTTGGAATCAACCAGCGTGGTGCTGCTGCAGTACAGAGCGGGGACATCTGGGTCTTGCTCATTCAACCACCGGACTGCGCGCTCTAGCTTGTCTGCATCCCAGATGTCGTCTTGATCTGCGTACGCATAGTAGTCACCGACCACCAGGGGGTTGCAGACCATCGACAGAAAATTTGCTGCAAACCCCAGTGCAGGACCTTTGAGCACGACGATCTCACGGGGTGATTGCTCAGCCTGAAACCTGTGGAGGATCTCCAGCGTGCCGTCGGTTGAGCCGTCATCCGAAGCCCACAATGACCATCGATCGAACGTCTGTCGAGCGATTGAAGACAGTTGCTCAAGGATGTAAGACTCGCCGTTGAATGTACCCATGAGAATGACGACGGAGGGAGCTTGTAGTTTCTTCTTCGCCTGCATATGTGTCTTTCGCTCAGCGGGTTTCATCCCTATCATTTTGCCCATGTGCATCTTCTGCGACCTCAAAGCCCCGCGCGCCACCGAACCGGCGCCCGAATCGGCAGCCCCGCACCGATGGTCATCCCGCCGCGGCTTCCTGCTTGCGGCCTCGGCGGGTGCGGCGACCGCAGCCCTGCCGGCCGCAGCCCAGGTGGAGGTCGGACGTTCATCGGCCCTGCGCACCCTGGTGCCGGCCGAGGAGCTCGAAGGCGCCGCGCAGAAGCAGTACGGCCAGATGATGGCCGAGGCCAGCAGCAAAGGCGTGCTGGTGGCCGGCACCGACCCCCAGGTGGTGAGGCTGCGCAACATCGCGCGGCGGCTCATCCCCCATTCGCCTCAGTGGAACGACCGCGCCAACCGCTGGAAATGGGAGGTCAACCTGATCCGCAGCGAGCAGATCAATGCGTTCTGCATGCCGGGCGGCAAGATCGCCTTCTACACCGGCATCCTGGAAAAACTCAAGCTGACCGACGACGAGGCCGCCATGATCATGGGCCACGAGATGGCCCATGCCCTGCGCGAGCATGCGCGTGAACGCGTGGCCAAGAGCAATGCCACCGGCATCGGTCTGTCGATCGCGGCGCAGCTGCTGGGCCTGGGTCAGCTGGGCGATGTGGCGGCCAACCTGGGCACCCAGCTGCTGAGCCTGAAGTTCAGCCGCGACGACGAATCCGAAGCCGATCTGGTGGGCCTGGAACTGGCCGCCCGATCGGCCTACCAGCCGCAGGCCAGCGTGACCCTGTGGCAGAAGATGACCGCCGCCAACGGCGCCGGCGGCCTGGACTTCCTGTCCACCCATCCCAGCGGCCCGAACCGCATCAAGGAACTGGAAGCCAACGTGCCCAAGGTGCAGGGGCTGTACGAGCAGGCGCGCAAGGGCTGATCGCGCGCGCGGCCCGGACGCTCAGCCGCCCGCGCGCTCCCCCACATACGGATTGAACCGGCGCTCCTCACCGAGCGTGCCCTCGGGGCCATGCCCCGGGATGAATACCGTGGCGTCGCCCATAGGCCAGAGCTTCTCGCGGATGCTGGCCAGCAGCTGGGCATGGTTGCCCTGCGGGAAATCGGTGCGGCCAATGCTGCCGGCAAACAGCACGTCGCCCACGAAGACCCGCTGCGCCTCGGCAGAATGAAACACCACATGGCCCGGGGTGTGGCCAGGGCAGTGCCGCACGGTCAGGGTCGATTGCCCGATCTGCACCGTCTCGCCGTCCTGCAGCCAGCGCGTGGGCGCGAAGTGCCGCGCCGGCGGGAAGCCGAACATGGCGCTCTGCTGCGGCAGGGCATCGATCCAGAATTGGTCGCCGGGGTGGGGCCCCACGATCGGCAGCTGCAGCCGCTCGGCCAGCTCGCCCACAGCGCCGGCATGGTCGATGTGGGCATGGGTGAGCCAGATGGCTTTGAGCTGCAGGCCCAGATCGGCCACCGTGGCCAGCAGACGCTCGATCTCGCCGCCCGGGTCGATGACGGCGGCCTCCAAGGTCTGGTCGCACCAGACGAGGGAGCAGTTCTGGGCAAAGGCGGTGACGGGCAGGGTGCGGTAGCGAAGCATGGCAGGACAGGGATGAAGAGCGCTGCGAAGTATCGGGCCAATACCCGACCTGCCCCGGCGGGCTGATCAACATCTGGCATGCAAACATTTTGTACACCATATACTCGCACGCCAGACATCACATCGACTGCCATGCCCAAGGCCCGCCCCCGCCCACCGCTCGAGACCGTGACCGATGCCGACCTGTTCCTCGGCAATCAGCTCTGCTTTGCGGTGTATGCGGCCGCGCTGGCCATGAACAAGACCTACCGGCCGCTGCTGGCACCGCTGGGGCTGACGTTTCCGCAGTACGTGGTGATGATGGCGTTGTGGCAGCACGACCGGCTGACCGCCGGGGCGCTGGCCGAGGCGGTGTCGCTCGACGCCGGCACGCTGGTGCCGCTGGTGCGCAAGCTGGTCACCCAGGGCTACCTCCTGCGACAGCGCAGCCCCGAGGACGAGCGCTCGGTGATCATCTCCCTCACCCCCGCCGGCCGCGCGCTGCAGAAAAAAGCCCATGCAGTGCATGCCCAGGTGGCCTGCGCCACGCAGTGTTCCCCGCCCGAACGCCGGGCCCTCACCCTCCAGCTCCAGGCCCTGCGCCTGGCGCTGACCCAGGGCAACCCCGCCCCTTGACCTTTCCTCCAATCAACCCCAGGAGACACCATGAAACTGATGGACTACGGCCTCAAGCCGATCGACTTCCAGAACCCGCCAGCCCCCGCATCGGGCATGCCCTCGCGGCGCGGCTTCGTCATGACCTCGCTGGCCACCGGCTTTGCGGTGGCCTCCAACCCGGTGCTGGCGCAGGCCATCGTCACCGACAGCAAAGGCCTGGTGGCCGGCGAGGTGAGCGTGCCGGTGGCCGACGGCAAGATCCCGGCCTACCGCGCCATGCCGGCCGGCCCGGGCAAGTTCCCGGTGATGCTGGTGGTGCAGGAGATCTTCGGTGTGCACGAGCACATCAAGGACATGTGCCGCCGCTACGCCAAGATGGGCTACTACGCCATCGCCCCCGAGATGTTCGCCCGCCAGGGTGACGTGTCGAAGATGACCGACATCCCCACCATCCTGTCGCAGGTGGTCTCCAAGGTGCCGGATGCGCAGGTGTGCGCCGATCTGGACGCCACCCTGGCGTTCGCCCGCGCCAGCGGCAAGGCCGATGCCAAGCGCACCGGTCTGGTGGGCTACTGCTGGGGCGGCCGCACCGCCTGGGTCTATGCGCGCCACAACAGCCAGCTGGGTGCCGCCGTGGCGTACTACGGCCTGCTCGAAGGCCTGAAGGCGCCCGAGCTGCGCCCGGAAGACCCGATCGACTTCGCCGACCAGATCAAGGTGCCGGTGCTGGGCCTGTACTCGGGCATCGACGCGTTCGTGAAGCAGGAAACCATCGCCAAGATGCGCGGCCTCATCAACAAGGGCGGCAGCGGCTCGGAGATCGTGGTGTTCCCCAATGTGGACCACGGCTTCAACGCCGACTACCGGCCCAGCTACGACAAGGCGGCTGCCACCTACGCCCAGAAGCTGGCCAGCGACTGGTTCAAGAAGCACAAGGTCTGAAACCCTGTCGCCCACGTGCTGGAAGGGGTTTTGTCCACCCCGATTGACACTGCGGATTGCGAATTAATATTATTAATTCTGCCGCCCCGACAGGGGGCGGCGATCCGCAAAACCAACAATCGGAGACAAACCCATGAAACGGCTATTGCTTGCCGCCCTGCCCCTGACCCTGGTCGCCTGTGCCACCGCCCCCGGCGGTACCCCCAGCACCGCAGCCAACGCCCCCAAGCTGACCCATGCCGTGGTGGTCGACAAGCTCGACAGCCCGTGGGACATGGCCTTCCTGCCCAACGGCACCATGTTCTTCACCGAGAAGTGCCTGGGGCTGTCCGTTCGCCAGACCAGCGGCGCGGTCAACAAGCTGCTGGGCATGAAGGACGCCAAGGGCTACGCCACCAATGCCAACGACCTGTTCTGCGAAGGCCAGGCCGGCATGGCCGGTGTGGCGGTGGACCCCAACTTCGCCAGCAACCGCTTCATCTACGTCTACTCCACCTCCAGCCTGACCGCACCCGGCACCAACCGGGTGATCCGCCTGAAGGTCAACGAGTCCATGACCGCCGTGTCCGACCGGACCGACATCGTGGCCGACATCCCCTACAAGCCCAAGGCCAGCGACCACCCCTTCGGCGGCCCCGGTGCCCACAACGGCGGCCGCATCCGCTTCAGCCCGGGTGACGGCTTCCTGTATGTGACCACCGGCGACACCCACAACGGCGTGGTGCCGCAAAGCCCCACCCTGATCGGCGGCAAGGTGCTGCGCATCGACCGCAACGGCAAGGCGGCCCCGAACAACGGCGCGCCGGCCGGCTTCGATCCTCGCGTATTCACCTACGGCCACCGCAACCCGCAGGGCATCACCTTCCGCCCCGGCACGAACCAGCCCTTCACCTCGGAGAACGGTCCGTGGCACAGCGACGAGGTCACGGCCCTGGTGCCGGGCGGCAATGCCGGCTGGGATCCGCGCCCGAATGTGGGTGGCCGTGGCGCCTGCCCGGACAACTACTGCGGCTACAGCCCCAACCAGATGGGCGCCATGGACCCGAAGGAGCGTGCCGCCTTCATGCCCATGACCGACACCAAGACCTACCCCAACGCCATGCGCCCGGCCTGGAACAACGAGGGGCTGTCGCAAGGCATGTTCGGCTCCACCTTCCTCAGCGGCAAGCAGTGGAAAGGCTGGGACGGCAAGATGGTGGTGGGCTACGGCGGCATCGGCATCCATGGCACGCCGGTGGGCAACCGCCTGGAGATCCTGGACATCTCGGCCGATGGCAAGTCGTCGGTGCGCAGCAAGGTCGACCTGCCCATGCCGGCCGTGCGCTTTCGCTCGGTGGTTCAGGGCCCTGACGGCAACCTGTATGTGGCGGCCGACGAGGGCAGCATCTCGCGCCTGACCCCGAACTGATGTCCGCCACGCCCTGACCTGCGTCAGTCCAGTTCGCGGGGGCCTGGTGCCCCCGCGAATCTTTTGAACCTGCTGAACATGACCCTGCGAACCACCCTCCCCGCCCTGGCCCTGGGCCTGCTGTGCGCTCTGCCGGCCACCGCCCAGACCAGCGACGACGACCTCTACAAGTCCAAGAACTGCATGGCCTGCCACCGGGTGGACCGCAACACCCTGGGGCCATCGTTCAAGGCCATCGCGGCCAAGTACGCCAGCGACGCCAACGCCGAGGCCTATCTCTCGAAGAAGATCCGCGAAGGCGGTGTGGGCGTGTGGGGCCAGGTGCCCATGCCGGCCCAGGCCCAGGTGAACGAGGCCGAATCGGTGACCCTGGCCCGCTGGATCCTCAAGCTGCAGTAAGACGGCCCGCAGCGTGACGATGGCGCTGCCGATCAGCGCCGTTGCTGCAGGAAATCGGCGACCACCTGGCCGGCCACCAGATGGCCCTTGATGCCCCAGTGGGTGTTGTTGGGCAGGTAAACATCCGGCGTGCCGGCTGCAATGGCGGCTTCGAGCGCCCGGTGGACGGGCGGGATGAGGTCAGGATGCCGGCTGGCCAGCGCATCGAGTTCGCTCAGGCCCCGAACCGACGGGTCGGTGATCCAGGGCGTGTAGGCGGTGAGCTTGTCCGGCGCCATCAGCACCACCAGCCGGGTGTGGCCGTTGGCCTCTACCTTGCGACGCAGCTCATCCAGCATGCAGTCCAGCGCGGGCGCTCCGGTCGATGCCCACTGCTCCGACTTCTGGATGTCCTTGCGGAACACCAGGAGCCGGTCAGACCGTTCGCTGCTGAACAGGCCGCTGCGATCGAGCGGGTACTCCCAGGCATCGGTCGACTGGCGACCGGTAGCGGCGCGCCACAGGGAACGCTGCACATATTTGTAGCCCACGCCCAGCGGCACCTGGCGCCAGTCATCCCAGCGGGTGTTGCGCTCGATGGGCACGGCCATCGGGACCTCGGGCACGTCGCCGCTCCAGATGAACGGCTCCGCCCGGGTGGGCGCGATCCGCGTACGGGCAGCGGCATCGGCCGGGCAGCTGACATGCCGGGCCAGCATGGAGGGAAAGTGCCGCTCCACCAGCGTGAGCACCAGCCAGCGGGGCGGCTGCGCACGGTACGCCGGCTCGGCCATCACCTGGTCGACAGTCTGGTCGTACGCACTGACGGTGGACACCCGCATGCCGGAGGCAGCAACGACCTGGTTCTGCCACTGGTGCTGGCCCATGGCCGTGGCAAAGGAATCCCCGATGACCAGCACCTCGGCGCCATCGCCGACGCTGCTGCCGTAAAGCGGTCGGGGGAAAACGTGCTGCGGTGCGTTCCAGCCGTAGTCACGCTCGGGGTAGGCGCCGATGCGCGTGAGATCGCCATCGATGGGCTGCATCCGGACGGCCAGCGCAAAACAGACGACCCCGGGCAGAAAGCCCAGCAGCAGCATCCAGAGCATGAAGCGCCTGCTGAGCTGGCGGGTGCGCTGGTCAGAACTGGAAATAGAGGAACTCACTCACCCGCCCCATTTCGGTCAACGTGTAGAAGAAGGCCAGGGCCATCACGATGCCCCAGGCCGCGCCCGGGCGCCAGCGAAGGCGGCTGCGGGAGCGGATGTCACCCAGCGCAGGCGGGTGGTCGGCCAGGATCTGCTGCGAGTTGGGGAATGCCCAGACCAGCACCGCCCCCACCAGCAGCGTCACCCAGACCTTGGGCTCCTGGTCGGACAGCCCGTCCCAGCCATCGATGCCCGCCATGGCGCGCAGCAGGTGCAGCGCAGCGTCGAACGAGTCGGCCCTGAAGAACACCCAGGCCACCACCACCACCAGGAAAGTGAGGGCGGTGGAGGCAGCACGTCCGAGCCAGGTGGACCGCGTCAGGTCGTGGCCCAGGCGCTGCCGCAGTGCCCGCCAGGCATGGTTGATCACCAGGAACAAGCCATGCAGCGCGCCCCAGACCACGAAGGTCCAGGCAGCGCCGTGCCACAGGCCGCCCAGCAGCATGGTGATGAACAGGTTCATGTAGCGGCGCAGCTTGCCGTGGCGGTTGCCGCCCAGGGCGATGTAGAGGTAGTCGCGCAGGAAGCGCGAGAGCGTCATGTGCCAACGGCGCCAGAAATCGATGATGTTCACCGCCTTGTAGGGCGAGTCGAAGTTCAGCGGCAGGCGCACACCGAACATGCGAGAGAGGCCCACCGCCATGTCGGAGTAGGCCGAGAAATCGAAATACAGCTGGAAGGTGTAGGCCAGCGCACCCGCCCAGGCCTGGGCAAACGACACATCGCCGCCACCCGCCGCCAGCTGGAACACCGGCGTGGCGTAGGGCGCCATGTTGTCCGCCACGATCACTTTCTTGAGCAGACCGATGACGAAGATGGCCGAGCCCGCCGCCAGGTTCTCCCAATGGGGCCGGTAGGTCTCGGCGCGGGCGAACTGGGGCATCATTTCCTTGTGGTGCAGCACCGGGCCGGCAATCAGGTGCGGGAAGTAGGTGACGAAGAGCCCGTAGTGCACCGGGTGCGTCTCCCGCACCTCGCCCCGGGCGGCATCGACCAGAAAGGCAATCTGGGTGAAGGTGTAGAACGAGATGCCCACCGGCAGGACGATCTCGGCCAGCTCCCAGGACACGCCGGCCAGCGCCCCCACCGACGACACGAAGAAGTTGGCGTACTTGAAGTAGGCCAGCAAGCCCAGGTCGACCACCACCCCGAACCACAGCAGCCCCTTCACCTGGCCGGGCCTGCCAGCCGCCACGGCCCGGGACAGTCCCACCCCGACGACGTAATTGAAGGCAATGGACAGCAGCAGCAGGCCCACATAGGCGTAGCTCCAGAGTCCATAGAAGACCAGCGAAGCCCCGAAGAGCCAGGCCGCGGCGGACGGGCGATGGAAACGTCCCAGCAGGAAAAACCCGCCGAGCACCAGCGGCAGGTAGAGGAACAGGAAGGTGTACGAATTGAAGAGCACGACGGCGGCAGACGATCAGCGTGGCAGTTCGTACTCGATGGTGATGGGCGCGTGGTCGGAGAACTTCTCGCCCTTGTAGATGGCCTCGGTGCGGGCGGTGGTGGCCACGGCCGGTGTGGCCAGGTGGTAGTCCAGGCGCCAGCCCACGTTGTTGGCATAGGCCTGCCCGCGGTTGCTCCACCAGGTGTAGCAGGTGTCGGTGGTGTCGGGCTGCAGCCGGCGGTACACATCGACCAGCCCGCCCTCGGTCAGCAAACGGGTCATCCAGGCGCGTTCCTCGGGCAGGAAGCCGCTGTTCTTCTGGTTGCTGCGCCAGTTCTTGAGGTCCTTCTCCTGGTGCGCGATGTTGACGTCGCCGCACAGGATGAATTCACGCTGCGCCTTCAGCGCCATCAGGTGCGGGAAGAACGCATCCAGGAAACGGAATTTGGCCTCCTGGCGCTCCGGGCCGGACGATCCGCTGGGAAAGTAGGCGCTGATGATGGAGAAGCGGCGCGATGGCGTGTCAAAGCGCAGTTCGGTGTAGCGGCCCTCGGCGTCGAACTCCGGGTTGCCGAAGCCGGTGATGACCTCGGTCGGTGCCTGCCGGGTGTAGATGCCGGTGCCCGAATAGCCCTTCTTCTGGGCAAAGTGGAAGTGCCCCTGCAGCCCCGCCAGCGTCTCGAAGCGCCCGGCCACATCCGGCGCCTGGGCCTTGACCTCCTGCACGCAAATACAATCCGGCCGGTGTGCCGCCAGCCAGGATTCCAGCCCCTTGGTCGAGGCCGAACGGATGCCGTTGAGGTTGAGGCTGGTGAGTTTGAACAAGGGATCACCCATGGTGGACAAGGCGGGCAACGGCCCGGCACTGGCTCAGGAATTCGTGCAGTTCTGCGTGGAGGCCGGCGCGCTGAAGTTTGGCGAGTTCAAGACCAAGGCGGGGCGCCTGAGTCCCTACTTCTTCAACGCAGGCCTGTTCGACGACGGCGCCAAACTGGGTCGGCTCGCCGGATATTACGCGAAGGCCCTGGTCGCCAGCGGCCTCGAGTTCGACATGATCTTCGGCCCGGCCTACAAGGGCATTCCGCTGGGTGCGGCGGTGGCCATCGAGCTGGCCCGACTGGGTCGCAACGTGCCGTTTGCCTACAACCGCAAGGAAGCCAAGGACCACGGCGAGGGCGGTACGCTGGTGGGCGCGCCGCTCAAGGGCCGGGTGCTGATCGTCGACGACGTGATGTCGGCCGGCACCGCCGCCCGGGAGTCGATCGCCATCATCCGCGCCGCCGGGGCCACCCCGCATGCGGTGGCCATCGCCCTGGACCGACAGGAAAAGGCCACCGAGGTCGGCCCGGACGGCCAGGTGCGCGATGTGGACCACAGCGCCGTCCAATACGTACAACGCCAGCTGGGCCTGCAGGTGTGCGCCATTGCCACCTTGAGCGATCTGCTGCAGTATCTCGATGTACAACCTTCCTCTGCATCGGGCGAGCACCGCGACCGCGTGCTGGCCTACCGCCAACGCTACGGTGTGACCTGAACCCGCCCATGATTGCCGCCCGCCACCCGATCGCTGCCGTGATGTGTCTGTTTGCCACGCTCGGTGCCACCGGCCCGGCAGGCGCGCAGGCCACCGGCGAGATCTACACCTGCGTCGACCGCACCGGCAAACGCCACACCTCCGACCGGCCGATTGCCGCCTGCATCGACCGCGAACAGGAGGTGCGCGGCAGCACCGGCACCGTGCGCAAGGTGCTGCCCCCCAGCTACACCCGGGAAGAACGGGCGGCCATCGAGGCCCGCCAGCGCGCCGAGGAAGAGGAAAAGGCCCGGATCGCCGAGGAACGCCGGCGCGAGCGTGCCCTGCTGCTGCGCTACCCCAACCAGGCAGCCCATGACCGCGAGCGGGCCGAGGTGCTGAGCCAGATCGACGACGTGATCGCTGCCGTGCAGCGCCGCGAGGACAACCTCAAGGCGCAGCGCAAGGAGATCGAGACCGAGCTGGAGTTCTACCAGTCCGACCCGTCCAAGGCCCCGGCCTGGCTCAAGCGCAAGCTGGACGACAACACCGCCCAGTTCGAGGTGCAGAAGCGTTTCCTGGACACCCAGCTGCGCGAGAAGCAGCGCATCAATGCACGGTTCGACGAGGAGCTGGCCCGCCTGCGCCAGCTCTGGGGTCCGGGCGCCGCCGGGCCGGTCAGCCCAGTTTCTGGCGCAGCAGGTCGTTGACCTGCTGGGGGTTGGCCTTGCCCTTGCTCGCCTTCATGGCCTGACCCACCAGGGCGTTGAAGGCCTTCTCCTTGCCGGCGCGGAACTGCGCCACCATCTCGGCGTTGGCCGCCATCACCTCGTCGATGATCGCCTCCAGCGCGCCGGTGTCGTTCACCTGCTTGAGGCCCTTGGCCTCGATAACGGCGTCCACCGGGCCCTCGCCCTTCCAGAGCGCGTCCATCACCTGCCTGGCCGCGTTGTTGGAGATGGTGCTGTCGGCAATGCGCCCCAGCAGTGCGGCCAGGGCCGCAGCGTCCACCGGCACGTCCGCGATGTCGCGCTCCTCGGCATTGAGGCGGCGCGAGACCTCGCCCATGATCCAGTTGCTGGCCATCTTGGCCTGTCCGCTGGCCTGGGCGGCCGCCTCGAAGTAGGCCGCCATCGCCGGGCTCTGGGTGAGCGTGGTGGCGTCGTATTCGGGCAGGCCGTACTGCTGCACGAAGCGCTCGGCCATGGCGCGCGGCAGCTCCGGCATGGCGGCCTTGACCTCGTCCACCCATGAGCGGGCAATCACCAGCGGCGGCAGGTCGGGGTCGGGGAAGTAGCGGTAGTCGGCCGCGTCTTCCTTGGTGCGCATGGCCCGGGTCTCGCCGGTGTCGGGGTCGAACAGCACGGTGGCCTGCTGGATGGCATGGCCGTCCTCGATCTGCTCGATCTGCCAGCGGACCTCGTAATCGATGGCCTGCTGCATGAACTTGAAGCTGTTGAGGTTCTTGATCTCGCGCCGGGTGCCCAGCGGGGCCCCGGGCTTGCGCACCGAGACGTTGGCGTCGCAGCGGAAGGAGCCTTCCTGCATGTTGCCATCGCAGATGCCGATCCAGGTCACGATCTTGTGCAGCTCGCGGGCATAGGCCACGGCCTCGGCACTGGAGCGGATGTCGGGCTCGGTGACGATTTCCAGCAGCGGCGTGCCGGCGCGGTTCAGGTCGATGCCGCTCTGGCCCACGAAGTCTTCGTGCAGGCTCTTGCCGGCGTCCTCCTCCAGGTGGGCGCGCACCAGGCGCACCGTCTTCTTCTCATCACCCAGGAAGAAGCTCACCTCGCCGCCCTGCACCACCGGGATCTCGAACTGGCTGATCTGGTAGCCCTTGGGCAGGTCGGGGTAGAAGTAGTTCTTGCGCGCGAACACGCTCTGCTCGGCGATGTGCGAACCCACCGCCAGACCGAAGCGGATGGCCCGCTCCACCGCGGCGCGGTTCATCACCGGCAGGGTGCCGGGCAGGGCCAGGTCCACCGCGCAGGCCTGGGTGTTGGGCTCGGCACCGAAGGCGGTGGCGGCGCGGCTGAAGATCTTGCTGCGGGTGGACAGCTGGGCATGGGTCTCGAAGCCGATGACGACCTCGTAGCCCCGGACCAGAAGGGAAGTACTGCTGCTCATGGTCAGAAGCCTTGCGGGATGCGGGTGTGCCAGTCGGTGGCCTGCTGGAAGGCGTGGGCCGCCTGCAGCAGCTCGGCCTCTTTCAGGTAGTTGCCCACCAGCTGCAGACCCACCGGGAGACCCCCGGCGCCGAAGCCGGCCGGCACGCTCATGCCGGGCAGCCCGGCCAGCGAGGTGGACAGGGTGTAGATGTCGGCCAGGTAGTTGGCCACCGGGTCGTCGCCCTTCTCGCCCAGGGTCCAGGCCACGGTGGGGGCCACCGGGCCGGCGATCAGGTCGCATTGCGCGAAGGCCTGCTGGAAGTCCTGCGCGATCAGGCGGCGGATCTGCTGGGCCTTGATGTAGTAGGCGTCGTAGTAGCCGTGGCTCAGCACGTAGGTGCCGATCATGATGCGGCGCTGCACCTCGGGGCCGAAGCCCTCGGCGCGGGTCTTCTGGTACATGTCGACCAGGTCGCCGTACTTGGCGGCACGGTGCCCGAACTTCACGCCGTCGAAACGGCTGAGGTTGGAGCTGGCCTCGGCCGGGGCAATGATGTAGTAGACCGGGATGGACAGCTCGGTGCGCGGCAGCGACACCTCCACCAGGGTGGCACCGAGCTTCTCGCAGTCGGCCAGCGCGGCGCGCACGGCGGCCAGCACGTCGGGCGCACAGCCCTCGCCGAAGAACTCGCGCGGCAGACCGATGCGCAGGCCCTTGAGCGGCTGCGCGGCGGTGGCACCATTGCGCGGCTGGCCGAGCAGGCGGGTGTAGTCCTCGGCCGGCAGGTCCAGGCTGGTGGAGTCGCGGTCGATGTCGGGGCCGGCCATGGCCGACAGCAGAACGGCGCAGTCGGCCGCACTGCGGGCCATGGGGCCGGCCTGGTCCAGACTGGAGGCAAAGGCCACCATGCCGTAGCGCGAGCAGCGGCCGTAGGTCGGCTTGATGCCGGTGACGCCGCAGAAGCTGGCGGGCTGGCGGATGGACCCGCCGGTGTCGGTACCGGTGACCGCGGCGGCCAGGCCGGCTGCCACCGCCACGGCCGAACCACCCGACGATCCGCCGGGCACGCGGCTCGGGTCCCACGGGTTGCGGGCCACGCCGAAGGCCGAGTTCTCGTTGCTGCCGCCCATGGCGAACTCGTCGCAGTTGAGCTTGCCCAGCGTGACCGCGCCGGCCTGCGCCAGACGCGCCACCACGGTGGCATCGAACGGACTGCGGTAGCCGGCCAGCATCTTCGAGCCGGCGGTGGTGGGCAGGCCGCGGGTGACGAAGATGTCCTTGTGGGCCAGCGGCACACCGAGCAGCGGTCCCTGTTCGCCGGCGGCACGGCGGGCGTCGGCGGCGGTCGCCTGGGCCAGGGCGGCGTCTTCGTCGATGGCGAGGTAGGCGCCGAGGCCGGCGTGTGCGCGGGCACGGTCCAGGAAGTGCCGGGTGGCCTCCACGCTGGAGGTCTGGCCGGCGGCCATGGCATCGGCCAGGCCGGCCACGCCGAGGTGGTGCAGCTCTTTCATTCGATCACCTTGGGCACCAGGAACAGACCGCGTTCCACGGCCGGGGCGCTGGCCTGGTTGGCTTCGCGCCGGTTCGGCTCGGTCACCTCGTCGGGGCGCAGGCGCAGGGCCACCGCCTGCATGACGGCGGTGGGATGGGCCAGCGGCTCGACACCGGTGGTGTCGACCGCCTTCATCTGTTCGACGATGTCGAAGAATCCGTTGAGCTGGCCCAGCAGGCGCTCGCGCTGGGGGGCATCGAGTTCCAGCCGGGCCAGCTGGGCGATGCGTCCGATGTCGTTCAGGGTGAGGGACATGGCGGGTTGGGGAGTGGGATCGGGGCGACCGGCGCGCGTGAACCGCGCGTAAACGGGTCGAAACCGCCGGTTCGCGTGCAGTTATGCACAGGGGTTGCGGTATTATCCAAGGTTTAGGGACCCGTCTCCGGCGCTTGCGGTTTTCTCCGAAAAATCAAGCACTTGGACCCGTTTCCCGGACCACTTTCCGGACCCCAACCAGGGCCTGTCCGCCCTCCCCGACGGATGTGCCCCACAGGACCCACTCACCATGTTTGAAGCGTTCCGTCGGCAGTTCTCGACCGATCTGGCCATCGACCTCGGCACTGCCAACACCCTGATCTACGTCCGCAACAAGGGCATCGTGCTGGACGAGCCGTCGGTGGTGTCGATCCGCCACGAAGGCGGCCCCCAGGGCAAGAAGACCATCCAGGCGGTGGGCCACGAAGCCAAAGCCATGCTGGGCAAGGTGCCCGGCAACATCGAAGCCATCCGCCCCATGAAAGACGGCGTGATCGCCGACTTCACGGTCACGGAGCAGATGCTCAAGCAGTTCATCAAGATGGTGCACCCGCGCTCGATGTTCAAGCCGAGCCCGCGCATCATCATCTGCGTGCCCTGCGGCTCCACCCAGGTCGAGCGCCGTGCCATCCGCGAATCGGCCCTGGGCGCCGGCGCCTCCGAGGTCTACCTGATCGAAGAACCCATGGCCGCGGCCATCGGCGCCGGCCTGCCGGTGTCCGACGCGTCGGGCTCCATGGTGGTCGACATCGGCGGCGGCACCACCGAGGTGGGCGTGATCTCGCTGGGCGGCATGGTCTACAAGGGCAGCGTGCGCGTGGGCGGGGACCGTTTTGACGACGCCATCATTGCCTACATCCGCCGCAACTACGGCATGCTGATCGGCGAACCCACCGCCGAAGCGATCAAGAAAAACATTGGCTCTGCCTTCCCCGGCTCTGAAGTCAAGGAAATGGAAGTCAAGGGCCGCAACCTCTCCGAGGGCGTGCCGCGCAGCTTCACCATCTCCAGCAACGAGATCCTCGAAGCCCTGACCGACCCGCTCAACAACATCGTGACCGCGGTGAAGATGGCGCTGGAACACACGCCGCCCGAGCTGGGCGCCGACATCGCCGAGCGCGGCATGATGCTCACCGGCGGCGGCGCACTGCTGCGCGACCTGGACCGCCTGCTGGCCGAAGAAACCGGCCTGCCGGTGCTCGTGGCCGAAGAGCCGCTGACCTGCGTGGTGCGCGGTTGCGGCATGGCCCTGGAGCGCATGGAGCGCCTGGGCACCATCTTCACCAGCGAATAAGTCCCACCCGTTCCGGGCGAGCCGACATGCCACTGGGCACCCTGGACCGCACCCCCCCGCCCTTCTTCAAGCAGGGCCCGTCGGCCCTGTCCAAGCTGATGGTGTTCAGCGCGATCGCGCTGTTCCTGATGGTGGCCGACCTGCGCTTCAAGGTGGCCACGCCGCTGCGCACCGCGCTGGCCACCGTCATCTACCCCGGCCAGTGGCTGGTGATGCAGCCCATCGAGGCCGCCATCGCGGTGCGGGGCTATTTCACGTCGCTGGAACAGTCGCGCTCGCTGGAGGCCGAGGCCCTGCAGCGGCTGGCGCGCCAGTCCGAACGCAGCCAGCAGGTCGAGCAACTGAGCCTGGAGAACCGCCGACTGCGCGAACTGCTGGCCCTGCGCGAACGCGCGCAGGTCGAAGGCATCGGCGCCCAGGTGCTGTACGACGCGGCCGACCCCTACACCCGCCGTGTGGTGATCGACCGCGGACAGACCCATGGCGTGAAGGCCGGGGCCCCGGTCATCGACGAATCCGGGGTGCTGGGACAGGTCACCCGGGTGTACCCGCTGGTGTCCGAGGTCAGCCTGCTGGTCGACCCCGACCAGGCCATTCCGGTGCTCAATGCGCGCACCGGCGTGCGCAGCATCGCGTTCGGCCAGCCTTCGCGGGCCGGTGACGGCATGGAGCTGCGCTACACCGTGGCCAATGCCGACATCGCGGTGGGCGACCTGCTCACCACCAGCGGTGTGGACGGCGTCTACCCGCCCGGCCTGGCGGTGGCCCGGGTGACCGACATCGAGCGCGCCGCCGACTCGTCGTTCGCCCGCATCCGCTGCGAACCGGTGGCCCGGGTGCAGGCGGCGCTGCACGTGATCGTGCTCAACCTCACCGGCGAGCCCGCACCCTCGGTGCCCGACGAGGCCGCCACCAGTGCCGGGAGGACGTCGCCATGATCATGCGTCCCGGCCAGCAGCTGCTGCTGCCGGCCAACCCGGTCTTCATCTGGCTCAGCCTGATCATGGCCCTGCTGGCCAACATGGTGCTCAACATGGGCCTGTTCGGCCGTGCGGCCTGGGTGCCCGATCTGCTGGCCGTGGTGCTGGTGTTCTGGAGCGTGCACCAGCCGTTGCGGGTGGGCGTGGGTGCTGCCTTCTTCTTCGGCCTGGCCATGGATGTGCACCAGGGTTCGCTGCTGGGCCAGCATGCCCTGGCCTACACGGTGCTGGGCTTCGGTGCGATTGCCATGCACCGGCGGCTGCTGTGGTTCCCGGTGCCCCAGCAGGCGCTGCAGGTGCTGCCCCTGTTCATCGCCGCCAACGTGCTGCAGTGGCTGGTGCGCATGGCGGCGGGCGACCCGTTTCCGGGGATCGAGAACTTCCTCTCACCGGCCATCGAGGCCCTGCTGTGGCCGGTGGTGACGGTGCTGCTGCTGGCACCCCAGCGGCGCGCGCCCGACCCGGACGACAACCGACCGCTCTGACATGACCGAGCTGCGCAACGTCGAGTCCGACCTGGCCCTGTTCCGGACCCGGGTGCTGGTCATCGGCCTGGCCGTGCTGGTGGCCTTCTGTCTGGTGGCCGCACGGCTGGTCTGGCTGCAGGTGGTGCGCCACGACGAGCTGCTGGCCCAGGCCGAGAGCAACCGCACCGCGATCCTGCCGGTGGTGCCCAACCGGGGGC
The DNA here is from genome assembly GCF_002127215.1 of Hydrogenophaga sp. IBVHS2. Taxonomy (GTDB): domain Bacteria; phylum Pseudomonadota; class Gammaproteobacteria; order Burkholderiales; family Burkholderiaceae_C; genus Hydrogenophaga. The sequence goes on along the minus strand of NZ_NFUT01000005.1, from coordinate 193,629 downwards.
AGATCATCGACCGCACCGGGCGGGTGCTGGCCACCAACTACTCGGCCTACACGCTGGAGATCACGCCGTCCAAGGTGCGCGACCTGGACGCGACCATCGCCGAGCTGACCCGCATCGTGAACATCGAGCCCCGCGACGTGCGCCGCTTCAAGCGGCTGCGCGAGGAATCGCTGAGCTTCGATTCGCTGCCCATCCGCACCCGGCTGACCGACGAGGAGGTGGCCCGCTTTGCCGCCCAGCGCTACCGGTTCCCCGGTGTGGAGGTCAAGGCCCGCCTGCTGCGCCAGTACCCCAACGGCGAGGCCGCCAGCCATGTGGTGGGCTACATCGGCCGCATCAACCAGCGCGAAAAGGAATTGATGGCCGACTGGCCCGAGGAGGACCAGGCCAACTACCGCGGCACCGAATACATCGGCAAGCTCGGCGCCGAACAGCAGTACGAGCAGACCCTGCACGGCGCCACCGGCTTCGAACGGGTCGAGACATCGGCCGGCGGCCGCGCGGTGCGCTCGCTGGCCTCATCGGCGGCCACCCCGGGCGACACCGTGGTGCTCTCCATCGATCTGCAGCTGCAGAAGCTGGTGGAAGAGCTCTTCGGCGAGCGGCGCGGCGCGCTGGTGGCCATCGACCCGCGCAACGGCGAGGTGCTGGCCTTCGTCTCCAAGCCCACCTTCGACCCCAACCTGTTCGTCGACGGCATCGACGTCGAGAACTGGCGGACCCTCAACGAGTCGATCGACAAGCCGCTGCTCAACCGGGCGCTGCGCGGCACCTACCCGCCCGGCTCCACCTACAAGCCCTTCATGGCGCTGGCCGCGCTGGAGACCGGCACCCGCAGTGCGAGCACCGTCATCAACGACCCCGGCTTCTGGATGTTCGGCAACCACCGCTTCCGCAGCCACGGCGACACCGGCCTGGGCGCGGTGGACATGCACCGCAGCATCGTCAAGTCGAGCAACACCTACTACTACTCGCTGGCCAACGAGATGGGCGTGGACCGCATGCACGACTTCATGAAGCCGCTGGGCTTCGGCCAGATCACCGGCATCGACCTCAAGGGCGAGGTGCGCGGCGTGCTGCCCAGCCAGGCCTGGAAACGCGCCACCTACAAACGGCCCGAGCAGCAGCGCTGGTACGCCGGCGAGACCATCTCGCTGGGCATCGGCCAGGGCTACAACAACTTCACCATGCTGCAGCTGGCCCATGCCATGGCCACCCTGGCCAACGGCGGCGTGCAGCACAAGCCCCACCTCACGCTGGCCACGCAGAGCGTCATCACCGGCGAGCGCACGCCCATTCCGCGCCCCGAGCCGGTGAACCTGGGCTACAAGGCGGAGCATGTGGCCACCGTGCTGCGCGCCATGCAGGCCGTGACCACCGAGGGCACGTCCACCCGCGTGTTTGCGGGGGCGTCCTACACCAGCGGCGGCAAGACCGGCACCGCCCAGGCGGTGACCATCGGCCAGAAGGACAAGTACGACGCCCGCAAGCTCGAAGAGCACCAGCGCGACCACTCGCTGTACGTGGCCTTCGCCCCGGTGGATGCGCCGCGGGTGGCGCTGGCGGTGGTGGTGGAGAACGCCGGTTTCGGTGCGGCCGCCGCAGCCCCCATCGCGCGGCGGGTGTTCGATTACCTCATCGCCGGCCTCTACCCCAACCCGCAGGACATCGCCGCCGTCCAGCAGGGGCAGGCGGGCGCGCCCCTGGGCACGCCGCTCAAGCTGAGCGACATGACGCCGCAGTGACCGCCCGGTGCTGCCCTGGCTTCAGGGCATCCGCACCCAGGCGTCCCACCCGGTCTTGAGGATCAGGGCCGACACCACCACGATGAAGGCGATCCGCACGAAGCCGCTGCCGTGCTTGAGCGCCATGCGGGTGCCCAGCACGCTGCCCACCACATTGGCCAGGCCCAGGGCCACCACGTAGTGCCACCAGATGTGGCCCTTCCACGCAAACAGCGACAGGGCCGCCACGTTGGACGCCACATTGAGCAGCTTGGCGCTGGCGCTGGCGTGCAGGAAGTCGTAGCCCAGCCAGCGCACGAACAGGAACACCAGAAAGCTGCCGGTGCCCGGGCCGAAGAAGCCGTCGTAGAAGCCGATGGTCGCGCCCAGCACGCAGGCGGCGGCGGTCTCGCGCCGGCCGCTGAAACGCGGCGCGTGGTCGCGGCCGAGGTCCTTGCGGGCCAGGGTGTAGATGAGCACCGCCAGCAGCACCAGCGGCAGCAAGGCCCGCAGCGCGTCGGGCGAGACCTGGGTGACCACCCAGGCGCCCAGCATGGAGCCGGCAAAGGCCAGGCCGGCGGCCGGCAACAGGGCCTGCCAGGGCATCTCGACCCGCCGGGCGTACTGGAACGTGGCCGAAACGGTGCCCCAGACCGAGGCGCTCTTGTTGACCCCCAGCAAGGTGGCCGGATGGGCCGACGGGAAGGTGGCAAACAGGGCGGGCAGCAGGATCAGGCCGCCGCCGCCCACGATGGAGTCGACGAAGCCGGCGGCCAGCGAGGCCAGGGAGATGAGCAGGAGTTCCATGGGGCGGTCAGGGCAATCGGCGATTGTCGCCGCCTGCGATGGCCAAAAAAAAGCCGACCTGGACAGGTCGGCTGGGATGCGTCCGGCGGCCTCTGTGGGCCTTGATCCGGGTGTGTTCTGGTTGGACTGGGTTGTCTCCTCGGTCCCCCGCGGTTCGCCGCAGGGGCTGCGGCAGCGAGTGCATGCACTGTAGGGTATGGCACCAGCACAGTGCATACGGGCTTTCCCTGCATTGGCACAGGAAATGCTGAATGGCCGTACCTGTTACGAAAGGTATGCCCGATGCACCGGATTCGACGCTTTTCCCGCTCGTTTCACCTTCTGTCGCACCGTTCTGTGGCCCTGGCGACCCTCTGGGCTTCTGTGGGCGCCGCAGGCACCGCCGCCGCCCAGGCACCCAGCGGTCCCGCCCTGGTGGCCGCGAACACCCTGCAAGGCGCCGACACCGCCTGGCTGATGGTCAGCACCGCACTCGTGCTGCTGATGACGCTGCCCGGCATTGCACTGTTCTATGGCGGCATGGTGCGCCGCTTCAATGTGATCAACACCATGGCCAGCGTGGTGGGCATTGCGGCCCTGGTCAGCGTGCTGTGGTTTGCGCTGGCGTATTCGCTGGCCTTCACGCCAGGAGGAGCGGCCGGCGGCTTCATCGGCGGGCTGGAGCGCATCGGCTTTGCCGGGCTGGACTTTCTGGGCAGCACCGGACAGGTGGCGGTGAGCCACATGGCCAAACATGTGCCCGAATCGGTCTTTGCGATGTTCCAGCTCACGTTCGCCATCATCACCTGCGCCCTGGTGGTGGGCGCCCTGGTGGAACGCATGCGGTTTGCGGCCCTGCTGATCTTCACCGGGCTGTGGCTGCTGGCGGTGTACGTGCCGATCGCGCACTGGGTGTGGGAGCCGGGTGGCTGGCTGGCACAGCTGGGCGCACTGGACTTTGCCGGCGGCGCGGTGGTGCACATCAATGCCGGTGCGGCGGCGCTGGTGGTGGCCTATGCCCTGGGGCCGCGCAGCGGCTACGGCCGTGAGCCCTTCGTGCCCTTCAACCTGGGCCTGACCATGGCGGGCACCGGCCTGCTGTGGGTGGGCTGGTTCGGCTTCAATGCCGGCTCGGCGCTGGCCGCCGACGGCCGCGCGGGCCTGGCCATGGCCGTCACTCACCTGGCGGCTGCCAGCGGCGCCATCGCCTGGATGGCGGCCGAGTGGCTGGCCCGCAAGCGCGCCACGTTGCTGGGCCTGTGCTCGGGCGTGGTGGCCGGGCTGGTGGCCATCACGCCGGCGGCCGGCTTCGTGACGCTGCGTGGGGCGCTGGTGATCGGCCTGGTGGCCGGCGTGGCCTGCTACTGGGGCGCCACCGCCCTCAAGCGCATGCTGCGCGCCGACGATTCGCTCGATGTCTTCGGCGTGCACGGCGTGGGCGGCCTGGTGGGTGCGGTGCTCACCGGCCTGCTGGCCGATCCGGCCATCTCGGGCGTGCAGGCCAGTCTGTCGGCCCAGCTGATCGCGTGCGTGGCGGTGCTGGGCTACAGCGTGGTCATGACCACCGTGGTGCTGTGGATCACCTCGCGCTTCGTGGCCTTGCGGGTGACCGAGGGGGCCGAGCGCACCGGACTGGACCTGTCGCTGCACAACGAACAGCTGGGGCACTGAAGCATGAGCGGATCGAACGACCTGTTCGGCATCGCGGCCCACCTGCACGTGCTGCTGCGGCGCAAGACCGGCCGGGTGACCGACACCGAGTGGATGGCGGTGAATGCCGACTACGCGCGCGAGATTGCGCGGGTGGCCCGGCGCGCCGCCGAGGTGGACGGCCACGCCGAACTGCTGCCCTGGGCCGAGAAGCTCGAAGCCGCGCTGCAGGCCCGGCTGGAGCCGCAGCGCAAGCCGCTGCTGCAGGCTGCGGCCGACACGCTGCGGGCCGGTCAGGTGCCGGTCACGCCGGTGCCGCCCGACACACCGGCCTCGCCCGACAGCAAGTACGTGGGCCGTCTGCGCTGACGGGCCGGGCGGCTCACTGCCCGGCCATGATCCAGCGCGCAGCGCGCTCGGCCATCATGAGGGTGGGGCTGTTGGTGTTGCCGCTGGTGATGACCGGCATGACGCCGGCATCCACCACGCGCAGGCCGGCGATGCCGCGCACCCGCAGATGGCTGTCGACCACCGCCATCGGATCGTCGGCCCGGCCCATGCGGGTGGTGCCCACCGGATGGAAGATGGTGCTGGCAATGTCGCCGGCCAGGCGGGCCAGCTCCTCGTCGGTCTGGTACTGGACGCCGGGCTTGAACTCCTCCGGCCGGTATGGCGCCAGGGCCGGTTGCGCCACGATGCGCCGCGTCACCCGCAGGCTGTCGGCCGCCACCTGGCGGTCTTCCGGCGTGCTCAGGTAGTTCGGCGCAATGGCCGGTGCGTCCTCGAAGCGCGGGCTGGTGATGCGCACATGACCCCGGCTGGTGGGGTTGAGGTTGCACACGCTGGCGGTGAAGGCCGGAAAGGCGTGCAGCGGCTCGCCGAAAGCGTCCAGGCTGAGCGGCTGCACGTGGTACTGGATGTTGGGATACGGCTGATCCGGCGAGCTGCGCGTGAAGGCGCCCAGCTGGCTGGGCGCCATGCTCATGGGGCCGGAGCGCTTGAGCAGGTACTCCAGACCGATCATGGCCTTGCCCCAGACCGAGCTGGCCAGGGTGTTGAGCGTCTTGACGCCCTGCACCTTGTAGACCGAGCGGATCTGCAGGTGGTCCTGCAGGTTCTCGCCCACGCCCGGCAGGTCATGCACCACCGGCACGCCGTGCTGCTGCAGCAGGGCCGCCGGGCCGATGCCCGAGAGCTGCAGGATCTGCGGCGAACCGACCGCGCCCGCGCACAGGATGACTTCGCCCGCCGCATGGGCAGTGAGCATCTCGGTGCCGGTCCACACCTGCACGCCGGTGCAGCGCTTGAGGCCGTCGGCGCGGGTCTCCACCAGCAGGCGCGAGACCTGGGCCGTGGTCCAGAGCTCGAAATTGGGCCGGGCATAGCAGGTGGGCCGCAGGAAGGCCTTGGCGGTGTTCCAGCGCCAGCCCGAGCGCTGGTTGACCTCGAAGTAGCCCACGCCCTCGTTGTTGCCGCGGTTGAAATCCTCGCTGGCCGGAATGCCGGCCTGCTGCGCGGCCTGGGCAAAGGCGTCCAGCACGTCCCAGCGCAGGCGCTGCTTCTCCACCCGCCACTCGCCGCCGGCCTGGCGCTCGCGCATCACCTTGCGCCACGGATCGTCAGCCGGACCTTCGGTGAGCAGCTCGGCCGGCACCCCCTGGGCGCCGTGCCAGCCGGAGGCGCCCTTGTAGTGGTCTTCGTGCAGCTTGAAATAAGGCAGCACCCGGTCCCAGGACCAGTCGTCGTCGCCGGTGATCTCGGACCAGCGCTGGTAGTCGCGCTGCTGGCCGCGCATGTAGATCATGCCGTTGATGCTGGAGCAGCCCCCCAGCGTCTTGCCGCGCGGATAGCGCAGCCGGCGGCCGTTGAGCCCGGCGTCGGCTTCGGTCTGATACAGCCAGTCGGTGCGCGGGTTGCCGATGCAGTAGAGGTAGCCCACCGGAATGTGGATCCAGTGGTAGTCGTCCTTGGCACCGGCCTCGATCAGCAGCACCCGCTTCGAGGGGTCCGCGGTGAGCCGGTTGGCCAGCAGACATCCAGCGGTGCCCGCGCCGATGATGATGTAGTCGAATGTCTGGTCGTTGTCTGCGGTGCTCATGGGTCAGACCCCTTGTTCATGTCGTCGTCGCCGGATTCGTCCAGGCGGTAATCACCCCGGTGGAAGGCGGCCAGCACCGCCTCGGCCTGCGTCCTGCATTGCTCGGGCACCAGCACCCGCACCGGAATGGCCGGCGCCAGCAGGCCATGGGCCTGCACCAGGTGCGCGTCGGCCACCGCCGCCGGCACCCCGGCCGCCTGCAGCACCCCGCGCAACATGAACGCCTCCAGCGGCTGGAAGACCGTGGTCAGGGTGACCCAGTCCCCAAGCTCCGGCGTGTAAGAACTGTTCAGCTCATCCATGCCAGGCGGGGGCTCACGGGGGCGTCACTTCGCCGTGGGCATGACGAATTCGGCGCCCTTGGCCGTGGTCTCCGGCCAGCGCTGCATGATCGACTTCTGCTTGGTGTAGAAGCGCACGCCCTCTTCACCGTAGGCGTGCATGTCGCCGAACAGGCTCTTCTTCCAGCCGCCGAAGCCGTGCCAGGCCATGGGCACCGGGATCGGCACGTTGATGCCGACCATGCCGACCTGGATGCGGCGCGCGAACTCGCGGGCCACGTTGCCGTCGCGGGTGAAGCAGCTCACGCCGTTGCCGAACTCGTGGTCGTTGATGATCTGCACCGCCTGGGCGAAGTCGGCCACGCGCACGCACGAGAGCACCGGGCCGAAGATCTCTTCCTTGTAGATCTTCATGTCGGTGGTGACATGGTCGAACAGCGTGCCACCCAGCCAGAAGCCCTTGTCGCAGCCCTCGCCGGCCACCTTGCCGTCGAACACGCGGCCATCGACCAGCAGCTTGGCGCCTTCCTTGACGCCGGCATCGATGTAGCCGGTGATGCGCTGGCGCGCCACGTCGGTGACGATGGGGCCCATCTCGGCGGCCAGGTTGGTGCCGTTGAGCACCTTCAGGGCCCGGGTGCGCTCGATCAGCTTGGGCATGATCTTCTCGGCCACGTCGCCCACCAGCACCGCCACGCTGATGGCCATGCAGCGCTCGCCGGCCGAGCCGTAGGCAGCACCGATCAGGGCATCCACCGCCTGGTCGAGGTCGGCGTCGGGCATGACCACCATGTGGTTCTTGGCGCCGCCCAGGGCCTGCACCCGCTTGCCGTGGTGCGCGCCGGTCTCGTAGATGTAGTTGGCAATGGGGGTGGAGCCGACGAAGCTGATGGCCTTCACGTCCGGGTGCACCAGCAGCGCGTCCACGGCTTCCTTGTCGCCCTGCACCACGTTGTACACGCCGTCGGGCAGGCCGGCCTTCTTGAGCAGTTCGCCCATGAACAGGCTGGGGGTGGGATCGATCGGGCTGGGCTTGAGGATGAAGGTGTTGCCCGCGGCAATGGCCACCGGGAACATCCACATGGGCACCATGACCGGAAAGTTGAACGGGGTGATGCCGGCCACCACGCCCAGCGGCTGGCGCAGGGTCCAGTTGTCCATGCCGGTGGAGACCTGGTCGGTGAAATCGCCCTTGAGCAGCTGCGGGATGCCGCAGGCGAATTCCACGATGTCGATGCCGCGCGCCACTTCGCCCTGCGCATCGGTGAACACCTTGCCGTGCTCGGCGGTGATCATGCGGGCCAGGTCGTCCTTGTGCTGGTTGAGCAGCTCCAGGAACTTGAACATCACGCGGGCGCGGCGGATGGGCGGGGTGTCGGCCCAGGCCGGGAAGGCGGCGCGGGCAGCGGCCACGGCGGTGTCGACATCGGCGGTGCTGGCCAGGGCCACGCGGCCGGTCACGGCACCGGTGGCGGGGTTGAAGACGTCCTGTGCACGGGTGGACTGACCGGCCACGACCGCGCCGTTGATGTAGTGATTGATATTTGTGATGCTCATGGCATGGTCTCCTGAATAAACCGCTATTGTGCAAATGGTCAACGATAAAAACCAATGAGAATGGCGAAACTCAATTATCAGTTTCGCAAATAACGTGGCCGCCATCCCCGCCCCGCTGCCCCGGCTGCCTGCCATCGACCCGCAGACGCTACGCGCCTTCGTGGCCGTCGCCCGCGAGGGCAATGTGTCGCGGGCCGCCACCCGGCTGCACCTGAGCCAGCCGGCGGTCAGCCTGCAGCTGCGCACCCTGGCGGAGGCCACCGGCCTGCAGCTGTTCACCCGCACCGCGCAGGGCATGGCGCTCACGCGCGACGGTGCCGCCCTGCTGCCCCTGGCCGACAAGGCCCTGGCCGGTCTGGCCGAGTTCGGTCAGGCCGCGGCGGCGCTGCACACCACGGTGCGCGGCACCCTGCGCATCGGCACCATCCTCGACCCCGAGTTCACCCGCCTGGGCGCCTTCCTCAAGCAGCTGGTGGAAACCAGCCCGCAGGTCGACACGGCGCTGCGCCAGGGCATGAGCGGCGACGTGCTGGCCCTCATCGACCGGGGCGAGCTCGATGTGGGCTTCCACCTCGACCTGCCGGACGACCCGCTGGGCGCCGAGTGGCTGGTGCGCCCGCTGACCCGTTTCACCTACCGGGTGCTGGCCCCCGCCGGCTGGGGCCCGCAGGTGCGCGACAGGGACTGGAAGGCCCTGGCCAGCCTGCCCTGGCTGGCCACGCCGCCGGCCAGTGCCCACCACCGGCTGCAGCGGCGGGTGTTCGGCCCCGGTTCGATCACCGGGCTGGAGCCGCGCCGGGTGGCGCTGGTCGACCAGGAGGCGTCCATGCTCGACCTGGTGCGCAGCGGGGTGGGGCTGTCGCTGGTGCGCGATGCCATTGCCATCCGCGAGGCACAGGCGCGGGGCCTGGTGATCGCCGACCGGGTGGCGCTGGACTGCGAACTGAGCTTCGTCTGCCGGGCCAGCCGCTCCGGCGAACCGGTGATCGCTGCCGCCTGGGCGGCGCTGGACACCGTCTGGGCCTGAACGATGCCGGCCCCGCTGCCGGCGGTCGATCTCATCGGATGGTGATGACGCTCACCGCAGCACGCCGCAGACTGCCGCACTTCGCCGATCCGGCACCACCTTCGCTCGGCCATGCAACCCTTCGAACCCACCCACACCGATCACCGCCTTCCCGTCACGCTGCGCCATGAAGCCGACGCCGCGCCGGATTTCCGCTCCAGCACCCTCCAGCCCGATCCGGACGACCCCATCGCCTGGCGGCGACGCCCCCAGGGTCCGGCGGCCTCGCGGCCCGGCTGGCTGGTGCCGGCCTTGCTCGCCACGGTGCTGCTGCTCACCGCCTCGGCGGCCGGGTGGGCCTGGTATGCGGGCTGACGCCCGACCGCCTCATCGCCAGCGGGCGAGTTCGTCCTTGAGCGCCGGCGACATCGGCAGGTTGATGGACCGGCTGAACGGAGGCAAGGGTCCCATGAACCAGCGCTGGTAGGACGCCTCCAGCAGGCCGCTGCGGTTGGCCTGCACCAGGGCGTCGTTGACCGTCTTGAGCAGTTGCGGATCGCCCGGGCGCACGGCAATCGCGATGGGTTCGCTGGCGAGCACCTGCGGCAGCAGGGTGTAGGCCTCGGGGTTGCGCCCCTGGGACAGCTGGGTGAGCAGCAGCACGTCATCGCGCAGATAGCCCTTGGCCCATCCCAGTTCGAGCTGACCCATGGCAGCCAACGGGTCAAGGGCGCGTGCCACCTTCCAGCCCCGCTCGGCCGCACGCTGGGTCGCCAGGGTGTCTGCCGTGGTGCGCCCGACCACCACCACCGACTGGTCGCGCAGCTGATCGACATGGCCGATGCCGTCGGACGAGCGCACCAGCACCCGCATCTGCGCCACGAACACCGTGTGCGAGAACGCCATGGCGTGGCGCCGCTCCGGGGTGTCGGACGTGGCCGAACACAACAGGTCGACCGTGCCGGCCTGCAGATAGCGCACCACCTGGTCCGCCGCCACTTCGACCGGATTGACCCGCAGGACCTTGCCGGTGGCGGCCTGCACCCGCTCCACCGCGGACTGGCACAGATCCAGCATGTAACCCGCCGGCCGGCCCTGGCCGTCGCGGAAGGAGAAGGGCGATGCGTCCACCCGGTAGCCCAGATTGATCTGGCCGCGGGCCGCGATCTGCTGCAGCACCGTCTGGGCCGATGCCGCCACACACCCCAGGGCGGTCATGAGCAGGACCGCCGGGCGGCCGAGCGGGGCGGGACGCAGGAAGGACATGGCGCTCTCCTTGGTAGTCGGGCAAATGTAAGCAAGTGCAACGTGTCTGCCAAGCTGGGCAACCCCAGTACCCGAGGCTCAGATGTTTTGGTCATAAGCAAGCAAAAACGTATTCGTTCCCTTTCTGAGGGCTCGGCGGAATCATGCGGTCCATCAACCACCGGGCTTAGGCCCTCTGAAAGGACCCCCACCATGACCACCCGCCGCCATCTGATCCAGGCCCTGCCGGCCGTTGCTTTTGCCGCCACCCTCGCCACCGGCCTGGCCCTGCCCGCCACCGCCCTGGCCCAGGCCGCGCCCGCCCCGGTGACCCTGCTCAACGTCTCGTACGACCCGACCCGCGAGCTGTACGTGGACATCAACGCTGCCTTCGCCAAGGCGTGGAAGGCCAAGACCGGCCAGGACGTGACCATCAAGCAGAGCCACGGTGGCTCGGGCAAGCAGGCCCGCTCCATCATCGACGGCCTGGACGCCGACGTGGCCACGCTGGCCCTGGCCGGCGACACCGACGCCCTGCACACCAACGGCAACTGGATTCCCAAGGACTGGCAAAAACGTCTGCCGCTCAACAGCACGCCCTACGCGTCCACCATCGTGCTGGTCACCCGGGCCGGCAACCCCAAGAACATCAAGGACTGGGACGACCTGATCCGCCCCGACGTGAAGGTCATCACCCCCAACCCCAAGACCTCGGGTGGCGCGCGCTGGAACTACCTGGCCGCCTGGGAGTTCGCCAAGCGCAAGTACGGCAGCGACGCCAAGGCCCAGGAGTTCGTGGGCAAGCTCTACAACAACGTGCCGGTGCTCGACACCGGCGCGCGCGGCTCGACCATCTCGTTCTCGCAGCGCAACCAGGGTGACGTGCTGATCGCCTGGGAGAACGAGGCCTACCTGCTGGAGAAGGAATTCGGCAACAAGGTGGACTTCGTCTACCCCAGCCTGTCCATCCTGGCCGAACCGGCCGTGACGATCGTGGACAAGAACGTCGACAAGAAAGGCACCCGTGCCGTGGCGCAGGCCTATCTGGAGTTCCTCTATACCGAAGAAGCCCAGGACCTGATCGGCAAGCACTTCTACCGCCCGACCTCCACCAAGGCCCAGGCCAAGTACGCCAAGCAGCTGCCCAAGATCAACCTGTTCAAGATCGACGACGCCTTCGGCGGCTGGACCCAGGCGTCCAAGGTGCACTTCGCCGACGGCGGTACCTTCGACCAGATCTACACCCGCAAGTGATGCAGCCGGCCCGACGGGCCTGCTGACCCCGCCCCTCCCCCGCCCCCCGCACCGAACGCCCCTGCCGACGCAGGGGCGCGGGCTTCCTGTTGCCGGAGAAAAGCCATGTTCCCCGAATCCGAGATCGACACCCGCGCCAGCCTGCACGCCCCGGAATCGTTCCGGGCCGACCAGGAGACGGTCTGGGAGCGCTGGGCCTGGCGCGCCATGGTGGCGCTGATCGCCGGCTTCGGCCTGGCCCTGCTGTGGCTGCCGCTGCCCGGCACGAACTGACCCCTGCCTCCCTGAAAGCCCCCTGTGTCCATCCTCCTGATCGCCGGCAGCCCGTCCGAACATTCCCGCTCCGCCGCCCTGCTCGACGCGGTGGCCCAGCGCCTGCACACCCAGCACCTGCCGGTGGACCGGCTGCACATCCGCGACCTCTCGCCCCAGGCCCTGCTGCTGGCCGACTTTCAGCACAAGACCATCACCCGCGCCCTGGCCCAGGTGGAGAGCGCCCGCGCCGTCGTGGTGGCCACCCCGGTCTACAAGGCGGCCTACAGCGGCGTGCTCAAGGTGTTCCTCGATCTGCTGCCGCAGTCGGGCCTGAAAGGCAAGGCGGTGCTGCCGCTGGCCACCGGCGGCAGCCCCCACCACATGCTGGCGCTCGACTACGCGCTGCGCCCGGTGCTGCAGTCGCTGGGCGCGCGGCACATCCTGCCCGGCGTGTACGCCACCGACGCCCAGGTGCCCAAGGACGACGAAGGCCGCTATCGGGTGGGCGAGGAGATCGCCAGCCGGCTGGACGACGGCGTGTCGGCCCTGCTGCACGAGGGCCTGCGAATGCCGGTGTCGGCCGCCTTCGCGCCGGTGCCGTTTGCCCAGGTGCGATGTAGCGTCTGACGCCCCCGCCCCCACGTTTTCACCCCGTCCCCTCACCCGCTCCGCTGCCCGCCCCGCAGCGGGCCAGGCCGGCTGTTGCCGCCCTCTTTCGGAGATCCGTCATGCACCACCCGCTCGAAGTCACTTCGCCTTTCCTCCCGCCCCAGCACCGCCGCCACTGGCTGCGCCTGGTGGCCACCACCCTGGCCTCCTGGGGCATGACCCCGGGCGCACAGGCCCAGGTGCCGGGCGCGCCGCGCCAGCTGCGCATCGGCTACCAGAAATCGGCCGTCAACCTGGTCATTGCCAAGCAGTCGGGCTGGCTGGAAGCGCGCCTGCCTGGCACCCAGGTGAGCTGGATCGAGTTCCCCGCCGGCCCGCAGCTGCTCGAAGCCCTGTCGGTGGGCAGCCTGGAGTTCGGGCTGACCGGCGATTCGCCCCCGGTGTTTGCCCAGGCCGCCGGCAAGGACCTGCTGTATGTGGGCGCCGAGCCGCCCAAGCCCGACAGCTCGGCCCTGCTGGTGCCGGCGAATTCGCCGCTCAAAACCCTGGCCGACCTGCGCGGCCGCAAGGTCGCGGTGCAGAAGGGCTCCAGCGCCCACTACCTGCTGGTGCGGGCGGTGGAGAAGGCCGGCCTGGGCTGGGCCGACATCCAGCCCGTCTACCTGGTGCCGGCCGATGCGCGCGCCGCCTTTGAGCGCGGCAGCGTGGACGCCTGGGCCATCTGGGACCCGTTCTATGCCGCCACCGAACTGGCCCTGCGCCCGCGCGCCCTGGTCACCGGCCGCGAGCTGGCCAGCAACAACTCCTTCTACCTGGCCTCGCGCCCGTTCGTGACCGACCACCCGGCCACGCTGCAGGTGCTGTTCGAGGAACTGACCCGCGCCGACCGGCTGGCGCAGCAGCAGCGGCCGCAGGCCATCAAGCTGATCTCGGCCTTCAGCGGCCTGGACGCCGGCGTGGTCAGCCTGTTCCTGCAGCGCCGCCCGGCCTCGCCGGTGGCGCCCCTGTCGCCGGCCACCGTGGCCGACCAGCAGCGCGTGGCCGACGCCTTCCACCGCCTCGGGTTGATTCCGCGCCCGGTGGTGGTGGCCGACATCGTCTGGCAACCGGCCAAGGCCCAGGTGGCCGCCCGCTGAGATCTTCATCCCCACCCGTCCGCTTTACCCATCAGGAGTTCACCATGAGACTGCCCTCCCACCTGCCCCGCCGCACCGTGCTGCAACTGGCCGCCGGCGCGGCCGTGACCGGCCTTGCCGGTCTGTCGATCCCCAACGCCCTGGCCCAGACCGCGCCCGCCAGCGGCCCGCGCGTGCTGCGCATCGGCCACCAGAAAGGCCTGCTGAGCGTGCTCAAGGGCCGCGGCACGCTGGAGCAGCGCCTGGCGCCGCTGGGCGTGAAGGTCACCTGGACCGAGTTCCCCGCCGGACCGGTGCAGCTCGAAGCCCTCAATGTGGGCTCGATCGACTTCGGCGACGTGGGCGAAGCCCCGCCCATCTTTGCCCAGGCCGCCGGTGCGCCGCTGGCCTATGTGGCCGCCACCCCGCCCCGCCCGGCCCTGGAGGCGGTGCTGCTGCCCGCCAGCTCGGACGTGCGCAGCGTGGCCGACCTCAAGGGCCGCAAGGTGGCCTACAACAAGGGCTCCAACGTGCAGTACTTCCTGGCCAGGCTGCTGGAGAAGAACGGCCTGAAGTACACAGATGTGCAGCATGTGCACCTGCCGCCGGCCGACGCCCGCGCCGCATTCGAGAAGGGATCGGTGGACGCCTGGGTCATCTGGGACCCGTTCCTGGCCGCTGCCGAGGTCACGCTCGGTGCGCGTGTGCTGGCCGACGCCCAGGGTGTGGTCAACAACCGCTACTACTACTTCTCTTCACTGAACTATGCCGCGCGCAATGCGGATGTGATCAAGGTCGTCATCGACGAGCTCGACAAGGTGGACCAGTGGGCCGCCGCCAACCGCTCGGCACTGGCCGCCGAGCTGTCGCAGCTCTGGGGCCTGCCACGCGCCGTGGTGGACAAGTCGGTGGCACGCACGGTGTACGGCACCACGCCGATCACCCGCGCCATCCTGCAGGAACAGCAGGCCATTGCCGACACCTTCTTCGACCTCAAGCTGCTGCCGCGCCGCATCAACCTGCTGGAGGCCGCGGTATGAAGGTCTTCTGGTTCATTCCCACCCATGGCGACAGCCGTTACCTCGGCACCGGCGAGGGTGCGCGCCAGCTCAGCCACGACTACCTCAAGCAGGTGGCGCAGGCCGCCGACAGCCTGGGCTACGAGGGCGTGCTGATCCCCACCGGCCGCTCCTGCGAAGACCCCTGGGTGGTGGCCGCCAGCCTGCTGCCGGTGACCCAGCGGCTGAAGTTCCTGGTGGCCGTGCGCCCGGGCCTGCACCAGCCCTCGCTGGCGGCGCGCATGGCCGCCACCTTCGACCGCCTCTCCGGCGGCCGCCTGCTGATCAACCTGGTGACCGGGGGCGACCGGGCCGAGCTCGAAGGCGACGGCGTGTTCCTGGACCATGCCAAACGCTACGAGCAGTCGGCCGAGTTCATCCGCATCTGGCGCGAGATCCTCACGCGCAGCCACGACGGCGAGAGCTTCGACTTCGACGGCGAGCACCTGCAGGTCAAGGGTGCCAAGCTGCTCTACCCGCCGCTGCAGCAGCCCCATCCGCCGGTGTGGTTCGGTGGCTCGTCCGAGCCGGCGCACGAACTGGCGGCCGAACAGGTGGACACCTACCTCACCTGGGGCGAGCCCCCAGCCGAGGTGGCCAGGAAGGTGGCCGACGTGAAGGCCCGCGCCGCCCGGCGGGGCCGCACGGTGAAGTTCGGCATCCGCCTGCATGTGATCGTGCGCGAGACCGAGGAAGAAGCCTGGGCCGACGCCGACCGCCTGATCAGCCGGCTGGACGACGACACCGTCATCCGCGCCCAGGCGGCGTTCGCGAAGATGGACTCCGAAGGCCAGCGCCGCATGGCCGCGCTGCACGCGGGTGGCGCCAAACGCAGCCGCGCCGACCTGGAGATCAGCCCCAACCTGTGGGCCGGTGTGGGCCTGGTGCGCGGCGGTGCCGGCACCGCCCTGGTGGGCGACCCCAAGACCGTGGCCGCACGGCTGCAGGAATACGCCGACCTCGGCCTGGACACCTTCATCCTCTCGGGCTACCCGCACCTGGAGGAGGCCTACCGGTTCGCCGAACTGGTGTTCCCGCTGCTGCCGCTGTCGCTGCGCGAGAAGCTGCCCGGGGCCACGCCGCTGGGCCCGTTCGGCGAGGCGGTGGCCAATGTGTTCGTGCCGCGCGCATCGCAGAGCTGAGGTGGCCGCATGAACCGTACCTACCAAGCCGTCCTGCAGCGGCTGCTGCCCTGGCTGGTGCCGCTGGGTCTGATCGCGGTCTGGCAGATCTCGGCCCAGACCGGCTGGCTCTCGTCCCGTGTGCTGCCGGCCCCCTGGGACGTGCTGCGCGCCGCGGCGGCCCTGGCCACCTCCGGCGAACTCTGGACCCATGTCCAGGTGAGCGCCGGCCGGGCCTTGCTGGGCCTGGCCATCGGCGGCGGGCTGGGCCTGCTGCTGGGCCTGCTCACCGGCTCGGTGCGCACCGCCGAAACCCTGCTGGACTCCACCATCCAGATGGTGCGCAACATCCCGGCGCTGGCGCTCATCCCGCTGGTGATCCTGTGGTTCGGCATCGACGAGGCGGCCAAGCTGTTCCTCATTTCGGTGGCGGTGTTCTTCCCGATCTACCTCAACACCTTCCACGGCATCCGCAATGTGGACCCGGGCCTGATCGAGATGGGCCGCACCTACGGGCTCTCGCGCTGGGGGCTCTACACCCGCATCATCCTGCCGGGGGCGCTCTCGTCCATCCTGGTGGGGCTGCGGTTCTCGCTCGGGCTGATGTGGGTGATCCTGATCGTGGCCGAGACCATCTCGGCCCAGGCCGGCATCGGTTACCTGACCATGAACGCCCGCGAGTTCCTTCAGACCGACGTGGTGCTGGTGGGCATCCTGCTGTACGCCCTGCTGGGCAAGCTGGCCGATGTGTTCGCCCGTGCGCTGGAGCGCTGGTGGCTGCGCTGGCACCCGGGTTACCAGCGCGTGGCCGGAGGTGCGGCATGAAGCCCCATGACCTCCCCACCGAACTGGTTCCTGCGGCCGGCGGCGTGCGCCTGACGCTGCGGGCCTTGAGCAAGCGCTTCGGCCCGCGCGAGGTGCTGCGCGACAACCACCTCGACATCGCGCCCGGCGAGTTCGTGGCCATCGTCGGCCGCAGCGGCTGCGGCAAGAGCACGCTGCTGCGGCTGGTGGCCGGGCTGGACAGCCCCAGCAGCGGCGAGCTGCTGATCGACGGCACACCGGTGCAGGGCCTGCGCGAGAGCACCCGCATCATGTTCCAGGACTCGCGGTTGCTGCCCTGGGCCCGGGTGCTGGACAACGTGGCCCTGGGCCTGCCGGCCGCCGAGCGCGAGCGCGCCCGCGACGTGCTGGCCCAGGTCGGTCTGGGCGACCGCACCGGCGACTGGCCGGCCCGCCTCTCCGGCGGGCAACGCCAGCGCGTGGCCCTGGCCCGCGCCCTGGTGCACCGGCCCCGCCTGCTGCTGCTGGACGAGCCGCTGGGCGCCCTCGATGCGCTCACCCGCATCGAGATGCACGCGCTCATCGAAGGCCTGTGGCAACGGCACGGCTTCACCGCACTGCTGGTCACCCACGACGTGCAGGAAGCGGTGGCCCTGGCCGACCGGGTGCTGCTGATCGAGGACGGGGCCATCGCCCTGGACCAGCGCATTGCCCTGCCGCGCCCGCGCCGGCAGGGCGACCCCGCCTTTGCCGCGCTGGAAAAGACCATCCTCGACCGGGTGCTGCAACTGCCCGATGCCGAACCGGCCACGCCCGACGCCTCCTGGCCGCCGGCCGCTGCCCATGCCCTGCGCTGGGCCATCTGACCCTTTTCATCCCCTCCCCATCAGGAACCACCATGACCATTCAAGCCATCAATGTGCGCAACCAGTTCAAGGGCCGTGTGCGCGAAATCATCCGCGGCGATGTCGTCTCCGAAGTCGACGTCGAAACGCCCTGGGGCATCGTCACTTCCGTCATCACCACCCGATCGGTCGACGACCTCGGCCTGTCCGTGGGCAGCGAGGTGGTGGCCCTGGTGAAGTCCACCGAGGTGTCCATCGCCAAGCTCTGACCCTTCATGTGAACCCTGTCCGGGTTGTCTCCCGCCGTTCCCGCGGCGTTGCAGGGGCTGGCCGTCGCGCAAGCGGGTCAGCCCCTTTTTTCAGGGCCGTCTTAACAACTCGGGGCTATTAACAAACAAAAAGGTATTGGTTCCGGAAATGAACCCGCCTTTCCACAATCGCCGGACCATGAGTTCCACCCCCATCGTCATCGTGCCCGGCTGGCGCAATTCCGGGCCCGGCCACTGGCAGAGCCTGTGGGCCGACCAGCTGCCCCATGCCCGGCGGGTCGAGCAGGACGACTGGGTCACGCCCCGGCGCGACGCCTGGGTGGCCGAGCTGGCCCGCACCGTCACGCAGGCGGCCGACGACGGCGGGCCGGTGGTGGTGGTGGCCCACAGCCTGGGCTGCATCGCCACCGCCCACCTGCCGCCGGAGGTCATGCGCCACATCGTCGGGGCGCTGCTGGTGGCACCCGCCGACCCGGAGCGCCGGGGCGTGCTGGCCGACTTTGCGCCGGTGCCCTACCAGCCGCTGCCCTTCCGCAGCATGGTGGTGGCCAGCAGCAACGACCCCTACTGCCCGGTGCGGCTGGCCGGCGCCTATGCCCGCGCCTGGGGCAGCGAGTTCGTGCGGCTCAACAACGCCGGCCACATCAACGTGGCGTCGGGTCACGGCCCCTGGCCGCTGGGCCTGGGGCTGCTGCAGTCGCTGCTGGCCCCGCTGCCTGCCCCGCCCCGGACCGAAACCTCTCATGCCTGATCGTCATAAGAAAACAAGAAAACTGTCGTTTGTGATCTGAAGCATCACACCCAGAATCCACAGCCTCCCGGAAACCGCCCCCTTTCACCCACGCCCACCATGAACACCGCCCTCCGCTCCACCCTGGCCGCTCTGGCCTTCGGCATCGCCGGCATCACACAGGCCCAGAACGTCGTGCTCAATGTGTCGTACGACGTGTCCCGCGAGTTCTACAAGGACTTCAACGCCGCCTTCGCCGCCCACCACAAGAAGACCACCGGCCAGGACATCACGCTGAACCAGTCGCACGCCGGCTCGAGCGCCCAGGCGCGCGCCGTGGCCGACGGCCTGGAAGCCGATGTGGTGACCTTCAACACCACCACCGACGTCGATTTCCTGGCGGACAAGGGCGTGGTGGCCAAGGACTGGCGCCAGAAATTCCCCCACAACGCCGCGCCCACCACCAGCACCATGCTGTTCCTGGTGCGCAACGGCAACCCCAAGAACATCAAGGACTGGCCCGACCTGATCAAGCCCGGTGTGCAGGTGGTGGTGGTCAACCCCAAGACCGGCGGCAACGGCCGCATGGCCTACCTAGCCGCCTGGGGCTATGTGCGCAGCACCGGTGGCACCGACGAGCAGGCCGCCGAGTTCGTGAGCAAGCTCTACAAGAACGTGCCGGTGCTGGCCCGGGGTGGTCGTGATGCCACCGGCGTCTTCCTGCAGCGCAACATCGGCGACGTGCTGGTGACCTTCGAGTCCGAGGTGGTGTCGGTCGACCGCGAGTTCGGCGCCGGCAAGGTGGATGCGGTGCACCCCAGCGCCAGCATCGTGGCCGAGAACCCGGTCGCCGTGGTCGAGCGCACCGCCGCCAAGAAGGGCAGCGGCGCCCTGGCCAAGGCCTACCTGGACTACCTCTACAGCCCGGAAGGCCAGGAAATCGCGGCCAAACACAACATCCGCCCGCGCAACGAGGCGGTGCTGAAAAAGTACGCCAGCGCCTTCAAGCCGATCAAGCTGTTCACCGTGGAGCAGTACTTCGGTTCGCTGGCCGAAGCGCAGAAGGTGCACTTCAACGACGGCGGCAAGTTCGACGCCCTCTACACGAACCGCTGAGCCCGTCATGAGCGCCTCCACCACGCTGGCCACGCCGGCTGCAGCCCCGAGGCCGTCCACGCGCGCCACGCGGCGCGTGCTGCCGGGCTTCCACCTCACGCTCGGGTATACGCTGTTCTACCTGTTCCTGATCGTGCTGATTCCCCTGTCGGCCCTGCTGTTCAAGACCTTCTCGCTGACCTGGGTGCAGTTCGTGGAAGCTGTCACCTCGCCGCGCGTGATGGCCTCGTACCGGCTGACCTTCGGCGCCTCGCTGATCGCCGCCGTGGTCAATGTGTTCGCCGGCCTGCTGGTGGCATGGGTGCTGGTGCGCTACGAGTTCCCGGGCAAGAAGATCGCCGACGCCCTGGTGGACCTGCCGTTCGCCCTGCCCACCGCCGTGGCCGGCATCTCGCTGACCGCGCTGCTGGCCGGCAACGGCTGGATCGGCCAGTACCTGGAGCCGCTGGGCATCCAGCTGGCCTTCCAGCCGGCCGGCGTGGTGATCGCCCTCATCTTCATCGGCCTGCCCTTCGTGGTGCGCACGGTGCAGCCGGTGCTCGAAGACGCCGAGAAAGAGCTGGAAGAGGCCGCCATGTGCCTGGGTGCCACCCGCTGGCAGACCTTTGCCCGCGTCATCCTGCCCACCATCGGCCCGGCCCTGCTGACCGGCTTCGCCATGGCCTTTGCGCGCGCCGTCGGCGAATACGGCTCGGTGATCTTCATTGCCGGCAACGTGCCCATGGTGTCCGAGATCACGCCGCTGATCATCATCGGCAAGCTCGAGCAGTACGACTACGCCGGCGCCACCGCCGTGGCCACCGTCATGCTGGGCATCTCCTTCATCCTCCTGCTGATCATCAACGGCCTGCAGGCCTGGCAGCGCCGCCGCTCGGGAGCCTCGGCATGAGCATCAAGACCACCGAATCGCGCGCGGTTCGCATCACCCTGGTGGCACTCGCCCTGGGCTTCATGGCGCTGTTCCTGGTGCTGCCGCTGGCCGCCGTGTTCACCGAGGCGCTGCGCAAGGGCTGGGACGCCTACCTGGAAGCGCTCAAGGAACCCGACGCCTGGGCCGCCATCCGCCTGACCCTCATCACCGCCGCCGTGGCGGTGCCGCTGAACCTGGTCTTCGGCGTGGCCGCGGCCTGGGCGATTGCCAAGTTCGACTTCCGGGGCAAGGCCTTCCTGACCACGCTGATCGACCTGCCGTTCTCGGTCTCGCCGGTGGTGGCGGGCCTGATCTATGTGCTGGTATTCGGCGCCCAGGGCTGGCTCGGCCCGTGGCTGGCGGCACACGACATCAAGATCATCTTTGCGGTGCCCGGCATCATCCTGGCCACCACCTTCGTGACCTTCCCCTTCATCGCGCGCGAACTCATCCCGTTGATGCAGGCCCAGGGCAACGAGGAAGAGCAGGCGGCCCAGGTGCTGGGCGCCACCGGCTGGCAGACCTTCTGGTTCGTCACCCTGCCCAACATCAAATGGGGCCTGCTGTACGGCGTGATCCTGTGCAATGCGCGCGCCATGGGCGAGTTCGGCGCGGTGTCGGTGGTCTCGGGCCACATCCGCGGCCAGACCAACACCATGCCGCTGCACGTGGAGGTCCTCTACAACGAATACCAGTCGGTGGCGGCCTTTGCCGTGGCCTCGCTGCTGGCCCTGCTGGCCATCGTCACCCTGGTCATCAAGAGCGTCATCGAATGGCGTCATGAGCGCGAGATGCGCGCCGCCGCCGAGCTGCCGCCGGAGCGTCCGGCGCCGGCCACCCTGATCCTGAAGGAAGCGTCATGAGCATCGCCATCCAGAACATCTCCAAGCATTTCGGCACCTTCCATGCGCTGAACGACATCCACCTGGACATCGGCTCGGGCGAGCTGCTGGCCCTGCTCGGCCCCTCGGGCTGCGGCAAGACCACGCTGCTGCGCATCATCGCCGGCCTGGAGACGGCCGACGCCGGCAGCATCCTGTTCAGCGGCGAGGACGCCACCGACAAGCATGTGCGCGAGCGCGGCGTGGGCTTCGTGTTCCAGCACTACGCGCTGTTCCGCCACATGACCGTGGCCGACAACGTGGCCTTCGGCCTGCGGGTCAAGCCGCGCCGCGAGCGCCCGAGCGAGAAGCAGATCCAGGCCAAGGTGCACGAACTCCTCAGTCTGGTGCAGCTGGACTGGCTGGCCGACCGCTATCCCTCGCAGCTCTCGGGTGGCCAGCGCCAGCGCATCGCCCTGGCCCGCGCCCTGGCGGTGGAGCCGCAGGTGCTGCTGCTCGACGAGCCCTTCGGTGCGCTGGACGCCCAGGTGCGCAAGGAACTGCGCCGCTGGCTGCGCCGCCTGCACGACGAACTGCACGTGACCAGCATCTTCGTGACCCACGACCAGGAAGAAGCCCTGGAAGTGGCCGACCGCGTGGTGCTCATGAACCACGGCCGCATCGAACAGGTGGGCAGCCCGCGCGAGGTGTGGGAGCACCCGGCCACCCCGTTCGTGGCCAGCTTCCTGGGCGGCGTGCCCCTGGTGGGCGACGGCACCCGGCCGCTGCGCCCGCACGAGCTGCAGGTGCAGCGCCTGCTGCCCGGCCAGCCGGTGCCGGCCGGTGCGGTCACCGCCACGCTGCGCCGCGCCTTGGTGCTCGACCCGGTGGTGCGCCTGGAGCTGGAGCCCTCGCACGGCGAGCGCGAACTCATCGAAGCCCGGCTGGCCACGGCCGCC
Source organism: Hydrogenophaga sp. IBVHS2 (assembly GCF_002127215.1). Lineage (GTDB taxonomy): Bacteria > Pseudomonadota > Gammaproteobacteria > Burkholderiales > Burkholderiaceae_C > Hydrogenophaga. The sequence continues at coordinate 171,437 of NZ_NFUT01000005.1, read as the reverse complement.
TTCCACCAGCTCGGCCTGCGCGAAGGCGATGCGGTGCTGGTGAGTCCGAGGAACTCTGCCCTGCAATCGCAGTCTGTGGAGGCATGAACCACGGAGGAACCGCATGAAGACCCTGATCTGGGCCGCCTTTGCGCTGCTGGCGCTGATCTGGACCGGACTGGCCGCCCTGTCGGCCGGGCTGGCGCAATGGCTGATCGGGGCTGTGGCCTCGGGTGAGGCCACGCAGGCGGCCACCACCATCGGCCAGTGGCCGATCCCGGCCTGGGCTGCACTGTGGATCGACCCGGCCTGGGTGCAGGGGCTGCAGCTCATGTGGCTGGACCTGGTGCAGTGGCTCTCGCAGGTGCTGCCCTCCATTGACGGCCTAGGCGGCTGGATCAGCGCCCTGGTGTGGCTGGGCTGGGGCATCGGCCTGGTGACGCTGCTGGTGGTCTGCGGCGGGCTGCACTGGCTCGCCGGCCGGGTGTCGCAGCCGCGCCCGGCATGAGCGAGCCCCTGGCGCGCCGGCTGCGCGCAGCCGCCGATCAACACGCGCAGTCGCCCGACCTGAAGCTCAATGTGCGCGAGCTGGTGCAGCTGCACGGCGACGCCTCCACCGCCGTGCTGCTGATGCTGATGTCGGCGCTCACCGTCATCCCCATTGCCGGCGCCGGCACCGTGCTGAGCTTTGCCATCGTGGCCCTGGCCTGGGCCTGGCTGCGCGGGCACGACGAATTCCCCCTGCCCCGCCGCGTGGGCGACCTCACCCTCAACGAAACCTGGACCCGGCGCTGCCTGCACGGCCTGGCCTGGACCTACGAACGCGCCCACCGCTGGCTGCGCCCGCGCTGGGCGGTGTGGAGCCACGGCGCCACCCGGGCGCTGTGGAGCGGCTGGATCGTGCTGATGGCGGGTGTCATCTTCCTGCCGCTGCCTTTCGGCAACGTGCTGCCCAGCATCAGCCTGATCCTGCTGAGCCTGGGCTGGATGGCGCGCGACGGCCTGGCCCTGCTGGCCTCGGGCGTGGTGGGTGTGGCCGCCCTGGCCTACACCGCCTCGCTGGGCCATGTGGCGCTGGACCTGCTGAACAGCGGCCTGGACCGCGTGCGGCCCTGGCTCGGCCTGTGACCGCCGCCCGGGGGCGGCCGCCTAAAATCGCGGCACCCTCCGACGGACCGCCCGATTGACCGCATCCGCCCCCCCTTCTGCCGCCCCCCCTGCCGACCTGCTGCCGCTCTATGTGGATCTGGACGGCACCCTCACGCCCAGCGACACGCTGCACGAGTCGGTCATGCGCCTGGCGCGGCAGGCCCCGCTGGACCTGCTGCGGCTGCCGCTGTGGCTGGCCGGCGGCAAGGCCGCCCTCAAGCAGCGGATCGCTGACCGGGTACGGCCCGAGCCGGCCACGCTGCCCTGGCGCGACGACCTGATCGCGGTCCTGCGGCAGGAAAGGGCACGCGGCCGTACCGTGGTGCTGGCCAGCGCCTCCGACATCCGTACCGTGCAGGCCGTGGCCGACCACCTGGGCTGCTTCGACGCCGTGCTGGGCACCGAAGCCGGCGGCCCCAACCTGAGCCGGGCCGCCAAGCGCCAGGCCATCGAAGGCCATGCACTCAGCTTGGGTTTCAAGCGCTGGGCCTATGCGGGCAACAGCCGCGACGACCTGCCGGTGTGGGACGGCGCGGCCGAGGCCTGGGCGGTGAATGCGCCGGCCAACGTGCTGCAGGCGCTGCGCGCCGACCATCCCCAGGCCCGCGTGTTCCCGCGCGAACCCCTCACCCTGGGCACGCTGCTCAAGGCGATCCGCCTCAAGCAGTGGGCCAAGAACGCCCTGCTGTTCGTGCCGCTGCTGGCCGCCCATTCGGCCGAGCCCCAGGCCTGGCTGCAGGCACTGCTGGCCTTCGTGGCGTTCGGCCTGTGCGCCTCGGCCACCTACCTGGTCAACGACCTGCTCGATCTGCCCAGCGACCGGGTGCACCGGATCAAGCGCCACCGCCCGCTGGCGGCCGGCCGCATGGGCATTGCCAGCGCGGTGGCGCTCGGGCTGCTGATGCTGGGGGCGGCCTTCGTGCTGGCCATCGGCGTGTCGGCCGGCTTTGCCGCGCTGCTGCTGCTCTACACCGTGACCACCCTGGCCTATTCGGTGCGGCTCAAGCGGCTGGCGCTGATCGACGTGCTGGTCCTCTCGGGCCTCTACACCCTGCGCATCGGGGCCGGCGCGGTGGCCACCGGGGTCGATCTGTCGAACTGGCTGCTGGCCATCTCCATCTTCCTGTTCCTGAGCCTGGCGCTGGTCAAGCGCTGCGCCGAACTGGAAGAACTGGTGGACGAGGACACCACCCTGGCCCCCGGCCGGGGCTACCAGGCGGGCGACCTGCCCTCGCTGCGCACCATGGGGCTGTCGGCCGGCTTCCTGGCGGTGCTGGTGCTGGCACTCTACATCGACAGCCAGAACAGCCGCGCGCTCTACGCCCACCCGGACTGGCTGTGGGCGGCCGCACCGCTGCTGCTGCTGTGGCTCATGCGCATCTGGCTCAAGACCGGCCGGCGCGAGCTGGTCGGCGAAGACCCGCTGCAGTTCGCGCTGCGCGACCGCTTCAGCTGGCTGACCCTGCTGGGCATGGGCCTGATCGGTGCGCTGGCCACCCACGGCCTGCCCTTGTCCTGACATCCACCCGAGCCGTCCATGAAGACCCTCCCCCTGGCCCTGGCCGTGTTCTGCGTGCTGCTGTCTTCTGCTGCACAGCTGGTGATGAAGCGCGGCATGGCCGCCGGTGCCGGGTCGGATGTGGCCGGCACCTACCTGCATGCGCTGTCCAGCCCGCTGGTCTGGCTGGGCCTGGGCCTGTACGGGGCCAGTGCGGTGCTGTGGCTGTGGGTGCTGTCGCGGCTGGACGTGGGCCTGGCCTACCCGCTGGTGAGCCTGGGCTTCGTGGTGACCTTGGTGCTGGGCATCACCTGGCTGGGCGAGCCGTTTTCCTGGACCCGTCTGGCCGGCTGCGGGCTGATCGTGGCCGGCGTGTGGCTGCTCGCACTCGATGCCTGAAGGACTTCGGTCGATGCCCCTGAACGACACCTTGCTCCCCGCCGCCCGCCGGCTGTTCGCGCTCACCTTCATCGGCACGCTGCTGCTCAAGCTGCTGCTGGCCGCCACCTTCCCCATGACCGGGGACGAGGCCTTCTTCTACCAGTGGGGCGTGTTCCCGGCCTGGGGTTACTCCGACCACCCGCCCATGGTGGGCTGGCTGATCGCGCTGCTGCGGCTGGCGGGCGATGCGCCCCTGGTGCTGCGCAGCGTCACCCTGCTGGTGACCAGCCTGATCGGCCTGGGCATCGTCGATGTGCTGCGCCGCCACCTGCCGGCCGCGCGCGAGAGCAGTGCCTGGCTGGCCGGCGCGGTGTACCTGGCCCTGCCCTGGAGCTGGATGTTCGTGCTGGTCACCACCGACACCCCCCTGATCCTGTTCATGGCGCTGTCGGTGTGGGCCTACTTCCGGGCCGACGCCGCGACCACCGGTTCGACCCGCTGGTACCTGCTGTGCGGCGTGCTGCTGGGCCTGGCCTTCCTGTCCAAGTACTTCGCCGCGCTGCTGGGCTTTGCCTACGCGGCCCATGCCTGGGGCTGGCGGCGCGAGCGGGCCTGGGCGCCCTTCGTGGTGTTCGCCGGTGCGCTGCCCGGCATCGCGCTGAACATCGGCTTCAATGCCACGCACGGCTGGAGCAACGTGATGTTCAACGTCTTCAACCGCAACGAAGGCTCGAACGGGTCGTGGCGCACCGTGGCCACCTACCTGGGCATGGCGGCCTACCTGCTCACCCCCTGGCTGCTGTGGCAGGGCGCGCGGGCGCGCGGCGCCGAGGGCGTGTCGCCCCGGGTGCTGAAGGTGGCGGCGGTGCTGTGGATGTTCCCGCTGGCGCTGTTCCTGCTGGTCAGCCTGCGCCGCACCGTGGGCCTGCACTGGGTGCTCGGCTTCGTGCCGGTGTTCGTGGTGTGGGCCGGCCTGCGGCTGTCAGCCCCGGCGCTCAAGACTTCGTGGCGCGCCACGCTGGCCCTGTCGGTGCCGCACCTGCTGGCCGTGGGCCTGATCGCCTGGGCACCGCTGGCCTGGTGGACCCATGCGCCGCTGGATCGGCTGTACGACCGCGCGGTGTTCCTGCGCGAGACCCCGGCCATCGTGGCCGCGCTGCAATCGGACCTGCCGGCCGGCGCCACCCTGATGGCCCGCACCTACAACCCGGCGGCCATGCTGGCCTACCACCACCGCCAGTACGTGCCGGTGTTCGGCCCGGGCCGCCACCACGCGCGGCAGGACGACCAGATCATCGACTTCCGCACCTACGACGGCCGGCCCATCCGCGTGTTCCTGTACGACGAGCCGGTGCGGGCCGACTTCGAACCCTATTTCGAGCAGATCCGTGTGCAGCGCCTGACGGTGCGGGGCGTGGACTTCTGGGTGGTCGACGGCCAGGGCTTCCGCTTCCAGCCGTTCCGCGACCAGGTGCTGGCCCGGGTGGCCCGGGAGTTCCACGACATCCCGGCCTGGCTGCCGGTGCGGGGCAACCCGTTCTGCGAACGCTACGGCTTTGCCGACTGCGCGCCGGGGCGGACCACCGGGCGCTGAGCCCGGGGCCGGTCAGTCCACCACGAAGGGCACGCGGCGCGCCACGCCGCAGGTGAGTTCGTAGGAGATGGTGCCGGCGCTCGCCGCCACCTCGTCGGCGGTGAGCACGGCCTGCGGCTGCACACTGCTGCGGCCCCACATCACCGCCTCGCTGCCGATGCCGGCGGCCTCCAGACCCGTCAGGTCCACCGTGATCATGTCCATGCTGACCCGGCCCACGATGCGGCTGCGCTGCCCGTCGATCAGCACCGGCGTGCCGGTGGGCGCGTGGCGCGGGTAGCCGTCGGCATAGCCGCAGGCCACCACGCCGATGCGCATGGGCCGGTCGGCGGTGAAGGTGGAGCCGTAACCCACGGTGTCGCCCGGCTGCAGGCGCTGCACGCCGATGACGCGCGTGGCCAGGGTCATGGCCGGCTGCAGGTCCCAGTGGGCCGCCGTGTGTTCGGGATGGTCGGGCGCGCCGCCATAGAGCGAGATGCCCTCGCGCACCCAGTCGGCCGCCAGGGTCTGCACGCCTTCACCGCGCAGCGGGCGGCTGGCGTGGCGCAGGATGGCCGCGCTGTTGCACAGGGTGCGCTCGCCGGGCAGGTCGGCCGTGACCTGTTCGAACAGCGCCACCTGGTGGTCGATGCCGCGCGGGCCGTCGGCATCGCTGAAGTGGGTCATGAGCGAGATCTCGTCCACCTGTGGCAGTGCGTTCAGCCGCGTCCAGGCGCTGCGGAAGGCCTCGGGCGTGAAGCCCAGGCGGTTCATGCCGGAGTTGAGCTTGAGGAACACCCGGTGGGGTGCCTGTGTCTTGTGCGCGGCCAGCCAGTCGATCTGCTCGGTGCAGTGCACCGCGTGCCACAGGCCCAGGCGCGAGCAGAGCTCGAGGTCGCGCGGCTCGAACACCCCTTCGAGCAGCAGCACGGGGCCGCGCCAGCCCAGCGCCCGGATGCGCTCGGCCTCTTGCAGGTCGAGCAGGGCGAATCCGTCGGCGCCGCGCAGCGCCTCGAAGGCGTTGTCGATGCCGTGGCCGTAGGCGTTGGCCTTGACCACCGCCCAGAGCCGGGCGTCGGGGGCGCACTGGCGGGCGCGTTGCAGGTTGTGCCGCAGGGCGGCGGTGTGGATGGTGGCGGAGATGGGACGGGGCATGGGTCGGCGGCGCAGAAAGCCATGCAGGATGGCCGTGCTATAACCCCCGGATACATCCGGAGACAATCGGTTTGCTCGCCACACTGTGGCATAAAACGCCGGCCCAGACCGGTGGGCGCCGTCCCCAGCCGCGGACCTGACAACCCAAATCATCGCCATGAAGCGCGGCTTCTACACCATCATGACGGCGCAGTTTTTCAGCTCCCTGGCTGACAACGCGCTGTTCGTCGCCGCCATCGAGCTGCTGCGGTCCCGACAGGCTCCCGAATGGCAGAGCGCCGCCCTGGTGCCCTTGTTCGCCTTCTTTTATGTGGTGCTGGCGCCCTTCGTGGGCGCTTTCGCCGATGCCCGGCCCAAGGGCCAGGTGATGTTCATCAGCAACGCGATCAAGATCGTGGGCTGCCTGCTGATGCTCTTCGGCACCCATCCGCTGCTGGCCTACACCGTGGTGGGTCTGGGTGCGGCGGCCTACTCGCCGGCCAAGTACGGCATCCTCACCGAGTTGCTGCCGCCCTCGCAGCTGGTCAAGGCCAACGGCTGGATCGAGGGCCTGACGATCGCCTCCATCATCCTGGGCGTGCTGCTGGGCGGCCAGCTGGTCGGCCCCATGCTGTCGGCCCTGCTGCTGTCGATCGACCTGCCCGGCTTCGACACGCACATCGACCTCCCGGCCGAGGCGGCGATCGCCACCCTGGTGTTCGTCTATGCCGCCGCCGCCGGCTTCAACCTGCGCATTCCCCTGACCGGCGTCACCCCCCGGCCCATGCCGCGCAACCCGATGGCCCTGCTGCCGGACTTCTGGCGCTGCAACATGCGGCTGTGGCGCGACCGGCTGGGTCAGATCTCGCTGGCCACCACCACCCTGTTCTGGGGCGTGAGCGGCAACCTGCGCTACATCGTGCTGGCCTGGGCCGCGGCCGCACTGGGCTACGGCACCACGCAGGCGTCGAGCCTGGTGGGCGTGGTGGCCATCGGCACCGCCGTGGGCGCGGTGATCGCCTCGCTCAGGATGCGGCTGGATCAGGCCACCCTGGTCATGCCGCTGGGCATCGGCATGGGGCTGCTGGTGATCCTGATGAACTTCATCGACAACGTCTGGGTGGCAGCGCCTTTCCTGGTGCTGCTGGGCGGGCTGGGCGGGTTCCTGGTGGTGCCCATGAATGCGCTGCTGCAGCACCGGGGCCACAACCTGATGGGCGCGGGCCGCTCGATCGCGGTGCAGAACTTCAATGAACAGGCCTGCATCCTGGGGCTGGGCGGGCTGTATGCCCTGTCCACCGGCATGGGCCTGTCGGCGTTTGCCGCCATCACCGCCTTCGGCGTGCTGGTGGCCGCCACCATGTGGCTGATCGCCAGGTGGCACCAGCACAACCAGAAGCACCACGCGGTGGAGCTGGAGCGGCTGCTGGAAATCGCCCGGCGGGACGACCTGCACGGTTGAGCCGGCGCAGGCACCCGGGCCCCACAGCGACCGCGACTCAGAACTCGCCGAAATTGGTGGCCTGGAAGCCGCCCTCCTCGGCCAGGTCATGCCGCATCAGCAGGCGTTGCAGTTCGCCCTCCGACACCGAGCGCGACAGGTAGGCATCGGCACCGGCCAGCCCGGCCTTCATGCGCTCCATGCTGCCCACGGTGGTGGCGAACATGACCACCACCGGCGCCTGCGGCTTGCGCTGCTTGGCCATGCGGCACAGGGCCAGACCGTCGGGCTCTCCCAGCACGCGGTCGATGACCACCAGGCGGTAGGGATGGGCCGCCATCATGGCCTGCGCCTGCTGGGGCTCGCGGCACCAGTCCATGTCCAGCCCGTACTGCCGGAAGCGCTTGAGCAGGATGCGGCCCTCCACCAGGCTCTGCGCCACCAGCAGCGCCTCGCCCCGGGGCACCTCGGGCATGACCTGGCTCTGGGCATTGAACCGCGACTGCAGCACCTGGGGCGGCATGACGTCGGTATTGACGAACTCCCGCGGCGACATCACGTCGGTGCTGGCGAACTCGCGCGGGGGCTGGGTGTCGGGTTCCGGTGGCGGCGGGGGTGCCGGCGGCGCCATCACGGCGTCCATCGCGCCCAGCAGCGGCACCAGGCGGACCGGTCGCGACTGCATCGGCCAGCCGGTGCCGCCATCGGCATGGCCGATCAGCATCACCTTGGCCGGCAGGGCTGCCCGCCGCACCGCGCCGATGGCGCGCGGGTGATCGGCATTGACCAGCAGCAGATCGGCGGTGCGCGGCTCGTCCTGCACCACATAGGCAGGCGGACGGCGGGCGGCCATGCGGAAGAACGTCGACAGCGTGGTCACCTCGGCCGGCGGGAAGCCCACCAGCGCCACGGTGTACTGAAGCGGCACGGAATGTCTCCTGGTGTGGGCGACCCTGCGGGTCACCAAACAATCTCCGGGGAGTATGCCGTGCCGGACCGCCGGCTACTACGATCGTGTGACTTTTGCGTGCCATCCCGGCGCGCGCACGCCACACCCCCAGGAGCACCGACATGCCCGCCATCCACGACTTTGAAGCCACCACCATCGACGGCCGCACCGTCTCGCTGAGCGAGTTCAAGGGCCAGCCGCTGCTGATCGTCAACACCGCGAGTGCCTGCGGCTTCACGCCGCAGTTCGGGGGGCTGGAGGAACTGCACCGGACCTACGGCGGGCGCGGCCTGGTGGTGCTGGGTTTCCCGTGCAACCAGTTCGGCAGCCAGGACCCCGGCAGCAACGAGGAGATCGCCACCTTCTGCCAGCGCAACTTCGGCGTGAGCTTTCCCATGATGGCCAAGATCGACGTCAACGGCCCCGACGCCCACCCGCTCTACCGCTGGCTCACCGCCGAGGCGCCCGGCCTGCTGGGCAGCAAGGCCATCAAGTGGAACTTCACCAAGTTCCTGGTCGGCCGCGACGGCCAGGTGATCCGCCGCTACGCCCCTCAGGACGCACCGGCCAAACTGGCGGCCGACATCGAGGCCGCGCTGGCCGCCTGACGGCCCGCACTGGCCGCTGCGTCAGAGCCAGCGCAGCAGCAGCCCGCCCAGCAGCGGCAGGGCCACCGCGCTGAAGAGGGCGCTCAGGCCCATGGCCAGGCCGGCAAAGGCGCCCATCTCGTCGCTCACCTGGAACGCCCGCGCGGTGCCGATGCCGTGCGCCGCCGTGCCCAGGGCAAAGCCGCGCACCGTGGGGTCGCTGATGCGCATGGCATTGAACAGGCTGCGCGCGCTGGCCGCGCCGATGATGCCGGTGGCGGCCACCAGCACGGCGGTCAGCGACGGGATGCCGCCGATCTTCTCGGCAATGCCCATGGCCACTGGCGAGGTGACCGACTTGGGCGCCAGCGAGGCCAGCGTGGCGCGTGAGGCGCCCAGCGCCCAGCCCACCAGCACCGCGCTCACCGCTGCGGCCACCGAGCCGGCCACCAGCGCGCCCAGCAGCGGGAGCCACAGCCGGCGCAGGCGCGGCAGCTGTTCGAACAGCGGCACGGCCAGCGCCACCGTGGCCGGCCCGAGCAGGAAGTGCACGAACTGCGCACCCTCGAAATAGGTGGCATACGGCGTGCCGGTGACCCACAGCAGCGTGGCCAGCACCAGCACCGCGATGGCCACCGGGTTGGCCAGCGGGTTGAAGCCGACACGCTGGTAGACCAGATAAGCCCCGTGGTAGACCAGCAGGGTCAGCGCCAGACCCAGCAGCGGCGTGGTGGAGAGGTAGACCCAGACATCGGCCAGGCCGCCGGGGAGGGCCAGCGCGGGCAGCGGATTCATGGCTGACGGTCCATGCGCTTCATCAGCCAGACCATGGTCCAGGCCGACACCGCCATGCACACCAGGGTGCTCACCACCAGCGCCACGCCGATGGCCAGAGCCTCGTCACCCAGGCGCTGCAGGTGCTGCATCACGCCCACGGCGGCCGGCACGAACAGCAGCGACAGGTGCTGCAGCAGCCCCTGCACCGTGGGCTTGATGCCGGCAAGCGTGGCCGGGCGCAGCACCAGCAGGGTCAGCAGCAGCGCCAGGCCCACCACCGGGCCGGGCACCGGCAGCCCCAGCGACATGACCACCACCTCGCCCATGAGCTGGAACACGAGCAGGGTGGCCAGGGCGGGGATCATGGCGCGGGCCGGTCAGGTGAGGGCTTCGTCGAGCAGTTCGACCCAGTGCCGCACTGGCGTTTCGGTGCCGCTCTGCAGGTGGGTGATGCAGCCGATGTTGGCGCTGGCGATCACCGCCGGCTTCAGGTCATTGAGGTGGCCGAGCTTGCGGTCGCGCAGGGTGTAGGCGATCTCGGGGTTGAGCACCGAATAGGTGCCGGCCGAGCCGCAGCACAGGTGGGCCTCGTTGCGGGCCAGGGCCACGGTGAAGCCGAGTTCGCCCAGGTGCTGCTCCACCCCGCCCTTGAGCTTCTGACCGTGCTGCAGGGTGCAGGGCGGGTGGAAGCCGATCACGCGGTCGGCGGCGGGACGCTTGACGCGCTCGCGCAGCGCCGGCAACAGGGTGGGCAGCAGCTCGGACAGGTCGCGGGTGAGTTCGCTGATGCGGGCCGCCCTGGCAGCGTAGGCCGGGTCGTCGTGCAGGATGTGGCCGTAGTCCTTGACCGTCACCCCGCAGCCCGAGGCGTTCATGACGATGGCTTCCACACCCTGTTCGATGTGCGGCCACCAGGCGTCGATGTTGGCGCGCATCTGGGCGCGCGCGCCGTCCTGGTCGTTGAGGTGGAACTTCACCGCGCCGCAGCAGCCGGCCTCGGGCGCGACCACGGTCTGGATGCCGGCAGCGTCCAGCACGCGGGCGGTGGCGGCATTGATGCTGGGCGCCATGGCAGGCTGCACGCAGCCGCCGAGCATGAGCACGCGGCGGGCATGGGTGGCGGTGGGCCAGGCGCCGGCCGGCCGGGGTGCGGGCACCTTGGCCTTGAGCGAGTCGGGCAGCAGGCCGCGTACCGCCTGGCCCAGCTTCATGGCCGGGCCGAACAGCGGCGAGGGCAGGCCTTCCTTGAGCAGCCAGCGCACCGCCCGTTCACCGGTGGGGCGCTCGACCTTCTCGTCCACGATGGCGCGGCCGATGTCCACCAGATGCCCGTAGTCCACGCCGCTGGGGCAGGTGGTCTCGCAGTTGCGGCAGGTCAGGCAGCGGTCCAGGTGCTGCTGGGTCTTGCGGGTGGGCTGGGCGCCTTCGAGCACCTGCTTGATCAGGTAGATGCGGCCGCGCGGGCCATCCAGCTCGTCGCCCAGCAGCTGGTAGGTGGGGCAGGTGGCGGTGCAGAAGCCGCAGTGCACGCACTTGCGCAGTATGGCCTCGGCGGCCTGGCCGTCGGCGCGCTGGGCGAATTCGGGGGAGAGGTGGGTTTGCATGGTGGGACTCAGCCGGCAACCGGCGCGAAGAGGCCGGCGGGATCGAACTCGGCGCGCAGCCGGGCCTGGATGGCGGCCACGGCAGGCTCGGCCGCGTCCTCGCGGGGCACGCCGGCCGCACCGGTGGCCGGTGCACGGAACAGGCTGGCATGACCGCCGGCCGCGCGGGCGGTGGCGCGGATGGCCCGGGCCTGCTCCACCGGCGCCCAGCACCAGCGCTGCGCGCCCTGCCACTCCACCATCACCGGCCCGGGCAGATCGAGCACCGGCGCGGTCTGCGGCACCGAAACGCGCCACAGGCCGTGGGCCGGCGATGGGGCACTGAAGAAGGGCAGGGTCTGTTCACGGCAGGCGGCCCAGTCGGCGCGGGCCCGGGCATCGTCGATGCGCTGACCGCCGGCTTCGCGGGTCATGCGGGCGATGGCCGCGTCCACCGCCGCCACCGCACCGCGCAGGCGCACGAACAGCAGCTCGGGCGCGCCGGGCGCCGTGTCGTCGCGCACCCAGCAGGACGCATTCAGGGGCAGGGGCTGGCCGCCCCAGCGGTGCAGCTGCTCCAGCGCATCGTGCTGGGCCAGCGGGAAGACCAGGGTGGCTTCGGCGGGGGCCACCGGCAGCACCTTCAGGCTGAGCTCGGCGATCACGCCCAGCTGACCCCGGCTGCCGGCCAGGGCACGGCTGACGTCGTAGCCGGCCACGTTCTTCATGACCTGCCCGCCGAAGGTGAGCAGCTCGCCCTTGCCGTTGATGAGCCGCACGCCCAGCACGTAGTCGCGCGCGCCGCCCACGGTGGCCCGTGCCGGCCCGGCCAGACCGGCCGCCACCGCACCGCCCACGGTGGAGCCCGGGCCGAAGTGCGGCGGTTCGAACGCCAGCGACTGGCCGGCCGAGGCCAGCACCGATTCCAGCTCGGCCAGCGGCGTGCCGGCCTTGACCGTGACCACCAGTTCGGACGGCTCGTGGCTGATGATGCCGGCATAGCCGGTGGTGCTCAGCAGCTCGCCGGGGGCGGGTTCGGCCAGAAAGGCCTTGGTGCCGCCGCCCTGCAGGCGCAGCGGGGTGCGGTCGGCGGCGGCGGCGCGGATGCGCTCGATCAGCTCGCCCGGATGGTCGGGGGGGGAGGACAACATGGCCGGGATCGTAGCGGGCACCCACCCGATCGGCCTTGAATTTTTTGCACGGCCGGCTGCAAATCAGCGGGCGTAACCCAGGCAGGCCCCGGCGTCGGGCCGGCCCCGGCATTCCCGGATCAGGCGGCGCTCGCGCTCGGAAGCGGTTTCTCCGGATCCGGATTTCACGAACGTCACGCGGGATGGCTTCTTCTTCGGCGCCTCCTTCTCGGCGGCCGTGGCCGACAGGGAGAGGGCCATGAGCAGGGCGGCCATCAGGGCCGTGGCCAGGGAAACGGGAAATGGCATGGGTTGTCTCCGGAGGTGGACGGCCGACCTGGCCGCCGCCGCATGCTAGGCAGCCCCCAAAGACGAAACCCGCGGGCGGTATCGCCACGCGGGTCTCGGGAATCGCACCAGGGTCGGGCCGGGGCCCGACCGCGGGGGATCAGCGGTTGTAGGCGGTCTCGCCGTGGGAGGAGATGTCCAGACCTTCGCGCTCGGCCTCTTCGGTGACGCGCAGGCCCACCACCATGTCGGCGATCTTGTAGCAGATGAAGGCCACGACCGCCGACCACACCATGGTGATCACCACGCCTTCGGCCTGCACGATCAGCTGGCTGCCGATGCTGTAGCCATCGGCCTTGACGCCACCCAGGGAAGCGGCCGAGAACACGCCGGTCAGCAGGGCACCCACGATGCCGCCCACGCCGTGCACGCCGAACACGTCCAGCGAGTCGTCGGCACCCAGCATCTTCTTCAGGCCGGTCACGCCCCACAGGCACAGGAAGCCGGAGACCAGACCGATGATGATGGCGCCCATGGGGCCCACGGTGCCGCAGGCCGGGGTGATGGCCACCAGGCCGGCCACGGCGCCGGAGGCAGCGCCCAGCATGGAGGCCTTGCCTTTGCCCAGGGCTTCACCCACGCACCAGGCCAGCACGGCGGCGGCGGTGGCGAACAGGGTGTTGATGAAGGCCAGGGTCGTGCCGCCGTTGGCTTCCAGGTTGGAGCCGGCGTTGAAGCCGAACCAGCCCACCCACAGCAGCGAGGCGCCGACCATGGTCAGGGTCAGGCTGTGCGGGGCCATGGCTTCCTTGCCGTAGCCGATGCGCTTGCCGATCAGGTAGGCACCGACCAGGCCGGCCATGGCGGCGTTGATGTGCACCACGGTGCCGCCGGCGAAGTCCAGGGCGCCCTTGCCGAACAGGTAACCGCCGGCACCCCACACCATGTGGGCGATCGGCAGGTAGCTGAAGGTGAACCACAGGGCCGAGAACAGCAGTACGGCCGAGAACTTGATGCGCTCGGCGAACGAGCCCACGATCAGCGCGCAGGTGATGCCGGCGAAGGTGGCCTGGAAGGCGATGAAGATGTACTCGGGGATCATCACGCCGGGCGTGAAGGTCGCGGCCAGCGATTCCGTCGTGACACCCAGCAGGAAGACCTTGCTGAGGTTGCCGATGATCAGGCCCTCGCCGCCGAACGCCAGGCTGTAGCCATAGACGGCCCACAGCACCGAGATCAGCGAGAACACCACCATGACCTGCATCAGCACCGACAGCATGTTCTTGCTGCGGACCAGGCCGCCGTAGAACAGGGCCAGGCCGGGCACGACCATCATGATGACCAGCACGGTGGAGATCATCATCCAGGTCACGTCGCCCTTGTCGACGGTCTCTTTCGGGGCTTCGGGGGCGGCCGGGGCAGCGGCTTCGGCGGCAGCGGGTGCGGCCGCAGCGGCCGGGGCCGGGGCTTCAGCCGCAGGGGCTGCGGCGGCGGGTGCTGCGGCGGCCGGAGCATCGGCAGCCGGAGCGGCGGTCTGGGCGATGGCACCCAGGCCACCGAATGCCAGGCCCGCGCCCAGCAGGAGGGAAGCGATCAGTTTTTTCATGTCGGTCTTCTTTCGGGTTCGATGGCGGGAATCAGAGCGCTTCCTTGCCGGTCTCGCCGGTGCGGATGCGGATCACCTGTTCGAGGTTGGTGACGAAGATCTTTCCGTCGCCGATCTTTCCGGTGCGGGCTGCACCTTCGATGGCTTCGATCACGCGATCGACCAGCTCGTCGGCCACGGCCGCTTCGACCTTGACCTTGGGCAGGAAGTCCACCACGTACTCGGCACCGCGGTACAGCTCGGTGTGGCCCTTCTGGCGACCGAAGCCCTTGACCTCGGTCACGGTGATGCCCTGCACGCCCATGCCGGACAGTGCCTCGCGCACCTCGTCCAGCTTGAACGGTTTGATGATGGCTGAAACCATTTTCATGCTGTGTTTCCTCTTGGGTTCTGGAGGCTGCCGTCCCGAGGGTGCGGCGCCGCATGTTGCTGAGTGCACCGCGGGAACTCCACGGGCTCTGATCAATCGCCGGGACACCCAAGCACGGACCGTGCCAACCGAAACCAGCCGTAACGCCGCTGCCATACCCCCGACGGGTGTGCCGACCGGGGTGCCGCCTACCATGCCGACCCCGGTGATCCACCGGACGTGCAGGGTGGAACCACCCGGATGCACCAAGACCGTGCCTGCCGGGCCGCCCTGAACCGGGTTGCCGGTTGGATGCCGCACCAGAAACGGGAAAGGACGTTCCATGGGTTTGTCGTTGGTGCACAGCCGCGCCCTGTTGGGGCTGCAGGCGCGGCAGGTGTGCGTGGAGGTGCACCTGGCCAACGGGCTGCCCAGCTTCACGCTGGTGGGCCTGGCCGACACCGAGGTGAAGGAGGCGCGCGAGCGGGTGCGCTCGGCCATCGCCAACGCCGGACTGGAGTTCCCGTCCAGCCGGCGCATCACGGTCAATCTGGCGCCGGCCGACCTGCCCAAGGATTCCGGCCGGTTCGATCTGCCGATCGCCCTGGGCATCCTGGCGGCCAGCGGGCAGATAGATGCCGCCGCGCTGACCGGGTGGGAATTCGCTGGCGAACTGTCCCTGGGGGGTGAGCTCAGGCCGGTGCGCGGCGCCCTGGCTATGGCACTGGCGGCCGCCGGCGCCGGGGCCCGGCTGGTGCTGCCCCCGGGCAGCGCCGACGAGGCAGCGCTGGTGCCCCACGCCCAGGTCTGGCAGGCGCAGCACCTGCGCGACGTGGTGCAACGCTTCGCGCCCGCCGACACCGCCGGGCCAGCGACGCACGAAGATGGTGCAACCCCGGCGGGTTGGTCCCGGCGGGTGGCGCAGCCGCTGGGGCACCACCCCGGCGGGCCGGACCTGTCGGACGTGCGGGGGCAGATCGCCGCCCGGCGGGCCCTGGAGGTGGCCGCGGCCGGCGGCCACAGCCTGCTCATGGTCGGCCCGCCCGGCTCTGGCAAGTCGATGCTGGCGCGGCGCCTGGCCGGGCTGCTGCCGCCGCTGGATACCGAGGCCGCTCTGGAAACCGCCGCCGTGGCCTCGCTGGCCGGCCGCTTCGACCCGTCGCGGTGGGGCGTGCGCCCGACCCTGGCGCCGCACCACAGCGCCAGTTCGGTGGCGCTGGTGGGCGGTGGCTCACCGCCTCGGCCGGGCGAGATCTCGCTGGCCCACCACGGTGTGCTGTTTCTCGACGAACTGCCCGAGTTCGGCCGACAGGCGCTGGAGGCGCTGCGCGAGCCGCTGGAAACCGGCCAGATCCGCATCGTGCGGGCAGCACAGCAGTGCGAGTTTCCGGCGCGCTTCCAGCTGGTGGCCGCCATGAACCCCTGCCCCTGCGGTTTTCTGGGTCACCCCTCCAGGCCCTGCCGCTGCACCCCCGAGCAGGTGGCGCGCTACCAGGGGCGCCTGTCGGGGCCGCTGCTCGACCGCATCGACCTGCAGGTGGAGGTGCCCGCGCTGGACGGGCAGGAACTGCTGCAGGGGCCGCCGGGCGAAACCAGCGCGGCCGTACGGGAACGGGTCCGGATGGCCCGCGATCGGGCCCTGGCCCGTCAGGGCCTGCCCAACCAGCAGCTCGAAGGGCAGCGGCTGGACGAGCACCTGGGGGCCGAGCCGGCGGCCCTCACCTTTCTGCACGGCGTGGCGCGCCGGCTGGGCTGGAGCGCCCGCAGCATGCACCGCTGCCTGCGGGTGGCGCGCACAGTGGCCGACCTGCGCGGGGCCGATGGCGTGGCCCCGGCCGATGTGGCCGAGGCGGTGCAGTACCGGCGGGTGCTTACTTCAGCGGCACCAGCTGGCCCTGGTCGTTGACCCGGACCACCTTGCCGCTGCTCCAGGCCGGCTGGGCAGCGGTCTCGAACGGGCGGATGCTGCCGTCCTTCATCTTGACCTGGGTCACCCACACGGTCTTGCTGGTGAGCTTCTTCTGGGCCTCGTTGCCCAGGTAGCCGCCACCCACGGCACCGCCCACGGTGGCCAGCGTCTTGCCGGTGCCGCCCCCCACCTGGTTGCCCAGCAGGCCACCGATCACGGCGCCGCCGACGATGCCCATGGCACCGCCTTCGCCTTCGCGCTTTTCGGCCTGCACCGACTGCACGATGCCGCAGGTGCTGCACAGGGACGAGAGCTTGGGTTGCTGGGCCAGGGCCGGCAGCGCGAGCAGACCCGACAGGGCGATGGCGGTGAATCGGACGTGCTTCATGGTGGTCTCCTCCTGAAAAATCCGGAACCGCCAGCTTACAGGTTCGGGGCCAGCCAGCGCTGCAATTCGTCTTCGGCCACCGCGCTGCGCTGCGCCAGATCGGCCAGCTGGTCGGCACCGATGCGGCCCACGTTGAAGTAGGTGCTGTCCGGGTGGGCCAGGTAGAAGCCGCTCACGCTGGCGGCCGGCGTCATGGCCAGGCTGTCGGTCAGGCCCATGCCGATCTCCTCGGCCTGCAGCAGGTCGAACAGGCCGCGCTTGACGGTGTGGTCCGGGCAGGCCGGGTAGCCAGGGGCCGGGCGGATGCCGCGGTACTTCTCGGCAATCAGGTCTTCGGTGGACAGCGCCTCGTCGGGCGCATAGCCCCAGAAGTCGGTGCGCACCCGGTGGTGCAGGTACTCGGCCATGGCCTCGGCCAGGCGGTCGGCCAGGGCCTTGAACAGGATGGCGGAGTAGTCGTCGTGGTCGTCGAGGAACTGCTTTTCCTTCTTCTCCACGCCCAGGCCGGCGGTCACGGCGAACACGCCCACATAGTCCTTGGCCACGCCGTGCGGGGCCACGAAGTCGGCCAGGCAGCGGCTGGGGCGCATGACGCCGTCGATCTCCTGCTTCTCGGTCTGCTGGCGCAGACCGTGCCAGATCAGCACCGGCTGCTCGCGCGACTCGTCGGCATACAGCGCGATGTCGTCGTGGTTCACCTGGTTGGCCGGGTACAGGCCGACCACCGCGCTGGCGCTCAGCCAGCGCCCGTCGATCAGGCGTTGCAGCATGCGCTTGCCGTCGCTGAAGACGCGGCGCGCTTCCTCGCCCACCACCTCGTCCTTGAGGATCTCGGGGAAGGGGCCGGCCAGGTCCCAGGTCTGGAAGAACGGGCCCCAGTCGATGAAGCGCGAGAGCTCGGCCAGGTCCACATTGCGGATCACGCGGCGGCCGATGAACTTGGGCACCGGCGGTCGGTAGCCGCTCCAGTCGATGGGCGTGGCGTTGGCGCGGGCCTGCGCCAGGGTCCACAGCGGCGTCTGCTTCTTGGCGGCGTGCTGCTGGCGCACCTTCTCGTAGTCGGCCCGGATCTCCGCAATGTAGGCCGCCGCCTGCTCCGACAGCAGGCCCTGGGCCACGCTCACGCTGCGCGAGGCATCCGGCACATAGACCACCGGGCCTTCGTAGTTCGGGGCGATCTTCACCGCCGTGTGCACCCGGCTGCAGGTGGCGCCACCGATCAGCAGCGGCACCTGGCGGCTGCGGAACCAGTCGTCCTTCTGCATCTGCGAGGCCACGAACTGCATTTCTTCCAGGCTGGGCGTGATCAGGCCCGAGAGGCCCACGATGTCGGCGCCCTCTTCCCGCGCCTTGGCCAGGATCTCGTGGCAGGGGACCATGACCCCCATGTTCACCACCTCGAAGTTGTTGCACTGCAGGACCACCGTGACGATGTTCTTGCCGATGTCGTGCACGTCGCCCTTGACGGTGGCGATCACGATCTTGCCCTTGGGCTTGACGTCGCCGCCGGCGGCGAGCAGGGCCTTCTTCTCGGCCTCGATGTAAGGCAGCAGGTGGGCCACCGCCTGCTTCATCACGCGGGCGCTCTTGACCACCTGGGGCAGGAACATCTTGCCCTGGCCGAACAGGTCGCCCACCACGTTCATGCCGTCCATGAGCGGGCCTTCGATCACATTGAGCGGGCGGCCGCCGGTGGCCTCGATCTCGCGCCACATGGCCTCGGTGTCTTCGGTGATGAAGTCGTTGATGCCGCGCACCAGCGCATGCGACAGGCGCTCGCGCACCGGCAGCTCGCGCCAGGCGTTCTTCAACGAGTCGTCCTTGGCCGCGCCCTTGGCGGTCTCGGCGATCTCCAGCAGGCGTTCGGCCGCGTCGGGCCGGCGGTTGAGCACCACGTCTTCCACCCGCTCGCGCAGCACCGGCTCGAGCTCGTCGTACACGCCGATCATGCCGGCATTGACGATGCCCATGTCCATGCCGGCCTGGATGGCGTGGTACAGGAAGACGGTGTGGATGGCCTCGCGCACCGGGTCGTTGCCGCGGAAGCTGAAGCTCACGTTGGACACGCCGCCGCTCACCTTCGCGCCCGGCAGGTGCTGCTTGATCCAGCGCGTGGCCTCGATGAAGTCGACCGCGTAGTTGTCGTGCTCCTCGATGCCGGTGGCAATGGCGAAGATGTTGGGGTCGAAGATGATGTCTTCGGGCGGGAAGCCGACCTCGTCCACCAGGATGCGGTAGGCCCGCTCGCAGATCTGGATCTTGCGCTGGTAGGTATCGGCCTGGCCCTGCTCGTCGAAGGCCATGACCACCGTGGCCGCGCCATAGCGCTTGATCAGCCGGGCCTGGCGCTTGAACTCGTCCACGCCCTCCTTCATGCTGATCGAGTTGACCACGCCCTTGCCCTGGATGCACTGCAGGCCGGCCTCGATCACGCTCCATTTGGAGGAGTCGATCATCACCGGCACCCGGGCGATGTCGGGCTCGCCGGCCATGAGGTTGAGGAAACGCACCATGGCGGCCTGGCTGTCGAGCATGGCCTCGTCCATGTTGACGTCGATGATCTGCGCGCCGTTCTCCACCTGCTGGCGGGCCACGGCCAGGGCGTCCTCGTAACGCCCCTCCAGGATCATGCGGGCAAACGCCTTGGAGCCGGTGACGTTGGTGCGCTCGCCGATGTTGACGAACAGGTTGTCTCGGCCAATGAGCAGCGGCTCCAGGCCGGACAGCATCATGGGCGGCACGGTGGCCGAGGGAGTGGGGGCGTCGGAGACAGAGCGGGCAGGGGACATCGGGGTGCTCATCAGGTGTGTTCGGAAAACAGTCCTGTGAGCGTCGTTCGGGCCTGTTCGCGCCCACCCAAGCCTGACGCCGACCGGCCCCGGCGGCGGGGCGGCAGCGCTGCAACGCTCCTTGAGAAGCAGCGATTTTAACGGCCGCTGACCGCAGAACGGGCGGTATCAGCCCGGCAGGCGATCGTCTTCGGCCGGTGGCTGCCCGCCCGGGCGGCCCAGCAAGGCCAGCGCCGCCTGCAGATCGCCCCGGCCGGAGCGCTCCACGAAGTACTGCGCGGTCTTCATGGCCGAGACCTTTTCGGCCACCGCACTGACGATGAACTGGTTCAGCGTGGTGCCGTCCTCGCGGGCCAGCTGCTCGGCCCCCTGCTTGAGCGAGGCCGGCAGGCGCAGGGCGTAGTTGCTCGGGGTTCCCATGGTCAGACTCCTTGAAAGAATTGCGCCGGTCCCATGACCGGGATGCCGAAGGCCCGGGCCTGCGGCAGAAAGTCGCGCTGGTTGAAGGTGATCAGCGTCACCGGCTCGCCCAGCCCCTGTCCGTTGACCGCCAGCTCCAGCACCAGATCGTCCTTCGGGTCGCGCAGCTGGGGCCGCCACAGGAACTGGATGGTCACCGGCCGCACCACGCCCGCCAGCACATCGAGCAGGTTGCCCACGTCGGCAGCGGTCACGCCGGCCGAGGCGAGGTGGTCCGGCCGGGTCAGCACGTCCTCGTACTCCAGGAACAGGGGCACGCTGCACAACACCGGCAGCTGGCGCCGCAGCGCCCGACGCAGCAGCTCGGCCGACGCACCGGTCGGGCTGCGCACGGCAGCCACCAGCACGTTGGTGTCGAGGGCATAGTTCATATTGCAGGCAATATAAGTTTCAGTCATCGCAGTGTCAATCAAGGCGCAGCCCGATACCCCTGCCCGTCTGGTGCGTTGCTTGCTTGTACCGATGCGCATGCCCCCACCCCCACCCCACCCCTCACCGGACGCTCCCCCCATCGACTGGCGCGCCCAGGAGCTGCTGCTGCTGCGCGAGGTCATGAAGCTGGTCGGGCGCAGCCTGGCGCCAGGCTTCGTGCTGCGGGAGATGCTGCACCTCATGAGCGAGCTGCTGGGCCTGAACCGGGGGCGCATCGTGCTGCGCGATGGGCAGGGTGCACCCACCGCCCGCATCGCCCATGCCTACGGCCTGACCGCCGCCGAGGTGGCGCGCGGTGTCTACCGGCCGGGCGAGGGCATCACCGGCCGGGTGCTGGCCAGCGGCATGCCCGCCATCGTGCAGGACGTGGACGCCGAACCCGGCTTCCTGTTCCGCTCGGTGGCCCGCGACAGGCTGCCGCCCCAGACCGTGGCCTTCGTGGCGCTGCCGGTGGTGGTGGAAGGCCGCACCGAAGGGGTGCTGGCCTGCCACCGCATCCGTAGCCGCCAGCGGCACCTCAACGACGACCTGGCGGTGCTGGGCCTGCTGGCCACGCTCACCGGGCAGCTGCTGCAGCTGCAGCGGCTGGTGGACGAGCAGACCCGGGCCCTGCAGGAGCGCAACCAGGAACTGGCGCGGGCGCTGGAGGTGAACACCGCGCGCTACGGGCTGATCGGCCGCTCGCCGCCGCTGCTGCAGGCCCTGTCCGAGCTGGAGCGGGTGTCGCAGTCGCAGGCCACGGTGCTGCTGCTGGGCGAATCGGGCACCGGCAAGGAGCTGTTCGCCCGCGCGGTGCACCTGGCCAGCGGCCGGCATGCCCAGCCCTTCATCAAGGTGAACTGCGCCGCCATTCCCGAAACCTTGTTCGAGTCCGAACTGTTCGGCCACGAAAAGGGCGCCTTCACCGGCGCGGTGGGCTCGCGCGCCGGCTGGTTCGAGCAGGCCGACGGCGGCACCCTGTTCCTGGACGAGATCGGCGAGCTGCCGCTGTCGCTGCAGTCCAAGCTGCTGCGCACGCTGCAGGAAGGCACGCTGGTCCGCCTGGGCGGCCGCAAGGAGGTCCGGGTGAACGTGCGGCTGGTGGCCGCCACCCACCGCGATCTGGCGCAGGACGTGCAGACCGGCCGCTTCCGGCCCGACCTGTACTACCGCATCCATGTGGTGCCCATCCGCCTGCCCAGCCTGCGCGAGCGGCGCGAGGACATCCGGGCACTGGCCCTGCACTTCATCAGCCGCGCCAACCAGGCCCACCAGCGCAATGTGCACCTCACGCCAGGCGCGCTGGAGCGGCTGGACGCCCACGACTGGCCCGGCAACATCCGCGAGCTGGGCAACCTGATCGAGCGCGTGGTGCTGCTGGCCGACCGCACGGCGGTGGACGAAGCCGTGCTGCGGCGCTTCATGCCGGGCGGGCCGGTGGCCGGCAGCGGCACGCCGCCAGTGCCACCGGACACCGCGCCGGCCCCGCTGACCCCGGCCCCCTCCGCGCCCCTGGTGCGGGATTACCGGCCCGCCGATTCGCACGACGCACGACAACTCGCGGACACCCTGGCACAGCACGGCGGCAACCAGTCGCGTGCCGCGCAGAGCCTGGGGCTGACCCTGCGGCAGTTCGCCTACCGGCTGAAGAAGGCGGGGCTGCGCTGACCACCCCCGGCAGTCGACCCAATGTCGACATTGTGCCGACACAGTGGCCACCGACACGGAAGCATCCGGGGGCAAAACCCAAGCAAATCAAAGGCTTGCGATCACGCGGCCGCATGGCACGACCGTTGCGATGAGAGGTGCAGGCGATCCTGCCTGTCCACTTTCATCGCGAGGTCCTCATGTCCATTGAAGCCACCCTGATCGCACCTGCCCAGCTCCAGGCCCTGATGTCGTCAGAACCCGTCGTGCTCATCGACACCCGCGATGCCGACACCTTTGCGGCCGGCCATATTCCGGGCGCCGTGAACCTGCGCGAGGTCTTCACCTTTCTCGCCACCTCCACGCCCGAAGGCCTGATGGAGCTCAAGGCCACCTTTGCCGACGCCCTGGGCAAGGCCGGTCTGTCGGGTGCCGAGACGGCCGTGTTCTACGAGGACGCCATGAACAGCGGCTACGGCCAGTCCTGCCGGGGCTACTACCTGCTGACCTGGCTGGGCTACCCCAAGATCAAGGTGCTCAATGGCGGCTTCAGCGCCTGGAAGGCCAGCGGCCTGCCGGTGTCCACCGAGGCCATCACGCCGGTGCCCGCCACCTTCCCCGAGCTGCCCATGACCGATGTGATGCTCACCCAGGAGGACGTGAAGGCCGCCCTGGGCACCGACACCGTACTGCTGGACGTGCGCGATGTGGACGAGTGGATCGGCGACAGCTCTTCGCCCTACGGCAAGGACTTCGCCCCGCGCAAGGGCCGCCTGCCGGGCGCGCGCTGGGTGGAGTGGTACCGCTTCATGAAGCCCTCGCCGCAGGGCCCCGTGTTCAAGACGCCGGACGAGGTGCGTGCCGAATGCGCCACCGCCGGCATCGGCACCGACGACACCATCTACCTCTACTGCTTCAAGGGGGCGCGGGCCTCCAACACTTTCCTGGCGCTCAAGCAGGCCGGCTTCTCGGACGTGCGCATGTACTTCGGCTCGTGGAACGAGTGGTCGCGCAACGAGAGCCTGCCCATCGAGACCGGTCTGCCGGTCAAGACCTCCCGCCCCGCACTGGCCCTGGCCGCCTGAGGCGGCCCGAACCCGGCAGACACCGCATGCGGCTGCCCCCTTTCCGCTTTTTCAACCCTGGAGACACCATGTCCGACACGCTCGCCACCACCCCCACCACCGTCAAGGCCTACCTGCGCCCGATCGACGCCGCCGGCCTGGCCACCTTTGCCGCCAAGGGCAAGGCCAACCCGGGCTCGCGCGGCACCAACAAGGTCCACACCGTCATGGAGGGCCAGTACCGGTCGCTCAGCTACGTGGGCAACCATGCACCGGTGGTGGTGGACGAGCCGCTGCACCTGTTCGGCCAGGACACCGCGCCGGCCCCGGGCGAGATCGTGCTCTCCGGCCTGGGCGGCTGCCTGGCGGTGGGCATCACCGCCGTGGCCACCTGGAAGGGCGTGAAGCTGAGCAAGCTGGAGGTGTTCCTGGAGGGCGACATCGGCAACCCCGCCGCCTGGGGTGCCGGCGGTGCGCTGGAAAAGACGCCGCCTGAGATGGGCTTCCAGGCCATCCGGGTGAAGGTGGTGGTGGAAGGCGACGCCCCGCGCGAGGTGCTCGACGAGATCGTGCAGCACGCCAACTTCTACTCGCCGGTGGCCAACACCCTGCGCAACCCGATCCCGTTTTCCATCGCACTGGCCGACTGAGCCCGGAGGACACCGCATGAACCCCGCCGACCTTCCCCGCGACGCCGTGGCCACCACCGCCGAGGGCCTGCTGGACGCGGTGCGCGCCGTGGCCCGAGGGCCCCTGGCCGAGGTGGCCGAGGCCATCGACCGGCAGGGCCATTACCCGCGCGAGGTGCTGCAGCAGCTCGGTGCGCTGGGGGCCATGAGCGCGCACCTGGACGCCCCGGCCGGCCGTGGCGACTACGGGCTGGCCCTGCGCGCCATGGCCGAGGTCTCGCGGGTGTGCGGGGCCACCGGCTTCATGGTCTGGTGCCATGCGGTGTGCGGCCTGTACATGCAGGCCAGTGGCAACCCGGCGCTGGGTGGCGATGCGCTCATGGCCCATGCCACCGGACGCACCCTGGGCGGCACCGCCATGTCCAACCCCATGAAGAGCTATGCCCAGATCGAGAGCCTGCTGCTCAAGGCGGTGCCGGTGGACGGCGGCTACCGGGTCAGCGGCAGCCTGCCCTGGGTCAGCAACCTGGGGCCCGACCATGCCTGCGGCGCCCTGGCCGGTGTGGTGGACGAGCGCGGCGAGGTGGTGCGCGAGGTGATGTTCCTGCTGCGCTGCGACGCCCCCGGCGTGGAGCTGCGCGACTGCCCCAGCTTTGCCGGCATGGAAGGCACCGGTACCTGGGCGCTGCGCCTGAAGGACCACTTCATCGGCGCCGACGAGATCATGGCCGACCCGGCCAAGCCCTTCATTGCGCGCATCCGCAGCGCCTTCGTCATGCTCCAGTGCGGCATGGCGCTGGGGGTGACGCAGGGCGCGATCGACACCATGTGGGCGGTGGAAGACCAGCTGGGCCATGTGAACCAGTTCCTGGACGAGCGCCCGGCCGAGCTGCAGGCCGAGCTGGATGCGCTGGAGGCCCGCGTGATGAAGCTGGCCCAGACCCCCTTCGATCCCTCGCCGGCCTTCTTCATCGAGGTGCTGGACGCCCGCGCCCACGGCGCCGAGCTCAGCCTGCGCGCGGCCCAGTCGGCCCTGCTGCACCAGGGCGCACGCGGCTACCTCATGAGTTCCGAGGTGCAGCGGCGGGTGCGCGAATCGCACTTCGTGGCCATCGTCACGCCGGCCATCAAGCACCTGCGCAAGGAGATCGCCCGGCTGTCCGCCGAGGTGCTGCCGGCATGAACACCGAGGCCCCCTACCAGCAGTACATCTGCGACGCCTGCGGCTACATCTACGACGAGGCCGAGGGCGACCCCGACGGCGGCCTGGCCGCCGGCACCCGGTATGCCGACATCCCCGACGACTGGGCCTGCCCGCTGTGCGGCGTGACCAAGGCCGATTTCCGGCTGTACCGGGCGCCCAGCCGCGAAGAACTGATGGCCCGCTCCGGTTCCGCGCCCACGGCCGTGGTGCGGCGGGGTGGCCCTGCCGGGGTGGTGATCGTCGGTGCCGGACGCGCCGGCTGGTCCATGGCCCAGGCCCTGCGCGAACGCGATGCGGCACTGCCCATCACCCTGGTCACCCGCTGTGCCGGCGATGTGTACGACAAGCCGCTGCTGTCGGTGGCCGTGGCCCGCCGCCTTGACGACGGCGCCCTGGTTCGGGAGAGCGGCGCTGCCGCTGCGGCCCGCCTGGGGGTACGGCTGATGGCCCGCACCGAGGCCGTGCGCATCTGCCCCGACACCCGCAGCCTGCGCACCACGCGCGGCACGCTGCGCTACGACCGGCTGGTGCTGGCCCACGGCGCCCAGGCCTGCCTGCCGCCCGCGCTGCCGGCCGAGCTGTGCTGGCGGGTCAACCACCTGGACGCCTACCGCCGGCTGCGGGCCGCGCTGGGCGACGTACCGCGCGACGTGCTGATCGTGGGTGCCGGGCTGATCGGCTGCGAGCTGGCCAACGATCTGGCCCTGGGCGGCCACCGCATCACCCTGCTCGACCAGGCCAGCCACCCGCTGGGCCGCTGGCCGCAGCAGCAGGCCGCCGACCCGCTGCTGGCCGCGTGGCAGGACCTCAACATCCGCTTCGTGGGCGGGGTGCAGGTGCAGCAGCTCGAACGGGCCGGTGGCGCCCTGCGGCTGACCACCGCCTGCGGTCAGCGCTTTGCGGCCGACCAGGTGATCGCTGCCGCCGGCCTGGCCACGCCGCCGCGCCTGGCACAGGGCGCTGGCCTGGCCTGGCACAACGGCATTGCGGTGGATGCCGCCACGCTGCGCACCAGCGACCCGCACATCCATGCGCTGGGCGACTGCATCGCGATCGACGGCCAGCCCAGCCGCTACATCGAACCCATTGCCCGTCAGGCGCAGGCGATTGCCGCGGCCGTGTGCGGCACGGCGCCGGCGCCCTACCAGCCGCGCGCGGCGGTAGTGCGGGTCAAGACGACGTCGTGTCCGCTGACACTGCACTGAGCCGGCGCCGCCGCACCGCCACCACCTGCTCGCCACTGGCCAGCGAGCGGGCGCGCAGCTGGCCGCAGCCGGCATCCACGTCCTGACCGGCCGACTGCCGCAGCTTCGTCAGGATGCCCCGGCGGTGCAGGCGCCGCGCGATGTCGGCCGCCTTCTCCCACGACGGGCGCGCGAAGGGCAGGCCCGGCACCGCGTTGTAGGGAATCATGTTGAGCACCGCGTACTTGCCCTGCAGCAGCCGCACGATGCCGTCGAGTTCTTCGTCGGTGTCGTTCACGCCG
This sequence comes from Hydrogenophaga sp. IBVHS2, assembly GCF_002127215.1. Classification (GTDB taxonomy): domain Bacteria; phylum Pseudomonadota; class Gammaproteobacteria; order Burkholderiales; family Burkholderiaceae_C; genus Hydrogenophaga. Next base: position 145,006 of record NZ_NFUT01000005.1, on the reverse strand, counting down.
TCCAGCAGGGTCCATTGCACCTGCACCGGGTAACCGGTGGCGCGGGCATAGGTCTCGCCGTGGGCCACCAGCTCGTCCGGCGTGATGCGCGGTGCGCGCGGCAGCAGCTGCGCGCGCAGGTCGGCCCGCGTGGTGTGCAGCGAGAGCGCCAGCGCCGGCTTGACGCGGCCGCGCGGCAGGGCGTCGAAGGCGCGTTCGTCGCCCACGGTGGAGAACACCAGGTTCTTGTGACCGATGTTGCCCAGCGTGCCCAGCAGGTCGATGGCCTCCAGCACCGCATCGAGGTTGTGGGCCGGCTCGCCCATGCCCATGAACACCACCTTGTTGACCGACCGCTGCTGCCGCGCCAGCGCCACCTGGGCCACGATCTCGGCGCTGCCGAGCTGGCGGATCAGGCCGCCGGTGCCGGTCATGCAGAAGGTGCAGCCCACCGCACAACCCACCTGGGTCGACACGCACACGCCGCCACGCGGCAGCAGCACGCTCTCCACCGTCTGGCCGTCGCGCAGGGCCACCAGCAACCGGGCGGAACCGTCTTCACCCGGGTGCACCGAGCCCAGCGTGGCCAGGCCCTGCAGCTCTTGCGTGACGGCCGGCAGCGCCTCGAACAGGCCGCGCGGGAAATGGTGCTCCGGCTTGCGCCGCCCGCCATCCACCGGCAGGGCGTTGGCCCAGGTGCGCAGCACGCGCTGCACATGCAGCGGCCCGGCGCCCAGGGCCTGGAGTCGGTGGCGGATGTCGGCGATGTCCATGGGGACGGGATTGTCGCCCACGCCCCGAGCGGGCGGGTGCGCGCCACAATGCCCCCACCGGCCCGGCGGGTGGCCGCAGGGAGATGCGCGATGTTCGAGATGCTGATCCAGGCCCGCGAGGCCGACCTGGGCCACGGCCTGAAAGTGCGGCGGGTGCTGCCTTATGCCAAGCGCCGCATGGTCGGCCCCTTCATCTTCTGGGACCACGCCGGCCCGGTCACCCTGCCGGCCGAGCAGACACGTGCGGCCGACGTGCGCCCCCACCCCCACATCGGCCTGTCCACCGTGAGCTACCTGCTGCGCGGCAGCATGACCCACCGCGACAGCCTGGGCACACAGCAGGTGATACGCCCCGGCGATGTGAACTGGATGACCGCCGGGCGCGGCATCAGCCACAGCGAACGCTTCACCCACCCCGACTCGTTCGAGGGCGGCGGGCTGGAGCTGATGCAGAGCTGGGTGGCGCTGCCGGCCGAACACGAAGAGACTGCACCGGCCTTCGCCCACACGCCGCAGGCCGATCTGCCCACCTGGACCGAGGACGGTGTGTGGATGCGCCTGGTGGCCGGCGAGGCCTTCGGCCAGCGCAGCCCGGTGGCCACGCTCTCGCCGCTGTTCTACCTGCATGCCGAATGCAGCACCGGCGCCCGGCTGCGCCTGCCCGGACAGCACGCCGAGCAGGCGGTGTATCTGGCGCGTGGCAGCCTGAACTTCGGCGGGCAGGCGGTGCTGCCGGGCCAGCTGCTGGTGTTCGGACAGGACACCGGCATCGACCTCACCGCACCCGAGCCGGCCACCGTGTTCCTGTTCGGCGGCGAGCCGCTGGGGCCGCGCCACATCTTCTGGAACTTCGTGTCGTCGCGACCCGAGCGCATCGAGCAGGCCAAGGCCGACTGGAAGGCCGGGCGCTTTGCACTGCCGCCCGGGGATGACCGGGAGTGGATTCCTCTGCCCTGAGCCGGGTCAGAGCCCGAGTTCGGTCAGTCCGGGGTGATCGGCCGGCCGGGGGCCCAGCGGCCAGCGGAACAGGCGCTGTGCCTCGGTGATGGGCCGATCGTTGATGCTGGCGTGGCGCTGCTCCATGTAGCCCAGCGCATTGAACTGCCAGTTCTCGTTGCCGTGCGATCGGAACCACTGGCCGGAATCGTCGTGCCATTCGTAGACGAAGCGCACCGCGATGCGCGCACCGTCGAAGGCCCACAGCTCCTTGATCAACCGGTAGTCCAGCTCGCGCGCCCACTTGCGCACCAGAAATTCATGCACCTGCCCCCGCCCCACCGGGAACTCCGCGCGGTTGCGCCAGCGCGTGTCCTCGGTGTAGACCTTCACCACCCGGTCGGGGTCGCGCGTGTTCCAGGCGTCCTCGGCCATGCGCACCTTCTGCGCGGCGGTCTCGGCGGTGAAGGGCGGCAGCGGCGGGCGCGGGTCCATGGCGGGGCGCCAATCAGTACTGCTTGTAAGGCAGGAACTTGCCGGAGAGCACCACGTTCACGCGGTCGCCCTTGGGGTCGGCCTGGCGCTCGATGTCCATGCTGAAGTCGATGGCGCTCATGATGCCGTCGCCGAACTCTTCGTGGATGAGCTCCTTGATGGTGGTGCCGTACACGCTGACGATCTCGTACCAGCGGTAGATCAGCGGATCGGTCGGCACCGGGGTGGGCAGCGAGCCCTTGTACGGCACGACCTGCAGCCACTTCTGCTCTTCGGCGGTCAGGCCGAAGATCTTGCCGACCACCTTGGCCTGCTCGGGCGTGGCGGTCATCTGGCCCAGGCACAGCGCCGTGGTCCATTCCTTGGACTGGCCGACCTTCTTGGCCACGCCGGCCCAGGTCAGGCCCTTGGCCACTTTGGTGCTGATGATTTTTTCGGTGACGTCCAGACGGTTCATGGTGTTGTCTCGTTGTGATGGAGAAGGGTTGAAGAAACGGGATCGCGCTGCAGACGGTGGGGCTTCAATGCGCCTTGGCCCGCGTCACGAGGAAATCGACAATGTGGTTGCGCAGCGGGTAGTAGCCCTCCAGGTGGTGGAGCTGGCTGCGGGTGCGGCTGCGGGGCAGCGGGTTGACCACCACCTCGGCCAGGCCGCCGGGCACATAGCCGGCAGCGGTTTCCTGTCCGTTGGTCATGAGCAGGATGCGGTCGGCCAGCAGGATGGCCTCGTCCACGTCGTGGGTGATCATGAACACGGTCTGCTGGGTGTCGCGCACGATGCCCATCAGCTCGTCCTGGATGGTGCCGCGCGTGAGCGCATCCAGGGCGCCGAAGGGCTCGTCGAGCAGGAGCATCTTGGGCTGGATGGCGAACGCCCGGGCAATGCCCACGCGCTGCTTCATGCCGCCGGAGAGCTGGCTGGGCTTCTTGTCGATGGCATGGCTCAGGCCCACCAGCGCCACGAACTTCTCCACATGCGCGTCCAGGTCGGTGCGGGCCATGTCGGGCCAGCGCGACTTGACGGCAAAGGCGATGTTCTGGCGCACCGTGAGCCAGGGCATGAGCGCATGGCCCTGGAACACCACGCCGCGCTCCAGGCTGGGGCCGGCGATCTCGCGGCCGTCCATGAAGGCGTGGCCGCTGCTGGCGGTGTCCAGACCGGCCAGCACGTTGAGGATGGTGGTCTTGCCACAGCCGCTGTGGCCGATGATGCAGACGAACTCGCCGCGGTCGATGCCGAAGGACACGTCGGCAAACACCGGCTTGTCGGCCTGGTAGGCCTTGGCCAGCTGCTCGACCTTGAGGAAACCGCTCATCTTGGGATCTTTCGGAAGGACCGAGACGGGTTCGGCGGACAGGGTGTTGATGACGACCTCGCGGTCGCTGGATTCACTCCACATAGGTCACCACCTTCTGTGCCTGGGCGAACATGAGGTCGAGCAGCATGCCGACCACGCCGATGACCAGCACCGCGAAGATCACGTTGGTCAGCGACAGGTTGTTCCACTCGTTCCACACGAAGTAGCCGATGCCGGTGCCGCCGACCAGCATCTCGGCGGCCACGATCACCAGCCAGGCGATGCCCATGCTGATGCGCATGCCGGTGAGGATGGTGGGCGCCGCAGCGGGCAGGATCACCTGGAAGGCCTTGCGGATCGGGTTGACCTCCAGCGTGGCGGCCACGTTGAGCCAGTCGCGCTTGACCGAGGCCACGCCGAAGGCGGTGTTGATCAGCATCGGCCAGATCGAGCAGATGAAGATCACGAAGATGCCGCTGACGTCCGAGTCCTTGAGGGTGTAGAGCGCCAGGGGCATCCACGCCAGCGGGCTGATGGGCTTCAAGACCTGCACGAAGGGGTTGAAGGCCTTCTGCATCAGCGGCGACATGCCGATCAGGAAACCCAGCGGGATGGCCACGGCCATGGCCAGCAGGAAGCCCAGACCGACCCGGCCCAGCGAGTGCGCCAGCTGGATGCCGATGCCCTTGTCGTTGGGTCCCTTGTCGTAGAACGGATCCGACAGGTGCTCCCAGCTGGCCTTGGCCACTTCCAGCGGCGGCGGAAAGCCGCTGGCCTTGGCCGTGCCGGGGTCTTTGCCCATCATCTTGGCGTACTCGATTTCTTCGGCCGTCATGCCGGCCGAGGAACCGCCGATGGAGGGGCCGGTGGTGCCGAGCTGCCAGGCGCCGAGGAACAGCACCAGCAGGAGGAGCGACACCAGGCCGGCGCGCCATTGCAATCCGAGGGTTTTCATGGTCAGACCTTCTTGATGGCAAAGCTCTTGAGGTAGTCGGCCGGCTTGGCCGGGTCGAACACCTTGCCCATGATGGTGTGCTTCTCGTAGGCGGGGCCGGCCTTGAAGTCCTGCCCGAGTTCCTTCATGTACTTGCGGGCATCGGTGATCAGGAACACCTTCTCGGCAATGCCCTTGTAGTCCACGTCACCCTTGATGTAGCCCCAGCGCTGCATCTGGGTGAGCATCCACACCGCCATGCTCTGCCACGGCATCGGGTCGAAGTCGGCGCGCTCGGGCACGTTCTGGATCTTGCCCAGGCCGTCGGCGAAGCGGCCGGTGAGCACCTGGTTGAGCACCGCCTCGGGCTGGTTGAGGTACTGGCTGGGCGCGATGACCTTGGCGATCAGTTCGCGGTTCTTCGGCTGGCGGGCCATGGCCGCAGCGGTCAGCACCGAGCGGTACAGCGCCGCGAAGGTGTTGGGGTTCTTCTGGATGAACTCGGTGCTGGTGCCGAAGGCGCAGCAGGGGTGGCCGTTCCAGAGGTCTTTGGTGAGCACGTGGATGAAGCCCACTTCATCGAACACGGCGCGTTGGTTGAACGGATCGGGGCCGAGGAAGCCGTCGATGTTGCCGGCGCGCAGGTTGGCCACCATCTCGGCCGGCGGGATCACGCGCAGCTGCACGTCGGTGTCCGGGTTCAGGCCGTTCTCGGCCAGGTAGTAGCGCAGCAAAAAGTTGTGCATCGAATAATCGAACGGGATGCCGAACTTGAAGCCCTTCCAGTTCTTTGGATCGCGGTTGTCCTTGTGCTTCAGCGCCAGCGTGATCGCCTGGCCGTTGATGTTCTGCACCGTGGCCACGTTCATCGGCACGGCATTGCTGCCCAGGCCCAGGCTGATCGCCAGTGGCATGGGCGAAAGGAAGTGCGAGGCGTCGTACTCCTTGTTGATCATCTTGTCGCGCACCAGGGCCCAGCCGGCGGTCTTGGTGACTTCCACGTTCAGGCCCTGCTTGCTGTAGAAGCCCAGCGGGTGGGCCATGATCAGCGGGGTGGCGCAGGTGATGGGGATGAAGCCCACCTTCAGGTTGGTCTTCTCCAGGGCGCCCTTCTCCTGGGCCATGGCCTGCAGGCTGGCCACCGGCACCACGCTGGCAATCGCCGCCATGGCGGTGCCCTTGCCCACCGCACGCAGGAAGCGGCGGCGCTGCTCGTCGTGCGGGAAGATGGCCTTGACCAGCGTGGCCTCGATGAACTCGTTGCTGTAGGCCTCGAACTCGGCGGTCTCGCTGCGCTCGCGCAGGGTCCTGGCGGCCTGGTCGGAAGCGCGTTGCACGGCTTCCTCGGCCTGGTGCTCGGCAACCGTGTGGTCACGGCCGCAGCTGCACTTGAGCATCAGGGGGCGGTCGGCGTTGTACGGGTCAAAGAATTCGGACATGGCGCACCTCGTGGGTTGATGGACGAGGTACTCCTTGCAAGCAACGGGCCAGATACCCGTGGGGGGCATGCCAACCGACGATCAGGCATGCAGATCGCAGAGATCTGCACCACCCCTTGTAGGGCTGGCCCTACAAATCAGCGTCCGGCGCCATGGCGCTGGGCATAGAGCGCCAGTTCCACGTCGTTCTTGGTGCCGGTCTTCTCCAGGATGCGGGCGCGGTAGGTGCTCACCGTGTTGGCCGCCAGGCCCAGCTGCGCACCAATTTCGCTCACGGTGCGCCCCTGGGTGAGCAGCCGGTAGACCTGGTACTCCCGGTGCGAGAGGGCCTCGGGCCCGGCCTGTGCGCCGCTCTGGCCCACGGCGGCGGCCAGCGCCTCGGCCGTGGCCTGCGACAGGAACACCCCGCCACCGGCCGCCTTGCGCACCGCCATGAGCATGTCGTCCGGGTCGGCACTCTTGTTCAGGTAGCCGCAGGCGCCGAGCTTGATGCAGCGCACCGCGTACTGGCGCTCCGGGTAGGTGCTGAGCATGAGCACCGGCAGCGACGGGTATTCGCGCTTGAGCGTCTGCAGCACGTCCATGCCGTCCAGGCCGGGCATGGCGATGTCGAGCATGACCAGGTGCAGCCCCTCGGAGCCCCCCAGCGCGCGCACCTGCTCCAGCACCTCGGGCCCGGTCTGGGCTTCGGCCACCACCTGCACGTCGGGCGCCTCGGCCAGGATCTGCTTGAGGCCTTCGCGCACGATGCGGTGGTCGTCGCCGATCAGCACCCGGATGGTGTCGGTCAACAGATCGAACTGCGTGTTCACGCTGGGGCTCCTGCCTGTAGCGACACCGTCAGGCACATGCGCGTGCCCTGTCCTGGTGCGCTGTCGATGTCGATGACGCCACCGAAGTGGCGTGCGCGCTCGCGCATGCCCATGATGCCGTAGGCATCCGGCGCCTCGAAGGCCTGGGCCGATGCCCCCACGCCGTTGTCGTGCACGCTCAGCCGCAGGACGCCCCCCTCCACCACGGCCTGCACCGCCAGCCGGTCGGCGCGGGAGTGACGGCCCACGTTGCTGAGCATCTCCTGAAAGATGCGGAACACCGCCATGGCCAGCGGCTCCGGCGGTTCGGGCCAGGCGCCTTCGGGCTCGGCCCGCATGCACCAGTCCAGTGCCATCTCGGCGCTCTGCACGAACTCCTGCGCCTGCCACTCCAGCGCTGCCCACAGGCCCTGGTGGTCCAGGATGCTGGGACGCAGGTCGGTGATGATGCGCCCGACGTTGTCCACCGCGTTCTCGATCAGCCGGCTCATGTTCTGGCACTTGCAGCGCATGCGCTGGCGCATGTCCTGGGCCTGCTCGGGCGAACGCCCCCCCTGCTCGGACAGTCGCTTGTCCATCCAGTTGACGTCCATCTTGAGCGCCACCAGCAGGCTGCCGAGCTCGTCGTGCACCTCGCGGGCGATGCGGGTGCGCTCTTCCTCCCGGACCTTGTCCGACCAGGCCGCCAGCTCGCGCACCTGGTGCAGCGCGGTCTCCAGCTCGTGGGTGCGTTCCCGCACCCGGGCTTCGAGCTCGCTCTTGGCCCGCTGCAGGGCATCGGCCGCCCGCTTGCGCTCGGTGATGTCCACGAACGTCACCACCGCGCCCACCACCTGGCCGGCGTCGATGATGGGATGGCTGCTGTACTCCACCGGAAAACACGAGCCGTCGCGGCGCCAGAACACCTCGCTGTCGATGCGGCAGGGCAGGCCCTGGCGGAAGGCGTTGAAGATGGGGCAGTCTTCCACCGGGTACTCGGCGCCGTCGGCGTGCGAGTGGTGGGTCAGGTCGTGCATGTTGCTGCCCAGCAGCTCGGCCGGCTCGAAACCGATCATGCGGGCACCGGCCGGGTTGATGAACACGCACAGGCCGTCCAGGTCGACCCCGAAGACGCCCTCGCCGGTGGATTCGAGCATCAGGGCCAGCGGGTCGCGCCAGACCTGTTGTTCAGGGGCGCGCGTGGCCGGGTCGGACAGGGAAGGCGCTGGTGGCATGCCACGGTCAAGCAATCGACGTGCCATGGGGCGGCACGACAGGATGTCGCGCCGTCGGGTGACAATGGCGCTGAACACCCTGCCCTGTACAGAAATCCGACACCATGCAACTGCTCGACCGACTCCTGCGCCAGCGCGAAACCCGGCGTCGCCGGCTGCGGGTGAGGGCCTCGCCGCACGGCATGCAGGCCGCCGCACTGCTGCGCTCCCCCTCGGCCCTGGCCCAGCTGAGCGAGGACGATGCGGTCACGGTGGTGGCCTACATGCAGCTGCGGCGCTTCTCGCGCGGCGAGGCCATCGTGCGCGAGGGCGATGACGCCAGCGGCGGCCAGGGCTTCATGGCCCTGGTGGTGGAAGGCGAGGTGACGGTGGAATCCCAGCTGATGCACCGGGCCCAGCCCCTCACGGTGAACGTGCTGGGCCCGGGCGAGGTGCTGGGCGAGATGGCCCTGCTCGATGGCGATGCCCGCTCGGCGAGCTGCACCGCCAGCACCGACGGCGTGCTGGCCATGCTCCAGCGCGAGTCGCTCCAGATGCTGATGGAAGAAGAGCCGGTCACCGCCGGGCGGCTGCTCGCCGCCGTGGGTTACCGGCTCAGTCTGCGCCTGCGCGAGCTGGAAGCCAAATACAAGGTCTACGACAGCCTGGTGGCGTCATTGCAGGCCGAGGTGGCCCGGCCTGCACGCCGCTGACGCGTCGAGGGCCAGACCGGTCAGGTGTTGGGCGCGGTCTTGGCGCTCCAGATCATGGTGATGGTCAGGATGCCCACCACCACGCCCAGCGAGACCGCCACCGGGATCTTGTAGATGTCGATCAGGACCATCTTGGTGCCGATGAACATCAGGATCACGGCCAGGCCGTAGTTCAGCAGGTGGAACTTGCTGGCCACCGCCTGCAGCAGGAAGAACATGGCGCGCAGGCCCAGGATGGCGAACACGTTGCTGGTCAGCACGATGAACGGGTCCTGGGTGATGGCGAAGATGGCCGGGATGGAGTCCACCGCGAAGATCACGTCGGTCAGGCCCACCAGGCAGATCACCATCAGCAGCGGGGTGGCGATGCGCTTGCCGTTTTCCATGGTGAAGAACTTTTCACCATCGAAGTTCCGGCTCACCGGCATGAGGCGGCGCAGCAGCTTGAGCGCCGGGTTGTCGTCCAGGCTCGGCTCCTTGCCCGCAGCCCACCACATCTTCACGCCGGTGAGGATCAGGAAGGCACCGAACACATACAGGATCCAGTGGAACTGGGCCAGCAGCCAGCCACCCACCAGGATCATGATGGTGCGCAGCACGATGGCGCCGATGATGCCGATCATCAGCACCCGCTTCTGGTATGCCGGCGGCACCGCGAAGTAGGTGAAGATCATCAGGAAGACGAAGATGTTGTCGACCGCCAGGCTCTTCTCGATCAGGTAGCCGGTGAGGAACTCCAGCGACTTCTCGTTGGCGATCTCGGTGGAGCCGGTGGTGCTCTTGATGGCCCACCAGAACAGGCCGTTGAAGACGAAGCTCAGGGCCACCCAGACAATGGACCAGTTCAGGGCCTCCTTCACGCCCACCTCGTGCGCGCCCTGCTTCTTGAGGACGACGAAGTCGACGAACAGTGCCGCCAGAACGAAGGCGACAAAAACGACCCACAGCCAGACTGGCGCGATGCTTTCCATGAAATACCTCGGATTGGTGTTGACGAACACCCCAAGGTCTTGTCAGCAACCGGCGTGGCGCCGGTTGGGCAGTTCCCGGCAGCGGTGAGGCTGCGGATTGACGAGAACGCCGCCCGCCGAAGGCCCGGCGTGACGCCGGGTGGCGGGTGACTACTCCCCTTGAAGGGATTGCGGATTATGCCAAGGGCCGAAATGACCCCAGGCGCCGACCGGGAATGCCGGCCCGGGGATCAGGCCGCGTCGCTGCGGAACGGACCGCGTTGCAGCGCCCGGGGTGCCAGCGGCTGCACGCCCTGTCCGATGGCCTCGATGTGCTGGGGCGTGGTGCCGCAGCAGCCGCCCACGATGTTGACCAGCCCCTCGGCCGCAAACTCGCGCAGCAGCCGGCTGGTGACCTCGGGCGTCTCGTCGAACCCGGTGTCGCTCATGGGGTTGGGCAGGCCGGCGTTGGGGTAGCAGCTGATGAAGGTGTCGCCGGCCACCTTGGCCAGCTCTTGGATGTAGGGCCGCATCAGCGTGGCGCCCAGGGCGCAGTTCAGGCCCACCGCCAGCGGCTGCATGTGGCGCACGCTGGCCCAGAAGGCGCTGACCGTCTGGCCGCTGAGGATGCGGCCGGAGGCATCGGTGACGGTGCCGCTGATGATCAGGGGCAGGCGCTCGCCGCTGTGCTCGAAGAACTCGTCGATGGCGAACAGGGCTGCCTTGGCGTTGAGCGTGTCGAAGATGGTCTCCACCAGCAGCACGTCGGCGCCACCCTCCACCAGGGCCTGCACCTGCTCCAGGTAGGCCGCTCGCAGCTGCTCGAAATTGATGTTGCGTGCCCCGGCGTCGTTCACGTCCGGGCTGATGCTGGCCGTCTTGGGCGTGGGGCCCAGGGCGCCGGCCACGAAGCGAGGTTTGTCGGGGGTGCTGAACTTGTCGCAGGCCGCGCGCGCCAGCCGGGCCGAGGCCAGGTTCATCTCGCGCGCCAGCGGGGCCATGTCGTAGTCCTCCTGGGCCACGGTGGTGGCGCCGAAGGTGTTGGTCTCGATCAGGTCGGCACCGGCGGCCAGATACCCCTCGTGGATGTCCCGGATGACGTCCGGGCGGGTCAGGCTGAGCAGCTCGTTGTTGCCCTTGACGTCGCGGTGGAAGTCCTTGAAGCGCTCGCCCCGGTACTGCTCCTCGGTGAGCTTGAAGCGCTGGATCATGGTGCCCATGGCGCCATCCAGGATGGCGATGCGCTGGCGCAGGATGCCGGGCAGGGCCTGGGCACGGGTGTAGACGGGCAGACGTTCAGGGGCGTTCATCCCGTCATTGTAGGAAGACCCCGGCCTGAAATCCCCGACAATCACCGCCCATGAAGCACCTCTCCCCCACGCAGGCCTGGACCTGGCTGCAGGCCGAACGGCAGGCCCGCGAAGCCCGTGGCGAGGCACCGCCGCTGTTCGTGGACGTGCGCATGGAGATCGAGTCGCTCTATGTGGGCCGCCCGCCCGGCGTCGAGAACATCCCCTGGTACGAATACCCCGACCTCACGCCCGATCCCGCCCGCTTTGCCCGCGCGGTGGAAGCCGAGGCGGGCGACAAGGCCCGGCCCATCCTGCTGATCTGCCGCAGCGGCAAGCGCACGCTGGACGCCGGCCGGGCCCTGGAGGCCGCCGGCTTCACCGACGTGAGCCATGTGGTCAACGGTTTCGAGGGCGAGCTCAACGAGCACTTCAAGCGCTCCAGCGTGAACGGCTGGCGCTTCGAAGGCCTGCCCTGGGAACAGATGTAAGCCGATGCTGGACGCCATCGACGTCGCACCGGGCAGCGAGGTGCTGGAAGCCTCGCTGGCCGTGCTGCAGGAGGTGTTCGGCTTCGATGCCTTCCGCGGGCCGCAGGCCGACATCGTGAGCCACGTGGGGGCCGGTGGCGACGCCCTGGTGCTCATGCCCACCGGCGGCGGCAAGTCGCTGTGCTACCAGGTGCCGGCCATCGTGCGCCAGCAGGCGGGCTGCGGCCTCACCGTGGTGGTGTCGCCCCTGATCGCCCTCATGCACGACCAGGTGGGCGCCCTGCTGGAGGCCGGCGTGGCCGCCGCCTTCCTCAACTCCAGCCTGAGCGGCGAGGACGCCCAGCGCGTCGAGAAGCAGATGCTGCGCGGCGAGCTCACCCTGCTGTATGCCGCCCCCGAACGGCTGACCACCCCCCGCTTCCTGGCCCTGCTCGACTCGCTGCACGAGCGCGGGGCGTTGGCCCTGTTCGCCATCGACGAGGCCCACTGCGTGAGCCAGTGGGGCCACGACTTCCGGCCCGAATACCGCGAACTGTCGGTGCTGCCCGAGCGTTTTGCCGGCGTGCCGCGCGTGGCCCTCACCGCCACCGCCGACGAGCTCACCCGCGCCGACATCGTGGAGCGGCTGCAGCTGCAGCAGGCCCGCACCTTCATCAGCAGCTTCGACCGGCCCAACATCCGCTACCTGGTGGTGGAAAAGAAGGACGCCACCGCACAGCTGCTGCGCTTCATCCGCGACGAACACACCGGCCCCGGCGGGACGGATGCCGGCATCGTGTACTGCCAGTCGCGCCGCCGGGTGGAAGAGGTGGCCACGCTGCTGAGCGATGCCGGCCTGAATGCCCTGCCCTACCACGCCGGGCTGGACGCCGCCGTGCGCCAGGACCACCAGGACCGCTTCCTGCGCGAGGACGGCGTGATCATGGTGGCGACCATCGCCTTCGGCATGGGCATCGACAAGCCCGACGTGCGCTTCGTGGCCCACCTGGACATGCCCAAGAACATCGAGGGCTACTACCAGGAGACCGGCCGCGCCGGGCGCGACGGTGAGCCGTCGAACGCCTGGATGGCCTACGGCCTGCAGGACGTGGTCAACCAGCGCCGCATGATCGACGAGAGCCCGGCGGCCGACGCCTTCAAGCAGGTGCTGCGGGGCAAGCTCGATGCCCTGTTGGCCCTGGCCGAATCGGCCACCTGCCGCCGGGTCCAGCTGCTGGCGTACTTCGGCGAACACAGCGGCCCCTGCGGCAACTGCGACAACTGCCTGAACCCGCCCGACCTGTTCGACGCCACCGAACCGGCGCGCAAGCTGCTCTCCTGCATCTACCGGGTGCAGCAGGCCAGCGGGCACGGCTTCGGTGCCGGCCACATCATGGACATCCTGCGCGGCAAGACCACCGAGAAGGTGCTGCAGAACGGCCACCAGTCGCTCAGCACCTTCGGCATCGGCGCCGACTGGTCCGAGACCCAGTGGCGCGCGCTGGTGCGCCAGCTGATCGCGCGCGAGGCCCTGCGGGTGGAGGACGCGCCCTACAACACCCTGCACCTGGCCGACGGGGCGCGCGCCATCCTCAAGGGCGAGTCCACGGTGCAGCTGCGCCAGCTGGCCGACAAGGCGCCGGGCAGTCGCAGCCGGCGGGCCGCCCGCACCGAGGCCGACCACAACGGCCAGCCGCTGTCGCTGGCCGAGCGCGACTGCCTGGACGCGCTGCGCGCCTGGCGGGCCGAGGTGGCCCGTTCGCACAACCTGCCGGCCTACGTCATCTTCCACGACAGCACCCTGCGCGAGATCGCGGTGCGCCGCCCCCGCGAGCCGTCCGATCTGGACGGCATTGCCGGGCTGGGCGTGAAAAAGCGCGAAGCCTACGGCGCGGAGGTGCTGCGGGTGGTGAGTGCTTTTGCGTAAGCCCTCAAGTTTTCGGCAGCCTGGTCGAGAACCTAGGTCTGACAGCCCGAACCGTTCGTCGGCGGGGTGACCTGTGAAACCCGTCACGGCCTCAAGCGGCTGCTTTGGCGTGCCGATGTCGTGGATAGCAGGGGGATGTTCCCCCTGGATTTCCCGACAGGAGAGCGGCATGTTTTTCAAGCTGCCTTGGTTCAAGAAAGCCGCGACACCCCACTACCAGCACACCCAGGTGCTGGAGCTGGACTTTCTGGTGGACGAGTTCCACGCCGTGCTGGCCGACATCGAGGACCCGTTGCGCGGGCGCATCCATGCGGCCCTCATGCTGGCGCAGCATCCCAAGGACCTGTGGTTCCTGCGCAGCAAGATCTTCAACCTGGTGTCCAAGCACCACTGCGAGTCCGAAGCCAACCGCCGCATCGCCCGCCTGGACGAGAAGCTGCAGTTCTTCGTGGAACACCACCCGGACTACTCGCCGGAAGAGATTCCGTCCCGGCCCATGACGCTGCACTGAGCAGCACCGCGCGGCAGCGCCCGGCTCAGGCCATGAAGCCGAGCCGGCGCGACTCGCGCACCTCCGGCTTGATGCGGTGCTCCGCCTCGAGCTGGTCCAGAAACTCCCCGGGCGCCAGCGCCTCGCCCAGGATCTCGGCCTGACGCTTCACGGCCGCAAAGTCCCCCGGACACAGCTGCTCCAGCCGCGCCAGCCGCTGCCGGGCGTCCGCATCGAGCCGCCCGGCGTCGCCGGACAACGCCTCCACCACGAACATGGCCTCGCGCTGCTCGGCCGTCAGCGGCCGGAACCGGATCTTGAAGGTGAAGCGCCGCAGCGCCGCCTGATCGATGCTGTCCATCAGGTTGGTGGTGCAGATGAAGATGCCGGCAAAGCGCTCCATGCCCTGCAGCATCTCGTTGACTTCGGTCACCTCGTAGGTGCGCTGGGCACCACGCCGGTCCTGCAGGAAGCTGTCGGCCTCGTCCAGCAGGAGCACCGCGCGTTCGGCCTCGGCCTCGCGGAACATGGCGGCCATCTGCTGCTCGGTCTCGCCCACGAACTTGCTCACCAGATCGCTGGCGCGGCGGATCATGAGCGGACGGTCGAGCTGCTGGGCGATGTGCTCGGCCAGTGCCGTCTTGCCGGTGCCGGGCGCACCGTGGAAGCACAGGCAGCCGTGGCCCCGCGCCTTGAGCGCCTCGATGATGCGGGCCACCGGGTGGCGGGATTCCACGTTGAGCATGTCCAGGCTGTACTGGGTGACCACCGGACGCTGCGCCGGGTCGGGCTTGCGGCCCAGCGCATGGTCGGCGTTGCGCAACTGGCGCTCGATCAGATCGTCCAGCGGAGGCACACCCGGGCGACGCCGACCGGTCGGGCGCGGCCCCTGGGCCAGCTGGGCGAACCGCACCGCGGTGCGGATCTGGGCCGGCGTCAGGCCCTTGCGCTCGGTCAGCCGGGCCACCAGGCCGTCGCTCACCGGCACGCCGTCGAGTGCGGTGCGCACCAGCTGCTCGCGGGCGCCAGGCGGCGGGCTCTTGAGCTCCAGGTGGTAGGCAAAACGCCGCCGGAAGGCCGGGTCGATCTGCTCGATGCGGTTGGTGACCCACAGCGTGGGCACCGCGTTGGATTCGAGCACCTGGTTGACCCAGGCCTTGCCGCTGACGCTGCCGGTGTGGGGTGCGCTCACATGCTCGGCCCGCGCCATGAGCTGGGCGGCTTCGCTGGAGATCGGGGGGAACACGTCTTCCACCTCGTCGAACAGCAGCGCCGAGTGCGCCATGCCCTTGAGGAACACCTGGGCGATCTGCAGCGATCGGTAACGGTCTCGGCCTGAGAGCGCATTGCCGTCCCGGTCGGCGTATTCCACCTCGAACAGTTCCAGCCCGGCGGCCTGGGCCACCACCCGGGCGAGCTCGGTCTTGCCGGTGCCCGGCGGGCCGTACAGCAGCACATTGATGCCGGCCTCCTTGCGCGCCACCGCCTCGCGCAGCAGGCCGCACAGCAGACGCACGTCCTCGCCCACGTAGGCAAAGTCGCGCTCGCTCAGCGTGGACCGGGCCGCCGGCCGGGTGAACACGGCCATCAGCTCGCTCTCGGAGCGGTACTCGCGCATCAGCACCGGCGGCAGCTTCTCGCTGACCTTCATCAGGTCGGCCAGGTCGGTGATGTTGTGCTCGGAGATCAGGTTCTCGACCATGCCGATGCGCTCCAGCCGCGAACCGGCCCGCAGCGCCTCGCCCACCTCGCTGGCCTTCACACCGGCCACCTCGGCAATGGCCGCGTAGGCCTCGGGCGCGTTGTTGACCTTGAACTCGACCAGGATCGAGCGCAGGTCGCGCTGGTAGCGGGCCAGGGTGCCGTAGAGCAGCAGCGCGCGCTCGGCCCGGTTGAGCTGCAGCAGCGCCGCCAGCGCATCGATGTTCTTCTCCACCAGCGTGCTCTGCTTCTTCAGGGCCTGGGCGAGCCAGTCGCCCGTGACCGAGAGCACCGAGAGCAGGTCCTTGGGCGACTCCTTGGCGTATTCGTCGAGGTAGAAGAACAGCGTGCCCTCTTCGTACGGCCCGCGCCACACGCCGTAGCGCTCCATGAAGGCGGCGGTGCCCAGGACATCGTGGCCGGCCCACAGGTCGTTGTCCTTGCAGCGCCGCTGCAGGAACTCGCGCAGGCGCGCCAGCACGGTGTGGGGCCAGACCAGGTGCCGGCCGGCCAGCGAGAGCAGGGTGTTGAGGTCCCGCCGCACATTGAAGCGCGGGCCCTGCCGCGCCGCCAGGGTGAGCACGAAATGCGAGCACATCAGGTCGAGCACCGGGGCCTGCCGCAGACCCGGCGGCACGAACACACGGCCGTCGGTGCGGACCTCACCGGCGCAACCCAGCCGGCTCTCCCGGGCATCGGGGAGCGGGCGACCGGTTGCGGGCAGCGGCGACGTGCGTCGGCTCATCGTTGCACCTCCTGGGCGGACTGGCTGGCGGCGGGCAGGCAGGGCCTGTCCGCGAGATGACCATAACCCAGCTTCATGCCGGATGGAAGTGGATGATGGCCGCCATTGCGGGGGCTTTTGCCGGCATCGGACGGCACAATGGCCCGATGCTCGCACTCCATGACATCGAAGCCGCTGCCACCCGCCTGAGCGGCCAGCTCCTCGACACACCCTGCGTCGAGTCGCGCACCCTGTCGCAGCTGGTGGGCTGCCAGGTCTTCCTCAAGTTCGAGAACCTGCAGTACACCGCCTCCTTCAAGGAACGCGGGGCCTGCAACAAGCTCAGCCAGCTCGGCCCCGAGGAGCGGGCCCGGGGGGTGGTGGCCATGAGCGCCGGCAACCATGCCCAGGGTGTGGCCTACCACGCGCAGCGCCTGGGCATCCGGGCGGTCATCGTCATGCCGCGCTTCACGCCCGGTGTGAAGGTGGAGCGCACCCGGGGCTTCGGCGCCGAGGTGGTCCTGCACGGCGACACGCTGGACGAGTCGCGTGCCCATGCGCGCGAGCTGGCCGCCACCCAGGGGCTGGTGTTCGTCCACCCTTACGACGATCCGGCCATCGTCGCCGGCCAGGGCACCATCGCGCTGGAGATGCTGCGTGCCCAGCCCGACCTGGACACGCTGGTGATCGCGGTGGGCGGCGGCGGCCTCATCGGCGGCATGGCGGTGGCCGCCAAGGCGCTCAAGCCGGGCATCCGGGTGGTGGGCGTGCAGACCGAGCGCTTTCCGGCCATGGTCAATGCCCTGTGCGGCACCCACCATCCCCAGGGCACCAGCACCATTGCCGAAGGCATTGCGGTCGGCTCGCCGGGCGAACTCAACCAGGCCCTGGCCCGCCGGCATGTGGACGACTGGCTGCTGGTGGACGAGGGCGACATCGAGCAGGCCATCGTCATGCTGCTGGAGATCGAGAAGACCCTGGTCGAGGGCGCCGGTGCCGCCGGCCTGGCCGCACTCATCCGGCACCGGGGGCGCTTCGATGGCCAGAAGGTGGGGCTGGTGCTGTGCGGCGGCAACATCGATCCGCTGCTGCTGGCCTCCATCATCGAGCGCGGCATGGTGCGGGCCGGCCGGCTAGCCCGGATAGCGGTGAATGCCCGCGACGTGCCGGGCAACCTGGCCCGCATCACGGCCCTGGTGGCCGAAGCAGGCGCCAACATCGATGAAGTCCATCACCAGCGCGCCTTCACCCTGCTGGCG
The DNA here is from genome assembly GCF_002127215.1 of Hydrogenophaga sp. IBVHS2. GTDB lineage: Bacteria > Pseudomonadota > Gammaproteobacteria > Burkholderiales > Burkholderiaceae_C > Hydrogenophaga. Next base: position 127,624 of record NZ_NFUT01000005.1, on the reverse strand, counting down.
GCCCAGAACGTCGAGATCGAGCTGGTGCTCCAGACCCGGGGCCACGAGCATGTGGACGCCGTGCTCGACCGGCTGCGCGGCGCCGGTTTCCAGGCCCGGCGCGTCTGAACCCACCGGAGAACCCGATGACACCCACCGAACTCCAGACCGCCCTGTCCGACCTGTTTGCGCCCTGGGTGAAGGACCTGGGGCTGCAGGTGCAGGCCGCGCCCGGACCGGGTGTGGTGGTGGCCCGGTTGCCCGTGTCCGAGCGGCTCACGCGCGAAGGCGGGACCCTCTGCGGTCAGGCCATGATGTCGGCCGCCGACACGGTGATGGTGCTGGCCCTCATCCACCATTTCGGGGCCTTCCGGCCCTGCACCACGGTGCAGCAGTCCAGCAGTTTCCTGCGCCCGCTCTCGGGCCAGGACCTGCTGGTGGAGGCCCGGGTGCTGCGTGCGGGCAAGGCGCTGGCGTTCGGCGAGGTCGACCTGCGCGGGGCCGATGACGGCCGCAGCGTGTGCCGCGTCAGCAGCACCTGCGCCCTGCTGTGAACTCTCGGGCCGGTGCTTCCTCTAAAATCGCGTCAGTTCGTTCATATTCACGGAGCATTCCCACCATGTCGCACCACGATCACCACACGCCCGCCGATCAGCCCCAGGACCTGGTGGAGTCGATCGTCCCCCACATGCCCATCGTCCTGCCGGTGGCCGGCGCCGTGCTGATGTTCCTGCTGGCCTTCATCGCCGTCTTCATGGCCTGATCGCCACCCGCCCTGCCGACCAGGCCGGACGCCGAAAGGCGGCCGGCCTTTTCTTTCGCCAGCCTGTCCCGACGGGTCCGGATACCGCATCACGTTATGCGGGCTTTGCATGTAACCCGTCGGTAACCTGACGGGGGCTTGCCTAAAATAAGGGCACTGGCCGACCCGCCCACCGGACGCCGCGATCACCCGTCAGCGCGCCCGCACATTGCTGCACCAGCCAAACGCTGCCGCAGCCCTGAGCGCCGACCGCACGAATCTGCCTTGCAGACACCGACAGCCGCAGCCGTCCCGCGTGGGTCCTGTGGCTGTCAGTGTCTGTGGGGCGCGCCGCACATTCACTCTGGAGCCGTCCCATGAACTCACCCGTGATGCAGGGCCTGTCCCTCAACACCCCCTCGTACGTCAAGCACGCCCGGCTGATCGCCTGGGTGGCCGACATGGCCGCGCTGTGCAAGCCCGACCGGATCGTCTGGTGCGACGGCAGCGACGAGGAATACGACCGCTTCTGCCAGCAGCTGGTGGACGCCGGCACCCTCAAGCGCCTGAACCCCGAACTGCGCCCCAACAGCTACCTCGCCTGGTCCGACCCGTCGGACGTGGCCCGCGTGGAAGACCGAACCTTCATCTGCTCGCAGCGCCAGGAAGACGCCGGCCCGACCAACAACTGGAAGGACCCGGCCGAGATGCGCGCCACCCTGCAGCCCCTGTTCGACGGCTGCATGCGCGGCCGCACCATGTACGTGGTGCCGTTCAGCATGGGCCCGCTGGGCAGCCCGATTGCCCACATCGGCATCGAGCTCTCCGACAGCGCCTACGTGGCGGTGAACATGAAGCTCATGACCCGCATGGGCAAGGGCGTGTTCGACGTGCTGGGCGCCGACGGTGACTTCGTTCCCTGCGTGCACACCGTGGGCGCGCCGCTGGCCGAAGGCGAAGGCGACAAGACCGCCTGGCCCTGCAACCCCGAGACCAAGTACATCGTCCACTACCCCGAAACACGCGAGATCTGGAGCTACGGCTCGGGTTACGGCGGCAACGCGCTGCTGGGCAAGAAGTGCTTTGCGCTGCGCATCGCCTCCACCATGGGCCGCCAGCAGGGCTGGCTGGCCGAGCACATGCTGATCCTGGGCGTGACCAGCCCCGAGGGCAAGAAGTACCACGTGGCAGCCGCCTTCCCCAGCGCCTGCGGCAAGACCAACTTCGCCATGCTGATCCCGCCCAAGGGCTTCGAGGGCTGGAAGGTCACCACCATCGGCGACGACATCGCCTGGATCAAGCCCCAGGCCAACGGCCGCCTGCACGCCATCAACCCGGAAGCCGGCTACTTCGGCGTGGCCCCGGGCACCAACACGCTGACCAACCCGAACTGCATGGCCAGCCTGGACCGCGACGTGATCTTCACCAACGTGGCCCTCACCGACGACGGTGACGTGTGGTGGGAAGGCATGGGCGAGGCCCCGGCCCACGCCATCGACTGGCAGGGCAAGGACTGGACCCCCCAGATCGCCAAGGAAACCGGCGCCAAGGCCGCCCACCCCAACGCGCGCTTCACCGTGGCCGCCACCAACAACCCGGCCCTGGACAGCGCCTGGGACGATCCGGCCGGCGTGCCGATCGATGCCTTCATCTTCGGCGGCCGCCGCAGCACCACCGTGCCGCTGGTGACCGAGGCCCGCGACTGGACCGAGGGCGTCTACATGGCCGCCACCATGGGCTCGGAGACCACCGCCGCGGCCTTCGGCGCCCAGGGCGTGGTGCGCCGCGACCCGTTCGCCATGCTGCCCTTCGCCGGCTACAACATGAGCGACTACTTCCAGCACTGGCTGAACCTGGGTGCCCAGCTCAAGGCCAAGGGCGCCCAGCTGCCGGCCATCTTCTGCGTCAACTGGTTCCGCAAGGACGAGGCCGGCAAGTTCGTCTGGCCCGGTTTCGGCGAGAACATGCGCGTGCTCAAGTGGATGATCGACCGCCTGGAAGGCCGCGGCCAGGGCGTGGAACACGCCTTCGGCATCAGCCCGCGTTACCAGGACATCCACTGGGAGGGCCTGAACTTCTCGGCCGAGCAGTACCAGACCGTGACCCACATCGACAAGGCTGCATGGACCCAGGAACTCGCCCTGCACGGCGAGCTGTTCCAGCAGCTCCGGCACCATCTTCCCCGTGAGCTCGAGGAGACGAAGGCGCGCATCGAACAGCGCCTGGCCGCCTGAGGGCAGAGCCGAACCACCGGTGCCGGCACGACCTGCCGGCACCGGGTCTCCCCCTGGTGACACCCCGCCGGGCGAAAAAAAAGCCACCGATCCGGTGGCTTTTTTGTGGGCGCCGCTGACCGGCGCGACACGCGCGGGACGGCGGGTCAGATGCGGTAGGCCAGGGCGCGGGCGGCGCGCTGCCGACCGATCTTCTCCCAGACCGACAGGGTTTCCTCGGTCGGGGCCGGGGCGCTCGCGGCCGGAGCAGCGATCAGGGACAGCGGCTCGTCCACCTCGGCACGGCCGCGGGCCTGCACCAGCTCGGCCATGACGCGCGGGTCGGCGCGGGCGATGTCCCACAGGCGCTCTTCGGCACGGGCCTGGGCACGGGCGGCGGCCCACTGGTCCAGACCGGCCAGGGTGCGGCGGGCCACGGCGCGGGCGGTGTCGGCAAACAGGGCGAAGCCGGCGAACACGATCACCCACAGCATGACCCAGGCCAGGAACAGGTGACCGTCGGCCCAGGTGCTGACCAGGTGATCGGCCACCAGGACCATGGCGGCAACCACGCCGGCGAGCAGGAGGGCGGCCAGACCACGCGCCTGGATGCTGCGGGGTGCGGTGGCCGGACGGACGGATGCCGGGGCGGCTTGACGCAGGCCCAGCGGGGCAGAGGAAACGGTGGCGGTGGTGCTCATGGTGAACTCCTGAAGGAAGGGGTTGTGTCTTGTGGACGGGGGAATCTTAGGGTTATCCCTAGTCGAGCACCAATTTATCTTTGTGATGCCTACCATTCACAGCAATGATCAAAGGCCTCAACTTCCGCACGCTCGACCTGAACCTGCTGCGCGTCTTCGACGAGGTGATGGCCGAGCGCAACCTGACCCGCGCCGCCCACAACCTGGCCATGACCCAGCCGGCGGTGAGCAACGCGCTGCGCCGCCTGCGCGATGTGGTGGGGGACGAGCTGGTGCACCGCGCCGGCTACGGCGTGGAGCCCACGCCGGTGGCGCTGGCCCTGTGGCCCTCGGTGCGCGAGGCCCTGGCCCTGCTGAGGGAAACCCTGTCGCCCGACACCTTCGACCCGGGCCATGCCCAGTCCAGCTTCGTGCTGGCCATGGCGGACGCCACCGCCGCCAAGATCGTGCCGAGTCTGGTGCGGATCTGCGAGCAGGAGGCCCCCGGGGTGAGCCTGCGGGTGTTGCCGCTGACCACCCGCGACCCGCGCTCGCTGCTCGAATCGGGCTCGGCCGACGTGGCCATCGGCCACTTTCCCGGCGTGGTGGCCGAGCTGGGGGCGCAACACCTGAAGGAAGAAAACCCGGCTTTCCTCTACCAGCGCCTCTACGACGGCGAGTACGTGGTGGTCATGCGGCGCGACCACCCGCTGGCAGGCAAGCCACTCACCCTGGACGACTTCTGCGCGGCACGCCACCTGCTGGTGAGCTTCTCGGGCCGTCCGTTCGGCTTCGTGGACGAGGCCCTCACCGCCGTCTCGCGGCAGCGGCGCGTGGTGCTCACCGTCAACCAGTTCTTCACCGCCGGGCGGGTGGTCACCTCCACCGACCTGCTGACGGTGCTGCCGCGCCACTTCGTGAGCGCCACCGGCATCGAGCACCGTCTGGCCCTGTCCGATCTTCCGCTGCCGGTGCCGGCGGTGCATGTGGATACCCTGTGGCACCGGCAGGCCACGCACAACACCGCCCACCGCTGGCTGCGCGAAGCGGTGAAGCGCGCGTCGGCCGACGGCTTCAGTCCCTCCGACCCCTTGCACCCATGAACATCCAGCTGCTCAGCGATCTGCACCTCGAGAACAACCCCGACTTCGTGCCGGTGCCGGCACCGGGCGCCGACCTGCTGGTGTTGGCCGGCGACATCGGCTCCTACCAGCGCCGGCGGGACGGCAGCACCCTGCCCGACCCCGACTGGGGCCTGCGCCGCTTTGCCGGGTGGCCGGTGCCGGTGATCTATGTGCCGGGCAACCACGAGTACGACGCGCTCGACTGGGACGTGACCCATGCCCGCCTGCGCGAGGCCTGCGAGCGGCTCGGACTCATCTGGCTGGAACGCGAGGTGCATGTGCGGGCGGGGGTGCGTTTCGTGGGCACCACGCTGTGGAGCGATTACGACGTCTTCGGCGACCGGCCCCGGGCCTACCGGGCCGCCAACCACTACCTGCGCAAGATGGACGGCCGCCGGGGCGGCGCCCTGTTCGATGCCGAGGCCATGCGGCATGTGGCGCTGGAATGCCAGCACTGGTTGACGCAGGCACTGGCGCAGCCCTGGGACGGTCCCACCGTGGTGGTCACCCACTTCGCACCGACGCTGCACAGCATGGACCCGCGCTATGGCGCCACCCCCGGCACCGCCGGCTTCTGCAACGGGCTCGACCACCTGCTGCCGCAGGCCGACCTGTGGCTGCACGGGCATCTGCACTGCCCGACCGACGTGCAGGTGGGCCGCTGCCGCATCATGGCCAACCCGCTGGGCTATGCGGACAAGAACGAGCAGGCGGCCTTCGTCCCGGACGGGCTGATCCCGGTGCCCCTGCAGGACGGGAACCTGCGCCCTGCTTGATCTGTCGCAAGGGAGGGCCGCACGGGACTCTTACACTCGGTGGCTCTCATACCTACAACCCAAGGAGCATCCCCATGAAGATCCTGCTCGCTGTCGACGGCAGCCCCTACACCAAGAAGATGCTGGCCTACGTCGCTGCCCACGACGAGCTGTTCGCCGCCTCCAACGATTTCACCCTGATCACCGTGCAGACCCCGCTGCCGCCGCGGGCCCGTGCCGCCGTGGGCGCCGAGATCGCCAACCAGTACCACGCCGACGAAGCCGCCAAGATCACCGGCCCGGTGGTCAAGTTCCTCAAGCGCCACGGCATCGACGCCAAGGTGGTGAGCAAGGTGGGCTCGGCCGGCGAGCTGATCGCCAAGACGGCCCATGCCGGCAAGTTCGATCTGGTCATGATGGGCTCGCACGGCCACAGCGCCCTGGGCAACCTGGTCATGGGTTCGGTGGCCACCCGCGTGCTGGCCGAATGCAAGGTGCCGGTGCTGCTGGTCCGCTGACGCACCAAAGACGGTCTGCGGCAGCCCTCAGCGCTGGCGCAGGCCGTCGAAGCAGGTCGAGAGCACCATCTCGATGATCCGGGCGCTGTCGTACTGGCCGGACGCCTTCAGGAAGCCCAGCACCGGGTCGCAGGCGCGGGCGTAGAGCGTGTAGAGGACGGCGATCGGGGGCAGCGACGCATTCAAACTCCCGTCGGCCTGGGCTTCCACGATCCAGCCGCCCAGCCGGTCGCTCACGTCCATCAAACCGTCCACATAGGGTTTGCTGGCGGCCAGCGCCGCACGCAGGCTGGAGTTTTCGCTGGGCAGCGACGGCATCTCGCCGGCCAGCTGCACTTCCATGGTCCAGCGGGCCACCTCGCGCAGCCGCTGCAGCGGGGTCAGGCCGCTGCGGGCCTGAAGCTCGTCCAGAAAGGTCTGGGCGCGCTGCATCACCTTGACCATGGCCGCTGCAGCCAGGTCTTCCTTGCTCGGGAAGTGTTTGTACAGACTGGCCTTGGCAATGCCGACCTCGGCCGCGACCTCGTCCACCGTCATCGCCTCGAAGCCCTTCTCGGCCAGCAGGCGGTTCACAGCCGCCACGATGGCGTCCTCGCGGGCCTGGTGCATCTGCTCGCGAAAGCTGCGTTTGACGGGCGGAGTGGCGGTGGAGGGCGTGGCGCTGGACATGGGGAACCTTTTCGGCGAAGCCCGGATTGTCACCTTTCGACGTCGACGACGCAATTCATACCGAATCGTATGGATAAATACTGATCAGTTGTGTTTTGGTCTTTCCAGATCAATACTGGCGCCGTCCGTGATGCAGATCACGCTTTGCGGACACCCATCCACACCTTTGAAAGGACGCACATGAAGAAGACCCTCGTCGCCGGACTGCTGGCTTTCGGCGCCATGGTTTCCGCCCAGGCCAAGGACATCGTCGACACCGCCGTGGCCGCCGGCTCGTTCAAGACGCTGGTGACCGCCGTTCAGGCGGCCGGTCTGGTCGACACGCTCAAGGGCCCGGGACCGTTCACCGTGTTCGCCCCCACCGATGAAGCCTTCGCCAAGATCCCCAAGGCCGATCTGGACGCCCTGCTCAAGGACAAGGCCAAGCTCACCGCGGTGCTCACCTACCACGTGGTGCCGGGCAAGGTGATGGCCAAGGACGTGAAGGCCGGCAAGGTCAAGACGGTTCAGGGCGGCGAGCTGACCGTGAGCACCACCGGCGGCGTGAAGGTGGACAACGCCAACGTGGTCAAGACCGACATCGCGGCCGACAACGGCGTGATCCACGTGATCGACACCGTGGTGCTGCCGCGCTGAGCGGACCGCCTCAGGCCCCCTGCGCAGCGCGTGCCGGGGGCCGCAGACTGCGGCGCGCCGCCGTGCGCAGCGCCGCCGTCAGGGCCTCCAGCACGTCGGAATGGAGGTTCCAGCAGTGCCAGTGCAGCGGCACATCCAGCCGGTGCCGGGGGAGCAGGTTGACCAGCTCCCCGCTGGCCAGCCGTTCGCGCACCCCGAGCTCGGGCACCACGCTCACCCCCCAGCCCGACGCCACCGCCCGGATCTGACCCTCGCTGGAGGGGACGAACAGCTGCTTGAGGATGACGCGTGGCAGCTTGAACGCCTTGGCCACGAAGCTGTGCTGCAGCGTGTCCTTGCGGTTGAAGGCCACGAACGGCACCTGGTGGAAGTTGTGGGCCGTGAGCCCCTTGGGCAGCTGCTGGGCCACGAAATCGGCATGGGCCACCGCCACATAGTCCATGGTGCCCAGGGGCTCCATGCGGCAGCCCCGAAGCGCCTGGCCCAGCGAGGTCACGCAGCCCAGCACCTGGCCTTCGCGCAGCCACTCGTGGGTGAATTCCTGGTCGTCGGTGATGATCTCGATGGGCAGACCGTCACGGGCGAGTGCGTCCAGGGCCGGCAGCGCCCAGGTGGCAATGCTGTCGGCGTTGATGGCCACCGAGATGCGTTCGTCCTCGCGCCCGCCGGTGCTGCTGGGCGCCAGCTCCTTGAGGTCCTTCTCCAGATCGGCGCGCAGCAGCCGCATCATCTTGGCGTGCTTGAGCATCAGCTGACCCGCCGGCGTGGGCTTGAGCGGACGGCTGCGCACGATGAGCACCGTGCCCACCTGGGCTTCGAGCGCCCGCAGGCGCTGCGACACCGCCGACTGGGTGATGGACAGGCGCTGGGCCGCCCGCTCGAAACCGCCTTCTTCGATGATGGCGGCCAGGCATTCCAGGGCGTCGGGGTCGAAAGTGCTCATGGTGAACCGGCCTCGGCCTCACATTAGTCAATCTGATGAGATCGATTTTAGTTTGATTCCGCTTCATTTCCAGGGCGGCTTTTTCGATACTGCGCAGATCACGGTTTCTGATCAGGAGCACACCATGCGTGTCACGGTTCTGGGTGGGGGCATCATCGGCGTCAGCACGGCCTGGCATCTGCTGCAGCGTGGGCACGAGGTGACGCTGGTCGATCGCCAGAGCGATGCTGCGCTGGAAACCAGCTTTGCCAACGCGGCACAGATCTCGGTGAGCTACTGCGAGCCATGGGCCAACCGCGAGGCACCGCTCAAGGCGCTTAAGTGGATGTTCTCGGCCACCTCGCCGCTGCTGTTCCGCCCGCAGCTCGACCCGGCCCAGTGGCTCTGGGGCCTGCAGTTCCTGGGGCAGTGCAACGACGCAGCCTTCGTGCGCAACGTGGCGCAGCTGGTGGCCCTGGGCTCCTACAGCCACGCCGCCCTGAAGGATGTGGTGGCCGAGACCGGCATCGAGTACCACCGGCTCGAACGCGGCATCGCGCACTACTACACCGACGAAAAATCCTTCGCCGGCGCAGCGGCTGCCGCTGAGGTGATGCAGCGCTTCGGCGTCAAACGCCGCGTGGTCTCGCGCGAGGAGCTGCTGGGCATCGAGCCGGCACTGCGGGCCTTCGGTGACCGCATCGTGGGCGGCACCTACACCGAGACCGACGAATCCGGCGACGCCCGCGTGTTCACCCAGGCCCTGGCCCGGCGCTGCGCCGAGCGCGGCGCGGAACTGCTCTGGGGCCATGACATCGAGCAGATCGAGCAGCGCGGCGACGAGGTCAGCGGCATCCGGGTGCGCAACCGCCAGGACGGCCAGATCCGCATGCTCACGGGCGATGCCTTCGTCGTGGCCTGCGGCTCCTACACCACGCCGCTGCTGCAGCGCATCGGCATCCGGGTACCGATCTACCCGGGTAAGGGCTACAGCGCCACGCTGCCGCTGCTGCGGCCGCAGGACGCCCCGTCGGTGAGCATGATCGACGACCAGCTCAAGATCGCCATCTCGCGCCTGGGCGATCAGCTGCGGGTGGCGGGCACCATCGAGCTCGGCGGCTTCGACCTGTCGCTGGACACGCCGCTGGCGCGCCGCCGCTGCGAGATGCTGGTGCGCCGCATCGAGACGGTGTTCCCGGGCGTGGCCGACACCCGCACGCCCGAAGAGGGCGGCAACCCGCAGTTCTGGACCGGCCTGCGCCCGGCCACCCCCACCAACATCCCCCTGATCGGCCAGCTGCCGCGCCGCAAGCTGTGGATCAACGCCGGCCACGGCACGCTGGGCTGGACCCACGGCGCCGGCTCCGGCAAGGCGCTGGCCGAACTCATCAGCGGCGAGAAGCCGGCCATGGAGTTCGGCTTCACCGGCCAGCCGGGCACGCCGAGCCGTACAGGCATCGGCGCAGGCCGGCTGCAGACCGCCTCAGTGCAGCGTTGAGCGCCCGGCGGTCTCGCCCAGGAAGGCCAGCAGCTGGCCGTCGAAGGCTTCCGGCGCCTCCAGGTTCATGAGATGGCCGATGCCGGGCAGCTCCACATAGCGCGAGTCCGGAATCTGATCGGCCATGCGGCGCATGAGGGCCGGCGGCGCCACGCGGTCGAACTCGCCGGCCACCAGCAGGGTGGGCACCCGGATGGCCGCCAGGGCGGCCTGGCGATCGAAGCCGGTCAGGCAGTCGAGTGCGCGGCGGTAGGTGGCTTCGGGCACGCCGCCCATGCAGTGCTCGGCCAGCCGCAGCCCCTCCGGCAGGGCGCCGGGGCCGACCATGCGCGGAACCAGGGTCTGTGCCATGGCTTCCATGCCGCCCCCGGCGTCCAGTGGCGCGGTGCGCTCGGCCACGAACTGGCGCGCCCAGTCGTCGGCGCTGCGGCCGCTGCCATGGCGTGCAAAGGCGGCCGAGGTGCCGGCCAGCACCAGCCGGCTCACCCGCTGCGGGTGGCGCGCCACCACTTCCTGCGCCACCATGCCGCCCATGCTGTGGCCCACCAGCACCACGTCCGGGCACTGCAGGGCGTCGATCAGGTCGATGCAGCGCTGCGCCAGGCCCTTGAAGGTGTAGGGCTCGATGGGGGCGCTGTGGCCATAGCCCGGCATGTCCCAGGCCACCGCCCGGTAACCGGCGGCGGCCAGTGTCTCGACCTGGGGCGCAAAGGCCAGGTGCCCGCCGCCGATGCCGTGCAGCAACAGGACGGTGGGGCCGCTGCCCAGGGCGGTGAAGGCAGGTGTGAGGCTCATGCGGCGCATCTTATCGGCGCGATCCGGGTAGCCCTGGCGACGCGCCGGAACACCGGCATGGCCGACAATCGCCACCCCACACCGAACGGTTCACCGCACCACCATGTCAGCCTCCCCCGCCGCCGGCCCCCGGCCGCCCGACTTCTCGACCCGGGCGTTCCGCAGTGCCCTGGGCATGTTCGCCACCGGGGTGACCATCGTCACGGCACGGGCCGCCGACGGCAGCCTGGTCGGGCTGACGGCCAACTCGTTCAACTCGGTGTCGCTGGAGCCGCCCCTGGTGCTGTGGAGCCTGAGCCAGCAGGCCGGCTCGATGGCCGCCCTGGCCAACGGCCGGCATTACGCCATCCATGTGCTGGCGGCCGACCAGCAGGCGCTGGCCGAACGCTTTGCGGCGCGCCACACCGACCGCTGGGCCGGGGTCGACCACACCGACAGCGTCAGCGGCGTGCCGCTGCTGCCCGGCGTGGCCGCCACCTTCGAGTGCTTCAACCGCAGCCAGTACGCCGAAGGCGACCATGTGATCTTCGTGGGCGAGGTGGAGCGCTGCAGCCACAACCCCGACGTCTCGCCCCTGCTGTTCCACGGCGGGCGCTTCTACACCGAGCACCCGCTCTGAGCCCTGCCACACCGTGAACAGCCCCATCCAGCGCAAGACCCATCTGGATTCGCTCGCCATCGGCCTGCTGGTGGTGTGCTGTGCGTTCTGGGGTTTCCAGCAGATCCTGATCAAGACCACGGTGGATGAAGTGCCGCCGCTGTGGCAAGCCACCATCCGGTTCTGGGGCGCCACGCTGCTGCTGTGGCTGTGGTGCCGCGCGCGCGGCGTGGCCCTGTTCGAGCGCGACGGCACGCTCGGGCCGGGGCTGCTGGCCGGCCTGCTGTTCGCCGGTGAATTCGCCGCCATCTACCTGGGTCTGAAGTACACCAGCGCCTCTCGGCTGACCGTGTTCCTCTACACCAGCCCGTTCGTGGTGGCCCTGCTGCTGCCCCGGGTGGTGCGCACCGAGACCCTGCGCCGCATCCAGTGGGTGGGGCTGACAATCGCGTTTGCCGCCGTGGCGCTGGCCTTCAGCGAGGGCTTCACCCACGCACCGACGGGCCACGGCATCTGGCAGGGCGACGCCCTGGGCCTGGCCGCCGGCATGCTGTGGGGCCTGACCACGCTGACCCTGCGGGCCACGAAACTGGCCACGGCGAGTGCCGAAAAGACGCTGTTCTTCCAGGTGGGTGTCACCGCGCTGGTGGCGCCGCTGATCTCGCTGTCGCTCAACGAGACCTGGCGGTTCGATTACTCGGCCGCCGCCTGGACTTCCATCGGCCTGCAGACCGCCGTGGGGGCCTTTGCCAGCTACCTCACCTGGATGTGGATGCTGCGCCACTACCCGGCCACCCAGATGAGCACCTTCACCTTCCTCACGCCGGTGTTCGCCCTGGTGTTCGGTGTGGCGCTGCTGGGCGAGCCGCTGACCTGGCAGCTGGTGGTCGCCCTGCTGGGCGTGGCCACCGGCATCGTGCTGGTCAGCAGGCGCTAGCCCCGCCGGGGGTCAGCTCTTCTTCGCGAGGCCCAGGCGTTCGATGGTGGCCTTCTCGGCCGCGAACGTGCGCTGCGCATAGGCCGTGTAGTCGGCGGTGTTCATGTAGATGGTGGGCTGGAAGAACTTGTCCAGCGCCGCCTTGACCTCGGGGTCGTCCAGCGTGGCCTTGAAGGCGTCGTGCAGCACCTTGACCACGGCCGGGTCCATGTTCTTCGGGCCGCCAATGCCGAACGGCGATTCGGTGATGGTGTCCCAGCCGCTTTCCTTGACCGTGGGCACATCGGGGAAGGCCTTGTTGCGCTGGCTGCCCAGCGTGGCCAGCAGGCGCAGCTTGCCGCTCTGCACATGCGGCGCGAATTCGGTGGTGCCGCTCATGACGCGGATGTGCCCCCCGAGGATGGCCTGCATGATCTCGGCCGAACCCTTGAACGGGATCGGGTTGAGCTTGATGCCGGCCTTCTCCGAGAACTCCTCGATGGCCAGGTGCGGCGTGGTGCCGGTGCCGGTGTGGCCGTACTCCAGCTTGCCCGGGTTGGCCTTGGCATAGGCCACCATCTCCTTGAGGTTCTTGAACGGCGCGTCGGCGGTGCAGGCAATGCCGAAGGTGTAGCCGGTGAGGCAGACGATGTGGGTGATGTCGGTCACCGGGTTGAACGGCATGTTCTGCATGTGGGGCAGGCGGTAGATGCCCAGCGGCAGCTGCGTGATGGTGTAGCCGTCCGGCTTGGCCTGCATCATGGCGCTGGCGCCCAGGGTGCCGCCCACGCCGGGCTTGTTCTCGATCACCACCGGCACGCCCAGGATCTTGCTGGCGCTCTGGCCGAAGGCCCGCATGATGGCGTCGCTGCTGCCGCCGGCCGGCCAGGGGGCGATGAGCGTGATGGGGCGCGAAGGGAACTTGTCCTGCGCGAACAGCGAGGGCGCGGCCAGCAGGGCGGCACCGCCGGCGGCCAGGGACAGGGCCTGGCGGCGGTTCGGGTTCGGGTGGGTCATGGCGGGTCTCCGGGGGTGGGGTTGTGGTGACCCGGCAAATTACCGCATGCCGGCCGGGCCGCCCACCGGGTTGGCCCGAGGGTTCACCCCTGCCGGCGTCGCTTGCGGGACGCGCCTCAGGCCCCGGCCCGCTGCGCCGCCAGCTGCACGTACCAGTCCAGGCAGCCCGGGTTGGCCATGGCCTCGCGGTTGATCACCTTCTCCAAGGGCTGGCCCAGCAGCAGCTTCTTGATCGGCAGCTCCTGCTTCTTGCCGGACAAGGTGCGCGGGATCTCGGCGACCTGGTAGATGGCGTCGGGCACGAAGCGCGGGGACAGTGCGGTGCGGATGGCCGCCTGGATGCGGCCGGTCAGCGCCTCGTCCAGCGCCTGGCCCTCGCGCAGCACCACGAAGAGCGGCATCCAGCTCTCGCGGCCCAGGTATTCCAGGTCGACCACCATCGAGTCGAGCACCTCGGGCAGGGCCTCGACCGCGCTGTAAAGCTCGCTGGTGCCCATGCGCAGGCCGTGGCGGTTGATGGTGGCGTCCGAGCGGCCGTAGATGACGCACGACCCGTCCGGGTGGATGCGCAGCCAGTCGCCGTGCCGCCAGACCGCGCCGGCCTCGGGGCCGAGGTCACCGCCACCGGGGTGCCGGCCATGGCCGGGCGGGTACATGTCGAAGTAGCTGCCGAGCAGCCGCTTGTGCCCCACATCGCCCACGAAGTACAGCGGCATGGACGGAATCGGCTGGGTGCACACCAGTTCGCCCACGGCATCGGTCACCGGCCGGCCGTGCTCGTCCCAGGCTTCCACGGCGCAGCCCATCAGGCGGCACTGCATGCGGCCAGGGGTCTGGGGCAGATCGCGATGACCGCCGATGAAGGCGCCGGCAAAGTCAGTACCGCCCGAGATGTTGCACCACCAGATGTCGCCCCCACGCTCCGCCGCCACGCGATGGAACTGCCCGGTGCCCCAGCGCTGCACGTCTTCGGACAGGGGCGAGCCGGTGCTGCCCAGGGCGCGGACGGGGCGGAGGTCGCCGCAGGCGGCGATGTCCACGCCGGCCTTCATGCAGTTGGCATAGAAGGCGGCGCCGGCGCCGAAGAAGGTGACGCCGGTCTCGGCGGCGAAGCGCCAGAGCACGGTCCAGTCGGGGCGCTCCCTGGAGCCACCGGGGTTGCCGTCGTAGATGACGCAGGTGGTGCCGCCCAGCAGGCCACCCACCTGGGCGTTCCACATCACCCAGCCGGTGGAGCTGTACCAGTGGTAGCGCTCGCCCCAGGAGTTGGGGTCGTAGCTGCAGCCGATGTCGTTGTGCAGCACCTTGAGCGCCATGCTCACCAGCACGGTGCCGCCGTGCCCGTGCACGATGGGCTTGGGCAGGCCGGTGGTGCCGCTGGAATACACGATCCACAGCGGGTGGTCGAAGGGCAGCCAGAGCGGCTGGAAGGCCACGGTCGGCGGATCGGCCCGGGCCGTGACCAGCCGGAGATCGGCGCACGGCGCCAGCTGCTCCAGCGCGCGCTCCCGCGCCTGCGGCTGGCCCAGGCTGTCGGCCAGGTTGGTGTGCAGCACCACATGGCGCACCGTGGGCAAGGCGTCGCGCAGCTCGGCCACCACGCCCAGGCGGTCGTGGTCGCGGCCGCCGTAGGTGACGCCGTCGCAGGCGATCAGCACCACCGGGTCGATCTGGCGGAACCGGTCGAGCACGGCATGGGTGCCCATGTCCGGGGCGCAGATGCTCCACACCCCGCCGATGGCCACCACCGCCAGGAAGGCCACCATGGTCTCGGGGGTGTTGGGCAGGTAGGCCGCCACCCGGTCCCCGGGTCGCACGCCCTGGGCCTGGAGGTGCAGGGCCAGGGCGGCCACCTGGCGGCGCAGCTCGGGCCAGGACAGCTCGCGGTGGATCCCCTTCTCGTTGCGGCTGATCACCGCCGGGAAGCCGGCGGCGTGTGCGGCGTCCACATGCCGGAACACCTGGTGCACATAGTTGGCCTGAGCGCCGGGGAACCAGCGCGCGCCGGGCATCACGTTGCGCTCCAGCACCGCCGAATGCGGCGTGGGCGACCGCAGGTCGAAGTAGTCGCGGATGCTCTGCCAGAAGGCCTCGATGTCGCTCACCGACCAGCGCCACAGGGCGTCGTAGTCGGCGAAATGCAGACCGCGGTGCTCGCCCAGCCATTGCTGGTAGCGGCGGATCTGGGGAATGTAGGGGGCGGTGCTCATCGGTCCATTATGAAAACCCCCCGGGGCACCCGGCAACGGCCGGTTGGCCCCTGCGGGACAGCGGGCGCCAGACCGGTGCGCCCCCGGCTGGCACAGGGTTTGCGAATACGATCGCGGGGTATTTTTTTCCAACCACGGAGGAGTGACGCATGGGCATGCTGGACTGGCGTGAAAAAGGCACCGAGGTGCTGGCACAAGGCGGGGTGATCGGGCCGGACGAACGTCTGCCCTGGGGGCAGACCACGGTGATGGGGGTGCAGCACCTGATCGCCATGTTCGGCGCCACGGTGCTGGCGCCCATCCTGATGGGCTTCGACCCGAACGTGGCCATCCTCATGAGCGGCATCGGCACGCTCATCTTCTTCTTCATGACCGGTGGCCAGGTGCCGAGCTACCTGGGCTCGTCGTTCGCCTTCATCGGCGTGGTGATCGCGGCCAGCGGCTACGCCGGTCCGGGCCCGAACGCCAACATCGGCGTGGCACTGGGCGGCATCATCGCCTGCGGCCTGCTGTACTTCATCATCGGCGCCATCGTGCAGGCGGTGGGCACCGGCTGGATCGAACGCTTCATGCCGCCGGTGGTGACCGGCTCGGTGGTGGCGGTGATCGGCCTGAACCTGGCCGGCATCCCGATCAAGAACATGGCACCGACCGCGTTCGATGCCTGGATGCAGGCCGTGACCTTCGTGGCGGTGGGCATGGTGGCGGTGTTCACCCGCGGCATGGTGCAGCGCCTGCTGATCCTGGTGGGCCTGATCGTGGCCAGCGTGATCTACGCGGTGCTGGCCAACGGCTTCGGCATGGGCAAGCCCATGGACCTCTCGGGCATTGCCAACGCGGCCTGGATCGGCCTGCCCAACTTCAGCGCCCCGGTGTTCAGCGCCAACGCCATGCTGCTGATCGCCCCGGTGGCCATCATCCTGGTGGCCGAGAACCTGGGCCACATCAAGGCCGTGACCGCCATGACCGGCAAGGACCTGGACCGCTACATGGGCCGTGCCTTCATGGGCGATGGCGTGGCCACCATGGTGGCCGGCAGCGCCGGTGGCACCGGCGTGACCACCTACGCCGAGAACATCGGCGTGATGGCCGCGACCAAGATCTACTCGACCGCCATCTTCCTGATCGCCGGCATCATGGCCATCGTGCTGGGCTTCAGCCCGAAGTTCGGCGCGCTCATCCAGGCCATACCGCTGCCGGTCATGGGCGGCGTGTCGATCGTGGTGTTCGGCCTGATCGCGGTGGCCGGCGCCAAGATCTGGGTGGACAACAAGGTCGACTTCAGCGACAACCGGAACCTGATCGTGGCCGCCGTCACGCTCATCCTGGGCACCGGTGACTACACCCTGAAGTTCGGCGCCTTTGCCCTCGGCGGCATCGGCACCGCCACCTTCGGCGCCATCCTGCTGTACGCCCTGCTCGGCCGCCGCTCCTGAGGACACCCGCCCCATGCTCGAACGCACCCACGGACAGAACGACGACCTGAGCCGCTACCTGGCGGTGATGGTGCAGCACGGGGCTTCGGACCTGTTCCTCTCCAGCGGCACACCGGCCGGCATCAAGGTGCAGGGCACCCTGCGCCGCCTCGACGAGCCGGCGCTGGACGGCAGCCAGACCCAGGCCCTGGCCTACTCGATCATGCGCGAGTCGCAGATCAAGTCGTTCGAGGCCACGCTGGAGTGCGACTTCGCCATCGCCCTGCCCGGCCTGGGCCGCTTCCGGGTGAACGTGTACCGGCAGCGCGGCGAGGTGGCGGTGGTGGTGCGGCACATCAATGCCCGCATTCCCTCGATCGACAGCCTCAAGCTGCCGCCGGTGCTCAAGCAGCTGTGCCAGCTCAAGCGCGGTCTGGTGCTGATGGTGGGCGCCGCGGGCTCGGGCAAGAGCACCACGCTGGCGGCCATGATCGACCACCGCAACCGCACGGTGGGCGGGCACATCCTGACGGTGGAAGACCCGATGGAGTTCGAGCACAGCCATGGCGTGGCCATCGTCGACCAGCGCGAAGTCGGTCTGGACACCCGCTCGTTCGACGAGGCCCTGCGCCATGCCATGCGCGAGGCACCCGACGTGATCATGATCGGCGAGATCCGCGACCGCGAGACCATGCAGCACGCCATGGCCTATGCGGAGACCGGCCACCTGTGCCTGTCCACCCTGCATGCCAACAACACCAACCAGGCCATCCAGCGCATCCTCAACTTCTTCCCCGAGGCGGCGCACCGTCAGGTGCTGATGGACCTGTCGCTCAACCTCAAGGGCGTGGTGGGCCAGCGCCTGCTGCGCAACAGCGCCGGCCAGCTGGTGCCGGCGGTGGAGGTGATGCTGCTCTCGCCCTACATCTCGGAGCTGATCCAGAAGGGCCAGACCGACGACATCAAGGACGCCATTGCCAAGAGCAACGAGCTGGGCATGATGACCTTCGACCAGTCGCTCTACGACCTGTACCTGCGCGGCGAGATCACGGCCGAGCAGGCCATCGACTACGCCGACTCGCGCACCGACGTGTCCTTGCGCATCCGGCTGCACACCGGGCACCGGCCCGACACCTCGGGCCTGGGCATCCAGCGCTGAGGCGAGGTCCTCAGGGCGTGGCGCGCTCGCAGCGGCCCTGGCCCGTGGCCTGACCGCGGAAGTCGCTGGTCCAGGTCTGGCTGGCGGTGTCGATCTGGATGCGCTCGTTGTCCAGCGCCGTCATGATCACCGTCTGCGCGATGGCAAAGGTGTAGACCGGCACACCATCGATGCTCACGCTGCGTACGCGCTTGTCGTCGTAACCGATGTCCACCACCCGGTTCCAGCTGGTGCGGGCCGGCATGTAGACCGCATCGCAGACCAGCTGCACCTGCCGCAGGGCGGCGTGGGCGGTCGTCACGGCACCGGCGGTGCAGGCCAGTGCCAGTGCGGCGGCAGCCAGCGCCTTCATGCCGCCCCGCCCTGCGCCATGCGCTCGCTCTTCCAGTAGACGTCGTCGCCGCCGTTCATGCGGTTGAGCACCCGGGCCAGCACGAACATCAGATCGGAGAGTCGATTGAGGTACTGGCGCGGCGCATCCTTGATGGCTTCCTCGTTGCCCAGCGCCACCACGGCACGCTCGGCGCGGCGGGCCACGGTGCGGCACACATGCGCCAGGCTGGCGGCACGCGAGCCGGCCGGCAGGATGAATTCCTGCAGACGCGGCAGCTGGGCGTTGTAGCGCTCCAGGGCTTCGTCGAGTGCGGCCACCGCCTCGGGCTTGAGCAGTTCGAAACCGGGGATGGACAGCTCGCCGCCCAGGTTGAAGAGCTGGTGCTGGATCTCCACCAGCACGGCTCGCACATCGGCGGGCATGTCCTCGCAGAGCAGCACGCCGATCTGGCTGTTGAGTTCGTCCACGTCGCCCATGGCGTGCACGCGCAGGCTGTTCTTGGAGACGCGGGAGTTGTCGCCCAGGCCGGTGGTGCCGGCGTCGCCGGTGCGGGTGGCGATCTGGGTGAGTCGGTTGCCCATGGGGTTCCTTTGCGGTGGGCGCCGACGGGGCCGGCGCATGGAAGTCGGTCGGCGGATTGTCGATGATCTGACAACCGTCCGTCGCCCATCGGCCCGGGTTCCCCCGCTAAACTGGCCGGACAACCGACCCCGGAGACCGCCCATGAACGCCCCCGCCGACATCCAGCACCTGCTGCCCCAGGTGGATCAACGCCCGATCCCCGAGGCCTTTCTGGCCGCGCTGCAGCAGCGCTTCGGCGCGCAGTGCTCCACCGCGCTGGCCGTGCGTGAGCAGCACGGGCGCGACGAGTCGGTGTTCAGCGTGCCGCCGCCGGCGGCCGTGGTGTTCGCCGGGAGCACCCAGGACGTGGCCGATGCCGTGGCTCTGTGCGCGCAGCACCGGGTGCCGGTGATTCCCTTCGGCGTGGGCTCATCGCTGGAGGGTCATCTGCTGGCGGTGCAGGGCGGCATCAGCATCGACCTGGGCCGCATGAACCGCGTGCTGTCCATCAACGCCGAAGACCTGACCGTGACGGTGCAGCCCGGCGTGACCCGCAAGGCGGTCAACGAGGCGGTGAAGGGCGAGGGCCTGTTCTTCCCCATCGACCCCGGGGCCGACGCCTCCATCGGCGGCATGACCGCCACCCGAGCCAGCGGCACCAACGCCGTGCGCTACGGCACCATGCGCGAGAACGTGCTGGCGCTCGAGGTGGTGACCGCGCGCGGCGAGGTCATCCGCACCGGCACCCGCGCCAAGAAGAGCAGCGCCGGCTACGACCTGACCCGCCTGATGGTGGGCAGCGAAGGCACCCTGGGCGTGATCACCGAGATCAGCCTCAAGCTCTACCCGCTGCCCGAAGCCATCTCGGCGGCTGTGTGTTCCTTCCCCAGCATCGCCGCAGCGGTGCACACGGTGATCCAGGTCATCCAGCTCGGTGTGCCGATCGCGCGCTGCGAGCTCATCGACGCCGGCACGGTGCGCATGGTCAATGCCCACAGCAAGCTCGGCCTGCGCGAGGAACACATGCTGCTGATGGAATTCCACGGCTCGCCGGCCAGCGTGAAGGAGCAGGCCGAGACGGTGCAGGAGATCGCCGCCGACCACGGCGGCAACGCGTTTGAGTGGGCCACCACGCCCGAGGAACGCACCCGCCTGTGGACCGCGCGGCACAACGCCTACTTTGCGGCCATCCAGAGCAAGCCGGGCTGCCGTGCGGTGAGCACCGACACCTGCGTGCCAATCAGCAGGCTGGCCGACTGCCTGCTCGACTCCGTGGCCGAGGCCGACGCCAGCGGCCTGCCCTACTTCCTGGTGGGCCATGTGGGCGACGGCAACTTCCACTTCGGCTACCTGATCGACCCCGACAATGCCGAGGAGCGCCGGGTGGCGGAAGACCTGAACGTGAAGCTGGTGACCCGCGCCCTGGCGCTGGAGGGCACCTGCACCGGCGAGCACGGGGTGGGGCTGCACAAGATGGGCTTCCTGCTGGACGAGGCGGGCGCGGGTGCGGTCGACATGATGCGCACCCTCAAGCGGGCGCTCGACCCGGACAACATCCTCAACCCCGGGAAGATCTTTTCCTGAGTTTCTTGCGCGGAGGGGTGGGCGGGACGAAGGGCGCGGCCTGCGGTCTTCGGCGCTGCTCGCGGGTGGCGGGTGACCCCCGCAGACGCCGGCGCCAATTCGCGGTTGCCACAGAGCGTGCGCACCCACCCGGTGTTGACGCGGCAACCTCAACCTGCCTGCACCGCCGCCCGCGAGCAGCGCCAGAGTCTGCGGGGGTCACCCGCCGCCCCACCCACCCAGCCGCGAACGAAACTTCAGCCCGACAGACCGATCACTGCCCCCGCAACCGGTCGATCAACCCATTGAGCTCCTCCAGCGACCCGAACTGGATCGCCAGCTCGCCCATCTCTTCCATCCGCCCATGGCGCTTCACCCGCTTCTTGATGCGCACCTCCACCTCGGCGGTGAGCAGGTCGGCCAGCTCCTCTTCCACCCGGCGGATGTCGCGGGACTTCTCCTTGCGCGGCTTCTGCGGTGACAGCTCGAACTCGGCGCTGAGCTTCTTGACCAGGCCCTCGGTCTCGCGCACCGACAGCTTGCGCGCCGCAATCTGGTTGGCCGCCGTGATCTGGGCGGCCTTCTCCAGTGCCAGCAGCGCCCGGGCGTGGCCCATGTCGAGGTCACCGGCCATCAGCATGGTCTGCACCGGCTCGGCCAGCTGCAGCAGGCGCAGCAGGTTGCTGGCCGCGCTGCGGGACCGGCCCACGGCCTGCGCCGCCTGCTCGTGAGTGAGCCCAAACTCTTTGACCAAGCGTTGCAAGCCCTGTGCTTCTTCCAGCGGGTTGAGGTCTTCGCGCTGGATGTTCTCGATCAGCGCCATGGCGGCGGCCGACTCGTCCGGCACCTCGCGCACCAGCACCGGCACCCGGTCCAGACCGGCCAGCTTCGAGGCGCGGAAGCGGCGTTCGCCGGCAATGATTTCGTACTTGCCAACGTTGTCGCCCGCCGTCAGGCGCCGCACCAGGATGGGCTGCATGATGCCCTGGGCCTTGATGCTCTCGGCCAGTTCGTACAGGGCGCCCTCGTCCATGCGGGTGCGCGGCTGGTAGACGCCGGGCACCATCTGATCGAGGGTCAGGCTGCTGGGCGTGGCATCGGCGGCGTCGCTGCCGGCCGCCGGCTCCTGCACCTTGGGGCCGAGCAGGGCTTCGAGGCCGCGTCCGAGGCCCTTGGGTTTCTTGGTGACCATGTGTCAGTCCTTGATGAGTTCTTGCAGCCAGGCGTGGCCCTGCGGCCAGTCGCCCAGATCGGATTCGGCATTGATGTGGCCGGCGTGGCCCAGGTCGACATAGCGGGCGCCCCAGGCCTGGGCAAAACGGCGGGCGCGGGCCTCGGTGCAGTAGGGGTCGTTGCGGCTGCCCACCAGCACCGAGCGGAAGGGCAGCGGCTGCAGGAGCACCGGCGACCAGCTGGGCAGCTGGACCTGCAGGGCCTCCTGCTCCGGGTCTCCGGGCGCCACCAGCAGGGCCGCCTTGACCCGGCCGGTGTGGCGCGAGTGGGCCGCCCAGGCGGCAGTGAGGATGCAGCCCAGGCTGTGGGCCACCAGCACCGCTGGGCCGTCCAGGCCGAGCAGCACCTCGTCGAGTCGGGCCATCCAGTCGCCCCGGCGCGGGCTCATCCAGTCGGACTGGTCCACGCGCTGGTAACCATGCAGGGCCTCCCACCGGCTCTGCCAGTGGTCCGGGCCGCTGTTCTGCCAGCCGGGCAGGATGAGGACGTTCGAGTTTTTCACGTGGAACCGGTGCGGGGCCGTCACATCGTGCGGATGCGGTCGACCATTTCCTGGGCAAAGGTCACGAAGGCCTGGCTGCCCCGGGCCGACGGGTCGAACACCACGCCCGGCAGACCATAGCTGGGCGCTTCGGCCAGCCGCACGTTGCGCGGGATCACCGTGTCGAACACCTTGTCGCCGAAGTGGGCCTTGAGCTGGTCGCTGACCTGCTGCTGCAGGGTGATGCGCGGGTCGAACATCACCCGCAGCAGGCCGATGATCTGCAGGTCGCGGTTGAGGTTGGCGTGCACCTGCTTGATGGTGTTGACCAGATCGGTCAGGCCTTCCAGGGCGAAGTACTCGCACTGCATGGGCACGATCACGCCGTGGGCCGAGCACAGGCCGTTGAGGGTGAGCATGGACAGGCTGGGCGGACAGTCGATCAGCACGAAGTCGTAGTCGGCATCCACCGCGGCCAGCGCGGTCTTCAGGCGTTTCTCGCGCCGATCCAGTTCGACCAGCTCCACCTCGGCACCGGCCAGGTCGCGGTTGGCGCCCAGCACGTGGTAGCCGCACTTCTCCGACAACACCGCCGCCTCGGCCACCGATGCCGATTCGAGCAGCACGTCGTACACCGACAGCGCCATGGTGCGCTTGTCGATGCCCGAACCCATGGTGGCATTGCCCTGGGGGTCGAGGTCGACCATCAGCACCCGCTGCCCCACCTTGGCCAGACCGGCCGCCAGATTGACCGTGGTGGTGGTCTTGCCGACGCCGCCCTTCTGGTTGGCCACACAGAAAATTTTTGCCATGGGGTCTTCCGCTTACTTGGACAGGGCCAGCTTCACGCCGAAGCCGATGAGGAACACACCCGCCAGCTTCTCCAGG
This sequence comes from Hydrogenophaga sp. IBVHS2, assembly GCF_002127215.1. GTDB lineage: Bacteria > Pseudomonadota > Gammaproteobacteria > Burkholderiales > Burkholderiaceae_C > Hydrogenophaga. Next base: position 104,718 of record NZ_NFUT01000005.1, on the reverse strand, counting down.
GTGCGGGTGATGCGCGGATTGGCCCGGAGCCGCTCGGCCAGGTGGTGGGTGAGCAGCACCACCACCAGACCATAGAGGAAGGTGAGCGCCGCAATGGTCAGCGCCATGGCGCCAAACGTGGCCAGGCCCTGGTGCCGGGCCGGGTCGACGAACAGCGGAAAGAAGGCCATGTAGAACACGATAGCCTTGGGGTTGAGCAGGGTGATGGCGGCCGCCTGCTGGAAGTACTGGCGCGGGCGGATGTTGAGCACCGGGGCATCGCCGGGCTGGGCGGTGAGCATCTTCCAGCCGAGCCAGGCGAGATAGGCCGCACCCACCCACTGCACCGCGCTGAAAGCCGCCGGTGTGGCGGCGAGCAAGGCGGCCACGCCCGCCACCGCCAGCCACATGAGCACCTGGTCACCCGCGATCACGCCCAGGGTGGCAGCCAGCCCGCCCCGGATGCCGCCCTTGCCGGTGGAGGTGATGAGGGCCAGGTTGCCGGGGCCGGGAATGGCCAGAAAGATGACGATGGCGACGACGAAGGCGCCGTAATCTGCGATGCCGAACATGGGGTGGGCTCTCCGGGTGGGGGACGGTGGAGTTTACGTGAGGGGGTTCGTGTTGCCAGGTTTGTGGCGGGGGAGGCGTTGCGGTTTTGCGGCGTTGTCGGCTTGTGGAGAGGGGTGGGCGGGGAAGGCTGCGGGGTGGCGTGCCCGCCTGGTTTGGAGGGGTGAGGGACCGGTGCGCGGACGCAGGCCCGATTCGCGGTTGCCACAGAGGTGGCTTGCCCGGGCAGCGTTGACGAAGAAACCCAGGCACGTCTGTAGCAGCCGCCCGCGAGCTGGCCGAAGTCCGCGCACCGGCCCCTCACCCCTCGGAAGGAACAGAAGAGCGAAAAGTCAGAAGGAGGCCCGAAGCCAGACGATGCACCGCTCCGCCCCCAGCCCCGGCACCTGCAGCTGTTCCACGTGAAACACCGCCACCGAGGCCGGCAAAGCCGCCAGCTCATCGGCCGGATGCTTGCCCTTGAGCGCCATCCACACCCCGTCCGGCTTGAGCGCCGAACGCGACCAGGTGGTGAAGTCCACCAGCGAGGCAAAGGCCCGGGAGCAAACCACGTCGTAGCCGCCACCCTGATCCGCCCGCAGCGACTCCACCCGCGCGTGGATGCCGCGCAGATTGGGCAGACGCAAGCTGGCGGCCACCTGCTGGATGAAGGTCGCCTTCTTGAGCACCGTGTCCACGCAATGCACCTCGATGTGCGGGCAGGTGATGGCGATCACCACGCCCGGCAGGCCGCCACCCGACCCCACATCCAGCAGGCGCACGGCCCGGCCTTGAGTCTGGCGCAGCAGCGGCGGGATGGCCGCCAGGCTGTCGAGCAGGTGGTGGGTCAGCATCTCGGCCGGATCGCGCACCGAGGTCAGGTTGTAGACCTTGTTCCACTTGGCGATCAGGTCCTGGTAGGCCAGCAGCTGATCGATCTGGGCATCGGACAGCTGGAGCCCGAGTTCATGCACCCCGGCCACCAGCACGGGGCGAAGGTCGGCCGCGCTCATGCCGCTTCCGACTCGCGGCGGGCAAAGCCCTTGAAGCCGCCCTTTTTCAGGTGGATCAGCAGCAGGGAGATGCTGGCCGGCGTGATGCCGGAAATGCGGGACGCTTGACCCAGGGTCTCGGGCCGGTGCTTGGCCAGCTTCTGCCGCGCCTCGAACGACAGGGCCGTGACCTGCAGGTAGTCGATGTCGTCCGGCAGGCGCAGATGCTCGTAATGGGCGGCCCGCTCCACCTCGGACTTCTGGCGGTCGATGTAGCCCGAGTACTTGGCGGCAATCTCCACCTGCTCCACCACCGGGGCATGCAGGTCGCCCAGGGTTTCACGTGAAACATCCGGGCTGGCGAAGCGGCCCTCTTCCATGGCTGCCAGGGCGTCGTACGACACACCGGGGCGGCGCAGCAGATCGAACAGGTTGTGCTCGTGCTCGATCGCCTTGCCCAGCACCGCCTCGGCGGTGGCCGCCGGCAGGTTGCGCGGGTTCACCCAGGTGGCCTTGAGGCGTTCGGTTTCACGTGAAACCGCATCGCGCTTGCGGCAGAAGGCATCCCAGCGGGCGTCGTCCACCAGGCCCAGCTTGCGGCCGGTCTCGGTCAGGCGCATGTCGGCGTTGTCCTCGCGCAGCTGCAGGCGGAACTCGGCGCGGCTGGTGAACATGCGGTAGGGCTCGGTCACGCCCTGGGTGACCAGGTCGTCCACCAGCACGCCGAGGTAGGCCTCGTCGCGGGCCGGCAGCCAGGCCCCGCCGAAATCGTTGCCCTGCCCGGCCAGCTGGCGGCACTGCAGCGCGGCATTGATGCCGGCGAACAGGCCCTGGGCCGCCGCCTCTTCGTAGCCGGTGGTGCCGTTGATCTGACCCGCAAAGAACAGGCCGCCGATCTGCCGCGTCTCGAAGCTGCTCTTGAGCGAGCGCGGGTCGAAGTAGTCGTATTCGATGGCGTAGCCCGGCCGCAGGATGTGCGCGTTCTCCAGGCCCTTCATGGAACGCACCAGCTGGTACTGGATGTCGAACGGCAGGCTGGTGGAGATGCCGTTGGGATAGACCTCGTGCGTGGTCAGTCCCTCGGGCTCCAGGAAGATCTGGTGGCTGTCCTTGTCGGCAAAGCGGTTGATCTTGTCTTCCACGCTCGGGCAGTAACGCGGGCCCACGCCCTCGATCTTGCCGGTGAACATGGGGCTGCGGTCGAAGCCGCTGCGGATGATCTCGTGGGTGCGCTCGTTGGTGTGGGTGATCCAGCACGGGATCTGCTGCGGGTGCATGGCCGTGCTGCCCATGAAGCTGAACACCGGCACCGGCTGGTCCGGGTTCAGACCCCCCGGCATGCCGTCGCCGGGCTGTTCGGTGCACTGGCTCCAGTCGATGGTGCGGCCATCCAGGCGCGGCGGGGTGCCGGTCTTGAGGCGACCCTGCGGCAGCTTCAGCTCCTTGAGGCGGGCCGACAGGCTCACCGCCGGCGGGTCGCCCGCGCGGCCGGCGCTGTAGTTGTTCAGGCCCACGTGGATCTTGCCGTCCAGGAAGGTGCCCGCCGTCAGCACCACGGTGCGGCTGCGGAAACGGATGCCCACCTGGGTGACCGCGCCCACCACCCGGGCCCCATCGCCATCGCCCTCGACCATCAGATCGTCCACCGCCTGCTGGAACAGCCACAGGTTGGGCTGGTTCTCCAGCATGCGGCGGATGGCGGCCTTGTACAGGATGCGGTCGGCCTGGGCGCGGGTGGCGCGCACGGCGGGACCCTTGGAGCTGTTGAGGATGCGGAACTGGATGCCGCCCTCGTCGGTGGCCAGGGCCATGGCGCCGCCCAGGGCATCGACCTCTTTCACCAGATGCCCCTTGCCGATGCCGCCGATGCTGGGGTTGCAGCTCATCTGACCGAGCGTCTCGATGTTGTGGGTCAGCAGCAGCGTGACGCAGCCCATGCGGGCAGCGGCCAGGGCGGCTTCGGTGCCGGCATGGCCGCCACCAACGACGATGACATCAAATTCCTGGGGGTACAGCATGGTCAGACTCCGGGGCAACCCGCGATTGTCCCATCAAGCCCCGGCTTCTGCCCAGCCCTGGCCACGCCACCACGGGGGCTGCGCGACAATGCCGGCCATGTCGAACACCCCCCTGCCCCTCCTCGTCTTTGCCGGCAGCACCCGCACCGGCTCCCACAACCGCAAGCTGGCCCACGTGGCTGCCGACATGGCGCGCGCCGCTGGCGCCCAGGTCACCGTGCTGGACCTGGCCGCGCACGAGCTGCCGCTCTACAACGCCGACCTCGAAGCACGCGGCACACCCGCCGCCTCGCTGGAACTCAAGCGCATCCTGCATGCCCACCCGGCGTGGATCGTGTGCTCGCCCGAATACAACGGCAGCTACACCGGCCTGCTCAAGAACACCATCGACTGGGTGTCCAGCCCGGTCAAGTCCGACCCGGAATGGCAGCGCGGCACCAAGCCCTTCGAGGGCAAGGTGGTCGGGCTGCTGAGCGCCTCGCCCGGTGCCCTGGGCGGCGTGCGCGGTCTGGCCCACCTGTCCACGCTGCTGCGCAACCTGCAGTGCTGGGTGGCGCCGAGGCAGTTCGCGCTGGGTCAGGCTGCCAGCGCCTTCGACCCCGACGGCCGGCTGGCCCAGGACTCCGCCCGCCAGGCGGTGCAGGGCGTGGTCGATCAGGTGATCCACGCCGCCCGCGCGCTCAACGCCGCGCCCTGAACGCCATGGACTGCCGCCCGGGCTGCGCGGCCTGCTGCATCGCCCCCAGCATCAGCAGCCCCCTGCCGGGACTGCCGCAGGGCAAGCCGGCGGGCGTGCCCTGTCCGCACCTGGACGAGGCCTTGCGCTGCCGCCTGTTCGGTCGGCCCGAGCGGCCGGCGGTGTGCCGCTCGCTGCGGCCCCAGGCCGAGATGTGCGGCAGCGAGCGCGAACACGCGCTGCACTACCTCACAGCCCTGGAGACCGGCACCCGGCCCTGAGCCACACGCCGCCCAACAAAAAGCCCGCACGAAGCGGTCTTTTCTGAGGCCTGAGGGCGAAGCAGGCGCTTACTGGCGAACCGCTTCCACCTGGATCACCAGGCGCACGTCCTTGGGCACACCGAAGGCAATCGCGTAGTCCATGCCGTACACGGTGCGGTCGACCACGGCTTCAAAGTCGCCACCGCAGACCTCGCGCTTGAGCATGGGGTTGTCGTAGCAGTTGAAGCGCACGGCCTTGAGCGTGAGCGGGGCGGTCTTGCCCATGAAGGTGAACTGACCCGGCACCTCGACCACCTTGTCGCCGTTGAACACCAGCTTGTCCGACACGAAGCGCGCCTTGGGGTGCACCGCGGTGTTGAACAGGTCGGCGCTGTTGAGGTGCTTGTCGAAAGCGGCGGTGCCGGTGTTGACCGAGGCCACGTCGATGGTGATGTCCACCTTGCCGGTGCGGGCGGCGCGGTCGAACTGGATGCTGCCTTCCTTCTTGTCGAAGCGGCCCCGGTTGGTGGAGGTGTTGAAGTGGCCGATCTCGAAGGTCACGAAGGTGTGGGTCGGGTCGACGGCGTAGTCGGCGGCCTGGGCCGTGGTGGCCACGGTGGCGATGCTGGCGGCAGCGGCCAGCAGGGCGAGGGATTTGCGCATGGGAATCTCCTGAGGGTTGGGAAAAGCGGACAAGGAAAACGGACGGTCAGAGCGGCGCCACGCCGGTGAGGGTCAGGCGGAACTTCACCTGCACCTCGTCGGCCACCATGGCGGTGTCGGCCCACTCGTTCTCGCCGATGCGGAACTGCAGGCGGCGGATCGGGAAGGCGCCGGTGGCCACGGTCTGGGCGCCCTGGCGCGCCAGGGTGACCGGCACCACCACATCGCTGCCCACGCCCTTGATGGACAGGCGGCCGGCCACCTCGAAACGGGTGGCGTCGATGCGGCGCACCGCCGTGGACTGGAAGGTGGCCTGCGGGAAGGCCGCCACATTGAACCAGGTGGGTTTGGGCAGTTCGGCATCGGTCTCGCGCACGCCCAGCGTGGCGCTGCCGGTGTCCACGGTGAACGCGATGCGGCTTTGCGCCGGCTGGGCCGGATCGAACTTGATCTGGGCATCGAAGCGGCGGAACTGGCCCTCCACCGGCACGCCCATCTGGCGGCTGGTGAAGCGGATCTCGCTGCTGGCAGGAACCAGCGCCTGCTGGGCCGAGGCCGACAGCGGCAGGAACGCGGCGGCACCCAGGACGGTGGCCAGCACAGGAAAGCGGAGGTTCATGGCGAGATGTCCGGAAAGGTCAGAACATGCGGCGCAACAGGCCGTCGCGGTCGATCAGGGCGTGCTTGAGCGCAGCACCCACATGCAGCAGCACCAGGGCCGCCAGGGCATAGGCCGCCAGCCGGTGCAGCGGCTTGAGCGCTTCGGCCAGGTCCGGGCTCACCGGCACCCAGTCGGGCAGCGGGAGCACCCCGAACAGCACCACCGGAAAACCGGCCGCCGAGCTGTAGGCCCAGCCCAGCAGGGGCACGGCAAAGAACAGCAGGTACAGGCCCAGGTGGGTGCCGTGGTGCGCCAGGCGCTGCCAGGCCGGCATGGCGTGGCGGATGGCAGGCGGCAGTTCGGGCGGGCGGTGGGTCAGGCGCCAAACCAGGCGCAGCACCGAGAAGGCCAGCACCAGGATGGCGGCCCACTTGTGCCAGTTGTAGAGCTTGAGGCGCTGCGGCGAGAACGGCAGCCCGGTCATGTACAGCCCCATGGCAAACACACCGACCAGGGCCAGCCCCAGCAGGGCATGCAGCCAGCGGGCGGGCGCGGTGTAACGGGCAGGCGTCGTGTCCATGGGTGGGCAGTGTAGGCAGCGGACCGCGCAACAAAGATGAACGATCTTGAACCCTATGTTCGAATTCATTGAACGATGAGACCAGGCGCGGTGTCGCCTGCGGGATGGTCCGGGGCTGTCGGACGCCGGGCTTCGGCGTTGTAATGGCCATTCCTTCCAGCCCCTGCCCCACGAGGTGTCCCATGCACATCCCCTCCCTGCGTGAAGTCGTCAGTGCCGAAGAATGGGCGCTGCGCTGCGATCTCGCCGCCTGCTACCGCCTGGTGGCCGCCTACGGCTGGAGCGATCTGGTCTTCACCCACATCAGCGCCAAGCTGCCCGAGAGCGTGACCGGGGGCGAGCACCAGTTCCTGATCAACCCCTATGGCCTGATGTTCGACGAGATCACGGCATCGAGCCTGGTCAAGGTCGACATGGCCTGCAACAAGCTGCACGACTCGCCCTTCCCGGTGAACCCGGCCGGCTTCGTCATCCACAGCGCGGTGCACGAAGCCCGGCCGGACGCGGTGTGCGTGCTGCACACCCACACCCGCGCCGGCGTGGCGGTGAGCGCGCAGCAGCACGGCATCCTGCCCATCAGCCAGCAGAGCACCTTCGTGCTGTCGTCGCTGGCCTACCACGACTACGAAGGCGTGGCCTTCCGCCCGGACGAGAAGCCGCGCCTGCAGGCCGACCTGGGCCAGGCCAATTACCTGGTGCTGCGCAACCACGGCCTGCTGACCGTGGGCCGCAGCATCGCCGATGCCTTCCTGTCGATGTACACCTTCGAGAACACCTGCCGCATCCAGGTGGACGCGCTGGCCGGCGGCACCGCCCTCACCCCGGTGAACCCGGCCATCCTGGCCGGCATGGCCGACGTGATGCGGGTGGCCACCGCCGGGCAAGGCGCCCAGCTGGCCTGGCCGGCGCTGCTGCGCAAGGCCGAGAAGCTCGACCCGTCGTTCCGCACCTGAGAGACCTGGCGCCGGTTCAACCCGCCGGGCGACCGGCCACGAAGGCGCTCATGCCATCGAGCACCGTGCGCAGGCGCCGCGCCTCGCGGGAGTGGCGCAAGCGGGTCGACCAGCCCACCAGCCACAGCACCGCCCGCAGGCGGGGCAGCAGGCGCTGCACGAAAGGCCGCAGATCGGGCACCCGTCCACCGCCGGCGCGTGTGTACGCCTCCAGCACCTGCAGCACCGCATCCGGCCCCAGTGGCTCCAGGTGGCGCGTCATCGAGAGCAGCAGCTGCAAGGCGTCGTACCGCTGCACCAGGTCCAGCGGCATCCCCGGCACCAGCCGCTCCTCGAAGTCGAGCCGCGAGAAATGCTGACCGTCCCAGGTGAGGTTGCGGGTCTGGGAACCGCCATGCCACTGACCGCGCGCATGGAAGCTGGCCAGATCGGCGCAGGCCTGGCACATCACCGGCAGGCGCTCGCCCGCGGGTGCTGCATCCAGCCAGCGGTCCAGCGTGGTGCCGATGTCGCTCGTGACCAGGTGCTGCCCGTCGAAGGACAGCACCGCCGGCACGCGCTCGCCAGCGTCGGCCAGGGCCTGCAGGCGGTCGTGCTCGAAGGCGAGCAGCGCCGCACCATCGGTCTGCCGCACCGCGCCCCAGGGCACCGCCACACCCAGCGCGCGGGCCATGCACCAGATGCCCAGCGACTTGCGGCCACTGCGCAGCGGCCGGTCGGCGGACTTGGTCCACTGGCGCGGGGCTGCGGCCGGGGCTTGAAGGACGGAGGGGGCAGGCAGGGTCATGGGCAGACAGGGCAGGACCGGCGATTATCCCGGCTGGGCCCGCCCCGCCTTCATGGCGCGCGGTGGCCCCTCAGGGCGCTTCGGCGTATCGCTGCCACTCCCAGTCCGACACGCTGCCGGCATGGGCGGCCCATTCGTCCCGCTTGACCTGCAGGAACTGCCCGCAGAACGCATCACCCACCGCCTGCCGCAGGGCGGCGTCGGCCTGCAGCGCATCCAGCGCGGCATGCAGGTCGCGTGGCAGGCGCGGCGGCAGATCGGCACCGGCGGCATGGCGCTCGTAGAGGTCGTCGGCCGTGGGCGGCACCAAGGGCAGGGCCTGGTCGATGCCGTCCAGACCGGCCGCGAGCGTGCCGGCAATGGCCGCATACACATTGCAGGCCGGATCGGGCAGGCGCCACTCCAGCCGCCCGGCCACGGTGCGGACCAGGCAGGTGCGGTTGTTGTCCCCGATGGCCTTCCACACCGGTGACCAGGTCGTGCCGGATGCGCTGCGGCTCGCCGCCAGGCGCCGGTAGCTGTTGACCGTGGGCGCACACAGGGCGGCCAGGGCATCGGCGTGGTGCAGCAGGCCGGCGGCAAACCGGTGCCCGAGCCCGCTCAGGCCCAGGGCACCGGCCGGGTCGGCCATGAGCGCGTGGCCCTGGTGGTCGGTCAGGCTCAGATGGAAGTGCAGACCGCTGCCCGGCGCATGGGCCAGCGGCTTGGGCATGGTGGAGAACACCAGGCCGTGTTCGCGCGCCACCTCGCCGGCCGCGAGCTTGAACAGCTGGTAGCGGTCGGCCGCGGCCAGGGCCTCGTCGAACCGGTAGTTCACCTCGTACTGGCCGCAGGCGTCTTCATGGTCGATCTGCTGCAGCTCGAAGCCCAGGTCCTGCAGGGCCTGGCGCAAGCGGTCCAGAAACCCGAAGTTGCGGCCGATGGCACGCAGGTCGTACGAGGGCTTGGCCAGCGTGTCCTGCGCATCGGCCACCGCCCAGCCCTGCCCGGTGCGGCGCAGCAGGAAGAACTCGGGCTCGATGCCCACCCACAGCGTCCAGCCGCGCTGGCGCAGCCGCTCCACCTGGGCCTTGAGCAGCTGGCGCGGGCAGGTGTCCAGCGGCTCGCCACCGGCAAAGCCGTCGCACACCGCATGGGCCACACCGGGCAGAAAAGGCCAGGGCCGCAGGCTCTGCGGCAGCACCCGACCCATGTACTCGCTGCGCGCACCCATGCGCGGCAGGCCGGTGCCGGTGATGCTGGGGCCGGAGAAGCCGGCGCCCTCGGCCACCGCCTGCGGCAGCAGGTCCAGCGGCACCAGCTTGCCCTTCACGCCGCCGTTGAGGTCGGTGAAGGTGGCCAGCACCGAGTGGATGCCCTGCGCCCGCAGGGCGGCCATGCGGTCGGCCAGATCGGCCGCCAGGCTCAAGCCAGCACCTCGGCCAGCGCGGCGTCGAGCACCGAAAGACCTTCGTCGAACACCGCGTCCTCGATGGTCAGCGGGAACAGGAAGCGGATCACGTTGCCGTACACGCCGCAGGTCAGCAGCAGCAGGCCGCGGGCGAGTGCGGCAGCCTGCACTTTCTTGGTGGTGTCGGCATCCGGCGCGCCCGTCTTGGGGTCGATGAACTCGCAGGCCACCATGGCACCCAGACCGCGGATGTCGCCGATGCGGGGACGCACCGCGCGCTGCGCGATCAGGTGGGCAATCAGCTTGTCGCCCAGGCGCTGGGCGCGCTCGCACAGGCGCTCCTCTTCAATGACGTCGAGCACCGCGTGCGAGGCGGCGATGGCCAGCGGGTGGCCGGCATAGGTGCCGCCCAGTCCACCCGGGGCGGGCGCGTCCATCACCGCCTGACGGCCCGACACGGCGGACAGCGTGGTGCCGCCGGCCAGGCTCTTGGCCATGGTGATCAGGTCGGGCGACACGCCGTAATGCTCCATGGCGAAGAGCTTGCCGGTGCGGGCAAAGCCGGTCTGCACCTCGTCGGCGATCAGCAGGATGCCGTGCTGGTCGCACAGCTCGCGCAGCCACTTCACGGCGGCCGGCTGGATCGGGTTGAAGCCGCCCTCGCCCTGCACCGGCTCGAACACGATGGCCGCCACACGGCTGGGCTCGATGTCGCACTTGAACAGCTGCTCGATGGCCTTCTTCGTGTCGTCCAGCGAGGCGCAGTGGCACGGGAAGGGCACGTGGTAGATCTCTGGCGGGAACGGGCCGAAGCCGGCCTTGTACGGCTGCACCTTGCCGGTCAGCGCCACCGAGAACAGGCTGCGGCCGTGGAAGGCACCACCAAACGCAATGACGCCGCTGCGGCCGGTGGCCGAGCGCGCGATCTTGATGGCGTTCTCGATCGCCTCGGCGCCGGTGGAGAAGAACGCCGTCTTGGCCGGCCCGGCAATCGGCACCAGCGCGTTGATGCGCTCGGCCAGCGCCACGTACTCGGCGTAGGGCACCACCTGGTAGCAGCTGTGGGTGAAGCGCTGCAGCTGCGCGGCAATGGCGGCCTGCACCTTGGGGTGAACATGCCCGGTGTTGAGCACCGCAATGCCGCCGGCAAAGTCGATGAAGCGGCGGCCTTCGATGTCCCAGAACTCGGCGTTCTTGGCCCGGTCGATGAAGAAGTCGCCCATCACGCCCACACCGCGCGGCGTGGCGGCCAGGCGGCGGGCATGCCAGGCGGCGTTGGTGTGCGGGGCTTGCAGGGTGTCGGGGGTTTGCGGGGCGTTCATGGGCGTCTCCTTCAGACAGGGGAATCGATCCGGATCCAGGTCGTCTTGACCTCGGTGTACTTGTCGAATGCGTGCAGCGACTTGTCGCGACCCACGCCGCTCTGCTTGAAGCCGCCGAAGGGCACGGTGATGTCGTCCTCGTCGTACTGGTTCACATGCACCGTGCCGGCGCGCAGGGCGCGGGCCACGCCGTGGGCCTTGTTGATGTCGCGCGTCCACACCGCCGCCTGCAGGCCGTAGATGTTGCTGTTGGCCTGGCGCACCACGTCGGCCGCATCGGTGAAGCTCAGCACCGACAGCACCGGGCCGAAGATCTCCTCGCGGGCAATGGTCATGTCGTTCTTGACGCCGTCGAAGATGGTGGGCTGCACATAGAAGCCGCCCTTGACCGGCTCGGTGGCCTCGCCGCCGGCCAGCAGCTTCGCGCCTTCGCTGCGGCCGCTCTCGATGTAGCGCAGCACCGTGTCCATCTGCACCTTGTCGACGATGGCGCCCATCACCGTGGACTTGTCCAGCGGGTTGCCAGGCTGGTAACGCGGCACCAGAGCCAGCGCCTTTTCCAGGAAGGCGTCCTTGATGGAGGCCTCCACGAACAGGCGCGAGGGCGCGTTGCAGCTCTCGCCCTGGTTGAAGAAGATGCTGCCCACGGCTGCCTCCACCGCGCGGTCCAGGTCGGGGCAGTCGGCGAACACGATGTTGGGCGACTTGCCACCCAGCTCGGTCCAGGCGCGCTTGAGGTTGCTCTGCCCGGCCATCACATGGATCTGCTTGCCCACCCGCGTGCTGCCGGTGAACGCAATGCAGTCCACATCCATGTGCAGCGCCAGCGGACTGCCGGCTTCCTGGCCATAGCCGGGCACCACGTTGAACACGCCGGGCGGAATGCCGGCGGCCAGTGCCAGTTCGGCCAGGCGCAGCGCGGTCAGCGGGCTCTTCTCGCTGGGCTTGAGCACCACCGAGTTGCCCGCGGCGAGCGCCGGCGCGATCTTCCAGGCCGCCATGATCATGGGGTAGTTCCAGGGCACGATGACGCCCACCACGCCCACCGGCTCGCGGGTGATGAGCGCCAGCGCGGTGCTGGGCGTGGGCGCGATCTCGTCATAGACCTTGTCCACCGCCTCGCCGTACCAGCGGATGCAGTTGGCTGCGCTGTTCACGTCCACCGCGCGGGCGTACTTCACCGGCTTGCCCATGTCCAGGGTTTCGGTGAGCGCCAGCTCGTCGGCATGGGCGATGAGCTGATCGGCGAACTTGAGCATCACCCGCTTGCGCGCGGCCGGCGCCATGCCGCTCCAGCGCCGGTCTTCAAAGGCAGCACGGGCCGCCGCCACGGCGGCATCGATGTCGGCCACACCGCAGCGCGCCACCGGGGTGAGCAGGCGCCCGTCCACCGGCGAGAGGCAATCGAAGGTCTGACCGTCGCGCGCGTCCACGCGCTGGCCATTGATGACGGCGCGGCCGTCGAAGCGGGGGGTGTTGCTGGCGTTGTCGCTCATGAGGGTCCTCAGATTGGCCCCCATGCTAGCCCGGGAAAGCCGCAGCACGCCAGTCCACTTTGGCGGGCGGGCGGGTGTCCACCGGCGTTGGGCAGCTGTACTCGCAACCCAGTGGCCAACATCCGGCAAAAAGCCGCCCGAGAACGGCTTTTTTCACCCTGGGCACACACCCTCCCGGGGTTCCCGGGACGGGCAGAGGCTAAGCGTTCACTTCACCGTCAGCGCGGCCATCTCGGCCCGCGCTGCGGCCGCGATCTCGCGCTCGCGTCGGCGGGTCTGCCGGGCCACCCACACCGCATAGCCCACGATGACGATGGTCACCGTGACGATGAGCAGCGTGGCGGCGGCATAGATGGTCGGGTTGATGCCTCTGCGGGCGTAGCCGAAGATCACTTGCGGCAGCGTGCTCACGCCGGGGCCGGAGAGGAATTCGGAGATCACCACGTCGTCGAACGACAGGGTGAAGGCCAGCAGGAAGGCAGCCAGGATGGCCTGGAAGATGTTGGGCAGCGTGACCAGGAAGAACACCTGGATGGGCCGGGCGCCCAGGTCCATGGCGGCTTCTTCGGTGGAGCGGTCCATCTCCATCAGGCGCGACTGGATCACCACCATGCCGTAGGCCATGCCCAGCAGCGTGTGCCCCAGGATGATGGTGAGCATGCCGCGCTCGGGCCAGCCGAACACGTTCTGCGCGCCCACGGCCAGCAGCAGCAGGGACAGGCCGATGATCACCTCGGGCATGACCAGCGGCGCATTCACCATGCCGCTGAAGATGGTGCGGCCCACGAAGCGGCGGTAACGCACCAGCACGAAGGCGGCGAAGGTGGCCAGCACGGCCGACAGCACGCCGGTGATGGCCGCCACCTTGAGCGAGAGGAAGAAGCCTTCGACGATCTTGGTGTCGCGGGTCAGGGCCTCGTACCAGCGCAGCGAGAAGCCGGTGAACCGGGCGTCCTGCCGGGTGCTGTTGAACGAGAACACCATCATGAACACCAGCGGGGCGTACAGGAAGGCGAACACCAGCGCCATCCAGAGCTTGCCGGTGTGTTTTTCGAGCAGTTGCTTCATGGCCGGCTCCTCAGACGCGCTGTTCGTTCTTGTTGCCGCTGTAGTGGTAGTACAGCGCCAGCGGAACCACGATGACGGCGATCATGACCACGGCCAGCGCCGTGGCCCGGGGCCAGTTGTTGGCGGTGAACATCTCGTCCCACACCACGCGGCCGATCATGAGGTTCTCGGGGCCGCCCAGCAGCGACGGGATCACGAACTCGCCCACGCAGGGAATGAACACCAGCATGAAGCCGGCGACGATGCCCGAGCGCGAGAGGGGCACGGTGACCAGCCAGAAGGCCTTGAAGGGCGTGGTGCCCAGGTCGTAGGCGGCCTCCAGCAGGCGGAAGTCCATCTTCACCAGGTTGGCGTACAGCGGCAGCACCATGAAGGGCAGGTACACATAGGTCATGCCCACCAGCATCGACACGTTGGTGTAGAGCATGGGGATGGGCTCGCTGGTGATGCCCAGGGCCATCATGGCGCGGTTGACCACGCCCTGATCGGCCAGGATGCCCTTCCAGGCATAGACCCGCAGCAGGAACGAGGTCCAGAACGGCAGCATCACCATCAGCAGCAGCGCCGGGCGCACGCTGGCCGGCGAGCGGGCAATGAAGTAGGCAAACGGGTAGCCGATCACCAGGCACAGCACCGCGGTGCACAGCGCGTACCAGATGGAGCGCAGGTAGGCCTCCACATAGAGCGTCTTGAACAGCGGGGCGCCCTCTTCCATGCGGAAGATGGAGAGGTAGTTCTCGTACTTCAGGCTCAGCACGCCGGTGACCGGATCCCACAGCGGCTTGAACGGGCTGAGGTCGTCGCCCATGTCCACGAAGCTGATGTAGAGCAGGATCAGGAAGGGCAGGAAGAAGAAGACGATCAGCCAGGCATAGGGCACGCCGATGACGAATCGTTTGCCGGGGGTGGGCAGGTTCATGGGAGGTCCTCCGGCGGGGGTCAGTCGCGCAGCACCACGGCGTCGGTGTCGTCCCACCAGAAGAAGACCTCGTCTTCCCAGGTGATGCCCAGCCGCTCGTGCCGCGAGCCGTTGGGCTCGGTGATCTTCACCCGCGAGCCCTGCGGCGTGATGACGATGTAGGTGTTGTAGGAGCCGAAGTAGGCAATCTCCTTGACCCGGCCACCGAACACGTTGTGGTCCATGTCGGCCGGGCGCTCCTTGCCGATGCTCACCTTCTCGGGGCGCACCGCCACGGCCACCGGCATGCCCAGGCTGCCGCTGATGCCATGACCCACGTGCACCTCGCCGATGGCGGTGGTCACGGCGCAGCGGTCGGGTTCGTCCAGGCTGAGCTTGCCCTCGAACAGGTTCACGTTGCCGATGAAGTCGGCCACGAAGCGGTTGCCCGGGTATTCGTAGATCTGCTGCGGCGAGCCCACCTGCAGCACCCGGCCCTTGCTCATGATGGCGATGCGGCTGGCCATGGTCATGGCCTCTTCCTGGTCATGGGTGACCATGACGCAGGTCACCCCCACCTGCTCGATGATGTTGACCAGCTCGAACTGGGTCTGCTCGCGCAGCTTCTTGTCCAGTGCCCCCAGAGGTTCGTCCAGCAGCAGCAGCTTGGGCTTCTTGGCCAGGCTGCGGGCCAGCGCCACCCGCTGCTGCTGGCCGCCCGAGAGCTGGTGCGGCTTGCGCTTGGCGTACGGCGTGAGCTGCACCAGGGCCAGCATGTCGCCCACGCGCTTCTCGATCTCGGCCTTGGGCAGGCCTTCGCGCTTGAGGCCGAAGGCGATGTTCTCCCAGATGTTGAGGTGCGGGAACAGCGCATAGCTCTGGAACATCATGTTCACCGGCCGCTCGTAGGGCGGCTGCGACACCAGGTCCTGGCCGCCCAGCAGGATGCGGCCCGACGTGGGCTTCTCGAAGCCGGCCAGCATGCGCAGCAGGGTGGACTTGCCGCAGCCGGAGCTGCCCAGCAGGGCAAAGATCTCGCCCTTGCCGATGGAGAGCGACACCTCGTCGACCGCCACGGCCTCGTCGAAGCGTTTGATCAGTTTGTCGGTGACCAGGTAGCCTTCAGTGTGTCCAGCCGCTGCCATGGAATGCGCCTCTTGTGGGGTGGTGATGGAATGGGTCGACAGAAAAAGAAACGGGGCTGTTCATACGTTGGTACGAACAGCCCCGGGGGTCACAGCCCGTTCAGGACGGCAGGGTTATTTGGCCTTGCCGGTCTTGAACGCGTTGTAGGCCGTGGCCATGGCTTCGCGGGCTTCGTTGGTGAAGCTGCTCGGCGGGATCATCTTGGCGATGTAGGCATCTTCCACAAAGATGGTCTTGTTGCTGGCGATCTCGGGGTTCACCTTGGACACCGCTGCCTTGTTGCCCGAGTTGTAGTTCATCTCGTTGGCCATGGCCGCGCCGCTCTCGGGGCTCAGGAAGAAGTTGATGAACGCGTGGGCGTTGTTGGGGTGCTTGGCGTCCTTGGTGATGGCCATGGTGTCGAAGAACGACAGCGCGCCGGTGGAGGGCAGCAGCGCCTCGATCTCGTCCTTGGAGCCGTTCTCCTTGGCGCGACCGGCCGCGATGTTGATGTCACCCGCCCAGCCGATGGCCACGCAGGCCTTGCCGCCGGCGATGTCGTCGATCATGGTGGAGCTGAACAGACGGATGTCCTTGCGCACCTTGGCCAGCATTTCGGTGGCGGCTTTGTAGTCGGCCGGGTCGTTGGAGTAGGCGTCCTTGCCGATGTAGTGCAGGGCCACCGGGATGATCTCGGTCGGGGAGTCCAGGTAGGCGATGCCGCACGACTTCAGCTTGCTGGTGTACTCGGGCTTGAACACCAGATCCCAGGCGTTCTCGGGCATGGGGGTGTTGCCCAGGGCCTTGGCGACCTTGGTCTTGTTGACGCCCACCGTGGTGAAGCTCCAGGCCCACGGCACCAGGTGCTTGTTGTCCGGGTCGGCCTTGGTCAGGACCTGCATCACGGACGGGTCAAGGTTGCTGTAGTTGGGGATCTTGGCCTTGTCCAGGGGCTGGTAGAAGCCGGCTTCGATCTGGGGCTTGGCGAACACGGTACCCGGCACCACGATGTCGTAGCCGGTGTTGCCGGCGACCAGCTTGGCGTTGAGCGCCTCGTTGGTCTCGAAGGTGTCGTAGTTGACCTTGATGCCGGTGGCCTTCTCGAACTCGGCAATCATGTTCTCCGGGATGTAGTCGGGCCAGTTGTAGATGTTGAGGACCTTCTCGTCATCCAGGACCGGACCGGCCGGAGCGGCCGGGGCGGCGGCCACCGGGGCGGGCGCGGCAGGAGCAGCGACCGGCTCCTCTTTTTTGCCGCAGGCGGCCAGCAGCATGGCCGACATCGCGAGAACCAGAACGTGCTTCTTCATGGTGATGCTTTCTCCTGAACGAGGGTGTGTAGACCGAAAGGTTTCAGCGTCCGG
The DNA here is from genome assembly GCF_002127215.1 of Hydrogenophaga sp. IBVHS2. Classification (GTDB taxonomy): domain Bacteria; phylum Pseudomonadota; class Gammaproteobacteria; order Burkholderiales; family Burkholderiaceae_C; genus Hydrogenophaga. Next base: position 87,994 of record NZ_NFUT01000005.1, on the reverse strand, counting down.
GCGGGTGGACCTGTCGACAGCTAGCAAGTTCCAGACCCGTGGCGCGCGACGCCGATGCCCGCAGGCGTACCGGGCATGGCGCGGCGGCCATTCTAGTCAGGAGTGCAGCCCTTCGGCCCGCAATTGCACCAAAGTGGCGTCCAGACACTGGCGAATCAGCCCCATCATCTCGTCGATCTGGGCCCGGGTCATGACCAGGGGCGGCGCAATGATCATGCGGTCGCCCACGGCGCGCATGATCAGGCCATTGCGGAAACAGTGGGCGCGGCACTTCATGCCGACCGCCAGATCGGGGTCGTAGGTCTCGCCGGTGGCCTTGTCCTTGACCAGCACCAGGCCGGCCACCAGACCGCAGGTCTCGGCCACGCCCACCAGCGGGTGGTCGTTGAGCTCGGCAAAACGCTGGGCCAGGTAGGGGCCGGTGTCGTTCTTCACCCGGCCCGGCAGGTCCTCGCGCTCCATCAGCTCCAGGTTGGCCAGGGCCACCGCGCAGGCCACCGGATGGCCGCTGTAGGTGTAGCCGTGGTTGAACTCGCCGCCCTGGTCGATCAGCACCTTGGCCACACGGTCGCCCACCATCACGCCGCCCAGGGGCACATAGCCGCTGGTCACGCCCTTGGCGAAGGTCACCAGGTCGGGGCGGTAGCCGAACTTCTCGTACGCAAACCAGTGGCCCAGCCGGCCGAAGGCGCAGATCACTTCGTCGGAGATCAGCAGGATGCCGTACTGGTCGACGATGCGCTGGATCTCGGGCCAGTAGGTCTCGGGCGGAATGATCACGCCGCCCGCACCCTGCACCGGCTCGGCGATGAAGGCGGCCACCCGCTCGGGGCCGATCTCCAGGATCTTGGCCTCCAGCCAGCCGGCGGCGCGGCGGCCGAAATCGGCGGCCGACTCGCCCGGCTTCGCGTTCTCGAAGTGGTACGGCTGCTCGATGTGCACGATGTCCGGGATGGGCAGATCGCCCTGGGCGTGCATGCCGCTCATGCCGCCCAGCGAGGCGCCGGCCATGGTGGAGCCGTGGTAGGCGTTGTGGCGGCTGATGATGACCTTGCGCTGCGGCTGGCCCAGCAGGTCCCAGTAGCGGCGCACCAGGCGCACGTTGGTGTCGTTGCTCTCCGAGCCGCTGCTGGAGAAGAACACATGCTCGAAGCGGCGGCCGCCCACCACCGGCGCCAGCGAGGCCAGCTTGGCTGCCAGCTGCACCGCCGGCACGTTGGTGGTCTGGAAGAAGCTGTTGTAGTAGGGCAGCGTCATGAGCTGCTGGTAGGCCGCGTCGGCCAGTTCCTTGCGGCCGTAGCCGGCGTTCACGCACCACAGGCCGCTCATGGCGTCCAGGATGCGGTGGCCTTCGGAGTCCCACACATAGATGTTCTCGGCCCGGGTCATCACCCGCGCGCCGCGCGTGGCCAGATCACCGTGGTCGGTGAACGGGTGGATGAAGTGCGCACTGTCCTGCGCCTGGATGGCCTTGGTGTCGTGCTGCTCGGCACGGCGGACGATGGCGGGCGGGGCGATGAGGGTCGAGGTGTTCATGGCGGTTCGCTTTCAGGCAGATCAGACGTGCAGCAGCAGGTGTTCGCGTTCCCAGGGCGAGATCACCTTCATGAACTCGTCGAACTCCAGCTCCTTGATCTCGGTGTAGATGGTCACGAACTCCTTGCCCAGCACCTCGTGCAGGTCGGGTTCGCGGCGCAGCCAGTCGAGCGCCTCGCCCAGGCTGCGCGGCAGCGAGTACGGCGCCAGGTAGGCATCGCCCTTCATCTCGGGCTTGGGCTTGATCTTGTTCTTCAGGCCCAGGTAGCCGCAGGCCAGCGTCATGGCCATGGCCACGTAGGGGTTGGCGTCGGCGCCGATCACGCGGTTCTCCACCCGACGCGCAGCAGGGCTGGAGATCGGCGAGCGAATGCCCACCGTGCGGTTGTCATGGCCCCATTCGATGTTGATGGGCGCGGCGGTGTGGCGCGAAAGGCGGCGGTAGCTGTTCACGTACGGCGCCACCAGCACCATGGCCGCCGGAATGTAGCGCTGCATGCCGCCGATGTAGTGGTAGAACGATTCGGACGGCGTGCCGTCTTCGTTGCTGAAGATGTTCTTGCCGGTGGCCTTGTCCAGGATGCTCTGGTGCACGTGCATGGCCGAGCCCGGCTCGCCCGCAATGGGCTTGGCCATGAAGGTGGCGTACATGTCGTGCCGCAGCGCGGCTTCGCGCACCGTGCGCTTGAAGAAGAACACCTCGTCGGCCAGGCCCAGCGGGTGGGCATGGAAGAAGTTGATCTCCATCTGGCCGGCGCCCACTTCGTGGATCAGCGTGTCCACGTTGAGCTCCATCTTCTCGCAGTAGTCGTAGATCTCCTCGAACAGCGGATCGAACTCGTTGACCGCATCGATGGAGTAGGCCTGGCGCGAAGTCTCGGCCCGGCCGCTGCGGCCGATCGGCGGCTTGAGCAGGGTGTTGGGATCGGTGTTGCGGGCGGTCAGGTAGAACTCCAGCTCGGGCGCCACCACCGGGTCCCAGCCCTCGGCCTCGAACAGGTTGCACACATGGCGCAGCACGCTGCGCGGCGCGAACGGCACCAGCTTGCCCTGGTGGTCGAAGCAGTCGTGGATCACCTGCGCCGTGGGGTCGGTGGCCCAGGGCACGATGCGGGCGGTGGTCGGGTCGGGCCGCAGCTGCATGTCGCGGTCGGTCGGCTCGATCACGTCGTAGTACGGGCCGCTGGCCGGAAACTCGCCCGTCACCCCCATGGCCACGATGGCCTGCGGCAGGCGCATGCCGCGGTCTTCGGTGAACTTCTCGCGCGGCAGGATCTTGCCTCGGGCCACACCGGTGAGGTCGGGCACCAGGCATTCCACCTCAGTCACTCGGCGGTCGTTGAGCCAGTTTTCGAGGTCGTTGAAGGTCTTGGGGGCTGTTTTCTGGGCGTTCATGGCCGTTTCCTTGTCGTCAGGGCTCGTGGTGTTGTGCGGTCAGTGTCGCTCGGGGAATGGGGGTGGTCTTCAGGCCGGGGTGCTGCCGGCCAGGTCGTCGGCCTGCAGCCGCTGGCTGCGGCGCTGGCGGCAGGCGCGGCCGAAGGCTTCGAAGATGGCGCTGTAGAACGGGGTCTCCCAGCAGCGCCATTCGGGGTGGAACTGCACGGCGTAGGCGAAGGTGCGGGCGCCCAGGACCTCGAAGGCCTCGATCTGCCCGTCGGGTGCCCGGGCCAGCGCGCGCAGGCCGGCGGCCAGCCGGTTGATGCCCTGCCCGTGCAGCGAATTCACCTGCACCTCGGTGCCGCCGGCCCAGTCGGCGAACACGCTGCCGGGCTCCAGGTGGATGGGGTGGCGCGGCGCGTACTGCACCTCGGGCGGCTGGCCCTTGGGCTCGCGGTGGTCCATGCGGCCGGGCACGTTCTGGACCTGCTGGTACAGGGTGCCGCCCAGGGCCACATTGATCTCCTGGAAGCCGCGGCAGATGCCCAGCAGCGGCACGCCATCGCGCACGCAGGCCCGCACCAGGGCCAGGGTGAGCTGGTCGCGCTCGGCATCCAGGGGCAGGGACGGATCGGCCACCGGCTCGTCGAAATGCGAGGGGTGCACGTTGGAAGGCGAGCCGGTGAGCATGACCCCGTCCACCAGGGACAGCAGCCCGTCGATCTGGTCGGCGCTGGCCAGGGGGAACATCACGGGCTGGGCCTGGGCACCGACCTTGACGGCGCGGGCGTACTTGTCGCCCAGCAGCAGGAAGGGCATCTGATGGCCGTGGTCGCCCAGTAGGCGGTGGTCGGCGGGGAGCCAGACCATGCTTGGCGGCTTGTTCATGCAATCTCCGGTTGCGGACCATTGTGGCCGTCAAATTGGATCACAATGAGGGCCAGTTGAGCCAACCACAGGGTGCCACTTGCTCTCCGAATTCCTGCTCAGTGAAATGACCCGGCTGGGCACCCAGGACGCCCTGCCCCTGCACCGCCAGCTCTACGAGGCGCTGCGCCGCGCCATGCTGGACGGCAAGCTCGGTGCCGGCGAACGCCTGCCCTCGAGCCGCGATCTGGCCCAGGACCTCAACCTCTCGCGCAACACGGTGGTGGCCGCCATCAACCAGCTCAGCGTGGAGGGCTATCTGGCCAGCCGGGTGGGCAGCGGCACCTATGTCAACGACAACGTGCCCCGGGCCACGCCGGGCCGGGCCAGCACCGGGGCACCGCTGCGGGCAGCCCCGCAACAGGCCGGCCGGCTGTCGCAGCGGGGCGAACGCCTGGCCCACCGCTTCAGCGCGGCCGACCTGGAGGTGCAGCCCTTCACCCCGGGCATCGCGGACTTCAGCGCCTTTCCCCTCCCGCTGTGGCAACGGCTGCAGAACAAGCACTGGCGCATGACCTACCCGGACATGCTGGACTACAACACCTCGGGCGGCTATGCGCCACTGCGCCGGGCCATTGCCGACTACCTGCGGGTGTTCCGCAGCGTGCACCTGGACGCCGATCAGGTCATCGTCACCACCGGCACCCAGCAGTCGCTGGAGCTGTGCGCCCGCCTGCTGGCCGACCACGGCGACACGGTGTGGGTGGAAGACCCGGCCTACTGGGGTGCCATGAAGGCCTTCATGGCCACCGGCCTGCAGGTGCATCCGGTGCCGGTGGACCGCCAGGGCATCGCACCCGGCCCGCAGGACGATGCCACCCCGCCCCGGCTGATCTATGTGACGCCCTCGCACCAGTACCCCACCGGCGCGGTGATGTCGCTGCCGCGCCGCCACCAGCTGCTGGCCACTGCGGCCGCGCACGAAGCCTGGGTGCTGGAGGACGACTACGACAGCGAATACCGCTTCAGCGGACCGCCCATCTCCAGCCTGGAGGGCCTGGACACCACCGGGCGGGTGCTCTACATGGGTACCTTCTCCAAGGTGCTCTACCCCGGCATCAAGCTGGGCTATCTGGTGGTGCCCAAGGCCCTGACCGAGGCCTTCCGCCGCGCCCACTACGACCTCAACCGGCCGGGCCAGATGCCGGTGCAGGCCGCACTGGCCGAGTTCATCGAGATGGGGCACTTCGCGAGCGCCCTGCGGCGGGCCCGGCAGAGCTATGCCGAACGCCGCCAGCTGCTGCTCGATGCCCTGCGCCCGGTGCTGCGCGACGATGCCGAAGGCCCGCGCATCACCGGGGCCGAGCAGGGGCTGCACCTGTGCCTGCGCCTGCCGGGCACGGTGGACGACGTGGCGCTGACCCAGCGCATCGCCCAGCAGGGGCTCACCGTGCGGCCGCTCTCGGCCTACTGCCTGCAGCGCACCGACCTGCGGGGCCTGGTGATCGGCTACGGCTATGCACCGCTGGGCGAGATCGCCCGCTGCGGGCCGCTGCTGGCCCATGCCGTGGCCCGCGTGCTGGAAAGCCGGCCGCTGCCCGCCTGAGCCGGCGGCGGGGCGTCAGATCACGTCCTTGAGGCGGTGCCAGAGCATGCCCAGCGCCAGGCTGGGTGTGCGCAGCAGCGGCCCGCCAGGGAAGCGCCGGTGCTGCAGCCGCGCGAACACATCGAAGCGCCCGGCCTGGCCGGCCACCGCCTCGGCCACCAGCTGGCCGGCCAGCCCGGTGAGCGCCACGCCGTGGCCGCTGAAGCCCTGCAGGTAGTAGAGGTTGTCGCCCAGCCGGCCGAAGTCGGGCGCGCGGTTCATGCTGATGTCCACGAACCCGCCCCAGCAGAAGGCCACCGGCACATCGCGCAGGGCCGGGAAGATGCGCACCATGCGATCGCGCATCAGGCCCTGCAGGTTGCGCGGCGTCATGGTGGTGTAGCTCACGCGCCCGCCGAACAGCATGCGGTGGTCCGCACTGAAGCGGAAATAGTCGAGCACGAAGTTGTTGTCGCACACCGCGGCCTGGCCGGGAATGAGCGAGGCCGCCAGGTCGGGATTCACCGGCCCGGTGCCGATGATGTAGGTGCCCACCGGCATGATGCGCGGGGCAATGTCGGGTGCCACCGCCGGGCCGTACTCCGGCAGCATGCAGTTGCCCGCCAGCACGCCGAAGCGTGCATTCACCGCACCCTGCGGCGTGAGCGCCTGCAGCACCGGTCCGCGCCGCAGCGATGTGACCGGCGAGTGCTCGAAGATCCGCACCCCGGCCGCCCGCGCCGCCTCGGCCAGACCCAGGGCGTACTTCAGCGGATGCAGATGGCCGCTGCGCTGTTCGCGAAAGGCCGCCACATAACGCCGGGTGCCGATCAGCCGGCCGACGTCGTCCCCCTCGGCCCAGTCCACCGCCACGCCCCGCGCCTGCAGGTCGTCGGCCTCCTCGCGCAGCGCGCGCGCCTTGCGCGGCGCATCGGCCACATACAGGTAGCCGTGGCGGCGGTCGCAGTCGATGCCGTGCTCGGCGATGCGGCGGTCGATCAGGTCGATCGCCTCGAGCGACATGTCCCAGGCCCTCTGCGCATCGACCTGGCCCAGCTGCTGCTCGAACGGACCCTGACCGCTGGCATAACCCACGATGGCCTGCCCGCCGTTGCGGCCGCTGGCCCCGCTGCCCACCCGGTCGGCTTCCAGCACCACCACGCTCAGGCCGCGCTGCGCCAGCTCCAGCGCGGCACTCAGACCCGAAAAACCCGCACCCACCACCAGCACGTCGGCCTGCAGCGAACCGCTCAGGGGCTCCCCCGGCGGCGGGCGCTGCACGCTGGCCTCGTAGTAGCTGGCCTGGTTGAGCTGGGTGTCCGACCCGATCAGGGATGCGCGCCACATGACCCGCCCCTCAGGCCGCTGTCCGGCGGGCCACCTGCCCGGCCAGGTAGGTCCACACCAGGGCGGCGGCGGCGTTGCTGGTGAGTTCGGCGTGGTCGTAGGCCGGGGCCACCTCCACGCAGTCCATGCCGACCCAGTTGAGGTCGGCCAGTTCCTCGATGAAGGTCAGCACCTGCGAACTGCTCAGACCGCCGGGCTCGGGCGTTCCGGTGCCCGGCGCGAAGGCCGGGTCCAGCACGTCGATGTCCAGCGTCAGGTAGGCCGGCCGGTTCCCGATGCGGTGGCGGATGGCATGCAGCACCGGACCGAGGCCGGCGCCGTCCATGCCGCGCAGGGACCGGGCGGTGAAGATCTGTCCGCCCTGGTCGGCGACGTATTCGCGCGCGGCCCGCTCGCCGCTGGAACGGATGCCCACCTGCACCGTGTGGGCCGGACTGACCAGCCCTTCCTGCAGCGCTTCAAAGGTCCAGGTGCCGTGGCCCGAGGGTTCACCGAAGTGGTCGGTCCAGGTATCGCAATGGGCATCGAAATGCAGCAGGGCCAGCGGCTCGCCGCCATGGCGGGCCTTGGCAGCACGCAGCAGCGACAGGGTCACCGAATGGTCGCCGCCCAGAAAGATGCAGTGGTGCCGCGCCATCAGTTCGGCGGCCTGGCGCTCGATGTGCCGCCGCACCTCCGGCAGGGGCGAGGCATTGGGCAGGCGCATGTCCAGCGCATCGCCCAGGTGGGCCAGGGGCGACACATTGAACAGCGGGTGGATGGCGTCGCACAGCATCAGGCTGGCGGTGCGGATGGCCTGCGGCCCGAAGCGGGCGCCGGGCCGGTTGGTCACCACCCCGTCGTACGGCACGCCGCAGATCGCAAAGGGTTGGTCCCCCAGCGGCTCGCAGGCCATGAAACGCTGGGTGCTGCTGGCATAGGCGAACTGTCCGATGGCCATGGTGGGCGTCCGTGAAACAGGGAAAAACGGGTGGAAGGAGTGGACCCGCAAGATACCCCCGGACCCTTGGGGCGGAAGGTCCAATTTCCCCGGGGCCGGGAGGCCAGTTCAGCGGCGGGGTTCGGCGCGCTGCGGGCTGCGCTCGCCCGAGCCCCCGAAGAGGCCCTTGATGCCCTCGCCCAGACGGTCGCCCAGGTTGGCCCCGGCGCTGGTGCCCACACCGGGCATGAGGGCGGTGCCGATGGCTGCGCCCAGCAGGGCCGAGCGGGTCAGCGTGACCGAGGGATCGTCCAGCGTGCCGCCCACCGCCAGCGGCACGCCCAGGGTGCCGCTGCCGGCGCCACGGGTCATGTCCACCCGCACGCGACCCGACAGCGCCCGGGCCGGCGAGATGGCCACGTCGCCGGTGGCCGCCAGCACGCCCGAGGTGGCCACCAGGTTCTGCAGCTCGATGGCGGCACCGCGCGTGTTCACCTGTCCGGCCAGGGTGTCGAGCGGGGTCTCGCCTCCGCGCGACAGGCCCACGGTGGTCACCGCCCTGGCCAGGTCGACGCCGTGCAGCACCGCACCGTCGATCTGGAAGCGGGTCTGGGTGCGCAGCGAGCGCAGCAGCGCCTCGGTGCCGGCCGCCGGATCGACCCGCGCCGAGAGCGCGGTGGTGGCCTGCAGGCGGCCGCTCAGGGTGCGGCTGGGCACGGTGAGCGCCGACACCTCCACCTGCCGGGTGACCAGATCGCCCTGCACCTGCCACACCGGCGGCCGGTCGGCGGGGGCCCCGGCCTCGATCGGCACCGGTGTCCAGCGCAAGGGGCCACTGACGGTGCCGCCCCCGATCCGGGCCGAGAGCTGCCAGGCATGCGATGCGCCCTCGGCAGCCGCCTGCCGCTCGAGCTCCAGGCGGGTCTGGCGGTAGGGGCCCTCGAGCACCTGCACGCCCGCCTGTTGCGGCCAGCCGTCCGGGGAGAGCGCCAGATCGGCATCGACCGTGTGGCGCACCCCTTCCAGGCTGATCCAGCTCAGGCGCTGCAGCCGCACCTCGCGCGGCAGCAGGGCCGCATCGGGCAGGGTGTCGGGCGCGGGGGTGTCGGTGGCCTCGCGCTGCCGGGTCACGGCCGACAGGGCCAGCAACGCGCCTTGTGGCAGCACGGCGTCGTCCACATGCAGGATGGCCAGCCGGAAGCGCCCACCCAGCAAGGCGGCGTAATCCGGCTGCAGCGCCAGGCGGCCCACCGTCACCGGGGCCGGGGCCGGTCGGGGTTTCTGGCGCGGGTTTTCGACCACCGCGGGGCCGATCACCAGGCCATCGATGCCCACCGCCGGCCAGGGCCGGAAATCCAGGTGGATGCGCTGCATGGCCACCGGTGCACCCACCGCATCGCTGGCTAGGGCCTGCACCCGCAACCGGAAATCGTCGCTGCCCAGCCAGTGCGACAACCCGGCCGCACCGGCCGCGGCCAGCAACAGGCCCGACACGCCCGCGATCAGCCAGATCTTGCGCCGCATGCCCGCTGCTCCGCTCACCACGCGCGCTGGCGCAGCGCCAGCACCGCGCCCGCCCACAGCACCACGGCCGACACACCCAGGCCCAGCGCCAGACCGCCCGGACCGTCCGCAATGAAGCCGACCACCGTCGGCCCCACGATCTGACCGGCCGCAAACACGGTCGTGAAGGCACTGATGCCCGCCGCCCATTGCGCCGGCGGCAGGTTGTGCCGCACCAGTGCGGTGGTGGAGGCCACCACCGACAGGAACACCCCGCCGAACAGCAGGCCCGAAACCAGGGCCAGCGGGACCGAACTCGTCAACGCCGGCAGCACACAGGCCAGACCGAGCAGGGCATTCAGGCGGGCCAGCGGCTGGCCGTCGCGGTGGCGGTCCAGCAGGCCGGCCCACAGCCGCGAAGACGCCATGACCGCCAGGCCCAGCAGGGCATAGAACACGGTGATGGTCAGGGGCGTGCGGCCCTGTTCACGCAGCAGCGCGATCACGAAGGTCATGTAGCCGATGTAGCCGATGCCGAAGCAGCCGTAACCCAGCAGCGCCGGCCGGAAGTCGCGCCAGCGGAACACCCGGGGCACCGCACCGCTGGCCGGCGGTGCCGGCGGCGGTGCATGGCGCCCCAGCACACGGGCGGGCCAGACCAGTCCGACCGTGGCCAGCAGGCACAGACCGGCCAGCATCCACCAGGCCCAGGCCCAGCCGTGCGGCACGCCGGAAGCCGCCTGCAGCACCGGCGGCACCAGCAGGGCCGAGGCCACGATGCCCAGCCCGGTGCCGCCGTAGTACAGCCCCAGCAACAGGCCGCTGCGGCGGGCATCGCGCGCGCCCAGCCGGGCGGCCAGCAGGCCACCGGTGATGAAGACGAAGGCACTGGCCACCCCGGCCAAGAGGCGCTGCAGCAGAAGGGGCAGCGCATCCACGAAGAAGCCGCTGGCCAGCATGAACAGCGTGGCCAGCGCCGAGCCGACCAGCATCAGGCGCGCCGGGCTGAGAAAGCGCAGCAGCAGCGGTGTGGCCAGCGCACCGAGCAGGTAGCCCAGCGCATTGGCGGTGTTCATGCCCCCGGCCAGGGTGAAGCTCCAGCCCAGGTCGTCGCGCATGGGCGGCAGCAGCAGGCCATAGGCAAAGCGGGTGATGCCCAGCGACACCGCCGCGCCCAACGACAAGGCCATGGCCAGCGGCAGCAGGGACTCGCTGTCGGCCGCTGGCGGTGGTGGCGGAGGAAGGGTGACCCGGGTGTCCATGGCGCCGCATTGTCGCCCGCTGGCGGGGCAGGGCCAATTCGGCCGGAACAGGGCCAACCACTGGGGACCCGACGGCCTGGCAATGCCCGAGCCGTCTTACAGTTTTCGGCATGGCCTGCACTACCGCCCCCCACACCCCGGCAGGCGGCCCGGTCGACGCCGGGCGCCTGCAGTCCCTGCAACAGCAGGAACGCGACACCTTCATCCGCCGGCACCCGGCCTCCATGGCCCAGGCCGCCGCCGCGCGCCGGCACTACCTGTTCGGCGTGCCGCTGCACTGGATGCGCGACTGGCCCAGCCCGGCCACCCTGGCGGTGGAACGGGCGCAGGGCGTCACGCTCACCTGCGCGGACAGCCTGACTTACACCGACTTCTGCCTGGGCGACACCGGTGCCATGTTCGGTCACAGCCCGGCGCCGCTGGCCCGGGCCATCGCCGCTCAGGCCGCGCAGGGCCTGACCTGCATGCTGCCCTCCACCCGTAGCGTGGCCGTGGGTGAGGCCTTGCAACGGGTCTTCGGTCTGCCGCAGTGGCAGATGGCATTGAGCGCCAGCGACGCCAACCGGTTCGTGCTGCGCTGGGCACGCGGCGTCACCCGCCGGCCGGTGCTGCTGGTGTTTGACGGCTGCTACCACGGCGCGGTGGACGACACGCTGGTGGACATGGACCCGGCCACCGGCCGCACCCTGCCCCGGGCGTCGGTGCTGGGCCAGGTGCACAACCATGCCGAGTTCACCCGGGTGGTGCCGTTCAACGACCTGGCCGCACTGGAGGCCGCGCTGGCCCCCGGCGACGTGGCGGTGCTGCTGGCCGAACCGGCGCTCACCAACTTCGGCCTGGTGCCGCCGCATGACGGTTACTGGCCGGCAGCGCGCGAGCTCTGCCGCCGTCACGGCACGCTGTTCGTGATGGACGAGACCCACACCGTCTCCACCGCGCTGGGGGGCTATGCCCGGCAGCACGGGCTTGATCCGGACCTGCTGGTGGTGGGCAAGGCGGTGGCCGGCGGCCTGCCGTGTGCGGTGTATGGCTTCACCGACGAACTGGCCCGCCGCATGACCCAGGCCAAGGAAGCCGCCCCCGACGGCCACAGCGGCATCGGCACCACCCTGGCCGGCAATGCGCTGACGCTGGCCGCGCTCGATGCGGCCCTGACCCACCTGCACACCGAGGGCCACTACCGCCACATGCTGGCGGTGGCCGCGCAGCTGGAGCACGGCCTGATGCAGCGCATCCGCAGCGCCGGCCGACCCTGGACCGTGACCCGGCTGGGCGCCCGCATGGAGCTGCAGTTCATGGACCACACCCCCCGTGATGCGCAGGACGTGCGCGACCATGCGCAGTCCGAACTCGAAGCCCTGACGCACCTGTTCATGCTCAACCGGGGCGTGCTGCTCACGCCCTTCCACAGCATGATGCTGGTGTCGCCCGCCACCACGCCGGCCGATGTGCAGCGGCTGCTCGACGTGTTCGACGATCTGCTGTCCGCGCTGGCCTGATCAGGCCGACCGATCGGGGGACTGTGGGGGCTTCCAGCGCTTGAGCAGCAGCGCATTGGACAGGACGCTGACCGAACTCAGCGCCATGGCCGCCCCCGCCACCACCGGGCTCAGATAGCCCAGGGCCGCCAGCGGTATGCCGGCCACGTTGTACGCAAAGGCCCAGAACAGGTTCTGGCGGATCTTGCTCACCGTGCGGCGCGAGATGTCCAGGGCCGCGGCCACCAGCAGCGGGTCGCCCCGCATCAGCGTGATGCCGGCCGCATGCATGGCCACATCCGAACTGGCGCCCTCGCCGTGGCCCATGGCCATGCCCACGTCGGCGGCCGCCAGGGCCGGCGCATCGTTCACGCCATCGCCCACCATGGCCACCACACGGGTGGCCCCGCCAACGTCCTGCCGCAGCCGCTGCACGATGGCCGCCTTGTCGCCGGGCAGCACCTCGGCCAGCACCTCGCCCGCCTCCGGGTTCAGGCCCAGGCGGCGCGCCATGGACTCGGCGGCCCCCCGGTTGTCGCCCGACACCATGAACAGCCGCAGACCGCGCCGGCGCAGTTCGGCCAGGGCCGGTGCCGAACCCGGCTTGGGTTCGTCACCGAAAGCCAGCACCGCCAGCACGCTCCAGCCCGCCACCGAACGGCTGGCCAGCACCGACACCGAATGGCCCTGCGCCTGCGATGCGGCCGCCACCGCGGCCAGCGGACCCAGGTCCACCGCCAGCTCGCCCATCCAGCGCAGGCTGCCCAGGGCCAGTTCGGTGCCCTGCACCCGGCCCTGAGAACCGCGGCCGGTGACCGACTGCACCGCCTCGGCATCGCCGGGCTGCCAGGTCAGGCCCTGATCGCGCGCGGCCCGCACCACGGCCTGGGCCAGCGGGTGCGCGCTCTGCTCCTGCAGGCAGGCCGCCACGCGCAGCACCGACAGCTCGTCCACCCCGGCGCGTGCCTCGATCAGCTGCAGCTTGGGCCGGCCCTGGGTCAGGGTGCCGGTCTTGTCGAAGGCCACGGTGTCCACCCGGTGCGCCACCTCGAGCGCCTGCACATCCTTGATCAGGATGCCGTGGCGGGCCGCCACACCGGTACCGGCCATGATGGCCGCCGGCGTGGCCAGCCCCAGCGCACAGGGGCAGGCAATGACCAGCACCGCCACCGCATGCAGCAGGGCCTCCTCCACCGCTGCACCCTGCCACAGCCAGCCGCCCAGGGTGATGAGGGCCAGCAGCACCACCACCGGCACGAACACCGCTGCCACCCGGTCCACCAGGCGCTGCACCGGTGCCTTGCCGGCCTGCGCGTCCTGCACCAGACCGATGATGCGGGCCAGCACGCTCTGGGCGCCCACCGCCCGCACCCGCACCTCCACCACGCCGTCGCCATTGAGCGCCCCGCCGGTCACGCCATCGCCGGGTGCCTTGGCCACCGGCATGGCTTCACCGGTGAGCATGGACTCGTCGGCCTGGGTCTGGCCGGTCACCACGGTGCCGTCGGCCGCAAAACGTTCGCCCGGCAGCACGCGGATCACATCCCCGGGCAGCAGCTCGTCCACCGGCACATCGGTCATGGCCTCGCGTTTCACGCCGTCGGGCATCAGGTGGGCCACCTCCGGGCGCAGGGCATGCAGCGCACGGATCGCCTCGGTGGTCTGGCGGCGGGCCCGGGCCTCCAGCCACTTGCCCAGCAGCACCAGGGTGATGACCACCGCCGAACCCTCGAAGTACAGGTGCACCATGTCGCCCGGACCGGCGCGCCACCACAACCAGGTGGACAGGGCCCAGCCCGCCGTGGTGCCGATGGCCACCAGCAGTTCCATGTTGCCGCTGCCGGCCTTCAAGGCGTGCCAGCCGGCCCGGTAGAAACGCGCGCCCAGCACGAACTGCACCGGCGTGGCCAGCACGAACTGCAGCCAGGCCGGCAGCATCCAGTGCCGTCCGGCCAGATCGCCCGCCATGGGCAGCACCAGCGGCAGCGACAACAGGGCCGCCAGCAGCACCGGCCAGGCGTCCCGGGGCAGGCCCAGCCAGCCGGTGGGGGGTGCATCGTCCATGGCCTGGGGACGGCGCGGCTCGTAGCCGGCATCGCGCACCGCGCGGCTGATGCGGGCCAGCGCTTCGGCGCGATCCAGCCCCTGGACGGTGACCCGGGCCGATTCGGTGGCCAGGTTGACCGCTGCGCCGCTCACGCCGGGCAGCCGGTTGAGGGCTTTTTCCACCCGGGTCACACAGGAGGCGCAGGTCATGCCGCCGATGCCGACGTCCAGCGAAGAGGTCTCGACGGCTTCGGCCGTGGCAGCGGTGAGGGTGTCGGTCGACGCGTTCATGGCGCCAGCATAAGCCGCGGCATCGGACAATGGCGCCACCGGAACCTTACAGGAGCAACCCATGGAACACGTGTTTCAAGTGCAGGGCATGACCTGCGGCCATTGCGAGAAAGCGGTGCAGCAGGCGATCCGTCAGGTCGATCCCCAGGCGCAGGTGCAGATCGACCGGCCACAAGGCCGTGTGGCGGTGAACAGCACGGCCGCTGCCGATGCACTCAAGACCGCCATCCGCGAAGAAGGCTACGCGGTCGCCTGACCGACCTCCTGCCCGGCTTTACGCCGCGGCAACCCGCCGGCCATGGGCGCTTCATGGCCGGCCACCAGACTGGCGTTCCTGTCCTTTCAACGGAGAACGCCATGTCCCGCCACCCTTCCTTCCTGCGCACCACCGCCCTGGCCGCCGTGCTGGCGACCACCAGCCTGATGGCGGCAGCCCAGACCCCCCAGCCCCCATCGGCGCCACCGGCAGCGGCCCGGGCCGATCAGCAGGCCGATCGCCAGGCCCGCATGGAGCAGCACCGTGCGCGCATGGCCGAGCGCCACCAGCAGCGCATGGAGCAGCTCAGGACCCGCCTGCAGCTCACACCCGAACAGGAACCGGCCTGGCGCGCCTTCCAGGCCCGCATGACGCCGCCGCAGCGCCAGGCCGATGGCCCACAGGGCGAGCGACCGGATTTCGCCGCCATGACCACGCCCCAGCGCATCGAACGCATGAAAGCCTGGCAGGCCGAGCGCCAGACCGCCCAGCAGCAGCGCATGGAAGCGACGCTGTCGTTCTACCAGGCGCTCAACCCCAGCCAGCAGCGCGTCTTCGACCAGGACACCGTGCCCGGCTTCATGCGCACCGGCACGAAGCCGCACCACCGGCATGGCCACGGTCCGGGCCACCCGGCACCGGAAAAAGGGCCGAAAGGTTGAAGGTAGTATTCCTTCTGTAGTCTTATTTCTTGAATTCGTAGTCGTAGTAGAGGGCGCCTGTCCGTGTGGACAAGCGCCCTTTTTCCTTGGGCCGCAAGGAGTTGCAGCACCGACAACCCTGTGGGGAGCACCCGGTTGCCGGCGCCGCCGATTGGGGATAACCGGCCCATTCATCCACATGTTGTGGATAACCTGATACTTGTTGAAAACTTATTCACAGCTTTGTGCCAGATCGGGCGCCGGTGCCGCCACAGGCGGCGTTTAAGATCGACCCCTTCGGCCCCGCCGGTTTCAACACTGTTCAATTTCCTTCATGTCACTGGCCCTTGCCGGCCATGCGCCGGCCACGTTCGAGATCAAGAGTGCCCACCTCTCGCTGGTGGCCCTGCTGCTCAAATCCCCCGATCTGACCCTTCTGGCGGCCGAACTGGACCAGCGCTATGGCGACATGCCCGGTTTCTTCGAGGGCGAGAACACCCTGATCGATTTGCAGCCCCTGCAGGCGGTCGCGCCGGAGGCGGCCCTGGACTTCGGCACGCTGCTGCCCCTGCTGGAGCGGCACCAGCTGCGTCCGCTGGCGGTGCGCGGCGGCAGCGAGGCCCAGATGGCCCAGGCCCTGGCCGCCGGCCTGGTGGCGGCACCGGACGCGGTGATGGCCCGCAGCCAGGCCCCCGCCGCCGCGGCGTCCACCGCACAGGCCCCGGTTGCAGCGCCGGCCGCGGAGCCGGCGCCCGTGCCGCCGGGTGCCCTGGTGATCGACCGGCCGCTGCGTTCGGGCCAGCAGGTCTATGCCCGCGGCCGCGATCTGGTGGTCATGGCCATGGTCAATCCCGGGGCCGAGGTCATCGCCGACGGCCACATCCATGTGTACGCGCCGCTGCGTGGCAAGGCGATTGCCGGAGCCCGGGGCATGGGCGACGCCCGCATCTTTGCGCTGGCCATGGCACCCGAACTCATCTCCATCGCAGGCATTTACCGCACCAGTGAAGTGCCGTTGCCCGAGACCATCCACAACCGCCCGGCCCAGATCCGGCTCGATGCCGGCCCCGATGGCGACCGGCTGGTGATCGAACCCCTGTCCGCCTGACCCCCCCCCCTTCCACTGATCCACCGACCCCCTGAGGACATTTCCGCATGACCAAGATCGTTGTCGTCACTTCCGGCAAAGGCGGCGTGGGCAAGACCACGACCAGCGCCAGCTTCGCCTCCGGCCTGGCCCTGCGCGGCCACAAGACCGCCGTCATCGACTTCGATGTCGGCCTGCGCAACCTCGACCTGATCATGGGCTGTGAACGCCGCGTGGTCTACGACCTGATCAACGTGATCCATGGCGAGGCCAACCTGAACCAGGCCCTGATCAAGGACAAGCAGTGCGACAACCTGTTCATCCTGGCCGCCAGCCAGACCCGCGACAAGGACGCCCTCACCCAGGACGGCGTCAAGAAGGTGCTCGATGACCTGGCCGCCATGGGCTTCGAGTACATCGTGTGCGATTCGCCGGCCGGCATCGAGACCGGTGCGCTGATGGCCATGCACTACGCCGACGAGGCGCTGGTGGTGACCAACCCCGAGGTCTCCAGCGTGCGCGATTCCGACCGCATCCTGGGCATGCTGGGCAGCAAGACCCAGCGCGCCATCGAAGGCAAGGACCCCATCAAGGAACACCTGCTGATCACCCGCTACAACCCTGGCCGGGTGGCCGAAGGCCAGATGCTCAGCCTGGAGGACATCCAGGACATCCTGCGCATCCGCCTGATCGGTGTCATTCCCGAGAGCGAGAACGTGCTGACCGCGTCCAACCAGGGCACGCCGGCCATCCACCTCAAGGGCACCGACGTGGCCGAGGCCTATGGCGACGTGATCGACCGCTTCCTGGGCCAGGACAAGCCGCTGCGCTTCGTCGAGGCCGAAAAGGTCGGGTTCTTCAAGCGCCTGTTCGGAGGGAAATGACCCATGTCGTTCCTGTCCTTCCTGTTGGGCGAGAAGAAGAAGACCGCCAGTGTGGCCAAGGAGCGGCTGCAGATCATCCTGGCGCACGAGCGCAGCGGCCGCAGTGCCGCCGAGCCCGACTACCTGCCTGCGCTGCAGCGCGAACTGGTGGCGGTGATCGGCAAGTACATCAAGATCAACCCGGACGACATCAAGGTCCAGCTGGAGCGCCAGGACAACCTGGACGTGCTGGAGGTCAAGATCGAACTGCCGGAGCGCTCCTGAACGGGTGGGTGGGGCGTCGCGCCCGCATCACCGCCGGTGATGCCCGGCGTGTTACATTAGCCGCTTGCCTTGAACGACTCTCGGCCACCGCGCCCGTGCCCCCGTGCATCGGCGCCGCAGGCCGCACCGGCGCCACGCCGGTCCCTGCCCCGCAGTCGTGCCCCGTCAAGGCGAGCCATACGGTCTTCTCACGGCCACGTGGCACCACCTGCCGGGCCGGTCGACGTTTCCGTCATGCACCGGTCCGACGGACCCCGGCTCTGGGGCTGCCACCTGAACCCGACGGGCCTGTTCCGAAGGCCGGCATCGACCGGCCCCGACGCCCGGGAAGACCTTTGCTGATGAACGACTTTTCCCTGGCAGTGCCGATGACCGCACTGCCCCTGACCCTGGGACGCTACCGGATTGCCGGCACGTCCCGCCCCCTGCCCGGCGGCCGCTTTGCGGCGCTGCTGAGCATTGCCAGCGGACGCGGCAGCGCGTCCACCGGGCGCCTGGTGCGGTTCGACACCGCATTCCCGACGCCGGACGCCGCCGAGCGCTATGCCATCGAGCAGGGCCGGGACTGGGTGCAGGCCGCCGGCCTGCGCCAGACCCTGCCGTATTGAAGAACCACGATCGAAAGGAGCCACACCATGGCCAAGGAAGAACTGATCGACATGATGGGCATCGTCAACGAGGTGCTGCCCGACACCCGCTTTCGCGTCACGCTGGACAACGGTCACCAGCTGATCGCCTATTCGGCGGGCAAGATGAAGAAGAACCACATCCGCATCCTGGCGGGTGACCGGGTCTCGCTGGAACTCTCGCCCTACGACCTGACCAAGGGCCGCATCAACTTCCGCCACATCGAAGGCCGCGCCCCGATGGCGCCGCGCAAGCCGCGCTGATGCCCTGCCGGCGCTGAGCCTTCAGCGCCCCCGGCGCTGGCGCACCGCCTGCGCCAGCCTCTCGAGCACCGGCACCGTCTGCTCCCACGCGATGCAGGCGTCGGTCACGCTCACGCCGTGGCGCAGCGGCTGGCCGGCCACGATGTCCTGCCGGCCCTCGTGCAGGTGGCTCTCGATCATCACACCCGTGATTCGCCGATCACCGCCGGCGATCTGGTCGGCCACCTCGCCGGCCACCAGCACCTGCCGCGCATGCTGCTTGCTGCTGTTGGCATGCGACACATCGATCATCACCTGCTCGCGCAGGCCGTTGCTGCGCAGCAGGGCGCAGGCGGCCTCCACGTCGGACGCGCCGTAGTTCGGTTTCGATCCGCCGCGCAGGATCACATGCGTGTCCTGATTGCCCCGGGTCTCGAAGATGGCCGCCTGGCCCATCTTGGTCATGCCCATGAAGGCGTGCTCGGCCCGCGCGGCCAGCAGCGCGTCGGCCGCCACCTTCACCCCGCCGTCGGTCCCGTTCTTGAAACCCACCGGGCAGCTCAGGCCGCTGGCGAGCTGGCGGTGGCTCTGGCTTTCGGTGGTGCGTGCGCCGATGGCGGCCCAGCTCACCAGGTCGCTGGTGAACTGCGGGCTCAGCAGGTCCAGGAACTCGGTGCCCACCGGCAGGCCCAGCGACACCACGTCGAGCAGCAGCTGGCGCGCCATGCGCAGGCCCTCGTTGATGGCGAAGCTGCCGTCGAGGTGCGGGTCGTTGATGTAGCCCTTCCAGCCGACCGTGGTGCGCGGCTTCTCGAAATACACCCGCATCACCGGGATGAGCGCGTCCTGCAGGCGCGGCACCTCGGCCTGCAGCCGGCGGGCGTATTCCATGGCCTGGTCGTGGTCGTGGATGGAGCACGGTCCCACCACCACGATCAGCCGGTCGTCCTGCCCGTGCAGCACCCGGGCAATCGCCTGCCGGCTGGCTTCCACCGTGGCCTGCACCGCGTCGGTGACCGGCAGGCTTTCTTCCAGCAGGGCCGGGGTGATCAGGGGTCGCACGGCGCGGATGCGCAGGTCGTCGATGCGGGTGGTGTCGTGGGTGCCGGGGTTGGGTGTCGGGGACATGGTGGGCTCGGGGCGTTCGGGATTCGGGGTGTGCGACCGGCTTCAGGTGTCGGCCGTGGCCAGCGATTGCAGCACACGCGGCAGCTGGGCTTTCTGACAGCGCTGCAGGGTCTGCAGCAGGGCATGGTCGGGTTCGGGCAGGCGGTGGCGCTGCATCAGGTCGTGGCGCAGCCGGGCCAGCAGCTCGGCCGTCACCTCGGCATCGGCCAGGGCCCGGTGGGCACGCCCGCTGCGCGGCAGGCCCAGCCAGTCGGCCAGCACGCCCAGCTTGTGGGCCGGGGCCTCGGGGTAGAGCCGGCGCGACAGCAGCACGGTGCAGGCGAACGGATGCGGCGCCGGCACGCCGGCATGGGCCAGTTCGCTGCGCCAGAACCGCTGATCGAACCCGGCGTTGTGCGCCACCAGCGGGGCGTCGCCCACGAAGCGGGCGGCCTCGCGCATCACCTCGGCCGCCGGCGGCGCGGCACGCACCATGGCGTTGGTGATGCCGGTGAGCTGCGTGACGAAGCTGTTGACCGGCACCCCGCCGTTCATGAGGCTCTGGAAGCGGTCGACCACCCGCCCGCGCTCGGTCAGCACGATGGCCACCTCGGTGGCCCGGTCGCCACCGGCGCTGGAAATGCCGGTGGTCTCGAAGTCGATGACGCCGATCAGGGAAGCAGACATCCGGCGGTTGTAACCGATGCGGAGGCCCCGGCCGTCGAGGGGCTCAGGGCGCGGCCTGCGCCAGGCCGGCCGCCACCGCCGTGCTGGCCGGGGTGGCCACCGGCTGCCAGCTGCGCCGGCCCAGCGCCTGCTGCACAAAGTCTTCCGGCACGCCGCGCTGGCGGTAGAAGTCGGCCACCACCGGGGCCAGCGAGGGCATCAGGCCGCCGAAGCCCAGGCTGGCCTCGCGCGCGAGCAGGCGTTTGTCGCCGGCCACGAACACCAGGGTGCAGGCCGCCTCGCAGGCCACCCGCGCCTCGGTGTTGAGTGCACGCTGCAGCGCCAGCTGCGCCATGCCGTGGCCCTCGGTCACCAGGCCGCCGGGGCTGTGGATCTCCAGCCGCTGCACCTGCGGGTGGGCCGCCAGCGCAGCGCGCAGCGCCTGGGTGCTGCCCATGCCCAGGGTGCCGCTGATGCGCAGGGCCCGCACCTGCCCGTCGGCGTCGGTCAGTGGCGTGATCGATGCCGCGCCCTCGCCCCGCACGGCGGACCACCCGGCCTGCAGCAGCCCGCCCAGACCCAGCACCGCCGCCAGTGCCAGCACCGGCGCACCGCCCAGGCCCAGCAGCAGCGGCGTCCAGGCGGTGCGGCCATCGCCGGCCTCGGCATGGCGGCTGGCGCTGCGCACGCTGCCGATCACCCAGGCCCCGCACCAGACGGTGCACCACAGCCCGGTCAGGGCCGCCAGCCACAGCCACAGCCCATAGCTGCCTTCCACCACCCAGGTCTGCAGGGCCAGCATCCGGGACACCAGCAGCCCCGCCAGGCCGATCAGCAGCCCGGTGAAGGCGGTACGCCACGGCGACCAGCGTCCCTGGGCGATGAACCACCAGCGCGGATCGATGCCGGCGGCCCACCACGGCGGCAGCACCGCACGCGGCGCTGGCGGCGCCGCTGCCGAGCGGCGCCGCGAAGGATGCAGCACGTTGGCCTCCAGCCAGGCCAGCAGCTTGAGGGTGGCCGGGTTCTGCACCTTGCGGGTCAGCAGCGCCAGCGCGTCGGTGTCGATGTAGGGTTCACGGCTGGCGTCGGCCAGGGCCAGCTGCGCCGGCAGGCGGCGCAGCATCTCGGCATCCGGCGGCAGGCCGGTCATCCAGTGGCGCAGGTCGCGCAGGCGCAGCCAGATGCGGCCCTGGCCGTCCTCGGCCAGGTGCAGGTCGTGGTGGGCGTGGCGCTGGGTCCACAGCCGCACCACGTCGATGCGGGGCGGTCGCGGCATGGGGCTGCAGTGTGCCAGCCCCGCGCCGCTTCAGCTCACCTTGCCCAGCGCGCGCAGCAGCTTCTGGGGGGTGATGGGCTGCGAGAACACATGCGCGTCGAACGGCGCGATGGCGTCGTTGATGGCGTTCATCACCGCCGCCGGCGCGCCGGCCGTGCCGGCCTCGCCCGCGCCCTTGGCGCCCAGTTTCGAGCTGGCGGTGGGGGTCTGCACGTGGGCGACCTCGATGTCGGGCATCTCGCCGGACATGGGCACCAGGTAGTCGGCCATGCTGGCGTTGACCATCAGGCCCTGCTGGTCATAGAGGCATTCCTCGAACAGCGCGCCGCCGATGCCCTGCACGATGGCGCCGCGCATCTGCTCGTCCACCAGCATGGGGTTGAGCACCCGGCCGCAGTCTTCCACCGCCCAGTGCTTGAGCAGCTTCACGAAGCCGGTGTCGGTGTCGACCTCCACATACGAGGCCTGCACCCCGTTGGTGAAGATGAAGGGGTAGTCGCGCTGGGCATAGTGGCGCGTGACCATCAGCTCGGGCGTGAAGTCGGCCGGCAGGGTGTCGGAGCGGAAGTAGGCGATGCGCCCCAGCTCGGCCAGCGGCAGCAGCTCCTCGCCGGTGGATGCGTCCACGATGCGGCCGCGCCGCACCGCCAGGGTGCTGCCGTCCCGCTTGAGGATCACGGCCGCCACCTTGATGATGTTCTCGCGCAGCGCCTGGCCGGCCAGCAGCACCGCCTCGCCGCCCACACCGGCGCCGCGCGACGCCCAGGTGCCGCCGCCGTAGGGGGTGGTGTCGGTGTCGCCGGTGACGATCTTGACCTTCTGGATGTCCACGCCCACCGCGTCGGCCGCGATCTGGCGGTAGATGCCCTCGGTGCCCTGGCCCTGTTCGCCCACGCCCACCAGCACGGTGACGTCGCCTTCGGGGTCCAGGCGCGCGGTGGCGCCGTCCTGCGAGGCGATGCGCGCACCGCCCACGCCATAGAAAGCGGCGCTGGGGTTGGTGAGTTCGATCACGGTCGCAAAGCCGATGCCGCGGTGGATGCCCTGCTTGCGCAGCGCGGCCTGCTCGGCACGCAGCGCGTCGTAGTTCATCAGCTCGCGCAGCTTCTTCAGGCTGGCCTGGTGCGACAGGATCTCCAGCTTGATGCCCGAGGCGCCGGCCGTGGGGTAGGCGTCGTCCGGGATGACGTTGAGCTCGCGGATCTGCAGCGGGTCCATGCCGATCTTCTGCGCGGCCAGGTCCACCAGGGCCTCGGTCACCGCGCAGGCGATCGGGTGGCCCACGCCGCGGTACTGGCAGGTCGGTGTCTTGTTCTGGAACACCACGTTGAGCTTGGCCCGGTAGTGCTTGTGCTTGTACGGGCCGCCCACCAGGTTGACCACCTGGTTGCCCTCGATCGCGCTGGTGCGCGGGAACATCGAATACGGGCCGATGCCGGTGAGGTCGACCATGTCGAAGCCCAGGATCTCGCCGGTCTTGTTGACCGCAATGCGGGCCTTGACCTCGTGGTGGCGGGCATGGATGTCGCTGGTGAAGCTCTCCAGCCGGTCGGCCACGAACTTGACCGGGCGGCCCAGCAGGATGGACAGGGCCACGGTGGCGAAGTCGTCCGGGTAGGCGTGCACCTTGATGCCGAAGGAGCCGCCCACGTCCTTGCAGATCACGCGGATGGCGCTGGCCGGCAGGTCGAACTGGCGGCCATAGAGGTCCTGCATCATGTGCGGCGCCTGGAACGAGTGGTAGACCGTCAGGCGCTGCTCGGCCGGGTTCCAGTGCGCGATCTGGGCGCGCGGCTCCAGCGTCACGCCGGTGTGGCGGCCGAACTCGAAGTCGATCTCGGCCACCGCGTCGGCCTCGGCGAACACCCGGTCCACCTCGCCCAAGTCCAGGCTGCGGGTGAAGCACAGGTTGTCGCCCAGCTCGGGGTGGATCAGGGGCGTGGACGGATCGAGTGCGGTCGACATCTCGGTGGCCGCGGGCAGCTCGTCCCAGTCGACCGTGATCAGCGCCAGCGCGTCTTCGGCCTGGGCGCGGGTCTCGGCCACCACCGCCACCACCGGCTCGCCCTGCCAGCAGGCGCGGTCCACAGCCAGCGGGTACTGCGGCGCCGACTTCATGCCGGCCAGGTGGCCCAGCACCGCAACCCAGGGCTTGCACACCTTGGCCAGGTCGTGGCCGTCGGCCACCAGCAGCACGCCGGTCATGGCACGCGCCTGGTCGGCGTGGATCTTCCGGATGCGCATGTGCGCCACCGGGCTGCGCCAGAAGGCCACATGGGCCATGCGCGGCAGCTCGATGTCGTCGATGTACTGGCCCAGGCCCTGGGTCAGGCGTTCGATGCCGCCGCGCGGCACGGTCGCGCCGATGTAGCGCGGGTCTTCGGTGACCGGGCTCAGCGGGCGGGGCTGTTCCACCCCGGGCTCCAGATTCAGGATGTCGCGTTTCATGCCTGGGCCTCCTGTTGTTGCAGCCGTTGTTCGAGCACTTCGCAGATGGCGTCCACGATCGCGTGGTAGCCGGTGCAGCGGCAGTAGTTGCCGGAAATGAACTCGCGCACCTCGGCGCGGGTGGCGCGGGGCTGCGTCTCGACCAGCTCCTTGGCGGCCATCAGCATGCCCGAGGTGCAGAAGCCGCACTGCAGCGCGTTGCGGCGCACGAAGGCCTGCTGCAGGTCGCGGATCACGCCGCTGCGGCTCACCCCTTCGATGGTCTGCACCTCGCCGCCGTCGGCCTGCACCGCCAGGGTCAGGCAGCCGCGCACGATGTGGCCGTTGAGCTCCACGGTGCAGGCACCGCAGACGCCGTGTTCGCAGCCCAGGTGGCTGCCCTTGAGGCCGAGGTCTTCGCGCAGGAAGTCCACCAGGTGGGTGCGGGGCTGCACGCTGCACTGGCGGCGTTCACCGTTGACGGTGAGGTGGATGGTGTGGAGGTCTGCCATGGTGATGTCCTTGGGGTCTCAGGCGCTGGCGCCGGTGAACAGGCGCTGCAGCAGCACGCCGGCCAGGTGCCGTTTGGTCTCGGGGCTGTTGGTCAGGTCGGGCAGCGGGTCGATGGAGTCCCGCAGGGCCTGCACCGCCTGCGCGATGCGGGCCGCATCGGGCGTCTGGCCCTCCAGCACCGCCTCGGCGGCGGAGGCGCGCAGCGGCGTGGCGTCCACGCCCAGCAGCACCACGCGCACCTGGCGCAGCACGCCGCCGTCCCGGCGGGCGGTGGCGGCCATGCCGACGATGGCGTAGTCGCCGTGGCGGCGGGCCAGCTCCTGGAAGCCGAACCAGTGGTCGGCACCGGCCAGCGGGATCTCGCTGGCCACCAGCACCTCGTCGGGCTCCAGCGCGGTGGCGTACAGGCCCTGGAAGAAGTCGTCGGCCGCGATGCGGCGTTCACCGTCCGGGCCCTGCGCGATCACCGTGCCGCCCAGGGCCAGCAGGCAGGTCGGCCACTCGGCGGCCGGGTCGGCATAGGCGATCGAGCCGCCCCAGGTGCCGCTGTTGCGGATGGCGCGGTGCGCAATGTGCGGGGCCGCCGCCTTCAGCAGCGGTGCGTGCTGCGCCACGAGATCGCTGTGCTCGATCTCGGTGTGGGTGGCCAGCGCGCCGATGCGCAGCACGTGGCCCTGCACCCGGATGCCGCGCAGGGCCTCGAGGCCGGTGATGTCGATCACCAGGCGCGGCTCCGACAGCCGCATGTTGAGCGTGGCCATGAGGGTCTGGCCACCGGCGAGCAGGCGGGCGTCGTCGCCGTGCTCCTGCAGCAGGGCCAGCACCTCGTCGAGCGAACGGGGTTTGACGTAATCGAAGGCAGCGGCTTTCATCGGGCGGTCCTCAGGAAGTCAGAACAGGGAAGCGATCCACACGCCGAAGCCGGTGGACAGGGCGCCCAGGGCAAACCACAGCACGCGCAGGCTCTCGGGTACGGCGGCCGGTGCCGGGGCGGCGGGGCGGGTGGCCACGGTCGGGGTGAAGGCGGGTGCGGCCTGCGGGGCCGGTGCCGCCGGTGCCGGCGCGGCGGCGGCAGCGGAGGTGGCTTCGGAGGCCGGCCCGGCGGCAGCGCCCGTCACGGCGGCGGCAGGCGGTCGGGCCTGGGCGGCCTCGGGCGCTTCGGGGGCCGCCGGTGCGGCCACGATGGCATTGAAGGCGGCAAAGAACTGGTCGGCCATCTGCTTGGCGGCCGCATCGATCATGCGGCCCCCCACCTGGCCGAGCTTGCCGCCCACCGAGGCCTGGGTGGTGTAGCTCAGGCGGGTGCCCTCGGCTTCGTCGGTCAGCACCACATGGCTGTGGCCCTTGGCCATGCCGGCCGCACCGCCCGAGCCTTCGAAGTTCAGGGTGCAGCCCTCGTTCTCGCGCACGTCGACCATGCGGATGTGGCCCACGAAGCGCGCCCGCACCGGGCCCACCTTCACCGCGACGCGGGCGGTGCGCTCGGTCGGGCTGGTGGCCTCCATGGCCTCGCAGCCCGGGATGCAGCGCACCAGCACCTCGGGGTCGTTGAGTCCTGCCCACACCCGGTTGCGCGGTGCGGCGATCAGGATGTCTCCGGTCAATTCCATGTTCTCGATCCTCGGGTTTTCACCGGTGTTTTTGTTTACCAGGCGGTTAACAATGGTACGAATCATTGACCTGTCGGTAAATAGCGTGCGCATCCAGACAAACCCTGACCCGGTCGCGGAAGCCGATTCCTCACCCCCGGAAGCTCCGGCCCGCCGGCGCATGGGCGTGGCGGAGCGCGAGCGCCAGATCCTGGACGGCGCCATCGCCTTCTTTGCCGAACACGGATTCGACGGCCAGCTGCGCGACCTGGCGCGCAGCATCGGTGTGACCCACGCCCTGCTCTACCACTACTTCCCCACCAAGCAGGCGCTGGTGGATCGGGTCTATCTGGAGGTGTTCGAGGGCCGCTGGCGCACCGAATGGGACAGCCTGCTGGACGACCCCGACATCGGCGTCGAGGACAAGTTCACCGCGTTCTACGCCGAGTACGTGAACATCACCCTGACCAAGGAATTCGTGCGCATCCTGGTGTTCTCGGGCCTGACCGACCACACCATCACCGACCGCTTCTTCGCCATGCTCCGGGTGCGCCTGTTCCCGCGCCTGATCCGCGAGACGCGCCGCTTCCGGGGCGTGGTCAGCCGGGCCCGGCCCAGCGAGCGCGAGATGGAGCTGCTCATGGGCCTGCACGGCGGCTTCTTCTACATCACCATGCGGCGCTGGATCTATGCGCAGGACGTCTACAGCGAGGCCCGCCACGAGGGCTACGACGAAGACCTGGTGCGCGACCGGGTCCGTGCCTACCTGATCGCCAGCCGCGAACTGTTTGCCGCCGATGCCGCCCGGCCGGCACCCGCCCGCAAGGCCGCTGCCCGGCGACGATGAGTCCGAAAAGGCCGGTGCGGGGACACCGGCGTCATGCCAACCCGGCTGAACCCACAGCCAACGACATCCACCGAGGAGACAACATGAAGTTCACGAAATTCGCCATGGCCAGCCTGGTCGCGCTCGGGGCCACGGTCGCAGCCGGTTCGGCCTTCGCGCAGCAGCGCGTCACGGTCAACATCGGCTCCAGCCACCCCACGACCAACATCTGGGCCTACGCCATGAAGGAGACCTTCCAGCCGGAGGTCGACCGCATCCTCAAGGAAGGCGGCGGCAAGTTCGAGGTGCGCTGGCGCGAGAACTACGGCGGCACGCTCTACAAGTTCACCGACACCCGCGCCGCCGTGCGCGACGGCATCGTGGACGTGGGCATGGTCGGCACGGTGTGGGAGAACTCCGCCATGCCGCTGCAGAACGTGACCTACTTCACCCCGTTCGCCACCACCAACCACGAGCAGCTGATCGAGATCTTCGACAAGCTCAACGCCACCGTGCCGGCCCTCAAGGACAGCTGGGCGGCCCAGAACATGGTGCCCCTGTCCTCGCTGATCACCGACAGCTACGACATCTATGCCAACTTCCCCGTGACCAACATGGATGCGCTCAAGAACAAGCGCATCAACGCCCCGGGCACCTCGGCCAACTGGCTGCGCGACACCGGCGCCACCCCGGTCGACGGCGCGCTCACCACCTACTACACCAACATCCAGACCGGCGTGACCCAGGGCGCGCTGTCGTTCGCCAGCGGCATCGGCCCGGCCCGCGTGTACGAGGTGGCCAAGCACCTGACCCGCATCGACATCGGTGCCATGTACTTCGGCAGCGTGGCGGTGAACAAGAAGTTCTTCGACAAGCTGCCCAAGGAAGTGCAGGACGCCATGATCCAGGCCGGCAAGGCCACCTCCAAGGCCCACGGCCAGCACGTCACCAAGACCGCCGCCGCCGCCCTGGAGACCATGAAGGCCGCCGGCCTGCAGATCACCGACCTGCCCGCCGCCGAGAAGACCAAGTGGGTCAACGGCCTGCCCAACCTGGTGGCGCCCTGGCTGCAGACCACCGGTGACGCCGGCAAGCAGGTGCTCAAGGCCTACTTCGACGAGCTGCGCGCCCGTGGCGTGAAGCCGCTGCGCGACTGGGAAGCCCAGAACCGCTGATCGCCTGTTTCCGCACAACGATTCATCAGGGACCCCCTTCCGCCGTCCGGCCCGCGCGCCGGCGGCGGATTTTTTGACCCCATCTTTCCGGGTGACCCGTGCACAACGAACCTGACTTCGCCAGCGAAACCCCTGCGGTCGCCGGCCTCACCAATCCCCTGCAGGGCCTGGCCAACGTGCTGGCGGCCATCGGCACCGTCTGGATCTTCGCCATGATGCTGCTGGTGGTGGCCGACGTGCTGGGCCGCAACTTCTTCGACGCGCCCATCACCGGCGTGGCCGAATTCGCCGCCCGCTCGGTGGCATCCATCGTGTTCCTGCAGCTCGCCGCCGCCGTGTGTTCCGGCCGCATGACCCGCAGCGACTTCCTGCTGCAGTTCATCGCCCGCCGTTCCACCGCCGCCGTCAAGGCGCTGGACGTGCTGAATGTGGTGGTGGGTGCGCTGCTGTTCGCCGCGCTGGCCGTCATCGCCTGGCCCGAGCTGGTCGAGGCCTACCAGAGCAAGGAATACATGGGGGTGCAAGGCGTGCTCACCGTGGTCACCTGGCCGTTCCGCGCCCTGATCGTGATGGGCTCGGCCGTGGCGGCCGTGGCCTACCTGGGCTGCATCCCCTCGCTGCTGCGTCAGCCCTCGGTGCAAGGAGCACAGGCATGAGCGAACTCGCCCTGGGCGGGCTCCTGATCGGGGCCCTGGTCTTCCTGGTGCTGATCGGCCTGCACATCGCCGTGGCCCTCACGGCGGTCGGCTTTGCCGGCATCTGGCTCATGCGCGAAGACGTGGAGATGGCCATGCGGCTGCTCTACCTGTCGGCCTACAACGGCGTGGCCGACTACATCTTCGCCACCATCCCGCTGTTCGTGCTCATGGGCCTGCTGGTCTCCATAGCGAACGTGGGCAAGGACACCTTCGACGTGGCCGAAACCCTGCTGCGGCGCGTGCGCGGCGGCCTGGGCGTGGCCACGGTGGCGGCCAACACCGTGTTCGCGGCCGTGACCGGCGTGTCCATCGCCTCGGCGGCGGTGTTCACCCGCGTGGCCGTGCCCGAGATGGTGCGCCACGGCTACCGCACCAGCTTTGCCGCCGGCACGGTGGCCGGCAGCTCGGTGCTGGGCATGATGATCCCGCCCAGCCTGCTGATGATCATCTACGGCGTGCTGGCCGAGCAGTCCATCGGAACCCTGTTCATTGCCGGCGTGATCCCGGGCTTCTTCCTGGCCATCGCGTTCGCCGTGATGATCATGCTCATGGCCCGCTTTGCGCCGGGTGCGGTGTTCGACCTGAAGAAGCAGGCCGAGATCGCGGCCGAACGCAGCACCGCCCGCCTGCTCACCACCGGCGAGATGCTGGGCAAGCTGGTGCCGATTGCGGCGCTGGTGGCGCTGGTGCTGGGTGGCCTGTACAGCGGCTTCTTCACGCCCACCGAGGCCGGCGGCGTGGGGGCCTTCGGCGCCTTCGTGATCGCCATCCTGCGGCGCAAGCTGGGCGGCGGCAATCTGTGGCGCGTGCTGACCGAGACCGGCGCGGTGTCGGTGGGCATCCTGATCCTGCTGGTGGCAGCAGGCTTCTACAGCCGCATGCTGTCGGTGGCCGGCGTGCCGGTGGCCATCAGCGACCTGGTGCAGGACAGCGGCTTCGGCCCCTGGGGCTTCCTGCTGGTGTACGTGCTGATCCTGCTGCTGCTGGGCATGATCCTGGACAGCAGCTCCATCCTGCTGATCATGACGCCGGTGGCGGTGCCGATCGCCGCCGACCTCGGCTTCAACCTGATCCAGTTCGGCGTGCTCACCGTGCTGGCGGTGGAGATCGGTCTGCTCACCCCGCCCTTCGGCATCTCGGTGTTCACCGTCAAGTCCACACTCAACGACCCCAAGGTCTCGGTGGAGAGCATCTTTGCCGGCGCCATGCCCTTCGTGGGCGTGATGCTGCTGGTGCTGCTGCTGGTGGCCGTGTTCCCCTGGATGTCGCTGGCCCTCATCTGACGGCGCGCACCGCCCAGCCGAAGAAGGCGCCCAGCGCGCCGAACACCGCGCCGGCACCGGCCAGCACCGCGCCCGAGCCCAGCACCGGGGTCAGGGCGGCGGCGCTGGCCGCACCGGCCGCATTGCCCACGAACAGGGCACACGCAAACAGCGACACCGCCGTGCCGCGCGCATGCGGCGTCATCTGCGTGGCATTGAGCTGCAGCGTGTTGTGGAACATGAAGAAGCCGAACCCGGCCAGCGTGGCGGCCACCGGCGACACCACGGTGCCGGGCAGCAGGCCGATCAGCGCATAGCCGACGGTCACCAGCGTGCCCCCGGTCCAGGCCAGGCCGGTTTCGCCCAGCCGGGCCGACAGCGGGCCGGCCAGCAGCATGTAGGCCGTGCCGCCCAGGCCGTAGCAGGCCGCCACCGCGCCGGCCACCGACAGGCTCAGCCCCTGCACCTGGTGCAGGTGGGCCGCCCAGATGGCGGGCACGCCGAAGCCGATGAAGCCGTTGACCAGCGCCACCGCCAGCACCACGCGCGACCAGCGCCCGGTGACGATCTCGCCCCACAGCCGCCACAGGCCGCCGGCGGGCGCCACCACCACCCCGGTCGGCACGCCTGTCCGCGTCTGGCGCCGCACCTCGGCACCCAGCCACAGGCCCACGCCCGCGAACAGCAGCGCCATGGCCGCAAAGCCCCAGCGCCAGCCGGGCCCGTCGGCGAACAGACCGCCGGCCACCTGACCCAGCAGGATGCCCAGCGTGATGCCCAGGCCGATGCGGGCCAGCGCCACCGCCCGCCGGGCATACGGCACATGGTCGCCCACCCAGGCCAGCCCGAGCGGAATCAGGCCGGCGGCGCCCAGGCCCACCACCAGGCGCGTGACCAGCAGGGCATCCAGCCCGCCCGCCCACACCGCCGCCAGGCTGCCGGCGGCGCACAGCAGCGCCGCACCCACCAGCACCCGCAGCTTGCCGAAACGGTCGCCCAGCGGGCCATAGAACAGCTGCGCCAGGCCGTAGGCCAGGGCAAACACCGACACCGTGCGGGCCGCTTCGGCCAGCCCCACGCCGAACTCGCGCGAGAGCTCGGGCAGCATCGCATCGCAGATGCGCTGGGCCGCCATGCTGGCCAGGGCGGCCAGCAGCAGCAGGGGCAGGGTGCGGGCCGTGTCGGGGGAGGGTGCTGCGGAGGGTGCGGACGGGGTCGGGGCGGTGTCAGGCATGCTGGGCGCCGCGGCTGCCCGGCGGGGTCAGCACATGCTGCGTCATGGCGCGGGCCAGTTCGGCCTCGCCCAGGAACACGGTGCCGGCCCCGGCGGCCCGCAGCTGCGCGGCCTCTTCTTCGTTGTGGGAACGCACGATCACCTCGATGCCGGGGTTGAGCGTGCGGGCGGTCTCGATCATGGGCTGGGCAGACAGCGCATCGGGTGTGGCCACCACCAGCATGCGGGCATGCGCGATGTGGGCCTGGATCAGCACCGCCGGCTCGGCGGCGTCGCCATACACGGCGGCCATGCCCTGCGCGCGCAGGCGCTCCACCAGTTCCCGGTTCTGCTCGGCCACCACGAAGGGCTGGCCGGCTTCCTGCAGCGCCTGGGCGATGCGCCGGCCCACCCGGCCGTAACCGACCAGCACCACCTGCTGGGCCAGAAAGCGCTGCTCGGTGGTCATGGGCAGCTCGGCCAGCGGATCGTCGCGGGCCTCGAGCCGGCGCACATAGGCCGACTTCTCCCGCAGGAAGGCCTGCAGCGGCGCGATGGCGCGGAACAGCAGCGGATTGAGTGCGATGGAAATGAGCGCACCGGCCAGCACCAGGCTCTGCCCGGCCGGGTCCATCAGCCCCAGCGAGGCGCCCAGCCCGACCAGGATGAACGAGAACTCGCCGATCTGCGCCAGGCTGGCCGACACGGTGAGTGCGGTGTTGAGCGGGTAGCGCAGCGCCAGCACCAGGAGTGCGGCCGCCACCGACTTGCCCACCAGGATGATCAGCACCACGCCCACCACCCGCAGCGGCTGCTCCACCAGCACGGCCGGGTTGAACAGCATGCCCACCGAAACGAAGAACAGCACCGCAAACGCATCGCGCAGCGGCAGCGACTCCTCGGCCGCCCGGTGGCTGAACTCGGACTCGCGCAGCACCATGCCGGCAAAGAAGGCGCCCAGTGCAAAGGACACGCCGAACAGCGCGGCCGAGCCGAAGGCAATGCCCACCGCAGCGGCCACCACGCACAGGGTGAACAGCTCGCGCGAACCGGTGCGCGCCACCTGCCACAGCAGCCAGGGGAACACCCTCCGCCCCACCACCAGCATCAGCGCCACGAAGGCCGCCACCTGCAGCAGCGTCTTGCCCAGCGTCTGCCACACCGGCACGCCATCGGCCGCCGGCTGCGTGCCGCCCAGGTAACCGGCCAGCGGCGGCAGCAGCACCAGCACCAGCACCATGGCCAGGTCTTCGACCACCAGCCAGCCCACGGCAATGCGGCCGGTGTACGAATCCAGGATGCCCAGGCTCTCCAGCGCGCGCAGCAGCACCACCGTGCTGGCCACCGACAGCGAGACACCGAACACCACCGCCTGACCGATGCCCCAGCCCCACCAGGTGGCCAGGCCCACACCCATGAGGGTGGCCACCAGCATCTGCACCACCGCGCCGGGCACGGCGATCTTGCGCACCGCCAGCAGGTCGTCCAGCGAGAAGTGCAGGCCCACGCCGAACATGAGCAGCATCACGCCGATCTCGGCCAGCTGGGCGGCCAGACCGGCATCGGCCACGAAGCCCGGGGTGAAGGGGCCGATCACCACGCCGGCCAGCAGGTAGCCCACCAGGGCCGGCAGCTTCAGGCGGGTGGCGATCACGCCCAGCACCAGGGCCAGCCCGAAGCCGGCGGCGATGGTGGTGATGAGCGAGATGTTGTGTTCCATGGCGGCGGTCAGGGCGGTGGGCGGTGGTGGGAGGCCGCGTCGGCGACCCGTCGAGTTTGGCACGGTCGGCGGGGGTGCCGCAGCCGGATGGCCGGAACCCGCGCGACAGCGCCGGACAAGGCGCTGCGCTAGCGTGCGGCCATGAACCCCGCCGCCCCCCCTGCGCCCGTGCGGCGCGCCGACCCCTCCGTCATCGACACCCGCATCGCGGCCTGGCGCCTGCTGGTCACCCTGGGCCTGGTGACCCTGGGCAACAGCGCCATGTACGTGGTCTCGGTGGTGCTGCCGGCGGTGCAGGCCGAGTTCGGCGTGGGCCGGGCCGATGCCTCGCTGCCCTACACGCTGATGATGGTCTGCCTGGGCATCGGGGGCATCTTCACCGGCCGGCTGGCCGACCGCCACGGCCTCATGCCGGTGCTGTGGGTGGGTTCGGTGGCGGTGGCCGGCGGCTTCGTGTGGGCCGGCCTGTCGGGCAGCATCTGGAGCTTCGGCCTGGCCCACGGCCTGCTGCTGGGCCTGCTGGGCAGCTCGTCCACCTTTGCGCCGCTGCTGGCCGACACGGCACTGTGGTGGAACCGGCGGCGCGGCATCGCGGTGGCCATCTGCGCCAGCGGCAACTACATCGCCGGCGCGCTGTGGCCCCCCATCGTGCAGCACGGCATCGACACCATCGGCTGGCGCCAGACCTACATCCTGATGGGCGTGGTGTGCGGGCTGGGCATGTTCCTGCTGTCCTTCCTGATGCGGCAGCGCCCGCCCCTGGCCCCGGCCGCGCCGGTCAGCGGTGCGGCCGGCGTGCTGTCCGCCGGGCAGCGCCAGCGGCCCTTCGGCCTGTCACCGGCGCGCGCCCAGCAGCTGCTGTGCGTGGCCGGTGTGGGCTGCTGCGTGGCCATGTCGATGCCGCAGGTGCACATCGTGGCCTACTGCACCGACCTGGGTTTCGGTGCCGCGCGCGGGGCCGAGATGCTCTCGCTCATGCTGGCCTGCGGCATCGTGAGCCGGCTGGTCTCGGGCCTCATCTGCGACCGCATCGGCGGCATCCGCACCCTGCTGCTGGGCTCGGCCCTGCAGGGCGTGGCGCTGCTGCTGTTCCTGCCCTTCGACGGCCTGGTGCCGCTCTACCTCATCTCGGCGCTGTTCGGCCTGTTCCAGGGCGGCATCGTGCCGGCCTACGCCATCATCGTGCGCGAGCACTTCGACCCGCAGGAGGCCGGTGCCCGCGTGGGCGCCGTCATCATGGCCACGCTGGTGGGCATGGCGCTGGGCGGCTGGCTCTCGGGCTGGGTGTTCGACCTCACCGGCAGTTACCGGGCCGCCTTCATCAACGGCATCGGCTGGAACCTGCTCAATCTCACGATCGTGATCTGGCTGTTCCGTCGGGTCCGGCGCGCCCCGCCCGCAGCGAGCTGATCCAGCCGTGCCCGCTGACCAGCACCACGCCGGCCAGCACCAGCAGCGCCCCCAGCAGGAAACCCGGCTCGATCGGCTCGGCCAGCAGCCAGGCCCCCAGCAGCACGCCAAACACAGGTGTGAGAAACGAAAACACACCCAGGCGCGACGCCAGGTAGTGCCGCAGCAGCCAGAACCACAGCAGGAAGCTGGCAAAGCTCACCACCACCGCCTGGAACGCCAGGCCGGTCAGCACCGCCGGCGTGGGCCGGAAGGTGGTGTGGCCCGTCAGCAGGGCGGCCGGCAGCAGCAGCACGAAGGCGCCCAGCAGCTGGTAGAGCAGGGTCTGGGTGGCCGGCAGGGCCGCCACCTTCGTGGTGCGGATGACCACCGTGGTGGCGCCCCAGGCCATGCCGGCCAGCAGGCCCAGCGCGTCGCCCCAGAGCATGCGGCGCCAGTCGCCGGGCATCGAGGCATCGCGCCCCAGGAAGGCCAGCGCGATGCCGGCAAACGCCAGCGCAATGCCCGCCCACTGCAGCGGCGCCAGCCGCTCCGACGGCAGCTTCATGTGGAGGCCCAGGGCCGCGAACACCGGTGCGGTGTAGAGGAAGACGATCATGTGCGCGGCCGAGGTGTGGCGCAGCCCTTCGCCCACCAGCAGGTATTCCAGGGCGAACAGCGCGCCGGCCGCCGCCCCCGGCTGCCAGACGCCGCCGGACACGTCCAGGCGCTCGCCGCGCCAGGCCATGAGCAGGCCCACCAGGGCGGCGGCGATGCCGGAGCGCACCGCGATCTGCAGCACCGGGGAAAAGTCCTCGGCCGTCGCCTTGAGCACGATCTGCTGCGCGCTCCACAGCAGGCACAGCAGCAGCATGAAGCCGGTGGCGCGGCCGTCCAGGGGTTGTCGGTGGTCCATCGGCCGATTCTGGCTTTGACGGGTGCGCGGTACCTAACGAGAATCCGACAACGCCATGCCGCCCGCCCGTCAACGTTCCGCCCCGCTGCAGGTCAGCAGCCCCGACTTCACCGAAGCCCTGCCCTGCCCGGTGCACTTCCGGGTGGCCGACCTGCCGCCGGACGCCACCTACCCGCGCCACAGCCACCGCTGGGGCGAGCTGGTGTATTCCTTCAGCGGCGTGATGGAGGTGGAGCTCACCGGCACCGTGTGCATGGTGCCGCCGCAGGCCGGGCTGTGGCTGCCCCCGGGGGTGGGCCACCGGGGCATGAACCGGCAGGCCTCGCACCACGCCTCGGTCTACATCGCGCCCGAACTCCTGCCGCCCCTGCCGGCCGAGGCCTGCGCGGTCAGCGTGAGCCCGCTGCTGCGCAGCCTGCTGGAGCGCCTGCAGGCCACCTCGCCGGTGCTGCCCTACACGGCGGCGCAGGAGCGTCTGCTGCGGGTGGTGGTGGACGAACTGGCGCAGTCACGGGTGCTGCCGACCTGGCTGCCGGCCACCGACGACGCCCTGCTGAGCCCGGTGCTGCTGGCCCTGCAGGCCGACCCGGCGGACAACCGGAGTGCGGCCGACTGGGCGCGCACGGTGCACACCACCGAACGCACGCTGGCCCGGCGGTTCCAGGCCCGGCTGGGCATGGGCCTGAACGAATGGCGGCAGCGCCTGCGGGTCTCGCGGGCGCTGCCGTTGCTGGAAGGGGGCCAGACGGTGGAGGCCATCGCCCAGGACCTGGGCTATGCCTCCACCTCGGCCTTCATCGCCATGTTCCGGCGGCTCACCGGGAGCACGCCGGACGCCTTCAGGCGAGATCGAAGCGGTCGTTGTTCATGACCTTGACCCAGGCGGCCACGAAGTCGCGCACGAACTTCTCGCGGTTGTCGCTCTGGGCATAGACCTCGGCCAGGGCGCGCAGCTGCGAGTTGGAGCCGAACACCAGGTCGACCACGGTGCCGGTGTAGCGCACTTCGCCGGTCTTGCGGTCACGGCCTTCGAGCACGCCCGCCGATGCGGTCTTCTTCCACTGGGTGCGCATGTCGAGCAGGTTGACGAAGAAGTCGTTCGACAGCACGCCCGGGCGGTCGGTGAACACGCCGTGGCGGGTGCCGGCGGCGGTGATGCCCAGGGCGCGCATGCCGCCCACCAGGGCCGTCATTTCCGGGGCGCTGAGCTGCAGCAGCTGGGCCTTGTCGATCAGGCGCTCGGCCACCGAGTCCTCCAGACCGCGCTTGACGTAGTTGCGGAAGCCATCGGCCACCGGCTCGAGCACCGCGAAGGAATCGACGTCGGTCTGCTCCTGCAAGGCGTCGGTGCGGCCCGGTGCGAAGGGCACGGTCACGTTCACGCCGGCGGCCTTGGCGGCGGCTTCCACCGCTGCGCTGCCGGCCAGCACGATCAGGTCGGCCAGCGAGATCTTCTTGCTGCCCGGCTGGGCGCCGTTGAAGGCGCTGCGGACGGTCTCCAGCGTGGCCAGCACCTTGGCCAGTTCGGCCGGCTGGTTGGCTTCCCAGTCCTTCTGCGGGGCCAGGCGGATGCGGGCACCGTTGGCGCCGCCGCGCTTGTCGCTGCCGCGGAAGGTCGAGGCCGAGGCCCAGGCCACCGACACCAGCTGCTGCACCGTCAGGCCCGAGGCCAGCACCTGCGCCTTGAGCGCGGCCACGTCCTTCTCGTCGACCAGGGGGTGGTCCACCGGCGGCACGGGGTCCTGCCAGATCAGCACTTCCTTGGGCACCAGCTTGCCCAGGTACCGGGCGCGCGGACCCATGTCGCGGTGGGTCAGCTTGAACCAGGCGCGGGCAAAGGCGTCGGCGAACTCGGCCGGGTTCTGGTGGAAGCGGCGCGAGATCTTCTCGTAGGCCGGGTCCATGCGCAGCGACAGGTCGGCGGTGGTCATCATGGGCGGGTGCTTCTTGCTCGGGTCGTGCGCGTCCGGGATCAGGTGCTCGGGCTTGCAGTTCTTGGGCGTCCACTGGTGGGCGCCGGCCGGGCTCTTGGTGAGTTCCCACTCGTAGCCGAACAGCATGTCGAAGTAGCCGTTGTCCCATTTCGTGGGGTTGGGCTTCCAGGCGCCTTCGATGCCGCTGGTGGTGGTGTGCACACCCTTGCCGCTGCCGAAGCGGTTGATCCAGCCGAAGCCCTGTTCCTCGATCGGGGCGCCTTCCGGCTCGGGGCCGACCAGCGACGGGTCACCCGCGCCGTGGGCCTTGCCGAAGGTGTGGCCGCCGGCCACCAGGGCCACGGTTTCCTCGTCGTTCATGGCCATGCGGGCGAAGGTCTCGCGCACGTCGCGGCCGGAGGCCACCGGGTCGGGCACGCCGTCCGGGCCTTCCGGGTTCACATAGATCAGGCCCATCTGCACCGCGCCCAGCGGGTCGTCGAGCATGCGCTCGCCGGAGTAGCGGCTGTCGGGCTCCTTGCTGCTGGCCAGCCACTTGGATTCGGGACCCCAGTAGATGTCTTCCTCGGGCGCCCAGATGTCTTCACGACCGCCGGCAAAGCCGAAGGTCTTGAAGCCCATGGATTCCAGGGCCACGTTGCCGGCCAGGATGAACAGGTCGGCCCACGAGAGGTGGTTGCCGTACTTCTGCTTGATCGGCCACAGCAGGCGGCGGGCCTTGTCGAGGTTGCCGTTGTCGGGCCAGCTGTTGAGCGGTGCGAAGCGCTGGTTGCCGGTGCCGGCGCCGCCGCGGCCGTCGGAGATGCGGTAGGTGCCGGCAGCGTGCCAGGCCATGCGGATCATCAGGCCGCCGTAGTGGCCCCAGTCGGCCGGCCACCAGTCCTGGGAGTCGGTCATGAGGGCCTTGAGGTCGGCGACCACGGCGTCGAGGTCGAGTTCCTTGAAGGCCTTGGCGTAATCGAAGTCCTCGCCCATCGGGTTCGAGGCGGGGCTGTGCTGGTGCAGGATGCCCAGGCGCAGCTGGTTGGGCCACCAGTCGGTGTTGGTGCGGGCCTGGCCGGTGGCGGCGGCCGGGATGGCGGCGCCGGAGAAGGGGCATCTGGTTTCGGTTGTCATCATGGCTCCTTGTCGTTGGTGGGAATCGCCCGGTGAGGCGAAGGGGCAGTCTAGGGGGGTGGTTTTGGCGGGGCAATGACAAATTGCCTATGACGGTCATAGGCCCGGGGCGTGATGAATGCCTCACGCCGCTTGTCGAGTTTGTTCAAGACAAATGCACGTCCGTCGAAAAAGGGACACGTCCGTTGTTCTGGTGTTCTTCTTCCGGAGGTTCCCGATGCGCACCAACCTGCCTGTCACCCAGCGTGAATTCGAGTTCCCCGCCGACGCAACCCTGCTGTCGACCACCGACACCCAGAGTTACGTCCGGTATGCCAACGAGTCCTTCCTGGCGGTCAGCGGATTCACCGCCGACGAACTCATCGGTCAGCCGCACAACCTGGTGCGCCACCCGGACATGCCCAAGGAGGCCTTTGCCGACATGTGGGCCACGCTCAAGTCCGGCCAGTCGTGGACGGCCCTGGTGAAGAACCGCTGCAAGAACGGCGACCACTACTGGGTGCGCGCCAACGCCACGCCGGTGGTGCGCGACGGCCAGCTCACCGGCTACATGTCGGTGCGCACCAGGCCCTCGCGCGAGGAGGTGCGCCAGGCCGAGCAGCTGTATGCGAAGTTCGTGCGCGGCGAGCAGGGATCGCGCGCATTCCACAAGGGCCTCATCGTCCGCACCGGCCTGGGCCGCTGCCTGTCGTGGGTGCAGACCGCCTCGCTGCGCAGCCGCATCGTGTGGCCCATGACGGCGGCTTTCGGCGTGGTGTCGGGCGCGGGCTTCGTCATCCATCCGATGGACGAGGCCCTGGGCCTGACCGCGCAGATCGGCGCGGCCTTCGGCCTGGTGGTCTGGTGGCTGGACCGCCAGATCGTGGGCCCGGTGCAGCAGGTGCTGCGCCAGGCCCAGGCGGTGGCCGCCGGCCAGCCCGGCAGCAACGAGCAGCTCGACCGGGTGGACGAGATCGGCATGCTGCTGCGCACCGTCAACCAGTCCGGCCTGAACCTGCGGGCCCTGCTGGACGACGTGGCCGCCCAGACCGGTGGCGTGCGCGCGTCCTGCCAGGAAATGGCGGCCGGCAACGCCGACCTGAGCGAGCGCACCGAGCAGGCGGCATCGAGCCTGCAGGAAACCGCCGCCTCCATGGAAGAGATGAACGCCACCGTGGCCAGCACCGGCCGCACCGCCGAAGAAGCCACCCGCATGGCCGCCAAGGCCAGCGAGGCGGCCGAGCAGGGCAGCCAGATCGTGACCCAGGTGGTGGGCACCATGGGCGAGATCAGCGCCAGCTCGCGCCGCATCGCCGAGATCACCAGCCTGATCGACGGCATCGCCTTCCAGACCAACATCCTGGCGCTCAATGCGGCGGTGGAAGCCGCGCGGGCCGGCGAGCAGGGCCGCGGCTTTGCGGTGGTGGCCGGCGAGGTGCGCAACCTGGCGCAGCGCAGCGCGCAGGCGGCCAAGGAGATCGGCCAGCTCATCCACGACAGCAACGACCGGGTGGCGTCGGGCCACCACCTGGCGCAGCAGGCCGGCGAGGCCATGCAGACCATCCTGCACGACGCGCAGTCGGTGGCCACCATGATCCGGGACATCAGCCGCGCCACCCAGGAGCAGGTCACCGGCATCGGCCAGGTGAATGCCGCGGTGACGCAGCTCGATCAGGTGACCCAGCAGAACGCCACGCTGGTGGAGCAGTCCACCGCCGCCGCCTCGTCGCTGACCCAGCGCGCCGAGCGGCTGGCGGACGCCGTCGGCGTGTTCCGCTGACACCCGCGTGCCCGGGGCCGGCGACCGGGCTGCATACACTCGGGGAGTACCGCAACTCCCCGAGGACCCATTCATGAGCCGTGGCCAGTTCCAGACCTTCTCCGACGTCTTCCTGCTGGACGGGGTGCGCACCCCGATGGTCGATTACATGGGGGCCTTCGCCGACGCCAACCCGATCGACCTGGGCATCAAGGTGGCCCGCGAGGTGCTCGCACGCACCGGCATCGAGGCGGCGCAGGTGGACTCGGTGCTGGCCGGCAACATGGCCCCCGGCGGCTTCGACCAGTTCTATGTGCCGCGCCACATCGGCCTGTACGCCGGCGTGCCGCAGGTGGTGCCGGCGCTCATGGTGCAGCGCATCTGCGGCACCGGCTTCGAGCTGTTCCGCCAGGCCGGCGAGCAGATCGGTGCCGGGGTGGCCACCACCGCGCTGCTCGTGGGCACCGAATCCATGACCCGCAACCCGATCGCCGCCTTCGACCACCGGGGCGGCTTCCGGCTGGGCGCGCCCATCGGCTTCAAGGACTACATGTGGGAGGCACTGACCGACCCGTCGGTGGACATCAACATGATCCGCACCGCCGAGAACCTGGCGCAGCGCTACGGCATCACGCGGGAAGACGTGGACGCCTTTGCCGCGCAGTCGTTCGCGCGCGCCTGCGCCGCGCAGGACAGCGGCTGGCTGGCCGGCGAGATCGTGCCGGTGACGGGCGAGACCTTCGAGCTCGAAGGCCACCGCCCGCGCCAGCTGCGCCTGGCCGGCAAGGCCACCGTGGCCGACCGCGACACCCATCCCCGCCCCACCCCGCCCGAGGTGCTGGCCAAGCTGCGCACCGTCTTCAAGGACGGCGTGCAGACCGGTGGCAACAGCTCGGCCCTGACCGACGCCGCCGCCGCCGCCCTGGTGGCCCACGGTGATGTGGTGCGGGCCTGGGGCAAGGCCCCGCTGGCGCGGCTGGCGGCCGCCGCCGTGGTGGGCGTGGACCCGGCGCACATGGGCATCGGCCCGGCCCCGGCCATCCGCCTGCTGCTGGAGCGCGCCGGCCTCAAGCTCGACGACGTGGCCCGCTTCGAGATCAACGAAGCCCAGGGCGCGCAGACCCTGGCCGTGGGCCGCGAGCTGGGCCTGGACCTGGAGCGCCTGAACGTGCACGGCGGGGCGATTGCCCTGGGCCATCCGCTGGCCGCCACCGGCGTGCGCTGCACCCTCACCGTGGCCCGGCAGATCCAGGCCATCGGTGCCCGCTGGGGCGTGGCCTCGGCCTGTGTGGGCGGCGGCCAGGGCATCGCGCTGCTGGTGGAGAACCCGGCGGCCTGAGCGGTCAGTTGCCCCGGTAGGTCGAGAAGCCGTAGGGGCTCAGCAGCAGCGGCACGTGGTAGTGCTGGCTGGCGCTGTCCACCGTGAACACCACCGGGATCTCCGGGAAGAAGGTGCTCTGCTTCTGCCGTGCGTAGAAGGCGCCGGTGCGGAACACCACGCGGTACTCGCCTGCGCCCCAGCCGGCCAGCCGTTGCTCCGGCACCAGGGCACGGATGCGGCCCTGCGCGTCGGTCACTCCGCTGCCCAGGGGCTGCCAGCCCGATCCGCTGCGCTGCTCTAGGTCCACCGTCACGCCGGGGCTGGGCTGGCCGGTCTGCAGGTCCAGCACATGGACGCTCAACGGGTTGGGGCTGCCGGCGGCCAGGGCCGACGATGCGCCGGCGATCAGCAGGCTCGAGATCAGGGTGGTGGTGATGTGCTTGGGGTTCATGGTGGGACTCCAGGTTGGGGTTTCGGAGGGAAAGGGTGCGAGCCGGCTGGCTCAGGGTTGCAGGGACTGCGCTGCGGCCAGGGCGCAGGCATCGTCGTTCTCCGGACCGCCGCCGCCGGCCACGCCGATGGCGCCGATCACGCCCGCGCCGGCCCGCAGGGGCTGGCCGCCGCCGAGCAGCAGCAGTTCGGGCAGGTACTGCAGGCCGGCGGTGTCGGGCTGGCTGCGGGCAGCCCGCCCCAGCGCCAGGGTGGGCTGGCGGGTCGAGAGCGAGGTGAAGGCCTTGCGCCGGGCCGCTTCGAGGTTGTGCGGACCGACGCTGGCCGGACGGCCTTGCAGCAGGGTCTGGCCGCCGGCATCGACCACCGCCACGGCGATGTCCTTGCCGAGGGCCCGGCAATGCGCGCGGGCTGCGCGTGCCAGCTGTTCGGCGGCGGCCAGGTCGATGGGTTCAGCAGGCGCTGGCGTGGCCGCCGGGGCGGCTGCGCCGACGCCCGCCAGCAGCACGGCCAGCAGGCCGGCGCGCAGGGAGAGGAGGGGGTGCTGGGTGTTCATGGCGCCACTGTAGAAACCGGGCGCTGGCCGGACACTGACCGCTCGATGACAGTTTCGTCATTCGGGCGGTGGCGCAGTTCGGGCATGCTGCGCAGCTGCAAAGGAGAGCGTCATGCGCATACTGGTGGTGGAAGACGAGCCCCGGGCGGGGGACTACCTGCAGCAAGGCCTGGGTGAGGCCGGCTACGTGGTCGACGTGGCCCGCGACGGCCATACCGGCCTGCACCTGGCCACCGGGCAGGCCTATGAACTCATCGTGCTGGACGTCATGCTGCCCGGCATGGATGGCTGGAACCTGCTGCGCCACCTGCGCGAGACCGCCTCGGGCCGGCAGGTGCCGGTGCTGTTCCTCACGGCGCGCGACGCCCTGGCCGACCGCGTCAAGGGCCTGGAGCTCGGCGCGGACGACTACCTGGTCAAACCCTTTGCCTTCGCCGAGCTGCTGGCGCGCATCCGCACCTTGCTGCGGCGGGGCCCGCTGCGCGAGGACGATGTGCTGGTCATCGACGACCTGCGCCTGAACGTGCCGGCCCGCACCGTCACGCGGGCGGGCCAGCGCATCCACCTGAGCGCGCGCGAGTTCCTCCTGCTGCACCTGTTCATGCGGCGCCAGGGCGAGGTGCTGTCGCGCACCGAGATCGCCTCGCAGGTCTGGGACATGAACTTCGACAGCGACACCAATGTGGTCGATGTGGCGGTGCGCCGCCTGCGCCTGCGCATCGACGATCCGGTGCCCGGCCGGCTCATCCATGCGGTGCGCGGCATGGGCTATGTCTGCGAGCTGCGGCCATGACGCGTCGGCTCTCGCTGGGTCTGCGGCTGGGCCTGTGGTGCGCGCTGATCGCCGCTGTGGCCAGCGCCCTGCTCGGGGTGTACCTGCACCGGTCCTTCGAGCGGCAGCTGGTCCAGCGGGACGACGTGCAGCTGCTGGGCAAGCTGCGGCAACTGCGCCAGCTGCTGGGCCACAGCGGCACGCCGTCGATGCTGGCCAGCCAGACCGACTACCTGCGCGACACCATGAGCGGCGAGAGCAATGCGCTCATCGAGATCCGCGCCCTGCCTGCCGACGGAGGCGCCCTGCTGCTGGCCATCAATCCGGCCGGGGTCGAACTGCCGGGCCTGCCACCGGTGGCGCTCGACCGCGAGGCCACGCCGGCCTCCATCCGGCACGCCCGCCTGGCCGATGGCGTGCCCATGGCGGCCCTGACCGCCCATGCCCGGCTGGGCGAAGGTGCGGTGGAGCTCCGGCTGGCCCGCATCTATCCCGAGCGCGAGGCCCTGCTGGCCGGGTACCGGCGGCACATCGTGGCGGCCAGCCTGGGCGCGGGCGGGGTGGCGGCCTTGCTGGTGCTGGTGCTCATCTGGCAGGGCCTGGCGCCGTTGCGCCGGCTGCAGGCGCAGGCCGCCGGCATCGGTCCGCAGAGCCTGTCGCAGCGACTGGAGGCGCGGGGCACGCCGGCCGAGCTGCAGGGTCTGGTGAACGGCGTCAATGCCATGCTGGCGCGGCTGGAACAGGGCTACGAGCGTCTCAACGGTTTTGCGGCCGACCTGGCCCACGAGCTGCGCACGCCGCTGGCCACGCTCACCGGCCAGAGCCAGGTGATGCTGAGCCGACCCCGCAGCGAAGCCGAGCACGCCCGGCTGCTGGAGTCGCAGCTGCTGGAACTCGATCGCCTCAACCGCATGGTCGAGAGCCTGCTCTTCCTCGCGCGCAGCGACCCGCAGGCCGCCGGTGATCCGCTGCAGGGCCAGGTGCTGTCGGCGGCCGACGAACTGGCCCGCCAGGCCGACTACTTTGCCGACATGGCCGAGGAACGGGGCCTGCGCATCCGCTGCACCGGCGATGCCCCGCTGTGGGCCGAACCCGCCCTGCTGCGCCGGGCGCTGGCCAACCTGCTGGCCAATGCGCTGCGCCATGCCGGGGCGGGAACCGAGATCGGGCTGCACGCCGAACCCGATGGCGTCGACGGCAGCGTGCTGTCGGTGAGCAATGACGGTG
The DNA here is from genome assembly GCF_002127215.1 of Hydrogenophaga sp. IBVHS2. GTDB lineage: Bacteria > Pseudomonadota > Gammaproteobacteria > Burkholderiales > Burkholderiaceae_C > Hydrogenophaga. The sequence continues at coordinate 43,888 of NZ_NFUT01000005.1, read as the reverse complement.
TGCCGGTGCCGCCCGAGGCACTGCCGCGCCTCTTCGAACGGTTCTACCGCGCCGATCCGTCGCGCTCGGGCGAGGGCAGCGGGCTGGGCCTGGCGATCGTGCGGGCCATCGTGGAGCGGCACGGCGGCCGGGCCGAGGTCACGCAGCAGGATCGGCGCATCACCTTCCGGCTGCACTGGCCTGCCCGGCGCGTGAACACACCGTTCACGGCCAGCGGCTAGATGCCGGGGCCGGGGTTCCCTAACCTCCCCCCTCTGTTCCATCACCGGAGACCGCCATGCAGGCGTCGACCTTTCCCTGGGTGCTGGGCACCGGCGTGCTGCTGGGCCTGGGCAACCCGCTGGCCCGTCAGGCCGGTGCCAGCGGCGTCTCGGCCCTGGCCTTCACCCTCTGGCCCACGGCGCTGGCGGCCTTGCTGCTGGGCCTGCTGGGCTGGTGGTGGCATGGGCGGCGCACCGTCTCGCCCGGTCTGCTGGGTTTCGGGCTGGTGGCCGGGGCCTTCGGTCATGCCCTGCCCATGCTGGCGGCCTACTGGCTGGCGGTGCAGGCCGGCGCCGGGTTTGCCTCGCTGTCGTTCACCCTCACCCCGGTGTTCACCCTGGCCATCATGGCCTTGCTGGGCCGGGAGCGGCTGCAGGCGCGCCGCCTGCTCGCGGTGGTGGTGGGTCTGGCCGGCGGGCTGCTGCTGGTGGGTGGCCAGGTGTGGTCGCAGCAGCGCGAGCCGCACCTGATGCTCGTGGCCCTGCTGGTGCCCACGCTGATCGCCGCCACCAATGTCTACCGGGGCCTGGCCATGCCGCGCGGCGTGCCGGACGCCTGGTTGTCCGCCGCCACCCTGGGGGGCTCCACCGCCGTGCTGCTGGCCCTGGTGCCGCTGGCCGATCCGCAGGTGCTCTCTACCCCGGAACTGCCGGGCCTGACCTGGCTGGGCGCACAGACCGCTGCGCTGGTCGCGGGCTACCTGTGCTACTTCGGCCTGCAGCGGCGGGCCGAGCCGGTGGCCTTCAGCCTGATCGGTTACGTGATGCTGGTGGTGAGCCTGGGGCTGGGCCACCTGTTCATGGCCGAATCGGTCAGCTGGACCCTGTGGCCCGCGCTGGCGCTCATTGCGCTGGCCCTGCGGCTCATGCACCGTGTGCCGCAGCCGGCAGCGCATCCTTGAGGAAATCCACCAGCGCCCGCACCCGTGTGGGCAGGTGGTCGCGGCTGGGGTAGAGCGCGAACAGTCGCCGGGGTTCGGCCGGAAAGTCGTCCAGCGCGGTCTGCAGCCGCCCGGCCTGCAGGGCGGCTTGCACCATCACCCGGGGCACCAGTCCCACGCCCAGGCCGCGCTCCAGGGCGTCGATCAGCAGCAGGCTGTTGTTGGCCCGGAAGCGGCCGAAGACGTCGACCGTGTGGCGGCCGTCCCGGCCCTCGAAAGTCCAGCGCAGGGCGTCCGACCCCAGCAGGTAGGGCAGGCAGTGCGCGCCGTCGAGTTCGCGCGGGTGGCTCGGGCGGCCGTGCTCGGCCCAGAAGGCCGGTGCCGCGCAGACCACCCGTGGCAGGTCCAGCAGGGGCAGTGCCACCAGGCTGGAGTCGTCCAGCCGGGCCTGGCCGCGCAGGGCCAGGTCGACCCCTTCGCGCACCAGGTCGACCGTGTGGTCGTCCAGCCGCAGTTCCAGCTCGACCTGTGGATGCGCCGCCTGAAACGTGTGGAAGAACGGCGCCAGGAACGACAGCCCCAGCGATACCGGGCACGACACCACCAGCCGCCCCTGCAGGCCCTGCCTGTGGTCGCGCAGTGCGCCCAGCGTGGCCTCGGTGTCGTCCATCACCCGGCGGCAGTAGGCATGGAAACGCTGCCCGGCCTCGGTGAGCTGCATGGTGCGGGTGGTGCGGGCCAGCAGCCGGGTGCCGGTCCAGTCTTCGAGGTACTGCACGTACTTGGTCACCACCGAGCGCGAGCAGTCGAGGTCGCGCGCCGCGGCGGCAAAGCTGCCGGTCTCCACCACCCGGCAGAAACAGTGCATGGCGAGGTGTCGGTCCATGGGATCTCCGGGTGTGCGATGCCGGATCAGCGGATCGGGATGGCCACCGGGCGCATCGGCGAACCGTCGGCCCCGCGCAGGCGCAGCGGCGCGCCGAACCAGGCGAACTGGTGCACCCGGTCGGCAGCGAGCTGTTCCAGGTTCACGTTCTGCATGATGGGCACCCCGCGCTGCGACAGCATGGCGCTGTGCACCGGAATCCAGTTGCGGCTTTCCTGGGCCGGCCACACATCGGTGCTGATGTTGTCCACGCCGATCACGATGGCGCCGGCGTCGGCCAGGAAGCTGGCCGATTCGCGGGTGAGTCCCGGGGTGTTGTGCATGTACTTCTCGTTGTCCTTGAACCACTGCATGCGGCCGGTGCGGACCATGACCACGTCACCGTCTTCCAGCGCCACATTCTGCTGCCGCAGCGCGCCCTGCAGGTCGGCCACCGTGATGCCGTACGACTCAGGCAGGACATCCACGCCCTTGTAGCGGGCCACGTCGATCAGCACGCCGCGCGCGATGATGGGCGGGAACTTCTCCACCCCGCCCTTGCGCCAGCCCCGGTCGCCGAGTTGCTCGTCCGCCTTGAAGCCGTTGTAGATCTCGCCCTGCAGACCAAAATGCGACAGCGCGTCGATGTGGGTGCCGGTGTGCGCGTACATCGAGAAGGCCGTGCCCGAGTAGGTGACGTGGCTGTTCTTTTCCTTGCCCAGGCCGTTGGGGTCGTCCACGATGGTCCCTTGCGGCGTGTGCACGTTCCAGGTCTGGAAACGCGGCTGGCCCAGGAAGTAGTAGCTGGGCATGCCCACATAGAACTCGACGCTCAGGTCGTAGGTGCGCCCGCTGCTGATGCGCCGCAGCACCTTGAACACCGATTCGGGCGTGACCTTGTTGAGCATGCCGATCTCGTCGTTCGGCCCGAAGGGACTCATGCCGACGCGCTCGGTCTCGGTGGCGCGGGCGCTGCCGGCGGCCACCAGGGCCGCCAGCAGCACGGGCCAGACCACGGGGCGGCGACGGCCTGCCATCACGGGCCGGGCCTTCTCCGCAGGCCGCGGGCGCAGGGAGTGGGTTTGAGGGTGTTTCACGCAAGGCTCCTGAAGAAATGAGGGGATCGCGATCGTCGGCCGGGCCATCGTTCCCGGATAGCAGCCCGGCGTGACGGCTCTGTTGGCGCGGCGTGAACAACGGCAGGTGCGATGCCACGGCCAGCGACGCCCAGGACGGCGCCCGGCAGGAGCGGAGTCCCTCAGGCGGGTGCCCGGCGCCAGAGCAGGCCCAGCACCAGGCCCACCAGCACCGCATCGACGGCCACCACCAGCACCAGATCGCCCCGGAAAGCCGCCTGCGGTGCACCGGCCAGCCAGGCGCGTGCGGCCCACGCCAGCGCAAAGAGCGGCACCGACACACCGCACGCCACCAGCGCCGACAGCACCGCTGCGCGAAGGCGGGTGGCGGGCTGCATCGCCCCGCTCCGCACCAGCCACAGGGCCGTCAGCCGGTAGACGATGGCCGCCGCCGTGGTGGGCAGCAGGGTCACCATCCAGCCGTCGGCCACCCTCAGCAGCCCGATCAGCCAGGCCAGCCCGCCCATCAGCAGCCCCAGCGCCGCCTTGCCGGCCAGCTCCACCGCGTCGATGGGCCGGTCGGCGTCCACACGAACATCCATCAGTGGCGCGTTCACGATGAGCGCCGCCCAGAAGCTCAACAGCGGGCCGCAGACCAGGAAGACGGCGAGCGTGACCGGCAGCGAAGGCGGGGTTCGGTGTGATGGGACCATCGGTTGGGCCTGGGTCTGCGTGTGGCCTCGGTTCGGGGCAGCCACGATTGTGGGCCGGGTGCACCGATCCGTGTGGGCGGTGCTGCGGCAGCCTATGCTTGTGCCCATGTGCAATCTCTACCGCAGCACCTCCGGCAGCGATGCCCAGGCGGTCTGGAAGGCCGGCAACCCGCTGGCCATCGACTGGCCGGGCGGCATCGTGGGGCCGCGCAAGAACGGCCTGTTCCTCCGCCCTGCGCGCGGCGGCGACGGGCTGGCGATGGTGGTCGGCCGCTGGGGCCTGATCCCGTGGTTCGCCGACACCGCCGACATCCGCTACAGCACCAACAACGCCCGCGCCGAAGAGGTGGCGCACAAGCCCAGCTACAAGCTGGCCTGGCAGCGCGGCCAGCGCTGCATCATCCCGGCCGACTGGTTCGACGAACCCAACTGGGAGACCGGCCGCAACGTCTGGTGGCGGTTCCGCCGCGCCGACGGCGCCCCCTGGGGCCTGGCCGGGCTCTGGAACGCCTGGACCGACCGCCGCACCGGCGAGGTGATCGAGAGCTACACCCTGCTCACCCTCAACGCCGACCACCACCCGGTGATGCGCCGCATGCACAAGCCCGACCCGGCCCTGCCGGCCGATGCGCAGGACAAGCGCTCGGTGATCGCCATCGAGGCCGACGATGTGGAGCGCTGGCTGCGCGGCCCGGTGGAACAGGCCAGGGGCCTGCTGCAGCCGCCGGCCGAGTCCCTGCTGCATCACGGACCGGCCGTGCAGATGGGCGACTGACGGCCCGCATGAACCCCAAAGGGGTTAATCCCTTAGGGTTCGTGGGGTTCATTCCGGTGGCCTGTCACCGATAAGGCTCCCAGGATCGGCTGAACCGGATCGTCGGGTGCAGCCTTTGTGCTGGCTTCATCCATCGGGAGGGAAGTGACATGGATGCTTTGATCGCGCGCCTGTCGGTGCGCAACAGGCTGCGGTTGCTGTGCGGCGTGTTCATCGCCGTGATCGGTCTGGTGTTTGCGATGGGCATGCTGCTGGCCCGGGCGGAAACCGGTGCCTTGCGGGATGTGTACGAGGTGCGGGTGCTGCCACTGACCCAGATGCGGTCGGTGGCCGACCAGTACGCGGTGCAGATGGTGGATGCCGCGCACAAGGCGGCCGACGGGTCGTTCACCCCGGCGCAGGCGCTCGAAGCCATCGCCTCGGCCCGTCGCCAGATCGCCAGCGACTGGGCGGCCTACCTCGATCGGCCCACTGACGCCGAAGAGAAGGCGCTGATCGACAAGCTCAAGCCCCTCATGGCGGCCGCCGATGCGTCCATTGCCGAGGCCGAACAGGCCCTGCGCGCCAACGACCGGACCGCCCTGCAGGACTACACCGCACGCCGCATGTACCCGGTGTTCGATCCGATGCAGGCGGTCGTGGGCGACCTCATCAACCTGCAGGCCCGCGAGGCCCGCGACACCTACCAGTTCGGGCAGCGCGTGGCCCGTGACGGCCTGCTGGCCATGGCGGCGGCCTCGGTGTTTGCGCTGGTGATCGGTCTGTGGATTGCCCACATCATCATCGCCCGCCTCGACCGCTCCCTGGGCGGCGAGCCGCGCGAGGTCCGGCAGGTGGCCAACGCGATCGCCAGCGGCGACCTCACCGTGCGGGTGCCGGTGCGGCCGGACGACGACGACAGCATCATGGCGGCCATGGCCAGCATGAGCGACCACCTGCGCCGCACGGTGCAGGCGGTGCGGTCCAACGCCGATGCCGTGGCTGCCGCCAGCGAGCAGATCTCGCGCGACCACCACGAACTGGCCGAGCGCACGGCGCAGCAGTCCACGGCCCTGCAGCAGACCGCTTCGTCCATGGAGCAGGTGGGCGCCACCGTCAAGAACAACACCGACCATGCGCGCCAGGCCAGCCAGCTGGCCCAGGAGGCGGCCCGCGTGGCCGCGGCAGGCGGTCAGGTGGTGGGCAATGTCGTGGCCACCATGGGGGCCATCAGCCAGAGCAGCCAGCGCATCAGCGACATCATCGGCGTGATCGACGGCATCGCCTTCCAGACCAACATCCTGGCGCTCAATGCGGCGGTGGAGGCCGCGCGGGCCGGCGAGCAGGGCCGGGGTTTTGCGGTGGTGGCCGGCGAGGTGCGCAACCTGGCCCAGCGCAGTGCCGAGGCCGCGCGCGAGATCAAGGGCCTCATCACCCAGAGCGGCGATCAGGTCGATGCCGGCGTGGCGCTGGTGGACCAGGCCGGATCGACCATGAACGATGTGGTCCGGTCCATCGAGCAGGTGGCGGGCCTGGTGCAGGGCATCAGCCATGCCAGCGAGGAACAGTCGGCGGGGGTCGGCCTGATGGGTCAGGCGGTCCACCAGCTCGACGAGGTCACCCACCGCAACGTGACCATGGTCGAGGAGGGGGCCGCCTCGGCCCGGCAGCTCCACGAGCAGGCCCACCGCATGGCCGAGCTGATGCGCAGCTTCAAGCTGGACCCGGCAGGCGCCTGAGCGGCTTACCGGGGTTCCGGGCAGGCGGGCATGGGCGTGTCGGTGCAGTGTCCGCAGGCCGCGTTGTTGCGCGCACCCTCGCGGCCGGTGGCGCCGCAGGCGTTGAAGCAGCGCTGGCTCTGCGCATAAGCCGCCCACTGCGCCTTGCACTGGGCTTCCTGCCGGGCCGCCACGCCCGGGGCGGGTGCGGTCTGCACCGCAGCGGGCGGTGGCGGGGGCACGGCGGGCGGGCTGGTGGTCTGGGCCTGCGCCGGCAGACCCGCCAGTGCCATCGTCAGGGCCAGGATCAGGGCCGGGAGGGTGACGGGGTGTGACAAAGGTTTCATGCACCGTCTGATCCGGCAGCGGCGCGTCGGTTCGCCGATAGCATCGGCGCTGCCATCACCCTCTCGCTGCCCCATGAAACATCGACTGTTCGCCGCCGCCCTGGCCCTCATCCTGCTGGCCGTGGGCGCTTACTGGTACTACTCGCCTTATGTGGCCATCCGGTCCCTGCAGCAGGCCGCCGATGCCGGCGATGCCGACCGCTTCAACCAGCAGGTGGACTACCCGGCCCTGCGGGAGAGCCTCAAGGGCCAGATGACCGCCGCCATCGCCCCGGACCTGGACAAGCTCCAGGACAACCCCTTCAGCGCCCTGGGCGCCTCGCTCGGCATGGCCGTGGTCAACCAGCTGGTGGACGCGCTGGTGCGCCCCGAGGTGGTCATGCGCATGCTGGCCGAACGCCAGGCCAGACCCACCCTGGCCGAGCCGCGCGCAGCGCCGGCCCCGCAGACGCCGGCACCCGCTGCCGACCCCGCCCCCGAACAGCGGGACTGGCAGCTGGTGCGGCTGGACACCGATCGGGTGGTGGTGTTCCAGGAAGAACAGACGGCGGTCACCGGTGGCCCCGCCGGCCTGGTGTTCGTGCGCTCCGGCTTTGCGCAGTGGCGCCTGAGCGAGATCCGGTTGCCGCGATGAACGCTCTGCACACCCCCATCGCGCGTCGGCGACTGTTGTTCGCCGGCGCCGCCGCCTGCATGGCACCTGCTTTGGCCCGCAGCCCCGGCCGGGCCGCCGATGTGCAGGCCGTGCTGGCAGACATCTGCGCGCCACTGGCCCGGGACCACGACCTGCCCGGGCTGGCGGTGGGCCTGCTGTTCGAAGGCAGACCGCATGTCCTGGCCCTGGGCACCACCGCGCGCCAGGGCGGCCGGGCCGTCACGCCCCACACGCTGTTCGAGCTGGGCTCCATCAGCAAGTGCTTCACGTCCCTGCTGGCCGCCCAGGCCCATGTGCAAGGGCGGATGGATCTGGCCCGGCCGGTGGACGAGGTGGTGCAGGCGCTGCGCGGCACGCCCATCGGTCAGGCCACGCCCCTGCACCTGGCCACCTACACCGCGGGCGGCTTGCCGCTGCAGTTTCCGCAGGCCGTGCAGACGACGGACCAGGCGATTGCCTGGCTGGCGGCCTTCCCGCCCGACGCGGCGCCCGGTGCGGTGCGGCGCTACTCCAACCCCAGCGTCGGGCTGCTGGGGCATGCCACGGCCACCGCCCTGGGCCAGGACTTCACCACACTGTGCGAGCGCACGCTGCTGCCCGTGCTGGGCATGCAGGGCTCCCACATCCGGGTGCCCCAGGCCGAGCTGCCGCGCTACGCCTGGGGACACGACCCGGACCAGCGGCTGGTGCGCGTCAACCCCGGTGTGTTCGACGCCCAGGCCTACGGCCTCAAGTCCAGCGCCAGCGACATGCTCCGCTTCCTGCAGGCCGTGCTGGACCCCGACCGCCTGCCCGCCGGCTGGCGCCAGGCCCTGGCGCTCACCACCACGCCGCGCTACCGGGTCGGACCCCTGCTGCAAGGCATGGGCTGGGAGATGTACCCGCAGCCCGCGTCGCTGCAGGCCCTTCAGCAGGGCAACGGCCCCACCCTGGTGCTGGAGCCGCAGCCGGCCCAGGCCGTGCCAGGGGCGCCCGCGCCCGACCGTCCGCCGCTGCTCAACAAGACCGGCTCGACCTTCGGTTTCGGGGCCTACCTGGCCATCGTCCCCGACCGCCAGGTGGCCTGGGTCATGCTGGCCAACCGCAACTGGCCGGCGGCCGAACGCGTGGCCGCCGCGCACCGGGCGCTGCAGGCCCTGGGCGTTGTCGGCTGACGACCCTGGGGGAGTTCCGGTCAGCCGGCGGGCTGGTGGAACCTGACCGCCCGCATCCAGGCCATCAGGTCGATCGTGCCTGTGCCACCGGTACCTGCCGTGTCCTCGTTCCCGCCCTTCTTCAGCCGGGGGCGGTGGGAGGGATGGAACTGGTCCAGCCGGCTCTGCGAGAGCGATTCCAGAATCGCACAGTGGGGGGTGTCGTCGCCCGGGCACTGCTGCAGCAGTTCCTGCAGCCCGGCCATCATCTGTTCGATCTCGCGGCGCTTTTCTTCCAGGCTGACCAAGTGCCCCTCGGCCACCGCCTTGACTTCCCGGCTGGACCGCCCGGTGTCGCTCCACAGGCCGATGAGCTCGGCGATCTGGGGAATCGAGAAACCCAGATGCCGGGACCGGCCGATGAAGCGCAGCACCGAGACCTCGTAAGGGCTGTAGCGCCGGTAGCCGGAAGGGTCGCGCACCGGCTCGGGCAGCAGCCCGATGCGCTCGTAGTGCCGGATCATTTTCTGGGACACGCCGGCTGCCGCAGCCGCCTCGCCGATGTTCATCCGTTCCGTCATGGCTTCCTCCTGGGACGCTGGGGCCGCACGCCGTGGCGATTATCGACCTGCCGCCTTCAGGCGGCCGGTGCATAACCGGCATCGGCCATGGCCTGACTCAGGGTCTGCCGGTCGACCCGGCTGGTGACCTGGACCTGCCGGCCCGGGATGTTCACCACGACCGTGCTGTCGGGGTCCACCCGTTTCAGGGCGGCCTGGATCCTCGAGGCGCAGCCGCCGCAGGTCATGTGGGGTACGTTGAATTCATGCATGGAATTTCTCCTGGGGGTTGAAGAGACCTTCAGCCTGGGGCTTCCCACGATGGCAGGTGCAAGCGTCGGGTGGGCTTGTCCTTGCCATCGTGGCAGGCCCGAGCATCAGGCCATCACCAAGGAGGTTTCTGATGAATGCAGTTGTCCCAAAGGAAGAATTCGAGTTCTCGATCGAAGGCATGACCTGCGCGTCCTGCGTGTCCCGCGTCGAAAAAGCGCTGGGCTCGGTGCCGGGCGTGCGCGAGGCGGTGGTCAATCTCGCCACCGAGCGGGCCACGGTCACCGGCGCAGGCCTCACACCGGCGGCCATCGTGGCAGCCGCCGAGAAGGCGGGCTACCCAGCCACGCTGGTGGATCAAGGAGCGCCGCCCACGGCGGCCGAGCGGGCCGGAGAACCCCTGTGGCCGGTGCTGCTGGCAGCGGCCTTGTCGCTGCCGCTGGTGGCTCCCATGGTCGGCATGCTGTTCGGAGCCGACGGGACGCTCCCGGCCTGGTGGCAGCTGGCCCTGGCCACGCCGGTGCAGTTCTGGCTGGGTGCCCGCTTCTACCGGGCCGGCTGGCGGGCCCTGCGGGCTGGCGCCGGCAACATGGACCTGCTGGTGGCCCTGGGCACCAGCGCCGGCTACGGCCTGAGCCTGTACCTGATGGCCCGGCACGCAGACCACGGCACGCCGCACCTGTACTTCGAGGCCTCGGCGGTCATCGTCACGCTGGTGCTGCTGGGCAAGTGGCTCGAAGCCCGCGCCAAGCGGCAGACCACCGCCGCCATTGCAGCGCTGCAGGCCCTCAAGCCGGAGGTGGCACGGGTACGGACCACCAGCGGTGACCTCGACCTGCCCCTGGCCCGCGTGAAGGTGGGCGATGTAGTGGTGGTGCGCCCGGGTGAGCGTGTGCCGGTGGATGGCACGGTGCTGGAAGGCGCCAGCCAGGTGGACGAATCGCTCATCACCGGCGAGAGCCTGCCGGTGGCCAAACACGAGGGCGATGCGGTCACCGGCGGATCGGTCAATGCCGAGGGGCTGCTGCTGGTGCGCACCACGGCGGTGGGCGCCGAGAGCACGCTCTCGCGGATCGTTCGGCTGGTGGAGTCGGCACAGGCCCGCAAGGCGCCCATCCAGCGGGCGGTCGACCGGGTGAGCGCCGTTTTCGTGCCGGTGGTGCTGGTGCTGGCCACGCTCACCCTGCTGGGCTGGGGTCTGGCCACGGGCGACTGGGAACAGGCCATCCTGAACGCGGTGGCGGTGCTGGTCATTGCCTGCCCCTGCGCGCTGGGCCTGGCCACCCCCACGGCCATCATGGCCGGCACCGGCGTGGCCGCCCGCCACGGCATCCTCATCAAGGACGCCGAGGCGCTTGAAATGGCCCACCGCATCGACACGGTGGCCTTCGACAAGACCGGCACCCTCACCGAAGGAAAGCCCACCCTGGTGGCGGCCGAGGCCGCACCGGGCCATGAGCGGGAACTGATGCCCTGGAGCGCGGCCATCCAGGCGGGCAGCGAGCACCCGCTGGCGCAAGCGGTGGTGGAAGCGGCCCGGCGTGCCGGCACCGAGCGGCTGTCGGCAGCCAAGGTGGCCGCCGTGGCCGGCCGTGGCATGTCGGCCGAAGTGCAGGGCCGGGCCCTGCGCCTGGGCAGTACCCGCTACATGCAGGAGCTCGGCGTGGACCTGTCGGCCCTTCGGGCCATGGCCGATGGTCTGCAGGACGAGGGTCGCACCGTGTCCTGGCTGGCCGATGTCACCTCGGCACCGGTGCTGGTCGGCCTGCTGGCCTTCGGCGACACGCCCAAGGCCAGCGCGGCGGCTGCCGTGGCGCGGCTGCAGGCCCTGAACGTGCGCACCGTGATGATCACCGGCGACAACCGGGGCAGCGCCCGGGTGGTGGCCGAGCGGCTGGGCATCGGGCAGGTGGAGGCCGAGGTGCTGCCGGCCGACAAGGCCGACATCGTGAACCGCCTCAAGGCCGGCGGTCGCACCGTGGCCATGGTGGGTGACGGCATCAACGACGCCCCGGCGCTGGCGCTCGCCGATGTGGGCATTGCCATGTCCACCGGCACCGAGGTGGCCATGCAGGCCGCCGGCATCACCCTCATGCGCGGCGACCCGGCCCTGGTGGCCGATGCCATCGACATCTCGCGCCGCACCTGGCGCAAGATCCGCCAGAACCTGTTCTGGGCCTTCGCCTACAACGTGGTCGGCATCCCCCTGGCGGCGGCCGGTCTGCTCAACCCCATGGTGGCGGGTGCGGCCATGGCGCTGAGCAGCGTCAGCGTGGTGAGCAATGCGCTGATGCTGCGGGGGTGGCGGCGCTGATGGGTGCCAACAGTAGATCCGGCCAGATGGGCGAGTTCTCGCCCCCGTTCGAGATACAAGCCAAAGCTGGCAAACCGGCCTAGATGCTGAACTTGTTTGACGAGACCAGGAGCGAAAGACCTCGGTGGACGTGCGATGTGAGAGTCGCACGTACGGTGTCCTGGGTTACCTCACCTTTGTCCTCTAGCGCACGCATTGCCAGTAGGTTCAGGTAGGTATCTGCTGCATCACCTGCGAATACCTTCCAGTCGATTTCCAAGCCGCCAGAAAAGTTAAACGCCTCTGCTGGCAGAGCGTTATCGCTCCCGAGTGAGGTCATGAGTGCATGTCGGCAGATCACGTTGTAGTGGTCGATGCCTGTGCGGCGCTTGAGGGTGATCAGCTGCTGTTTGGCCGTAGCGGTGAGTTTGACGCGCTCAATCATGGTCACACCTTGCTGAGTTCTTGAAACGGCCCGACATGCGAGGAACGAGTCTGATCCGAGAATTCGATCTGATAGGCCTTGGAGGTGTACCTGGCCATGGCATCAAAGACGGTCCCTTCGACTTCCTCGTCCGTCGAAAGCACGAGTACTTGATGGGACACCTTTGCGAAGAAGCGACGGATGAGTGCCTCTCGATGGGTTCTGTCCAGTCGTGCTAATGGCGTATCAACCACCACTGGAAATTGACCTTTTCGCTCCCTGATTAGAGCGCTCAACACAGCAATCGCCAGTAGCTGGCGCTCACCAGCCGAAAGACGTTCCATCGGAAGTTCTTTGCCATGACCGCCTACGATGGTGACCTCGTACGAGTCAGGATCAACCCGTACAGCAGTTACCAGGCGCTGCTTGCGCATCAGTGCCTGGAACTCTTCGGTAATCTTCTCGGAGAGCCACTTTGCTTTGGAAGCGAGTAGCCGTTCTTTGAATGCGGCCAGTACGGCGCGTGATCGCATAGCTGCACCGATGGCTTTGGTGCTATGTGCATTACCTTGAAAGTCTTTGCTCATTCGAGCACGTGCAGCATTGGCGCGAACCGACGTGTGTTCGAGTAGCGAAAGCTGCTCTTCAAGCTGCTTTTTGACGAAGGCCAGACGCTCGTCGGCACGCGCCTGCTCTTCCGCTTTTTTCTTGAGATCGGCCAGTACCTCTGCAAGCTGATCCTTGGCTGGAATAGAGGCCAGCGAACGCTCCATTTCCCCCAGCTTTCGCTTTGCATCTGCAAGGGCAGCTCTTGCCTTTTCATGCCGATCACTGGAGATACGAATCGCCGCCTCTAGGCTTTCTGGCTCGGGGGCAGGGACGAGGAAGACTTGGCGCTGTGCCGCTGCTGTGTAGCGTTTGGTGTCTGAGGATAGCGCCGCTCGAAGTGCGTCTAAGGAAGAAGAGGGCAGTTCATCGCGCAGCTTCTTTAGTACACGCTGATCCCTCCTTTGGATTTCGCTCAACAGCTGCTTGTTGGCATGCGTGTCTTGCTGTTTTGCCCATTCCGTCTTGTAGCTATTCCAGAGGCTCCCAGCGAGTGCCAAGGGTGCAAGGGGGTCTGCCAGGGCTTCCCTGACAGACTGTGCTGCTACGTTCACCTCTTCTCGTGCAGCTTGTTCTGCGGCTCGGATTTCGGCTGCTCTCTCGTAGGCGCCTAGGCCGGATCGCTGAGCCTGTTGGGAGGCACGCTCATAGGTGGTGCGAGCCTTTTCTGCTTCTTGTTCTGCCGTGGGCAGGCTACCGCGCAGAACGTCAACAGCCGCTTGGGCTGCGTTTTGCTGACCCTCAAGCACCTTGAGTTCTGTACGGGCTTGTTCATAGTCCCCGCTCGCCTCTTTCGCTTGGAGCAGGGCGCGCCGCTCAACTGCGACCAAGTCCTTCTGGAGCGCGTCGATCCCGCCAATACCTAGGAATGCCTCTGTCGCACGCCGCAGCATTTCTGGGAGTGTCTTGGGGTTGGCCAACGCTTCGATTTTTTCGCCGTCAAACAAGAAGAGCTGCAGTAGCTCCGCCGGAAGAATGCCGTCGAGGTATTCCGTCCAGTCTTGTGCGAGCTGAGGGTCTTCGTTCTCGTCCCGGGTAACGATGGTTCGTTCTTGCAGCTTGGTGCCGAGTTGCCACTGTCGGCTGATCGTGATGTTCTCCCGCTCGCCATTGGCCTCCACTTGAAGGTCCAAGACGATCTGTGCAGGCCCCTCAGCATCGTCTCGGTGAAGGCTCCGAATAAGCTGCTCGTATTCGGCGGCGCGCCCAGTCCCGATGGCTTTCGCCCCGTACAGAGCGATCTGCAGACAGTTGAGCAGGGTGGTCTTGCCGCTACCGTTGAGTGCGCGTACCAATATGATGGGCTTGTTCGACAGAACCCTGAGATCAAGATACTGGCGCTCCAGGTAGGGGCCCAGGTTCTGAATCCCGATCCGCTTAAACGTAACTTTGGCCATGGGGTTCAGCTCAGCATGGGATCGTTAACGATGGGTATGACCCGGCGGTCACCGGAGATTGGTTCGGCCTCATAAGTAGCAAGAGGCTCCTCTGCGGTCTGGTCTTTGAGGTGCTCTTTCGCAAATTCGAGGGCATCGTTTTCGTCTAGAAAGGCGAAATCCGTCAGCACGCTTTGAAGCTCATCGAGCTGGCCTGAACGGGACCGGCTTTGTAGCCCTCTAAAGCTCGTTGCCAGCAGTGTTCTCGTCAGCTTGTAAAGCTCATCAGACCGTTGGCGTGTAGTAACGCCATCATCCACTGGCAGGTTGTCGTCCACCCATTCCGCCGCCACTTCGCGCAGCAACGTAAGGTCTCCTTCGTCCAGAGGTGTGATGTCCAGGTCTTTGCCGGGGTAGGTGTGGCCCGTTGCTTCTTGGTACAGCAGTGGTACGAGGTCTTCGATCTCGCCTTTCTCCGACACCCAAATTCGTCGGATTTCCTCAAGCTCATCTAACCCGATGAGCTCCAGGTCAGGTCCGACGGTTGTTGGCATGGCTTGCTGAACAGCGACCTGTGTTTTAAGCAGCTCACGCAGGAGTTCGGACCTTCTTTCTTGGGTGTATGGGCCGTGAACCAAACGGTCGTTCATCAAGATCAGTCGGCCATTCATTCGCCTGAAGTCGCGCAGATGTCGGTCTTCAACAGCCAAGAACTTGTCCCGGAAGTCCATGATGGGCTGCATCCAGGCCTTTGCCTCATCGTTCTGGATCATGGCCGCCATGGATTTGTCTTGCGAAACCATCGTGCACACGTAGCAGCCGAAGCGACTGTCTCCGCAGCTGGGTGTGGACTTGTCCACCACGATGGGGCACTCCGCATCGGGGGTGGCACCTCGGTAAATGTCAAACAGATCCTGGTTGTGAATGCCCCAAGGATTGGGGTTCTCGATGACGTATTCCCAAACGTCGTCGCTGCTCCAGGACTCGATCGGCAAGTACACCCACACCCGTGACAGCTTCGGGTCTTTGTTGCGACTCAGGCGGTCTCGGGTGCTTCCCTTGTAGTTCTCGATGACTTTGTCTCGAGCCGCGCTCTCGCCCTTGCGCTGGCCGAGCACCAGGATGGCTTCGCCATTCGCTTCGGACAGTTCCTGGATGAACTTGGTGGATGCGCTGATCTTGAGGCGGTCGGTACACCAGCGAAACTTTGCCCGGGGCGCAGGGTAGCCCTTGCCAATCAGGTTCACCCAAAAACGGTTCTCCAGCGTTGGAGTCAAGCGATGGGGCTGGATGTTCAAGCCTTGTTGCTTGGCGGCAAGCTCCATTTGCTTGAGCGAAACCTCTACCCACAATGCGATCACTGGGTTTTCGACCAGGGTATCTGTGCTGATGACGTGGATGGGTTTGAACCGTCGCCGGTCCTCAGGCAGCTGCGCGACTGCGTTCCAGATCAGTTGCAGCGAGGCTGTTGAGTCCTTCCCCCCGCTGTAGCCGATGATCCACGGCAGTGAATCCGACAAATACAGATCCTGGATCTCTTTGATGATGTGGGTAGGCGTAGTGGCCATGCTCAGCTCCTGGCGGTCTTTGTTTTGGGGATGCGCGCTGCCATGAGTGCAGTCTCCGCGTGTTGCTCTTCCGGTGAAAGCTTGAGCCCCAGGACCCGTTTGATCTCGTTGGCGGTCAGCGTCACGTTCTGCCCCGACTTGGCCATCGCCCCGCCCACCATGGCGCGTCCTTCCCAGGCTTGTGCGTTGGTGCGGGACCAGTCCACCTTGCGCAGGCGCTGAAGTCGCTTCTTTACCTCGCCGGGGTATTGCTCATAGAGGCTGCGTCCGGCACGCCCCAAAGCCTGCAACACGATGGCATGGCAATGGATGAAGTCTTTTCTGACTTCGCCGGCCGTCATCTTGGATTCGCGCACGTACAGCCACTCTGGGATCTGTTCGCACACCGCTTCCCAAAACTCTTGGCTACGTTGCGTGGCCATGGGAAAGTCTTCTGCCTGCTTTTCAGGGAGCAGTTCTTGGGTGGCGAAGTGAAGTGCGCTGAGCGTGAACAGCTTGCGCGATCTTGCGGACAGCGTAGAGCGCTCAGACTCAACCAGGTTCTTGAACACAGGTGAAGTCAAGCTGAGGTGCTTGGCCACTTTCCCGGTTGCGTTTCGGTGGTCATAGAGAACACCAAGAGATGCTGATGGTTTGACTGCGTGCCTGTTAAGGTCAGCAAACATCTGCTGACATCGCTGCAGTCCTCGGTCAACGAAGAACACTACTGCTATGGTTTCATCACCGAGTTCAGGTGCTTGCTGCAGTGCCGCTTCGATTGCAGCTCTGCGGTGTTGACCATCATTGATGATGAACCTGCTGTCCATAGAGACAGTCAGCGTTCCAATGCGCGAGGCAGTGTCAGAGTCCTTGCTGGTGGGTGTGAACTGGACATCCCCGTCGATGGACGCGGTGATCGCTGAGAACGTGTAACTGCTAGCGTTCTCAACGATGTAGCGCGCAATCTCCGGGACGCGCGCCTTGTTCAAGGTGCGCTGCGCGCGCAGCTCAGGCTGTAGCTCCTCGTCGTCGAACTGAAACAGCTTCGGCAGTAGCCGAAGCGGGCACATCGAAACAAAGAACTCCCTGCTTGCTTGGACGCCACGTATCGCAGGGAACGAATAAGAGAACTGAGCCGGTGATGTAGACGAGTCAAGCATGTTTGCATAATATCATACAAACAAGGCGCTGAACGCCTGCAAACAATTCGCAGGCTAGCTATGGCGACCAGTGGGAATAGATAGATAAGTCTTCGTGATTTCTACATACCCTCCTCCTGCCCGTATTGCGGTCACGGGATTTTTTGAGCTTTTAAGTTGCGATCGTTATGGCGAACTAATGCATTTGTCATGATTCACCGCGTCGAATCAGGATATTTGGATTCATTTGACGGGTTCAGTGGTCTTACAGTGGCCAAGCTTTTGCCGCCCAGTTCCTGGCAAGATCTCTTTGTCTGGCCTCAATGCTGCTGTAATTCCACTCTCCGTTATCAAGATAGCTCTCGATTGTCAGTGGCGACAATAGGCTGTGGTTTCCGGAGGTGTAATCGAGGCCTGAAGGATCTTTAATTTTTAGAGCAATTGATTTGTTTTTTAATGACTTATTTATATTGGCTGTGAGTGGGATTAAGTTGCCCACGCGCCAGAGGTAATCTCTATAGGTGGCGCTGCTTTCTTCTTTAAGGAGGGCTGCTTTTGGCCAATGCGCCGATGTAGGAGTCTTGGGCATTATGTGCTCAAGGTTTTGGTCGACTCCGTGGTCACATGGATTAGTGCCACCTAATCGGACTTTCTCCAAATAGTAGACAGTAAAGTATGCAAGCTTGGTATTGGTGAAGGAGGCTTCTTCAAAGCGCTTTATAAAAATATCGTCGGGAGCGTAAGTTTGGAAAAGCCCTCTTATTTCATCCACAGGCTTACCTGCCTCTATCAGCTCACAAGCTTTGCCGATTGCAGCCGTAAAATTCTCAAGCGGATCTTCCAGTACCTTCATGTATCTGAACGCGAAATTGAGTACCGCTTCAACATGATCATGGAAAGTCTTAGGGTTTTCGCTGTGTGCTCTAAATGCTGTAATTAGGTAAGGGTAGCAATGCCGGACGTTCAGAACATTCTTTATGTCCTTAAGCATGTACATTGTTTCTTGTTTCCATGCGGCATCAAATGAGTCTGTGACTCCCTCCAAGGCCTGGGCATCCGTTGCAAGACCTACAGCGTACTGCTTGGCCAGCGCGGAGGTTGATGTGATGGACTTCACTCTGTCATACAGCTTATTTGCCTTGACTGCTCCATACCTTGAGATAAACGAGAAATGAACAAAATCTGGCATTGAAATCATTTCAATGCTTTCAATTGTTTGCCTGGCCGATTGCCAACTCTCTGCAACGTCGTCAAGGTCGGCTTGGCTGCAAGTTTTTAAAATTTCATTTTTAATCAGATCTGATTGAGACAGGGGGATGCCACGGTTGTTTAGGGATTCGAAAATGGCATATGCGTTGGTATATGACATGGCCCGTATTCGGAGGATGATTACCCCTTCTACAAGCAGTTGCACAAATGAAATCAGGCGCTTAACTCGCTTTTCGTCTGACTCGGTCTTGGCGAGGAAGATGTCTAACTCCTTGTAACCTACGGTGATGGCTTCCTTCATCTTTGAAAATGGGGATCTTCTCCGTGAGAGTCGGTCTTTGCACCATTGTTCGTTCCAATATAGTTCTTTTTCTTCTCTCGATCTGCGCTTAAATGTGCTTTCAAAGAAAAACTTGCTGATCTCTTCATCTGAAAATGTCAGCTTTGGGACAAAGTCTCCGGCCTCCGGCTGGGCGAGTAGCCCCCCGAGCTGAGTCTTCCAGGACTGAATCCTTCCATCAGGATTCTTTTGAGACGCGAGCGCATCGTAACAAATTGCTGCTATTGTAGTTAGAGAGGTTAAACGCTGCTGCCCATCTACAACTTCGAAAGGCTTGTCGTCGTCAGAGTCAATAACTACCATTGCGCCGAGAAAATAACCTTCAGGACGAATAAGATCTTCATTCGCGTCAGCGTATTGCTTATAGTGATCGATTAGATCATTCCATAGGGCCTTTACCTGTTTGCCCTGCCACACAAAATCCCTCTGATACACAGGGATGTAATTGAAATTCTTAAACAGGTCGTTGACATTGACAGGAGTTCCTTTGACGACTGATGTTGGCTGTACAAGTGGCATCTTTTTCCTTTGTGGCAAGACAATAGAGCGAGTGGGGCTGTGACCCAGCCGTTGATAATCAAATTTAATGTCTGAGAACTGCGGAGACCGGCCTGCCTGTCACAACGACTTCTACACACGGTTTGTGAGACCTGGATTGTCTACTGAAGGGCTGACCTTTTTCAAGGCTCGAGGGGCGCCGCAATTTCGCAAAAGCGCAGTTGACTGTACTTGTTTTGACGCATTAATAGCAACCATTGATTGGGATGGATGCAGTGCGTTCTCTGCTGGTGCGACTGTGGATCGGTGTGAGCGAGTTGATCTTGCTTTTGCGTCTCAGGCGGGAATGCAGCCTTTTGAAAAATAAAAAGCCACAGGCTTCTATGCAGCCAGTGGCTTTTCGTTTATTGGACAAGAAAGGCACTCTGGGTTACGAGCATCTCCCCGCAGTTCGCGTTTGTAGCGAAGACGTAATCAGACGTCGATGTTCCCCGCCCGCAGCGCATTCGTCTCGATGAAGTCCCGCCGCGGCTCCACCTCGTCGCCCATGAGCATGGTGAAGACCTTGTCGGCCTCGATGGCGTCCTCGATCTGCACGCGCAGCAGGCGGCGCACGTTGGGGTCCATGGTGGTTTCCCAGAGCTGCTCGGGGTTCATCTCGCCCAGGCCCTTGTAGCGCTGGCGGCTGGTGGCGCGTTCGGCTTCGCTGATGAGCCACTGCATGGCCTGGCGGAAGTCGCCCACCTTCTCTTCGCGCTGCTTGTCGCCTTCGCCGCGCATGACGCGGGCGCCCTCGCCCAGCAGGTCGCGGAAGGTGGTGGCGGCGTGGGCCAGGGCGGCGTAGTCGGCACCGTGCACAAAGTCCTGGGTGATCACGCTGCTCTTGATGTTGCCGTGGTGGCGGCGGCTGATGCGCAGCACCGGCTTGTCGGTGCGGTTGTCGAACTCGGCCGCCACTTCGGCGGGCACGCCGGTGGTGGAGAGTTCGCGCAGCTTGGCCTGCAGCGCCTGGGCGCTCGCGGCGGCACCTTCCATGTCGTCGAGCTGGATGGACACGCCGTCGGCCATGGCGCGCAGCGCCTCGGCGTCCATGAAGGCGGACAGGCGCGCGATCACGCCCTCGGCCACCTGGTGCTTGCGGGCCAGTTCGGCCAGGGTGTCGCCTTCCAGCGTGGTCGGGCTGGCGCCGCCGGTGCTCACCTTCGCGTCTTTCAAAGCGATGCGCAGCAGGAAGCCATCGAGTGCGGCAGCGTCCTTGAGGTAGAGCTCTTCCTTGCCGGCCTTGACCTTGTAGAGCGGCGGCTGCGCGATGTAGATGTGGCCGCGCTCCACCAGCTCGGGCATCTGGCGGTAGAAGAAGGTCAGCAGCAGGGTGCGGATGTGGGCGCCGTCGACGTCGGCGTCGGTCATGATGATGATGCGGTGGTAGCGCAGCTTGGCCACGTCGAAGTCGTCGGCCCCGCTCTTGCCGTCGGTGCTGCCGGCCTTGCCGATGCCGGTGCCCAGGGCGGTGATGAGGGTCAGGATCTCGTTGGAGGTCAGCAGCTTCTCGTAGCGGGCCTTCTCCACGTTCAGGATCTTGCCGCGCAGCGGCAGGATGGCCTGGAACTTCCGGTCACGGCCCTGCTTGGCCGAGCCGCCGGCGGAGTCGCCCTCCACGATGTAGATCTCGCACAGGGCGGGGTCCTTCTCCTGGCAGTCGGCCAGCTTGCCGGGCAGGCCCATGCCGTCGAGCACGCCCTTGCGGCGGGTCATCTCGCGTGCCTTGCGGGCGGCTTCGCGGGCGCGGGCGGCCTCGACGATCTTGCCGCAGATGATCTTGGCGTCGTTCGGGCGCTCCTGCAGGTAGTCGGTCAGCAGGCGGGCCACCACGTCCTCCACCGGACCGCGCACCTCGCTGGACACCAGCTTGTCCTTGGTCTGGCTGCTGAACTTGGGCTCGGGCACCTTGACCGAGAGCACGCAGCACAGGCCTTCGCGCATGTCGTCACCGGTGACCTCGACCTTCGCCTTCTTGGCGAAGTCGTTGTCGTCGATGTACTTGTTGATCACCCGCGTCATGGCCGCGCGCAGGCCGGTGAGGTGGGTGCCACCGTCGCGCTGCGGGATGTTGTTGGTGAAGCACAGCACCTGCTCGTTGTAGCCGCTGTTCCACTGCATGGCCACTTCCACGCCGATGTTGGTGCCCTGGTCGCTCGCGCGGTCGCCCAGCGCGTGGAACACGTTGGGGTGCAGCACCGTCTTGCCCTTGTTGATGAAGTCCACGAAGCCCTTGACGCCACCGGCACCGGAGAAGTCGTCTTCCTTGCCGCTGCGTTCGTCCTTCAGGCGGATGCGCACGCCGTTGTTCAGGAAACTCAGCTCGCGCAGGCGCTTGGACAGAATCTCGTAGTGGAAGTCGGCGTTCTCGCGGAAGATTTCGTAATCGGGCAGGAAGTGCACTTCGGTGCCGCGTTTTTCGGTCGCGCCGGTGATGCGCATGGGCGAGATTTCGACGCCGGTGGGGGTGGCTTCGATGATGCGGTTCTGCACGAAGCCGCGCGCGAATTCGAGCTGATGCACATGGCCTTCACGGCGCACCGTGAGGCGCAGCCATTGAGAGAGCGCGTTCACGCAGCTCACGCCCACGCCGTGCAGGCCGCCCGAAACCTTGTAGCTGTTCTGGTTGAACTTGCCGCCGGCGTGCAGTTCGGTCAGCGCGATCTCGGACGCCGAGCGCTTGGGCTCGTGCTTGTCGTCCATCTTCACGCCGGTGGGAATGCCGCGGCCGTTGTCCACCACGCTGATGGAGTTGTCGGTGTGGATGGTCACCACGATGTCGTCGCAGTGGCCGGCCAGTGCCTCGTCGATGGAGTTGTCGACCACCTCGAACACCAGGTGGTGCAGGCCGGTGCCGTCGGAGGTGTCGCCGATGTACATGCCCGGGCGCTTGCGCACGGCCTCCAGGCCTTCCAGGATCTGGATCGAGCCCTCGCCATAGCCTTCGCTGGCACCCGCCTGGTGGGCGTCAATGACAGGCTGGAAATTGGAGCTGGCGGCGCTGGCCGAACCGGTGTTGACGGAATCGGCGGGCTTGTTGGCTTCGGACATGGTGAAGTTTCTCGATCTCAGTAAGCGCCAAACCCGCGGTGTGCGCGGGTTTGGAATGCGGGGGCAACCAGGGTTCTGGCGTCAGATGCGCATCGGCATGACGACGTATTTGAAAGCGTTGTCGTCGGGGTTGGTCACCAGCGCGGAGCTGTTGCCGTCGGAGAGTTCAACGCGCACCATCTCTTGCGACATGTTCTGCAGCGCGTCGATCAGGTAGGTGACGTTGAAGCCGATCTCGATGGTGTCGCCGCTGTAGTCGATGTCGAGCTCGTCCACCGCCTCTTCCTGCTCTGCGTTGCTGGAAGCCACCCGCAGTGAGCCCGGCTCCACATTCAGGCGCACGCCCTTGAACTTCTCGCTCGTCATGATGGCGGTGCGCTGCAGCGAAGCCAGCAGCGGCACGCGGCCCAGCGTCACGATGTTCTTGTGGTTCTTCGGGATCACACGGTTGTAGTCGGGGAACTTGCCCTCGACCAGCTTGGTGACGAACTCCATGCCGTCGAAGCTGAACTTGGCCTGGTTGGCCGCGAACTGCATCTCGATGGCGCCCTCCTTGTCGGAGAGCAGGCGCTGGAGTTCCAGCACGGTCTTGCGCGGCAGGATGACTTCCTGCTTGGGCACGTCCACGTCCAGCGTGGCGCTGGCAAAGGCCAGGCGGTGGCCGTCGGTGGCCACCAGGCTCAGCTGCCTGCCTTCGGCCACGAACAGGATGCCGTTGAGGTAGTAGCGGATGTCGTGCACCGCCATGGCGAACGACACCTGGCCCAGCAGGCCCTTGAGCGTCTTCTGGGGCACGCTGAACACCGGGCCGAAGCTGGCCGATTCCTGCACCAGCGGAAAGTCTTCGGCCGGCAGGCTCTGCAGCGTGAAGCGGCTCTTGCCGCCCTTGAGCACCAGCTTGCCGGCATTCGACTCCAGGCTCACCGTCTGGTCGCCCGGCATGGTGCGCAGGATGTCGATCAGCTTGCGCGCACCCAGCGTGGTGGCAAAGCTGCCGTCGTCGCCGTCCAGGGCCGCGGTGGTGCGGATCTGGATCTCCAGGTCGCTGGTGGTCAGCTGCACCGCCGAGCCGGTCTTGCGCAGCAGCACGTTGGCCAGGATGGGCAGCGTGTGGCGGCGCTCGACGATGCCGGCCACCGACTGCAGGGCGGCCAGGACTTTGTCCTGGGTCGATTTGAAAACGATCATGAACGGCTCTTTCGACGGAGTTGCTCGACGGGGAACGGGTTCGGCGGGTTTAAACCGTGTTTATTTTCGCTGGTTTGAGGGGGGCTTTCCCGCCTCACCCTTTGAGGGTTTGTTCGAGGACGTGCAGCTGCTGGTTGAGTTCGCTGTTCTGCTGCCGCTCGGCGGCGATCTTGCGCACCGCATGCAGCACCGTGGTGTGGTCCCGGCCGCCGAACAGCTCGCCGATCTCGGGCAGGCTCTTCTGGGTCAGCTCCTTGGCCAGGAACATCGCAATCTGGCGCGGCCGGGCGATGCTGGCCGGGCGCTTCTTGGAATACATGTCGGCGACCTTGATCTTGTAGAAGTCGGCCACCGTCTTCTGGATGTTCTCCACGCTGATCTGCCGGTTCTGGATCGACAGCAGGTCCTTCAGGGCGTCGCGGGCCAGCTGGATCGAGATCTCGCGCTGGTTGAAGCGCGAATAGGCCAGGATCTTGCGCAGCGCGCCTTCGAGCTCGCGCACGTTGGAGCGCACGTTCTTGGCCACGAAGAAGGCCACTTCCTCGGGCATGACGGCATGCTCCACCGCCGCCTTGTTGATCAGGATGGCCACCCGCATCTCCAGCTCCGGCGGCTCGATGGCCACGGTCAGTCCGGAGTCGAAGCGCGAGACCAGGCGCTCGTGGATGTCGGCCAGACCCTTGGGGTAGGTGTCGCTGGTCAGCACGATGTGGCTCTTCTTGGCCAGCAGCGCCTCGAAGGCATTGAAGAATTCCTCCTGCGTGCGTTCCTTGTTGGCGAAGAACTGCACATCGTCGATCAGCAGCAGGTCGAGCGAGTGGTAGCGCTCCTTGAACTCGTCGAAGGTCTTGCGCTGGTAGGACTTGACCACATCCGAGACGAACTGCTCGGCGTGGATGTAGAGAACTTTGGCCTGCGGCCGCTCGCTCAGCAGGTGGTTGCCGATGGCGTGCACCAGGTGGGTCTTGCCCAGGCCCACGCCGCCGTAGATGAACAGCGGGTTGTAGAGCTGGCCCAGGCTGCCGGCCACATGCATGGCCGCCGCGCGCGCCATGCGGTTGGCGGAGCCTTCGACCAGGGTGGAAAAGGTCAGGGCCGGGTTCAGCCGGTTGCGCGTGCCGCTGGGGGCGGCGGGTTCCGGCGGAGCCACGTCGGGCAGCTCGGCCAGCAGCTGGTCCTGCATGCTGCGGGGCGCGGGCATCGTGCGGCTGGGGCCCTCACGCGGAGCAAGCGCCAACTCCAGCAGCACTTTCTCGCCGGCCAGGGTTTCCAGGGCGGCGCTGATGCGGGTGGCGTACTGGGCGCGGATCCAGTCCATCTTGAACCGGTTGGCCACCGACACCACCACCTTGCGGCGGTCGCCACTCACCTGGGCCACCAGCGGGCGGATCCAGGTGTTGAACTGCTGTTCGGGGATGTCCTGGGCCAGCTGGTCAAGGCAGGCCGCCCAGAGGCCGTCGGCGTCGGGCAGGTCGGAATCGGAGGCGAAGCCCTCGGTCATGCGGAAAAATCGGGAGTTGTTGTTGTGGACAAAGGGCTCGGGCCAGGGGGCGGATTCTACCGATGCCGATCAGTTATCCACAAGCCGGGTTACACCCGTGGCAGACCCGGTCCGGGCAGGGGCCGTACACCGGAACTTGCCGGCGGGCGGCCTTTCTGGCGATAATTGCGGGTTTCCCCGATTCTTACCCACCCATCATGAAACGCACCTACCAGCCCTCCAAGATCCGCCGCGCCCGCACCCACGGCTTCCTCGTGCGCATGAAGACCCGCGGTGGCCGCGCCGTGATCAACGCACGCCGCGCCAAGGGCCGCAAGCGCCTGTCGGTCTGAGTCCGACCCCCTGAACGCTCCTGGAACGCCGGTGCCCGAGCACACGGCCGACCCTCGGGACCCGGCTCCGGCCTTGCCGGTGCAGCGTCTGCGGTCCCGACAGCAGTTTCAGGTCGCCATGGCGGGATCACCTGTGGCCAAGACCGCCCACTTCGCGCTGCACCGCAGCCCGGTCGACGGTCCAGCCGGCGCGGCCCCTGCAGCCGCCGGCCGCCCCCTGTTTCCAGTCACCGCACCGTGGCTGGGCGTTGTCCTGCCCAAACGCTGGGCCAAGCGGGCCGTGACCCGCAATGCCATCCGGCGCCAGATCTACGAATCGGTCCGCCCGCTGTCCGGTCAGCTGCCGGTGGCGGTGCATGTGGTGCGCCTGCGTGCCGGATTCAGCCGCGAGCAGTTCATCAGCGCCAGCTCCGACGTGCTCAAGCGCGCCGTGCGTGCCGAGCTGGCGCAGCTCTGGTCCCGCGCCGGTCTGGGCGCCCCCGCCGGGAACCCTTCCCATGTGGGCTGATCTGCCTCGCCAGATCCTGATCGGCCTGGTGCGCGGCTACCGGCTGCTGCTGAGTCCGTGGCTGGGCAGCCAATGCCGGTTTGCGCCCACCTGCTCGGCCTACGCCCTGGAAGCCTTGCAGCGCCATGGTGCGGCGGGCGGCAGCTGGCTGGCGGCCCGTCGCCTGGTGCGCTGCCATCCGTGGTGCCAGGGCGGTCTTGATCCGGTGCCCGATCAGTCCCGTGGCCTGTTCACCGGCCTCCTATCCTCCTCTCGTGCAAAGAAGAACCCGTCATGAATGACATCCGTCGGTCCATCCTGTGGGTGGTGTTTGGTCTGTCCATGGTCCTGATCTGGGACAAGTGGCAGATCCACAACGGCAAGCCCGCCACGTTCTTCCCCGGTGCCACGCCGCCGGCCGCCACGGCGCCCGCCGCTGGCGCAGCCCCGGCCAGCGGGCAGGCCGCCGTGCCGGCCGCTCCCGCTGCTCCGGCCGGGTCGGCGCCTGCGGCCGCACCGGATGCCGCCGCCACCCGCCACGAGGTGCGCACCGACCGCATGGTCCTGACCTTCAGCAGCGAGGGCGGCGCCCTCATCGGCGCCGACCTGCTGGCCCACCGCCAGTCCACCCGCCAGAGCAAGACCCGCGACGACGGCCCGTTCACCCTGCTGACCCAGGACGGCCAGCACGTCTACGTGGCCCAGACCGGCCTGATCGGCGGCAGCTTCCCCACCCACAAGACGCCCATGACCCTGGTGGGCTCGCCCACCGCGCTGGCCGACGGCCAGGACACCCTGGATGTGGTGTTCGAGTCGGCCGATGTCGGCGGCGTCAAGCTGGTCAAGACCTACACGCTCAAGCGCGGTTCGTACGTCATCGACGTGCGCCACGATGTGGTCAACACCGGCACCGCCCCGGTCAGCCCGCAGCTGTATGTGCAGCTGGTCCGCGATGGCAGCAAGCTCGACAGCGAGACCCCGTTCTATTCCACCTTCACCGGCCCGGCCGTCTTCACCGCCGAGCAGAAGTACCAGAAGGTCGAGTTCAAGGACATTTCGGCCAACAAGGCCAGCTTCGTCAAGAGCACCAGCGACGGCTACATCGCCATGGTGCAGCACTACTTCGCCACCGCCTGGCTGCTGGCCGACGGCGTGGCCCGCGAGAACTTCGTGCGTGCGGTCGACAGCAACCTGTTCTCGGTGGGCAGCATCGTGCGCCTGCCCGAGATCGCCCCGGGTCAGCGCGAGACCAGCCAGGCCCGCCTGTTCGTGGGCCCGCAGGAAGAGAAGGTGCTGGAAACCATCGCCCCGGGTCTGGTGCTGGTCAAGGACTATGGCTGGCTGACCATCCTGGCCAAGCCGCTGTACTGGCTGATGGAGAAGATCCACAGCTTCGTGGGCAACTGGGGCTGGGCCATCGTCCTGCTGGTGGTGCTGATCAAGGCGGCCTTCTACTGGCTCAATGCCAGTGCCTACCGCAGCATGGCCAAGATGAAGGCCATCAATCCGCGCATCATGGAGATGCGGGAGCGCCTCAAGAACAACCCCCAGCAGATGCAGCTGGAAATGATGAAGATGTACAAGGAAGAGAAGGTCAACCCGCTGGGTGGCTGCTTCCCCATCCTCATCCAGATCCCGGTGTTCATCGCCCTGTACTGGGTGCTGCTGTCCAGCGTGGAGATGCGCAACGCGCCTTGGCTGGGCTGGATCAGCGACCTGTCGTCGCCCGATCCGTTCTACATCCTGCCGCTGGTCATGGCCGTGACCACCCTGATTCAGACCGCGCTCAACCCGCTGCCGCCGGATCCGCTGCAGGCCAAGCTGATGTGGTTCATGCCCCTCATCTTCTCGGTCATGTTCTTCTTCTTCCCGTCCGGCCTGGTGCTGTACTGGATCACCAACAACGTGCTGACGATCGCCCAGCAGGCGCACATCAACAGCCGCATGGGGGTGCCGTTGAAGTTCAACATGCCCAAGTTCAAGTGACCCCCCTGCGCCGCTGACGCGGCTTCCCCCCTCGGAGGGGGGACGGTGCCCTTGGGCCGGCGAAGCCGGACCCTCGGCACCCCTGGGGACGTTGGTTGGCGTTTCACCGACTGTTCATGCTGTCCTCTGCTTCCGAACCCATCATTGCGATCGCCACTGCGCCTGGCCGGGGTGCGGTGGGCATGGTGCGGGTGTCGGGCCGGGGGCTGCTGCCTTTCGTGACGGCGCTGGTGGGCCGGGCCTTGAAGCCGCGCGAGGCCACCTACGGGCCCTGGCGGGATGCGGCGGGAGAGCCGATCGACCACGGACTGTCGCTCTGGTTTCCCGGGCCGCATTCCTACACCGGCGAAGACGTGCTGGAGTTGCAGGGCCACGGCGGGCCGGTGGTGCTGCAGCTGCTGCTGGCGCGCTGCCTGGAGGTGGCGGCGCAGGGCAGCCTGCCGGGTCTGCGGCTGGCCCGGGCCGGCGAGTTCACCGAGCGCGCCTTCCTCAACGACAAGCTCGATCTGGCCCAGGCCGAAGCGGTGGCCGACCTGATCGATGCCAGCACCGAGGCGGCGGCCCGCAGCGCCTCGCGCTCGCTGGCGGGGGCCTTCTCCGAGCGCATCCACGGACTGCGCGACGCGTTGGTGAACCTGCGCATGCTGGTGGAAGCCACGCTGGACTTCCCCGAGGAAGAGATCGACTTCCTGCAGAAGGCCGATGCGTCGGGCCAGCTGCAGCGCCTGCAGACGGCCCTGACCGGCGTGCTGGGCGAGGCCCGGCAGGGCGCGCTGCTGCGCGATGGCCTGCAGGTGGTGATCGCCGGCCAGCCCAATGCCGGCAAGAGCTCGCTGCTCAATGCCCTGGCCGGGGCCGAGCTGGCCATCGTCACGCCGGTGGCCGGCACCACCCGCGACGTGGTCCAGCAGACCATCCAGATCGAAGGCGTTCCCCTGCATGTGGTGGACACCGCCGGCCTGCGCGACAGCCCGGAGGTGGACGAGGTGGAGCGCATCGGCATCGAGCGGGCCTGGGGCCGCATCCGCCAGGCCGACGTGGTGCTGTTCCTGCACGACCTCACCCGCGCCGACGACCCGGCCTACATCGCCGCTGATCAGGCCATCGCCGACGGTCTGCCCGAGGGCGTGCCGCTGCTGCACGTGTGGAACAAGCTGGACCAGCGGCCCCAAGCCGCCGTTCCCGCCGATGCGCTGGCCCTGTCGGCCCGCCAGGGTGACGGTCTGCAGGCCCTGCGTCAGCGACTGCTGCAGCTGGCTGGCTGGGAGCGGGCAGGCGACGGCCTGTTCATGGCACGCGAGCGGCACCTGCAGGCGCTGCACCGGGTCCAGGCCCACCTGGCGGCGGCCGGCACCTGGCTGGACGGCTCGGCCGACGCGCTGGACCTGCTGGCCGAGGAACTGCGGCTGGCCCAGCACGCGCTGGGCGAAATCACGGGTGAATTCAGCGCCGACGATCTGCTGGGCGTCATCTTTTCGCGCTTCTGCATCGGCAAGTAGTACCTGCAATGCCGTCCGGCACCGTTCGTCAGCCGTCCGGAGCGAATCTGTAATCAACCGTAAGCGTGACCGACCGCACACTTGCGCCGTCGGTCGCCTCGCGGTCAACTCGGGGGCATGAGCGTGATCACCGTCCCTTCAGCACGCGCCGACATCAAGGCGCTGGCCACTGCCATGCGGCAGAGCAATGCGCTGGACGCCCTGCCGCTCAACCTGTCCGAAATTCAGTGGAACACCCTGGCGGGCTACCTGCAGCCGGTCATGCTGCGCCAGGGCCAGGCCCTGATCGAGCAGGGCGTGAAGGACCGCACCGTCTATCTGGTGGAGAGCGGCACGCTGACGGTCCATTACGAAGACAGCCACGATCGCATCCGCATCGCGGTGGTGGGCGAAGGCTCGCTGCTCGGTGAAGGTGCCTTCTTTTCCCATCTGCCCCGCAGCGCCACCGTGAGCGCCGGCAGCGACTGCCGCCTGTGGTGCCTGACCCCGCTGCGCTTTCGCGAGCTGTGCACCCGGGCCCCGGAGATCGCGCTCGAACTGACGGTGGCCATGTCGGCCGTGCTGGCGCGCCGCATGTACAACAAGCCCAAACGGGTGGCCGTGACCTGACCGCCTGCCCCTTCACATGATCGCCCTGCCCATGTCACTCAAGAACTGGTGGTTCGGCCGCAAGCCCTCGGACGGCGACAGCACGCTGGCCAAGGCCCGTCAGGCCATCCGCAACACCACCCTGCCCCTGATCTCGCCGCGCCGTGGCCGGCGCATCCTGCGACGCGAACAGCTGTTCACCGTGATCCGCGAGTCGCTCATCCGGGGCGGTGTGCTGTCCACCAGCTACAGCTTCAAGGTGCTGTCGACCGACGCCAACGGCGACAGCTTCCTGGTGCTGATCGATCTGGCGCTCGGGGCCAAGGACCTGCCCGACGAGTACCTGCTGGAGATCGAACGCTGGATCCAGCGCAGCGCCCAGACCCGCCACGCGATGGAGGTGCGCTCCGTCTACTGGCGGCGCCGTGCCCCGCCCGAGCGCGTGGGCACCGCCCTGCGGGCTTCGGTGGCGGCCCAGACCCGGCGCGAGTCCGAACCGGCCCGGGACACCGCCATTCCGCGGCCCCCCGCCCCCGAGCGCATGCCCACCGGCCAGCCGGTGACCGAGGCCGAGGTGGAGGCCTTCCGCCAGGCCCTGCAGGCGCCCCCGGCGCAGGCCTACCGTCAGGCCAAGGACACCCCGGTGCAGCCCACCGATGTGGTGAGCGACTTTGCCGCCCTGAGCGAAACGCAGTACGGCAAGCTCTGAGGCAGGCGCCGGTCAGTGGCCGGCGAAATCGAGCAGGGTGAACAGCTGCAGGCCGCTGGCCCGCAGCTTGCCCGAGCCGCCGAGTTCGGGCAGGTCGACGATGGCGGCGCCTTCGGTGACCGTGGCGCCCAGCTTTTCCAGCAGCCGTCGTCCGGCCATCATGGTGCCGCCGGTGGCAATCAGGTCGTCGATCAGCACCACCCGGTCGCCCGCCTTCACCGCATCGGTGTGCAGTTCCACCGTGGCGCTGCCGTATTCGAGTTCGTAGGTCTCTTCCACCGTGGTGAACGGCAGCTTGCCTTTCTTGCGGATGGGCACGAAGCCCACGCCCAGCTCGTAGGCCAGCACCGACCCGATGATGAAGCCGCGCGCGTCCAGCCCGGCCACCACGCTGGGCCGCAGGGCCGGATCCATGTAGCGGTGCACGAAGGCGTCGATGAGGACCCGGAAGACCTTGGGGTCCTGCAGCAGGGGCGTGATGTCGCGGAACTGCACACCCGGCGCCGGCCAGTCGGGCACGGTGCGGATGTGGGCGCGGAGGTAGGCGGCGGTATCCATCACGGGATTATCCGCCGCCCCCGGGGGTATCCGTCCCCGGTCAGGCCAGCGGCTTGAACTGGTAGCCGTTGCCGGCGATTTCCAGGGTGCCCAGCGCCGGGAACGGGAAGTGGAAGCCGCCCATGAGCGTCTTGTCCTTGACCAGCTGGTCGAACAGGCGGCGGCGGGTGGCGCGGGCCATGTCGGCGTCCATGTCGAAGGTCACGGCCCAGTCGGGGCTGCGGGCGAACAGGGACGGCACGTTGGTCACATCGGCCACATACATGAACGACTGGCCCTTGGAGTTCACGCTGAACACGCTCATGCCGGGGGTGTGACCGAAGGCGGCCAGCGAGCGGATGCCCGGCGCCAGTTCGGCACCCGGCTCGAACCTGACCAGCTTGTCGGCGGCGATCTTGCCCATGACGCGGCGCGCATTCTCGAAATTCCCCTTCAGGGCCGGGGGAGCGGCGTTCATCTTGGCGTCGTCCGTCCAGTAGGCGAACTCGGGCGCCGGCACATGCACCTTGGCCTTGGGGAACACGGCCGAGCCGTCCTTGGCGAACAGGCCGTTGATGTGGTCGCCATGGAAGTGGCTGAGGATGACGTGGTCGATGTCTTCCGGCTTGTGGCCGGCCGCGGCCATGTTGGCGCGCAGGCGGCCGGTGGTGGCCGGGCCGTTGTCGGCAAAGCCGGTGTCGATCAGGAAGCGTTGACCGCCCGCCACGATCAGGTAAGGCGTGAACGGAATGTCCACGTAGGCGGTGGGCAGGTTCTGGGAGGACAGCAGGGCCTTGACCTGTTCCAGCGGGGCGTTGCGCACGAACTCGTCGCCCAGCGGGCGGCGCAGCGCGCCGTCGTTGAGGGCGATCACCTCGATGTCGCCCACCATGGTCTTGCGGAAGCCCGGGGCCGGCAGCGTCGGCACACCGAGGTCGGGCGAGTTCTGCGAGAGCACCGAGGTGAAGGTCAGCGAGGTGGCGCCGGCAATGCCGGCACCCAGGAAGAGGCGTCGATCCATGGGTCTGTCTCCGGAGGGTGAAAACCCGGCAGGGTAAGCGTCGGGCAAAGTCCCGCAGGGCGACTCGGACAATCCCCGGGCCCGATCGGCCAGGAGGTTTCAGCCGCCCAGCAGCTTGTCCTCGGCCAGGGCCAGCGCAGCCGCCTTGCCCTGCAGCACCAGCGTGTCGCCGCTCTCCACCACGGCGTGTCCCTCGACCGTGGCGGACCGCCCGCTGGCCCGGCGCAGGCTCACCACCCGCACGCCGATGGCATCGAGCGCCAGCGCATCCAGCGACCGGCCGACATGCCGGCTGGCGCCGGGCAGCGTGACGGTGTTGAGCCGCACCTGCTCGCCGTCGTCCTCGGCGTTGTCGTCGGCACCGTGGAAATAGCCGCGCAGCAGGTTGTACCGTGCCTCGCGCTGTTCCTGCACCACCCGGATCACCCGGCGCATGGGAACGCCCACCAGGGCCAGCGCGTGGCTGGTGAGCATGAGGCTGGCCTCGATCGCCTCGGGCACCACCTCGGTCGCGCCCGCCTGGCGCAGGCGGTCGAGGTCGGCATCGTCCACGGTGCGCACCACCACCGGCACCTGCGGTGCCTGCTCGCGCGTGTGGTGCAGCACCTTCAGGGCGCTCGGGCTGTCGTTGTAGGTGATCACCAGCGCGCTGGCACGGTGCAGGCCGGCGGCCATGAGGGCCTGCAGCCGGGCGGCGTCGCCGAACACCACCGAATGTCCGGCGGCGGCCGCCTGCCGCACCCGGTCGGGGTCGAGGTCGAGGGCCATGTAGGGAATGCCCTCGGCCTCCAGCAGCCGGGCCAGGTTCTGGCCGCAGCGGCCATAGCCGCAGATGATCACGTGCTTGTCGGCATTGATGGCCTTGCGCGCGATGCTGGTCATCTGCACCGACTGCATCAGCCAGTCGCTGCCCACCAGCCGGGTGACCACCGTGTTGGCATACATGATCAGGAAGGGCGTGGCGATCATGGAGATCACCATGCTGGCCAGGATGGGGTTGAACAGCTGCGGCGGGATCAGCCCGTTCTGGCCCGCCAGGCTCAGCAGCACCAGACCGAACTCGCCCGCCTGTGCCAGGTACAGGCCGGTGCGCAGGGCCACCCCGGTGGGGGCGCCGAAGGCCCGTGTCAGGCCGGTGATCAGCGCCAGCTTGAAGGCCATGGACGCCATCAGGAGCAGCAGCACCAGCGGCCAGCGCTCCAGCACGAGGCGCCAGTCCAGCATCATGCCGATGGTGATGAAGAACAGGCCCAGCAGCACGTCGTGGAACGGCCGGATGTCGGTCTCCACCTGGTGCTTGTATTCGGTCTCGGAGATCAGCATGCCGGCCACGAAGGCGCCCAGGGCCAGCGACAGGCCGGCGTGTTCGGTCAGCCAGGCCAGGCCCAGCGTGATGAGCAGCAGGTTGAGCATGAACAGCTCTTCGCTCTTGCGCCGCGCCACCAGCGTGAGCCACCAGCGCATCAGCCGCTGCCCGCCGGTGAGCAGCAGGCCCAGCAGCACCGTCGCCTTGAACACCGCCAGGCCCAGTGCGGGCAGCAGCTGTTCCGGCTCGGACGCCAGCGCCGGGATCAGCACCAGCAGCGGCACCACCGCCAGATCCTGGAACAGCAGGATGCCCAGCACCCGCTTGCCATGCTCCGACTCCAGCTCCAGCCGCTCGGCCACCAGCTTGATGACGATGGCGGTGCTGCTCATGGCCATGACGCCGCCCAGGGCCAGCGCGCTCTGCCACGAAATGGTCCACCACTGCGGCAGCAGCAGCGCCAGGGCCAGCGAGGCGCCGGTGGTGATCAGCACCGTCAGCACCACCTGCGACAGGCCCAGTCCGAAGACATGGCGCCGCATGGCCCGCAGCTTGGGCAGGCTGAACTCCAGGCCGATGACGAACATCAGGAAGACCACGCCGAACTCGGCCAGGTAGCGGATGCCCTTGGAGTCCTGCGCAATGGCCAGCGCATTGGGTCCGATGAGCACGCCCACCACCAGGTAGCCCAGCATGGGCGGCAGCTTGAGGCTGCGGCAGGCCACCACCCCCAGCACGGCGGCCAGCAGGTAGAGCAGGGTGATGTCCAGCGATGTCATCGGGCGATGTTAGCGGGCGACCCCGCAGCGATAATCACTTCATGACTTTTCCCGTGGCATTCGACGCCGGACGCGCCCTCGCGCTGGCCCGCGACACCCTGCAGATCGAGGCCGAGGCGGTGCAGGCACTGGCGGCCCGCGTCGATGCCGCCTTTGCCGGCGCCCTGCAGTGCCTGCTGGCCTGCCAGGGGCGCGTGGTGGTCATGGGCATGGGCAAGAGCGGCCACATCGGCCGCAAGCTCGCGGCCACCCTGGCCTCCACCGGCACGCCGGCCCAGTTCGTGCATCCGGCCGAGGCCAGCCACGGCGACCTCGGCATGATCACCCCGCAGGACGTGGTGCTGGCCATCAGCAACAGCGGCGAGAGCGACGAGCTCACCGTGCTGCTGCCCCTGATCAAGCGCATGGGCGTGCCCCTGGTGGCCTTCACCGGCCGTGCCGAATCGTCACTGGCCCGCCATGCCGACTGGGTGCTCGACACTGCCGTGGCCCGCGAAGCCTGCCCGCACAACCTGGCACCCACCGCCAGCACCACGGCGCAGCTCGCGCTGGGCGATGCCCTGGCCGTGGCCCTGCTTGATGCCCGGGGTTTCCGGGCCGACGACTTCGCCCGCTCGCACCCGGGTGGCGCCCTGGGCCGGCGCCTGCTGACCCATGTGGCCGACGTCATGCGCCAGGGCGATGCCGTGCCGCGCGTGACCCCCGACACCCCGTTGATGGACCTGATGCGCGAGATCAGCGCCAAGGGCCTGGGCCTGTGTGCCGTGGTCGGACCCGACGGTCGGGCCCTGGGTGTCTTCACCGACGGCGACCTGCGCCGCCTCATCGAGCGCACCGGCAGCGCCCAGGACCTGCGCCAGCTCACCGCTGGCGAGGTCATGCACACGCAACCGGCCACCGTGCCGGCGCAGTCGCTGGCGGTGGAGGCCGCCCGCACGATGGAAGAGCGGCGCATCAACAGCCTGCTGGTGCTGGACGCGGCCGGTCTGCTGGTGGGCGCGCTCAGCAGCAACGACCTGATGCGCGCCAAGGTGATCTGATGAACCCCGTGCCCCGCTTTTCAACCGAGCTCCTGCTGCGGGCCCAGCCCGTCAAGGTGCTGCTGCTCGACGTGGACGGGGTGCTCACCGACGGGGGCCTGTACTTCAGCGAAGCCGGCGAGACCCTCAAGCGCTTCCATACCCTCGACGGCCATGGTCTGAAGCTGCTGCAGCGCGCCGGCATCACCCCGGCGGTGGTCAGCGGTCGCGATTCGCCTGCCCTGCGCATGCGCCTGCAGGCTCTCGGCATCACCCAGCTGCGGCTGGGCACCGAGGACAAGGCGCCGGCCGCCCAGGCCATCCTGCAGTCGCTCGGACTGGACTGGGATGCCGCCGCCGCCATGGGCGACGACTGGCCCGACCTGCCCCTGCTGACCCGGGCGGCATTCGCCGCCGCACCGCCCGACGCCCATCCCGAGGTGCGGGCACGCGCCCACTGGGTCAGCCAGCGTGCGGCCGGCGCCGGCGCAGTGCGCGAGCTGTGCGACCTGCTGCTGCTGGCCAGTGGCCACTACCCGCGCGAGCTGGAGGCGGCCCTGCGGTGACGCCCGACGAACCTCTCGACGACATCCTGCCGGGCCTGGATCCGGTGACCGCGGGCCCGGCGCCGCGCCGGCGCAAGGCGCCATGGTGGGACACGGTGTCGATCTACCTGCCGGTGTTGCTGATGGGCATGCTGGCCCTGGCTTCCTACTGGTTGCTGCGGGCCACGCCGGCGCCGGTGGACGCGCCCGCGGCCCAGCCGGTGAGCAGCGAGCCCGACTATTTCATGCGCCGCTTCTCGGTCAAGTCGTTCGACCCCGACGGCACCCTGCGCTCCGAGGTGGCGGGCACCGAGGCCCGCCACCATCCTTCGGACGATCGCGTCGAGATCGACAACGCCCGCATCCGCCGCATCGATGAACAGGGATTGATCACCGTGGCCACGGCCCGGCGCGTCACCACCAACAGCGACAACACCGAATTCCTGCTGGAGGGCAACGCCCAGGTGGTGCGTGAAGCCGGCACCGGCCAGGACGGCGTGGCCCGGCCCCGCCTGCAGTTCAATGGCGAGCGGCTGCAGATCTTCCTCGAGCCCGATCGGGTCGTGTCGGACCGTCCGGTGGTGCTGCGCCGGGGCAACGACCGCCTGGAGGCGGCCACCCTGGATTACCGGGACGACGAGCGCGTGGCCGATTTCACCGGTCGGGTCCGCGTCCAGCTTCAACCACCGGCCCGAACCGCCCCATGACATCTGCCCACAGCCCCCTGATCTTCATCACCGGTGCCTCCAGCGGCATCGGTCAGGCCCTGGCAGCCCGCTATGCCCGCGCCGGTTACCGGCTGGCCCTGGTCGCCCGGCGCACGGCCGAGATCCGGGCCTGGGCCGATGCCCAGGGACTCGACGAGCGGCGCTGCGGCGTCTTTGGTGCGGACGTGGCCGACGTGGACAGCATCGTGGCGGCCGGCCAGGCCTGCATGGCCCAGATGGGTCTGCCCGACGTCGTGGTGGCCAACGCCGGCATCAGCATCGGCATGGACACCGGTGTGCGCGAGGACATCGACGTCTTGGCGCGCACCCTGGCGGTCAACAACACCGGCCTGGCCGCCACATTCCACCCCTTCGTCGACGCCATGCGCCAGCGCGGCAGCGGTCGGCTGGTGGCTGTGGCCAGCGTGGCCGCCATCCGGGGGTTGCCCGGCCATGGCGCCTACTGCGCCAGCAAGGCCGCGGTGGTGGCCTATGCCGAAAGCCTGCGGGGTGAGTTGCGCGGCAGCGGCGTGAAGGTGGTGACCCTGGTGCCCGGCTACATCGACACGCCGCTGACGCGCCGCAACCGCTATGCCATGCCCTTCCTCATGAAGGTCGATGACTTTGCGGATCGCGCCCACGCCGCCATCGAGGCCGGCGCAGCGTGGCGGGTCATCCCCTGGCAGATGGGCTGGGTCGCCCGGCTGCTGCGCATCATGCCCATTGCCCTGTTCGACCGCTTGCTCGCCGGCCGCCCGCGCAAGCACCGGCAGAGCGAGGCCTGAGGGGCGAGACAGGCAACAAAAAACCCCGGGGCTTTCGCGCCGGGGTCTTCAGCATTCAGGGCTGACGGATCAGTAGCCGCCGCGGCCACCGCCGCCGCCGCCGTCACGACGGCCACCGCCACCGTAGGGGCTGCGGAAACCACCGTCGTTGCCACCACCGCCGTAGCCGCCGCCACCGCTGCGGCCACCGCCGAAGCCACCACCACCGGTGCGCGGGGGGCGTGCTTCCATCGGACGGGCTTCGTTGACCACCAGGCTGCGGCCGCCGAGCGACTGGCCGTTCATGCCTTCGATGGCGGCCTGTGCTTCTGCATCGCTGCCCATTTCGACAAAGCCGAAGCCCTTGGAGCGACCGGTGTCGCGCTCCATCATGACTTTGGCGCTGTTGACCGAACCGAACTGGCCGAAGGCCTGGTTCAGGTCTTCGTCACGGACGGAATAAGGCAGATTGCCGACGTACAGTTTGTTGCCCATCTTTGGGACTCCTAGAAACATGAGAAAAGTAGCGATGGAGCCCCGATGCACACAAACCTGTAGCTGTAGCGCGCGAAACCGACCGATCACTTGAACCACAAGCCCGGCAGGGGCTTGCTCGGCCATTATGCGCGCAACCGCTGAAATCAAGGCTTTATTTTTCAGGATGTGCAAGCCCCGTCGGGGCTCGATGCGTGCTTACAACACCCTGACCGTCCGGCCCGGATCCAACGCCGCCGGCCCCGGTGCGTATACTCCGCCCAGCGCCGATTTGTCCGGATTGCGGGCGCTCTAAAAATGCCGCTAAAGGGGGGATTCCCGGTCTCGCCTTTGAACCATGGCGGTGCCGGGATGCTTCTATCAGGGCCCTGCCTGTCAGGGTGGATCGCTTGATCGTCACGCCTCAGACCTTCCGATTCGACACCCCGCTGCCGCTGCAGAGCGGTGCGGTGCTGCCGGCCTACGAGCTGGTGGTGGAAACCTACGGCACCCTCAACGCCGACCGCTCCAACGCGGTGCTGGTGTGCCACGCCCTCAATGCCTCGCACCATGTGGCCGGCCTGCACGCCGATGCCGCCGGCCAGCCGCTGCCGCGCAGCGAAGGCTGGTGGCACAACATGATCGGACCGGGCAAGCCGGTCGACACCGACCGCTGGTTCGTCATCGGCGTGAACAACCTGGGCTCGTGTTTCGGCTCGACCGGCCCGACCCACATCAACCCGGCCACCGGGCATCCCTGGGGCGCCGACTTTCCGGTCGTCACGGTGGAGGACTGGGTGAATGCGCAGGCGCGGCTGCTCGATGCCATGGGCATCGATACCCTGGCGGCGGTCATGGGCGGCAGCCTGGGCGGCATGCAGACCCTGAGCTGGACCCTGCAATACCCCGAGCGGGTGCGCCATGCGGTGGTGGTGGCCAGCGCGCCCAACCTGACCGCCGAGAACATTGCCTTCAACGAAGTGGCCCGCCGGGCCATCGTGACCGACCCGGACTTCCATGGCGGCCATTACCTGGCCCACGGCACCCTGCCCCGGCGCGGTCTTCGCATCGCCCGCATGATCGGGCACATCACCTACCTGAGCGACGACGTGATGAACGCCAAGTTCGGTCGCACGCTCAAACCCGCCGATCTGGAGGGCGGGGCGTGGGGGTACCGCTACTCCACCACCGATGTCGAATTCCAGATCGAGAGCTACCTGCGGCACCAGGGCGACAAGTTCAGCGAGTACTTCGACGCCAACACCTACCTGCTGATCACCCGGGCGCTGGATTACTTCGATCCGGCCCGGGCACACGACGGCAACCTCAGCCGTGCCCTGGCCCGGGCGACCGCCAGGTTCCTGCTGGTCAGCTTCACCACCGACTGGCGCTTCTCGCCGGCCCGCAGCCGCGAGATCGTCAAGGCCCTGCTGGAGAACCGGCGCGATGTGAGCTACGCCGAGATCGATGCACCCCACGGGCATGACGCCTTCCTGCTGGACGACCCGCGCTACCACGCCGCGGTGCGGACCTATTTCGAACAGACGGTGGCCCAGGTCACGGGAGGTCGGCCATGAGCGAGCGCCGTGTCATGGAAAGCATTGCGCGCCTGGTGCCGCCAGGTTCCAGGGTGCTGGACCTGGGCTGCGGCGACGGTGCCCTGCTCGATCATCTGCAGTCCGTCCGGGGCTGCACCGGTTACGGCGTGGAGCTCGACGATGCCAAGGTGCAGGCCTGCATGCGCCGCGGCGTGAACGTGCTGCAGTTCAACCTGGAGGAAGGCCTGTCCATGTTCGGCGACAAGGCCTTCGATGTGGTGCTGCAGATCGACACGCTGCAGCACCTGCGCAATGCCGAGGTCATGCTGCGCGAGACCGCCCGCGTGGGCCGCGCCGGCGTGGTGGCCTTTCCCAACTTTGCCCACTGGCCCAACCGGCTGGCGGTGCTGCAGGGGCGCATGCCGGTGACCAAGCGCCTGCCCTACCAGTGGTACGACACGCCCAACATCCGCGTGGGCACCCACGCCGACTTCGAGGTGCTGGCCCGCAGCTGCGGCCTGCGCATCGACGACAGCTTCGGCCTGCACGAGGGCGAAGAGGTGCGCCTGCTGCCCAATCTGCTGGCCAGCACGGCGGTGTTCCGCTTCTCGGCCTGATCAGGGGCGGCGCTCGGCGGCCCCGTCCTGTCCGAAGTCGCCCTCCAGCCCGACGCCCGACACCAGCTGCGGGTAGGTGTGGCGGAAGGTCTCGGCAATGGCCTGCAGCGGCAGGTCGTCGTAGCTGCCGCGTTCGCTCACATATTCCATGTGCTTCTGGCCGGCCTTGTCGAACGGGTGGTAGAGCGAGTCGTTCACCCCGTCGAAGTCCAGCGGCAGCAGGCCGAACTTCTCGCACAGCGACAGGTTGAAGGCCGGCGTGGCCTTTCGCCAGGCCCCGTCGATCCACAGCTCGGTGTAGCCGTGCCACACGAACACGTCGGTGCCCATGGTGCGGCGCAGCTTCTCGGTGGACATGTGGTTGCGCACGTCGGCAAAGCCCAGCCGTGCCGGAATGCCGGCGCAGCGTGCCACGGCGGCCATCAGCACCGCCTTGGGCACGCACCAGCCGAAGCCCTGTTCGAGGCAGGTGCTGGCCCGCATGCCCTGGGGTGACAGGTCGATGCGGTAGGGGTCGTAGCGGACTTCGTCGCGCACCGCGTGCACCAGGGCCACCGCCTGTTCCCGCACCGTGCTGCCTCGGCGGTGGCGGTCCACGAAATCACGCACCAGCGGGTGCTCGGCATCGATGCTGGGGGTGGCGGCCAGATGAACCGGCGCGGGCTCGGGGGTGCGGGGCTGTGTGCTCATGGCGGAATGATCCCCGAGGGCTTTGAGTACTTTGGTAATCAGCGCGACAGGCTGAACGGCGTTCAGGCAGGTAATGGTGCCTCCACCGGCCGTTATTCCGCCCTTCAGGACCGGTCATGTCGTCCGATATTGCAGTGACCTGTCATCCCTTTCACCGAGCCTTCAACGAGGACACCACCATGGACATGCGCAACGAAGCCACCCACCTCGCCCGCCAGGACGGCGCCCGCTCTGCGGCCCAGCCGGCCAGCGCCGAATTCCTGACCTTCCGCCTGGGCGGCGAGGAATACGGCATCGACATCCTGCGCGTGCAGGAAATCCGGTCGTACGAAGAGCCCACCCGCATCGCCAATGCGCCTTCCTTCATCAAGGGCGTGGTGAACCTGCGCGGCGTCATCGTCCCGGTGGTGGACCTGCGCATCAAGCTCGGTTGCGACAAGGTGGAATACAACGGCTTCACCGTGGTCATCGTGCTCAATGTGCACGGCCGGGTGGTCGGCGCGGTGGTGGATTCGGTGTCCGACGTGCTGGAGCTCGCCGGCGACGTGATCAAGCCCTCGCCCGAGATGAACACCTCGGTGGACACCAGCTTCATCACCGGCATCGCCAGCGTGGGTGAACGCATGCTGATCCTCATGGACATCGAAGCCCTCATGTCGAGCAGCGACATGGGCCTGATGGACAGCCAGACCGTCCAGTGACGTCTCCCGCCATTCCGCCCGCCCTCCTTCACCCGACATCACCATGAATCCGACCAACACCCCGATCTCCTCGGTCGCGCGCCGGGTTGCCCTGCTGGCCGTGGCCATGCTGGCCGTTGTCCTGGCCATCCTCAGTGGCGCCATGTCCCTGGCGGTGGAGAAAAGCTCGCGAGAACAACGGGTGATGATGGCGTCCGAGAAGGCCCGTTCGGTGGCCGATTCGGTGGACGGTTTCGACGCCACGGCGCGCATGATGACCGACCGTGCCTACCGTCCGTTCCGCCAGAAGTTCGCGACCACCTTCGACCTCGACAAGGCCGGTGGCCAGCTCAAGAGCTTCGGCGCCCCGCTCAACAACGACTTCGCCGAAGTCGACCTCTTCAGCAAGACCAACGGCGGCGTGGCCACCATCTTCATGCGCAAGGGCGACGACTTCGAGCGCATCAGCACCTCGCTGAAGAAGGAAAACGGCGACCGCGCCGTGGGCACCAACCTGGCCCGCAACCACCCGGCCTATCCGCTCATGATGGAAGGCAAGACCTACACCGGTCGCGCCATGCTGTTCGGCAAGCCCTACATGACGCACTACGAGGCGGTGAAGGATGGCGGCGGTGCGGTGGTGGGCATCCTGTTCATCGGCTTTGACCTGTCCGACTTCCAGAAGTCGCTTGACGCCCTGGTGGCCGACGCCCGCTTCTTCGACAGCGGCGGCACCTACGTCATCGATCCCAAGGCCAGCAACGAGGAAGCGGTCTTCGTGTCGCACCCGACCGCGGCCGGCAAGAAGGTGCTGGAGGTCAACCCGGGCGCCGCGAAGTTCCTGGACCAGCTGCGCGCCGGCGAGGAAGTCTTCGTCATGGACGCTGCGGCGCTGTACAACCCGTCCATCAGCGAGCCGTGGGCCGCCAAGCAACAGGCCAAGGCCGGCTCGTGGTGGGTGGTTTCGGAGGTGTCCGATACCGAAGCCATGGCCTCGTACTGGAACACCATGTACGCCTTCTGGGGCATGCTGGCGTGCGCCACCCTGGTGCTGGGTGCCGGCCTGTTCTGGCTGGTGCGCCGCAATGTGAGCCAGCCGCTGGCCGAACTCACATCCGCCGTGACCACCGTGGCCCAGGGCGACCTGACCCGCCCGTTCTCCAGCCAGCGCACCGACGAGATCGGCAGCCTGGTGCGCGAGGTGGAATCCATGCGCCAACGCTTCCTGACCATGATGCGCGAGCTGCGCCAGGCCAGCGACAGCATCGGCACCGCGTCGGTGGAGATTGCCACGGGCAACCAGGACCTCTCCAGCCGCACCGAGCAGACGGCGAGCAACCTGGAAGAGACGGCGGCCTCGATGGAGGAGCTCACCAGCACGGTGCGCAACAGCGCCGATGCGGCCCGCCAGGCCAACCAGCTGGCGGCCAGCGCGGCCGAGATCGCGGCCCGTGGTGGCGAGGTGGTGGCCCAGGTGGTCACGACCATGGACGAGATCAACCACAGCAGCAAGAAGATCAACGACATCATCGGTGTCATCGACGGCATTGCCTTCCAGACCAACATCCTGGCGCTCAATGCGGCGGTGGAAGCGGCGCGGGCCGGCGAGCAGGGCCGCGGCTTTGCGGTGGTGGCCGGCGAGGTGCGCAACCTGGCGCAGCGCAGCGCGCAGGCGGCCAAGGAGATCAAGGGCCTGATCGGGGCGAGCGTGGACCGTGTGGAGGCTGGCAGCAAGCTGGTGGCCGATGCGGGCAATACCATGAGCGAGATCGTGGGCTCGGTGCAGCGGGTGAGCGACATCATCGGCGAGATCACGGCGGCTGCCGGCGAGCAGAGCGACGGCATCGGGCAGGTGAACACGGCGGTGGCGCAGCTCGACCAGATGACGCAGCAGAACGCGGCGCTGGTGGAAGAGAGCGCGGCCGCGGCCGAGAGCCTGAAGGACCAGGCCAGGCGCTTGGCCGAGCTGATCAGCCATTTCCGTACCGGTGACGCCACGGGTGGCGCACCGTCGATGGCGCCGACCCGCGCGGCGGCACCCGTCACCGCCCCGAATCCGGTTCGGGCATCCACCGCGGCACCCCGTGCCGCGTCCTCCAGCCCTGCACCGGCCGCCCGGCCGGCCGCCAAGGCACCTGCTGCAGCACGGGCAACGCCCGCTGCCGCGCCGGCTTCCGCTGCCGCCCCGGCCCAGGCCGAAGGCGAGTGGGAAAGCTTCTGATATCCACAAGGGAGACCACCATGATGTTTGACCGCCTCAAGATCGGGCAGCGCCTGACCCTCGGATTTGCCAGCGTGCTGGTGCTCCTGGTCGCCCTGACCGCGCTGGCATGGACCAGCCTGCAGGCCTCGCGGGATGCCACTCGCATGGTGGTCACCATGGAGAACCGCTCCAGCGTGACGGACGAGTGGCTCTCGAGCACCCGGCTCAACATCAACCGCGTGATGGCCCTGGCCAAGTCGGGCAACAACCCGACGGTGGACGAGCACTTCAAGCCCTTGATTGCGGAGACCACCAAGCGCATCAACGAGCTGCAGAAGGTGCTGGACGCGGAGATCACCAGCGAACACGGCCGCGACCTGCTCAAGCAGATCTCGACCGCCCGCACCGACTACATCGCGGTGCGCAAGAAATACTTCGAGGTGCTGGGCACCGGCGACGCGGCAGCGGCCAACGACCTGCTCAACAAGGGGCTGGTGCCGGTGGCCAACCGCTACATCGAACTGATGGCCAGCCTGCAGGCCTACGAGCGTGAGCTGGTGACGGCAGCAGTCGCCCGGTCGGAGGCCACCATCCAGCGTCAGGTGATGTTGCTGTTGTCGCTGACGGTGGCGGCCGTGGTGCTGGCCATGGTGCTGGCCTGGCGCATCACCCGCTCGGTGACGCAGCCGGTGCAGGAGGCCGTGGAAGTGGCCACCGCCGTGGCGCAGGGCGACCTGACCCGACCCGTGCACACGCGCCGCCAGGACGAGCTGGGCGAACTGCTCAGGGCCCTGGAGTCGATGAAGCTGGCCCTGGTGAAGACCGTGAGCCAGGTCCGCCAGGCGACCGACAGCATCACCACCGCGTCGGTGGAGATTGCCACGGGCAACCAGGACCTCTCCAGCCGCACCGAGCAGACGGCGAGCAACCTGGAAGAGACGGCGGCCTCGATGGAGGAGCTCAC
>NZ_NFUT01000004.1:110591-345985 GCF_002127215.1 Hydrogenophaga sp. IBVHS2 | reverse complement strand
ACGGCGGTGGCGCAGCTCGACCAGATGACGCAGCAGAACGCGGCGCTGGTGGAAGAGAGCGCGGCCGCGGCCGAGAGCCTGAAGGACCAGGCCAGGCGCCTGGCCGAGGTGGTGCAGGTCTTCCGCCTGGAGGCGTCCGCCGCCGCCTACTCGGCAGCACCGACGGCCAGCGTGGCCCCGACGGTCGCTTCGCGCCCGACGCCCCCGGCCCGACCGACCCCGGCAGCGGCCGTCCGACCCAAGACCCCGGCAGCGCCGCAGGCAGCAGCGCCCCGTGCGCCTGCGACCCCCAAGCGGGCCGCTGCCGCGCCGACGCCCGCTGCGGCGACCGCCACCGCCGAAGGCGACTGGGAAAGTTTCTGATCCTGCCGCCCCCGATTCACCCAGGAGGGTTCCCATGCAAGCCTTGATGCGCCAGTTCTCCATCCGTACCCGCATGCTGGGCGCCATCGCTGTGGTGCTGGCCCTGCTGGCCGTCATCGGCGGCGCCGGTCTGTGGGGCATGGCCCGGCTGCAGGCGGGCAACGAGCACTTTGCCGAACATGCGTACGCCGAGTCGGTCACGCTCTCCCGGGCCCGGGTGGCGATCGGTGATCTGGGCCGCCACGAGCGCGACATGATCATCAACTACGAGAAGGCCGAGAAGGTCCGCGAATCCTTCGCGGCCTGGAAGGCCGCGCTGTCGCGCACCGAGCAGGAACTGCGCGGCATGACCGAAGGCGATGCCGACGACGACAACGTCATCATCGAGAAGATGCTGGTGCAGCTGTCGGTCTATGCCAAGGCCATGGAGCCGGTGGCCGCACAACTCGAGGTCGGTGGCTACGACTCGGCCACCGTGGCCAACCGTGTGCTGGCCCCGGCCCACCAGGAATACCAGTCCATGGTGG
Source organism: Hydrogenophaga sp. IBVHS2 (assembly GCF_002127215.1). Taxonomy (GTDB): domain Bacteria; phylum Pseudomonadota; class Gammaproteobacteria; order Burkholderiales; family Burkholderiaceae_C; genus Hydrogenophaga. The sequence goes on along the minus strand of NZ_NFUT01000004.1, from coordinate 345,095 downwards.
AGAACCTCGACAAGGTGGCCGCCATCATCGCCAGCGAGGCCGAGGCCCAGCTGGCGGCCGATCGCAGCACGGCCGCCACCATCTTCTGGATCTTCGGCGGCGTGCTGCTGGTGGCGGTGCTGGTGGTCGTGCCCACCACGCTGGCCAACATGCAGAGCATCTGTGGCCCGGTGGACGAGGCCCGGGCCGTGGCCACGGCCATCACCGGCGGCGACCTGACGCGGGGCGTGCAGGTCACCGGCCGCGACGAGCTGGCCGACCTCCTGAAGGCCCTGGGCGAGATGCAGGGTTCGCTGGGCCGGATCGTCGGCGAGGTGCGCAGCACCACCGAGAGCATCAGCACCGCCAGTGCCCAGATCGCCACCGGCAACCAGGACCTCTCCACCCGCACCGAACAGGCGGCCGGCAGCCTGCAGCAGACGGCGGCCAGCGTGGAGCAGATCAACGACACGGTGCAGCAGAGTGCCGATGCCGCCCGCCAGGCCAGCGACATGGCCCGCGCGAATGCCCAGGTGGCCACGCGGGGCGGCGAGGTGGTGTCCCAGGTGGTGACCACCATGGACGACATCCAGCGCAGCAGCCAGAAGATCGGCGACATCATCGGCGTCATCGACGGCATTGCCTTCCAGACCAACATCCTGGCGCTCAACGCGGCGGTGGAAGCCGCGCGGGCCGGCGAGCAGGGCCGCGGCTTTGCGGTGGTGGCCGGCGAGGTGCGCAACCTGGCGCAGCGCAGCGCGCAGGCGGCCAAGGAGATCAAGGGCCTGATCGACGCCAGCGTGTCCAAGGTCGGCGAAGGTTCCCGGCTGGTCAGCCATGCCGGCCAGACCATCGGCGAGATCGTGGACAACGCCCAGCGCATGTCCAGCTTCATCGGTGACATCACCGCTGCGGCCCAGAACCAGTCCCAGGGCATCGGTCAGGTCAACTCTGCCGTCAGCCAGCTCGACCAGATGACGCAGCAGAACGCGGCGCTGGTGGAGCAGAGCGCCGCCGCGGCCGAGAGCCTGAAGGAGCAGGCCGAACGCCTGGCCTCGGTGGTGCGGGTTTTCCGACTGCAGCAGGCCTGATCGTCCCGTCCCTATACTGGTTGGGTGTATGCGCGGTGGCCGGTGCCACCGTGTCAGGAGACGCCCATGAACGCCCCCTTGCCTGCCGGCGTGCTGAACGCCGACACCCTGCAGACCCATGTCGATGCCCACTGGCGGGACCACATCCTGCCCGCGCTGGTGCGCTATGTGGAGGTGCCGGCGAAATCCCCCGCTTTCGATCCCGACTGGGCCCGTCACGGCCTGATCGACCGGGTGCTGCAGGACGCCGCCGACTGGGTGGCTGCCCGCCGTGTGCCCGGCCTGTCGCTGGAGGTGATCCGCCTCGACGATGCCCAGGGCCGTCCGCGCACCCCGGTGCTGTTCTTCGAACTGCCCGCCAGCGCCGGCCGCGACGGCACGCCCGCGCCTGCGTCGGGCCAGACGGTGCTGATGTACGGCCATCTGGACAAGCAGCCCGAATTCAATGGCTGGCGCAATGACCTGGGTCCCTGGACGCCCAAGATCGAGGACGGCAAGCTCTACGGGCGCGGCAGCGCCGACGACGGTTATGCGGTGTACGCCAGCATCGCGGCCATCGAGGCCCTGCAGGCGCAGGGCGTGGCCCATCCGCGCATCGTCGGCCTGATCGAGACCAGCGAGGAGAGCGGCTCGTTCGACCTGCTTCCGTACGTGGATGCATTGCGCTCGCGCCTGGGCGATGTCGGTCTGGTGATCTGTCTGGACAGCGGCGCCGGCAACTACGACCAGCTGTGGCTCACCACCAGCCTGCGCGGCATGGCCAGCGGCGTGCTCAAGGTGGAGGTGCTGACCGAAGGCGTGCATTCCGGCGACGCCTCGGGCGTGGTGCCATCGAGCTTCCGCATCATGCGGCAGGTGCTGGACCGGCTGGAGGACAGTGCGACCGGTCGCCTGCTGCCCTCGGTGTTCCATTGCGAGATCCCGGCCGAGCGCGTCGCTCAGGCCCGGGCCACGGCCGCCATCCTGGGCGACGAGCTGCACCGGCGTTTTCCGTGGGCCCACCACGACTGCGGCGGCTCCACCGTGTTTGCCCTGCCCACCACCACCGACCCGGTGGAGGCCCTGCTCAACCGCACCTGGCGGCCCACGCTCAGCGTCACCGGCGCCGAGGGCTTGCCGGCGCTCAGGGATGCCGGCAACGTGCTGCGGCCCTACACCGCCTTCAAGCTCAGCCTGCGCCTGCCCCCGCTGGTGGACGCCGCCCAGGCGGTGCAGCAGCTCAAGGCGCTGCTGGAGGACAACGCGCCCTACCAGGCCCGTGTCACCTTCGAAGGCGAAGGCGCGGCCAGCGGCTGGAACGCGCCCGCCACCACGCCCTGGTTCGAGCAGGCCCTGCAGGACGCCTCCCAGGCGCATTTCGGTGCCGGCTGCGGCACCATCGGGCAGGGGGGCACCATCCCGCTCATGAACCTGCTCAGCCAGGGCTTCCCCACGGCGCAGATGATGGTCTGCGGCGTGCTGGGGCCGCGCAGCAATGCCCACGGCCCCAACGAGTTCCTGCATCTGGATTACGCCCGGCGGCTGACCGCCAGCGTGGCCCAGGTGATCGCCCGCATGCCCTGACCGGTCGGAGCCCGACGTGACCGACACCACCCAGGCCCCCTTCGTCCTGCGCGACGGCCTCAACCTCGCCCTGTACGACTGGCCCCTGCCCATGCGCTGGCGGCCGCGCGGCGTGGTGCTGATCGTGCACGGGCTGGGCGAGCATGCGTGGCGCTACGACCCGCTGGCCCAGCAGCTCAACGAATGGGGGTTCGCGGTCCGGGCGTATGACCAGCGAGGTCACGGCGAATCGGCCGGTCCGCATGGCGGCATCCCCTATGAAGACGCGCTGCTGGACGACCTGCACGAGCTGGTCGAAGACACGCGCCATCACATTGCCACGCCGTGGTCGTGCCCGCTGATCCTGCTGGGACACAGCATGGGTGGCCTGGTGTCGGCGGCCTATGTGCAGCGCCACCTGGGTGCGGCGCGGCCCCTGGTGGATGCGCTGGTGCTGTCGTCCCCGGCGCTGGACCCCGGCATCGGCTGGATCAAGCGCCGGCTGCTGGACCTGATGCTGCGGGTGGCGCCCGACCTGGCCCTGGGCAACGGGCTGGATGCCAGCAAGATCTCGCACAGCGCTGCGGTGGTGCAGGCCTACCAGCGCGACCGTCTGGTGCACGACCGCATCAGCGCGCGGCTGGCCCGCTTCATCCAGACCCGAGGCCCGCGCGTGCTGGCCTCGGCCCCGCAGTGGAACCTGCCCACGCTGCTGCTGTATGCCGGCGATGACCGCCTGGTCGATCCCCAGGGCAGTCACCGCTTCGCCAGCGCTGCACCTTCGCGCTGGGTGCAGGCCCGCCGGTTTGACGGCCTCTACCACGAGATCTTCAACGAGGCCGACAACGCCCCGGTCACCGACGCACTGCGCACCTGGCTGGACCGGCTGGTCCCGCCCGACCGCTGACCGCCCTAGAGTACGGCCAGGCTGAGGGCCGCCAGTGCCGCCGTTTCGGCGCGCAGGATGCGCGGCCCCAGGGTGACCGGCAGGAAACCGGCCGTGCGGGCCTGGGCGTCCTCCGCCGGGGACAGGCCGCCTTCGGCACCGCTCAGGAACACCACCGGACGGTCCGCTGCCACCTCGGACAGCACCTGGGTCAGTGGCCGGGTGCCTTCGGCCAGCGACAGCACGCAGCGCAGCGGGCTGTCCGCCGGATCGCCGGACTGCGGCGCGGCCAGCCAGCGCGACAGTTCCTGCACCGGCTGCACCTCGGGCAGCCGGTTGCGGCCGCATTGTTCGCAGGCGGCCTGGGCCACGGCCTGCCAGTGCGCCTGCTTCTTCCGGGCCCGCTCGCCCTGCAGGCGAAGCACGCCGTGGGCCGTGTGCAGCGGAACGATGCCGGCCACGCCGACCTCGGTGGCTTTCTCCACCAGCCAGTCCATGCGCTCGTTGGCCGGCATGCCCAGGGCCAGCCACACCGGCCGTGACGCTTCGCGCTCGATCGGCTCATGGCGCTCCACCCGCACCTGCACCCGGCTGCGGCCCATGCTCAGCACGCTCGCCTGCCACTGACCGCCCCGGCCATCGAACAGGGTGATGGCATCGCCCGGCTGATGGCGCAGCACCTGTACATGGCGGGCCGCCCCCTCGGGCAGATCGATCTCGGCCCCGGCGGTCAGCGGGGCGGGGCAGTACAGGCGCGGCATCGGGGGCAGCTTCAGACCCGGCCGAAGGCGAAGCCGGAAGCGGCCTGAAGCCCTTCCACCTCGTCGATCAGGCGCAGCAGGGGTCCGAGCTCGCGGTAGCGGTGGGCGGTGGCACGGATGTAGCCGATGAAGCGCGGCGCATCGGCCAGGTACTTGGGCTTGCCGTCGCGCAGCGTGATGCGCGCAAAGATGCCGGCCACCTTCAGGTGGCGCTGCAGGCCCATCCATTCCACCGCGCGGTAGAAGGCGCCGAAATCGCTGTGCCAGTCCTCGAAGTCCATCAGGCCGGCCTTGCGGGCCTTCTCCCAGTAGCGCACCGTCACATCGATGACGAAGTCCTCGTCCCAGCTCAGGAAGGCGTCGCGCATCAGGCTGGCGATGTCGTAGGTGACCGGGCCGTGCACCGCGTCCTGGAAGTCCAGCACACCCAGCTGCGTGGCCGGCGTGCTGCCCGGCTCGCGCAGCACCATCAGGTTGCGCGGCATGAAGTCGCGGTGCACGAACACCTGGGGCGCGGCCTGCACCCGCTGCACGATGGTGTCGAAGGTCCTGCCCAGCATCTCGGCCGCGCTGCCCTGCAAGGTGATGCCCTTGTGGCGGCCCAGGTACCAGTCGGGGAACAGCTGCAGTTCGCGGCGCAGCAGCGCCTCGTCGTAAGGCGGCAGCACGCCGGGCCGCGAGGCGACCTGCCAGGCCAGCAGCGACTCCACGGCGGCGCGGTAGGCCGGCAGGTTGGCCGCCGGCTGCTCGGGCAGGATCACGTCAAGCAGGGTCTGGTGGCCCAGGTCGTCGAGCAGCATGAAGCCCTGCGCCTCGTCCCAGGCCAGGATCTGCGGCACCCGCAGGCCGGCCTCGCGCATCAGGCCGGCAATGCGCACGAAGGGCTCGCAGTTCTCCTGGGCCGGCGGCGCGTCCATGACGATCAGGCTGGATCCGCCGGCCGCGTCGATGCGCAGATAACGCCGGAAGCTGGCATCGGCCGAGGCCGGACGCAGGCTGGCGACGACCAGACCGTGGCGCTCGGCCAGCGGTTGCAGCCAGGCGCTGAAGGCGGCCTCCCGTTGCGGGTCGGCCCAGGCGACAGCAGAAATGGAGGAGGTCATGGGGAGCGGCGGGACCCCGGCAGGGGCCATAGGATAATGGCCGTCGATTCTACAAACGCCCCATCGGCCTCCCCTTGAAACGCCGCGCGCCACTGCCCCCGATTCCTGATGCCGAGCCCGGTCCGGTGCGGCCCGTGACTGCTGCCGTGCGCTGGTTGGGCACCTGTGTGGCCGGCGGTCTGCTGGGGGTGGCCGCGCAGGCGCAGAGCGTCGAGTCGCTGCAGCTGCGCCCCAGCCCGCAACTCTCCGAACGGCTGGATCCCGGCGCCGTTCAGGAAGCGCCCACCTTCGTCAGCGGTGACCGCATCGAAGGTCAGACCGAGTCGAACACCGTCGTCGAAGGCAACGCCGAACTGCGGCGACACAACAGCGTGATCCGCGCGCAGCGCCTGGAGTACGACGCGTCCACCGGTGACTCGCGCGCCGAGGGCGACGTGATGATCAACCGCAATGGCGACCGCTTCAGCGGCCCCGAACTGCGCCTGAACACCGACACCTTCAAGGGCACCTTCTTCCAGCCCTCGTTCCAGCTGCTGAGCAACGGCGGGCAGGGTGATGCCAGCCGGGTCGACTTCCTGGACAAGGACAACGCGGTGGCCTACGACGCCCGTTACTCCACCTGTCCGCGCACGCCCGGTGCCGACTGGATGCCGGCCTGGATGGTGCGTGCCAGCAAGATCGAGTTCGACAATGTCGAGGAGACCGGCCGCGCCACCGGCGGTGTGCTGGAGTTCCAGGGCGTGCCCATCCTGGGCGCGCCCTACCTCACCTTTCCGCTGTCCGACACACGCAAGTCGGGTTTCCTGCCGCCCAGCATCGGGCTGGACAGCATCAGCGGTCTGGAGGTCACGGTACCGTACTACCTGAACCTGGCGCCCAATTACGACCTCACGCTCTATCCCACGCTGCTGTCCAAGCGGGGCGTTGACCTGGGCGCGGAGTTCCGTTACCTGCAGCCCGACTTCAACGGCCAGGTGCGAGGCTCCTACATGCCGTCGGACTCCCTGCGCAACCAGGACCGCTGGGGCTACTCGCTGCAGCACCTGCAGAACCTCGCGGGTGCGCTCAACCGCGCCGGGGGCCGGGGCTCGCTGGGCCTGAACCTCAACCTCAACCGGGTCAGCGACGACGACTACTGGCGCGACTTTCCGCGTACCCTGCCCACGCTGACCACCCGCCTGCTGCCCAGCGACGCTGTGCTGTCCGGCGGCAGCGGCGCCTGGAGCTACAGCGCCGGCGCCTACACCTGGCAGACGCTGCAGGACGTCACGGCGCCGATCACGCCCCCCTACGACCGCATCCCGTCGCTGATCGCCAGCTATGGCCCGGGCGAGACCGAGGGCGGTCGCTGGCAGGGCATCAAGCCGTCGCTGTACCTGGAGCACACGCGCTTCGAGCGGGACCTGCGTTTTGCCATCGACCAGCCCAACGGCTCGCGCAGCCTGGCCATCGCCAGCCTCTCGCGCCGCTGGCGCAGCCCGGGCTGGTTCATCCAGCCGGGGGCCAAGCTGCACCTCACCCAGTACCAGTTCGATCGGCCGCTGACCAACGGCGCCACCTCGGCGTCGCGCGCCCTGCCCACCGTCAGTCTGGACACCGGCCTGGTGTTCGAGCGCGATGCCCGCTATTTCGGCCGCAACTTCGTGCAGACGCTGGAACCCCGCGCCTACCTCACCTGGACACCGTTCCGCGACCAGAGCCTGCTGCCCAACTACGACTCGGCGGCGGTGGACTTCAACTTCGCGTCCATCTTCAGCGACAACGTGTTCGGCGGCAACGACCGCATCACCGATTCGCGTGCACTCACCGTGGGCGTGAGTTCCCGTCTGCTCGATCCGCGCGACGGCGCCGAAATCGTGCGGCTGGGCCTGGCCCAGCGCTACCTGCTGCGCGACCAGAACGTCTTCCTGCCTGGTGGAGCGCCGGTCACCGAGCGCTTCAGCGACGTGCTGCTGGCCGCCCGGGTGCAATGGACGCCGCAGTGGCTGGTCGACACCAACTTCCAGTACAACCCGACCATCAAGGACTCGGTGCGCACCACGCTCCTGACCCGCTACATGCCGGGGCCGTACCGCGTGCTGAGCGCGGCCTACCGCCTGCAGCGCGGCAGCAGCGAGCAGTTCGACGTGGGCTGGCAATGGCCGCTGAGCCTGCCCTGGTCCGACGCGGCGCCCGGCCGGGCCACGCCCGGTCAGGCCCTGGGCCCGGGGCGCTGGTACAGCGTGGGCCGCATCAACTACAGCGTGCCCGACCGCAAGGTGGTCGATCTGGTGGCGGGCTTTGAGTACGATGGCGGCTGCTGGATCGGGCGCATCGTCCTGGAGCGTCTGCAGCGCAGCGCCGCCACCGCCGCCCAACGCATCCTGTTCCAGCTCGAATTCAACGGCTTCTCCCGCATCGGGTCCAGCCCCCTGCAGACCCTCAGGGACAACGTCCCGCGCTACCAGTACCTGCGCGAAGAGACCCTGCCGTCACCCAGCCGGTTCCAGAACTATGACTGATCGCACCTCCCTGTCCCGACTGTCCGCCCTGGCTCTGGCCGCCCTGCTGGTGGCCGGCCCGGCCCTGGCCCAGAACACGCGTGCCCCGGCCGCCGCACCCACGGCCGCCCGCACCGCCGACTTCATCGTCGCGCTGGTCAATTCCGAGCCGGTCACCAACAGCGAGATCCGCCGGCGTGCCCAGCGCATCGCGCAGCAGCTGGCCCAGCGCGGCGGCCCGCAGCCCACGCGCGAGCAGCTGCAGGCCGAGGTGCTGGAGCTGCTGATCACCGAGCGCGCGCAGATGCAGCACGCCGCCGAGGTCGGCATCCGTGTGAACGAGAACGAGGTCGACGAGGCCGAGAAGGCTGTGGCGGCCCAGAACCAGCTCAGCCGCGACGAATTCCGGCGTCGCCTGACGCAGGACGCCGGCATCGACATCGCCCAGTTCCGAGCCGACATCCGCCGCGAGCTCACCCTGCAGCGCCTGCAGGAGCGCGAAGTGATCAACAAGGTCACGGTCAGTGAAGCCGACATCGACAACCACCTGCGCGACCAGCGCCCGGCCAACAACCCGGATGCGCTGGAACTCAACCTGGGCCATGTGCTGGTGGCGGTGCCCGAGGGCGCGTCGGAAGCCCAGGTGCAGGCGCTGCGGGCCAAGGCCGACGAGGCCGCCCGGCGCGTGCGGGCCGGGGAGGACTTTGCCGTCGTGGCGCGCGAGATGTCCGACGCACCCGAGCGCGCCCGGGGCGGCACCTTCGGCATGCGACCGTCGAGTCGCCTGCCCGAGCTGTTCGTCAACGGCGTCAAGGATCTGCCGGTGGGTGGCGTGGCCGGTCCCCTGCGCAGCCCGGCCGGTTTCCACGTGCTCAAGGTGGTCGAGAAGCGCACCGCCGGCGTGGATGCCACCGTGACCCAGACCCGGGCCCGTCACATCCTGCTGCGGCCATCCGCCCAGCTCAGCCAGGCCCAGGCCATCGAGCGGCTCAACACGTACCGCCAGCAGATCCAGTCCGGTCAGGCCCGGTTCGAGGACCTGGCCCGCGAGCACAGCGCCGACGGATCGGCTGCCGGTGGCGGCGATCTGGGCTGGGCCTCGCCGGGCCAGTTCGTGCCGGAGTTCGAGCAGGCCATGGATGCCTTGAAGCCGGGCGAACTGTCCGCGCCGCTGGTCTCCCGCTTCGGGGTGCACCTCATCCGGGTGGACGAGCGTCGCCAGCAGGCACTGAGCCAGCGCGACCAGCGCGAGACGGTGCGCAACATCGTGCGCGAGAAGAAGGCCGCCGAAGCGCTGGAGCTGTGGGCGCGCGACCTCCGGGCCCGCGCCTACGTCGAGATCCGCGAAGAACCCCAGCTGTGAGCCATGTTGCCCGCAAGCGCTTCGGCCAGCACTTCCTGACCGACCACGGCATCATCGACGCCATCGTGGCCGCCATCGCCCCGGTGGCGGGTGAACCGGTGGTCGAGATCGGTCCCGGCCTTGCCGCATTGACGCAGCCGCTGGTGGAACGCCTGGGGCGGCTGACCGTCATCGAGCTCGACCGCGATCTGGCCGCCCGGCTGCGGGCCCATCCGCAGCTCGAGGTGGTGGAGTCCGACATCCTCAAGGTCGACATCACGGCCCTGGCGCAGCGGCTTCAGGCCCCGGGATCGCTGCGCATCGTCGGCAACCTGCCGTACAACATTTCCACGCCCATCCTGTTCCACCTGCTCGACCATGTGGCGGTGGTGCGCGACCAGCACTTCATGCTGCAGAAAGAGGTGATCGACCGCATGGTGGCGGCACCGGCCACCGCCGATTACGGGCGGCTGTCTGTCATGCTCCAGTGGCGCTACGCCATGGAGAACGTGCTGTTCGTGCCGCCCGGCAGCTTCGATCCGCCTCCCAGGGTGGACAGCGCGGTGGTGCGCATGGTGCCGCTGGCGCAGCCGCCGGCCATCGATGTCGGTCTGTACGGCGAGCTGGTGCAGACCGCCTTCAGCCAGCGCCGCAAGATCCTGCGCAACACCCTGGGCCGCTGGCTCGATGCGCGCGGCTTCGCCGGCGGGTTCGATCTGCAGCGCCGCGCCGAAGAGGTGCCGGTGGCCGAATACGTGGCGCTCACCCAGGCCGTCCAGGCATGAAAAAAAGCCGCTGGGCTCAGCGGCTTTTTTTCATCAGGTCACGGGCTTCAGGCGGCGTTGAGCCAGTAGCCGGCATTGAACGGGCTGCTCATGCGCAGCGCCATGGGGCTCACGTCCAGGATCTTGTCGGTGGGCATGGGCTCCTCGCTCTGCACCTCGATCGGCTCTTCACCCTTGGGCGTGCGGGCCACCGAGAAGGAGTAGAAGCAGCGGAACGGGATGCGGCGGTCGGACCAGTAGTCGGCGGTGTCGCGGAAGATGTCGAGCAGCTGCTCGCGGGCTTCCTTGTCGAACTTGGAGTGGGCCGGGATGTGCTCCAGCACCACGATGAAGCCGGTCTGCGGACCCGACTTGTGCACCATGTCCGTCATGCAGTCGTAGAGGGCGTCGAAGTTCTTGCCGAAGTGCGGCGGCAAGGTGTACTGCGCAGCGATCAGCTCCAGGACGTCCTGCTTGCTCTGTGCTTTGGCCAGGTTGGCGTAGAGGAAGTGATGACCCAGCTGTTCGGCGGCAGCCTGCAGTTCCTTCACGCCGAAGGCGCGAATCGACTGAACGATGTTGGTTCGTACATTACGAAGTGGCGTGTCCATCTCCGCGCTTCTTTCCACAGTCAAAGTTAAAGATCCAACGACCCCGGGGTCACCGCACGATCAGCCGGAAGCTGGCGTAGTGGTCCTCGGTGTAGTAACACGCATCCGGCTGCCGGGGCTCCTGCCCGCCGCAGACGATACGCCGCGCCCCCCGATGCTTCAGCCCTGGGGTGGGCACGGTGTATTCCCGGTAATAACCCCGCTTCTCCCGGGGCAGCAACCGTTCGCGGTTGAAAAACACGGTTCCGTCCTTTTCATAACGGAACGGGCCCCCTTGCAGGATCTGACCCATCACCTGCTGACCCTGGACCGGCAGCCCGGACAACGCGATGGTGGTCCCGGTGACGGCGCTCGAGGGCGTCGGATCCGGCGTGCGGGCCTGCACCACGATGGTGCTCAGTACCGCGGTCAGCCCTGCTGCCAGTGCCGCCGCCAACGCCGCCTTGAAGCCCTTGCCGGCCCGGTGCCGGCCGCCGCTGCGCTGGGGACGGATCTGCCACAGACCCATGAACGTTCGCTGCTCCTGAAGTGATCAACCCGCCATCTCCAATGCGATGGAGAGAGGCGGGTTTACCCTGAAATTCAAGACCGCGAGTGTGCCCTAACCAGCCCGGAAATGCAAGTTATTGCACAAAAAGCGGGCACCCGGAAGGGCCATCAGGCCCTTGCTAAGTTGGTGCCCGCTTGCGTGGAGAGGCTCAACGCGAGGCGTTGGCGTCGGCCACCGTGAGGGCTGTCATGTTGACGATCCGGCGCACCGTGGCGCTGGCCGTCAGGATGTGCACAGGTTGTGCGGCACCCAGCAGGACCGGCCCGATGGCGATGTTGCCGCCGGCCGCCGTCTTGAGCAGGTTGTAGGCGATGTTGGCCGAATCCATGTTCGGCAGCACCAGCAGGTTGGCCGAACCCTTGAGGGTCGAGTTGGGCATGAGGGCGGCCCGGGCATCGGCGTCCAGGGCCACGTCGCCGTGCATCTCGCCGTCCACTTCCAGCCACGGGGCCTGTTCGCGGAGCAGCTCCAGGGTGCGGCGCATCTTGACGGCCGAAGGCTGGCTGGACGACCCGAAGTTGGAGTGGGACAGCAGGGCCACCTTGGGCTGCAGGCCGAAACGCATCATCTCCTCGGCGGCCATGACCGTGATCTCGCAGAGCTGTTCCGGGGTCGGGTCGTGGTTGACATGGGTGTCGACCAGGAACACCTGCCGGCCGGGCAGCATGAGGCCGTTCATGCAGGCGTACACCGGGATGTCCTGCGGGGTGCGCGGGCTGCCGCCGACGCGCTTGCCGATCACCTGGTCGATGTACTCCAGGTGGTTGTGGGTGTTGCCCCAGGTGCCGCAGATCAGGCCATCCACTTCGCCCTTGTGCAGCAGCATGGCGCCGATCAGGGTGAGGCGGCGGCGCATCTCGATCTTGGCCAGTTGCTGGGTCACGCCCTTGCGCTCGGTCATGCGGTGGTAGGTCTGCCAGAAGTCGCGGTAGCGGTTGTCCTGCTCGACGTTGACCACGTCGTAGTCGAGCTCCTCGCGCAGGCGCAGGCCGAACTTCTCGATGCGCTGGGCGATCACCGCCGGGCGTCCGATCAGCGTCGGGCGGGCCAGGCCTTCGTCCACCACGATCTGGCAGGCCCGCAGCACCCGTTCCTCTTCGCCCTCGGCATAGGCCACCCGCTTGCGGGCCGCCACCTTGGCCGCTGCATAGATGGGCTTCATGATGGTGCCGGAGGCGAACACGAAGCTCTGCAGCTTCTCGCGGTAGGCGGCCATGTCGGTCACCGGACGCAGGGCCACGCCGCTGTCGGCGGCTGCCTGGGCCACAGCCGGCGCGATCTTGATCATCAGGCGCGGGTCGAACGGTTTGGGAATCAGGTACTCGGGGCCGAAGGCCAGCTTCTCGCCGGCATAGGCAGCAGCCACCACCTCGCTCTGCTCGGCCTGGGCCAGCTCGGCAATCGCGTGCACCGCGGCGATCTCCATCGCGTCGGTGATGGTGGACGCGCCGGCGTCCAGCGCACCCCGGAAGATGTAGGGGAAGCACAGGACGTTGTTGACCTGGTTCGGGTAGTCGGTGCGGCCGGTCGCCATGATGGCGTCGTCGCGCACGGCCTTCACGTCTTCCGGCGTGATCTCGGGGTTGGGGTTGGCCAGCGCGAAGATCAGCGGGCGCTCGGCCATGGACTTCACCATCGGCTGCTTGAGCACGCCGCCGGCCGACAGGCCCAGGAAGATGTCGGCGCCGGCGATCACCTCGGCCAGGGTGCGCTGCTCGGTCTTCTGCGCGAACTGGATCTTGTCCTCGTCCATCAGCTCGGTGCGGCCCTCGTACACCACGCCGGCCAGGTCGGTCACCCAGATGTTCTCGCGCGGCAGGCCCAGCTTGACCAGCAGGCCCAGGCAGGCCAGGGCGGCAGCACCGGCGCCCGAGGTGACCAGCTTGACCTGCCTGATGTCCTTGCCCACCACCTTCAGGCCGTTGAGGATGGCCGCACCCACCACGATGGCGGTGCCGTGCTGGTCGTCGTGGAAGACCGGGATCTTCATGCGCTCGCGCAGCTTGCGCTCCACGTAGAAGCAGTCGGGGGCCTTGATGTCCTCGAGGTTGATGCCGCCGAAGGTGGGCTCCAGCGAGGCAATGATGTCGACCAGCTTGTCCGGGTCCTTTTCGTTGATCTCGATGTCGAACACATCGATGCCGGAGAACTTCTTGAACAGGACCGCCTTGCCCTCCATCACCGGCTTGGCCGCCAGCGGGCCGATGTCGCCCAGGCCGAGCACGGCGGTGCCGTTGGTGATGACGGCGACCAGGTTGCCGCGGCTGGTGTACTTGAAGGCGTTGACCGGGTCGGCCACGATCTCTTCGCAGGGAGCCGCCACACCCGGCGAGTAGGCCAGGGCCAGGTCGCGCTGGTTGGTGAGCTGCTTGGTGGCGGCAATCGCCAGTTTGCCCGGCACCGGTTTCTCGTGGTACTCGAGTGCGGCACGGCGCAGCTCGGCGCGTTTGTTCTCGGGGCTGTTGTCCTTGTTCATCCGGTGTCTCCTGGCGTGTGGATTCCTGCCATGTGAAAGCAGAATTCGCATTCTAAGTTCGGACCCGGGAAAACCCGGTAATCCAGTCCGCACCCCGGGGTCGCAGGGCTTGTGACATTTCGGCGGGGAATCTCAGTCCCGCAGGTGTTTGAGCCGGCGGGCGGCAAAAGCCTCGTCCACCCGCAGACCGCGCGGACCGGGGCGCAGTTCCACCGGATCACCGGCCTGAATCCGGCCGGGCCGGACCACCGACAGGTAGAAGCCCGGGTTGAGCGCGTCCATCATGCGTTGACCCGCGTCCTTCAGGCCCATGCGGGCGTTGAACTTGAAGCAGGGTTCGCGTGGCGCCGTGATGCGCAGCACCGCATCGGGCAGGTGCAGTTCGTCGCCGATCCACAGCGCGTTCTCCAACAGACCCTGCACCAGCAGGTTCTCGCCCAGGGCCCCCGGCGGCAGCGGGTCGTCGAGCAGGCCGCCGCGCTGGGCCTGCCAGAACGGGTAGTGTTCCTGCGGGTAGGCATAGACCGCCTTGTCCAGGCCGCCGTGCACGCTGGGGTCGGCCTGTTCATCGCCCTCCAGGCCGAGCGGGCCCAGGGCCACCGGCCCTTCGACGGCGGTCTTGCCGATGGCCGAGAGGAAGCTGCGTCTGCCGATGATCAGTGGCCGGGCCTGGCCGATGCAGACGTGCAGCACACGCATGGCGGCCGACGGGTCCGCTGCCATGTCAGCCGCGCATGAGCGCTTCGATCTCGTCGGCCTTGACCGGCACGTCGCGCGTGATGAGCTCGCAGCCCTCGGGCGTGACCACCGCGTCGTCCTCGATGCGGATGCCGATGTTCCAGAACTCGCTGGGCACGCCTTCGGCCGGCCGCACGTACAGACCCGGCTCGATGGTCAGGACCATGCCGGGCCGCAGCACCCGGCTGGGCCGGTCGCGGATGGTCTCGCCCGACAGCGGGTCGCGCCGCTCGCTGACCGTGCCGAGCTCGGCGGGCTCCACGTAGCTGCCGCAGTCGTGCACGTCCATGCCCAGCCAGTGGCCGGTGCGGTGCATGTAGAAGGCGAAGTAGGCGCGGCTCGCAATGACGTCCTGCGCGTTGCCGACCTTGTTGCCATCGAGCAGGCCCAGGTCCAGCAGGCCCTGGGCCAGCACCGCCACGGTGGCCTCGTGCGGATCGACAAAGCGCATGCCGGGCCGGGTGGCCGCCACGGCGGCGTCCTGGCTGGCCAGCACGAGGTCGTACAGCGCGCGCTGCGGGCCGCTGAAGCGGCCGTTGGCCGGGAAGGTGCGGGTGATGTCGCTGGCATAGCCGTCGAGCTCGCAGCCGGCATCGATCAGCACCAGCTCGCCGTCGCGGATGGGGGCGGCATCGGCCCGGTAGTGCAGAACGCAGGCATTGGCGCCGGCCGCCACGATGCTGCCGTAGGCCGGGTACTGCGAGCCGTGCTGGCGGAACTCGTGCAGCAGTTCGGCGTCGAGGTGGTATTCGCGCACGTCCTGGCCGGCGCGCAGCATGGCAGCGCTCTTCTGCATGGCGCGGATGTGGGCCCGGGCGCTGATCTGCGAGGCCCGGCGCATGATGGCCAGCTCGTGCGCGTCCTTGATCAGCCGCATCTCGTCGAGCACGCCGCACAGGTCGTGCTGCGTCTGCGGGCACAGCGCACCGAAGCGGACCCGGGCGCGCACCTGGCGCAGCCAGCCCTCCACGCGGACCTCCAGCCCTTCGTGGGTGGCAAACGGGAACCACACGGCACTGCGGTTCTCCAGCAGGCGGGGCAGGCGGCGGTCGAGTTCGTCCACCGCGAAGGCTTCGTTGACACCCAGCGCGGCGGGCGCGGCCTGCGGGCCCAGACGGATGCCGTCCCAGATCTCGCGCTCCAGGTCCTTGGGCTGGCAGAACAGCGTGCTGTGGCCTTCGGCGGTGATCACCAGCCAGGCGTTGGGCTCGGTGAAACCGGTGAGGTAGTAGAAATAGCTGTCGTGCCGGTAGAGGAAGTCGCTGTCGCGGTTGCGCGGACGTTCCGGTGCAGTGGGCACGACGGCGATGCCGCCGGGACCGAGCTGGGCCGCCACGCGGGCGCGGCGTTCGGCATACAGGGCGAAGTGGGGGGTGGCGTCCATGGGCCGGATTGTCGGCCCATTTCGGTTCACATGTCCGGTGCGGTGGCGTTGAGTTCGGCCAGCCGCTCGGGCGTTCCGACATCGGTCCAGGCGCCGTCGAAGCGGCTCGCCGTCACCCGGCCGGCGTCCATGGCCCGGCGCAGCAGCGGTGCCAGCGGTGCGGCCGTGCCCTGGGGGTTGCCCGGGTGGATGTCGCACCAGGGCGGCTCGAACAGGGCGCGCCGGTACAGGCCGAAGGTGCTGTAGGTCAGGCGGGTGCCGTCGGGGCCATCGCCGTTGAGGGCGCGGCCTTGCGCATCCAGCCCGAAGTCGCCCCGGGGGTTGTGCGGCGGATTGGGCACCAGCCACAGGTGGGCCAGCGCATCCCCGGCGGCAAAACGGGCCACCGCCTGCGGGTCGAAGGCAAAGCCGGGGGCGTACACGTCGGCCGCCAGCACCCAGAACACCTCGTCCAGCAGCGGCAGCGCCCGCGAGATGCCGCCGGCGGTTTCCAGCGCATAGCCGAAATCGGTGCCTTCGTCGGAGATCTGCAGCGCCACACCCGGGTGCCGCGCCTGCCATTGCCGACAGTGCATGCCGATCTGTTCACCCAGCCAGGCGGTGTTGACCACGAAGCGGGTCACGCCGCCGGCGGCCAGGGCGTCCATGGGCCACTGCATCAGCGGCCGGCCGTGCACCTGCAGCAGGGGCTTGGGTGTGTGGTCGGTCAGCGGTCGCATGCGCATGCCGCGGCCGGCGGCCAGCACCATGGCGCAAGGGGCGGGCACAGGGCTGCTGGGCAAGGGTGGGGGCATGGGCGGCGGCTGGGCAGGACGGTGGGTTCGATTATGGGTGGCAGCCCGGCCCGATAAAATCCCGGTTTTTCGCGACCGCCGGCCCCGGCGGCCCCGCCGCTGCCCGAGCGGCCCTCCTCATCCGATGCCGCCATGACCGACGCCCTCCCCACCGCCCCCGTCTCTGCCCAGACCCAGGCCAATGCCATCCGGGCCCTCGCCATGGACGCGGTGCAGGCCGCCAACTCGGGTCACCCCGGCGCGCCCATGGGCATGGCCGACATGGCCGTGGCGCTGTGGGGCCGTCATCTGCGCCACAACCCGGCCAACCCGCACTGGGCCGACCGCGACCGCTTCGTGCTGTCCAACGGTCACGGCTCCATGCTGATCTATGCGCTGCTGCACCTCACCGGCTACGACCTGCCCATCGGCGAGCTGAAGAACTTCCGCCAGCTGCACAGCAAGACCGCCGGCCACCCCGAGGTGGGCATCACCCCCGGCGTGGAAACCACCACCGGCCCGCTGGGCCAGGGCATCACCAACGCCGTGGGCATGGCGCTGGCCGAGAAGCTGCTGGCGTCCGAATTCAACCGCG
Organism: Hydrogenophaga sp. IBVHS2; assembly: GCF_002127215.1. Lineage (GTDB taxonomy): Bacteria > Pseudomonadota > Gammaproteobacteria > Burkholderiales > Burkholderiaceae_C > Hydrogenophaga. The sequence continues at coordinate 328,020 of NZ_NFUT01000004.1, read as the reverse complement.
ACGGCCATGCCATCGTGGACCACCACACCTATGTGTTCCTGGGCGACGGCTGCCTCATGGAAGGCATCAGCCACGAAGCCATCGCGCTGGCCGGCGCCTGGAAGCTCAACAAACTGATCGCGCTGTACGACGACAACGGCATCTCCATCGACGGCCAGGTCACGCCCTGGTTCATCGACAACACCGCGCTGCGTTTTGCCGCCTGCGGCTGGAACGTGATCGGCCCCATCGACGGCCATGACGCCGACGCCGTGGAGCGCGCCATCGCCGACGCACGCCGCCATGCCGACGGCCCGACCATCGTCATCTGCAAGACCCACATCGGCAAGGGCAGCCCGAACCGCGCCAATACCGCCAAGGCCCACGGCGAGCCGCTGGGCGCCGCCGAGATCGCACTGACCCGCGAGGCCCTGGGCTGGAGCCATGCGCCGTTCGAGGTGCCGGCCGAGGTGTACGCCGCCTGGGACGCCAAAGCCAAGGGCCAGGCCGCCGAGCAGGCCTGGAACGAGCGCTTTGCCGCCTACCAGGCCGCCTTCCCCGAGCTGGCCGCCGAGTTCACCCGCCGCATGAAGGGCGAGCTGCCGCGCCACTTTGCCCAGACTGCCGTCGACGCAGCCGTGGCCGCCCACACCAAGGCCGAGACCGTGGCCAGCCGCAAGGCCAGCCAGATCGCGCTGGAGCATTTCACCGCCGCGCTGCCCGAGCTGCTGGGCGGCAGCGCCGACCTCACCGGCTCCAACCTCACCAACACCAGCCACACCCCGGCCCTGCGCTTCAACCTGGCCGGTGACGTGCAGCGCAACGAGGCCGGCCAGCAAGGCCGCCACATCAACTACGGTGTGCGCGAGTTCGGCATGGCCGCCATCATGAACGGCGTGGCCCTGCACGGCGGCTACATCCCCTACGGCGGCACCTTCCTGACCTTCAGCGACTACAGCCGCAACGCCATCCGCATGGCCGCGCTGATGAAGCAGCGCGTCATCCATGTGTTCACCCACGACTCCATCGGCCTGGGCGAGGACGGCCCCACCCACCAGTCCATCGAGCATGTGGCCAGCCTGCGCCTCATCCCCAATCTGGACGTCTGGCGCCCGGCCGACACCGCCGAGACCGCCGTGGCCTGGGCCGTCGCGCTGCAGAACGCCAGCCGCCCCAGCGCACTGTGCCTGTCGCGCCAGAACCTGCCCTACGCGCCCAAGTCCGACCTGTCGGACATCAGCAAGGGCGCCTACGTCCTGTCCGAGCCGGCGCATGTGGGCCTGAAGAAGAAGGCCCAGGCGGTCATCATCGCCACCGGCTCCGAGGTGCAGCTCGCGCTCAAGGCGCAGGAGCGGCTGGCCCGCGAGCACAAGGTGGCGGTGCGCGTGGTCTCCATGCCCAGCACCAGCGTGTTCGACCGCCAGACCGTGGCCTACAAGAAGTCGGTGCTGCCCGCCGGCCTGCCGCGCGTGGCGGTCGAGATGGGCTCCACCGACGGCTGGTGGAAGTACGGCGTGTCGGCCGTGGTCGGCATCGACACCTACGGCGAATCGGCCCCGGCGCCGGTGCTGTTCCAGCACTTCGGCTTCACCGAACAGAACGTGGCGGACACGGTGCGTGCCGTGCTCGCGAAGTGATCAACCCCCTTTGAACCACCCCTCCAGGAGAGACCCGACATGACCATCAAGATCGGCATCAACGGCTTCGGCCGCATCGGCCGCAACGTGCTGCGCAGCGCCATCCAGAATTTCGCCGACATCGAGGTGGTGGCCATCAACGATCTGCTGGAGCCCGACTACCTGGCCTACATGCTGCAGTACGACAGCGTGCATGGCCGCTTCAAGGGCACGGTCAGCGTCGAGGGCAACACCCTCATCGTCAACGGCAAGAAGATCCGCCTGACTCAGGAACGCGATCCGTCCAACCTGAAGTGGAACGAGGTTGGCGCCGACGTCGTCATCGAGTCCACCGGCCTGTTCCTGGACAAGGCCACCGCCCAGAAGCACCTGGACGCCGGCGCGAAGAAGGTCATCCTGTCGGCCCCCAGCAAGGACGACACCCCCATGTTCGTGTACGGCGTCAACCACGACACCTACAAGGGCGAGGCCATCATCTCCAACGCTTCGTGCACCACCAACTGCCTGGCCCCGATCGCCAAGGTGCTGCACGACAAGTGGGGCATCAAGCGCGGCCTGATGACCACGGTGCACGCCGCCACCGCCACCCAGAAGACGGTGGACGGCCCGTCCAACAAGGACTGGCGCGGCGGCCGCGGCATCCTGGAAAACATCATCCCCAGCTCCACCGGCGCCGCCAAGGCCGTGGGCGTGGTGATCCCCTCGCTCAACAAGAAGCTCACCGGCATGTCCTTCCGCGTGCCGACCTCCGACGTGTCGGTGGTCGACCTGACGGTGGAGCTCGACAAGCCCGCGACCTACGACGAGATCAAGGCCGAGATGAAGGCCCAGTCCGAGGGCGCGCTCAAGGGTGTGCTGGGCTACACCGAGGACAAGGTGGTGGCCACCGATTTCCGCGGCGACACCCGCACCTCCATCTTCGACGCCGATGCCGGCATCGCGCTGGACGGCACCTTCATCAAGGTGGTGAGCTGGTACGACAACGAGTGGGGCTACTCGAACAAGTGCCTGGAGATGGTTCGCGTCGTCGCCAAGTAAGCACCCGCCAACTTTGTGATGCAAAGGCGCCTTCGGGCGCCTTTGTCGTTTCCGTGACCGGCCCATCACCGACCGGCTTGACACTAGACCGACCGGTCTATAGATTTGCGCCATGTCGCCCGAAACACGCCCTCCTGCCGCCGCCGCGCCGACCCCCGGCACGCGCGACCGCCTGATCGCTGCCATGACCGATGCCCTGCGCCGGCGGGGCTACCACGGCACCGGCCTGTCGGACATCCTGCAGCAGGCCGGTGCGCCCAAGGGCGTGCTCTACCACCACTTTCCGGGGGGCAAGGCCGATCTGGCGGTGGCCGCCATCGAGCAGGTGGTCGACCGCATGGAAACCGGCCTCGACCAGCTGCTGGCCCGCCAGCCCGACCCGCTGCAGGCCACGCGGCAGTGGCTTCAGGCCGCCACCGGACGGCTGCAGGCCAGCGATTTCGAGAGCGGCTGCCCGCTGGCCACCATCGCACTGGAAACCACGGCGGCCGACACCGCGCTGCGGCAGGCCCTGGCCCGCGCCTTCGACCGCCTGCGCCGGCGGCTGGCTCAGGCGCTAACGTCGGCCGGCCACGACACGTCCCGGGCCGACGCCCTGGCCGCCCTGATCGTGTCCGCCTACGAAGGCGGTCTGCTGCAGGCACGGGTGGCGCACAGCACCGATCCCCTGAACCGCGTCACCGATGCCCTGCTCGACCTGCTGGCACCCGTCGCGCGACCCGATTCCCCCGCCACCGGAGCCACCCCATGAACCCGACCGACACACCCGGCGAACGCCTCACCCTGCTGGCCGCCGACGGCTACGCCATCGCTGCCACCCGCTACCGGCCTGCGCAACCGCATCCCCGCCGGCCGGCACTGGTGGTGGCCGGCGCCACCGCCGTGCCGCAGGGCTTCTACCGGCGGTTTGCGGAGCACGCGGCGGCACGCGGTTACGACACCCTCACCCTGGACTACCGGGGCATCGGCCTGTCGGCTCCCGACACCCTCAAGGGCTTTCGCATGGACTACCTCGACTGGGGCCGGCTCGATCTGGCGGCCGGCGTGGCGGCCATGCAGAAGGAAGGGCGGCCGGTGGTGCTGGTGGGCCATTCCTACGGTGGCCATGCCCTAGGGCTGCTGCCCGACCCAAGCCAGGTCACGGCCGCCTGGACCTTTGCCACCGGCGCCGGCTGGCACGGCTGGATGCCGCCGCTCGAGCGCCTGCGGGTGCTGTTCATGTGGCGGGTGCTGGGGCCGCTCATGACCCGCCGGGCCGGCTACCTGCCCTGGAGCAAGCTGGGGATGGGCGAGGATCTGCCCCTGGACGTGTACCGCCAGTGGCGCGACTGGTGCCGCCACCCGCGCTATTTCTTCGACGACCCGGCCATGAAGCCGGTGACCGAGCGCTTCGACGCGGTGCGCTTTCCCATCGTGGCGGTCAATGCACTGGACGATGCCTGGGCGCCACCGGCCTCCCGGGATGCCTTCATGGCCGGCTACCGCCAGGCCCCGGTGCGCACGGTCACGGTCGATCCGCGGGGCAGCGGCATCGGCCCGGTGGGCCATATGGGCTATTTCAGGCCCCAGGCCCGGGCGCTGTGGAACGACGCACTGGACTGGTTCGACGGCGTGCTGGCGCAGCCCCGTCAGCCCGCGCAGGCCGTGAGCTGACGGTTGCCGATCGCCGGACCGAGCGACTGGATGCGATCGCGCTGGCTGGCGGTGATGGCCGGCAGGCGCAGGCTGAAGCTGGTGGACGCTGCCCGCTCCTGGGCCACGCGTGCGGTCTTCACCCCCTTGCGCACCACCTGCTGCAGCGCGGTCTGGGCCGCTGCCTCGCTGGAGAAGGTGCCCAGCGACAGACCGGGCGCCAGGCCGGTGGTGGCGACGTCGCGGAACTCCACCCCCAGCTCCCGCAGCTCGGCCTTCTTGGCGCTCACCTGTGCGGCGTTGTCGTAGCGCCCCATGTAGACGATCCAGCGGCCGGCACTGGCCACCTCGCTCAGGCGCCAGCCGCTCTCGGGCAGCTCCATGCGCCGCAGCTCGGCCCGCAGCCGATCGGCCTGGGCCGCATCGAAGCCGCCCGCCTCGAAGCAGGCAGTGGCTTCGGATGCCGACGCAGCGGCGGCGGAGACCGGTGCAGGCGCAGCGCTGGGCGCTTCCGGGGGCGCGGCGGCGTCGGCCACCGCCACCGGCGGTGCGGTCGACAGGGTCGGTGCGGGCGCGGTTCGCGGGCCGTTGAGCAGGCGCACGGCCTCGGGCCGCAACTGCTGCTCCACCCGCTGGGGCTCATGCGCCGACCGGGGCGCCAGTCCCCAGGGGGCGAGCCAGCCGGTCTGCCAGGCATAACTGCCCAGGTTGGCCAGCACCAGCAGGATGACGAGCGCCCTCAGCATGGCCGCACGCTCACTTCGGCGCTGCTGACCTCGCGCAGGCCCTGGGCCGTCATCACCCGCAGGCTGCCGTCGGGACCCACACCCTGTCCGGTGCCGAGGGTGCCGTCGGAGAGCACCAGTTCGCGGTCGCGCAGCGCGTCGCGCGCCGCAAAGCGGGCGGCAAACGCGCCGAAGCCCAGGCTGGCGAAGGCCAGCAGGTCGTTGACCAGCGCAGGCGCCACGGCTTCCAGGGCCTCGCCGTCGGTGAGGCCCATGCGGCACTCGGCCAGCCCGGCCGGCTGCACCGGCGGGAGTGCTCCACCCGCCGACAGCACCGACGCCGGAGGCCGGGCGATGTTCAGTCCCACGCCCACGATGACCATGCGTGCGGCGCCGGGTGCCTCACCGGCACTGGCGGTTTCCACCAGGATGCCGCCGGCCTTGCGGCCGTCCAGCCAGAGGTCGTTGGGCCATTTGAGGCGCAGATCGGGGTGCAGCGATTCGGCCAGGCTCACCCCCACCACCAGCGACAGGCCGGACCAGTCGGCCGGCGCCAGGGGCAGGCCGAGCGAGAACGCCAGGGAATGACCGGGCGGGCTGGACCAGGACTTGCCCAGGCGGCCGCGGCCGGCGGTCTGTTCCTGGGCCACCAGCAGCACCGGATCCTGCAGGCCGCTGCGCGCACGGCGCATCAGCTCGCTGTTGGTGGAATCGATGGTGGGCAGCAGCTCGACCGTGAAACCGGGCAGCACCGGTGCGATGGCTTGCCAGACGGATTCGAGGTGCGCCGTGAGCATGTCGCGCCGGGCGGTGGGTCAGCCGAGGCGGGTGGCGCGCCCGCCGCGCCTGGGGGCCAGCAGGGTGCCCCGGCATTTCGGTGCGCCGCACCAGCAGGGGTACTGCTTCTTGAGCGCGGGGGTGAGGGGTTCGTCGATCACCAGGCCGTAGTCGTAGAACAGCTCTTCGCCGGCCGGGATGTTGCGCCTGGCGCGGATGAACACCCGGCCGTCTTCCACCTCGGCCTCGCAGTTGGGGTTGCAGCTGTGGTTGATCCAGCGCGCCGAATTGCCGCCGTACTTGGCATCGATGACGTGGTCTTCGTCGATGTGGAAGTAGAAGGTGTGGTTGGGGTCGGTCGGGTCGTGCGGGTGGCGGTCGAGTGCCTCGGCCCAGGTGATGACCTCGCCCACATACTCGATGAGGGTTTCGCCCTCGGCCAGATCGACCAGCGCGTACACCCCGCGACCGTGCACACCGGAGCGTCGGACCTGGATGCGCCGCACCGGGGCGGAGGCTTTTGGCTGGCGCGCCGAGGGCTTTCCGGGGCTTTTCGTCACGGTCGGAGTTTTTGGTAAGGTTGTTTCATGCAGGTGCGCGCGTGTGTGTGCGCACCCACGAGCGCGCCTGCGTGTGCGCGCGGAAAGCCGGATTGTAGAGATGAAAACCCCTGGTTCGACCAAGACACTGGTCATTGCCGAGAAGCCGTCGGTGGCGCAGGACATCGTGCGTGCGCTCACGCCGGTGGCCGGCAAGTTCGACAAGCACGAGGACCACTTCGAGAACGAGCAGTACGTCGTGACCTCGGCCGTGGGCCACCTGGTGGAGATCGCTGCGCCCGAGCAGTTCGACGTCAAGCGCGGCAAGTGGAGCTTTGCCCACCTGCCGGTGCTGCCGCCGTATTTCGAGCTCAAGCCGATCGACAAGGCCAAGTCGCGCCTGAACGCGGTGGTGAAGCTGGCCAAGCGCAAGGATGTGGGCACCCTCATCAACGCCTGCGACGCGGGCCGCGAGGGCGAGCTGATCTTCCGCCTGATCGAGCAGTACGCCGGCGGCCTGAAGAACGGCCAGTACCAGGGCCTGGGCAAGCCGGTGCAGCGCCTGTGGCTGCAGTCCATGACGCCGGCGGCCATCCGCGAAGGCTTCGAGCAGCTGCGCAGCGACGCCCAGATGCGCGGGCTGGCCGATGCGGCCCGCAGCCGTTCCGAGGCCGACTGGCTGGTCGGCATCAACGGCACCCGGGCCATGACCGCCTTCAATTCGCGCGACGGGGGCTTCTTTCTCACCACGGTGGGCCGGGTGCAGACGCCCACGCTGTCCATCGTGGTCGAGCGCGAAGAAAAGATCCGCGCCCACAGGGCCCGCGACTACTGGGAGATCCACGCCAGCTTCCTGGCCGAGGCCGGCGAGTACCCGGGCAAGTGGTTCGACCCGAACTTCAGGAAGCCCGCCGGTGACGATGCCGACCCCGACCAGCGGGCCGATCGCCTGTGGGACCACCGCGAAGCCCTGGCCATCGTGGAGGCCGTGCGCGGCAAGGCCGCCAGCGTGACCGAGGAGCGCAAGCCCACCACCCAGGCCAGCGGCCTGCTCTACGACCTGACCAGCCTGCAGCGCGAGGCCAACGGCCGCTTCGGCTTCTCGGCCAAGACCACGCTGCAGCTGGCCCAGAGCCTGTACGAGCGCCACAAGGCCCTGACCTACCCGCGTACCGATTCGCGCGCCCTGCCCGAGGACTACCTGCCCACCGTCAAGCAGACCTTCGAGATGCTGGCCGACAGCGGCATGAAGCACCTCGCGCCGTTTGCCCTGACCGCGCTCAACAACGGCTACATCCGCCCCAGCAAGCGCATCTTCGACAACAGCAAGGTCTCGGATCACTTCGCCATCATTCCCACGCTGCAGGCGCCCAGCGGCCTGTCGGACGCCGAGCAGAAGCTCTACGACCTGGTGGTGCGCCGCTTCCTGGCGGTGTTCTTCCCCAGTGCCGAGTTCATGGTGACCACCCGCATCAGCCAGGTGCTCAACCACCACTTCAAGACCGAGGGCAAGGTGCTGGTCAAGCCGGGCTGGATGGCGGTCTACGGCAAGGAAGCCGCCGAGGACGTGGCCGATGCCAAGGACGGCGACAAGGGCCAGAACCTGGTGCCGGTGCGCGAGGGCGAGACGGTGCGCACCGAGTCGGTCGAGGCCAAGGGCCTCAAGACCCGGCCGCCGGCCCGCTACAGCGAAGCCACGCTGCTCGGCGCCATGGAGGGTGCCGGCAAGCTGGTGGACGACGACGAGCTGCGCGAGGCCATGCAGGAGAAGGGCCTGGGCACCCCGGCCACGCGTGCCGCCATCATCGAAGGTCTGCTGACCGAGAAGTACATGCTGCGCGAGGGGCGCGAGATCATCCCCACCGCCAAGGCCTTCCAGCTCATGACGCTGCTGCGCGGCCTGGAGGTGGAAGAACTCTCGCGTCCGGAGCTCACCGGCGAATGGGAATACAAGCTGGCCCAGATGGAGCAGGGCCAGCTCAGCCGCGAATCCTTCATGGCCGACATCGCCGCCATGACCGAACGCCTGGTGAAGAAGGCCAAGGAATACGACCGCGACACCGTGCCGGGCAACTACGCCACGCTGCAGTCGCCGTGTCCGAACTGCGGTGGCGTGGTGAAGGAAAACTACCGCCGTTATGCCTGCACCGGTGCCGATGGCAACAGCGAAGGCTGCGGCTTCTCGTTCACCAAGTCGCCGGCCGGCCGCACCTTCGAGATCGACGAGGCCGAAGCCTTCGTGCGCGACCGCCACATCGGCCCGCTGGAAGGCTTCCGTTCCAAGGCGGGCTGGCCCTTCGTGGCCGAGATGGTGCTCAAGTTCAGCGAGGACGACCGCAACTGGAAGCTGGAATTCGACTTCGGCGACGACAAGCGCGAGGAAGAGACCGGCGAGCTGGTCGAGTTCACCGCCAGCGAGTCGCTCGGCGCCTGCCCCAAGTGCGGCGGCGCGGTGCACGAGCATGGAGCCAACTATGTGTGCGAACGCGCCGTGCCCACGGCGCAGCAGCCCACCCCGAGCTGCGACTTCAAGAGCGGCAAGGTGATCCTGCAGCAGCCGGTGGCGCGCGAGCAGATGAGCAAGCTGCTGGCCACCGGCAAGACCGACCTGCTGGACAAGTTCGTGTCGATGCGCACGCGGCGTGCCTTCAAGGCCTTCCTGGCCTGGGACAAGGAGGCCGGCAAGGTGAACTTCGAGTTCGAGCAGCGCGAGAGCAAGTACCCGCCGCGCAAGACCGCCGCACGCCCGGCCGCCAAGGCAGCACCCGTCAAGAAGGCGGCGGCTGCCAAGAAGGCCCCTGCCGCAAAGAAGGCCGCCGCACCCAAGGCACCGCGCAAGACCACGGCTGCCACCGGCAAGCAGCCCAGCGCCGCCCTGGCGGCCGTCATCGGCGAAGGCCCGGTGTCGCGCCCCGAGGTGGTCAAGAAGCTGTGGGACTACATCAAGGCCAACGGCCTGCAGGACGCCGCCGACAAGCGCCGCATCAATGCCGATGCCAAGCTGCGCCCGGTGTTCGGCAAGGACGCGGTGACCATGTTCGAGATCGCTGGCCTGGTTGGTCAGCACCTGGAATGAGCTTCAACGGAGACAAGCCATGAGCCTCAAACTGTTTTACGCCCCGGGCGCCTGTTCCTTCGTGCCCCACGCCGCCCTGGAGCTGGCCGGTGCCACGTTCGAACCGATGCTGGTCAAGCTGCACAAGGGCGAGCAGCGCGCGCCCGAGTACCTGGCCCTCAACCCGCGCGGCCAGGTGCCGGTGCTGGTGGACGGCAGCGACGTGGTCACCCAGATCCCCGCCATCGCCCTGCACATCGACAGCCTGTTCCCCTCGGCCGGTCTGCTGCCGGCCGGCGGCATGGCGCGCACCCGCGCGCTGCAGACCCTCATGTGGATGAACAACACGGTGCACCCCACCTTCACCCATGTGTTCATGCCGCAGAAGTTCACCGCCGACGAAGCAGCCCAGAAAGCGGTGCGCGAGCACGCCGCGGTGGCCTACCAGGGGCTGCTGCAGGAGATCGAGACTCTGGCCCAGGCCGCCTCGCCCTGGCTGGCCGGTGCCCAGCCCGGTGTGCTCGATGCCTATGCCCTGACCCTGCTGCGCTGGGGCGGCTATGCCGGCATCGATCCCACCACCCTGCCCGCCACCTGGGACCTGGCCCAGCGCTTTGCCGCCCTGCCGGCGGTGGCCCGTGCCATCGAACGCGAGCGGCTGCAGCTCAACGTCTACAAGCCGGCCTGAGTCTCGTCGGCCTTCGGCGGGAACTTCACCGACACCCGCAGGCCGCGCTGGGCGCGCTCGGGGTGGCTGTCTTCCATGTGCACCGTGGCGCCGTGCTGCTGGGCGATCTCCTGCACGATGGCCAGGCCCAGGCCTGAGCCGTCCACATTGGTGCCCAGGGCCCGGTAGAACGGCTGCATGACCAGATCGCGCTCGTTCTCGGGCACGCCCGGCCCGTTGTCCTCCACCTGCAGCACCTGCACGCCGCTGAAGCGGTCGGCCAGCACCCGGGCGGTCACCACGCCGCCACGCCCGCAGTAGGCCAGCGCGTTGTCCACCAGGTTGCGCACCATCTCCTGCAGCAGCACCGGGTTGCCCATGGGGTGCAGTTCGGGCGGCATGTCGTCCGGGCCCTCGTAGCCCAGGTCGATGTCCGCTTCCAGGGCCCGGGGCACCGAGTCCTGCACCACCGTCTGCACCAGCCGCGCCAGATCGATGCGCGCGCTGGGCAGGGCGCGCCCGGTGGATTCGGCCCGCGCCAGCGCCAGCAGCTGGTTGACGGTGTGGGTGGCGCGCGCGCTGGAGCGCGAGATCTGCTGCAGCGAGCCGCGCAGCTCGCGCGGGTCGGTCTCGCGCTGGGCCAGTTCGGCCTGCATGCGCAGGCCGGCCAGCGGCGTCTTGAGCTGGTGCGCCGCATCGGCCAGGAAGCGGCGCTGGGTGGTGAGCGAGGCCTTCAGGCGGGTGAGCAGGTCGTTGATGGACGACACCAGCGGCGCCACCTCCTGCGGAATGAAGGATTCCTCGATCGGGCTGAGATCGTCGGGCCGGCGCGCGCGGATGCGCTGCTCCAGCTCCGACAGCGGCCGTATGCCGCGCACCAGCGCCAGCCACACCAGCAGCACCGCCAGCGGCAGGATCACGAACTGGGGGACCATCACGCCCTTGATGATCTCGTTGGCCAGGGTGGAGCGCTTGCCCTTGGTCTCGGCCACCTGCATCAGCACCGGCCCGGCCGTGTCGTTGCGGTCCAGCCAGGTGTAGGCCACACGCACCTCGTCGCCACGCACCACGTCGTCGCGCAGCAGCACGCGGCCCGGTCCGGGGGCGGGATCGTCCTGCGGGGGCGGGAAATCCCCCTCGCCGCTGACCAGCCTGCCCCGGGCATCCACGACCTGGTAGTACACCAGATCGCTGTCGTCGGCCCGCAGCAGGTCACGCGCCTGGTTGTTGAGCACGAACATCACGCGGCCGTCGTTGTTGACCACCAGCTGGGTCAGGGCCTGCAGGTTGAATTCGAGGGCCCGGTCGAAGGGCTTGCTGGCAATGCCCTGGGCCACGAACCAGGTGAGCGCCAGCGACAGGGGCCACAGCAGCAGCAGTGGCGTGAGCATCCAGTCCAGGATCTCGCCGAACAGGCTGCGCTGCTCGCGCTGGAACAGACCGAAGCCGACCGAGACGGCCCGCTCCGGATCAGCCGGGGATTTTTTCAAGGCAGTAGCCCAGACCGCGCACGGTGGCGATGCGGATCGGGCCCTTCTCGATCTTCTTGCGCAGCCGGTGGATGTAGACCTCGATGGCGTTGTTGCTCACCTCTTCGCCCCATTCGCACAGGCGCTCGACCAGCTGGTCCTTGCTGACCAGGCGGCCGGCCCGCTGCAGCAGCACCTCCAGCAGCCCCAGCTCGCGGGCCGAGAGTTCGACCATCTTGCCGTCGATGGTGGCCACGCGGCCGGCCTGGTCGTATTCCAGCGGGCCGTGGCGGATGGTGTTGGTGGTGCCGCCCATGCCGCGCCGGGTCAGGGCCCGCACACGGGCTTCGAGTTCCTGCAGGCTGAACGGCTTGGCCATGTAGTCGTCGGCGCCGTAGTCCAGGCCCTTGACGCGTTCCTCGATGCTGTCGGCGGCCGTGAGGATCAGCACCGGCAGCTGCGAGCCGCGCGAGCGCAGCCGCTTGAGCACCTCCAGCCCGTGCAGGCGGGGCAGACCCAGATCGAGGATGAGCAGGTCGAACTCGTTGTTGGTCATGAGCGCCGCGTCGGCCTCGGCGCCGCTGGCCACATGGTCCACCGCCGCACCGGCGGCGCGCAGGCTGCGCAGCAGCCCGTCCGCCAGCACCTGGTCGTCTTCCGCAATCAGTATCCGCATGCCTGTCTCCTGGCTTTTGGGTTCGATTCTAGGGTGCCCCCCGGGGTGTCAGGTGCGTGCGTAGGCTTCCAGCCCCAGGCTCACGACGGTCGCCACGTCGGGGCCGACCTGGCTTCTGAACTCTGCTTCGGTCTGCGCCACCGCCCGCCGGAAGGCATCCAGCCACAGCAGCCCCGCCGCCGTGAACACGATGCGCCGTGCGCGCCGGTCCAGCGGGTCGGGCTCCCGCCGCACCAGGCCCCAGGCCTCGCACTGCGTCACCAGATCCCCCATCGCCTGCTTGCTCATGCCGGCGTGGGCGGCCAGATCGGTCAGGCGCGAGCCGCGCAGCGACAGGTGCCGGGTGATGTGCACATGCGCTGCGCCCACCTGGTCGCGCTCGGCCAGATGGGCCAGCGCCAGCGGCACCTCGCCGTCGCTGGCCATGAGCTGCAGCACCCGGGCATCGAAGCGGCGCATGGCCTCGCCCAGCAGGCGGCCCAGATGCCCACCGCGCCAGCGGTCGTCGGGCCCGGTGGGCGGGGGGTGCAGATCCATGGCCGCGAATGGTAAGGCAAACTGACCAAAAAATCATGATTTGGAAAAGTATTCGCCGCTACACTCCTGTTCACCCATCCAGTGCTGGATGCAACCCCACCCACCAGGAGCCTCGCATGGACACCGGAATGAAAGCCAACAACCCCCTGAATGCCGAAAAGGCCAAGGCCCTGCAGGCAGCCCTCGCCCAGATCGAAAAGCAGTTCGGCAAGGGCACCATCATGCGGCTGGGCGAAGGCGAGGCCATCGAGGACATCCAGGTCGTGTCCACCGGCTCGCTGGGCCTGGACATCGCGCTGGGTGTCGGCGGCCTGCCGCGCGGCCGGGTCATCGAGATCTACGGTCCGGAATCCTCCGGCAAGACCACGCTCACCCTGCAGGTGATTGCCGAGATGCAGAAGCTCGCCGGCACCTGCGCCTTCGTGGACGCCGAACACGCGCTGGACGTGCAGTACGCCCAGAAGCTGGGTGTCAACCTGCCCGACCTGCTCATCTCCCAGCCCGACACCGGCGAGCAGGCGCTGGAAATCGTCGACTCCCTGGTGCGATCCGGCGCGGTCGATCTGGTGGTCGTCGACTCGGTGGCCGCGCTCACGCCCAAGGCCGAGATCGAGGGTGAAATGGGCGACCAGCTGCCCGGCCTGCAGGCCCGCCTCATGAGCCAGGCGCTGCGCAAGCTCACCGCCACCATCAAGAAGACCAATTGCACGGTGATCTTCATCAACCAGATCCGCATGAAGATCGGCGTGATGTTCGGCAGCCCCGAAACCACCACCGGCGGCAACGCGCTCAAGTTCTATGCCTCGGTGCGCCTGGACATCCGCCGCACCGGCACCATCAAGAAGGGCGAAGAGGCCATCGGCAACGAGACCAAGGTCAAGGTGGTCAAGAACAAGGTCAGCCCGCCCTTCAAGACGGCCGAGTTCGACATCCTGTTCGGCGAAGGCATCAGCCGCGAGGGCGAGATCCTCGACCTCGGCGTGCTCAACCGCGTGATCGAGAAGTCGGGAGCCTGGTACGCCTACAACGGCGAGAAGATCGGCCAGGGCCGCGACAACGCCCGCGAGTTCCTGCGCGAGAACCCCGACCTGCGGGTGGAGATCGAGAACAAGGTCCGTACCGAACTCGGCGTGCCGCTGCTGCCGGTGGACGGTGGCGCGGAGGAGCCGGCCGCGCCGGCTGCCCGCAAGTCCAAGGCCAAGGCCGACGCCAAGGCCGACGCCAAGGCCGACGCGGAAGTCGCGGAGTAAGCCTTCCACGATCGCCCGGTGGGTTTCCAGACGCTCTCGCTCAAGGGCCGGGCCCTGCGCCTGCTGGCCGGCCGCGAGCATTCGCGACCCGAACTGCAGCGCAAGCTCGCCGCGCACGAAACCGAGCCCGGCGAACTGGCCCGGGTGCTCGACGAACTGGAGGCCAAGGGCTTCATCAGCGAGCAGCGGGTGGTGGAGTCGGTGGTGCACCGGCGCGCCGCCCGCCTGGGCACGGGCCGGGTGAAGCAGGAGCTGCAGGCCAAGGGCGTGAGCCCCGAGGCCATGGCGGCGGCCGTCGAGGCCTTGCGCCACACCGAGGTGGATCGTGCGCGTGAGGTCTGGCGCCGGAAGTTTGGCGAGGCAGCGCCCGATGCCGCCGGGCGGGCGAAGCAGATGCGTTTCCTGGCCTCGCGCGGTTTCGGCACCGAGACCATCCGCCGCGTGGTCAGCGGCGCCGACGACGACTGATCACAGCCCCAGCATCAGCTGCAGGTTCTGCACGGCCGCTCCGCTGGCGCCCTTGCCCAGGTTGTCCAGCCGGGCGATCAGCACCGCGTGCCGGTGGGCCTCGTTGGCAAACACCCGCAGTTCCAGCCGGTTGGTGTCGTTCAGCGCGGTGGCATCGAGCTTGCCGTTCTCGGTCGCCGGCAGCACCTGCACCCAGCCACCAGCAGCTGCGCTGTCGGCGTAGTGACGGGCCAGTGCGTCGTGCAGGTCGGCGGCCTTCGGGCGGCCGGGCAGGTCGTCCAGGTGCAGCGGCAGCTGCACCAGCATGCCCTGGCGGAAATTGCCCACCGCCGGAATGAAGATGGGCCGTCGGGTCAGGCCGGTGTAGCGCAGGATCTCGGGCAGGTGCTTGTGCGACAGGCCCAGCGCATAGGCTTCGAACAACGGGGCCTGACCGGCCTCATAGGCTTCGATCATGGTGCGTCCGCCGCCCGAGTAGCCGCTGACCGAGGGCAGGGCGAGCGGGAAGTCGGCCGGGATCAGTCCGGCCTGCACCAGGGGGCGCAGCAGCGCGATGGCACCGGTGGCGTAGCAGCCCGGGTTGGCCACCCGGTCGGCCTGCTGCACCGCCTCGCGCTGGCCCGCCGCGAGCTCGGGGAAGCCATAGACCCAGCCCGGCGCGCAGCGGTGGGCGGTGGAGGCGTCGATGATGCGTGGCTTGCGTCCCGGCAGGCTGTCGATCATGGCCACCGACTCGATGGCTGCGTCGTCGTGCAGGCACAGGATCACCAGGTCGACCCCGGCCATGAGCTCACGCTTGGCGTCCGGGTCCTTGCGACGGGCCGGGTCGATGCTGACCAGCTCCACCCCGCTCATGCCCTGCAGCCGTTCGCGGATCTGCAGTCCGGTGGTGCCGGCTTCGCCGTCGATGAAAACCTGGGCCATGTCGCGCTCCATGTCAGTTGGGTTTCAGGCGCGTGGCCATAATTACGGCCGGGAACGCGACCCGGTTTGGTGCAACGCACCATGATACAGTCCCCGGTTGCTCACCCGAGCCCCGTCCCCGGCCACCCTCGCCGCGCCGGACATCTGACCCATCCTTGAGAGAGAACTCATGAAGATTCACGAATACCAGGGCAAGGACATCCTGCGCCAGTTCGGTGTGCCGGTGCCGCGTGGCATCCCGGCCTTCACGGTGCAGGAAGCGGTGGAAGCCGCCCAGAAACTCGGCGGCCCGGTCTGGGTGGTCAAGGCCCAGATCCACGCCGGCGGCCGTGGCAAGGGGGGTGGCGTCAAGGTGGCCAAGAGCATCGAGCAGGTCAAGGAACTGGCCGGCCAGATCCTGGGCATGCAGCTCAAGACGCACCAGACCGGCCCGGAAGGCCAGAAGGTCCGCCGCCTCTACATCGAGGACGGCGCCGACATCCAGAAGGAGTACTACCTGTCCGTGGTGACCGATCGCGGCACCCAGAAGGTGGCCTTTATTGCCTCCAGCGAAGGCGGCATGGACATCGAGGAAGTGGCCCACGCCACGCCCGAGAAGATCGTCAAGGTGTTCGTCGATCCCGCCACCGGCCTGACCGCTGCCCAGGGTGACGAGCTGGCAGCCGGCGTGGGCATGCCCGCCGACTCCAAGGCCCAGTTCATCGATGTCTGCCAGAAGCTCTACAAGTGCTACATGGACACCGACGCCTCGCTGGTGGAGATCAACCCCCTCAACCGCGACGGCAAGGGCAACATCATCGCCCTGGACGCCAAGTTCAACTTCGACTCCAACGCCCTGTTCCGCCACCCCGAGATCGTGGCCCTGCGCGACCTGGACGAGGAAGACCCGGCCGAGATCGAGGCCTCCAAGTTCGACCTCGCCTACATCAGCCTGGACGGCAACATCGGCTGCCTGGTCAACGGCGCCGGTCTGGCCATGGCCACCATGGACACCATCAAGCTGTTCGGCGCCGAGCCGGCCAACTTCCTCGACGTGGGCGGCGGTGCCACCCCCGAGAAGGTGACCGAGGCCTTCAAGATCATGCTCAAGAACGACAAGGTCAAGGCGATCCTGGTCAACATCTTCGGCGGCATCATGAAGTGCGACACCATCGCCACCGGTGTGATCACGGCCTGTCGTGCCGTGAACCTGAGCGTGCCGCTGGTAGTGCGCATGAAGGGCACCAACGAAGAGCTGGGCAAGAAGATGCTGGCCGAGTCGGGCCTGCCCATCATCAGCGCCGACACCATGGCCGAAGCCGCTCAAAAAGTGGTTGCCGCCGTCAAAGCCTAAGCCCCGGAGAAGCAACATGTCGATCTACATCAACAAAGACACCAAGGTCATCACCCAGGGCATCACCGGCAAGACGGGCCAGTTCCACACCGAGAAGTGCCAGGAATACGCCAACGGCAAGAACTGCTTCGTGGCCGGCGTGAACCCCAAGAAGGCCGGCGAGTCGATCTTCAACATCCCGATCTACTCCACCGTCAAGGAAGCCGCTCAGCAGACCGGCGCCACCGTGTCGGTGATCTATGTGCCGCCCGCCGGCGCAGCCGCTGCCATCTGGGAAGCCGTGGAGGCCGACCTCGACCTGGCCATCTGCATCACCGAAGGCATCCCGGTGCGCGACATGCTGGAGGTGCGCAACCGCATGAAGGCCAAGGAAGCCGCCGGCGGCAAGAACACCCTGCTGCTGGGCCCCAACTGCCCCGGCCTGATCACCCCCGACGAGATCAAGATCGGCATCATGCCCGGTCACATCCACAAGAAGGGCCGCATCGGTGTGGTGTCCCGCTCGGGCACGCTGACCTATGAAGCCGTGGCGCAGCTCACCGAGATCGGCCTGGGCCAGTCCAGCGCCGTGGGCATCGGTGGCGACCCCATCAACGGCCTCAAGCACATCGACGTGATGAAGGCCTTCAACGACGATCCGGACACCGACGCCGTGATCATGATCGGCGAGATCGGCGGCCCCGACGAGGCCGAAGCCGCCCTGTGGTGCAAGGCGAACATGAAGAAGCCCATCGTCGGCTTCATCGCCGGCGTCACCGCCCCTCCCGGCAAGCGCATGGGCCACGCCGGTGCGCTGATCTCCGGCGGTGCCGACACCGCCGACGCCAAGCTCGCCATCATGGAAGAGTGCGGCTTCAAGGTCACGCGCAACCCGTCCGAGATGGGCCGCCTGCTCAAGTCGCTGCTCTGATCGGCCGCCCCTGGGCGCTCCGACAGTGGAAAAAGGGCAACGGAAACGTTGCCCTTTTTGCATGGAAAGTCCGATCGACGGCCCACGCCGTGCCGTTTTGCACGACGCTGTGGCCTGTCAGGATTGTCTGGACCCTGAGCCTGAAACAAAATGCAACTGCGTGGGCGGGTGGTCCGCCGTGCGTGGTCAGGTGCGCCGGACCTTCCTCTGTCCCCCCGGTTCGCTGATCCCTGCCCGACTCTGACCCGTGCCGTCCCGTCCCGACCCTTCGCGCAAGCCCCGCCGGCGTCTGCCTCGCCACGACATGATCGTGGGTGCAGTGGTGCTGCTGGTGGTCATGCTGCTGTACCTGGGTACCGACATGGTGCAGGGGCTGGAGCGGCGGCTCTACGACCTGGCCAGCACCGGCAGCGGCCGGGAACCGAGCGACAAGGTGGCGGTGATCGCCATCGACGACCTGAGCATCGCCAACATCGGACGCTGGCCCTGGCCGCGGGAGGTCCACGCCGAGCTGGTCGACCAGCTGGTGGCGGGCGGCGCCAAGACCATCGCCCACACGGCGTTCTTCGTCGAACCCCAGAACGAGCGGGCGCTGGCGCCCCTGCGGGACCTGCGCGAGCAGCTGGAAGGCCGCTCGAGCATGCCCGAGGCCTTCAATGATCTGGGCCCGGTGTCGCGCGAGCAGCTGCTGGCGTTCATCGGTCAGACCGAGGCCCGGCTGGATTCCGACGCCCGCCTGGCCCGCAGCATCGACCAGGCCGGCAACGTGGTGCTGGGTTCGGTGTTCGAGCTCGGCGCCCCCCGCGGCCGTCTGGACTCGCCCCTGCCCGCCTACGCCCAGCGCCGGACGCTCGGGGATGCCACGGGCATGGGCCTGCCGGCCAGCGCCAGCCTGCAGCCCCTGCCCATCTTCGGGGAGCCGGCGGTCGGCATTGGTCATCTCAACCAGCAGCCCGATCCGGACGGCGCGGTGCGGCGCGAGCCCTTGCTGGTCGAATACGACGGCTTTGCGGTGCCATCCCTGGCACTGGCGGTGGCCGCACACAGCCTGAACCTGGGGCCGCAGGATTGGGGGCAGGAGCCCGGCGTGGGGGTGCGTCTGGGCAATGCGGTGGTGCCCACCGACGCGTCCGGGCGCATGCTGCCGCAGTTCTATCCGCCCGTCGCCGGTCGCGGCGCATTCGCCGCCGACTCCTTCTACGACGTGGTGAGCGGCCGGATCAACGCGACCAAGTACGCCGGCAAGATCGTGATCATCGGGGCCACGGCGGCCGGGGTCGGCACCTCGTTCCCGACGCCGGTATCCAGCGCCACGGCGCCGGTCACGCTGGTGGCCCACAGCGTGTCCAGCCTGCTGCAGGGGCACCATTTCTTCCGTCCCGGGTGGGCCGCACTGGCCGAGACCGGCGTGGTGCTGCTGGTGGCGATCTACCTGGTGCTGGTGCTGCCGCGCCTGCGTGCTGGGCCGGCGGCGGCCGTCACGGCGGCTGCCACGGTCCTGCTCGCCACCGCCAGCTGGATCGCGCTGACCCGGGCGGGCTGGTGGCTGCAGCTCATGCTGCCTCTGGTGCTGCTGCTGGTGGGTCACCTGGCGCTGACCACGCGCCGCTTCCTGGTCACCGAAACGCTCAAGCGCCGTTCCGATCAGGAATCGGCCGAGACCAACCGGCTCATGGCGTTGCAGCTGCAGAGCCAGGGGCAGCTTGACCAGGCCTTCGACCGCCTGCAGCGCGTTCCCCTGAGCGAGGCCGTGGCGGACAACCTGCGGTTGCTGGCCCAGGATTTCGAGCGCAAGCGGCAGTTCAACAAGACCGTGGCGGTGTACGAGCACCTGTTGCGGCTGGACCCGACCGACACCGACACCCAGGCCCGCGTCGAACGCGCCCGCCAGCTCGCCTCCACCGTCATGCTGGGCAGCGGCCCGGGCCATCCGGGCGGCACGCTGGTGCTGGGTGACGGCGGGGTGGAGCAGCCGATGCTTGGCCGCTATCGGGTGGAAAAGACCCTGGGCAAGGGGGCAATGGGCGTGGTCTATCTGGGCCGCGATCCCAAGATCGGCCGGGCCGTGGCCATCAAGACGCTTGCGTTGTCGGCCGAGTTCGAGGGGCAGGAGCTGCAGGACGCGCGTGACCGCTTTTTCCGCGAGGCCGAAACCGCCGGCCGGCTGCAGCACCCGAACATCGTCACCATCTTCGACGCCGGCGAAGAGCACGATCTCGCCTTCATCGCCATGGAGCTGCTGTCCGGTCACGATCTCACGCGCCATACCCGTGCAGACGATCTGCTGCCACCGCATCAGGTGCTGGAAATCGGCGAGCAGGTGGCCCTGGCGCTGGACCATGCCCATGCCCTGGGCGTGGTGCACCGCGACATCAAGCCCGCCAACATCATGGTCGACCCCGCCACCGGAGCGGTCAAGGTCACCGACTTCGGCATTGCCCGTGTGACCGACAGCAGCCGGACCAAGACCGGGGTCGTCCTGGGGACGCCGAGCTTCATGGCGCCGGAGCAGCTGGCCGGACAGCGGGTGGACGGGCGTGCCGACCTCTATTCCCTGGGCGTGACGCTGTTCCAGCTGCTCACCGGACGCCTGCCCTTCCAGGCCGACTCCCTGGCGGCGCTCATGTTCCGCATCGCCAATGAGCCCCCGTCGGCACTGACCAGCCTGCGACCCGACCTGCCGATGGAACTGGGTGCGTGTCTGGCCAGCTCGATGGCCAAACACCCGGCCGAGCGCTTTCAGACCGGCGCCCAGATGGCCGCCGAGCTGCGGCGCATCGCGGCCCGGTTGCCCGATGACGACGCACCCACTGGCTTCCCGACCACCCAGATCACCCTACCCTCGTCCGTATCGACCGCCCAGTCTGTTTCCGTCTCGGGGCCACCGGATATACGGTTATAAAGCCGACCAATCATGAACTTTGAGTATTTCTGTCTCACCGACACCGGACTGGTGCGAGACAACAACGAGGACTCGGTGGCCCTGGACACCGAGTCCCACATCGCCGTCCTGGCCGACGGCATGGGCGGCTACAACGCCGGTGAAGTGGCCAGTGCCATGGCCACCAGCTTCATCAAGACCGAACTGGGCCGCTGGATCACCGAAGGCGGGTTCGAGGCCAGCCCGCGCGAGCTGCGCCGGGCCATGGAGGTCTGCGTCGACAACGCCAACCGGTCGATCTTCAATGCCGCCAACGCCCATGCGGGCTACGCCGGCATGGGCACCACGCTGGTAATGGGCGTGTTCGTGGCCGGTCGGGCCATGATCGGCCACGTGGGCGATTCGCGCTGCTACCGCCTGCGCAAGGGTGAATTCGTGCAGATCACTCGCGACCATTCCCTGCTGCAGGAGCAGATCGACGCCGGGCTGATCTCGCTGGAGCAGGCCCAGTTCGCCACCCACAAGAACCTGGTGACCCGCGCCCTGGGTGTGGAAGACAGCGTCCAGCTGGAGGTCAACGAATTCCGGGTCGAGGACGAGGACCTGTTCCTCTTCTGCTCCGACGGCCTGAGCGACATGGTCAGCGACGAGCGCATGGCCACACTGCTCGTCACCGCCGGGACGCTGGAGGAAAAATGCCACGCTCTCGTGGACGCCGCCAACGACGCGGGCGGACGCGACAATATTTCTGTGATACTGACGCACGCAAGTGACCGTCAGGCTCGCAAAGGCCTGCTTTCACGCATGCTCGGACGATAAACCATCTCAAAAACGGACAGGACACAGGAGTCGGCCATGCCGAAAATGATCGTTTCCATCGACGGCGTCGTCATCAAGGAAGTGCAGCTGACCAAAGACCGCACCACGCTGGGTCGCCGTCCTTACAACGACATCGTCATCGACAACCTGGCGGTCAGCGGCGAGCATGCGGTGCTTCAGATGGCGGGCGCGGCGGTCACCATCGAAGACCTCAACAGCACCAACGGCACCTACGTCAACGGCAAGGCGGTCAAGAAGCAGCCGCTGGCCAACAACGACACGGTCGAGATCGGCAAGTACAAGATCCGGTTCATTCAGGACGGTGCCGAGGTTCCGGCCGAGTCTTACGAAAAGACCATGGTCATCAACGCCGGCAGCGTGGTGGGCGCCAGCGCCGCGCCGGTGGGCAACGCGGCCATCCGGGTGATGTCCGGTTCGGCGGCCGGGCGGGAGGTGCCCCTGGTCAAGGTGGTCACCACCATCGGCAAGCCCGGCGTGGCCGTGGCCGCCATCACCCGCCGGCAGAACGCCTACGTCATGGCGGTGGTGGAGGGTGTGGTTCGTCCTTCGGTGAACGGTCAGGCCCTGGGTGAAGAGGCCGTGGAACTGCGCGATGGCGACCTGCTGGAGCTGGCCGGCACCCAGATGCAGTTCGTCCTACTCTGACGGCTGGACCCCGTTGCCGCTGGCCCGAGGCCTTCGGGAAGCGGGTTTTTGCCAAATAAGTCCTGTTCTGCGGTGCCCGCAGAGGTTAGTCTGGCGGATCGATCCATCTCCGCCCGACCCGAGTCCCGCCCACCATGAAAGTCCAGGTTCTGGGTTGTTCCGGCGCCATCGCGCATGGCTGCCGGACCACCGCCTTCCTGCTGGATGACGACGTCCTTGTGGATGCCGGCACCGGCGTGGGCGATCTGCCGCTGGACGTCATGGCCGGCATCGACCACGTGTTCATCACCCATGCGCACCTGGACCACGTGGCGGCCCTGCCGCTGATGCTGGATGCGGTGGCGTCGGCCCGGCTGACGCGTGGTGCCGGTGCCGTCACCGTCCACGCCCTGCCCGAAACCATCGAGGCCCTGCAAACCCATCTGTTCAACGGGCTGATCTGGCCCGATTTCACGCTAATCCCCAGCGCTGAGACCCCCCTGCTGGTGTTTGAACCCCTGCAGGTGGGCGACACCTGGACCGATGGCCGCAAGACCGTCGAGGCATTGCCTGCCGTGCACAGCGTGCCGGCGGTGGGTTATGCGGCCTGGGGGCAGGGTGGGGCCTGGGTGTTCAGCGGCGATACCGGCCGCAACCCGGCCTTCTGGGCACGCGTGAATCAGCTGCCGGTGGCCCAGCTGGTCATCGAGACCGCCTTCAGCGACCGGGAGTCCGATCTGGCCCGCCGCAGCCAGCACCTGGCGCCCGGCACCCTGGCGGAGGAGCTCGCCTCGATCGCGCCTCACGCCCGATATCCCATTTGCATCACCCACACCAAGCCCGCCGAGACCGAGCTCATCATGGCCGAGATCCTGCGGCTCGACGCCGCATTGCGCCACGACATCCGCTGGCTGCAGGCCGGCCAGACCTTCGAGCTCTGATCCCGGCTCGACCGCCCGTCCTGCACCGTCCCGGCCTCATCGGCCGTCCGGATGGGCCGACTTCCTCCCGGTACTCAGACAAGGTCGCCGAATCCCTCGGTGGCGCGGCCTTGGCCGCTGTGTTTCTCCGAAGGAGTCAGCATGAGCTTGTCTGCGAAACCCACCCTCGTCCAGCGCGGTTTCACCCTGATCGAACTGATGATCGTGGTGGCCATCATCGGCATCCTGGCTGCCGTGGCCTTGCCGGCCTACCAGGACTACACCGTGCGGGCACGGGTGTCCGAACTGATCTTGGCAGCCTCGTCCTGCCGGGGCTCGGTGACCGAGACCATCCTGAATGCCACCTCGGCTTCGGCGCTGGCCACTGCGCTGCCCGGCTCCTGTTCGGTATCACCCACCAAGATGGTGTCGTCGGTCAGCGTGGATGCGACCAATGCCGCGATCACCGTGGTGGGCAATGCAGCCAACCTGGGCACCGGGACCGGCACGTCGATCCGCCTGAGCCCGTACGTGTCCAGCGGGCCGTTCAACGCCAACAACCATGCCGGTCAGGTCGTCAGCGAATGGCGCTGCGGGCCGGCAACAGGCAGCAATCCGATCGACGCCAAGTACCTGCCGGGCTCCTGCAGAAACTGACAACGGGTGATTGGTGACAAAAATTGGCGCGGCAGCACCGGCGTGCGCAGGTCAATTTTTGTCACAAACCCAGCCAAGCGTGACTTATTGGGCACTCGGTGGGGCATCCCGGGCTGGCACGCAACCTGCTGTGAATGCGTGTCCCCAACCCGAACCCCTCTGAGGAGTCTTCATGAAACGCACCCTGCAAAAAGGTTTCACCCTGATCGAACTGATGATCGTGGTGGCCATCATCGGCATTCTGGCCGCCGTCGCTCTGCCGGCTTACCAGGACTACACCGTCCGCGCCCGCATGTCGGAAGTCGTGTTGGCCGCTTCGTCGTGCCGTACTGCCCTGACTGAAGCATTCCAGACCGCGCCGGCGGGTACCGCAGTCGCCAGTGTCGTTGGTAACAACTGCAACATTCAGCGCACGCAGTTCGTGTCTGGTGGCACCGTGACCAACGCCGGTATCATCCAAGTTGCCACACTGTCGACTGTTGGCGGCGGTATTGCTGCCGGTGCGCTTGTCACCCTCGCCCCCTTCACATCGGCCAACAACGCTCCTGTGGCCGGGGATGTGATCGCTCGCTGGCGCTGTGGTTCCACCGCCGACGGTACCACTGTAGACGCCCGCTTCCTGCCCGGTTCGTGCCGCGGTAACTGATTCCGAAGGAACCAAATGGGCCGCGTCAGCGGCCCATTTTTTTTGTAGCTTCGAATGCTTCATGACCACCAACGCCCCATCGCTTCGCCTGCAGACCTTTGAAGATGCTCTGGCGGCATGCCTGCTGGCACTGGCATGGCTGGTACCCAATCATCAGCTGCCATGGACCGCCTTCCATCACGAGTTGGTCATGGGGGTGGCCCTGGGCTCCATGCTCGTGCTTCTGGCTTGGCAGGCTCGCCAAGGCTTGGGGTTTCCAGCGTTCGGTTTGCTGGTGATGCTGCTTGCGCTCATGCCCTGGGTCCAATGGGGCTTCGGTATCCTGCCCAAGATGGGCATTGCCTTCATTTCCAGCGCGTACATCGGTGCCGTGGGCCTTGCGATAGCGCTGGGCTTCAGCATTCGAGGCATGGCTCGCGAGCGTCTCATGGGCATCCTGACGCTGGCCTTGATCATGGCGGCGCTGCTCAATCTGCCCATACAGTTGATCCAATGGTTCCAGTGGTACACGACCGACATCACCTCCGTCCAGTCGATGCTCATCACGCCGATTGCCAGCGACAGCCGCCCATCCGGGTCCATCCTGCAGCCCAACCTGCTGGCCACCTTGCAGGTCTGGGCCCTCCTGGGCTTGACGTGGTGGCGCGTGGAGCGCCGGTTGAGTGGGCCGATCTTCCTGCTGGTCTTTGTGCTTGTGGTGACGGGCATGGCTCTGACCCAGTCGAGGGCCGGCATGCTGGAGATGGCTCTGTGCACGGCAGTACTGGGGCTGTTCGCGCGAAAGTGGGCAGGACCGAGGGTTTGCATCGTGTGGGCGGTGATGCTGGCGTTGCTGGTGGTCTGGTCCTTGAATTTTCAGGCGGTGGCCGATTGGTTGGGAGTGAGAGGAGCTGCTGAAGGGCGTTTGTCTGCCATCGATGGAGCACGAATCGACGCATGGTTGGCCTTCGGTCTGGCGGTGCTGGAGAGCCCCTGGTGGGGATTCGGCATCACCGATGTCGGGTACCCCTATTTCCTGCAGGCCGAGACCCGTCCGGACATCTACATAGGACAGCGGTTCGGACACGCGCACAACCTGTTGCTTGATCTGGCACTGTGGGTCGGCATCCCCTTGGCGGCCCTGCTCACGACCCTCTCCGTTGCATGGGGTTGGCGCCGCTGGCAAGACGCCATCCGGACGCCGTCCTTGCTGATACCAGTGCTCATGCTCATGTCCCTGACGGTTCATTCGATGCTTGAGCTGCCGCACCAGTATCTTTACTTGCTGGTTCCTGCAGGGCTGTGCATCGGCATGCTGTGCGCTGCCAGCGGTGCCGCTCCTGTGATGCAGCTCGGCCGTGCAGGAGCGATCGCTGCCGCATTCAGCGTCTGGGCGGTTGCCGCTGTCACTGCCTGGGATTACTTTCCCTACCAGGAGCGCTACACCGAGTGGCGGTTCGACAATCTGGGCGTCGGCTATCGGCTCGACCGTCCCATCAAGCCACCCCTCGTACTGGATCAGCTGCACGATGAACTGGTGCTCTACCGGACCGACTTCACCAAGCCCTTGTCGTCCGAGCAATTGGACTGGGTGGAAGAAACCGCGCGCGCAGTCACCACGGCACCTGCCATGTACTACGCCGCACAGGCGCTTGCCATGGGTGGGAGGACGCAGGACGCGTTGCGCTGGATGCGCCGCTACAACGCCGTTACGCCGCCTGAGCTGGTCGAGCAGACCCGGCGCATATGGGCCAGAGACCAGCGCACCCATCCAGCCATGAGGGGCATTGATTGGCCGCCCTATGCCGGCCGGTTGTCAACTTTCCGCTTTGAAACTGAGCCCACCTCGGGACCATAATTCCGGCGTTTGAGGGGCTGTTGAACGCCCGGGAAAGCCTACTTTTCATGTCTCGACGAATCCAATGGGCCGGAGTCCATCTGGCCATCAGTCTGCTGATCGCTGCCCTGGTGGCTGCGCTGGTGTTTCTGGTCTGGTTCCCGCACCCCTTTCGTGAACTCGCGGGCGGTGCCAAGTTGTTCCTGATCATCGTCACGGTCGACGTGATCCTGGGCCCCGCCGCCACGTTGATCGTGGCAAGCCCGAAAAAGTCGCTGAAGGAGCTCAGGTTGGACGTGGCCTTCATCAGCCTGCTGCAGATCGCTGCGTTGGGCTACGGCTTGTGGACCATGGTGCAGGCCCGGCCGGTCTACATGGCCTTCGAAGTATCGCGATTCCGGGTCATTCATGCGGTCGATGTGAATCCGCAGATGCTGGCTGAAGCTCCGGAAGAGTGGCGCCAGCTCCCGATGGGGCGTCCCCGGCTCGTGGCGGTGCGCCCGTTCCGTTCCGATCAGGAGCAGACGGATGCCATGTTCGCTGAACTGGGGGGCCTCACGCTGGGCGCCCGCCCCGATTTCTGGATGCCCTATGCCGATGCCGTGGCAGCGGTGAGGGCCGAGGCCAAGCCGCTGGCCGAGCTGCTGCAGCGCAAGCCCGAAGCCCGTGCCGCCGCCGAGGCCATGGCCAAGGCGCTGGGGCGTCCGGTGGAAGGTCTGCTGTATCTGCCGGTGGCGGGTCGCAACCTGTTCTGGACCGCATTGATCGATCCCGACTCCGGCATGCCGGTGGAGTACCTGCCGATCGATCCGCACTGAGCGGACGTCAGGGTGGCCGTTCAGGTGGCCACGAAGTGGCCGCTCTTGCCGCCCATCTTCTCCATCAGGCGCACGCCGTCGATGGTCATGGCGCGGTCCACGGCCTTGCACATGTCGTAGATGGTGAGCAGGGCCACGCTGGCAGCGGTCAGTGCCTCCATTTCCACGCCGGTCTGGCCGGTGCATTCGGCCCGTGCGGTGCACAGCACGCTGTGGGTGGCCGGCTCGATCTCGAAGTCCACCGCCACGCGGGTGAGCGCGATCGGGTGGCACAGCGGGATGAGATCGCTGGTCTTCTTGGCGGCCATGATGCCGGCCAGCCGCGCGATGCCCAGCACGTCGCCCTTCTTGGCGGTACCGCCTTCGATCAGGGCCAGCGTGGCCGGCAGCATGGTGATGCGGCCCTGCGCCACGGCGACCCGGTGGGTGCTGGCCTTGGCCGCCACGTCGACCATGTGGGCCTGACCCTGGGCGTCGAAGTGGGTCAGGGGCTGGGAGGAGGTTTCTGTGACAGACATGGGGCGGCTTTTACGCGGGGTTCGTTGAACCGGTCATCGGAGGCGGCATCATACGGGGATGAAGATCCGTCCGCTGGCTTCCCTGGGCCTTGCGCTGGCCCTGAGCACCGCCTTTCCGTTGCCGGCCCAGGTGGTCCGTGACGGCCCCAGGGCCCAGGCCTTGCCCAGTCTGGGGGAGGGGTCGGGCATGTCGCTGTCGGCCGAGCGCCGGCTGGGTGACCGCATCGCCACCCGCATTTACCGCGATCCCGATTACCTCGATGACCCGGTGGTGGGCGACTACCTCGAGGCCCTGTGGCGGCCCTTGATGGCCGCGGCCCGCCAGCGCGGCGAGATCACGCCCGAGCAGTCCGAGCGGCTGGCCTGGGAGCTGATGGTCTCGCGGGAGCGGGCCGTCAACGCCTTTGCCCTGCCCGGGGGTTACCTGGGCGTGAACCTGGGGCTGCTTGCGCTGACCGAGCGGCCGGAAGAAGTGGCCTCGGTGCTGGCGCACGAGCTCAGCCACGTCTCGCAACGCCACATCGCTCGCCTGATCGAGAACGACGAGCGCATGGCACCATGGATGCTGGGCGCCATGATCCTGGGCGCGCTGGCCGCCGGGTCCAACCCGCAGGCGGCCGGTGCGGCGATCATCGGCGGGTCGGCAGTGGCAGCCCAGAATTCCCTGAACTTCTCGCGCGACATGGAGCGCGAGGCCGACCGGATTGGCTTCGGCGTGCTCACCGATGCCGGCTTCGACGGTCAGGGCTTCGTGACCATGTTCGACAAGCTGCAGCAGGCCTCGCGCCTGAACGACGATGGCGCGTTCCCCTACCTGCGTAGCCACCCCCTGACCGGCGAACGTATTGCCGACATGCGGCTGCGCCTGCCGGTCGGGCCGCTGGCGTCGGCCGCACCGCGTCCGGGACAGCCGTCGCTGGCCTTCCATGCCCAGGTGTCGGCCCGCGCCAAGGTGATGTCGGAGAAAAGTCCCGATCGCTGGCGGGCGCTGCTGGCCACCGGACAAGGCGCCGATGCCGGCGTGGGTGCCCGCTACGCGGCGGCGCTGTCGGCGCTGCGCCTGGGTCAGCGCGACCGGGCCATCGAGCTGGCCGAACAGCTGCGGCGTCAGGTGCCGGTCGATGGGCGTCCCTGGGCCGACGCGCTGCTGCTGGAGATCCTGCTGGCCCCGGGACAGCTCTCGCCCAACCACTCACCGCGCCTGGCCGAGCTGCGCGATGCGGCACTCGCCGGCAGCTCGCGCACCGCGGTGCTGCTGGGTGCACAGGCGGCGCTGGCCACGGGCGAACCGGGCCGCGCCGCAGGCCGGCTGCAGGAGTGGGTGGTGTCGCGCCCACGCGATGCCCAGGCCTGGCAGCTGCTGTCGCGTGCCCACCAGGCCCAGGGTCAGGTGTTGCGGTCGGTCCGGGCCGACGCCGAGGCCCGGGCGGCCCAGCGCGACTTCAGCGGGGCGCTGGAGCGCCTCAAGGCGGCCCAGGCGCTGCCGCCCGCGCAGCGCAATGCCGATCCGATCGAGCTGGCCATCGTGGACAGCCGCCGTCGCGATGTGGAGCTGCTGTTGAAGGAATCGATGCGCGAGGACTGAGCCCCGCGCAGAAGGCCGGGGTCAGCGACCGAAGACGGCCCGCATGGCCTGATCGATGAGCAGCGAGAGCACTGAATAGATCAGCGAGCCCAGGAGCGCGGCACCGAAGCCGGCCACGAAAAAGCCGTCGAGCACGCTGGCAGCGGCCCAGAACAGCAGCGCGTTGATGACGAACAGGAACAGGCCCAGCGTGACCACCGTCACTGGCAGCGTCAGGATGACCAGCACCGGCCGCAGCGTGATGTTGAAGAACCCGATCACCGCGGCGGCCAGCAGGGCCGACGTGAAGCTGCGCACTTCGACCCCGCTGTAGAGGTAGGCGACCGCCAGCAGCGCGCAAGCGGCCAGCAGCCAGCGGACGATCAGGCGACCCATGGCGAGCCGATCAGGTGGAGGCCGCGCCGCCCGCGGCGCGGCGGTTGTGCAGCCAGCCGGCGGCCAGCACGCCCACGATCACCACCGCGACCACCGCCCAGTACAGGGCGTTGGCGGATCCTTCGGGCTTGAAGATGTCCTTGAGCATCTGCTCGTTGACCATCATCTTGCCGGCCGTGAAGGCCAGCACGCCGGCGCCTACGTACATGATGGCCGGGAAGCGCTCGACCAGCTTGAGCACCACGGTGCTGCCGAACACGACGATGGGAATGCTCACCAGCAGGCCGATGACCACCAGATCGAACGAGCCCTGTGCCGCACCGGCCACACCCAGCACGTTGTCGATGCCCATGACGGCGTCGGCAATGATGATGGTCTTCATGGCACCCCAGAAGGTGGTGGCGACCGGACCGTGCTCGTCACCGTCGCCTTCGTCCTCGGCGATCAGCTTGTAGGCGATCCAGATCAGGGCAATGCCGCCGATCAGCATGAGGTAGGGGATCTTGAGCAGCCACACCACGGCCAGCGTCATGGCCGAGCGGACGATGATGGCGCCCACCGTGCCCCAGATGATGGCCTTCTTCTGGTGTTCCTTGGGCAGGTTGCGGGCGGCCAGGGCAATCACGATGGCGTTGTCGCCAGCGAGCACCAGGTCGATCAGGATGATGGCCAGCAGCGCTGACCACCAGGCGGCGGACATGAATTCCATGCAGTTTCTCCAGGGGTTGCGGCCGAAGGTCCTGCCCGTCACGCGCGGACTCCCCCTCCCTCGGCAAAGTCCTCCATTTTATCGGCGGCGCGTGTTTCGGGTGTACGCATTTGCCGCAGCCGCTTGGGCCTGCGGTCGCCTCGGAGATGGCAGGGTGGCTATGATCGGCCTCCCTCCGACAGACCCCCCATGGCCGGCATCCACATCTCCGACATCGAAGCCGCGATCAACTACTGGCGCGAACGCTCGCCGTCCCCCGACGGCGTGTCGCTGGCCGCGCCCTTGCGGGCGCTGGCCGAGGTGTATGCCCTGCTGGTGTACTTCCGCGAGACCGAGGCCGACGAGCGCACCCTGCCGCCGGCCGCCCGCGACGCCTGGATGGCCTGGTACGCCAGCACGCCGGACACGCCCTGCATCGCCATCTGCTCCACCAGCCAGGGGGACGAGGTCTGCAAAGGCTGCGGCCGGTCGTTCGACGAGGTGCAGCGCTGGACCGAAATGACGCCCGGCGAGAAGCGGGCCACCTGGCGCCGCATCACCCTGGAGGGCGATGCCTGGCGCTTCAACCGCTACGCCGAACGGGCGCGCGGCAACTGAATTCAGACCCGGCGGGCCAGCTCCGCGGCCTTGCCCACGTAGCTGCCCGGGGTCATGGCCAGCAGGCGGTCTTTCTCGGACTGCGGGATCTCCAGGCTGCGGATCAGGCCGTGCAGCGCTTCGGCGGTGACCGTCTTGCCGCGCGTGACTTCCTTGAGCTTCTCGTAGGCGCCCTGCACGCCATAGCGGCGCATCACGGTCTGGATGGGCTCGGCCAGCACTTCCCACGACGCATCGAGGTCCGCGGCCAGGGCTTCCTCGTTGAGTTCCAGCTTGTTCAGGCCGACGCCCAGCGCGTGGTAGGCGAGCACCGCATAGCCCAGGGCCACGCCCATGTTGCGCAGCACGGTGGAGTCGGTCAGGTCGCGCTGCCAGCGGCTGATGGGCAGCTTCTCGGAGAGGTGGCGCAGCAGTGCATTGGCCAGACCCAGGTTGCCCTCGGCATTCTCGAAGTCGATCGGGTTGACCTTGTGCGGCATGGTCGAGGAGCCGATCTCGCCCGGCTTGAGCTTCTGCTTGAAGTAGCCCAGGCTCACATAGCCCCAGATGTCGCGCGACAGGTCGATCAGGATGGTGTTGGTGCGGGCCACGGCGTCGAACAGCTCGGCCATGTAGTCGTGCGGCTCGATCTGGATGCTGTAGGGCTGGAAGGTCAGGCCCAGGCCCAAGGGTTCGGCGGTTTCCACCACGCGGCGGCTGAAGGCTTCCCAGTCGAAGTCGGGCCAGGCGCTCAGGTGGGCGTTGTAGTTGCCCACGGCGCCGTTCATCTTGCCCATCAGGCGCACCGCGGCGATGCGCTCGCGCGCGGTCTGCAGGCGCACCACCACGTTGGCCATCTCCTTGCCCACGGTGGTGGGGCTGGCGGTCTGGCCGTGGGTGCGGCTGAGCATGGGCACGTCGGCAAAGGCCTGGGCCATGTCGCGCAGCTTGTCGATCACCGCATCGAGTGCCGGCAGCACCACCAGTTCGCGCGCGCCCTTGAGCTGCAGGGCGTGGCTGGTGTTGTTGATGTCCTCGCTGGTGCAGGCGAAGTGCACGAACTCGGCGGCGCGCTCCAGCTCGGGCCGGGCCTCGAACTTGGACTTGATCCAGTACTCCACCGCCTTGACGTCGTGGTTGGTGGTCTTCTCGATGGCCTTGATGGCCTCGCCGTCGGCCTCGCTGAAGTTCTTCACCAGGCCCAGCAGGTAGGTGCGGGCGCCGGGCGAGAGCGGCTTGAACTCCTCGAAGCCGGCATCCGACAGGGCAATGAACCAGGCGATCTCCACCTGCACCCGGCGGTGCATGTAGCCCAGCTCGCTCATGAGCGGACGCAGGCTGGCCAGGCGACCGGCGTAGCGCCCGTCGAGCGGCGACAGGGCCGAGATGGGGGACAGGCTGGCCGAGGAGCCAGGGGCGGAGGCGGGGGTGGCAGGGGTCGGGCGCATCCCCGGGATTGTAGGAGGGCCGCTGTCAGCGACGTCGGGGGGTGCGTCGCTAGAATCGATCGTCCCACCAATACCCCCTACCGTCCAACATGAAACTCATCGGAGCCATCACCAGCCCTTACGTGCGCAAGGTCCGCGTCGTCATGGCCGAGAAGAAGCTCGACTACCAGTTCGTGCAGGAAGATGTCTGGTCGCCGGACACCACCATCATGGCTTCCAACCCGCTGGGCAAGGTACCCTGCCTGGTCATGGAAGGTGGCGAGGCGGTGTTCGATTCGCGGGTCATCGTGGAATACCTCGACACGCTCTCGCCGGTGGGCAAGCTGATCCCGCCCGGCGGCCGCGAGCGGGCCGAGGTCAAGACCTGGGAGGCCCTGGCCGATGGCGTGCTGGATGCCGCCGTGCTGGCCCGTCTGGAAGCCACCTGGGCCGGCCGCACCGACCAGCAGCGCAGCAAGGCCTGGATCGACCGGCAGATCGCGAAGATCGAGGCCAGCCTGAAGTCCATGAGCCAGGGGCTGGGCGACAAGCCCTTCTGTTCGGGCAACCACCTCTCGCTGTCCGACCTGGCGGTGGGCTGCGCCCTGGGTTACCTGGACTTCCGGTTCCCGGTGATCAACTGGCGCGACCCCTACCCCAACCTGGCCCGGCTGGCCGAGAAGCTCAACCAGCGCCAGAGCTTCATCGACACCCGACCGGTCTGATCACTCGCCGGCGCGGCGCTTGAGCCAGCGCATCAGCGCGCCCACCAGCGGCAGCTTCTCGTACAGCTCTTCGGCCGCGTCCCAGTAGTCGCGGTGGTCGGCGATGCGGCCATCGTCGGCCAGCTGCAGGTGCGAGCCGCCCCGGATCACCTGTGGGCGCTCGGTGTCGAAGCGCCGGAACCGGAAGTGGAACTCCCAAGCCAGGAACACCTGGGCGCCATCGACGATGCGCTGCGTCACCACGAAGCGGGGTTCGTGCAGCGAGACGTACATGTGCTCGAAGATGCCGCGCACGGCGGCCGTGCCGCGCACCTCGTTGAACGGGTCCTTGAAGCGGGCATCCGCGGTGTAGAGCCGGTCGATCTCGCCCAGCGATGCCGGCGACAGGTGCTCGAAGTAATGGCAGATGCGCTCGGTGGCGGCGCGGGCCGCAGCGTCGTCCAGGGCCATGCGTCAGAGTCCGGTGAAACGCCGCACCAGCGGGAAGAACAGCCGGTAGGGCAGCAGCCGCAGCAGCTTCATGAAATGGGTGAAGCGCTTGGGGTAATGGATCTCGAAGGCGCCCTTGCCCCAGTCGGCCAGCATGGCATCGGCGGCCTGCTGCGGCGTGATCAGGGCCGGCATCTCGAACTGGTTCTGGGCCGTCAGCGGCGTCTGCACGAAGCCGGGATGCACCACGCTCACGCCCACGCCGTGCGGCGAGAGATCGAGGTAGAGGTTCTCGGCCAGATTGGTCAGCGCCGCCTTTGTCGGGCCATAGGCCAGGCTCTTGGGCAGGCCCCGGAAGCCCGCCACGCTGCTGATCAGGCTGATGTGGCCGGCGCCGCGGGCCAGCATCGCCGGCACCACGGCGTCCAGCACATGCAGGGCGCCCTGGTAGTTGATGGCCCAGTGGCGCTCCAGGTCGGCCATGTCCATGGCGGTGGCGCGCATCTCGCGGTAGTGGCCGGCGCAGTACACCACCAGATCCAGCGGTCCTTCGGCCAGGATGGAGCGGGCGGTGGTCCGGACTGCCTGGGCATCGGTCACGTCCAGCGGCCAGGCCTGGGCCGGATGGCTGCCGCCATGCGCGGCGGCAAAGGCCTCCAGCGCCTCGGCGCCGCGGGCCGACACCAGCACCTGCGCGCCCCGTGCATGCAGGGCCCGGGCACAGGCTTCGCCGATGCCGCTGGAGGCGCCCACCAGCCACACCCGCCGGCCGGTCCAGTCGGTCAGCGGCGGGTTGAAGGGCGCCCAGAAACCGCGCGGTGGCGCAGTGGCCTCGGCGGGCTGACGGGGCACCACGGCCCCTCGGGTGTCGGTCGCGCTGCGGTTCATGGTGCGCGCTTCACGAAACTCAGGGTCACTTCGCCCAGGCGGATGCCGAACTTGCTCATCTCGGCCTTGTTGAGCATGACGCGGTCGTCCATGAGGTACATCCAGTCGTCGAACTGCACCTCCCAGACCTTGCCGTCCACCGGCAGCGCCAGGGTATAGCCCCAGCGGAAGGCGTTGCCCTGCGTCTCTCCGATGGCTTCACCCACCACGTCGTCGGCGCGACCGCTGTAGCGGCCGTTGCCCAGGTGCTTGAGGCGCCAGATGCGCTTCTGGGTGGTGCCGTCGGAGTAGATGAAGTCCTCGTCCAGCACGCCTTCGTCTCCGTTCCAGGTGCAGCGCATCACCACGGTGAAGCGCTTGACCACCGCGCCCGACCGGTCGGTGAAGATGCCGTAGGCATCCAGCGTGCCGTTGAAGTACTGGCGCAGGTCAAGCACCGGCTTCTCGGCCGCGTACTGGCCGACCTGGGGGCCGGCGCAGCCGGCCAGGGTGGCGGCACCGGCCAGACCGGCTGCCAGCAGGAGTCGTCGTTGCATGATGGGGTTCCGTTTCAGATGGGGTTTCAGACAGGTTGGGGCGCGCGCAGGGCAGGTCGGCGGATCACCAGCCCGTACAGGGCGGCACCGGCCAGCAGCTTGAGCACGCAGGGCAGCAGGCAGTAGGCGGCGGTCAGCGTCATGAGGGCCTGCGGGTCGCGGGAGCCGGGCTCGTAGCCCAGCCAGGCCAGCACCGGCAGGGCCAGGCCGGCCGCCAGTGCCAGGTTGAGCTTGGCGGCAAAGTTCCACCAGCCGAAGTACGCACCCTCGCGCCGGCCACGTTCGCCCAGATCACCGATCAGGCCGGCCAGCAGCGCGCCGGGCACGGTGAGGTCGGCGCCCAGGGCCATGCCCGAGAGCGCACACACCACGATGAAGGGGGCGATGTCGCCCGTGCCCAGGGTGGCAGCCCACACGAACACGGCCACCGACAGTCCCATGCCCAGCAGCCAGCTGCGCGCCAGCCCGAAGCGGGCCACGATGCGCACCCACAGCGGCATCGACAGGGCCGCGCACAGGAAATACGTGCCCAGAAAGGCCGGTTCGATGCTGCCGGGTGCCTGCAGCCGGTCCTGCACGAAGAACAGCACCAGGGTGGCCGGCACGGCGCTGGCCGTGCCGTTGATGACGAACACCGCCAGCAGCCGCACGAAGGCGCCCTGGCGCAGCGGCGAAGGGCCGGCGACGGCCCGGGGTGCATCGGCATCCGGGCTGGCGGGCGGCCGGATGCTGCGGCTCCAGGCCCACCAGCCCAGGGCCAGCAGCACCGCAAAACTGCCCACCATGGCGCCCAGACCCAGGGTGCCGGGCAGCACGGCGGCGATCAGCACACCGCACAGGCCCAGCGCTTCGCGCCACGCCACCACGCGGCTGCGCTGCGCTTCGGTGCCGCCCAGGCGGGCACCCCAGGCCTGGTGCGCCACGCTCATCACGCTGAACACGGTGTAGCTCAGGGCCATCACCAGCCCGGCCCATCCCAGCAGCAGCGTGCCGCCGTCGCGCACGGCAGCGGGTGGAAAGAACAGGGCCCACAGGCCCAGGGCCAGCAGCACGGCCGACAGGCCGCTCACCCCCAGCACGGCGCCGGGCGAGCGCGCCGCGAGCCGGTCGCACCAGCGGCCGATGATGGGGTCGAGCACCGCGTCCACCAGCCGCGCGGCCAGCAGCACCGCGCCCAGCGCAGCCAGGGGGGCGCCGAACTCGCGGGCATAGTGGTTGGGCAGGACCACATACAGCGGCAGGGCCACGAAGGCCAGCGGCAGTCCCAGCAGGCCGTAGGCCACGCCATGGCGCCAGGCGCCCGGTCCGATGAAGCGTGCTGCCGGGTCCTGCGACGTGTTCATGGCGTGCGGGGCGAGGCGCCCGCCACCGATTGCAGCAGCGTCTCCCGCATGCGGGGCTGCGAGGTGCGCGGCGACAGCCAGATGCCGAAGAACTGGCGCGAGAAGGCGTCATCCGCCACCTCGCCCAGCAGCCGGCCATTGAGGTAGAAGCGGGCGCCGACGCCGGGCACATGCACGCCGGTGATGCGGTCGCCTTTCTTGACGTTGGGGAACAGGTCGGTCATGGCCTTAAGCCATGCCGCCGCACGCGATTCGTCCAGCGGGGCCACGCGCCGCATCTCGTCGATCGAGCGCTCGGCGATGTCGGCGCCATCGAAGTTGCGCAGGTAGGCCAGCTCGAGGGCAAAGCGCTGCTCGCCAAAGCGCGCGGCGTCGAAGCCCGGGCGGGCAAAGAGCGTGGCGTCGTAGACGTCGAAACCCCACACCTTCAGCCGCGCCTGACCGACGCTGGTCTTGTCCTGCAGGGCAGCAGTAAGGGTGGGTTCAGGGGGATTGGCCTGCGCCGGCAGCCCGCTCAGCAAAAACATGGCGCAGACCAGCGGGGCCAGCAGCGAGGTCGGCAGCGATGGGTTGCGGATGTTCATGCCGGCTCTCCGGTGGTGGGTCAGGCGGGCTTGCGCAGCGTGTACTGCACGACGTCGATGTTCCGGCCCCGGAAGCCGGCCTCGCAGTACGCGAGGTAGAACTCCCAGATGCGCATGAAGCGCTGGTCGAAGCCCAGGGCCAGCACCCTGTCCTGCTCGTGCAGGAAGCGGTCGCGCCAGCGGGCCAGCGTCTCGGCGTAGTCCAGGCCGAAGGCGAACTCGTCCACCACCTCCAGGCCGGCGGCGCGCGCCTGGGCGCGGAACTCGCTCGGGCTGGGCAGACAGCCGCCGGGGAAGATGTACTGCTGGATGAAGTCGGTGCCCTTGATGTAGCGGTCGAACAGGGCGTCGTCGATCACGATGCTCTGGATGCAGGCCTGGCCGCCGGCCTTGAGCAGGCGGGCCACGGTCTGGAAGTAGGTCGGCCAGTACTCGCGGCCCACGGCTTCGATCATCTCGATCGAGCAGACCGCGTCGAAGGGCTGGTCGCGGATGTCGCGGTAGTCCTGCAGGCGCAGGTCGGCGCGCCCGGCGCCGCCGATGCGCTGCATGCGCTCCTGCGCGAATTCCAGTTGCTCGGTCGACAGGGTCACACCGGTGATGCCGGCGTCGAATTCCAGGATGGCCTTCTCGGCCAGCGCGCCCCAGCCGCAGCCGATCTCCAGCACGCGGTCGCCCGGCTTCACGCCGGCCATGCGCAGTGCGCGACGCACCTTGGCGTGCTGGGCGTCGACCATGTCCTGATCCGGCGTCTCGAACCAGGCCGACGAGTAGTTCATGGTCTCGTCGAGCCACAGGCGGTAGAACGGGTTGCCCAGGTCGTAGTGGGCATGGATGTTCTTGCGGCTGTTGGCCTTGCTGTTGCGGTTGAGCAGGTGCTTGATGCGGTAGGCCAGGCGCCCGAACCACGAACCGTAGATGACGTCCTCCACCTCGCGGCGGTTGGCGATCATCAGCTCCAGCAGCGTGGTCAGGTTGGGGGTGGTCCAGTCGCCGGCAATGAAGCTCTCGGCAAATCCGATGTCGCCCGATTTCAGGGCGGCGCTGCACACGTTCCAGTTGTGCAGCTTCATGCTCGCGTGCGGGCCTTCGGTGCCGCCGAAGCGCTGCACCGAGCCGTCGGGCAGGGTCAGCGTGAGGCTGCCGTGGACCAGGCGCTGCAGCAGCTGCAGCGTGGTGCGGGCGGCGGCAGGCGCGTTGCGCGGCAGCGCGAAGCCGGCGGGCTGTCGGGTGGCGGTGGTGCTGTTCATGTGAGACGGGGTTCGGCATCCGGCCGCTGGGCCGGGACAGGGGTCACGAAGTCGCCCGGTGCGGGCGGCTGGCGGAAAAACGGGGCCTTGCGCCACCACAGGCGCAGGGCCTGCCAGTGGATGCGGACGATCACGCCCAGCGTCATGGCCGGATGGCTCCAGAGCGCACGGCGGCGGGTGGCGGCATCCAGCGGCAGCAGTTCGCCGCACACGCTGGTGTTGAGCAGCACCGGCGAGCCGGCACGCTCATCGTCGTGGTAGTCGATGCGGGCCACGGTGCGCTCGCGCCCGCCTTGCTGCGTGCGCATGAACACGAATCGGTAGCGGCCCTGCACCGGGCAGAAGGGGGAAACGTGAAACACCTTGGCGGCTTCGCAGGGCACGCCATAGCGGGGCTCGTCCAGCAGGTAGCAGTGCCGCTCGCCGAAGGTGTTGTTGACTTCGGCCAGCACGGCGCGCAGCGTGCCATCGGCCCGGTGGCAGTACCAGAAGCTCACCGGCTTGAAGGTGTAGCCGAGCACGCGGGGGTAGGTGTGCAGCCAGACCTCTCCGTCCGCATCGTGGATGCCGTGGCCCTCCAGCACCGATTCCAGCCAGGCCAGCGCATCCTCGCGGCCGTCGCCATGGTCGCGGTCATGGAAGGCCAGGGCCGCGGAACGGTTGCGGGCCAGCGCGCCCGGGCCGTTCTGGCGCAGGCTGCGCATGGGCAGCATCAGGAAGTAGGTGGGATAGGCAAAGGCGTTGCGGCGCGGGCGGTGCCGCGTGTGGCGCACCTGGCCGAAGCCGATCTGCGCCAGCGCCGTCATGCAAACACCCCCGGCAGGGCAGCACGGCGGGCGGCCTGGTCGTCGGTGTGCGGCACCAGGCCGAAATGCTCGATGAGCGAACGGGCTGCGTGCAGGCCGGCCTTCAGGCCGTCCTCGTGGAAGCCGTAACCGCACCAGGCACCGGCGTAGAAAGTGCCCAGCTGGCCCTGCAGCGCCGGCACCCGGGCCTGCGCGCGGATGGCGGCGAGATCGAACACCGGGTGGTCGTAGTCCCAGGCACCCACCACGAAACGCTCCTCGATCTCGCGCTGCGGATTGAGCGACACCACCACCGGCTGCTGCACCGGCAGCGGCTGCAGCATGTTGAGCAGGTAATGCAGGCAGACCTGGGCCGATTCGCGGCTGGCGCTGGCCGAGCGCTCGTAGTTCCAGGCGGCCCAGGCGCGGCGGTTGTCGGGCAGCACGCGGGCATCGGTGTGCAGCACCGCGCGGTTGGCCTGGTAGCGGATGGCGCCCAGCACCTCGCGCTCGTTGGCCGAGGCCTCGCCGCCCAGCAGGCGCAAGGCCTGGTCGGTGTGGCAGGCCATCACCACGGCGTCGAAGCGGTCCACGCCGCGGTCGGTGACGATGCGCACACCCTGGCTGTCGCGCAGCACCTGGCGCACCGGCGTCGAGAGGCGGGCGTCCGGCACCTCGGCCACGATCTTGTCGACATAGTGGCGGGCACCGCCGCGCACCGTGTACCACTGGGGCCGGTTGCTCACCTGGATGAGGCCGTGGTTGTGGCAGAAGCGCACCATGGTGGCCACCGGGAAGGCCAGCATCTGGTCGGTCGGGCAGCTCCAGATGCAACCCATCATGGGCAGGAAGTACCAGTCGCGGAATTCGTCGGAGAAGCCCTGGTCGCGCAGGAAGTCGCCCAGGGGCTGCAGCAGCGGGCTGTTCTCGCGCAGGTCTTCACCCTGCTCGGCCAGCCGGGTGGTGATGCGGTTGAAGCGCAGGATGTCGGCCAGCATGCGCCAGAAGCGCGGGTTGAGCAGGTTGCGCCGCTGCGAGAACACGGTGGAGAGGTTCGAGCCGCTCCATTCGAGCGTGCCGCCGCCCGGGGCTGCGCCCGGCGCCTGCACCGAAAACGACATGTCCGACGGCGCTATCTCCACGCCCAGCTGGGCGAACAGCGCCAGCAGGTTGGGGTAGGTGCGCTCGTTGAGCACCAGGAAGCCGGTGTCCACGCCGAAGGTGGTGGGTCGGCCCTGGGCGTCCGGCAGCGTCATGTCCACCGTGTGGGTGTGACCGCCGAAGTAGTCGTTGGCCTCGAACAGCGTCAGGTCCGCCAGGCCGTGCAGCGTGTGCGCGGCGGCCAGCCCGGAGATGCCGGAGCCGACGATGGCCACGCGCGGCATGGGCCGGGCGGGCATGCCGCCCGAGGTGGCCGAGGAGGGGGTCTGGGGGTCACGGTACATGGCGGTCACCGTGCGGCCCCGATGGCCAACGCCAGGCGCCGACCGGAAGAAGAAAGAACTGCGAAGCGCCCCGAAACGAACAAGGGAGGGAGGGAGGAGGAGGAGAAACGCCTCGGGATTGCAGACCGACCGGGGTGGGCCGTCAGACTTCGCAGTTCGGAAAACGGGGGATGGCTGCCCACCGGCTCACCACCCATGACGGCATGGAGTGCCGCCCGATGGAGGAAGTTCCGCCAGATGTTCAAGACCATGCGAAAGGCTCCTGGGTGATGTCCCGTCCCCGCGGGGCAAACCGCAGCGGATCGTGGGTGTATTTGAACTGATTGGTCTGATTGTGACTGATCGGTCACGATTTCTCCGACAACATTTTCTCAATATCCTTCCGGATTGAGGGGTCTTTCGGGTCCACCGAGCTGGCGTAGCTCTTGACCACCTGCCCCGAGCGGTCGATCAGGTACTTGTGGAAGTTCCACTGCGGCCGCTGGCCGGTGCGCTGGGCGAGCTGCTGGTACATCGGGTTGGCGGCGGTGCCCACCACCGTGGTCTTGGTGAACATCGGGAATTTCACGCCGAACGTGCTTTCG
Source organism: Hydrogenophaga sp. IBVHS2 (assembly GCF_002127215.1). GTDB lineage: Bacteria > Pseudomonadota > Gammaproteobacteria > Burkholderiales > Burkholderiaceae_C > Hydrogenophaga. The sequence continues at coordinate 287,443 of NZ_NFUT01000004.1, read as the reverse complement.
CAGAATTCGGCGATGGAGGCATTGCTGCCGGGCTCCTGGCGACCGAAATCGTTGGTGGGAAAGCCCAGCACCACCAGGCCCCGGTCCTTGTACTGGCTGTAGAGGGACTCCAGTGCGCCGTACTGCTGGGTGAAGCCGCAGAAGCTCGCCGTGTTGACCACCAGCACCACCTGGCCGGCGTACTGGCACAGGTTCTGGGGCTTTTCGTCCTGCAGCCTGTCGAAGCGGTGCTGCAGCACGGCCGGGCAGTTGGCCGCTGCGGTGCCGGCGGTTGCGCGGGCCGGCGCGTTCTGGGCGCTGGCAGGCACGGTGCCGAGGGCCGCCAGGGCGACGGTCAGTGCAGCCCCCAGGCGGGCGATTCGATGACGGGCTGCTCGGGATTGGCCCGCTTCATACAGTGAATTCATCGGTTGACCTCCATAATGCGACGCGATTGTGATCGGTTGTCCATGACAAATAACAGCGCTCTGCCCTTGGCCCCACACACCATTGCCGATGTCGAGCGCGACACCGGCCTGGGCAAGGACACCCTGCGGGTGTGGGAGCGGCGCTACGGATTCCCCCAGCCCCAGCGGGATGCCCTGGGGGAGCGCCGTTACACCGACGACGACCTCACCCGGCTGCGCCACATCCGCCGGCTCATCGACGCCGGACACCGGCCCGGGCAGATCGTTCCCCTGTCGCTGGAGCGGTTGCTGGCCCTCTCCTCCAGCAATACGCAGCCGGACGCCCGTCAGATGCAGCCCGGCGAAAGTTCCGGTGGCAGCGTCGACGTCCACCCCTGGCTCGACCTGCTGCGCCGCCAGGATGCGGCCGGGCTGCGGCAGGCGCTGGTGCGCATGATCAATGAACGCGGTCTGGCCCGCTCGCTCATCGAGGGCGTGGCCCCCATGAACGTGCTGGTGGGCCAGTCGTGGCTGGAAGGCCGCCTGGCGGTGCACGAGGAACATCTCTACACCGAGGTGGTGCAGGGCACCCTGCGCCATGCCATGGTGGCGCTGCAGCCGCCCGCCCGGCCACCCCGCGTGCTGATGACCACCCTGCCGGGGGAGCAGCACGGCCTGGGGCTGCTGATGGCCGAGTGCTTCATGGTGCTCGAGGGCTGCCACACCGTGCCGCTGGGGGTGCAGACCCCCATCCCCGACCTGGTGAACGCGGTGGCGGCCGCCCAGGCCGACGTGGTGGCGCTGAGCTTCACCGCCGCGCAGAACCCGCGTGATGTGCGGGCGGCGCTGGATCAGTTGCGGGAGATGCTGCCGCCGGGCGTCGAGATCTGGGTCGGCGGATCCTGTCCGGCGCTGTACAAGCCGGTGCGCGGCCGTCCGGGCGCGGCATCGGGCGGCCGGGGTTACTGGCCCCTGGGCCGGCTGCAGGACATCCCCCTGGCGGTCTCGCGCTGGCGGGCCGAGGCCGGGCAGCCCGCATGAGCCGCGAATCGGGTTTCCGCGGCAACAAGGCCAGCCTGCCCAGCAAGCCCTGTGCGGCGTGCGGACGTCCCATGACCTGGCGCAAGAAGTGGGAACGCACCTGGGAGCAGGTCAGGTACTGCAGCGACCGCTGCCGCGCCGACGCGGCCCGCCGTCCCGCGCCATGAGCGGCGCCATCCGCCACCTGGTCCTGGTGCTGGGCGACCAGCTCTGGGCCGGCAACCCGGCCCTGGCCGGCTTCGATCCGGCGCAGGACCGCGTGCTCATGATCGAGGCCCCCGGCGAGGCCACGGCGGTCTGGAGCCATCCGGCCCGCATTGCGCTGTTCCTGTCGGCCATGCGGCACTTCCGGGCCGAACTGCAGTCCCGGGGCTGGCCGCTGACCTACATCGGGCTCGACGACCCGGCCCACGCCGATCGGCCCGGTCTGCCCGAGCGCCTGCAGGCCATGCTGGCCGAACTCCAACCGCAGGCGGTGCAGGCCTGCGAGGCCGGCGAATGGCGCCTCCAGCAGGGCATCGAGGCAGCGGCCCGCGCGGCCGGGGTGCCGCTGCACTGGCACGAGGACACCCACTTCCTGTGCAGCCGCGCCCGCTTCGCCCGCTGGGCCCAGGGGCGCAAGGAATGGCGCATGGAGTTCTTCTACCGCGAGATGCGGCGCGAGCACGGCGTGCTGATGGAGGGCAAGGAGCCTGCAGGCGGTCAGTGGAACTTCGATGCCGACAACCGCAAGAGCTTTCCCAAGGCGGGTCCGGGCTGGATTCCGGAGCCGGCCCGCTTCGAGCCCGACGCCATCACCCGCGAGGTGCTGGCCCTGGTTCAGCGCCAGTTCCCGGATCATCCGGGCTCATTGAGCGAATTCGGCTGGCCGGTCACGCCCGAGCAGGCGCGCCAGGCGCTGCACCGTTTCATCGACGAGCGCCTGATCGCCTTCGGCGCTTACCAGGACGCCATGTGGACCGACACCCCGTTCGGCTGGCATTCGCTGCTGTCGGTGGCGCTCAACCTGCACCTCATCGATCCGCGCGAGGTGATCGCGGCGGCCGAGACCGCGTGGCGCGAGAAGAACCTGCCGCTGGCGGCGGTGGAAGGATTCATCCGCCAGATCCTGGGCTGGCGCGAGTTCATCCGCGGCGTGTACTGGATGGACATGCCCGGCCTGCGCGAGGCCAACCACTACGGCCACGCGCGCCCGCTGCCGGCCTGGTACTGGACCGGCAACACCCGCATGGCCTGCATGCGCGACACCATCGGACAGACCCTGAAGCACGGTTACGCCCACCACATCCAGCGGCTCATGGTCACCGGGCAGTTCGCCCTGCTGGCCGAACTCTCGCCGCAGCAGGTGGCCGACTGGTACCTGGCCGTTTACGTGGATGCCATCGAATGGGTCGAGCTGCCCAACGTCGCGGGCATGGCGCTGTTCGCCAACGGCGGGCGCTTCACCAGCAAGCCCTATGTGGCCAGCGGCCAGTACATCGACCGCATGAGCAATTACTGCAAGGGCTGCGCCTACGCCCCGGCCCAGCGCAGCGGCGAGGGGGCCTGCCCGGTCACCACGCTGTACTGGAACTTTCTGGACCGGCACGAAACCGAACTGGCCGCCAGCCCCCGCACGGCGCTGATGGTGAAGAACCTGCAGAAGCTCGACGACGCCACCCGCGCATCCATCCGGACGCACGCCGCGTACCTGCTGGACCGCCTGGACTCGATTTAAGACCGTTGACACAGGCAACCGCCTAAAATTGCGGCGGCTTTCGAAGGATGAACATGCTGTACCCCGAACTCTTCAAACAACTCGAATCGGTCCGCTGGGACATGGACAAGGACATCCCCTGGGACCGTTTCGATGCCGGCCTGCTCACCGACGAACAGGCGCAGACCATCAAGATGAACGCCATCACCGAGTGGGCTGCGCTGCCGGCCACCGAGATGTTCCTGCGCGACAACCGCGACGACTCCGATTTCTCGGCCTTCATGTCGATCTGGTTCTTCGAGGAGCAGAAGCATTCGCTGGTGCTCATGGAATACCTGCGCCGGTTCCGGCCCGAGCTGGTGCCCACCGAGGAAGAGCTGCACCAGATCCGCTTCGAGTTCGACCCGGCCCCCGCGCTGGAAACCCTCATGCTGCACTTCTGCGGCGAGATCCGCCTGAACCACTGGTACCGCCGTGCCAGCGAATGGCACACCGAGCCGGTCATCAAGCACATCTACCAGACCCTCAGCCAGGACGAAGCCCGCCATGGCGGCGCCTACCTGCGCTACATGAAGCGGGCCATTGCCAAGTTCGGCGACGAGGCCCGGTCGGCCTTTGCCAAGGTCGGAGTGCTGATGGCCAGCGCCCGCCGCACGGCCCAGGCGCTGCACCCGACCAACCTGCACGTCAACAAGGCGCTGTTCCCCAACGACACCATCCAGAGCCGCCTGCCCGATCCCGAGTGGCTGGAGCGCTGGCTGGACAGCCAGATCCATTTCGACGCGGTCTGGGAGACCAAGGTGGTCGAGCGCATCCTGCACAACATGAGCCTGCTGATGGACAGCAGCTTCAAGACGGTGCAGGAACTCAACCGGTTCCGGAAGTCGCTCGCCGTGCCGGCCGCGGCCACCGCCAGCTGAGGCTGGCCAGCAGCCCCAGCAGCAGACCCCAGGCCGCCCCCACCAGGTGGGCCGCCTGCACCACCGAGGTTTCATTGCCCGGGTCCCACACCACCGGGTAGAGCCACGGCCGCTCCAGCGCCAGCTTGGCCAGCATGGCCACCAGCAGCAGCGCCCCCCAGCGACGCGCCTTGGGCACCGCGATGCGGCGCGTCAGGAGCATCACGGCCAGCACCAGCACGCCCGCATGCAGCACACCGGACAGACCGCTGGCATGGCCGATGTGAGGCCACAGCGGCAGGCACAGCGGCACCAGCGGCCAGCACAGCAGCCAGGCGGCGGTGGCTTCGCGGGGCGGACGCAGCACCCAGGCCAGCAAGGTGAGCATGCCCAGCCCGACCTGATGCGAGATGAGTTCGGGCGTCGACGCGTGCACCCAGGCGTGGGTCCACAGCGTCCAGGGCTGGCGGTCCCAGGCGTCGGCACGCCAGGTGAGGGCGGCAAGCGCCGGCTCACGCGCCCACCACAGCAGCATGCTGGCCACACCGTGCAAGGCGCACAGCAGCAGCCAGCCGCGCGAGGCCTTCATGGGACCACGTGGCCCAGCACCTGCTGCCACAGGGCGCGCACCGCCGCCGCCGCGTGCTCGGTGCTGGCCGGATCCACCTGGGTGGTGGTCTCGTCCAGCCGGGCACGGTGCTGGACCTGCCTCAGCTCGCGGTAGGCGTCGGCTGCCGCAGCGCCCATGCCGGGCGGCAGCAGCCCGGCCGCTTCGGCCCGGCGCAGCAGGTGGATGTTGCCGGTGTTCAGGCGCAGTTCGGTGTGGGCGGTGGCATGCAGCAGAACCAGGTACTGCACCACGAACTCCACATCGACCATGCCGCCCGGGCTGTGCTTCACGTCGAAGCCGCCGCCGCGCACCGGATGGGCCTGACGCACCTTGCCGCGCATGCTCACGATCTCGCGCGCCAGATCGATCGCCTCGCGCGGGGCGGTGATGACCGATTCGCGGATCTGGTCGAAGCGCTGGTGCATGGCGGGGCTGCCCAGCACGCAGCGGGCACGCGTCATGGCCTGGTGCTCCCAGGTCCAGGCCGCGTTGCTGCCGCGCTGCTGCTGGTACTGGGCGTAAGCGTCCAGGCTGGTCACCAGCAGTCCGGAGTTGCCGTTGGGCCGCAGGGCGGTGTCGATCTCGTAGAGGTCACCCTCGCCGGTCTTCACCGTCATCCAGTTGATCATCTTGCGCACGAAGGCCGCATAGATCTCGGCCGCGTTATCGTGCGGGTCGTCGTACACGAAGACGATGTCCAGATCGCTGCCGTAGCCCAGCTCCTTGCCGCCGAGCTTGCCGTAGCCGATGACCGCCATCGACGGCTCGTCGCGGTGCCGGTTCTTCAGTCGCTGCCAGCACCAGCGGGCGGTGAGCGCCAGCATGGTGTCGGCCAGCGAGGACAGGTCGTCCGCCACCTGTTCGACCGTCAGCACGCCCTCGACGTCGCGGGCCAGGGTGCGGAACACCTCGGCATGGTGGGCCCGGCGCAGCAGGTTGAGCAGGGCCTCCTCGTCGTCCTCGCCGGTGCGCCGCAAAGAGGCGCGGCGGTCCTCGAGGTCGGCCTCGAACTGGGCCGGGTCGAACCGTTCGGCCAGCAGCTGCTGGCTGGCCAGTTCGTCGATCACGCCCGGGTGCTGCAGCAGGTAGCGTGCGGGCCAGCGGGCCGCGCCCAGCAGGCGCAGCAGGCGCTCGTGCACCGAGGGGCGTTCCTGCAGCAGGGCCAGATAGCTTTCGCGGCGCAGCAGCGGTTCGATCCAGTCGGCCATGCGCAGCGCGGCCTGCTCGCTCACCCGGCCCTCGTCGATCCAGGCACCGGTGCGCTGCACCAGCCGCACCAGCCGGCTGCGGGTGTCTTCGCGCAGGGCCAGCACGCGGGGGTGGGTGCTCCACTGCGCCACCCGCTCGGCCAGTTCCCGTGGCAGCGTGGGCAGCACCGCCTGCAGGTCGGTGCCCGGATTCGTGCTGTCGGCGCGGTTGCCGGCGCAGCCCTTGCCGCTGCACTGGCCCTTGGCCGGTCCGCCCAGCAGGATGTCGAATTCCTCGGCCACCACCTCCCGGTGTGCGTCCAGCGCGTGCAGGAAGCCGGCCACGGTGGGGTAGCCCATGCTGGTGGCCAGCCAGGCCAGGTCGTCGTCGCGCGTGGGCAGCACATGGGTCTGCTGGTCGTCCAGGTACTGGACGCGGTGCTCCACCCGGCGCAGGAAGCTGTAGGCCTCGGCCAGCGCCTGTGCCGTGGTGGCCGGCATCAGTCCGGCCTTGGCCACCCGCTGCAGCGCGTCCAGCGTGGGGCGGGTGCGCAGTTCCGGGAACTGGCCGCCGCGCACCACCTGCAGCAGCTGCACGGTGAATTCGATTTCGCGGATGCCGCCGCGCGAGAGCTTGACGTCGTTGGCCCGACCCGGGTGACCGGCCGCGCGCTTGGCGGCATGGTCGCGGATCTGCCGGTGCAGCGCCCGCAGCGCCTCGAACACGCCGTAGTCGAGGTAGCGGCGGAACACGAAGGGCAGCACCACGCCCCGCAGGGCCTGGGCGCTGCCGCCGTCGATGGTGGCGCGCGGCGCGATCACCCGGCTCTTGAGCCAGGCAAAGCGTTCCCACTCCCGCCCCTGCACCACGAAGTACTCCTCCAGCGCACCCAGCGAGAGGGCGCTCGGCCCCGAGTTGCCGTTGGGCCGCAGGGCCAGATCGACCCGGAACACCTGGCCGTGCTCGGTGGTCTCGCCCACCGTGTTGAAGATGTGGCGCACCGCCTTGGCAAAGTATTCGTGGTGGCTGATGCGCTGGCGACCTTCGCTGTTGCCGGCGGTCTCGCCGTCCTGCTCGTACACGTAGATCAGGTCGATGTCGCTCGACACATTGAGCTCGCGCGCGCCCAGCTTGCCCATGCCGATGACCCACAGCGCAGCCCGACGGCCGTCGTGCATCAGCGGGGCGCCATGCTGGGCATCGAGATCGGCAAAGGCCAGTGCGCAGGCTTCGTCCAGCGCCAGTTCGGCCAGCTCGGTCACGGCCAGGGTCACGTCGCTCAGGGGAGCTGACCATTCGCAGTCCAGCACCGCCAGCCGCTCCAGCACCAGCTGGCGCAGCACCCGCAGCGCGGCACCCCGGGCATGGCCGCGCTCCACCAGGGCCTCCAGGGCCTGCTGCATGGCAGCGCGCCGCGGCATGCCCGGGGGCAGGCAGGCCAGCTCCGCTTCGTAGCGGCGCCGCACCCGCTGCACGAAGCGGCTGTGCGCGGCATCGCACCCGGTGCGAACGGGTGTTACAGCCGCTGACAGCGCAGCGGTGTCAAGAGGGGAACCGGGGAGATGACGGGCCGTCATAATTTGCAGTGGACATGAATCACAGTAGCCAGGCGCCCGGTGCGGTCTTCTCTTCGCATGCACCCGCCAGCCGGGGCCTGCGGCTGTGGGCCCGTGCGACCCGCTGGCTGCTGTGGCTGGTGGTGGCGGTCTGGGGGTTCGGTCTTCTGACCTGGGTGGCCCTTCACGCGGCGATTGTGCCGCGAATCGACAGCTGGCGCCCCGAGCTGCAGCGCTGGGCCGGCGAAGCCCTGGGGGTACCGGTCACCATCGGCCAGATCCGGGCCACCAACCGGCCCGACACGCTGTTCAGCCTGCCACCTTTCATGCCGGCCTTCGAGCTGTCCGACGTGCGCCTGCTCGATGCCCAGGGCCGTGCCGCGCTGGTCCTGCCCAGCATCCAGGCATCGGTGTCGGTGCGGTCGCTCTGGCGCCTGGGCTTCGAGCAGATCGTCATCGACCGGCCGGAGCTCGACGTGCGCCGGACCGCCGATGGCCGACTCTCCGTGGCCGGTCTGGTCCTGTCGGGCTCCCTGGATGCCGGCCGTGGCGCCGACTGGTTCTTCGACCAGACCGAGTTCGCGGTGCGCGGCGGCACCCTGCGCTGGACCGACGAGCTGCGCCCCGCCCCGCCCCTGGCCCTGTCGTCGGTGGACCTGGTGGTGCGCAACGGCGCCCGGGATCACCGCTGGCGGATCGACGCCACCCCGCCGGCCGACTGGGGAGGTCGGTTCACGCTGCAGGGGCAGTTCAGGGAGCCGCTGCTGTCGGTCGGCCGATCGCCCGGTGCCCGGCCCTGGGAGCGCTGGAGCGGCGAACTGCACGCGGTACTGCCCCGGGCCGACGTGCAGCGTCTGCAGGCCTACCTGCCGGATCACCTGCCCGCATGGCCGGGGCTGCTGGTGCGGGCTGGCCAGGGCCGGCTTCAGCTGTGGGCCGATGTGGACGCCGGGCGGTTCAGCGGCCTGCAGGCCGATGTCGATCTGCAGTCGGTGGACGTGCAGCTGGCGACCGAACTGCCGCCGCTGGCGTTCTCTCACCTGTCGGGGCGGCTGCAGGCTTCGTGGTCGGATGCGTCCTGGCGGGTCGGGAGCGAGGACCTGCGTTTCCTCACCCGCGAGGGCGTGGCCTGGGAGGGCGGGCGCTTCAGCCTGGCGCAGTTGCCGCCGGGTCCGCTGGCGCGCGGCGTGGCGCCGGTCCATCAGCTCGAACTCACGGCCAGCGGCATCGAACTCGCGGCCGTGGCGGCCCTCGCCGAGCGCCTGCCCCTGCCCTCGCCGGTGCACCGCTGGGTGCAGACCCTGCAGCCCGCCGGCCGCGTGCAGACGCTGCAGGCCCGCTGGAGCGGCCCTGACCTGACCGGCCTGAAGGCCAGCGGCCTGGTGCAGGGTCTGGCGCTGGCCGGCGACGCGGCGCCGGACCTGTCCGGATCCCCGGCGTCCGGCCACCCCATCGGCCGTCCTGGCATCGAAGGCGCCACCATCGAGTTCGACCTGCAGCGGGACCGGGGCACGGCGCGCCTGACGGTGCAGGACGGCGCGTTGTGGCTGCCCGGTGTCTTCGAGGAGGCCCGCCTGCCCCTGACGCGGCTGGACGCGCAGGCCCGATGGCGGCTCGATGGCGAACGCATCGAGGTCGAACTCAGCGACGCCAGGGTCGCCAACCCGGATGCCCGCGGCACGCTGCAGGCCCGCTGGAACACTTCACCCGGTGCGCAGGGGGCGGCGCGGTTTCCCGGCGTGCTCGATCTGAGCGCGACCCTGGAGCAGGCCGATCTCACCCGGGTCCACCGCTACCTGCCGCTCACCGTGGGCGCCGAGGCCCGCCGGTATGTGCGCGAGTCGGTGCGCGCCGGCAGCGGCTCGGCGGTGAACTTCCGGGTGCAGGGCGATGTGGCCCGCGCGCCGTTCGAGGCCGGCGACGGCACCTTCCGCATCAGCGCCCGCCTGCAGGGCCTCGACATGGACTACCTGCCGACGTTCCTGCAGGACGCCGGTGCCCGCCCCTGGCCGGGCCTGCGCCGCATGAGCGGCGACCTGGTGCTCGAACGCCTGTCGCTGCGCATCGACCGGCTGGCCGGCGGGCTGCAGGATGCCCCCGGCGTGCAGATCCAGCGGGGCCGACTGGCCGTCGATCGTCTGGGCCGCAGCGGTGTGCTTTCCGCCGAAGCCGATGTGCAGGGGCCGGCCCCGGCGCAACTCGGCTTCGTGGTGCGCTCACCCCTGGGCGGCCTGCTGCAGGGAGCGCTCGATGAGGCCCGGCTCAGCGGCACGGCCCAGACCCGCTTCCAGCTCACGGTGCCGCTGGACAACGCGGCAGCGACCCGGGTGCAGGGCCAGGTGAAGCTGGCGGGCAACGATCTGGTGGTCGCCCCGTCGTTGCCGACGCTGGGTCGCCTGCGCGGCCAGCTGGAGTTCAGCGAAACCGGTTTCAACGTGCCGTCCGCCCAGGCCCGGCTGCTGGGCGGGGACGTGTCCTTCAGCGGCGGCCTGCGCCCCGATCCGCAGGGCGGCGCGCGGCTCGCCCTGCGCGGCCAGGGCAGCCTGAGCGCGGAGGCCTTGCGCACGGCCGGGCTGGGTCCGTTGTCGAAGCTGGCGCAGTCGGCCAGCGGCACGGCGGCCTACACCGCGCAGGTCGGCCTGCGCGGTGGTGCACCCGAGCTGCAGTTCAGCAGCAACCTGCAGGGCCTGTCGCTGTCGCTGCCTGCGCCGCTGGCCAAGCCGGCCGATGCCCCGTGGCCGCTGCGCCTGGACCTGGCGGTGACCGATGTGGCCGGCCCCACCGCGCCCGTGCCGGGCCGTGCCCTCGCCGATCGGCTGGCGCTGCGCTGGCAGTCGCCGGCCGGCGTGCTGCTGGATGCCCGTCTGGAGCGCCAGCGCGAGGCGGGGCACTGGGCCGTGCGGCGCGGCGTGGTGGCCGCCGGTGCCCTGGCCGGCGACCCGGGTGCGCTGCCCGAGCAGGGCGTGCTGGCGCGCCTGAGCCTGCCGCAGCTCGACGTGGACGCCTGGCAATCCGCACTGGGTGGTGTGTGGCCCGTGGGCGAAGGGACCGATTCCGCCGATGCCCCGGCCCCCTGGCTGCCGGACCGGCTGGAACTGCGCACCGATCGCCTGCGGGTGGGTGGCCGGGAGCTGCAGCGGGTGCAGATCGATGCCAGCCGCGACAGCACCCTGTGGCGCGCCCAGGTGCAGGCCGACGAGGTGGCCGGGCGCGTGGACTACCGGCCCGGCACCCCGCGCAACCCGGGCCAGGTCACGGCGCGCCTGAGCCGGCTGGTGCTGGCCCAGGAGGCGCGCGGCGACGTCGAACGTCTGCTGGACCAGCCCACCAGCGTGCCGGCGCTGGACCTGAGCATCGACGAGCTGCGCTGGGGCGGTCGGTCGCTGGGTCGCATCGAACTGCAGGCGGTCAACCGCGGCGCACCCCTGCGCCAGCCCGAGTGGCGGCTGACCCGTCTGGCCGCCACCCTGCCCGAGGCGCGCCTGACCGCCAGCGGCAACTGGGTACCGCTCGGCGGCGCGCAGCTCACCGGCCCGGGCGGAGGCGCCCAGCGCCGCACCGCCATCGGCTTTCAGCTCGCGGTGGACGATGCCGGCCGCCTGCTCGACCGCCTGGGCCGTGAAGGCACGGTGCGGGGTGGTCAGGGACGGCTCGAAGGCAATGTGGGCTGGATCGGCTCGCCGCTGTCGCCGGACATCTCCACCCTGTCGGGCCAGGTGTCGGTGGACATCGAGCGCGGCCAGTTCCTGCAGATCGAACCCGGTGCCGGTCGCCTGCTGGGGGTGCTCAGCCTGCAGTCGCTGCCACGCCGGCTGGCGCTGGACTTCCGGGATGTCTTCTCGCAGGGATTCGCCTTCGACTTCTTCCGCGGTCAGGGCCAGATCGAGCAGGGCGTGCTGTCCACACGCAACCTGCAGATGAAGGGGGTCAACGCGGCGGTGCTGATGGAGGGCTCGGCCGATCTGGTGCGCGAGACCCAGGACCTGCAGGTGTTCGTGGTGCCCGAGATCAATGCCGGTGCCGCGTCGCTGCTGGCCGCCACGGTCAACCCGGTGGTGGGCATCGGTACCCTGCTGGCCCAGCTGGTGCTGCGCCAGCCGCTGCGCACGGTCACCACCCAGGAGTTCCGGGTCACCGGCAGCTGGGCCGACCCCCAGGTCCAGAAGGTCGAGCGCTCTGCAGCAGCGCAGCCCGCCGAGCCGGCCACCCCGCTGCAGTAAGCTCCGGCCGGTACCCAGAGGGAGAACCACCATGAGAGTTGCTGCCATCCAGATGGTCTCGGGCATCGGCCTGGACCACAACCTCAGCGAAGCGCTGCGCCTGCTGCGCCAGGCCGCCGCCGCCGGGGCCGAACTGGCCGTGCTGCCGGAGTACTTCTGCTTCATGGGCGCGCGCGACGAAGACAAGCTGGTGCTGGCCGAAACCCCCGGCCTGGGCAAGGTGCAGGACTTCCTGAGCGACACCGCCCGCGACCTCAAGCTGTGGCTGGTGGGCGGCACCCTGCCCATGGCCACCGACGACCCGTCGCATGCGGCCAATGCCTCCATGGTCTACGACCCGCGCGGCAAAGCGGTCAGCCGCTACGACAAGATCCACCTGTTCCGCTACGACAACGGCCGCGAGCGCTACGACGAGGCGGCCGTGCTCAAGGCCGGCGACACGCCCACCGCCTTCGACTGCATCAGCCGGGCCGGCGAGGTCTGGCGCGTGGGCCAGAGCATCTGCTACGACATGCGCTTTGCCGAGCTCTACCGCACCCTGGCGGCCGACGTGCTGCTCATGCCGGCGGCCTTCACCCACACCACCGGCCAGGCCCACTGGGAGGTGCTGCTGCGGGCCCGCGCCATCGAGAACCAGGCCTACGTGATTGCCAGCGCCCAGGGTGGCATCCACGAGAACGGCCGGCGCACCTGGGGCCACAGCATGGTCATCGACCCCTGGGGCCAGATCATGGCCCTGCAGGCCGAAGGGCCGGGGGTGGTGCTGGCCGACATCGACCGCGGTTTCCTGCAGTCGGTGCGCACCCAGTTGCCGTCGCTGCAGCACCGCCGGCTCTGACGCACCGAGCCACCGGTGGCGTTTCAGGTCAAGTCCCCGCGCTGGCTCCTGTGGGCCGTGCTGCTGCTGCTGGTGGGCATGCTGCTCACGGTGCTGGTGTTCCTGGCCGCCGAATACGAAGAAGCCAGCGACCAGGCCGAACTGGACCAGGACGCGGCCGCCCTGGCCAGCGACATCCGCAGCGCCCTGCTGCGCAACGTGCAGACGCTGCAGTCGTTGCATGTGACGCCGCTCGCCCCTGAAGCCTGGACGGCCCGCGCCTCCGGCGTGCTCTCGCTGCACCGCGAGCTGGTGCGCATCGAGTGGCGCGCGGCCGGTCGTGACGGCCGCATCCTGGCCCAGGCCGACACACCCTACCTGCGACCGGTGTTCGGCTTCATGCCCCGCACCCAGACCCAGCCCGAGGTGCGGCTGGCCTGCGACAACGCCCAGCGCCTGTCCGGACCGGCGTATTCGCGCAGCTATTTCTGGCCCATGCGCGAAGGCACCGGCATGGAGCTCATCGAGATGTGCCTGCCGCTGTTCCAGGCGGGCGAGCCGGCCGGTGCACTGGTGGCCACCTACTCGCTCGGCGGTCTGCTGTCCGAGCTCACCAACCGCGACCTGCTGCGCAACCGGGGCCTGGCCTTCAACGACGCCGACGGCACCCGCCTGGCCGTGCTCAGCAGCCTGCAGGGCGGGCGCCGCAACCTGCGCTCGGTGGCGGTGCTGGACCTGCCCGGCCACACGCTCATCCTGCAGCTCGAGGCCCAGCGGCGTGCGCTGGGTCTGTTCCCCAATGTGCTGACCGCCGTGGTGGGCGCCCTGTGCCTGGCGCTGCTGGCGGTGCTGGCGCTGCTCGGGCGGGACATCCGGCGCCGGCAGCGCGCCGAACAGGACCTGGCCGAGGCGCTGGCCTTCCGCAAGGCCATGGAGGATTCGCTGGTCACCGGTCTGCGCGCACGCGACATGAACGGCCGCATCACCTATGTGAACCCGGCGTTCTGCCAGCTGGTGGGCCGCACCTCGGAAGAGCTGGTGGGCACCGGCCTGCCGGCACCCTGGTGGCCGCCCGACCTGGTGGACGAGTACCAGCAGCGCCAGGCGGTTCGGCTGGCCGGCAAGACGCTGCCGCGCGAGGGCTTCGAATCGGTCTTCCAGCGCACCGACGGCACGCGGGTGCCGGTGCTCATCATCGAAGCCCCGCTGATCGATGCCCAGGGGCAGCAGACCGGCTACATGAGCGCGGTGCTCGATCTCACCGAGCAGCGCCGGGTCGAAGACCTCAACCGCGCCTCGCAGGAGCGGCTGCAGGCCACCGCCCGCCTGGCCACGGTGGGCGAGATGGCCTCGCTCATCAGCCACGAGCTCAACCAGCCGCTGGCGGCGATTGCCAGCTACGCCAACGGCACGCTGAACATGCTGAGCGACGACGGTGCCGAGCCCCTGCCGCCGGCCGATCTGCGCCGTGTCATCGAGCGCATTGCCGAGCAGGCCGACCGGGCCGGGCGCGTCATCAAGAGCGTGGCCGACTTCGTGCGCCGGCGCGACCAGGTGCGCGAGGCCGTGGCCCCGATCAGCCTGGTCTCGGCCATCCAGCCCCTGCTGGTGCTGCAGGCCAAGAAGGACGGCATCCGGCTGCAGGTGGCCGTCGACCCCGCGCTGCCGGCCGTGCAGTGCGACCGCACCATGATCGAGCAGGTGCTGCTCAATCTGGCGCGCAACGGCATGCAGGCCATGCCGCCGGGGGATCCGCCCATGGACAGCGGTCTGCGCCGGCTGCGGATTGCGGCCGTGTCCGACGCCGATCCGGCCTGGGTGGCCTTCGAGGTCACCGACCACGGCCAGGGTCTGAGCGACGAAGTCCGCCAGCACCTGGGCACGCCGTTCTTCACCACCAAGGCCGAGGGCATGGGCCTGGGGCTGAGCCTGTGCCGCACCGTCATCGAGCAGCACGGCAGTGGTCTGAGCTTCGAGCCGGTGGCGCCGCGCGGCACCTGTTTCCGCTTCCGGTTGCCGGTGGCGGCGGTCGCGTCGGGCGGGCAGGGCTCACCTATCATCGCGCCATGACCCCCTTCCCCGATGCCCGCATCCACCTCGTCGACGACGATGCCGGCGTCCGTGAAGCCCTGGCCTGGCTGCTGCGCACCCGGCGGCTGGTCAGCGATGCCTACGACAGCGCCGAGGCCTTTCTGGCCAGTCCGGCGGCCACCCAGGAGCCCCAGGTGCCCAGCTGCCTGCTGCTCGATGTGCGCATGCCCGGCATGAGCGGGCTGGCCCTGTTCGAGCAGCTGCTGGCCCTGCCCTGGCAGCCGGCCCTGCCGGTGATCTTCCTCTCCGGCCACGCCGACGTGCCCACCGCGGTGGCGGCGGTCAAGCGCGGTGCCTTCGACTTCTGCGAGAAGCCGTTTTCCGACAACGCCCTGGTCGACCGGGTCGAGCAGGCACTGGCCCGGTCGGCCGAGGTGATCGCCCGGCGCCGGGTGCAGCGCGATCTGCAGCAGCGCCTGGACAGCCTGACCGAGCGCGAGCGCGACGTCATGGACCTGGTGGTGGCCGGGCTGCCCAACAAGCTCGTGGCCGACCAGCTCCAGATCAGCGTGCGCACGGTGGAGGTCCACCGCTCCCGCGTGTTCGACAAGATGGGCGTGAAGTCGGCCGTGGAACTGGCCAATGTCCTGCGGGGAACGTGATCAGCGCGGCGCGGATCCATCCCCCGGGCCGTCGCCGCTGGCAGGTGGTTCCTGCTGGCGGGCCGCGGCCTGTTTTTCCGCTTCCACCGATTCCGGCAGTTCGCCTTTGCGGCGGCCCGAGAACATGGTCCACCACACGATGAAGATGAGCAACAGCAGCGCGCCGAGCGCTTCGAGCAACAGCAAGGTCATGGCCGGCATTCTAGGAAGCCTGTGCTTCCTGCTGGCGTCGTGTGCCTTCTCGCCGGGCGTCACCACCGCGCCAGCCCCTGCCGGCCCTCCCGCGCAGGCGCTGCCCCCGGTGGTCGCCCCTTCCGACACCGCTCCCCTGCCGCCGCCGGTGCAGCGCAGCAAGAGCCGCTGGGTGCCGGTGCGCTGGTCCGAGCTGCCCGGCTGGGGCAACGACGGCCTGCACGAGGTGTGGAACGCCTGGGTGCGCGGCTGCGAACGGCCGGTGGCGGGCCATGCCGCCCTGTGCGCCGAGGTGCGCCAGCGCAGCATCGCCACCCCGGCCGAACAGGCCGCCTGGGTGATGAGCCGCTTTCAGCCCTACCGCGTGACCGAGGCCGACGGCCGCCTGCCCGATGGCCTGCTCACCGGCTACTACGAGCCCATCCTGCGCGCCAGCCGGGTGCCCACGCCGGTGTTCCGGGTGCCACTGCATGCGCCGCCGGCCGGCCTGCAGAGCGGCCAGGTCTGGTATAGCCGGCAGCAGATCGACACCCTGCCGGCCGCCCAGGCGGCCCTGGCCGGCCGGGCCATTGCCTGGCTGGCCGACCCCATCGACGCGCTCATCCTGCAGATCCAGGGCTCCGGCCGGCTGCTGGTGCGCGAGGTGGACGGCACCGAACGCACCGTGCGCCTGGCCTTTGCCGCCCACAATGGCCAGCCCTACCAGAGCGTGGGCCGCTGGCTGCTCGACCAGGGCGCCATCCGAGAAGCCTCGTGGGAATCCATCAAGGCCTGGGTGGCGCAGAACCCGGGCCGCCTCAACGAGATGCTGTGGGCCAACCCGCGCACCGTGTTCTTCCGCGAGGAGGCGCTGAGCGATCTGGACGGCCGCTTCGGCCCCCGCGGTGCACAGGGCGTGCCGCTCACCCCGGGTCGCTCCATCGCGGTCGATCCGCAGAGCATTCCCTACGGCACGCCGGTGTGGCTGGCCACCCAAGGCCCCACGCTCAACACCGCCCGGCTGGTCATGGCCCAGGACACCGGGGGCGCCATCGTCGGCGCAGTGAGGGCCGACCTGTTCACCGGCTGGGGCGACCAGCAGGGCGACGCCTACACCCTGGCTGCCGCCCTCAAGCAGCCACTGCAGATGTGGGTGCTGTGGCCCCGGGGCGGGGCGCTGCCGCCTCAGTAGGTGATCACCAGCGTGTGCGTGGCCGAGGCGGTGCAGCTCCCGGTTGCACAGCGGCCACCCTGCCCGCCCGGCAGGTTCAGCCCGATGGTCACCGTCTGCTGGCCGTTGTTGATGTTGCCCAGGCCCGTGCCTGAAGCCGGCGTCACCTGCAGCGAATAGGTCAGTCCCAGCAGGCTCTGGCTGTTCAGAGAGGTCACAGGCGGTGCAGTCGGTGCGGCCGGCCCCTGAAGGCCGGCGGTCCACGGTGTGTTGGCGTTGCACCGCACCAGTACCGGTACCGACGCCGTGACGGCGTTCGGCTGGAACGAGGTGTAGCTCACTGTCAGGCTGTCGATCGGCTTGTCGATCAGGCACGCCGTCTGGACGCCCAGCTGCAGGTTCAGCGGCGCAGTCTGCGTCTGTCCCGTACCGGTGTTCGGGTACACGGCACTCAACCCTGAGACGGGTACTGTGGAGCTGTTGGACAGACCCAGCGCGTACTGGACCCCTCTGACGCTCCCCGTCAGAGGGGTTGTCACCGCTGTGGCGCCGCTGTCGCGGATGTCGATGGTCCACGAACCCGAATTGCAAGATACCGTCGTCAACTGCTTGAAAAAAGTGCTGTCGGTTGTGGTGAACGAGGTGTATTCGAAGGACGGGTCCGTCAGTGTCCCGATCGTGCAGTTGGTGGGAACCGTGGCCGTCATGACCAAGGCATTCGCGTTGGTCGTGGCCTGAAAACTGCCTCCTCCACTGGTGATGGTGCCGGACGTAGCGAGCTGCAGCTTGCCCACGTAGGTCCCCACCCCGGCAGCAGTGGCGGGGATTCGCACGCAGAAGTTCAGGAAGTAATCTTGAGTTCCGAACGAGGCCGGTCCAGTCACGTTGAAGTTCGAAAACAGGGTGATGATGCCGTTGCTGGGCTGACTGGGTGCTGTCCCGTCGCAGGACGGGAACGTGGTTGATGCTGTAGGGGCCACGGGTGAGCCCGTGGTTCGGTTGAATGTGTACCCGATCAATTGAGCACCTGTCGTCAATTTCAGGTAGGTGCCAATCCCAGCATTGGTGTTGTCGAGGAATGTGACAGTCGCCGTCAGCCGACCCGTTTTCGAGGTTGAAACGGTCGACTGGCAAGCGAAGCGAGCCGTCATGTTGATCGTCTGTCCTGTTATTCCCGTACCAGAGGTCCCGACCGTTACCGTTGACGGCGAGATGGAAGGCAAACAGCGAAGCACGTTCTGGGCAAGAGCTTCCGACGGGCTGGCTGCCGCCCCGAAGAGCATGCACAGCAACAGCCACAGCAGCCTCGGTGCTTTCATCGCTTCAGGGCCTGGTCGGTCACGGTGGTTGCGTCCAGGGCCAGCGTGTACGGCAGGCTGTTGGTGCAGCGCACGTTGAAGCTGGTGCTGCCGGTTGCGGCGGTGGTCTGGAACGAGGTGTAGGCGAGTGCGATGTCGGAAACGACGGCGCCGGTGGAGGCGGCCGTGCTGTTGATCTCGCATTTGGAGGTCAGGGTGATGCTGACGTTGAAGTTGCCGGTGGCTGTGGCCGCCTGGGCATTCACCGAAGCGCCGATCAGGCCGGCGGTGGCCAGCAGGCCGACGAGGATGCGGGAGAGGGAAGCTTTCATGATCGAGTCCCATACAAAGTACTAAAAAGATACTTACCTTTGAAGGAAAGTAAGTGTTTCGTACTCTATCGGTCGCGATCTATCCGGACAACGCCGCCCGCTCGCTCGCTTTGACCGCTGGGGCGACCAGCGGTGAGGAACTTCACGAAACCGCTGGAAACCCTGCTAGCGACCGAGGCCCGGTGGGCGCTCCAGCAGGTGCGACAGCGGCAGGGCGGCGGCCGCCTTGACCTCCCCCAGCGAGAAACTGGTGTGCAGGTCCTTCACGTTGGGCAGGTTGATCAGCACCTCCCGCGCCAGCCGACTGAAATGGTTGAGGTCGCGGCTGACCACCTGCAGCTCGAAGGTGCCCGAGCCGCTGATGTAGTGGCAGGACACCACCTCGGGCACCTGGCGGATGGCGGCTTCCAGGCTGCGGGTCACGTCGCCGCTGTTGCGGTCGGCGTCCAGCCGCACGAAGGCCAGCACGCCCAGGCCCACCTTCTCGCGGTCGATCTCGGCCCGGTAGCCACGGATGTAGCCGGCCTCTTCCAGGGCGCGCACCCGGCGCCAGCAGGGCGCGGCCGACAGGCCCACGCGTTGCGCGAGCTCGGCGTTGGTGAGGCGGCCGTCGGCCTGCAGCTCCTGCAGGATGGCGATGTCGAATTTGTCCAGGGTGTCCATGGCATGCTCCGGCAGACCAGCGGTGGAATGAATCTTTTGATTTCAACAGAAATTCAGAAAGATTCATCCGATATCTGGTCTGAAGTGGGCATGAAACGCAAACACCTCTCGGTAGCGTCCTCCTACACTCGCTGTCTGACTGCCCCGACGGGGCACACCGGAGACAACGCCCCATGAATGCGCCCCTGCCCGAGTCCATCCGCCAGGCACTCGAATCGGTCACCCTGGACGACAAGTACACGCTCGATCAGGGTCGGGCCTTCATGAGCGGCGTGCAGGCCCTCGTGCGCCTGCCCATGCTGCAGCGCCAGCGCGACGCCCTGGCCGGCAAGAACACGGCGGGTTTCATCAGCGGCTACCGCGGTTCGCCCCTGGGCGGTTACGACCAGGCGCTGCAGAAGGCCGCGCCGCACCTCAAGGGCCAGAACATCGTGTTCCAGCCCGGCGTGAACGAGGAGCTGGCCGCCACTGCTCTTTGGGGCACCCAGCAGCTGGGTTTTGCGCCGCCGGGCAGCAACCGGTTCGATGGCGTCTTCGGCATCTGGTACGGCAAGGGGCCGGGCGTGGACCGGTGTTCGGACGTGTTCAAGCACGCCAACATGGCGGGCACCACGCCCTGGGGCGGCGTGATCGCGGTGGCCGGCGACGACCATGTGGCCAAGAGCAGCACGGCGGCCCACCAGAGCGACCACATCTTCAAGGCCTGCGGCCTGCCTGTGTTCTTTCCGGCCAGCGTGCAGGACATCCTCGACCTGGGGCTGCATGCCTTTGCCATGAGCCGCTTCGCCGGCGTGTGGACCAGCATGAAGACGATCCAGGAGATCGTGGAGAGCAGCGCCACCGCCCTGATCGACCCGCACCGGGTGCAGATCGTGGTGCCGGAATTCGACATGCCCCCGGGCGGCCTGCACATCCGCTGGCCCGACCATGCGCTGGACCAGGAAGCCCGTCTGTTCGACCACAAGTGGTACGCCGCCCTGGCCTATGTGCGGGCCAACCGCCTCAACCACAACGTGATCGCCGGGCCGAACGACCGCTTCGGCGTGATCGCCAGCGGCAAGGCCTTCAACGACACCCGCCAGGCCCTGATCGATCTGGGCCTGGACGACGCCACCTGCCGTCGCATCGGCCTGCGGCTGCACAAGGTGGCGGTGGTGTGGCCGCTGGAGGCGCAGATCACGCGCGACTTCGCCACCGGCCTGCGCGAGATCCTGGTGGTGGAGGAAAAGCGCCAGGTCATCGAATACCAGCTCAAGGAAGAGCTCTACAACTGGCGCACCGACGTGCGCCCCAACGTGCTGGGCAAGTTCGACGAGGACGAGGGCGATTTCAGCGGTGGCGAATGGTCGCGCCCCAACCCGAGTGCCAACACGCTGCTGCGCGCCAAGGCCGACCTGACCCCGGCCCTGATCGCCCGTGCGCTGGCCCGGCGCCTCAAGAAGCTCGGCCAGATCCCGGAGGACGTGATGGCGCGCATCGATGCCCATCTGGCCATCCTCGATGCCCAGGAGCGCTCGATGCAGACGCTGCTGACGCAAGGCGTGCAGGGCGCCGAGCGCCAGCCCTGGTTCTGCTCCGGCTGCCCGCACAACACCAGCACCAAGGTGCCCGAGGGTTCGCGCGCCATGGCCGGCATCGGCTGCCACTTCATGAGCATCTGGATGGACCGCGCCACCGTGGGCTTCACCCAGATGGGCGGCGAGGGCGTGCCCTGGGTCGGCCAGCAGCCGTTCAGCCATGACCGCCACATGTTCGCCAACCTGGGCGATGGCACCTACTTCCACAGCGGCATCCTGGCCATCCGCCAGAGCATCGCGGCGGGCGTGAACATCACCTACAAGGTGCTCTACAACGACGCGGTGGCCATGACCGGCGGCCAGCAGGTGGGCGAACGGCCCGAAGGCCACAGCGTGGTGCAGATCGCGCAGAGCATGCGGGCCGAGGGTGCCAAGCGCATCACCATCGTCACCGACGAACCCGAGAAGTACGAAGGCGTGACCGGCCTGCCCGAGGGCATCGCCATCCAGCACCGCGACACCCTGGATGCGGTGCAGCGCGCCTTCCGCGAGATCGAGGGCACCACGGTCATCATCTACGACCAGACCTGCGCCACCGAGAAGCGCCGTCGCCGCAAGCGCGGCACCCTGATCGACCCGACGAAGCGGGTGGTCATCAACGAGGCGGTGTGCGAGGGCTGCGGCGACTGCGGCGTGCAGTCCAACTGCCTGAGCCTGGAGCCGCTGGAGACCGAGTTCGGCCGCAAGCGCCAGATCAACCAGAGCACCTGCAACAAGGACTTCTCGTGCACCAAGGGCTTCTGCCCGAGCTTCGTCACGGTGGAAGGCGCCCAGCTGCGCAAGAAGGACAACCGGGCGGCCGGAGCCGAATGGACCGGCGGCAGCCTGCCCCACCCCGCGCTGCCGGTGCTGGGCGGCGAGGCCTGGGGTGTGATCGTGGCCGGGGTGGGTGGCACCGGCGTCATCACCATCGGGCAGCTGCTGGGCATGGCGGCGCACATCGAGGGCAAGGGCATCGTCACGCAGGATGCGGCCGGTCTGGCCCAGAAGGGCGGCGCCACCTGGAGCCATGTGCTCATCGGCGCCGATCAGGACGTGATCCGGACCACGCGCGTGTCGGCCGCTTCGGCCGATCTGGTGCTGGGCTGCGACCCCATCGTGGCGGCCCACAAGGAGACCTGGCAGCGCCTGCGCGCCGGCCGCACCCATGTGGCCCTGAACGCCAGCGCCACACCCACGGCCGCCTTCGTGCGCAACCCCGACTGGCAGAACCCGGCCCAGGCCTGCGTCGACACGCTGGTGTCGTCGTTGGGCGACGACGCGGTGGGTGTCTTCGATGCCGAAGCCGCCGCCACCCGGCTGATGGGAGACAGCCTGTATGCCAACCCCATGATGCTGGGCTATGCCTGGCAGAAGGGCTGGGTGCCGCTGCAGCTGGCCTCGCTGATGCGTGCCATCGAGCTCAATGCCGTGGCCGTGGACCGCAACAAGGCCGCCTTTGAATGGGGCCGGCGCGCTGCGCACGACACGGCGGCCGTCATGACCCTGGTGCGCCCGGCCACCGCCCAGGTGGTGCAGATCCGCCGCCGCGAGACCCTGGACGACCTGATCAAGCGCCGGGTGGAGTTCCTCACCGCCTACCAGAATGCCGCCTACGCCGAGCGCTACCGGCAGCAGGTGGAGCAGGTGCGGCAGGCCGAGGCCCCGCTGGGCAGGACGCTGCTGGCCGAGACGGTCGCCCGCAACCTGTTCAAGCTGATGGCCTACAAGGACGAGTACGAGGTGGCCCGCCTGCACAGCGATCCTGCCTTCCATGCCCGCCTGGCCAGCCAGTTCGAGGGCGATTTCACCCTGCATGTGCACCTCGCGCCGCCGCTGCTTTCCCGCACCAACGAACGCGGCGAGCTGGTCAAGCGGAAGTTCGGCCCGGGCATGTTCACCGCCTTCCGGTGGCTGGCCAGGCTGCGCGGCCTGCGCGGCACCTGGCTGGACGTGTTCGGCCGCACCGAGGAGCGCCGCACCGAGCGCGCCCTGATCGTCGAATACGGTGCCGACATCCGGCGCCTGTGCACCGGCCTGACGGCAGAGCGCCACGCGCTGGCGGTCGATCTGGCGCGCATTCCCGAGCAGATCAAGGGCTTCGGCCATGTGAAGGCACGGCATCTGGCGGCCGCCCGGCAGCGGCGGTCCGAACTGCTGGCCCGGTGGGATGGCCGGACGCAGGCCGACCCGGCCCCGCAGGCCCAGGCGGCCTGATACCCCGGCCAGGTCCGACCCCCCGCATACAATCCCCGGCTGTCTGCCGGCTGACCTGCCCCTCCCCGGGGCGGGTTGGCGGGCGCCCGTCGACAACGCAACCGGAGTCCCCCGTGCTGATTTCCCCTGCCTACGCCCAAGCCGCCGCCGGCGGCACCGAGTCCACCCTGCTGGGCATGCTGCCCCTGGTGTTGATGTTCGTGGTGCTGTATTTCGTGATGATCCGCCCGCAGCTCAAGCGCCAGAAAGAGCACAAGGCCATGGTCGAGGCGCTGGCCAAGGGCGACGAGGTCGTCACCGCCGGCGGCTTCCTGGGCAAGGTGTCCAAGCTGGGCGAGACCTACATCGGCGTGGAACTTGCCGACGGCCTTGAAGTCCAGATGCAGCGCTCTGCCGTGGTGCAGGTGCTGCCCAAGGGCACGATCAAGTAATTTCCGACCCCCGCTCCCCACGCCGCCCGCGCCATGAACCGTTACCCCCTCTGGAAGTACGCCATCATCGTCGTGGTGCTGGTGATCAGCGCCATCTACGCGCTGCCCAACCTGTTCGGCGAGGCGCCGGCGGTGCAGGTGTCGCCGGCGCGGGCCACGGTCAAGGTGGACTCGTCCACGGTCAGCCGGGTGGAGCGGGCGCTGGCGGAGCAGTCCCTCCAGCCGGACACCATCCAGCTCGAGGGCACGTCGGTGCGGGCACGTTTTGCCACCACCGACGACCAGCTCAAGGCCCGTGACGCGCTGGACAAGGCGCTGAACCCGGATCCGGCCGCACCGGACCACGTCGTGGCCCTCAACCTGGTGCCCCGCACGCCAGGCTGGCTGGCGGCGCTTCATGCCTCGCCGATGTACCTGGGTCTGGACCTGCGGGGCGGCGTGCACTTCATGCTGCAGGTGGACATGGGGGCGGCCCTGCAGCGCCGCATCGACGTGCTCACCACCGACCTGCGCAATGCCCTGCGCGAGAAGAACATCCGCCACGGCGGCATCAGCCGCAACGGGCAGGCCATCGAGCTGCGTGTGCGCGACACCGCCACCCTGAACGCCGCCACCGACCTGATCCGCGCCCAGTTCGCCGACCTGCAGGTCGTCACCACGCCCGACGGCGCCGACACCCGCATCACCGCCACCATCCGGCCGGAAGCGGCCCGGGCGGTGCAGGATCAGGCGCTCAAGCAGAACATCACCACCCTGCACAACCGCATCAACGAGCTCGGCGTGGCCGAGCCGGTGATCCAGCAGCAGGGCGCCGACCGCATCGTGGTCCAGCTGCCCGGCGTGCAGGACACCGCCAAGGCCAAGGACATTCTGGGCCGCACCGCCACACTGGAAGTCCGCCTGGTCGACGAGAGCACCGAAGGCCGCGCGGCCGAGCAGGGCAACGGTCCGGTGCCGTTCG
This sequence comes from Hydrogenophaga sp. IBVHS2, assembly GCF_002127215.1. Classification (GTDB taxonomy): domain Bacteria; phylum Pseudomonadota; class Gammaproteobacteria; order Burkholderiales; family Burkholderiaceae_C; genus Hydrogenophaga. Next base: position 263,537 of record NZ_NFUT01000004.1, on the reverse strand, counting down.
GTTCGGAGCGCTACCCCGAGCGTTCGGGCCAGGCCGTGATCGTCAAGCGCGAGGTGCTGCTCACCGGCGAAAACCTCACCGACGCCCAGGCCGGCTTCGACGACACCCAGCAGCCGGCCGTGCACCTCACCCTGGACGCCAAGGGCTCGCGCATCTTCCGCGACGTCACCCGCGACAACATCGGCAAGCGCATGGCCATCATCCTGTTCGAAAAGGGCAAGGGCGAGGTGGTCACCGCCCCGGTCATCCGCACCGAGATCGGTGGCGGCCGGGTGCAGATCTCGGGTGCCATGAGCACCACCGAGGCCAACGACACCGCCCTGCTGCTGCGCGCCGGCTCGCTGGCCGCGCCCATGGAGATCGTCGAGGAACGCACCATCGGCCCGAGCCTGGGTGCCGAGAACATCGAGAAGGGCTTCAACAGCGTGATCTGGGGCTTCGTGGTGATCGTCGCCTTCATGTGCATTTACTACATGGTGTTCGGCGCCTTCTCCAGCATTGCCCTGGGTTTCAACCTGCTGCTGCTGGTGTCGGTGCTGTCCATGCTGCAGGCCACGCTCACCCTGCCCGGCATCGCGGCCATGGCGCTGGCCATCGGCATGGCCATCGACTCCAACGTGCTCATCAACGAGCGGGTCCGGGAGGAGCTGCGCCGGGGCGCCTCGCCCCAGGTGGCCATCAACACCGGCTACGACAGTGCCTGGGCCACCATCCTGGACTCCAACGTCACGTCGCTGATTGCCGGCGTGGCCCTGCTGATCTTCGGTTCCGGCCCGGTGCGCGGCTTTGCCGTGGTGCACTGCCTGGGCATCGTCACCAGCATGTTCACCTCGGTGTTCTTCTCGCGCGGCCTGGTCAACCTCTGGTACGGCCGCCAGAAGAAGCTCAAGGCCGTGTCCATCGGCACCGTCTGGCGCGCCGACGGTCAGGTGCAGGCCCCCAAAGCCGACTGACCGAGCGGGCTCCACCACCGACCGCACGACCCCACAAAGGCATCCACGATGGAATTCTTCCGCATCCGCCGCGACATCCCGTTCATGAAGCACGCCATCGTGCTCAACGCGATCTCGGCCATCACCTTCATCCTGGCGGTGGTCTTCCTGGTCACCCGCGGCCTCAACCTCTCGGTGGAGTTCACCGGCGGCACGGTGATGGAGGTGGCCTACGAGCAGCCGGCCGACCTCGAATCTGTGCGCAAGGTGGTGGAGTCGCTGGGCTACCTGGAAGTCCCGGTGCAGAACTTCGGCTCGTCCCGCGACGTGCTGCTGCGCCTGCCGGCCCAGGCGGGCAAGACGTCCGGCCAGCAGAGCGAGGAGCTGTTTGCCGCCCTCAAGGCCCAGAACCCGGCGGTGCAGCTGCAGCGCACCGAATTCGTGGGACCCCAGGTGGGCCAGGAGCTGGTGAACAACGGCCTGCTGGCCCTGGGCCTGGTGATCGTGGGCATCATGATCTACCTGGCCATCCGGTTCGAGTGGAAGTACGCGGTGTCGGCCATCATCGCCAACCTGCACGACGTGGTGATCATCCTGGGCTTCTTCGCCTTCTTCCAGTGGGAGTTCTCGCTGGCGGTGCTGGCGGCGGTGCTGGCCGTGCTGGGTTATTCGGTCAACGAGTCGGTGGTGATCTTCGACCGGATCCGGGAGAGCTTCCGCAAGCAGCGCAAGATGACGCCCGAGCAGGTGATCGACCACGCCATCACTTCCACCATCAGCCGCACCATCATCACCCATGGATCGACCCAGATCATGGTGCTGTCCATGCTGCTGTTCGGCGGTCCCACGCTGCACTATTTCGCCATGGCGCTGACCATCGGCATCTGTTTCGGCATCTATTCCTCGGTGTTCGTGGCCGCCGCCATCGCCATGTGGCTGGGCATCCGGCGGGAGGACCTGATCAAGCCGGCCAAGACGGCGGGCGATCCGGACGACCCGAACGGCGGCGCCGTGGTGTAAGACGCAACAGGCCCCTCCGGCCGCCCCCGAAGTGGCGGTGGGGGGTATCGGTGTTCATGTCATACTGGCGAGACCGTGTCCCTGCCCCAACAGAACACATCCCCGCTGGCCCGTCAGGCGCGCGAACTCTTCGTGATTCGCGTCGGACGCGTCATGCCCGAACTGATCACGGCCGTTCAGGGGCGCCTGACCGAGCTGCGCGATCAGATGTGCTCGCCGCTGGAGGCCACCCAGCGACGCGAGGCCTGGATGACCTTCCAGCGCGCCCAGAACCAGTGGGCCGAGCAGACCCGGGCGGCGCTGCAGGAGGCCTACCGCAACCATTCGGCCCAGGCCGCCGGCCCGGCCAGCGTGCCCGGCAAGCTGGAGCTGGTCGACGACAGCACCGTGAACGACCAGATCGTGGCTTCCCGGCTGGCCATGCGCATCCTGGACAAGGCCTCTCGCGAGATCAATGAGCTTCGGCTGCGCATCCAGCATCTGGAGCGGCGACAGGAAATGTCGCGCAACGACATCCTGTTGCCCGAGGTGGTGAGCCGGGTGTTTGTCGAGCAGTGGATGGCGTCCGGCCTGAGCCGGGAGGCCTGGGTCATGGTGCAGGACGTGGTGGCAGCGCAGCTGCCCCAGACCCTGCTGGAGGCCTACGAGGCCACCAACCAGTTCCTGGTGGCCAGCGGCGTCATGAAGGAGATCGACCTGCAGTCGCTGGTGCGGCGCGCACCCAACGCCAAGGTCGAGGCCCGGGCTCCGGCATTCGACGAGAGCACCGGTGCCCGCTCCAGCGGCCTGGGTTCCTCGGTGTCGGAAGAGACCCGCATGATGACCGGCACCTCGCCCCTGGCAAGGGCCCGCATGCGGGCGCAGGGCGTGGTCGGACGGCTCAAGCGGCTGCTGCTCGACCATGTGAGCGGCGACTTCGAGGCCACCCAGGTCCTGCCGCCCTCCCCGCAGCTGCAGCAGGCCATGGCCCGCTCGGCGGCCTCGCCCAGCATGGGCATCGGGCTGTACCGCAGCGGGGGCGCAGCTGCGCCGGTGGATGCGGTGGACATCGAGCGCACCGCCACCGCCCTGCGCCAGCGCGCCGCCGAACTCAAGCAGGCCGCCAGCACCCCGACCGAAAAGGCCACCGTCGAGGTGGTGGCGCTGATGTTCCAGAGCATCCTCGCCGAGGAGCGCCTGCCGGCCAGCGTGCGGGTGTGGTTCGCGCGGCTCCAGATTCCGGTGCTGCGGGTCGCCCTGGCCGAACCCGAGTTCTTCAGTGCGCTGCAGCACCCGGCCCGCAAGCTCATCGACCGCATGGGTTCCTGCGTCATGGGTTTCGATTCGGACGTCACCTCGTCCGCCCTGGAAGCCGAGATCAAGCGCGTGGTGCAGGTCATCGAACAGTACCCCGAGACCGGTCGGCGCGTGTTCCAGCTGGTGTACGACGAGTTCGAGAAGTTCCTGTCGTCGCACCTGCGCGGTCAGGGCAACGCCAGCAAGGTGGTGAGCGTCGCCCAGCAGGTCGAACAGAAGGAAACGCTGTCGGTGCAATACACCATCGAGCTGCGCAAGCTGCTCGACGACGTGCCGGTGCGGGAAGAGATCCGCAGCTTCTTCTTCAAGGTCTGGGTGGATGTGCTGGCAGTGGCCAGCGTCAAGCACGGTCTGAAGTCGGAGGAAACCCAGGCGCTCAAGCAGGTGGCTTCCGATCTGCTGTGGGCGGCCGGTGCCAAGCCCAGCCGCAACGATCGGGCCCGCGTCATCCAGCAGCTGCCGGGCATCCTGCAGCGCCTGCGCCAGGGCATGGGCCTGCTGGGTTATCCGCAGGGGCTGCAGGACCAGCACATCAAGTCCATCAGCGACACCCTGGCCGATGCCTTCATGTCCCGCACCGAGCCCATCGCGCAGGACCAGCTCGACCGCCTCTCCCAGCGCCTGGCCAACCTGGAGGACTACCTGCCCCAGGACGGCGTGGGCGACCTGGACCTGGATGCCGAGAGCATCGAGATGATCACCGGTGTCGACGCCAGCAACATCGAGGTCATCAATGCGGGCGGCAGCAAGCCGTCCGAGGCCATGCGACAGTGGGCCCAGGAGCTGCAGATCGGTGCCTGGTTCGGTCTGGACCATGCCGGCAAGCTGCTCAACGTGCAGCTGGCCTGGCGCAGCGAGCGCGGCCAGATCTGCATGTTCGTGACGCATTCGGGGCGCTGTTACCTGATCCAGGCCCAGCGCCTGGCGGCCTACCTGCAGGCCGGTCTTCTGGTGCCGACCGAAGAAGAGGCGCTCACCGTGCGGGCCACCCGCGACGCGCTCGAGCGCCTGGACGCCAACCCGGGTCGCCTGCTGGCCTGAAGGCCGGCCGGCTCAGGCCAGGGCCCGTCGCTGGACCCGCCCGCCGGGCAGTCGGCCCACCTGGCCTGTCAATTCCAGTTCCAGCAGTCGGGCCATCAGCTGAGCCGTGGGCAGTCCGGTACGGTCCTGCAAGGCCTCCAGCCCGATGGGTTCGTGGCCCATGGCCGTGAGCAGCGGATCCGGGGTGCCGGTCGGGGTCGCCGCCATCCCGGTCGTGACCGCCGCGGCCGACGGGTTCGGCGACCACTGCAGTTCCTCCAGGATGTCGTCCACCGATTCCACCAGCTTGGCGCCCTGGCGGATCAGTGCGTGACAGCCCCGCGATTGCGGCGAATGGATCGAACCGGGAATGGCGAACACCTCGCGCCCCATGTCTGCTGCCAGCCGGGCCGTGATGAGCGAGCCGGACTGCAGGGCCGCCTCCACCACCAGGGTGCCCTGACTGAGTCCTGCAATGATCCGGTTGCGCTGGGGGAAATGGGCCGCCAGCGGCGGTGTGCCCAGCGGGTATTCGCTGACGATCGCGCCATCGGCGGCCATGCGGTGGGCCAGATCGCGGTGCCGTGCCGGGTACACCCGGTCCAGGCCGGTGCCCACGCACGCCAGGGTGATGCCGCCGGCGTCCAGTGCACCGGCGTGGGCCTCTGCGTCCACGCCCAGGGCCAGGCCGGAGATCACGGTCAGGCCGGCTTCGGCCAGCGCCCGGGAGAACCTTCTGGCATGCTCGGCGCCCTGGGGCGTAGGGTTGCGGCTGCCCACCACCGCCAGGGCCGGAGTGCGGGACAGCGATTCGGCCCGGCCCTGCACGAACAGCACCAGCGGGGGATCGGGGGTTTCCAGCAGCAGGGACGGGTAGCGCTGGTCGCCCAGGGCCACCATGTGGCGATCGGTTGCCGCGGCCAGCCAGGCCTCCAGCCGGGACAACTCCTTGTCCCAGTCGGGCGGTGGCTCGTTCAGCGCAGCCGCCTTGGCCGGACCGACACAATCGGCCCACGCTGAACGGCTGGCGCGCCAGATCGCCTCCGCGGAGCCGAAGGACGCCAGCAGTTGACGGGCAGAAACCCGGCCCACGCCGGGGGTCAGCAGCAGCCGCAGCCAGGCGGCCCGCTCGGACGGACCCATCCGGGTGTCAGGGGTTGACGAAGCGATGGCCCACCTGCACACCGTCCTGGATGTCCAGCACGATGGCGTAGGAAATCTTGTCGAAGGTGCGGAACACCATGATCAGGCCGTTGCGTTCGCCCGGCAGGCGCACCTGCGGACGACCGCTGTCGGTGGTGTCGGTGAGCACGCTGCTCTCGCGCAGCACCGCCAGCACATGGCCGCGCTCGATGCCGTGCTCTCGGCCCCGGTTGATGGCCACCACCTGGTTCTGTGCGGCATACCGGACGGCGTTGCCGTAAACCGAGACGACCTGACCGCTCTGCGGGGTCAGCGGAGCCCGGGGCACGTAGTTCGTGAACTCACGTTCCGGTTCGGGCAGCAGGCGGTCGCCCACCTGCATTTCTTCCTTGGCCGAGACCACATCGAGGCTGGCCGGGATGATTTCGGTGACCTTCTTGCCATCGGCACCGGTGGTCTCTGCGGTGGATTCGCTGCCGACCACCGACACCTTGCCCACGTACTGGGCCTCGTAGGCAATGATGGCGTTGGTGGTGGGGTCACGCAGCGGCACGGCGTTGCGGAACACCCGGTAGCTGCTGGTCTTGCCGTTGACCAGGGCCAGCGGCGCTGCATCGGGGTTGTCGGCCGAGCGGGCACGGGCGTATGCGCGGTCGCCGCGGCTCAGCAGAACCCGGTTCTCCTGGGTGGCCACGACGCGCGGCGCCTTGGCAAAGGTGGGTTCGTCGACGATCAGCGGCTCGGACAGGAAGGATTCGATGACCGCCATGTTCACCGTGGGGATCGCGCTGGCCGACAGGCTCTCCGAGCGGACGCGGGGCGTGACCTTGATGGTGCCGTCGCCCGGGCCCTGGGTGGTGAGACGGGCACGGCCGCCGGTCTTGTCCAGGTAGAGCACCTGCCCCGGGAAGATGAGGTGCGGGTTGCGGATGTCGTTGATGTTCATGCCCCAGAGCTCGGGCCAGCGCCAGGGCGATTTCAGGAACAGCCCCGAGATGGCCCAGAGCGTGTCGCCGCGCTTGACGGTGTAGCTGTCCGGGGCGTTGGGCGACAGTTCCGAGAGCGGCACGCCCGCCTGGGCCACCTGGTTGGCCTTGGCCTTCTGGGCATCCGTGATGGGAAAGTTCTGTGCCGAAGCCGTCGAGCTCGCCAGCGCGGCCAGACCGGCCAGGGCGATGAGGGATGCGGACTTCAGCGGGAATTTCGATGGCATGTAGGGCCCCTGGAGCGGCGCGCGGCAGCGCTCGTGTCTTGACAAGTCGCTTTTGATTTTGCGCCCAAGCCCTTGATTAGGCAATGTTTGTGGGGGAGGGGTCGGGTGTGCCGTCGCAAAAGTGGCGAAAATACCCACATTCGATCCGCTGGTCGCCGGGCATCCGCCTGTCGTCGCTGGCGGCACCCGCACTCCGTTGTTTCCGCGCCGACCATGACCACCCCCGAGCTGCTTCCCATCCTTCGCTATCCCGATCCCCGGTTGCACACCGTGGCCAGGCCGGTGGCGGTGGTGGACGACCGCATCCGCGCGCTGGTCGCGCGCATGTTCGCCACCATGTACGAGGCCCACGGCATCGGTCTGGCGGCCACCCAGGTGGATGTGCACGAGCGGCTCATCGTGATCGACGTCAGCGAGGAGCGCAACCAGCCCATGGTGCTGATCAACCCGGTGGTGGAGTGGTCCAGCCCGGAAACCCGCAAGGGCGAGGAGGGCTGCCTCTCGGTGCCCGGCATCTACGACGGCGTGGAGCGTCCGGTGGCCGTTCGCGTGCGCGCCCAGGATGAACACGGTGTGGAGCGCACCATCGAGGCCGAGGGTCTGCTGGCGGTGTGCATCCAGCACGAGATGGATCACCTGATGGGCAAGGTGTTCGTGGAGTACCTGTCGCCGCTCAAGCGCAATCGCATCAAGACCCGCCTGATCAAGGCCCAGCGCGAAGCGGAACGCGGTTGAGCCCGGCCATGCGTGTCGTGTTCGCCGGAACGCCCGACTTCGCCCGGGTGGCGCTGGAGCGGCTGCTGGCCGCCGGCTTCGACGTGCCGCTGGTGCTGACCCAGCCGGACCGCCCGGCCGGGCGCGGCATGAAGCTGCAGGCCTCGGCCGTGAAGCAGGCCGCGCTGGCACACGGCATCGCGGTGGCACAACCCCGCAGCCTGCGGCTGGACGGCAAGTACCCCGACGATGCGGCCGCTGCCCGTGCCGTCCTGCAGGCAGCCCGGGCCGATGCCATGGTGGTGGCGGCCTACGGACTGATATTGCCGGCCTGGGTGCTGACGACGCCCCGCCTGGGCTGTCTCAACATCCATGCGTCCGTCCTGCCGCGCTGGCGCGGCGCAGCACCCATCCACCGGGCCATCGAGGCCGGTGATGCCCTGACGGGCGTGACCATCATGCAGATGGACGAGGGCCTGGACACCGGCGACATGCTGCTGGTCGAGACCGTGCCCATCGACCCCCTGGACACCACCGCCCTGCTGCACGACCGGCTGGCCGCGCTGGGCGGGCGCCTGATCGTGGAGGCCCTGGAACTGGCCGCCTGCGGCGGGCTGCGGCCGCAGCCTCAACCGGCCGAAGGCGTGACCTATGCGCACAAGATCGAGAAGGCCGAAGCCACCATCGACTGGGGCCGGACCGCGACCGAGCTGCACCGGCAGATCCGTGCGTTCGACCCCTTCCCCGGCGCCAGCACGCAGGTCGGCGGGGAACTGCTCAAGGTGTGGGCCGCCCGGGTGGTGGATCTGCCGACGACCCGGCCGGCCGGCACGGTGCAGGCGGTCGATGCCGACGGCGTCCTGGTGGCCACGGGCCAGGGCGTGCTGCAGCTGACCGAGTTGCAGCGGCCCGGTGGACGCCGGCTGCCTGCCAGCGACGTGCTCAGGGGCTTCCCGCTGTCGCCGGGTCAATCGCTGGGCACTGCGGCGACCGGCTGAAGGGGCAGCCATGTTCTTCCTGCGCGCCCACCGGGCGCATCCGGCCTTCCGGGAAGGGGTGCGCGATCAGGCCACGGCTGCCATGGGCATTGCCGCATGGGGCCTCATGACCGGCGTGTCCATGGTGCAGAGCGGCCTCTCGCCGCTCGAGGCCCTGCTCATGACCCTCATCGTCTACGCGGGCAGCGCCCAGCTGGCCGCCACGCCCATGATCGTTGCGGGGGCGCCGCTGTGGGTGATCCTGGCGGCCGCCTTCTGCGTGAACCTGCGCTTCGTGGTGTTCTCGGCCCATCTGCGCCCCTACCTGATGCACCTGCCGCGCTGGCAGCGGCTGGTCACCGGTTATGTCACGGCCGACCTGAGCTATGTCTTCTTCGCCCGGCGCTACCCCAGGCCGGGGGCCGATGCCCAGGAGCTGGCTGCGCAGCAGGCCTACCTGATGGGCAACTGCGGGGTCAACTATGTGGCCTGGATGGGGGCCAGCCTGACCGGCATCGCACTGGCCAACGTGGTGCCGGTGGCGTGGGGTCTGGGCTTTGCCGGCATCCTGGCGCTGCTGGGGGTGCTGTGTTCGCTGGCCACCTCGAAGCTGCGGGTGGTCTCGCTGGCGATCTCGGGCACGGCAGCGGTGGCGGCCTATGCCCTGCCGCTCAAGCTCAACATCGTGGTGGCGATCGCCAGCGCCGTGGCCCTTTGCCTGGTGCTGGACCGCATGCGTCCGACCCCTGCAGGGGGGCACCATGCTTGACTTCGATCCCTGGACGCTCCTGACCATCGTGCTGCTGGGCGCGATCACGGTGGTCACGCGGTCATTCTTCTTCATCAGCAGCAAGCCCTGGACACTGCCCGACTGGGCGCAGCGCGGGCTGCAGTACGCGCCGATCGCCGCACTGGCGGCGGTGGTGGTGCCCGAGATCGTGGTCAGTCAGGGCGCGCTGGTCACCACCTGGCAGGACGCACGCCTGTTCTCAGCGGCGGCAGGGGCCGCCTGGTTCTTCTGGCGCAAAGGCGTTCTGGGCACCATCGTGGTCGGCATGCTGGTGTACCTGCCGCTGCGCCTGGGCCTGGGCTGGTGAAGCAACACCGGCCCCCGCCTTGAGGGGCCACAGGCGCCAGCCGGCCAGCGCCACGCCGCCGCAGATGACCAGCGTCCAGAGCGTGTGGCTGGGGGGATGGGCGCCGCGCAGGCTTTGCACCACGCCGCACAGCACGCCCACCGCCAGCGCCGCCAGCAGCCAGCGCCAGCCGCGTCGCTGCAAGGCCTCGCGCCGCGCCGGGGTGAGCAGGTTCGGCTGCCGCGGTACCAGCCAGGGCAGGGCCAGCGCCAGAAAGCCCATGCCGGTCGAGGCATGACCCCCGGGAAAGCAGCGGCCCGGCCCCCCGTCCCGCACGCCCCAGGACCAGTGCGACACGATCTCGGCCGCGCCTCCGAACAGCTGCCAGTCCCAGGGGCAGCTGGTGGTGCTCCGGTGCTTGATCAGGTTGATGAGCACCAGTCCGGCCGTGCCCAGCAGCACCGCCAGGCGGCGGTCCGGGCCGGACGCTGCGCTCCAGCGGGCCGGCACCAGGGCCCAGATCCAGGCCAGCACCAGCACCACGCTGTAGACCTGACGCAACCGGTCGTGCAGCAGGTGTTCCAGCACCGGATGGTGCTGGAGCGCAAACCCGGCCGGTGTCCCGATCTGCCGCATCACCGCCACATCCAGTCCGCTGAAATCCCACAGCAGGGTCAGCACCAGCAAGACCGCCCAGCCGGCGAGCAGCTGTCGCCAGGCCCGGTCGGCGGCGGGTCCGACCGGAGGGGCGGTGATCAAGGTGTGGGCGGGAAGAACATGCATGCGACGCATTGTGGGCGGCCATGCTTATGTGACCATGAGGTCCTGGCCGGGGCTCAGGCTCCCATAATCGCCCGCAGCGACCATCGGTCGTAATGCAAACCCCATCGGACCCACGGCTTTCTTCCATGCGGATTCTTGTTGTCGAAGACGATCCCGGCATTGCGGCCGGGCTGCAGGCCTCGCTGCGCCAGGGCGGGCATGCCTGCGATGTGTGCAACACCGTGGCGTCGGCCTGGGCCGCGCTGGCGGTCGAACCGTTCGATGCGGTGCTGCTGGATCTGGGCCTGCCCGACGGCGACGGCCTCGACCTGCTGGCCCGCATCCGCCAACAGCCTTCGCCCCAGGCCGGCCGCGAGACGCTGCCGCGCAACGACCTGCCGGTGCTCATCATGACCGCCCGTGACGGGGTGGACGACCGCATCACCGGCCTGGACGGCGGCGCCGACGACTACATCGTCAAGCCGTTCGACGCCAACGAGATGATGGCCCGGCTGAGGGCCATGCAGCGCCGTGCCCACGGCCGCAGCCAGCCCACCATCGAGCATGGCGACCTGGTCATCGATCCTGCGGCGCACACGGTGCTCAAGGCGGGCGAGCCGGTGGTGCTGGGCGCGCGCGAATTCGGCCTGCTGCTGGTGCTGCTGCAGGCCAGCCCGCAGGTGCTGTCCAAGTCGCGCCTCGAGGCGGCCCTCTATGGCTTCGGCGAGGCCCTGGAGAGCAATGCCATCGAGGTGCATGTGCACCACCTGCGGCGCAAGCTGGGCGAGGGTCTGATCCGCACCGTGCGGGGCGTGGGCTACTTCGTGCCACCGCCATGACCGATCCGTCTGCCCCCCCGTCCCCCGAGGCTCCCGTCCAGCCGCGGCTGTGGTTCACCTTGTGGGGCTGGACCTGTGCCGCCCTGGTGCTGGTGTGGGCCACGCTGCTGGTGGCGGCCTGGGTGATCGGCCACCATGAAGCCGAGGAGGTCACCGACGGTCAGCTGGAAGCGGTGGCGCGGCTCTGGCTCGATGCCTCTCCCGGCCAAACATCGAAGGCGGGCGAGCCCTGGGCCAGCGAACGACCCCGCGCCTATGTGCAGGAGGTGGCCGTCATCGAATGGCGGCGGGAGCAGGTGGTCACCGACACGCACGACCTGGTCGGCTCGCTGGCCCTCCGCGCCGGACCGCCGCGCAACGGCTACCTGTCGGTGCGTGGCGAGCTGCGCGGCCATCCGGTGCACTGGCGGGTGTTCACGGCGCGCAGCGGCAGCGACGACGGGCGGGCCGTGTCGGTGCTCATGGACATCGAACACCGCATCGACCTGGGACGCGACATCACCTTGCAGCTGGCCCGGCCGGCGCTCCTGGTGCTGCCGCTGGTGGCCCTGCTGCTGGGCTGGGCCATCCGCCAGGGTCTCCGGCCGCTGACCCACCTGTCCGAGGATGTCGCGGCGCTGGACGCCCAGGCCGGCGACCGGCTCGGTGCCGAACACCGTTACCGCGAGTTCACCAGCACGGTGCAGGCCATCAATGGTCTGGTCGACCGGTTGCAGGCACAGGCCCGACGCGAGCGCGAGTTTGCCAGCGATGTGGCCCATGAGCTGCGCACGCCGCTGGCCTCGCTGGCCCTGCAGTCCGCCGCTGCAGGCCGCGACCCGAGCCCCGAGCGGCTGCACCAGCTGGAGCAGGAGGCCCTGCGGGCCGGCCGCATCCTGCAGCAGCTGCTCGACCTGGCCCGGGCGCAGCGCGATCCGGTGGCCCGTTCCGACCTGTCGGCGGTGGCGTCGGCGCTGGTGGCCGAGTCGGCGCCGGCGGCCTTCGCCACCGGGCACGAGGTCTCGCTGGTCGGTGCCGATGGGCCGCGGTGGATCGCAGCGCCCCCCATGCTGGTGGAGCTGGCGCTGCGCAACCTGATCGGCAACGCGGTGCGCCACACGCCCGCCGGCACCCAGATCGTGGTGGAGCTGCTCCAGGACGGCGCCTGGGTCTGTGCATCGGTCAGCGACGACGGGCAGCGGCCGGACGCCGGGCCGCACACGGCCGCCAGTCCGGGGCTCGGTCTGGGCCTGCGGCTGGTGCAGCGCATGGCCGAACAGCACGGCGGCAGCCTGCTCCGGGACACCGGGGAGCCGCCGGCCACGACCCGCTTCATGCTGCGCTGGCCGGCCCTCGATGCGCCAGGGAACCCCTAAAGGTAGCGTTAACGTCGGCGCGCCAGACTGGCGCGATGTCCCGCTCCACTCCGTCATCGCCGCCTGTCGCGGCCCGCTCCCTTCTGACTGCCCGCTCGCCGGCCACCGTGGTCTGGCCGGTGGCCGTCTGGCTGGCCACGGCGGGCAACCTGCCGCTGTGGCAGCGCGTCCTGGATGTGGGGTCTGCGGCAGCGGCGGCGACCCTGGTGGTGCCGGTGCTGGGGGTGCTGGCCGCCCTGTTGTCGCTGCTGGCCTGGCCACGGCTGCTTCGCCCGCTGTGCAGCCTGCTGGTGGTGGTGGCGGCCTTCAACAGCCACTTCATGTGGCAGTACGGTGCGGTCATCGACCCCACCATGATGGCCAACGTGCTTCATACCGACGTCCGCGAGGTGCGGGACCTGATGTCGTGGTCGCTGCCCCTGAGCGTGCTGCTGGTCGCCGGTCCCCCGCTGTGGTGGATCTGGCGTCGGCCGGTGTCCTGGCGACGCCCTCTGGGCCAGACCGGCCGCAACCTGGCGGGTGCCGGCATCGGTCTGGCCCTGGCCCTGGCGGTGGCCCTGCCCGGTTACTCGCACCTGGCCTCGCTGGCGCGCAACCACAAGCCGGTGCGCTACATGATCAATCCGCTCAACACGGTGTATGCCTCGGCCCGGCTGGTGGCCGATCAGGTCCCGCAGCAGGTCCGTCCGCTCATCCCGGTGGGTGAGAATGCCGTCCTGGTCCGGCCGGCAGCGGCGGCCTCGCCGCCCCCGCTGCTGGTGCTGGTGGTGGGCGAAACCGCCCGGGCGGCCAACTGGGGTCTCAACGGCTATGCCCGGCCAACCACGCCCACCATGGCCCGCTGGGCCGCCGAGCGCGGGCTGGTCAATTTCCCCGACGCCACCTCCTGCGGCACCAACACCCAGGTGTCGGTGCCCTGCATGTTCTCGCCGCTCTCGCGCGAGCAGGGCGGCGACCAGCCGGCCCGGCATCAGAACCTGCTCGATGTGCTGCAGCGCGCCGGCCTGGCGGTGATGTGGATCGACAACCAGTCGGGCTGCAAGGGCGTCTGCGCCCGCGTGCCCTCGGCCCGGCCCGCGCCCGATCCCGCCCTGTGCGAGGGTGACGAATGCCTGGACGAGGCACTCGTTCGCAGCCTGGATCAGCAACTGGCCACCCTGGACGAGCAGCGCCGAAGCCGTGGCACGGTGCTGGTGCTGCACATGATGGGCAGCCACGGGCCCGCCTATTTCAAGCGGGCTCCGGCCGACCGCAAGCCGTTCCAGCCCGAATGCACCACCATCACCCTGGGCGACTGCCCGATCGATGCGCTGCGCAACAGCTACGACAACAGCATCGTCTACACCGACCATGTGCTCGGACTCACGCTGGACTGGCTCGATGCCAAGGCCCGCAGCGGCACCGCAGCGCCGGGGCTGATCTACATGTCCGACCATGGCGAGTCCCTGGGCGAGGGCCAGGTCTACCTCCACGGCCTGCCCTACGCATTCGCGCCGGTCGAGCAGAAGCGGGTCCCCCTGGTGACCTGGCTTTCCCCCGCTCTCCAGACCCTCAGCGGGGTGGGCACGGGGTGCCTGCGCCAGCGCGCGGCCAGCCCGGTGTCGCACGACCACCTGTTCCACAGCGTGCTGGGGCTCATGGGTGTGCAGACCCAAGCGCGCGACGAGGCCCTGAACCTGTTCCGGCCCTGCGGCGCCTGAACCCGGAGCAGGGTGCCGGCGGACGGCGGTTTCCTACAATCGGCGGCTGATCCCCCGATTCACCGATCCCGCTTCATCCACTCCGCCATGTCCTCCTTCCTCCGTTTCTCCGACCTGTGCGCCAGCGGCCAGGCCCAGGGCCGCCGTGTCTTCATCCGCGCCGACCTCAATGTGCCGCAGGACGACAGCGGCCGCATCACCGAAGACACCCGCATCCGGGCCAGCGTGCCGGCGATCCGCATGGCGCTGGAGGCCGGCGCAGCGGTGATGGTCACCTCCCACCTGGGTCGACCGACCGAAGGCGCCTTCAAGCCCGAGGACAGTCTCTCCCCCGTGGCCGCCCGCCTGGGCCAGCTGCTGGACCGCCCGGTGCGTCTGGTGGCGAACTGGATCGACGGCGACTTCAGCGTGGCCCCCGGCGAGGTGGTGGTGCTGGAGAACTGCCGCCTCAACGTGGGCGAGAAGAAAAACACCCCGGAACTGGCGAAGAAGCTCGGCGCCCTGTGCGACATCTTCGTGCACGACGCCTTCGGCACCGCCCACCGGGCCGAGGGCACCACCTACGGCATCGCCGAAACCGCCCCGGTGGCCTGCGCCGGTCCGCTGCTCGCCGCCGAGATGGACGCCATCGCCCAGGCCCTGGCCAACCCGAAGCGCCCGCTGGTGGCCATCGTGGCCGGCAGCAAGGTCAGCACCAAGCTCACCATCCTGCAGAGCCTGGCGAAGAACGTGGACAACCTGATCGTGGGTGGCGGCATCGCCAACACCTTCATGCTGGCCGCCGGCCTGAAGATCGGCAAGAGCCTGGCCGAGCCCGATCTGGTGGGCGAGGCCAAGGCGGTCATCGAGGCCATGAAGGCCCGGGGTGCGGCGGTGCCCATCCCCACCGATGTGGTCACTGCCAAGACCTTCGCCGCCGACGCGCCGGCCACCGTCAAGAAGGCCACCGAGGTGGACGACGACGACCTGATCCTGGACATCGGTCCCGAGACCGCTGCCCTGCTGGCCGCGCAGCTCAAGGCGGCCGGCACCATCGTCTGGAACGGCCCGGTGGGCGTGTTCGAGTTCGATGCCTTCGCCCACGGCACCGAGACCATCGCCCGCGCGATTGCGGCCAGCCCGGCCTTCAGCATTGCCGGTGGTGGCGACACGCTGGCCGCCATCGCGAAATACGGCATCGAGCAGGATGTGGGCTACATCTCCACCGGCGGCGGTGCTTTCCTGGAGGTGCTGGAGGGCAAGACCCTGCCGGCCTTCGAGGTGCTGGCCCGGCGCGCCCGGGGCTGACCCCGTCCCGCCGCTGCCCCATGAACCAGCCCCTTGCCCCTGCCGTGCGCATCGACGACATGCCGGGCCACCGCATCCGGCGGTTGCACCAGATCTCGGTGGGCATCTTCCTGCAGGAGCTGGGCGACATGGCCCTCACGCCGGTGCAGTTCGCCGCCTTGCAGACGGTGGCCCATGCGCCAGGGGTCGACCAGCGCACGCTGGCCGGCACCATCGCGCTGGACACGTCGACCACCGGCGGTGTCGTCGACCGTCTGGAACAGCGGGGCTGGCTCGAACGCCGCACCGCACCCGACGACCGCCGGGTGCGCCAGCTCTGGCTCACCGAGGCGGGGCAGCAGGTGCTGGCCCAGGCCGTGCCGGCGGTGCAGCGTGCGCAGGAGCAGATCCTGGCGCCGCTCGACGAGGCCGATCGCGCCGTCTTCCTGCGCCTGCTGCAGCGGCTGGTCGATACCAACAACGCCCACAGCCGGGCGCCCGGCGACGTGTCGCGCTGAGCGGCCGGATCAGTCCAGCACCCGCGAGCGCGCCTGCTTGGTGACGCTGCGCAGCGCCTTGCCCTGAAGCCGCCTCTGTTGCGAGGCCCGGGTCGGCCGGGTCGCCTTGCGCTCCCGCGGGGGCACCGCCACGCTGTCCACCAGCGCCTGCAGGCGGGCCAGCGCATCGGCCTTGTTCTGCTCCAGGCTGCGGCTGCCCTGGGCCTTGATGACGATCACGCCGTCCTGCGTGATACGGGTGTCGCTGAGCGCCAGCAGCCGGTGCTGCACCGCCTCGGGCAGGGAGGAGCCATGCACCGCGAACCGCAGGTGCACCGCGTTGGAGACCTTGTTGACGTTCTGACCGCCTGCACCCTGGGCACGGATGGCGGTGAACTCGACCTCATGGACTTGAATGACCGGGCTCATGGCGGGAGTGTGCCAGCGCACCGGTCGGGCTCAGTAGCGTTCCTTCACGCCGGTGAACATGGCCTTGACCAGACGGGTGCGTTCGATGCGCCCCATCACCAGCGCAGCAGCGGCGTGCAGGGCGGCGAGCCAGATCAGGGTCTCGGCCAGGCCCTCGTGCAGCTCCTGCACCCATTCCACGCCCCAGAAGGCATCGGTGCCCTGCAGCCAGCCGGTCAGCCCCAGGCCCAGCACCAGCGCCATCAGCGCCAGCATCATCAGTGCGCCCAGCGGGTTGTGACCGGCGTGCTCGGGGATTTCGCCTCGCAGCAGGGCGCCGACGTGTGTGCGTACGCGGCGGGGGGTCGGGAACCAGTCGGCGAAGCGGGCATGGTGGCTGCCGACCAGCCCCCACAGCAGCCGCAGGACGACCAGCGCGGTGGCCGTGTAGCCGATCCATTCGTGCAGCCACTCGCCTTCTTCCACCACCCAGCTGTTGAGCACCACACAGCCCACCAGCGACCAGTGGAAGACCCGCACCAGCGGGTCCCAGACGCGAACCCGGGATGCCGGGCCCGTGGCGGACGGGGCGGTCATTTGCTCTCGATCGCCCGGCCGGTGGCGGGGTCGAAATAGATCTCGACCTTCTTGCCGGTCTTGTCGGTGCCGTAGATCTCGTAGCACTGGCCCTTGGTGACCTTGAAGTTGCGGATGCTGTAGCCCTGGTCCTTGAGCTCCTGCTGGAACTGGGCCTCGGGCTTCCAGCTGTCTTTCGGTGCGTTGCAGGTCGGGCCGGCGGAAGCGGCCACAGCGGTCAGGGCCAGAGCGGCGGCGGTGATGGTGTGTTTCATGAGGGACTCTTTCGTGGGTGAGGGATTGCAGGGCCGGCTTCTGTGAACCGGTACCTGTATTCCAAAGCCCTCGGGTGATCCGAGCCTTAACCCGCACTGCGGATAATTGCGACATGAGTAACAAACAGCATGTCCGCCAGCGGGTGGTGGTCGGCCTCAGCGGCGGTGTGGATTCCGCCGTCAGTGCCTGGCTGCTCAAGCAGCAGGGGCATGAGGTGGTCGGCATCTTCATGAAGAACTGGGAAGATGACGACGACAGCGAACACTGCACCAGCCGCCAGGACTGGATCGATGCGGCCAGCGTGGCCGATGTCATCGGCATCGACGTGGAACACGTCAACTTCGCGGCCGAGTACAAGGACCGGGTGTTCGCCGAATTCCTGCGCGAGTACCAGGCCGGCCGCACGCCCAACCCGGACATCCTGTGCAATGCCGAGATCAAGTTCAAGGCCTTCCTCGACCATGCCATGCGGCTGGGCGCCGGGAAGATCGCCACCGGCCACTACGCGCGGGTGCGCGAGCAGGACGGCCAGGTGCAGCTGCTCAAGGGCCTGGACCCGCTCAAGGACCAGAGTTACTTCCTGCACCGCCTGACCCAGGCCCAGCTGGCCAAGACCCTGTTCCCGGTGGGCGAGCTGCCCAAGACCGAGGTGCGGCGGATCGCGGCCGAGATCGGCCTGCCCAACGCCCGCAAGAAGGACAGCACCGGCATCTGCTTCATCGGCGAGCGGCCGTTCCGGGACTTCCTCAACCGCTACATCGCCAAGGAGCCCGGCCCGATCAAGGACGAGCGCGGCCGCACCATCGGCGAGCACGTGGGCCTAAGCTTCTACACCCTGGGGCAGCGCCAGGGGCTGGGCATCGGCGGGGTGAAGGCCAAGGGCGCCCAGAAGGGCGGCAGCGAGCACGAACCCTGGTTCGTGGCCCGCAAGGACATGGCAGCCAACACCCTGTGGGTGGTGCAGGGACACGACCATCCCTGGCTGCTGTCACCCCGGCTGCAGGCCCAGGACGCCAGCTGGGTGGCCGGCACGCCACCGCCGCCCGGTCGCCTGGGAGCCAAGACCCGCTACCGGCAGAGCGACGCCGCCTGTGCGGTGCAGGCCGACAGGGCTGGCGGCTTTGCGCTGGCCTTCGACAGCCCCCAGTGGGCCGTCACACCGGGGCAGAGTGCGGTGCTCTACGACGGCGAGGTCTGCCTGGGTGGCGGCGTGATCACCACGTCCGCCGAAACCGCCTGAGCCCTCAGTCCGGCTGGCTCGGCCGGTTCAGCCGCGCATGGATGCGGCGGGTGGTGCGCCACACCGCCCACAGCACCAGCGGCACCATCGCGCCGGCCGCCACCTCCGGGTGCACCGGCAATCCGGCGGCCTTGGCGCCCTTGCCCACATACAGCAGCAGGCTGATCACGTAGTACGAGATGGCCGCGATGGACAGCCCTTCCACCGTGGTCTGCAGCTGCAGCTGCAGTTCCTGGCCGCGGGTGAGCTTGGCCAGCAGCTGCTGGTTCTGTGCCTCGGTGACGATGTCCACCCGGGTGCGCAGCAGGGCGCTGGTGCGGGCGATCCGCTCCGACAGCGAGGTCAGCCGCCGTTCCGACGCGGCCACCGTGGCCATGGCCGGCGAGAGCCGGCGCTGCATGAACTCGCCGATGGTCTGCGTGCCCGGAATCGGCTTCTCGCGCAGTTCGTGGATGCGCTGGGACACCAGGGCATCGTAAGCGCGCGTGGCGGCAAAGCGGTAGACGTTCTCGGCGGTGGCCCGCTCCACGCTGGCGGCCAGCGCCACCAGGGCATCGAGCAGCGCTTGCTCCGACGTGGCCTTGCCCTCCAGCTGCGCGGTGATCACCGAGAGCTGCTGCTCGGCCTGGGCCAGGGTGGGGCCGAGCGCCTTGGCCACCGGCAGACCGCGCAATGCCATCAGCCGGTAGGTCTCCAGTTCGAGCAGGCGCTGCGAGATGCGGCCGGCGCGGGTGGCGGTGGTGCCGGGCGGGGCAATCACCAGCATG
Organism: Hydrogenophaga sp. IBVHS2; assembly: GCF_002127215.1. Classification (GTDB taxonomy): domain Bacteria; phylum Pseudomonadota; class Gammaproteobacteria; order Burkholderiales; family Burkholderiaceae_C; genus Hydrogenophaga. The sequence continues at coordinate 244,460 of NZ_NFUT01000004.1, read as the reverse complement.
TGCTCGAAGCCGGAGGGCCGCAGGTGGAAGTCGGTCACGGCCCACGAATGGCCGCCGCCGAGCTGGGAGGCCACCACGGTGCGCCCTTCGAACCAGCGGGCGGCCGGCTCCATCAGGCGGGCCTGCGCTGCCGGTGTGGCCTCGGGCAGGGCCGCTTCGACCATGGCCAGCCGGATGGCGGCCACGGTACGGCCCGGGATCCGCTGCAGCCAGTCGGCGGGCACTTCCGCCGGATCGAGGTGCAGGGCTGTGGTGTCGGCCAGCGAGGTGCCGGCGGGCAGCGGCAGCACGATGGAATAACGGGTGAACTCGGTGTGCCGCTCCCATTTGAGGGTGCTGGTGCCCAGGTTCAGCCGGACAAAGTTGCCGGCCAGCTCGTCCAGGACCAGGTCCTGCTGACCGCGCAGCTGCCGCAGGTGTTCCCACTCGGTGGCGCGGCCGACCCCCTCGTTGAGCACCGCCACGAACACCACCAGGGCCGGCAGCTGGATGCGGGCCGGAGGGCGGGCATGCACCTCGTTGTGCAGTTCATGGCGCAGCGGATCGTCCGGTGGCAGGCCGCCGGCAGCGTGGGCAGTGGGATCGGACATGGTCGGGGCAGCGGGGGGGATGCCCCTCACTGTATGCGAAAGCGGCCGGTCGTCCACCGTCGAATACTGCGCTCGCAGTATGTGCAAGCCCGGTGACCGGTTTCGATACTCCCCTCCGGATGGCAGCAGGAGGAAGCCATGGGTTCAACGAGGGGTCTGCCGGCCTGCTGGCTCGCGGTGCTGGTCGGTCTGCTGCTGATGGTGCCGCGCGGGTCCGCTGCGGTGCAACCGCCGGAGCTGCTGGTCGAGGGGGACGCCCGCTACGAACTGCTGCCTTACGCGCTGCACGCGGAAGATCCCACCGGGCGCTGGTGGCCCGCCGACCTGGAGGGCCGGTTGTCGATTGCGGACGGCGGCCCGGTGTTCCACCGCCTGGTGGCGCCCGAGTCCGGCATCCGCCTCGGCTTCAGCCCCCACGCCCAATGGTTCCTCATGCACCTGCGGCACGTCGAAGGCCATCCGGTGCGTCGCTGGCTGGTGGTGGCCAACCCGCACCTGGACCGGATCGATCTGCTGGTGGGCAGTCAGGGGCAGCTGCTGACCCAGTACCGGGGGGGCGACCTGTTCCCGTTCGATCACCGCGCCGTGCCCCACCGGCAGCACGTGTTCCCGATCGATCTGCTGCCGGGCCAGGACATCGAGCTGTATCTGCGGATCCAGTCGGGCAGCTCGCTGGACGCGCCCGTCGAGCTCTGGCTGCTGGCCCCGACCGGACCTGCTCAGCCAGCCGCTGGTGATCTGCTCCGTCATCGACATGGTGCTCATGGCGTTCGCGCTCGGGGAGCGCATCCGGGCCGAGCGGCGTGCCAAGCAGCGCGCCCAGGCCATGCAGATCCGGGAGGCTGCCCGGCTGCACGAGGTGCGCAGGACCTCGGCCGAGAAATCCCGCCTGCTGGCCGCCGTCAGCCACGACCTGCGCCAGCCGGTCTACGCCATCACCCTGGCCACGCAGAGCCTGGCGCAGCAGACCGGGCGGCCGGTGTCGTCCGTCACGCTGATGCAGATGCGGGCGGCCATCGCATCGGCCGACCACATGCTCGATTCGTTGCACACCATGTCGCGGCTGGAGGTCGGCGCCCTGCGGCCGCACTTCTCGCAGTTCTCGGTGCAGCCCTTGCTGGAGCGCATCGACGTGATCTACGGCCTGCAGGCCCGCACCAAGGGATTGCGCTGGACAGTCACGCCCTGCGTGACCGAGGTCCGCAGCGACGCCGTCCTGCTGGAACGCATCCTGGGGAATCTGGCGGCCAACGCGGTGCGCTACACCCTGCGAGGGGGTGTCGTGGTCGCGTGCCGCCCACGCCGCGACGCCCTGCTGATCCAGGTCTGGGACACCGGCATCGGGGTGCCGCCCGAGAATTTCGAGTCGATCTTCGGTGCGTACTTCCGGGGTGTGCCCGAGACCGAAACCGACAACGGTGTGGGGCTGGGCCTGTTCATCGTCCGGCACGCCTCCGCCCTGCTGGGCATCACGCTGGGCTTGCGCAGCCGGCCCGGTCGGGGGTCGTGCTTCTGGCTGCGCATACCGCTGGCGCGCGTCAGTCGGCAGGCCGGTGCGGAGCCTGTTGGACCGATGGATCGGTGAACACGGTGTCCATGGGCAGCCGGCGGCCGGCCAGGTGGTCCTCGATGCACCGCAGCACCAGCGGGCTGCGGTGCCGGGAGGCGCTGGCGCGGACCTCGTCGGGCGTCATCCAGAGGGTCCGCACGATGCCGTGGTCCAGGCTGCGGCCCGGGTCCGGCTCGCCGACCGATCCGCAATAGGCCAAACGCAGATAGGTGATGTCGTCCGTGCCCCGCTGGAACCGCGACAGGTACACCCCCACCAGCGCTTCGGCCCGGAAGCTGCAGGTGGTTTCTTCCAGGGCCTCGCGTTCCACCCCCTGCTGCGGGCTTTCCCCCGGGTCCAGGTGGCCGGCCGGGTTGTTCAGGCGCAGGCCCTCGGGCGTGTGCTCCTCGACCAGCAGGTAGCGGCCGTCGCGCTCGATGATCGCAGCCACGGTGACGCTGGGTTTCCATCGGTTGTCCATGGGCGGATTATCAGCGCCCGGGGTGTGGCTGCCGCCCGGGCGACGAAGCTGACAGCGGGCTTTCGGGTAAGCTCCCGCGCGATCGATCACACAGAGCGAGGAGACCTCCGATGCTGATAGGCGTACCCACTGAGACCGCGGCGGGAGAAACCCGCGTTGCCGTCACCCCCGAGACGGCCAAGAAACTGGTGGCCCAGGGACATGCCGTGCAGGTGCAGTCCGGTGCCGGCCTGGCCGCCAGTGCCACCGACGAGGCCTACAAGTCGGTCGGCGCCACCATCACCGACGCCGCCGGCGCCCTGGGGGCCGAACTGGTCCTCAAGGTGCGCAGCCCCTCGGATGCCGAGCTGGCCCACATGAAATCCGGCGCCACCCTGGTGGGCATGCTCAATCCGTTCGATGCGCCGGGTCTGCAGAAGCTGGCCGCCGCCGGCCTGACCAGCTTCGCGCTGGAAGCCGCACCGCGCACCACCCGGGCCCAGAGCATGGACGTGCTCTCGTCGCAGGCCAACATCGCCGGCTACAAGGCGGTCATGCTGGCGGCCAACCGGTACCAGCGCTTCTTCCCCATGCTCATGACGGCGGCCGGCACGGTCAAGGCGGCCCGTGTGGTCATCCTGGGCGTGGGCGTGGCCGGTCTGCAGGCCATTGCCACCGCCAAGCGCCTGGGCGCCGTCATCGAGGCCAGCGATGTGCGCCCCTCGGTGAAGGAACAGGTGGAATCGCTGGGCGCCAAGTTCATCGACGTGCCGTACGAGACCGCCGAAGAGAAGGAAGCCGCCGAAGGGGTGGGCGGCTATGCCCGCCCCATGCCGCAGAGCTGGCTGGACCGCCAGAAGGCCGAAGTGGCCAAGCGCGTGGCCCAGGCCGACGTGGTCATCTCCACTGCCCTCATCCCCGGTCGTGCCGCGCCCACCCTCGTCACCGAGGACATGGTGCGCAGCATGAAGCCGGGATCGGTCATCGTCGATCTGGCCGCCGGCAAGGGCCCGGGCGGCGTGGGCGGGAACTGCCCGCTGACCGTGGCCGACCAGACCGTGGTGCAGCACGGCGTGTCCATCATCGGCGAGACCAACCTGCCGGCCATGGTGGGCGCCGACGCCTCGGCCCTGTATGCCCGCAACGTGCTCGACTTTCTCAAGCTCGTGCTGCCCAAGGATGCCACCGCCGTGCAGGTGCCGATGGACGACGACATCGTCGCGGCCTGCCTCATGACCCAGGCCGGTGAAGTGAAAAGGAAGTGACATGGACGCCGTATCTCCCACCCTCATCAACCTCATCATCTTCGTGCTGGCCATCTACGTGGGCTACCACGTGGTCTGGAACGTCACGCCCGCGCTGCACACGCCACTCATGGCCGTGACCAACGCGGTGTCGGCCATCGTCATCGTCGGCGCCATGCTGGCGGCCGCCCTGACCGAGACGCCCCTGGGCAAGACCATGGGCGTGCTGGCCGTGGCGCTGGCGGCGGTCAACGTGTTCGGCGGCTTCCTGGTGACCCGCCGCATGCTTGAGATGTTCAAGAAGAAAGAGCGCAAGGCGCCGGCCGCAGGGGACCAAGCATGAGCATGAACCTGGTTGTCCTGTTGTACCTGGTCGCCTCGGTGTTCTTCATCCAGGCGCTCAAGGGGCTGTCGCACCCCACCACGTCGATCCGCGGCAACGTGTTCGGCATGACCGGCATGGCCATTGCCATCCTGACCACCTCGGCCCTCATCGTCGAGCTCTCCAGCGGCCAGGCCGAAGGCATGGTCTGGGTGCTGGTGGGTCTGGTGATCGGCGGCGGCGCCGGTGCCGTGATGGCCCAGCGTGTGGAGATGACGAAGATGCCCGAGCTGGTGGCCTTCATGCACAGCATGATCGGTCTGGCGGCGGTGTTCATCGCGGTGGCGGCGGTGGCAGAGCCGTGGGCCTTCGGCATCGCGGCCAAGGGCACGCAGATCCCGTTCGGCAACAAGATCGAGCTGTTCCTGGGCGCGGCCATCGGTGCCATCACCTTCAGCGGCTCGGTCATCGCCTTCGGCAAGCTCTCGGGCAAGTACAAGTTCCGCCTGTTCCAGGGTGCACCGGTCACCTTCGGCGGCCAGCACCTGCTGAACCTGGCACTGGGCATCGCCACCATCGGCCTGGGCGTCTTCTTCGCCTTCACCGAGAACTGGACCGCGTTCTTCGTGATGGTGGCCCTGTCCTTCGTGCTTGGCGTGCTGATCATCATCCCCATCGGCGGCGCCGACATGCCGGTGGTGGTGTCCATGCTCAACAGCTATTCGGGCTGGGCGGCGGCGGGCATCGGCTTCTCGCTGAACAACGCCATGCTGATCATCGCCGGCTCGCTGGTGGGCAGCTCGGGCGCGATCCTGAGCTACATCATGTGCAAGGCCATGAACCGCTCGTTCATCAGCGTGATCCTGGGCGGCTTCGGCGGCGAGGCCGGCACGGCAGCGGCCGGCGGCGGCGTGCAGCGCACGGCCAAGAGCGGCAGCGCGGACGATGCTGCCTTCATCCTGGGCAACGCCGAGACGGTGGTCATCGTCCCCGGTTACGGTCTGGCGGTGGCCCGCGCCCAGCACGCGGTCAAGGAGCTGGCGCACAAGCTCACCGAGAAGGGCATCACCGTCAAGTACGCCATCCACCCGGTGGCCGGGCGCATGCCGGGCCACATGAACGTGCTGCTGGCCGAGGCCGAAGTGCCCTACGACCAGGTGTTCGAGATGGAGGACATCAACGGCGAGTTCGGTCAGGCCGACGTGGCCATCATCCTGGGCGCCAACGACGTGGTGAACCCGGCCGCCCTCCAGAAGGGCTCGCCCATCTACGGCATGCCCATCCTGGAGGCCTACAAGGCCAAGACGGTGATCGTCAACAAGCGTTCGATGGCAGCCGGTTACGCCGGCCTGGACAACGAACTGTTCTACATGGACAAGACCATGATGGTGTTCGGCGACGCCAAGAAGGTGGTCGAGGACATGACCAAGGCCATCGAGTGATTCCCTCCTGCAGGAGACCATCCCCATGACCCCAGCCACTGCCGACCGGCCCTGGCTGGCCGCCTACCCGGAAGGCGTGCCGGCCGATATCGATGTCAGCCAGTACCGCTCCCTGGTGCACCTCATGGAGGAGAGCTTCGAGCGCCACGCCGCGAAGCCCGCCTACAGCTTCATGGGCAAGGATGTGAGCTTTGCCCAGGTGGACAGCCTTTCGCAGGCCTTTGCGGCCTATCTGCAGGGGCTGGGGCTGGTCAAGGGTGACCGGGTCGCCATCATGATGCCCAACACGCCGCAGTACCCGGTGGCGGTGGCCGGCATCCTGCGGGCCGGCTTCGTGGTGGTGAACGTCAACCCGCTCTACACCGCACGCGAACTCGAGCACCAGCTCAAGGACTCCGGCGCCAAGGCCATCGTCATCATCGAGAACTTCGCCACCACGCTGCAGCAGTGCATCGCCCAGACGCCGGTCCGGCATGTGGTGCTCACCGCCATGGGTGACCTGCTGGGTCTGCTCAAGGGGACGCTGGTGAACTACGTGGTGCGGCACGTGCGCAAGATGGTGCCGCCGTTCCAGCTGCCCGGTGCGGTGCGGTTCAACGACGCCATTGCCCGCGGCACCCGGGGCACGCTCAAGCGTCCCGAGCTGCAGCCCGACGACATGGCGGTGCTGCAGTACACCGGCGGCACCACCGGTGTCAGCAAGGGTGCCGTGCTGCTGCACCGGAACATCCTGGCCAACGTGCTGCAGTCCGAAGCCTGGAACCAGCCGGTCATGTCGCGCGTGCCGGCCGGCGAGCAGCCCACGGCCGTGTGTGCGCTGCCGCTGTATCACATCTTCGCCTTCACGGTGAACATGATGCTGGGCATGCGCACCGGCGGCAAAGCGATCCTGATCCCGAATCCGCGCGACCTGCCGGCGGTGCTCAAGGAGCTCTCGCGCCACACCTTCCACAGCTTCCCGGCGGTCAGCACCCTGTTCGGTGGTCTGGCCAACCACCCTGATTTCGGCACCGTGAACTGGAGCAACCTCAAGGTCTCGGTGGGCGGCGGCATGGCGGTGCAGAGCGGCACGGCCCGGCTGTGGCTGGAGAAGACCGGCTGTCCCATCTGCGAAGGTTACGGTCTGTCCGAGACCAGCCCGTCGGCCAGCTGCAACCCGACCACCAGCACCGAGTTCACCGGCACCATCGGCGTGCCGCTGCCCGGTACGTGGATGGTCTGTCTGGATGACGACGGCCGCCCGGTGCCGCCCGGTCAGCCCGGCGAGATCGCCATCAAGGGACCGCAGGTCATGGCCGGCTACTGGCAGCGACCGGACGAGACCGCGAAGGTCATGACGGCCGACGGTTACTTCAAGACCGGTGACGTGGGCATCATGGACGACCGCGGGTACTTCCGCATCGTCGACCGCAAGAAGGACATGATCCTGTGCGCCGGCTTCAATGTGTACCCCAACGAGATCGAGGACGTGGTCTCGCAGCTTGCCGGGGTGCTGGAATGCGCGGCGGTGGGCGTGCCGGACGAGAAGGCCGGGGAAGCCATCAAGCTGGTGATCGTTCGGCGTGACGCGGCGCTCACCGAGGACCAGGTGCGGGCCCACTGCCGCGCCAACCTCACCGGCTACAAGCAGCCCAAGGTGGTGGAGTTCCGCACCGAGCTGCCGAAGACGCCGGTGGGCAAGATCCTGCGCCGCGAACTGCGGACCTGACCCGGACCGGAGCCGGCCCCGGCCGGTTCTGGTTCAATCCGGGGCATGCATACCCATGCCCCTATTGGTTCACCGCTGGCCATCGTGGCCGCCCTGCACGAAGAGATCGCCGACCTGATCGCCCGCATGCCGGACGAGCAGCGCGAGCGCCATGCGGGTCGCGATTTCTGGCGTGGGCACCTGCACGGCCAGCCGGTGGTGCTGGTGCTGTGCGGCATCGGCAAGGTGGCGGCCGCCACCACTGCTGCGCTGCTGGCCGAGCGGTACCGGGTGGGCCGCATCGTCTTCACCGGTGTGGCCGGAGGCCTGGGGCCGGGCGTGCGGGTGGGCGACCTGGTGCTGGCCCGGCAGTTCCTGCAGCACGACATGGACGCTTCGCCCCTGTTCCCGCGCCACGAGGTGCCGGGGCAGGGCCGATCCCGTTTCGAGGCCGATGCCCTGATCACGGAAGCGCTGGAGCTGGCCTGCGAGCGCATGATCACCAGCCTTCCCGCCTTGCTGCCGCCGTCTGCGGTGCAGGCCTTCGGTCTGCAGTCCCCCCGGCTGCACCAGGGGCTGCTGATCAGCGGAGACCGTTTCGTGGCCACGACGGCGGAGAGCCAGGCACTGCAGCAGGAACTGCCGGACGCCCTCGCGGTGGAGATGGAAGGGGCCGCCATGGCGCAGGTCTGCCACGACCTCGGTGTGCGGCTGGCCGTGGTGAGGACCATCTCCGACCGGGCCGACGACGCAGCCCATGTCGATTTCCCGCGCTTCCTGCGCGAAGTGGCCAGCCGTTACAGCACGGCCGTCGTCGAGGCGCTGCTCACTTCAGCCAGCCCCGTTTGCGGAAGTACAGCATCGGCCCCACGGCCGACAGCACCATGAGCGCCAGTGCGTAGGGGTAGCCCCATTCCTGGGCCAGCTCGGGCATGTGCTGGAAGTTCATGCCGTACACGCTGGCGATCAGCGTGGGGGGCAGCAAGGCCACGCTGGCCACCGAGAAGATCTTGATGATCTTGTTCTGGTTGATGTTGATGAAGCCGACCGTGGCGTCCATCAGGAAGTTGATCTTGTCGAACAGGAAGGCGGTGTGGCCGTCCAGCGAATCGAGGTCGCGCAGGATCTGGCGTGCATCCTCGAACTGCTCGGCGCTCAGCAGCCGGCTGCGCATCATGAAGCTCACCGCGCGGCGGGTGTCCATCACGTTGCGGCGGATGCGGCCGGACATGTCCTCATGCCGGGCAATGGCCGCCAGCGCTTCGCCGGCCTTGTTGTCGGTCACCTCGCCGGCGAGCACCTGGCGGCTGACCTTCTCCAGGTCGTCGTAGATGTCCTCCAGCGTGTCGGCGCAGTACTCGGCGTCGGCGTCGAACAGCATCAGCAGCACGTCCTTGGCGTCTTCGATCAGGCCCGGCATGCGCCGCGCGCGCATGCGCAGCAGGCGGAACACCGGCACGTCCTCGTCGTGGATCGAGAACAGAACGCCCCGGCTCTTGAGCAGGTCGTTGTTCTCGTTGAGGATGAAGGCCACCCGCACGGCGCGCGGGTTGTCCGGGTCGTCGATCAGGAAGTCGCTGCGCACATGCAGCTCGCCGTTGTCCTCCTCGAAGAAGCGGGCGGATTCCTCAATGTCCTCGTCCATCGCGTCTTCCGGGATGGACAGGCCGAAGTGCTGCTTGACCCAGCGCCGCTCTTCCGGGGTGGGGTCTTCGAGGTCGACCCAGATGGGCTTGAACCGCGCGAGTTCCTCGAGCGATTCGATCTCTTCCTGGAAGAGGCGGCCGTTGGCCAGGGTGAAGACGTTGAGCATGGATGGCTCCCGGCGGGTGGGCGGTCTGCGGAATGAAGGGCGGTTCGGGGCTGCTTTCAGCCTGCGATGCCGCGGGTCCGTCAGACGGCGGCGGGGCGGGCTGAAAGCACGCAACTGGGTGGCGTGCTGTCCATGCGGTTCTCCGTTGGGGGGGATGGGCGGATTATGTCACCGGCCCATGACGGCCCATCGCTGCGTCACCGGCCAGAAAGGCCGTCAGTTCGTCCTTGCGTCGCCAGGCGTCGTGCTCGCCCAGCTGGATGAGGGCCTGCACGAAACCCGGCTCGAACAGCAGGTAGCTGGCCAGCGCGGCGGCGCTGCCAGCAGCTCCCCGCGCATCGTCCAGCGCGCCCAGACCCACCAGGGTGTTGAGGGTGGAGGCGGGCAGTTCGCCCAGGTGCTTCATGGCCAGTTCGTCCAGCGAGAGGCTGGGCTGTATCGCCAGCACCTCCACCGGCCGGTAGGGCAGTGCGGCGGCCAGATCGGGCGGCAGCCGGGCCAGTGTCTGGCTGACCCGGGTGGTCTGTTCCACGTCGGCCTGCAGCGTGTCATGGAAGACGCTGGCCATGGCATGGCCGGCGATGGTGCCGGCCGTGGGCTGACCGGCATGGGCCGGCGCCAGGCCCGCGCGCTGCGGCTGTCCCACCCCGATGACCATCACCCGGCGCGCGCCGGCCTGGATGGCCGGCGACAGCGGCGAGAGCTGGCGCATCGATCCGTCCCCGAAATGCTCGAGGTGGCCTTCGACCCACAAGGGCACCGAGGGGAAGAGGAAGGGAATGGCACTCGAGGCCATCAGGTGCTCGATGGTGATGGGCTGGAACTCGGCGCGCCGACCGGGCCGTCGCCAGGGCCTCAGCTCGCACCGGTTCGCGGTCTGGCAGAACGTCCAGTGTTCGCCGGTGGTGTAGCTCGAGGCGGTCACGCCCAGGCCGTCGATGACGCCGGACTCCAGTGCCGACTCCAGTTGCCGCAGGTCGATGGCCTTGTGCAGGGTGTCGACCAGGGGCAGGGTGTCGAGCAGGGCGCGGTGCTGCCGGACCTGGCGGGCCAGGGTCCAGCCCGCCAGCAGCCGGCTGGCGCGCACCCAGGAAGGGGCTTCCAGCCGGTAGACCCGCTCCGACCGCAGCTGGGCCCAGAACGCGGCCATGCCGTCCAGCGCGTCCAGCCCCTGCGCCGACCGGCTGGCCAGGTAGGTGGCATTGAGCGCGCCGGCCGAGGTGCCGAAGAGCCAGCGGAACGGGAAGCCCGGTCCGGCCGGACGGCGCATCCCCGCCACCGCCTTGAGCACCCCGGCCTGGTAGGCGGTTCGTGCCCCGCCGCCCATCAGCACCAGCGCGCAGCCGCCGTCGTGGATGGGGCGGCTGGCATGGCCGAGGTTGTGGCTGATCAGCGTATCAAGTGACATGTCGGGCTCCGCAGCGATGGGCCCATTGTGCTCATTCCGCTGGCGGGCTGCGGTGGCGCAGCTGGCCCCTCAGCAGGGCGGGCTCGACCGGCTTGTGCCACACCTGCACATCGAGCGAGGCCACCTGCTGCATGGTGTCGCTGGAGGTGTCGCCGGTGATGATGGCGATGGGCACGCCCGGGGCCAGCCAGCTGCGCAGCTGCTCCACCTGGGTCTGCGGCGTGGTGCCTTGACCCAGATGGTGGTCCAGCAGCACCAGCGACGGGGCGCATGCCGATCGCACCAGTTCGATCCGCGCCTCGTTGAGCGAGCGGGCGATCAGGGGGCGGACCCCCCAGCTCTCCAGCAGCAGCCCCATGCCCACGAGGATCTGCTCGTCGTCATCGACCACCAGAACGCACTGGCCCGGTGCCAGCAGGGGTGGGCGGAGTGCCTCGGGCGCCGGGTCGGGCGCGTCACAGACCGGCAGCTGGAAGCGGAACACCGACCCGCGACCCAGTTGCGACCGCACCGTCACCCCGGTGCCCAGCAGATCCGCCAGCCGCTGCACGATGGCCAGTCCCAGTCCGAAGCCACGCAGGCGGCTCGGGTCGTCGCCTGCGTTGCCCGCCTGGAACCAGGCGTCGAAGAGACGCGGCAGATCGGTGGCCGGAATGCCGATCCCGCTGTCCCATACCGCCAGTTCCACGCGGTCGGCGCGCTGGCGGGCGGTCACCAGCACACCGCCCTTTCGGGTGTAGCGGACCGCGTTGGACAGAAGGTTGAGCAGGATGGTGTGGAGCACGTCGGGATCGGTCCGGACCCAGACCTCGGACGCCACGACCCGCATGCGCAATCCCCGCGCCTCGGCCTGCGCCCGCACCGCGGCGCAGGCCCGTTCCAGCGCCACGCCGCAGTGCACGGGGATCCGCTGGGTCTCCACCGTGCCCGCGTCCAGCCGCGACAGCTCCAGCAGCAGGTCGAGCAGGTGCCCCACCCCGACCAGCACCGCCTTCATGCGGCCGACGATCAGGCGCATCACCCGGACCGATGGCTGACCGGATTCCAGCTGTGCCTGCAGTGCCGGGACGAACAGGCCCATGGCGTGCAGGGGCTGGCGCAGGTCGTGGCTGGCAGCGGCCAGGAAGCGCGACTTGTCCCGTTCCGATGCCATCGCATCGTCCCGGGTCCGCGTGAGCTGCTGCACCAGCCGTTCGTTGTGCAGCTGCAGCCGCAGCTGGGTCTCCAGGGTGCGCGGGATGGCGCGGGCAAACGACGCGGTGAAGACCAGGTACAGCAGCGACAGCAGGCCCAGGATCCGCAGGCTGGGCGTCGGCTCCATCAGGCAGCGTGCCGCGAAAGGGAGGATGCAGGGCAGCGCGAACGCCGCGTGAGCCGGCCAGTAGGCCCCGATGGAGTGCGTCGAGCTCGACAGGAGTCCACACAGGATGGCGACCACCAGGGCGATCGACAGCGGGTCCTGGGGAACGAAGAAGAACCAGGCCATAGCCCCCCAGAGGATGCCGGCCAGTCCGCTGCCGAGGGTGAGCATCCGGGCCCGGCGGACGGCCGTGTCCGCCGTGGCCGGCTGGTGCCGGTAGCGGTGCCACAGCAGCAGACGGGCCCCCGAGAAACCGATCATCACGGCCAGCCAGGCGAGCACCAGGTCCCTGGGCATGCCCAGGTGGTCCAGCAGGACCGCGGCGCCAGCGGCCAGCAGGGTGGTGCCGGCCACCATGGCGGGCAGATGCCGCACCAGGATGTCGGTCTGCAGCTGCAGCAGCCGTGGCCCGACATCCGCTGGGCCGAACGATGGCGGCCCGGATGGTGCTGGGGTGGTCGGATGCGGGGGAGTCACAAAGCAAGCAGATGAGCGGCTTGTAACCCGAGAATGTTAATTCGAAAGCATGATGTCGGCGGGTCGGCTTGCCACCGGGCTGCTTCGGGGGCATAGTGGGTTCAAGCCATCCCCGTGGCCGCAGCCATCTGGCCGGCGGCCTGTGTCAACCCGGAGCAATAGGAGGCTCATCCATGAACCTGACGATCAGCGGTCACCATCTGGAAGTCACGCCCGCCCTGCGCGGATACGTCACCAGCAAGCTCGAACGGATATCGCGGCACTTCGATCAGGTGGTCGACATCAAGGTCCTGCTGACGGTGGACAACCTGAAGGAAAAGGACCTTCGCCAGCGCGCCGAGTGCAACATCCACGTCAAGGGCCGCGACCTGTTCGCCGAGAGTGCCCACGCCGACCTGTACGCTGCCGTCGATGACCTGGCCGACAAGCTGGACCGTCAGGTGCTGCGCTACAAGGACAAGGCCCAGGACCACCACCACGAGGCGGCCAAGCGTCTGATGTGATGCCGCTTCGTGATGCTTCGCACGGCCGGCCGTCCTCGGCGGCTCCGTGTGTTGCGCCGCAGCAATCAGCCGCTTTGTCAAGCGGCTTTTTTGTCCCCCACGCCTAGCCATGGGGGACCAACTCGGCATAATTCGCGGTCCGAAAGGGCCCGCATGAACCGTCTATCCGCCATATTGCCTGCCGCACAGGTGCTGGTCAGCGTCGAAGCGACCAGCAAGAAACGCGCGTTCGAAGAAGCCGGTCTGCTGTTCGAGGGCCTGCATGGCCTCAACCGCGCCCTGATCACCGACAGCCTGTTCGCCCGTGAACGCCTGGGTTCCACCGGACTGGGCCACGGCGTGGCCATCCCGCATGGCCGCATCAAGGGGCTGAAGCAGCCGCTGGCCGCGGTGTTCCAGCTGGGTCAGGCCATCGGCTTCGATGCGCCGGACGAGCAGCCGGTCCAGCTGATGATCTTCCTGCTGGTGCCCGAGGCAGCCACCCAGAAGCACCTGGAAATCCTCTCCGAGATCGCTGAACTGCTCAGCGACAGCGCCCTGCGCGAGCAGATGAAGTCCTCGAGCGATGCGGCCGCCCTGCACGCATTGATCTCGGGCTGGCAATCGGCCCACGCGGCCGCCTGACCACGGCCACCGGCGCACCGGCTTGAAGCCCACCGTCGTCAGCGCCGACGTCCTGTTCGAGGACCACCGCGAACCGCTGAAGTGGCAATGGATTGCCGGCCTGGGCGCGTCCGAACGCCGTTTCGACGAGGTGGCAGTGCGCGCCGCCCGCTCCGGCGCCGACCTGGTGGGTTATCTCAACTACATCCACCCGTACCGCCTGCAGGTGATCGGCGAGCGCGAGGTGGCCTACCTCACCAGCCCGAATGCGGACGACAACCGTCGCCGGGTGGCCCGCATCGTCACGCTCGAGCCTCCGGTGCTGGTGGTGGCCGACGGCCAGACGGCCCCCGACGAGCTGATCGCCATGTGCGAACGGGCCCAGATCCCGATGTTTGCCACCCAGGAGTCGGCGGCCTTCGTGATCGACGTGCTGCGCGCCTATCTCTCGCGCCACTTTGCCGACCGCTCGACCATGCACGGTGTCTTCATGGACATCCTGGGCATGGGCGTGATGATCACCGGCGAATCCGGTCTGGGCAAAAGCGAGCTGGGCCTGGAACTGATCTCGCGCGGCCACGGTCTGGTGGCCGATGATGCGGTCGATCTCTACCGCATCAACCAGACCAGCATCGAGGGCCGCTGCCCCGAGCTGCTGCAGAACCTGCTGGAAGTGCGGGGCATCGGCCTGCTGGACATCAAGGCCATCTTCGGCGAGACGGCGGTGCGCCGGAAGATGCGGCTGCAGCTCATCGTCCATCTGGTGCGCCGCGAGACCATGGAGCGCGACTACGAGCGCATGCCGCACGAACCGCTCTACCAGGACGTTCTGGGCGTTCCGGTCCGCAAGGCCGTGATCCAGGTGGTGGCCGGGCGCAACATCGCGGTGCTGGTGGAAGCGGCGGTGCGCAACACCATCCTGCAGCTGCGCGGCATCGACACCTACCAGGAGTTCGTGGCCCGCCACCGGGCCGCCATGAGCCGGGGCGAGTGATCGGTCAGCGCCTCAGCGCTGCCCGTTCTTGTGGCGGTGTTCGCAGTCGGTCTTGGTGCAGTTGGCGTAGAGCGAGAGGGCGTGCTCCTGGAGCTTGAAGCCGCGCGTCTGGGCCACCAGCTGTTGCCGGCTCTCGATCTCGGCGTCGAAGAATTCTTCCACCCGTCCACAATCCAGGCAGACCAGGTGGTCGTGGTGCTGGCCCTCGTTGAGCTCGTAGACCGCCTTGCCCGATTCGAAGTTGCTGCGGGTCAGCAGCCCGGCCTGCTCGAACTGCATGAGCACCCGGTAGACCGTGGCCAGCCCGATGTCGGAGCGTTCCTCCAGCAGCACGCGGAAGACGTCTTCGGCGGTCATGTGCCGCTGTTTGGCCGACTGGAAGACTTCGAGGATCTTCAGGCGCGGCAGCGTGGCCTTCAGGCCCGTGCTCTTGAGTTCTTCGATGTTGGTCATGGTCGGTGCCCGGGCGCTGGAGCAGGGCGGCGACACCACCCCGATGGCTACAATGGTCGGATGATATCGCCACCTGTGTCCCTGCTCCACCCGTCGTCGCCCGTCCGATCTGCCGTGGCCCGAGCGGGCATCCGGCTGGCGCTGCTGGCCTCGGTCGCCGGATTGAGCGCCTGCGCCAGCGTGACCGACCGGCTCCCCTCGGTGACCAGCCTGGTCACGCCCTACCGCATCGACATCGTGCAGGGCAACGTGGTCACCCGCGAACAGGCCCAGGCCCTGCGCACCGGCATGTCGCGCGAGCAGGTGCGCGGCATCCTGGGCTCGCCGCTGGTGGCCAGCGTGTTCCATGCCGATCGCTGGGACTATGTGTTCAGCTTCTCGCGCCAGGGCCAGCCGCGCCAGCAGCGCAAGGTGGCGGTGTTCTTCAAGAACGATGTGCTCGATCGCTTCGAGGCCGACGAACTGCCCAGCGAACTCGAGTTCGTGGCGTCGCTCGACGTGAAGCGCGGCAGCGGCAAGACCCCGGTGCTCGAGGCCACCGAAGAGCAGCTGAAGAAGTTCGAGGAAGCCAACCGGCCGCGCAACCCGGTGCCGGTACCGGCGGCAGAGCCGGCCCCCACCACCTCCAGCTTCCCGCCGCTGGACGCCGGAGCCGCCCGATGAGCCACCGTGTCTGTGTGGCCGGCGCCAGCGGGCGCATGGGCCAGATGCTGATCGATGCGGTGCGTGCTGCCGACGACTGCGTGCTCTCGGGCGCCCTCGACATCCCGGCCAGCCCTGCCATCGGCCAGGACGCCGGCGCCTACGCCGGCCAGCGCCTGGGGGTGGCCATCACCGCCGACGTGGCCGCCGGCCTGCAGGGCAGCCAGGTGCTGATCGACTTCACCCGCCCCGAAGGCACGCTGCTGCACCTGCGCGAATGCGTGAAGCAGCGGGTCAATCTGGTGATCGGCACCACCGGCTTCACCGATGCCCAGAAGGCCGAGATCGCCGAGGCGGCCAAGCACATCGGCATCGTCATGGCGCCCAACATGAGCGTCGGCGTGAACGTCACGCTCAAGCTGCTGGAGATGGCGGCCAGGGCGCTGTCCACCGGCTACGACATCGAGATCATCGAGGCCCACCACCGCCACAAGGTGGACGCGCCCAGCGGCACCGCACTCAAGATGGGCGAGGTCATTGCCGACGCGCTGGGCCGCGACCTCAAGGATTGCGCGGTCTATGCCCGCGAGGGCGTGACCGGCGAACGCGATCCGTCCACCATCGGCTTTGCCACCATCCGCGGTGGCGACATCGTGGGCGACCACACGGTGCTGTTCGCCGGCACCGGCGAACGCATCGAGATCACCCACAAGTCCAGCAGCCGGGCCACGTACGCCCAGGGCAGCCTGCGCGCGGTGCGTTTCCTCGCGGGCCGCTCCGCCGGCCTGCACGACATGTTCGACGTGCTCGGCCTGCGCTGAGCCGCTCCTGCCCCGGGCGGTCCGCATGATGGAACTGTTCGCCCGAGCCGACCTGGTGGGCCGCAGCGTGGCCCTGATGCTGCTGCTCATGTCGGTGGTCAGCTGGGTGCTGATCCTGCGCAAGGGCTGGCTGCTGCAGCGGGCGTCCCGGGACCTGCCGCTGGCGCTGGCGGCGTTCTGGCAGTCGCCGGACTGGGCGGTCGCATCCGGTCGCCTGCCGGCGCTCGATCCGGTGGGACTGCTGCGGCCCCTGGTCGAGGCCGCCCTGCGTGTGGATGCCGGATCCGGCAGCACCCTGGCTGCCACCGGCGAGCGCACGGCCCGCCTGACCCGCCAGCTGCGCGATGCCCTGACCGATGTCGTGCGGCGGCTGCAGACCGGCCAGGTCTGGCTGGCCACGGTCGGGGCCACAGCGCCTTTCGTGGGGCTGCTGGGCACGGTGTGGGGCATTCACGAGGCGCTCTCCGCCATCGGTTCGGAAGGGGCGATGCGCATCGAGCTGGTCGCCGGTCCGGTGGGGGAGGCGCTGGTCATGACCGCCGCCGGTCTGGCGGTCGCCCTGCCGGCGGTGCTGGCCTACAACCTGATGGGGCGCCGCATTGCGCGGCTGGAGGCCGATCTGGAAGGCTTCGCCCACGACCTGCGCGAGCTGCTGGCACCGGCCGGCCCGCACCCATGAGCTTCGGTCGGCTCTCCGGTGCCCGGCGCGCCGAGCCCATGAGCGAGATCAACGTCACGCCGCTGGTGGACGTGATGCTGGTGCTGCTGGTCATCTTCATCGTGGCCGCGCCGTTGATGGCCGGCCGGCTGGCGCTCGAGCTCCCGCGCGCCGAAGGTGCCGCGACCGGCCTGCCGGCGGCCGCCTTGCGGCTGTCGATCGATGCGGTGGGCGCCGTGACCCTGGACGACCAGCCGGTGTCCGACGGCCAGCTGCGC
Organism: Hydrogenophaga sp. IBVHS2; assembly: GCF_002127215.1. GTDB lineage: Bacteria > Pseudomonadota > Gammaproteobacteria > Burkholderiales > Burkholderiaceae_C > Hydrogenophaga. The sequence continues at coordinate 227,156 of NZ_NFUT01000004.1, read as the reverse complement.
CAGCGCCTGCAGGACGCGGCCACCGCCCGTCCCGACACCGAGCTGCTGCTGCAGGCCGACACCACCGTTCCCTATGGCCGGGTGGCTGCGCTGATCGGCACGGCACAGGCGGCCGGGCTCTCGCGCATCGGCTTTGTGACCCTTCCTGCCGACGGCGCCCCCCGCTGACCGCGGGCTGAGTCCGCCGCGACGGTCTGCCGGAACGGTGCCGGCCTAAAATCCGCGATCCGCCCGGTATGCCCGGGCCGGGCGCTTGCGCTCCCGCTCCATCGAATTCCATTGCTGCCGGCCCCTTGCCGGTCCCCTGCTTCATGCAAGACAAATACGCCCATCAAGACGTCGAGCGCGCCGCGCACGCCCACTGGAACGCCCGCGACGCCTACCGTGTGACCGAAGACGCCGGCAGGAAGAAGTTCTACGCCTGCTCCATGCTGCCCTACCCCAGCGGCAAGCTGCACATGGGCCATGTGCGCAACTACACCATCAACGACATGCTCACGCGCCACCTGCGCATGAATGGCTACAACGTGCTCATGCCCATGGGCTGGGACGCCTTCGGCCTGCCGGCCGAAAACGCGGCGATCAAGAACGGTGTGCCACCGGCGAAGTGGACCTACGACAACATCGCCTACATGAAGCAGCAGATGCAGGCCATGGGGCTGGCCATCGACTGGAGCCGCGAGGTCACCACCTGCAACCCCGACTACTACCGGTGGAACCAGTGGCTGTTCCTCAAGATGCTCGAGAAGGGCATTGCCTACCGCAAGACCCAGGTGGTCAACTGGGACCCGGTGGACCAGACGGTGCTGGCCAACGAGCAGGTGATCGACGGCAAGGGCTGGCGCACCGGTGCGGTGGTCGAGAAGCGCGAGATCCCGGGCTACTACCTCAACATCACGTCCTATGCCGACGAGCTGCTCGACCATGTGCAGCTGGGCAATGACAAGGCCACGCTCAACGGCTGGCCCGACAAGGTGCGGCTGATGCAGGAGAACTGGATCGGCAAGAGCGAAGGCGTGCGATTTGCCTTCCCGCACGAGATCCGCGGCGCCGACGGCGCGCTGATCAACGGCGGTCGCCTGTACGTGTTCACCACCCGGGCCGACACCATCATGGGCGTGACCTTCTGCGCCGTGGCGCCGGAGCATCCGCTGGCCCTGCATGCGGCCGCCACCCAGCCCCAGCTCGCGGCCTTCATCGAGGAATGCAAGAAGGGCGGCACCACCGAGGCCGAACTGGCCACCCAGGACAAGCTGGGCATGCCCACCGGCCTGCAGGTGACCCACCCGCTGACCGGCGCGAAGGTGGACGTGTGGGTCGGCAACTATGTGCTCATGACCTACGGCGACGGCGCCGTGATGGGCGTGCCCGCCCACGACGAGCGCGACTTCGCGTTCGCCAAGAAGTACGGCATCGCCATCCGGCAGGTGGTGGCGGTGCAGGGCGAGACCTTCAGCACCGATGCCTGGGCCGAGTGGTACGGCGACAAGCAGCGTGGCGTGTGCGTCAACTCCGGCGTGCTGGACGGCCTGAACCAGAAGGCTGCGGTGGACAAGGTCGCGTCGCTGCTGGCGGAACAAGGCCTGGGCGAGAAGAAGACCACCTTCCGCCTGCGCGACTGGGGCATCAGCCGCCAGCGCTACTGGGGCACGCCGATCCCCATCATCCACTGCGAGGCCTGCGGCCCGGTGCCGGTGCCCGAAAAGGACCTGCCGGTGCGCCTGCCCGAGGACCTGGTGCCGGACGGCAGCGGCAACCCGCTCAACAAGTGCGAAGCCTTCCTGAAGGTGGACTGCCCCTGCTGCGGCAAGCCCGCGCGGCGCGAGACCGACACCATGGACACCTTCGTGGATTCGTCCTGGTACTTCATGCGCTATTGCGATCCGAAGAATGCGGATGCGATGGTGGCCGGCGGTGCCGACTACTGGATGCCGATGGACCAGTACATCGGCGGCATCGAGCACGCCATCCTGCACCTGCTGTATGCGCGCTTCTGGACCAAGGTGATGCGCGACCTGGGCCTGGTGAAGGTGGACGAGCCCTTCACCCGCCTGCTCACCCAGGGCATGGTGCTCAACCATATCTACTCGCGCCGCACCGACAAGGGCGGCAAGGAGTATTTCTGGCCGCACGACGTGGAACACGTGCTGGACGAGGGCGGCAAGATCGTCGGGGCGAAGCTCAAGAACGCGGTGGGCGCATTGCCGGTGGGCACGCCCATCGACTACGAGGGCGTGGGCACCATGTCCAAGTCCAAGAACAACGGCGTCGATCCGCAGGACCTGATCGAGAAGTACGGCGCCGACACCGCGCGGCTCTACACCATGTTCACCGCGCCGCCCGAGGCCACGCTGGAGTGGAACGACGCGGCGGTGGAGGGCAGCTACCGCTTCCTGCGCCGGGTCTGGGCCTTCGGCCATCGCCATGCCGACGCGCTGCGCGCCGCCACGGCGGCCGACCTGAGCGGCGCCCCGCTGCGGCCCGAGGCCCGCAAGCTGCGCCGCGAGATGCACCTGGTGCTCAAGCAGGTGAGCTACGACTATGAGCGCATGCAATACAACACCGTGGTGTCGGGCTGCATGAAGCTGCTCAATGCGCTGGACGACTTCAGCTTCGATGACTCGCCCGGTGATGCCGCCGTGCGCTGCGAAGGCATGTCGCTGCTGGTGCGCATGCTCTACCCGGCCTGCCCGCACATCACCCACGCGCTGTGGACCGAACTGGGCTACGCCCGCGCCGTGGGCGAGCTGCTGGATGCGCCCTGGCCGGCGGTGGACGAATCTGCCCTGGTGCAGGACGAGATCGAGCTGGTGCTGCAGGTCAACGGCAAGCTGCGGGGCAGCGTGACCGTGCCGGCCGGCGCCGACAAGGCCGCCATCGAGGCCGCCGCCCTGGCCAGCGAAGCCTTCCAGAAAGCCGCTGCCGGTGCCGCGCCGAAAAAGGTGGTGGTGGTGCCTGGCCGGCTGGTCAACGTGGTGGTCTGACATGGCCCGCCCGTCCAACCGCCGTTCCCTGCTGCTGGCCGCGCCTGCCCTGCTGCTGGCCGGCTGCGGATTCCGCCTGCGGCAGGCGCCGAAGTTCGACTTTGCGTCGCTGCGCATCGCCGGCCTGGAGGGCAATGCCGTGGCCGTCGAGCTGCGGCGCGAGCTGCGACTGAACGGGCTGCCGGCGGTCAACGGGGCCGACCCGGTGCCGCCCCCGGTCAACGGCGTGCCCGCCCCCGGCCCCGACGTGGTGCTCACCGTGCTCACCGACCAGCGCGAGCGGGCGGCGGTGGGTCAGACGGCGGCCGGTCAGATCCGCGAGCTGCAGCTGCGGGTGCGCTTCCGGTTCCGGCTGCGCAGCGCCGACGGTCGGGACCTGATCGACGAGACCGAGATCCTGATCGAGCGCGAGCTCAGCTTCAACGAGACCGTGGCCCTGTCCAAGGCGGCCGAAGAGGTCCGCCTGTACGAGGACATGACCAGCGACATCGTGCAGCAGGTGGTGCGGCGCCTGGCCACGGTGAAGGTGCGCTGATGCAGGTGGCTGCGCCCCAGCTGGCGGCACAGCTGCAGCGCGGCCTGCGCAGCCTCTACACCCTGCACGGCGACGACCCGCTGCTGGTGCAGGAGGCGGCCGATGCCATCCGCGCTGCCGCGCGGGCCCAGGGCTACACCGAACGCACGGTGCACACCGTGGCGGGCGCGCATTTCGACTGGAGCGGCGTGCTGGCCAGCGGCGCGTCGCTCAGCCTGTTCGCCGACCGCCAGCTCATCGAGGTGCGCATTCCGTCCGGCAAGCCGGGCAAGGACGGTTCGCAGGCCCTCCAGCAACTGGCCGAATCGGCCGACGGCAACGACAGCACCCTGCTGCTGGTGCTGCTGCCCCGGCTGGACATGGCCACCCAGAAGTCGGCCTGGTTTGCGGCGCTCGACGCCCATGGTGTGACCGTCAAGCTCGATCCGGTGGACCGCAAGGCCCTGCCGGCCTGGATCGCGCAGCGGCTGCAGGCCCAGGGTCAGCGCGTGGTGGCCGGTGATGAAGGTCAGCGCACCCTGCAGTTCTTCGCCGACCGGGTGGAAGGCAACCTGCTGGCCGCCCACCAGGAGATCCAGAAGCTCGCCCTGCTGCACCCGCCGGGCGAACTCGGTTTTGCGCAGGTGGAAGCCGCCGTGCTCAACGTGGCGCGCTACGACGCATTCAAGCTGGCCGAGGCCGTGCTGGGCGGTCAGGTGCACCGGGTGCAGCGCATGCTGGACGGCCTGCAGGCCGAGGGTGAGACGCCGGTGCTGGTGCATTACGCGCTGGCCGAAGACATCCGCACCCTCAACCGGGTGCGCGCCGCCATGGACGACGGCCGGCCACTGCCGGTGGCGCTGCGCGAGAGCCGCGTGTGGGGCGTGCGCGAGAAGCTCATGGAGCGGCTGCTGCCGCTGCTGGCGCCGGCCACGCTGGCGCGCTGGCTGGACGATGCCCATGTGGTGGACGGCATCGCCAAGGGCCTGAAGTTCCCGGGCTGGCCGGCCGATCCGTGGCTGGCCCTGCACCAGCTGGCCATGAAGGTGGCCCAGGGCTGCGCCCTGCGCTGAGGCCTGCCCGGCGCTCAGGCCAGATGGCCCAGGGCGCTGGCCCGCCAGTCGCTGGGCGAGCGGCCGGTGTGCTCGCGGAACACCCGGCTGAAATGGGCCGTGCTGTTGAAGCCCCATGAAAGGGCGATGTCGGTGATGGTGCGCCGCGCCCGCGCCGGATCGGCCAGTTCGCGCATGCAGCCCTGGATGCGCTGGCGCTGGATGTAGTGCGCCAGTGTGTCTTCCTCGTCCTGAAAGGCGTTGTGCAGGTGCCGCTTGCTGCAGTTGAGCGAGCTGGCGATCTGGTCGAGCGTGAGCGACGGGTCGCGCAGGTGCTGGCCGATGTGCAGCCGGATGCGGTCGCGGAAGGCCTGCAGCTGGGTGGTGGCATCGGCCCGGCCGGCCAGTTCCTGCAGCGACAGCCGCACCAGCTGCAGGATGAGTTCGCCGGCACCGCGGGCGGCGGTCTCGCTCATGCCCGGCAGCTCCTGGTAGGTGGTGCGCATGGTCTCCAGGGCCACCCGCGCAATGCCGCTCACGCCGCCCACATGCCGGGCCATCAGCGGCTCCAGGCGCAGGCCGCGTTCGGCCAGCTCGTCCTTGGGCAGCATGACGATCAGGTGCTCCACCCGCTCCGGGTTGGCCACCTCGTAGTCGCCCGAGGTGTCGTAGATGGCCCAGCCCCCCGGGCGCACCCAGGTCTGCCGGCCCATCTGCTGCACGCCGGCGCTGCCCTGCCAGGGCGCCACGATCTTGAGGTAAGCCCGGTCGGCCGCCTGGGCCATGCGCGGGCTCTTGATGACGCGGTGCCGGTTCGCTTCGAGCCGGGTGAGGATGACGTCGCCCGCGTGCGAGGCGGCCATGCGGCCGTCGAAGCTGTCGTCGCCGTACAGGTCGGACTCCAGTCCGCCGAAGTGGGTCCAGATCCAGTCGCGCCACACCGCCGCGCGCTCGGCGGGCGCGATGTGGTCGGTGTTCATGCTGGGGGTGTCGGACATGGCCGGGGGATTATCCGGACGCTCCGCGGCGCTGTCCCGCGCCGGGTCATCGCACCGGGGTAAACCCTGAGGCCCATGCACGATTGATCAAACAGGTAGTGCGCCGCCAGCCAAGCGCAAAACAGGTCGGCCACCTACCATGACAAGGTCAGTCCAACCACAACCGGAGACAACACCATGGTGAACCCGAACCGCCGAGTCATGATCCAGCGCACCGCCGCCGCGGTGGGTGCCCTGTCGGTCGCGCCGCAGCTGCTGGCCCAGTCCGCCCCCGTTCGCGTGGGCTATTCCATGTCGCGCACCGGTCCGTGGACCGGCGGTGCCCAGACCAGCCAGGAACCCAACTACCTGCTGTGGGCCGAGCAGCAGAATGCGGCCGGCGGCCTGGACGTGAAGGGCGTGCGCCGCCGCATCGAGCTGGTCAGCAGCGACGACCGCAGCGACGTGGAAACCGTGGTGCGCACCTATGAAAAGCTCATGGGCAGCGACAAGGTCGACCTGGTGCTGCCGCCCTGGGGCAGCAACGCCAACTTCGCCACTGCGCCGCTGGCCAACCGCTTCGGCTACCCGTTCCTGGCGCCCACCGCGCTGTCGCGACGCCTGATCGAGATGAAGCTGCCGTTCTTCTTCTCGCTGCTGCAGCAGCCCAAGCCCATGTGCGATGCGGTGGTCGACATGCTCAAGGCCAACGGCGTGAAGACCGTGGCCTGCATCTATGTGGACGACCTGTTCGGGCTGGAGAACTACGCCGCGCTCAAGGTGGCGCTGCAGGGCACCGGCATCCAGCTGGTGGAGGACAAGAGCTACCCCGGCGGCGTGAAGGACCTCTCGCCCACGCTGCGCTCCATCAAGGACAAGAACCCCGACGCCTTCATCGGCTTCACCTACCCGCCCGACACCATCCTGGCCAGCCGCCAGGCCAAGGAGATCGGCTTCAACCCGAAGTTCTTCTACGCCTCGGTGGGCACCGCCTTCCCGCTGTACAAGAACGTCATCACCGCCGCCGGTGCCGAGGGTGTGCTGGGCATGGGCAGCTGGAACAGCAAGACCAGCCCCGGCGCCAAGGCCTATTTCGACGCCCACGTGGCCAGCCAGAAGAAGGAACCGGACCGCTGGGCCAGCGGCGCCTGCTGGGCCGGCCTGGAAATCCTGACCGCGGCCGTCAAGGCGCAGGGTCTGGACCGCAAGGCCATCCGTGACTATGTGGCCAACACCACCCACAAGACCATCCTGGGCGACATTCGCTTCCAGGGCAGCGAGAACGTGGGCACCCCGGGCAGCGTGGGCCAGTGGCAGAACGGCGAGTTCGAGGTGGTGTGGCCGGCCAAGATCGCCACCGCCAAGCTCAACCCGAACAAGCCTGCCTGGAAGTGATGTCGTTCTCCTCGTGGCTTGAGCTGATCGCCTCCGGTCTCATCACCGGGGGCATCTATGCCCTGGTGGCCCTGGGCCTGAACCTGCAGTACGGGCTGATGCGCATCCTCAACATCGCGCACGGCGAGTTCCTGATGGTGGGCGCCTTCGTCACCTGGATGGTGCAGACCTCGTTCGGGCTCTCGCCGCTGTGGATGATTCCGGTCTCCTTTGCCCTGCTCATGGGCATCGGCGTGGCGGTGCACTGGCTGTGCTTCCGCCGGCTCACCGCCACCTCGCCCAACCTGGACGTGTTCGAGGCGCGCGGCCTGATGGTCGCTTTCGGCCTGATGTTCCTGGTGCAGAACGCCATCTCCTGGATCTGGGGCGGCGACCTGCGCGGCTACGACTTCCTGACCCAGCCGCTGTCCATTCCGCTGCCGGGCGGGCAGGCGCAGTTCGCGGTCAACAAGCTGCTGGTGTTCGCGCTCGCCCTGCTGTTTGCCGGCGCGCTGATCGTGCTGCTGCGCATGACGCTGCTGGGCAAGGGGGTGCGGGCGCTGATGCAGTCGCCGGTGGGTGCGCAGCTGGTGGGCATCGACACCCGCCGCCTGCACCCGCTGATGTTCGGCATCGGCCTGGGCCTCTCGGGCGTGGCCGGCTGCCTGCTGTCCATGGCCTACACCATCAGCCCGTCCATGGGCGAGCCCTACACCGTGACCGCGCTGATCGTCATCACCCTGGGCGGCTTCGGCAGCATGGGTGGCGCACTGGCCGGCGGCCTGCTGCTGGGCGTGATCGAGGCACTCGGCATGCATTTCACCAACCCGTCGCTCAAGGCCCTGCTGAGCTATGTGGTGTTCATCGGCGTGCTGCTGCTGCGGCCCGAAGGACTGTTCGCCCGAAAGACCCGCAAAGCATGAACGCCCGCCAGATCCTCATCCGCGACCTGCTGGTCCTGTTCGGCCTGACCGGCTGGGCCGTGGCCCTGCCCGGCTTTGCCAGCGAGTTCGTCACCTCCATGGCACTGACCTGCCTGATGTATGTGGCGCTCTCGTCGAGCTGGTCGCTGTTCTGCGGCACCACCCGCTACCTGTCGCTGGCCACCTCGGCCTTCTTCGGCATCGGCGCGTACACCAGTGCGCTCTCGCTGGAGCACATGCCCTGGGCCCAGGCAGTGCTGCTGGGTGCGCTCATTGCGGCGGCGGTGGCCATCGTCATGGGCGCGGCGGTGCTGCACCTGCGCGGCACCTACTTTGCGGTGCTGACCTTCGGCATGACCGAGCTCATCCGCCATGCCATCAGCTACTTCGAGAAAAGCGTCACCGGCACCGTGGGCCGGGTGCTGATGGTGGTGCCCGAGGCCAGCACCGTGTACTACACCGTGCTGCTGCTGGCGGTGCTGGCGGTGGCCCTGTCCATCGTCATCCGCCGCACCCGCTTCGGCCTGGCCATGCTGGGCATCGGCGCCGACGAGCAGCGGGCCCAGACGCTGGGGGTGAACACCCGACTGATCAAGATCGCCGGCTTTGCGCTCACGGCCGCGGTGGCCGGCGCCGTGGGCGCGGCCATGAGCGTGCGCTGGACCTACATCGACCCGCACACCGTGTTCAACCCCTTCATCGGTTTCCAGACGGTGCTGATCGCCCTCATCGGCGGTGCCATGACGCTGTGGGGCCCGCTGATCGCGGCCATCGTGTTCAGCGTGCTGGCCGAGACCCTGCGCCTGCAGGTGCCGCAGGTCTACATGATGTCGCTGGGTCTGTTGCTGATCCTCTCGGTGCTGTACCTGCCGGGCGGCCTGGCCTCGGTGCGCGCCGAGACCTTCCGCGGCTGGGGCCGTGACATCAGGGCCGGCTGGGCCGACCTGCGCGACGAGCTCAATGGCGAGCGGCGCCGGCGCGAGGCGCGCGAGAAGCAGTTGCGGGAGCGTCGCCATGGCTACTGAACCCCTGCTGCAGGCCGCCGAGGTGACGGTGCGCTTCGGCGGGCTGACCGCCGTGGACGCCGTGTCGGCCACCTTCATGCCGGGCGAGCTGGTGGGCATCATCGGGCCCAACGGCGCCGGCAAGACCACCTTCTTCAATGCCATCTCCGGCGTCACCCGCCCCACCAGCGGTCGCCTGGTGGTGGCCGGGCGCGACCTGAGCGGCCGCGGCCCGCACCGGTTCGCGGCCAACGGCCTGGCCCGCACCTTCCAGACGCCGCGCACCTTTGCCGACATGGCGGTGCGCGAGAACATCGAGTTCGGCCTGAAGTTCGCCGGCCGCCGCCCGCGCCGCTACTGGCTCTGGGGCGAGGAAGCCTCGGTGCCGTGGGCGCTGCGCACGGCCGACAGCATCCTCAACCTCATCGGCCTGTCGGCCCAGGCCGATCTGCCGGCCGCCGCCATCACGCCGTCGCAGCAGCGCCTGCTGGAGATCGGCATGGCCCTGGCCACCCGCCCGCGCATGCTGCTGCTCGACGAAGTGGCCGCCGGCCTGACCGAGAGCGAGGTGGAGGACATGGCCCTGCTGATCCGCCGCCTGCGCGACGAACTCGACCTCACCGTGGTCTGGATCGAGCACGCGGTGACCACGCTGCTGCGCCATGTGGAGCGGGTCATCGTGCTGCACCAGGGCCGCAAGATCGCCGACGGCACGCCGGCCGAGGTGGTGCGCGATCCCGAGGTGATCGAGGCCTACCTGGGCGACGAGATGGCCACCGACGAAACCGCTGGAGCCGCCGCATGATGTGGTACCGCCCCCAACCCTTCGAGCTCGGTGGCTCGGATCGCGCCCACCTCAAGGTGCATGGCCTGAGCGCCGGCTACGGCGCCTTCCTGGTGCTGCGCGACATCGAGCTCGACATCCGCCCCGGCCTGACCGTGGTGCTGGGCCCCAACGGCGCCGGCAAGACCACCCTGCTCAAGGCCCTCAACGGCCTGATCCGCCGCCAGGGCGATGTTCGCCTGAACGGTGCCGACCTGCCGGAAAAGACCCACGAGATCGTGCAGGCCGGCGTGGCCCTGGTGCCCGAGGGCCGGCAGCTGTTCCCGCAGCTCACCGTCACCGAGAACCTGGAACTCGGCGGCTGGCTCTGCCCCAAGGCCGAACGCGCCCGCCGCCTGGAACAGGCCTTTGCCGACTTCCCCAAGCTGCGCGAACGCGCCCAGCAGCTGGCCGGCACCATGAGCGGCGGCGAGCAGCAGATGGTGGCCGTGGCCCGGGCCATGATGTCCGCCCCGCGCCTGCTCATGCTCGACGAACCCTCGCTCGGCCTGGCGCCGCGCATGGTGGACGAGCTGCTGGCGATTGCCCGCCGCATCGCCGACGCCGGCACCACCGTGCTCATGGTCGAGCAGAACGTGCGCAAGGCGCTGGCCGTGGCCGACCGCGGCTACGTGCTGGAGCGCGGCAGCCTGGTGGCCAGCGGCCCGGCCCGGCTGCTGGCCCGCTCCAGCGTCATCCGCGAGGCCTACCTCGGTGCCGGCAGCGAGCCGGCGAAGAAGCCGGCCGCCGCCACCGCCTGAATTTCACCCCCATTCCTCAGGAGAAACCCATGTCCGATCTGTCCATGCTCATCAACGGCCTGAAGGTCACGGCCGAAAAAGGCGCCACCTTCGAGCGCCGCAACCCGCTCGACGGCTCGGTGGCCACGCGCGCCCCGGCGGCCAGTGCCGCCGATGCGGTGATGGCGGTGGAAGCCGCGGCCGAAGCCTTCAAGACCTGGAGCGAGACCGGCCCCGGCACCCGCCGCGCGCTGCTGCTCAAGGCCGCCGATGCGCTGGAATCCAAGACGCCGCGCTTCATCGAGGCCATGGCCGCCGAGACCGGTGCCACCGCCATGTGGGCCGGCTTCAACTGCATGCTGGCCGCCGGCATGATCCGCGAGGCCGCCGGCCTGACCACCCAGATCAGCGGCGAGCTGATCCCCTCCGACGTGCCCGGCTCCATGGCCATGGCGGTGCGCCAGCCGGCCGGTGTGGTGCTGGGCATCGCGCCCTGGAACGCGCCGGTGATCCTGGGCGTGCGCGCCATCTGCGTGCCCATTGCCTGTGGCAACACCGTGGTGCTCAAGGGCAGCGAGAACTGCCCGCGCACCCACCAGCTGATCATCGAATCGTTCGAGGACGCCGGCTTTCCGCCCGGCGTGGTGAACTACATCACCAACGCCCCGGCCGATGCCGGTGCCGTGGTGGAAGCCATGGTGTCGCACCCGGCCGTGCGCCGCGTCAACTTCACCGGCTCCACCAAGGTCGGCAAGATCATTGCCGGCACCTGCGCCCGCTACCTCAAGCCGGTGGTGCTGGAGCTCGGCGGCAAGGCCCCCATGGTGGTGCTCGACGACGCCGACCTGGACGATGCCGTCAATGGCGCGGCCTTCGGCAGTTTTGCCAACAGCGGCCAGATCTGCATGAGCACCGAGCGCATCATCGTGGACCAGAAGATCGCCGACGACTTCGTGAAGAAGTTCGGCGACAAGGCCCGCAACCTGCCGGTGGGCGACCCGCGCAAGCCGGACCCGGTGGTGCTGGGCTCGGTCATCGGCATGGCCACGGTGAATTTCTGCAACGAACTCATCGACGACGCCCTGGCCAAGGGTGCCAAGCTGGTCTGCGGCGGCAAGAGCCAGGACACCCTGATGCCGGCCACCGTGCTCGACCACGTGACCCCGGCCATGCGCGTCTACCGCGAGGAAACCTTCGCGCCCCTCAAGTGCATCGTGCGGGTGAAGAACACCGAAGAGGCCATTGCCTGCGCCAACGACAACGAGTACGGCCTCTCGGCCTCGGTGTTCGGCCGCGACATCGCCCGCGCGTACAACGTGGCCCGCAAGATCGACAGCGGCATCTGCCATGTGAATGGCCCCACGGTGCACGACGAGGCCCAGATGCCGTTCGGCGGCGTCAAGGGCAGCGGCTTCGGCCGCTTCGGCGGCAAGGCCGGTGTGGCCGAGTTCACCGAGCTGCGCTGGATCACCATCCAGACCACGCCGCGCCACTACCCGTTCTGATCGCCTGGCCTGGCTCCCGATACCGGGCTGGGTGAGACAATCGGGGGCATGAACGCCAGCAACACCACCGAACTCATGCACACCCTGGGCCAGCAGGCCCAGGCTGCCTCGCGGCACATGGCCCGGGCCGGTGCGGCCACCAAGGTGGCGGCGCTGCAGGGCCTGGCGCGGCTGCTGCGGGCCAGTGTCCCCAGCCTGCAGGCCGCCAACGAGCTCGACCTGACCCGAGCCCGCGCCGCCGGCCTGGCCGAACCCATGGTCGACCGGCTCAAGCTGACCCCCAAGGTCATCGAGACCTGCGCCCTGGGCTGCGAGCAGCTGGCCGCCATGCCCGACATCATTGGCGAGATCTCCGGCCTGCGGCAGATGCCCAGCGGCATCCGGGTCGGCCAGATGCGGGTGCCCATCGGGGTGTTCGGCATGATCTACGAGAGCCGCCCCAACGTGACCATCGAAGCCGCCAGCCTGTCGATCAAGAGCGGCAACGCCTGCATCCTGCGCGGCGGCTCGGAAGCCATCGACTCCAACCGCGCCCTGGCGGCCCTGGTGCAGCAGGCCCTCACCGACGCCGGCCTGCCGGCCGATGCAGTGCAGCTGGTGCCCACCACCGACCGTGCTGCCGTCGGCCAGCTCATCGCCATGCCGCAGTACGTGGACGTGATCATCCCGCGCGGCGGCAAGGGCCTGATCGAGCGCATCAGCGCCGAGGCCAAGGTGCCGGTCATCAAGCACCTGGACGGCAACTGCCACACCTACGTGGACGACCCGTGCGACATCGACATGGCGGTGCGCGTGGCCGACAACGCCAAGACCCAGAAGTACAGCCCCTGCAACGCCACCGAGAGCCTGCTGGTGGCGCGCGGCGTGGCGGCCGCCTTCCTGCCCCGCATCGGGGCGGTGTATGCGGCCAAGGGGGTGGAGATGCGCGGCTGTCCCGAGAGCCTGGCCCTGCTGGCCGGCGTGCCGGGCGCGCACCTGACCCCCGCCACCGAGCAGGACTGGGGCGAGGAATACCTGGCGCCGGTGATCAGCATCAAGTTGGTCGACGGGCTGGACGAAGCGATCGCCCACATCAACCGCCACGGCAGCCACCACACCGAATCCATCCTGACCACGAACCACGTCCACGCCCAGCGCTTCCTGCGCGAGGTGGACTCCTCCAGCGTCATGGTCAATGCCAGCACCCGCTTTGCCGACGGCTTCGAGTACGGGCTGGGCGCCGAAATCGGCATCAGCACCGACAAGTTCCATGCCCGTGGCCCGGTGGGTGTGGAGGGACTCACTTCGCTGAAGTACGTCGTGCTGGGCGAAGGCGAAATCCGCACCTGAGCGCGCTCAGGCCCTTGCAAGCACGGCCGCAGGCCCCACGTAGCCCCGATCATGGTTCCTCATCTCGTCACCGCCCTGACCGGCCCCATCAACGAACTCGAACAGCGCATCCTGGAGTCCACGCCGGTGATCGAGCGCTGGTTCCGGCTGGAGTGGATGGAGCACACGCCGCCGTTCTACAGCTCGGTGGACGTGCGAAACGCCGGCTTCAAGCTGGCGCCGGTCGACACCAATCTGTACCCCGGTGGCTGGAACCACCTCACGCCCGAAATGCTGCCGCTGGCGGTGCAGGCGGCCATGGCCGCCATCGAGAAGATCTGCCCCGAGGCCAAGAACCTGCTGCTGGTGCCCGAGAACACCACCGACAGTTTCTACCTGAGCAACCTGGCCACGCTGCAGCAGATCTTCTACATGGCCGGCCTGAACGTGCGGGTGGGGTCGCTGTCCAACGACATCACCGAGCCGGTCACCAAGGAGCTGCCGGGGGGCGGCAGCATCGTGCTGGAGCCGCTGCTGCGCAGCAAGCGCCGCCTGGGCCTGAAGAATTTCGATCCCTGCACCATCCTGCTCAACAACGATCTCTCGGCCGGTGTGCCGGGCATCCTGGAAGACCTGCACGAGCAGTACCTGCTGCCGCCGCTGCACGCCGGCTGGGCCACCCGCCGCAAGAGCACCCACTTCAAGGCCTACGAGGAAGTGGCCAAGCGCTTCGGCAAGCTGCTGGGCATGGACCACTGGCTGATCCATCCCATGTTCAGCCAGTGCGGCGAAGTCGACTTCAACGAGGCCCACGGCCTGGAGTGCGTGCGCAGCCATGCCGATGCCCTGCTGACCAAGGTGCGCCGCAAGTACAAGGAATACGGCATCAACGAGAAGCCGTTCGTGGTGGTCAAGGCCGACAACGGCACCGGCGGCATGGGCATCATGACGGTGCGCGACGCCAAGGACATCGATGCCCTGTCGCCCCAGGCCCGCGCCCGCATGGCCACGGCCCAGGGCGGTCGCGCGGTCAGCGAGGTGCTCATCCAGGAAGGCGTGCTCACCCACGAGCGCATCAACAGCGCCGTGGCCGAGCCGGTGGTCTACATGATGGACCGCTACGTGGTGGGCGGCTTCTACCGCATCCACGCCGACCGGGGGGTGGACGAGAACCTCAATGCCCCCGGGTCTAGCTTCGTGCCGCTGGCCTTCGAGCAGAGCGCCCAGCTGCCGCAGCCCGGGGCCAAGCCCGGCGCCAGCGTGCCCAACCGCTTCTACATGTACGGCGTGATCGGCCGGCTGGCCATGCTGGCGGCGAGCTACGAGCTCGAAGCCACCGACCCCGAAGCCGAGAACTACGACTGAACCGCCGGCCGGTTTAGGCCTTCCTCCCGGTTGCTGCAATGCAGCAGACGGGGGCAGAATGGCGGCTTCGCGACAAAAGCCCCGCCGCGCTGCGGGGTTCCCGTGTGTCCCGCTCGCAATCATCTCTGGCCGCGCTCACCCTGGGCGCCATCGGCGTGGTCTATGGCGACATCGGCACCAGCGTGCTGTACGCCGTCAAGGAAATCTTCGGCTCCGGCCATGTGCCCTTCACCCATGCCAACGTGTATGGCGTGCTGTCCATCATCTTCTGGACGCTCACCACCATCGTCTCCCTGAAGTACGTGGTGCTGGTGCTGCGGGCCGACAACGGCGGCGAGGGCGGCCTGATCGCCATGCTGGCGCTGGCCTCCACGGCGGTGAAGGACAAGCCCCGCCTGCGCTCCACCCTGGTGGTCATCGGCATCTTCGGCACCTCGCTGTTCTATGGCGACGGCGTCATCACCCCGGCCATCTCGGTGCTGTCGGCGGTGGAGGGCCTGGAGGTGGTGTCGCCGCACTTCAAGCGCTACGTGCTGCCCATCACCCTGCTGGTGCTGTTTGCGCTGTTCGCGGTGCAGAAGCGCGGCACCGGCGGCATCGGCAAGTTCTTCGGCCCGATCACCCTGGTGTGGTTTGCCGCCATTGCGCTGCTGGGCATCAGCCACATCGTCCATCACCCCGAGATCCTCGGCGCCATCAGCCCGCACCATGCGCTGCGCTTCATGATCGAGCAGCCGGGCACCACCTTCATCATCCTGGGCGCGGTGGTGCTGTGCGTCACCGGCGGCGAGGCGCTGTACGCCGACATGGGCCACTTCGGCAAGAAGCCGATCCGCGTGGCCTGGTTCAGCATCGTCATGCCGGCGCTCACGCTGAACTACTTCGGTCAGGGTGCGCTGCTGCTGGACAACCCGGAAGCGGTGAAGAACCCGTTCTTCAACATGGCGCCCGAGTGGGCGCTGCTGCCCCTGGTGGGGCTGGCCACCATGGCCACCGTCATCGCCTCGCAGGCCCTGATTTCGGGCGCCTTCAGCGTGACCAAGCAGGCGGTGCAGCTGGGCTTCCTGCCCCGCCTGAACCTGCGCCACACCAGCGTGCGAGACACCGGGCAGATCTACATCCCCTTCGTCAACTGGGCGCTGTTCACCGCCATCGTGCTGGCGGTGGTGATGTTCAAGTCGTCCTCCAACCTGGCAGCGGCCTACGGCATTGCGGTCACGCTGGACATGCTCATCACCACGGTGCTGACCTTCTTCGTCATCCGCTACGGCTGGAAGTACCCGCTGTGGCTGTGCGTGGCGGCCACCGGCGTGTTCTTCGTCATCGATCTGGCCTTCTTCAGCTCCAACCTGCTCAAGCTGTTCGACGGCGGCTGGTTCCCGCTGGTCATCGGCGGCGTGGTGTTCATGCTGATGATGACCTGGAAGCAGGGACGTGCCCTGATGCGCAAGGCGCACGAGGCGGATGCGATCGAGCTCTCGTCCTTCCTCGACGCGGTGTTCGTCAGTCCGCCCCAGCGGGTGGAGGGCACGGCGGTGTTCCTGTCGGCCGAGCCGGGCATCGTGCCCAATGCGCTGCTGCACAACCTCAAACACAACAAGGTGCTGCATGCGCAGAACCTGTTCGTCACGGTGCGCAGCCACGAGGTGCCCTGGGTCGGCCTGGACGAGCGGGTGCAGGTGGAATCGCTCGGACGCGACTGCTGGGCCGTGACGGTGAACTACGGCTTCAAGAACGACCCCGACATCCCCAAGGCGCTGCAGGGCCTGCGCGGCCGGGGCTGCGACCTGGAGCCCATGACCACCAGCTATTTCCTCTCGCGCGACGTGGTCACGCCCACCCTGGGCAGCGGCATGGCGCCGTGGCGCGAGAAGCTGTTTGCGCAGATGCACCACAACGCCGGCGCGGCCGCGGCCTTCCTGAACCTGCCGGCCAATGCGGTGATCGAGCTGGGCTCCAAGGTCGAGATCTGACGCGGCGGCGGCATCGGCACCCGGCACCGGCCGGCACAATGGCCGGATGCGCTTCTTCCGTGACCTGAGCCTGTCCTCTGCCACCGCCGGCTTCGTGGCCGTGCTGGTGGGTTTCACCAGTTCGGTGGCCATCGTGTTCCAGGCCGCCCAGGCCTTCGGGGCCGACGCCCACATGATCACCTCCTGGATGTGGGCACTGTGCCTGGGCATGGGCCTGTGTTCGGCGCTGCCGTCCCTGGTGCTGCGCCAGCCGGTCATGGTGGCCTGGAGCACGCCGGGCGCGGCGGTGCTGGCCACGGCCGGTCTGGCCGGCGGCTTCAGCATGGGCCAGGCGGTGGGGGCCTTCATGATGTGCGCGGTGCTCATCGTGCTGGCCGGCGCCAGCGGCCTGTTCGAGCGGCTCATGAACCGCATCCCGATGGCCATCGCCTCGGCCCTGCTGGCCGGCGTGCTGGCGAAGTTCGGCCTGCAGGCCTTCGTGGCCGCCCAGACCGCGCTGCCCCTGGTGGTGCTGATGCTGCTGACCTACCTGCTGGGGCGGCGCTGGATCCCGCGTTACGCGGTGCCGCTCACGCTGCTGGTGTCGGTGGTGTGGGTGGTGTCGCACGGGCAGTTCCAGGCCGGCGCGGTGAGCCTGGACTGGGCGCGGCCGGTGTTCACCGCACCCGAATTCAGCGTGCAGGCTTTCGTGAGCCTGGCGCTGCCCCTGTTCATCGTGACCATGGCCTCGCAGAACCTGCCGGGGGTGGCCGCCATCCGCGCCGCGGGGTACGACATGCCGATCTCCCGCCTCGTCACGCTCACCGGCCTGGTCACGCTGGTGCTGGCCCCGTTCGGTGCCTTTGCCCTCAACCTGAGCGCCATCACCGCAGCCATCTGCATGGGGCCCGAAGCCCATCCGGACCCGAAAAGGCGCTACACCGCCGCCGTGGTCTGCGGGGCGCTGTACCTGGCCATCGGGCTGGTGGGTGCGCTGGTCACGGGGCTGCTGATCGCGTTTCCGCGCGAGCTGGTGCTGGCGATTGCCGGACTGGCGCTGCTGGGCACCATCGGTGGCGGGCTGCAGGCCGCTCTGCACGACGATCGCCACCGCGAAGCCGCGCTGATCACCTTTCTGGTCACGCTCAGCGGTGTGGTGATTGCCGGCATCGGCTCGGCCTTCTGGGGCGTGGTGGCCGGCGCCATCGCGCTGTTTGTGCAACAGTACGGCCTGCCCAAGAAAGCCTGAACCGCATGAAGACCATCCTCGTCGTTGCCGACCCGCTCGAATCCTTCAAGACCTACAAGGACACCACGTTCGCCATGATGCGCGAGCTGCAGCGCCGTGGCCATGCGCTGGCAGCCTGCGAGCCGCAGCACCTGCAGTGGCAGACCGGCGGTGTGGTGAGCGCCGAGGTGCGCGAGATCACGCTCACCGGCCGCGAGCACGCATGGTTCGATGTGAAGACCACCGGCCGCCGGCCGCTGCGCGACTTTGCCGCCATCCTGATGCGCAAGGACCCGCCGTTCGACAGCGAGTTCTTCTACGCCACCCACCTGCTGGAGCAGGCCGAGCGTGAGGGCGCCCGCGTCTTCAACAGCCCGCGCGCCCTGCGCGACCACCCCGAGAAGCTGGCGCTCATGGAGTTCGGCCGGTTCGCGCCGCCCACCCTGGTGACGCGCTCGGCCGATGCCATTCGCGCCTTCCACGCCGAGCACCGCGACATCATCCTCAAGCCCCTGGATGGCATGGGCGGCATGGGCATCTTCCGGGTCACCGACAACGGCATGAACCTGGGTTCGATCATCGAGACGCTCAACCAGGGCGGGGCCACCAGCGTCATGGTGCAGGGTTACCTGCCGGAGATCGCCCAGGGCGACAAGCGCCTGCTGCTGATCGGCGGCAAGGTGGCGCCCTTCGTGCTGGCCCGCATTCCGCAAGGCAACGAGGTGCGCGGCAACCTGGCTGCCGGCGGCAAGGGCGTGGCCCAGCCGCTGTCCGACGAGAACCGTGCCGTGGCCGAGGCCATCGCACCGGTGCTGGCCGCGCGCGGCCTGCTGCTGGTGGGCCTGGACATGATCGGCAACAAGGTGACCGAGATCAATGTCACCAGCCCGACCTGCTTCCAGGAGATCCAGCAGCAGACCGGCTTCGACGTGCCGGCCATGTTCGTGGATGCGCTGGAAGCGGCCCTGGCATGACCGCCCCGGCGCAGCCCAACAACCCGCTGCACGGCGTCACGCTGGAGGCCATGGTCACGGCCCTGGCGGACTTCTATGGCTGGGACGGTCTGGGCGAACGCATTCCGGTGCGCTGCTTCAATGTCGACCCCAGCGTGAATTCCAGCCTGCGCTTCCTGCGCAAGACCCCGTGGGCGCGCGACAAGGTGGAAGGGCTCTACCTGTTCATGCTGCGCGAGCAGCGGCGCCGGGGCGGCTGATGGACCGGGCCGCAGACCGGGGCCTGCGGGACCGTCGGGTCAGTGCGCTGAGGCCTTGGAAAACAGGTTGAGCACCAGCACGCCGGCCACGATCAGCCCCATGCCGATCAGTCCGGCCAGATCGATGCGCTGGCCATACAGCACCCAGGCCGCCAGCGTGATCAGCACGATGCCCAGTCCCGACCACACGGCGTAAGCGATGCCCACCGGAATGGTCCTGAGCACCAGCGACAGGCCATAGAACGCCACCGCGTAGGACACCACGACCACGAGCGAAGGCCAGGGCCTGGTGAAACCTTCGCTGGCCTTGAGCGCGCTGGTGCCGATCACTTCCGCCGCGATCGCCACCCCGAGGGCCAGCCACGCGTTCATGCACCGAGCTCCAGCGGCAGCCCGTCCACGAACACCTTGAGCTCGTTCGGCGCGAACGCGTGCCAGGTCTCGTCGCTGGTCAGCGGGGTGGTGACGATCACCGCCGCGCGGTCGCCGGGCTGGTTGACGGCGGCGAAGTCCACCGTCCAGTCGCAGTCCTTGAGCGTGGCGGCCTGGAAGGGGTGCTGCCGCACCAGCCAGTGCAGGTTCGTGCTGCAGTGGGCCCACAGCGCCTCGCCGTTGGACAGCAGGCAGTTGAAGGTGCCGAAGGCGCGGATCTGCGGCAACAGCTCCTGCAGGGTGCGGGTGAGTTCCGCCACCGAGGGCAGGGCGGCGTGCGATTTGTGCAGCTCCTGCATCAGCCAGCAGAAGGCACGTTCGCTGTCGGTGCTGCCCACCGGACGGAAATGGCTGTGCAGCCGGGGCTGGTAGTCCTTGAGGTCGCCGTTGTGGGCGAACACCCATTGCCGGCCCCACAGCTCGCGCACGAAGGGGTGGGCATTCTCCAGGGCGACCTCGCCCACCGTGGCCTTGCGCACATGGGCAATGATGTTGCGGCTCTTGAGCGGGTAGGCCTGCAGGAAGGCCGCCATGGGCGACTGGGCCGCGCTTTCATGGTCGATGAACAGCCGCAGACCCTTGCCCTCGAAGAAGGCTATGCCCCAGCCGTCGGCATGGTGGTCGGTGTGGCCGCCCCGCTCCCGGAAGCCGGTGAAGCTGAAGGTGGCGTCGGTGGGGGTGGCGCAGTTCAGGCCGAGCAGCTGACACATCCGGTCATTCTCCCTCAAGGCCTGTCGCGCAGCCGCAAGGCGGCCACCAGCGCCAGGACACAGATGCCGGCCAGCATCAGGAAGGTGTCGTCGAAGGCGGCGATGCGGGCCGGGGTGCTGGCGGCGGCATCCAGACCGGCGCCGCGCGCGGCCAGCCGCCACTCCAGCACGATGCCGCACAGGCTCACCCCGGCCGCCCCCCCCAGCATGCGCAGGAAGTTGATCACGCTCGACCCCTGCGGGATGTGGTGCCGCTCCAGCCCGCGCATGGCGCCGATGTTGAGCGAGGGCAGGATGAAGCCCAGGCCGATGCGGCCCAGGATGGCCCAGACCACCAGCAGCGGCACGATCCGGGTCGGGTGTTCCAGCCGGATGGTGGTCATGAGCGCGAACGAGGCCGCCAGCAGCACCAGGCCGATGCCCACCAGCCGGTGCGTGGGCTGGCGGTCGGCCAGCCGCCCGACCACCGCGATGCACACCGCCAGCACCAGCCCGGCTGGCAGCAGGATGGTGCCCACATACGAGGCCGACAGGCCCAGCCCCAGCTGCATGAACACCGGCAGCAGGTAGGTCGAGCCGAACAGGGCCACGCCGTAGATGAAGGCCACGATGCTGCCCATGGCAAAACGCCGGTCGGCGAACAGCGAGAGGTTCATCAGCGGGTCGATGCCCTGGTCCGGATGGCGCCGCCGGGCCTGCAGCGTGCGGCGCTGCAGCGCCACGAAGCCCACCAGCAGCGCGGCGGCCGAACCCAGCAGCACCGTGGCGGCCAGCGGTGTGCCGCCCTGCAGTTCCACCAGACCGTTGAGCAGGCACAGCGTGCCGGCAGCGGCCAGCAGCAGCCCGCGCCAGTCCAGCGCGGCGCCCTGCGGATTGGCCGCTTGGCCGCCGGGCGCCACATCCGGCACATAACGCCGCGCCAGCCACAGCGAGGCCAGGCAGAACGGCACCACCATGAAGAAGATGGACCGCCAGCCGAAGCCGTCCACCAGCAGGCCGCCGATGCTGGGCCCGAGCGCCGGGGCCAGCACCACGCCCATGCCGAAGATGCCGCTGGCACGCCCCTGCTCGCTGGGTTCGAAGGCGCGCAGGATGATGATGGCCGGGATCGGCTGCACCACACCGGCCGCCAGCCCCTCGGCCACCCGCGCAGCCAGCACCAGCGGGTAGTCGTTGGCCAGCCCGCCCGCCACGCCGCCGGCCAGCAGCAGCCACATGCAGCCGGCGTAGGTGGTGCGGTAGCCGTAGCGCGCCAGCAGCCACGGCGTGGTCAGCATCGACACGGTCATGGCCGCCATGAAGCCCGAGCTCACCCACTGCGCGCGTTCCTGGCCCAGCGTGAAGTGGTGGCTCATGTCCGGAATGGCCACATTGATGATGGTCGAGGACATGATGGACGCCATCGTCCCCACCATCACCGACAGCAGCAGCAGCCAGCGGTAGCGCTCGCCATGGCGCTCGCGCAGGGCCTGCACGCTGCCGTCGCTCATGGGCCGGGCGCGTCCCGGTGGGCCGCCACGCAGGCGGCGCAGATGCAGGCCTGGCCCCGCGCCGCCTCGGGCAGGCGATCCAGCAGTTCGGGCGGGAAGGTGGTGGTGGTGCACCAGCACGGCGGCTGGGCCTGGCCGGTGGCGCGTTCAAGCTCCATCGCACAGCGGTTGTCGTGGCCGCACAGGGGGCAGCGGGTGGGGTCGACCGGGGCGGAAGCGTTCATGGGGTGAGGGGGTATGGTAATTTCAAAGGCTGGCCCCCACGCCTGCAGGGGTCTCGAGCAAGTCATGTTTCCTGAATTCCTGTCGCGCCTGCGGCGCTGGCCCCTCCTTGCCGCCGTCGCGTTCGCCCCGGCGGCCCTGGCCGCTCCACCGCACACCGTGCCCGACACCATGGCCCAGCGCATGCTGGTGTGCACCGCCTGCCATGGCATCGAGGGCCGTGCCACGCCCGATGGCTACTTCCCGCGCATCGCCGGCAAGCCGGCCGGCTACCTGTACAACCAGCTGCTGCACTTCAAGGCCGGCCGCCGCCAGGCCGTGGGCATGACGGCACTGCTGGACCCGCTGACCGACGCCTACCTGCTGGAGATAGCGCAGTACTTTGCGGCGCTGGATCTGCCCTACCCGCCGCCGGCCCCGGCCCCGGTCGATCCGGCCCTGTTGCGCCGGGGCGAGCAGCTGGTGAAGGTGGGCGATGCGGCGCGCCAGATCCCGTCGTGCAACAGCTGCCACGGCGAGCGCATGACCGGCGTGCAGCCGGCCATTCCCGGCCTGCTGGGGCTGCCGCGCGACTACCTGATCAGCCAGCTCGGTGGCTGGCAGACCGGCCTGCGCCGCGCCACGGCCCCCGACTGCATGGCCACCGTGGCCCGGCGCCTGAGCGGCCCTGACGTCACCGCCGTCGCCGCCTGGCTGGCCGCCCAGCCGGTGCCCGCGAACGCCAGACCGGCCGATCGCCTGCCGGCCCCGCTGCCCATGGACTGCGGTCGCGACCTGCAGGGGCCCGTGGCCGCCCAAGGAGGGGTGCGATGAGCCCGCCGGTGACGCCCGCGCGTGCGCCCCGGGCACGGGCCGGATGGCTGATCGCCGGGGGTCTGCTCCTGGGCATGGCCCTGGTGGCCGTGGCGGTGCGCACCGAGCTGCGGGGCGTGCCGGTGCAGCCGGTGGAGGTGGCGGTCACGCCGGCCGTGCTGGAGCAGGGCGCCCGGCTGGCCGCGGCCGGCAACTGCATGGCCTGCCACACCGCGCGCGGCGGTGAGCCCTGGGCCGGTGGACGCCCGGTCAACACGCCTTTCGGTCCCATCTACAGCAGCAACCTCACGCCCGACCCCGACACCGGGCTGGGCCGCTGGAGCGCAGGCGATTTCCGCCGTGCCCTGCTGCATGGCCAGTCGCGCGACGGCCGTCTGCTCTACCCGGCCTTCCCCTACAACCACACCACCCGCATGACGGCCGACGATGTGGATGCGCTCTACGCCCACCTGCGCAGCCTGCCGCCGGTGGTGCAGCCGCCGCGTGAACACGGCCTGCGCTTCCCGTTCAACACCCAGGCCGCCCTGGCGCTGTGGCGCATCCTGTATTTCACGCCCGGCACCTACCAGCCCGACCTGGCCCGCAGCGCCGAGTGGAACCGGGGCGCCTATCTGGTGACCGGCGTGGCCCACTGCGCAGCCTGCCATGCCGAGCGCGATGTGTTCGGTGGGGGCGCGGTGGACCGCTTCGGCGGCGGCCTGATGCCCGACGGCCGCTGGTGGGCCCCCTCGCTGCACGACCCGGCCGAGGGCGGCACCCAGGGCTGGAGCGTGGAGGCCACGGCGGCGCTGCTGGGCCGTGGCAGGGCCACCCAGGCCACGGGTCAGGCCTCCACCCTGGGCCCCATGGCCGAGGTGGTGCTTCACGGCACGCAACACCTGCCCGAGGCCGACCTGAGGGCCATGGCGGTGTACCTGGCCGGTCTGCCGGTGCAGCCGGTCAGGCGCCCGGACTTCGAGCCGGCGCCCGATGCGGTGCTCACGCGCGGCGGCCGGCTGTACGAGCAGCACTGCGCCCAGTGCCATGGCGACGCCGGCGAAGGTGCGCCCGGCGCCTACCCACCGCTGGCGGGCCACCGTGCGGTCACGCAGAGCAGCCCGGTGAATGCGGTGCAGGCCATCCTCAGCGGCGGCTTTGCGCCTGCCACGGCGGCCCATCCCCGGCCCTATGGCATGCCGCCCTACCGCAGCCAGCTCAACGACGACGATGTGGCCGCGGTCACCAGCTTCATCCGCCAGTCCTGGGGCAACCGGGCCGGCGAGGTCACGGCGCTGGACGTGGCCCGCCTGCGCTGAGGCGCTGCAGCGCATCGAGCAGCTGGTGCCGGCGCGGCGGTTTGGGCAGCAGGATGTCCACCCCGGCCGGCAGGTCTGCATCCTCCTGCATGCGCCGGCCCCAGCCGGTGAGCATGATCACCGGGGTGGCGGGTGAGAGTTCGCGCACCCGCCGCGCCACCTGGCGACCGTCCACGTCCGGCATGCCCAGGTCGGTGATCACCGCCTGGAACGGCTGGGTGGCCAGCGCCGCCTCGAACAGGCGGATGCCCGCAGCGCCGCCTTCGGCGGGTGTCACCCGGTGGCCCGCCTGGGTCAGCACCTCGGCCACCGATTCCAGCAGCAGCGGGTCGTCGTCCACCAGCAGCACCTCCAGGGCGGGCCGGGGTGTCTCATCTTCGGCCAGCAGCAGGCCGCTGGCGGCGTCCATCGCCTGCGCCGGCGCCAGCGGAAAGCGCAGCCGCACGCAGGTGCCCCGGCCGGGCGCACTGTCGATTTCCATGGATGCGTCGTGCCGCTGCGCGCAGCCGAACACCATGGCCAGACCCAGGCCCGAACCGCGCTCGCCCTTGGTGGTGAAGAACGGCTCCATGCAGCGGCGCCGGGTCTCCTCGTCCATGCCGACGCCGGTATCCACCACCGACACCTCCAGCTGGTCGACTCCGCCCTCGGCCGCCACGCGCCGGGTGCTCACCGTCACCCGCCCGCCGCCGGGCAAGGCGTCGACGGCATTGAGCACCAGATTCACCAGGGCGTCGCGGACCTCGCCTTCGACCGCCAGCACCGGGGGACACGGATCGACCAGTTCGGTCTGCACGTCGAAGTGCAGACCCTGTTCCTGGGGCTGATCGCGCCAGCGTGCCCGCGTCAGTCCGATGGCCTGACCCACCAGCCGGTTCATGTCCACCCGGCGCCGTTCGGCCTGACCGGTGCGCGGCCGGTAGAACTCGCGCATGCGGGCCACCGTGTCGGCCACGTCGTCCACCGCCAGCTGGATGGTGGCCAGCTGCTGACGACCCTGTTCGCTCAGTCCCTGCTCACGGGCCAGCAGCGACTCGGTGTAGAGCGCCACCGGCGAGATGGCGTTGTTGATGTCGTGCGCAATCCCGCTGGCCATCTGCCCCAGCACCCGCAGCCGCTCCTGCTGCAGCGCGGCCTGCTGAGCCTCGCGCAGGTCGTCGTAGGCCTGCTGCAGCGAGGCCAGCAGCCGCGACTGCCCGGCCGCCAGGGTGACGTGTTCGCCCACCTGCCGAAGGAACTCGCATTCGCTGCTGACAAACGCGCCGGCGTGCCTGCGGGCCACCAGCAGCACCCCGAACACCGATCCGGTGGCCTGGATCGGCACCAGCACCACGCTGCGCAGGCCGGCTGCCACGAGGCGGCGTGGCAGCTCGAAGTCCAGCGCGGCCGTGTCGGGTTCGTGCACCAGCACGCCGCCCAGGCAGCGGGCCAGGCCATTGCGGCCGGCCTCGATCTCGGTGCCGTGCTGCAGCAGCGCCTGCTGCGCCGCATCGCCCCCCTGCGGCCCGACATGCACCACCCGCACCCGCAGACCCTGACCCTGACGCTCCAGGAACAGCGACAGGTCGACCGCGAACCGGGTGTCGAGCTTCTCGCAGACCACCCGGTAAACGCTCAGCAGGTCGTGCCGCTCCTCGGTCGCCCGCGCAATCTGGTTGAGCAGCTCGGTGCTGGAGAGCTGCAACTGCAGCCGGGCCTCGCTCTCCATGCGGTCGGTGATGTCCTGCACCGTGCCGCCCACCGACACCACCTGGCCGTGCTCGTCGCGCACCGGTGCGTCGATGTTTTCCTCGTACCAGCGCAGGCTGCCGTCGCTTCGGCGGCAGCGGTAGCGGAAGGTGCGTTCGCCGCGTCCGGCCAGCGCTTCGTCCATCGCCGTGCGGTAGGCGTCCACATCGTCCGGGTGCACGGTTGCCAGGGTTTCCTCCAGCGACGGGGCGCCCTGGGCCGGGTCGCGTCCGATGATCTCGAACAGCCCGTCCGACCACTCCGCCGACCGGTCCTTCGCGTGG
This sequence comes from Hydrogenophaga sp. IBVHS2, assembly GCF_002127215.1. Lineage (GTDB taxonomy): Bacteria > Pseudomonadota > Gammaproteobacteria > Burkholderiales > Burkholderiaceae_C > Hydrogenophaga. The sequence goes on along the minus strand of NZ_NFUT01000004.1, from coordinate 201,220 downwards.
CGCACCCAGTGGCCCAGGCGGGCCAGCTGCTGGGCCCGCGCCAGCCGGGCCTCGTTGGTGCGGGCGGCCTGCAGGGCCAGCTGGCGCTGGTGCTCGGTCTCGATGAAGTCCAGCGCGCGCGACATGCTGCGGCCCAGCGACACCAGCAGCTCCCGCTCGGTGCCGTCGAACCGGTGGGGCTCGTCGGACATGAACACCATCACCGCCACGATGCGGCTGCCCTGCCGCACCGGGATGCCGGCCGCCGCGCGGTAACCGCGCTCGATGCCGGCCTCCACCCAGGCGTCGGTGGGTTCCATGCGCGTCAGGTCGTCGATCACCGACAGCCCGCCGCTGGTCAGTGCCTGCACCGCCACCAGCCGGGTCCTCACGAAGCCGGCCGGGTCGGTCGCGATGCTCTGGGTGTAGCCGGCATCGTGGCCGGCGCTGGTCAGGGGCAGGATCAGCGGAGTGTCCTGCCCGGTTTGTTCCATCACCTGGCCGACCCAGGCCATGCGAAAGCCGCCCACCTCCACCGCCACCCGGCACAGCGTGCGGAACAGCCCGCCGGCCGTGTCGGAGCCGAAGGTGCTTTCGTTGATGGCATTGAGCAGGGCATACAGTCGCTGCAGCCGCACGCTGGCCGTGACGTCCTGCAGGGCGCCCATCATCTGGTGGCTGCCCTCGTCCCCGGCCCGTGCCAGGCTGAAGCTCTCCAGCCACCGGATGTCGCCGTCGGCCCGCCGGATGCGGAACTGGATGCGGCCTTCCCCGCCCGACTGGCGCAGGCGTTGCCGGTTGGTCAGCAGGCGCTGGATGTCCTCCGGATGCACCATGGCATCGAATTCGGTCAGCGGCATCTCCAGCGCGTGGGCCGGCCGCTGCAGCAGCGAGGTCAGTGTCGCGTCCAGGTGAAGCTGGCCCTGGTCCAGGTCGATCCGGTAGAAGCCGATGCCGGCCAGCACCTGCGCCCGACTGAGCTGCGCACGGCCGTCCTGGAGCTGGCGGACCATGTCGTCGAAGCCTTGTTCCAGCTCGCCCAGTTCACGCGTCAGCGGCGGGGTGCCGGTGGGCGGTACCGGCTGGCCGGTGGCGGCCTGCTGCATGCGCTGCCGCAGCCGGAAGATGGGGCGGGCCAGCACCCGGACCGACAGCTGCCAGGCCACCACCAGCACTGTGGCGAGTGCGGCGGCCAGCACCAGCAGCTGCCGCTGCAGCCGGTCCAGGGCCGATGCCAGGCGCAGATCGAGCCGGGTGCTGACCACCAGCATCAGGGAGCCGCTGTCGCCCACGGAGATCGGGCGGATTTCGTGCAGCCACGTGCCCAGGCCGGACTCCCGGGTCTGCAGGCTGCTGGGTGCACGCTGGCTGTCGGCCAGCGCCTGGCGCAGCGCGCCTTCGGGCAGCGGCTGGCCCAGCTCGAGGCCGTCGCGCCGTGTCGTGGCCAGCATCGTGCCGTGGCGGTCCAGCAGGGTCACGTGGAGGTCGGGCCGGAGGTCGAGCTGGTCGAACGCGTGCGCCAGCCGGCGCACGTCCACGGCGGCAAATGCCACGCCCACCAGCTGGGCCTTGTCGTCGTAGACCGGCATGCCGAAGCCCAGCGCCGGTGTGCGCGACACCCGGCCCAGCATGAAGCTGCCCACGGTGAAACGCGGGGTGGCCATGACCTTGTTGAAGTAGTCCCGGTCGCGCACCTCCACCCTGGCGCTGGACCGCCGCCCCATGCACTCCACCACGCCGTCCCGGTTGGCAAAGCCCAGGTTGGCAAAGTCCGCCGACTGCCGGACGATGTTGCCCAGGAATTCGTAGCAGAGGTCGCGCAGGTCGGTGCGGCGCACCGAGGGACCGCTGGCCACCGTCTCCAGCATGTTGCGCACGCCACCCACCACGGCCTCCTGGCCGGCCTGGGCCACCTGGGCCACGGCGGCCAGTTCCTGGCGCACCGCCTCGGCGGCCAGCCGCCGGTCTTCGCGGTAGTTGAGCACCGCCATCACCAGCGCCGGCAGCACCGCCATGGCCACCAGCAGCAGCAGCAGGCTGCGCATCCCCATGCCTTGGTTCATGCCTCTCCCCGATGTTTTTGTATCCGGGTGTGAATATTGGCATAGCATTTCGTCATCGCGTACGCCAGTCCAGCATGAACCCGAACGATCCGCCCGAACCCGACATCACCCGCATCCTGGTGGTGGACGACGAGGCCATGCAGCTCAAGGCCCTGGTGGACGTGCTGCGGCTCGAGGGCTACGAGGTGCAGGGCTGGGACAGCGCCGAGGCGGCCTTGTCCGGGGCCTGTTTCTCCGACGCCGACCTCCTGATCACCGATCTGCAGATGCCCGGGGTCGACGGCATCGAGTTCATCCGCCGGGTCCAGACCCTGCACCCGGAGCTGCCCGCCATCCTGGTCACCGCGCATGCGAGCATCGAGAGCGCGGTCGACGCCATGCGCAGCGGGGCGGTCGACTATGTGCCCAAGCCGTTCCGCCTGAGCACCATGATCTCCACGGTCGAGCGGGCGCTGGCGCTCAAGCGGCTGCGGCTGCGCAACCGCCAGCTGCAGGACGAGATCCGTCGGCAGTACGAGCAGCTGCTGGTGGTCAACCAGGAGCTCGACGCCTTTGCAGCCCGCCTCTCGCACGACCTGCGCGGCCCGGTGGCCAACATGCGCGGCATCCTGCAGCTGGTGGGCGACGAGCATGGCGCGACCCTGCCTGCCGACATGGCGGCCCTGGTGCAGGCGGGTGTGCGTTCGGGCGACACCGCCCTGAAGATGGTGCGAGACCTGCTCGACTTTGCCCGCCTGGGCAACCGCGACCTGACGCTGGAGCCGGTGGACCTGATGCCGCTGCTGGAGCAGGCCCGCCAGGATGTGAGGGCGCTCCATCCGCCGCAGGGTTGCTGTGTCGACTTGCAGTCGCTGCCGCCGGTGCTGGGCCATGCCGGTCTGCTGCACCAGGTGTTCGTCAATCTGCTGGGCAATGCGGTGAAGTACAGCGCCTCACGGCCGCATCCACATGTGACGGTGAGCGCTCAGCCGGTCGCGGCCGACGGGCTGGTGCGTGTGCTGGTGGCCGACAACGGCGTGGGCTTCGACCCGGCGCTGGCCAGCCGCCTGTTCCGCCCCTTCCAGCGGCTGCACCCCACCGGCACCTTCACCGGCGAAGGCATGGGCCTAGCCAACGTCAAGCGCATCGTGGAGCGCCACGGCGGCACCGTCACCGCCGAGGGCCGTCCGGGCGAGGGCGCGGTCTTCACCGTCGCCCTGCGCCCGGCCTGAACTCAGACCGCCGCGACCGCGCCGTCGCTGCGCGGGTCGGCCGCGCCTTCGATCACACCGTTGGGGTGGCGCACCAGCGCACCGGCATGGCCCATGGTGTCGCTGAAGGCCTCGGGCAGCACCTCGACCACATGGCCGGCGTCGCGCAGCGCCTGCACCAGCCCTGGGTCGAACCGGCTCTCCAGCTTGAGCGTGGTGCTCACGTCGCCCCAGGTGCGGCCCAGCAGCCAGCGCGGTGCGGTCACCGCCTGCTGCAGGCTGTGGCCGAAGCGGGCGTAGCGCGTGAACACGGCGGCCTGGGTCTGGGGCTGGCCCTCGCCGCCCATGGTGCCGTAGGGCATGACGCGGCCGTCGTCGAACAGCGCCATCGACGGGTTGAGGGTATGGAAGGGCTTGTGGCCCGGCTTGAGCGAATTGAGGGCCTTGGGGTCGAGCGAGAAGCTGGTGCCCCGGTTCTGCCAGCAGATGCCGCTGTCCTGCAGCACGGTGCCGGAGCCGAACTCCCAGTACACGCTCTGGATGAAGCTCACGGCGCGGCCTTCGCGGTCGATGGCGCCCATCCAGATGGTGTCGCCGGGCTTGGCAGCGTCGGGCCAGGGCAGGGCGCGGGCCGGATCGATCTGCGCCGCCAGTTCGTCCAGCGCCTGCGGCGTGAGGAAGCTGCTGGGCGCGGCCGGCAGGCGCTGCGGGTCGGTGACCACGCGTTCACGCACCCGGAAGGCGCGCTTGGTGGACTCCACCAGCCCGTGCAGGTAGGCAAAGCCCTCGCCCTCGGTCACGCCCAGGCGCTCGAACAGGCCCAGGATCATCAGGGCCGAGAGTCCCTGGGTGGGTGGCGGCAGGTTGTAGACCGTGCTGTCGTTCAGGCGCACCGCCAGCGGCTCGACGATCTGCGCCCGGTAGGCGGCCAGGTCGCTGGTGCGCACCGGGCTGCCCACGCGCTCCAGCTCGGCGCCGATGCGCTGCGCCAGTTTACCGCGGTAGAAATCGTCCAGGCCGCGCTCGGTCAGCTGGGCCAGGGTGCGGGCCAGCGCGGGCTGCTTCAGCACATGGCCGGGCTGCGGTGGCTGGCCATCGACCAGGTAGGTCTGGGCAAAGCCGGGCGCGTCCTTCAGGCCGGGCAGCTTCTCGCGCGTGAGCGCGGACTGGCTGGTGGTCACGGCCACGCCGTCGCGGGCATGGCGGATGGCGTCCTGCAGCAGGCGCGAGAGCGGCAGGCCCGGGCCCCAGGCCGAGGCCACGTCGAGCGCCTTCTGCCAGCCGCCCACGGTGCCGGCCACGGTGAGTGCCGCGGTGGCGCCCCGTGGCGGGATGGCGTCGAGTCCGGCGTAGAAATCCGGGGTGGCCAGCGCGGCGGCCGGGCCGCAGGCATCGATGGCCACCGGGGTCTTGCCCGGCTCGTGGATGAGCCAGAAGCCGTCCCCGCCGATGGCGTTCATGTGCGGGTAGACCACGGCAATGGCGGCAGCGGCGGCCACCATGGCCTCGACCGCGTTGCCGCCGTCGCGCAACACGTCGCGGCCGGCCTGAGCGGCCAGGTGGTGCGGTGCCACCTGCATGCCGCCCAGGGCCTTGAGGGTATGGATCATGTGTTGTCTCCGGTGATGTCGGTTCGGTTCAGGTCAGCAGGCCGTAAAACATGCGCAGCGATGTGAGCGCCAGAAAGGCGGCAAACACCTGGCGCAGGCGTCGGGCGTCGATGCGGTGGGCGAGTGTCGCACCCCAGCCGGTGGTCATCAGCGTGGCCGGCACGATGAGTGCGAAGCCCAGCAGATTGACGTAGCCCAGGCTGAAGGGCGGGCGCATCGGCACGTCCAGCCCGTTGACCACGAAGGCCAGCGCGCCCGGAATGCTGATGACCATGCCCAGCATGGCCCCGGTGCCCACGGCCGTGTGCATGGGCACCTTCAGCGCGTTGAGCAGCGGGACCGAGAGTGTGCCGCCGCCGATGCCCATGAGCGTGGACACGCCGCCGATGCCCCCGCCCAGCAGGGCGGTACCGGCACGCCCCGGCAGACCGTCCGCGATGGAGAAACCATCGCGCTTGAAGGCCATGTTCAGGGCCACCAGCAGCGCCACGCAGGCGAACACGGCGGTCAGCACGCTGCCGTCCAGGAAGCGGCTGGCGATGGAGCCCAGTGCCACGCCCACCACCACGCCGGGCATCAGCGAGCGGATCAGGTCCATGTTCAGGCTTCCCTTGCGCCGGTGCGCCCGGCTCGACATGATCGAGGTGGGGATGATGGTGGCCAGCGAGGTGCCCACCGTCACGTGCATGCGCACCGACTCGTCGATGCCCAGCAGCGTGAACAGGTGGTAGAGCACCGGCACGATGACGATGCCGCCACCCACCCCCAGCAGCCCGGCCATGACCCCGGCCACCAGCCCGGTGACCGCCAGGGCCGCAGCCAGCCCCAGCAGCCACAGGCCGCTGTGTTGTGCAAGGAGTTCCATGAAGGGGCCTTACCAGCCGATGGCCTTGGGCAGCCAGAGCGCGATCTGCGGGTAGAAGAACACCAGCGCCAGGGTCAGCAGCTGCAGGGCGATGAAGGGCACCACGCCGCGGTAGATGTCCTTGATGTTCACCTCCGGTGGCGCCACCCCCTTGAGGTAGAACAGTGCCCAGCCGAACGGCGGCGTCAGGAAGCTCGACTGCAGGTTGACGGTGATCAGCATGGCCAGCCAGACCGGGTCCACGCCCATGTTGAGCAGGATGGGCAGGAACAGCGGCACCGCGATGTAGCTGATCTCGATCCACTCGATGAAGAAACCGAGCACGAAGATCATCAGCATCATGAACCAGATGGCGGTGTTCACGCCGCCCGGCAGCGCATCGAACAGGCTGGCGATCAGCTCCTCGCCGTGCAGGCCGCGGAACGACAGCGCAAACACCTGGGCCGTCATGAGGATGAACATCATGATGGCGGTGATCTTGCTGGTTTCCAGCGCCGTGTCCTTGAGCGTCTTCAGGGTGAAGCGGCCCGAGAAGGCGGTGATCAGCACCGCGCCCACTGCGCCCATCGATGCGGCCTCGGTCGGGGCCGCCACGCCGCCCACGATGGAGCCCAGCACCGCCACCACCAGCAGCACCGGCGGCAGCAACACCTTGAAGAAGCGCACCCACAGCTCACGGCGCGAGACGGCGTCGCGCTCGGCCACCGGAATCGGCGGCATCGAGTCCGGCCTGAGCCAGCCCATCACCAGGATGTAGATGATGTAGATGACGGCCAGCAGCATGCCCGGGCCCACGGCGGCCGCGAACAGCGTGCCCACGGAGAGCTGCATGATGTCCGACAGCAGGATCAGGATCAGGCTGGGCGGAATGATCTGTCCCAGCGTGCCCGAGGCACAGATCACGCCGCAGGCCACGCTCTTGTCGTAGCCGCGCCGGATGAGCGTGGGCAGGGTCAGCAGGCCCAGGGTGATGATGGTCGCGCCCACGATGCCGGTGGTGGCGCCCATGAGCACGCCGAACAGCACGATGCCCACCGCCATGCCGCCCTTGGTGCCGCCGGCGATGTGGCCCATCACGTCCAGCAGGTCATCGGCCAGGCGTGATTTCTCCAGCATCACCCCCATGAAGACGAACAGCGGTATGGCCATCCACTGGTAGCCCGAGACGATGCCGTAGAAGCGCGCCGGCAGCAGGTTGAACAGGCCGTCGCCGAAGCCCAGCCAGCCGAACACGAAGCCCACGGTGGCCAGGCTGATGGCCACCGGAATGCCGATCATCAGCAGCACGAAGAAGCCGACCAGCATCAGGATGGCGTAGGTCGACATCTCAAACATGACCTTCCTCCTTCGCCGTGCCGTCGGCGGCCGGGTGCTTCTGCTGGAGCAGCCGCACCAGGTGCGCCAGCTGCTGCAGCACCAGCAGTCCGTAGCCCAGCGGAATGAGCGCCTTCACCAGCCAGCGGTAGGGAATGCCGCCCGGGTCGGGCGAGGCCTCGTTGATCGAGCGCGACTGCTCGACGTAGCCCAGCGACAGCTCGATGAAGTGCACGCTGATGGCGATGAGCAGCAGCGCGGAGACCACGTCCACCACCTGCTTGGCGCGTGGCGAGAACCGCGCGTAGAACAGGTCCACGCGCACGTTGTCGCCGCGCTGCAGCGCGTGGCTCATGCCCAGCAGGATGAGGGCGGCCAGCAGGTGCCACTCCAGCTCCTGGGCCCACACCGAGCCGAAGCTGAAGGCATAACGCAGGATCACGTTGGTGGCCACCAGGCCGATCATGATCAGGGCGATCCAGGCGGTCAGGGACCCGAGGCGGTCGATGACCGCCTCGATGCCCCCTGCCGCTTTCGACAGGGGTTGTTGCATGGTGACTCCGCCTCAGCCGCGAACCTTGAGGTGGTAGGCCTCTTCGCTGATCTCGCTCCAGCGGTCGTACTTGGCCTTGAAGGCCATGTAGGAGTCGTGCACCTTCTTGGTCAGCGGGTCCTTGGAGGCGGTCGGCCAGCACCTTGTCGGTCTCGGCCTTCAGGGCCTTGATCACATCGTCCGGCAGCGGGCGGGCGGTCACGCCCTGGTTCTTGATCAGGTCTTCCATGGCCTCGGAGTTGGCCTTCTGGCACCAGCCTTCGCTGATCACGTTGCAGGCGGCGGCCGCGTTGCTCACGATGGCCTGCAGGTCCTTGGGCAGCTTGTTCCAGGCGGCCTTGTTGATCAGGAGTTCCGACACGGTGGACGACTCGTGCCAGCCGGTGGTGTAGTAGAACTTGGCGGCCTTGTGCAGGCCCAGGCGTCGGTCCTGGAATGGACCGACGAACTCGGCCGCATCGATCACGCCGCGCTCCAGCGCCGGGAAGATCTCGCCGCCCGGCAGCACCTTCACGTCCACGCCCAGATTGGCGTAGACCTTGCCGGCCAGGCCGGGGATGCGCATCTTCAGGCCCTTGAGGTCGGCCACGGTCTTGATCTCTTTCTTGAACCAGCCGGTCATCTGCACGCCGGTGTTGCCGCAGGGCATGGCCACCATGCCGAACGGGGCGTAGACCTCGTTCCAGAGGTCGATGCCGCCGCCGTCGTACAGCCAGCCGTTCATGCCCTGGAAGTTCATGCCGAAGGGCACGGCGGTGAAGTACTGCGCGGCGGCGGTCTTGCCGGTCCAGAAGTAGGCGTTGGCATGGTTCATCTCCACCGTGCCGGCGCGCACCGCGTCGAAGCCCTCGAATGCGGGGATCAGTTCGCCGGCGCCGAACACCTGGATGTTCAGGCGGCCGTCCGACATCTCGCGGATGCGCTTGGCCAGATCGGTGGCGCTGCCGGGGCCGTCCATGTAGAAGGGCGAGCCCTTGCCGTAGGCACTGGTCATCTTCCAGTTGAACCGGGCCGACTGGGCGTTGACGATGGCCGGGGCGCCGAGCACGCCACCGGCGACGGCGGCACGAGAGAGGAACTGACGACGGATCAGGGACATGGCGGAACTCCTGTGGATGGGGTGGGTGAGGTCGGGCTCGCTGGCTGCCGTTTGTTCATTTGTTCGGCAGGCTCGGACCGACTCAGCAACCCGCGTGCCAACCTCCGAAAATCCGACAAGTCATTGATCCATATGGAAAATTTCCGAAATCAGGGATCGCCGGTCCCGGTCGGTTCAGGCCCTGTCCTGGACACCGGTCGGGCCTTGGTCGGTGCCGAATGTTTTCCAGCCGACGTTCGGGGTGACGTTTGGTGTGTTTTCGATACCGTTTGGCAACTGTTGGCATGCCAACAAAGCCCCCAGCCCGGCCCCGGCTGACGAATGTTCATTGCGCACCCTGCCGGTGCAGGCGCACCAAATGCGACGGGCGGCTCAAAGCCGCGCGCCGCCCCGCCGGTTCTTCACGCGTGTGAGCAGCGTCTTGCAGTCCACCGACAGGATCTCGGGCCGGTTGAACAGGTGCCGGCGCACGAAGGCCTCGAAGGTGGGCACGCTGTCCGTGAGGGCGTGCACATGCAGGCTGCGCAGGTCGCTCATGATGTAGAGGCTCACCACCTCGTTGCAGTCGGCCAGCTCCTGGGCCACCGCTTCGAGTGCCACCGGCGAGACCTGGATGTCGAGGAAGGTGGACACCACCTGGCCCAGCTTCTCGGGGTTGATGACGGCACCGAACAGCTCGATGACCCCGCTGGCCTGCAGCGCCTGCACCCGGGCTCGGGCATGGGCCCGGGAGATGCCGAGCTGCCGCGCGATGTCGGCAAACGACGCCCGCCCGTCCTTGACCAGGATGTTGAGCAGGGCGCTGTCGAGCTTGCTGAGCACCGGTGCGGCCGCCGGCAGGGCGGGCTGGCCGGACGAGGCGACGGAGGCCGGGGAGACGACGGGGGCTTCGGTGGTGGGGCGGTTCATGCCCCGGCTTCAAGCAACCCCCGGGCCAAGGGGGTCCTGCAGTTCGCCCACACACCCGCTGCCCCAGTCCCACGGGCCGGTGAGGGTGAGCGTCAGGGTGGTCCAGCCGTCTTCATGGCTGGCCGAGATGTCGGCGTCCCACTCGCCGCCTTCCTCGCGCGGGCCCTGCGGGCCCGGCGCCCGGGCAGCCACCCAGGCCGTCACCGCGTGCATCTCCCGGGCGATGCGATCCAGCTCCGGGTCGCCGGCGGGGGCACTGGCCATGGCCTCCCAGGTGCCGGTGCCATCGTCGTTGTCGGTGGCATCGAATTGGAGAAAGTCGCAGCGGGGCGCGGGGCTGGTCATGCGGTCTCGTGGGGCGGCAGGGTCGCCGTGTCGGGGCTGGTGAGAAGGGCGAGCGGGTCCAGGTCGACCATCCATTCGGTCAGCAGCAGCGGTGCGCCGTGGCGGGTGTAACTGCACCGGCGGGCCCAGCTGCCGGCACCCTCAGGGCCATCGGGGCTGGCCCATTCGAAGGGGCTGCGCAGCACACCGGTCTGGGCAAACAGCCAGTCGCCCAGCGGCCGTTCGCCCAGGTAGGCCACGCCCGACCACGGGTTGTAGCTGTGCCAGCCGGGGATGACGGCGCGCGCCCTGACCCGGGTGCGGCCGCCGCCCCGCAGCGACACGCACCGTATCCAGCCGGTGGCCTGTGCCGGGCAGTTCAGGCGGACACATTCTTCCGGGGTCAGTCGGCCCTCGCCCACGTGCACCAGGGACACCTGGAGGTCGGGCCAGACGGAGGACAGGCGTTCGGTGAGTGATCCGGTGTGCAGCAGCCAGGGCCGCAGGTCGGCCGGCGGGTGAAGGCTGTCAAGGCTGTGCTGCGGCCACCAGGACCGCAGCGCATGGGTGTCGGCGTGCATGGGGGGGCTCCTCGGGAAGTCGGGGGAGCCCGCAGCATAGGTGCGGGGCCCGGTTCAAGTCTTTACGAAACCATGAACCGGGCGTCCGGTCAGCCCTGCTTGACCTTCAGGCGCCAGGCGTGCAGCAGCGGCTCGGTGTAGCCGCTGGGCTGCTCCTTGCCCTTGAACACCAGGTCCAGGGCGGCCTGGTAGGCCTTGCTGGTCCTGGCGTTGCCGGCCATGGGCTGGTAGAGCTTGTCGCCGGCGTTCTGCTTGTCCACCTTGGCGGCCATGCGCTCGAAGGTCTCGCGCACCTGGGCTTCGGTGACGATGCCGTGGTGCAGCCAGTTGGCGATGTGCTGGCTGGAGATGCGCAGGGTGGCGCGGTCTTCCATCAGGCCCACGTCGTTGATGTCGGGCACCTTGGAGCAGCCCACGCCCTGATCGACCCAGCGCACCACGTAGCCCAGGATGCCCTGGACGTTGTTGTCGAGCTCGGCCTGCTTCTCGGCCTCGCTCCAGTTCGGGTTGCTCGACACCGGCACGGTCAGCAGGCCGGTGAGCAGGTTGTCGCGCTCGGCGTCGGCATCGATCTTCTCCAGGCCCTTCTGGATGTCGCTGACCAGCACCTGGTGGTAGTGCATGGCGTGCAGCGTGGCGCCGGTGGGGCTGGGCACCCAGGCGGTGTTGGCACCGGCCTTCGGGTGGGCGATCTTCTGCTCCAGCATGGCCTTCATGAGGTCGGGCATGGCCCACATGCCCTTGCCGATCTGGGCCTTGCCGCGCAGGCCGCACTGCAGGCCGACCAGCACGTTGTTGCGCTCGTAAGCCTGGATCCAGGCGCTGGCCTTCATGTCGCCCTTGCGGACCATGGGGCCGGCCAGCATGGCGGTGTGCATCTCGTCGCCGGTGCGGTCCAGGAAGCCGGTGTTGATGAAGGCCACGCGGCTGGCAGCGGCGGCAATGCAGGCCTTGAGGTTGACCGAGGTGCGGCGCTCCTCGTCCATGATGCCCAGCTTGACGGTGGAATCCGGCAGGCCCAGCAGCTGCTCCACACGGCCGAAGAGTTCGGCGGCAAAGGCCACTTCCTTCGGGCCGTGCATCTTGGGCTTGACGATGTAGACCGAGCCCTTGCGCGAGTTGCGGATGGCGTCCTTCTTGGTGCGCTTCAGATCGTGCAGGGCGATGGTGGTGGTGATCACCGCGTCCATGATGCCCTCGGGGATCTCCTGACCGTCGGTGCCCCACAGGATGGCGGGGTTGGTCATGAGGTGGCCCACATTGCGCAGGAACATCAGCGAGCGGCCGTGCAGGCGCACGGTCTTGCCGTTCGGGGCGGTGTATTCACGGTCGGCGTTGAGGCCGCGGGTCAGGGTCTGGCCGCCCTTCTGGAAGGTCTCGACCAGGGTGCCCTGCAGGATGCCCAGCCAGTTGCTGTAGGCCAGCACCTTGTCCTGCGCGTCCACGGCGGCAATCGAGTCTTCCAGGTCCAGGATGGTGGACAGTGCGGCCTCGACCACCAGGTCGCACACGCCGGCGGCATCGGTCTTGCCGATGGGGGTGTTGCGGTCGATGCGGATGTCCAGGTGCAGGCCGTTGTGCACCAGCAGCACCGACGACGGGTTCTTCGGCTCGCCCTGGTAGCCCACCAGCTGGGACTTGTCGGCCAGCTTGCTGGTGCCGCCATCGGCCAGGGAGACGACCAGCTCGCCGTCCTTGTTGATCTTGTAGCCGGTCGAGCCCACATGCGAGCCCTTCTTCAGCGGGGCGGTGCGGTCCAGCACGTGGCGCGCCCATTCAATGACCTTGGCGCCGCGCTTGGGGTTGTAGCCGCCCTTCTTGCCGACCTTTTCGCAGCCCTTGTCCTCGCTGATCACGTCGGTGCCGTAGAGCGCGTCGTACAGGCTGCCCCAGCGGGCGTTGGCGGCGTTGAGCGCGTAACGGGCGTTCAGGATGGGCACCACCAGCTGCGGGCCGGCCTGGGTGGCGAGCTCGGCGTCCACGTTCTTGGTGGTGGCCTTCACGTTCCTGGGCTGCGGCACCAGGTAGCCGATGGTCTCCAGGAACTTGCGGTAGGCCATCATGTCGCGCACCGGGCCGGGGTTGGCGCTGTGCCACTTGTCCAGCTCGGCCTGCAGGCGGTCGCGCTCGGCCAGCAGGGCGGCGTTCTTGGGCGCCAGGTCGGCCACGATCTGGTCGAAGCCTTTCCAGAAGGCGGCCTGGTCGATGCCGGTGCCGGGCAGCACTTTCTGGTTGACGAAATCGAACAGCTCGGTGGCCACTTGCAGGCCGTGGATGGTGGTGCGCTGGGTCATGGTGGTGGTGGGTTGAGGTGGGATGGGTGGATCAGGAAAAGAAGTCGAGCACGCCGCGCAGGGAGCTGGCGGTGCGTTCGGGCTGGGTGTCCAGTTCCTCGAAGGCGAGATTCTGGCGGTTCACCCACAGGGTGCGATAGCCGTACCAGCCGGCGGCCAGTGCGTCCCAGGCATTGCTGCTGACGAACAGCACCTGGCCTGCCTTCAGGCCGGTGGCGGCTTCGCCCAGGGCGTAGGCCCGGGGATGGGTCTTGTACAGGCGGATCGGATCGACGCTGATGACATGGTCGAGCAGGCCGTCCAGGCCCGCGCTGCGCACCGCGATGCCCAGCATGTCGGCGTCGCCGTTGCTCAGGATGCCGGTGGTGATGCCGCGCTCGCGCAGGGCCTGCAGCACGTCCCTGTTTTCGGGGAATGCCGACAGATGCCGGTACTGGTTCATCAGCCGCGTGGCCTGAGGCGCATGGGCGGCCCAGTCGGTGCGGGCCTGGGGCACCAGGGTCTTGAGGGTGTGGCGCAGCGCGCGCTCGGTCAGGTCCCAGAACGGGCTGTAGTGCTCGCCGTGGTTGCTGGTGGTCACCAGCCGGGTGTATTCGATCTGCTTGTCGCGCCATTGGCGCGAGATGGCCGAGCCCAGCCCCGGATACAGCTGTTCGGCCAGCAGCCCGACGCTGTACACGTCGAACAGCGTTCCATAGGCATCGAAGAGCACGGCGCGGGGTTGGTCCATACCATGGACTGTATTCGCAACCAGCGCAGCGATTCAGACCCTCCAAAGCGAGGGATTCGCAACTTTTATCGATGTAATCAGGTCGGCCCGTAGAGCCCGTGGCGGTCCATGCGCCGCTGCAGCTGGTCGGGCTCGATCTGCAGCATGCGGGCCGTGAGATGCAGATCCCAGCGATGCTCCTCCAGCGCCCGCACCAGCCCCGCGCGGTCCATCTCGTCGGTGCGCAGGCAGTCGCTGAGCTCGGACAAGGCGCCGAACGACGACGGTGCGGGATCGGTCGGCAGCAGCAGGTGGGACGCGTCCACCCGGCCGCCCGGGCAGATCATCACGGCCCGCTCGATGACGTTGCCGAGTTCGCGCAGGTTGCCCGGCCAGCTGTGCATCATCAGCGCCGCTTCGGCCGCCGGTGACAGCTGCATCGCCGGCAACCGGTACCGGCCGGTGTGCAGCGCCACGAAGTGCCGCGCCAGCAGCGCCAGGTCGTCGGTGCAGGCCCGCAGCGGCGGCACCCGGACGGCACAGCCCTGCAGCCGGTAGAGCAGTTCGGCCTTGAACCGGCCCTGGCGCACCAGGGCATCCAGGTCGTGCCGCGTGGCGGCCATGATGCGGGCCCGCAGCGGTTCCACGCCGCCCCGGGGGAGCCGGAACTGGCGCCGCTCGAGCATGTGCAGCAGGCTGACCTGTCCCGACTCGTCGAGGTCGCCGACATCCTTCAGAAAGACCGTGCCACCACCGGGCGCGCCGGCGGCGATCTCGGCGTCCAGCCCCTGGTGCAGGGCCAGGCAGTCGATCTCCACCCAGGGTTCGGCCGCGCGGGGTCCGGTGGCGTGGGCTGCGCGCGCCGCGTGCAGCTTGCCCGAACCGGTTTCGCCGCAGAACAGGATCGGTGGCACCGCCGATCCGTCGCCGGGCTCCTGCCGGGCCAGGGCCGACACCTGTTCACGCAGGCCGGACAGGGGTCTCGAATGACCCAGGATCGCGTGCGCCATGGCGGTCGAGCGGGGCGGCTCGCCCGGGGGCTGCAGCGGCTCCTCCAGCGCCCGGTCCACCGCCTGCTTGAGGCTGCGCAGCGGCACCGGCTTGGTCAGCAGGTCGGATGATCCGGCCTTCATGGCCTGCACCGCCACCGCCACATTGGCATGGCCCGAAACCATCACCGTGCGGATGCGCAGAGGGTCGCGGTTGAGTTCGCGTATGAGGGTCAGTCCGTCCAGGCCGGGCAGCTGGAAATCCACGATCGCCAGATCGGGCTGCAGCCGCCGGGCCGCCTCCAGGCCCGACGGTCCGTCGTTGGCCACTTCCACCACATGGTCGTACTGGCGCAGGTAGCGCGCCATGTGGCGGGCCAGCGCAGGTTCGTCCTCGATCACCAGCAGGGTCGCCATGGGCGCTCCGGGTCAGCGGCCCGCGACGGGGCCGGGCGGGTGTGGCAGCCGGATCTCCACCCGGGTGCCACGGGGTTGTTCGGCGGTGACCAGCAGCTCGCCCTGCCATTGCGCCACCATGCGCTTGACCAGCGCCAGGCCCATGCCCAGGCCGCCGACCTTGCTGCTGGCAAACGGCTGGAACAGGCGCTGCCGCGCTTCCGGCGACAGGCCGGTGCCGTTGTCGCTCAGGTGCACGCCCCGCAGGCCGTCGGTCTGCGTCCAGCCCACCTCCAGCCGGCCGCCGTGGGGCATGGCTTCGGCCGCATTGGCAATGATGCTGAGCAGGGCCTGCCGCAGCGTGGCGCTGTGGGCCAGCACCGGCAACGGATCGGTGGGTTCCACCCGTAGCTGGATGTGCCGGCGTGCCAGCTCTCCGGCCATTTCCTGCAGGCAGGTCTGCACCAGCGACACCAGGTCCACGGCCTGCGGGTGCAGCTGCGGGGCCTGGGCCACATGCACCAGCTCGGTGATCCAGCGGTTGGCCCGGTCGACGGATTCGATCATGTCGCCGCTGAGCTCGCGCACATCCTCCGGGCGGCCCGCGCCGTCCTGCAGCAGTTCGGCCGCCGACCGGATGGACGCCAGCGGGTTGCGCAGGCTGTGCGCCACCGCACTGGCCAGCTCCACGGTGGATGCGGTGCGCTGGGCCTCGGCCAGCCGTTGCTGCTGCCGGGTGATCAGACGGTCGGCCCGCGCCACGATCCAGTACAGCACCGCAAACAGCAGCACCGCGCCCCCGAAACAGGCCAGCCACAGCTGCCGCAGGCCCTGGTGGATGTCGCTGGAGAGCTTCTCGGGGATCTTGTAGATCTCGATCACGCCCAGCACGGCGCCGCTCTGGGGGTCGCGCACCGGGAAGTAGGTCTCCACAAAGAAGGCGCCCCGATGCAACAGACCCTGGTGCTCGGCCTTGCTGAACTGGCCGGGCTCGGTGACGTCGGCCTCCACCACGATCTGGCCGTGCAGCGCTTCGGCCAGTTCGGCGTTGTGCTCGAAGCTCTGACCGATCAGCTCGGCGTCGGTGGACCACAGCACATGACCGCGCAGGTCGTAGGCGTTGCCCCGCACCGATTCGCGCATGGTCACGATGTGGCGCATCGACTGCAGGAACGCTGCCCGCAGCAGCGGGTCGTCCGGGCGGCGGAAGTACAGCCAGGTGTTGTCGGTGCTCAGCACGTTCTGCACGAAATGCATCGTCACCTCGGCCTCGCGCTGCAGCATGCGTTCGGTCAGCACCCGCGAGAGCATCCAGCCCAGACCGACGGCGATCACGGTGATCACCACCAGGCTGGCCAGGGCAAAGCGGCGGCGCAGGCTGAATGCCGTTGCATCCCGCCCGTCTTGCAGCCCGGCGTCGTCCCCGGTGCGGCCTTCGGCCTGCGCCGCGAGGCGCGCAGAAGGCGACACGACGTCCGGCAGCGCAGTGCCCGTCATGGCCATGAAACTCCTTACCCCTCCGTGTATGCGAGCCATTGTCGGGGCGACAGGGCCCTTGTCAATATCGCCAGCCCTGTGTGCTCCCCCGCCGGGTGCGGTAACCTGCCCCGGTGGACAAGCTCAAGCAACTGGAAACCTTCGTGGCCGTGGCTTCGCGGGGCAGCCTCACGGCGGCCGCCCGCCAGGAAAACGTGGCCCCGGCCATCATCGGTCGCCGCATCGACGCCCTGGAAGCCCGGCTGGGCGTCAAGCTCATGGTGCGCACCACGCGGCGCATCACCCTCACCCACGAAGGCAGCGCCTTTCTGGAGGACTGCCAGCGCCTGCTGACCGACCTGTCCAACGCCGAGGCCAGCGTGAGCGCCGGCGGCGTCAAGGCCAGCGGGCATGTGCGCATCACCGCACCGGCCGGCTTTGGTCGCCGCCATGTGGCGCCGCTGGTGCCGCGCTTTCGCGAACTGCACCCGGAGGTCACGCTCAGCCTGAACCTGTCCGACCGGGTGGTGGACGTGGCCGGCGAGGGTTATGACTGCGCGGTGCGGGTGGGCGATCTGCCCGACTCGTCCCTGGTGAGCGTGCGCCTGGCGGACAACCGCCGCCTGTGCGTGGCCGCGCCGGCCTACCTGCAGCGTCACGGCAGGCCGGCCACCCCGGCCGATCTGGTGCGCTTCGACTGCCTCACCCTGTCCAGCGATGCCTCGCAGACCCGGGGCTGGGCCTTCTCGATGCCGGCCAGCTCGGGCAGCGGCCGGGAAATCGTGCACCTGCGCCCCGGCGGCCCGCTGGACTGCAGCGACGGTCAGGTGCTGCACGAGTGGTGCCTGAGCGGCCAGGGCATCGCCTGGCGCAGCACCTGGGAGGTGGAAGCCGACATCCGCGCCGGCCGGCTGGTGAGCGTGCTGGACGACTTTGCCGCACCGCCCAACGGCATCTACGCCCTGTTCCCCCAGCGCCGCCACCTGGCCCTGCGGGTGCGCCTGTGGATCGACTTCCTCAAGCACGAATACGGGCGGGCGGAGTACTGGGCGGGGCGCTGACCTGCGCCTGGCATCGGTATCGCCCGAGCCCCGGGTGCTGCATTCTTGATGCTTCCATGAGGACATCGCCGCAGGTGCGGAGGTACACCGCCCCGGTGGTCATTGCAGTCGCCGATCCGTCCCGGAGCGGCGTCAGTGGCCATTCATACGGCCCGGACCGAAAAGCCGCCCGGGTCGGAAAACCACCCAAGGAGTCTTCATGGCAGACATCAACATCGGCGTGAACAATGGCCTGTTCACGGTCACGCTGGACCAGTGGGAGTGGACCGGGCTGACGGTCAACGGCACGCCCGTGAAGCCGGTCAACCAGGGCAATGTCCAGTTCCAGTTCACGCAGACCGGTTCACCGGCGCCCGTTCATTTCAGGGCCGTGGCCAACCAGAACATCGACATCGTGAATCCGGGCAACACCCTGTTCATGAAGAGCCGCGATGGCTCGCAGACCCACATGTCGATGATCAGTTACTCGGAGGCCGATGGCGTGGTCACCCTCAACGGCTACCTGCACTCCCTGCCGTTCCCGTTCTCCGAAGACCAGCCCAGTCCGCTGGTGTTCAGTCAGGGGCGCATGACCGGCACCTTCCACACCTGATCCGGCGCGAGGGTGCGGCGGCCCGCCTCAGACCAGCGAGGCCAGCAGCCAGGCCGCCGTGCCCCACATCATCAGCGCCACGGCGCCGTCCAGCAGGCGCCAGATGCGCAGCGAATTGAGCCGCCGGCCGAGCCAGAAGGCGGCGCAGCCCAGCACCAGGAACCACACCACCGAACCGGCGGCCGCACCCAGGCCGAAGCTGCGGCTGGCTTCGCCATAGGCCAGCGAGGCGGTGCCGATCAGCACGGCGGTGTCCAGCCAGGCGTGCGGGTTGAGCCATGAAAAGGCCAGCGCCGAGAGCACGGCCTGGCGGCGGCTGGTGGGTGCCGGGCCGGTCACGGCGCCCTGGCCGGCCGGTGCCTGGAGGACGGGCTGGCGGAAGCGCTGGAAGGCCTGCCAGCCGTACACGCCGAGGAACAGCACGCCGGCGCCGATGAGCGCGCCCTGCAGCTTGTCCGACAGGCCGCCGAGCTGGGCCAGGCCCAGCACGCCCAGCCCGATGAGCACGATGTCGGCCAGGGCACAGACGGCCACGGTGATCCACAGGTGCTGGCGTTGCAGGCCCATGCGCAGCACGTGCGCGTTCTGGGGGCCGATGGCCATGATGAGCGACAGGCTGAGCACCATGCCGGCGGTGAAGGTGGGGACAGTGAGAACCATGACAAACATCCGGGAAAAAAAGGGCCTGTGGAAACAGGCATGTCCGCATGGTGCCCGGAAGGCGACCTGATTTAAACTGAATTAGCTGTTTCTACATTCCATCAAGATTTTCTTGACCAGTTACGTTGCCTCACCATGCTGGACGCCCGCCAACTCGACGCCCTGGCCGCTGTGGCCGACACCGGCAGCTTTGCGGCGGCAGCGCGGCAGCTGTCGCTGACGGTGGCGGCCGTCTCGCTGCGCATCCGCTCGCTCGAAGACGCACTCGGCCAGCGCCTGCTGGTGCGCGGCAAGCAGGTGCACGCCACGGCCGCCGGGCAAGCGCTGCTGGGCCATGTGCGGCAGGTGCGGCTGATGGAGGCGGATCTCCTGTCGGGGCTGCGCGGCGCGCCCGAGACCGGGCGCGGTGCCTGGCAGAACCTGAGCGTGGCCATCAATGCCGACTCGGTGGCCAGCTGGTTCCTGCCCGCCGTCACGCCCTTGCTGTTGCGCCACCGGCTGACGCTGGAGGTGGTGATCGACGACCAGGACCACACCCACGATGCGCTCAAGGGCGGCGACGTGATCGGCTGTGTCACCACCCTGGCCGAGCCGATGCGTGGCTGCGTGGCCGAGCCGCTGGGGGTCATGCGTTACCGCTGCGTGGCTGCCCCGTCGGTGGTGCAGCGCTGCCGCACCCCGCGCGGCGCGGTGTCGGCGCAC
Organism: Hydrogenophaga sp. IBVHS2; assembly: GCF_002127215.1. Classification (GTDB taxonomy): domain Bacteria; phylum Pseudomonadota; class Gammaproteobacteria; order Burkholderiales; family Burkholderiaceae_C; genus Hydrogenophaga. The sequence continues at coordinate 181,854 of NZ_NFUT01000004.1, read as the reverse complement.
CGGCTGCTGGCCTGGCCGGCGGTGATCTTCAACCGCAAGGACGCCTTGCAGGACGCCTTTCTGGCCCAGCACTTCGGGTTGAAGGACGTCCATTACCCGCGCCACTTCGTGCCGGCGGTGGACGCCTTCGAGACCGCCATCGGCCTGGGGCTGGGCTGGGGCATGGTGCCCGAGCAGAACCTGCGGCACCGCCCCGAACTGCAGGAACTGCTGCCGGGCGCCACGGTGGACGTGGCGCTGTACTGGCAGCACTGGGCGCACGAGCCGCCGTCGGCCCAGCGCCTGACGGCGGCGGTGAAGGCCGCAGCGCGGGAGCATCTGGGGGCCGCCGCCTAAAATCCGGCCTCTATGCTCACCATCAAGAACGACCTGCTGGCCGGCCTGGCCGCCGAACTGGAACAGCTGTCTCCCGGCGCCGGTGCCCGCGCTGCCTTCGAATCGCCCAAGGTGGCGGCCCACGGCGACTTTGCTGTCACCGCTGCCATGCAGCTGGCCAAGCCGCTCAAGCTCAACCCGCGCGCCGTGGCCGAATCGCTGCGCACGGCGCTGCTGGCCCAGCCGGTCTACCAGCAGTGGGTGGCCGACATCGAGATCGCCGGCCCCGGTTTCATCAACATCCGCCTCAAGCCCGAGGCCAAGCAGCAGATCGTGCGCGAGGTGCTGCAGGCTGGCGCCGCCTTCGGCAGCCAGCCCGCGAACGGCCAGCGCCTGATGGTGGAGTTCGTCTCTGCCAACCCCACCGGCCCGCTGCATGTGGGCCACGGACGCCAGGCCGCACTGGGGGATGCCATCTGCAACCTCTATGCCACCCAGGGCTGGGAGGTGTGGCGCGAGTTCTATTACAACGACGCCGGCGTGCAGATCGGGACGCTCGCCACCAGCACCCAGTTGCGCGCCCGGGGCCTGAAGCCCGGCGATGCCGGCTGGCCCGAGGCGGCCTACAACGGCGACTACATCCAGGACATCGCCAACGACTTCCTGGCCAGGAAGACGGTCAAGGCCGATGACCGCGAATTCACCGCCAGCGGCGATGTGAACGACCTCGACGGCATGCGCCAGTTCGCCGTGGCCTACCTGCGCCACGAGCAGGACCTGGACCTGCAGGCCTTCCAGGTGAAGTTCGACCACTACTACCTCGAATCCAGCCTCTACACCAGCGGCCGGGTGGAAGCGGCGGTGAACCGGCTGGTGGCCGCCGGCAAGACCTACGAGCAGGACGGTGCCCTGTGGCTGAAGTCCACCGACTACGGCGACGACAAGGACCGCGTCATGCGCAAGTCCGACGGCTCGTTCACCTACTTCGTGCCCGACGTGGCCTACCACATCGCCAAGTGGGAGCGCGGCTTCACCAAGGTCATCAACATCCAGGGCACCGACCACCACGGCACCATCGCGCGGGTGCGTGCCGGGCTGCAGGCGGCGGGCGTGGGCATCCCGCCCGGGTACCCCGACTACGTGCTGCACACCATGGTGCGCGTGGTGCGCGGTGGCGAAGAGGTCAAGATCAGCAAGCGCGCCGGCAGTTACGTGACGCTGCGCGACCTGATCGAATGGACCAGCAAGGACGCGGTGCGCTTCTTCCTGCTCAGCCGCAAGCCCGACACCGAATACACCTTCGATGTGGATCTGGCGGTCCAGAAGAACAACGACAACCCGGTGTACTACGTGCAGTACGCCCATGCCCGCATCTGCTCGGTGCTGGCCAGCTGGGGCGGCGACGTGGCCTCGCTGCGCGAGGCCGACCTCGCGGCCCTGGACACCCCGGCCGCCCAGTCGCTCATGCTGCTGCTGGCCCGCTACCCGGGCATGCTCAGCGACGCCGCACGCGACTTTGCGCCGCACGACGTCACCTTCTACCTGCGTGAACTGGCGGCGGCCTACCACAGCTACTACGACGCCGAACGCATCCTGGTGGACGACGAGGCGGTCAAGCGGGCCCGACTGGCCCTGGTCGCTGCCACCGCGCAGGTGTTGCACAATGGTCTGGCTGTGCTGGGTGTGAGTGCCCCGCAGAAGATGTAAGGGCCCACCCACGATGAAGAAGACTCCCGTTTCCCGTCCCCGACACGCCCTGGGCGGCACCCTCATCGGCTTCGTCGCCGGCCTGCTGGTGGGGCTGGGCGCCGCACTGGCCGTGGCCGTTTACGTGACCAAGGTGCCGGTGCCCTTCGTGGACCGGGGCCTGTCCCGCGATGCCGGTGCCGATGCCAAGGAAGCCGAGCGCAACAAGGGCTGGAACCCGAATGCGGCGGCCACCCGCACACCGGGTTCGGCCCCGGCCGCACCGGCCGTGCCCGCCGGGAGCGATGCTTCCGCCGGAGCGGTGTCGGTGCCGCCGGCCGACGGCAAGCCCCTGCCGGCGCCTGCCGCCGCACCGGCTGCCGGTGGCAAGACCCCGACCGACCCGCTGGGGGATCTGATGCAGCAGCGTGCCGGTCAGGCACCGGCCGCCGGTGCCGCCACCCCGCCCACGGCGGCCGCGGCACCCGGTCTGGACCCGTTCAACTATTTTGTGCAGGCGGGTGCTTTCCGCACCCCGGAAGACGCCGAGACCCAGCGCGCCAAGCTGGCCATGATGGGCATCGATGCCCAGGTCAGCGAGCGCGAGCAGAACGGCCGCACCGTCTACCGGGTGCGCGTGGGCCCCTTCACCCAGAAGGCCCTGGCCGAACTCACCCAGGAGCAGCTCAACGTGAACGGTGTGGAGTCCGCCCTGGTGCGCGTCCAGCGCTGACGAACGGTCATACGGGAACTTTTGCCGGGCCATCTCCGCCCAAACGCCATTCCCTTCAGGAGCCCCTACGCATGCAACGCCGTGATTTCTCCCGCTCTCTGCTGGCCGCCGGTGCCGTCACCCTGACCGGCAGCGTCGCCCTGCCGGCCTTCGCCCAGCGCGTCGCCCCCAAGGAAGGCACCGATTACCAGCGTCTGGCCAAGCCGGCGCCGGTGCAGGCGCCGCCCAGCCAGGTCGAGGTGGTGGAGTTCTTCGCCTACAGCTGCATCCATTGCGCCAACTTCGAGCCTGCCTTCGAAGAATGGATCGCCCGTCAGCCCGCCTATGTGACGGTGCGCCGCGTGCCGGTGGCCTTCAGCCCGGCCTTCGTGCCCATGCAGCGCCTGTACTACACGCTGGAAGCCATGGACCAGGTGAAGGCCCTGCATGCCAAGGTGTTCGAGGCCATCCATGGCCAACGTCTGCCGCTGACCACGGCCGGTCCCATCACCGACTGGGTGGCCAAGCAGGGTGTGGACCGTGCCAAGTTCACCGAGATCTTCAACTCGGCCGCCGTCACCACCAAGGCCCAGCAGGCTGCGGCCTTGCAGGAGGCGTATGCGGTCGAAGGCACGCCGGCCATGGGCGTGGCAGGCCGCTACTACATCAGCGGCCAGGGTCCGCGCACGCTCACGGTGGCCAGCGCCCTGATCGCCGAGGTGCGCAAAGCCTGACGCCCTGCGTTTTTCTCTCTGCCGGGGCCCCGTCTTGACGGGGCCTCGTCGTTACAATGCATGCAAGTTTCGTGCCCTGGACGACCATGCCTGCATTCCTTTTTTCGAGCGTCTCCCGCCTGCCGGTCTGGTGCCTGCTGGCCGCCCTGTGCGCTTCGCCGGCGGCCCGGGCCGAAAAGGCCGACCGCGACAAGCCCATGAACGCCGAGGCCGATGCGCTGCGGTACGACGATGCCCGTCAGACCAGCGTCTTCACCGGCAACGTCATCATCACCAAGGGCACCATCGTCATCCGGGGCGCCCGGGTGGAGGTGCGGCAGGACACGGCCGGCAACCAGTTCGGCGTGGCCACCGGGCAGCGGGCCTTCTTCCGCCAGAAGCGCGAGGGCGTCGACGAATTCATCGAGGGAGAAGCCCTGCGCATCGACTACGACAGCCGCGCCGACACGGTGAAGTTCACCGGTGATGCCGTGATGCGCCGCTTCAAGGGCACCCAGCTCAACGACGAGACCCTGGGCAATGTCATCGTCTACAACAACACCACCGACGTGTTCACCGTGGACGGCGGCGAGGCCGCCCGCAGCCCGGGCAACCCGTCCGGACGCGTGCGGGCCATGCTGACGCCCAACCCCAAGCCGCCCGCCGCCGGCGCCACGCCGCCGGCACGGCCCGCTGCGGACGGCGCCACCCTGCAGCCGAGCCGCCAGATCGACGGAGGTCGTCCTTGACGGCCACCGCATCGGTCAGCCGCCTGGAGGCCAGGGGCCTCAAGAAGTCCTACGGCAGCCGCCTGGTGGTCAAGGACGTGTCGCTCGCCGTGTTCAAGGGCGAGGTGGTGGGCCTGCTCGGCCCCAACGGCGCGGGCAAGACCACCTCGTTCTACATGCTGGTGGGGCTGCTGCGGTCCGATGGCGGGCAGATCCTGCTCGACGGCCAGCCCATCGAGCGCCAGCCCATCCACCGCCGTGCGCGTCTGGGGCTGGGCTACCTGCCGCAGGAGGCCTCGATCTTCCGCAAGCTGTCGGTGGCCGACAACGTCAGGGCGGTGCTGGAGCTGCAGGAAGACGATGACGGCCGTCCCCTGTCCCGGGCGGTGGTGGACCAGCGGCTGGACGAGCTCCTGCGTGAACTGCATGTGGACCACCTGCGCGATTCGCCGGCCCCGGCGCTGTCGGGCGGCGAGCGCCGTCGGGTCGAGATCGCCCGGGCGCTGGCCACCAACCCGCGCTTCATCCTGCTCGACGAGCCCTTCGCCGGCATCGACCCGATCGCGGTGATCGAGATCCAGCGCATCATCGGTTTCCTCAAGTCGCGCGGCATCGGCGTGCTCATCACCGACCACAACGTGCGCGAGACCCTGGGCATCTGCGATCGGGCCTACATCATCAACGACGGTCATGTGCTCACCAGCGGCACGCCGGCCGAGATCGTGGAGAACGCCGACGTGCGCCGGGTCTACCTCGGCGAACATTTCCGGATGTGAACATGACCCCCACGCTTGTCACTCCGTGTACTGCGCTGCCCCCCGAGGGGGCGCGGCCTGGCTGGGGGCGGCCCGGCGCGGCGGCCGAGCGATGAAGCAAGGACTGTCGCTTCGGGTCTCGCAGCACCTGGCGCTCACGCCCCAGCTGCAGCAGTCCATCCGGCTGCTGCAGCTGTCCACGCTGGAGATGGCGCAGGAAGTCGAGCAGATGCTCGACGAGAACCCGTTCCTCGAACGCTCCGACGACTCGGCCGAGCGAGAGGCCTTCGGCGTCGAGCAGGTCGACGCGCCGGTGAGCGCCGGCGAGCAGATCGCCGATGCGGTGCTGGCCCCGGCCCCCGATCGCCCGACCGATGCGGTGTCCGACAGCGCGCCGGACAGCGGCGAAGCCGCCGCCGAAGCGCTGGAGGGCCGGCTGGACGGCGACACCCCGGTGGACGAGAGCTGGGAGGGTGACGGCACGGTCGACATCGTGCCGGACGACAGCGAGTGGGGCGGCGATGCGCCGGCCCGCCAGCGCAACGATGCCGACGACGACACCGCCAGCGCGGCCGACCTCGCCAGCATCCCGGTCACGCTGCAGTCCCATCTGCACGACCAGGCGCGCTGCCTGCGCATCTCGGAAGAAGACCTGCGCGCGCTGGTGTATCTGATCGAGTCGCTCAACGACGACGGCTACCTCGAGGAAGACCTGCCCGCCCTGGCCCTGGGCCTGATGCACCTGGAGGGCACCGACACGGCGGTCAATGCCGATGCGGCCCTGGCCCTGCAGGAGGCCACCGTGCAGCGCCTCTCCATTGCCCTGCAGTGGTTGCAGCACATGGAGCCGACCGGCGTGGGCGCGCGCAACCTGGCCGAATGCCTGCGCCTGCAGGTGCTGGAGCAGCGCAACACGCCGGTGGCCCGCGCGGCGCTGGCCATCGTCGGGCATCCGCTGGAGCTCATGGCCAAGCGCGACATCAAGCGCCTGTGCGCCCTGACCGGCGCCGACGACGAGACGGTGCGCTCCGCCCTCGGCCTGATTGCGCGGCTGGAGCCCAAGCCCGGACGCCGTTTCGTCGATGTGGAGCGCAACGTGGTGGTGCCCGACGTGATCGTCGAGCGCGCCGGGCGTGGCTTCAAGGTATCGCTCAATCCGGACGTCATGCCGCGCCTGCGGGTGCACGACGTGTACGCCGGCGCGCTGCGGCAGAACCGCGGCGGCAGCGGCGATGGCGGTCATGCTGCCATGCAGCAGCGGCTGCAGGAAGCGCGCTGGTTCATCAAGAACATCCAGCAGCGCTTCGACACCATCCTGCGGGTGTCCAGCGCCATCGTCGAGCGCCAGCGCAACTTCTTCATGCACGGCGAGCTCGCCATGCGCCCGCTGGTGCTGCGCGAGATCGCCGACGAGCTGGGCCTGCACGAATCGACCATCAGCCGGGTGACCACCGCCAAGTACATGGCCACGCCGTTCGGCACCTACGAACTGAAATACTTCTTCGGCTCCAGCCTGGGCACCGAGACCGGCGGCAATGCCTCCAGCACGGCGGTGCGTGCGCTGCTCAAGCAGTTCATTGCCTCCGAAGAACCCGGCAAGCCGCTGTCCGACAACCAGCTCTCCGACCTGCTGCGCGAGCAGGGCATCGAATGTGCCCGCCGCACGGTCGCCAAATACCGCGAGGCGCTGCGCATCGCGCCGGCCAATCTTCGGAAATCTCTTTGAACCAGCTCCATCTCTTTCTGCCCTGCGCCGCCGGCGTCGAGGATTTTCTGGCCGACGAGGTGCAGCGCATCACCGGTGCCGAGCGGGTCTACAAGGCCCGGGCCGGCGTGTCGCTGCAGGCGTCCTGGCGCGATGCCCTGCAGCTCAACCTGCACTGCCGGCTGGCCCAGCGGGTGCTGGTGCGGCTGTGGCATGGCGGCTACCGCAGCGAGCAGGACCTGTACGACGCGGCCTCCGAGGTGGCCTGGGAGATCTGGTTCACCCCGAAGCAGACCATCAAGGTCGAGGTCACGGCCCAGCACAGCCCGCTGACCAGCCTGAACTTCGCGGCGCTGAAGATCAAGGACGCGGTGTGCGACCGCTTCCGCGCCAAGCGGGGCGAACGCCCCAGCGTCGACACCACCTGGCCCGATGTGCGCCTGTACGCCCACCTGACCACCGACACGGTGACGCTCTACATCGACACCTCGGGCGAACCGCTGTTCAAGCGCGGCTGGCGCGAGGACAAGGGCGACGCCCCGCTGAAGGAAACCCTGGCCGCCGCCATGATCGCCGCCACCGGCTGGAACGGTGCCACCGCCGAATCCCTGGACGACATCGCTCCGCTGTACGACCCGTGCTGCGGCAGCGGCACCGTGGCCATCGAGGCGGCGCAGATGGCGCTGCGCATCGCGCCTGGCCTCAACCGCCGTTTTGCCTTCGAGAAGCTGCTGCCCTACCAGGCCCATGTGTGGCAGGGCCTGCGCGAGCAGGCGGTACTGGCGCAGCGCACCTGGCCCGAGGGCCGCGCCCCGCTGGTGTTCGGCAGCGACGTGTCCTTCCGCATGGTCGACTTCGCCCAGCGCAACGCCGAACGCGCCGGCGTGGCCCATGCGCTCGACCTGCGCGGCGGCGACGCTCTGCAGCGCATGCCGCCCACGCCCCGCCCCGGCGTGCTGCTGCTCAACCCGCCCTACGGCGAGCGCATCGCAGCAGCCGGTGTGGCTGGCCAGAACGCGGCCGAGCGGGCCCGCAGCCGTGCCCCCCGCACCTTCACCGTGGGGGCCCGACCGGCCGTGGCGCCGGCCGAGCCGCAAGGCCGCGAGAGCGCCCAGATGAGCGACGGCGCCGATGCCTCCGAGTTCTTCGAGCGGCTGGCCGCACACTGGAAAAGCCACTACGCCGGCTGGACCGCCTGGCTGCTCACGCCCGACCTCAAGCTGCCGGGCCGCATGCGTTTCAAGGAGTCGCGCCGGGTGCCGCTGTGGAACGGCCCGATCGAATGCCGGCTGTTCCGCTTCGACCTGCAGGCGCGCCAGCCGCGCACCCCGGCACCCGAGTGACCATGGCGCCTGCCACCCCGGTGGTGCTCGACACCAACATCGCCCTGGATCTGCTGGTGTTCGACGACCCGGCCGTCGCGCCGCTGCGCCAGGCGCTGGAACAGGGCCGCCTGCAATGGCTGGCCACCGAACCCACCCGCGAGGAATGGCGGCGGGTGCTGGACTATCCGCAGATCCTGCGCCGCGCGCCCCAGGCGTCGGCGCAGCGGGCGACGGCGCTGGCGCGCTTCGATGCCCTGGTGCGGCTTGTCCCCACGGCTGCAAAGGCGCCGTTTACCTGCAAGGATGCCGATGATCAGAAGTTCATCGACCTGGCCGTGGCCCACCGCGCCACGCTCCTGAGCAAGGACGCTGCCGTGCTGTGCATGGCGCGTCGCCTGAGCCGGCTGGGTGTTTGCGTGAGCCGCCAATGGAATCCCGAACCGCTGCCCGACTTGTCCCCCGAGCCGTCCTAGCCCGCGTGATCCTGCCCCTGCTGGCGCTGTGGGCGGCCGGGCCGCTGGCGGCTGCCGACGCCCCTGCGGGCACCCGCTGCGAACCCCTGGGCGGCGGTGCGCTGCGCTGTACCGCACCCGACGGCAGCCGCGAGGAGTTCAAGCTCAACAGCCTGGGGCAGCGCGACGGCATCGTGCGCCGCTTCGACGCCAGGGGCGTGCTGCGCAGCGAAGCCATGCTCGAGGCCGGGACCCCGGTCGGGCCGCAGAAGACCTTCCACGACAACGGCGCGCTGGAGCGGCTGCAGTTCGTCACCGGCGCCAAGGTGCAGTTCTCGCTGGTGCGCCTGCCCGACGGCCGCCCGACCGAGCTGCGCTGCGCCCCGGTGCACCTGATCCCGGAAGATCTGGACCTCTGCGGCCACGACGGCAAGCCCCGCCAGACCACCCTGCAGCGCGACGCTGCCCGCACCCTGGGCACCGTCACCTTCCAGTCCGGCGTGCTGCGCGAGCTCACCGTGGTGGGGGACAACGGCGCGGTCATCCGTTCGGAGGCCTACGAGCAGAAGGCCGGCGAGCCGGATCGTCGCATCAAGCGGGTGTACTACCCCTCCGGCCGGCTGCGTTCGGAGACGGTGCTGATCGAGCGCCCGGCCGACACTTTCGAGGGCCGCGAAGGCACCGGCCGCGAGTGGGCCGACAGCGGTCAGCTGACCCAGGAGGTGGTCTGGGCCCAGGGCCGCGAGCAGCGCCTGCGGCAGTGGTACCTCAACGGTCAGCTCAAGCTGGACCAGCAGATCCGCCGCCAGGGCCGGCACGAGGAGCGCCTGACGCGCAGCTTCTGGGAGAACGGCCAGCCCGCCGCGGTCAACACCGAGCGATTCGGCCGCCTGTGGGGCTGGCAGCGCTACTTCGGCTCCAAGGGCCAGCGCCTGCGCGACGACGAGCACGGCCCCGGCGGCGAGCTGCTGCGGCGCCGCCACTACAACGCGGCCGGTCAGGTAGAGCGCGAAGAGGTGCTGGCCGACGACGCCCGCCGCCTCTGAGGCAAGGCGGTCATTCCAGCGAGAAGGTCTCGGCCCGGCTGCGGGCCCACCAGGTGGTGAAGGCCGGGTGCAGGCCGCTGGCCGGGCCGGTGTCGCCCAGCAGTGCACCGGGTGCCACGGTGGGCAGCAGGTTGGACAGCAGCTTCACCTCGTTGGCATTGAGCCGGCGCACCAGGTGGTGGGCGCCGATCTCCCCTGGGTGCCGCAGGCCGGCGGCCTGCACCAGCTCCTGCAGCGCCTTGAGCGTGTTCTGGTGGAAGTTGAACACCCGGGTGGCCTTGTCGGGCACCACCAGGGCCAGCTGGCGCAGGGGGTCCTGGGTGGTCACGCCGGTGGGGCAGCGACCGGTATGGCAGGTCTGGGCCTGGATGCAGCCCAGGGCGAACATGAAGCCGCGCGCGCTGTTGCACCAGTCGGCTCCCAGCGCCATGGCACGGGCCACATCGAAGGCGCTGATCACCTTGCCGGCGCAGCCGATGCGGATGCGCTCGCGCAGGTTCACCCCCACCAGCGTGTTGTGCACCAGCCGCAGACCTTCCTGCAGCGGCGCGCCCACATGGTCGGTGAACTCCAGCGGCGCCGCACCGGTGCCGCCCTCGGCCCCGTCGACCACGATGAAGTCCGGCGTGGTGCCGCTGGCCTGCATGGCCTTGACCATGGCGAACCATTCCCACACATGGCCGATGCACAGCTTGATGCCCACCGGCTTGCCGCCCGAGAGCTCGCGCAGCCGGGCCACGAAGGCCATCAGTTCGAGCGGTGTGGAGAACGCGCTGTGGGCCGCCGGCGACACGCAGTCCTGCCCCACCGGCACACCGCGCGCCGCCGCGATCTCGGGCGTGACCTTGGGGCCCGGCAGCACGCCGCCGTGTCCGGGCTTGGCACCCTGGCTCAGCTTGATCTCGATCATGCGCACCTGCGGGTCGGTGGCCTGCTCGGCAAACCGGGCGGGGTCGAAACCGCCCTGGGCGTCGCGGCAGCCGAAGTAGCCTGAACCGATTTCCCAGATCAGGTCACCGCCGTGCACCCGGTGCCACTGCGAGATGGAGCCTTCGCCGGTGTCGTGCGCAAAGCCGCCGCGCTTCGCGCCGGCGTTCAGCGCCTCGATCGCGGGGGCCGACAGGGCGCCGAAGCTCATGGCCGAGATGTTGAACACGCTGGCCGAGTAGGGCTGGGTGCAGTCCGGCCCGCCGATGGTGATGCGGAAGTCGTGCGAGTCGAGCCGGGTCGGGCTGATGGAGTGGTTGATCCATTCGTGCCCGTCCGCATGCACATCCAGTTGCGTGCCGAAGGGGCGCTTGTCGGTCTCGGCCTTGGCGCGCGCATAGGCCAGGCTGCGCTGGCTGCGCGAGAAGGGCGTGGCCTCGGTGTCGCTCTCCAGGAAGTACTGGCGCATCTCCGGCCGCACCATCTCCAGCATGAAGCGCAGGTGCCCGATGACCGGGTAGTTGCGCAGCACCGAGCTCTTGGTCTGCCGCAGGTCCATGAAGCCCCGCACGCTCAGGCCGGTGAACACCAGGAACCACAGGCCCCCGATGCCGAACCCGATCAGGGTGAACAGGCTGAGCAGGCTGGCCACCACGCAGAAGGCCAGGGCGGTGTAGCGCACCGGGTAGAGCTGGTTGAGTCGGTCGAGCATGGCCGCATCTTGCCACCGCACCCCGCTACACTGGCCGGCCTTTTTCGTCGCTTTTGACACGGTTTTGCCGGTCAATTCCCCGCTTCCCATCCCCTGCGCCACCATGACCACGCCCACCCTCGCCCCGCTGGAGCCGACCGACTTCGACACCCTGGACCAGCTGCTGGACGAGCTGCGCGAGCGCGATGACGAAGTGCCGCAATGGGAATTCCTGGAAGGTGCCATGGCCGCGCTGGTCTGCACCCGCCGCCCGGTGGAGCCGGCCGAGTGGCTGCCGGTGCTGCTGGGCGTGGGCGATCTGCCCACCGTACCGCAGGAAGAGGGCACCCATTTCGCCAGTACCGACCGTTACCAACGTTTCATGGATCTGTGGCATCGGCGCATGGCCGAGGTGGTTGACGCGCTGCAGGCCCCGGTGGAGACGCTGGAGGACGAGCGCAGCTACCACCCCGAGGTGATGGACGTGCGCGGGGCGATTGCCGCCCTGCCGGCCGAGGAGCGCCCCGAGCTGGACGACGAGGGCCTGCCGGCTTACGCCCAGGTCTGGGCGCTGGGCTTCATGTTCGTGGTGGAGAACTGGAGCGAGGAATGGGCGCCGGTGCGCGACCGCGAGACCGCCGAATGGATCGACGAGGCGCTGGATCGCATCGTGGCCCTGACCGAGGACGACACCGGCAAGCCCAGCGTGAACCTGCATGTGGAAGACGGCCCGCCCAGCGTGAGCGACGAGCGCCTCAACACCTTCGGTGCGGCCATCTGGGCGGTGTACGACCTGCACCAGATCTGGCGCAGCCTGGGCCCGCGCAGCGGGCCGGTGCGCCAGGCCCCCACGCCCGGTCGCAACGACCCCTGCCCCTGCGGCAGCGGCCAGAAATACAAGAAGTGCCACGGCGCCTGAGCGCCGTCACACCATGAAGCCGGCCAGCGCCTCGGCGGTGGCCTCGGGCCGTTCCTCGGGAATGAAGTGCCCCGCCGGCATGGCATAGCCGCTGACCGTGCCGGCGCACTGTGCCTGCCACAGCGCCAGCGGATCGAAGAAGCGGTGCACCACGCCGCGCTCGCCCCACAGCACCAGGGTGTCGCAGGCGATGCGCTGGCCCTGCTCGCGGCCGGCCCGGTCGTGCGCCAGGTCGATGCCGGCGCTGGCCCGGTAGTCCTCGCAGGCCGCATGGATGGCTTCGGGCCGGCAGAACGCGGCCTCGTAGGCCTGCAGGGCCTCGGGCTCGATGTGGCCCAGCCCGCCGCTGCCCCAGCCGCCCAGCTTGGCATGCAGGTAGGCGCGTGCGTTGCCGCCGATCATGGTTTCGGGCAGCGGGGCCGGTTGGATCAGGTGGAACCAGTGGTAGTAGGCGCGCGCAAAGGCCATGTCGGTGCGCTCGTACATGTCGAGCGTGGGCGCGATGTCGATCACGCACAGTCGCGCCACCCGCTGCGGATGGTCCAGCGCCAGCCGGTGCGCCACCCGGCCACCCCGGTCATGGCCGCACAGGAAGAAGCGGTCGATGCCCAGCGCCGTGGCCACATCCACCACGTCCTGCGCCATGGCCCGCTTGCTGGCCTGGGCATGGTCGGGCTGGTCCGGTGGCGCGGCCGATGCGCCGTAGCCGCGCAGGTCGGGCAGCACCAGCCGGTACCGGTCGGCCAGCCGGCTCGCCACGCGGTGCCACATCGCGTGCGTCTGGGGAAAACCGTGCAGCAGCACCAGGGCCGGGCCGTCGGCCTGTCCTCCCACGACAACTCGGGCCGGGCCATGCGGCAGGGCGATGGTGTGCTGGGCGAAGCCAGGGAGCCCGGCGCCGGTGTTCGTGTCGTTCATGGGCGTTCCTTCACGGTGCGGCCGCGGGCAGCAGCTCGAAGCCGGCCTCGCCCACGGTCTGTCCATTGATGCGCAGCTCGATGCGGTGCGCCCCGGGCCAGAGCCGGCGGGTGGTCACCTCGCGCAGGCTGTGGCGCTTGTCCAGCGTGAGGGTGGCATGGGCCGGCAGGGTGCAGCGCCAGCCCTTGAACACCTTGACCGAGTGGCCGCCCTGCGCTCGGGCATGGTGCACCGCGTAGTCGATCTCCAGCGCCTGCGGCCGGTCGGCGGCGGACACCAGTGCCAGCCGCAGGCCGATGCCGCTGCCGATGGCGGCCTGTGCCGCATCCAGCGAGAAACGGGCCTGCCCTTGCAGCGGCACGCCCAGACCCCAGACGGCCAGGGTCGGGCCGTGGCCGGCCTTGATCAGGCCCCGGCTGGCATGGCGCAGCAGCTGGCGGCGGGGCACGGGCGCGCCCGGCAGGTGGCGCTCCAGCCAGTCGCTCACCCGTTGCGGATGGTCGCGCGCGATGTCGTTGAGGTGGTTGGCCACGCTGCGCCTGACATAGCGGCTGGGGTCGTCCTGCAGGACCTGCAGCAGCGGCAGGCTGGGCGAGGGGTCGGCCACCAGGGCGTGCAGGCGCAGGCCCCAGGGCAGGCGCGGCCGGCTGCCTTCGCTGGCCAGCCGCCGCACATGGGCGCTGGGGTCCCGGCTCCATTGCATCAGCGTGGGCCAGACCCGGTCCGGTTGCGCCTGCAGGAAAGGGCGGATGGCGAACTCGGCGGTGGACCGCTGGGTGAGCGCGTGCAGACAGGCCAGGGCGCGCGGCCACAGCGCGGCATCCAGCGGCACACCGACCCGGGCCACCCATTCCCCCAGTGCCCAGATGCTCCAGCCGGCCAGCCCGCCGGCGTGCAGGGCCGAACCGGCCGTGACCGGCTCGCCGTGCTCGTCCAGTGGCAGGGGCGGGGCCAGCGCAGCCTCCACCGCATCGCAGGCCGTGCTGAAGTCGGGCGGCAGCGTGGCGGTCAGGGCATCCGCGATACGCAGGATGCGGGCCTTGAGTTCCAGCTCGTGCTGCTGGTGCAGGGCCAGGGCCTGGAAGCGCTCGGCATCGAAGCCGGGCGTGGCGCGGCCCAGGTGCTGCGCCATGTGCTGCACCGTGGCCGGCGAGATGAGGTTCTTGAACGGCTCGGCCATGGGATCAGCCGGCGGCGGTCAGCCCAGGCGGTGCAGCAGACCGGCCAGGGCATGGGCCACCGTGGCCTGCCGCACGGCGGCGCGGTCGCCGTCGAAGCTCACACATTCCGTCTCCACGCCCTGCGGGGTGGCCCAGCCGAACCAGACCGTGCCCACCGGCTTGGCCGCGCTGCCGCCGCCGGGGCCGGCCACGCCGGTCACGGCCACCGACACCTGCACCGGTGCATGGGCCCGTGCCCCGGCGGCCATGGCGCGCGCCACCGGCTCGCTCACGGCCCCGTGGGCGGCAATGAGATCGGCCGGCACGCCCAGCAGTTCGGTCTTGGCGGCGTTGGAATAGGTGACGAAGCCACGCTCGAACCAGTCGCTCGATCCGGCGCGGTCGGTGCAGGCCCCGGCGATGCGTCCACCGGTGCAGCTCTCGGCCGTGGCCATCATCCAGCCGCGTGCCGTCAGGGCCTGTGCCAGGCGTTCGACCAGGAGGGCGGTGTCGTGCGGCATGGTGGCGTGGGGTGCGGCGTCAGAAGCGCCAGAGCGCGATCACCAGCAGGGTGCAGAAGGCGGCAGCAAAGTCGTCGAGCAGGATGCCGAAGCCGCCCCGGGGTCCGAAGCCCTTGAAGGTCCGGTCGGCCCAGGCCATGGGGCCGACCTTGACCGCATCGAACAGACGGAACAGCGCAAAAGCCGCCAGCTGGCCCCAGAAGCCCGCCGGCATCACCAGCCACAGCACCAGCCAGAAGGCGACCACCTCGTCCCACACGATGTGGCCCGAATCGGCCAGGCCCATGTGGCGGGCGGTGACGGTGCAGGCCCACCAGCCCACCAGCGTGGCCAGGCCGATCAGCACACCCCAGCCCAGGGCCGACAGGTACGGGTCGAGCACCAGAAACGCCACCCAGGCCCACAGCGTGCCGGCGGTGCCGGGTGCCAGCCGCGACAGGCCGGCGCCGGCGCCCAGGGCAATGAAGTGCGCCGGATGGGCCAGCAGGAAGGCCAGGGTCGGACGCAGCACGGGTGGCTGAACGGCGGCAGGCGCCGGGGGCGGGTCGATGGGGCTGGCGTCGGGAAAGGGCATGGCCGGATTATCCGGAGGCGGCAGCACCGGGGTCCGACGGCCCGGCGCCGAAATGGTCGAAGCCACGCAGCGGCCAGTCCTGCAGCCGGCCGTCGGTGGTCTGCAGGCGCAGGCCGGGCGCGGCCTCCAGGCGGCCGATGCGGGTGACCGGCGTCCCGCTGCTCCGGGCCGCGGCCTCCACCTCGGCGCGGCGGGTCGGGTCGGCGGTGAACAGCAGTTCGTAGTCGTCGCCACCGTGCAGCAGGCATTCGCGGCGGTGGTCGGCATGAAGGCGGGCCAGGGGCGGTGCCATCGGCAGCATCGCTTCGTCGATGCAGGCGCCCACGCGGCTGGCGGCAAGCACATGGCCCAGATCGCCCGTCAGGCCGTCGCTCACATCGAGCGCGGCGCGTGCCACGCCGGCCAGCGCGCGGCCCAGCGCCAGGCGGGGTTCGGGCCGGTGCAGCCGGGTCTGCAGGTCGGCATCCTCGGCACCGGACAGCGCCAGCGCGGTGGCCCAGGGCCTGCCGAACTGCCGCTCCAGCGCCAGCCGGGCTTCACCGGTGCGGCCGGAGAGCCAGAGGTCGTCGCCGGCCTGCGCGGCATCGCGCCGCAGCGCCCGGCCCGGGGCCACGCTGCCGAACACGGTGATGCACAGGTTCAACGGCCCGGCGGTGGTGTCGCCGCCCACCAGCGGGCAGGCGTGCTGCTGCGCCAGGGCCAGCAGGCCGGCGGAGAAGGCGGCCAGCCAGGCGTCGTCCACCGCCGGCAGCGAGAGCGCCAGCGTGAAGCCCAGCGGGCACGCGCCCATGGCCGCCAGGTCGCTCAGGTTCACCGCCAGCGCCTTGTGGCCCAGGGCCTGCGGATCGGTGCCGGCCACGAAGTGCCGCCCCTCGACCAGCATGTCGCTGGAGATGGCCAGCAGCTCGCCCGGCGGGGGCTGCAGCAGGGCGCAGTCGTCGCCCACGCCCAGCACCACGGCACTGCCGGCCGGCGCTGCGCGCTGGAAGTGGCGCCGGATCAGCTCGAATTCACCCATGCGGCTGGCGTGGGGCATCGGCCGGGTCGGCGGGCTCGTCATCCTCGGGCGGGTTGGCCGGCGGCACCAGGAAGCTCATCGGGGCCACCCGCAGGCGCCGCCACAGCGCCGCGCGGATCAGCGCCCGGTTGACCTGGCTGACGTTCTGCGAACGCAGGGCGAGCTGGAAGGCCAGGTAGAAGCTGACCGTGAGGTTGATCGGACCGACCAGGACCACCGCCGCCACGGCCGACCAGAAGGCCGGCTCGGTCAGGACGTCCAGCCCCAGCGCGAAGCCGGCCGCCGTGATCTGCCCGGCCGACAGCGTGACGTGGCGTACGTCCAGCCCCAGACCGAAGAACTGGGCGAAGGCCGGTGTGAGGCCCAGCATGAAGCCCAGCGAGATGTTGGCCGTCAGCCCCGAGATGTTGCGCCGCATGAAGCCGGCCCAGCGGCCAGCCCGCTCGCGCCCCAGCACCCGGGTGAAGCGCGGGTTGTGGGCCATGGCCGAATCGAGCTTGTGCAGCACGAACCAGTTTTCCACCCAGCCGGCCACGATGCTGGAGGCGAACAGCAGCACGCCAGTGAAGGCCGCAAAGAACAGCGTGGGGCCCAGGATGCCCAGCCCGTGCAGCGTGTGTTCGGCCTTGTCCGCATCGATCATGGCGGTGCCGGTGCTGAAGTGCAGCAGCGCGCTGATCAGCAGCACCACCGGGATCACCAGGCCGATGTTGCCCAGGATGGCGGCCACCTGCGAGCGGAACAGGTTCGCCACCTCGTCGACGAAGCGGCGCACCGCGCCGGTGGCCTTGATGTCGCGCAGCTTGGCCACCATGGCCGGGGCCGTCACCGCGGGCTGCTTGGTGGCCACGGTGAAGTGCAGCAGCATGATCAGCACGAACGACGCCGCGTAGTTCAGGCCGGCGGCAAAGCCTGCCCAGAAGGCCGAGAGCGTGAGGCCGTACAGGCTGAACTTGATCCAGGTGGTGAACCCCAGCACCGCGCCACCCCCGGCCGCCTTGCCCAGCATGTCGCGGTACTCGGCCCGGTTGCGGGTGATGTAGTGCTCGCCGCTCTCGGCGCTGCGTTCGGCCACCTTGGCGGCGGTGAGGTGGGAGCTGGCGGCGATCAGGGCGCGGATGCTGCGGCTGTCCAGCCCCACCTGCACCAGGTCGGCCAGGAGCGCGGCGGTGGCCCGGCCGGGCTTGTCGCTCTGCAGGCAGTCCAGCAGCACCTTGATGCGCACGATGCGCTCGCGCAGCTGGCGCAGCCGGAACACGATGCCGACCGACACGCCGTGGTCTTCCAGGTGGGCATACACGGTGTAGGCCGCATGGCGGCAGGCGTCGAGCTGGCGATTGAGTTCCTCGGCCGCCTGCACCGCCTCGGCGCTGCGCGGCCCATGCTGCCGCACCGCCTGCCGCAGTGCCTCCAGCGTGGCCGGCAGGGCATGGAAGGCCCGCTCGCGTTGGGCCTGCGGCGACATGCGCACCCGCACCTCCGAGGCGAAGCCGGTGGCGCTGACCTGGCTCACGCAATAGGTCAGGGCGTCCATCAGCTCGGCGGTCCAGCGCGCGCTGTCGTAGGACTCCAGCAGCACGTCCTGCATGCGCTGCAGGGTGGCGGAATCGAGCGCCTTGATCCACTGCACATCGAACGGGGTGGGCAGCAGCAGGTTGAACAGCTCGGCCAGGTCGGTGGTCTCGGGCGTGCCGGGCAGCAGCTTGCGCCGCACCCGGTGGCCGAACTCGCTGAGGAAGGCGGTGCGCGGTGCGAAGCCATGGTCGGCCAGCAGCGGCGTGATGTCGACCGTCTCGTGGAACACGCGCCACCAGGCCCTCCAGCGCTGGCGCAGGGCAGGGTCGGCGTCCAGTGCATCCACCAGGGCACGCAGGCGCGCCACCGCGCCGATCACGTCGGATGCATCGCCACGCACCCAGCGCAGCGTGTCCATGAGCCAGAGATGGCGTTGCGCCAGCGGCGCTTCGGCGTCGAGGGTCTCGAGCAGGGTCTGAGGGGTCATGCGGTCAGGGGCGGTCGGAAGGGGGTTGCGCAGGCCGCCAGCGCAGATGAACGCTGCTCAGTGCAGCACGCGCGCAGGGACTTCGCCGGGGCCGGCGCCGTCGGCGCGCAGCGCGAACTCGGGCACCGGGGCCTCGAAACGTTCACCGTCTTCGGCCACACACAGGAAGCTGCCCCGCATGCTGCCGGTGGGCGTGGCCAGCCGCGTGCCGCTGGTGTACTGGAACGATTCGCCCGGCCGCAGCAGCGGCTGGTGCCCCACCACGCCCAGGCCCTTGACCTGCTCGGTGTGGCCGCGTGCATCGTCGATGATCCAGTGGCGCGCGATCAGCTGCGCCGGCACCTCGCCGGTGTTGGTGATGGTGATGGTGTAGGCGAACGCGTACTGGTCTTCCTCGGGCGCCGACTGCTCGCTCAGGTACTGCGGCTCGGCCTCGACGGTGAACAGGTATTTGGGCATGGCCGGCATGTTAACGCGCCACCGCAAGTCCCCGTAAGCCCTGCGAAAATGCGCCTTTTCCGGCCCGAAGGCCGGTCATCCATCAGGAAATGTCCATGTCCGCCCCCACCTACCGAATTGCCCCGTCCATCCTGTCCGCCGACTTTGCCCGCCTGGGCGAGGAGGTGCGCCACGTGGTGGCCGCCGGCGCCGACTGGATCCATTTCGACGTGATGGACAACCATTACGTGCCCAACCTCACCTTCGGCCCCATGGTGTGCCAGGCGCTCAAGCCGCACGCGAAGAAACCCGATGGCACGCCGGTGCCCATCGACGTGCACCTCATGATCCAGCCGGTCGATGCCCTGGCCGGCGCCTTCATCGAGGCCGGCGCCGACCTGGTCAGCTTCCACCCCGAAGCCAGCGCCCACCCGCACCGCAGCGTGCAGGCCATCAAGGCCCGGGGCTGCAAGGCCGGTCTCACCTTCAACCCGGCCACGCCGCTGGACGTGCTGGACTGGCTGATCGACGACATCGACCTCATCCTGATCATGAGCGTCAACCCCGGTTTCGGCGGCCAGAGCTTCATCGACTCGGCGCTGCGCAAGATCGAGCAGGCCCGCCGCCGCATCGAGGCCACCGGCCGCGACATCCGCCTGGAGGTGGACGGCGGCATCAAGCCCGACAACATCCGCCGCGTGGCCGATGCCGGCGCCGACACCTTCGTGGCCGGCAGCGCCATCTTCGGCAAGCCGGACTACAAGGCCGTGATCGACCAGATGCGGGCGGCGCTGGCGTGAGCGGGGGGCAGCGACCCGCGCAGCGGTGGAGCGTGGGGGCCGTCATCATCGATCTCGATGGCACCATGGTCGACACCCTGGGCGACTTCGATGTCGCCCTCAATGCCACCCTGAGCGACCTGGGCCGTCCCGGCGTCACCCGCGCCGACATCGAGCGCATGGTGGGCAAGGGCTCGGCCCACCTCATCCGTTCGGCCCTGCGCCACGGCGGGCTGGACGAGGCCGGCGCGGCTGCCCTGCAGGACGGCGCCTGGGCGCGCTACCAGGCGCACTACCGTGCCATCAATGGCGCGCACAGCGCGGTCTACCCTGGCGTGGAAGACGGCCTGCGGGCGTTGCGGGATAGGGGGCTGCCCCTGGCCTGCCTGACCAACAAGCCGCTGGCCTTCGCCCGTGACCTGTTGCAGGCCAAGGGTCTGGACCGCTACTTTGCCCAGGTGTTCGGTGGCGACAGCTTCGAGCGGGTCAAGCCCGACCCGCTGCCCCTGATCAAGACCTGTGAGGCCCTGGGCACACGGCCCGCGGCCACCCTCATGGTGGGCGATTCGCAGAACGATGCGCTGGCCGCCCGCGCGGCCGGTTGCCCGGTGGTGCTGGTGACCTACGGCTACAACCATGGCGAACCCATCGCCAGCGCACCGCACGATGCGCTGGTGGACTCGCTGGCCTCAGTTGCGGCGCTGCTGGCCTGACTTCTGCTGGCCCAGCAGCGCGTCCTTGAGCAGGTTGTCGGCCGGCTTGGGGCCCAGCCAGATCCGCATGAGCGCCTGGTGGAACTCCGGTTCCTTGAACGGCTCGCCCTCCACCTGGCCCTTGATGGTCAGCACCGTGCCGGTGCCGGGAATCCAGTCGATGTGGAAGGTGTCGCCGGCCACCAGCTTCTTGTGCCTGCTGAACACCTCGCTCATGCGCAGAACGCCGGGGATCAGGCGCGAGAAGGCGGCGCGCTCCATGTTGTCTTCCATGCCGCGCGAGAACAGCTTGCCGAGTTCGCCCGAGTCGATGTCGCGCAGCATGGTGATGGTCATGCGCTTGGGTCCGGGGGCGCTGAGCACCTCGTCCGGCGTGGTGGCCTTGCGCTCCAGGTACAGCCCGGCGGTGTAGACCTGGAACACCGCCTTGTAGCGGATGCCCGCGCCATTGAGCAGCAGCGGCGAGCCGGACAGCGTGATGCGGTCTTCCAGCTTCACGCCCGCCAGGTCGATGGTGGCGGCCTGGGCGCCCGCCAGGGCGGAGGCCAGCCCGAGGGCGATGAGGGGGCGCGCCAGCCGGCGCAGGTCGGACAGTTTCATGGCGAAAATCGAACGGTTGTGCTTTTTCAATTGTCTCTGTCGCCGCCGCCCTGCGGCACCGGGTTGCGCCTTAAGACAAAAGCATGGCCCGAGCAGACGCCGGAATGGCGTTTGATATAGTGCGCCGATCATGTCCAGCGCCTTCAAGTTCCTCTGCAGCGAGCTGCCGCGCCGCCCCGGCCGGGGAGCCTGGCCCTGGCGCAAGCCAGCCTGAACGCCCTTCCCCCTCTCGCGGGATGCCCCGGCCACCGGCCCGGCATCCGCCGCCCCGGCCCTGGGCCGGATTTCCCGGATCACCGCACCGCCCGCCACCGACCGCTGCGGCGGTGCCGCAGAAGAACCCGACATGATCACCGAACTCGAATTCAAGAGCCTGGCCCAGCAGGGCTACAACCGCATCCCCTTGATGGTCGAGGCGTTTGCCGACCTCGAAACCCCGCTCTCCCTCTACCTCAAGCTGGCCCATGGCCGGGGCGACGGTGCCCACAGCTTCCTGCTGGAGTCGGTGGTGGGCGGCGAACGCTTCGGCCGCTACAGCTTCATCGGCCTGCCGGCCCGCACCCTGCTGCGCGCCAGCGGTTTCGGTGACCAGGCGCGGACCGAGGTGGTGCGCGATGGTGTGGTGGTGGAGACGAACCACGGCAATCCGCTGGATTTCATTGCCGCCTACCAGCAGCGCTTCAAGGTCGCGCTGCGCCCCGGGTTGCCGCGCTTCTGCGGCGGCCTGGCCGGCTACTTCGGTTACGACGCGGTGCGCTACATCGAGAGGAAGCTCGAAGCGACCTGCCCGCCCGACACCCTGGGCACGCCCGACATCCTGCTGCTGCAGTGCGAGGAGCTGGCGGTCATCGACAATCTCTCGGGCAAGCTCTACCTCATCGTCTATGCCGACCCGGCGCAGCCCGAGGCCTACGCCGGCGCCAAGAAGCGCCTGCGCGACCTGAAGGAGGCGCTGAAGTACTCGGTGGCCGCCCCGGTGGTCAAGGCCAGCCAGGGGCATCCTGCCGAGCGCAGCTTCGCCAAGGCCGACTACCTGGCCGCGGTGGACCGTGCCAAGGACCTGATCGCCGCCGGCGACTTCATGCAGGTGCAGGTGGGCCAGCGCATCAGCAAGCGTTACACCGAGAGCCCGTTGTCGCTCTATCGCGCGCTGCGCTCGCTCAACCCGTCGCCGTACATGTACTACTACCACTTCGGCGACTTCCATGTGGTGGGGGCTTCGCCCGAAATCCTGGTGCGCCAGGAGCACACCGACGAGGGCGAGAAGGTCACCATCCGGCCGCTGGCCGGCACCCGCCCGCGCGGCGCCACGCCCGAGAAGGACAAGGCCACCGAAGCCGAGCTGCTGGCCGATCCCAAGGAACGCGCCGAGCATGTGATGCTGATCGACCTGGCGCGCAACGACATCGGGCGCATCGCCAAGGTGGGCAGCGTGAAGGTGACCGAGGCCTTCGTGGTGGAGCGATACAGCCACGTGATGCACATCGTGAGCAACGTCGAGGGCATCCTCAACGATGGCATGACCAACATGGACGTGCTCAAGGCCACCTTTCCGGCCGGCACCCTGACCGGCGCACCCAAGGTGCACGCCATGGAACTGATCGACCAGCTCGAGCCGGTCAAGCGCGGCATCTACGGCGGCGCCTGCGGCTACCTCAGCTATGCGGGCGACATGGATGTGGCTATTGCCATCCGCACCGCCGTCATCAAGGACCAGACGCTGCATGTGCAGGCGGCCGCCGGCGTGGTGGCCGACTCGGTGCCCGAGATGGAATGGCGCGAGACCGAACACAAGGCGCGCGCCCTGCTGCGCGCTGCCGAACTGGTGGAGGAGGGACTGGAATGAGCGCCCGAATGCAAGTCCTCATGGTGGACAACTACGACTCGTTCACCTTCAACATCGTCCAGTACCTGGGCGAACTCGGCGCCGAGGTGACCGTGGTACGCAACGACGAGGTCACGGTGGACGAGCTTCAGGCCCGGCTGGACGCCGGCCGCATGGACCGGCTGGTGATCTCGCCCGGCCCGTGCTCCCCGGCCGAGGCCGGCATTTCGGTGCCCGCCATCCGCCACTTTGCCGGCCGCCTGCCCATCCTGGGCGTGTGCCTGGGCCACCAGAGCATCGGTGCGGCGTTCGGCGGCACCATCGTGCGCGCGCAGGAACTCATGCACGGCAAGACCAGCGAGATCACCACCACCCAGCAGGGCGTGTTCGCGAACCTGCCGGCGCGCTTCACCGTCAACCGCTACCACTCGCTGGCCATCCGCCGCAGCGACTGCCCGGCCGAGCTGGAAGTGACCGCCTGGACCGACGACGGCGAGATCATGGGCGTGCGCCACAAGACCCTGCCCATCCAGGGCGTGCAGTTCCACCCCGAAAGCATCCTGACCGAGCACGGCCACGCCATGCTCAAGAACTTCCTGGAGCAGGCATGAAGACGGTCGATCTGCGCAGCGACACCGTCACCCAGCCCACGCCGGCCATGCGCGAAGCCATGATGACCGCGCCCCTGGGCGACGATGTCTTCGGCGACGACCCCACCGTCAATGCGCTGCAGGAACAGCTGGCCGCGCTCACCGGCAAGGAAGCCGCGCTGTTCATGGCCAGCGGCACCCAGAGCAACCTGTGCGGCATCATGGCCCACTGCGGCCGGGGCGACGAATACATCGTCGGCCAGAACGCCCACACCTACCGCTACGAGGGCGGCGGTGCGGCGGTGCTGGGCAGCATCCAGCCGCAGCCGCTGGTGCAGGACGCGCAGGGTCGCATGCAGCTGGCCGACATCGCCGCCGCCATCAAGCCCGACGATCCGCACTTCGCCCGCACCCGGTTGCTGTGCCTGGAGAACACCTGGAACGGCCATCCCATGCCGCAGGACTACCTGCAGCAGGCCACCGATCTGGCGCGTCAGCACGGGCTGGCCACCCACCTGGACGGCGCGCGCGTCTTCAACGCGGCGGTCTCGGATGCCGGCCCCGGCGGTGACGTGAGCGCTGCGCTGCGCCGTATCGTCGACCGCTTCGACAGCGTGTCGGTCTGCTTCAGCAAGGGCCTGGGTGCGCCGGTGGGCTCGGCCCTGTGCGGATCGCGCGAGCTCATCGACCGCGCCCGCCGCTGGCGCAAGATGGTCGGTGGCGGTCTGCGCCAGTCTGGCCTGCTGGCGGCAGCCGCCCGCCATGCGCTGGACCACCATGTGCAGCGCCTGGCCGACGACCATGCCCTGGCGCAACGCCTGGCCCAGGGCCTGCAGGGCATCGAGGGACTGCGGGTGCGTTCGGCCCAGACCAACATCGTGTTCGTCGATGTGGACGGTGGCCGCGGCCCCGACCTGCTGGCCCATCTGGCCCGCGACGGCGTGCTGGCCACCGGCCTGATCGGCCTGCGCTTCGTGACCCACCTCGATGTGGGCGCCGACGGCATCGACCGGGCCATCGCCAGCGTGCGTCGATTCTTCGACGCCGCCGTTCCGGCGTCATCCGGGGCGGCTGCCAGCGCCCCGGCGGTCTACTGAAAGCGGTTCCCATGCCCGACCTGCCGCAGCTGCTGTTGTTCATCGTGGCCGGCTGGCTGCTCAACCTCACGCCCGGCCCGGACGTGCTGCTCATCGTCAGCACCTCGCTGCGCCAGGGTGCGCGCGCCGGCATGGTGGCGGCGCTGGGCATCTTCGCCGGCTGCTTCGTGCACGTGGCGGTGGCCACCGTGGGGCTGGGCGCGCTGCTGGCGGCGTCTGCCACTGCCTTCACCGTGGTCAAGGTGATCGGTGCGGGCTACCTGGTGTGGATGGGCTGGCGTCTGCTGCGTTCGGCGCCCGGACAGTGGAGCCCGGACGCGTCTGCCGATTCGGTGCCGCTGAGCCGCGTGTTCTGGCGCGGATTCCTCACCAATGTGCTCAATCCCAAAGTGGCGCTGTTCTTCCTGGCCTTCCTGCCGCAGTTCATCGCCCCCGATGCCGCCGACAAGACGCTGGCCTTCCTGGCCCTGGGCCTGCTGTTCAGCGTCAATGCGCTGCCGGTCACGCTGGGCTACGCCTGGCTGGCGGCCTGGGCCGCGCGCCGCATGGACGGGGTGCGCCGTGCCATGCGCGTGATGGACCGTGCCAGCGGCGTGCTGTTCATCGGCTTCGGCGTGCGCCTGGCCCTGACTGATTCCCCTGCCTCATAACAGACCCCCTCCGGAGACCGCCCCATGCACAGCCACAAGATCACGCCGCAGGAAGCCCTGCAGCGCACCATCGAGCACCGCGAGATCTTCCACGACGAGATGCTCCACCTCATGCGCATGATCATGGGCGGCGAGATGTCGCCGGTCATGATGGCTGCCCTCATCACCGGCCTGCGCGTCAAGAAGGAAACCATCGGCGAGATCACGGCGGCCGCGCAGGTGATGCGCGAGTTCTCGACCAAGGTCAACGTGGCCGACAAGACGCACCTGGTGGACATCGTGGGCACTGGCGGCGACGGCTCGCACACCTTCAACATCAGCACCTGCAGCATGTTCGTGGCGGCGGCGGCCGGCGCCCGCGTGAGCAAGCACGGCGGACGCAGCGTTTCCAGCAAGAGCGGCAGCGCCGACGTGCTGGAGAGCCTGGGTGCGAACATCAACATGAGCCCCGAGGCCATCGCGCGCTGCATCGAGCAGGTCGGGGTGGGCTTCATGTTCGCGCCCAACCACCACCCCGCCATGAAGAACGTGGCCCCGGTGCGCAAGGAACTGGGCATCAAGACCATCTTCAACATCCTGGGGCCGCTGACCAACCCGGCCGGTGCGCCCAACATCCTCATGGGCGTGTTCCATCCCGATCTGGTCGGCATCCAGGTGCGTGCCTTGCAGCGCCTGGGCGCCGAGCATGCGGTGGTGGTGTATGGCCGTGACGGCATGGACGAGGTGTCGCTGGGGGCGGCCACGCTGGTGGGCGAGCTGCGCCACGGCGAGATCAGCGAGTACGAGATCCATCCCGAGGACTTCGGCCTGACCATGGCCAGCAACCGCGCGCTGCGGGTGGACACGCCCGAGGCTTCGCGCGGCATGCTCCTGGGCGTGCTGGAACGCCGGCCCGACCCGGCCCTGAAGGCCGCCACCGACATCGTCTGTCTCAACGCCGGCGTGGCGCTGTACGCCGCCAACGTGGCGCCCGACATGAAGGCCGGCATCGCGCTGGCCCGCCAGACCCTGGACAGCGGCGCCGCCCTGGCCAAGCTCGAACAACTCAAGGCCTTTGCCGCCTGAGAGGACCTGACATGAGCGACATCCTCAACCGCATCGTGGCGGTCAAGCACGAAGAGATCGCCGCCGCCCGCAGGAAGAAGCCGCTGGAACTGGTGCGTGCCGATGCCGAGAGCCGCGTGCTCACCCGCGACTTCGAAGGCGCGCTGCGCCAGCGCATCGCGCGCGGCCAGCCGGCCGTGATCGCCGAGATCAAGAAGGCCAGCCCCAGCAAGGGCGTGCTGCGCGAGGACTTCATCCCGGCCGATATCGCGCAGAGCTATGCCGAAGGCGACGGCACGCTGGGTGCGGCCTGTCTGTCGGTGCTGACCGATCGGCAGTTTTTCCAGGGCAGTTCGGATTACCTCAAGCAGGCCCGCGCCAGCTGCGACCTGCCGGTGCTGCGCAAGGACTTCATGGTGGATGCCTACCAGGTGTTCGAGGCCCGCGCCATGGGTGCGGATGCCATCCTGCTGATCGCGGCCTGCCTGGACGATGCGCAGATGGCCGATCTGGAGGCCATCGCCCGCAGCCTGCACATGGCGGTGCTGGTCGAGGTGCACGACCGGCCCGAGCTGGAACGGGCGCTGAAGCTCAGGACGCCGCTGGTGGGCATCAACAACCGCAACCTGCGCAGCTTCGAGGTCTCGCTGCAGACCACGCTGTCGATGAAGGCCGACGTGCCGGCCGACCGGCTGCTGATCACCGAATCCGGCATCCTCTCGCGCACTGACGTGCAGACCATGCGCGACGCCGATGTGCACGCCTTCCTGGTGGGCGAGGCCTTCATGCGGGCTCCGGAGCCCGGCCTGGCGCTGGCCGAGCTGTTCGCCTGATCGGCCCCGTGTTCCACGACCGGCTCATCGATGCCGATCTGGCGCACTGGCCGGTCGACCCGGGCTGGGCACCGCTGCGGGATGCTTTCGTCCGTTCGGCCGAGGGGCGGTCGCTGGTCAGCCACCTCACCGACCGGCTGCAGGCCGGTGCCGTGGTCTATCCGCCGCATCCCCTGCGCGCCCTCGCGCTGACACCGCCCGAGCAGGTGAGGGTGGTCATCCTGGGACAGGACCCGTACCACGGGCCGGGTCAGGCCGAGGGTCTGGCCTTCTCCGTGGCCCCGGGTGTCAAACCGCCGCCCAGCCTGCGCAACATCTTTCAGGAACTGCAGCGCGATGCCGGATCGGCGCCGCCCGCCAACGGGTCGCTGGTCCGCTGGGCCGGGCAGGGCGTGCTGCTGCTCAACACCTGCCTCACCGTGGAAGATGGCCAACCGGCCAGCCACGCCTGCCGAGGCTGGGAGGTGTTCACCGATGCGCTCATCCGCCACTGCAGCCAGACCGGCCCGGCCAAGGCCTTTCTGCTGTGGGGCGCCCATGCGCAGAAAAAGCGCGGCCTGATCGACACGGCCCGGCATGCTGTGCTGGAGGCCAACCATCCCTCGCCACTGTCGGCGCGTCGTCCCCCGGTGCCGTTTCTGGGTTGCGGGCACTTCTCGGCAGCCAACCGCTGGCTGCTGGCGCAGGGTCGCCCCCCCATCGCCTGGTGACTTGACCCCGGGATGTTCACGGGGGCTGCACGGCGTCAAAAAACCGTGGCATAATCAAAGGCTTCGCGACGGAGGGGTGCCCGAGTGGCTAAAGGGGGCAGACTGTAAATCTGTTGGCTTACGCCTACGCTGGTTCGAATCCAGCCTCCTCCACCAGCGACGAATCAGAAGATTGAGCAGAGATTGTTTGCCAGCGGTTGGTGCAACTGACAGCGCGGCGGGAGTAGTTCAATGGTAGAACCCCAGCCTTCCAAGCTGATGACGCGGGTTCGATTCCCGTCTCCCGCTCCAGTCTGCCGGATCGGCTGGCGTTGATTTTCAGATGACGGCGGCACTGCCGACGTCCTCGCCCATGTGGCTCAGTGGTAGAGCACTCCCTTGGTAAGGGAGAGGTCGCGGGTCCGATTCCCGCCATGGGCACCAAGTTTTCCTTTCCAGGTTCCTGTTTAGGTTTTGGTGTTTCGGCAAATTCGTTTTTGGAGCTGAAAGATGGCAAAAGAGAAATTCGAGCGGACCAAGCCGCACGTTAACGTGGGCACCATTGGTCACGTGGATCATGGCAAGACGACCCTGACGGCGGCCATCACCACCGTGCTGGCGGCCAAGTTCGGTGGCGCGGCCAAGGCGTACGACCAGATCGACGCGGCTCCGGAAGAGAAGGCCCGCGGCATCACCATCAACACCGCCCACGTCGAGTACGAGACGGCCAATCGCCACTACGCTCACGTGGACTGCCCGGGTCACGCCGACTACGTCAAGAACATGATCACCGGTGCTGCCCAGATGGACGGCGCCATCCTGGTGTGCTCGGCCGCTGACGGCCCGATGCCCCAGACCCGCGAGCACATCCTGCTGGCGCGTCAGGTGGGCGTGCCCTAC
The DNA here is from genome assembly GCF_002127215.1 of Hydrogenophaga sp. IBVHS2. Classification (GTDB taxonomy): domain Bacteria; phylum Pseudomonadota; class Gammaproteobacteria; order Burkholderiales; family Burkholderiaceae_C; genus Hydrogenophaga. Next base: position 153,529 of record NZ_NFUT01000004.1, on the reverse strand, counting down.
ATCATCGTGTTCCTGAACAAGTGCGACATGGTCGACGACGCCGAGCTGCTCGAGCTCGTCGAGATGGAAGTGCGCGAGCTGCTGTCCAAGTACGACTTCCCCGGCGACGACACCCCGATCGTCAAGGGCTCGGCCAAGCTGGCCCTGGAAGGCGACAAGGGCGATCTGGGCGAGCAGGCCATCATGCGCCTGGCCGATGCGCTGGACAGCTACATCCCCACCCCGGAGCGTGCCGTGGACGGCGCCTTCCTGATGCCGGTGGAAGACGTCTTCTCGATCTCGGGTCGCGGCACCGTGGTGACCGGCCGTATCGAGCGTGGTGTGGTCAAGGTCGGCGAGGAAATCGAGATCGTCGGCATCGCTGCGACCCAGAAGACCACCTGCACCGGCGTGGAGATGTTCCGCAAGCTGCTGGACCAGGGCCAGGCCGGCGACAACGTGGGCATCCTGCTGCGCGGCACCAAGCGCGAGGAAGTGCAGCGCGGCCAGGTGCTGTGCAAGCCCGGCTCCATCAAGCCGCACACCCACTTCACCGGTGAGGTGTACGTGCTGTCCAAGGACGAAGGTGGTCGTCACACCCCGTTCTTCAACAACTACCGTCCGCAGTTCTACTTCCGCACGACCGACGTGACCGGCTCCATCGAGCTGCCCAAGGACAAGGAAATGGTCATGCCGGGCGACAACGTGTCGATCACCGTCAAGCTGATCGCCCCGATCGCCATGGAAGAAGGCCTGCGCTTTGCCATCCGCGAAGGCGGCCGTACCGTCGGCGCCGGCGTCGTGGCCAAGATCATCGAGTAATTGCCGCCCGCAAGGGGCATCCGGCCAGTAGGGGTATAGCTCAATTGGCAGAGCGTCGGTCTCCAAAACCGAAGGTTGTAGGTTCGATTCCTACTGCCCCTGCCACCTGACGGTGATGTCGCAGAACTCAGGTTCTGCGCACCTTCAAGTGGTTCAACAAGCCCACCGAAGTCCGCGTGACCTCTGGTGGGCTTGCGTGTCTCAAGGTTTGACCTTTCCGGCACGCCGAGCGCCTCATATTTTTCTGGATCCACATGGCCACTTCCGAAGTTCAAACCGTACAGTCCGGCGCCGACAAGGCCAAGGTCGCTGCGGCCGTCGCCCTGCTGCTGGCCGGTTTCGTCGGCTTCTACCTGCTGACGGGTCAGGCGGCCTGGGTGCGCTGGATCGCGCTGCTGGCCGGTGTGGTCGCGGCGGTGGTCGTGTTCGGCGTGTCCGAGCCGGGTCGACAGCTGGTGGCTTTCGGCCGGGATTCGTGGCGCGAGGTCAAGAAGGTGGTCTGGCCGGCCCGCAAGGAAGCCATGCAGATGACCGCGTACGTGTTTGCGTTCGTGGTGGTCATGGCCCTGTTCCTGTGGCTGACCGACAAGACCCTGGAATGGGTGTTCTACGACCTGATCCTGGGCTGGAGAAAATGATGACCGAACAACAGAGCCCCGTGACCCCCGCCGAAGGCATGCGCTGGTATGTGGTGCATGCCTATTCCGGCATGGAGAAGGCCGCCGAGCGCAACATCATCGAGCGCATCAACCGCGCCGGCATGCAGGACAAGTTCGGCCGCATCCTCGTCCCCACCGAAGAGGTGGTCGAGATGAAGAACGGCCAGAAGCGCACCACCGAGCGCAAGTTCTTCCCGGGCTACGTGCTCGTCGAAATGGTGATGGACGACGACACCTGGCACCTGGTGAAGCACACCAACAAGGTGACCGGCTTCGTGGGCGGTGCCAAGAACCGCCCGGCCCCCATCTCCGAGGAAGACGTCCAGAAGATCGTCAACCAGATGCAGGAAGGCACCGACAAGCCCCGCCACAAGGTGGAGTTCGTGGTCGGGGAATACGTCCGCGTCAAGGAAGGCCCGTTCACCGACTTCAACGGCACGGTCGAGGAAGTCAACTACGAGAAGAACAAGATGCGGGTGTCGGTGACCATCTTCGGTCGCGCCACGCCGGTCGAGCTCGAATTCAGCCAGGTCGAAAAGACCTGATCCTTTCGGCTGCAGGCGGGTCGACCCGGCGCCTGCGGCCTTGATTCCATCCGGGTTTCAACCGCGAGGAGGTTGTCGTTCAGGCAACCGTCTGCACTCGCAGGAGCTGCATCATGGCGAAAAAAATCGTCGGCTTCATCAAGCTGCAAGTGCCAGCTGGTAAGGCCAACCCCTCCCCCCCGATCGGTCCGGCGCTGGGTCAGCGCGGCCTGAACATCATGGAGTTCTGCAAGGCGTTCAACGCCCAGACCCAGGGCGTCGAGCCCGGTCTGCCGCTGCCGGTGGTGATCACCGCGTTTGCGGACAAGAGCTTCACCTTCATCATCAAGACCCCGCCGGCCACGACCCTCATCAAGAAGGCCATCAAGCTGGACAAGGGCTCGCCGGTGGCGAACAAGCAGAAGGTCGGCAAGATCACCCGGGCCCAGCTCGAGGAAATCGCCAAGACCAAGATGAAGGACATGACCGCTGCCGATCTGGACGCCGCTGTGCGCACCATCGCCGGTTCGGCCCGTTCCATGGGCGTGATTGTGGAGGGCGTGTAAATGGCCAAGCTGACCAAGAAACAGAAAGCCTTCGAAGGCAAGGTTGACAGCAACAAGCTGTACCCGCTGGGCGACGCCCTGGCCATCGTCAAGGAATGCGCCAACGCCAAGTTCGATGAGTCCATCGACGTGGCCATCCAGCTGGGCGTGGACGCCAAGAAGTCCGACCAGGTGGTGCGCGGCGCCGTCGTGATGCCCAACGGCACCGGTAAGACCAAGCGCGTGGCCGTGTTCGCCCAGGGCGCCAAGGCCGAGGAAGCCAAGGCCGCCGGCGCCGACGTGGTCGGCATGGACGACCTGGCCGCCGACGTGAAGGCCGGCAAGATGGACTTCGACGTGGTGATCGCCTCGCCGGACGCCATGCGCGTCGTGGGTACCCTGGGCCAGATCCTGGGCCCGCGCGGCCTGATGCCCAACCCGAAGGTCGGTACCGTGACCCCGGACGTGGCCACCGCCGTGAAGAACGCCAAGGCCGGTCAGGTGCAGTTCCGCGTCGACAAGGCCGGCATCGTGCACGGCACCATCGGCCGCCGCTCGTTCAATGCCGAGCAGCTGCAGGGCAACCTGGCTGCGCTGATCGATGCACTGAACAAGGCCAAGCCGGCCACCAGCAAGGGTGTGTACCTGCGCAAGGTGGCCGTGTCCTCGACCATGGGCGTGGGCGTTCGCGTCGACACCCAGACCATCTCGGCGTGATCGCCTGAGAAGGTGAACGAATTCGGACCCCTCGGGGTCCGGGTGTGGTGGGCCCCGGGGCAGCGCAAGCCGCCCGGGGGGCCATCCAAGACCGTTGGTGCTGGCGCGAGCCGGCTTAATTGTGAAATGCCAACGCAGATGGCGATCCCGCTGCAGATGGAATCGGTTGATTTCTGAACACAGTTGGTCGCTGCAACGAGGCGTGTTCCGGGTCCTGCCCGAAACACATTGAAGGAGTAGACCTTGAGTCTGAATCGCAGTGAGAAAGAAGCGGTCATTTCCGAAGTGACCAGCCTCGCCGCAAAAGCTCAAACGCTCGTGATCGCGGAGTACCGCGGCATCACGGTGGCGTCCATGGACAAACTGCGCGTGACCGCCCGCAGCAATGGCGTGAGCCTGAGTGTTCTGAAGAACACCCTGGCCCGCCGTGCAGTGGCCGGCAGCCCGTTTGAAGTGGCCTCCGCCCAGATGACCGGCCCGCTCGTCTATGGCTTCTCCGAAGACGCTGTGGCCGCCGCCAAGGTGGTGGCCGAATTCGCGAAAACCAACGACAAGCTGGTGATCCGCGCAGGCGTTTACGGTGGCAAGGTCCTGGACGTCGACGGCGTCAAGCAACTGGCCAGCATCCCCTCCAAGGAAGTGCTGCTGTCCCAGCTGTGTGGCTTGCTCAAGTCGCCGATCTCCCGCACCGCTGTGGTGCTGGGTGCCCTGGCGGCCAAAAAAGGCGAAGGCGCTGCCGAACCGGCAGCCGAGGCGGCTGCAGCCTGATCGGCGCGGCACGTTCCCCCAACCGAAGTTTTTAGGAAATCAAAATGGCATTCGATAAAGACGCATTTCTGACGGCCCTCGACAGCATGACCGTCATGGAACTCAACGACCTGGTGAAAGCCATCGAAGAGAAGTTCGGCGTGTCCGCCGCCGCCATGGCCGCTCCGGCCGCCGGTGGTGCTGCTGGCGGTGGCGCTGCCGCCGCTGAAGAGAAGACCGAGTTCAACGTCGTCCTGACCGACGCCGGCGCCAACAAGGTGTCCGTCATCAAGGCCGTGCGCGAGATCACCGGTCTGGGTCTGAAGGAAGCCAAGGACCTGGTCGACGGCGCCCCGAAGAACGTGAAGGAAGGCATTGCCAAGGCCGACGCCGAAGCTGCCGTGAAGAAGCTGGTGGAAGCCGGCGCCAAGGCCGAACTGAAGTAATTCGGTTCCCGGCAGGGGCTGGAGTGCCTGAAAGGGCCTCCAGCCTTTGGTGCTTTCAGGACACCGATAAGCTGGTTCCCCGGAGCCGCCTTATCCGTGTCTTCTGACCCCGACTGCAGAAGACCACTTGGTTCGGGCCCGCGTGCAACGCGCGGGCCGTCCGCCAACGGCAGGTAGTGGCCTGCCGCCAAGAACGCCGCCGCGTGCCGCCCTGCGCACGGTCGTGCCGACAGTCGCCGAAGACCTCAAGCCCGGAGATCTCATGGCCACCGCATCGAAATACTCATACACCGAACGCAAGCGCATCCGAAAGAGCTTCGGCACGCGCGAAAACGTGCTGACGATCCCCTACCTGCTGCAGATGCAGAAGGATGCCTACACCGCCTTCCTGCAGGCCGATGTGGCTCCCAAGCAGCGCACCAACGAGGGTCTGCAGGCCGCCTTCCAGGCCGCCTTCCCCATCGTCTCGCACAACGGCTTCGTGGAGATGAAGTTCGTCGAATACAACCTGGCCAAGCCGGCGTTCGACGTGCGCGAGTGCCAGACCCGCGGCCTGACCTTCGCATCGGCCGTGCGCGCCCGCGTGCAGCTGATCATCTATGACCGCGAGTCCTCGACCGCGCAGTCCAAGGTGGTCAAGGAAGTCAAGGAGCAGGAGGTCTACATGGGCGAAGTGCCGCTCATGACCGACAAGGGTTCCTTCATCATCAACGGCACCGAGCGCGTGATCGTCTCGCAGCTGCACCGCTCGCCGGGTGTCTTCTTCGAGCACGACAAGGGCAAGACGCACAGCTCGGGCAAGCTGCTGTTCTCGGCCCGCATCATTCCCTACCGCGGTTCGTGGCTGGACTTCGAATTCGACCCGAAGGACGTGCTGTTCTTCCGCGTCGACCGCCGCCGCAAGATGCCGGTGACCATCCTGCTCAAGGCCATCGGCCTGACGCCGGAAACCATCCTGGCCAACTTCTTCGTCAACGACCACTTCCGCCTGATGGACAGCGGCGCCCAGATGGCCTTCGTGGCCGAGCGCCTGCGCGGCGAGGTGGCCCGCTTCGACATCACCGACAAGTCGGGCAAGGTGGTGGTGGCCAAGGACAAGCGCATCACCGCGCGCCACACCCGTGAGCTGGAGCAGTCGGGCACCACCCACATCAGCGTGCCGGAAGACTTCCTGATCGGCCGTGTCGTGGCCAAGAACGTGGTCGATCCCGACACCGGCGAGATCATTGCCAAAGCCAACGACGAACTGACCGAAGCGCTGCTGAAGAAGCTGCGCTCGGCCGGCGTGCAGGACCTGCAGTGCATCTACACCAACGAACTCGACCAGGGCGCCTACATCAGCCAGACCCTGCGCATCGACGAGACGGTGGACGAGTTCGCCGCCCGTGTGGCCATCTACCGCATGATGCGCCCCGGCGAGCCGCCGACCGAAGACGCGGTGCAGGCCCTGTTCCACCGCCTGTTCTACAACCCGGACACCTACGACCTCTCGCGCGTGGGCCGCATGAAGTTCAACGCCCGTGTGGGCCGCGACGACGCCACCGGCCCGATGGTGCTGTCCAACGACGATATCCTGGCCGTGGTGAAGATCCTGGTGGACCTGCGCAACGGCCGTGGCGAGGTGGACGACATCGACCACCTGGGCAACCGCCGCGTGCGTTGCGTCGGCGAACTCGCCGAGAACCAGTACCGCACCGGTCTGGCCCGCATCGAGAAGGCCGTGAAGGAGCGTCTGGGCCAGGCCGAGCAAGAGCCGCTGATGCCGCACGACCTGATCAACTCCAAGCCGATCTCTGCGGCGCTCAAGGAGTTCTTCGGTGCGTCCCAGCTGTCCCAGTTCATGGACCAGACCAACCCGCTGGCCGAGATCACCCACAAGCGCCGCGTGTCGGCCCTGGGCCCGGGCGGTCTGACCCGCGAGCGCGCCGGCTTCGAGGTGCGTGACGTGCACGTCACCCACTACGGCCGCGTGTGCCCGATCGAGACCCCGGAAGGTCCGAACATCGGCCTGATCAACTCGCTGGCCCTGTACGCCCGCCTCAACGAGTACGGCTTCATCGAGACCCCGTACCGCCGCGTGGTGGACGGCAAGGTCACCAACCAGATCGACTACCTGTCGGCCATCGAGGAAGGCAAGTACGTCATCGCCCAGGCCAACGCGGCCCTGGATGCCGATGGCCGCCTGACCGAGGAGCTGGTGTCGGCCCGTGAGAAGGGCGAATCCATCCTGACCTCGCCCGACACCATCCAGTACATGGACGTGTCGCCGGCGCAGATCGTCTCGGTGGCCGCCTCGCTGGTGCCGTTCCTGGAGCACGACGACGCCAACCGCGCGCTGATGGGCGCCAACATGTCGCGCCAGGCCGTGCCGGTGCTGCGTCCCGAGAAGCCGCTGGTGGGTACCGGCATCGAGCGCGTGGCCGCGATCGACTCCGGCACCGTGGTCACCGCCAAGCGCGGCGGCGTGGTGGACTATGTCGACGCCACCCGGATCGTGATCCGCGTGAACGACGCCGAGGCCGTGGCCGGCGAAGTGGGCGTGGACATCTACAACCTGATCAAGTACCAGCGTTCCAACCAGAACACCAACATCCACCAGCGCCCCATCGTCAAGAAGGGCGACATGCTGGCCAAGGGTGACGTGATCGCCGACGGTGCCTCCACCGACCTGGGCGAGATCTCGATCGGCCAGAACATGCTGATCGCCTTCATGCCCTGGAACGGCTACAACTTCGAGGACTCCATCCTCATCTCCGAGCGCGTGGTGGCCGACGACCGCTACACCAGCATCCACATCGAGGAGCTGGTGGTCATGGCCCGCGACACCAAGCTGGGCGCCGAGGAAATCACCCGCGACATCCCCAACCTGGCCGAGCAGCAGCTCAACCGCCTGGACGACTCCGGCATCATCTACGTGGGCGCCGAAGTGCTGCCGGGCGACGTGCTGGTGGGCAAGGTCACGCCCAAGGGCGAGACCACCCTCACGCCGGAAGAAAAGCTGCTGCGCGCCATCTTCGGCGAGAAGGCGTCCGACGTGAAGGACACCTCGCTGCGCGTGGACCAGGGCTCGCAGGGCACCGTGATCGACGTGCAGGTCTTCACCCGTGAAGGCATCACGCGCGACAAGCGCGCCCAGCAGATCATCGACGACGAGCTCAAGCGCTTCCGCCTCGACCTGAACGACCAGCTGCGCATCGTCGAGGCCGACGCCTTCGACCGGATCGAGAAGCTGCTGACCGGCAAGGTCGCCAACGGCGGGCCGAAGAAGCTGGCCAAGGGCACGACCATCGACAAGGCCTATCTGGCCGACGTCGAGAAGTACCACTGGTTCGACATCCGCCCGGCCGACGAGAGCGTGGCTGCCCAGCTGGAGTCCATCAAGAACTCCATGGAGCAGACCCGCCACAGCTTCGACCTGGCCTTTGAGGAAAAGCGCAAGAAGCTCACCCAGGGTGACGAGCTGCCGGCCGGCGTGCTCAAGATGGTCAAGGTGTACCTGGCCGTCAAGCGCCGCCTGCAGCCCGGCGACAAGATGGCCGGCCGCCACGGCAACAAGGGCGTGGTGTCCAAGATCGTTCCGGTCGAGGACATGCCCTACATGGCCGACGGCACCCCCGCCGACATCGTGCTCAACCCGCTGGGCGTGCCCTCGCGGATGAACGTGGGTCAGGTGCTGGAAGTCCACCTGGGCTGGGCCGCCAAGGGCCTGGGCCAGCGCATCGGTGACCTGCTGCAGCAGGAAGCCAAGGCCACCGAGATCCGCCAGTTCCTGGAGACCGTCTACAACCACGCCGGCAAGAAGGAAGACCTCTCGAACCTGTCGGACGCCGACGTGATCGAGATGGCCGAGAACCTGCAGACCGGCGTGCCGTTCGCCACTCCGGTGTTCGACGGTGCCTCGGAAGACGAGATCCGCGCCATGCTCAAGCTGGCCTACCCGGACGACATCGCCGAGCTCAAGGGCCTGACCGCCACCCGCACCCAGGCGCAGCTGTACGACGGCCGCACCGGTGACGCTTTCGAGCGCAAGACCACCGTGGGCTACATGCACTTCCTGAAGCTGCACCACCTGGTCGACGACAAGATGCACGCCCGTTCCACCGGCCCGTACTCGCTGGTCACCCAGCAGCCGCTGGGCGGCAAGGCGCAGTTCGGTGGCCAGCGTTTCGGCGAGATGGAGGTGTGGGCGCTGGAAGCCTACGGCGCCTCCTACATCCTGCAGGAAATGCTCACCGTCAAGTCCGACGACGTGCAGGGTCGCACCAAGGTGTACGAGTCCATCGTCAAGGGCGAGCACACGATCGACGCCGGCATGCCCGAGTCGTTCAACGTGCTGGTCAAGGAAATCCGTTCGCTCGGCATCGACATCGAGCTCGAGCGTTCGTGATTCACTGAAAAGGAAACTGACCCATGAAATCCTTGCTCGACCTGTTCAAGCAGTTCACGCCCGACGAGCACTTCGATGCGATCCGCATCGGCCTGGCTTCGCCGGAAAAAATCCGTTCCTGGTCCTTCGGTGAAGTCAAGAAGCCCGAGACCATCAACTACCGCACCTTCAAGCCCGAGCGTGACGGCCTGTTCTGCGCCAAGATCTTCGGCCCCATCAAGGACTACGAGTGCCTGTGCGGCAAGTACAAGCGCCTGAAGCACCGTGGCGTGATCTGCGAGAAGTGCGGCGTCGAAGTGACCCAGACCAAGGTGCGCCGCGAGCGCATGGGCCACATCGATCTGGCCGCGCCCTGCGCCCACATCTGGTTCCTGAAGTCGCTGCCCTCGCGTCTGGGCCTGATCCTGGACATGACCCTGCGCGACATCGAGCGGGTGCTGTACTTCGAAGCCTATGTGGTGGTCGACCCGGGCATGACCCCGCTGAAGAAGTTCAGCATCATGTCGGAGGACGATTTCGACGCCAAGAAGCGCGAGTTCGGTGACGAGTTCGTGGCCAAGATGGGCGCCGAAGGCATCAAGGAGCTGCTGCAGAACATCGATCTGGACATCGAGATCGAGAAGCTGCGCAACGACCTGACCGGCTCCGAGCTCAAGATCAAGAAGAACGCCAAGCGCCTCAAGGTGCTGGAAGCCTTCAAGAAGTCCGGCATCAAGCCCGAGTGGATGGTGCTGGAGGTGCTGCCCGTGCTGCCGCCGGACCTGCGCCCGCTGGTGCCGCTGGACGGCGGCCGCTTCGCGACCTCCGACCTGAACGACCTGTACCGCCGCGTCATCAACCGCAACAGCCGTCTGCGTCGCCTGCTGGAGCTGAAGGCTCCGGAAATCATCGCGCGCAACGAGAAGCGCATGCTGCAGGAAGCGGTGGACTCGCTGCTGGACAACGGCCGCCGTGGCAAGGCCATGACGGGCGCCAACAAGCGCGCTCTCAAGTCCCTGGCCGACATGATCAAGGGCAAGAGCGGTCGTTTCCGCCAGAACCTGCTGGGCAAGCGCGTCGACTACTCGGGCCGTTCGGTCATCGTGGTGGGCCCGACCCTCAAGCTGCACCAGTGCGGCCTGCCCAAGCTGATGGCCCTGGAGCTGTTCAAGCCCTTCATCTTCTCGCGCCTGGAAGCCATGGGCATCGCCACCACCATCAAGGCGGCGAAGAAGGAAGTGGAAACCGGCACGCCGGTGGTGTGGGACATCCTGGAAGAGGTGATCAAGGAGCACCCGGTGCTGCTGAACCGCGCACCGACGCTGCACCGCCTGGGCATCCAGGCCTTCGAGCCCATCCTGATCGAAGGCAAGGCCATCCAGCTGCACCCGCTGGTCTGCGCTGCGTTCAACGCCGACTTTGACGGTGACCAGATGGCCGTTCACGTGCCGTTGTCGGTGGAAGCGCAGATTGAAGCGCGCACCCTGATGCTGGCCTCGAACAACATCCTGTTCCCGGCCAACGGCGAACCCTCCATCGTGCCGTCGCAAGACGTGGTGCTGGGTCTGTACTACGCCACCCGTGAGCGCATCAACGCCAAGGGCGAGGGCATGATCTTTGCCGATCTGTCCGAGCTGCAGCGCGCGCTGGACAACGCCGTGGTGGAAATCACCGCCAGGATCAGTGTGCGCCTGACCCAGCAGTCGCTGGACAAGGCCACGGGCGAATGGGTGCCGTCGACCACGCTGGTGGACACCACCGTGGGCCGTGCGCTGCTCTCCGAGATCCTGCCCAAGGGCTTGCCTTTCGACGTGCTGAACAAGGCGCTGAAGAAGAAGGAAATCTCGCGCCTGATCAACACCTCGTTCCGCAAGTGCGGCCTGAAGGAAACCGTGGTGTTCGCCGACAAGTTGCTGCAAAACGGCTTCCGTCTGGCCACGCGCGCCGGTATCTCGATCGCCGTGGACGACATGCTGGTGCCCAAGGAGAAGCCGGCCATCATCGACCGCGCCGAAAACGAGGTGAAGGAAATCGCCCAGCAGTACGCTTCCGGTCTGGTGACCGCGGGCGAGCGCTACAACAAGGTGGTGGACATCTGGGGCAAGGCCGGTGACGAGATCTCCAAGGTCATGATGGCCCAGCTGGCCAAGCAGAAGACCATCGACCGCCACGGCAAGGAAGTGGACCAGGAGTCGTTCAACTCCATCTACATGATGGCCGACTCGGGTGCGCGTGGCTCCGCTGCGCAGATCCGCCAGCTTGCCGGCATGCGAGGCCTGATGGCCAAGCCTGACGGCTCCATCATCGAGACCCCCATCACGGCGAACTTCCGTGAAGGTCTGAACGTGCTGCAGTACTTCATCTCCACGCACGGCGCCCGAAAGGGTCTGGCCGACACGGCGCTGAAGACGGCCAACTCCGGCTACCTGACCCGCCGTCTGGTGGACGTGACCCAGGACCTGGTGGTCAACCAGCACGACTGCGGCACCTCCAACGGCACGCTGATGCGCGCCATCGTCGAGGGCGGCGAGGTGATCGAATCGCTGCGCGACCGCGTGCTGGGCCGTGTGACCGCCGAAGAGGTGATCCACCCCGAGACCCGCAAGACCCTGGTGCCGGCCGGCGAGATGCTGGACGAGGACCTGCTGGACGAGCTGGAAGCCGCCGGTGTCGACGAGGTCAAGGTGCGCACCGCGCTGACCTGCGAGACCCGCTTCGGCATCTGCGCCAAGTGCTACGGCCGCGACCTGGGTCGTGGCGGCTTGGTGAACATCGGCGAGGCGGTGGGCGTGATTGCCGCCCAGTCGATCGGCGAGCCCGGCACCCAGCTGACCATGCGCACCTTCCACATCGGTGGTGCCGCATCGCGTGCAGCGGTGGCCTCCAGCGTGGAAGCAAAGTCCAGCGGCGTGATCGGCTTCAACGCCACCATGCGCTATGTGTCCAACACCAAGGGCGAGCTGGTGGTGATCGCACGTTCGGGCGAGATCATCATCTCCGACGAGCATGGCCGCGAGCGCGAGCGTCACAAGGTGCCGTACGGCGCCATCCTGACCATCAAGCCCGACCAGTCCATCAAGGCCGGCACCATCCTGGCCAACTGGGACCCGCTGACCCGACCCATCATCACGGAATTCGCCGGTCAGGTGAAGTTCGAGAACGTGGAAGAGGGCCTGACCGTGGCCAAGCAGGTGGACGACGTCACCGGCCTGTCCACGCTGGTGGTGATCGATCCCAAGCGCCGCGGCGCCACCAAGGTGGTGCGTCCGCAGGTCAAGCTGGTCGATGCCAAGGGCCAGGAAGTCAAGATCCCCGGCACCGACCACTCGGTGACCATCGGCTTCCAGGTCGGCGCCCTGATCCAGGTGCGCGACGGCCAGGACGTGGGCCCCGGCGAAGTGCTGGCCCGTATCCCGATCGAAGGCCAGAAGACCCGCGACATCACCGGCGGTCTGCCGCGTGTGGCCGAGCTGTTCGAAGCCCGCAGCCCGAAGGACAAGGGTATGCTGGCCGAGATGACCGGCACCGTGTCGTTCGGCAAGGAGACCAAAGGCAAGGTTCGCCTGCAGATCACCGACCCCGAAGGCAAGGTGTGGGACGAGCTCATTCCCAAGGAGAAGAACATCCTGGTGCACGAAGGCCAGGTGGTCAACAAGGGCGAGAGCGTGGTGGACGGCCCGGCCGATCCGCAAGACATCCTGCGCCTCCTGGGCATGGAAGAGCTGGCCCGCTACATCGTTGACGAAGTGCAGGACGTCTACCGCCTGCAGGGCGTGAAGATCAACGACAAGCACATCGAGGTGATCGTTCGCCAGATGCTGCGCCGTGTGGTCGTGGACAGCGTGGGTGATTCGAGCTACATCGCCGGTGAGCAGGTCGAGCGTTCGGAGATCCTCAACACCAACGACGCACTGCGTGCCGAAGGCAAGCTGCCCGCGGTGTTCAGCAACATCCTGCTGGGTATCACCAAGGCGTCGCTGTCGACCGACTCGTTCATCTCGGCGGCCTCCTTCCAGGAAACCACCCGGGTGCTGACCGAGGCGGCCATCATGGGCAAGCGCGACGAACTGCGTGGTCTGAAGGAAAACGTGATCGTGGGTCGTCTGATCCCGGCCGGTACCGGCATGGCCTACCACGAGGCGCGCAAGGTCAAGGAGAAGATGGACGACGAGGAACGCCGTGCCATCGCCGAGGCCGACGCCCTGTCGCTGGCGGCCGACCAGGCCGACGCATCCAGCGCCAGCGAAGCCGCCGAGTGATCGTCGCATCCGCTGTCTGATCCGCTGACGCTCCAGGAGCCCCCGGCCGCAAGGCCGGGGGCTTTTTTGTGGCCGCAGCGGCCATGTCCCTGCGCTATATTGGCCCGCACCTTGTACCTACCCTTCGGGAGTTGTCCATGTCGATCACCCAATGGATCCTGCTGGCCGCAGGCCTTCTCGTGCTGTTCTGGGCGGTGGGCGCCTACAACCGCCTGGTGACCCTCAAGAACGCGATCGCCAACGCCTTCGGCCAGATCGACGTGCAGCTCAAGCGCCGGCACGACCTCATTCCCAACCTGGTGGAGGTGGCCCGCCAGTACCTGGTGCACGAGTCGCAGACGCTGGAGGCGGTGATTGCCGCCCGCAACCAGGCCCGCAGTGCCGAACAGACCGCCGCCGCCAGCCCGCTCAGTGCACAGGCGCTGGCCGCACTGGCGGGTGCGGAGCAGACCCTGGGTGCGGCCCTGTCCCGCCTGATGGTGGTGGTGGAGGACTACCCCGAGCTCAAGGCCGATCAGAACCTGCGTGAACTGAGCGAGGAACTGGCCAGCACCGAAAACCGCATCGGTTTTGCCCGCCAGGCCTACAACGACCAGGTGCTGCAGTTCAACGACGCCGCCAGCCAGTTCCCCACGCTGATCGTGGCCCGCATCTTCGGCCTGCTGCCGCAGGCCATGCTGGCGTCCACCACCAGCGAGGCCGAACGCCAGCCGGTCAAGGTTCAGTTCTGAGTCCGGCCGGATGCGGTTTTTCGAGTCCCAGGCCGAAGCCCGGCGCCAGACCCGCCGGCTGCTGGTGTGGTTCGCGCTCACCGTGCTGCTGCTGGTGGTGGCGGTCAATGCGGCCCTGGCGCTGGCCTGGGGACTGAGCTGGGGCTTCTGGATGCCCGGCCCGTTCACGCTGCCGGCGCGCTTCATCGAGATCAACACGGCGGTGGTGCTGCTCTTCGTGCTGGGCGGCTGGTGGCTGGAGACCTCGCGCCTGCAGGGCGCGGGCGGGGTCGCCCTGGCCCGCCAGATCGGCGCCCGCGAGGCGCGGCCCTCGGGTGACCTGCGCGAGCAGCGCTATGTGAACATCGTCGATGAAATGGCGATCGCCTCCGGTCTGCCCGTTCCGGCTGCGCTGGTGCTGCCGCGCGAAGGCGCCATCAATGCCCTGGCCGCCGGCTGGGACCCGGCCGATGCCGCCATTGCCGTCACGCAGGGCGCCCTGGACCACCTGACCCGGGAAGAGATGCAGGGCCTGGTGGCGCACGAGCTCAGCCACATCGGCGAAGGCGACACCCGCCTGAACATGCGCCTGTGCGGCATGGTGTTCGGTCTGGAGATGGTCTACCGGATGGGGCAGGACCTGTGGGAGGCGGACGACGAGGGTCGCCGCCACGCAGCGGCCCTGGCAGGCCTGGCCCTCATGGCCGCCGGCTGGCCGGGCTGGATGGCGGGCCATGCCCTGCAGGCCGCCGTGGCCCGCCAGCGCGAGTACCTGGCCGATGCCCGCGCCGTGCAATGGACCCGCAGCCGCGATGCCCTGGGCGGCGTGCTGCGCAAGGCCCTGGCCCAGCGCCAGCGCGGCGATGCCGACCGCACCGGGTCGGCCCAGGTCCAGCACATGCTGCTGCTGGGCAGCGAGGCCGGCGGTCTGCGCCACTGGTTCGATGCCCATCCGCCGCTGGTCCAGCGCATCCGCCGCATCTATGGTCGGCCCATGTCCCCGCTGCCACTGGCCGCGGACCCAGGCCGTACCGTCACCGACCCCACCGCATGACCGATTCACCCGTCAAGGCCCCGGGCACCGCGCCCGGGTTGTCCGTGCTGCTGCAGCACACCGCCGAGGCCGTCCGCCAGGTCCAGCAGGGCCGCTCGCTGGCCGAGGGCCTGCCCGACGTCCCGGCGCCCCTGCGTCCGGCCGTGCAGGCCCTGACCTTTCACGCCCTGCGCCACCTGGGCCTGGCCCGGGCCCTGGTGGATCGCCTGGCCGACCGCAGCCCCGAGCCGGTCGTGCAGGCCCTGCTGGTGGCCGCCGTGGCCCTGTTGGTCGCGCCGGCCGACGGCGTGCGGTATGCACCCCATACCGTGGTCAACCAGGCGGTCGAGGCGGCGCGCCAGCAGCGTCGCCTGCAGCGGCAGGCGGGCTTCATCAACGCCTGCCTGCGCCGCCTGCTGCGGGAGCAGACCGACCTGATGGCCGAGGTGGCCGATGACCCGCCGGCCCGCCACCACCACCCCCGCTGGTGGATCGACCGGGTCCGCCGGGACCATCCTCAGGACTGGGCGGCGGTGCTGCAGGCCAGCCAGGAGCCGGGCCCCATGACCCTGCGCGTCAACCGCCGCCGCATCGACCGCAGTGCCTATGCCCTGCGTCTGGCCGAGGCGGGCATGGCCAGCCTGCCCACCGGCGAGGACGGCCTGGTGCTGGCCCGGCCCTGTGCCGTGGACAGCCTGCCGGGCTGGACCGACGGACTGGTCTCGGTGCAGGATGCCGCGGCCCAGATGGCGGCCGGGCTGCTGCTGCAGGGGCAGGACTGGGGGCCGCAGCACCGCGTGCTCGACGCCTGCGCCGCCCCCGGCGGCAAGACCGCCCACCTGCTGGAGCGGGCCGATGTGCAGGTGCTCGCACTCGATGCCGACGCCGACCGGGCTCGCCGCATCGGCGACACCCTGCAGCGCCTGCAGCTGCAGGCCCGGGCGCAGGTGAAGGTGGCCGACGCTGCCGACACAGCCGCCTGGTGGGATGGCCAGCCCTTCGATGCCATCCTGCTGGATGCGCCCTGCACCGCCTCCGGCATCGTGCGACGGCACCCGGACGTGCGCTGGCTGCGTCGCGAGGCCGACGTGGCGGCGCTTGCCGCCCAGCAGCGCCGCCTGCTGGAGGCGCTGTGGCCCCTGCTCAGACCGGGTGGCCGGCTGCTGTACGCCACCTGCTCGGTGTTCCGGGCCGAAGGCGAGGACCAGGTGCAGGCGTTTCTTGCGCGCCACACCGACGCCCGGCAACACCCCTCGGCCGGCCATTTGCTCCCCGGTGCCGGCAGGCCGGTCGGGCAGTTCAACGACAATCCGCCGGGTGGACATGACGGTTTCTTCTACGCCCGGCTCGACAAGCCCGCTGCCTGAGGGCTGGCGGGTCCTCATCCGGGCGTGGTGCAGGGCCTCGGGGCGTGCCAGAGCCACTTTCTGGGCGGTGCTCGTCGGTCTGTGCCTGCTGGCCGACGCCCGCGCCAATCCGCAGGTCCAGCAGATGGCGCTGGAGCGCACCGCAGAAGGCCTCTACCTCAATGCCCGTCTGGGCCTGACCGCCACGCCGGTGGTGGAAGACGCGCTGGTGCGGGGCGTGCCGCTGTACTTCGTGTGGCAGGTCGATGTCAGCCGGTCGCGCTGGTACTGGTCCGACAAGCGTCTGGTCACGGCGGTGCGGGTGCTGCGCCTGGCCTACCAGCCCCTGACCCGACGCTGGCGCGTGAGCCTCTCCACCGATGGCGGTGGGGCGGGCGGCGGTGCCGGACTCCAGTACGCCGCCCACCAGAACCACGACTCGCTGGCCGACGCTCTGGCCAGCATCGGCCGGCCCGGGCGCTGGCGCCTGCTCGATGCCGCGCAGATCGAGACCGGCGAGACACACCGGGTGGAGGTGGCCTTCCGGCTCGATCTCAGCCTGCTGCCCCGTCCGTTCCAGATCGGGCTGGGCAACGACCCGGACTGGTCGGTGCAGTTCCTGCAGCGTCTGACCGTGCCCGACATGGTCGACGCCGATCGTTGAGCGCCCGCCCGTGAGCGCCGCACCCAACTCCCGTCGCCAGGCCGTGGCTGCGCGCTGGGCGGTCGGCGCAGCCCTGGTCTTCATGACCGGCGTGGGCATGGTGCTGCTCTTCCTGCTGACCCTGGCCACGCGCAACCGGGCGCTGTACGAGCAGAACTTCACCTGGCTGGTGGCGGTGAACGTGGCGGTGGCCGGCTTCCTGCTGCTGGTCATCGGCTGGCTGGCGGTGCGGCTGTTCCTGCGACTCAAGCGTGGCAAGTTCGGCAGCCGGCTGCTCATCAAGCTGGCCGGGATCATCGGCCTGGTGGGCGTGCTGCCGGGCCTGCTGATCTACACCGTGTCCTACCAGTTCGTGTCGCGTTCCATCGAGAGCTGGTTCGATGTGCGGGTGGAGTCGGCCCTGGCCGCCGGCCTCAACCTCGGGCGGACCACGCTGGACACGCTGATGGCGGACATGTCCAACAAGGCGCGCGTGGCCGCCGAAGGCCTGTCGCGCCTGTCCAGCACCTCGGCGGTCTTTGCGCTGGACGATGTGCGCAACCAGCTCGGGGCCAGCGACGTGGTGCTGTGGGGCGCCAGCGGCCGGCCGCTGGGCAGCGCCGGTGTCTCGCGCTTCGATCTCAGCCCCGAGCGGCCATCGGCCGCCTTGCTGCGCAATGTGCGCGAGGCCCGCGTGGTGGCCACGGTGGAAGGACTGGAAGAGGGCGCCGACAGCGAACTCGATGCCGCGCTGGCCGCGCGCGAGGCGCGCATCCGCGTCACGGCGCTGGTGCCCCCGCCGACCTTTGCGTTCGGCGGCGAGCCGCGCTACCTGCAGGCGGTGGCACCGCTGCCGTCTGCCCTGGTGGTGGACGCGCTGGCGGTGCAGCTGGCCAACCGCGAATACCAGGAACGTGCCCTGGCCCGCGAAGGGCTGCGCCGCATGTACATCGGCACCCTGACGCTGGCGCTGTTCCTGGCCGTGTTCGGTGCCGTGCTGCTGGCGGTGCTGCTGGGCAACCAGCTGGTGCGCCCGCTGCTGGTGCTGGCCGAGGGCATGCGCGAGGTGGCCGCCGGCAACCTCAGTCCCAAGCAGGCCCTGACCTCGCGCGACGAACTCGCCGGCCTGACCCGCACCTTTGCCCACATGACGCAGGACCTGTCGGACGCGCGCGCGGCCGTGCAGCGCAGCATGTCCGAGGTGGACGCCGCCCGCGACAACCTGCAGACCATCCTGGACAACCTCACCGCCGGCGTGGTGGTGCTGGACGAGGCCGGCGCCCTGCGCAGCGTCAACCCGGGCGCCGAACGCATCCTCCACATTCCGCTGGCGCTGCACATCGGCCGTCCGCTGGTGGAGCTGCCCGGCCTGGAGGCCTTCGGCAGCGGCGTGCTGCAGCAGTTCGAACGCTTCCTGGGCGACCAGACCCCGCACGAAGGGGGCTACTGGCAGCAGTCGTTCGAGCTGTCCGCCAGCGGCACCACGCCGTTCCAGCAAGGCATCACCCTGATCGCGCGCGGTGCCCTGCTGCCGCGCAACGAACGCCTGCTGGTGTTCGACGATGTGTCCGACATGGTGTCGGCCCAGCGCGCCCAGGCCTGGGGCGAGGTGGCGCGGCGGCTGGCGCACGAGATCAAGAACCCGCTCACGCCCATCCAGCTCTCGGCCGAACGGCTGGCCATGAAGCTGGACGGCAAGGTGGCGCCGCCCGAGCAGGCGGTGCTCGACAAGTCGGTGCGCACCATCGTCGATCAGGTCGATGCCATGAAGCGCCTGGTCAACGAATTCCGCGACTACGCGCGCCTGCCGGCGGCACAGCTGGTGCCGGTGGACCTCAATGCGCTGCTGCGGGACATCCTGGCCCTGTACGACCATGCCGCCGTACCGGTGCGTCTGGAGCTGGCCGACGACCTGCCGATGGCGATGGCCGATGCCCAGCAGGTGCGCCAGATCGTGCACAACCTGGTGCAGAACGCGCAGGACGCCATGACCGCCCAGCCGGGCGCCGAGGTGCTGCTGCGCACCCGCCGCTCCGACAGCGGCCAGTGGGTGCGGTTGAGCGTCCTGGACCAGGGGCCGGGATTCGCCGAGCACATCCTCAAGCGGGCCTTCGAGCCCTACGTCACGACCAAGAGCAAGGGCACCGGACTGGGTCTGGCGGTGGTCAAGAAGATCATGGACGAGCACGGCGGTCGGGTGGACCTGAGCAATCGCCTGGTGGAAGGACGCATCACGGGCGCCCAAGTCTCGTTATCATTCGCAGTTGCAAATTGACAACAGCCCATCCGGGCGGCAGACAGGGTGACATGGCAACGATTCTGGTGGTGGACGATGAACTGGGCATCCGGGACCTGCTCTCGGAGATCCTGAACGACGAAGGTCATGCGGTGGAGCTGGCCGAGAACGCGGCCCAGGCCCGCCAGATCCGGGCCAGCCTGCGGCCCGACCTGGTGCTGCTGGACATCTGGATGCCCGACACCGACGGCGTCACCCTGCTCAAGGAATGGGCCAGCAACGGGCTGCTGACCATGCCGGTCATCATGATGAGCGGCCACGCCACCATCGACACGGCGGTGGAAGCCACCCGCATCGGCGCCAGTGCCTTCCTGGAAAAACCGATCACGATGCAGAAGCTGCTCAAGGCGGTCGACCAGGGACTCAACAAGCTGCCCGCCAAGGCGTCGCCGGCGCTGGCATCGGCCGCGCGCCCCGGCCTGGCCGAGTTCACGGTGGAGCAGGCCATGACGGCGAGTCTGCCCAGCGCCGTGCTGCCCCTGGCTGCCGGTCTTGCCGACCTCGGTCCGCAGCCGCAGCAACTCTTCAACCTGGACAGCCCCCTGCGCGAGGCGCGGGACGGTTTCGAGAAGGCCTATTTCGAGTACCACCTGGCCAAGGAGTCCGGCTCCATGACCCGTGTGGCCGAGAAGACCGGCCTGGAGCGCACCCACCTCTACCGCAAGCTCAAGCAGCTCGGTGTGGATCTCGCCCGCAGCAAGCGCAACGCGCACTGAAAAGTCCACCCCGAAAATACTGCTATACTCGCGGTCTTTCCAAGGCCCGGTAGCTCAGTTGGTAGAGCAGCGGATTGAAAATCCGCGTGTCGGTGGTTCGATTCCGCCCCAGGCCACCAGATTCCTTCGCGGGAATAGCTCAGTTGGTAGAGCGCAACCTTGCCAAGGTTGAGGTCGCGAGTTCGAACCTCGTTTCCCGCTCCAGTTGCCATGGTTCCGGAACCATGCGGTCAGACGCCCATCCCAGTGATGGGCGTCTTGCTTTCCGGGGATCGCTTTTTCCCGAGGCCCGCCGGAGAATGCAGCCATGAATTCGATACCCACTCCTGTGTTGCTGTGCCTGCTTGTCGTGGCGGGTGCCTGGTCGTCCGATGCGCAGTCCCAGCAGGTCTACCGCTGCGAGCAGCCCGATGGCCGCGTGGCGTACGCCGACACGCCGTGTCCGCGCAGCGCCCGGCAGGCGCAGGTGGATGTGGCGCCCAACACGGTCGACACCGCCGCGGACCGCGAGATCCTGCTCAAGCAGGAGAACGAGCGCCTGCGCGACCAGCTGCGGCGGGAGCAGGCGGCCGCCTCGCGCCCGCAGCCCGTCGTGGTGCAGAACGCCGCACCGGCCGACCGCGTCAACACGCCGGAATGCCGCAAGGCGCAGGAAGCCTACGAGACTGCCGCCTCGGCCATGACCAACACCGAGGCCTTCATCGAGGCCAAGCGCTCGGCGTTCTTCGCCACCTGTGGCCTGGCCGAGCCGGACCGCACCGTGGCCGCGCCGGCCCCGGTGATCGTGGTGCGGCCCCAGGGCCGGCCGCCGGTGTACCCGCAGCCCAAACCGCACCCCCAGGTGGACAAGTGCCCCTCCGGGCCGGGCGATCTGCGCAATTGCGGCATCGTCAATGCCCGGGCCAAGGCGGCGGCCCAGGGCAAGCAGCCACCACCGTACTGACACCCGGTCGGGGCTCAGCGCCAGCCGGGCGACTTCTTCAGCAGGAAGTTCAGCACCGGTGCATCGGCCGGGCGGCCGTCGGCGGGGCGGCGGGTGCCCCGGAGTTCCAGCCCGCAGGCGGCCGGTTCCCCGATCCACACGGCGTCCAGATTCACCCCGTCGGACGATTCGTCGAAGTTGACCTCGCCGTCCACCACGTCGCCCGAGAGCACGGCCTCGCGGTCGTTGCCGGTGTCGCTGCGCTTGAGGCGTCCCCGCACGCTGCCGTCGTATTCGGGATGCCGTTCGAACAGCACGGCGCCGGTGGAGGCGGGCTGTGCCGTTGAACCGTTCTCGGGCCAGAGCGTGAGCTGCCACAGGCCGGACAGGCGAGCCGGCTCCATGAAGGCGGGTGTTTCGCAGGCGGGGGCGGCGGGTGCGACCGTCTGGGCCAGGGCGGCCGGCGCCAGCAGGCTCGACAGGGCCGACGGGACGAGCACGGCGGCCACGGCGCACAGCCGCCGTGCCGGGCGGTGGAAGAAGCGGGTCATGCGGGTCATCCTGTCGGTCGGTCGGCCTGTTCCTTGGCGCGTTGCGCGAACTCGGCGCGCAGCGCCTTGAGCTTCTCGCGCGGGTCTTCGCGCACCGTGGCCTGGTCGAGGGCCATCTCGGCAATGAAGCGGCTGGGGCTGCCGGGCACGCTCTCGCGGCCCTTCTTGCGCCGCTTGAGCCAGCTCACCGACAGGGTGCGCTGCGCGCGGGTGATGCCCACGTACATCAGGCGGCGCTCTTCCTGCAGCCGCTGGGCCAGGGCCTCGGCCGGCAGGTCGCTGTCGGCCGCGTCGGTCTTGAACGGCAGCAGCCCCTCGTTCACGCCCACCAGCATCACATGCGGCCATTCCAGGCCCTTGGAGGCATGCAGGGTGGACAGGGTCACGACGTTCTGGTCCTGCTCGCGCTCCGACAGGGTGGAGAGCAGGGCGATGGTCTGCACCACCTCCAGCAGGCTCTTGCGCTCGGACTCCACCGTGGCACCGGCCTCGTCCTCGATCTGGCCACCGCAGCGCCCGGCCACCCAGTCGCAGAAGTCGATCACGTTGGTCCAGCGGGCGGCGGCCACCTTGTCGTTGTCCTCGCTGTCCAGCAGGTGCTGCTCGTAGCCGATGTCCTTGAGCCAGTCGGTGAGGAACTGCCGCGCGGCCTCGGCACCCACGGTGTGGCGCGCGCGGTATTCCAGGTCGTTGATGCAGCGACCGAACTCGTGCAGGGTGGCCACGGCCCGCGCCGGCAGCGCCGCACCCAGCGAGTTCGAGAACAGCGCTTCGAACAGGCTGAGCTTGTACTGGGTGGCAAAGCTGCCCAGCTGCTGCAGCGTGGTGTGGCCGATGCCGCGCTTGGGCGTGGTGGCTGCGCGCATGAAGGCCGGGTCGTCGTCGTTGTTGACGATCAGCCGCAGCCAGGCGCAGAGGTCCCGGATCTCGGCACGGTCGAAGAAGCTCTGGCCGCCCGAGACCTTGTACGGGATGTTGGCCTTGCGCAGCGACTGCTCGAAGGCGCGGGCCATGTGGTTGGCCCGGTACAGGATGGCGAAGTCCCGCCATTCCTTGTGCGGGCTGGTGGCGCGCAGGCTCTGGATGCGGGCCACGGCGCGCTCGGCCTCGTGGTCCTCGTTGTCGGCGTCCACCACCCGCACCGGCTCGCCCTCGCCCAGGTCGCTCCACAGCGTCTTGGGAAACAGCTTGGGGTTGGGGCCGATGACGTTGTTGGCCGCGCGCAGGATGGCGCTGGTGGAGCGGTAGTTCTGCTCCAGCTTGATGACCTTGAGTTCGGGGAAGTCCTGCGGGAGGCGCTTGAGGTTGTCCAGCGTGGCGCCGCGCCAGCCGTAGATGGACTGGTCGTCGTCGCCCACGGCGGTGAAGCGGGCGCGTTCACCCACCAGCAGCTTGAGCAGCTCGTACTGGGTGGCGTTGGTGTCCTGGTATTCGTCCACCAGCACATGGCCCATCTTGCGCTGCCACTTCTCGCGCACGGTCTCGTGCTCGGTGAGCAGCTTCAGGGGCAGGCCGATCAGGTCGTCGAAGTCGACCGCCTGGTAGGCGGTCAGCCGCTCCTCGTAGCGGCCCATGATGGCGGCCGCCACCCGCTCGTTCTCGTCGCGCGCCTGCTTGAGCGCCTGCGCGGCGTTCAGGCCGGCGCTCTTCCAGGCGCTGATGGTCCACTGCCATTGCCGCGCCGTGGCCGCATCGGTGGTGCCGCCGCAGTCCTTGAGCAGGCTGGTGATGTCGTCGGTGTCCAGGATGCTGAACTGCTTCTTCAGGCCCAGCACCTCGCCGTCCTCGCGCAGCAGCCGTACGCCCAGGGCGTGGAAGGTGCAGATCAGCACCTTCTTCGCGTCGCGGCCCACCAGCTGCCCGGCGCGTTCGCGCATTTCGGCAGCGGCCTTGTTGGTGAAGGTGATGGCGGCAATGCGGTCGGCTGCCAGGCCGGCCTGGATGAGGCGCGCAATCTTGTGGGTGATGACCCGGGTCTTGCCCGAGCCGGCACCGGCCAGCACCAGGCAGGGGCCGCCGAGGTGGTTCACGGCTTCAAGCTGGGCGAGGTTCAGGCCGGCGGACATCGGGGCTCTCGGGCAAAGCCGTCGATGATACCGGGGGGTGTCCGGCGCTGCTGAGACAATCCCGTCCGTGCTCAACGTCCTGATCGTCACTTTCCCCTTCTTTGCACTGGTGCTGGCCGGCTACATCGCCGCCCGCCGCAAGCTGCTGCCGCTGGAAGCCATTCCTGGCCTGAACGGCTTCGTGCTGTTCTTCGCGCTGCCCTGCATGCTGTTCCGGTTCGGCTCCACCACGCCGATCGCCCAGCTGCTCGATGCCGCCGTGTTCGGCGTCTACCTGTTCTGTGCGCTGCTGATGGTGACCTTTGCCCTGGTCATCACGCTCAACGAGCGCATCCGCTGGAACGACGGCGCGCTGGGGGCGCTGGTGGCCGCGTTTCCCAACACCGGCTTCATGGGCGTGCCGCTGCTGGCGGCTCTGCTGGGCCCGCAGGCGGTGGGCACGGTGATCGTGGTGATGGTGGTCGACATGGTGGTCACCTCGTCGCTGTGCATCGCGCTGTCCCGGCTGGACGACGCCCAGGGCGATGGCGTGCATGCCATGCTGGATGCGGGCCGCAAGGCCTTGCGGGGCGTGCTGTCCAATCCGATGTCCTGGTCGGTGCTGCTGGGTGCAGCCGCCTCGGCGGTGGACTTCCGTTTCCCCGCGCCGGTCGAGAAAACCGTCTGGCTGCTGGCCGATGCGGCTTCGCCGGTGGCCCTGTTCACCATCGGTGCGGTGCTGGCCCGCTCCCAGATGCAGGCCAACCACCCCATGCCCTTGTCCGACTATGTGCCGGTGGCGCTCATGAAGCTCTTCCTGCACCCCCTGCTGGTGCTGGGCGTGGGCATGGGTGCCATGCAGCTGGGTGTGCCGCTGGAGCCGGCGGCGCTGACCGTGATGGTGCTGATTGCCGCGCTGCCGAGTGCCAGCAACGTCTCGCTGCTGGCCGAGCGGTTCGGCGCCGACAACGGCCGCATCGCACGCATCATCCTGGTGTCCACATCGGTCTCGTTCCTGACCTTCTCGGCAGCAGTCAACCTGCTGACCTGAGTTCGCCGCCTCAGAGCGCCAGCGGGTCCACATCCACCGCAAAGCGCAGCAGGCCCCGCGCCGCCGGATCGCTGCGGCAGGCCAGCAGGGCGGGCTGCCAGGCCGCCAGGAACCGCTGCAGCACCGGCCGGGAGACGGCTTCGATCAGCAGTTGCGCCCGCTCCACATTGGCCACGCGCTGGATGGTCAGCGGCACCGCCGGATAGAGGGTGACCTCCTCGGCACCCGGCAGGCCCGCGGCGGCACGCGCGGCCGCATTCAGAAACCCCTGCGCCGCCTCCTGGGTGCGGGCGTCGGCCCGCAGCAGCGCCTGGTGGGCGAAGGGCGGCATGCCGGCGGCTTCGCGCTCGGCCAGTTCGGCGGCGGCGAAGCCGGCGAAGTCGTGGGTTTTCAGATGGCCGAACAACGGGTGCGCCGGGTGCCAGGTCTGCACCCACAGCTCGCTGGCCCCGCTGTGCTGGGCGTCCCGTCCGGCCCGGCCACCGGCCTGCAGCAGCAGGGCGAACAGCCGTTCGGGGGCCCGGTGATCGCTGGCGAACAGCGCGGCGTCGGCGTTGAGTGCCGCCACCAGGGTGATGCGCCGGAAATCGTGCCCCTTGGCCACCATCTGGGTGCCCACCAGCACGTCCACCTCGCCGCTGTGCAGGGCATCGAGCTGGGCCTGCAGCGCTCCCTTGAGCCGGGTGGAATCGGCGTCCATGCGGGCCACCCGTGCCGGCGAGCCGTCGGGGCGGCGCACATCGACCAGCAGCTCGCCCAGCTGTTCTTCCAGCTGCTCGGTGCCGCGCCCCACCGGGGCAATGTCCAGATTGCCGCAGTCCGGGCAGGCCCGGGGCACCCGGCTGGCGGTGCCGCAGTGGTGGCACCGCAGCGTGCGGTCGATCTTGTGGAACACCCGGTAAGCGCTGCAATGCGGACAGCCGCTTTTCCAGCCGCAGGCATGGCAGGCCAGCACCGGGGCATAACCCCGCCGGTTGAGCAGCACCAGGCACTGCTCGCCGCGTGCCACCCGTTCGGTCATGGCCTGCAGCAGCGGCGGGGCCAGCGCAGCGCCCTTGGGCTGGTGGTTCATGTCGACCAGCCGCAGGCGCGGCAGGCTGCCGCCGCCGATGCGCGCCGGCATCAAGAGCCGCCGGTAGCGGCCCTGCTCGGCCGCATGCCAGCTCTCCAGCGATGGCGTGGCCGACCCCAGCACCACCCGGCAACCCTCCACCTTGGCCCGGTAGACCGCCAGGTCGCGCGCCGAGTAGCGTGCGCCGTCCTGGCTCTTGTAGCTGGGGTCGTGTTCCTCGTCGACCACGATCAGCCGCAGGCCGGGCAGGCTGGCGAACACCGCCATGCGCGTGCCCAGCACGATGCGGGCCCGGCCGGTGTGGGCCGCCAGCCAGCTGGCCAGGCGCTGCGCCGGCGTCAGGCCGCTGTGCAGACAGACCACTGCGCCGGCGCCGAAGCGGGTGTCGAACCGGGCCCGCAGGCGGGATTCGAGTTGCGGCGTGAGGTTGATCTCGGGCACCAGTACCAGCACCTGGGCATCCGGTCGGGCGGCCAGCTCGGCGTCGGCGGCCTGCAGGTACACCTCGGTCTTGCCGCTGCCGGTGGCGCCGAACAGCAGCACCGGCCGGTCGGCGGACTGCAGCCCGGCCAGCGCCGCGGACTGCTCGGGGTGCAGGGCTGGTGGGGTGTCGTGGCTGTCGGTCGGTCCGGACAGGTGCTTGTCCAGCCGCTTGAGCCGCCGGGCCAGCTGCACGGTGTCCAGGTCGCGCAGCGGGGGCGGCAGGCTGCCCAGCGCCACCTCGCCCATGCTGCGCTGGTAGTACTGGCCGGCAAAGCGCACCAGCTGCAGCCAGCCCGCCGACAGCGGGGGCAACGCATCCAGCACGCCGGACACCGGCCGGGCGCTGGCCAGGTCCAGATCGGCGGGGGGGCTGTCGGCGCAGTCCCGCACGATGCCCAGCACGTCCCGCGCGCCCAGGGGCACCCGGACCAGGGTGCCTGCAGGCAACACGGCGGGGTGTCGGTAGCTCAGGACTTCCCCCAGTCCGCTGTGCACCGGGGTGGCCACCAGAACGCTGGGCCAGGCTTCCATGATCAGGTCCTACACCTCACCCGGTACGGCGAAATCGGCGCTAAGTGCTTGATTTTTCAACCGCCGGAAACATATCCAGAGCTTCTGTGGATAACTTTGTTGATAGTTCGTGTCCGACCCGACAGAAGCCTTGAAAATCAAGGGTTTTCTTAGACTGCCTTCAAAATCGGCAATCTGCAAAGTCCAATGAAATCAACAACTTGGCGATACTGCCGGGGGAGTGAGCCGGTCCGGGGCACATCGCCAGGTCTGTCGCACCGCAGCACAAGTTTTGTGCATAAGTGAGGCGTGTCAAGTGATTTTTTGGCCCGTTTTTATGGTACGGGCCCGTTTTCAGGGGCGTGCCCGCATGCGGCGCGAGTGCGTGTGCACCGCCTCCACCAGCGCCGACACATGCTCCGGCGGGGTGAACTGGCTGATGCCATGGCCCAGGTTGAAGATGTGCGTGGCGCCCGGGCCTTCGCCCCGGTGCGGCGTGCCGAAGCTCTCCAGCACCTGCTCCACCTGGGCCTGGATGGCCGCCGGCGGTGCGAACAGCACGTTGGGGTCGATGTTGCCCTGCAGCGCCTTGCCTTGCGGGCCCTCGCCCACCAGGGCCCGGGCGCGGCCCAGGTTGACGGTCCAGTCCAGGCCGAGGGCATGGCAGTCGAGCGACTTCATGTCGTCCAGCCACAGGCCGCCGCCCTTGGTGAACACGATGCGGGGAATCTCCACGCCCTCGTGGGTGCGGTGCAGCTGGGCCAGCACCCGGCGGGTGTAGGCCAGGCTGAACGCCTGGAAGGCGCCATCGGCCAGCACGCCGCCCCAGCTGTCGAACACCATGACGGCCTGCGCACCGGCCTCGATCTGGGCATTGAGGTAGGCGGCCACGGCGTCGGCATTGACCGCCAGGATGCGGTGCATCAGGTCCGGGCGGCTGTACATGAGCGACTTCACCAGCCGGTAGTCGTCCGAGCCACCGCCCTCGACCATGTAGCAGGCCAGCGTCCAGGGGCTGCCGGAGAACCCGATCAGGGGCACGCGGCCATCGAGGGCCCGGCGGATGGAGGTGACCGCGTCGAACACATAGCGAAGCTGGTCCATGTCCGGCACGGCCAGCGTGGCCACGTCGGCTTCGGTGCGCACGGTGCGCGCGAACCGGGGGCCTTCGCCCACGGCAAACGACAGCCCCAGGCCCATGGCGTCGGGCACGGTGAGGATGTCGGAGAACAGGATGGCCGCATCGAGCGGATAGCGCTCCAGCGGCTGCAGCGTGACCTCGGTGGCGTAGTCGACGTTGGTGGCCAGTCCCATGAAGCTGCCGGCCTTGGCGCGGGTGGCGCAGTATTCCGGCAGGTAGCGGCCCGCCTGGCGCATGAGCCACACCGGGGTGTGGTCGGTGGCCTGGCGCAGGCAGGCCCGCAGGAAGGTGTCGTTCTTCAGGGGAGCAAAGGACATGGGCGGTTCCGTGACTGGGGGTATCCGGCCCATTATCCACACGGCCCGGGGCCGCCCCGCACCGGTCAGGCGGCGCTGCCCTTGTACTTGATGGTGCAGCCGTAGGGCCGGGTGGTGGTCTGGCTCAGCGGCTTTCCGGCGGCGATCTCGGCCATGGCCTGCTGGATGTAGGGCACCGCCTTGGGGATGTCTTCGACCCGGGCCGAGGCGATGCTGTCGATGCCGCCGGCATACACCAGCACACCCTGGGCATTGACGATGTACATGTGCGGCGTGACGCGCGCAGCAAAGGCCTCGCCGGCCTTGCCGCTTTCGTCCAGCAGCGTGGCGGTGGGGGCGGCCTTCTGTTCGGCGATCCACTGGCCCAGCCGCGCCGGCGGCAGGTAGTCCGGACTGCTCTCGGCGGTGGAGTTGATCACCAGCCAGGCGATGTTCTTGCTGGCTGCATCCTTCTGCAGCGACTGCATGTTGCCCTGGTAGTGCTTCTTCACGAACGGGCAGCTCGGGTTGGTCCATTCCAGCACCACGGCGCGGCCCTTGAAGTCCGACAGCTTCACCGGCTTGCCGGCGGTGTCCATCAGGGTGAAGTCGGGGGCGGGCTGGCCCACGGTGGCGGCGGCCCGGGCAGGCAGCGGTGCCAGGGTGGCGATGGGGGCGAGGGCGCCTGCGATCAGCAGGGGACGGCGTTGCATGTGACAGCTCCTGAAATGAATCGTTGGAATGACACGCCGCCGGCCCCGTCAGAGCGGTGCCAGCGCCGCGCGGACCTCCTCCACGCTCAGCACTTCGGACAGCACCACCGGGGCCTGCCCGTTCTTGTAGATCGCATACACCGGCACCCCGTTGCGGCCCAGCCCGGCCAGGGCCTGGGTCACCGCCGGGTCGCGCCGGGTCCAGTCGGCCCGCAGCAGGGCCATGTTCTTGCCCGCCATGTCGGCCAGCAGCGAGGCGTCGGCCAGCGTGGTGCGCTTGTTGAACTGGCAGGTCACGCACCAGGCGGCGGTGAAGTCGACGAACACCGGTCGGCCTTCGGCCAGGTACCGGGCCTGCACCTCGGGCGACCAAGCCTCCCAGACCCCGTCGCGGGCCGTGCCGGTGGCCGCCGTGGCTTCCATCGGCCGCATCACGCCCGGCCCCACCGTCACCCCCAGCCACAGCAGACCGGCGAGCGACAGGCCGCCCAGCACCAGGCGGCTGCGTCCGTGCAGCTTCAGGGTCCAGACCAGCAGCGCCAGCGCCACCAGCAGCATCAGCAGACCGGCGGCACCGTCGATGCCGGTCTGCTGACCCAGCACCCACAGCAGCCAGACCACGGTGGCGAACATCGGAAAGGCCATGAACTGGCGGAACCGTTCCATCCAGGCCCCCGGACGCGGCAGCGCGCGGGCCACCGCCGGCACCCAGCTCGCAGCCAGGTACGGCACGGCCATGCCCAGCCCCAGCACCGCGAAGATGGCCAGCGCCTGCCAGGCCGGCAGCGCAATCGCCAGTCCCAGCGACGCTCCCATGAACGGTGCGGTGCAGGGCGAGGCCACGGCGGTGGCCAGCACGCCGGTGAGGAAGGCGTCGCCGGTGGGGTGTCGGGCCTGCAGGGTGGCCACCGAACTCGGCAGCACCGAGCCGAACTCGAACAGGCCGGCCAGGTTCAGGCCGATCAGGGTGAACAGCACCGCCAGCCCCGCCACCACGCCGGGACTCTGCAGCTGGAATCCCCAGCCCAGCTGCTCGCCGGCTGCGCGCAGCGCCAGCAGCAGACCTCCCAGGGCCAGGAACGAGAGCACCACGCCGGCGGTGTAGGCCAGGCCCTGGGCCCGGTGGGCGGCCGCCGATGTGCCCGGGCGGGTGAAGCCCATCACCTTGATGGCCAGCACCGGGAACACGCAGGGCATGAGGTTGAGGATGAGCCCGCCGATGAGTGCGCCCAGCAGCGCCGCGCCGAAGGTGAGCGAACCGGCGCCCACCGGACCGCCGGCGGCGGCGCGGGCGGCATTGGCATCGAGTGCAGCCTGCAGGGCGGGCGATACCGCCGCCGGCAGCGGGGCTGCCGCCGGCCAGCTGCCCTGCACCGGCACCTCCAGCCGCACGCCGGGCAGTCCCGGACCCTGGCCCGGTGCGTCGGCCTGGGCCACCACCAGCGCCATCTGCGCCGGCGAGTCGCTGCGGTGGGGCGAGAGGGGAATGCTGGCGGTCCAGCGGTCGCCCTCCCAGGCCTGGGTCCAGGGAGCGCCCGGTTCGATCACGCCCGGGGTCTCGGGGAAAAACTCCAGTGTCTGGCCGCGCAGCGGCCGTGGCAGGCCATCAAGCACCACCTTCAGGCGGGATGCCTCGGGCTGCACCTGGCTGCCGCCGGCGGGCAGGTCGGCCGGGCGGGCCTGTCGTGCCGCGTCGAAGGCCGCAGCCGAGCCGGCCATGCTGCCGTCCACCGGCAGGCGCAGCTGGAAGCGGCCTTCTTCGGGAATGCACTCGCGCCGGCACACCAGCCACGAGGCCTGCAGCCCGATGTCGATGGCATCGCCCCGGAAATCCGGGCCGACGGTCAGGGTGACCGGCAGCAGCACCGTGCCGTCATAGCCGTAGTTGGCCAGGTTGCCGATCGGGAATTTGCGCGGTGTGGGCCAGTCGATGGGGCTGGCCGTCACCCCCGCCGGCAACGTCCATTGCAGCTCGGTGGGCAGGCCGGAGTCGCCCGCGTTCTTCCAGTAGGTGTGCCACTCGGGCGCATGGGTGATCTGCAGGCCGGCCTGCACGCGGGCGCCGGCCCGGGCGCCTGCGGGGGCGTGCACCAGCAGCTCGGCGCGGGCCTGGGGTGACTCCACCACGGTGGGCGAGACCACCCGGCTGCCGCCGGCGGCGGCCAGACCGGCCAGCGACACCGCTCCGGGCGGCGGCGCCGGCGGCAGGCCCTGCGCGAGGGCACCCGCCACCATCGCCAGACCGGCACCCAGACCCGCGAGCCGGCGGGTCCAGGCCGGCCAGCGCAGAGTGGGCCGGGCATCGGGGGTGGGCAAGGGGCGGGGCAGGGTCGGTGGCATGGCGAGTGACGGGGGCTGCAGGACAGGCCCGGTGGTAGGAGCGGCGCAGCCGGACGGAGTTCCTCCCGGGCCGGCTGCCGACTATACGGGGCCCCTGCGACAGGACGGCCCCTGACCGTAAGATGCACCCCATGCCCCCGATCCCGCCCGCTCCCCTGCCGCCCAGCCGTTTCTGGGCCGACCTGGTCACCGACGATTTCGCCGCCCTGGACCTGGACCGCGCCATCGCCGTGTTGCCGGTGGCGGCCACCGAACAGCACGGCCCGCACCTCCCCTTGAGCGTGGACGCCGACATCGCCCAGGCCGTGGTGCAGGCTTGCCTGCCCCACCTGCCGGGGGATCTGCCGGCCTTGTTCCTGCCGGTGCAGGCGGTAGGCTTCAGCCCGGAGCACCGGGCCTTTGCGGGCACGCTGAGCCTGTCGGCCGAGACCCTGATGCGGCTGTGGACCGAGATCGCCGAAGGAGTGGCGGCCAGCGGGGTGCGCAAGCTGCTGATCTTCAACACCCACGGGGGCCAGGTGGGCGCCCTGGACCTGGTGGCGCGCGACCTGCGGGCCCGGCGGGACCTGCTGGTCTACACCAGCAGCTGGTTCAACCTGCCGCTGCTGGACGCGAGCGGGCAGGACGTGATGACCCGCTTCTCGGCCCATGAGCACCGCTTCGGCGTCCATGCCGGCGAGATCGAGACCGCCCTCATGCTCGCCCTGCACCCGCAGCGCGTGCGCATGGACCGGGCCGGCGATTTCCGCTCCAGCAGTGAACAGCGTGCGCGGGACTTCAGCGTGCTGGGCAACGGCCGCAGCGCCAAGCTGGCCTGGCAGACCCAGGACCTCAACCCGTCCGGTGCCGTGGGCAACGCCGCCGCGGCCACCGCCGAGGACGGCCATGCGGTGCTCGATGCCGCCGGCCGGGCCCTGGCCCGGCTGCTGACCGAGATCGACCGGCTGCCGCCCGACACCCTCAGGCGTAGGTGATCCAGTCTGCCAGCGCCGGATCGTCCAGATGCGGCAGGGTGTTGTAGGTCAGCAGCGTGTGGCGTTTGGGGTTGAACTGGAATTCGCTGACCGCGCTGTTGCGGATGCGCATGTTGAGTTCGATGGTGGCCTCCGGGCTCATGCCCAGCACATGGCCCACGGCGGTGGAGATGGGGCCGCCGCTCGAGACGATCAGCACCTTCTGCCCCTGGTGGTGGGCGCGCACATGGTCCAGTGCACCGGTGATGCCGCGCACGAAGTCCTCGTAGGTGGGCATGCCGGCCGGGCTCACGGTGCCGGCCATCCACTGCGCCAGGCCGTCGCGCAGCAGCCGGAAATGGTGGCGGTAGAGCTCGGGGGTGTCAGGCCGGGCCAGCGGATGCGGATGCACCGTGCGGATGACGGCGTGGCTGTCGTATTCGTTCAGGCCCGGCCAGACCCGGGGTTGCAGGTCCAGACCGGCGCCTTCGGCGATGCCCTCCCAGGTCTGGGCATGCCGCCGCAACGAACCCATGAGCACCGCATCGGGCCGCCAGCCGCGCTGTGACCAGTAGCGCCCGAGCTGCACCGCCTGCCGGCGGCCCAGTTCGCTGAGCTGGTCGTAATCGTCGGCCCCGAAGGAGGCCTGGCCGTGGCGCACGAGGTAGAGCTGTCCCATGCGCCGGATTCTGGGTCAGCGGACCTCGGCCGATTTGTCCCGGCAGCGACTGCCAGGCCGGTGAGCGCCGGTGCGCAAGCCGCAGAGATCGGGCGGTTTTCCCCTGCGAATGAGGCATTGGCAACGCTGCGGCCTGTGCTCCAATCCCGGCATGAGCGTCTGCCCAGGAGCCCACCGTGTTTGATCTCGACACCCTGCTGTCCTTGCGGGTGGCGGTGGATGCGCTCATCGTGCTGGCGTTCTGGGCCCAGTCGCGTCGCTACCCGGCCATCGGGGGGCCGGGCTGGTGGGCGGTGGCCTCCTTCCTGTCCATCCTGGGATCGGGGGGGCTCTGGCTGCGCGGCACCGGTTCGGTGTTCTGGGCCATCGTGGTGGGCAGCACCATGCTGGTGGTGGCGGCCATGGCGGTCTGGCTCGGCCTGCGCAGCTACCTGGGTCTTGCCGCGCACCGCCGGCATCTGCTGCTGACCGGTCTGGCCTTCATCCTCGTCATGGCCTTCCTCACGTACGGCATCGACACCGCCAAGGGGCGCCAGGCGGTCTTCTCGCTGGTGGTGATCGGCATCGCCTGCGGTGCCCTGCGCGACCTGCTGCGGGCCGAGCGCGAGTCGCCCCGGGTGCCGGAGCTGCGGGCGGTGCGGTCGATCACCATGGCCGAACTGGCCGCCATGCTGGGCTTTGCCGTGTCGGTGCCGGTGCTGGGCTACACGCCGGACGAGGTGATGCCGGTCTACCTGTTCATCTTCCTCACCACCCTGCTGGTGCGCATGGCGCTGTACAACGCGCTGGTGTCGCACCGCCTGCGCACCGAGGGCGATCGGGCCCGCCAGGCGCTGCAGGTCCGCGAGGCCGATCAGCGTGCGCTGATCGAGAACCTGGGCGCCGGCGTCATGGTGTTCCGGCCGGACAACACGCTGACCAGCATCAACACAGCCGCGCGGCGGTTCCTGGGCTGGAGCGATGGCGGCGCCAATCCGGCCCTGCCGGAACCCACCTCGGCCGGGCATGCCTGGCAGCTGCTGGGCGAATCCGGGCAGCCGATGCGCCGGCACGAGCTCCCGTTCGATCGCGTGCTGGCCACCGGCCAGCCGGCCCGCGACATCGTCATGGGCGTGCCGGTGGGCGAGAGCGGCGAGGTGCGCTGGGCGCTGTGCAATGCCTATCCCGAAAACAGCACCGACGGCGGCCTGCGCCATGTGGTGCTGACCTTCATCGACATCACGTCGTTGCGCAATGCCCAGGCCGAGCAGAAGACCCTGCAGGCCCAGCTGGCCCAGTCGCAGAAGATGGAGGCGCTGGGCACGCTGGCCGGCGGCGTGGCCCACGACTTCAACAACATCCTGGCCGCCATCCTGGGCAACGCCGATCTGGCCCGTCAGGACCTGGGCACCGAACACCCGGCGGCCGAGAGCCTGGACGAGATCCGCACCGCGGCCCGCCGGGGGCGGGAGCTGGTGCGGCGGATCCTGGCCTTCAGCCGCCAGCAGCCGATGGAACTGGTCGAGATCGATCTGGCCGCCGTGCTGGCCGAATCCTGCGCCCTGCTGCGGGCTGCACTGCCATCGCATGTGGAGCTGGTGCAGTCCAGCGGCGGCCCGGCGCCCCGCATCCTGGCCGATCCGACCCAGATCGGACAGGTGTTCGTCAACCTGGGCACCAATGCCCTGCATGCGATGCAGGCCCAGGGTGGCCGGCTGGAGTTCCGCATCGACACGCTGCCGGTCCAGCACGCCGGCGTGCCGCAGGAGCTGGCCGTGATCTGCCGCCAGCGGCGGGTCGGTGTCGTCCGGGTTCAGGTGGTGGACACCGGCTCGGGCATGGACGAGACGGTGCGCCGGCGCATCTTCGAGCCGTTCTTCACCACCAAGGCGGTCGGGCAGGGCACCGGGCTGGGCCTGCCCATGGTGCTGGGCATCGTGCAGTCCCATGGCGGGGCCATCGATGTCCAGAGCCGTCCGGGTGCCGGCACCACCTTCACCCTGCTGTTTCCTGCCGCCGCGCCGGCCAATCGCGGCACAATGCCGGCGATCGGTCGTGCCACGGCCGCACAGCCCGTCTCTGCCGCTCCCCCAACCCCCACGGACGCCCGCGACACGATGCCCGAATCCACCGACGCCCCGATGCCCCATGTCCTGTACCTGGACGACGACGACACCCTGGTCTTCCTGGTGCGTCGCCTGCTGGAGCGCCGCGGCTTCCGGGTCACCGCATTCACGTCGCAGAACGAGGCCATCGAGGCGGTGCGGGCTGCGCCCGGAGCGTTCGATCTGCTGCTCACCGACTTCAACATGCCCGGCATGTCGGGGCTCGAGGTGGCGCGGGCCGTGCTGGCCATCGAGCCCACGCTGACCGTGGCCGTGGCCTCGGGCTACATCACCGACGAGATGCAGGCCGAGGCGCGCGCTGCCGGCGTGCGCGAGGTGGTGTTCAAGACCGATGCGGTCGAGACCTTCTGCGAGGTGGTGTCCCGCCTGGTGCAGCCGGCCGCCTGAGGCAGCGGTTCAGCGCACACCGGCCGGATGGTGCAGCGTCACCGGGCCGCGTGGCGTGTCCAGCGTGGCACAGAGGGCGGCCGATCGCACATCGGGGTCGTGATGCCACAGCGGCGTGGCATCCAGTGACCGCAAGGCCTCGGTCACGGCGCCTCCTTGTGCGCCACCGCCCCGCAGTGCCCGGATCGAGACCCCGGCCTGGGGCAATCCCTGTGCCGGGTGGCGCTCTCCCCACTGGATGAGGGTGGGCAGGGCACCCTCGCCCAGGCGGCGGCCGTCGTCGCGCACCGTGATCTTCCAGCGCAGCAGGCCATCCGGCGTGGGCCGGGAGGCTTCCAGGACCGGCCCGCGTTCCCAGCCTGCGCGGCCCAGCGCATCCCGGGCAACGTCGATGTCCGGCACCCGGGCCACCCAGTGCACCAGCTGCGGTCCGGCGTGCCGCAGCGACGCCTGCAGCGCGGTGTCGTCCAGATCAAACCACCTGCGCAGCGGAGGCGGGCGCAGCGGCGTGGCGGTCGGGTCGATGGCGATGATCTCCAGGTAGGCATCGGGTGCACCGGAGAGTTTCAGCAGGCGGTTGTGGGTGCCGAACAGCGCGTGGGCCCCGCCCGGGGCGGGAGTCACCCCGAGCACCGCCTCGCACCAGGCCACGCCCTGCTCCAGCGTGGCGGCGGCCACCACCAGGTGGTCCAGCAGCAGGCTCACAGGTCCACCCGGCCTTCGATGCAGGTGACCGCATCGCCGCCGATCCACAGCGTGCCGTCCTCCACCTGCTCGACATGCACCCGTCCGGCGCGCCGCAGTGCCGTGCCCTGCGCCGCCACGTAGCGGTGCGGTGCGCGTCCGCTGCCGATCAGCCACTGGGCCAGGGCCGCATTCAGGCTGCCGGTCACCGGGTCTTCGGTCAGGCCGTTCTGGCCGGGGAAGAAGGCGCGCACCTCGAACAGGGTGTCGGCGCCATCGGCCTGCGCCCCCACCACCCCCACCTTGCCCCGCGGCCCCACCACGCCGATGTCCAGCCCGGCCAGCACGGCGGCATCCGGTTGCAGCGCAAGCACCTGTTCGGCGCTGGCCAGCATGACCGCCCGCCATCCCGGGCCGTTGTCGCACCAGCTGTGGGCCACGATGTCGGTGCGCGGCACGCCCAGGCCGCGGGCGATCAGGGCCACGTCCGCCTCGTCCAGCGGCCCGCTGCGCCGCAGCGGCGGTGCGGCGAAGGCCAGCCGGTGGCCGTCGCGCCGGATCGGCACCAGGCCGACGCCGCATTCCTGCACCACATGGGCGCCCTTGGGCTGTCCGCCGGCACGCAGCCACGCGTGCGCCGTCCCCAGCGTGGGATGGCCGGCAAACGGCAGTTCGCGCCCGGGGCAGAAGATGCGCACCCGGTAGTCGGCCTCGGCCGTGGTGGGCGGCAGCACGAAGGTGCACTCCGACAGGTTCGTCCAGTCGGTGAAGGCCTGCATGGCCTCGGTGCTCAGACCGCTGCCGTCGAGCACGACGGCCAGCGGGTTGCCCCGGTAGGGCGTGTCGGTGAACACATCCACCTGGGCGAAGGGGCGGCCGCTCAGGCCGGCGGGGGCAGAACTCATGCAGTCACTCCGGAAGTCTGGGGTCGGGCCGCCGGCACGGCGGTCGGGCGGGGCAGCGCCTCGCGCACGGTGGAGGCCAGCGCGGCAATGCCCGAGCGTATCTGGTCTTCGCTGGCGGTCACGAAGCTCAGCCGCAGCGTGCGTGGATCGGGCTGGTCGGCATAGAACGCTCCGCCCGGCACATAGGCCACGCCGCGCGCCACGGCCTGGGGCAGCAGGGCGGTGGCGTCCAGTCCCTCGGGCAGACGCAGCCACAGGAACATGCCGCCCTGAGGCGCGTTCCATTGCACGCCGAGGTCGGCCATCTCGCTCGACAGTGCCTCCAGCATGGTCCGGCACTGCTGGCGGTACAGCGTCCGGATCGCGGGCACATGCCGCTCCATGAAGCCGTGGCGCAGCACCTCGTGGGCCAGCCGCTGGTTGAAGCCCGGGGTGTGCAGGTCGGCCGCCTGCTTGGCCTGCAGCAGCTTGGGGTGGATGGCTTTGGGTGCCACCACATAGCCCAGCCGCAGGCCCGGGGCCAGCACCTTGGAGAACGAACCGATGTACAGGCATCCGTCGGGGTGGCGGGCGGTCAGCGGGGCGGGCGGTGGCTGGTCGAACCACAGTTCGCCGTACGGGTTGTCCTCCACCAGCGGCAGGCCCAGGCGGGCCGCCTGCTGCACCAGGGCGTCCCGGGCGCCATCGCTCAGGCTGCGGCCGGTGGGGTTCTGGAAGTTGGGCAGCACGTACATGAAGCGGGCGCCTCGCGCCCGGCGCGCCAGGTCGGCGAGATCCGGGCCGTCCTCGGTGCAGGCCACCCCTTCGACCTCGGGCTCCATGGGCGCAAACGCCTGCAGCGCGCCCAGGTAGGTGGGCGTCTCCACCAGCACCCGGCTGCCGTTGTCGATGAGCACCTTGCCCACCAGGTCCAGGGCCTGCTGGCTGCCGGTGGTGATCAGCACCTGGGCCGGATCCACCGGCCAGGGCAGCTGTGCCGCCACCCATTCGCGCAGGGGGCCGTGCCCCTCGCTGGCGGCATATTGCAGGGCGGCCGGGCCGTCGGTGGCCAGCACCTCGGCGCAGGCCTGGGCAAAGGCGTCGACCGGGAAGGTCCGGGGCGAGGGCAGGCCGCCGGCGAGGCTGACGATGCCGGGCTGCTGGGTGAGCTTGAGGATTTCGCGGATCACCGACGGGTTCATCCGTTCGGCGCGGCGGGCCAGGGTCCAGGGGGTGCTCATGGGGATGGCTCCTTGCGGTGGAAATGAAGGGTCAGGCGGTCTGGCGCTGGGCGCGTCGGCCGGCCAGCACGGTGGCCACCACCGCGAGCCCGAACACCAGGGTCAGTCCGTCCACCGACTCGCCCAGCAGGGGCACGGCGGCTGCCATGCTCAGGAAAGGCTGCAGCAGCTGCAGCTGGCTCACCCGCAGGGCGCCACCGAGCGCCAGTCCGCGGAACCAGGCGAAGAAACCCGCCCACATGGAGAACACGGCCACGTACAGCAGGGCGAGCCAGGCCGTGATCGGCACCGGCTGCTCGGGCCAGGTGAGCAGGGCGCCCGGCAGGGTCAGCGGTAGGGCCATCACGCAGACCCAGCTGATCACCCGCTCGGCGCCGAGCGACGGCGTCACCTGCGTGCCGCCCACATACCCCACCGAGGCGGCCAGCACGGCGCCCACCAGGAGCAGGTCGGCCCAGGCCAGGTCGAACCCGCCGGCCTGCCAGGCGCGGATCAGGCTGTAGGCCACCACCAGACCGCTGCCCAGCGCCGCGAACAGCCAGAAGCCCAGACGCGCCCGCTGGTGCAGCAGCCAGGCGGCTGCCGCTGCGGTGGCCAGGGGCAGCAGGGCCGTGATGACCGCTGCATGGCTGGCACTGACGTGCCGCAAGGCCCAGCCCAGCAGCAGCGGATAGCCGATCACATTGCCCAGCAGGGACAGACCCAGCGGCCGGCACTGCGCCGCCGTGGGGCGGGGGGCCTGCACCGCCGCCAGGTAGGCCAGCGACAGCAGACCGGCCAGCGCGGCCCGTGCCCAGGTGACGAACCACGGTGACAGGGCGGGCGCCTCGGCGGTGCCGGTGGCCAGCCGCGTGGCCGGCAGCGTCAGCGCGAACACGGTGACCCCGACCAGGCCGAGCCACCAGCCCAGGCGGGCGTCGCTGGCCGAAGGGGAGTGGGCAGGCAGGGTCGGATGGGCGGTGTTCATGGCGGTCAATGTAGCTAGGCAAAGCAATACACAGCCAGTACAGTTTCGCTGTCACTCTGCAAACTGTATGGTCCGCAACCGCCATACAGCCTCGCCGCCATGCTCACCAAAACCGCCGCGCAGCCCCTCTCCGAACAGCTGGCCGATCGTCTGGCCCACCGCATCCGCGACCGTCTGCTGCCGCCGGGCGCCCGGTTGCCATCGGTGCGCGAATGCGCCCGGCTGCAGGGGGTGAGTCCTTCCACCGTGGTGTCGGCGTACGACAAGCTGCTGGCCCAGGGACTGATCGATGCGCGCAAGAACCGGGGTTTCTTCGTGCGCGAGCCACGCACCGCACCTGCCGGACCGCTCCCGTCCGCACGCCGCGAGCAGCCGGTGCAGATCGACGCCACGGCACTCATGCGCGGCATGTTCCACCGCGTCAGCGACAAGCCTCAGCCCGGCATGGGCGTTTTCCCGGCCGACTGGCTGGAGTCCGGGTTCATGCCGTCGGCGGTGCGCAAGCTCACCAGCGCCAAGGCCATCAACGAGGTGTCGCTCCATTACGGCGAGCCTGCCGGCGATGCCGGACTTCGTCAGGCCCTGGCCCGCAAGCTCGGCGACATGGGGCTGCCGCTGGAGGCCGGGCAGATCGTCACCAGCGTGGGCGCCACCCATGCGCTGGACATCATCAGCCGCACGCTGCTGCGCCCGGGCGATCCGGTGATGGTGGAAGAGCCCGGCTGGGCGGTCGAATTTGCCCGGCTGGCCGCGCTGGGCGCGCGGGTGCTGCCGGTGCCGCGAGGGCCGGATGGCCCCGATCTGGCGGTCATGGCCCGCTACTGCGAGGCCCACCGGCCCAAGCTGTACGTGAGCGTGAGCGTGCTGCACAACCCCACCGGCCACTGCCTGAGCCCGGCCAGTGCCCACCGGCTGCTGCAGCTGGCCGGCCAGCACGACTTCCATGTGGTGGAGGACGACACCTACAGCCACCTGGCGCCACCCCACGCCACCCGCCTGAGCGTGCTCGATGGCCTGCAGCGCACGCTGTATGTGGGTGGTTTTGCCAAGGTGCTGGCACCGAACTGGCGCGTGGGCTTTCTGGCGGCCCCGGCCGATCTGGTGGAGCCCCTGATCCACACCAAGATGCTCAGCACCCTCACCACGCCGGCCCTGCTGGAGAAGGCGCTGGCGCTGTGCATCGAGCAGGGGCAGCTGCGTCGGCATGCCGAGCGCCTGCGGGCCCGGCTCGACGGGGCCCGGGCCCGCAGCGTACAGCTGGCCCGCGCGGCCGGTTGCCGTTTCGTGGCCGAGCCGGCCGGCCTGTTCGGCTGGGTCGACACCGGCGTGGACACCGACGTGCTGGCCCAGCGGCTGCTGGACGACGGTTACATGATCGCGCCCGGCGCCCTGTT
This sequence comes from Hydrogenophaga sp. IBVHS2, assembly GCF_002127215.1. Classification (GTDB taxonomy): domain Bacteria; phylum Pseudomonadota; class Gammaproteobacteria; order Burkholderiales; family Burkholderiaceae_C; genus Hydrogenophaga. The sequence continues at coordinate 113,303 of NZ_NFUT01000004.1, read as the reverse complement.
CCATGCCGGCCGGCAGCCGTCCACGCTCATGCGCATCAATTTCGCCACCACCCAGGACGCGGCGTTCTGGCGGGTCTACCGCCAGCGGGTGTCCGAGCTCTGAGCGGCTCGCTCAGAGTCCGCCCAGGGCCTCCAGCCGTTCGGCCGCGGCCATCCAGGCTGCTTCCACCTCGGCATGGCGCCGGGACAGTTCGGCGGCGCGGCCGGGATCGCTGGCGTACAGCTGCCCACCCTCGAGCTGGCGTTCGATGTCGGCCTGCTCGGCCTCAAGGGCAGCCATCTGCCCGGGCAGGGCGTCGAGCTCGCGCTGTTCCTTGTAGGAGAGCTTGCGGCGGGTCGTCGGGGGCGCCGGGGTGGACGGGGCTGCTTGCAGCGCTGCGGCCGGGGCGGGCGCGGCCACCGTGCGTGCTGCGTCTTCCTGACGCTGCAGGGCCGCGGCCCGGGCGGATTGCGTCAGCCAGTCCTGCACGTCGCCCACGTACTCGCGCCAGCGGCCACCGCCCTCGGCGACGATGGTGCTGGTGACCACGTTGTCCAGGAAGCGCCGGTCGTGGCTGACCAGGAACACCGTGCCCTCGAACTGCTGCAGCAGATCTTCCAGCAGGTCCAGGGTCTCGATGTCCAGATCGTTGGTGGGTTCGTCCAGCACCAGCACATTGGCCGGCCGTGCGAACAGCCGGGCCAGCAGCAGCCGGTTGCGCTCGCCGCCCGAGAGCGTGCGGACCGGGGCATTGGCGCGTGCGGGCGAAAACAGGAAGTCGCTCAGGTAGCTCTTGACATGGGTGCGCCGCTGGCCGATCTCGATCCATTCGCTGCCGGGGCTGATGAAGTCCTCCAGCGTCGCGTCCAGATCGATCTGGTCGCGCATCTGGTCGAAATAGGCCACCTGCAGGTTGCTGCCCTGGCGCACCGAGCCGCTGTCCGGGGCCAGCTCGCCCAGGATCAGCTTGAGCAAGGTCGTCTTGCCGGCACCGTTCGGCCCGATCAGCCCGACCTTGTCGCCGCGCAGGATGGTGGTGGAGAAGTCGCGCACGATGGCGCGCGGCTGGCCGTCGGCCCCCGGGTAGGACAAGCCGACCTTGTCCAGCTCCGCCACGATCTTCCCGCTGGCCGCACCGCTGGCCACCTCCAGCCGGACCTTGCCGACCGCGTCGCGGCGCTGGGCGCGCTGCTCCCGCAGCCGTTCCAGCCGCGTGATGCGGCCCTGCGCCCGCGTCCGCCGCGCCTCCACCCCCTTGCGGATCCAGACTTCCTCCTGTGCCAGCAGCTTGTCGGCCCTGGCATTGATCACGGCCTCCTGCGCCAGCTGTTCTTCCTTGAGCACCACGTACCGGGCGAAGTTGCCCGGGTAGCTGGTCAGGCGGCCCCGGTCCAGCTCGACCATGCGGGTGGCCACCCGGTCGAGGAAGGCCCGGTCGTGGCTGATGGTCACCACACTGCCGCCATACGCCAGCAGGAGTTCTTCCAGCCACTGGATGCTGTCCAGATCCAGGTGGTTGGTCGGCTCGTCGAGCAGCAGCACATCGGGCTTGCTGACCAGCGCCTGCGCCAGCGCCACCCGCTTGCGGTTGCCGCCCGAGAGCGATCCCACCGTCATGGCGCCATTGAGGTGCAGCCGGTCCAGCGTCTCCTGAACCCGTTGCTCCCAGTTCCACGCATCCAGCGCCTCGATGCGGCTCTGCAGTGCATCAAGATCGACGCCGGGCGCGTGGGCCAGATACAGGTCTCGTGCGTCCCGGGCATCCTTCAGGCCTTCGCTGGCCGCGTCGAAAACGGTCGCCGCTGCATCCAGCTCAGGTTCCTGGGGCACATAAGCGATCCGCAGACCGCTCTGCACCGAGATGTCCCCGTCGTCGACCTTCTCGCGCCCGGCCAGGATCTTGAGCAGAGAGGATTTGCCAGTGCCGTTGCGGCCGATGAGCCCGACCCGCTCTCCGATCTCCAGTGCGAAGTCGGCATGGTCCAGCAGCGGGACATGGCCAAAGGCCAGCTGGGCTTGCTGGAGAGAGATGAGAGACATGACGGGTCCTTGTTATATGAAGAGGCCCAGGAGCGCGCAGACCCGAGGGGCGCGGCATTATCGATGGCGGGCTTTCCCGGCCCCAGTGGCTCAGACGCCTGTCACCTCGCGTGACTGCAAAAATTTTTTGGCCCACTTTGACAAGGCCTCGAAAACTGGCATATACTGCAGGGCTTCGCTGATCACAAAGCGGCAGACGGCGCATCGCAAGGTGCACAGTCCTTCAGGGGCTCGTCTGCTTGACTGGCGAGACCGATGCAGATCGGGGTGCTGAAAAAACTTCTTCGAAAGTTTTGACAGCGACGAAAAATCTGTGTCATAATACGAGGCTCTGCTGATCGCAGCGGGGTGCAAGACAAGACGGAAAGCGGGTGCTGACCGGTGTCTTGAGGATCATTAAAAACATACAGCCGATAAGCGTGGGCGTTTGAAGGCGATTGCCAAGACTCTTCGGAGTCAAGTCGCAAGACTTTAAACGCTCATGAGAATAGAAGTGAAGTTCACTTCAATTCCGTTTTTATGAGTAATTTCAAGATCGAACTAAAGAGTTTGATCCTGGCTCAGATTGAACGCTGGCGGCATGCTTTACACATGCAAGTCGAACGGTAACAGGCCGCAAGGTGCTGACGAGTGGCGAACGGGTGAGTAATGCATCGGAACGTGCCCAGTCGTGGGGGATAACGCAGCGAAAG
>NZ_NFUT01000004.1:0-105820 GCF_002127215.1 Hydrogenophaga sp. IBVHS2 | reverse complement strand
CAAGATGAGATCTGCCGGGGCCTTGAGCCCCCTAAAGAGTCGTTCAAGACCAGGACGTTGATAGGTCGGGTGTGGAAGCGCAGCAATGCGTTAAGCTAACCGATACTAATTGCTCGTGCGGCTTGACCCTATAACTTTGATTCAATGTCAAAGTGTCCAAGTGACATGCAAATGCAACATGTGAAGATCACATGCATATGCCAGTCGTGGATGCAATCAAAATACGCTGATCGATACTGCCCCGCGCAGTGTCAGACTCTATGAATTCGCCCGGCTGCGGCGTCGCAGCCAGGCAACCCTTTATGCCTGACGACCATAGCGAGGTGGTACCACTCCTTCCCATCCCGAACAGGACAGTGAAACGCCTTTGCGCCGATGATAGTGCGGATTCCCGTGTGAAAGTAGGTCATCGTCAGGCTACTAATAGCCAACATGCCCCCACCTTCGAAAGATCGTGGGGGTTTTGTTTTTTGGCTGACCCAATTCAATGATCGATAGATTCAACGGTCGATCACCCACTCGCCTTGAATCTCTGCAGCCGACGAAGACACCAGCTTGTCGAGCAGGTGCGGCAGGGTCAGATCAAGATCGGGCCGGTGCTGGCTGACCAGCGCGAAGTAGGGCGTCGACCGATACCACTCCTCTAGGTCAGTCTGGCGCAGCCGTTGTCGATCGAGCAGGTGGAATTTCACGAGCACCTTTGCCGCGTATTCGGCGTGTCGATGGGGAGCGGCCAGAAACTGGTCAAGCCGCTTGTGGGCCCGGTCCAGAGCGGCTGGAACGTTCTCGAACGGACGCCCGTGGCCAGGTATCACCACCGTCGGTGCCAAGCTTTGGATCAGATCCAGGGTGTTGGCGACTTCATGGAAGGCGTCCAGGCCTTCGAGTTCGGGGAAAACGACGCCGAATCCGTTCTCCCACAGCGCATCTCCCGAAATCAGCACCCGGTGTTGGCGCTGAAACAGCAGCACCGCGTGAGGATCGTGTCCCGGAGCGGCATGTACTTCCCAGCGGGCAGGCCCCAATCGAACTTCGTCGCCGGGCTGCAGCAGCCCGTCAAAACTGAATTGGTCACATTGCTGACCGGTCGGCTGATAGGTGAGTGCATTCACGTCCCACCGCCGCACTGCATCCGCCTGACCTGGCGGGATCCAGGTCTGCACTCCGGCAAACCGGCTGGACAGTGCCGCGTTGCCGCCACAGTGATCGCTGTGAAGATGCGTATTGAGAATGCCGACCAGCTTGCGGATACCCAGAACCTGTTGTACCAGCTCAACGGTCTGAGGGGCGTGGGAGGCGTAGCCGCTGTCGACCACCCAGCCTGCGTCGCCATCCACGATCACCGTGCTGTTGGAGGAAAGCCATCCCCTCTCCAGCACCGTCAGGCCAAGCGAATCAAACGTGGTCAACATGCGCAGTGGGCGGGGTAGTCAAGACAACCGGCTCATTATTCGGCCGAAAGGGACCAGATCAGGTCGAGCTCTGTCGCACACGAGCCATCGGGATCGCGAAACAGCCGCTCAAGCCACGCGCTTTCACGTTGGGCGATCGCATCCATCAGGCGACGGGGCTCCGGCATGGAGGCAAATGCGTCAAAGCCGGCCTCGAGAAACTGCTGCAGTGCATCCAGTCCGGCGGCACGCGCGGGCCCCCGCATCAGCCGCAGCCCGGTTCGAAGACTGCGCTTGCGGGTCAGGGATTCCAGGTCGGTGCCCATGCGTGAGACGACGACCAGCTGACGCTGTCGGTCCGCCGAGGAACCCGTGGTTTGCCACGCCCGCAGATACCGAACCCCGGCCGACCGCGAGTCGGGCTGGGCGAGCCAGGCCACCCCCATGGCATGGTCAAGCCTTTCCGTCAGTGCATGCAGTTCGGTGAGATCGATGGCCAGCTCTGCCACTGCCGAGGGGAACAGCCGCTCGAGTCCGCCCGCAATGCGGGAAAACTGCTGGTCACGGGAGCGGAAGTCCCGCACACCGTAGAGCTCATCAAGAAAGAAGCGTGCCGCCAACGCATACTCCGCGCTGGTCAGAAAGTCCTGGTACGTGTGTCTGAACCGCCGTGACTGGAGCTGCTTGATGATCAGCACTGCACGGTCGATGCCTGCATCGGCCGCTGCGTTGCGCAGCGACTCGACGGTGGACAGGTGGTGGCGGATGCGGTCGGCTGGACCGTTGGGACCCGTGTGTTGCATGGTGGGGATCTTGAATGAGCGGAGCATAACGAGATGAGTCGTGTTGCGTGGATCGGTCGGTCAAGCTGGGTGGTTCTGGTGGGTCTGGGGCTGGCGTTGCACGCCCGGTGGAGCGAAACCCACCCGGTGGCTGCAGGCTTGGCCTTGTCGCTCGCCTTGTGGTTGCCCGCCGCCGCCATGACCCTGGGCAGCGTCATCGCCGCCGGTGTGGCGGGAAAGTCATCGCCGGCCCCCCGCGCAACCGCCTGGGAATGGGGCAGCGCGGTGGTCCGGGAATGGCTGGCTTACTTCCAGGTGTTCGGGTGGCGCCAGCCGTTCCGGTGGCAGGCCATGCCCGATGTCGCCGAGCCCGGCCGGCCCACGGTGGTCCTGGTGCATGGCTACCTGTGCAACAGAGGCTTCTGGCACCCCTGGCGATCGGCCCTGCAGGCGCGGCACTGGGGTCATGCCTCGGTCAATCTGGAGCCGGTCTTCGGCAGCATCGACGACATGGTCGATGTGCTCGATCCCGTCATGCAGAAAGCCCTGGCGGGCGGAGGGCCGGTGGCCGTGGTGGCCCACAGCATGGGTGGCCTGGTGACCCGCGCCTGGCTGGCCCGCCAGGCCACATGGCCCGAGGCCTTGAAAACAGTCATCACCATCGGGTCGCCGCACCACGGCACCTGGGTGGCGCGCTGGGCCAACAGCACGGCGGGTCGACAGATGCGCTTGGGCAGCGACTGGATTGCCAGCCTGGCGGCACGGGAACGACCGGAGGACGCCCGCCGCTTCCTCTGCTGGCGATCACTCACCGACCATGTGGTCTTCCCGCCGGCGGTGGCGGTCCTGCCGGGAGCCACCGATCGGGTGGTGCGGAGTGCAGGCCATGTCGACCTGGCGTTTCAGGCGCCGGTGATGGACGAGTCGCTGGCCTGGCTGGCGTCGGCGTTCAGGTCGCCCGCAGACCGCACCCGCTCATAGATCGGCGCGAAATCGGCCGCGGTCAGGTCGAACAGCTGTTCGAAGCTGTCGATCACGAAGTAGGTGGCCTGAAAGTCGTCGATCTTGTAGCGGGTACGCATGCAGCGCTCCAGATCGAGTGCGATCCGGCGAGGCCGCGGATCGCGCACGCTGTGAACCAGCTCGCCGGCCGAGCTGAGGATGCCGGCACCATACGCCCGCAGGCCATCACCCTGACGGATCAGCCCGAACTCGATGGTGTACCAGTACAGCCGGGACAACAGCTCGCCGGCCCCCAGCGCATGGGCGCGCAGCCCGCCCTGGCCATAGCGCTGCACATAGTCGGCAAAGACCGGGTCGAACAGCAGCGGCACATGCCCGAACAGGTCGTGGAAGACGTCGGGCTCGACGATGTAGTCGAACTCGTCCGGGCGCCGTATCCAGTCGGTCACCGGAAAGCGGCGCTGCGCCAGCAGCTGGAAGAACGCCAGCTCCGGAATGAGACCGGGCACCGCCACGATCTCCCATCCGGTGGCCACGCGCAGTCGGCGGTTCACGTCCTCAAAACGCGGAATGCCCTCACCCGCACCCAGTGCAGGCAGTGCTTCGATGAAGGCGTCGGCAGCGTGACCGGGCAGCAGTGCACACTGGCGCTGCAGCAATCGGTGAAAGGTGTCGTGGTCCTGGGCGCTGTACTGCGACCAGTTCTGGTCGCAGGTGTAGTCGTCCCGGGCGCGGGCGTAGTCGCCACGCGGCGGACGTGTGCTGGTTCCGTAGACCACCGGTTCGACAGCCATGGCGGGTCCCTCAGGTGGTCAGCACGCCTCGGCGCATCTGGTCGAGCTCCATGGTCTCGAACAGGGCCTTGAAGTTGCCTTCGCCGAAGCCCTGGTTGCCCTTGCGCTGGATGAACTCGAAGAAGATCGGGCCGAGCTGGTTCTCGCTGAAGATCTGCAGCAGCAGCTCGTCCGGGCGCCCGTCGACCAGAATGTTGCGCTGCTTCAGCGCTTCGATGTCCTCCTGCAGGCCAGGAATGCGCCGCGGCAGCAGTTCGTAGTAGGTCTCGCTGGTGCTGAGCAGCTTCACGCCGGACAGCTGCAGCGCGTCCACCGTCTCGTACAGGTTGGTCGAACCCATCGCGATGTGCTGGATGCCCTCGCCCTGATAGCGGTCCAGGTACTCCTGGATCTGGCCCGCCTTTTCGTTGCCTTCCTCGTTGATGGGGATGCGGATCTTGCCGCAGGGGCTGGTCATGGCCTTGCTCTTGACGCCGGTGGCCTGGCCCTCGATGTCGAAGTAGCGCACCTCGCGGAAGTTGAACAGGCGCTCGTAGAAACCGGCCCACTCGGCCATGCGGCCCCGGTGCACGTTGTGGGTGAGGTGGTCGATGTACGTCAGTCCATGCCCGACCGGCTGGAGCTGTTCGCCCGAGTTCGGCTGCAGCGGCTCGAAGTCCACATCGAAGAACCCGATGTTGCCGATGTCCCCGGTGCGCGCGCCGTTCTTGCCGCGCCAGCGGTCGATGAAATAGATGATGGAGTCGCCAATGCCCTTGATGGCCGGGATGTTCAGCTCGCCCGGGCCGGCCTGTCCTGCGTAACCCCAGGCGCCCAGCGAGATGGCGCGTTCGTAGGCGGCCTTGGCGTCCGCGACCCGGAAAGCGATGGCGCACACGCTGGGGCCGTGCAGCCGGGCAAAGCGCTGGGCAAAGCTGTCGGGCTCCGCGTTGATGATGAAGTTGATCTCGCCCTGGCGGTACAGCGTCACGGCCTTGTGGCGGTGGCGGGCAATCGCCACGAAGCCCATGCGCTCGAACAGCGCGCCCATGGCGGCCGGATCGGGGGCGGCGTACTCGATGAATTCAAAGCCGTCGGTGCCCATGGGGTTGTCCCAGGGGATGGCCGTTGCGTCGGGAGTGTTGCGTGCGTTCATGGTGTCTCCTTCGAGAGGGTCCGGGCACTGTAGAGGGCGGCGGCCACACGAATCCGGCGTTCTCTGCCATGATTCACCTATCCAACGCATGAAAACTGCAAATCAATGAGTACAGACGCACTGGACAAGCTGGACAGGGGCATCCTGCGCATGTTGCAGCAGGACGGCCGGGCCACTTACGACCAGATCGCGGATGCGGTCGGTCTCTCGCCCAGTGCGGTGCTGCGGCGGGTCAGGCGGCTGGAGGAGGCCGGCGTGATCGCGCGCTATGTGGCCCTGGTTCAACCCGAAGCCGTGGGCCTGGGCCTGACCGCCTATGTGAACGTGCGACTGGAAAAGCATGCCGGCGGCGCCAAGCGCAATCCCATGGACGAGTTCCGCGCCAGCGTCACCGCCTGGCCCGAGGTGGTGGAGTGCGCCGCGCTCACCGGCGAGATGGACTTCCAGCTGCGTCTGGTGGTGGCCGACATGCCTGCCTACGCCCGTTTCATGATGGACACCCTGCTCAAGCACCCCAGCGTGCAGGACTGCAAGACCAGTTTCGTGATGGAACGCGTCAAGAGCACCACGGCCTTGCCGGTCTGAAATTGGAGTCCTCTCTCCTCCGCAGATCAGGGAAAACCCGTACATTCCAGCCATGACCTCCCGTCCGCCTTCTGCCCGATCCTCCACGGTGGTGCCGATCCGTTCGCTCACCCGCGACCACCTGGCCGACATCGAGCAGCACCTGCTGGCGCTGGAGCCCCACGACCGATACCTGCGCTTCGGCTACGCCGCCAACGACGAGCAGATCCGTCGCTATGTGGCGCAGCTCAACTTCGAGCGCGACGAACTGTTCGGCATCTTCAACCGCAAGCTGCAGCTCATCGCCATGGCGCACCTCGCGTTCTCGGTCGATCCTCAGCTGACCACCTGCGCCGAATTCGGCGTGTCGGTGTCGAAAGCCGCCAGGGGGCGGGGCTACGGCGGGCGACTGTTCGAGCGCGCCGCCACCAAGGCCCGCAACGAAGGGGTGAGCCAGCTGTTCATCCATGCGCTGTCGGAGAACACCGCCATGCTCAAGATCGCGCGCAACGCCGGTGCGGTCATCGAGCGGGCGGGCTCCGAGTCGGAGGCCCACCTCTGGCTGCCGCCGGCCGACTTCGATTCCCGGGTGACCGAGCTGGTGGACGAGCAGGTCGCCAGGACCGACTACCACCTCAAGGCGCAGGCGCGCCAGTTCTGGAGCGTGCTGTCGGTGCTGCAGGACATCCGCCAGGGTGTTCGCGAGGCGCGCGAGCGGGCCCGATCCTGAGGCTGTGCGGGCAGCCCTGCTGCACCCCGGCGACATGCTCTTGGGGTATTCTTGCCCCCTGTACCAACCACCCCCTCCCTTCAGTGGCCGACAACCCCCCCAGTAGCGGGCCGCAGCGCAGCCTGCGGCACGTGGACAAGCGAGGTTTCCTCCAGAAACTCGCCGAGTTCATCCACCCCGGACCCGACTCCAAGGATGAACTGATCGAAACCCTCGCCGACGCCGAGGACAACGACATCATCAACGCCGAATCCCGGGTCATGCTCGAAGGCGTGATCCGGATCGCCGACATGACGGCGGGTGATGTCATGGTGGCAGCACCCCGCATGGACGTGCTGGACATCGATGCCCCCTTCGACGAATTGCTGCACCTGGTGATCGACACCGGCCACTCGCGCTTTCCGGTGTTCGACGGCGAGCGGGAAAACATCATCGGCATCCTGCTGGCCAAGGACCTGCTCAAGCTGCAGCGCGCGCCGGAACTCAACATCCGTGCCCTGCTGCGACCGGCCACCTTCGTGCCGGAGAGCAAGGGCCTGAACGATCTGCTGCGCGAGTTCAGGGGCAACCGCAACCACCTGGCCATCGTCATCGACGAGTTCGGCCGCGTGGCGGGCCTGATCACCATCGAGGACGTGCTGGAAGAGATCGTCGGCGAGATCGAGGACGAGTTCGATGTGGCCGAGGACGACGGCGACATCTTCGCCCTGGCCGACCGCACCTGGCGGGTCAGCGGCGACACCCCCATCGAACGCATCAACGAGTCCTTCGGCCTGCACCTGCCCGAGGACGACTTCGACACCATCGGAGGCCTGATCGCCCACACCATGGGCCACGTGCCCAAGCGCGGCGAGCAGCACGAGCTGCACGGACTGCGGTTCGTGGTGCTGCACACCAAGGGCGGCGCGGTGAAGTGGTTCAAGGTCATGCCGGTGCCGGCCGAGTCCTGAACGACCTTCATTGCCGAGCATGCGCAGCCTGTTCGACTCCCTGCACACACCATCGAGTTTCAACCCGATGAGCCGCCGGCCGCCGGGGCGTGGCGGGCGCAGTGGCGGCGGTCTGTGGTTCCTGGTGTGCCTGGCGGCCGGGCTGCTGCAGGCCTTCTCGCTGGCATGGCCGTTGGCCGACTGGCACCTGCCCGGCACAGTGACGGGCCAGCCCTCGGGCGGCTGGCAGATCGTGTCGCTGGCGCTGCTGGTGCTGGCCTTGCAGTTCTCCGGCCGGGTCGGGCAGTCGGTCTGGCGCGGCTGGGTGTTCGCCACCGCCTGGCTGTGCGGCACCTTCTGGTGGCTGTTCGTTTCCATGAACACCTACGGTGGCCTGCCCGCCTGGATGGCGGTGCTGGCGGTGGGCGCCCTGGGTGGGGCGCTGGCCCTGTACTACGCAGTGGCCGCCGGCGTGCTGGCAGCCCTGGCGCCGGTGTCGCGGGCGGGGCAGGCTTTCATGTTCGCCGCGCTCTGGACGCTGGCCGAGCTGGCCCGCGGCAAGCTGTTCACCGGTTTTCCGTGGGGTGCGGCAGGCTATGCGCATGTGGACCTGATGCCTTTCTGGGCCCCGCTGGTGGGCGTGTACGGCATGGGTTTCCTGGCGGCCTTGCTGGCCTATGTGCTGGCCTCGGTGGTCTCGGGAGCCTGGCGCACGGCCGCGGCCTGGCTGCTGTCGCCGGTGAGCCGTCCTCCGCGCACCGGAACCCCCGGCTCGCGCATTCCACAGCCCGCAGCGCAACTGCAGCCCCGCTGGCCCTGGTCGGGCGCTTCCTGGACCGACGGGCTTCGCAACGGGCTCCTGCTGCTGCTGATCGGCGGGCTGCTGTCCACCCTGGGATCCGGCCCGGCGTGGCGCCAGCCGGACGCGGGCACCACGGCGGCCGGCGAACTGCCGGTCTGGCTGCTGCAGGGCAACATCCCGCAGGACCAGAAATTCCAGCCGGGCACCGGCATGGCCCAGGCGCTGTCGTGGTACCCGCAGCAGATCGCGCAGGCGGCTGCCAGGCGGGCCGATCAGCCCCTGCTGGTGGTGGCGCCCGAGACGGCGTTGCCCCTGCTGCCGTCGCAGCTGGGCGAGGGATTCTGGACGCCGCTGATGGCATCGCTCGGCGCCCAGCAGGGGCCCGGTGCCGCCGCAGCGCTGCTGGGCCTGCCGCTGGGCGACCGCCAGGGCTACACCAACTCGGCCTGGGGCATCAGCCCGGCGGCGGCGCGCGCTGCAGGTGGCCGTCCGGCCGAGGCGGGGGCCTTGATCTACCGCTACGACAAGCACCACCTGGTGCCCTTCGGCGAGTTCGTGCCGCCCCTCTTCCGCTGGTTCACTGACCTCATGAACATCCCGCTGGGCGACTTCCAGCGCGGCCCTCTGGCCCAGGTGCCCTGGTCCTGGGGCGGGCAGCGGCTGGCGGCCAACATCTGCTACGAGGACCTGTTCGGCGAGGAGCTGGCAGCCGGTTTCCGCGACCCGGCCACCGCGCCGACGGTGCTGGTCAACCTGAGCAACATCGCCTGGTTCGGCGACACCGTGGCCATCGACCAGCACCTGCAGATCTCGCGCCTGCGCGCCCTGGAGCTGGGCCGCCCGATGCTGCGGGCCACCAACACCGGTGCCACGGCGGTCGTGGACCACCGGGGTGTGGTGACGGCCCAGCTGCCCCGGCTGGAACGCGGGCGCCTGGAAGCGGTGGTGCAGGGCCGTGACGGGCTGACGCCCTTTGCGCGGTGGGCCGGCACCTGGGGGCTGATGCCGCTGGGGTTGGTGTGCGGCGCGCTGGTGCTGCTGCTGGGGGCGTTGCGCCATCTGGGGCGCCGGGGCGGACGCACCCGCCGGCGCTGAGCGGTGCCCCGGCCCGTAAAATCGGGCCTTTGTGCAGCCTGCGGCTGCGCTCCCCCGATTCCATCCAGCAGCGCGGCACAGACCGCGTGCCCGCCATGTTGACCTTTCAGCAAATCATCCTGACCCTGCAGTCCTACTGGGACCGTCAAGGCTGTGCCCTGCTCCAGCCCTACGACATGGAAGTGGGCGCCGGCACCAGCCACACCGCCACCTTCCTGCGCGCCATTGGTCCGGAGCCCTGGAAGGCCGCCTATGTGCAGCCCAGCCGCCGCCCCAAGGACGGCCGTTACGGCGAAAACCCCAACCGGCTGCAGCACTACTACCAGTACCAGGTGGTGCTCAAGCCGGCGCCGGCCAACATTCTGGAGCTCTACCTCGGCTCGCTGGAGGCGCTGGGCTTCGACCTGAAGAAGAACGACATCCGCTTCGTCGAGGACGACTGGGAGAACCCCACCCTGGGTGCCTGGGGCCTGGGCTGGGAGGTCTGGCTCAACGGCATGGAGGTGACCCAGTTCACCTACTTCCAGCAGGTCGGCGGCATCGACTGCAAGCCGGCCACCGGCGAGATCACCTACGGCCTGGAGCGGCTGGCCATGTACCTGCAGGGCGTGGACAACGTCTACAACCTGAAGTGGACCGACACCATGAGCTATGGCGACGTCTACCTGCAGAACGAGCGCGAGCAGTCGGCCTACAACTTCGAGCATTCCGATGCCGACTTCCTGTTCACCGCCTTCGGTGCCCACGAAAAGCAGGCCAGGTACCTGATGGAGCAGCAGCTGGCGCTGCCGGCCTACGAGCAGGTGCTCAAGTGCGCCCACAGCTTCAACCTGCTGGACGCGCGCGGCGCCATCAGCGTGACCGAACGCGCCGCCTACATCGGCCGCATCCGCAACCTGGCCCGCAGCGTGGCCCAGAGCTATTACGACAGCCGCGAGCGCCTGGGCTTCCCCATGGCCCCGCGCGAGTGGGTCGAGCAGATGCCGAAAAAAGCCGCCTGAGAAAAGAAGAACAACGATGTCCGCACAGAACCTGCTCGTCGAGCTGTTTGTCGAAGAACTCCCGCCCAAGGCCCTGAAGAAGCTGGGCGAGGCCTTTGCCCAGGTGCTGGGTCAGCGCCTGGTGGCCCAGGGCCTGGCGCCGCAGGACGCGGTGGTGACGCCGTATGCCTCGCCGCGCCGGCTGGCCGCCCACATCACCGGCGTGCTCCCCCGCGCGGCCGACCGTGCCGTCTCGCAAAAGCTCATGCCGGTGGCGGTGGGGCTGGATGCCGCCGGCCAGCCCACGCCGGCGCTGCTCAAGCGGCTTGCGGCCCTGGGCGCCGACGCATCGGCGGTGGCCGGTCTGCGCCGCGCACCCGACGGCAAGGCCGAGGCGCTGTTCTTCGACAGTGTGGCCCCCGGCGTGGATCTGGCCACCGGCCTGCAGTCGGCCCTGGACGATGCGCTGGCCCAGCTGCCCATTCCCAAGGTCATGACCTACCAGCTGGAATCCGGCTGCGAGCTGCCGGGCTGGAGCAGCGTGCAGTTCGTCCGCCCGGCCCACGGTCTGGTGGCGCTGCACGGCAGCACGGTGGTGCCGGTGAAGGCGCTGGGGCTGCTGGCCGGCAACGCCACCCACGGCCACCGCTTCGAGGCGCGGATCGACCCGGTGGTGGTGCCGGCCGCCGACGCCTATGCCGACACCCTGGCCGCCGATGGCGCCGTGATCGCCTCGTTCGCCGCGCGCCGTGCCGAGATCCAGCGCCAGCTGGCCGCAGCGGCCGAGCTCGTGGGCGGCGGCTGCCGTCCGATCGAGGACGATGCGCTGCTGGATGAGGTGACCGCCCTGGTCGAGCGTCCCAACGTGCTGGTCTGCGAGTTCGAGCGCCAGTTCCTGGAGGTGCCGCAGGAGTGCCTGATCCTCACCATGAAGGCCAACCAGAAGTACTTCCCGCTGCTGGACGCCAACGGCCGCCTGACCCACCGCTTCCTGGTGGTCAGCAACATCCGGCCCGACGATGCCAGTGCGGTCATCGGTGGCAACGAGCGGGTGGTGCGCCCGCGCCTGGCCGACGCCAAGTTCTTCTTCGACCAGGACCGCAAGAAGACGCTGGCGAGCCGCGTCGAGGGCCTGGGCAAGGTGGTCTATCACAACAAGCTGGGCACGCAGGGCGAGCGCGTGGAGCGGGTGCGGGCCATCGCCCGCGCCATCGGCCAGCAGCTGGGGGGCGACATCCTGGCCAAGCAGGCCGACACGGCCGCCCAGCTCGCCAAGACCGACCTGCTCACCGACATGGTGGGCGAGTTCCCCGAGCTGCAGGGCATCATGGGCGGCTACTACGCACGCCACGACGGCCTGACCGACGACATCGCCTTCGCCATCGAAGACCATTACCGCCCGCGCTTTGCCGGCGACGAGCTGCCGCGCAACCCGGTGGGCCTGGTGGTGGCGCTGGCCGACAAGCTGGAGACCCTGGTCGGCATGTTCGGCATCGGCAACCTGCCCACCGGCGACAAGGACCCGTTCGCCTTGCGCCGCCATGCCCTGGGCGTGATCCGCATGCTCACCGAGCGCGATCTGGCGCTGGACCTGACTGCCCTGATCCGCGCCGCCGTGCCGGCTTTCGGTGCGCTCATCACCGACCCGACCGAGCCGCTGGCCGACTTCATGTTCGACCGTCTGGCCGGCAGCCTGCGCGAGCAGGGCTACAGCGCCCAGGAGGTCGACGCGGTGCTGGCGCTGCGGCCGTCCCGCCTGGGTGACGTGTCGCGCCGGCTGCAGGCCGTGCGGGCCTTTGCGGCCCTGCCCGAAGCCGCTGCGCTGGCGGCCGCCAACAAGCGCATCGGCAACATCCTGCGCAAGAGCGAGACCGCGCCGGCCGAGCAGGTGTCCATCGACCTGTTCCGCGAGCCGGCCGAGGAAGCCTTCCGGGCAGCGCTGGCCGATGCCGCCGCACAGGCCAACCCGGCCTTCGAGCGGGGCGACTACAGCGCCTCCCTGCAGGCCTGGGCGGCGGTCAAGGCACCGGTCGATGCCTTCTTCGACCAGGTGATGGTCAATGCCGACGACATGGACGTGCGCCGCAACCGCCTGGGGCTGCTGCGCGACCTGCACGCCGCCATGAACCGCGTGGCCGATCTGGCCAAGCTGGCCGCATGACATGAAGCTGCTCATCCTCGACCGCGACGGCACGCTCAACCGCAGCCGCGACGACAAGGTGGCGTCGCCGGACGAGTGGGAGCCCATGCCCGGCGCGCTCGAGGCGGTGGCCCGTCTCAACCACGGCGGCTGGCGGGTGGTGCTGGCCACCAACCAGTCGGGCATCGGGCGCGGTCTGTTCGACATGGCCTCGCTCAACGCCGTGCATGCCCGCATGCAGCGCGAGCTGGCGGCGGTGGGCGGGCGGGTGGAGGCGGTGTTTCTCTGCCCGCACGCGCCGGAAGACAACTGCGACTGCCGCAAGCCCCGGCCCGGCCTGTTCCGTCAGATCGGCCGCCGTTTCGGTGTGCCGCTGGCCGAGGTGCCTGCTGCCGGCAACACCCTGCGCCACGTGACGGCCGCTGCCGCTGCCGGCTGCCCGGCCCACCTGCTGCTCACCGGCCCGCTGGCGGGTCTGGCCAGCGCCGAGGTGCAGGCCCTGCCCGACCTGCCGTCCGGCACCCGGGTGCATGCCGACCTGGCCGCCTTTGCCGACTGGCTGCTCTCCCAACCTGCCGTTTCCAAGAACCCCGCATGATCCTCGTCCACGCCCTCCGCTCGGTCCTGCACCTGCTGTTCATGGCCGTGACCGTGGTGCCGTGGGCGCTGGCGGTGCTGATCGCGGCGCCGTTCCTCAACAGCACGCAGATCTACTGGATGTGCGTGGGCTGGCTCAAGCTGGCGGTGCGCAGCGGCGAGCTGATGCTGGGCATCCGCAACCGCATCAGCGGCTTCGAGAACCTGCCGGTGGGCACCACGGCCCCGGCCATCCTGCTGCTCAAGCACCAGTCCACCTGGGAAACCTTCTGCATGCCCACGCTCATGCCGCATCCGCTGGCTTACGTGTTCAAGAAGGAGCTGCTGTACGTGCCCTTCTTCGGCTGGGCCATGGCCAAGATGGACATGATCCACATCGACCGCAGCAAGCGGGCGCAGGCGTTCAACAAGGTGGTGCAGCAAGGTCAGCGCCTGCTCGACCAGGGCACCTGGGTGATCATGTTCCCCGAAGGCACGCGCATTCCGCGCGGCGAGCAGGGCACCTACAAGACCGGCGGCACCCGGCTGGCCGTGGCCACCGGCGCCCCCGTCATCCCGATCGCCGTGACCTCGGCCAAATGCTGGCCGCGCAAGGCGCTCATCAAGCGGCCGGGCGTGGTGGACTTTTCCATCGGCCAGCCCATCCCCAGCCAGGGGCGGGAGGCCGACGAGCTGATGCGCGAGGTGGAGGCCTGGATCGAGGCCGAGATGCGCCGCCTCGACCCCGACGCCTACGCCGGCTGACGCCGACCGGCACCACCGCCATGCAGCGCTTCCTTCAGCTGGCGCTCGATTTCCTCGGGGGGCCCGACCCGCTGCCCAAGCCCTCAGCGCCGCGGCCCGAGCCGGACGCCCACGCGCCGCCCGCGCTGCCCATGGACGATGTGTTCCAGCCCGCCACCTGGCACCACCCCCGGGCCAACCGGCACATCCGCCTGCGCCACTGCGAGGTGGCCTACGAATTCAAGCGGGCCAGGCGGCGCACCATCGGCCTGAGCGTCGGCCCGGACGGCCTGACCGTGAGCGCCCCGCGCTGGACGCCGGTGGCCGAGGTCGAGGCCCTGCTGCACGACCGTGCCGGCTGGGTGCTGGAGAAGCTGCAGGCCGCGCGCGAACGCCGCACCACGCTCGACCAGGCCCGCATCGGCTGGGCCGACGGCGCCACCTTCGATGTGCTGGGGCAGCCGGTGCGCCTGCTGCTCGACCCCACCCACGCCTACGGGGGCCGCAGCGCCCGCCATGCGCAGTTCGAGGCGCCGCAGACACCGGGCGAGCCGGCCGTGCTGCGCCTGGGGCTGCCGCACCAGGCCACCGAAGCCCAGATCCGCGATGCCGCCCAGGCCTGGCTGATGCGCCGCGCCGAGGCGGTGTTCACCGAGCGCCTGCAGCACTTTGCGCCGCAGCTCGGCGTGCAGTGGAGCCGGCTGCGCCTGTCGAGTGCCGGCACCCGCTGGGGCAGCGCCACGGCCGACGGCACCATCCGCCTGAACTGGCGGCTGATCTTCCTGTCGATGGAGATGGTGGACTACGTGGTGGTGCACGAGCTCAGCCACCTGCGCCACATGGACCACAGCCCGCGCTTCTGGGACGTGGTGGCCAGCGTCATGCCCGACCACCGCGAACGCCGCCAGGCGCTGCGTCAGGTGGCCATGCCGCCGGACGCCTGAGCCGTCACGGCCGCGTCCACGGCTGCAAACCGCCATACCCCGTCATCACCCCGCTGCCGCCGCAGCTGCCCGCCATGCCACAGGCGGTTGAGGTGGGCCACCGCCTCGCCCATGGCGAAGGTGGTCTGGTGCAGGTCGAGCGTGCGCGGGAACAGCACCGGCAGGATGTCGGCCGCGCTGTGCGGGCCGGTGCGGCAGGCGTCCAGCACCTCCTGCAGGCGGTCACGGTGGTGATCGTGCAGCTGATCGATGCGCTCGTGCAGGCCGGTGAACGGCCGGCCGTGCGAAGGCAGCACCAGCGCATCGGCCGGCAGGGCCCGGAACTTGTCGATGGACTGCAGAAAGAGCTTGAGCGCATCGGCCTCGGGTTCCTGGTCGTAGACGCTCACATTGGTGGAGATGCGCGGCAGCACCATGTCGCCGCTGATGAGCACGCCCAGCGCCTCGCACCACAGGGCGATGTGTTCGGGCGCATGGCCGTGGCCGCTGATGCAGCGCCAGGTCTGGCCGCCGATGGCCACGTCCAGCCCGTCCATGAGGCGTGCGAAGCTGGCCGGCACCGCCGGCACCAGGCCGGGGAAGTAGCTGGAGCGCTGGCGGATCTTCGCCTGCGCCTCGGGGTCGGTCAGGCCATGCGAGCCGAAGAACACAGCGGCCGCCTCGGCCCCGAAGCCGCCGATGCCGCCCGAACCGATGCGCGCCACCGCATGGTCGGTGGCCGAGATCCACAGCCGGCAGGTGTGCTGCGGGGTGGTCCAGCGCTCGCACAGCCAGTGGGCCAGGCCGATGTGGTCCGGGTGCATGTGGGTCACGACCACGCGCAGCACCGGCAGGCCCTGCAGTTCGTGCTCGAACACCTCGGTCCATTGCGCGCGCGATTCGGGCTTGTCGATGCAGCAGTCCACGACCGTCCAGCCCTCGATGCCGTCGATGCGGTCGCGCAGCAGCCACAGGTTGATGTGGTCCAGCGCGAAGGGCAGGGCCATGCGGACCCAGCGCACGCCGGGGGCCACCTCCAGCGAGCGCCCGGGGGCGGGCAGGGCGTCGCCCAGGGGGTAGTGCAGCCGGGCTTCCAGCGCGTTGCGTGAGGCATTCATGGTGGTGGATCTGGATTAAGATGCGGCCGGTCTGACGTTGACGTAAACGTCAATCGGCCGCCGCATTCTAGGCACCGCTCCATCCCGCGACTGTCTGCAACCCGACACCCTTCCCGGACCATGGCCTCCAACCCGACCTTCACCATCAGCGATCTGGCGCGCGAGTTCGACCTGACCACGCGCGCCATCCGCTTTTACGAGGACATGGGTCTGCTGCAGCCGCAGCGCGAGGGGCCGGGCGGTCGCAACCGGGTGTACAGCGCACGCGACCGCACCCGCCTGAAGCTCACGCTGCGGGCCAAGCGGCTGGGCCTGTCGCTGACCGAGGCGCGCGAGATCATCGACATGTACGACAGCCCGCGCGACACCGGGCCGCAGCTGCGCAAGTTCCTGGCGGTGCTGGCCGACCACCGCCGCCAGCTCGAGGAGCAGCTGGCCGACCTGATGGCCAACCTGGACGAGGTCAAGGTGCACGAGAAGGAAGCGCGGGCCCTGCTGGCCAAGGTCGAGAAAAAGACCGCCTGATCAGACCCCGCCGGCCTCCGGCCGCAGCCACAGCGCCTGTCCCTGGCTGGCGTCGTTGATGCGCGCCACCAGCGCCGCCGCCGCGTTCTGCGGCACCGAAAACGCCAGGGTCACCGCCTGCCCGTGCTCCACCCCGCCCAGGGTGGCGCCTTGCGCGGTCAGTTCCCGCCGCAGCCAGCCTTCCAATGCATACGGCACGCTGCATCGCAGCGCGGTGAACACGGTGCGCGGCACCTTGCGGGCCTGCAGCAGCGCCTGGGCCACGCTGTCGGTGTAGGCCCGCACCAGCCCGCCGGCACCCAGCAGGATGCCGCCGTAGTAGCGCACCACCGTGGCCAGCACACCGTCCAGGTCCTGGTGGCGCAGCACTTCGAGCATGGGGCGGCCGGCGGTCCCGCCGGGCTCGCCGTCGTCGTTGGCGGCCGAATGGCCGCCGGCCATCAGCGCCCAGCACACATGGGTGGCCGCGGGGTGTTCGGCCCTCACCGCAGCCACGCGTTCCAGGGCCTGCACCCGGTCGGCCACCGGCTCCACCCGGCCCAGGAAACGGCTCTTGCGGATGGTCAGTTCGCTGGTGACCGGGGCTTGCAGGCTGTAGGGCATGGGGTGGGCGGGCAGGGGGCTGCAGCATACCCAAGGCCGGGATGTCCCGGGGGGTGTTTCATTGACGTTTACGTAAACGTCAAACTAGAATCGTCCGTTCATTTCACCCCGCCCTGACCCATGCCTCCCACCGACTTCGTCGTGCGCTCTCCCGACTACGAGCGCCGAGTGCGCGACAGCTTTGCCCGTCAGGGCGTCATGGGCACGCTGGGCGCCCGCCTGCAGCGGGTGCAGCCCGGCGAGGTGGAGATCGCGCTCGACTGGGCGCCCGACCTCACCCAGCAGCACGGCTTCCTGCACGCCGGCGTGGTGTCCACCGCGCTGGACTCGGCCTGCGGGTACGCCGGCTTCACGCTCATGGCACCGGACGCGGCGGTGCTGACCATCGAATTCAAGGTCAACCTGCTCGCTCCGGCGCGCGGACAGCATTTCCGCATGGTCGGCCGGGTGGTCAAGCCGGGCCGCACCATCACCGTGACCGAAGGCCAGGCCTTTGCCATCGACGACGGCCGCGAGACCCTGGTGGCCACCATGGGCGCCACGCTCATGGCCATCACCGGCCGTGCCGACGTGCAGGGCTGATTTCCCTCATTCCCCTTTATCCGGAGACCCGTTCCATGACCCAGCTGCCCGGCCTCAACTTCATGCTCGGCGACGACATCGACGCCCTGCGCGATGCGGTGCGCGACTTTGCCCAGGCCGAGATCGCCCCGCGCGCGGCCGAGATCGACCGCACCGACCAGTTCCCCATGGACCTGTGGACCAAGATGGGCGAGCTCGGCGTGCTGGGCATCACCGTGGGCGAGGAATACGGCGGCGCCAACATGGGGTATCTCGCCCACATGATCGCCATGGAGGAGATCAGCCGGGCCAGCGCCAGTGTCGGCCTGAGCTATGGCGCGCACAGCAACCTGTGCGTCAACCAGATCAAGCGCAACGGCACCGAGGCGCAGAAGCAGAAGTACCTGCCCAAGCTCATCACCGGCGAGCATGTGGGTGCCCTGGCCATGAGCGAGCCCGGCGCAGGCAGCGACGTCATCAGCATGAAGCTGCGGGCCGACGACAAGGGCGGCTACTACGTGCTCAACGGCAGCAAGATGTGGATCACCAACGGGCCGGACGCCGACACGCTGGTGGTCTATGCCAAGACCGAGCCCGAGATGGGCGCGCGCGGCGTGACCGCCTTCCTGATCGAGAAGGGCATGAAAGGTTTCTCGGTGGCCCAGAAGCTCGACAAGCTGGGCATGCGCGGCAGCCACACCGGCGAACTGGTGTTCCAGAACGTGGAGGTGCCGGCCGAGAACATCCTGGGCGGGCTCAACAACGGTGCCAAGGTGCTCATGAGCGGCCTCGATTACGAGCGCGCGGTGCTGGCCGCCGGCCCCATCGGCATCATGCAGGCGGTCATGGACAACGTGATCCCCTACATCCACGACCGCAAGCAGTTCGGCCAGAGCATCGGCGAGTTCCAGCTGATCCAGGGCAAGGTGGCCGACATGTACACCGTGCTGCAGGCCGCGCGCGCCTTCTGCTACCAGATCGGCAAGAACCTCGATGCCCTGGGCGCCGAGCATGTGCGCCAGGTGCGCAAGGACTGCGCCAGCGTCATCCTGTGGTGCGCCGAGGAAGCCACGAAGATGGCCGGCAACGGCGTGCAGATCTTCGGCGGCAACGGCTACATCAACGAGTACCCGCTGGGCCGTCTGTGGCGCGATGCCAAGCTGTACGAGATCGGTGCCGGCACCAGCGAGATCCGCCGCATGCTGATCGGCCGCGAGCTGTTCAACGAGACGATGTGAGTCAGGCTCGGGGAAGACCGCTCGACGACAATCCCGGCATGGACACCCACCTCAAAGACCTGTTCGACCACAACCGCGCCTGGGCGGCGCAGATGGTGGCGGAGAAGCCCAACTTCTTCACCGACCTGCTGGCCCAGCAGAGCCCGCGCTA
The DNA here is from genome assembly GCF_002127215.1 of Hydrogenophaga sp. IBVHS2. Classification (GTDB taxonomy): domain Bacteria; phylum Pseudomonadota; class Gammaproteobacteria; order Burkholderiales; family Burkholderiaceae_C; genus Hydrogenophaga. The sequence continues at coordinate 87,076 of NZ_NFUT01000004.1, read as the reverse complement.
CATGTGGATCGGGTGTTCCGACAGCCGCGTGCCGGCCAACCAGATCACCGGTCTGGCCCCGGGCGAGGTGTTCGTGCACCGCAACGTGGCCAACGTGGTGGTGCCCACCGACCTGAACTGCCTCTCGACCATCCAGTATGCGGTGGACATGCTCAAGATCGAGCACCTGATGGTGGTGGGTCATTACGGTTGCGGCGGCGTGCAGGCGGCCCTCGACGATGCCCGCGTGGGCCTGGCGGACAACTGGCTGCGCCACATCAAGGATGTGCGCGACCGCCACGCCGCCCTGCTCGAACGCCTGCCGGCCGCCGTGCGGCACGACGCCCTGTGCGAGCTCAACGTGATCGAGCAGGTCATGAACGTGGTGCAGACCACCGTGCTGCAGGACGCCTGGGCGCGCGGCCAGACGATTGCGCTGCACGGCTGGGTGTACGGCCTGCGCGACGGCCTGCTGCACGACCTGCTCATGACCGTGAACGGCGCCGCCGGGCTGGATGGGGCGTACCGCGCCGCCGTGGCGGGCGTGGCCACCCGCCGCGGACACTGAGCCGACCAGGAGACCGCCATGTTCCCGCAGCAACTCGACTCCCGGCTGGCCTACGACATCGCCAAGGCCATGATGGACGGCTTCAACCGCCACTACCGGCTGTTCCGCACCGAATCGGCCCGGGCCAAGCACCGGTTCGAGACGCGCGACTGGCGCGGTCAGCAGCGGGCCCAGCGCGAGCGCATCGAGTTCTACGACCTGCGCGTCATGGAATGCGTGCGGCGGCTGATCAAGGAGTTCGATGCCGGCGACCAGCCCATGGACGTGTGGGAACAGGTCAAGCTGCACTACATCGGCCTGCTGGTGAACCACCACCAGCCCGAACTGGCCGAGACCTTCTTCAACTCGGTCACCACCAAGATCCTGCAGCGGGCGTACTTCCAGAACGACTTCATCTTCGTGCGCCCGGCCGTATCCACCGAGTACATCGAGAACGAGGAACCCACCGCGCGCCCGACCTACCGCTGCTACTACCCCACGGCCGAGACCATGGAGGCCGAGGTGCTGCGGCTGATCCAGGATTTCGGCCTGACGGTGCCCTTCGACGACATCGAGCGAGACGCGCGGCTGGTGCTCACCGCCATGAAGCGGCACTTCGACCATGTGAAGCTGCGCGCCAACTTCCAGTTCCAGGTGCTCTCCAGCCTGTTCTTCCGCAACAAGGGCGCCTACATCGTCGGCAAGATCATCAACGGCTTCCAGGAAGTGCCGTTCGCGCTGCCGGTGCTGCACAACCGCGACGACAAGCTGGTGATCGACGCCGCGCTGTTCGGCGAGGACGACCTGCTGATCCTGTTCAGCTTTGCGCGCGCCTACTTCATGGTCGACATGGAGATCCCCAGCGCGTACGTGCAGTTCCTGCGCAGCATGATGCCGCGCAAGCCGCGCGCCGAGTTCTACAACGCCCTCGGGCTGGCCAAGCAGGGCAAGACGCTGTTCTACCGCGACTTCCTCTTCCACATGCGGCACAGCACCGACAAGTTCCGCATCGCCCCCGGCATCAAGGGCATGGTGATGCTGGTGTTCGACCTGCCGAGCTTCCCGTTCGTGTTCAAGGTCATCAAGGACTTCTACCCGCCGCAGAAGGACACCACCCGCGAGCAGATCCGCGACAAGTACCTGCTGGTCAAGCAGCACGACCGGGTGGGCCGCATGGCCGACACGCTGGAGTTCTCCGAGGTGGGCTTCCCGCGCGACCGCTTCACCGACGAGCTGATCGCCGAGATCCAGAAGTTCGCGCCCAGCCAGATCGAGATCTCTGACCGCGACGGTGACGGCACCACCGAGGTCATCCTCAAGCACGTCTACATCGAGCGGCGCATGATCCCGCTCAACATCTACCTGCAGGAGGCTTTCGATGCGCTGCAGGCCAACCCGGACGATGCCCACGCGCGCGGCCAGCTCGAGCGCGCGGTGCTGGAGTACGGCAACGCCATCAAGGACCTGGTGGCGGCCAACATCTTCCCCGGCGACATGCTGTGGAAGAACTTCGGCATCACCCGCCACGGCAAGGTGGTGTTCTACGACTACGACGAGATCGAGTACATCACCGACTGCAACTTCCGCCGCGTGCCCGCTCCCCGCAACGAGGACGACGAGATGTCCGGCGAGGTCTGGTATTCGGTCGCGAAGAACGATGTGTTCCCGGAAACCTTCGGCCCCTTCCTGCTGGGCAATCCGGCGGTGCGCGAGGTGTTCATGCGCCACCACGGCGACCTGCTGGACGTGGCCTTCTGGCAGTCGCACAAGGAACGCATCCAGGCGGGCCATGTGCACGACGTCTTTCCTTACGAGCGCGACCGCCGTCTGCGCGCGCTCTGATTCCCCCACCTGTTTCGCAAGGAGTTCTCCATGTCCGATCCCGTCGTCATCCTCGGTGCCGCCCGCACGCCCATGGGCGCCTTCCAGGGCGATTTCAGTCCCTTGTCCGCGCACGACCTGGGCGGTGCCGCCATCAAGGCCGCCGTGGAGCGCGCCGGCGTGGCGCCGGCCGAGGTGAACGAGGTGCTGTTCGGCAACTGCCTGATGGCCGGTCAGGGCCAGGCCCCGGCGCGCCAGGCCGCCCTCAAGGGCGGACTGCCGCTCTCGGCCGGCGCGGTGACCCTGTCCAAGATGTGCGGCTCGGGCATGAAGGCCGCCATGCTGGCCCACGACATGCTCATGGCCGGCAGCGCCCGCGTGATGGTGGCCGGCGGCATGGAGAGCATGACCAATGCCCCTTACCTCATGCTCAAAGGCCGCGGTGGCTACCGCATGGGCCACGACCGCATCTTCGACCACATGATGCTCGACGGCCTGGAAGACGCCTACGAGCCCGGCCGCAGCATGGGCACCTTTGGTGAGGACTGCGCCGCCAAGTACCAGTTCACCCGCGAGCAGCAGGACGCCTTTGCCATTGCGTCGGTGCAGCGCGCCAAGGCCGCCACCGACAGCGGCGCCTTCGCCGCCGAGATCACCCCGGTCACCGTCAAGGACCGCAGCGGCGAGCGCGTGGTGTCCATCGACGAAGGCCCGGGCAAGGTCAAGCTGGACAAGATTCCGGCGCTCAAGCCCGCCTTCAAGAAGGACGGCACCATCACCGCCGCCAGCAGCTCCTCCATCAACGACGGCGCCGCCGCCCTGGTGCTGGCCCGCGCCTCCACCGCCCAGGCCCTGGGCGCGAAGCCGCTGGCCCGCATCGTCGGCCACACCACCCATGCGCAGGAGCCGAACTGGTTCACCACCGCGCCGGTGTTCGCCACCCAGAAGCTGCTGCAGGCCACCGGCTGGAGCGTGGCCGACGTGGACCTGTGGGAAGTGAACGAGGCCTTTGCGGTGGTGCCCATGGCCCTCATGGCCGAGCTCAAGGTGCCGCACGAGCGCGTCAACGTCAACGGCGGCGCCTGCGCCCTGGGCCACCCCATCGGCGCCAGCGGCGCGCGCATCCTGGTCACGCTCATCCATGCGCTGAAAGCCCGTGGCGGCAAGCGGGGCGTGGCCACGCTGTGCATCGGTGGTGGTGAAGCCACCGCCATGGCCATCGAACTCCTGTAACCCGGACCCGCGCCATGCTGCTGACCGACGACCAGATCATGATCCTCGACGCGGTGCGCGCCTTTGCCCAGGAACAGCTGTGGCCGAACGCGGCCAGGTGGGACCGCGAGCACCACTTCCCGGTCGAGGCCCACAAGGGCCTGGCCGAGCTGGGGGCCTACGGCATCTGCGTGCCTGAAGAGCTGGGCGGTGCCGGGCTGAACTATGTGACCCTGGCCGTGGTGCTGGAAGAAATCGCCGCCGGCGACGGCGGCACCAGCACCGCCATCAGCGTGACCAACTGCCCGGTCAATGCCATCCTCATGCGCTACGGCAATGCCCAGCAGCAGGAGCGCTGGCTGCGGCCGCTGGCCCAGGGCCGGATGCTGGGCGCCTTCTGCCTGACCGAGCCGCATGTGGGGTCGGACGCCTCGGCCCTGCGCACCACGGCCACCCGCACCGGCGACGGCTATGTCATCAACGGCGTCAAGCAGTTCATCACCAGCGGTCGCCACGGTCAGGTGGCCATCGTGATCGCGGTGACCGACAAGGCCGCCGGCAAGCGCGGCATGAGCGCCTTCATCGTGCCCACCGACACACCGGGCTACCAGGTGGCCCGGCTGGAGGACAAGGTCGGCCAGCACAGCAGCGACACGGCACAGATCAATTTCGAGAACTGCCATGTGCCGGCCGAGAACCTGATCGGTGCCGAGGGCGAGGGCTACAAGATCGCCCTGTCGGCACTTGAAGGCGGGCGCATCGGCATTGCGGCACAGAGCATCGGCATGGCGCGCAGCGCCTTTGATTGCGCCGTGACCTACGCCAAGCAGCGCGAGAGCTTTGGCCAGCCCATTTTCAACCACCAGGCGGTGGGTTTCCGGCTGGCCGAGATGGCCACGCAGATCGAGGCGGCGCGCGCACTCACCCTGCACGCCGCCGCCCTGCGCGACGCCGGCCAGCCCTGCCTGAAGGAGGCCGCCATGGCCAAGCTGTTCGCCAGCGAGATGGCCGAACGCGTCTGCAGCGACGCCATCCAGGTGCACGGCGGTTACGGCTATGTGAGCGACTTTCCGGTGGAGCGGATCTGGCGCGACGTGCGCGTCTGCCAGATCTACGAAGGCACCTCCGACGTGCAGAAGATCCTGATCCAGCGCGCCCTGGCCTGAGGGCCTGCCGCCGGCGCGGCAGGTACCATCGCGTCCCATGAACATCATCATCCTCGGGGCCGGGCGCGTGGGCGAAAGCGTGGCCGAGAGCCTGGTGTCGGAGCAGAACGACATCACCATGGTCGACATGGATGCCGCCCGGCTGCGCCTGCTGGAAGACCGGCTGGACCTGCGCGGCGTGGTGGGCAACGGCATACAGCCCTCGGTGCTCAAGGAGGCCGGCGCCAAGGACGCCGACATGGTGATCGCCTGCGCCGCCAACGACGACACCAACCTGGTGGTCTGCAAGGTGGCGCACGATGTGTTCAACATCCCCAGCACCATCGCCCGCCTGCGTTCGCCCGAGTTCGTCGAGGGCGATGCCCTGCTGGGCAAGTCGGGCTTTGCGGTGGACCATGTGATCTGCCCCGAGGCCTCGGTCACCCGCTACATCCACCAGCTCATCAGCTACCCCGAGGCGCTGCAGGTGCTGGAGTTCGCCGATGGCCGGGCCAGCCTGATCGCGGTGCGGGCCGCCCACGGCGGGGCCCTGGTGGGGCACACCATCGGCGAGTTCCGCCAGCGCTTTCCCCAGTGCGAGATGCGGGTGGTGGCGCTCTACCGGCAGGACACCGAGATCGAGGCCCGGCCGGACACCCGCATCCTGGCCGGCGACGAGGTGTTCGTGCTGGCCGACACCCAGAAGATCCGTTACGTGCTGGGCGCCATCCACAACATCGACAAGCCGGTGCAGCGGGTCATGATCGCCGGCGGCGGCAAGGTCGGCCTGCGGCTGGCGCGCAGCCTGGCCGGGCAGTGCGAGGTCAAGATCATCGAGCGCGACAAGCGCCGCTGCGAATACCTGGCCAGCCAGCTGCCGTCGAGCATGCTCATCCTCAACGGCGACGGGGCGGATGAAGACCTGCTGCTGGACGAGAACGTGGGCGAGATGGACATGTTCCTGGCCCTCACCAGCGACGACGAGGACAACATCATGTCCTCCATGCTGGCCAAGCGCCTGGGCGCCAACCGGGTCATGGCGCTCATCAACCGCCGGGCCTATGCCGACATGATGCAGGGCAGCACCATCGACATCGCCATCTCGCCCTCGCAGACGGTGATCGGCGAACTGCTCACCCACCTGCGGCGCGGCGACGTGGCGGCGGTGCACAGCCTGCGCCGGGGCGCCGCCGAGGCGCTGGAGGGCATCGCCCGGGGCGACGTGAAGACCAGCAAGCTGGTGGGCCGCCGGGTGGAGGAGATCCGGCTGCCGCAGGGCACCCGCATCGGTGCCATCGTGCGCGGCGAGGGCCGCAAGTCGGAGGTGCTCATGCCGCACCACGACACCCTGATCGAGCCGGACGACCACATCATCATCTTCATCCCCAACAAGCGGCAGGTGCGCGAGGTGGAGAAGCTGTTCCAGGTCAGTGCCACCTTCTTTGGCTGACCGCATGTACACCCTGCTGCCGGTCCTCTCGGTCTTCTCGCGCATCCTGCTGGCCTTCGCGCCCGCCTGGCTGGTGCCGCTGGGCTGGGCCTGGTTCCTCGATGGCCACCACCATGTGGCGGTGTGGGCCGGCGGCCTGGTGCTCAACCTGCTGTGCGGCCTGCTGCTGTGGCGCTACACCCGGCGCTTCCGGCGCGAACTGCAGGCCCGCGACGGCTTCCTGCTGGTCAACCTGGTGTGGGTGGTGCTGCCGGCCTTCGCGGCCCTGCCGCTGATGTTCACCGTGCCCGGCATCGACTGGGCGCGTGCCTACTTCGAGGCCATGAGCGCGCTCACCGCCACCGGTGCCACGGCGCTGTCGGGCCTGGACGACCTGCCGGTGTCGGTGAACATCTGGCGCTGCTTCCTGCAGCTGGTGGGCGGCCTGGGCATCATGCTGCTGGTGGTGGCCATCCTGCCGCTGCTGGGTCTGGGCGGCGTGCAGCTCTACAAGGCCGAGACGCCCGGCCCCATGAAGGACACCAAATTCACCCCGCGCATCGCCGAGACGGCGCGCGGCCTATGGGGCGTGTACGTGCTGTTCTCGGTGCTGTGCATGCTGGCCTACCGCTGGGCCGGCATGGGCTGGGCCGATGCCTTCATGCACATGTGCACCACCATGGGCCTGGGCGGTTTCTCGTCGTACGACGCCAGCTTCGGGCATTTCGATTCCCCCGAGATCGAGCTGGTGGCCACCGTCTTCATGGCGCTGGCCGGCATCAGCTTCGTGCGCTACTTCGTGGTGCTGCGCACCCGCTCGCTGCGCGTGATCACCGGCGACCGCGAGATCCGAACCTATCTGGTGGTGCTGGCGGTGTCGGTGCTGATCGTCGCCGTGCTGCTGGCGGTGCACGGTGTGGTCGACTCGGTGCCCGAGGCGCTGCGCACCAGCGCCTTCCATGTGGTGTCGCTGGCCACCACCACCGGCTATGCCTCCACCGACTACGCCCAGTGGCCGGTGTTCGCGCCGGTGTTCATGATGTTCCTGGGCTGCTTTGCGTCGTGTGCCGGCTCCACCGGCGGCGGCATCAAGATGGTCCGCATGGTGCTGCTGGTCAAGCAGGCGCGGCGCGAACTGGTGCGCATCATCCACCCGCGCGTGGTCAACCCGGTGACGCTGGGCGGTGCCGTGATGCCCATGTCGGTCATGACCTCGGTGCTGGGCTTCATGCTGATCTACGGTGCCACCACCATGGGCCTGACCATGCTGCTGCTGTTCACCGGGCTGGACATCGTCACCGCGTTCTCGGCGGTGGTGGCCACGGTCAACAACATCGGCCCGGGCCTGGGGCTGGTGGGTCCCTCGAGCAACTTCGGCGTGCTCAACGATTTCCAGATCTGGGTGCTGACCTTCGCCATGCTGCTGGGCCGGCTGGAACTGCTGACCGTGCTGGTGCTGTTCACCGGCCATTTCTGGCGGCGTTGACGGTCGGATGGTGAAGCTGCGTGCCCCCTCTGAAGCCTGCCCCTGCGGCCGTGCCGCCTGGGCCGACTGCTGTGGCCGCCACATCGGCACCGGCGTGCCGGCCCCTGATGCCGAATCGCTCATGCGCTCCCGCTACAGCGCCTTCGTGCGGGGCGATGTGGCCTACCTGCGCGCCACCTGGCATCCTGACCACCGTCCGGCCGATCTGGCGCTCGACCCCGCTGTGCGCTGGCTGGGGCTGGAGGTGCGCGGCCACCGCATCACCGGGCCGGACACCGCCGAAGTCGAATTCGTGGCCCGCTCGCGCATCCAGGGGCGTGGCCAGCGCCTGCACGAGCGCAGCCGCTTCAAACGGCAGGAAGGGCGCTGGCTTTATTTGGATGGCGACATCCTGAACTGAAACCTTTCACGTTGCCGACCATGTTCGATGCGGTGCTGTTCGATTGCGACGGTGTGCTGGTGGACAGCGAGCCCATCACCAACGGCGTGCTGCGCGAGATGCTGAACGAGGCCGGCTGGGCACTGTCCCAGGCCGAGTGCGAGCGCATCTTCATCGGCAAGGCGGTGCGCGACGAACGCGCCCGCATCGAGGCCGAGACCGGCCGGCCCCTCACCGAGGACTGGATGCGCGCCTTCTACGAGCGGCGCAACCAGCGCCTGCAGGCCGAGTTGCAGGTGATCGCGGGCGCGCTGGAGGCCGTGGCCCATCTGCACGCCCTGGTGGGTGGCCGCATTGCCTGCGCCTCGGGTGCCGACAAGGCCAAGGTGGTGATGCAGCTGCAGCAGGTGGGCATGGCGCCGTTTTTTGGCGAACGCATCTTCAGCGGGCACGACCTGCCGCGCTCCAAGCCCGCCCCCGATGTGTACCTGGCCGCCGCCGCCCATCTGGGCGTGGACCCGCGCCGCTGCCTGGTGATCGAGGACACCGGCACCGGCGCGCAGGCCGGTCTGGCGGCCGGCGCCACGGTGTGGGGCTACTGCCCGCATGGCGACGGCCGTGCCTTTGCCCGCATGCCGGTGCACCGGGTGTTCCACCACATGGGGGATCTGCCGGCGCTCTGGCCGGCGGCCTGAGGCGCCGGCTTCAGGCCGCCGGTGTCCCGGACGGCTGCCGCCATTCGGAGGGGCTGCGCCCGGTCCAGGCGCGGAAGGCGCGGGCAAAGCTCTTCTCGTTGCGAAAGCCGGCCGCCTCGGCCACCTGCTTGATCGGGCGGTTGGTGCGCAGCAGCAGCTCGCTGGCGCGCTGCAGCCGCACCTCGTCCTTGAGCGCCTGCAGCGAGGCGCCTTCGGCCTGCAGCTGGCGGTGCAGGCTGCGCACCGAGGTGTGCAGCAGGGCGGCCAGGCCCTCGGCGCTGTGGGTGTCGGCCGGGTGATCGGCCAGCGCCTGCCGCACCCGCTGCACCAGCAGGCGGTCGCGCCGGAACGAGCGCACGGTCAGGGGCAGGGCGCGCTGCAGCAGCTGGTTCATGGCGGCCTCGTCGCGCCGCATGGGCAGGTTGAGGTACTGGGCATCGAACACCAGCGCACCGGCGGGTTCACCGAAGCGGGCCGGCGCCTCGAACAGTGCGGCATAGGCCGCCACATGCTCGGGTGCCGGATAGGGGAAGAGCGCCTGGCGCAGCGGGATGCGGGAGTCGGCATACCAGCTGGCCAGCCCGTGGATGTTGCGCAGCACCGAGACCACGCAGAGTTCGTCCATGGGGCCGGGCGGGCGGTGCAGGGTCAGGGTGATGCGGGCCTGCGGGCCTTGCGCCTCCAGTGCCAGCGTGGCGTCGGGGGCGATCAGGCCGTGGTGGCGGCACCAGCGCCTGAGGGCCAGCCCCAGTGTGGGCGCCGAGAGCGAGGCGCGCGCCAGCATGCCGTAGCTGCCCCAGGGCAGGGGCCGGGCAAAGCAGCCCAGCGCCTCGTCGTCCAGCTCGCGCATGGCGGCTTCCGACACCCGTTCCATCTGCGCCGCGGTGATGCGCCCGGCCGGGTCGTCCAGGCGGTCGGCATCGATCAGGGCCGAGTCCAGTGCAGCGGCAGGATCCATGCCGCGCTGCCGGTACGCCAGCACCATGGCCCGCACCAGAGAAACAGGCGTCAAGGCAGGGCCGCGGAGCAGCGGATCAGGGGTCTCGCTCATGGGCCGGCAGTGTGCCCAAGAGTGGCACGATATGCAACCTGTCTGGCACCCCGGCGGTGGACGCGATGGCTATCCTCCACAATTCCGCACCCCGCATCCCCGAGCGCCTGCCATGCCGATCCTGACCTCCCAGCTCAACCCCCGATCCGCCGACTTCCAGGCCAATGCCCAGGCCATGCGCGCCGCGGTGGACGATCTGCGGCGCCAGATCGAGGCCGCCGCCCTGGGCGGTGGCGAGGTGGCCCGGGCCCGCCACACCGGGCGCGGCAAGCTGCTGCCGCGCGACCGGGTGCAGCTGCTGCTCGACCCCGGCACGCCCTTCCTGGAGCTCTCGCCGCTGGCGGCGCACGGCATGTACAACGGCGACGCGCCCTGCGCCGGCGTGATCGCCGGCATCGGCCGGGTCAGCGGGGTGGACTGCATGGTGGTCTGCAACGACGCCACGGTGAAGGGCGGCACCTACTACCCCATGACGGTCAAGAAGCACCTGCGGGCGCAGGAAGTGGCCCAGCAGAACCACCTGCCCTGCATCTACCTGGTGGACTCGGGCGGCGCCAACCTGCCCAACCAGGACGAGGTCTTCCCCGACCGCGACCACTTCGGCCGCATCTTCTACAACCAGGCCAACATGAGCGCGCAGGGCATCGCGCAGATCGCGGTGGTCATGGGCTCGTGCACCGCCGGCGGTGCCTATGTGCCGGCCATGAGCGACGAGACCATCATCGTGAAGAACCAGGGCACCATCTTCCTGGGCGGTCCGCCGCTGGTGAAGGCCGCCACCGGCGAGGTGGTGACGGCCGAAGACCTGGGTGGTGGCGACGTGCACACCCGCCTATCGGGCGTGGCCGACCACCTGGCCCAGGACGATGCCGACGCCATTGCGCTGGCGCGCCAGATCGTGGCCTCGCTCAACCACCGCAAGGAAGTCACCGCCGCCCTGCGCGAGCCGCGTGCCCCGCTGTTCGATGCCGAGGAGCTGTACGGCGTGATCCCGGTCGACACCCGCAAGCCCTTCGACGTGCGCGAGATCATCGCCCGGCTGGTGGACGGGTCGGAGTTCCACGAATTCAAACCGCGCTTCGGCGCCACCCTGGTATGCGGCTTTGCCCACATCGAGGGCATGCCGATCGGCATCGTGGCCAACAACGGCGTGCTGTTCTCCGAGAGCGCACAGAAGGGCGCGCACTTCATCGAGCTGTGCTGCCAGCGCAAGGTGCCGCTCCTGTTCCTGCAGAACATCACCGGCTTCATGGTGGGCCGCAAGGTCGAGAACGAAGGCATTGCCCGCCACGGCGCCAAGATGGTCACGGCGGTCGCCACCGCGCAGGTGCCCAAGTTCACCGTGATCATCGGCGGCAGCTACGGCGCGGGCAATTACGGCATGTGCGGCCGCGCCTACAGCCCGCGCTTCCTGTGGATGTGGCCCAACGCCCGCATCAGCGTCATGGGCGGCGAGCAGGCGGCCAGCGTGCTGGCCACCGTCAAGCGCGACGGCATCGAGGCCAAGGGCGGCACCTGGAGTGCCGAGGACGAGGCCGCCTTCAAGCAGCCGCTGCTCGACCAGTTCGCGCACCAGTCGCACCCCTACTACGCCAGCGCCCGGCTGTGGGACGACGGCGTGATCGACCCGGCCGACACCCGACGGGTGCTGGCCCTGGCCCTGTCGGCGGCGCAGAACGCCCCGATCGGCGAGCCGAAATTCGGCGTCTTCCGCATGTGAGGTTGAACATGTCCCAGGTCATCGCCCCTCCCGTCATCGAACTCACCCGCCCGCGCCCGCACGTGGCCCATGTCTGGCTCAACCGGCCGGATGTGCGCAACGCTTTCAACGACGAGGTCATCACCACCCTCTCCGACACCTTTGCCGCGCTGTCCCGCGACCCTGACCTGCGGGTGGTGGTGCTGGGCGCGCATGGCAAGGCCTTCTGTGCCGGCGCCGACCTGAACTGGATGAAGACCATGGCCGGCTTCAACTGGGACCAGAACCGGGCCGACGCCCAGCGCCTGGCCGACATGCTCCAGCTGCTGGACGACTGCCCGGTGCCGGTGGTGGGCCGCATCCAGGGCGACTGTTACGCCGGCGGCATGGGCCTGGCGTCCATCTGCGACGTGGTGGTGGCCGCGCGCGGGGTCACCTTCTGCCTGTCGGAAGCGCGGCTGGGCCTGCTGCCGGCCACCATCAGCCCGTACGTGATCCGCGCCCTGGGTGCCCAGGCCTCGCGCCGCTACATGACCACCGCCGAGCGCTTCAGCGCCGAACGCGCCCACGCGCTGGGCTTCGTGCACGAGCTGGTGGAGCACGAGGCGCTGGACGCCACCGTGGCCGGTATCGTGGACGCGCTGGTGGCCAACGGCCCGCAGGCGGTGCGGGCCTGCAAGCAGCTGGTGCGCGACGTGGCCGGCGCCCCGCTGGACGACGCCCTGCGCGCCGAGACGGCGCGGCGCATTGCCGACATCCGCGCCAGCCAGGAAGGCCGCGAAGGCGTGCAGTCCTTCCTGGGCAAGCGCAGCCCGGCCTGGATCACCCCGGCATGAACGCGCCCAGCGACCTGTCGCCCAACGCCCACTGGCAGCAGCGCAGCCTGGCCAGCGTGTGGCACCCCTGCACCCAGATGGCGCGGGCTGAGCGCACGCCGCCGCTGGCCATTGCGCGCGGGCAGGGCGCCTGGCTGCACGACCACGAAGGCCGCCGCTATTTCGATGCCATCAGCTCCTGGTGGGTCAACCTGTTCGGCCATGCCGACCCCGCCATCAATGCCGCCATCACCGCGCAGCTGAACACCCTGCCGCATGTGATGCTGGCCGGCTGCACCCACGAGCCGGCAGTGGTTCTCGCCGAGCGCCTGTCGGCCCGCACCGGCGGTGCGCTGGGCCACTGCTCCTTCGGCAGCGACGGGGCGAGCGCGGTCGAGATCGCGCTCAAGCAGAGCTTTCACAGCTGGCGCAACCGGGGCCGGACCGACAAGCGCCACTTCGTCTGCCTGCGCCACAGCTACCACGGCGAGACCATCGGGGCACTCGCCGTGACCGACGTGGCCGTGTTCCGCGATGCCTACGACCCGCTGCTCATGCGCGCCCACACGGTGGACGCGCCCGACAGCCGCCGGGGCAACGAAGCCGAGGCCCTGCGGGCCATCGAAGACTGCCTGACGGCGCACGCCGACACGCTGGCGGCGGTCATCGTCGAGCCGCTGGTGCAGGGTGCCGCCGGCATGGTGATGCACTCGCCCGACTACCTGCGCCAGCTGCGCTCCCTGTGCACCCGCCATGACGTGCACCTGATCGCCGACGAGATCGCGGTGGGCTGCGGCCGCACCGGCCGCTTCTTCGCCTGGCAGCACACCGAGCCCGCCACCCCGGCCGACTGGCCCGACTTCATCCTGCTGTCCAAGGGCATCACCGGCGGCACGCTGCCGCTGTCGCTGGTGCTCACCACCGACGCGGTGTTCGAGGCCTTCTGGTCCGAGGACACCACGCGCGGCTTCCTGCATTCGCATTCCTACACCGGCAACCCGGCGGCCTGCGCGGCGGCCCTGGCGGTGCTGGACCGGTTCGATGCCGGCCAGGAAGCCCAGAACGCCCTGCAGGCGCAGTGGCTGGCCGATGCCTTTGCGCCGCTGGCCCGGGACGACCGGGTGCACCACCTGCGCCAGCGCGGCACCATCCTGGCCTTCGATGTGCCGGGTGCGGCCGACGGCTTTGCCGAACGCTTCCACCTGGCCGCCCGCGCGCACGAACTGCTGATCCGCCCCATCGGCCGCAGCGTGTACCTGATGCCGCCCTACCTGATCGACCCGCCCACCGCCGCCTGGCTGGCGCAGGCCGTCACCCGGACCCTGAACGATGTGGTTTGACCATTTCCGCGCCACCCGCGAACAGCTCGCCGCGCAAGACCTGTTGCGCCAGTTGCGCGTGGCCCACGGCGGCACCGCGCCGCACCAGCCGGTGGCCACGGCCGGCGGCGCCGTGCGCGAGCTGCTCATGTTCTGCAGCAACGACTACCTGGGACTGGCCGCCCACCCGGCGCTGGCCGATGCGCTGGTGGACGGCGCGCGCCGCTGGGGCGGTGGCTCGGGCGCATCGCCGCTGGTGAGCGGCCACAGCCAGGCGCACGAGGCCGTGGCCCAGTGGCTGGCCCGCGCCTATGCCCCGCACCTGCCGCAGCCCCGCGCGCTGGGTTTCTGCACCGGCTACATGGCCAACCTGGGCGTGGTCACCGCGCTGGGCGATGCCGACGTGGAGCTGTTCTGCGACGCGCTCAACCATGCCTCCCTGATCGACGGGGCGCGGCTGGCCCGGGCGCGGGTGACCGTGTACCCGCACGGCGATGTCGCGGCGCTGGCGCAGCGGCTGCAGGCCAGCACCGCGCCGCGCAAGCTCATCGTCACCGACGGTGTGTTCAGCATGGACGGCGATGTGGCCCCGCTGCCCGGGCTGCTGGCGCTGGCCGACGCCTTCGATGCCCTGCTGCTGGTGGACGATGCCCACGGTCTGGGCGTGCTGGGGCAGCGCGGACTGGGCTGCATCGAACACTTCGGCCTGAACAGCCGCCGGCTGGTGCTGGTGGGCACGCTGGGCAAGTCGGCCGGTCTGGCCGGCGCCTTCGTGGTGGCCCATCAGGCCGTCACCGACCACCTGCTGCAGAAGTCGCGCAACTACATCTTCTCCACCGCCTCGCCGCCGGCCATCGAGCATGCCCTGCTCACCGCGCTGGAGTTGCTGGCCGGACCCGAGGGCCAGCGCCGCCGGCACGACCTGCAGGCCCGCTGCGAGCAGCTGCGTGCCGGCCTGACCCGCCTGCTGCAGCAGCACCCCGAACTGCCCTGGCGCCTGACCGGCAGCAGCACGCCCATCCAGCCCCTGGTCGTGGGTGCCAATGCCGAGGCCATGCGCCTGGCCGCGCGGCTGGAACAGGCCGGCATCCGGGTGCCGGGCATCCGCCCGCCCACCGTGCCGGCCGGCACCGCCCGCCTGCGCATCACCCTGTGCGCCAGCCACACCGAGGCCGATGTGGAGCGCCTGCTGCGGGTGCTGCGCGACTCGGCCGCCGAGGCACAGCAGACCGAAACCGAAGGAGCCGGCGCATGAGCCCGTCGCCCATTGCCGTGCTGCGGGGCTGCTTCGTCACCGGCACCGACACCGAGATCGGCAAGACCTGCGTCAGCGGCGGGCTGGTCCATGCCTTCCGCCGCCAGGGCCTGCGGGCGGCGGCCATCAAGCCGCTGGCGGCCGGCCAGCAGCAGGACGCACAGGGCCGCTGGTTCAACGACGATGTGCGCCACCTGCACGGCGCGCAGGACCTGGGCCTGAGCGAGGCCGAGGTCGGCCCCTTCCAGTGGCGCACCGCGTGCGCGCCGCACATCGCCGCCGCCATCGAAGGCCGGCCCATCGACCCCGCGGCGGTGCGGTCCGCCATCCACCGGCTGGCCGCGCGCACCGAGGCCCTGGTGGTCGAGGGCGTGGGCGGCTTCCGGGTGCCGCTGGTGCCGGGCTGGGACACGGCCGATCTGGCGGTCGACCTGGCCCTGCCGGTGGTGCTGGTGGTGGGGCTGCGGCTGGGCTGCATCAACCATGCGCTGCTCACGGCCGAGGCCATCCGCGCCCGGGGCCTGCAGCTGGCCGGCTGGGTCGGCAACACGCTGGACCCGGCCATGCCGCACCTGGCCGACAACCTCGATGCCCTGCGCCAAGGCCTGCCCGCGCCTTGCTGGGGCGTGGTGCCGCGCCTGGCCGACCCCACACCGGCGGCCGTGGCCGTCCACTTGAACCCGATCCCGGAGACCTGACATGTTCACCAAGATCCTGATCGCCAACCGGGGCGAGATCGCCTGCCGTGTGGCGGCCACCGCGCGCCGCCTGGGCATCCGCACCGTGGCCGTTCATTCGGATGCCGACGCGAACGCCCGCCACGTGGCGCTTTGCGACGAGGCGGTTTCGCTGGGCGGCAACACCCCGCAGGAAAGCTACCTGCGCTGGGAGGCCATCCTCCAGGCCGCCCGCGCCACCGGTGCCCAGGCCATCCACCCCGGTTATGGCTTCCTGAGCGAGAACGAGGCCTTTGCCGACGCCTGTGCGGCGGCCGGGCTGGCCTTCATCGGACCGCCGGCCTCCGCCATCCGGGCCATGGGTCTGAAGGCCGAGTCCAAGCGCCTGATGGAAGCCGCCGGCGTGCCGCTGGTGCCCGGTTACCACGGCGCCGACCAGAACCCGGCCCTGCTGCGGGCCGAGGCCCAGCGCATCGGTTACCCGGTGCTGATCAAGGCCAGCGCCGGCGGTGGCGGCAAGGGCATGCGGGTGGTGGAGCGCGATGACGACTTCGACGCCGCGCTCGCTTCCTGCCAGCGCGAGGCGCGCAGCAGCTTCGGCAGCGACGCCGTGCTGGTGGAGCGTTACGTGCAGCGCCCCCGGCACATCGAGATCCAGGTGTTCGGCGACACGCACGGCCAGATCGTGCACCTGTTCGAGCGCGACTGTTCGGTGCAGCGCCGCCACCAGAAGGTGCTGGAAGAAGCGCCCGCCCCCGGCATGACGCCGGCCCTGCGCGAGCGCATGGGGCAGGCGGCAGTGGCGGCGGCCAAGGCGGTGAACTATGTGGGCGCCGGCACGGTGGAGTTCATCGTGGAAGGTCTGGAAGGGCCGGGGGCCGACGACAGCCGCGCCCGCTTCTACTTCATGGAGATGAACACCCGGCTGCAGGTGGAGCACCCGGTGACCGAGGCCATCACCGGCCAGGACCTGGTGGAGTGGCAGCTGCGCGTGGCTGCCGGCCAGCCGCTGCCGCTCAAGCAGGACCAGCTGACGATGCAGGGTCATGCCATCGAGGCGCGCCTTTGTGCCGAGAACCCGGACAACCAGTTCCTGCCGGCCACCGGCACCCTGAGCGTCTACCGCAAGCCGCTGCACGCGGCCTTCGAGCGCGCTGCGGTGCGCTTCGACGACGGCGTGCGTGAGGGCGATGCCATCAGCCCCTACTACGACTCCATGATCGCCAAGCTCATCGTGCATGGCGACACCCGCGCGCAGGCGCTGGCCCGGCTGGATGCCGCGCTGGCCGACACCCGCATCGTCGGCCTGCCGAACAATGTGCAGTTCCTGCGCCATGTGGTGGCCAGCCGCTCGTTTGCCCAGGCCGATCTGGACACGGCGCTGATCCCGCGCGAGGCGGCGGTGCTGTTCCAGCAGGAGCGGGTGGGCGCCGCCCGGGCGGCCGCAGCGGCGGTGGTGCACCGGCTGCAGGCCGAGCAGGCGCAGGAGACGGCCGACCCGTTCTCGCGCCGCGACGGTTTCCGCTCGCACGGCACGCTGGTGCGGCGCTTCGATTTCCGCCATGCCGAGCAGCCGCTGACCGCACGGCTCACCTATGGCCGCGATGGCCTGCAGCTGGCGGTGGGCGAGGGCGCAGCACAGCCCCTGTCGTGGCAAGTGCAGGCCGACGGCGTGACCGAAGTCCGCTGGGGCGGCGAGCGTCTGCGCGTCCAGGCCTGGGTTCACGGCGAGGCGCTGCAGGTGTTCACACCGCAAGGCGCCACCCGCATCGAGGTGGTCGATCCGCTGGCCCATGCCGGCGAGACGGCGACCGAGGGCGGGCGCCTGACCGCGCCCATGCCGGGCAAGGTGCTCTCGTTCGCCGTGAAGGCGGGTGACGCGGTGCGCCAGGGCCAGCCGCTGGCCGTGATGGAGGCCATGAAGATGGAGCACACCATCACCGCCCCGGCCGATGGCACCGTGGCCGAGCTGCTGTACGCCCCGGGCGACCAGGTGGCCGAGGGCGCGGCGCTGCTCCAGCTGGTGACAGACTGATCGCGCTGCTGCGCTTAAGCTCGCCGCATGCGCATCACCCTCTGCCTCACCGCCAACAAACCCGAGCCCTGGCAGGCCGGCCTGCAGGCCGCGCTGCCCGGCGCGCAGATCGACATCTGGGCCCCCGGCGCGCCATTGGCCGATCACGCGGTGGTCTGGGCGCCGCCGCAGGCCTTCATCGACGAGCAGACGCAGCTCCAGGCGCTGTTCAACATCGGGGCCGGGGTGGATGCGCTGCTCAAGCTCAAGCTGCCGCCGCACCTGAAAGTGGTGCGGCTGGACGACGCCGGCATGTCGGTGCAGATGGCCGAGTACGTGTGCCATGCCGTCATCCGCCACTTCCGCGAATTCGACGGTTACGAGGCCGACAGCCGCCAGGGCCGCTGGGGTTACCGCAAGCCGCGCAGCCGGGCCGACTTTGCGGTGGGCGTGATGGGCCTGGGCGTGCTGGGCGAACGGGTGGCCAAGGCGCTGACCACGTTCGAGTTCCCGGTGCACGGCTGGAGCCGCACGCCGCGCACCATTGAAGGCGTGGTCTGCCACAGCGGCGAAGACCGGCTGGACACCTTCCTGTCGCAGTGCCGGGTGCTGGTGAACCTGCTGCCGCTCACGCCGCAGACCACCGACATCCTCAACCGCCGCACCCTGGCTCGCCTGCAGCCGGGCGGCTATGTCATCAACGTGGCGCGCGGCGCGCACCTGGTGGACGACGACCTGATCGCGCTGCTGGACAGCGGCCACCTGGCCGGCGCCACGCTGGACGTGTTCCGCACCGAACCGCTGCCGCCCGAACACCCGTTCTGGCGCCACCCCGCCATCACCGTGACGCCACACACCTCGGCCCGCACCCTGCGCGACGAAAGCATCGCCCAGATCGCCGGCAAGATCCTGCGCCTGGAGCGCGGCGAGCCGGTGGCCGGGCTGGTCGATCCGGTGCGTGGCTACTGAACCGGAGAAGTCCATGTCCCTCCCCTCCCGTGTCCGCCTGATCGACGTCGGCCCGCGCGACGGCCTGCAGAACGAGAAGCAGCCGGTGCCGGCCGAGGTCAAGATCGCGCTGGTGCACCGCCTGCAGGCCGCCGGCCTGGCCGAGATCGAGGTCACCAGCTATGTCAGCCCCAAGTGGGTGCCGCAGATGGCCGACAACCATGCCGTCATGAGCGGCATCCGCCGCCCGGCCGGTGTGCGCCATTCGGTGCTCACGCCCAACCTCAAGGGCTTCGAGGCGGCCCTGGCCGATGCGCCCGACGAGATCGTGGTGTTCGGCGCCGCCAGCGAGGCCTTCAGCCAGAAGAACATCAACTGCAGCATCGCCGAGAGCATCGAGCGCTTCGCGCCGGTGGTGGAAGCCGCGCTGGCGGCCGGCATGGCGGTGCGCGGTGCCATGAGCTGCACCGTGGGCTGCCCGTATGAAGGCGACATCGCGCCCGAACGCGTGGCCTACCTGGCCGGGCTGATGAAGGGCATCGGCGTGCAGCGGGTGGACGTGGCCGACACCATCGGTGTGGGCACGCCGCGCCGGGTGCAGGCGGCCATGGAGGCCGCGCTGCGGCACTACGGCATCGACGAGGTCAGCGGGCATTTCCACGACACCTACGGCCAGGCCCTGGCCAACACCCTGGCCGCGCTCGAGATGGGCGTGTGGAACTTCCAGGCCTCGGTGGCCGGCCTGGGCGGTTGCCCGTACGCCAAGGGCGCCACCGGCAACGTGGCCAGCGAAGACCTGGTGTTCATGCTGCACGGCATGGGCATCGAGACCGGCATCGATCTGGACGCGCTGGTCGATGCCGGCGCCTGGATCAGCGAACAACTCGGCCGGCCCACCGCGTCCCGCGTGGGCCGTGCGCTGCTGGCCCGCCGGGCCGCCTGAAGGAGACCGCGATGGAATGGCAGGTGTGGATCGCTTATTTCGTGGCCTCGTGGGCCATTGCGCTGTCGCCCGGTTCGGGCGCGGTGCTGTCCATGTCGCACGGCCTGGCCTACGGCGTGCGCGGCGCCAGCGCCACCATCCTGGGCCTGCAGGCCGGGCTGGCGGTGATCCTGCTGGTGGCCGGTGCGGGCGTGGGCGCGCTGCTGGTGGCCTCGGCCACGGCCTTCACCGTGGTCAAGGTGGTGGGCGCGGCCTACCTGATGTGGCTGGGCTGGCGGCAGTGGCGCGCGCCGGTGGCGGTCGCTCCCGAAGAGTCCGGCCCCACCGACGCGGCCCCCTCGGCCGGGCTGCCCTCGGTGCGCCAGCGCCTGGGCATCGGCTTCTTCACCAACGTGACCAACCCCAAGGGCATCGTGTTCATGGTGGCGGTGCTGCCGCAGTTCATCGACCCGGCGCGCCCGTTGTGGCTGCAGCTGCTGGTGCTGCTGGTCACCACCATCGGCGTGGACCTGATCGTCATGCACGGCTACGCCTTCCTGGCTTCGCGCGCCCAGCGCTGGCTGGCCACCGCGCGGGCCCGCCAAGCCCAGAACCGGGTGTTCGGCGGGCTGCTGATGGCCATGGGGGCGAGTTTGTTTCTGGTCAAGCGCGGGGCCGGCTGAGGGCCGTCTGGCTACCATCCCCACCCATGAGCGACACCCTCACCCCCTCCAACCCCTCCACCACCGCCGCCGTGCAGCGCGTCACCGAGGCCCTGGCGGCGCTGGGCCATGCGCATGCACCGGTCATGCTCGACGATGCGGCCCGCACCGCGCAGCAGGCGGCCGATGCCCTGGGCGTGGCCCTGGGCCAGATTGCCAAGAGCATCATCTTCCGCCGCAAGAGCGACGGCCGCTCGGTGCTGGTGGTGACCTCCGGCGACCGCCGCGTGGATGAAAAAAAGGTCCAGGCCCTGGTCTGCCCCGAGGGCACCAGGCTGGGCCGGGCCGATGCGGATTTCGTGAAGGCGCGCACCGGCTTCTCCATCGGTGGTGTCTCGCCGCTGGCCCATGCGGAGCCGCCGGTGGTGCTGATCGACCGCGAACTGTTCCGCTTCGACCGGGTGTGGGCGGCCGCTGGCCATCCCCATGCCGTGTTCCCGCTCACCCCGCAGGAGCTGGAGCGCTACACCGGCGCGCCGGTGGCCGACGTGACCCAGGAGGCTGCATGAGCCGCACCGTGACCCTGCAGGCGGCCCGCGCGCGTCAGCCCGGCGTGGTGGCGCCGTCCCCCTGCATCTCGGTCTGCCGGCTGGACGATGGCAACAGCCACTGCGTGGGCTGCCACCGCACCCTGACCGAGATCAGCGCCTGGTCCCGCCTGGACGACGAGGCCAAGCTGGCGGTGTGGCGCGACATCGAGGCGCGGCAGGGGATCGCGCCATGAAGGACATCGACTTCTTCTACGACCCCATCTCGCCCTATGCCCACCTGGCCTTCCTGGCGCTGCCGCAGGCGCTGGCCGGGCACAGCGTGGCGGTGCATTACCGGCCCATCCTGTTTGCCGGCCTGCTCAAGGCGCACGGGCAGCTGGGCCCGGCCGAGATCGCACCCAAGCGCGACTGGACCTACCGCCAGGTGCAATGGCTGGCCCATGCCCACAGCCTGCCGCTGCAGATGCCGGCGGCGCATCCCTTCAACCCGCTGCCGCTGCTGCGCCTGGGGCTGGCCGCGGCCCTGTCCGATGCCCCGGGCGAGACCAGCCGCTGGGTCACGGCGCAGCTGTTCGCCCATGTGTGGCAGTCTGGCGGGGCCGACGCCGGCGACCCGGCCCGCCTGCAGGCGCTGGAGGCCACCCTCCGGACCCACGTGGCCGAATGCGGCCGCCCCTGGCAGGACCCGCAGGGCGATGCGGTGCGCCAGCAGCTGCGCGCCAACACCGACGCCGCGCTGGCCCTGGGCCTGTTCGGCGTGCCGTCGGTGGTGGTGGACGGTCGGGTGTTCTGGGGCTTCGATGCCCTGCCCATGGTGTCGGCCTGGCTGGCGGGCGATGCCTGGTTTGCACCCGGTGGCCCCTGGGACACGGCGGCCGCCTTGCCGGCCGCGGTGCAGCGCCCGCGCTGAAGACGCCCGCGATCGGCGTCAGCCGTCCAGCGCGTCGGCCAGCGTCAGCACCTCGCCGGTGCGCGCCGCGTCGTAGCCCTGCAGACCCGCCACCCGCGACCGGAACGCAGGGGACCGCAGCACCGCGAGCACCGGCCGCAGCTCGTCGCGGTCCAGCGCATCGGCCGGCAGCGCAAAGAAGTACCGCTCCTTGAGCAGCGGAATGAAGTGCAGGCCGAAGCGGTGCGCGGCGGTCTGCACGCCCATGCCCACATCGGCCATGCCGCTGGCCACGAAGGCGGCCACGGCGGCATGCGTGAGTTCGGTGCTGTCGTAACCCGTCACCTGGCGCGGTGCGATGCCGTGGCGGCGCAGCAGCAGGTCGGTCAGCACCCGGGTGCCCGAGCCTTCGGGCCGGTTGACGAAGCGCAGACCGCTTCGGGTCAGATCGGCCAAGCCCCGCACCCCCAGCGGGTTGCCGGCCGCCACGAACAGGCCCTGGGTGCGCACCGCCAGATGCACCAGCCGGTGCTGGTGGCGGTCCAGCCAGGGCGCATAACGCGCGGCGGCCGCGGCCTGAAATTCGCCCAGGGGCAGATGAAAACCGGCCAGCTCGCAGTCGCCCTGGGCCAGTGCGGCCACGGCCTCCAGGCTGTTGCGGTAGCGCACCTCCACCCGCACCGACCGGGCCGCCAGCTGTTCGCGCAGCGCGGCCACCGCAAAACCGTGGCTGGCGTGCAGGCGCGGCACCGCGCGACGGCGCCGCTGCACCCGACCGAGCTCGCCTTCCACCTCGGCGGCCAGGGTCTCCAGCAGGGGCTGCAGGCGGGCCGCGATGCGGGCATCGGCCCACACCAGGCGCTGCGCCAGTTCGGTCGGCACCGAGCCCTGACCGCGCCCGCGTTCCAGCAGCGGCTGGCCCAGCACCGCTTCGGCCTGCCGCAGCAGGCCCCAGGCATGGCGGTAGGACAGGCCCAGGTCGCGCCCGGCCTGGGCAATGCTGCCGCTGGCCTGGATGCCGGCGAGCAGCTGGAGCAGGGCGCCGGCATCGAGGGCCGGGCCGTCGTCGGGGCCGATCTGCCACCGGGTATCGAGCTGGATGCGCATGGCCGGAGTTTATGCAAAGACGTACATATTGGGCGGTCACCCCGGTGCTACCCTGCGCAGCATGAGCCCGACCCCGTCCACCGTCATCCCCATCCACCCCGCCGACACCGGCACCGGTCGCCGCAGGCCCGGCTTCACGCCCAAGGGCCGGCAGGTGGAGCCGGCCGCCCGTGCCCGGGTGAGGGCGCTGTGCGCAGGGCTGGAGCCGCGCGCCGATCTGCTGATCGAGCACCTGCACCGCCTGAACGATGCCGAGGGTGCCCTGCGCCGGGGCCAGCTGGCCGCACTGGCCGAGCACCTGCGCCTGAGCCAGGTCGAGGTGTTCGAGGTCGCGAGCTTCTACCACCACTTCCGCATCGTCGACGACGCCGACGCGGTGCCCGCCATCACCGTGCGGGTGTGCAACAGCCTCTCGTGTGCCATGGCGGGTGCCGATGAATTGCTGGCCGCCACCCGGCAGGCCCTGCACGGCCGCCCGGTGGCGGTGGAGGCCGCACCCTGCATCGGCCTGTGCCACGGTGCGCCGGCCGCCTGCGTGGGCCAGCACCGGATGGCGCAGGCCACGCCGCAGGCCATTGCCGACGCGGTCGAGCAGGGCCATGTGCAGGCCCGGCCCCTGCCCGCGCCGGTGCCCGCCCAGTGGACCCAGCTGCAGCGCCTGCTGTCCGGCGAGGTGGGTGCCGAGGCGGTGCTGGCTGAGCTCAAGGCGTCCAACCTGCGGGGCCTGGGCGGCGCGGGTTTTCCGGCCTGGCGCAAATGGGAGACGGTGCGGGCCCAGCCCGGGCCGCGCATGGGCGTGGTCAACATCGATGAAGGCGAGGTCGGCACCTTCAAGGACGCCGCCGTGCTGGCCGAGGGCATCCCGCAGGTCCTCGAAGGCGTGCTGATCGCTGCCGAGGTGGTGGGCCTGGAACATGTCTGGCTCTACCTGCGCGACGAATACCACGACGCCCGCGCCCTGCTGCAGGCCGAACTCGACCGGCTCGATGCCGACCTGGCCTCGCTGCGCGCGCGCTTCCCCGCCTGGACGCCGCCGCGCATCGAACTGCGCCGGGGCGCCGGTGCCTACATCTGCGGCGAGGAATCGGCGCTCATCGAATCCATCGAGGGCCGGCGCGGGCTGCCGCGCCTCAAGCCGCCCATCGTGGCACTGCATGGCGTGTTCGGCCGGCCCACGCTGGCCCACAACCTGGAGACGCTGTGGTGGGTGCCGGCCATCGTCGAACACGGCGGGGCCTGGCTGGCCGGGCAGGGCCGGCGCGGGCGCAGCGGGCTGCGCCGTTTCTCGGTGTCGGGCCGGGTGGCGCGGCAGGGCGTGCACCTGGCGCCGGCCGGCATCACGCTGCGCGAGCTGATCGACGAGCACTGCGGCGGCATGGCGCCGGGCCACACGCTCAAGGCCTACCTGCCGGGCGGGGCCTCGGGCGGCATCCTGCCGGCTTCGCTGGCCGATGTGCCGCTGGACTTCGACACCCTGGCCGAGCACGGCGCCTTCGTGGGTTCCATGGCGGTGGTGGTGCTGGGCCACACCGACAGCGTGCGCGATGCCGCGCTCAACCTCATGCGTTTCTTTGAACACGAATCCTGCGGCCAGTGCACGCCGTGCCGGGCCGGCACCACCCGCGCGGTGCAGCTGATGCAGTCCCCGGTCTGGGACGCCGAGCTGCTGGGCGAACTCTCGGCCGTGATGCGCGATGCCAGCATCTGCGGCCTGGGTCAGGCGGCGCCCAACCCCATGGACAGCGTGCTGCGCTTCTTCCCGGAAGAAGCCGGCCTCGGCGCCGGTCTGGACGGGAGCGCTGCATGAGCCCGATCCACTTCACCCTGGACGGCCAGAGCGTCACCGCGCAACCCGGCGAGAGCCTGCTCGATGTGGCGCAGCGCTGTGGCACCGAACTGCCGCACCTGTGCCACCGGGACGGCCTGGGCAGCCCGGGCAACTGCCGCGCCTGCGTGGTGGACGTGCAGGGCGAGCGGGTGCTGGCCCCGTCGTGCTGCCGCGCGCCGGTGGACGGCATGGTGGTGCACACCGCCTCCGACCGCGCCACCCGCGCCCGCCGCAGCGTGCTGGAGCTGCTGCTGGCCGATGCGCCCGCCACCACAGCCCTCAAGCACGACAGCGAACTGGCGCACTGGGCCGAACAGGTCGGGGCGCGTGCTGATCGGTTCCCGGCCCGCGCCCCGGTGGGGCAGGACGCGTCGCATCCCGCCATGGCGGTGAACCTCGATGCCTGCATCCAGTGCACCCGCTGCATCCGCGCCTGCCGCGACGTGCAGGGCAATGACGTGCTGGGCCTGGCCTTCCGGGGCGGCCATGCGCAGATCGTCTTCGACCAGGCCGATTCCATGGGGTCCAGCACCTGCGTGGCCTGCGGTGAATGCGTGCAGGCCTGTCCCACCGGCGCCATCGCGCCGGCGCACGGCGTGTTTTCAAAGCCGGCGCAGAAGCAGGTGGATTCGGTCTGTCCGTTCTGCGGCGTGGGCTGTCAGCTGACCTACCACGTGAGCGACGAGCGCATACAGCATGTGTCAGGTGCGCAAGGCCCGGCCAACGAGGGCCGGCTGTGCGTGAAGGGCCGCTTCGGCTTCGACTACGCCCACAGCCCCGAACGCCTCACCGTGCCCCTGATCCGCAAGCCCGGCGTGCCCAAGGACCCGTTGAACCTGCAGCGGCGCGACTGGCGCGAACTGTTCCGCGAAGCCACCTGGGACGAAGCGCTGGACGCCGCCGCTGCCGGCCTGCGTCGCGCCCGCGAGAGGCAGCCCGCCACCGGGCGCGGTGCTGCCGTGGCCGGCTTCGGATCGGCCAAAGGGACCAACGAAGAGGCCTACCTGTTCCAGAAGCTGATCCGCAGCGCTTTTGCCACCCACAACGTCGACCACTGCACCCGCCTGTGCCATGCCTCCAGCGTGGCCGCGCTGATGGAGGGCCTGGGTTCGGCGGTGGTCACCAACCCGCTGCGCGACGTGCAGCACGCCGACTTCGTGCTGCTGATCGGTGCCAACCCGGCGCAGAACCACCCGGTGGGTGCCAGCTGGATCAAGAACGCGGTCAGGCGCGGCACCCGGCTGGTGCTGGCCGACCCGCGCCGCACCGAGCTGGCCCGCCAGGCCCACACCCACCTGGCCTTCCACCCCGGCACCGACGTGGCGCTGCTCAATGCGCTGCTGCACGTCATCATCGAAGAAGGGCTGACCGATCCGGCCTATGTGGCCGCCCACACGCTGGACTTCGAGCAGCTGCGCGCCCATGTGGCCGATTTCCCGCCCGAGGCCATGGCGCCGGTCTGCGGCATTCCGGCCGACACCCTGCGCGAGGTGGCCCGTGCCTATGCCGGGGCCCGCAACAGCATGATCCTGTGGGGCATGGGGGTGAGCCAGCACACCCACGGCACCGACAACGCCCGTTGCCTGATCGCCCTGGCCCTCATCACCGGTCACATCGGTCGGCCCGGCACCGGCCTGCATCCGCTGCGTGGCCAGAACAATGTGCAGGGCGCCAGCGACGCCGGCCTCATCCCCATGGTGCTGCCCGACTACCACCGGGTCAGCGATGCCGCCTCGCGCGCCCAGGCCGAACGCCTGTGGGGCCTGGCCCCGGGCAGCCTGGGCAGCGAGCCGGGCCTGACCGTGGTGGAGATCATCGACGCGGCCCACGCCGGTCGCATCCGGGCCATGCTGATCCAGGGCGAGAACCCGGCCATGAGCGACCCCGACGCCACCCATGCCCGCGAGGCCCTGGCCGGCCTGGACCACCTGGTGGTGCAGGACATCTTCCTGACCGAGACCGCCGCCCTGGCCGACGTGGTGCTGCCCGCCACCGCCTGGCCCGAGAAGACCGGCAGCGTCACCAACACCGACCGCTGCGTGCAGCTCGGCCGCAAGGCGGTGGCCGCCCCCGGCCAGGCCCGGGCCGACGCCTGGATCACCGAACAGCTGGCCCGGCGCCTGGGGCTGCCCTGGGGCTACGGCATCGCGCCGGACGGCTCGGCCACCGCCGACGCGGGGCAGGGCATCGGCGCGGTGTTCGAGGAGATGCGCGCCCTGATGCCCAGCATAGCCGGACTGTCGTGGGCCCGCCTGCAGCGGGAAGGGGCAGTGACCTACCCGGTGGCCGACGAGGCCGACCCCGGCCATCCGGTGGTGTTCACCGACGGTTTCCCCACCCCCAGCGGCCGCGCCACCCTGGTGCCGGCCGAGCTGCGCGCCCCGGCCGAAAGGCCGGACGCCGAATTCCCGCTGGTGCTCATCACCGGCCGGCAGCTGGAGCACTGGCACACCGGCAGCATGACCCGCCGTGCCACCGTGCTCGACGCCCTGGAGCCGGCCCCGGTGGTGAGCCTGCACCCGGACACGGCGGCCCGGCTGGGCTTGGGCGCCGGCGATGCGGCCCGGGTTCGTTCACGGCGCGGCAGCGTGCAGCTGCCGGTCCGGCTGGATGCCGGCATGCCGGCCGACGCCGCCTTCATTCCCTTCGCCTACGCCGAGGCGGCCGCCAACCTGCTGACCAATCCGGCCCTGGACCCGGTGGGCAAGATCGCCGAGCTCAAGTACTGCGCCGTCGACGTGCGGCCGGCCACCGTGCCGGCCTGAATGGCGCACGGCCCCGTGGGGTCGGGCGGGCCTCCCTAGAATGGTCCGCCCTTGCCCCTGGAGCCGCACCATGTCCGATGAACGCCCCGTGTCCGACCCCGCCGCCGACGAATCCCTGCCGGGCGACGAGGGCACCGGGCTGATCCGCATCCGGGGGGCGCGCCAGCACAACCTCAAGAACCTCGACCTGGACATCCGCACCGGCGAGCTCACCGTGGTGACCGGCCCCAGCGGATCGGGCAAGTCCAGCCTGGTGTTCGACACCCTGTTCGCCGAGGGCCAGCGGCGCTACGTGGAGACCTTCAGCGCCTACGCGCGCCAGTTCCTGGACCGCATGGACAAGCCGGCGGTGGACCGGGTCGAAGGCGTGCCGCCGGCCATCGCCATCGACCAGACCAACCCGGTGCGCAGCTCCCGCTCCACCGTGGGCACCATGACCGAGCTCAACGACCACCTCAAGCTGCTCATGGCGCGGGGTGCGGCGCTGTTCGACCGCGACACCGCGCTGCCGGTGCGCCACGACACGCCCGAGTCCATCCTGGCCGAGCTGCACCGCCGCGTGGCCAGTGCCGAGGCCGGGGCGGACCCGCGCCTGGTGGTCACCTTCCCGGTGGAGCTGCCGGCCAACACCAGCGCCGAAGAGGTCGAGCAGTGGCTGTCGGCCAGCGGCTACACCCGGGTGCAGTCCGAACGCGTGGTGCAGCGCGGCGATGCGTCGGTCAAGCTGCTGGACGTGGTGGCCGACCGCTTCCGCCTGGGCAGCGCCGAACCCGCCCGGGTGATGGAGGCCATCGAGACCGGGCTCAAGCGCGGCAGCGGCCAGCTCACGGTGCACGTGATGTCCGCCGAGGGCGAAGAACGGGTCTGGAAATTCAGCACCGGCCTGCACTGCCCGGAAAGCGACATCCGCTACGCCGACCCGGCGCCGTCCATGTTCTCGTTCAACTCGCCGGCCGGTGCCTGCGAGTCGTGCCGCGGTTTCGGCCGGGTGATCGGGGTGGACTACGGCCTGGTCATCCCCAACGACAAGCTCACCCTGCGCTCCGGTGCCATCAAGGTGTTCCAGACCCCGGCCTGGAAGGAGTGCCAGGACGACCTGATGCGCCACGCCGAGGCCAGCGGCATTCCGCGCGACACGCCCTGGGCCAAGCTCACGCCGGAGCAGCAGCACTGGGTCAAGCACGGCTCGCCGCAGTGGAACGGCAAGTGGAACCAGCACTGGTACGGCGTGGACCGGTTCTTCGAGTACCTGGAGAGCAAGGCCTACAAGATGCACATCCGGGTGCTGCTGTCCAAGTACCGCAGCTACACCGAATGCCCGACCTGCAGCGGCGCACGTCTCAAGAACGAGAGCCTGCTGTGGCGCATCGGCACGAAGGCACAGGCGGATGCGGTGCTGCCGCCCGAAAAGCGCTTCATGCCGAACGGGGTGAAGTGGTCGCGCGCGCAGCTGGAAGCCTTGCCGGGGTTGTGCCTGCACGATCTGATGCTGTTGCCGTTGTCGTCGTTGCGGGTGTTCTTTGCCTCGTTGGCCGAGCGCGAAGCGGAGGCAGGGGTCGGGCCGGGCGACGATTTGGGCCTGCCGTATGAGGAGCCCGGCCTGACCCCTGCCTCCGCCCCCGCCCCCGCCAACAGACGAGACATGACAGGAGAGCAGCAGGCCCTCAACCTCCTGTTCACCGAGATCAACACCCGCCTGCGCTACCTCTGCGAAGTCGGCATCGGCTACCTCACGCTCGACCGCCAGAGCCGCACCCTCAGCGGCGGCGAAGTGCAGCGCATCAACCTCACCACCGCACTCGGCACCTCGCTGGTCAACACCCTGTTCGTGCTGGACGAGCCCAGCATCGGCCTGCACCCGCGCGACATGGCCCGCATCAACGACGCCATGCTGCGCCTGCGCGATGCCGGCAACACGCTGGTGGTGGTCGAGCACGACCCGGCCGTGATGCTGGCCGCCGACCGCCTGATCGACATGGGCCCCGGCCCGGGCGAGCGCGGCGGGCAGATCGTGTTCGACGGCACGCCGCATGCCATCCGCCGCGCCGACACCCTCACCGGCGCCTACCTGGGTGGCCGCAAGACCATCGGCATGGGCTTCAAGCGGGCGGTGACCGACAGCACGCCGCGCCTCATCCTGGAAGGTGCGCGCGAGCACAACCTGCAGAACGTGTCGGTGGAGATCCCGCTGCAGCGCCTGGTGGTGGTGACCGGCGTGTCCGGCTCCGGCAAGTCCAGCCTGGTGCAGGACGTGCTGGCCCCCGCGCTCATGCGGCACTTCGGCCAGTCGACCGAATCGCCCGGCGCGCACGACCGCCTGCTGGGCGCCGAACAGCTCGGCGATGTGGTGTTCGTCGACCAGTCGCCCATCGGCAAGACGGCGCGCTCCAACCCGGTGAGTTACGTGGGTGCGTGGGACGCCATCCGCGCCCTGTTCGCCGATGCGCCGCTGGCCCGCCAGCGCAGCTATACGCCGGCCAAGTTCAGCTTCAACAGCGGCGACGGCCGCTGCCCCACCTGCGGCGGCTCCGGCTTCGAGCATGTGGAGATGCAGTTCCTGAGCGACGTGTACCTGCGTTGCCCGGACTGCGACGGCCGCCGTTACCGGCCCGAGATCCTGGAGGTCACCATCACCCGCGACGGCCATGCCATGAATGTGGCCGACGTGCTCGACCTCACCGTGAGCGAAGCGGCGCAACGCTTTGCCAACGACCGCGAGGTCATCCGCGCACTCCAGCCCATTGTCGATGTGGGCCTGGAATATGTGCGGCTGGGCCAGCCGGTGCCCACGCTTTCGGGCGGCGAGGCGCAGCGCCTCAAGCTCGCCGGTTTCCTGGCCGAGGCCGCCAAGTCGGCCAGCGCCAGCCGCCAGCCGCTCTCGCGCAAGGGCACGCTCTTCCTGTTCGACGAGCCCACCACCGGCCTGCACTTCGACGACATCGCCAAGCTCATGCGCAGCCTGCGCAAGCTGCTGGACGCCGGCCATTCGCTGGTGGTGATCGAGCACAACCTGGACGTGATCCGCGCCGCCGACTGGCTGATCGACCTCGGTCCCGAGGGTGGGGCGGGCGGTGGCCTGATCGTGGCCGAAGGTCCGCCCGAAGAGGTGCGCCTGCACCCCACCAGCCACACCGCCCAGGCCCTGCGCGAATACGCCGAGGCCATGGACGGCCCGGCCCTGGCGGCCGAGCCGGCACCGCGCCTGCGCCCGGTGCCCGAGCATGCCGACGCCATCCGCATCGTCAACGCCAAGGAACACAACCTCAAGAACCTCAGCGTGGACATTCCGCGCGGCCAATTCAACGTCATCTCCGGCGTCAGCGGCTCGGGCAAGAGCACGCTGGCCTTCGACATCCTGTTCAACGAAGGCCAGCGCCGCTACCTGGAAAGCCTCAATGCCTATGCGCGCAGCATCGTGCAGCCGGCCGGCCGCCCCGAGGTGGATGCGGTCTACGGCATTCCGCCCACGGTGGCCATCGAACAGCGCCTGTCGCGCGGCGGGCGCAAGTCCACCGTGGGCACCACCACCGAGGTCTGGCATTTCCTGCGGCTGCTGTATGTGAAGCTGGGTACCCAGCACTGCGTGCACGATGGCGCGGCGGTCATGCCGCAGAGCCCCGACAGCATCGCGGCCGCCATCCTGCGCCGCTACAGCGGCCAGCACATCGGCCTGCTGGCGCCGCTGGTGGTCAACCGCAAGGGCGTCTACACCGAACTGGCCGACTGGGCCCGCCCGCGCGGCCACACCCACCTGCGGGTGGACGGCGAATTCCTGCCCACCACCGGCTTCCCGCGCATCGACCGTTTCAAGGAACACACCATCGAGCTGCCGGTGGCCGACTTCGTGGTCGACCCGGCGCAGGAGACCGTGCTGCGCGACGCCATTGCCCGCACGCTGGAGCTGGGCAAGGGCACGCTGACCGTGCTGCATCCGTTGAACGACCTGGCCGCGGCCCTGCAGGAGGGCCGCAGCACCCGCGACATCGGCCGGGTGGAGAGCTTCTCCACCACCCGCGCCTGCCCCATCTGCGCCACCAGCTACCCCGAACTCGACCCGCGCCTGTTCTCGTACAACAGCAAGCACGGCTGGTGCCCGGACTGCGTGGGCACCGGCGTGCGCCTGAGCCGCGAACAGCGCAAGGCGCTGGACGATTCGGTGCGCGACGACCGCGAGAAAGGCCGCGAGCAGAGCTTTGCCGAACCCGAGGTGGAAGACGTCACCGACGAGGCCTGCCCGACCTGCGAAGGCACCCGCCTGAACGCCCAGGCCCGCGCCGTGAAGTTCGGTGGCGTGGGCATCACCGAGATCGCACGGCTGTCGGTGGGCGAGGTGCGCCAGCGGGTGCGGCAGATGATGGACGGATCGTCCCTGTCCGGCCGGGAGGCCGACATCGCCCGCGACCTGCTGCCGGAAATCGAAAGCCGCCTGGCCTTCCTGGAAGACGTGGGCCTGAGCTACCTCACGCTGGACCGGGGCGCTCCGTCGCTCTCCGGCGGCGAGGCGCAGCGCATCCGCCTGGCGGCCCAGCTGGGCAGCCACCTGCAGGGCGTGTGCTATGTGCTGGACGAGCCCACCATCGGCCTGCATGCGCGCGACAACCGCATCCTGCTGGACGCCCTGCACAAGCTGGGCGGGCAGGGCAACACGCTGGTGGTGGTGGAGCATGACGAGGACACCATCCGCCGGGCCGACCACATCATCGATATCGGCCCGAGTGCGGGTCGGCGTGGGGGGCGGGTGGTGGCCCAGGGTTCTGTGGACGACCTCTCGGCTTCGCCGGAATCCTTGACGGGGCGGTACCTGCTGCATGCGATGAAGCATCCGTTGCAGGCTCGCCGTTTGGTGGTCGCCGGGGATGGGGTGGCCCCGGGCTCCTCATACGGCGAGCCCAAATCGTCGCCCGGGGCCACCCCATCCCCTCGGGGCAAGGGCAAGCCGAAAGCCAAGGGTGCAGACATGGCTGGTACGAGCGCCCAGGTCGCGGCGGGCGCGGGTGCGCCGGGCGACGATTTGGGCCTGCCGTATGAGGAGCCCGGCGCACCCGCGTCCGCCGCCCCCCCAAGCTCTCCGCCAACGAAACCGGTGGAAGAGTGGATCGAAGTCAAAGGCGCGAACCTCCACAACCTCCAGAATGTGGACGCCAAGGTCCCCCTGCGCCGCCTCGTGGTCGTCACCGGCGTCTCCGGCTCCGGCAAGTCCACCCTGGCCCGCGACGTGCTGCTCACCAACGTGGCCGCCGCCGTCACCGCCCGCAGCACCGCCGCCGGCCGCAAGGCCTGGGACGCGGGCGAGCGCCCGGCCTGGGTCGGCTGCCAGCGCGTGCTCGGCACCGAACCGGTGGACCGCGTGCTGGAAGTCGACCAGACCCCCATCGGCAAGACCCCGCGCAGCTGCCCGGCCACCTACATCGGCTTCTGGGACACGGTGCGCAAGCTGTTTGCCGACACGCTGGAAGCCAAGGCGCGTGGCTACGGCCCCGGCCGCTTCTCGTTCAACACCGGCGCCGGCCGCTGCCCCACCTGCGAAGGCCAGGGCATGCGCACCATCGAGATGAGCTTCCTGCCCGACGTGAAGGTGCCCTGCGAGACCTGCCGCGGTGCCCGCTTCAACGTCGAGACCCTGGCCGTGACCTGGCGCGGCAAGAGCGTGGGCGACGTGCTGCAGATGGCGGTCGACGAGGCGGTGGAATTCTTCGCCAGCATGCCGGCCATCAGCCACCCGCTGCAGCTGCTCAAGGACGTCGGCCTGGGCTACCTCACGCTGGGTCAGCCCAGCCCCACCCTGTCGGGCGGTGAGGCCCAGCGCATCAAGCTGGTCACCGAACTCTCCAAGGTGCGCGACGAGGTGGGCCGCCGTGGCCAGAAGGCGCCGCACACGCTGTATGTGCTGGACGAGCCCACCGTGGGCCTGCACATGGCCGACGTGGAGAAGCTCATCCGCGTGCTGCACCGGCTGGTGGACGGCGGCCACAGCGTGGTCGTCATCGAACACGACCTCGATGTGATGGCCGAGGCCGACTGGATCATCGACCTGGGGCCCGAGGGCGGATCGGGCGGTGGCCGCATCGTGGCTGCCGCAGCGCCGGACGAGGTGGTGCGGCTGGACACCCACACCGGGCGGGTCCTGGGGCCGGTGCTGGCGCGAAGCTGATCGCCCGTGTTGCCGGGGGCCTCAGCGCCCTGGCAGCGGCAGCGCCGTCTTGTAGCGCACCTGCTTCAAGGTGAAGCTGGAGCGGATCTTCTCGATCTCCGGAATGGGGGCGAGCCGGTCCAGGATGAAGCGCTCCAGCGCGGCCATGTCGGCCACCACCACGCGGATCAGGTAGTCGGAATCGCCGGTCATGAGGTAGCACTCCATCACCTCTTCGTGGTCGGCGATGCCGGCCTCGAAACGGGCCAGGGCTTCCTTGCTCTGGGTCTTGAGGCTGATGTTGATGAACACGCTCAGGCCCAGCCCGAGCCGCGCCGGGTCCACCAGCGCCACATAGCGGCGGATCAGGCCGGACTGCTCCATGGCCTTGACCCGCGCCAGACACGGCGAGGGCGACAGGCCCACCCGCCGCGCCAGCTCCACGTTGGAGAGCGAGCCGTCGTGCTGGAGCTCGTGGAGGATGCGGCGGTCGATGGGGTCCATGGTGTTTTGTGCTGAGTTGATGTTGTCCGGCAGCACGATCGGCTGACTGGCTGCCAGATGGTCGGCATTTTGGCAGCACATGCCGGGCGCTTGTGCCTACAGTCGTCGGTCATGAACGCCCCTTCCGCCCTCCCTTCCGAACTCCTCCACGCCATCGACGCCGACCCGCAGGAAACCGCGGAATGGCACGAAGCCTTTCTGGCCCTGTTGCAGCAGGCCGGCCCGGCCCGGGCGCGCCAGCTGCTCGATGGCCTGGCCGGGCTGGCGGCGCACCAGGGCGTGGGCTGGAAGCCCAGCCTGAACACGCCTTACGTCAACACCATCCCGGCCGACCGCCAGCCGCCGTTCCCGGGCGATCTGGCCATCGAGGAGCGGCTGGCCTCGCTGATGCGCTGGAACGCCCTGGCCATGGTGGTGCGGGCCAACACGGCGTATGGCGAACTCGGCGGCCACATCGCCAGCTACGCCAGTGCGGCCGACCTGTTCGAGACCGGCTTCAACCACTTCTTTCGCGCCGGCCGGCAAGGCGACCTGGTGTTCTTCCAGCCGCACAGCGCCCCGGGCGTGTACGCGCGGGCCTTTCTGGAAGGCCGCCTGACCGAGGCCGACCTGCTGCACTACCGGCAGGAGATCACCGCCGGCGCCAGCGGCGCGCGCGGTCTGTCCAGCTACCCGCACCCCTGGCTGATGCCGGACTTCTGGCAGTTCCCCACCGGCTCCATGGGCCTGGGCCCGATCAGTTCCATCTACCACGCCCGCTTCATGCGCTACCTGGCGCACCGGGGGCTGCAGGACACGGCCGGCCGCACCGTGTGGGGCGTGTTCGGCGACGGCGAGATGGACGAGCCCGAGAGCATGAGCGCGCTCACCCTGGCTGCCCGCGAAAAGCTCGACAACCTGGCCTGGGTGGTCAACTGCAACCTGCAGCGGCTCGATGGCCCGGTGCGCGGCAACGGCCGCATCATCGACGAGCTCGAACGCCTGTTCGCCGGTGCCGGCTGGAACGTGATCAAGCTGGTCTGGGGCAGCGACTGGGACGGCCTGTTTGCCCGCGACCACCACGGTGCCCTGCTGCGCGCCCTGGGCGACACGGTGGACGGCCAGATGCAGACCTTTGCCGCCAAGGACGGCCGCTTCAACCGCGACCACTTCTTCGGCCAGAACCCCGAGCTCGCGGCCCTTGCCCAGGGCATGACCGACGAGCAGATCGACCGCCTCAAGCGCGGCGGGCACGACCTGGTCAAGATCCACGCCGCCTACGCCGCCGCTGCCGCCCACCGTGGCCAGCCCACCGTCATCCTGGCCCACACCAAGAAGGGCTACGGCATGGGCAGCGCCGGCCAGGGCAAGATGACCACGCACAGCCAGAAGAAGCTCGATGGCGACGAACTCATCGAATTCCGCAACCGCTTCAACCTGCCGCTGACCGACGAGCAGGCGCGCGGCCTGAGCTTCTACCGCCCGGCCGACGACAGCCCCGAGATGCGCTACCTGCGTGAACGGCGTGAGGCCCTGGGTGGCGCCATGCCGCGTCGAGAGACCGCGTGCGACGTGGTGCCGGTGCCGGCCCTCGATCGCTACGCCAGCTTTGCCCTGCAGGCCGGCGGCAAGGAGATGAGCACCACCATGGCCTTTGTGCGCATGCTGGGCAATCTGCTCAAGGACCCGGTGCTGGGCCCGCGCGTGGTGCCCATCGTGGCCGACGAGGCCCGCACCTTCGGCATGGCCAACCTGTTCAAGCAGGTCGGCATCTACAGCAGCGTGGGCCAGCGCTATGCGCCGGAAGACATCGGCTCGGTGCTGAGCTACCGCGAGGCGCTGGACGGCCAGATCCTGGAAGAGGGCATCAGCGAGGCCGGGGCCATTGCCAGCTGGACGGCGGCGGCCACCAGCTACAGCGTGCACGGCCTGGCCATGCTGCCGTTCTACATCTACTACTCCATGTTCGGCTTCCAGCGCGTGGGCGATGCCATCTGGGCCGCCGCCGACCAGCGTGCCCGCGGCTTCCTGCTGGGCGCCACCTCGGGCCGCACCACGCTGGGCGGCGAGGGGCTGCAGCACCAGGACGGCAGCAGCCACCTGGTGGCCGCCACCATCCCCAACTGCCGCGCCTGGGACCCGGCCTTTGCCGGCGAGCTGGCCGTCATCCTGGACACCGGCATGCGCGAGATGCTGGTGGAGCAGCGCGACGTCTTCCACTACATCACGTTGATGAACGAGAACGTGGCCATGCCCGACCTGCCCGAGGGCGCGGCCGAGGGCGTGCTGCGCGGCGCCTACCGCTTCGCGCGCTTCGGCGCCGGTCTGACCGACCGCGTTGTGCTGATGGCCTCGGGCGCCATCGTGGGCGAGGCCATCCGGGCCGCGCAGGCCCTTGAAGCGCAGGGCGTGGGGGCCGACGTGATCAGCGTCACCAGCTGGAGCGAACTGGCCCGCGACGGACAGCGCTGCGACGACAGCGGCACCGGCACGCCGTGGATCGCGCAGCTGCTGCAGGACTCACCCGGCCGCATCGTCATGGCCAGCGACTATGTGCGCGCCTTGCCCGACAGCATCCGCGCCTGGCTGCCGGCTGAGCGCCGCTGCACCACGCTCGGCACCGATGGCTTCGGGCG
The DNA here is from genome assembly GCF_002127215.1 of Hydrogenophaga sp. IBVHS2. Classification (GTDB taxonomy): domain Bacteria; phylum Pseudomonadota; class Gammaproteobacteria; order Burkholderiales; family Burkholderiaceae_C; genus Hydrogenophaga. Next base: position 50,632 of record NZ_NFUT01000004.1, on the reverse strand, counting down.
CAGCGATACGCGGGCGGCGCTGCGGGCGTTCTTCCGGGTGGACGCGGCTTCCATCGCACAGGCCGCCACCCGGGGTTAAGCTGCCAGGGGTGCAACCGGTCGTCATCCACATCCACCCCGAAGCGCCCCCCAAGCCGGCACTGGGCCAGCCCTGCAACGGCTGCGGCCTGTGCTGCCTGGCCGAGCCGTGCCCGGTGGGCATGGTGATCTCGCGCAAACGCACCGGTGCGTGCGATGCGCTGCGCTGGCAGGCCGATGCCGCGCAATACCGCTGCGGCCTGCTGACCGACACCGCCGCCGTGCTGGGTCCGCGCTGGACCTGGGCCGCGCCGCTGCTGCGGCGGCTGGCGCGGCGCTGGATATCGGCCGGCAGCGGGTGCGACGCCGATCTGCAGCGGGACCCCGGCTAGACCGCTGCGCGGGTGCGACTGCGGATCATGGGCTGTGGCCGTCGACCGGCATCACCCGCCGCGTTCCAGCCGGCCCTCGAACTCGATCGTTGCGTTGAGAACCATGTTCTCCAGCCCCATCGTTTGTGCATGGACGGCCGCTTCTTTCAGCTTGACCGACAGACCGGCGCGCAGGGCCGGATCCGGCCAGGCGACGATCTGCCGGATGAAGGGGTTGTCTTTGTGTGCGGGTGCGAACAACTGGTAGAGGTGGCCCGCCAGATAGCTGACGGGAATCCGGTCCAGCAGGGCCAGGAGGGCCTTGGTGGTCGTTGCAGCGTCGTGTGGTGGGCCCTGGTCGAGCAGGGCTTGCAGCAGTTTCCGCAGACCCCCCATGAAAGGGTCGGCCCCGAACGCGATGAACTGCATGGCCGGCTTCAGAAGGCCCTCGGAGAGGCTTGCCGTGTCGGCCAAGGTCTGTGCCGGGGTCGGGTCGTGAGCCAGGCATGACGGATGGGCCTGTGCCAGGCTTTCCAGCAGCTTCAGCGTTCCCTGCAGGGCCTGTGCGAGTCCGTTGAAGCCACCCCTGTCCTCGACGAGCTGGACGATCAGCCGTTCGACGAAACGGACGACGGCCTGGGCCTGCGCCGGCGTGATCTCGATTCCCTTGGCCAGTCGCTCCAGACCGGACGCGACGCTGTCCCATTCGACCGGAGGTTCGGTCTTGAGCATCCGGTCCAGGGTGCCCATGCACGCAGGCGGCAGCCCGAAATGGCCGATCAGCGTGTTGCCGACCTGCTGGGCGGCCTCGTGCTTCGGCCCGGACGGCTGGCGGGAGTGAAGCGCATCGAGCGCCAGCGTTTCCTGCGTGGTCAGGGCCGGGGCCATGAGGCGCTGCGACGCTCGTGCAAGCCGGTCGATGGTGTCTGCCGATGCGTCCGGGTTCTGGCGGTGGACATGGAGGGCCACGGCCACCATGTGTCCCAGCGCACGCACGGTGCCCGCCTTCCGGGCGCAGGTTGTCAGGCTGCTGTGGCTGATCGGGTGGATGAGATCCCCGAACGCGTGCACACAGTGGCGGATCCTTTCGGCCTCCGGCAGGCGCTGGAGCAGTTCGAGCGCCGATTCGGCCTGTCCGTGGTGCATCAGGTCGGCTGCGAGGTGGCACAGGAACCGGCACGCCATGGATGTCAGCGGCTGGCCCCGTCCCAGCTGCTGCAAGGCCAGAGCAAGGTCAGGGTTCGCGCTGCCCAGATGGGGAATCACCGACGGGTTGACACCCAGCAGTTCGACCAGAACATCCAGGCCGGCGAGGTAGGGGTCGATCCATTCGGGGACCTCGGCATGACCGGGCAATTCGATCTCGATGTCATGCACCCCGGAGCGTGTGGCCGTCACGGACAGGAATGGCGTGCCTTTGGACCGCAGTGTCCGCGCGATGTCTTCGCGTATGTCCTTCAGGAGGGACTCATCGGCGCCCAGCGGTGGTGGCAAAGGGCAACCGATGGTGGTGGTCCTGCCCTGTGTGCGGACCGCGGTGCGGGAGTTCGGGGGCGTCTGGGGGGTTCCGGAGATCATGAACGGAGGGGAGAGTGATGGGAGCCCCTTCGTGACAAACCCCGGTTCACGGATTCGCGGCGGATCGAATTCTTGATGGAATCATCATGGTCGGGCCGCCCCCCGGTTCAGCGCAGCAGCAGTGCCACCAACCCAGCACTCAGCGCCAGCACCGCCCAGATCAGCATGCGGGTGCGCAGGCGCAGCTTGTTCACCGCGTCCACCAGGCGGGCGTTCTGCTCCGCCAGTTCGGTCACCATCTGGGCGGTCTGCTGCTGCACCGCGGCCTGCTGGTCGATGAGCTGGCGGGCTTCGATCAGGCGGTTGCGCAGCTCGCCCAGGCTGGGCGGTTCGGCGTTCGGGTCCAGGGGCGGGCCGGGCGGCACCACCGGCGCGGGGGTGGCGCTCTGCCGCTCCATCAGCTTGCGGGCGGCATTCAGCACCTTGGGCGCGTGCTCGATCACGTCGCCCCAGGGGATGTACTTCAGCGCGGCGATCCAGGGCAGGGCCATGCGGTTCCTTTCAGTCGGTGGACGATGGAGTGGCGCGGGGCACCCCGGGTTCCCGCAGCAGCCACACGCCCAGCGCCGCCACCGCCAGCAGCAACACCGGGAATCCCAGGGCGGGCGCCCATTGCAGGGCCGCTGCGCCCAGCACCGGCGCCAGCACGCCGCCCAGGGTGTAGCTGAGCACCAGCACGGCGGTGCTGTTGACCAGGGTGATGCCTTCCTCGCGTGAGCCGATGTCGATCATGGCCAGGGTGTACAGACAGCCGCCGGCCCCGCCCCAGACAAAGGCCACCGGTGCCGCCAGCCAGGGCGTCCCGGCCACGAAAGGGATGACCACGGTGGCGCCCAGCGTGATCCAGGCACAGACCCGCATCAATGTGTGCCGCGCCTGGGCCTCGTTGCCCCAGCGCTGCTGGGGGTGGTGGCCCATGCGGTCGGCCAGCAGGCCGGCGGGCAGCATCATCAGGGCGCTGCCCAGCCCGCTGGCCGACACCAGCAGGGCGGCCAGCGTGGCGCCCAGGCCCAGGGCCAGACCGTAGAGCGGCAGGATGGCGGTCAGGCCGCTTTCAAAGAAGCCGCCCACGAAGCCCACCGCCATGACCATGGGGTGGGCCAGCACCGCGTGCCACACGCCGCCCAGACCGACCCGGGCCTCGTGCGCATCGGCTGCGGGTGGCAGGCGCGGAATGATCAGGCTCCACACCAGGCCGGCGGCCATGAAGCCCAGGGCGGTCCAGATGGCGGCATCGTTCTGCGGCCCGATCCAGGCCAGCAGGGCCGGGCCGACCACGAAGGTGATGCCCACCATGGTCTCGAACAGGCCCACATACCGGCCGCGCTGACCCGGCGGCGAGAACTCGGCCACCACCGCCTCGGCCAGCACCCAGCGCAGGCCGGAGGCCATGCCGGCCGCCAGCTTGAGCACGAACCACACGCCCAGCAGCGGCGACAGCGCAAAGCCGGCGGTGGCCACGGTGGGAATGAGGGCCGCGAGCCACAGGGTGGGACGTCGGCCCAGGCGGCGGGTGACGGCCGAGGCAAATGGCGTCATCAGGAACACGCCCAGCCAGCCGGTGGCGGCAAACACCCCGGCCAGTGCGGTGGACACGCCGCCGTCCTTGAGCCGCAGGATCAGCAGCGGCGTGAGCATGAAGTAGCCCACCAGTTCCAGAAAGGTGCTGCCGAAGATGGCCAGCAGGCCCAGGCGGGCCTGGGGTGGTGGTGGCACGGCGGGGCCGGTCGACGAAATGGGGACAGTCTGCATGGAGCGCGGCAGTTTCTCACAGGGGCAACCCCCTCGAATGGACGGGAATGGACCCCGGCCGCTACAATCAACGGCTTCCGAGGAGCGTTGCAGCGTTCCCCCCATGCAGCAGCATGGCGCGGGGCGTGAGGCTCGGACTGTTCTGCAACGACGCTCATCCACTGGTTGTGCGATGGGCTTTTTTTTCGCCCGGCCGGTGGCTCAACCCCTCAATCCGGAGCGAAAACATGAATGCACGACTGAACACCGCCGTCAACGCCGACTGCGTCATTGCCGACATCGGCCTGGCCGAATGGGGCCGCAAAGAGATCAAGATCGCCGAGACCGAAATGCCGGGTCTCATGGCCATCCGCGAAGAGTTCGCCGCCAGCCAGCCGCTCAAGGGCGCGCGCATCACCGGCTCGCTGCACATGACCATCCAGACCGCTGTGCTGATCGAGACCCTGCAGGCGCTGGGTGCCCAGGTCCGCTGGGCCTCGTGCAACATCTTCTCCACCCAGGACCATGCCGCTGCCGCGATTGCCGCCAACGGCACGCCGGTGTTCGCCATCAAGGGCGAGACCCTGGCCGACTACTGGGAGTACACCCACCGCATCTTTGAATTCGGCGCCGCCGGCACCCCTGGCGAAGGCCCCAACATGATCCTGGACGACGGTGGCGATGCCACGCTGCTGATGCACCTGGGTCAGCGCGCCGAGAAGGATGCCTCCATCCTGAACAACCCGCAGAGCGAGGAAGAGACCTGCCTGTTCAACTCGATCAAGGCCAAGCTGGCCCAGGACCCGACCTGGTACACCCGCAAGGCCGCCGAGATCATCGGCGTGACCGAGGAAACCACCACCGGCGTGCTGCGTCTCAACGAGATGTCCGCCAAGGGCACGCTGCAGTTCCGCGCCATCAACGTCAACGACAGCGTCACCAAGAGCAAGTTCGACAACCTCTACGGCTGCCGCGAGTCGCTGGTGGACTCCATCAAGCGCGCCACCGACGTCATGATCGCCGGCAAGGTCGCCGTGGTGGCCGGTTACGGTGATGTGGGCAAGGGCTCTGCCCAGGCCCTGCGCGCCCTCTCTGCCCAGGTGTGGGTGACCGAGATCGACCCCATCAACGCCCTGCAGGCCGCCATGGAAGGCTACAAGGTGGTGACCATGGAATACGCCGCCGACAAGGCCGACATCTTCGTGTCCGCCACCGGCAACAAGAACGTCATCCGCTACGAGCACATGGCCGTCATGAAGGACGAGGCCATCGTCTGCAACATCGGCCACTTCGACAACGAGATCGATGTCGCCAGCCTCGAGAAGCTGCAGTGGGACGAGATCAAGCCCCAGGTCGACCACGTCATCTTCCCCGACGGCAAGAAGATCACCCTGCTGGCCAAGGGCCGTCTGGTGAACCTGGGCTGCGCCACCGGCCACCCCAGCTTCGTGATGTCGAGCTCGTTCGCCAACCAGACCATCGCCCAGATCGAGCTGTTCACCAAGAAGGAGCAGTACGAGAACGGCAAGGTCTATGTGCTGCCCAAGCACCTGGACGAGAAGGTCGCCCGCCTGCACCTGAAGAAGGTCGGCGCCATGCTGACCGAACTGACCGACGAGCAGGCCGCCTACATCGGCGTGAAGAAGGAAGGCCCGTACAAGGCCAACACCTACCGCTACTGATGGTCCCCCCCGCGCCGCCTTCGGCGTCACCCCCCAGGGGGCGGTGCCAGCGGGCCGGCGGAGCCGGACCCACGGTACCCCGGACGAAACGGTCTGTGTTCGCATGAGGGTGGACCAGCTTCTGGTGGAACGTGCGCTGGCGGCCTCGCGGTCGCAGGCGCAGCGCCTGGTGGCTGCCGGTGTGCGCTGGCGCCTGCCGGGCGGCGTGTGGCGCACCGTCACCAAGAATGGCGAGGAGGTGCCGGAGTCGGCCGAACTCGAGCTGGTGGACAGCGCCGAGACGCGTTTCGTCTCGCGCGGTGGCCTCAAGCTCGACGGCGCGCTGAACCACGTGGGCCTGCCGGTGGCCGGGCTGCGCTGCCTCGATGTGGGGCAGAGCAGCGGCGGCTTCACCGACTGCCTGCTGCAGCGCGGTGCGGCGCAGGTCGTGGGTGTGGACGTGGGTTCGGGTCAGCTGCACCCCAGCTTGCGCAGCGATGCGCGCGTGGTGTGCATCGAGCACCTCAATGCCCGCGATCTGACGCCCGCCGCCGTGGGCGTGCCGCCGCTGTTCGATCTGCTGGTGGGCGACCTGTCGTTCATTTCGCAGACCCTGGTCTGGCCGGCGCTGGTGCCCCTGATGGCACCGGGCGGACACGGCCTGATGCTGGTCAAGCCGCAGTTCGAGCTGCAGCCCTCCCACATCGGCAAGGGGGGCCTGGTGCGCAGCGCCGAGAGCTACCCGCTGGTGCGCCAGCGCATCACCGACGCACTCACGGCCCTGGGGCTGGAGCTGCGCGACTACTTCGACAGCCCGATCACCGGGGGTGACGGCAACCGCGAGTTCTTTGTTTTTGTCAGGAGGCCTCTGTGAGCCTGCCCATCAGTCTTGAATTCTTTCCGCCCAAGACGCCCGAAGGGGCCGAGAAGCTGCGTGGCGTGCGCCGGCAGCTGTATGCCCTGCAGCCCGAGTTCTGCTCGGTGACCTATGGCGCCGGCGGCTCCACCCAGGAAGGCACTTTCGGCACGGTGCGCGAGATCCTGGCCGAGGGCGTGGACGCGGCCTCGCACTTCTCGTGCATCGGTGCCACACGGGCCTCGGTGCGCGAGCAGCTGGCCACCCTCAAGGCCATGGGCGTGAAGCGCCTGGTGGCCCTGCGCGGCGACCTGCCCAGCGGGTACGGGGCCGGTGGCGAGTTCCAGTACGCCAGCGACCTGGTGGCCTTCATCCGCGCCGAGACCGGCTCGGACTTCCACATCGAGGTGGCGGCCTACCCCGAGGTGCACCCGCAGGCCCGCTCGCCCGAGTCCGACCTGCAGGCCTTCGCCGCCAAGGTCAAGGCCGGCGCGAACTCGGCCATCACCCAGTACTTCTACAACTCGGACGCCTACTTCCGGTTCGTGGACGACGCCTACCGGCTCGGTGCCGACGTGCCGGTGGTGCCGGGCATCATGCCCATCACCAGCTCGACCCAGCTGATGCGCTTCTCGGATGCCTGCGGCGCCGAGATCCCGCGCTGGATCCGGCTGCGCCTGCAGTCCTTCGGTGACGACGCCGCGTCCATCCGCGCCTTCGGCCTCGACGTGGTGACCGACCTGTGCGACCAGCTGCGCAACGGCGGCGTGCCGGCGATCCACTTCTACACCATGAACCAGAGCGCGGCCACGCTGGAGATCGTCCAGCGCCTGCAGCCGCTCTGACGCTGCCATGGCCACGCACCGTGTCCTGCTGTGGGGTGTGCTGATGCCGGCGTTGTGGCTGGCGGGTTGTGCCACGCGGGCACCGGTGCCGGTGCCGGCGGTTCCGCCCGCCGCCGAGCGCACCGACCCGCGCGAGATCGAGCGCGGCATCGGGTCCTGGTATGGCGATGGGTTTCAGGGGCGCAAGACCGCCAGCGGCGAGACCTTCGATCCCAATGCCCTCACCGCCGCCCACCGCACCCTGCCGTTCGGCACCCTGGTGCGGGTGCGCAATCCGGCCAACGGCCAGGAGGTGGTGGTGCGCATCAACGACCGGGGACCCCACATCGGCGGCCGCGTGATCGACCTGAGCCGGGCGGCGGCCACCCGCATCGGTCTGCTGAGGGCCGGTGTGGCGCCGGTGATACTGCTGCGCGACTGAGGTTTGACCTGGGTCAAACCGGCGGCAGGCCGCCGCCCACCTGTGCCGGTCGGTTTGATGCAGCGCAACAAACCGGTGCGGCAGGGCCCCTGTAATGGAGCGCGGGAATGTTCCCGGACCGATCCATACAACGCCATGAAACGCTCTTCTCTCGCCCTGGCCACGGCCCTCCTGCTGGCTGGTGGCACCACCTTCGCCCAGGACTTCCAGGCCGGCGATCTGCTGGTCCGTGCCCGCGCGGTGCACCTCGATTCGTCCAACAAGGACAGCACCGGCCTGGGCCTGACCATCAACAACAAGACGCTGCCGGAAGTCGATTTTTCGTACTTCTTCACCCCCAACCTGGCGGCCGAGCTGGTGCTCACCGTGCCGCAGAAACAGACCGTGTCGTCCAACGGCACGGCCATCGGCACCCTCAAGCACCTGCCGCCCACCCTCACGCTGCAGTACCACTTCAACACCGCCAGCGGCATCAAGCCCTATGTGGGCGCGGGCGTGAACTACACGCGCTTCAGCTCGGTGAACCTGTTGAACGGGGGCGCGACCATCGACCGCAACAGCTGGGGCGGCGCACTGCAGGTGGGCGTGGACATTCCGCTCGCCAAGGACCTGTACTTCAACATCGAAGTGAAGAAGGTCTACATCCAGACCGACGTGTTCGCCGGTGGTGCCCGTGCCGGCACCTTCAAGATCGACCCGGTGCTGGTCGGCGTGGGTCTGGGCTGGCGTTTCTGACGCGGGCCTGCGACGGGCGCGTCAGCGCTCGTCGAAGCTCACCACCACCCGGTCGGTGGTGGGCCGGGCCTGGCAGCTGAGCACGAAGCCCTGCTCGGCTTCCCACGGCTCCAGGGTGAAGTTCTTGTCCATCACCACCGCGCCCTCCATCACCTTGGCGCGGCAGGTGCAGCACACGCCGCCCCGGCAGGACCAGGGCAGGTCGAGTCCGGCATCGAGCGCCACGTCCAGCACATGCTCGTCGGGTTCCATGCGCAGCTGGTGGGCCTTGCCGTCGAGCAGCACGGTCAGAGCCACGCTGCCGGAGCCGTCGGCCGCATGCGCCTCGCGCCGCGGCCGGACCGGGGCCGGCGCAGCGCCGCTGCTGAAGCGTTCGGTGTGGATGCGCTCGGGCCTGACGCCGGCCTCGCGCAGCGCGGTCTCGGTGGCGTCGATCATGGCCTCCGGGCCGCAGATGAACACCTCGTCCAGGCTGGGCACCGGCAGCAGGGTGGACAGCAGGGCGCGCACCTTGTCGCCGTCGATGCGGCCTTCGAGCAGCGGCACCTCCTGCGCCTGGCGAGAGAGCACATGCACCAGGGTCAGGCGGTCGCGGTAGCGGTCCTTCAGGTCCTGCAGCGTTTCGTTGAACATCACGCTGCCCATGCGGCGGTTGCCATAGACCAGGGTGAACTTGGCCTGGGGCGACTCTTCGAGCGTGCTGTGCAGGATGGACAGGATGGGCGTGATGCCCGAGCCGGCCGCAAAGCCCACCCGGTGCAGCGCACGCGGCCGCTGCACCGTGAAGCGCCCGTCCGGCGGCATGGCCTGCAGGGTCATGCCGGCCTGCAGCGTGCGGGCGGCCCAGTTAGAGAACACGCCGCCTTCCACCGCGCGGATGCCCAGGGTCAGTTCACCGCGTTCGCGGTACTGGCTGCGGGGGCTGCTGATGGAGTAGCTGCGTCGAACCTCCTGCCCGTCGATGGTGGCGCGCACCGTGAGGAACTGGCCGGGCTCGAAGGCGAACACCTCGCGCAGCGCTGCCGGCACCGACAGCGTGACGGCCACCGCCTCGCCGGCTTCGGGCTGCACGCGGGCGATGCGCAGTTCGTGGAACCGGGCGGCGGTGGGGGAAGGTGCGGTGGCGGTGGCGCTCATGCGTGGGACCCGGAGCTACCGGTCAGTAGGGTTTGAAGTAGTCGAACGGCTCCAGGCAGTCCAGACAGCGGTAGAGCGCCTTGCAGGCGGTCGATCCGAAGGGCGATGTCTCGGTGGTGCGCGTGGAGCCGCACTGCGGACAGGCAATCGGCTGCGTGCTGCAGGGCGGCGGTGCAAAACGGATCACGTTGGCGTGGCCGGTGGGTGCGCTGCTGCACTGCGGCGGCGCAATGCCGTAGGCGCGCAGCTTCTCGCGGGCGGCCGGGGTCATCCAGTCGGTGGTCCAGGCCGGCGAGAGCTGCGTCACCACCCGGGCCTGCAGGCCGGCCGTGGCGATGGCGGCGCGCACGTCGTCCTCGATCTGCCCCATGGCCGGACAGCCGCTGTAGGTGGGGGTGATCACCACCTCGGCCTGACCGTCGCTGCCCATCCGGACCTCGCGCAGGATGCCCAGCTCGCGCAGGCTCACCACCGGGATCTCGGGGTCGGTGAGCGGCTCCAGCACCGCCCACAGCGGCGCCAGGCTTTCATCGTGCGCCACGGTCATGACCGTCACCACACGGCGTCGGGGTGGGCGCGGGCCAGACTCTGCATCTCGGCCAGCAGGAAGCCCATGTGTTCGGAGTGCACGCCCCGCTTGCCGGTGGGCACGAAGCCGCCGTCGGCCGGGCGCTGCAGCGTGGCCTGGGCCAGGGCGGCGTCCACCGTGGCATTCCAGGCCTCGCGCAGGCTGGACAAGGCCACGCCGGTGCCGCTGGCCACGGCCTGCTGTTCGGCCTCGCTGGGCACCCAGAACTCCTGGCAGAACGGCATCAGGTGGTTCAGCGCGGCCTGGGTGCGGGCATGCGATTCGTCGGTGCCGTCGCCCAGCCGCACCAGCCAGTCGCCGGCGTGGCGCTGGTGGTAACGCGCCTCCTTGAGCGACTTGGCGGCGATGCCGGCCAGCTGCGCATCGGCGCTGTCCTGCAGGGCGGTCCACAGCGGCACGGTGAGCGCACTGAACAGGAAGTTGCGCACCACCGTGGTGGCGAAGTCGCGGTCGGTGCGGGCCGGGCCGGCCAGCGGGCCGTGGTGCGGCAGTTCGGCCAGCGTGTGGTTGCGGAACTCGCGGGCGTCGCGGAAGTAGGCCAGGGTGTCCTCGGTCACCACGCCACCGTGGCGGGCGCCCTGCAGGTGGGCAAAGCGGGCCTGCTCACCGGCATCGGCCTCGATGCAGGTGGCGGCATGCTGGTAGAGCAGCCGGGCCAGGCCCAGGTGGTCCAGGCTGTGGTTGGCCAGGGCCAGGTCTTCTTCCAGGATGGGGCCGTGGCCGCACCATTCGGCATTGCGCTGGCCCAGCACCAGGGCGTCGTCGGCCAGCTGAAGCAGGTAGTCGACCGGCGCGGTGCGGGTGGCCACTTCGGCGGTGGTGGCGGCGTCCATCACATGTGCCCCACGCGCTCAGGGATCTCGTAGAAGGTGGGATGGCGGTACACCTTGTCGGCCGACGGATCGAAGAAGCTGTCCTTGCTGTCGGGCTCGCTGGCCACGATGCTGGCCGAGGGCACCACCCAGATGCTCACGCCTTCCTGGCGGCGGGTGTACACATCGCGCGCCATCTGCAGGGCGTGGCGGGCGTCGCTGGCGTGCAGGCTGCCGCAGTGCTTGTGCTCCAGGCCCTGCTTGCTGCGCACGAAGACTTCCCACAGCGGCCATTCCTTCATGGCCGGGGTTCCGGTGTCCGGGGTCGTGCTCATGCGGCCTCCTTGCGGGCGCGTTGCTCCTGCTTGCGGGCATGGGCCAGCGCGGCCTCGCGCACCCAGGCGCCGTCTTCCCAGGCCTTGACCCGGGTGGCCAGGCGTTCCTGGTTGCACGGGCCGTTGCCGTTGACCACCTGCCAGAACTCGTCCCAGTCGATGGCACCGAAATCGTGGTGGCCGCGCTCGGCGTTCCATTTCAGGTCGGGGTCGGGCAGGGTGACGCCCAGCACCTGGGCCTGCGGCACGGTGGCGTCGACGAACTTCTGGCGCAGGTCGTCGTTGCTGATGCGCTTGATGCCCCAGCGCATGCCCTGCACGCTGTTGGGGCTGTCGGCGTCGGGCGGGCCGAACATCGCCAGACACTTCCACCACCAGCGGTTCACCGCGTCCTGCACCATGGCCTTCTGCTCGGCCGTGCCCTGCATCATGGTCATCAGCGACTCGAAGCCTTGGCGCTGGTGGAAGCTCTCTTCCTTGCAGACGCGGATCATGGCGCGCGCATACGGCCCGAAGCTGCAGCGGCACAGCGGGATCTGGTTCATGATCGCCGCGCCGTCCACCAGCCAGCCGACCACGCCCACATCGGCCCAGGTCAGGGTGGGGTAGTTGAAGATGGAGCTGTATTTGGCCTTGCCCGAGTGCAGCGCGTCGAACATCTGGTCGCGGCTGGTGCCCAGGGTCTCGGCCGCGCTGTAGAGGTACAGGCCGTGGCCGCCTTCGTCCTGCACCTTGGCCACCAGAATCGCCTTGCGTTTGAGGCTGGGCGCGCGGCTGATCCAGTTGCCCTCGGGCAGCATGCCCACGATCTCGGAGTGCGCGTGCTGGCTGATCTGGCGCACCAGCGTCTTGCGGTAGGCCTCGGGCATCCAGTCGCGCGGCTCGATCTTGCCGTCGGCGTCGATGACCGCATCGAAGCGCGCCTGCAGGTCGGCATCGACCGGGACCGACACGGCCTGCAGCGTGGGGGTGCCGCCGTCGGGCACGTTGAACGACTGGGTGTACATGGCTGTCTCCTCGGGGTGCTCGGCCCGCCATCGGTGCCGGCTGGGTCGCAGTATAGCCAGTTACCCAACCGATCGGTCGGTTAATTGCAATGCCCGTGTCGCATGGTCGGATGAAGCCCGGTCGACGGCGGGGAGATGGCCGCCGGCGCACCATCGCGGCATGCAGTTCCGGAACCTGTGCACGTGGCGACGGCGCCTGATGGCGGCGGGGCTGGCTGCGCTGGTGTCGATGGTGTTGCCGGCGGGTGCCGAGGTGCGGCCGGAGCCCGGCCGGACCGGCAGCGAGCCCGCGGCCCAGGACCGTTGTGACTTGCCGGCCTTTCGCACCACCCTGCTGCAGGCGGTGAACCGGGCCCGTGCAGCGTCCCGGGTGTGCGGCAGCCAGCCGATGGCCGCGGCCCCCCCCTTGCAATGGGAGCGTCGGCTGTTCGCTGCAGCGCAGGGCCACTCGGCCGACATGGCGCGGCTGGACTACATGTCGCACACCGGCCGCGACGGCCGCTCGGTGCCGCAGCGGGTGCTGGCCCAGGGCTATCCGTGGTCGGTGGTGGGCGAGAACCTCGCGGCCGGGCCGCAGAGCGTGGACGAGGTCGTGGAGGGCTGGCTGGCCAGCCCGGGCCACTGCGTGAACCTGATGAAGCGCGACTTCGCCGAGGTGGCGGTGGCCTGCGTGCAGCGCGACGGCACCACCTGGGGCCGCTACTGGACCATGGTGCTGGGCCGGGAATGACGCGGATTCAGCCGCCAGCTTCCAGCGTCTGTGCCTGACCGCGTCCGCGCCCCAGCACCTCCAGCAGCACCGGCAGGGCTTCCTGCAGCTGGGCCTTCAGGGTGTAAGGCGGGTTGATCACGAACATGCCGCTGGCGGTCAGGCCCGGGCGGTCGTCCGGGCCGTGGGTCGGGTCCTGGCCGATCGCCAGGGTGGCGTGCAGCCAGGGCCGCTGCGCCTGGTTGGCCAGGGTGCGCAGCCGCCGCGGCAGGTCGTGCGCCTCGGGACGCGGGATCACCGGGTACCAGACCAGGTAGCAGCCGGTGGGGAAGCGCTTGAGGCTCTCCTGTATGCAGGCGCTCACTTTGTGGTAATCGCTCTTGATCTCGTAGCTCGGGTCGATCAGCACCATGGCGCGCCGCGAGCCGCCCGGGCCGGGCGGGGGCGGCAGCAGCGGGCGCAGCGCGGCAAAACCGTCTTCGCGGTGCACGCTCACCGACCGGCCGGCTTCGAGCTGGGCGATGTTGGCCGACAGCGTGCGGCTGTCGGTGGGGTGCAGTTCGTAAAGGCGCAGCCGGTCGCGCGAGGTGGCCCGCAGCGTGCTGTGCACCACGAAGGGCGAGCCCGGGTACACGCGCAGCTGGCCGGACGGGTTGAAGCCGGCGATCAGGTCGAGGTAATCGTCCACCGCGGCCGCACTGGCGGCCGGCTGACCGCTGGCCGGCCGCAGCGCGCCCATCAGCTTGACGATGCCGTCGCGCGCCTCGTCGCCCTTGTCGGTGAAGTCGCTGTCGAGCCGGTACAGGCCAGCCCCCGCATGGGTGTCGATCAGCGTCAGGCCCGCCTCCTTGTGCATCAGGTGGCGCAGGGTGGCCAGCAGGACGACGTGCTTGAGCACATCGGCATGGTTGCCGGCATGGAAGGCGTGGCGGTAACTGAACATCGGGCGATGGTAGCGCCGGAAATTGCCGGTCTGGCCGCAATTTCGTACAATGGCGGGCTTCGCAGCGATCTGCTGGCTCCGCGGCGAAGCAATCCAACCCCACCTAAGAGGGTCCCGACAGAGGACCACCGACCGTGGAAAAGAGCCGCCAAACCCTCGTAACAGAGCAAACTCATGACCAAAACGTTCAGCGCCAAACCCGCTGACGTGAAGCACGAGTGGTTTGTGATTGACGCGACCGACAAGGTCCTCGGACGAGTTGCCAGTGAAGTGGCTCTCCGACTGCGCGGCAAGCACAAGGCCATCTACACGCCTCACGTCGATACCGGTGACTACATCGTCATCATCAACGCAGCCAAACTCCGCGTCACGGGCAACAAGGCCCTCGACAAGGTGTATTACCGCCACTCGGGCTTCCCCGGCGGCATCTATGGCACCAACTTCCGCGACATGCAGGCCAAGCACCCCGGCCGCGCGCTCGAGAAGGCCGTCAAGGGCATGCTGCCCAAGGGTCCTCTGGGCTACGCCATGATCAAGAAGCTCAAGGTGTACGGCGGTGCAGAGCACCCGCACACCGCCCAACAGCCGCAAGTGCTGGACATCTGAAGGAGCCTTGAGATGATTGGTGAATGGAACAATGGCACCGGCCGTCGCAAATCCAGCGTCGCCCGCGTGTTTCTGAAAAAAGGCACCGGCAAGATCACGATCAATGGCAAGGACATCCAGGCCTACTTCGGCCGCGAGACCTCCATCATGATCGCCAAGCAGCCGCTGCTGCTGACCAACCACGCCGAGACCTTCGACGTGCAGGTCAACGTGCACGGTGGTGGTGAATCCGGCCAGGCCGGCGCCGTGCGCCACGGCATCACCCGCGCCCTGATCGACTACGACGCAGCGCTCAAGCCGCAGCTGTCGCAGGCCGGTTACGTCACCCGCGATGCCCGCGAGGTCGAGCGTAAAAAAGTGGGTCTGCGTTCGGCACGCCGTCGCAAGCAGTTCAGCAAGCGCTGATCGGCATGTCCCTTCAAAAACCGCCCGCAAGTTCAGCTTGGGGCGGTTTTTGCATTTCGGGCCTGCATTTCCTTACCTAGGTTGGAAAGCGTTGCATGGGACTGCGACTTCTGCGCCGTCGACTCGCTGCCAGCACACCGCGCATGTCGGTGCGCAGCAGCATGCCATGGCCGTTGCGCTGGCTGGCGGTGGCCACCGTGCTGGGTTTTTCGGCGGCTGTGGCGCTGTGGGCGTTCGAGTTCGGCAAGGACATCGCCGGCCTGGACCGGCACGCACAGGCGGAACTCCAGCAGCTGCGCCGTGAGGTGGTGCAGCTGCGCGAGGAACTGGACGCTGCCCGCTCGGTCAGCAGTGCCGCCGACAGCCTGATCACCACCGAGCGCGTGGCCCAGCAGCAACTGCAGCAGCAGCTGCGCAGCCTAGAAGCCGAGAACCAGTCGCTGCGGGCCGATCTGGGTTTCTTCGAGCGTCTGCTGCCCGCACAGGGCGGTCAGGGCCTGGACATCCGGGGCCTGCACGCGGAGCTGACCGACGCCGGCCAGTGGCGCTGGCAGGTGCTGGTCATTCAGCCGGGACGCCAGGCGCCCGACTTCGAGGGCACACTGGAGGTGACCCTGACCGGCACGCTGGCAGGTCAGCCGTGGACCCTGTCCGCCCCCGTGCGTCAGCCCGTCTCCATCCGCCGTTACCTGCGCCTCGAGGGCATCATTCCGGTCCCGGCCCAGGTGTCGGTCCGGTCGGTGACCGCCCGGGTGCTGCAGGGAGCCACCGTTCGCTCGACGCAGACTTTCGCGCTATAGCCACGGCATGATCGCCGGCCCATCACACGAGAGGAGTCCTCATGTTCGGCAAGAAGAACCCACCCCCCATCAAGAGCCTGATCGCCAACGGCACCCGGATCGAAGGCGACATCACGTTCAGCGAAGGGCTTCGCGTGGACGGCACCGTGGTGGGGCACATCAAGGCCGCCGAGGGCAAGGTCAGCATCCTGGTGGTCAGCGAGGTGGCCGAAGTCACCGGCCGCATCGAGGCCGATCACGTCATCATCAATGGCCGCGTCAAGGGGCCTGTGGTGGCCCATGGTCTGCTGGAGCTCCAGCCCAAGGCCTGCATCGAAGGGGATGTGGCCTACAAGGCGCTGGAGATGCACCAGGGGGCCACCATCAGCGGCCAGCTCAAGCCGCTCTCGGGCGAAAACCGCGAAAAGCCCACACTGCTGTTGGCGGCAAATGGCCAGTGAAGCCATTTCCCGAGCAATCTGATTTAGTATTCCGCATCGCCGGCCCTACCGTGCCCGGTTCCGTTTGACAGAGGATTGCCATGAGTGCCGTTGCCGAAAACATCCAGACCGACATGCCCGCCCCGCTGGTCTTCACCGACAGTGCCGCCGCCAAGGTGGCCGAGCTGGTGGCCGAAGAGGGCAATCCTGACCTGAAGCTGCGCGTGTTCGTCCAGGGCGGCGGCTGCTCCGGTTTCCAGTACGGCTTCACCTTCGACGAGGTGGTCAACGAGGACGACACCACCATGACCAAGAACGGTGTGTCCCTCCTGATCGACGCCATGAGCTACCAGTACCTGGTGGGTGCCGAGATCGACTACAAGGAAGACCTCGAAGGCGCACAGTTCGTCATCAAGAACCCCAACGCCTCCACCACCTGCGGTTGCGGTTCGAGCTTCAGCGTCTGAGCGGCGCTTCAGCCCCATGAAAAAAGGAGCCTTCGGGCTCCTTTTTCGTTGGGGGCGTCTGCCGCAAGGCAGGCCTGGATCACTGCGCGCTGGCCTGCTGCAGGTTGGCGGCGGCTTCGAGCGTGATGCGCTGCTGCTGGGCGACGGCTTCGAACGCCGGACGCAGCTCGGCGGGCAGGCGGATGGCCTCGCTCTGGCGGGCGATCACCAGCGGATCTCGGTGCTGGCCGTTGTCCCGGAACTCGAAATGCAGGTGCGGGCCGGTGGACACGCCGGTGGAACCCACGGCGCCGATACGCTCGCCCTGGTCCACCCGCTGGCCCTTGCGCACGAAGATGCGGCTCAGGTGGGCATACACCGTGACCTGGTTGTTGCGGTGACGCACGTAGATCACGTTGCCGTAGCCGCCCTGCACGCCCGCAAACTCGACCGTGCCATCGCCCACGGTGCGCACCGGCGTGCCGGTGGGGGCGGCATAGTCCACGCCCAGGTGGGCCTTGTGCTGACCGGTGACCGGATGGAAGCGCATGCCGTAGCCGCTGCTGACCCGCGAGAACTCCAGCGGCGACGACAGGTAGAAGCGGCGGGCACTCTCGCCCGCGAAGTTGTAATAGCCGCCCTTGTGGCCGGGGGCCTCGAACCAGACGGCATCGAAGGCGCGGCCGCCGTTGATGAATTCGGCGCTCAGCACGCGGCCCACGGTCATGGGTTCGCCGTCGGCTTCCAGGCTCTCGTAGACCACGGTGAAGCGGTCTCCCTGGCGCAGATCGCGGCGGAAGTCGATGTCGCTGGAGAACATCTCGGCCAGCTGGATGGCCACGCTGTCCGGGATGCCGGCGGCGTCGGTGGCGGCGAACAGCGAGGAGCGGATGACGCCGCTGCCCAGGCGGGCCGAGGCGGTCAGGGTGCCGGTCTCCAGCCGGGACTGCAGGCCCTGCGGCGTGGATTCGACCACCAGCCGCTGGAAGGTCTTGCCGTCGGCGTTGGCCCAGCGGGCGGTCAGGCGTTGCAGCTCCTGACGTTCGTTGGCCTCGGCATGCACCAGGCGGCCGCTGCGCCCGACGATCTGGCGGATGTGGGGGGTGTTGCGCAGCTGGGTGATGGCGGCCGGGTCATTGATGCCCAGCCGTGTCAGCAGGCTCTGCAGCGTGTCGTCGCTGCGGGTGCTGTCGGTGCGGTAGAGCACCCAGGGCGTGCTGGAGGCCGGCAGGATCTCGATGCGCGCGCCTTCGGTGCCGGTGTCGAGGGCTTCGACCACCTGACGTACCGGCAGCTGGGATGCATCGGGGGCCAGCGGCGCAATGCCGAAGGCGGTCACACCGGTGCCGAGCAGCAGCGCACCGATGCCTGCCATGATGCGGCGGGGGTGGCGTGCAATGCTGAGCTTGAGGGAGGCCGCCTGGGCCGCCCATGGGGAGTAGGACGAAGACTTCAAAACCTGTTTTCCGGTTGTGGCTGGTCTGACAGGGGAGCAGCACGCAACATCATGAGTGGCGGGCGGCCCGAGAGTTCACGGCGGCGAGGGTGGCCGGGTGCGTTTTCCGGGCGTGCAAGAAGCACGCCAACTAGAATCCGTCGGTCCGCGCGGGCAGTATAGCCAGCCAGCCGGCATGCACATCGGAACAAACGCGTATGAGCCCCACACCTCCTGAAACCATAAGTACTCAAACGTCGGCACCGGTCGCCAGCCAGATGACCGATGGCGTCCGGGAGGCTCTGGCCGTCACCCTTCGCGGCTGCGAAGAACTGATCCCGCAGGCCGACTGGGCGCAGAAATTGTCACGTGCCGAGCGCACCGGACAAGCTTTGCGCATCAAGCTGGGGCTGGACCCGACGGCACCGGACATCCACATCGGCCACACGGTGGTGCTCAACAAGATGCGCCAGCTGCAGGACCTGGGACACCAGGTGATCTTCCTGATCGGCGACTTCACCTCGCTCATCGGCGATCCGTCGGGCCGCAACAGCACCCGCCCGCCGCTGACCCAGGAGCAGATCAAGGCCAACGCCGAGACCTACTACCGCCAGGCCAGCCTGGTGCTGGACCCCGCGCGCACCGAGATCCGCTACAACAGCGAATGGAGCCTGCCGCTGGGCTCCATGGGCATGATCCAGCTGGCCGCCAAGTACACCGTGGCGCGCATGATGGAGCGCAACGATTTCCACCAGCGCTTCTCCGCCGGCACGCCGATCAGCGTGCATGAATTCCTCTATCCGCTGATGCAGGGCTACGACTCGGTGGCGCTCAAGGCCGATCTGGAGCTCGGCGGCACCGACCAGAAATTCAACCTGCTCATGGGCCGCCACCTGCAGGCCGAATATGGCCAGGAGCCGCAGTGCATCCTGACCATGCCGCTGCTCGAAGGTCTGGACGGTGTGGACAAGATGTCCAAGTCCAAGGGCAACTACATCGGCATCACCGAAGAGCCCAACACCATGTTCGCCAAGGTGCTCAGCATCTCCGACACGCTGATGTGGCGCTGGTACACGCTGCTGTCGTTCCGCTCCCTGGCCGAGATCGAGGCCCTGAAGAAAGAGGTGGAGGGCGGCCGCAACCCCAAGGATGCCAAGGTGATGCTGGCCAAGGAGATCACCGCGCGCTTCCACAGCGCGGCGGCAGCCGACGCGGCGGAGCAGGATTTCATCCACCGCAGCAAGGGTGGCGTGCCGGACGAGATTCCCGAGGTGACCCTCTCCGGTGCCCCGCTGGGCATTGCCGCCCTGCTCAAGTCGGCCGGTCTCGCGCCGTCGTCCAGCGAGGCCAACCGGCTCATCGACGGCAACGGTGTGCGCATCGACGGCACCGTCATCAGCGACAAGGGTCTGAAGCTCCCCGCCGGCACCTATGTGGTGCAGGTCGGCAAACGCAAGTTCGCTCGCATCACGCTGGGCTGATGCCATGGTGACCCTGGCCTGGCTCACCCCGAAGCGCCTGTTGATGGCGTCGGTGGTGGTGGCCATGGTCACCATCGCCCTCAAGACGCTGGCCTGGTACGTCACCGACTCGGTCGGCCTGCTGTCGGACGCGATGGAGTCGCTGGTCAACCTGGCCAGCGCCATCTTCGGCCTGGTCATGGTGACCATCGCCACCCGGCCGGCCGACGACGACCATCCCTACGGCCATCACAAGGCCGAGTACTTCTCGTCCGGCTTCGAGGGCGTGCTGATCATCGCGGCGGCGCTCGGCATCATCTGGGCCGCCGGGCACCGCATCTTCGATCCGCAGCCCATCCAGCAACTGGGATGGGGCCTGGCGCTGTCCATCGGCAGCTCCGCACTCAACGGCCTGCTGGCCTGGGTGATGTTCCGCGCGGCCCACGAGCACCGGTCGATCGCCCTGGAGGCCGATGCCCGGCACCTGGTGTCGGACGTCTGGACCTCGGTCGGGGTGGTGGTCGGGCTGGTGCTGGTGCACTTCAGCGGCTGGCTGTGGCTCGACGCGCTGGTGGCCATCGGCGTGGCGCTCAACATCCTGCGCGAAGGCGTGCACCTGATGTGGCGCTCGGCCCAGGGCCTGATGGACGAGGCGCTGGAGCCCGAGACCCGTGCCCTGATCGACCGGACGCTGTCGGCCTTTGCCGCGGAGCAGACACCGCACACGCCGATGCGCTTCGACCATGTCACCACCCGCAAGTCGGCCCAGCGCAGTTTTGTCGACCTGCACATGCATGTGCCCGCCGACTGCACGCTGGGTCATGCGGCCGAACTGCGCAACCGGCTGGAGCGCACGCTGATGCAGGCGGTGCCGGGCTTGCGCGCCACCATCCAGCTGCTGCCCACCGACGTGGAAGCGCACTTCGACGACCCGAAGGACACCGCTTGATCGCCCTGCTGCAACGTGTGACCGAGGCCCGTGTGGACATTGCCGGGCAGACCGTGGGCCGCATCGACCATGGCCTGCTGATGCTGGTCTGCGCCGAACCCGACGACACCCCGGCCGTGGGCGACAAGCTGCTGGCCAAGGTGCTCAAGCTGCGCATCTTCAACGACGAGGCCGGCAAGATGAACCGCAGCCTGCAGGACGTGCAGGGCGGCCTGCTGGTGGTGAGCCAGTTCACGCTGGCGGCCGACACGCGCGGCGGCAACCGGCCGGGCTTCACCGGTGCGGCGCCACCGGCACAGGGGCGTGCCCTTTACGACGCCTTCGTGGCGGCGGCCCGAGCGGCGCACCCGGTGGTGCAGACCGGCGAATTCGGCGCCGACATGCAGGTGCACCTGGTCAACGACGGGCCGGTGACCATCCCGATGCGCATCACGGCCTGAGGCGTCGGCTTCAGCGGTAGGGGTTCTTCAGGCCCAGCCCGGCCAGGATCTCGATCTCGCGCGCTTCCATGGCCTCGGCGTCCTCGTCGCTGGTCTCGTGGTCCCAGCCCTGGGCATGCAGGGTGCCGTGCACCAGCAGGTGGGCATAGTGGTCGGCCAGCGGCTTGCGCAGCTGCTTCGCCTCGGCGGCCACCACCGGCGCACACAGCACCAGGTCGGCCATCACCAGGGGTTCGGTGGCGTAGTCGAAGGTGAGCACGTTGGTGGCGTAGTCCTTGCCCCGGTAATCGCGGTTCAGGGCCTGGCCTTCGTCGGCATCGACGATGCGCACCGTGATCTCGGCATCGGCCTCCAGCGCATGGCGGATGCAGCGCACCACCTTGTGGCGGGGCAGGGCAGCGCGGTGGGTGGCGGCATCGGCCAGGTCGCCGAACTGCAGCGACAGGGAGAGTTGGTGCAGGGCCATCAGCGGTAGGCGGGCAGGGCCCGGCAATCGTTCAGCAGGATCTGTTCGCGGGCGGTGTCGCTGGCTTCCATGAAGCGCAGCGTGCCCTCGATGCCCTTGGTGTGCCAGCGCAGGCTGTGCTGCTCGTCGAGCGCGATGTAGCGTGCGCCCGAGGCGGCCGGCCGGTTCTGCAGCAACGCGGTGCGGCCGGCGAAGTGCAGCGTGGCGAACGAACGGCCGTCCTGCAGGTTGAGGTACACCACGTCGAGCAGGGTGCCGCCTTCGCACTGGTAGCGCACGGTACGGCTCTGGAAGCGGTCGCCCTCGATCGTGGCCGGCAAGGGCAGGGCGGCATCGGCCGGGGCGGGGTGGCGGTGCTGGGCGCAGCCGGCCAGCGCGGTGAGCGCCAGCGCCAGGCCCAGCAGGCTGGCACGCAGACGGGGTGTGGGCTTCATGCGGGCCTCCATCAGGCGGCGGGACGGCGGGTGCGGCGCACCGGCGGGGCGTCGTCGGCACCGGGTGTGCGGGCGTCGTAGGCGTCGACGATGCGGGCCACCAGCGGATGGCGCACCACGTCGGCACTCGAGAGGCGCGAGAACGCGATGCCCTGCACCCGCTTGAGCACCCGCTCGGCGTCGATCAGCCCGCTGAGCTGGGTGCGCGGCAGGTCGATCTGGCTCACGTCGCCGGTCACCACCGCCTTGCTGCCGAAGCCGATGCGGGTGAGGAACATCTTCATCTGTTCGGGCGTGGTGTTCTGCGCTTCATCCAGGATGACGAAGGCATGGTTGAGCGTGCGCCCGCGCATGAAGGCCAGCGGCGCGATCTCGATCTGCTGCCGCTCGAAGGCCTTCTGCACCTTGTCGTGCCCCATCAGGTCGTACAGCGCGTCGTACAGCGGGCGCAGGTAGGGGTCGACCTTCTGGCCCAGGTCGCCGGGCAGGAAGCCGAGCTTCTCGCCGGCCTCCACCGCCGGGCGGGTCAGCACGATGCGCTGCACCGCGCTGCGCTCCAGGGCGTCCACCGCACAGGCCACCGCCAGGTAGGTCTTGCCGGTGCCGGCCGGACCGATGCCGAAGGTGATGTCGTGCGTGGACATGTTCTCCAGGTAGCGCGCCTGGTTGGGTGTGCGGCCCTTGATCTCGCCGCGCCGGGTCTGCATGGCCAGCGCGCCGTCCCCCGGCTCGGCCAGGGCGGTGTCGCCGCTGAGCATCAGCTGCACCTGTTCGGCCGGGATGGGCTTGCGGGCCATCTCGTAGAGCGCCTGCAGCGCCTCCATGGCCTGTTCGGCCCGCGCCTTGGGCCCTTCGACGCGGAACTGCTCGAAGCGGTGCGCCACCTTGACCTGCAGCGCTGCCTCGATGGCGCGGATGTGCGCATCCAGCGGACCGCACAGGTGGGCCATGCGGGTGTTGTCCGGCGGGCTGAAGGTGTGTCTGAGAATCAAGCTGATAATTCCGGGGCAAAACAGGAGCCCCGATGATAGGCAAGTTGACCGGCCAGCTGCTGGAGAAGAACCCGCCCCAGATCCTGGTGGACTGCCACGGCGTGGGCTATGAGGTGGACGTGCCCATGAGCACCTTCTACCAGCTGCCCGCCTCCGGCCAGACCGTCTCCCTGCTGACCCACTTCGTGGTCCGCGAGGACGCCCAGATCCTCTACGGCTTTGCCACCGCCGCCGAGCGCGAGGCCTTCCGCCAGCTCATCCGCATCAGCGGCGTCGGTCCGCGCACCGCGCTGTCGGTGCTCTCCGGCCTGAGCGTGACCGAACTGGCCCAGGCCGTCACCGCGCAGGAGGCGGGTCGCATCGTCAAGGTGCCCGGCATCGGCAAGAAGACGGCCGAGCGGCTGCTGCTCGAACTCAAGGGCAAGCTGGGCGCCGACCTGCCGGCCCTGGGCGCTGCCAGCGCCGTGGGCGATGCGGCGGCCGACATCCAGCAGGCCCTCATGGCCCTGGGCTACAACGAAAAGGACGCCACCGCCGCCCTCAAGGCCCTGCCGGCCGGTGTGGGCGTGACCGAGGGCATCAAGCAGGCGCTCAAGGCGCTGGCGCGGTAAACCATGGGCATCCAGACCGACGACTTCGCCCCGGCACCCCGTGTGGTGTCGGCCACGCCGGCTTCCCCGAAAGAGGAGGCGATCGAACGCGCCCTGCGTCCCAAGCTGCTCGACGAATACGTCGGCCAGCAGAAGGTGCGCGAGCAGCTGGAGATCTTCATCGGCGCGGCCCGCAAGCGCAGCGAGGCACTCGACCATGTGCTGCTGTTCGGCCCGCCCGGCCTGGGCAAGACCACGCTCTCGCACATCATTGCCCAGGAGCTGGGGGTGAACCTGCGCCAGACCAGCGGCCCGGTGCTGGAGAAGCCGCGCGACCTGGCCGCGCTGCTGACCAACCTGGAGCCCAACGATGTGCTGTTCATCGACGAGATCCACCGCCTGAGCCCGGTGGTGGAGGAGATCCTCTACCCCGCGCTGGAGGACTACCAGATCGACATCATGATCGGCGAGGGGCCGGCGGCCCGCAGCATCAAGCTCGACCTGCAGCCCTTCACCCTGGTGGGTGCCACCACCCGCGCCGGCATGCTGACCAACCCGCTGCGCGACCGCTTCGGCATCGTGGCCCGGCTGGAGTTCTACACGCCGGCCGAGCTCTCGCGCATCGTGCAGCGCAGCGCCCGGCTGCTGAACGCGCCGATGGACGAGGAAGGCGGCTTCGAGATCGCACGGCGCTCGCGCGGCACGCCCCGCATCGCCAACCGGCTGCTGCGCCGGGTGCGCGACTACGCCGACGTCAAGGGCAGCGGCACCATCACCCACGACATCGCGCAGAAGGCGCTGTCGATGCTCGACGTCGATCCGCAGGGCTTCGACCTGATGGACCGCAAGCTGCTGGAGGCGGTGATCCACCGCTTCGATGGCGGCCCGGTCGGGCTGGACAACATCGCCGCCAGCATCGGCGAGGAGCGCGACACCATCGAGGACGTGATCGAGCCCTACCTCATCCAGCAGGGCTACCTGCAGCGCACGCCGCGCGGCCGCACCGCCACGCTGGCGGCCTACCGCCACCTGGGTGTGAGCCCGCCGCGCACCGAAGGCGGGCTGTTCCCACCCGAGGCCTGACCCACCAGCTCCCATGTCGTCGCGCCCGGCCACTTTGCCCCCGCAGGACAACGCCACCACGGCGCTGTACCGCGCTGCACTGGGGCCGGTGGGGGCGCCGTATTACCTGAAGGTGTTCGGCCGTTTCGACGAGGTCGGTCTGCCCGGACCGGCCTGGAACACCATGGCCGCCTGCTTCACCCTGGGCTGGCTGATCTACCGTCGGCTGTGGGGCGCCGCCTTTTCGTATGCAGTGCTGCTGGCGGCGCTGGGCGCTGCCCTGTGGTTCGAGATGGGCCCGTGGACGACCTGGTCGGCGCAGTGGCGCTGGATCGCTGCCGGGGGGCTGGTGGCGGTGCTGTGGTTGCTGCCGGGTTTCTATGCCAACGTGCTGCTGCACGGCGAGTTGCGCCAGCGCATGACCGAGGCGGTGCGGCAGGCCGCCACGGTGCAGCAGGCCCGCGAGCAGCTGGCCGCGCAGGCCAGCGGCCCCTGGTTGCTGGGGCTGCTGGTGTTCCTGTACCTGGTGCTGGGGTCGGCGGCTGCGGGCTGGTGGTGGCAGCAGAGCCGGGGTCGGCCTGTGCTGCCGGTTCCGCCATTGTCGGTGGCGCCCGTGGTGGCGGAGCCGGCGCCGGTGGCCGTTCCGGCCCCGCCGCCCGAACCGGCACCCAGGGCCGAGGTGGCCCCGCCCGAGCCCGCGAAGGTAGAGCCCGAGAAGGTAGAGGTGGCCGACGCCATCCGCGTCCGGGTGCGCGGCCATGGCGTGGCGGTGGGCATGTTCGCCGACCCGGCCAATGCCGCGCGGGCCGAAGCCCGGCTGCGCGATGCGGGCCTGCCGGTGCTGGTGGATCCGGTCGAGTCGTCGCGGGGCACCCTCACGCGCATACGGGTCGGTCCGCTGGACGACCGTGCCGCGGCCGATGCGGCGGCGCGCCAGATCCGCGCGCTGGGGCTGGATGCCCGCGTCTACGGCCCCTGACCCGGCGTCAGCCCAGGGCGCCCCGGGCATCCACCTCGAACACCCGTTCCACCCGGCCCTGCTGCAGGCCGCCGCGCACGCCGACCATCACGTCGTGCAGGTTCACCGTGGGGTCGCAATGGCCGGGGATCAGCCAGACCGTCTCGCCCAGTTCGGGCAGGGTGCCGTCCGGGGATGCCGGGCGCAGGATGCCGTGTTCGTCGCCGCTGTTGGCAAAGTCCAGCCCCGGCGGTTGTGCCACCCGGGGCAGACCGCTGTCGATGGCGTGGCTCTTGTGGCCGGCATCCACCACCGCCCGGTCGGGGCTTCGGCTCATCACCTGGGACTTCACGAACAGTGCGTGCTCGAATACCGGCGCGCCCGGCAGTGCCTCATTGGCGGCGTAGTCGGCGTCCATGAACAGGTAGGAGCCGGGCTGGATCTCGCCCCACAGGCCGCTGCCGGCCTCCAGCGCGAAGCTGCCGCTGCCGGCACCGGTCACCAGCGGCACCTGGATGCCCAGCCGGTTCAGGGCTTCGGTGGTGGTCCGCACCGCCCGGGCCGCGAGGTCGATGGCCGCCGCGCGGCCGGTGGCGTCGCGGATGTGCTGGGCACGCCCGTGGTACGCCTGCAGGCCGGCGAACCGCAGCACCGGCCGCGCCAGCACCTGCACCGCCAGTGCAGCGGCGGCGTCGCCGGGTTCCACGCCGCAGCGGTTCTGGCCGGCGTCGATCTCCACGAACACGTCGAAGCGGCCCGGCGCCTGCACGCCCGCCACGGTCAGGGCGGTGGCCAGGCGCTCGATGCCGGTGGCGCTGTCCACCGCCACGGCCCAGCGCACGTCCGGCCTGCTTTGCACCGCCTGCGCCAGCCGCTGCAGCTTGGCCGGGTCCACCACCTGGTTGCTGATGTAGATGTCGCTCACGCCGCCCTCGGCCAGGGCCAGGGCTTCGTCGGTCTTCTGCACGCACACGCCCACCGCGCCGTGGGCCATCTGCAGCCGGGCCAGTGCGGCGCACTTGTGCATCTTGGCGTGGGGTCGCAGGCGCAGGCCATGCCCGGCGGCAAAGTCGGCCATGCGCTGCAGGTTGCGCTCCATGGCATCGAGATCGACCACCAGGGCCGGGGTGTCGATGGCATCCACGCCCCGGCCGACCAGCGCCCGCACCCGGCGCAGGCGCTGCTCACGGGCCGCCTCAGACATGCTGCTCGTCCAGGCTGTCGGTCTGCAGGTGGCGCACATCGGCCCAGCCCACCAGGCCCAGGCCCTCGGGGGACCACAGCAGCCGGTTGACGGCGGTGTTGGGCAGTGCCCAGCTGCGCGGGGCCTGCAGTTCCAGCCGGGTGGCGGCGCGGTAGAGCACGTCCAGCACGCCCCCGTGCACCACCATCAGCACCTGTTCGCCCGGGTGGCGGGCAGCCAGGTCGTCCACGGCCGCCAGCACCCGCTCGCGCAGCTGCAGCAAGGTCTCGCCACCCGGCGGGGCGAAGTCGGGCATGCGCTTGCGCCAGGCCAGCGTCTCGGCCGGAAAGCGCAGCTCCAGTTCGTCCCAGGTGTGGCCCTCGAACCGGCCAAAGCCCCGCTCACGCAGACCCATGTGGATGTGCACCGGCATGTCCCGCTGATGGGCCACCGCCTCGGCGGTGGCGCGGGCGCGCTTGAGATCGCTGGCATAGATGGCCGCCAGCGGTTCCTCGCGCAAGGCATCGGCCAGCCGCTCGGCCTGCCAGCGACCGTGTTCGTTGAGTTCGATGTCGGTGTGCCCCTGGATGCGGGTCAGGCGGTTCCAGGCGGTCTCTCCGTGGCGCACGGCCAGGATGCGGGTGGCTTCCAATGGGGTCTCCTCGGCGCGGCGGGGCGCCGGTCGCCGAACTGTAGCGGCTGCGGTCCGCCGGTGGCGGTCAGCGGGGCACTTCGATGTCCACCCGGCGCCGGCCTTCAGGGGCGCTCGGGAAACCCTGCAGGGCGGCATCCAGCATGGCCTGCCAGAGCGCTTCCGTGCCGTTCCAGCGGCCGTCGTGGGCGGCACTGGATTCGAACACCACCTGCCCGTTCGCGGCGTTGCGCACCAGCACCGTCACCCGGCGCTGGTAGTAGGGCGTTTCCAGCCGGGGAAAGACCGGGCCATGGAACCCGTAGCCCGGCCCGTAGGGATGGACCCATCTCGGTCCGAACGGACCATGAAAACTGTCGTACGGGCTTTCCCAGGGCGCACGGGGCAGCTGCACCACGATGGCACTGACCTCCACCGCCCAGGGAGCCCGCACGTTGCCGGCGGCCGGCGTCCAGCCGGCGCGGGCCAGCGACTGTGTGGTCAGCCGTTCCAGCATGTCCTGGCTGGCGCCGGCGCGTCCGCCCTCCTGCGAGGGCGTGCGCTCGAAGCGGAACACCTGGGGGGCCTGCGGAATGCCGTTGCCGCGTTCGCTCCACCGGGGATGGCTCTGCACCTCGTTGTCCACCAGCATCACGCTGGCGCACCCGCCCAGGGCGACCGTGGCGCCCAGCAGCACCACGGCGCCCAGGCGGCGCAGGCCGGAAGAGAAGGAGCGGAGGGTCATGGGCAGTCGGCTCAGTCGGCAGCGATGGGTATGACCGGTCGGGCCGGCGCCAGGTTCCCCGCACCGCCAGCGGGTGCGGGCATTTCGGTGTCGAACGCCTTGTCGCCGTCGGGGTCGGGCACGCCGGTGGCTTCCAGCGTGTCGAACGGGAACAGCTGGCGGTCCATCAGGTGGCTGGGCACCACGTTCTGCAGCGAGTTGAACATGTTCTCCAGCCGGCCCGGGAAACGCGCGTCCCATTCGCGCAGCAGGTTGCCCACCTGCTTGCGTTGCAGGTTTTCCTGGCTGCCGCACAGGGTGCAGGGGATGATGGGGAACTGCCGGATCTCGGCCCAGCGGATCAGGTCCTTCTCGGCCACATAGGCCATGGGACGGATCACCACATGGCGGCCGTCGTCGCTCACCAGCTTGGGCGGCATGCCCTTGAGCTTGGCGCCGAAGAACATGTTGAGCAGCAGGGTCTGCAGGATGTCGTCGCGGTGGTGGCCCAGGGCGATGCGGTTGCAGCCCAGCTCGTCGGCCACCCGGTACAGGATGCCCCGTCGCAGGCGGCTGCACAGGCTGCACAGCGTCTTGCCCTCGGGGATGACGCGCTTGACGATGGAGTAGGTGTCCTGGTTCTCGATGTGGAACTTCACACCCAGGTTCGACAGGTATTCGGGCAGCACGTGCTCGGGAAAGCCGGGCTGCTTCTGGTCGAGGTTGACCGCGATCAGCTCGAAGTTGACGGGTGCGCGCTGCTGCAGCTTGAGCAGGATGTCGAGCATGCCGTAGCTGTCCTTGCCGCCCGAGAGGCAGACCATGACGCGGTCGCCTTCGCCGATCATGTTGTAGTCGGTGATGGCGCGGCCGACCTCGCGGCACAGGCGTTTTTCGAGCTTGTGGTTTTCCAGTTGTTCGTTCATGGGGTGGTTCCTTTCACCACTGTCCGCTTTCCATGCGGATGGCGACCTCGCAGTCGTCGAAGATCTCCAGCTTGGCGATCTTCACCCGCACGCCGATCACGCCGGGCAGCTGCATGAGCCGGCGGGCCAGCTTGCCGATCAGGCTCTCCAGCAGGTTCACATGTTCGGCGGTGCACTCGTCGATGATGATCTGCCGCACCTTGCGGTAGTCCAGCACATGGGTGATGTCGTCGTCGTGCGGCAGCAGGGGCTGGGTGCCCTGATTCAGCTCGGCGTCCACCTGGATCGGCTGGGGGCTGAGCTTCTCGTGGTCCAGGATGCCGAGGTTGGCGTTGAAGCGCAGCCCGGTGAGCGTGAGGATCTGGGTGCCCGCGTGTGTGCCCGATGACATGGGGTTCATGCCGCCTCCTGCGACCGGATCCGGAACACCTCCACCCCCACCGCCTCGCAGTCGGGGTAGACGTCGGGCTTGCAGGTGGACAGCCGCACGGCGGCCACGCCCGGGTTCTGCAGCAGCCGATCGACCAGCTCGTCCACCAGCGTTTCCTGCAGGCCGATGTGACCCTGCGCGATGCGCTGCGCCACCACCTCGCGCACGAAGTCGTAGTCCACCACCTCGTCGATGCGGTCGCCCTTGGGGGTGGACTGCGCCAGCGGCACGTACAGCTCGACATCGATCCACAGGCGCTGCGGCGCGGTCTTCTCGAAGTCGTGGATGCCGATCTGCACCATCACCTCGTGGCGGCGCAGGAACAGCTTGCGGCAGTTCAGCAGCAGGGCATTGAGGTCAGCGGTCAAGGGGTTTCTCCTGCATCAGTTCTTCCACCACGAACATCACGTCGCGCTCCAGGGGCACCAGGTGCTGGCCGCTGTCCACGTTCACCGTGGTGCCGGTGATGCCGGTATGGCTGGCCAGGAACACGCAGGTCTGCGCCACCTGGGCCGGGTCGGTGGGTCGGCGCAGCAGATTGACGCGGCTGGCGCGTTCGAAGTTCTCGGGCTGTTGCGGACCGCTCAGGTACATCAGGCCCGGTGCCACGGCGTTGACGCGCACGCCCGGCGCCAGCGCCTGGGCCTGCAGCGCCACCGACCGCTCCAGTGCCAGCTTGGACACGGTGTACGAGAAGTAGTCGCGGTTGAGGTTGTGCACCTTCTGGTCCAGCACGTGCAGCACACAGGCGTCGGGCAGGGCATGGCGCTGCTGCATGCGGGCGAGCTCGCGGCCGAGCAGCAGCGGCGCGATCAGGTTCACCTCCAGCTGCAGCCGCGCCATGGCCGGGTCGAAGTCGATGCCGGTGTCCGGCTCGAAGGTGGACGCGTTGTTCACCACCGCGCGCAGCGGCCCGCCGGTGGCCTCGATGTGGGCCATCATGGCCTCGATCTGGGCGCCATCAGCCAGGTCGGCGCGGACCGTGTCGACCCGCGCGCCGGCCTGCCGGAGCTCGGCCGCCAGGGCCGATGCCGCATCGGCCGACCGGCTGTAGTGGCACCACACCTGCCAGCCGGCTTGCGCAAACGCACGCACCAGCTCGGCACCCAGGCGCAGCGAGCCGCCGGTGATCAGGACCGCGCCGGGTTGTCCGGCGCCGGGAAGAGGGGGATTCATGGGGGACAATCGGCGGGTGCCACCCGCTGCCGTGAACGAACCCTCCAGTGTAACGACCGCCCTGCTGGCGCGCCTGCGCCAGGCCATCGGCGAGGCCGGTGGCTGGCTGCCGTTCGACCGCTACATGGCCATCGCCCTGTACGAACCCGGGCTGGGCTATTACGCCAACACCGCCCCCAAGTTCGGGCACCTGCCGCAGTCCGGCAGCGACTTCGTCACCGCGCCCGAGCTCACGCCCCTGTTCGGGCAGACCCTGGCGCGGCAGGTGCAGCAGGCGCTTCAGGCCACGGGCACCGACGAGGTGTGGGAATTCGGGGCCGGCTCCGGCGCGCTGGCCTTGCAGCTGCTCGATGCCCTGGAAGCAGCCGGTTGCGCGCCCCGGCGTTACACCATCGTCGATCTGTCGGGCAGCCTGCGCGAGCGCCAGGCCGCCACCCTGTCGGCCCATGCCGGCCGGGTGCGCTGGGTGAGCGAGTTGCCGGCCCGCATGGCGGGCGTGGTGGTCGGCAACGAGGTGCTCGACGCCATGCCGGTGCGCCTGCTGCACCGCCAGCGCGGCGTGTGGTCCGAGCGCGGTGTGGAGCTGGATGCCGACGGCCAGCTGGTCTGGGCCGACTGCCCCACCGATGCCCGCCCGCCGCCCGCCATCGAGGGTCCGCACGACTACCTGACCGAGATCCATCCCCAGGCCGAAGCCTTCGTGCGCACCCTGGCCGACCGGCTCGAACGCGGTGTGGCCTTCCTGATCGACTACGGTTTTCCGGAGGCCGAGTACTACCACCCGCAGCGCCACATGGGCACGCTGATGTGCCACCAGGCCCACCGCAGCGACAGCGATCCGCTGGCCGACCCCGGGCAGAAGGACATCACCGCCCATGTCAACTTCACGGGCGTGGCCCTGGCAGCGCAGGACGCCGGCCTGTCGGTGCTGGGCTACACCAGCCAGGGGCGCTTCCTGCTCAATGCCGGCCTGCTCGATCTGGCCCGTGACGCCGGCCCGCGCGAGAACGCCCTGATGCTGAAGCTGGTGCTCGAACACGAAATGGGCGAGCTGTTCAAGGTGATCGCCCTGGCACCGGCGGCATCGGCGCAGGGCTGGGTGCCGGTCGGGTTCGCCAGCGGCGACCGCACCCACCGACTCTGAGGACGATCCATGATCCGCTGGATGCTCGTGATCTTCCTGGCGCTGCTGCTGATCAGCTGGGCCACGCCGCTGCTGCAGAAGATGGGGCTGGGCCGGCTGCCGGGCGACCTGCGCTTCCGGGCCTTCGGGCGTGAGTGGTTCCTGCCGTTCGCCTCGACCGTGCTGCTCAGCTTCGTGGCCAGCCTGATCGGCTACCTGATCTGACGCGCTCAGTCGTCCCGCAGCGTCCAGCGAAAACCGCAGCGTTTGCAGCACACCGGCACCAGCTCCGGGCGGCGGTGGCCGGGCTCGTCCTGCACCCGCAGCTGGCCGTAGGCCTTGCAGTTGGCGCAGTTCGCCTGGTTCGCCACCTCTTCGGCGTGCATCAGCAGGAACAGGTAGCGCCGCAGCGACCACAGCGCGATCGCGCCGCTCACCACCACGAACACCATATCCATCAGCTTGTCGGCCAGGCTGCCACCCTGGAAGGCCTCGAAGCTGGCCAGCATGGCAACCGCCGCCAGGATGGCCAGCGTCATGTGCGCATGGCTGGAGAGCAGTTCACGCTCGTACCACTTGCGAAAACCGAGTCGACGGATGCCGTCGGCCAGCGGTCGGTTGAGCAGATTGCGGTGCGGCATGCGGCCTCCTGATCGAGCCGCCCATGGTCTCACAGGCCCTGCAGGGCGTCCACGCGTGCCTGATGGATCCGCTCGCCTATGTGCGGGCCGCTGAGCCCGGCGGCCATGGCGGCCGAGGCAATGACCGAGGTGTCCACCGCCAGCACCGCCTGCAGGGCGTCATGCAGCCGGCGGGCCTGGGGATAGTCGCGATCTTCATGGCCAAGCCGCCCGCGGGCATCGCATTCACAGGCCAGCAGGACCTGCGCAAACCGGTCCGGCTTGCGGATGGCGTCGCAGCGTTCGAGCAGCCGCAGCGTGGCCGCCGGCGACAACAGCCCGCTGCCGTGGATGTGCCCGTGTTCCCGGGCCACCACGTCGGCCAGTTCCTGGCAGGCACTGGGCACTCGCAGACGTTCTCCGATGCCCTTGAGCAGGCGTGCGCTGCGCGCCTCGTGGCCGATGTGGCGTGGCCATTCGGCCGGTGGTGTGGTGCCTTTGCCCAGATCGTGTCCCAGGCAGGCATAGCGCACCGGCAGCGGGGCCTGCAGGCGTGCGGCCATGTCCAGCACCATCATCAGGTGCACGCCGGTGTCCACCTCGGGGTGGTGTTCGGCGCGTTGCGGCACGCCCCACAGCCGGTCCACCTCGGGCAGCAGGCGCGCCAGCGCCCCGCATTCGCGCAGCACGGTCAGCATGCGGCTGGGTCGCTGTTCCATCAGGCCGCGGGCGATCTCCTGCCACACCCGCTCCGGCACCAGGTGGTCCACCTCGCCGTCTTCCACCATCCGCTGCATCAGGTCCCGCGTTTCCGGGGCCACCGAAAAGTCGGGGAACCGGGCGGCGAAACGGGCCAGGCGCAGGATGCGGACCGGGTCTTCGGCAAAGGCCGGGGTGACATGGCGCAGCACGCGGTCGTGCAGGTCCTGTGCCCCGCCATAGGGGTCGACCAGCCGGCCCCGGGCGGGATCGTCGGCATCGGCCTGGGGCACCGCCATGGCATTGATGGTCAGGTCGCGCCGGGCCAGGTCGTCCTCCAGCGTCACGCCGGGGTCGGCGTGGAAGGCAAAGCCGTGGTAGCCCGGTGCGGTCTTGCGCTCGGTGCGGGCCAGGGCGTATTCCTCGCGCGTCTGCGGATGCAGGAAGACCGGGAAGTCGCGTCCCACCGGCAGGAAGCCGGCATCGCTCAACGCCTGGGGT
This sequence comes from Hydrogenophaga sp. IBVHS2, assembly GCF_002127215.1. GTDB lineage: Bacteria > Pseudomonadota > Gammaproteobacteria > Burkholderiales > Burkholderiaceae_C > Hydrogenophaga. The sequence goes on along the minus strand of NZ_NFUT01000004.1, from coordinate 17,409 downwards.
GTGGCGCCCACCACCACCCAGTCGCGGTCGCTGGGGGATGCCGCCCCGGTGGAACGCGCCATCAGTGCATCCCGCACGGCGCCGCCGACCAGATAGACCTGCATCGCCGGTCCGATCAGCTGCGCCCCAGCCGATAGGGCTCCTCGAAATCCAGGAAGTCGGCCTCGGCCAGGGCGTCGTCGATCCACGCTTTCACGCCGGGCAGGGCTGCCACCCGGTCCACATAGGCCTGGATGTCGGCGGGCACCGGCAGCCCATAGGTCCGGATGCGCATGCAGACCGGGGCAAAGTAGGCGTCTGCGATGGTGAATTGACCGAACAGCAGCGAGCCTGCCGGCTGGGCGGCGAGCAATTCACCCCACAGGCCGCACAGCCGGGCCAGGTCGGTCCGCACGCCCGGCTGGTCGCGCCAGATCAGCCGGCCCACGTCGGGCAAGGAGGCTTCGATGTTCATGGGACAGGCGCTGCGCAGGGCGGCAAAGCCGCTGTGCATCTCGGCACAGACGCTGCGGGCCCGGGCGCGGGCGCGGGCATCGGCGGGCCAGAGCTGGCGGTCGGGGAAACGCTCGGCGGCGTACTCGGCAATCGCCAGGGTGTCCCAGACGGCAAAGCCGTCGTCGACCAGCACCGGCACCTTGCCCACCGGGCTGATCGCCTTGAGCTGTTGCTTGAAAGTGGAGCCGGCGTCGAAGGAATCGAACCGGACCATGATCTCCTCGAAGGGGATGCCCGCCTGCCGGAGCATCACCCAGGGCCGCATGGACCAGGAGGAGTAATTCTTGTTGCCGATGTAGAGCTGCAGTGCCATGGCGGGAACCTCGTGAGTGAGGTCCCGATGTTAGGGGCACGCAGGCCGGCTGCGGATCAGGCGTATTTTTCGAGGATGCGGGTGGAGCGTTCCACATCGCGCACGGCCGACGACTCGGCCACCGTGCTGGCAATCGCCTCGAGCATGTCGCAGGCCATCATGCGGTAGAAGGCCTTGTCCATGGCCTTGCGCACGGCCGCCATCTGCTGCGCCACCTCTTCGCAGCTGCGGCCTTCCAGGATCATCTGGATGAGGCCGCCGACCTGGCCGTCGATGCGCTTGAGCCGGTTGATGACGTCGCGTTGGGCTTCGGTGAGGTGGGGGGTGCCGGGTTTGATGGAAGGAAGCGACATGGTCATTGCCCTTTAGGTAGAAGGTATTCACTCAATACCCGCGGGGAGTGTGCCAAAAAATCCCGTCTTGTAAGCCGAAGTGATTAATCAGGCGACTGGCGGTAGGGTTCCGCGTGGGGTATGGCACCCCGCCGCTCCTGTTTCAGCGGGGCGGCTGGCGGCGGTAAGCCAGCAGGGCGTCCCGCCCACCCCGGTGGCCCAGATAGCGGGGCGCCACCGCCTCGATGGGCGCCGGTGCGATGCCCAGTGCCTGCAGGCCCGGCAGGCGGCCGTCGGCCACGTTGTCCACCGTCATGGCAGCCAGGTTGTCGCGGCTCATGAGCGGCTCGCCGGGCGCCAGCTCCATCAGACGGGCCTGGATGTTGCCCACGAAGGCGGGCAGCGGGATCACCGGCCGCTGCCGGCTGCCGATGCGACCGGCCAGCTGCACCAGCTGCGCCAGGGTGAGCACATCGGGGCCGGCTGCATCGTAGGTCTGGCCGATGCTGTTGCGGCCGTACCGCGCCGGGTCCAGCGATGCCGCCACGGCCTCGGCCACGTCTTCCACCCAGACCGGCTGAAAACGGGCGCCGGCGCTGGCCAGCGGCACCAAGGGCAGCACCGACTGCATCTGGGCAAACAGGTTGAGGAAGCGGTCGCCCTGGCCATAAATGACGCTGGGCCGCAGCACGGTCAGGTCGAGGCCGGCTTCCTGCAGCACGGCCTCGCCGCGCGCCTTGCTGCGCTGGTAGCGCGACGGTCCGCTCTCGGACACGCCCAGGGCGCTCACATGCACCAGCCGGCGCACGCCGCTGGCGTTCATGGCCGCTGCCAGCTGCCGCGGCAGGGTCACATGCGTCTGTTCGAACGCGGCCTCGGTGCCATGCAGGATGGCCACCAGATGCACCACCGCGTCATGGCCCGGCAGCAGGCGCAGCAGGTCCTCGGTGCGGTGCACGTCGGCCTGCAGCACGGTCACACGCGGCAGGTGCTGCACGGCTGCCGCCTTGCTCATGCGGCGCGTGGGCACGGTGATGTGCCAGCCCAGGCGGTGCAGTTTTTCGCAGACATGGCGACCGACAAAGCCGGTGCCCCCGGTGATCAGGACTTTTTTCATGACGGGCAGGTTTCAGGGGAGATCGGTGTTGGGGGGAGGGGCCGACGCGCTGCGCGGCCCCACGGTGCCCAGCCGCTGCCGCAGCGACTGCGGCTGGCCGCTGAGCAGCGCGGCGTACAGCGTGGTGTTGGCCAGCACCCGCTTGACGTAGTCGCGGGTTTCTTCGAAGGGGATGGTCTCGGCCCACTGGTCGCCGGGCAGTGTCGGGCCTTCGCGCCAGGCGCGTGCGCGGCCGGGGCCGGCGTTGTAGGCTGCCGCGGCCAGCGGCATGGAGCCTTCGAAGTCGTCCAGCGCGAACTTCAGGTAGGCGGTGCCGATCTGGATGTTGGTGTCGCGCTCGTTGATCTGGGCCGGCCGGAAGTCGCTCAGGCCGATGCGCCGCGCGGTCCAGCGGGCGGTGGCCGGCATCACCTGCATCAGCCCCGAGGCCCCCACGCCGGAGCGTGCATCGGTGACGAAGCGGCTCTCCTGGCGGATCAGGCCATACACATAGGCCGGCTCCAGCCCGATCTCGCGGGTGCGGCCCAGCACCGCGTCGCGGAACGGGGTGGGGTAGCGCAGCGACATGTCGATCTGCGACCGGTTGCGGGAACTGGTGTGGATGCAGCGGTCCCAGAGCTGCTCGCGGCAGGCCAGCGTGGCGGCAGCCAGCAGCTCGCGTTCGGTCATGCCGCCCGGCGTGTGCAGGGCGATGCTGTAGTTCCATTCGCGCGAGGCCTCGCTGCGCAGCCCCAGCCGGAACGCGGCCAGCGCGCGGCGGATGCCGGCGTCGCGCGCGATGTCGGCCAGTTCGGCGGCCGTGGGCGGCGGTGGTGGTGGCGGCAGGCTGACCTTGAGGCCCAGCGCTTCCAGCGCCAGCTGTTCGTAGAAGCCGTGCGGCGATGCGATGCCGGCCAGCAGCTGCCGCGCCTGCAGCACCTCGGGCGCCGCCGACGCCCCGACCACGGCCGTCCCGGCCGGTGGTGCCGTGGCCGGATCGGGCACGCCGGCGGCCGATTCCAGGCCGGCCTGGGCCAGCAGGGCACGCGCCTTCCAGTAGATCCAGGCCGGGTCGGACTGCTGGGCCGGCCCCATGGCGTCCACGGCCTCGCGCACCATCGACCAACGGCCGGTGCGCAGCCCGGCCCGCGCCTTCCAGGCCAGGTGGTCGTCGGCCATGCCCCGGTCGCTGCCCCGCGCGAAGTAGTCCACCGCCTGCGGCATGAACTTCTGGGTGGCCCGCTTGCCGATGACACCCCACAACCAGTCGCGCTCGTCCCGCGTGAGCTGGGTGCGCCAGCGCAGGTGGTCCACCTCGGCGGCAGCGGCGGCCGGGTCGTTGCTGGCCAGCCGGATGATGGCCAGCGTGACCAGTTCCTTGGTCTGGGTGCGGAATGCGGTGAGCTTGCCGTCCAGGTAGCGCTGCGGCTCGGCAGCGATCGCGTCCAGCCGGGCGGCCCATTCCGGGTTGAGCAGCGCAACCGCCTGGCTGGCGGCCCGGGTCTTGCCGGTCTCCATCATCAGCCGGGCCCGCATCCACACCGCCTTCGGGTCGAGGTGGCCGCTCTGCAGCAGCGCTTCGGCGGCGGTGGCGCAGCCGGTGTCCTGGTCTTTCTGCGCCAGCCATTCGGTCTGCACCCGGGCTGCGGCCTGGGTCGGCTCCATGCGGCCCGCCACGGCGTCGAGCATCAGGCCGTAGCAGCGCACCTGGCGGTCGTCGTTCATGCGGAAGCGCGGGCGCTCGGTCTCGAAGTCGGCCCAGTTGCGTTGCCGGCCCAGCACCAGCAGCCAGTCGTTGCGCAGGCGGTCTTCCCAGTAGGTGCCGGCCATGGCGTCCAGGGCGGCACGGATCTCGGCCGCCGGCGCCGATTCCAGCCGGGCGCGCATCTCCCAGTAGCGCGCCAGGGGTTCCAGCACATGGCCCTGGGCCTTGGGCAGTGACTGGCCGAGCTGCACGGTGCGGCCCAGGCGGAACGCGTCGCGCATCTCCAGCAGGGTGGCATCGCCGGGGGCCGCCGCAGGGGCCTGGGCCAGCAGGGCACAGGGGCCCAGGGCAGCGGCCAGCAGCCCCGCCATAATGGGCCGGCGCCATGCCCCGGCCGAGATCGATGGAATCACGAAAGACATCGCCCGATTATGGATACCAAACCCCCCGAGAGTTCCCCTTCGGCCGCAGCCAAGATGGCCTGGCGCAAGGCGCTGGTCGAGAAGCGCCAGAACCTGGCCGACCGGGCCTGGCGCAACGACCTGCTGCAGCGGGTGATGCGCGTCTGGCTGATCCACCGTCCGGACACCGTCATCGGGGCCTACTGGCCCATCAAGGGCGAGTTCGACCCGCTGCCCGCGCTGTTCCGCTGGCAGGAAGCCGGTCTGGAAGAGGACGCCGCCAGCGCTGCACGCCAGCGCCGCATCGGCCTGCCGGTGGTCAACAAGGTGGACAAGACGCTCACCTTCCACACCTGGTATCCCGGCTGCCCCATGGAAGAAGATGCCTACGGCATCCCCAAACCCAAGGACACCGAGGTGGTGGTGCCCACGCTGATCTTTGTGCCGTGTGTGGGGTATGGCGCCGGCGGCTACCGGCTGGGCTACGGCGGCGGCTTCTACGACCGCACCCTGGCCGCCCTGCAGCCCAAGCCCTTCACCGTGGGCCTGGGCTATGAATTCGGCTACCTGCCCGATCTGGAGCCCGAACCCCACGACCAGCCGCTGGACGCCATCCTGTGCGACACCGGCGTGGCCTGGCCGGTGCGCTGAGCCGTCCGGTCAGGAGGTCGATGCGGAGTCGATCACCCGCCGGGCCTCTGCCATCGCCGCCGTGATCCTGCCGTGCAGGTAGGTGCCCGGCGCGTGGAGTGGCAGCTGGCTGGCCAGACGGGACAAGCGGCGGGACAGCGCGCAGATTTCCCGTGGGAACTGAATGAGCCTGGCTGAACTGGCTTCATCAAGGCCCTCGGCATAGGACTCTGCCGTCAGGCCGATGTGGTGCGTCTCGTCCAGCAGTCTGAGCAGGGCGCGGGTTGGCAGCATCCGTTCTTCGCGCGGGATCAGTCGGGCATCGACCGGCGCGACACGCGGCGAAAGGCGGGGTCCCTGGCGGGTCGGGCGACACCCCTTGAGGGCCCATGTCCCGGGGCTTCCGGTGTGTCTCATCGTGGCCGGGGCAGAGCGGCTGCGCTGGGGCCGGGGTCGTGTCGATGCTGAAATCATGGCGGGCTGTGGTCAGAGTGGATGATCCGGTTGGGTGCCCCCCCGCTCTCCGACGATCCGGGCGGTCGATCGGCGGTCACACCCGGTCCGGGTTGGCGTGCGCCTCGGTGATGCGCTGTTCGTGCCGGACCAGCCACAGGCCGCTGCCGATGATGATGGCCGCGCCCAGCCAGGTGTGGGCTTCGGGCAGGGCCTGCCAGATGAACCAGTCCAGCATCACGCCCCAGGCCAGCGCGCTGTACTCGAACGGCGCCACGGCGGACGCCTGACCGTGGCGGAAGGCCTCGGTGATGGCGAGCTGGCCACCGAAGCCGGTGAGGGCCAGGGCCAGCAGCAGCGGCAGATCCGCTGTGGCGACGGGTTTCCAGTGGGGCGCTGCCAGGGTGGTGGCGGCCACCGACAGCAGCAGCGTCATCCACAGCACCATGCCCTCGCTGCTGTCGGTGCGGCTGGCCAGGCGGCCCACCACGGCCGAGACCGCGTAGCACAACGCAGCGCCCAGCACCGCCAGGCCGCCGGCCGTGACCAGGCCGGCCTGCAGGTCCTGCCCGCTGGGCTTGAGCGCCACCAGCACGCCGGCAAAACCGACCGCCACGGCAACCCAGTGCACCCAGGGCACGCGCTCGCCCAGCACCGGCACCGACAGCACGGTTATCAGCAGCGGCGCCACGAAGAACAGGGTGTAGGCGGCCGACAGCGGCAGATCGCGCACCCCCAGCGTGAACAGCGACAGCATGGCCACACTCAAGGCGCCGCGCAGCAGGTGCAGCGACCAGCGTGCCGGCTTCACGCGCCGCCAGGCGCCGTTCCAGGTGATCCACAGCAGCACCAGCGGCAGGCAGGTCAGGCCCCGCAGGGCGGCGATCTGCATCACCGGGTAACGCGCTGCCAGCGTCTTGAGCACCGCATCCATGAGCGCGAAGAAGCCCACGGCCACCAGCATGGCGACGATGCTGCGCAGGTTGCTGGAAGAGCGGCTGGGGGACATGGCGGCGGCGGGAGAAAAAGCCGGTGAGTGTGCACCCGCCTGGGGCATGGGCCGGGTCCGGTGCGCGTCAGTCGATGCGGTCCACCGTGTCGGGGTCGGGTGCGTCGCCGATGGCCTGCCGGGTGGCGGCCGCCTGCTGCTGCAGCCAGTCGCAGAAGGCCTGCACCTCGGGCCGGCGCGTGCGCTGCGGGCCGGTCACCAGCCAGTAGGCCAGCGGCGAGTCCATGCGGCAGGACGGCAGCGGCTCCACCAGGGCGCCACTGGCCAGGCTCTCGGCCACCAGGGGCAGGCGGGCCATGGCCACGCCCTGGCCGGTGAGGGCCGCCTGCACGATCTGGTGGGCATAGTTGAAGTACAGCCAGCGCTGGGGCTGCAGCCGGACCGGTGCGGTGCGCCGGCCTCCGGCAGCGCGTCGGGGCGGTACGGTCTGGCCGAAGGTGTCGAGCCAGCGTTGCCAGGTGAGCCATTCAAGGTGCCGGGAGCGGTGCGCATCCCCGGCCTCGATCAGGGCGACACCCTCCAGATCGGCCGGCGTGTGGATGGGGTGGCTCTGCAGCAGCCAGGGGCTGGCCACCGGCGTGAGCTGTTCGCCGAACAGCCGCACGGCGTGGGGCGGCGCGTTCCCGGGCACGCCGTAACGCAGTGCCAGATCGACGTCGGCGGTGGCCAGGTCGACGGTGCTGTCGGTGGCATCGATGCGGATGTCGATGTCCGAGTGTTCCCGCTGGAAATCCTCCAGGCGCGGTATGAGCCACATCGAGGCAAAGGATGCCCAGGTGGTGATGGCCACGCTGCGCCGGCCTGCCCCCTGGCGGATCTGGCGCACCGCGCTGTCCAGCCGGTCGAGCGCGGGATCGACCGCCCGCAGCAGCTGGGCGCCGGCCCCGGTGAGCTGCACCGAGCGGGTGTGGCGCAGGAACAGCGGGGTGCCGAGCTCGTCCTCCAGGGCCTGTATCTGGCGGCTCACCGCGCTCTGGGTGAGCGAGAGCTCGTCGGCCGCCGCGCGGAAGTTGAGCAGGCGGGCCACGGCCTCGAAAGCGCGCAGGTGGCCCACGGCCAGGGGGCGGGTACGGCTGGTGGGCGACATGGTGGTGGATGACGGGTTTGATGCCGGAAAGCGATCAATCGGCAAATGCCTTTTCATTGGACCACAGCCCGCCCTTGGCCGAGCATTCAAGCACGCAGCAACCACGGGCGTTTTGCCCGCACACAGGAGTGCATCATGTCCATTCATGCCATTCAAGAATCTTCGGTTCCCGGTCCGCTGTGGCAGCTCGGGTCGGGCGCCGCGGCCAGCCTGCGGGCTGTCCAGCCCAGCCGGCTGGCGGTGCGCGAGGGCCGGGCCTGGGTCACCTGGGGCGACGGCTGCGACCGCATCGTGGCCGCCGGCGAGGCGCTGGAAGTGCCGGCCGGGGCGCATGTGGTGGTGGAGCCGTGGCAACCGGAAGGCGGGCCCCTGCGGTTCGGTTTCGGCGCGGTCTGACCCGGGGCCGCTGGCAGAATGCCCCGCATGGCCCGGCCCAAGTCACCCACCCACGACCTCAAGCGCGACGAGATCCTGAATCTGGCCGCGCAGTGCTTTGCCCACCGCAGCTTCCCGGCGGCCAGCATGAACGACATCGCTGCCGCCTGCGGCACCAGCAAGGCGCGGCTCTACCACTACTACGAGAGCAAGGAAGCCATCCTGTTCGACCTGCTGGACCGCTACACCCAGCGGCTGCTGGCCCTCATCGGCGAGGCCGAGGCCCATGCCCAGCGCCAGAACCTCAGCGAGCGGGCGGCCCTGCATGCCCTGGTGCGGGTCTTCCTGGCCGAGTACGAAACCTCGGCCACGCGCCATGTGGCCCTGGTCTCGGACACCAAGTTCCTGGGTGATGTGCAGCGCGAACTCATCCTCAACCGCCAGCGCGACGTGGTGGCGGCCTTCACCCGCTTCATCCGCCGGGCCTATCCGGAGCGGGTGACGCCGGCCAACCAGACGGCACTGACCATGATGCTGTTCGGCATGATCAACTGGACCTTCACCTGGCTGCGCCCCGGGGGGGCCATGAGCTATGCCGGCTTTGCCGACGAGGTGGTGGCGGTGCTCGACCGGGGCTTGGCCGGCTGATCGCCCTTTGCGGCCTGTGATTTACCCATACGAAACACATTTCGTTTAGGTAAAATTTCGGCTTCCACCCAGGAGACCCCCATGAGCAAAGCCTTTGCGTCCCAGGCCGACCTGCAGGACAAGAACATCACCTTCGAACAGCTCAGCGCCCATTGCTGGGCCTACACGGCCGAAGGCGATCCGAATTCCGGCGTGATCATCGGTGACGATTGCATCCTGGTGAGCGACGCCACCGCCACGCCCGCCATGGCGCAGGACCTGATCCGCCGCATCCGACAGGTCAGCGACAAGCCGATCAAGTACGTGCTGCTGACCCACTACCACGCGGTGCGCGTGCTCGGTGCCAGCGCCTTCCGGGCCGAGGGCGCGACCGAGATCATCGCCAGCCGCGGCACCCACGACCTGATCGTGGAACGGGGTGCACAGGACATGCAGAGCGAGATGGAGCGGTTTCCGCGCCTGTTCCGGGGTGCCGACACGGTGCCCGGCCTGACCTGGCCCACCCTGGTGATCGGCGACGGCACCCCCGGCCGCCAGGGCAGCCTCACGCTCGATCTGGGCGGCGTGAAGGTCGAGATCTGGCATCCCGGCGCCGGCCACACCAAGGGCGACACCATCGCCTGGGTCGGGTCCGAGAAGGTGCTGTTCAGCGGCGACCTGGTCGAGTTCGAGGCCGGTGTCTACACCGGCGACGCCCAGCTCGAGGAATGGCCGGCCACGCTGGAAGCCCTGCGCGCCCTGGGCGCCGAGGCCATCGTGCCCGGTCGTGGCGAGGCCATGAAGGGCAACGCCAACGTCAACAAGGCACTGGACTACACCGCCCGCTGGGTCACCACGCTGTTCCAGGCGGCCCGCGAAGCCGCGGCCGCCGGCATGGACCTCAAGGCCGCCATGGCCCACACCCGCCAGAAGATGGATCCGGTGTTCGGCCATGTGTTCATCTACGAGCACTGCCTGCCGTTCGACGTGAGCCGTGCTTACGACGAGGCGCGCGGCATCAAGCATCCCCGCATCTGGACCGCCGAGCGCGACCGGGAGATGTGGGCTTCGCTGCAGGCCTGAACGTCGGCGGCGGCCCCGCTACCATGCGGGGTCCATGAATCCACCGCCGATCCACCATGCCCTGACCGACTGGGCTGTCGTCACCGTCTTCGGTGTGGTGTACCTGGGCATGTTCCTGGGCGGCCTGCCCCGGCTCAGGCTCGACCGAACCGGCGTGGCCCTGCTGGGGGCCATCGCCATGATGGCGATCACCGGCATGACGGTGAACGAGGCCGCCTCGGCGCTGGACGTCACGACGCTGCTGTTGCTGTTTGCGTTCATGGTGATCTCGGCCCAGATGCGCCTGGGCGGGTTCTACGCGGCGGTCACGCTCAAGGTGGGGGCGCTGCCGCTGTCCCGGCCGGCCCTGCTGGCCGCGCTGATCGTGGTGGCCGGCGTGCTCTCGGCGGTGTTCTCCAACGACGTGATCTGTCTGGCCATGACCCCGGTGGTGCTGCGCCTGTGCCTGCAGCGCGGCCTGCCACCCGTGCCGTTCCTGGTGGGGCTGGCCTGCGCGGCCAACATCGGCTCGGCCGCCACGCTGATCGGCAATCCGCAGAACATGCTGATCGGCTCGGTGCTGTCGCTGCACTTTGCCGATTACGCCGCCCGCGCCCTGGCGCCGGTGGCGGGTGGCCTGGTGGTGCTCTGGGTGTGGCTGGCCTGGGGTCCTGCCGCGTCCGGTCGCGATGCGCCCGCGCCGCCGGTGCTGGCCGTGGCCGACGACCCGCCGTTCGACGCCTGGCAGACCACCAAGGGTCTCACGGTGGTGGGCGTGCTGATGGTGCTGTTCCTGTTCACCGATGCACCGCATGCCGTGCTGGCCCTGGTGGGCGCGGCCCTGCTGCTGCTCAGCCGCAAGCTGGCCTCGTCGGAAGTCATCGGGCTGGTCGACTGGTCGCTGCTGGTGCTGTTCATGGGGCTGTTCGTGGTCAACCATGCCTTCGAGGCCACCGGGCTGGCGGCCGATGCGGTGCAGTGGATGGCGGCCCGTGGCGTGGTCCTGCACGAGCCCGGCACGCTGATGGTGGCCGGCGTGGTGCTCTCGAACATGGTGTCGAATGTGCCGGCAGTGATGCTGCTGCTGCCGCATCTGCAGGACCATGGGTCCACCGCCGGTGTGCAGCTGGCCCTGGTGACCACCTTCGCCGGCAACCTGCTGCTGGTGGGATCGATCGCCAACCTGATCGTGGCCGACCTGGCGCGCCAGCAGGGGGTGCACATCGGCTGGCGCGAACATGCGCGCATCGGCGTGCCGGTCACGCTGCTCTCGCTCGGACTGGTCTGGATCGCGATGCGTTGAGGCGGCGCCTCAACCCGGGCTGGACAGGGTGCGCAGGTCCGACTCGTACTGCTTGAGCGTCGTCACCGCCCGCTGGCGCTGCTGCGCCGTGGTGCTGTTGTGGATCAGCGCGATCTGCCGGCAGCCATGCTGGATGGACGCCTGCAGGTAGTCGTTGTAGCCCGGCGTGGGCGAATCGGTGAACCGGTTCATGTGTGCCACGACCCGCTGGCGCGCCGAGGCCGGATCGGCCTGGGCCTGCCGGATGGTCTGCTGCAGGTCGGCCTGCCGCGCCAGCCGCTCCTGCTGGGTGCGGGGCGCGTCGAAGGGCGAGGCCGCCAGCTGCTGGCGCAGCAGCTGGCGCTGCGCATCGCTGAGTCGGCCATAGAAGGTCTCGATGCGGTCCTGCGCACGCTCGGTGCGGCGGTCAAGCACCTTGGCCGGCGGCGGCTTGATGAAGTCGTCCTCGAACTCGCGGTTGCTCTTGGCCTGCTGGCGCGCCAGGTGCTCCATCTGGGCCGGCGAGAGGGTGAGGGCCAGACGGCTCATCGGAGCGGCCGCCTCGCCCGCTGCGCGTTCCAGGCTGCCGCGCACCCGGTCGAACTGCACGCACACCTGATCGGCCGTGATGTCGTTCGGGGCCAGCCGTTGCCAGTCGCGCAGCAGCTCGGCCAGACGCGGCAGTTCCTCGCTGCGGTGCCACGCAAAGAACGCGTCCAGGTCGGCCCGGACCTGGGCAGTCTGGCGGCTGTCGAGATCGGCGTAGCCATCGATCCACCAGTAGCTCAGGCTGGGCGCCTGGTGGTAGACCACCCGCAAGGCGGTGCAGCCGGCCAGCACCAGCGCGGCGCCGAGCACGGCCAGACGCCCCAGGTGGCGCGCCATAATCCGGCGCATTCCACCGCCGGCCTGGGGCAGCGTCGGCGGGTCGGCAGCACGAAGGACAGACATGAGCGCAGCGTTGGATGTGGTGGTGATGGCAGCGGGCAAGGGCACCCGCATGAAGAGCAGCCGGCCCAAAGTGTTGCACCGACTGGCCGGGCGTGCGCTGGCCCAGCATGTGATCGACTGCGCCGCGCGGTTATCGGCCCGCAGCGTGGTGGTCATCACCGGTCACGGGGCCGAGGCGGTCGAGGCTGGCCTGAGCGCCCCACCCGCCACGCCCTTGCGCTTCGTGCGCCAGGAGCCGCAGCTGGGCACCGGTCACGCGGTGCAGCAGGCGGCCCCGGTGCTGCCGGACGACGGTGTGACCCTGGTGCTCTCCGGCGACGTGCCCCTGACCCAGCCCGACACGCTGCAGGCCCTGCTGCAGGCCTGCGGCGGCGAGCGCCTGGCGCTGCTCACGCTCGACCTGCCCGACCCCACCGGCTACGGCCGCATCGTGCGGACCGCTTCGGGCGATGTGCAGGCCATCGTCGAGCACAAGGACGCCACCGAGGCCCAGCGCGCCATCGGCGAGATCTACAGCGGCATCATGGCCGTGCCCACCCGGCTGCTGCGCGGCTGGCTGGCCAGGCTGGACAACCGCAATGCCCAGGCCGAGTACTACCTGACCGACGTGGTGAAGTTCGCCGTGGCCGACGGGCTGAGCGTGGTGGCCCACCGCATCTCGGACGCGGTGCAGGTGGCCGGCGTGAACAGCCCGCAGCAGCTGGCTGAACTGGAGCGGGCGTACCAGCTGCGCCATGCCCAGGCCCTCATGGTCCAGGGCGTGCGACTGGCCGATCCGGCCCGGCTGGATGTGCGCGGCGAGCTGGTCTGCGCACAGGACGTCGAGATCGACGTCAACTGCGTCTTCGAAGGCCGGGTCGAGCTCGGCGAGGGCGTGCGCATCGGCGCGAACTGCGTGATCGCCAACGCCCGCATCGGGGCTGGCGCCGTGATCCACCCGTTCACCCACATCGACGGCGAGAAGGCCGGTGTGCGTGTGGGTGCCGGCGCACTCGTGGGGCCGTTCGCGCGGCTGCGTCCCGGGGCCGACCTGGGCCCAGAGGTGCACATCGGCAACTTCGTGGAGGTCAAGAACAGCACGCTGGCCGCCGGTGCCAAGGCCAACCACCTGGCCTACCTGGGCGACGCCACCGTGGGCGAACGCGTGAATTACGGGGCCGGCAGCATCACCGCCAACTACGACGGTGCCAACAAGCACCGCACCGTGATCGAGGCCGATGTGCACGTGGGCAGCAACTGTGTGCTGGTGGCGCCGGTCACCATTGGCGCAGGTGGCACCGTGGGTGCGGGCTCCACCATCACCAAGGACACGCCGGCGGGTGCCCTCTCGGTCGCCCGGGGCAAGCCGGTGACGATTGCCGGCTGGCAGCGCCCGGTGAAGGCCAAGCGCTGATCAGCGCGGCTGGCCGTTGCCCGGCGCCTGGCCGGGGCGGGAGCGCGAACGGCGCGGCGCCAGTTCATCGTCCAGCCCCATGAGGTTGGACAGCCCCATGATTTCCGACTCGCGGAAGCCGGTGTTCCCGTACTGGTGGTCGAAGCCGGAGAGCTGGCTTTCCAGCTCGCGCATCACGCTGTCGCGCTCGTTCTCGGTCTTGACCGGCTGCTTGGGCTTGGGCAGCTCGGCCAGGTTGAGCTGGGCCCGGAAATCCGCCGGTGACGGCATGCGGTGGATGCCGTTCTTGAGCAGCACGAAACGCACGCCGGCGGTGCGCAGGATGCGGTTCTTCTCGCGCACCTTCTCGGCCCGCGCCTCGGCATTGCTCAGGTGGTACTGCTCCACGTCGAAGGCAAAGCTGGGCTTGCCATCCACGCCGCACACCACGAAGTCGGCGCTCTGGCCTTCCAGCCGTTCCTGGGCCCGCTCCTTGTTGCCGGCCCGGCGCACCGAGAGCATGTGCTTGAGCGGCACCTGGGGCAGCACCACGTGGCCCGGGAAGGTGTCCTGCAGGTAGTCCAGCATGGCGACCTGTTCCACCGAGAGCACGCGCTCGGGGCTGTAGCGATCGTCCCGGCCCTGATCGCCCTGGCGGAAGTACCGCACATAGAGCCAGCCGCACAGAACCAGCAGCACCGCCGCGATGCCGATTCCGGTCCACATCATGTCCATCAAGGCCTCCTGAAGCCCTGAGGCGGGCTTTTGTCGTTGAGGGGCGATTCTAGGAAAACTGTTACAGGTTGTGTCGTGCCTGCAATGCAAACGACCTAACTAAACGCCGACGTTGTGCGGTTTGTATCAAACCCTGGGGGGTAGGGTGAGCCAACGGTATGCACCCGGCGATCAGCGGCGGATGGGCAACTGCGGAGCGAACTTGGCGCGGCGCGTGCTGAAGAACGCCTTGACGTTGCGCACGTTGGCGTCGCTGGTGAACAGCCGTTGCGCCAGCGCCAGGTAGGCGGGCATGTCGGCGCAGTGCACCACCAGGATGAAGTCCGGGCCGGGGCTGACCCGGTAGCACTGCTGGACCGCCGGGTCGGGCGCCACGCGGGCTTCGAAGGCGTCCTGCAGGTCGGCGCCCTGGCGGTCCAGCGTCACTTCCACGATGGCGGTCAGGCCATGGCCCAGCAAGGCCGCCAGCCGTTCCGGCTGGAGGATGGCCACCACCCGCTCGATCAGTCCGAGCTGGTGCAGTCGCCGCACCCGGCGCAGGCTGGTGGGGGCCGAGAGATGTGCGGCAGCGGCCAGGTCCTGGTTGCTGCGGCCGGCGTCTTCCTGCAGCAGTTCCAGCAGGCGGCGATCGGCTTCATCGATGGAATCAGATTCCATTTCAACGATCTTCATGGTCAATCATTTCATTCATGGAGCAGGATGAAATTATTGTTCATAAAGTTTCAGATATCGCCATTTCATTTCTTGTTGTGGTGCGTAGCATTCCGCCATCCAAGTCCATCAGGGGTGTTTCATGTGCGGCATCGTGGCAGGCGTCTCCCGGCGCAACATCGTTCCGGTTCTGGTGCAAGGGCTGCAGCGGCTCGAGTACCGGGGCTATGACTCCTGCGGCGTGGCCGTGCACGCCGACGGGCTCCAGCGTGCCCGCAGCACCGCCCGGGTGGCCGAGCTCACCCAGCAGGTGCAGACCGACCACATCGCCAGCGGCACCGGCATCGCGCACACCCGCTGGGCCACCCACGGTGTGCCGGCGGTGCACAACGCCCACCCGCACTTCAGCCACGGCCCCGGCCAGACTTCCACCAGTGGCGCTGCCGGACGCGTGGCCCTGGTGCACAACGGCATCATCGAGAACCACGACGAACTGCGCGCCGCCCTGCAGGCCAAGGGCTATGTGTTCGAGAGCCAGACCGACACCGAGGTGATCGCCCACCTGATCGACTCGCTCTACGACGGCGATGTGTTCGCCGCCCTGCAGGCGGCGGTGGCACAGCTGCACGGCGCCTACGCGCTGGCGGTGTTCCACAAGGACGAGCCGCACCGGGTGGTGGGAGCCCGCGCCGGATCGCCGCTGGTGCTGGGTGTGGGCCAGGACACCGAGTCCGGCACGAAAGAGCATTTCCTGGCCAGCGACGCCATGGCCCTGGCCGGCGTGACCGATCAGATCGTCTACCTCGAGGAAGGTGACCGTGTCGACCTGCAGCTGGGCCGCTACTGGGTGCTCGACGCCCAGGGCCGATCGCTGGACGCGGCGCAGCGCCCGGTCCGCACGGTGCAGGCCCACAGCGGCGCCGCCGATCTGGGCCCCTACCGCCACTACATGCAGAAAGAGATCTTCGAGCAGCCGCGCGCCATCGCCGACACGCTCGAAGGCGTCGGCGGCATCAGCGCCGACCTGTTCGGTGACCAGGCCCACCGCACCTTCCAGGGCATCGACCGGGTGCTGATCCTGGCCTGCGGCACCAGCTACTACAGCGGCTGCGCGGCCAAGTACTGGCTGGAAGAGATCGCCCGCATCCCCACCCAGGTGGAGGTGGCCAGCGAATACCGGTACCGCACCAGCGTGCCCGACCCGCGCACCCTGGTGGTCACCATCAGCCAGAGCGGCGAGACCGCCGACACCCTGGCCGCCCTGCGCCATGCCCGCAGTCTGGGCATGCACCACACCCTGACCATCTGCAACGTGGCCACCTCGGCCATGGTGCGCGAATGCGCCATGGCCTATGTGACCCGGGCCGGTGTGGAGATCGGCGTGGCGTCCACCAAGGCCTTCACCACCCAGCTGGCTGCGTTGTTCCTGCTCACGCTGGCCCTGGCCCAGGTGCGGGGCCACCTGAGCGAAGCGCAGGAGGCCGAACACCTCAAGGCCATGCGCCACCTGCCGCTGGCCCTGCAGGCGGTGCTGGCGCTGGAGCCGCAGGTCATCAGCTGGGCCGAAGACTTCGCCCGCATGGACAACGCCCTGTTCCTGGGCAGGGGGCTGCACTATCCCATTGCCCTGGAAGGCGCGCTCAAGCTCAAGGAGATCAGCTACATCCACGCCGAGGCCTACCCGGCCGGCGAGCTCAAGCACGGCCCCCTGGCGCTGGTGACGGCGGCCATGCCGGTGGTCACGGTCGCTCCCAACGACACCCTGCTGGAAAAGCTCAAGAGCAACATGCAGGAAGTGCGTGCGCGCGGCGGCGTGCTCTATGTGCTGGCCGACGCCGACACCCGCATCGCCAGCGGCGAAGGCATCCACGTCATCCGCATGCCCGAGCACTACGGTGCGCTCAGCCCGCTGCTGCACGTGGTGCCGCTGCAGCTGCTGGCCTACCACACGGCCCTGGCCAAGGGGACCGATGTGGACAAGCCCAGGAATCTGGCCAAGAGCGTGACGGTGGAGTGAGGGCCCGCTGATCAGTCCTGGTGTCTGTTCTGTCCAAATAAAGTCGAAAACTACCAAATAAAGTCGAAAACTACTCAATAAAGTCGAAAACTGATCTCCTTCGACGCGCATCGCTGCCTGTGGCAGAACAGGGGAGGGTCGTCCTGTTCTACCTAAACGGCCACCCCGATATCCGGGGGGTAGGTATTCATGGCAAGTGGAAGGAAGTCGACCATGCAAAGCACAGCGTGTACGTGGGTCTTGGCGTTAGCTCCTCAGCAGCAGGCAGGTCAAGGGTCAACGGCACTTTGAACAACCTACGCTAGGGATCTGCCTTTCTTCAATGGCTCTATTGCAGCGATAGCAGCCGTTCGGACCTACCCCAACTGGGCGATGTGCTCATCTTAGGTTCGGCTACTTTTCAAGCGATCCATGCTGGGGCGAGTAGACGACGGCCGCCGGAGCAGCCCCTTCGGTTGGGCTGTACTTCCGTAGAGGTCAAGAAGGCCTGCAGCCGACCCAGCTTAGTTGTTCAACGACATCATCGAATCCAACCTGAATCTCATCGAAGACGGATACCGGCGGTTGGCTCTTCTCAAAGCAGCTCTGCTGTGAGGGAAAGGCGCGAGCAGGAAGCAGGCAGACTGATTCCTTGGACAAGGGTGGCCATCCCCAAGAATTCGATAAGGCGGCCCGGATGGCCCTCGAGGGTCTTGCCTGATGACTCTGTTGTTGCCCTTGAAGTCCCCTCGAAAACCTGAACCACTCGGAGGTAGAGAATTCCCCCAGACGGAGTCTCTACATGAAGAAGTCCAGATTCAGTGAAGCGCAGATAGT
>NZ_NFUT01000003.1 GCF_002127215.1 Hydrogenophaga sp. IBVHS2 | reverse complement strand
TCGTTGAAGGGCGGCAGAAAGGTGGTTGGAAAGAAAGGCACCGCCGCCGCCGCCACGATGACCGCCGCGCCAGCCGCCACCATGGCTGCCTTCGGACGATCGAGCGCGCCTTGCAGGCCACCGCGGTAGCGCGCCTTCAGCCAGGCCAGCACCTTGGTGTCGCCGTGGTCGATGTTTTTCATCCGCGGCAGCAGGTAGAAGCTGAGTACCGGGGTGACCGTGACCGAGACGATGAGGGAAGCCAGCGTCGAGACGATGAAGGCGATACCCAGCGGCACGAAGAGCTTGCCCTCCAACCCCGGCAGCGCAAACAGCGGGATGAAGACGAGCACTATGATCACGGTGGCGTAGAGGATTGCCGAGCGCACTTCCATCGTTGCGCGCGCCACCACCTCGATGGGGTGGATGCGGTGCTCGGGGTGTTTGGCGCGGTCCTCCTTCAGCCGCCGCAGCACGTTTTCTACGCCGACCACCGCATCATCGACCAGGCCGCCGATGGCAATAGCCAGGCCACCCAGCGTCATGGTGTTGATCGACAGGCCGAAGTACTTGAAGACCAGCGCAGTGATGAAGATGGAGACGGGAATGGCCGTCAGCGCAATGATGGTCGGCCGCAGCGTGCCGAGGAAGAAGAACAGGATCGCGGCGACGAAGATCGATGCACCGATGAGCTTGCCTTGCAGCGTGGTGATCGAGGCCTCGATGAAGCTGGCCTGGCGGAAGGTGACCTTGGGTGCTTCCATGCCGGCCGGCAGCGAGGTCTTCAAACCAACGAGCGCCTCTTCGATGGCCAGCGTGAGTGCGATGGTGTCGGCCGTGGGCTGCTTCTGAATACCGAGAATGACCGCCGGCTTGCCTTCGAAGCCGGCATCACCGCGCTTGGGCGCCGCGGCAAAGGTCACCTCGGCGATCTGGCGCATCAGGATCGGCTGGCCGTTCTTGGCGGTGAGCGCCAGGTTCTTCAGGTCGTCCAGGCGCGACGTGCGGCCCAGGTTGCGGATCAGATACTCGCGGCCGTTCAGCTCGAGGAAGCCGCCCGAGGTGTTGCTGGAATAGCCCTTGAGCGCGGCTTCCATCTGCTCGTGCGTGATACCCAGCTCGGCCATGCGCCGCGTGTTGGGCTGCACCTGAAACTGCCGCACTTCACCGCCGATGGGGATGACCTGCGCAACGCCGGGCACCGACAGCAAGCGTGGCCGCAGCACCCAGTCGGCGTATTCGCGCACCGCCATCGGGCTGATCTTGCTCGGATCGACCGGAATGGCGATCTGCATGATCTCGCCCATGATCGAGCTGATCGGCCCCATGTGCGGTGTGATGCCTTCGGGTACGCTGGCTTCCATGCCAGCGAGCCGCTCGGAGACGAGTTGCCGCGCGCGGAAGATGTCGGTGCTCCAGTTGAAGGTGACATAGAGGAAGGACAGGCCAGCCGAGGAGATCGAGCGCACCGACTCCACGCCCGGCAGGCCGTTCATCGTCGTCTCGAGCGGGAAGGTGATTAGCTGCTCCACCTCCTCGGCGGCCATGCCGCCGGCCTCAGTGACGATGGTGACGGTGGGCTTGTTGAGGTCGGGGAACACGTCCACCGGCGTGCGCGTCAGCGTGAACGCGCCGTAGGCCATCAGCACCACGCTGGCAATGATCACCAGCAGCCGGTTTCCGAGGCTGTTGTCGAGTAGCCACTTGAACATGTCAGCGCACCTGGTTGATCAGCGTGGCGCCCCGCGTGACCACGCGGTCGCCGGGTTTCAGGCCGTTGGTGACGGCCACGTTGATCCCGTCGAGCGGCTCGGTGGTTACCGTACGCGGCTCGAAGCGCTCGGGTGCAGTCTTGACCCACACCACCGTCTGGTTCGCCGGGTTTTTCATCAACGAGGCAACCGGCACCGAGATGCCCTTGACCTTCTGCTTGGTCTGCACGAACACACGCACCGGCTGGCCGACGGCCAGGCTCGCGAGCGCCGCACCCTGAGCACGAAAGCCCAGTGGCAACGCCTGCTCACGCAGGCTGCGCGCCGCGCCGACGAAGGTGAGCGGCACGCGCTGATCGCCCACTGCCAGCGTGGCGCTGCCGACATTGGCCGCCAGTGCGGGCTCGAAGGTCAGGGCCTCGATGCGCAGGCGGCCTGGGTCGACGATCTCGAACAGCAGCTCGCGCGCGTCGACCACCTGGCCAGCCACCACATGGGCCGAAGCGATCACGCCCGACACCGGGGCCAAGAGCGCCTCGCGCGTGCCCAAGCCGCTGCCGATGGCGGCGATGCGCTCGGCCAGGCTCGCGGCCTCGCTCTCGACGGCCTCGATCTCCTTGCGCGGCACCGTGTCGGCCAGCTCCTTCAAGCGCGCCACGCGCTTGTCGGCCAGCGCCTTGGCTGCGCGCAGCTCGGCCAGTTGCGCCGATTGGTTGGAGCGTTCAATCGGGGCTGAAGACGACAGCACAAAGGCCAACACCTCGCCCTTGCGCACCGCCTGGCCCGGCTGCGGCAGCCCACGCGGGCCGGGCTCGATGCGGCCGGCGTTGATCGGCTGCACCTTGCCGCCGGCGTTGGGGTCCATCAGCACCATGCCGTTCAGCTCCACCGAGCGCGGCAGTTCCGCTTCTTCGCTGACCAGCGTGCGAACGCCCAACTGGCGCTGCGCGGGCTTGGGCAGGAAGACGCTGCCGTCGGGCTGGCGCTGCGGGCCGTTGGCCGTGGGCGCTGCGGGGCCGTCGCCATGGTCATGGCCCGGGCCGGCGTGCACAGGGGTGAAACTTGCCAGGGCAAGCAGGAGACCCAGGCTCGAAACGATCCCAGCGCGCTTCATGCTGCGGCTCCTGCGCGGACGCTGCGAGCAGCCATGATCCGGCGCGCACCAAAGCCGACCACCATCAGGGCGGCGATGCCGCCGCCCGCCCAGGTGACGTACTCCTTCCACGAGTGCGTGTGCGCGGACTCGGCGGGTGTGTCCTCGTGCAGGTCGAGTTCACCGGCCAGCAAGTCGGTCTCCTCGCCCGCCGTCACCGTGGCAGTGATCGGCAGCACACCGGGCTTGGGGGCGTCGGCCAGCACCACCTCGTACTCGTCGTCGCCCTGGGGTCCTTTCGACGATTGGGCCTTGAACTTCTTGCCGGCGATCTCGAGTTCGATCTGTGCGCCACGCACGGGGCTGTTGTCGGCTGCACGGTCAAGGTAGAGCACGATCTGCTTGCCGCTGAGCACGCCGACCAGCTCGAAGGTCTCGGACACGGCCGCAAAGCGCGGCAGCCCCTGGCCAGCTGCCGCAGGGGGCGCGTCGCCGTGGTCATGGCCTTCGCCGGCCCGGGCCGGCAGCGCAACGAGGGTGGCTGCGGCGAGTGCGCAAGCCAACGAGGTGAGGAGTTTCATGGAAGGGTTCCTGAAAAATGGATTCGGTCGCGCCAAAGCGTTGTCATCACTGAGGCAGCAGGCCCAGCGCCTGTCGCCAGATGGAGATTGCGTGGCTCAGCTCGATGGCAGCGCGGGCGGCTTGCCGCTCGGCCTCGGCCGCTTCGAGCTCCACGCGCAGCCGGCTGGGCAGGTCGGTCTCGCCGGCGCGGAAAGACTTGTCAATGAAGCCCTTGGTCTCGCGGGCCAGTTGCGCGCGACGCTCGGCCGCCTGCAACGCGGCACGTGCGGCCGCCACTCTGGCGCGGCTGGACTCGAGCTCGGACGTCAGCCGTTGCTGCTCGACCGCCAACGCTGCTTCGGCCTCCGCCAGGTCGGCAGCCGCCGTGGCCTGCTTGGCACGGTTGCGGTCCTCGCTGCCGAACGGGATGCGAACACCCAGGGTGATGGTCTGGCCGTAGGACTCACCGGCAGCGCCACGGTCGCGCGTTGTCAGTAGCGTCAGGTCCGGGTTGGCGCGCCGTTGCGCCTGCGCGAGGGCCAGTGAGCGCCTGAGCGTCTCCGCCTTGTCGGCGATCTCTCGTGCCGCCGGGTGGTCGGCCGGCAGGCTGGCCGCTGGACTGGGTTCTGGCTCGGCAACGCTGCTCAGACCCGCCGCAACGACGGCGCCTGTGAGCGATCTCAAGTTCTGCGCCGCTGCGGCCTCGGCGGCTACGTTGGCGGCCAGGTCGGCCAAGGCCGACGCAACCGCACCCTCGGCTTGGTTCAGGTCAGCACGGGCGAGGTCGCCCGCGCGCAGGCGGCGCGCCACGTCGGCCGCGAGTGCCTCGGCTGCCGCGAGCCTGGCGCGCGCGGATTGCACGTCCTGCCGCGCCGTCTGCACGGCCCACCAGGCCTCTCGCACTGAGCCGGCAATCCGCCAGCGGGCTGCCGCCAGGCGCGAATCGACGGCGCCAAGCTCACTGTCGGCAAGCGCTTGCGAGCGTGTGCGTTCACCCGGCAGCCACAGCGGCACTGCCACGCCGACTTCGTACTCGCGGGCGCCGTTGTTGCGCGTGAGGCGGTCGGTGCGCGTCGACGCTTCCAACGCTGCGGGCTCGGGCGTCCAACCCGACGCGACCCTGCGTTGCGCCAACGCGGCATCACGCCGCAGCGGTGCGGCCTTGTTTTCGGGTTGCCGTTCCCAGGCCGCTTCAACGGCTGCGCGAAGCGATGCCGCCTGCGGGGTTTGCGTCTGTTCAGTCGCGACCGATGAAGCCTGGGCTGTTGCAGCGGTCGGCTGCGCGTGGGCGGCACTCACTGTCAACAGCACGCCGAGCGCCCCGGCCGCCAAAGCGTTTGATCCGGGCGCCCACAGACGCGGGGCAACGGCCCGCGATGGAACGAGCAGGTCTCGTGGTAGCGAGATCGCCATCTTCTTCTTCCGATCTTCCTCACGGCGCATGCAGGGCTGCATGTGGTTGGCCGTGTTGCCGACGCGCGTGTCGGCGGTGCATCAAACCGCTGGGCTGTCCTTCGTGTGGAGGCAGCAGGCGGCCGCGGATGACGGCGAGGAAGATGCGCGCGAGCGCGCGCCTAGAGAATCAACCCCGCCGACGAGTCACTGGCGCGGGGCCAGCGGAGGGCGGAAGAGGGTTTCTGCGGGAGAAGCGGGCCAGCTCGCTTGGTAGGCGGCCCCAAGCTCGTTGCCGATGGCTGCCATCGAGAGTTCGACAGCCGACACCGCGGCCTGTATCGCGCCCAGGTGGCAGATGCTGCAATCGGCGTCTGAGGCCAGTTCGACGCTTGCGTCGGCCGCAGCGCCTGAGTCGCTCGCCGACGGCAATACGACCCCACCGTCCGAGGCGTTGGGAACCGCTTGCTTGGGTGCGCGAGAGTGCTCATGGTGCCCAAAGTGCGCCTGCCCCGACGCCGCCTCGTGCTTGCAGTACGAAGCCGCAAGTGCGGCGCCCCATTGCAGGGGCAGCAGCACCAATAGGAAGATGGCAACGACTTTACGCACAGGAAGGAGTTTAGTCAGTTTGCAAGGATGCTGAGGCTGGCGCCGTGGCACAAAGCCACGGCGCCGACTGGAAACAGTTTTGTCAGCGCCCGTGCACTCATCGGCCGCGACCGGTCTGCACGTGCATCTGGCGCCGGTCCTGGAAGGTCATCGACGCCGCCTCGCGAGCCACTTCCTCCCGGCTTCGCCCAGGACCCGCGTTGCGCTCGGGCACCGGCAGGCCGCGCTGCAGGTAGCGCAGCGATCCGTCGGCCCTCGCCGCGTCCAGCTCCGCCATCACCTGCTCGCGGGTCTTGGTGCTCTTGAAGTGGTCGGGATGCACGGTGTAGCCGCGTTCGTTATTGGCCGGGTGCATGTAGCTCTCGGCGAAAGCGACCGGCGGCGCGGCAATAGCAGTTGCCAGCGCGCCGATGCCGAGAAGGGTCTTGACAATCATGGTGTTCCTCTGTGGGATGAGTGTCGGCATGCAGTGCTTGTCTTGGTCGGCAGCTCAGCCGCCCGCAAGAAGCGCTTCACGGGCGCGACGCTCGGCGGCCGGCTCGTTGAGCACCTCGGCGACGACCTGAGCGCGCGTCTTGTTCATGCCCTGGGTTTCGGCGGGCAGCGGCAGGCTGCGCTGGATGCGGAACAAGGAGCCGTCCTTCTGCGCGGCCAGCACTTCGGCCTGCACCTGCGCCCGCGTCTTGGTCGACGTCAGGTGGTCGAGGTGCTTGGTCACGCCGGCTTCACCGTCGGCCGGGTGGTAGAGCGAGGTCGCCGAGGCAGCCATCGGCAGCGCTGCGAAAGTGGCAATGGCGGAGAGAATCAGGGTGCGGTTGAACATGATCGAAGTCCTTTGGCCGGAGGTGACGACGAGCGACTTGCTCTGTCGTATGCCGCAAGGCATGGAAGCCACTGTAGAAATTAGGCCGCGACGCGACGCTGGCGCGTTGATTACATGTTTGTCAGCTTCGCTTCGGGGCGGCACAGCCAATCGACAATGGCTGCATGAGATTGCTGCTGATCGAAGACGAGACCAAGCTCGCGAGCTACCTCCGCCAGGGCCTTACGGAGGAAGGCTTCGTGGTGGAGGTCGCCTCCAACGGCGTGGATGGCCTGCACCTGGCCACCCAGGGCCAATACGACCTCATCGTCCTTGACGGCATGCTGCCCGGTATCGATGGCCTGGGTGTGCTGGCGGCGCTGCGGCACTCGCGCGACACGCCTGTGCTGATGCTCACGGCGCGAGGCGCGGTCGAGGATCGGGTGAAGGGACTGCAGTCGGGCGCGGATGACTACCTGACCAAGCCCTTTGCGTTCTCGGAGCTGGTGGCCCGGTTGCATGTCTTGATGCGCCGTGGCAAAGCAGGAAGCACTTCGGAACCCACGGTACTGCGCCTGCATGACCTGGAACTCGATCTGCTCAAGCGCCGTGCCATGCGTGGCGGTAAACGCCTCGACCTGAGCGCCAAGGAGTTCAACCTGCTGGCCCTCTTTCTGCGCCGTGCGGGCGAAGTGCTGTCGCGCACCGAGATCGCCGAGCAGGTGTGGGACATGAACTTCGACAGCAACACCAACGTCGTGGAAGTCGCGATCCGGCGTCTGCGCAGCAAGCTCGACGAGCCCTTCGACATCACGCTGCTGCACACCGTGCGGGGCATGGGTTACGTGATGGAGCTTCGCGCTTGAATGAGCCGACCACAGTGGCCGCCACAGGCTCCCTCGGCGTGCGCCTGTCATGGTGGCTGGCGGCGCAGTCGCTTGTTGGTCTTCTCATCGTCTCAACGCTTGTCTACGTCGTGAGCTCATCCAGCCAAGACAAGAGGCAGGCGGAGTCGCTGCAACAGAAGCAGGCGATCGTGAACCATCTGCTCGCCGAGGTCGATCTCCAGCGCGACCTCGCTGTCCTGAGACACAAGCTCGATGACTTTTTTCTGGGGCACACCGACCTTCGGGTGCGACTGCAAGGGTCTGGCAACAAGGTGCTCTATGAGAACAGCTTTCCGACGCCGGCTGCGCGCCCGACTCGCAGCGTCGCCTACGAGGCACCTGTTCGAATCGACAACGTACCGGTAAGCGTTCTGCTTGAGCTCGACACCACGGCCGACCGCCTTGCGCTGACCCAGCTTGCCTGGACCTTGTGGGTCTCGGCCCTGCTTGGATCTGCGCTGATCTCGGCGGGTGGCTTTGTGCTCGTACGAGCCGGCTTGTCGCCAGTGCGCGGCCTGGTTCGCCAGACCGATGCGCTTGATGCCAGCACGATGAGTCAGCGCCTGGATGGCAGCCAACAGCCGCGCGAACTTCAGCCGCTTGTTCACCGATTCAACGGTCTCTTGGATCGACTCCAAGGCGCGTACGACCAGGTAGAAGGTTTCAACGCTAACGTGGCTCATGAGCTGTGCACGCCTTTAGCCACACTCATCACCAGCACGGAGGTGGTGTTGCGCCGACCGCATGCGGCTGAGGCGCATCGCGACGTCCTGGAATCCAACCTCGAGGAGCTGCACCGGCTCACCGGGATCGTCAACGACATGCTGTTCCTGTCGCGTGCGGAGCGCGGTGCAACGGCACGCCGCGAACACGTCGAGAGCCTGGCATCTCTGAGCGCCGAAGTGGTCGACTACCACTCGGCGGCTGCGGAAGAGGCAGGAGCCGGTTTTTCGGTCGTCGGCGATGCCCGGCTTCACTGCGACCCCGGCTTGATGAGACGCGCGTTGAGCAACCTGCTGGCCAACGCCACGCGCTACGCTGATCGCGGGAGCGACATCTTGGTCAACATCTCCAGCGCTCCCGATCGGATCGAGCTGGTCGTGAGCAATCGAGGCCCGACGATTCCGCAGGAGCAGCAGCCCCGCATGTTCGATCGGTTCTACCGCGCCGATCCGTCGCGTGCCGACGCGATGCAGCATCATGGCCTGGGGCTGGCCATCGTGGCGGCAATCGCCCGCATGCACGGCGGCCAAGCCTTCGTTCGCAGCGAGCAGGGGCTCACGGCCGTGGGGCTGCGACTTCCTGTTGCCGGCAGCAGCGGCGTTAGAGCTTGACGTCGATCCGCTGGGGAAACGAGCCCTCCAATCCCTGGCAGTTTGGAGTGGTGCCCTCCGACTTGGTTGGCGTGCTTGCTCCCGTTGCTCCGGATGCCGAGGCGCAGCGCCTGATGCGATCGACATTCCGATTCATCATGTGCCGCACGACGCGCTCGAACACCCAGCGCTTGGGCCCTGACAGGTTCGCGCCGTATCTGGCGTAGAAGTCATCAGGGTCACCGAATACGCCAAAGTCCTGGTTGATGCCGTCGCGCTGGATGTAGGTGTCCCCGCAGCGCCAGTCCACCGGTGGGTCGGCGAGGTCAGGGGTGCCCACGCCGTACCCCAGGAACGGACCTCGATGACTGGCAAAGCGTTGCTGCAGCGCCGTGAGGTATCGGCGGTCCAGGATGAAGCCTTCCAGGTTGATCCAGCGTCCCTCGTGCCGCACCTCGACCCAGGAGTGCAGGATGTTGCGCGGTGCCAGCAGATACGCCCAGCCGGTCACGGCGCCCTGCTGAAGCGCCTTGTCGATCGTGAAGCCGTGCAGCCGGCACGGAGTGCCGAGCGCCCGCAACAACGTCATCAGCAGCGTGCTCTTGGTGTTGCACTGCCCGTAGCCGTCTGCCAGGACCGCGGAGGCCGGGAGATCGTCGCTCGTGTTGTAGCCGAAGGCGATCTCGTCGCGCACGAAGGCGTACGCCGCACCGATGCGATCGTGCTCGACCATCGCGAGCCACTTGCGCTCGGCGATCAGCGCTTGCAGTGTCGGGTGCTCGAAGTCCAGCAGCGGCGTCGCCTTCAACAGTTGATTCGTCGTCATCTCAAAGCTCCTTGCGCTCGGGCCGCAGCAGCCGCAGCCCGTTGAAAACCACCAGCAGGCTGGCGCCCATGTCAGCGAACACGGCCATCCACATCGATGCGCTGCCGAACACCGCCAGCACGAGAAACACGGCCTTGATGCCCAAGGCCAGGCTGATGTTCTGCACCAGCACGGCGTGCGCCCGCTTGGACAGCCGGATGATCTCGGGCAAGCGCCTCAGGTCGTCGTTCATCACCACGATGTCGGCCGCCTCCATGGCGGTGTGTGTGCCCGCGCCGCCCATCGCAAAGCCGATGTCGGCCTTGGCCAGCGCCGGGGCGTCGTTGATGCCGTCGCCCGTCATCGCAGTCATGCCCCGCGTGGCTTGCAACTGCTGGATCGCGGTCAGCTTCTCGTCGGGCAAGAGCGGCCCGCGCACCTCATCGATGCCCGCTTGCTGAGCGATCGCCCGTGCAGTGGTGGCGTTGTCGCCCGTCAGCATCACTGGGGTCACACCCAGGGCCAGCAGCTCCTGCACCGCCTGCCTCGACGTGGGCTTGATGCGATCGGCCACCGCGACCACGGCGAGCACTTCGCGCTCGCTCGCCAGCAGCGTCACGGTTCGACCTTGTTTCTCGTGCTCGGCCAGGCGGGCTTCGAGTTCGGCGCTGCACAGGCCCTTCTCTTCCACCCAGCGGTGGTTGGCCAGTGTCAGACGCTCGCCACCGACCAGGCCGCTGATGCCCCGCCCGGGCAGCGCCGTGAAGTCCTCGACCGGCAACTCCTCGGGTCGATCGGCCGACACCAGCCCGGCCGCGATGGCCTTCGACACCGGGTGGTCCGACCGCGCGGCGAGGCTCAGCGCCAAGCCGCGCACGGTGGCCTCGGACCTGGCCGCGGTGACCACAACAAAAGCCACGAGCGCTGGCTTGCCCTCAGTCAGTGTCCCGGTCTTGTCGAGCGCCACGGCCTTGAGCTTGCGAGCTTCCTCGAGGTATATGCCACCCTTGATCAACACCCCACGGCGCGCTGCTGCCGCCAGACCGCTGACAACGGTCACTGGCGTGGAGATCACGAGCGCGCATGGGCACGCGATGACTAGAAGCACGAGCGCCTTGTAGATCGCCTGCATCCAGGTCCAGGCCATCAGCCAAGGCGTGAGCAGCGCCACCAGCACCGCCAGCACGAACACGGCGGGCGTGTAGATCGCCGCAAAGCGGTCCACAAACCGCTGTGTCGGTGCACGGCTGCCCTGCGCTTGCTCGACGGCCTGGATGATCCGCGCCAGCAAGGTGTCGCCCGCCGGTGCGGTGGTGCGAATCTGCAACTCGGACGCCGCATTGACCGTGCCCGCGAAGACTTGATCGCCCGGCGCCTTGTCCACCGGAATGCTCTCGCCGGTCACTGCCGATTGGTCCACGGCACCATTGCCCGACGACACCACGCCGTCCAGCGCGAAGCGCTCACCGGGCCGCACGCGGACGATGCTGTCGACTGCAATCGCCTTGGCCAACATGCGCTGCCAGCTGCCATCGGCTTGGCGCACATCGGCTTCCTCCGGCGCGAGGGCCAGCAGGCTGCGGATGGCGTTGCGCGCACGGTCGACAGCGCGCGCCTCGATCAACTCGGCGATAGCGTACAGCGCCATCACCATGGCGGCCTCTGGCCACTGGCCGATCAGGAACGCTCCGGTGACGGCCACCGTCATCAGCGCGTTGATATTCAGCCGGCCCGCCCGCAGCGCCGCAAACCCCTTGCGATAGGTGCCGAAGCCGGCCAGGAAGATGGCGATGGCCGCCAGCGCCATCTTGGCGATGTCCCATTGCAGCGACGATGGCGCAAAAAACGAAAGCCCCTCCGCACCGATCGCGAAGACGAGTGCCAGGATGAGGCGCGGCAAGCCCTCGCCCAGCCATGACGCAGACGGCTGCGAGCCTTGCTCGCCACCGGCGTGCTCGTGGCCAGCCGGCGAGGCATCCGCCGCACCCTGACCGGCAGGCCGCGCGCCCATGACCTCCGGCTGGAAGCCGGCCTTGCGTATGGCCGCGACGGCCTGATCAAGCTGCGCACCTTGCGCATCGAGCGTCAAGGTTCTTCGCCCCAGGTCGAAGCGCAGGTTGTCCAGATCGCCGAAGGGCTCCAGCGCCCGTCGGATCTCGGACTCCTCGCTCGCGCAGTCCATGTTGGCAATGCGCAGCGTGACCGCGCCCGGCGATGCCGCGGCAGCGGGCTGCTCGTCGATGGACAGATCACCGCAGTGGTCGGAGCAGTTGCTGGATACCAGCTTGGTCGGGTTCGGTTGGTTCATGGCTCCATTGAAAACCCTGCACCTACTACAGAGTCAAGCGTCAGTTGACATCGATGTTGCGCGCCGGTTGATCCACAGTCGTGCGTCGCCTGCTCGGTGATCGACCTGCCGACACAAAGCTCAGCACTTCTCATCGTCCTGCCTCGCTTGGTCGCGTGCTCCAAGTCGGCCTGTACCAGGTCAGAACGATGGCCACGACCGCGGCTGACAGCGACACATCGGCCAGATTGAATGCCGGCCAGTGGACGCCACTCCAATGAAAGTCGAGGTAATCGACGACGTAGCCACGCAGCACGCGCTCGATGCCGTTGCCGAGCGCGCCGCCCGTGAGCAATGCGAATCCCAGCGCCTCCATCGGGTGCAGCCGCGTCAGAAGGGTTCCGAGGAGAACGAGGGACACGGCCGCTGCCAGCGAGGCTAGGAAGTACCGCTGCCACCCACCGGCATCGGCCAGCATGCCGAAGGCCGCCCCGGTGTTCCAGTGATGCACGACGTTGAAGAACGCAGTCACTGAGATCGAGACACCGTATGGCAACCCGCCGTGAATGGCGCTCTTGATCATCAGATCGATGCCGGCAATCGAAAACGCCAGCGCCCACCAAGAAAAGCGCAGGCGACTCGGTAGTTCGGCGGGACGTCGTCCATCCGGTTGCGCGCTCGGGGATTGCGAAGCGAACCGCAAGAGCCGCTCGGCGATGAGGTTGGCCCAAGCGCCGGCCGAGCGACCGAACCGTTGCGCCAGTGTCGTCGACAGTACCCAGCCAGCCAAGCCTGCGCACGCCAAGCCCGTAACCCAGCCCCACACCACGTCGGCCGGGAAGTGAAGCCCTTGCGCCACCCGTGCCCAGCCCACCGCCGCGGCCAGCACCGCCGTGGCAGCTCTGCCAGCAGCCCCGGACAGCGGCCAGAGCGTGGCCACCAGCAGCGCGGCGTAGACCGAGTGGCCGCTGGGCAGGCTTGCCGTGCTCGACGGCCGCGCTATTGCCGGCGCAGACAACTCCATGACCTCGAAGGGACGTGGAAACGAGAACAAGTCCTTGATGAGCCAGGTGTTGCCGCTGACATAAATCCGCCTCTATTCGCTGGCGAGGTGGCGGTTTTTCGGGCGAGCGTGAACATGGGTTGAATTGGTCACGGCCCAATGGCAACAGGGTCTGCATGCAGACCCTGCTGGGGCGGGCTGGGTGTGAGGTCGATCTCGGGAGTCTGGGCTGTGTTTGGTGGGTCAGAACGGCTCGTCGGGAATGAACTCGGGCGGGCCCGTGTCAGGCATGAGCTGTTCGCGCCAGGCCTGCTGCATTTGGGACCCATAGCTGGCCCACAGCGCTTGGCGCATGGCCTGCAGGCATTCGGCGACGGCCAGTGCTTGCTCGGGCGTCCAATGCGCCGGCACGACCACCGCGGCGGACGTGGACGTCGGTGGCCACGGTACGGCGCTCATGCTGCTGCCCGTCGAGGCCGCGCCGGCGTTGCCTTGGCCGAGCGTGCCGCCAGGCGCTGGACCTCGCGCTCCTGGGCTTCCTTGGCCCGGTAGGAGTCGCCGTCAATGCGCACCACCTCCGCACGGTGCATCAGCCGGTCGATCAGCGAGACCACGCAGGCCGCGTTGGGGAAGACCTCGCCCCAGTCGGCGAACGCCTTGTTCGTCGTCACCACCGTGCTTTTGTGCTGGTAGCGCCGGCTGACCAGCTCGAACAGCAGATCGGCGTGGCGATTCGAGTACGACAGGTAGCCGACCTCGTCGATGATGAGGACGTCCGGGGCGGCGTACTGGCGCAGCTTGCGCCGCAGGCCGGAGTCGCTGTCCAACGCGGCAAGCTCGCCCAGCAACTGCCCGGCGGTGGTGAAGAGCACCGTGTGCCCGGCCAGCACCGCCTGGTAGCCGATGTTGCAGGCACACATGGACTTGCCCACGCCGTTGGGGCCGACCAAGACAACATTGCTGGCTTCCTTGATGAAGTCCAGTGTCATCAGTTCTTCGACGGCGGCACGGTCGATCTGCCTGGGCCAGGCCCAGTCGAAGTCGGCCAGTGGCTTAAAGCGCCCGAGGTGTGCCTCGCGCAGACGGCGCTCCAGGCTGCGGCGGCTGCGCTCTGCGGCCTCCCAGCCCAGCATCTGCGCCACCCAGTGCGCCTGCTCCGGTTGGGCCATCACTTGGGCCCAGTGCTCGATCAAGCCATGAAGGCGCAGTGCGGCGGCCTGCTCGCGCAGCGCAGCGGGGGTGTTGGGGTTACTCATCGGGGCTCTCCGCAGGGTCCTGGGGCTGGTCGGCTTGCTGGGCAGGCTGGCGGTCATAGGACCGCAGTTCATGGGTGCGCACCGGCGCGTCGCGCTTGGCCACGTGCTCAGGCAACACCAGCGCCACTGGCGGCGGCTCGCCGCTGGCCATACGGGCGCGCTCCAGCGCCAGGCGCACGGCGTTGGGGTGTGCCACGTCGCGCGCCAACGCCTCGGTGATGCCGGCCTGCAGCGCAGCAGCGCCCCAGCGATCGAGCAGCCGCATCAGGGTGGCGGTGATCGAGCCCAGGTTCTCGCCGCGCTCGCCGGCGCGCTGGAGCAACTGGGCGCTGGCTGGCGCGGCCTGCGCCAGGCGGTCGCAGGCGCGGTGGGCACGGCCTGCGCGCTTGGCTTCGACCAGACGCTGCACATGGGCGTCATCCTCGATCTGCGCGCGGCTGTCCCAGCAACGCCGGTGGCGCGCCAGTTCGGTGGCGCCGTCAAGCACGCGCACCCACTGCTCGTCGGCCAGCACCGTCAGCGTGCGTCGCACATGGGTGTGCGGCACCGAGTAGTCGTTGGTGTCGAAGCGCACGTAAGGTGTCTTGCCGACCTTCACGGCCACGCGTTCGCCCAGTGCGAAGGCTGTCTCGGGCAGTGCCATCAAGCTGCGGCCCTCGGCCTCGAAGGCCTGACGTACGCTCAGGCCGCAGTCCTCGGGCCAACGCCGGTTGGCGGCCACGCCCAGGCACCACAGCCGGGCCTGCGCGTTGAGGTCGGCCAAGTCGGTGAACGTGCGTCCGGCGAAGAAGCTGTCGCGGATGAACCGGATGGCGCGTTCCACGCGGCCCTTCTCGTTGCCCCGTGCCACGGCCACTGGGCGCGGCTCGAAGCAGTAGTGGGCAGCCAGGGCCAGCAACTCGGGGTTGAAGCGGATGGCCTCGCCCTGGCGCTCAAGCACCGCGCTCTTCAGGTTGTCATACAGGGCGACCCGGGGGCAACCGTTGAAGGCGACGAAGGCCTCGACATGGCCTCGCAGGAAGCTATCCATGCGAGCGTCCAGGAAGAAGCGCAGGAAGATCATGCGGCTGTGGCTGAGCACCATGACGAAGGCCATCAGCGGGCGCCGGGCACGGCCGATCTGCAGATGACCGAAGTGGCCCCAGTCCACTTGCGCTTGCTCACCGGGCAGCGTTCGCAGGCGCAGGTAGGCCTGGGCAGACGGGCGCGGACGCAATTCGGCGATGAGGTGGCGGAAGTGAGAGTCACAGCCCACATAGCCGCGCTCGCAGACCATGGCGTACAGCCGCGCCGCGGTCAGCGTGGGGAACTTCGCCAGCGTTGCGAGGATGAACGGCCGGTAGGCATCGATGCGACTGGGACGCAGCGGTGAGGGCGGCACGGCTTGCCCGTTGACCGCCAGCACTCGGCGCACGGTGTCGCGGTGGACATGCAGCTGCCTGGCGATAGTGCCAACCCGCCACTTCTCCGCGGTATGCAGACGCAGGATCTGGGCAACCAGGTCAGGGGCTATGGTCATGGCGCCACCCTGGAGGCGCTGGGCGCGGGCCGTGGCGCAAGAAGCCTTGCCGCACCAAGCCGGGCTGAGGCCTGGCACAACGCCGGCATAACCATGGAGCGTGGGCGGTGGGCACGGTTGCAGTGGCGGTCGCCGTGGCGGGCGTCTGCGCAAGCTCGGGCGTCGAGATGTTGGGTTGTGTCCATAAGGCCAGTGGAGCCGCAGCTGCCGCGGGCGGGCAACCCTGGTGCGTCACGTTCTGCCTCAGACCACTGTCGTTGCAAGCGCCACCATCACCATCGCCGCGTGCACGGCAGCGTTGGCGCCATCGACGCGACCGCTCAGCATGGGCCAGCCGGCCGCGCCGCGAGCGTTGGTATCGACGAGCGCTCTCGCGCCGAGCTGCATCTCGCGCCAGGCGCCAGCAGGGCCGGCCACAGTAGCGATTGCCACGGTCGCAGTGGCTGCACAGCACGACCTGTACGCGGCAGCGTGCGCACAAGAACATGCGCCCTGGAGCATCCATGCTCACCCCGGTCGACAACCGAAGCTGCAGTGCTGGACGGACGCGTCCCAGAGATGCCACACTGACGCGGCACCACCTTCATCGGCACGGTGTAGGGCGCGGTACGGTTGTCAGGCTTGCCGGCGAGATTGGCCGTTGCCGCGCCCACCTTCTTCGGCATGAGCGCTGTTGTATCTCGAGCGTGGCCCCCTACGGCCGGCGTGCCGCCGAGGCCGCCACATCGCCCCGGTATGCATCGACCGCTCCAGCATGGCGCCCCAGCCATTGGCGGCACCTGCCCGGCCGCCCTGCAGGGCGGCCGGGCAGGTGCACCCCCAACCAAGTCCAGTCGATCAGCTCAAATGGAAAACCGCCACCTCACCAGCGAATAGGTGCGGTTCCTGACCAGCGTTCACATGCCTCGATCACCGTCGAATAAGTGCTGAAGCCGTGATCAGCCAGCAGGTGCACCACCGGCTTGAAGCGCCCTTGCCCTTCGACATAGATCGGCTCGGCCACCGAATAACCTTGTTGAATCGCCTTCGGGTTGGCGAGGAAGGGACCTAGGTTGTAGTTGTAAGGCTTCAGTGCCTCATCTCGGAAGCCGTGCACGACCTTCAGCCAAGCCCACCAGCTGAATTGCGCATCCTTGGCGATCAGCGCCATGGGCGCCGATTTCAGCGCTCCGAAGTTCTCGTAACCCTGGCCGGGGTGGGCGATCAGGGCTTGTGGGTCCTTCTGGAACATGCCCGCGACGACGACGGTCGGTACGCCGTTCTTCACGTTGTCGAAGCTGTGCAGCAGGTTTCCGGTCATCAGGAAGTCGATGCGACCTGCCGGCAGAAGCGGCCGGTTGTTCACCTGCGGGCCGCCCTGCAGCAGCGTCACGTCCAGACCGTACTTCTTGTAGGTGCCGTCGGCGATCGCCTGGTAGAAGCCGCCATGCGCCGCCTGTGCCTTCCAGTTGGTGGCAAAGCGGATCTTGTCCTCGGCGTGCGCCGAGGATGGCGACAGGCAGCTCAGGACGATGAGCCCATGGAAACAGGCGACCGCACCCAGGCGAAAAGAAAAAGTCGACATCAATGGCCTCCTGGACTACATCGATTCCCGAGACTGTTCCGCGGCGTGCCAGCGTGCCAGCAGCCGGCGCGACAGCGCGTTCGATGCACCGTAGATCATCAGACCCGTGGCCACCAGCAACAGCAAGGCGGCGAACATCTTCGGTGTCTCGGTGCGAAAGCTCGCCTCCAGAATGCGCGAGGCCAGCCCGGTTTCGCGGCCCGCCGCGCCCGCCACCATTTCAGCTGTGACGGCGCCGATCAGGCTGAGTCCGCCCGACACCTTCAGCCCGGCGACGAAGTAAGGCAGCGCGCTCGGCATCAGCAGCAGCTTCAGTCGCTGCAGTGGTGTCGCTCGGTACAGCCGGAACAGGTCGCGCAGCAAGGGGTCGGCCGCGCGCAGGCCCATCACCGTGTTCGACAGGATCGGGAAGAAGGCCACGATCCAGGCGCACAGCAAAAGCGCCGCGGTGGTGCTGTCGATGTAGATCAGCATCAGCGGCGCGATCGCAACGACCGGCGTCACCTGCAGCACCACCGCCAGTGGCAGCAGCACCGCTTCGATCGATGCCGACAAGGTGAACACCGCGGCAATCATCATGCCGCCGAGGCAGGCCAGCGCCAGTGCGCCAAAAGTGATCTTCAGCGTGAACCACCAGCTCATGGAGAGCGAACCGAGGTTGGCAAACAGGGTCTGCAGCACCACGCTCGGTGCGGGCAGGGTGTACGACGGAATCTGAGCGATACGCACCAGCGCCTCCCAGGCCAGCAACCAGCCGACCACGCTCAGCAGCGGCATCCAGCGTTTCACGCGCTGAGCCCGTCTGCAGCAGAGGCGACTTCCAGAGCGCGCGTCACATCTCGACAGGTCTGAGCGTAGCGCTGCGAGGTGCGGAACTCGGCGGTGCGCGGCATTGGCTCGACCACGACGACCTCTGCCACGATGCGGCCCGGCCGTGCGCCCATCACCAGCACGCGCTGGCTCAGGAATACTGCCTCGAACACGCTGTGGGTGACGAACAGCACTGCCAGCGCATTCGATTGCCACCAGGCCAGCAGGTCGGCATTGAGCCGCTGCCGGGTGATCTCGTCGAGCGCGGCGAAGGGCTCGTCCATCAGCAGCACGTGCGGCTTCGTGACCAGGGCGCGGGCGATCGAAGTGCGCATGCGCATGCCGCCGGACAGCTCCGCCGGAAAGGCCGTTTCAAACTCGGCCAGGCCCACCAGAGCCAGCACTTGTCGCACCTGAGCCGTCGCGTCGTCCTTCGATTGCCCCGCCAGCCGCAGCGGCAGCCAGACGTTGTCGAACACGCTGGCCCAGGGCATCAGCGTCGGATCCTGGAAGACAAAGGCGGTGTCGCTCGTCGTGGCGCTGCCGAGCGCGGGTGAGGAGATGCGTCCGCCGGTCACCTCATCGAGCCCGGCGACCAGTCGCAGCACTGTGCTCTTGCCGCAGCCCGAGGGCCCGAGCAGCGAGACAAATTCGCGAGCTCCGACGTCGAACGATATGCCCTGCAGCGCCAAGGTGCCGCTGGCGTAGCGCTTGACGACATCGTGCAGCTCGATCGTCGGTGCGAGGGCTGCCGTTGTGTTCATCCGCATGACACCGGAGTCACTGAAACGCCACTTCGGAGAAGCTGCGCAGCTTGCGGCTGTGCAGCTGGTCGACCCCGTGCTCGCGCAGCAACTCGATGGCGCGGATGCCGATGCGCAGGTGCTGGTCGACCCGCTCGCGGTAGAAATGGTTGGCCATGCCGGGCAGCTTGATCTCGCCGTGCAGCGGCTTGTCGCTCACGCACAGCAGGGTGCCGTAGGGCACGCGGAAGCGGAATCCGTTGGCGGCGATGGTGGCGCTTTCCATGTCGAGCGCCACCGCCCGGCTCTGGCTGAAGCGGCGCTGCGGCGTGTTGTCCGGCAGCAGCTCCCAGTTGCGGTTGTCGGTGCTGGCCACGGTGCCGGTGCGCATGATGCGCTTGAGCTCCTGCGCCGGCACGCCGGTCACGTCGGCCACGGCGGCCTCCAGGGCCAGCTGGATTTCGGCCAGGGCCGGAATGGGCACCCACAGCGGCAGTTCCTCGTCCAGCACATGGTCCTCGCGCACATAGGCATGGGCCAGCACATAGTCGCCCAGCTGCTGGGTGGTGCGCAGGCCGGCGCAGTGGCCCAGCATCAGCCAGGCGTGCGGGCGCAGCACGGCAATGTGGTCGGTGATGGTCTTAGCGTTGGCCGGTCCCACACCGATGTTGACCATGGTGATGCCGCTGCGGTCGCGCCGGATCAGGTGGTAGGCCGGCATCTGCGGCAGGCGTGGCGGGGCCTGACCGGCGGCATCGTCGGACTCGGGCGGCAGGCCCGCCCGGCGCGTGACCACATTGCCCGGTTCGATGAAGGCGTCGTAGGGGCTGTCGGGGTTGGCCATCTCGGCATGGCCGAGCTGGATGAACTCGTCGATGTAGAACTGGTAGTTGGTGAACAGCACGAAGTTCTGGAACCAGGTCGGCGAGGTGCCGGTGTAGTGGCGCAGCCGCTGCAGCGAGTAGTCCACCCGGGGCGCCGTGAAAAGGGAGAGCGGGTGCGGCTCGCCCGGGGCCGGCACATGGGTGCCGTTGGCGATGCCGTCGTCCATGACGGTGAGGTCGGGCAGGTCGAACACGTCGCGCATCTGCGCGCGGCGGGTGGCGTCCATCTGGCCTTCGATGTGGTCGTTCTCGGCGAACGAGAAGTGGATCGGTATGGGCTGGGTGCTGGTGCCGACCTCCAGCTCGCCGCCGTGGTTGGCCAGCAGCAGGCGGAACTGCTCCAGGTAGTAGTCGGCGTAGAGGTCGGGGCGGGTGAGGGTGGTCTCGAACTTGCCCGGCCCGGCCACGAAGCCGTAGCTCAGCCGGGAGGGCCCGCCCTGGCGCAGCACGCTGGGGTTGTGCAGCCGCACGAAGGGGTAGCAGGCCCGCACGTGGGTGTGCTGGAAATCGCCGCCGGCCACGAACTCGCGCATCGCCTGGCGCAGGAAGTCGACGTTGTGCTGGTAGATGCGCTCGACCTGCTGCAGGGCGGCGGCCGGGTCGGTGAAGAAGAGGGGGGCGGTAAAGTCGGGCGATCGTTGCATGGGCTTATTGTGGCCCGTGCAGTACCCGCTTCACCACCATGACCAGCTCCCTCGATCCCGACCTGCTGCGCGCAGCCACCGTGCTGAGCGCGGCGCTGGGCTGCGGGCTGCTGGTGGGCATCGAGCGTGAGCGCCGCAAGGGCAGCGGACCGACCCGCGCCCTGGCCGGCCTGCGCACCTTCACCCTGACCTGCGTCATGGGGGCGGCGGCTGCGCTCAGCGGCGTGACCGGCCTGGTCGTGGTGGGCGCGGCCTTCGTGGCGGCGCTGGGCGTGGTGGCCTACGCGCGCGACCGGTCCGACGATCCCGGCGTGACCACCGAGGTGGCGCTGCTGCTGACCTACCTGATCGGCGTGCTGTGCACCTGGCGCCTGTTGCCGGCGGCCGCACTGGCCGTGGGCCTGACCGCCCTGCTGGCCGCCCGCGAGCGCCTGCATGGCTTTGCCCTGCACTGGCTGCGCCCGGCCGAGGTGCGCGACGGCATCGTTCTCGCCGCACTCCTGCTGGTGGTGCTGCCCTTGCTGCCCGACCGGCAGATGCTGGGGGACACGGTGAACCCGCAGCGCGTGGGTCAGCTGCTGTCGCTGCTGCTGCTGGTGCAGTCGGGCGCCCATCTGGCCCGCCGGCTGCTGCAGGCGCGGCACGCGGTGGTGCTGTCGTCGTTGGCTTCCGGCCTGGCGTCGAGCACGGCCACGATTGCCACCCTGGGCGTGTCGGCGCGCGAGCCCGGGGCGGCGGTGCGGGTGCTGGCCGGCGGCGGCCTGCTCAGCTGCGTGGCCACACAGGTGCAGATGGTCATGGTGGCGGCGGCCGTGATGCCGGCCTGGCTGCCCCATGTGGGCCTGTCGGCGGTGGTCGCGGCGGGTCTGGCGCTGGCCGCAGGCCTCTGGCTGGTGCACGGTGCGACCGAACCCGGCCCGGCCGAAGGGCCGCTGGCCACACCGCGCATCGAAGGCCTGGCCGGCTCGGGATCGGATCGCATGTTCAGCCTGCGCGGGGCGCTGGCGGTGGCTGCGCTGCTGGCGGGTGTGCAGGTGCTGGTCCACCTGCTGCAGCGCTGGCTGGGCGACGCCGGTCTGCTGGCCGGGGTGGTGCTGGGATCGCTGGCGGATCTGCACGCGGCACTGGCCGCCGTGTTCACCGGGGGGCCGCCGGATCCGGTGGCCGAGCGCGCCGTCGTCCTGGCCCTGCTGGTGCATGCAGCCAGCAAGACCGTGACCGCGGCCGTGTCCGGTGGCTGGGCCTATGTCCGCTGGCTGGCCCCGGGGCTGTGGCTGCACACGCTGGCGGGCGTGGCCGTGCTGCTGGTCTGAACCGGCGGCCGGCCCGTCCTCAGCGCCGCACCGGCTCGCGCATGGTCACGAATTCTTCGGCTGCCGTGGGGTGGATGCCAATGGTGCTGTCGAACACCGCCTTGGTGGCGCCGGCCTTCATGGCCACCGCAAAACCCTGCACGATCTCGCCGGCCTCGGCGCCCACCATGTGCAGGCCCACCACCCGGTCGCTGGCGGTGTCCACCACCAGCTTCATGAGCGTGCGCTCGGTGCTGCCCGAGAGGGTGTGGCGCAGCGCCTTGAATTCGCTGCGGAAGATGGTCACGTCGCCGTAGCGTTCGCGTGCCGCCTGTTCGCTCAGGCCCACGGTGCCTATGGAGGGGTGGGTGAACACGGCCGTGGGGATGTACTCGTAGCTCATGCTGCGCGGCGCCTTGCCCGGCGCGGCGCCCAGGATCTGGTCCACCACCACCATGGCCTCGCCCAGGGCCACCGGCGTGAGCTGCACCCGGTCGGTCACATCGCCCACCGCGAAGATGTGCGGCACGCTGGTGCGGTAGTTCTCGTCCACCCGCACCTCGCCCTGCTTGCCCTGGGCCACGCCCACGGTGTCCAGGCCCAGGTCCTTCACCAGCGGCACGCGGCCGGTGGCGTAGAGCACCGCGTCGGCCACCAGGGTCCGGCCGTCCTGCAGGGTCACAAGCAGGCCGTCGGACTGCTTCTGCACCGACCGAACCTCGGCGCCCAGGCGCAGGTCCACGCCGTGCTTGACCATCTCGCCGGCCACGAAGTGGCGGATCTCGTCGTCGAAGCCGCGCAGCACCTGCTCGCCCCGGTAGAGCTGGGTCACTTTCGCACCCAGGCCGTTGAAGATGGACGCGAACTCGCAGGCGATGTAGCCGCCGCCCACCACCACCAGCCGCTGCGGGAAGGGATCGATGTCGAAGATCTGGTTGGACGTGATCACATGCTCGCGCCCCGGAAAGTCCGGCACGAAGGGTGTGCCGCCGGTGGCGATCAGGATGTGGGCCGCCGTGAAGTCGCGGTGCGTGGTCGACCCGTCGGCCTGCTGCGTGGCCACGCTGACCGAATGCGCCCCGGTGAGGCGCGCAAAGCCGTCGATGCGGGTGACACCCGAGCCGCCCAGCAGGTTGCCGTAGATGCCGTTGAGTCGGCTGATCTCGGCGGCGCGGCGTTGCTTCAGCCGTGCCCAGTCGAGCGTGCCGCCCGCGGTGTCCCAGCCGAAGCCGGCCGCCTCTTCGAACGCCTCGGCATAGTGCGCGGCGTAGCTGTAGAGCTTCTTGGGAATGCAGCCGACGTTCACGCATGTGCCGCCCAGCCCGCTGGTGCCCAGCACCTCGGCCAGGGCCACGCGGGCGCCGCGTTGCGCGGCCATGCGGGCGGCGCGCACACCGCCGCTGCCGCCACCGATGACGAAGAGATCGAAGTCGTGTTGTTCCATGCGGCGCATGGTAGCGCCGGGGTCTGCAGGCCCGTCCGCCGGCACGGCCAAGGCCCCGGATCGGCTGCGGCCATCGCCACCGCGGCCGGCAGCGCCGACCGGTCGTTCCTATGATGGGCCGCCATGGACTCCACCCACGACTCTCCCGCCCTGGCCGTGGTGCTCGGCGGTACCGGCGGCATCGGTGCCGCACTGGCCGAGGGCCTGCGCGAGCAGGGCCACACGGTGCTGGCCATCGGCCGGCGCACCGCACCCGGCCTCGACTACGCCGACGAGGCCAGCGTGGCCCGTGTGGCGCAGCACATCGCCGGCGAGCAGGAACGCACCGGCCTGCCGCTGCGCCGCCTGGTGGTGGCCACCGGCATCCTGCACGAAGGCGCCGTACAGCCCGAACGCAGCTGGAACCACCTGGACGCAGCGGCGCTGCAGCGGCTGTTCCTGGTCAACGCCATCGGCCCGGCGCTGGTCATGCGGCACTGCCTGCCGCTGCTGCCGCGCCAGGGGCGCAGCGTGGCGGCCTTCATCTCGGCGCGGGTGGGCAGCATCGGTGACAACCGCCTGGGCGGCTGGTACGGCTACCGCGCCTCCAAGTCCGCACTCAACCAGCTGGTGCACACGGCGGCCATCGAACTGGCCCGCCGCTGCCCGCAGGCCCTGTGTGTGGCCCTGCACCCCGGCACGGTGGACACCGCCCTGTCACAACCCTTCGCCAAGACCGGCCTGGACGTGCGCCCGCCCGCCGTGGCTGCGCAGGAGCTGCTGCAGGTGATGGACACGCTGCCCGAGGGCAGCAACGGTGGATTTTTCGACCACCATGGGTTGACGATTCCTTGGTGACCAGGCGGGTGGTTCAGTAGTGGTAACGAAGCTGGGCCAGCAGCAGTGCGTCCTGCTCGACCCGGTACACCATGCGGTGTTCGTCGGTGATGCGGCGAGACCAGAAACCGGCCAGGGCATGCCGCAAGGGCTCCGGTTTGCCAATGCCGGAAAACGGGTCGCGCTGGGTGGCGGCAATCAATTCATGGATGCGCCTGACGGTGCGTTTGTCCTGCTGCTGCCAGTAGAGGTAGTCCTCCCAGGCTTCCTCTGCGAAGACCAGCTTCACTTGACCAGCTGCCGGGTCTTGCCCTTGCCCGCGCCCAGGGATTCAACCGCCGACAACAGGCGCCGGGCGTTTTCGGGATTGCGCAGCAGATAAGCCGTTTCTTCCAGCGACTGGAAGTCTTCCATCGACAACATCACCACCGACGGTTGCCCGTTGCGCGTGATGATCAGGGGCTCATGGTCTTCGCAGACCCGATCCATGGTGTGGGCCAGGTTGGCCCGGGCGGCGGTGTAGCTGATGGCGTTCATGGCAGGAACCGTCTGTGCAAGTACAGAAAATTGTACAGGCGGGATCCTGCCGATCGGATGCCGGCGATCGGGTGGGGTCAATACGTGTACACACCGCGCCCGGTCTTGCGGCCC
Organism: Hydrogenophaga sp. IBVHS2; assembly: GCF_002127215.1. GTDB lineage: Bacteria > Pseudomonadota > Gammaproteobacteria > Burkholderiales > Burkholderiaceae_C > Hydrogenophaga. Next base: position 297,783 of record NZ_NFUT01000003.1, on the reverse strand, counting down.
AGCCAGCCGGCCGCCACCATTTCCTTGAGCAGCGGGGCCGGGCGGTACTTGCTGTCGTTGAACTCGGCCATGTAGACGTTCATCACCGCCAGGCACACGTCCAGGCCGATCATGTCGGCCAGGGCCAGCGGGCCGATGGGCTGGTTGGTGCCGAGCTTCATGCCGGCGTCGATGTCTTCCGGGGTGGCCAGACCTTCGGCCAGCACGAAGAAGGCCTCGTTGATCATGGGCACCAGGATGCGGTTGACCACGAAGCCCGGCGCGTTCTTGACCGTGATCGGGCTCTTGCCCAGGCGCTCGGCCAGGGCCTTGACCGCGTCGTGCGTGGCGTCACTGGTCTGCAGGCCGCGGATGATCTCCACCAGCGCCATCAGCGGCACCGGGTTGAAGAAGTGCATGCCGATGAAGCGGTCGGCACGCTGGGTGGCGGCGGCCAGCTTGGTGATGGAGATCGAGCTGGTGTTGGTGGCCACGATCACCTCGGGCGCCAGCAGGCCGTCGAGCTGCTGCAGGATCTTGACCTTGAGCGCCTCGTTCTCGGTGGCGGCCTCGATGACCAGGTCGGCGCCCTTGAGGTCGTCGTAGCTGGTGGAGCCCTTGATCAGGGCCAGCGCCTGGGCCTTGCCTTCGGCGGTGAGCTTGTCCTTCTTGATCAGCCGGTCCAGGCTGCCGGCGATGGTGGCCAGGCCCTTGTCCACGGCGGCCTGCGCAATGTCGACCATGACCACGCGGATGCCGCTGGTGGCGCAGGCCTGCGCGATGCCGTTGCCCATGGTGCCCGAGCCGATGATGCCCACGGTCTGGATGCTGCTCATTCAATAAACCTCGTGTCGATGTTGGGGGAAACCCGGCGATTCATGCCGCACGGGTCGCTGTGGCGTCATTCCTAGGCGGTGCTGCCTAAAGGGCGCGCAGGCCCTGTGCTAACTTGCCCGGCGATTGTCGCGCACCACCCGGGGCGCGCGGCTCACCATGGAGACAGACAGGCATGTACGACTACATCATCGTGGGCGGTGGCTCGGCCGGCTGTGTGCTGGCCGGCCGGCTCAGCGAGGACCCTGCGGTGCGGGTGGCCCTGGTCGAGGCCGGCCCGCCGGATGCCAGCGTGCTCATCCACTGCCCGGCCGGGCTGGCCCTGATGGCCCGCAACGGCCAGGCCAACTGGTGTTTCGACACCGTGCCGCAGCCCGGCCTGAACGGCCGCCGGGGCTACCAGCCGCGCGGCAAGGTGCTGGGGGGGTCCAGCTCCATCAACGCCATGATCTACGCCCGCGGCCACCGGCAGGACTACGACGCCTGGGCCGCCCAGGGCAATCCGGGCTGGTCCTTCGACGAGGTGCTGCCCTACTTCAAGCGGGCCGAGCACAACGAGCGCGGCGCCGATGCCCTGCATGGCCAGGGCGGCCCGCTCAACGTCATGGACCTGTGCAGCCCGAACAGCTTCCTGCCTTCGTTCGTGGAGGCCGGCCAGCAGGCAGGCCATCCGTTCAACCCCGACTTCAACGGCCCCGACCAGGAGGGCGTGGGGGTCTATCAGGTCACCCACAGGAACGGCGAGCGCTTCAGTGCCGCCAAGGCCTACCTCACGCCAAGTCTGGGGCGTGCCAATCTCACCGTGGTCACCGGTGCGCTGGTGTGCCGGGTCTTGACCACCCCCGGTGCCGGCGGCCGCCTGCGCGCCACCGGCATCGAATACCGTGCTGATGCCGGCCGTGGCCCGCTGCAGCAGCTGTCCTGCAAGCCCGGTGGCGAGGTGGTGCTGAGCGCAGGGGCCTTCGGTTCACCGCAGCTGCTGATGCTCTCGGGCATCGGCCCGTCCGATCACCTGCGCGGGGTGGGCATCGAGCCGCTGCACCCCTTGAGCGGCGTGGGCGCCAACCTGCACGACCATGTGGACGTGGTGCTGGTGATGAACGCGCCCGGCGTGAAGGACCTGCTGGGCATCTCGCCGCGCGGCATCTGGGCGGCGCTGCGCGGCATCGTTGAATGGCGACGGCACCGTCGGGGCATGCTCACCACCAACTTTGCCGAGGCCGGCGGCTTCATCCGCAGCCAGCCGTCCGAAGCCATCCCCGACCTGCAGCTGCACTTCGTCATCGGCAAGCTGGTGGACCATGGCCGCAAGACGGTGCTGGGCCATGGCTATTCCTGCCATGTGTGCCTGCTGCGGCCCAAGAGCCGGGGCACCCTGCGGCTGGCCAGCGCCGATCCGCAGGTCGCGCCCCTGATCGACCCGGCCTTCCTGCAGGACCCGGACGATGTGGCCCGGCTGGTGCGGGGTTTCCGCGAGGTGCGGCGCATCCTGGGCCAGCCGGCGCTGGCGCGGCATGGCGGGCGCGAGTCGGCGGCCAGTGCCGACGCGCAGACCGATGCCCAGATCGAGCAGTTCGTGCGCCGGCATGCGGACACCATCTACCACCCGGTGGGTACCTGCCGCATGGGGCCCGATGCCGCCGCCGGTGCGGTGGTGGACGCCCAGCTGCGGGTGCACGGCATGGACGGCCTGCGGGTGGTGGATGCCTCGGTCATGCCCGAGGTGGTGGGGGGCAACACCAATGCCCCGGTGATCATGATGGCCGAGAAGGCGGTGGACCTCATGCGCGCGGCGCGCGCTGCCGCATGAGGGTGGACTTGCCGAACAGGCTCTCGATCAGGTCCACGGCCACCAGCGCGGTGCGGTTGCGTTCGTCGAGCGCCGGGTTGAGCTCCATCACGTCCAGCGAGGCCAGGCGCCCGGTGTCGGCAATCATCTCCATGCACAGCTGCGCCTCGCGGTAGGTGGGGCCGCCGGGCACGGTGGTGCCCACGCCCGGGGCGATGGCGGGGTCCAGAAAGTCCACGTCGAAGCTCACATGCAGGTGGGTGTCGTCATCCAGGCCCGCCAGGGCCTGCTCCATGGTGTGGCGCATGCCCATCTCGTCGATGTAGCGCATGTCGAACACCTCGAGCCCGTGCTCGTGCACCAGGCGCTTCTCGCCCGGGTCCACGCTGCGGATGCCGATCTGCCGCACCACCGACGGGTGAATGGCCGGCGTGGTGCCGCCGATGCCGGTGAGCGCCGCCGGCCCCATGCCGCACAACAGGGCCACCGGCATGCCGTGCAGGTTGCCGCTGGGGGTGAGTTCGGCGGTGTTGAAGTCGGCATGGGCGTCCAGCCACAGCACCCGCAGGCGCCGGCCCGTCTCGCGGCAGTGGCGGGCCACCGCGCTGATGGAGCCCAGGCCCAGGCAGTGGTCGCCGCCCAGCACGATGGGCATGCGGCCCCCGTGCAGTTCGGCGTGCACGGCCTCGTGCAGGGTGCGGTTCCACTCGACGACCTGGTCGATGTGGCGGTAGCCGTCCACCGGCGGCAGCCAGGGGTTGGCCGGGCCGCTCAGGTTGCCCCGGTCCAGCACATCCAGCCCATGGCCGGCCAGCACGGAGGCGAGGCCCGCCACGCGCAGGGCTTCAGGCCCCATGGAGGCGCCGCGCGCGCCGGCGCCGATGTCGGTGGGAACGCCAATCAGGCTCACGTAGGTGTTCATGGCCGGTATTGTCGCCAGCGACCGCATGGGGACAAGGCCACTGCCGCACAATCCCGGGGTTCCACGCGGCTGCGGCCGCAACCCCACCTGTCTGCGTGCCCGCCGTGACCTCTGCCCCCGCCTCCCCCACTTCGTCCGCTGCCCTCCTCTGGCCCGGCTGCGGCCTGTCCGCCCTGGGCCGCGATGCGCGCGGCCACTGCGTGCCCACGCCGGATTACTGGCGGGTCTGGCTGCAGCGGCCCGAGCTGGCCTTGGTGGAGGAGTCGTGCGTGGCCGAACAGGGGCTGCACGAGGCCCTGCTGCTCGACCCGCTGCGCAGCGTGCTGCCGGGGCAGATCCAGGCCCTGCGCGACCCCGATGTGCGCGACAACTACCGCCTCTTCCTGGCCCTGCGCGACGCGGTGCAGGGCGCCGGCACGCTGGAGGCGGCGTGGTGCAGCTTCTTCCGCAGCGGGGCCATCCAGCTGCCGCCGCTGTTCCTGGACCTGCTGGTGCAGGCCATTGCCGGTCGTGCCCTGGAGACGGTGGACGACGCCTGGCAGTGGCGTGCCGCCGAGCTGCTGTTCCGCCGGCAACGGGTGCGGGTGCAGGACGGCCGCGTGCTGCTGGGCGATGCCGACACGCTGGACCGCCTGAACGAGACCGGCGGCCTGGGCAGCATCGGCAGCCTGCTGCGGCAGGCCGGCGCCAGCGTGCCCCAGGCCCAGGTGCGGGTGCTGGACGACGGCAACGCCGCCGCCTACCTGGCCAGCCGCGCGGTCAACGACCACCACCCCTTCGTGCTGGACGCCACCCACGAGGTGCAGCAGCACCTCTCGCATGGACTCACGCTCACCATGACCCGCAGCCAGTCCGGCCTGAAGGCCCTGGCCCGGGTGCTGGAGCGCTGGCTGTCCCACGTGCACGGCCTGACGGCCACGGTGACGCCCGAGGCCCGGGTGGACGATCCGGCCTGGCGCTGGCACCTGGGGCTGGATGCCGAATCCACTGCGCTGCTCAACGACCTGTACGAAGGCCGGCCGGTGGACGAGGCGCGGCAGCAGCGGCTGATCAGCCTGTTCCGGCTGCAGCTGCCCGCCGATGCGCCGCTGCGCGAGGACCTGGCCGAAGGCCTGCGAGGCCGGCCGATCTACCTGGGTCTGGCCATGAATGCCGATGGCCTGCTCAAGCTCAAGCCGCAGAACCTGCTGCTCAACCTGCCGATCGATCCGGACCGCCTGGTGCCGGCCTGACTCAGCCCTGGCGCACCGCCTGCAACGCAGCCGGCTGCACCACCACCCGCAGCCGGGCGGTGCGGCCCAGCCATTCGCCATCGGCGGCCACCGGCACCGGGGCGGGGCTGCTGATGGCGAGTTCGCGGTACCTCAGCATCTGCACCCGGGCATGGCCCCGGTGGGTGCCGGTCAGCAGCCGCGGCAGCATGCCCAGGGCGCCCAGCCGCCCGAAGCGGCCCGCCAGCAGCAGATCGAGCTGGCCGTCGTCGATGCGGGCATCGGGCGCGGCCGGCATGCCGGCGCCGAAGGTGGGCGTGTTCAGGCTGGAGGCCATGAGGGCAGGGCCCTGGTGCACCGCACTGCCGTCGGCCGTCACCGTCAAGGACCAGTTGCGCAGGTGCACCAGTTCGCCCAGCGTGGCCCACAGGTAGCGCGGCAGTCCGCGCAGGCCCGAGGGCACATCCAGCGTGCGGCGCACCACGGCCGAATCAAAGCCCACCGTCAGGCTGGAGATGAAGGGCCGCACTTGCGGCTGTCCGTCGGCGTCGGTCCATTCCACCCGGCCCAGGTCGATCGGCCGCGCTGGCGCCCGCAGCGCGTGGGCCAGCCGGCGCACCAGCGTGTCGGTGGAGCCGCTCACCCATTCCGCCGTGCGCAGCGGCACCAGGCCCAGGGCGCGGGCCACATCGTTGCCGTTGCCCATGGGCACCACCGCCAGCTCGGCCTGTGCGGTCATCAGGGCGGGCAGCCAGCGGTGCAGCGTGCCGTCGCCCCCCACGGCCACCACCCGCGTGCCGGCCGGCAATGCGCCGATCACCCGGGCGGCTTCGGCCGGGGTGTCGAGCGACCGCAGGCTGGCCTGCGGGTCGAGGGCCGGCAGCACCCGTTGCAGCACCGGCCACAGACGCGCCACCCGACCCCCCTGGGCGTGCGGGTTGAGCAGCACACAGGGCGGCGGGCCGGACGGCTTCACATGTTGCGGCGGTACTGACCGCCCACCTCGAAGAGGGCGCTGGTGATCTGGCCCAGCGAACACACCCGCACCGCGTCCATCAGCACCTCGAACACGTTGGTGTTGTCGATCACCGCCTGTTTCAGGCGCTGCAGCATGGCCGGGGCCTCGCCGGCGTGGCGGGTGTGGAAGTCGGCCAGCCGCTGGAGCTGGCTCTGCTTTTCCTCTTCGGTCGAGCGGGCGAGTTCCAGCTTCTCCGGGATGGCATCGCCGTGCGGGTTGCGGAAGGTGTTGACGCCGATGATGGGCAGCTCGCCGGTGTGCTTGAGCATCTCGTAGTGCATCGACTCGTCCTGGATGCGGCCGCGCTGGTAGCCGGTCTCCATGGCGCCCAGCACGCCGCCGCGCTCGGCGATCTTCTCGAACTCGGCCAGCACCGCTTCTTCCACCAGCTCGGTGAGCTCGTCGATGATGAAGGCGCCCTGGTTCGGGTTCTCGTTCTTGGCCAGTCCCCATTCGCGGTTGATGATGAGCTGGATGGCCATGGCCCGACGCACCGACTCTTCGGTCGGGGTGGTGATGGCCTCGTCGAAGGCGTTGGTGTGCAGGCTGTTGCAGTTGTCGTAGATGGCGATCAGCGCCTGCAGCGTGGTGCGGATGTCGTTGAACTGGATCTCCTGCGCATGCAGGCTGCGGCCCGAGGTCTGGATGTGGTACTTGAGCTTCTGGCTGCGCTCGTTGGCACCGTACTTCTCGCGCATGGCCACCGCCCAGATGCGGCGCGCCACGCGGCCCATCACGGTGTACTCCGGGTCCATGCCGTTGCTGAAGAAGAAGGAGAGGTTGGGCGCGAAGTCGTCGATGTGCATGCCCCGGGCCAGGTAGGCCTCGACGAAGGTGAAGCCGTTCGAGAGCGTGAAGGCCAGCTGGCTGATCGGGTTGGCCCCGGCCTCGGCGATGTGGTAGCCGCTGATGGAGACCGAGTAGAAGTTGCGCACGTCGTGGTGCACGAAGTACTCGGCGATGTCGCCCATCACCTTCAGGCTGAACTCGGTGCTGAAGATGCAGGTGTTCTGGCCCTGGTCTTCCTTGAGGATGTCGGCCTGCACCGTGCCGCGCACGTTGGCCAGCACCCATTCGCGGATCTTGGCGGCTTCGGTGTCGGTGGGCGCGCGGCCGTTCTCGGCTTCGAACTTCTCCAGGTTCTGGTCGATCGCGGTGTTCATGAACATCGCCAGGATGCTGGGCGCCGGGCCGTTGATGGTCATGGACACCGAGGTGGCCGGGTGGCAGAGGTCGAAGCCGCTGTAGAGCACCTTCATGTCGTCCAGCGTGGCGATGCTCACGCCGGAGTTGCCGATCTTGCCGTAGATGTCCGGGCGCAGGTCGGGGTCGTTGCCGTAGAGGGTGACCGAGTCGAAGGCGGTGGACAGGCGCTTGGCCGGCATGCCTTCGGACAGCAGCTTGAAGCGGCGGTTGGTGCGGAACGGATCGCCCTCGCCGGCGAACATGCGGGTCGGGTCCTCGCCCTCGCGCTTGAAGGCGAAGGTGCCGGCGGTGTAGGGGAAGCTGCCGGGCACGTTCTCCAGCATCAGCCACTTGAGCAGTTCGCCGTGGTCTTCGTAGGTGGGCAGGGCCACCTTGCGGATGGTGGTGCCCGAGAGCGACTTCGTGGTGAGCGCGGTGCGGATCTCCTTGTCGCGGATCTTCACCACGTACTCGTCGCCGGCATACGCCTTCTGCATGTCGGGCCACTGCTGCAGCAGCTTGCGGGCGGCCGGGTCCTGGTCGAGTTCACGCACCTGGGCCAGGTCGATGGTGGCCTCGGCCGCGCGCGAGCGCTCGGGCTTCTCGACGCGCAGCATCTCGGCGGCGGCGCGCAGCTGCTGGATCTCGCGGGCCAGTTTGGCCTGCTGGCGGGCGCGCTGCTTGTAGCCGCGCACCGTGTCGGCAATCTCGGCCAGGTAGCGGGTGCGCGCGCCCGGCACGATGGGCGTCTGGTTGGTGCTGTGGCGCACCGCCACCGGCCGCAGCCGGCCCTCGGTCAGCGGCAGGCCGAGTTCGGCCAGCCGGCCACGCAGGGCCTGGTAGAGGGCGGTCACGCCGTCGTCGTTGAAGCGGGCGGCCATGGTGCCGAACACCGGCATCTGCTCGGTGGGCGTGCCCCAGGCCTCGCGGTTGCGCTGCACCTGCTTGGCCACGTCGCGCAGCGCATCGGCCGCACCCTTGCGGTCGAACTTGTTGATGGCCACGAACTGGGCGAAGTCGAGCATGTCGATCTTCTCGAGCTGGCTGGCGGCGCCGAATTCCGGCGTCATCACATACATGGGCACGTCCACGTGCGGGACGATGGCGGCATCGCCCTGGCCGATGCCCGAGGTTTCCACCACCACCAGATCGAAGCCGGCGGCCTTGCAGGCGGCCACCACGTCGGGCAGGGCGGCGCTGATCTCGCTGCCGAAGTCGCGCGTGGCCAGGCTGCGCATGAACACGCGCGGGCCCTGCTGCCACGGGTTGATGGCGTTCATGCGGATGCGGTCGCCCAGCAGGGCGCCGCCGCTCTTGCGGCGCGAGGGATCGATGCTGATGACGGCCACGCGCAGGGCGTCGTTCTGGTCCAGGCGCAGGCGGCGGATGAGTTCGTCGGTCAGGCTGGATTTGCCGGCACCTCCGGTGCCGGTGATGCCCAGCACCGGCACCTGGCGCGCGGCGGCGGCCTGGCGCACCGAGGCCACCAGGGCGCTGTCGGCGCTGCCGTTCTCCAGCGCGGTGATGAGCTGGGCCAGGGCGCGCCAGTTCATCTCGCCATGGCCGGTGATGGCGCTCAGGTCCTTGGGGGCGTGCGGCGTGAGGTCCTGGTCGCAGCGCATGACCATCTCGCCGATCATGCCTTGCAGGCCCATGCGCTGGCCGTCTTCCGGGCTGTAGATGCGGGCCACGCCGTAGTCCTGCAGCTCCTTGATCTCGGCCGGCACGATCACGCCGCCGCCGCCGCCGAACACCTGGATGTGCGAGCCGCCGCGCTGGCGCAGCAGGTCGACCATGTACTTGAAGTACTCCACATGGCCGCCCTGGTAGGAGCTGATCGCGATGCCCTGCACGTCTTCCTGCAGGGCGGCGGTCACCACCTCGTCCACGCTGCGGTTGTGACCCAGGTGGATCACCTCGGCCCCCATGCCTTGCAGGATGCGCCGCATGATGTTGATGGCCGCGTCGTGCCCGTCGAACAGGCTGGCAGCGGTGACGAAGCGCACCTTGTGGGTCGGCCGGTAGTTGGCCAGGGCCTGGTAGTCGGCGGAAAGCTGGGTCATGGTGTCTCTCTCTTCTCGGGGGATCGGGTCAGGTCGGTGAGGCGGCTCAGGTCACGCGCAGGCCATGCAGCGTGGGGTCTTCGGGCGGAAAGCGCAAGTCCAGGGCACGCAGGCAGTCGCGCACCAGGGTGGCGATCATCAGGTTGCGGTGCGTCTTGGAGTTGGCCGGCACCACGGTCCAGGGTGCCCAGGGCGTGCTGGTGGCGGCCAGCAACTGGCCGTAGGCCTGCTGGTAGTGGTCCCATTTCAGGCGGGCGTCGAGGTCGCCACGGCTGAATTTCCAGTGCTTCTGCGGGTCGTCGATGCGGTCCTGCAGGCGCTGGCGCTGTTCGTCGCGGTCGATGTGCAGCATGAACTTGAGGATCACGGTGCCGGTCTCGGCCAGCAGGCGCTCGAAATCGTTGATGTGGCGGAAGCGGCGCTGCTGCATGTCGGCATCGATCCAGCCCTCCACCACTGGCACCAGCACGTCCTCGTAGTGGCTGCGGTTGAACACCATGATCTCGCCGTTGCCCGGCATGCGCTGGTGGATGCGCCAGAGGTAGTCGTGGGCGCGTTCAAGCTCGGTCGGGGCCTTCCAGCCCACGGTGTGCACACCCAGCGGGCTGGTGCGCGCGAACACGCTGCGCACCGTGCCGTCCTTGCCCGAGGTGTCGGTGCCCTGCAGCACCACCAGCAGGCGGTGGCGGCCGTCGGCATGGAACAGGTTCTGCAGTGTGTCGATCTGGCCGGCCAGCGCTTCCAGGGCGGTCTTGTCGGCGGCCTTGTCCCCGCTGGAGAAGGGCTTGGCCGAAGGATCGAGCGCCTTCAGGTCCACCGGCTTGCGCAGGCCGGTGTCGATCTGCCATGCGGCCCAGGCACTGCCCTTGGCGGCCTCTATGGCGGCAGTGGGGAAGGGCAGGCGGACGTCGGCGGCGTTGGGCATGGACGTGGCAGCTGGATTGACGTTAACGTAAACGTCAATGGTAACCCCATTCGTCGGAATCGACCATCCGGACCGACCATGAAAAAGGGGCGCTTTCGCGCCCCTGGAGGAATGAGGAACTGTCTCCGGCTTACCGGTACAGCACCTCCGGCAGCCACATGCCGATCGCCGGGAACTGGTAGAGCAGGATGATGGCGATGATCTGGATCCCCATGAACGGCAGCATGCCGGCGAAGATCTGGTTCAGCGTCACATGCTTCGGTGCCACGCCCTTGAGGTAGAACGCGCTCATGGCCACCGGCGGGCTCAGGAAGGCGGTCTGCAGGTTCAGGGCCACCAGCAGGCCGAAGAACAGCGGGTCGACCCCGAAGTTGTCCAGCAGCGGGATGAAGATGGGCATGAAGATCACGATGATCTCGGTCCACTCCAGCGGCCAGCCCAGGATGAAGATCAGCACCTGCGACATGATCAGGAACTCGGTCTTCGACAGGTTCATCGACAGCACCCACTGCTCCACCAGCTCCTGGCCGCCCAGCAGGGCGAACGCTGCCGAGAAGATGGCCGAGCCGACGAACAGCCAGCACACCATGGCGCTGGTCTTGGCGGTGAGGAACACGCTTTCCTTGACCACGTTGAAGGTCAGCTGCCGGTAGGCAGCGGCCAGGATGAAGCCGCCGAACGCGCCCACGGCCGCTGCCTCGGTGGGCGTGGCCAGACCGAACACGATCGAGCCCAGCACCGCCAGGATGAGCACCAGCAGCGGGAAGAAGCTGGAGAGCAGCATCTTGAAGATCTCCAGCCGGGCATGGCTGAGGATGCAGTAGAACGCCACCAGCGCCAGCGCGCCGACACCGAACCCGATCCAGAAGCCGGTGGACGCCGGCTTGGTGGTGGCACCTGCGGCAGCGCCCTCGGCAGCCGCACCACCGGCACCCGGCGGGAGCGCCACTGCATCGGCAGCGGCCGGTGCTGCGGCTTCCTCGGCCTGGGCCTTGTCGTCTTCGGCACCCGGGGGCAGGGCCACGCCGTCGTCAGCGCCTTCCGGCTCCGACACACCTTCCGGCTCGGCCAGACCCCCTTCGTCCTCGCCGCTGGCCTCGGTGCTCGAACCCGAACCCATGGCCTGCAGCTCGGTGTAGGTCTCTTCCACCACCACGGTGGTGGCGTTCAGGTAGCTGGCGTAGGACACGGCAGCGAACAGCACGGCCGGTGCCAGCACGATGGCCAGCTGGCCCAGCAGGTACTTGGTCGACACGTTCTGGTTGTTGCGGCCCTTGAGTGCCTTGATCAGGTTGCCCAGCGCCCAGCCGTCGCTGGTGGCGCCGATGGCCTTGAGCTGCGGCGGCAGCGGCACCATGCGCTGTTCGGCGGTGAGTGCAGGTGCCCAGGCCGGCTTGATCTTGGCCATGATGATGAAGTAGGCGATGTACAGACCCGCCAGCATCAGACCGGGGAAGAAGGCGCCGGCGTACAGCTGCACCACCGACACGCCGGCGGTGGCGCCATAGACGATCAGCAGCACCGACGGCGGGATCAGGATGCCCAGGCAGCCGCCGGCGGTGATGGCACCGGCCGACAGGCGCACGTCGTAGCCGTTCTTGAGCATCTGCGGCAGGGCCAGCAGGCCCATGAGCGTCACCACGGCGCCCACGATGCCGGTGGCGGTGGCGAACACGGCACAGGTCACCAGCGTGGCCACGCCCAGCGAGCCGGGCAGACGGGCCAGCGACAGGTGCAGGCTGTGGAACAGCTTCTCGATCAGGTTGGCGCGTTCGACCAGGTAACCCATGAACACGAACAGCGGGATCGAGATGAGCACGTCGTTGCCCATCACCGAGAAGGCGCGCTGCACCATCAGGTCCAGCGTCTGCTTCATGGCGCCGGCCGCGGTCTGGTCGCCCGAGTGGTAGGCGAAGAACGCGAACATCATGCCCATGCCCATCAGGGTGAAGGCGGTCGGGAAGCCCAGCATGATGGCCACGACCACCAGCGAGAGCATCAGCAGGCCGTAGTGGCCGTTGGTCATGGTCTCCACGCTGAAGACCATGGTCAGGGCGGCTGCAATGATCAGCCCCATCAGCGAGAAGCCGAACCAGAGTTCCTTGCGGATCTTCATCACTGGCCACCTTTCTTGGCCGGGGCCAGCTGGTCCAGCGCTTCAATGTCGGCGTCGTTCACGTTCACCATCTGCTTGAGTTTGTCCACGTCGACTTCTTCCACATCCTCCTCGCGCGAGGGCCACTCGCCGGTCTTGATGCAGATGACGCAACGGATGATTTCCACGATGCCCTGCAGCAGCAGGAAGGCGCCGGCCAGGGGCACCACGAACTTGAACGGGTAGACCGGCAGCGGGTCGGCGTTGAAGGTCTGTTCCTTGATGGCCAGGGAATCCTGGAAGAAGAACCAGCCGGCATAGGTCAGTGCGATGATGCCGGGCAGGAAGAAGACGATGTAGAGGATCAGGTCGACCCAGGCCTGGGTGCGCGGCTGGAAGAAGCCGTAGAGCACGTCGCCGCGCACGTGGCCGCTCTTGGCCAGGGTGTAGGCGCCGGCGGTCATGAACAGCACGCCGTACAGCATGATCTGGGCATCCAGCACCCAGGCATGCGGGTTGTTGAGCACGTACCGGGAGAAGACCTCCCAGGTGATGAGGAGGGTGAGACCAACGACGGTCCAGGCGCAGATCTTGCCGAACCAAGTCGACAGCCGATCCACCGTGAGTAATAGTTTTTGCATGTCAGCTTCCGAAAGAGAAAAGGGCGCCCGCAGGCGCCCTTTGCGATCCACGAACGATCAGCTCTTCTTGGCGTTGCGGCCGAAGTAGTGGTTGTAGGCCATCTTGAAGTCGACCATGTAGTCGTTCTGCCACTGGCCGGCACGCTGGGCGAAGGCGCGCTGGGAATCCAGCACCTTCTTGAACAGCGGGTTCTCGGCGGCCTTCTTGGCGATGGTCTTGTCCCAGGCAGCCAGCTGGGCGCGCAGGATGGCGTCCGGGGTCTTGTAGAACTTCACACCCTGCTTCTTCAGCTCGATGTAGTCCTGCGAGTTGCGCTGGATGGCTTTCCACGACATGTCGGCGCTGGCGGCCTGCACGGCGTAGTCGATGATGGCCTTGAGCTCGGCGTTCAGGGCGTTGTACTTGGCGCCGTTGAACAGGATCTCGAACTGCTCGCCGGACTGGTGGAAGCTCTGCAGCATGCAGTTCTTCACCACATCGGGGAAGCCCAGCAGGCGGTCGGACGACGCGTTGTTGAACTCGGCGGCATCGATCAGGCCACGGTCCAGGGCGGGGACGATCTCGCCACCGGGCAGCGGGTTCACGGCAGTGCCCATCTCGGTGAACACATCGACCGCCAGGCCCACGGTGCGGAACTTCAGGCCCTTCATGTCCTCGACCTTGGCCACCGGCTTCTTGAACCAGCCCAGCGGCTGGGTGGGCATCGGGCCGTACAGGAAGGACACCACGTCCATGTTCAGGGACTTGTAGATCTCGGCCACCAGCTCCTTGCCGCCGCCGTAGTTGTGCCAGGCCAGGACCATGTTGGGGTCCATGCCGAAGGCCGGGCCCGAACCCCACAGGGCCAGGGCGGAGTTCTTGCCGTAGTGGTAGGCGATCACGCCGTGGCCACCGTCCAGGGTGCCTTTGTTCACGGCTTCAAGCAGCTGGAAGGCCGGCACCACGGAACCGGAGGGCAGCACCTCGATCTTGAGGCGGCCACCGGCCATGTCGTTCACCTTCTTGGCGAAGTCGTTGGCGTACTCGTGGAAGATGTCCTTCGAGGGCCAGGTCGACTGGAAGCGCAGGGTCGTGGTCTGAGCACTGGCCACCATCGGCACCGACATGGCACCGGCTGCAACGGCGGCGCCCTTGAGCATGCCGCGGCGGGACGTGACGGTCTTCTTCTCTGTCATGGATGTCTCCAAAGGGGTGAACAAAATGAAACGGGCCGCGAATGATGAACCCAACCCGGTCTGCCGGTCGGCAGGGTTTCTACGCACATGGGGGTCCAAGTTGTCGCCATCCGGACCCCCATCGCCAGAAAACTGTCAGCATTTGAAGCGATCTTGAAAAATCTTGCTGACCGCCTTGAATTTATTTCCTCCACAGGCCTGCTGCACCAGAATGGTCCCTCCGAACCACCCCGACCGCCCCATGAAGCCCCTGCAGCTGTTCGACCCCGCATCCAGCACCTACACCTACATCCTGTTCGACCCCGTCAGCCGGGACGCACTCATCATCGACCCGGTGGACGAACAGATCGACCGCGACCTCGCCGTGCTGCGGGACCACGGGCTGCGCCTGGTCTGGGCGGTGGAAACCCACGCCCATGCCGACCACATCACCAGCGCCGGGCGTCTGGCCGAACTGGCGGGCGCCCGGCTGGCCGCTCCGGCCGGTTGCGGCATCGGCACCGCGGCCACGCAGCTCCAGCAGGACGACACCCTCTCCTTCGGTCAGGAGTCGCTGCGCGCCCTGCACACCCCGGGCCATACCGCCGGCAGCATGAGCTTCCTCTGGCGCAACCATGTGTTCACCGGCGACACGCTGCTCATCGGCGGCTGCGGCCGGACCGACTTCCAGTCGGGCAGTGCCGCCGATCTGTATCGCAGCATCACCGAAGTCCTGTTCCGGCTGCCGGACGACACCACGGTGTGGCCGGGGCACGATTACCAGGGTCGAACCCACTCGACCATCGGCCACGAGAAGCTGCACAACCCCCGTCTGGCCGGGCGCAGCGAGGCGGCGTTCGTGTCGCTCATGAACAGCCTGCAGCTGCCCCGACCGCGCCGCATCGACGAAGCCGTGCCGGCCAATCTGACCTCCGGCCTGCGGCACGATGTGGATGGCGCTGCCCTCATGCAGCCCCGCGAGGTGGCCGATGCCAGCTACGCCGGCGACGTGTCGCCGCAGCTGGCCTGGGCCTGGGCCCAGGCGGGCGAGGCGGTGCTGGTGGACGTGCGCACCGACGCCGAGCGGGAATGGGTCGGCTTCGTGCCCGGCGCGGTGGCCGTGGCCTGGAAGCAGTGGCCCGGCATGGCGCTCAACCCCGGTTTCGACGAGCAGATCCGGGCTGCGTCCCAGGGGCGCAAGGTGGTGCTGCTGTGCCGCAGCGGCGTGCGCTCGGTCGCTGCCGCCCGCCGGGCCACCCAGCTGGGCATCGAGGCCTACAACATCCTCGACGGCTTCGAAGGCGATCCGGACGGGCAGGCCCATCGGGGGCGGCAGGGTGGCTGGCGATTCCTGGGACTGCCGTGGCGCCAGAACTGACCGATCTCCCTGCCATGCGCTGTCAGATCTGACAGGTCGCTGTCTGCACGAAGGTTGGCGTTTTTTCCAATGGGTACCTTTTCATTAACTGGAGTACTCCATGGAAACCGATCTGTGCACCCACCGTTCCGTGCAGCACCGACCCGCCCTGTCGGCCGGTCTGCTTCGGCGCATCGAGCGCGACTTTCAGCCCCGCTGGAAGCGGGACTGGGGTGGACGCTCGCTGCTCGAGGGCCAGGCCCCCGGCCCGAACGCGGTCCGGCTGGACGGGAATGACTATCTGGCTGTGACGGGCCACCCGGACATCGTGGCCGCCCAGGTCAAGGCCCTGATGCATGGAACCCAGGCGGTGGTTCAGTCAGGGCTGTTTCAGCGTGAGGAGCATCCTGCGCGCGCACTCGAACTGGAGCTGGCACGCTGGACCTGCCACGAAGACGCACTGCTGTGCCAGTCGGGGTACGCCGCGAACATCGGTGCCATGCAATGCCTGGCGCCGAAGGACAGTCCGGTCTACATCGACACGCTGGCCCATGCTTCCCTGTGGGAGGGCATTCGTGCAGCCGGCGCCGTCGCTCATGCATTTCGGCACAACGATCCCGAACACCTGGAACGGCTGGCGCTGCAGCATGGGCCGGGCCTGGTGGCGGTCGACTCGGTTTACAGCACGACAGGCGATGTCTGCCCCCTGCAGGCCATGGTGGAGGTGGCCGAACGCCGCGGCTGCATGCTGCTGGTGGATGAGTCCCATTCGTTGGGCACCCATGGTCCTGCCGGAGCAGGTCTGACTGCTGCACTGGGATTGAGCCACCGTGTGCATTTCATCTCCTCCAGTTTGGCCAAGGCGGTAGCAGGCCGCGCCGGGTTCTTTACCTTGCCGGCCTGTCTGAGGCAATACGTCATCACCAACAGCTACCCGACGATGTTCAGCTCCTGCCTGCTCGGGCACGAGGTGGCGGGCCTCCAGGCGACAGTGCGCCTGCTGCAAGGAGCCTGCGAAGCCAGGGTACGGCTGAAAGAGCATACCCTCAGGGTGCGGGAGCGTCTGTCGGCACTGGGCTATGCGCTGCCCGGCAGCGAGCAAATCATTGCGCTGGAGATCGGTACCGAAGTTGCTGCCCGCGATCTGCGAGATGCCATGGAAGACCGAGGCTTGTTCGGTTCCATTTTCTTTCCGCCAGCCACGAGCCGCAACCGGTCCATGGTCCGATTGACCCTGAATGCCGGGCTGACCGACAGTGAGCTGTCCCACCTGGAGCAGGTCATGGCTGACCTGGTGCCGCAGTTCAGACCCGACACCTGGGGAATCGCCCGCCGGATGCGCAGGGCGCGCGCTGACTGACCGACCACTCCGTCAGGTCTGGTCCACCGAGCGGTGTTCGGCGGCCCGCAATACGGCACGGTAGGCGGGCAAGGGCGGGTGCTCGGTCGGCGTCAGCGGGAACAAGGCACTGGTCAGCAGCCCGTCGTCATCCAGAGGCTGTGCCGGCGCCTCCTGGATGGGCCCCTTCAGGCCCAGCTGCTGGTGCAGCTCCACCGCTGCCAGACGTTCACCGGCGCGGACCGAGCGGACGGTGTCGAAGTCCATGCCGGCAGAACCCGCGAGTTCGGCCAGTCCGGCCAGCCCGGCCACCGGCTCGAGCTGCAGCCATTCACAGGCACCGTCGGTGGTGGCCCCAAGCATGCCAAAAGGGGCACCCAGCACCACGTGCTCGACCCAGCGGGTCTGGCTGAGGTGCTGCAGCGCCTCGGTGGCCGCCGGTATCTGCAGCAGCGATTGCTGTTCCGGCGTGAGCACGCTGCGCCACAGGGCATTGAGACGAACATGCGGCGTCTGGGCCAGCTTGCGCAGCACGGCCAGCAAGTGCCGGGTGATGTCATGGGTCTGCTTGGGCACGAACTGGTCGATCAGTCCGCTGTTGAAGGCCTTCACCGCGATCTGCTCGTCGGCCTGCCCGGTCAGCAGCACACGGGAGCCCGGCCAGTCCAGCAGGGTGTTGAGCACAGCGAGTCCGTCGGTGCCGGGCATGGCGTAGTCGACCACGCAACTCTGCACCAGCCGGTACCGGTCCGGGCGGGTGGACCAGTAATTCAGGATCTGCGGCAGCAAGGGCACGCCGTTGCGCCAGCGGTCGATCATCTGGAGCTGCAGCAGCGCGTCGGCCTCCCAGCGGGCGGTCTCTTCTTCCATGCGCCGGCCGAAACCGGCAGGCCGGGAAAACAGCTCGATCTGGATGTGCCCGGGGATCACCATGCCCAGCATCTCCAGATAGTCGACATCGTCATCCAGAAACAGGATGCTGCCGGGGCGGCGGATGAGCGGGAGTGTCAGTGGCATGGATCGGGCGAGATCGGTGCAGGCGGGTGTGTCGGGGCTTCTGAACGGACCAGCGGCAACTCGATGGTGAACACGGCACCTTTGCCGGATTGTGAATGGACGCTGAGCTTACCGCGAGCGTCCTCGACCACGTTCTTGCAGAAACTCAGGCCCAGGCCGTTGCCGGCGCCCGCCTGGGTGGAATAGAAGGGCTCGAAGATACGCGATTGCAGTTCATTCGGTATGCCGATGCCGTCATCGGCCACCACGATGCGGCCTCTGCGGTTGCGCACGCTCACCGTCAGGCGCAGGTCGCCCGCACACAGTGCCGTGCTGGACGATACCAGGGCATGCAGGCCGTTCTTGATGAGGTTGGCCAGCACCTTGGAGAACAGGGGGTGCGCCCCCCGGAAGTGGAAGTCTT
This sequence comes from Hydrogenophaga sp. IBVHS2, assembly GCF_002127215.1. Classification (GTDB taxonomy): domain Bacteria; phylum Pseudomonadota; class Gammaproteobacteria; order Burkholderiales; family Burkholderiaceae_C; genus Hydrogenophaga. The sequence goes on along the minus strand of NZ_NFUT01000003.1, from coordinate 279,850 downwards.
CCTGGATGTGCACGCTCACGCAGTGGCGCTCGCGCGCGGTCCGGTACGGGTAGTTGTCGACCACGCTGGTCACCAGATCGCCGGCCTGGATAGGGCTCTGCTCCCGCGGCAGTCGCATGAGCTGTGCGTTGGCGATCTGCATGTCGATGTGGCGGTGCATGCCGCGGACCAGGTTCTGCAGGCGGTGGCCCAGGTCGTCGAGCTTGCGGCGCCGGGCCTCGGGCTGATCCAGCTGGGCCATGTTGCGCAGCACGTCGCCCATCAGGTGCACCGTGGCCAGTGGTGTGCGCAGTTCATGGGCCATCACGCCCATGGTGCTCAGCGTGTTGACCAGTCGCACCCGCCGCAGGTTGGCGCTCGACATGCCCAGCAGCAGCCCCATGGCAGTGGCGAAGAGGATGATCAGCTGATGTTCAGGGGCGGGCAGATGCACCTCGTGCCCATGCACGGCCCATGCCGCCATCATCCCTGCGGGCGCGCCCAGCGCGAGTCCGGCAATCGCAAGGCGCCAGTCTGTGAAGTGGAAATGGATGAGGATCATGGCGGCCAGGCTGGCCAGCCAGACCGCATTGCCGTCGTTCATGATGTACATCCAGCTGAAGAACCATGGCAGCTGCAGCCATGTGGCCGCACTGAACCAGCGGCTGCTTGAGGCACTGTTGAAGTCGCGACGCCACCCGATCGTGAAGTACACGATCGACGACAGCACCATGAATCCCCGCGCCCAAGCCGATTCATACGGCTGCGGGATCCACCAGGCCCAGATGCAGTAGAACGCCAGATGCCCGAAGCAAGTGAACAGACCAATGCCCATCAGCCGCAGACGCGAAGGGTGCAAAATAGGCTCGAGGGGTGCATTGAGCACGTCATCGCGCCACCAGCGCCGCAGTCGTGCTCTGGCGTTGTGCCACCACAAACGGTCGATTGCCAACATGGTCTCCTGTGAAACTGCATTCATCGGAAGCATTCCCCGCCCGGAGGGACCGGGCATTGTCGGCGTCGCCCGAATCGGACACCCATGACCCTACCTGTCAACTTTGACAACATGGGGGTCGATGCCCTGCTGACCGACTGGCTGACCGCACTGGCCGAACAGGGTGTCGAGGGTCTGGTGGTGCTGGGGCCCGTGCCCACCGGCACGCCCCACGACCGCGAGGTGCTGGCGGTCCACCCGCCGCGGTTTGTGGGTGCCGCGCTGTCGCTGGCCGAGAGCAGTGATTTCGGTGCCGACTGGCGCGAGAGCGATGCGCCCCTGGTGGCCTGGCAGGACATTTCCAAGGCGGTCGGGGAGAAGGATGGCCGCTGGCGGCGGCTGTGGCTGGCCCACGGGCAGCAGTCGCTGGTGTGGGTGTCGTTTCCGCTGCCGGCAGGACGCGCGTTCGAATGCTTCATGTTCAGCCCACGCATGTTTGCCAGCCGGGCCGACGCCACCCAATTGGCCTGGTCGGCCTTCAATGTGTGGCCCATGCTGCGCCGCATGATTGCCGAGCAGCGTGTCTCGCTCACCCCGCGCGAGCTGGAGAGCCTCAATCTGGCGTTCGAAGGTCTGACCGCCCGCGAGACGGCCGCCCGCATGGACTGCACCGAGCGCACGGTCAATTACCACCTGGCCAATGCCATGGCCAAGCTGCAGACCGACAACAAGCTGTCTGCGGTCCAGCGCGCCTGCTGGCTCGGCCTGATCTGAGCCTTGCTGCAGGGCAGCATGCCCGAGTTTGGCGCTTGGTGATAATCCGCCCATGAGTTTTCTGGCCCTCGATGTCGGCAACACCCGCCTGAAGTGGGCCGTGTACGACGCTCCCCGCCCCGGTGCCCGCCTGCTGGCCCATGGTGCCCAGTTCCTGGAGAACATCGAGTCGCTGGAAGACGGCGACTGGAACCGCCTCTCGTGTCCGAGCTGGGTGCTGGGCTGCGTGGTGGCTGGCGACGCCGTCAAGCGCCGGGTGGAGGAGCAGCTGGAAATGTGGGACGTGACCCCGCGCTGGGTCGTGTCCTCCCAGGCCGAGGCGGGTCTGGTCAACGGCTACGACCATCCGGCCCGGCTGGGCTCCGACCGCTGGGTCGCCATGATCGGCGCTCGCCACCGGCTGCTGGCGCAGGGCCGGCCCCGTCCCTGTGTGGTGGTGATGGTGGGCACAGCCGTCACGGTGGAGTGCATCGACACCGAAGGCCGGTTTCTGGGCGGCATCATCCTGCCGGGCCACGGCATCATGCTGCGGGCCCTCGAATCCGGCACGGCCGGCCTGCATGTACCCACCGGTGAGGTGCGCGACTTTCCCACCAACACCAGCGATGCGCTCACCAGCGGCGGCACCTTTGCGATTGCGGGCGCGGTGCAGCGCATGGTGGAGAACCTGCGCCGCCACTGCGGCGAGGACCCGGTCTGCTACATGACCGGGGGGGCCGGCTGGAAGATGGCGCCCAGCATGTCGACCGAAGTCGAACTGGTGGAAAGCCTGATCTTCGACGGCCTGCTGGAGATCGCCAGCCGGCGGCTGGTGCTGGCCTGAGCGCGGCGCCGGTCAGTCGGTCTCGCCCCAGGGCAGCATCAGCGTGAGCGTGAGCAGGCGCTGGAATTCCGGCGTGAACCGGTCGACCACCTGTTGCGGGTCGGGGCACAGGCCGCTGTCGGCGATGCAGCCGAACTGCACCCCGCCGCCATAGCTCAGGATGGACACACCCAGTCCCACGGTGCCGGTCTGCGGCACCCAGAACATGGTCTGCTCCAGCGTGCTGCCACACACCTGGAGCTTGTGCGCCGGTCCGGGCACGTTGGTCATGACGGCGGTGGTCTTGCGGCCGAACAGGCTGAGCATGGCCTCCTGAGCCGGCTTGACCAGCAGGCCGGCCACCGACAGCAGGCCGAAGGTCAGCAGCGGCTGCAGGCTGCCCTTGAGTTCGGCCATGCGCCGCTTGACCGCAAACAGCCGCTCCAGCGGATGTTCGGTGCCGATGGGCAGCAGCAGCGGCACCAGGCCGAAACGGTTGCCCAGCTTCCAGGCGTCCTCCATGGGCCGCAGGTTCACCGGCACCATGGCACGGATTTCCTGACCGGTCGGGTCATCGCCCAGGTCGCGCAGGTAGTGGCCGATGGCGCCGGCCACGCAGGCCAGCAGCACGTCGTTCACCGAGCAGTGGAAGGCCCGGCCGATGGCCTTGACCTCGTCCAGCGGCACCGGCGCGCACCAGGCCACCCGCTTGGCATGTCCGGGCTGGCCCTTCAGGCGGGTGGGCGAGTCGTCGGGCATGAGGGCCAGGGCCGCCAGGTCGCTGGCCAGCTGGCCGCCCAGGCGGGCCATGTCCATGGCCTGATCGACCGTGTGGCCGAGGCCCTTGTGCGGCTCGGACAGCAGGGCGATCGATTTGGCGGCCCCGCCGCCGGCGGCTTCCAGGGCCCGGGCGGTGATGTCGCCCAGCGGCCGGATCAGGGTGTCGGCCACCCAGTCCTCGGCGCCTTCGCGCAGCGGCTTGCTGTGGCCCCGGGCCGGCTTGTCGCGGCGTTGCGGCGGCAGCGCGCCTCCGTCCACCAGGCTCATCATCACGCTGATGAGGGCGATGCCGTCGGCGATGCAGTGGTGGATGCGCGCGATCAGCGCCGAGCCGCCGTCGTGCTGCTCGATCAGCTCGAAGTGCCACAGCGGGTGGTCCGGGTCCAGCGGCTCCATGGCCAGGGTGGCCACGCGGTCCTGCAGGGCCTGCTGCGCGGTCTGGCCCTTGCGGCGGCGCAGCGGCCGGCTCTGCAGGTGCCGTTCCAGGCGGAAGTCGGGGTCGTCGCTCCAGTGCGCACCGGCGGCGTCTTCCCGCGCCACCTGCATGAAACGCCGGTAGGGCAGCAGCCGCTCCCGCACCCGCTGCTGCAGGGCCGCGGGATCGATGGCCGGGCGCAGGATCCAGACGCCGACGATCATCATCAGGTTGGACGGAGAGTCCATGCGCAGCCAGGCCGTGTCGACCTTGCTCATGCGCTCGCCGCTCAGGCCGAGGGTGCTGGTCAGGGCCTGTCTGACGGCGGCCACGCGTTGCTCCATGGGGGCTCCCGGATCTGGATGGGGTTCTCTAGGTTGGCGCCGATTGTGCAAGCGGGCGGGACCGTAAGATAGCGGGACACACCCTTACCCGCAGGAGACTCCATGTCCGATCTGACCGCCCGCTTCAACGCCGCCGTGGCGAATTCCAAGAACCTGAGCGAGCGCCCCGACAACGCCACGCTGCTCAAGATCTACGCGCTCTACAAGCAGGCCACGGCCGGCGACAACGCCGAGAAGAAGCCCGGTTTCGGCGACATGGTGGGCCGTGCCAAGTGGGACGCCTGGAACGGCCTGAAGGGCACCTCGGCCGATGACGCCATGCAGCAGTACATCGACCTGATCGAGAGCCTGAGCTGACCGGGCCTCAGCCCTTCTTCTTGCGGCCGGCCGGCTTGCTGCCTGCGGCCAGCAGTTCGTCGAGGTTCTTGACGATCTCGCTCTCGATGCGGTCCTTGAAGGCCCCCAGCAGGAAGCCCAGCTTCGCGTCCAGCTCGAAGCGGTTGCCGGTCACCCGCAGGCAGCCGCTCACCCCGGAGCGGGTGAACTGCACCTCGTCCGCCTCGTCGCCTTCTTCGTAGGTGCAGCTCATGTCGAACTCGGCTTCGGCCTGTTCGGCCCATTTCCAGGCCAGCTTGCGCGCGGCCTTCAGGCCCAGTTCGTGGTCTCGTTCGATGCGGATGTCGGCCATGGTCTAGCGTTCGTTGGAGGGCGGGGTCAGGCCGCGCAGGGCGGCGTGGCGGTCGGCCTTGGGCTGGCGGGCCAGCTGGCGCACCGCATCATAAAACCGGCCCCAGTCGCCACCGCTGCGCTCGTGCAGCGCCAGGAAGGCCGGCACCCATTCGTCGTAGGTGCCCTGGCTGGCCAGGCTGGCGTTGTTGGCCTGGGCGATCCAGGCGTCATAGCCGGCCCAGCCGCCCCACTTCGCCCGCAGCGATGCGTGGCGTTCGCGCAGCTGGGTCATGACCTCGGTCTTGCGGGTCTGGCGCTGCGTCTCGTCCAGCGCCGGGTCGGCATAGACCGTCTGCAACTGGCGGCGGATGTCGCGGGTCAGGGCCCGGAACTCCCGACGGCGGGCATCGAAGGTGGCGTACTCGGCACGTGCGGTCTCGCTGGCGCGGGTGGCCATCCAGCGTTCACCGCCAAGGCGCTCCACGGCGGTGGCAAACGATTCGTTGAAGGTGGTGTCGTCGGCAGCGTACACCACCTGGTGGGCCAGCTCGTGGAACAGCAGCCGGGCCACCTCTCCTTCGGGGTAGTGGATGAAGGTGTTGAGCACCGGGTCGCCGCCGATCCAGTTGGTCCAGCCCAGGGTGGAGTAGGCCGGCACCGGCTGCACCTGCACTTCCAGGTCCGCCGGCAGGCTGGCGGCAAACGCCCGGGCAGCGGCCTCGTCGAAGTAGCCCCGGTAAGTCACGCAGCCTGCCACCGGGAAGCACCACTGCTCCAGCTGCAGCGAGTACTTCGGGGCGGCCACCACATTGAACACGGCAGCGCGCCGGCCCAGGTCGGCATAACGGTGGTAACTGGCGTTGTCGGGCAGGCCGAGTTCGGTGACTGCAAACGCGCGCATCTCGCGCACCCGCTCCAGTCTGGGGCGGAGGGCGGCCGGCGTGGCCGGATCGGCCAGCCAGGCGTCGATGGGGCGGGCGGCGGCCATGAGCCGCAGGTGGCCGGTGACCGACTGCCAGTAGTAGCCCGGCCCGGGTGCGTGGCTGGCGCAGCCACCCGCCAGGGCGGCCGCCAGCAGGGCCATGCCCGCAGCGGCCCGCCGGCCCGCCATCAGGCGGCCTCGCCGGCCCGGGCCACCTCGACCAGGCAGTCGTAGAAGGTGGGGCCGCGGCCCAGGTCGGTCAGGCGCTGGCTGGTGACCTCGTTGACGTTGGTGCCGTCCGGACCGAGCTTGCGCCACCAGATGCCCAGGCCGTTGACCACACCGTGGCGGGCCCTTCGGCCCACCTTCACCCGGCAGCGGTACTCGCCCCGGTCGTTGAAGACGCGCACCATGTCGCCGTCGGCAATGCCCCGGTCCTCGGCATCGGCGGGATGCATCTCCAGCACCGGCTCGCCCTCGATGTCGCGCAGGCTCTGCACGTTGACGAAGCTCGAATTGAGGAAGTTGCGCGCCGGCGGCGAGATCATGGCCAGCGGGTAGGCGGCCGACGAGCCCGCGACCTCATGGTTGGGCAGGTGGTCGGGCAGGCCGTCCAGACCCTGGGCCTGAAGTCGCGCGCTGAAGAATTCGCAACGGCCGGACGGGGTGGGGAAGCCACCGTCCGCATAGGGCGCATCCGGGATATTCACCGTGGCAAAGCCCTGTTCGAGCAGTTCCTGGAAGTCCACCACCTCGGGGCGGAAGGCCTGGCGGCACAAGGTTTCGTCGTCGTCGTCGAAGCAGGGCTCGGTGAAGCCCATGCGCCGCGCCAGCGCGCGGAACACCTCGGTGTTGGTGCGGGACTGCCCGACCGGCGCGATGGCAGGCCGGTTGAGCAGCACGTCGGTGTGGCCGTAGCTGGTGTGGATGTCCCAGTGCTCCAGCTGGGTGGTGGCCGGCAGCAGGATGTCGGCGTGGTCGGCGGTGTCGGTGCGGAAGTGCTCCAGCACCACGGTGAACAGGTCGTCCCGCGCAAAGCCGCGCACCACCTTGCCGGATTCGGGGGCCACGGCCACCGGGTTGCTGTTGTAGACCACCACCGCTTCGACCTTCGGGCCGAAGGCGGGCGAGGCCTCGCGCAGCAGGTCGTCACCGATGGTGCTCATGTTGATGGTGCGGGGCTGCCGGCCGGCCAGCAGGTCCGGGCGCTGCAGCGCCGCGCGCTCCACCGGGAACTGCCCGGAGCTCGACAGCAGCACGCCGCCGGCCGGGTCGCGCCAGGCGCCCACCAGCGCCGGCAGGCAGGCCACGGCACGCACCGCGTTGCCGCCACCGCGCACCCGCTGCATGCCGTAGTTCAGGCGGATGGCAGCCGGCCGGGTGGTGCCGTAGGCGCGGGCCAGATCGATGATCTGCTGCACCGGCACATCGCACACCTGGGCAGCCCGCTCGGGGGGCCACTGCAGGGCACGCTCGCGCAGGGCCTCGAAGCCCAGGGTGTGGTCGCGGATGTAGTCGTGGTCGAGCCAGTCGTGGGTGATGAGCTGGTGCATGACCGCCAGCGCCAGGGCGGCGTCGGTGCCGGGCCGCAGGGCGATGTGCTCGTGGCACTTCTCGGCCGTCTCGGTGCGGCGCGGGTCGATGCACACCAGCCGCGCGCCGTCGCGCTTGGCCTGCTGGGCCAGCTTCCAGAAGTGCAGGTTGCTGCCGATGGAGTTGCTGCCCCAGATGACGATGAGCTTCGCCTGGGCGAAGTGCTCCACCTTCATGCCCACCTTGGCACCCAGGGTCTGGACCAGCCCCTCGCCGCCGGCGGCCGCGCAGATGGTGCGGTCCAGCAGCGAGGCACCCAGGCGGTGGAAGAAGCGCGCCGCCATCGATTCGCCCTGCACCAGGCCCATGGTGCCGGCGTAGCTGTACGGCAGGATGGCCTGGGGATCCCGGGCGGCGATGTCGCCCAGGCGCGCCGCGATGGTGTCCAGCGCCTCGTCCCACGAAATGGGTTCAAACCGGCCGCTGCCCTTGGGGCCGGTGCGGCGCATCGGCTGCAGCAGGCGTTCGGCATGGTGGGTGCGCTCGGCATAGCGCGAGACCTTGGTGCACAGCACGCCGTCGGTGTGGCGGTGGGCCGGGTTGCCGTGCACTTTGACCGCCACGCCGTTCTCCACGGTGGTGATCAGGGCACAGGTGTCGGGGCAGTCGTGCGGGCAGGCGCCGCGCACGGTGAGGGTTTCGGCGGTCATGGAAGCGGTGGCGGTGTGGCAGGCGTGCTGCGTTCCGGGTCAGGATATCAGGACAAACCGGGTGGGGTATCACGTTCAGCCTGTACAGTCGTGTCACCGGGCGCAGATCCGGTCACGTGACCCCCGCAGCAGGAACAACGGCTGAAGGGGCCTCAGGGATGTGAGGCCCGGCAGCCTTCCATGGAGACCCTACATGCATTTGCCGTCGCTCTCTTCACTTGTCCTGGCACTGGCGACTGCGCTGTCGGTCGTGGTGCCGTCGGCCATGGCACAGGCGCCCGCTGCGCCGGCGGCCCAGCCCATCCGGCTGGGTCTGATCCTGCCCCTGACCGGCGGCTCGGCCGACATGGGCAACAGCGCCCGCGTGGGTGCCCAGGTGGCGGTGGAGGAAATCAACGCAGTGGGCGGCTATCTGGGCCGCAAGCTGGAGCTGGTGATCCGCGATGACCAGGCCAACCCCGATGCCGGCCTGGCCCATGCCGAAGAGCTGGTGCTCAAGGAAAAGGTGACGGCCACCCTCGGCTTCTGCAACACCGGTGTGGCCATGAAGGCGCTGGACGTGTTCCAGAACAACCAGCACCTGCTGATCGTGACGTGTGCCACCGGCACCGCCATCACCGCCAAGTACCCGGCGGCCGAAAGCTTCATCTTCCGCACCTCGGCCCGCGACCAGCTGCAGTCGAAGTTCCTGGTCGACGACATCGTCAAGCGTGGCCTCAAGAAGGTGGCCCTGCTGGTGGACACCACCGGCTATGGCGATGGCGGTCTGCGCGATCTGGAGGCCGCGCTCAAGGCCGAAGGGCTCACGCCGCACATCGTGGTGCGTTTCAAGGTGGGCGTGAAGTCGCTGACCGAGGAGATGAAGCAGCTCAAGGATTCCGGCGCCGATGTCCTGATCGGCTGGACCGTGGGGCCGGAGCAGGGCGTGATTTCCGCGGCCCGCGCCGCCGCCGGCTGGAACGTGCCGCAGTACGGCCCCTGGGGTCTGGCGCACGGCTCGGCATTCGAGGTGTCCAAGGGCGCGGTCGAAGGGGCCCTGATGGTGCAGACCGTGCTGCCCAACCCGTTCATGGAGCGCAACAGCGCCTTCCTGCGTGGGTATGCCCGCTTTTCCAAGGAACGCCCCATCGGCTCCATGATGTCGGCCGCCCAGACCTACGACTCGGTGCACCTGCTGCTGCGCGCCATGTTCGTCGCGCGCGGCGACCTCAGCGGCAAGGGCCTGAAGAACGGCCTTGAGAACCTGCGCGAGCCCTACCGGGGTGTCGTCACCACCTACGACAAGCCGTTCAGCAACACCGACCACGACGCCATCTCGGCCAACATGCTGTGGCTGGGAACCTGGCGGGGCGGGGAGCGCACCTATGCGTACAAGGAAGACGCGTCCCGCGCCACCGTGATCCGCCGCAAGGAATGACCGCCCGCTCATGAAACTGATCGACTCCATCGTCACCCAGGCCGCCTCCATTGCGGCCGTCCGCCGCGACCTGCACGCCCATCCCGAACTGTGTTTCCAGGAGGTGCGCACCGCCGACGTGGTGGCCCGCTGTCTGACCGACTGGGGCATCGAGATCCACCGGGGCATGGGCACCACCGGCGTGGTGGGCATCGTGCACGGCCGTGACGGCGGGGCCTGTGGCCGGGCCATCGGCCTGCGGGCCGACATGGACGCCCTGCCCATGCAGGAGCACAACACCTTTGCCCATGCCAGCCGCCACCCGGGCCGCATGCACGCCTGCGGCCACGACGGCCACACCGCCATGCTGCTGGCCACGGCCCAGCACCTGGCCCGCCACCGCGACTTCGACGGCACGGTCTACCTGATCTTCCAGCCGGCCGAGGAGGGCGGCGGCGGCGCCCGCGAGATGATCAAGGACGGCCTGTTCGAACGCTTCCCCATGCAGGCGGTGTTCGGCATGCACAACTGGCCGGGCATGAAGGTCGGCAGCTTCGCCGCCAGTCCGGGGCCGGTGATGGCGTCGAGCAACGAGTTCCACATCACCATCCGGGGCAAGGGCTCGCATGCGGCACTGCCCCACAACGGCATCGACCCGGTGCCGGTGGCCTGCCAGATGGTGCAGGCCTTCCAGACCATCATCACCCGCAACAAGAAGCCGGTGGACGCGGGCGTCATCTCGGTCACCATGATCCACACCGGCGAGGCCACCAACGTGGTGCCGGACAGCTGCGTCATCCAGGGCACGGTGCGCACCTTCACCTTCGAGGTGCTCGACCTGATCGAGTCGCGCATGAAGCTGGTCGCCGAACACACGGCAGCGGCCTTCGGTGCGACGGTCGAATTCAGCTTCCGCCGCAATTACCCGCCCACCATCAACCACAAGGCCGAGACCGCCTTCATCCGCAGCGTGATGACCGAGATCGTCGGCGAGGCCGGCGTGCTCGACCAGGAGCCCACCATGGGCGCGGAGGACTTCGCCTACATGCTGCAGCACACGCCCGGGGCCTATGTGTTCATCGGCAACGGCGACGGCCTGCACCGCGAGATGGGCCATGGCGGCGGCCCTTGCACCCTGCACAACCCCAGCTACGACTTCAACGACGACCTGATCCCGCTGGGCGCCACGCTGTGGGTGCGGCTGGTCGAGCGCTGGCTCAACGCTGGTAGGCCTCCATCAGCGTGATCAGGTGCCGGCGTTGCGCCGGCTCCAGGTACGGCGCGAGCAGGTGCAGCACATGCCCGGCCCCGCGCAGGAGCGACTGCTGGGCGTTGTCCGGCTCCAGCGCATGCCGCGGGTCCCGCACATATTCGAAGCTCAGCCAGTAGGTCAGCACCACCACCATGCTGGTGGCGGTGGGCTCCACCTCGCGGGCATCGATCTGCACCGCGCCATGGCGGCTCAGGCTGGCCAGCATCTGGCGGATGGCGCGGGACTTGTCCTGCAGCACGGCCTGAAAGCGGGTCTCCAGCACCCGGTTCTTGGACAGCAGGTCGTTGAGGTCGCGGTACAGGAAGCGGTACTGCCAGATGATCTCGAACAGCGAGTGCAGGAAGAACCAGGCGTCTTCCACATGCCGCACCCCGTCGGCCGCACCCAGCAGCTCGGCCAGCGCACGTTCGTGCTGCTGACACAGTGAATTGATCAGCTCGTCCTTGGCCGGGTAGTGGTAGTACAGGTTGCCCGGGCTGATGCCCAGCTCGGCCGAGATCAGCGTGGTCGAGACATTGGGCTCGCCGAACCGGTTGAACAGGCTCAGCGTGGTTTCGAGGATGCGTTCGGCGGTGCGGCGCCGCGGCTTGCGTTCGGTCATGGGGCCGGTCGGGCCGGCGTTGCCGGCAAGGCGGCCTGCAGACGGTCGAGCACCTGCTGCAGGCGGGCCACCGGATCGGGGGCCGCCGGCCGGCGCGGACCCAGGGGTGGCAGCAGGCGAAGGTCAGGGTCGCTGATGGCATCGCGGTTCAGGGCGATGCCGTGGCGGGCCAGGCGGGGCGTCAGTGCGCCGGCGCGCTGGCGCAGCAGCTGCCGGGTCTGCTGGAACGCGTGTTCGGCCATCTCGCGGCGCTGGCTGTAGCTGAAGGTGTTCGCAAAGAAGAGTTCGGCGTCGCGCTGGTCGGGCTCGATCAGCACGATGTCGGTGTCGGGCCAGGTCCGCTCGTAGTGCTTGAAGCCCAGGGCCAGCCGCGAATGGATCATGGAGCGGAAGGTCTGGCTCATCACCGCCGGCAGACCGCCTTCGACCAGTGCCGGGATGCCGCGCTGGCGCGGGGCGTCGGGCGCGGCCCGGAACGGCACCAGCGGGTTCAGGCAGATCAGCAGGTCGATGCCGTCTTCCAGCGCCACCGAGGCATGCACCGTCTTCTTCAGCGCCCCGTCCACATAGTGCTGGCCGTCGATGCAGACCGGCGGGAACAGGCCGGGCAGGGCGGCGCTGGCCTGGATGGCGCGCGAGATGGGCACATGGTCCCAGCCGGGTCGTCCGAACGGCGCGGCCTCGCCGCTGTCGAGCTGCGTGGCCACCAGGGTCAGCTTCGTGGCGAGCTGCCGGAAGTCGTTGGTGCGGCCGGGCAGGCTGAACAGGCGCTCGATCTGGCGGTGGATGGCCTCGTTGTCGAGCACGCCGGTGGGCAGGGCGGCCCCCAGGCGCTCGAAGGCGCTGGTGAACGACTTGCCCTGCCACAGCCAGGCCTGCAGCGCGCTGACGGTCAGCCCGGGCACCCGCGCGGCACGGCCGGCCAGTTCGCCCCAGGCCGGCATCAGCAGCCAGGACGGATCGAAGCTGTCGGGGCCGGGTCGGTCGTCGATGAAGGCGTCGCGCAGCTCGGCGGGGGTCAGGCCGTTGGCCAGCCCGGCCGCGATGAAACCGCCGGCCGACACCCCGATGTAGTGGTCGAACCGGTTGAAATCCAGGCCATCCAGGCAGGCATCGAGGGCGCACAGGGCGCCGATCTCGTAGATGGCCCCCAGCGGACCACCGCCGGCCAGCGCCAGGGCCAGGCGGGTCGGTGCCTTGCGGGTGGCACTGCGGCGGGGGGTGTTCATGCGGCCGAGTGTAGGCCGGTGGGCGTCAGGGACATGCTGCGCTGCAGCAGCCCCCCGGGGTCACCCCGGCCGCCGCGCCGGTCAGGCTGCCGGGGTGGACTTGGCCGACTTCGCAGCGGCGCGCTTGCGGGCCGGGGCCTTGGCGGCGGGCTTGGCCGCCACCTTGACGGCGGCCTTGGCGGCGGGGCGTGCAGCGGGCTTGGCAGCGGCGCGCTTGCGGGCCGGAGCCTGGCCGGTGAGCTGGGCCACATGGGCGTTGAGTTCGTCGATGCGGGCCATCAGGGCCTCGATGTCGCGGGCGGTCGGCACACCCAGGGTGCCCAGGGCCTTGGCCACGCGCTCCTCGAACAGCGACTCCAGCTTGTCCCATTTGCCGGCGGCCTTGGACGAAATGTCGTTGGCCATGCTGCTCACCCGGCTGGTGGCTTCCGAGATGCGCTCCTCGGCCACGGCCTGGGTCTTGCGCTGGATCGACAGGCCTTCCTTGACCAGGGTCTCGAAGGCCTTGCCGCCTTCGGCCTGGGCCTTGGAGAACGCACCCAGTCCGGCGAGCCAGATCTGCTGGGCCGAATCCTTGATGGCACCCGACAGGGCCGACTGGCCCGATGCCTTGGTGGCGGACGATGCGTTGCTGCTCTTGCTGACCTTCTTGACCATGGTGCTCTCCTGATGCGGGGGAAGGGACGTGGCCGGGCCACGGCGGAAGCCGCATGGTGTCGGCCACCGCAGGGACTGTGTAGGGACGCCTGACTAAAAACGGGCGGCCGGCCCCGCTGCCACGGGTTTGTTCGGAATCGCAAGCCGATGGCGGCACGACAGAATCGGCGGCGTCCCGACACACGAACCCGATACAGGAGATTCCCCATGCATTACTTCGTCACCGGTGCCACCGGCTTCATCGGCAAACGGCTGGTCGCCCGGTTGCTGCAACGCAAGGGTGCGGTGGTGCATTTCCTGATCCGGCGCGAGAGCGAGGGCAAGGTGGCCCAGCTGCGCGAGTTCTGGGGCGTGGGGCCCAGCCGTGCGGTACCGGTGTTCGGCGACCTGACCGAGAAGAAGCTGGGCGTGGCCGCCGACGACGTCCGCGCCCTCAAGGGCCAGATCGACCACTTCTTCCACCTGGCCGCGGTCTACGACCTGGAGGCGGACGAAGAGAGCCAGGTCAAGGTCAACATCGACGGCACCCGCAACACGGTGGAGTTCGCCCGCGCCATCGCGGTCGGCCATTTCCACCATGTGTCGTCCATCGCAGCGGCCGGCCTGTACGAAGGTGTGTTCCGCGAGGACATGTTCGAGGAGGCCGAGAACATCGACCACCCCTACTTCATGACCAAGCACGAGAGCGAGAAGATCGTGCGCAAGGAATGCAGGCTGCCCTGGACGGTGTACCGCCCGGCCGCCGTGGTGGGGGACAGCCGCACCGGCGAGATGGACAAGATCGACGGGCCCTACTACTTCTTCAAGCTGATCCAGCGCATCCGCCAGATCCTGCCGCCCTGGATGCCCAGCGTGGGCCTGGAGGGCGGGCGCATCAACATCGTGCCGGTGGACTTCGTCGTGGCCGCGCTCGACCACATCAGCCACGGCCAGCGCGCCGGCGGTGAATGTTTCCACCTCGTCGACCCGGTGGGCTACCGCGTGGGCGACGTGCTGGACATCCTCAGCCGTGCCGCGCACGCGCCCAAGATGAACCTGTTCGTGAATGCGGCGCTGCTGGGCTTCATTCCCAAGAGCGTCAAGAAGGGCCTGATGGCGCTGGCCCCGGTGCGCCGGGTGTACCGCGCCGTCATGCAGGACCTCGGGCTGCCCGAGGACATGATGACCTTCGTCAACTACCCGACCCGCTTCGACTGCCGCCAGACCCTGGCGGCGCTCAAGGGCAGCGGCATCGAATGCCCCAACCTGCGCGACTACGCCTGGCGCCTGTGGGACTACTGGGAGCGCCACCTCGACCCCGACCTGCACATCGACCGCAGCCTCAAGGGCACGGTGGCCGGCAAGGTGGTGCTGGTGACCGGGGGCAGCTCGGGCATCGGCCTGGCGGCAGCCCACAAGTTCGCCGAGGCCGGTGCGACCACCATCATCTGCGGCCGCGACCAGGACAAGCTCGACGAAGCCTGCGCCGAGGCCAAGGCCCGGGGCTATGCCTTCGTGGCCTACCCGGCCGACATCGCCGACATGGCCGACTGCGACCGCTTCGTGCAGCTGCTCATCCAGAACCACGGCGGCGTGGACTACCTGATCAACAACGCCGGCCGCTCGATCCGCCGCGCCATCGAGAGCAGCTACGACCGCTTCCACGACTTCGAGCGCACCATGCAGCTCAACTACTTCGGCTGCCTGCGGGTGACCATGGGGCTGCTGCCGGGCATGGTGGCCAGGAAGCGCGGCCACGTGGTCAACATCAGCTCCATCGGTGTGCTGACCAACGCCCCGCGCTTCTCGGCCTACGTGGCCAGCAAGGCGGCCCTGGACGCGTGGACCCGCTGCGCCTCCAGCGAATTTGCCGACCAGGGCGTGACCTTCACCACCATCAACATGCCGCTGGTGCGCACGCCCATGATCGCGCCGACCCAGATCTACAAGAACGTGCCCACGCTGGCACCGGAGGAGGCGGCCGACATGATCGCCCAGGCCTGCATCTTCCGGCCGGTGCGCATCGCCACCCGCCTGGGCATCACCGGGCAGGTGATGCATGCGCTGGTGCCGCGGGTGGCCCAGATCGTCATGAACACCAGCTTCCGCATGTTCCCGGACTCGTCGGCCGCCAAGGGTGACAAGGGCGCCAAGCCCCAGCTCTCTCCCGAGGCGATCGCCATGCAGCAGATGATGCGCGGCATCCATTTCTGAGTCCGGTGGTGGACCTGCTGCAGGGCAGGGCGGGGAGGCATCCCTAGAATCGGGGGCTGCTTCAACCCGTCCCCTTTCACCCCCGCCTCGCCCATGTCCGACACGACCCAACCCCTGTCCCCGCTCGACCGCGCGGGCGTTCTCGCCCAGGCCCTGCCGTACATCCGCAAGTACCACGGCCGCACCATGGTCATCAAGTACGGCGGCAACGCCATGACCGACCCGGCCCTGCAGGCCGCCTTTGCCGAGGACGTGGTGCTGCTCAAGCTGGTGGGCATCAACCCGGTGGTGGTGCACGGCGGCGGTCCGCAGATCGAGACCCTGCTGCAGCGCCTGGGCAAGAAGGGCGAATTCATCCAGGGCATGCGCGTGACCGACCCCGAGACCATGGAAGTGGTGGAGTGGGTGCTGGCCGGCGAGGTGCAGCAGGACATCGTGGGCCTGATCAACCAGGCCGGCGGCAAGGCGGTCGGCCTGACCGGCCGAGACGGCGCCATGATCCACGCCCGCAAGCTGCGCCTGACCGACACCAAGGACCCCTCGCGCGAGCACGACGTGGGGCAGGTGGGCGACATCGTCGGCATCGACCCGTCGGTGGTCAAGGCACTGCAGGACGACCAGTTCATCCCGGTGGTCAGCCCCATCGGCTTCGGCGACCAGAACGAGAGCTACAACATCAACGCCGACGTGGTGGCCGCCAAGCTCGCCACCGTGCTGCAGGCCGAGAAGCTGCTGATGCTCACCAACATCCGTGGCGTGCTCGACAAGGACGGCCAGCTGCTGTCCGAGCTCACCCCGCGCCGCATCGACGAGCTGGTGGACGACGGCACCATCTCCGGCGGCATGATCCCCAAGATCGCAGGCGCCGTCGATGCCGCCCGCAGCGGCGTGAATGCGGTCCACATCATCGACGGCCGCGTGCCCCACGCCCTGTTGCTCGAAGTGCTGGGCAACGAGCCCTTCGGCACCATGATCAAGCGATGAGACTGCTGCTGGTCGAGGACGACGTGATGGTCGCCAGCGGCATGAAGCTGGGGCTGTGCGACGCCGGTTATTCGGTCGACTGGGTGGGCAGCGCCGAACGCGCCGAGCAGGCGCTGCAGGCCGAGAGCTTCGATGCCGCCATCGTCGACATCGGCCTGCCCGGCATGGACGGTCTGGAGCTCACCCGACGCCTGCGCAGCAACGGCCAGGCCATGCCGGTGCTCATCCTCACCGCCCGCGATGCGCTGCACGACCGTGTGCACGGGCTGGACATCGGTGCCGACGACTACATGGTCAAGCCCTTCGAGCTGCCCGAACTGCTGGCCCGCCTGCGGGCCCTGCTGCGCCGCTCGCAGGCCGCCACCTCGGCGGTGCTCAGCTTCGGTCCGCTGGAGATGGACACCGCGCATCGGCGCCTGCTGCTGGCCGGCCAGACGCTCGATGTGGGGCCGCGCGAATGGTCGGTGCTCGAGTACCTGCTGCTGCAGGCGCCCAAGCCCGCCGCCAAGGACAAGCTGCTGCTGGCCCTGACCGGCTGGGACAAGGAGATCACGCCCAACGCGATCGAGGTGTATGTCTCCCGCCTGCGGGCCAAGCTGGAGCCGGCCGGCATCGCGCTGCGCGCCATCCGGGGCTTCGGCTACCGGCTCGAGATCAAGGCAGCGGGCGATGGCACTGAAAGCACCCCGGCTGCTTGAGGCGGTGTTCTCCAGCGGCGTGATCGGCGGGCTGCAGCGCCGTCTGCTGGTGCTGCTGCTGGCCACCATCGCCCTGATCGCCGTCATCAGCGTGGTCATCAACTACCAGGCGGCCGGCACGGCGGCCCTGCAGCAGGACCAGCGCCTGCAGCGCCTGGTGCCGATGCTGGCCGACTCGGTGGTGAAGGCCCAGATCGTCGGCCCCAGGGCGTCGGCCGTGCCGCTCCTGGTCCCCAATGCCGAGGACCTGATCCAGCAACCCGGGCTGTCGCTGCTGCTGGCGCCGTCGCTGCTGGAATTCCTGCAGGACAGTCAGGGCGCTGCCACGCTGGGCGTGCTCGACGCGCAGGGCGTGCTGCTGCTGGGCGAACGGTGGCTGCCCACGGTGCTGCCCACCACCGACAACGCCGAATTCCTCAGCGTGGTCGAAGGCGGCGTCACCTACCGGCTGGTGGCCCAGCGGGTGCGGACCGATGCCGGCGAGCTGGTGGTCATGCTGGCCGACGGAACCGATCCGCGCCAGCACTGGCTGCGCGACGTGCTCACCCGCGTGCTGTTGCCCAACCTGCTGCTGTTCCTGGTGGCGGCTGCCGCGGTCATCTGGGGTGTGGCGCGGGCCCTGCAGCCCCTCATCGACCTGAAGCAGGCGGTCGAGAACCGGTCGCCGGGCGACCTGCGGCCCTTCGACGCCGGCGCATCGCCGGCCGAGGTGCGCCCGCTGGTGGACTCGCTCAACCGCCTGCTGGCGCTGGTGGACGCGCAGACCGATGCCCAGCGCCGCTTCGTGGCCGATGCCGCCCACCAGCTGCGCACGCCCCTGGCGGGCCTGCAGGCGCAGGTGGAAGCCTGGGCGCAGGGCGCGCGCAGCCTGGGCAGCGGCGACCTGCTCACCTTGCGGGCCGAGCAGGTGCTGCGGCTGCGGGCCGCCACGCGCCGCACCTCGCAGCTGGCCAACCAGCTGCTGGCCCTGTCGCGGGCCGACACCCTGGCCGGCGAGAGCCATGCCCGCCAGCAGGTCGATCTGGTCGAACTGTGCGAGACCGTGCTGGACGTGCACCTGGACGCTGCCACCGAGCGCGGTCTGGACATCGGGCTGGAGGTGTCTGCGGCCCGCACGATGGGCCATGCCTGGCTGCTGCGCGAACTGCTCATGAATCTGGTGGACAACGCGGTCAAGTACACCCCCTCCGGCGGCCGCGTGACCCTGCGCTGCGGTCAGACGTCCGGCCCGGCACCCTACAGCTGGGTCGAGGTCGAGGACGACGGCCCGGGCATTCCGGCGCAGGAGCACGAGCGGGTGCTGCAGCGCTTCTACCGGGTGCCCGGCACCGTGGGCGAGGGCAATGGTCTGGGCCTGGCGATTGCCGACAGCATCGCCCGCGTGCACCAGACCCGGCTGGAGTTCGGGGCGGGGGCCAACGGCCGCGGGCTGTGCATCCGCATCCCGCTGAATGCGGCCACCCACTAGCCCCGCAGGCCGCAGCCCCGCTGGTGAGCGACGGTAAGCGGATGTATCGGGCTGTGCGAGAATCCGCGCACCGGCCCAGGCCTCCACGGATCTCCTGCCATGACATCCCTGCCGTCCGAGTCTTCTGCTCCCGTCGATGCCGACGCCGATGCCCCGCCGGCCGGTCGCAAGCGGCCCCGCCCCGGTGAGCGCCGGGTGCAGATCCTGCAGGCCCTGGCGACCATGCTGGAACAACCCGGTGCCGAGCGGGTGACCACCGCCGCCCTGGCCGCGCGCCTGGAGGTCAGCGAGGCAGCCCTCTACCGCCATTTCGCCAGCAAGGCCCAGATGTTCGAAGGCCTGATCGAGTTCATCGAGCAGTCGGTCTTCGGCCTCATCGGCCAGCTGGCCGAGCGAGAGCCCGAGCCCACGGCCCGCTGCCGCAAGCTGGTGGCCCTGCTGCTGCAGTTCGGTGAAAAGAACCCCGGCATGACCCGCGTCATGGTGGGCGATGCCCTGGTGTTCGAGAACGAGCGCCTGCAGCAGCGCATGAACCTGTTCTTCGACAAGATCGAATCCGCCCTGCGCCAGGACCTGCGCGAAGCCGCTGCCGCCGGTGGTGCGGCCACCCCCACCGTGGATGCCCAGGGCGACGCCTCGGTCATCACCGCGTTCTGTGTGGGCCGCCTGCAGCGCTTTGCCCGCAGTGGTTTCCGCCGCAGTCCCGGCGAAGGCCTGGAACACGCCCTGGCCCTGCTGTTGCCGGGCGCACGGCCCTGACCGCCCGCACGCCCTGGGCGCCGGCGACGCTGGCCCCGGGATGGCATCTGCTGCTGCATCCCTCGGGGGCCGCCTGGCTGCCCGGAGTGGATGCCCTGCTGGTGGCCGACCTGCATTTCGGCAAGGCCGCCAGCTTCCGGCGTCTGGGCGTGCCGGTGCCCGAGGCGTCCACCGGCGGCACGCTGGACCAGTTGCGCCGCCTGCTGGACGACCTGCCGTCGCTGCCCGCCGCCGCCGCGCCCCGTGGCGCGGTGCAGCTGGTGGTGCTGGGGGATCTGCTGCATGCCGCACGCGGCCGCAGCACGGTCATGCTGGAGGCGGTGCAGTCGGCCCTGCAGCTCATGCAGGCCCATCCGGCGGCACCCGGCCTGCAGCTGCACCTGGTGCGCGGCAACCACGACGCCGCGGCCGGCGACCCGCCGGCGCACTGGGGGGTGCAGCTGCACGACGAACCCTGGCGCCTCGGGCCCTGGGCCCTGTGCCACGAACCGCAGCAGGCGCCCGGCGCCTACGTGCTGGCAGGGCACTGGCATCCCTGCACCGTGCTGCGCGGTCCGGCCCGTCAGCGCCTGCGGCTGCCCTGCTTCTGGTTCGGCGATGCCGCCACCCGCCCGGTCGGCGTGCTGCCGGCCTTCGGCGACTTCACCGGCATGCATCCCATCGACGCCCACCCCGGCGACCGGGTGTGGGCCATCGGCGGCGATGCGGTGCGTGAAGTGCCGGGCGGGGCTGCGGGTTAACCCTTGGTTTAGAGCCGCCCGCCTAAACAATCCCGGGCGAAAGCCTGGGCTGTCGGTGCACGGTCACCGAATTGCGGTAAAAATAGAACGACCGTTCGATTTCTGCGCCGCACCATGCCCACCACCTCCTCGCCCCGCACCCGCCGTCCGCGCGATGCCGCTGCGGAAAGGTCGCGCCCGCTGCAGAAAGGCCTGCAGACCAAGGCCGCCATCGTGGATGCCGCCCTGGGTCTGGCCACCCAGATCGGTCTGGAGGGCCTGTCCATCGGTGCCCTGGCCGAGGTGATGCAGATGAGCAAGTCGGGCGTGTTCGCCCACTTCGGCTCGCGCGAGGAACTGCAGATCTCGGTCATCCGCGAGTACCACACCCGTTTTGAGGACGAGGTGTTCTACCCCGCCATGGCGCAGCCACGCGGCCTGCCGCGTCTGCGCGCGCTGTTCGCCAACTGGATGAAGCGCACCTCGGTCGAGATCGACTCGGGCTGCATCTACATCAGCGGCGCGGTCGAATTCCACGACCGGACCGGCCCGGTGCGCGACGCCCTGGCCGGCTCGGTCAACACCTGGCTGGCCGCCATGCGGCGCGCCATCGACATTGCCGTGGCCGAGGGCCATCTGGCCCCGGGCACCGATGCCGCCCAGGTGGCCTTCGAGGTGCATGCCCTGATCCTGGCCCTGCATTACGAAGCCCGTTTCCTGCACAGCCCGGAGTCCATCGATCGCGCGGTCCGCGCCTTCGAAAGCATCCTGGCCCGACAGCAACCTGCAGCGCCTGTGGCGGCTCCCGCCCGCAAGCGCTGATTCCCTTTTCCGTTTCACAAACCCCAGCAAGGAGTCCCCCATGCCCGTCTACAACCCGCCTCTGCGCGACATGCAGTTTGTGATGCACGAAGTGCTCAAGGTCACCGACACCTTCCGCGAGATGCCGGCCCATGCCGAGATCGATGTGGACACCATCAACGCCGTGCTCGAGGAAGCCGGCAAGTTCGCCAGCCAGGTCATCTTCCCGCTCAACATCAGCGGCGACACCGAAGGCTGCAAGCTCGATCCCAAGACCCACGAAGTCACCACGCCCAAGGGCTTCAAGGAAGCCTACAAGCAGTACATCGAAGGCGGCTGGGCCGCGCTCAGCTCCGACCCCGAGTACGGCGGCCAGGGCCTGCCGCTGGCGGTCAACCAGTGCCTGTACGAGATGATGAACTCGGCCAACCAGGCCTGGACCATGTACCCCGGCCTGACCCACGGCGCCTACGCCTCGCTGCACACCCACGGCACCGACGAGCAGAAGGCCACGTACCTGGCCAAGATGGTCAGCGGCGAGTGGACCGGCACCATGTGCCTGACCGAACCCCACTGCGGTACCGACCTGGGCCTGATGCGCACCAAGGCCGAGCCGCAGCCCGATGGCACCTACAAGCTCACCGGCAACAAGATCTTCATCAGCGCCGGTGAACACGACATGGCCGAGAACATCGTGCACCTGGTGCTGGCCCGCCTGCCCGATGCGCCTCCCGGCATCAAGGGCATCAGCCTCTTCGTCGTGCCCAAGTTCCTCGTCAACCAGGACGGCAGCCTGGGTGCGCGCAACGGCATCTACTGCGGCGGTCTGGAGCACAAGATGGGCATCCACGGCAACGCCACCTGCCAGATGGTGCTCGATGGCGCCGTG
The DNA here is from genome assembly GCF_002127215.1 of Hydrogenophaga sp. IBVHS2. GTDB lineage: Bacteria > Pseudomonadota > Gammaproteobacteria > Burkholderiales > Burkholderiaceae_C > Hydrogenophaga. The sequence continues at coordinate 258,321 of NZ_NFUT01000003.1, read as the reverse complement.
GGCACCATGGTCGGCCAGCCCAACAAGGGCATGCAGGGCATGTTCGTGATGATGAACGCAGCCCGTCTGGGCGTGGGCAACCAGTCGCTGGGCCTGACCGAAGTGGCCTACCAGAACGCCCTGGCCTATGCCAAGGACCGCATCCAGATGCGCAGCCTCTCCGGCCCCAAGGCCAAGGACAAGCCGGCCGACCCGATCATCGTGCACCCCGATGTGCGCCGCATGCTGCTCACCGCCAAGGCCTATGCCGAAGGCGGCCGTGCCCTGGCCCTGTTCTGCTCGGTGCTGCTGGAGAAGGTGCACAGCCACCCGGACGAGAAGGTGCGCAAGGACAGCGACGAGATGCTGTCGTTGCTGACCCCCATCTCCAAGGCCTTCCTGACCGACAACGGCTACCTGGCCGCCACCGAGTGCCAGCAGGTGTTCGGCGGCCATGGCTACATCAAGGAATGGGGCATGGAGCAGTTCGTGCGCGATGCCCGCATCAACATGATCTACGAGGGCACCAACACCATCCAGTCGCTGGACCTGCTGGGCCGCAAGGTGCTGGGCAACAACGGCGCCACGCTGCGCAAGTTCGGCAAGCTGGTGGGCCGTCTGGTGGAGGAAGAGGGCGTCAACGAGAAGATGGCCGAGTTCATCAACCCGGTGGCCTACCTGGGCGAGCAGATGACCAAGTTCACCACCGAGATCGGCTTCAAGGCACTGCAAAACCCGGACGAGGCCGGCGCCGCCGCCGTGCCCTACCTGCGCGTGGCCGGCCACCTGGTGTTCGGCTACTTCTGGGCCCTGATGGCCCGCGAGGCGCTGCAGAAGATCGCTGCCGGCAGCACCGACCCGTTCTACACCGCCAAGCTGCAGACCGCACGCTTCTACTTCGCCAAGCTGTTCCCCGAGACCGCCACGCTGATGCGCACCGCGCGTGCCGGCGCAGCGGTCCTGATGAACACCGACGAGGCCCTGGCCTGATCGCCATGAAGACGACGCTGCTGGCTGCCCTGCTGGCCCTGGCCGGTGTGTCTGCGTCCGCGCAGATGACCCCGGTCGGGCTCTGGAAGACCATCGACGACGACTCCGGCAAGGAGAAGTCGCTGGTGCGCATCACCGAGAAGGACGGGGTCTTCGTGGGCCACATCGAGCGCCTGCTGGACCCGTCCACCGACCCCAAGGCGGTGTGCGAGAAGTGCACCGACGACCGCAAGGACCAGCCGGTGCTGGGCATGAACATCCTGCGCGGCGTGCGCCAGAGCGCCAGTGACCCGACCCTGTACGAGGGCGGCACCATCGTCGATCCCAACAACGGCAAGGTCTACCGCAACCGGCTCAAGCCGGTCAACGGCGGGCAGCAGCTGGAGATGCGCGGCTACCTCGGCCCCTTCTACCGCACGCAGGTCTGGCAGCGGGTCCAGTGACCCGCGCCCTCTCCCTTTCTGGAATTCCCATGAACCGATTCAATGTCAGGAAAGTCGCCGTGCTCGGCGCCGGCGTGATGGGCGCGCAGATCGCTGCGCACCTGGTCAACGTCAAGGTCCCGGTCGTTCTCTTTGACCTTCCGGCCAAGGAAGGCCCCAAAAACGGCATCGTCACCCGCGCGGTGGAGAACCTCAAGAAGCTCAAGCCCTCGCCGCTGGGCGTGGCCCGCGATGCCGACCTGATCGGTCAGGCCAATTACGAAGAGCACATGGATCAGCTGCGCGACTGCGACCTGATCATCGAGGCCATTGCCGAGCGCATGGACTGGAAGCTCGACCTCTACCGCAAGATCGCCCCCTTCGTGGCCGGGCACGCCATCGTCGCGTCCAACACCTCGGGTCTGTCGATCACGAAGCTGTCGGAGGCCCTGCCCGAGGCCATCAAGCCGCGCTTCTGCGGCATCCACTTCTTCAACCCGCCGCGCTACATGACGCTGGTGGAGCTGATCGCCACCCCCACCACCCAGCCGCAGATCCTGGACGACCTCGAGACCTTCGTCACCACCGGTCTGGGCAAGGGCGTGGTGCGGGCCAAGGACACGCCCAACTTTGTGGCCAACCGCATCGGCATCGCCGGCATGCTCTCCACCATGAAGGAGGTCGAGAACTTCGGCCTCACCTTCGATGTGGTGGACGACCTCACCGGCAAGCGCCTGGGCCGCGCCAGCTCGGGCACCTTCCGCACCGCCGACGTGGTGGGCCTGGACACCATGGCCCATGTGGTGAAGACGCTGCAGGACAACCTGAGCATCGACACCGATCCGTTCTACGGCAGTTTCGATACACCGCCTGTGCTGAAGAAACTGCTGGAACTCAAGAACCTGGGCCAGAAAAGCGGCGCCGGTTTCTACAAGAAGGTGGGCCGCGACATTTTGCGTTTCGACCTGGAGAGCGGTGACTATGTGCCCGGTGGCGAGAAGGCCGACGAGGTGTACGGCCGCATGCTCAAGCGCCCGGCCGCCGAGCGGCTCAAGTTGCTGCGCAGCGCCGAAGGTCCGCAGGGCCAGTTTTTGTGGGCGATTCTGCGCAACAGCTTTCACTACGCCGCCGTGCACCTGGCCACCATTGCCGAGACCGCGCGCGATGTGGATCAGGCCATGCGCTGGGGCTTCGGCATGAAGCAGGGCCCGTTCGAGCTGTGGCAGGAAGCCGGCTGGCTGGAGGTGGCGAAGATGGTCCAGGAGGACATCGATGCCGGCCGCGCGCTGTGCAAGGCACCGCTGCCGGAATGGGTCTTCAAGGGCCCGGTGGCCGAGGCGGGTGGCGTGCACACGCCGCAGGGTTCCTGGAACCCGGCCAAGGGCGTGTTCGAGCCGTACCGGGTGCTGCCGGTGCATGCCCGCCAGCACTTCCCCGAGCGCCTGCTGGGCGAAGGCGGTCTGGACTACCGCACCGCCGGCACCACGCTGGAAGAGAACGACAGCCTGCGCGTCTGGACGCTGGACAACGAGGTGCTGATCGCCAGCATCAAGACCAAGATGCACGCCATCAGCCCCGAGGTGTGCGAGGGCCTGATGGCCGCGGTGGACCTGGCCGAGCAGCGTTACCAGGGCCTGGTGATCTGGTCGGGCGACGAGCCCTTCAGCGCCGGTGCCGACCTGCAGGCCATGCTGCCCGCCTTCATGGCCGTGGGCGTCTCGGCCATCGAGGAGGCCGAAGGCTTCATGCAGCAGATGATGCTGCGCCTGCGGTACGCCAACGTGCCGGTGGTGTCCGCCATCCGCGGCCTGGCCCTGGGCGGCGGCTGCGAGCTGGCGGTGCACAGCGCCCGCCGCGTGGCCCACATGGAGAGCTACATCGGTCTGGTGGAGGTGGGCGTGGGCCTGGTGCCGGGTGCCGGCGGCCTGACCTACATTGCCCGCCGCGCCGCCGAGAACGCCGAGGCCTCCACCGGCAAAGACCTGCTGCCCTTCCTGACCGAGGGCTTCACCGCCGCCGCCATGGCCAAGGTGGGCACCAGCGCGCTGGAGTCGCGCCAGCTGGGTTACCTGCTGCCGTCGGACGTGGTGGTGCCGCACAAGGACGAGCTGCTGTTCGTGGCCATCAACGAAGCGCGTTCGATGTTCGCCAGTGGCTGGCGGGCCCCGCACAAGCGGCTGTTCCCGGTGGCCGGTCGCGATGGTCGGGCCACCATCATGGGCCAGCTGGTCAACATGCGGGATGGCGGCTTCATCAGCCAGCACGACTTCCACATCGCCAGCCTGATTGCCAAGGTGGTCACCGGTGGCGATGTCGACCCCGGCACCCTGGTCAGTGAGGAATACCTGATGACGCTGGAGCGCCAGGCCTTCTGCGCCCTGATCGTCCACCCGAAAACGCAAGAGCGCATTCTGGGCATGCTCAACACCGGCAAGCCCGTCCGCAACTGAGGAAGCGACATGAGCAAACAGATCCAAGACGCCTACATCGTCGCCGCCACCCGCACCCCCATCGGCCGTTCGCACAAGGGCTCGTTCCGCCACCTGCGCCCCGACGAGCTGCTGGCCCATGTGCTGCGCTCGGCCATGGCCCAGGTGCCCAACCTCGATCCCAAGGCGGTGGAAGACATCATCTGTGGCTGCGCCATCCCCGAAGGGCAGCAGGGCCTGAACGTGGCCCGCGTGGGCGCCGTGCTGGCGGGCCTGCCGCACAGTGTGGGCGGCATCACGGTCAACCGCTTCTGCGCCTCGGGCCTGTCGGCCGTGGCCATGGCGGCCGACCGCATCCGCGTGGGCGAGGCCGACGTGATGATCGCTGCCGGCACCGAGAGCATGAGCATGGTACCCATGATGGGCAACAGCCCCAGCCTGTCGCCCACCATCTTCCGCAGCACCGAAGACATCGAGAGCTACGGCATTGCCTACGGCATGGGCCTGACCGCCGAGAAGGTGGCGCAGCAGTGGAAGGTGAGCCGTGACGCCCAGGATGCCTTCGCCCTGCAGTCGCACCAGCGCGCCGTGATCGCCATGAAAAACGGCGAGTTCGCCAGCGAGATCACGCCGGTGGAAGTGACCGAGCGCAGCGTGAACCTGGACACCGCGGAGGTGTCCACCCGCACCCGCACCGTCAGCCTGGACGAGGGTGCCCGCCCCGACACCACGCTGGAGGGCCTGGGCAAGCTGCGCACCGTGTTCGCGGCGCGCGGTTCGGTCACGGCCGGCAACAGCTCGCAGACCAGCGACGGCGCCGGCGCCCTCATCCTGGTGAGCGAGGCCGCGCTCAAGCGCTACAACCTCACGCCGCTGGCCCGCTTCGTGAGCTACGCCAGCCGGGGCGTGCCGCCGCACATCATGGGCATCGGCCCGGTGGAAGCCATTCCGGCCGCGCTGAAGAACGCCGGCCTGAAGCAGGACGACATCGACTGGTTCGAGCTGAACGAGGCGTTTGCCGCCCAGTCGCTGGCGGTGATGGGCACCCTGGGTCTGGACCCGGCCAAGGTCAACCCCATGGGCGGCGCCATCGCGCTGGGCCATCCGCTGGGCGCCACCGGTGCCATCCGTTCGGCCACCGTGGTGCACGCCCTCCAGCGCCACAACCGCAAGTACGGCATGGTCACCATGTGCGTGGGCATGGGGCAGGGGGCAGCAGGGATCTTCGAGCGGGTATAACCGCCGGCATGAACCATCCCTTCGACGCGGCCCTGGCCCTGGAGGCCACCAGCCCCGGCGCCTGGCGGGGCGCCACTTCGCCGGCTTATGCCAACATGGTCGGGCCCTACGGCGGCATCACCGCCGCCACCCTGGTGCAGGCCGTGCTGCAGCACCCCGACCTGCTGGGCGAGCCGCTGTCGCTCACCGTCAACTTCGCCGCCGCCGTGGCCGATGGCGCCTTCGAGGTGCACGCCCATCCGGTGCGCACCAACCGCTCCACCCAGCACTGGTCGGTGAGCCTGGTGCAGCAGGACGAGGTGGTGGTCACCGCCACCGCCATCACCGCCGCGCGCCGCACCACCTGGAGCGTGGACGATGCGCCGCTGCCCCAAGTGCTGTCGGCCGCTGCGCTGCCCCGCCGCCCCGAGGCCCCGGTGCCCTGGATCGGCCGCTACGACATCCGCTTTGCCAAGGGCTCGCTGCCCCGCCATTGGGACGGCGCCGAGAGCCCTGCCGGCACCACGCTGTGGGTGCGCGACGAACCGCCGAGAGCGCTGGACTTTGCCAGCCTGACCGCCATGTCGGATGTGTTCTTTCCCCGCGTCTGGCTGCGCCGCGCCACCCGTGTGCCGGCGGGCACCGTGTCCATGACGGTGTACTTCCATGCCGGATCGGCCGATCTGGCGGCGGTCGGCGATGGCTGGCTGCTGGCCGAGTGCGGTGCCAGTGCCTTCCGCAACGGCTTCTCGGACCAGCATGCCCACCTGTGGGACGCCGAGGGCCGGCTGCTGGTCACCACCCACCAGGTGGTGTACTACAAGGAATGACCGGTGGCGGGTCGGGCCCGTTCAGGGCCGACCCAGGAACAGGTACAGGCCGGTGAAGCCCCTGGGGGCGCTCACCAGGCTCAGGTAGAGCGGCCCGATGCCGGTGTCCGCCCCGATGAACAGGCTGCCGGCGCCGCGCAGGTTGCGCAGCGAGACATCGCGCCGGTTGGCCCAGGCGTTGCCGGCCTCCAGCGAGCCGCCCACGAACAGCGCGCGCGCCGGACCCGGATCGACCGGCAGGCGCCTGTAGTAGGTCAGCCGCCCGAAGGCCAGGTAGTTGCCGGCCACCTGGCCCACCCGGTAACCCGAGAGTTGCTGGAAGCCTCCCAGCGAATACTCGTCGACCGCGCCCAGCGGCACATCGCTGGCGCGTGCAAACCGGGCGCCGACATTGATCGTGTGCGGTCCCCAGCTCCTGACCGCCGTCAGCGATCCCTCGATGCGGTCGAAGTGGCCCGAGGGCAGGTTGTCGTAGCTGCGACGGCCGACCACCGCCTCGCCCACGGCCCGGTAGCCTTCGGAGGGAAAGTTGGCATAGTCCAGCTGGTCGGCAATCACCGCCGCACGCAGCCCGGCCTCGCGCCAGCGCTGGGTCTGGGCCACGCTGACCGGGATGGCGCGGGACACCAGCTCGGGCGTGGTGCTGCGCTGTGCCCCGATCACGCCCAGCCGCATCTCGCCGATGGTGCCGCGCAGGCCGATCGGCCATCCGATGTCGGCCCCCACCTGGACCCCCTGCCGCTGCACCAGCGCCAGCGCCTCGCCCGACGGCGCGAACAGCTCCACCTTGCGCACCCGGCCGTCCACATAGGCGGCCACGAAACGCTCGCTGGCCGACCCCAGGGGCTGGTAGATCTCGGAGAACACGCCCAGGGTCTCGCCCAGCTGCACCCGGTTGCGCCACTCGGCGCCGCTGTCGTTGAGCCAGTGGCGGTTGTGGCTGATGCGCAGGTTGAAGGCGCCCTGGCCCTGGAAATCGGTGCGCAGGTCGATGCCCAGGCGCAGGTAGTTCGGTCCCCAGTTGTTCTCGCGCAGCAGGATGGACAGGTCTTCCTGGTCGGTGCCCGGGCGGCGCACCAGGCTGTAGTCGATGCGTTCGTAGTCGCCGGCGGCGGCCAGCTTCTGCAGGTCGTCCTCGATGCGGTCCACATCGACCCGCTGGCCCACCGCGGTGTCCAGACCGGCGCCCAGCCGCTCGGCCCGGCGCTCATTGACCCCCTCGAAACGGATGCTGGCAATGCGGCCCACGCGTTCGGTGTTGCCCACCGCCTGTTCCACCCGGTCACTCACCCAGCGGGCGTAACGGTCGGGCGGGGCCGAGAAGCGCTGCAGTGCGGCGGTGACGGTGTCGGCGTACTCGCGGCCGATGCGCACCAGCTCGGGGGCCCGCTCGAAGTCGGCCGAGGTGAGCTTGCCCAGCGGCGGCGTGAGCAGCAGGTCGGCCGGCGTGAGCGTGGCGATGCTGGCCTGGACGTTCTGCTCGGTCAGGATGTTGACCATCTGCGCCGTGATGCCCAGCACCGTGCCCAGGGTCTCGCGGCCGGCCAGGGGCGTGCCGATGTTGACCGCGATGATCACGTCCGCCCCCATGCGGCGCGCCACCCCCACCGGCAGGTTGTCGACCAGACCGCCGTCGCCCAGGATGCGCTCGCCCACCGTCACCGGCGAGAACACGCCGGGCACCGACATGCTGGCCCGCAGCGCGGTGGCCAGGTCGCCGCTGTCCATCACCACCGGCTGGCCGGTCTCCATGTCGGTGGCCACGGCCCGGAACGGCGTGGGCAGCTGATCGAAGCTCTGCAGATGCCGCGTGGGCAGGGTGTAGCGGCGCAGCAGCATCTCCAGCGAGCGGCTGGACACCGCGCCGGTGGGCAGTCGGAATTCGCCATCGCGGAACCCCAGCGCCAGCACCGGGGAGAGCTCGAAGTCTTCCTCCTTGCGGCGCTGCGACAGCTGCTGGCGCGGCTCGCGGCTGTTGAACAGGTCGCCCCACTGCACCGCCAGGATCTCGCGCTCCAGCTCGTCGGCGGTCATGCCGCTGGCATACAGCCCGCCCACGATGGCGCCCATGGAGGTGCCCACGATCATGTCCACCGGCACCCGGGCGGCTTCCAGTGCCTTGAGCACCCCCACATGGGCAAAGCCGCGCGCACCGCCACCGGACAGCACCAGCGCCACCTTGGGACGGGCTGCCGTGTCGGCCGGGGCGCCGGCAGCGGGCGGGGGGGTCTGGGCCAGGGCCTGCAGCACGCACGACGGCAGCGCCAGCAACAGGGTGAGGAGTATTCGCATGGCGAGAGTTTAGGAGGGCGTCCTGGGCGGTCCGCTCCAATCCAGACCGGGCTTTCGTGTTAATTTGTGCGCCCGTGTCCGGGCCCGCCGGACCGCCCCATCACCCATCGAGACAACCCCCCATGAGCGACATCCTCGTCCACACCGAAGCCGGCGTCTGCAGTATCACCTTCAACCGCCTCGACAAGAAGAACTCCATCACCGCTGCCATGTACGGCGCCATGGCCGATGCCCTGCAGGCAGCGCAGGACGACGCGGCCGTGCGGGTGGTGGTGTTCCAGGGCCACGAGACCATCTTCTCGGCCGGCAACGACATCGCCGATTTCCTGAACCAGCCGCCCGCTGGCGAAGGCGCTCCGGTGTTCCGTTTCCTGCGCGGCCTGGCGGCGTTCCCCAAGCCGGTGCTGGCGGCGGTGTGCGGCCCGGCCGTGGGCATCGGCACCACGCTGCTGTTCCATTGCGATCTGGTGTACGCCGGCGACAACGCCGCCTTCTCCATGCCCTTCGTCAACCTGGGCCTGTGCCCGGAAGCGGCCAGCAGCCTGCTGGTGCCGCAGATGATGGGTTACCACCGCGCCGCCGAGGCCCTGTTGCTGGGCGAGCCTTTCATGGCCGAAGCCGCCCTCGAGGTGGGTCTGGTCAACAAGGTGCTGCCGCCCACCGAGGCCCGCAGCTATGCCCACACCGTGGCCGCCAAGCTGGCCGCCAAGCCGCTGAGCAGCCTGATCGAGACCAAGCGCCTCATGAAGAAGGGCCAGGCGGCCCAGGTGCAGGCCGTGATGGCCGAGGAGGGCGCCAGCTTCGGCCGCATGCTGCGCGAGCCGGCTGCCCGCGAGGCCTTCGGTGCCTTCATGGAGCGCCGCAAGCCCGACTTCTCCCAGATCTGACGTCTGCGCGGCCATGACCCTGGACCCGCGCACCGGGCAGGCCCGGGCCCTGTTCGTTTCCGGCAATGCGCATGCCGAGGCCGGCCGGGTGGACCAGGCCGCTGCCGATTACGAAGCCGCCCTGGCCCTGGTGCCGGGACGTCCCTCGGTCATGGGCAACCTGGGGCTGATGCGCTTTCATCAGCAGCGCTGGGCCGAGGCGGTCGATCTGCTGGCCCAGGCGGCCACCCAGGACCCGGGTCTGGCGCTCACCCGCGCCATCGCCCTGCTGCGGCTGAACCGGCTCGACGAAGCCCTGGCTGCGCTCGATCACACGCTTACGCTGGACGACGGCATGGCCGAGGCCTGGTCGCAGCGCGGCCACCTGATGCGCGAGGCCGGCCACCTGGACGAGGCGGCCCGCTGCTACCACCAGGCCCTGGACTGCGGCGCCCACGAGGCGCTGCACCGCTACTACCTGGCCGCCGTGCAGGACGTGTCCGACCCGCCCGCACCGCCCGCGGTCTATGCCCAGGCCCTGTTCGACGACTACGCAGACGACTTCCAGCACCACCTGGTCCACACCCTGCGCTACACCGCCCACGAGACGCTGCTGCAGCCGCTGCTGGCGCAGGGCCGCCGCTTCGCCCGCGTGCTGGACCTGGGTTGCGGCACCGGCCTGTGCGGTCGGCTGATCGCCCCGCTGGCCGATGCGGTCGACGGGGTGGACATTGCACCGGCCATGGTGGCGCAGTCCCGGGCAGCGGGTGTCTACCGGCGTGTCGACCAGGCGCACCTGCTGGAGTGGCTGCGTGCCGACGCCGGGCTGGCCGATCTGATCGTGGCGGCCGATGTGTTCATCTACACCGGGCCGCTGGCGCCAGTGTTCGATGCGGCCGTGCCCCGGCTTGCGCCGGGCGGGGTGCTGGCCTTCTCGGTGGAGCAGGCGGATGCGGGCCGCGCCTTGCAGTTGCGTCCGAGCCTGCGTTATGCCCATGGCCGGGAGAGCCTGCTGTCGCTGGCCGACCGGCATGGTCTGGCGGTGCAGGCCCTGTGGGAGGCGCCCATCCGGCACGACCAGGGTCGACCGGTGATGGGCTGGTACGTGCTGCTGGCGGCTCAGCCGTTGCGGCGGGCCACCCAGTAGGTGGCGCCGGCGGCGCCGTAGCGCTCGCTGTGCGGCACGTCGCGCGCCAGCGCGAAGGTGTCGCCCGGCAGCAGGTGCCGGGTCTGGCCCGCCACGGTGAGCCACATCTCGCCGGCGGCCACCACCGCGTCTGCCGCGAACGGGTGGGTGTGTTCGTCCAGCACGGTGTGGGGTTCCCAGCGCCGCTCCAGCACTTCGTCGAATCCCCGGGCCAGGGCCTGGGCGCGGAAGGTGTCGAAGGTCATGTCCATCGGCGCATTCTGCGCCAGCCCGCCTACCGCAGCCACTGCGACTGCAGCCGCTGCAGGCGCACCGTGCTGGATTCGTCGGTCACCACCACCATCAGGCTGTCCGGGTCGGCCGGCAGCCGGAGCGCGGTGATGCCCAGCGCGATGGGTGCCCCGGCCGGCCGGCCGCCGGCGTCGGCCTTGTCGAGCAGCACCCGGTATTTATCGAGCACCACGCCGCTGTCGTCGTTGAACAGCGAGACCAGGGTCCGGATGTCCGGTGCCACCCGGTCGGTGAGATCGAACAGGTTGGGCAGCCGCCCGGGTGCTTCGCGGCCCAGACCCAGCAAGGCCAGCAGCTGCGCGGCGGTCGGGTTCATCAGGACGATGGTGCCGGCGCGGTCCACCCGCAGCAGCCCCACCGGGGCCAGGTGCAGGAACTGCATCATCAGGTCCAGTTCCCGCGCCAGACCGGGGTCGCTGTCCTCGCTGTCGACCGGCGCCATCACGCTGCGTCCTGCGGTCGCTGCACCAGCACGTAGCTCACGGCAGCGCCGGGCCGCGCCAGCAGGCGCAGCTGCACCGGCGTGGGCCGCATGCGGAAGGTCAGCACGTAAGGCACGGTCTCGTCCAGCGGCCGGCCCTCCAGCCCGGCCGTCTCGAAACGCTGGGCCACCAGGTAGTTGTTCATGCACGGCGCCACCTCGATGAACACATGCTGGCCCAGCACCCGGGTCGGGTCGAGCCGGGCGGCCCGCGATTCGTAGGCGTTGTACTGCACCACATGGGTGGAACGGTCAAAGCCGATGACGCCGAAGTCCAGCGCATCGCGCGCCTCGGGCGGCAGGGTCAGCAGCCGGTCCAGCAGATCGGCATCGGTGAAACGGGGCAGTGAATCGGTGCTCAGAACGTCCATGGCGATACCGTCCGAAGGTGCAAGGTGAAGGTGGTGCCCACGCCGGGCTGGCTGCTCACCGTGATGTGGCCCCCCATGCGTTCCATCAGTTCCCGCACGATGACCAGACCCAGGCCGGTGCCGGGGATGTCGGTGCGGGCCCGGAAGAAGCGGGTGAACAGGCGGCTCTGTTCGTCGGCCGTCATGCCCACGCCCGGGTCGCTTACCGACAGGCACACCCAGCCGTTCTCCCGGCCTGGTCGCACGCTCCACCGGATCTCGCCGCCTTCGGGGGAGTACTTCATGGCGTTGGACAGCAGATTCACCAGCACCTGCTCCAGCCGCTGCGCGTGGGCCTGCACCCACAGGTCTGGCCGGACCGGTTCGATCACGACGCGGTGCAGGCCGTCATCCGGCGGCAGCAGGTCGTGCAGACGGCCCAGCACGGCGGTCAGCTGCACCGGCTGCACGCCGGGTGAGGGCTCGGTGGTGGTCTCCAGTTCGGCCAGCACCAGCATGTCGTCCACCAGGTCGACCACGCGGTCGGCTTGACGGTGCACCGTGGCCAGCAGGTCCTGGTTGGGGTCGTCCCGGGGGCAGCGCATCTGCATCAGTTCCACAAAGCCCCGGATGGTGCCCAGGGGCGAACGCAGTTCGTGGGCTGCGTTGTTCAGGAAGCGTTCCCGCAGCGCCAGTGCTTCCTGTTCGGCGGTCACGTCGGTCTGCAGCGCAAAGTAGTGGGTGAGTTCACCACTGGCGGCATCGTGCACCGGACCGATTTCCACCCGGTTCCAGAACAGGCTGCCGTCCTTGCGGTAATTGCGGACCACGGCGGTGCAGGGCTCGCCACGCGCCACCGCTTCCCGCATCCGGACCACACCCGGTTGCTGGTTGTCGAAGCCTTGCAGAAAGCGGCAGTTGCGGCCGATCACCTCGCCCGCCCGGTAGCCGGTGATGCGCTCGAAACCCGCATTCACGTGCACGATGGGCTGCCCGTCGGCGCGCATGTCGGCAATGACCAGACCGTTGACGGTCTGCTCCAGGGCCTGCGCCACGATGGCGTGCAACTGCGTCTCGATGCCGGTCATGCCGATGCGCACTCCGTTTGGGCCGCAAGGCGGCGTCCACCGAAGTATCGACGCGTTGTGCACCATCTTGAGGCATTGCGTCACGGTTTCCGGGTGGAATAGGCCTCGCGGCGGGCCCGCGCCCGTCTTAGACCGCACCGATGGCTATCAGGCCCTCGCGTGTGGCCGCCGAGGCGCCCGCCAGGGCCTGGGCGTGGCTGGTCTGGTGCTGTGCGACCAGCCGGGTCGACGCCGTGGTGCGCGAGCGGCAGTACCAGTGGCAGGTGTGCTGGAACAGCAGCAGTTCGGCGGTCATGCAGAAGGCCTTGTCGCGCGGGCTCAGGCCCTCCGGGTTGTGGGCCACACGGGTGATGCCGTCGGCGTGGATGCGCAGCGCCTGCGACAGCTCGAAACAGGCCTTGGGCCACCAGGCCGTCACCCCGGGCAGCGCCATCGGCAGGCGCGACACCCGGCCCATGGGACCGGTGAGCGATGCCGAGTCGGACGCCAGTCGCTGCAACTGCGACACCAGCAGCGCCTCATGCCCCTCCATCACCTGCCAGATGCTGCGGCGGCGCTCCTCGTCGGCCTCGCCCAGGGCGCGCAGGTAGCCCTCCAGCAAGGTCTGCATCAGCTGTTCCAGCTGGTACGGTTGCAGCTGGGCCCGCAGCAGCAGCACGCGGCGGGCCTGGTCGTAGCGGTTGTAGAAAAAGGCGCCCACGGCGCCCACCAGAATCCAGAACGAAACATCCATGCCGGTATTGTCCATGCCGGCCCGGGGAGTCAGCCTGATTTTTGCCGAGCACATGCTTGTTGAAAATCCGCCTCGCTGCTATGGTCGCTGCCATGTCAGCCACCGTGCCCGCCATGCCCGCCGAGCGCCGCTCGCGGGGCCGCCCCCGCAAGACCGCCGACGAGCGCGACGACGGCAACCGCCGCCAGCTGCTGCTGCGCGCCGCCGCCGGCCTGTTCCGGCAACAGGGGTTTGCCGGCACCAGCACGCGCGACATCGCCTCGGCCGCCGGCATGCAGCCGGGCTCGCCCTTCTACCACTTCGAGAACAAGCAGGCCCTGCTGGCGGCCGTCATGACCGAGGGCATGGAGCGCGCCACCCGCCACCAGGCGGCCGCCATGCAGGCCGCGGCCGACGCCGCGCAGACGCAGGGACGCGTGCTGGCCGCGCGGGACTGCCTGCGGGTGCTGGTGCGCAGCCATTTCGATGTGCTGCTGGGCCCCGAGAGCGACTTCATCCCGGTCATGCTGTACGAATGGCGCTCCATCAGCGTGGCACAGCGCCAGACCGTCAACCGCCTGCGCCGCAGCTACGAGGCCGCCTGGGTGCCGGTGCTGCAGGCCCTGCATGCACAGGGCGCGCTGCAGGGCGATCCGTCGCTGGCGCGGCTGATGATCTTCGGCGCCCTCAACTGGGCGGTGCAGTGGTTCGACCCGACCCGCCGCGCCACGCTGGAGGACCTCACCCAGGCCGCACTGCAGCTCTTCCTCAAGGAGCCCGCATGAACACCACTGCCGGTTACCGCTCCATCTTCGCGCCGGGGCTGCTGGCCGGCCAGACCATCGTCGTCACCGGCGGCGGATCGGGCATCGGCCGCTGCACCGCGCACGAACTGGCCCACCTGGGCGCCCATGTGGTGCTGGTGGGCCGCAACCCCGACAAGCTGCGGTCCACCGTGGACGAGATCACCGCCGACGGCGGCAGCGCCAGCGCCCAGGCCTGCGACATCCGCCAGGAAGATGCGGTGCGCGCCCTGGTGGCCGAGGTGCTGGCCCGATGCGGCCGGGTGCACGGGCTGGTGAACAACGCGGGCGGGCAGTTCATCTCGCCGCTCTCGCGCATCAGCGCCCGGGGCTGGCAGGCGGTGATCGACACCAACCTCACCGGCGGCTTCCTGGTGGCGCGCGAATGCTTCACCCAGTGCATGGCCGGGCAAGGCGGGGCCATCGTCAACATCGTGGCCGACATGTGGGGCAGCATGCCCGGCATGGGCCACAGCGGCGCGGCGCGCGCCGGCATGGTCAGCTTCACCGAGACCGCTGCGCTGGAATGGGCGCAGGCCGGCGTGCGGGTGAACGCCGTGGCGCCGGGCTACATCGCCTCCAGCGGCATGGACCACTACCCGCCCGAGGCCGCCGACATGCTGCGCCAGATGCGCCAGACCGTGCCGCTGGGCCGCTTCGGCACCGAGGCCGAGACCAGTGCGGCCATCGTGTTCCTGCTGTCGCCGGCGGCCAGCTTCATCAGCGGCACCGTGCTGCGGGTGGACGGCGCCCGGCCCCAGGTGCGCCTGGGCTGGGGCGAGATCAGCGCACCGGCCGCCGTGCAGCAGCGCGACGCGGTGCGGCCCTTTGACGGCTTCCACCGCGCCAGCGTGCCGCGCGTGTTCCAGACCTGAGCCGAGCCTGCCCATGCCGTTCGAATCGAGCTTTCGCCCCGACGACCCCCTGGCCCTGCAGCGGCGCGACGCCATGCTCTCTCGCATCGCGCAGTGGCGCGCGCTGGAAGAGCGGGCCGCTGCCGCCTCGGCCCGCAGCCGGCCCACCTTCGAGCGGCGCGGCCAGCTGCTGCCGCGCGAACGCATCGCGTTGCTGCTGGACCCCGGCGCGCCGTGGCTGCCGCTGTGCTCGCTGGCCGGCTACCTGCAGGACACGCCCGACCCCGAGCGCTCGGTGCCCGGCGGCGGCATGGTGGCCGGCATCGGCCTGATCGCGGGCGTGCGCTGCATGGTGGTGGCCAGCGATTCCGGCATCGAGGCCGGCGCCATCCAGCCGCGCGGGCTGGAGAAGATCCTGCGGGTGCAGGCCATCGCGCTGGAGAACCGCCTGCCCTTCGTCCACCTGGTGGAGAGTGCCGGCGCCAACCTGATGCGCTACGAGGTGGAAGGTTTCGTGCTGGGCGGCGGCCTGTTCCGCAACCTGGCCCGGCATTCGGCCGCCGGCCTGCCGGTGATCACGGTGCAGCACGGCTCGGGCACGGCGGGCGGCGCCTACATGCCCGGCCTGTCGGACGTGGTGATCCTGGTGCGCGGCCGTTCGCGCGCCTTCCTGGCCGGGCCGCCGCTGCTGCTGGCCGCCACCGGCGAGGTGGCCACCGAAGAGGAACTCGGCGGCGCCGAGATGCACGCCACCGTCTCCGGCCTGGGCGAACACCTGGCCGAAGACGACCGCGAGGCCCTGGGCCTGGCCCGGCAAGTGGTGGCCCGCACCGGCTGGCAGGCGCCCACCCGACCGGTCGCGCCGCTGCCCCTGTTCGATGCCGACGAACTGCTGTCCCTCATGCCCGCCCACCACCGAGAACCGGTGGACCTGCGCGAAGTCATGCTGCGCGTGGTGGACGGCTCGGAGCTGCTCGAATTCAAGCCGCTGTACGGCGCGGCCACCGTGTGCGTGCAGGCCCGCATCGGCGGGCATGCGGTGGGCTTGATTGCCAACAACGGCCCCATCGACGTGGCCGGTGCCAACAAGGCTACCCACTTCATCCAGTGGATGTGCCAGCTCGGCCACCCCATCGTGTATCTGCAGAACACCACCGGCTACATGGTGGGCCGCGAGAGCGAGCAGGCGGGCATGATCAAGCACGGCAGCAAGATGATCCAGGCCGTGGCCAATGCCACCGTGCCGCAGATCACCGTGCAGTGCGGCGCCAGCTTCGGCGCCGGCAACTACGGCATGTGCGGCCGGGCCTACGCACCGCGTTTCCTGTTCAGCTGGCCCGGTGCCCGCACGGCGGTCATGGGCGGCGAGCAGGCCGCCCGCACCATGCAGATCGTGGCCGAGGCCGGCCTGGCCCGCAAAGGCGTGGCCACGGATTCGCCCGAGGTGCAGGCCCAGCTGAAGGCGCAGTCGGACGCCATCTTGCAGCGCTTCGACCGGCAGGCCGACGCCTTCTTCACCAGCGGTCTGGTGCTGGACGACGGCGTCATCGATCCGCGCGACACCCGCGCCGTGCTGGCCTTCTGCCTCGACACCGTGACCGAAGCCGCGCAGCGCCAGCCCAGGCCCATGCAGTTCGCGGTCGCTCGCATGTAGCGCGCACTTAAATCCGACACCGCACCAGGAGACAGCCCATGCAGTTCACCCACGAACACCGCGAGATGCAGAAGACGCTCAGGCGCTTCATCGACGACCACATCAACCCCCATGTGGACGAATGGGAAGCGGCCGAGATGTTCCCGGCCCACGAGGTGTTCCGCGAGCTCGGCAAGCTCGGCCTGCTGGGCCTGACCAAGCCCGAGGCCCATGGCGGCGCCGGGCTGGACTACAGCTACAGCCTGGCCATGGCCGAAACGCTGGGGCACATCCACTGCGGCGGCGTGCCCATGGCCATCGGTGTGCAGACCGACATGGCCACGCCCGCGCTGGCCCGCTTTGGCAGCGAGGAGCTCAAGGCGCAGTTCCTGGCCCCGGCCATTGCCGGCGAGGCGGTGGCCTGCATCGGCGTGAGCGAGCCCGGTGCCGGCAGCGACGTGTCGGCCATCCGCACCCATGCCCGCAAGGACGGCGACGACTACGTCATCTCCGGCCAGAAGATGTGGATCACCAACAGCCTGCAGGCCGACTGGATCTGCCTGCTGGTCAACACCAGCGACGGCCCGGCCCACAAGAACAAGAGCCTGGTCATGGTGCCGCTGCGTGAGGGCGGCAAGCCGGTCAAGGGCTTCGAGGTGAGCCAGAAGATCCGCAAGATCGGCATGCACAGCAGCGACACCGGCCTGCTGCACTTTGACGAAGTGCGTGTGCCGCAGCGCTACCGCATCGGCGCCGAAGGCGCGGGCTTTGTCTACCAGATGCAGCAGTTCCAGGAGGAGCGCCTGTGGTGCGCCGCCAGCACGCTGGAGGCGCTGAACAACTGCATCGAATGGACCATTGAATGGGCGCGCGAGCGCCAGCTCTTCGGCGCCCACCTGATCGACCAGCAGTGGGTGCAGTTCAAGCTGGCCGAGCTGCGCACCGAAGTGGAGTCGCTGCGTGCGCTCACGTATCTCGCCTGCGAGCGCTACGTGGCCGGCGAGGACGTGACCGAATGGGCCACCATGGCCAAGCTCAAGGCCGGCCGCCTGAACCGCCTGGTGCCCGACACCTGCCTGCAGTTCTGGGGCGGCATGGGCTTCACGCTGGAGAACCGGGTCTCGCGCATGTACCGCGACGGCCGCCTGGCGTCCATCGGCGGCGGCGCCGACGAGGTGATGCTGGGCATCCTGGCCAAAACCATGGGCATGGCCAAGAAGCCGCGCTGACCATGACCCGGCCTTCCGTGCAACGCCTGCTCATTGCCAACCGGGGAGAGATCGCCCGGCGCATCGTGCGCACCGCTCACCGCCTGGGTCTGTCCACCGTGGCGGTGTACAGCCAGACCGACGCGCAGGCCCTGCCTGTGCGCGAAGCCACCACCGCCTTTGCCCTGGGCGGGCACACCGCTGCCGAGAGCTACCTGCGCATCGACCGCCTGCTGGACGCCGCCCGCGCCACCGGGGCCGACGCGGTGCACCCCGGTTATGGCTTTCTGAGCGAGAACGCCGACTTCGCCCAGGCCGTCATCGATGCCGGCCTCACCTGGGTCGGCCCGCCGCCGGCGGCCATCCGCGCGCTGGGCAGCAAGGCCGCCGCCAAGGCACTGGCGCAGCAGCACGGCGTGCCGGTGCTGCCCGGCTACGCCGGCGTCGATCAGAGCGACGCCACCTTTCTGGCCGAGGCGCAGCGCGTGGGCTACCCGCTCATGGTCAAGGCCGTGGCCGGCGGCGGCGGGCGCGGCATGCGCCTGGTGCACAGCGCGGCCGATCTGCCGGCTGCACTGGCCAGCGCCCGCGCCGAGGCCCTGGCCGGCTTCGGCAACGCCGACCTGCTCATCGAACGCGCCCTGCTGCGCCCGCGCCATGTGGAGGTGCAGGTGCTGGCCGACGCCCACGGCCATTGCATCCACCTGGGCGAGCGCGACTGCTCAGTGCAGCGCCGGCACCAGAAGATTATCGAAGAAGCCCCCAGCCCCGCCGTGGACGAAGCCCTGCGCCAGCGCCTGGGGCAAGCCGCCGTGGCCCTGGCAAAGGCGGCGGGTTATGTGGGCGCGGGCACGGTGGAGTTCCTGCTGGAGGACGGGCAGTTCTTCCTCATGGAGATGAACACCCGGCTGCAGGTGGAGCACCCTGTCACGGAAATGCTCACTGGCCTCGACCTGGTGGAGTGGCAGCTGCGCATCGCCCGGGGCGAACCACTCACCCTGCAGCAGACCGACGTGCACTGGCAGGGCCATGCCATCGAGGTTCGCCTGTGCAGCGAAGACGAACACCTTGCGCCCCACACCGGCACCATCGCCGCCTTTGCCGAGCCGCCTGCGGCGCCCGGCCTGCGCTTCGACCATGCCATCGAACCCGGCCTGGTGGTCGGCCCGCACTTCGATTCCATGCTGGGCAAGCTCATCATCCATGCGCCCACCCGCGAGGCCGCCGCGCAGCAACTGGCCCAGGCGCTGGACGCCACCGTGCTGCTGGGCCTGCCCAGCAACCGGGAGCTGCTGGCCGCCTGCCTGCGCCACCCCAGCTTCGTGGCCGGGCAGGCGCTCATCCCGTTTCTGGCGGAAGAGGGCGAGGCCCTGCGCCAGCAACTGCAGCCGCCACCCGCTGTGCAACTCGCCGCTGTGCTGGCCGCATGGGCCCATGGCCAGCCGCTGGCCGAGCGCCTGTCGTGCCCGTGGGCCCGCCCCTTGCGCTGGCGCTGCGGCGATGTGGCGCTGGCCCTGCAGGTGCAGGAACACGGGCAGGGCACCATCACCGTGTCGCTGGCCGACCAGACCCACACCGCCCGCATCGAGGCCGGTGCGGTGCACATCGTCGGCATGCGCCACACCGTCACCGCTGTGAGGCTGCCTGCGCATAACGGCGTGCCCACCTGGCAGGTGCAGGTGGGGGCATCGGGCGGCAGCCACACACTCATCCTGCAAGACCTCAGCCACCAGCCGCAGCAGCGCGCCGATGGTGCCACCGCCAGCGGCGAGGTGCGCGCTCCCTTCAACGGCCGCGTGGCCGCCCTGCTGGTGCAGCCCGGCCAGCGCGTGGCCCGGGGCGACGCCCTGCTGGCCATCGAGAGCATGAAGATCGAACACCGCATCGGCGCCCCGCGCGACGGCGTGGTCGAGGCGCTGGCCGTGGCCGTGGGCCAGCAGGTCGCCCCCGGCCAGCGCCTGCTCACCCTGGCCGCGTCAACCTGAACCCTTATATGACCCAACACACCCGCACCCCCCCGCCGCCAGCCGAGTTCGAGCCCGCCTTCATTCTGGGCCTGAAAAGCATCTTTGAAGAAAAGATCGTCTTCAACCAGGTGCTGGGCCTCAAGGTCACCGGCCTGCACCCCGACCATGTCACGGCCCGCATCGACATGCGCCGCGAGCTGGTGGGGCACTTCAGCTACAACCGCATTCACGGCGGCGTCATCAGCGCCGGGCTGGACGCCATGGGCGGCCTGGCCGTCATGGCCGCCATCGGTGCCCGCCACATGGACGAGCCGCCCGAGCAGCGCTTGCACCGCTTTGCCAAGCTGGGCACCATCGACCTGCGCATCGACTACCTGCGCCCCGGCATCGGCGACCACTTTGAACTGCGCGCCGAAGTGCTGCGCCTGGGCTCCCGCGTGGCCAGCACCCGCATGGAGTTCAGAGGCGCCGACGGCAAGCTGCTGTCCACCGGTGCCGGCGCCTACATCGTCAGTTGAAGCCGTTTTTCCCCAACCACAATCCACAGGAGACAACGATGTTCAAGATCAGCGTGATGTACCCCAACACCCCCGGCGCCCGCTTCGACCACGCCTACTACCGCGACAAACACATGCCGCTGGTGAAAGCCCGCCTGGGCGCGGCCTGCGAGTCGTACACCGTGGACAAGGGCCTGGCCGGCGGCGCCCCCGGCCAGCCCGCCACCTACGTGGCCATGTGCCACCTGTTCTGCCCCACGCTCGAAGGCTTCCAGGCCGGCATGGCCGCCCACGGCAAGGAGATCATGGGCGACATCCCCAACTACACCGATCTGGCGCCGGTGATCCAGATCAGTGAGGTGGTGGTGGGGTGAGCCTGCAGCCGTGGGTGAGCCGCTGAGCTGAATTCATGGCGTCTTTTCGTGCCAGATCGCCAGCTGCTCCCAGCCGGTCGGGAAATCCATTGCCCCCACTGGAACTGCATGCCGGTCGATCAGGTCCTTCAGGCGGGCACGCCAGTGGTGCTGCGGCGCGATCACGTCCATGCAATGCAACAGGATGACCAGCGCGTTGTAGAGCTTGCGCGAACCGGCTTGGCATTGCGCCGCCAGGCCGGCCGGCTTGCTGTGTGGCAGCTTCGGGGTGACGGTGAAGTCTCGGTTCCACAGCCGGCTGTGGTGAGCGCAGGTGTTGCGCACCAGTGAGAGGTGGTGAAGCCAGGATTCGAGCACGCGCTGGTCCACCCCGTAGGCTGCGGCGATGGCGCTGCGGGTATGCATGGGCTTGAGGTTGCTGTACCAACGCGAAAGCAAGCCCAGCGACATCACCTCGCACACAGCCCAGGCAGGCGGCAGTGCCTCGCTGTAGGTGGCCCTGAGGTGCTTGATGAAAACCTCGTCGGACCGATCGATTTCGTCCGTCAGCTTGTTGAGGTTGGTTTGCCAGTGGTGGCTGTTGAAGGCCAACGCCACATCCAGATGGGCATGCGGCCCGTGCCGGTGCGCCATCTGGTAAGCCCATTGGCTGCGCACCGAGACTTCCACGCGCTCGATGGCATCCAGCACCAGCAGGCGCAGTTCGCGGTCGAACACGTAAAGGTTCAACACATCCGCAAAGCGGGTGCCGGGACGGAAGGTATGGGTGGCGTGGTCGGCCTCGAACGGCAGCCAGTAGGCACCGAGTCGGTAGTAGTTGAGGTGTTGCAGATGGAACTCGGCTGTAGCCGGATCATCGACCACCATACCGCGCTGCTGCAGCAGTGCCACCTGCTGAGCATGGGTGGTGGCGGGCTTGCCGAAGGGGCGCTTCATCGTTGCCACGATGGGCTCCCGGCTAGCCGCTGCGCCCCGAAAACCCGGAGCACAAAAAAGTAACCCGCCGGTTTGAGGATACGCATGCGCGCATAGCCTTGGCGGGTTTTGTTGAGCGGGAGTATACGCGCACGACCAGTCCGGTGTGGAGTACCGAGCTGCGATTTGCAGTTCTGACAGGCCTTGTGGTGTGCGATGGGCACCGGTGCTCTCCTCCGACAGCGGCATCGGATCGCCGCGAAAGGCAGCAGTAGGAATCAAGGCGGCATCTCATACCCCGGGGTGGTTGCTACTTGGCCCGTTGGACACATCAGCAGACTGCAACGTCAACCGGATTGAACTCGTATCTCAGGCCAAAGTTTGGGACTTGAGGAGTTGACGCAGCTTGCGTGCGCGTCACTCTCGAAACAGGCCGGGAATCAAGGCGTACATCCGCGCCTTACACGCTTCCGCGTCCTCCCCAAAGTGCAGCCGGCGATGGCAGTTTGGGCATAACGCAACCGCGTTGGACACTCGATCTGATCCACCATCGGCCAAGGTGCGGAGGTGGTGTACCTCCAAGAACGGCTGACCTTCCACCGTTTGAAACGGGGCGGGCTGATCGCAGCATTCGCAGTGGCCAGCCGCGCGGCGAAGTACCCATACCTTGACGTCTTTGCTGCGTGCGAAGCTCAGGCTGGTGGTGGTACTCCTCGCTGGCTGTACCGAGCCTTCTGGTGGTGGCGGCGTCTTGCCCGCTTTGGCCGGCTTTGCCGCCAGTTCAAAAACTTCGATGCGCTCTGACGCGGTGGGCGGCGCAGGGTTGCCATCGAGTTCATTGATGAGCGCCTCAATACGAGCGCTGACGTTAGCGCCCACATGCTTGGCCGGTTTGAGCCCCTCGATCCATCGGCGCCCCATCACCCTCAGCACCGCAGAGATGTTCTGCATGCGCAGCTCGAACGAACTGGGCGTGCGTTCAAACCGTCGACTCAGCTCGACGTAAACGCTTTTCATAAAGCCGCGCTCGCCTGCGTCGAGTCGTCGCTGCATCTCCCGATAAGCCTCGACCGACGCTCTTAGCTCTTCGTCGGTCCACGGCTTTCGTGATTCGTCGTTCGGCTCTGAAGGAGGCATGGCTGGCAGTCGTTGTGTACCCTATGGGGTACTGTACTGCCGCTGTTGGGCCTGTCTCTGCATAATGCCGCCCACCCGAAAGGGTCGGTGCTTCAAACACCGCATTACAGAGTTGCGATCCACAGGAATGTGGGTCCTATCGCGTCCCAATTCAAAGCCAGCGCATGGTCGCTGGACACGGTTTGGACGGGATGGGGCTACCCGTAAGGGCGCCCGCACGTCTGTATGCGTGTTTGAACATCCCGTCCACCCGGCTGTAGCTCAGCTGGGTGGTTCGTGTCCTTGGATGGAGAACGCCCCCATGAACGCGCACCTGCTGGCCGAGCTTTCGCTCGATCTTCAAGCGGTTCAACGCCTGGCCCTGGTGGCCCAGCAAGCCGACCTCAGCACCGATGACCGCATCGCCCTGGCCCGCGCCACGCAGCGGCTGGCGGGTTCGGCGGGTTGTTTGACCGATGCGGCGCAGTGGCCCGATGCCGCTTCGGTGGCGGCCTCAGCCGCTCAATGGGTGCTGCCTGATGCACCTTGGGGCGATGACTTCACTGGCCTCACCCACCACCAAGCCCCCACCACCAGCAGCGCAAACCCGCTGTAGACCCAGGCCAGCAGCCACAGCGGTGCGTCCACGTACAGCAGCTCTGCGAGCCAGTGGGAGACGAAGTTCTCGCTGTAGCTGGCTTGGCCGGCCATGCGGCGCAGGGCCTGTTCCCAGATGGTCAGGGGGCAGAGCCGGCCCAGCCAGGCCTGCAGCGCAATCAGCACCATCAGGCCCAGGTGGGTGGCGCGCAGCCACCGGTTGCGCACCCAGCCCCAGCCGCGCCATCCGCCCACCAGCACCAGGGGCAGCAGGCCCACCACGAACACCACCACGCCCACATGGAGCAGGAGGATGGCGTCGGCCAGCAGGGCGGCGGTGGCGGGGCTCATGCGGCGCAGGTTAATCCTCGGCTGGCCTGACGGCCAGTGCGCCGCGCGGTCAGGCCGCGAAACCCGGCAGCGATCAGGCGGCCACAGCCTCGGCCGACAGGTGCGCCGCCGGCTGGGCGCGCACCGACAGGTCGGCCACCAGGTAGCGGGCGTCCTGCAGTTCGGCTTCGGTGGGGGCCGTGGCGGGGCGCACCACTTCCATGGGGCGGCCGTGGGCGATGGCTTCCTGGGTGAGGGCGGCGGTGGACGGCGCTGCGCCGATCAGGCTGTGGCGCTGGCCCAGGCCTTCCACGCGCAGGGTCTGGCCGTACTTGCCCTTGAGGTTGCTGCACAGCTCCACGCTGTTGAGCGGCAGGTGGCGCACGCGGGGCTTGATGCCCGATTCCACCACCAGCAGCTCGCGGTCGGTGATGACCCACACGCCCCGGTTGGCGCCGACGATGCGGCCGCTGGCCACGGCGCGGATACGGTCCTGCCGGCCCAGGTGCGGGCGCACGGCCTCCACCACCCACTGGGGCATGGGCTGGGTGGCGTAGGGATCGCGGTTCTCCAGGAACATCTCCAGCAGATGGTCGTGGTCGCGCAGGAAGTTCAGCAGGCCGATCAAGGGGGGCTCCCGGGTGTTGTTGGATGAAGGGGCCTGCGAGCGTGCAGGGCCGGGCATGGTGCCTGTTGTGGATTGACCCTGCGACCTGCTCGGGTGCGGGGTTATTCGGCCTGGTCGGTCGGCCATGAAAAAAGCCCGCACGCGGCGGGCTTTTGGGGGGGGTGACGCTTCAGGTCACTTGTTGATGTTCATGTACTCCGACACCACTTTCCAGCGGCCGTCCTGCAGCTGCGAGAGGCGGGTAGCGTTGCTGCCCAGGCGCTTCTGCGGGCCGAAGGTCATCTCGGCGGCGCCGAAGATGTCCGGCGGAATGGTCATGGTGTCCATGGCCTTGATGAAGCTGTCGGTGGTCAGGTTGTTGCCGGCCTTGCTGGCGGCGCGCAGGAAGGCGTCCACCGCGCTGTAGCCGTACACCGAGAACACGGTCGGGTCTTCGTTGAACTTGGTCTTGTACTTGTTGGCCCAGAAGCGGATCTGCTGGTTGGCTTCGTCCAGGTAGGGGTGCTGCACCGTCATGGCGGCGTACAGGCCGTTCATGGGGGCACCGCCCAGCTTGTGGATGAGGTCGGTGTACGAGGCGCTGGAACCCACGAAGGTGGGGTTGAAGCCCAGGCGGCGTGCGGTGGCGATGCCGCCGATGGTCTCGCGGATGATGGTGCCCAGCACCACCATGTCGCACTGCGCGGCCGAGAGCTTCTGCATCTGAGAGGCAAAGTCGGTGGCGCCGCGCTTGTAGGTGGTCTCTTCGGCCAGGGTCATGCCCACGGTCTTCAGGCCGTCTTCCGCACCGCGCTTGACCTCCAGGCCGAATTCATCGTCCTGGTACATGGTGCAGACCTTCTTGGCGCCTTTCTCCTTCACCAGCTTGGGCACGGCCAGGCGCATCTGGTCGTAGTAGGTAGCGGCAAAGCTGTACTTGAGCCGGTGGAAGGGCTCGTACATTTCACGCGCGGCGGTCACCGGGAAGAAGTTGATGACGTTCTTGGGGAACTGCACCTGCATGGCCGCAATGTTCTGCGCCGTGCCGATGTGGCCCACCATGGCGAAGATCTTGTCCTGGTTGACCAGCTTCTGGGCCGCCAGCACGGCCTTCTTGGGGTCGTAGCCGGAGTCTTCCACCTTGAGCTCGATCTTGCGGCCGTTGATGCCGCCTTGCTCGTTGGCCTCGTCCACCCGCAGCATCATGCCCAGGCGCACCTGCTTGCCGAAGCCGGCCAGCGGGCCCGAGAGGTCCTGGATGGAGCCGATGGTCAGGGTGTCCTTGGTCACGCCTTGCGACTGCGCCAGCGCGGAGCCGGCGACCAGCGCCAGGGCGGCGGCGATCAGGGTGGGTTTGAGTGTCATGGTGTGGTCTCCTTCGGGGTGGCGGGTCGGTGATCGGTCAGCGCTGCTGGGGCCTTGCATCAGCGGTACATGGCGTCGATCTGCTCGGCGTACTTGGTCTGCACCAGCTTGCGCTTGAGTTTCATGGTGGGGGTGAGTTCTTCGTCCTCGGCGCTGAGCTGGGTGTCGAGCAGGAAGAACTTCTTGATCTGTTCGACCCGGGCAAATTTCTTGTTCACGCGGTCGATCTCGGCTTGTATGAGGCCTTGCACCTCGGGCGCGCGGGTGAGGCTGGCGTAGTTGGAAAACGGCACGTCGTTGTCCTGCGCATACTTCTCCACGTTCTCCTGGTCGATCATGATGATGACGGTGAGGTAGGGCCGCTTGTCACCGATCACCACGGCGTCGGTCACGTAGGGCGAGAACTTCAGTTCGTTCTCCAGCTCGCTGGGCGTGATGTTCTTGCCGCCTGCGGTGATGATGATGTCTTTCATGCGGTCGGTGATGCGGAAAAACCCTTCCTCATCGACCACGCCCACATCGCCCGTGTGCAGCCAGCCATCGGCGTCGATGGTCTCGGCGGTCTTCTCGGGCAGGTTGAGGTAGCCCATGAAGACATTGGGGCCGCGCACCAGGATCTCGCCGGTGTCGGGTGCGATGCGCACCTCGTTGTAGGCCGCGGCCGGGCCGATGCTGCCGGGCTTGATGCGCTCGGCCGGAATGCCGGTGGAGGCACCGCAGGTCTCGGTCATGCCCCACACCTCCAGCATGGGCACGCCCAGGGCCAGGTACCAGCGCACCAGGTCGGGCGAGATCGGGGCTGCACCGGTCACCAGAAAGCGGGCGCGGTGGATGCCGATGAGCTTGCGCACGTTGTTGAGCACCAGGGCCCGTGCCAGCTTGAACTGCAGCTTGAGGCTGCCCGGCACCGGCTGCCTGGCCATCACGAGGTCGGCCACTTTCTGCCCCACGCCGATGGCCCAGGCATAGGCCGCCTGCTGCAGGCCGCTGGCTTCCTTCAGGGTGATCATCACGCCGGAGTAGAACTTCTCCCACACGCGCGGCACGGCGGTGAACACGGTGGGTGCGATCTCGCGCACGTTCTCCGGCACCGTCTCGGGGTTCTCCACGAAGTTGAGCTTGGCGCCGGTGTAGAGCGAGAAGTACTCGCCGCCCATGCGCTCGGCAATGTGGCACAGCGGCAGGAAGCACATGCACTCGTCGTCCTCGCTGCGGGCAATGAGCGTGTTGTAGCCGCGCACGGTGTACACCAGCCCGGCGTGCGAATGCATGGCGCCCTTCGGCTTGCCGGTGGTGCCCGAGGTGTAGACCAGGATGGCCAGGTCGGTGGGTTTGAGCGCATTCACCCGGGCCTCCACGGCACCGGGGTGGGCCTTGTGGTGTTCGCGGCCGAGCTGGCGCAGCGCATCGAGGCTGATGACGCCCGGGTCGTCCAGGTCGCGCAGGCCGTCCATGTCGACCACCACGATCTTCTTCAGCAGCGGCAGGTGGTCGCGTACCTCCAGCGCCTTGTCGAGCTGCTCGTCGTTCTCCACGAACAGCACCGTGGTGCGGGAGTCCTCGCACAGGTACTGCACCTGCTCGGCGGCGTCGGTGGGGTAGATGCCGTTGGACACGCCCCCCGCGCTCAGCACACCGAGGTCGCACAGCACCCACTCGATGGTGGTGTTGGACAGGATGGAGGCGGTGTCGTGGGCCTCGAAGCCCAGGGCCATGAGGCCGTGGCTGATCTCGCGCACCGCCTCACCGGTCTGCTGCCAGGTCCAGCTGCGCCAGATGCCCAGGTCTTTCTGGCGCATCCAGACCTTGGGGCCGCGCGCCTTGACGGCGTTCCAGAACACGGCGGGCATGGTCTCGCCGGGCATGACCACATCGGCACGCGGCTGGATGTGGGAGGTGTCCCAGAGGTAGGTCATCTCGTCATCTCCAGGTCTTTTTCTTTTTCCAGCGCCGGTCGGCGCGCACGCCGGCTTCCTTCATGCCGAGGTAGAACTCCTTGATGTCGTCCTTCTCGCGCAGGTGGGCGCAGGTGTCTTCCATCACGATGCGGCCGTTCTCCAGCACATAGCCGTAGTCGGCGGCGTTGAGCGCCATGTTGGCGTTCTGCTCCACCAGCAGGATGGTGGTGCCGCGCTCGCGGTTGATGCGCACCACGATCTCGAAGATCTCCTTGGTGAGCTTCGGACTCAGGCCCAGGCTGGGCTCGTCCAGCAGGATCAGGTCGGGGTTGGCCATGAGCGCGCGGCTGATGGCCAGCATCTGCTGCTGGCCACCCGAGAGCAGGCCGGCGTCCTGTGCCGCCCGCTCGCGCAGGATGGGGAAGTAGCCGAACACCATCTCCATGTCGCGCGCCACGCCGTCGCGGTCCTTGCGGGTGTAGGCGCCCATGAGCAGGTTGTCGCGCACCGACAGCAGCGGGAACACCTCGCGCCCCTCGGGCACGTGCGACAGGCCCATCTGCACGATGTGCGACGGGTCCTGCGCGGTGATGTTCTCGCCCTTGAATTCCACCGAGCCCTTGCGCGGGTCGATGATGCCGCTGATGGTCTTGAGGATGGTGGTCTTGCCGGCGCCGTTGCTGCCCAGCACGGTGGCGATCTCGCCCCGGCGCACCTGCAGGCTCACGCCGCGGATGGCCTTGATGGGGCCGTAGGCGCTCTCGACGTTGGACAGCTTGAGCACCGGGGAGTCACTGGTCGGAACGCTCATGCATTCACCTTGTGGTTTTCGCGGCGCAGGCTGGAGACGTCGTCCACCGTGCCCAGGTAGGCCTCGATCACGCCGGGGTCGGCCTGCACATGGGCCGGCGTGCCCATGGCCAGCTGCTGGCCCTGCGACATGGCCAGCACCCGGTCGGACACCTTGGACACCAGGCCCATGTCGTGCTCGACCATCAGCACCGTGATGCCGAGTTCGTTCTTGATGTCGGTGATCCAGAAGGCCATGTCGTCGGTCTCTTCCACGTTCAGGCCCGACGAGGGCTCGTCCAGCAACAGCAGCTGCGGCTCGGTGCACAGGGCCCGTGCCAGCTCCACCACCTTGCGCACGCCGTAGGGCAGGCCGGCCACCATGCTCTCGCGGTGGTGCTGCAGGTCCAGCAGGTCGATCACCTGCTCCACCTTCTCGCGCGCCTCGATCTCGGCCGCGCGCGTCTTGCTGGTGAAGAACAGCTCCGACAGCAGGCCGGTGCGGCGGTGGGTGTGGCGGCCGATCAGCAGGTTCTGCAGCACGGTGGCGTGCTCGAACAGCTCGATGTTCTGGAAGGTGCGGGCAATGCCGAGCGAGGCGATGCGGTGCGGCGGCTGCTCGGTCAGGCGCAGCATGCCCTGCGGCCCGGCGTAGTCGATGGTGCCGGTGGTGGGGGTGTAGATGCGGCTGATGAGGTTGAACACCGTGGTCTTGCCGGCGCCGTTGGGGCCGATCAGGGTGAACACCTCGCCGCGCTTCACGTCGAAGCTGACGTCGTTGACGGCCAGCACGCCGCCGAAGCGCACGCTCAGGTTCTTCGCCGAGAGGAGGATGTCGCTCATTTCAGGCGGTCCGATTTCTGGAACGATTTCTGCCGCTTGAACATGCCCTTGCGGTAGAACGGGAACAGCTGGAACCAGGTGCGCACCTTGAGCCAGCGGCCGTACAGGCCCATGGGCTCGAACAGCACGAAGGCGATCAGCACCAGGCCGTACACGGTGCCCTGCAGGCCGGCGGCCTGGCCGATGGCGGCCGGCAGGAAGTCCTTGCCCATGGCAATGAGCTGGGGCATGACGATGAGGAAGATGGCGCCCAGGAAGGCCCCGTGGATCGAGCCCAGACCGCCGATCACCACCATCAGCAGCAGGTCGATCGACTGGATGATGCCGAACTGGTCGGGCGACAGGAACTGGATCTTGTGGGCATACAGCGCGCCGCCGATGCCGGCCAGGAAGGCCGAGAGCGCGAAGCTCAGCGTCTTGTAGCGGGCCAGGTGGATGCCCATGCTCTGGGCCGAGATCTCGGAGTCGCGGATGGCCACGAAGGCGCGGCCGGTGCTCGAACGCATCAGGTTGACGATGCCCAGCGTGGCGGCCACGCAGATCACCAGGCACAGCGCGTAGAACTCGCCGGTGGTGTCGAGCTCCATGCCCAGCAGCTTGGGGTACTGCACCATCAGGCCGGCGTTGCCCCCGGTCATGTGCTCCCAGCGGGCAATGCCTTCTTCCACGATGAAGCCGAAGGCCAGGGTGGCCATGCCCAGGTAGATGCCCTTGACCCGCAGGGCCGGCAGGCCCACCACCATGCCCACGGCGGCCGATAGCAGGCCGGCGCAGGCCAGCGCCAGGGGGAAGGGCAGGCCGGCGTTGACCATGATGGCCTGGGTGTAGGCGCCCACGCCCAGGAAGGCCGCATGGCCCAGCGAGAACAGCCCGGTGAAGCCGGCCAGCAGCATCAGCCCCAGGCCCACGATGGCGTAGATGAGCACGAAGGTCATCTGCGAGAGCCAGTACTCCTCCACCGTGAAGGGGGCAGTCACCAGGAACAGGCCCAGCAGGCTGTACCAGAACACGTGGCCGCCGTGCTTGGCCAGCCGGATGTCCTGGTCGTAATCGGTCTTGAACAGGAAACGCATGGGCCGGCCTCAGACTTTCTTGCGGAGTTTTTCGCCGAACAGGCCGTTGGGCTTGAGCACCAGCATGATCAGCACCACGATGTAGGGTGCGATGTCCTTGAAGCCTTCGGGTAGGTAGAAGCCCGAGAGGGCCTCCACCACACCGATGACCAGGCCGCCCACGATGGCGCCGGGCAGGCTGGTGAAGCCCCCCACCACCGCAGCCGGGAAGGCCTTCAGGCCGATGAAGCCCATGTTGGCGTGCACGAAGGTGATGGGCGCCAGCAGCAGGCCGGCAATCGCGGCCACGCCGGCCGCCAGGCCCCACACCAGGCCGTTGAGCTTCTTCACCGGAATGCCCATGTAGTAGGCCGCCAGCTGGTTCTGCGACGAAGCCTGCATGGCGATGCCCAGCTTGCTGTAGCGGAACATGGCGAACAGGCCGCCGCACAGTAGCGCGGTCACGCCGATCACCACCACCTGCTCGGCCGAGATCACCAGCGCGCCCAGGCGCAGCACCTCGCCGGCGTAGGGCACGGGCAGGGTGTGGGTGTCGGTGCCGATGTTGGGGATCATGGTGATCACGCCGCGCAGCACATAGCCCACGCCGATCGTGAGCATCACGATGGAGAACGCGGGCTGGCCCAGGATGGGGCGGATGACGATGCGCTCGAGCAGCACGCCGAACAGCGCCATGCCGATGATGGCCGCCGGCACCGAGAGCCAGAAGGGGAAGCCCAGCAGGGTCATGGCGGCCAGACCGCCGAAGGCGCCGACCATCATCAGGTCGCCCTGGGCAAAGCTCACGGTCTCCGTGGCCTTGTAGATCAGCACGAAGCCCAGGGCAATGAGGCCATAGATGCACCCCTGGGCCACACCGCTGATGAGCAGTTGCAGCAGTTGCACGAACGTGTCTCCGTTGTTGTTGTGTCGCGCGTCCCGAAGGCCGCGTCTGCTGCAGTTATGGGTGCAGGCAAGGCAGCAGAAGTGCTGCGATTTATAGCTGTCTTGCACGGGACTGACGCTAGGGGTTGTCCCGACGCGGGCGTCGCGCAGGTGCCAGCAAGATGCCCCCATGACCTCTGTGCGTATCGGTGCCGGGCTGGGCTTTTATGGCGATCACTGGGAGCCGGTGGCGGCGAGCATCGAGCGCGGCGATGTGCAGTTCGTGGCCAGCGATCACCTGGCCGAACTGACCCTGGCCATCCTGCAGAAAGACCGGCAGCGCGACCCCGCGCTGGGCTACGCGCGGGACGTGGTGCCCCTGCTGCTGCGCCTGTGGCCGCTGATGCAGGCGCGTGGCGTGCGCTTCGTGTGCAATGCCGGCGGCCTGAACCCGCACGGGGCGGCGCTGGCGGTGCAGGCCGCGCTGAAGGGCAGGGGCCTGAAGGCCCGCATCGCGGTGGTGGCCGGCGACGACGTGCTGCCCCGCCTGCTGGACCCGACTCAGGACTTTCCCCACCTGTTTCATGGCCACGACATCGCCGGTGTGCGCGAGCGGCTGGTGTTCGCCAACGCCTACCTCGGTGCAGCCCCCATCGTGCAGGCGCTCGATGGCGGGGCCGACATCGTCATCACCGGCCGGGTGGCCGATGCCGCGCTGTTCCTGGGCCCGCTGGTGCACGGCCTGGGCTGGAAGCTGCAGGACGCCTCCACCCCGATCGACCTCGACCGCCTGGCCCAGGGCCTGACGGTGGGCCATCTGCTGGAATGTTCGGGGCAGGGCAGCGGGGGCAACTTCGGCAGCCAGGGCTGGTGGCAGCGCATCCCCGATCTGGCCCGCATCGGCTATCCCGTCGCGGAAGTCTGGGAAGACGGCACCGCCCTCGTCACCAAGCCGCCCGACACCGGCGGGCTGGTCAATTTCGACACGGTGCGCCAGCAGCTGCTGTACGAGGTGCACGACCCGCACGCCTACCACTCGCCCGACGTGGTGCTGGACATGGGGCAGATCGAACTGCGCGACGAGGGTCGGAACCGGGTGTACCTGAGCGGTGCGCGGGGCACACCCCCGGGCGACCGCCTCAAGGTGGTGGCCGGCTACCGCGACGGCTACAAGGCCGAGGTGAGCTGGGGCTTCTCGTGGCCCGACGCCTGGGACAAGGCCCAGGCCGCGCAGGCCATGATCCGCGCCGAACTGGCGCGCCGCCGGGTGCCGCACGACGAACTGTTCGTGGAGCACCCGGGCCTGAACGCGGCCCATGGCCCGCTGGCCCCGCTGCCCGACGCGTCTGCCCTGAACGACCTCGACGAGGTCTGGACCCGCTTCGTGCTGCGCACCCCCGACCGCAGTGCGGCCGAAGGCTTCGGCCGGCTGTTCCCCTGGCTGGCGCTCAGCGGCCCGGCGTACACCAGTGGCTTCAGTGGTCTGCACGGTGCCAGCGAACTGCTGGGCATCTGGCCGACGCTGGTGGACCGTACCTCGGTGGAGGCGGGTGTGGCCATCGACTGGATGGAGGCGGGCGCATGAACCCGGGCATCGAGACCTTGCACATTCCCCTGGCGCGCATTGCCCACGCCCGCAGCGGCGACAAGGCCGACTGGGTCGACTTCGGCCTGTTCGCGCGCAACGCGGCGGGGTGGCGGCTGATCGAGCGTGAAGTGACGGCCCGGCGGGTGCAGGCCCACTTTGCGCCCTGGCTGCCGGGCGAGGTGCTGTTGTGGCCTTTGCCGAAGCTGCTGGCCATGAAGCTGGTGCTCAAGGACGCGCTGCAGGGCGGCGGCGCCCGCAACCTGCGCCAGGACAACCTGGGCAAGGCCCTGGCCGGGGCGTTGCTGCGCATGGAAATCACCGCCACACAGGCCGAACTGGACGAAGCCCTGCACAGCCCCACCGTGGCCTGGTGGCCCTGAACCGGGCCGGTGGAATGGCCCCAGCGCGGGGTGTGGCGCTGCCTAGCATCGCGGCCATGCCGAACACCCCCCTTGCCCCCAAGCCCATCGATGTGCTGGTGCTGCAGCACACCCTGGAGGACGGCCCGGGTTACCTGGGCGAATGGCTCGATGCGCACGGCCACACCTGGCAGGTGCGCTGCACCGAGGCCGGCGAGGCCTACCCGGACACCATCGACGGCTACCGCGCGCTGGCGGTGCTGGGGGGCGAGTGGGGCGCCAATGACGACCGTCCCAGCCTGCGCCAGGCCGAAGACCTGATCCGCCAGGCCGATGCGCGCGGCATTCCGGTCATCGGGCACTGCCTGGGCGGGCAGCTGATGGCGCGTGCCTTCGGCGGGCGGGTGGAGCGCCTGCCGGTGCCCGAGGTGGGCTGGCTGCCGATCCACGCGGTCGCCGGTCTCGACCCCGATGCCGCCCTGCTGCAGGACTGGCTGGGCGGTCTGGGCAGCGATGGCCGGGCCGTGGTCTACCAATGGCACTACGACAGCTTCGTCGAGCTGCCGCCGGGCGCGAAGCTGCTGGCATCGTCACCGGCCTGCCCGCATCAGGCCTTTGCCATCGGCCCGCACCTGGGCATGCAGTTCCACATCGAGATCACGCCGGAGAAGATCGATGCCTGGCTGGGCAACCCCGGCACGGTGTACCCCCAAGCGGTGGTTCAGGGGCTGCCCACCGTGCAGCCGCCCGACGCCATGCGGGCCGCCACGCTGTACAGCCAGGCCGGCAGCCTGGCGCTGGCCGGTGTCATCTACGCCGCGTGGCGGCGGCGCTGGAAGCCGGCCTGATCACAGCCCGGCGGGCAGTCCGTCGCGCGGGATGGGCCGGGGCCGGCCCTCCATGTCGATGGCCACATAGGTCAGGCTGGCTTCGGTCACCTTCACATACTGGCCCTGGGCCGAGAAGCGCTCGGCAAACACCTCCACCTGCACCGTGATGGAGGTGCGGCCCACCCGGGTGAGGTGCGAATAGAAGCTCAGGATGTCGCCCACCCGCACCGGCTGCTTGAAGATGAACTGGTTGACCGCCACCGTGGCCATGCGGCCGCGCACATAACGCGCCGGCAGCACCGCACCGGCCAGGTCGACCTGGGCCATGACCCAGCCGCCGAAGATGTCGCCGTTGGCATTGCAGTCGGCCGGCATGGGAATGACCTTGAGCACCAGTTCGCGGTCGGTGGGCAAGTGGGTGGCCTGGGGGCCGGCGTCGGTGGACATGGGCACAATCTCCGTGATAACCCCGAGATTCTCCCGCATGCGACCCGACAACCCGACCCAAGGCCGTGTGGCCCTGCCGCCCACGCCCGGAATGCCCGGCGGCGAAACCGCGCGCCGCTCCGACTGGGCCACGCTGCAGCGCCTGCTGCCTTACCTGTGGCGCTACAAGTGGCGGGTCATGTTCGCGCTGGGCTTCATGGTGGCGGCCAAGGTGGCCAACGTCAGCGTGCCGCTGCTGCTCAAGGAGCTGGTCGATGCCATGACCATCCCGCCCGGCAGCACCCAGGCCCTGCTGGTGGTGCCGGTGGCCCTGCTCCTGGCCTACGGCGCGCTGCGCCTGTCCACCAGCCTGTTCACCGAGCTGCGCGAACTGGTGTTCGCCAAGGCCACCGAGGGCGCCACCCGCAGCATCGCGCTGGAGGTGTTCGGGCACCTTCATGCGCTGTCGCTGCGCTTCCATCTGGAACGCCAGACCGGGGGCATGACGCGCGACATCGAGCGCGGCACGCGCGGCGTGCAGTCCCTCATCTCGTATTCGCTCTACAGCATCGTGCCCACGCTGATCGAGGTGGCCATGGTGCTGGCCCTGCTGGGCACCCGCTTCGACATGGGCTATGTGGTCATCACGCTGGTGGCCCTGGTGGTGTACGTGGCCTTCACCGTGGTCGTGACCGAGTGGCGCACCCAGTTCCGGCGCGAGATGAACGAGCTGGAATCCAGCAGCCAGACCCGCGCCATCGACTCGCTGCTCAATTACGAGACGGTCAAGTACTTCAACAACGAAGCCTTCGAGGCCCGCCGCTACGACGAGGCGCTGGAGCGCCTGCGCCGTGCCCGCCTCAAGAGCCAGAGCACGCTCTCGCTGCTCAACACCGGGCAGCAGCTGGTGATTGCGGTGGCCCTGGTGCTGATGCTGTGGCGGGCCACGCAGGGTGTGGCCGACGGCACGCTCACGCTGGGCGATCTGGTCATGATCAATGCCTTCATGATCCAGCTCTACATCCCGCTGGGTTTCCTGGGCGTGCTCTACCGCGAGATCAAGCAGAGCCTGACCGACCTCGACAAGATGTTCGTGCTGCTCGAGAAGGAGCGCGAGGTGGCCGATGCCCCGGGCGCCTTGCCCCTGCGCCTGCAGGGGCCCCCGGCGGTGCGCTTCGAGGACGTACGCTTTGCCTACGAGCCGGCCCGGCCCATCCTGCACGGCATCAGCTTCGAGATCCCGGCCGGGCAGACGGTGGCGGTGGTGGGCCCCTCGGGCTCGGGCAAGAGCACGCTGGCCCGGCTGCTCTACCGCTTCTACGACACGCAGGAAGGGCGCATCACCATCGACGGGCAAGACATCCGCCAGGTGACCCAGGGCAGCGTGCGCGAGGCCATCGGCATCGTCCCGCAGGACACGGTGCTGTTCAACGACAGCATCGAATACAACATCCTCTACGGCCGGCCCGACGCCGGGCACGACGCGGCCGTGGCGGCCGCCCAGGCGGCCCACATCCGCGATTTCATCGAGCGGCTGCCGCAGGGCTGGCGCACCGTGGTGGGCGAGCGCGGCCTCAAGCTCTCGGGCGGCGAGAAGCAGCGCGTGGCCATCGCCCGCACCCTGCTCAAGAACCCGCCCATCCTGATCTTCGACGAGGCCACCTCGGCGCTCGACTCGGCCAACGAACGTGCCATCCAGGGCGAGATCCGCAGCGCCGCCCGCAACAAGACCACCCTGGTGATTGCCCACCGCCTCTCCACCGTGGTGGACGCCCACCAGATCATCGTGCTGGAGCACGGCCACATCGTCGAACGCGGCACCCATGCCGAGCTGGTGGCCCGGGGCGGTGTTTACGCGCAGATGTGGAAGCTGCAGCAGTCGGATAATCCGGCCGATGGAAACCAAGTGGCTTGAAGACTTCGTCAGCCTCGCCGAGACCCGCAGCTTCAGCCGATCGGCCCAGCTGAGGCACGTGACGCAACCGGCGTTCTCGCGCCGCATCCAGTCGCTCGAAGCCTGGGCCGGCACCGATCTGGTGGACCGGTCGTCCTATCCTACGCGGCTCACGCCGGCCGGCCAGACGCTGTACGAGCAGGCGCTGGAGATGCTGCAGACGCTCAACACCACCCGGGCCACGCTGCGGGCGCACACGGCAGCGGCGCAGGACGTGATCGAGTTTGCGGTGCCGCACACGCTGGCCTTCACCTTCTTCCCGGCCTGGCTCTCTGGCCTGCGCGAGACCTGCGGCCCGATCAAGAGCCGGCTGATCGCGCTCAATGTGCACGACGCGGTGCTGCGGCTGGTGGAGGGCAGCTGCGACCTGCTGATCGCCTACCACCATGTGGACCAGCCCATCCAGCTCGATGCTGCCCGCTACGAGATGCTGCCGCTGGGCAGCGATGTGCTGGCGCCTTTCGTCAAGCCCGACGGCCAGGGCCGTCCGCTCTACACCGTGCCGGGTCAGGCCGGCGCGCCGGCACCCTACCTGGCCTATGCGCCCGGCGCCTACCTGGGCCGGGTGGTGGACAGCCTCACCAAGCGCGCCGACCGGCCGGTGCACCTGGACCGTACCTACGAGACCGACATGGCCGAGGGCCTCAAGGCCATGGCACTCGAAGGCCACGGCATCGCCTTCCTGCCCACCAGCGCGGTCCGTTCGGAGGTGGCAGCCGGCCGTCTGGTACCGGCCGGCGAGGGCCTGCAGGCCGCGCTGGACATCCGGCTCTACCGCGCGCGGCCGGCCGACAGCACCCGGTCCAAGCGGGCGGTGCAGGTGTTCTGGGACCGCCTGAGCGATCTGGTCGGCCGGTGATCTGATGGTTTCGTGATGACTCTTGTCAGCCGGGGGTGACTTCGGATCACATGCCACCGCGTGTGTCCGGGTCCCCTTGCAGGAGTCGTTGCCATGGTCCTTCGCCGTCTCGCGGGTTCGTCGCTGGTCGCCCTGTGGCTGCTCGGTGTCATGGGCACCCCGCCGGTGCAGGCCCAGGTTCAGGCATCCACGCTGGAGCGCATCCAGCGAGAGGGGCGTGTCGTGCTGGCCTACCGCGATGCCTCGGTGCCGTTCTCGTACCGCGACGGCACCGATCGACCGGTCGGCTTTGCCATCGACATCTGCCTGCGGCTGGTCAGTGCCATCGAGGCGCGCACGCGCCGCAGTCCGCTGATGGTGGACTACCTGCCGGTCAACAGTGCCAACCGCATGGACGCCATCGAGCGTGGCCGGGCCCAGCTGGAATGCGGCTCCACCACCAACAACGCCCTGCGCCGCGAACGGGTGGAGTTCACCATCCCGCACTTCATCACCGGCGCCCGCCTGCTTGTCAGGGCCGACAGCCCCATCGACGGCATCGACCACCCCAAGCTCCGGCGCCTGGTGTCCACCGCCCAGACCACGCCGCTGGAAGCCGCGCGCCGCATGGCCAATGACCGCGGCCTGTCCACCGTGTTCATCGAGGTGGCCGAACACGACCAGGCCGTGGCCCTGGTGGAAAAGGGCGAGGCGGATGCCTTTGCCATGGTCGATGCCCTGCTGTACGGCCTCAAGGCCAACCGACCCGACCCGGCCGCGCTCAAGGTGGTCGGGCGTTTCATGACGATGGAGCCGCTGGCCATCATGCTGCCCCGGGGCGACCCCGAGTTCAAGAAACTGGTGGACGACGAGATGCGCCGCCTGATCCACTCCCGCGAGATGCAGGCCCTCTACGACCGCTGGTTCCGACAGCCCATACCGCCGCGCGGGGCGGTGCTCAACCTGGCCCCCAGCTACATGCTGCAGGAGGTCTGGAAGTTCCCCAGCGACCGCGTCACCTTCTGACCCGCGGGGTCGGGGCTGCGACAATCGCGGGATGAATGCCGCCCCGACCTCCGCCCCCGACACCCTCACCCTGACCCGCCCGGACGACTGGCACGTCCACCTGCGCGATGGCGATGCCCTGCGCACCGTGGTGCCCCACACGGCGGCCCAGTTCGGCCGTGCCATCGTCATGCCCAACCTCAAGCCCCCGGTGACCACCGCCGCGCAGGCCGTGGCCTACCGCGACCGCATCCGTGCCGCCGTGCCCGAGGGCCTGACGTTCGAGCCGCTCATGACGCTCTACCTCACCGACAACCTGCCGCCCGACGAGATCGCCCGGGCCCGTGAGGCCGGTGTCGTGGCCGCCAAGCTCTACCCGGCGGGCGCCACCACCAACAGCGACGCCGGCGTCACCGACATCCGCAAGACCTACCGCACCCTCGAAGCCATGCAGAAGCACGGCCTGCTGCTGCTGGTGCACGGCGAGGTCACCTCCAGCGACATCGACCTGTTCGACCGCGAGGCGGTGTTCATCGACCAGCAGATGATCCCGCTGCGCCGGGATTTCCCCGAACTCAAGGTGGTGTTCGAACACATCACCACCCGCGAGGCCGCGCAGTACGTGGCCGAGGCCGGCCCCTTCACGGCGGCCACCATCACCGCCCACCACCTGCTCTACAACCGCAACGCCATCTTCAGCGGCGGCATCCGCCCGCACTACTACTGCCTGCCGGTGCTCAAGCGCGAGGTGCACCGCCAGGCCCTGGTGGCGGCGGCCACCGGGGGGAGCGACCGCTTCTTCCTGGGCACCGACAGCGCCCCGCACCCGGCCCACCTGAAGGAGCACGCCACCGGCTGCGCCGGCTGCTACACCGCGCACGCCGCGCTGGAGCTCTATGCCGAAGCCTTTGACAGCGTGGGCGCCCTGCACCGGCTGGAGGCCTTTGCCAGCTTCAACGGCCCGGCCTTCTACGGCCTGCCGCGCAACACCGGCACCGTCACCCTCAAGCGCGAGCGCTGGACGCCACCCGAGAGCTTTGCCTTCGGCCAGGCCGAGCTCAAGCCGCTGCGCGCCGGCGAGGCGCTGCCCTGGCGCCAGGTG
Source organism: Hydrogenophaga sp. IBVHS2 (assembly GCF_002127215.1). Classification (GTDB taxonomy): domain Bacteria; phylum Pseudomonadota; class Gammaproteobacteria; order Burkholderiales; family Burkholderiaceae_C; genus Hydrogenophaga. Next base: position 219,391 of record NZ_NFUT01000003.1, on the reverse strand, counting down.
GCCTGAGGCCCGCCGTTCCAGCGATGGGTGCCGGCTGGTCCCTGCCCTGGGCGTCGCCCTGGTTCGCACCGCTGGACGCCTGGGGGCCCGGGTTGCCGGCGCCGGACAGCGCTGGCGTCTTCCCCCCGGAGTTGCCCGAAGCCCTGAACCGGCTGGGCCCGCTGCCGGTGCGCTTCGTGCCGCAGTCGGCGCTGCCGGACGGGCAGGCCTACGAGCAGTTCATCGCCGACACGGCCACCGTCCCCACCCGCAACAACCTGCACGATGCCTTCAACGGCCTGTGCTGGCACCGGTTTCCCCGGACCAAGCAAGGCCTGAACCGGCTGCAGGCCGCCGAGATCGCCCAGGCCGGCGTCGGTGCGGTTCGCGGCCCGCTGCGCGACGCCCTCACCCTGTTCGACGAGAACGCCGCCCTGCTGCAGGCCCCGGCCGCGTTGTGGGAGGCCCTGCTCGCGCGCGACTGGCAGCGCCTGTTCGTGCAGCAGCGCCCCCTGTGGGCGCAGGCCCGGCTGGTGGTCTTCGGCCACGCCTTGCTGGAAAAGCTGGTGAGTCCTTACAAATCCATCACCGCCCACGTGCTGCGCTGGCCGGTGCCGGTCGAGCTGGGCGCTGATCTGTCTGCCTGGGACGGCTGGCTGGCCGATGCGCTGTCCCCCGACGCCCTGCGCGCCAAGCCCTTCACCCCGTTGCCGGTGCTGGGCGTGCCGGGCTGGTGGCCGGCCAATGACGATCCGGCGTTTTACGCCGATGCGACCGTCTTCCGTCCGCCCCGTCCTTGAATCGGCGTCCGGCGGCGCCATATCGGCTTCTCGGTATCATGCGCAGCCGCTGCGCCCGGGGAACCCGCCAGCACCGGCCGGAATCCCAGGCACACTGGCCGCCCTGACCGGCCACACCCACTCCACGGAGCCCACATGAAACGCATCCTGCTGCTCGTCCTCACCAACGTCGCCGTCATGGCGGTGCTGCTGATCACCACCCGCCTGCTGGGGGTGGACCGGTTCCTGACCGCGAACGGCCTCAATCTGACCGCCCTGGCCGGTTTTTCGCTGGTCATCGGTTTCGGCGGCGCCTTCATCTCGCTGCTCATCAGCAAGCCCATGGCCAAGTTCAGCACCGGTGCGCGCGTGATCAGCCAGCCCCAGAACGCCGACGAGGCCTGGATCGTGCAGACGGTCGAGAAATTCGCCCGTCAGGCCAACATCGGCATGCCCGAGGTCGCCATCTTCGAAGGCGCGCCCAACGCCTTTGCCACCGGCGCCTTCAAGAACTCGGCCCTGGTGGCGGTGTCCACCGGCCTGCTGCAGAACATGACCCGCGAAGAGGTCGAGGCCGTCATCGGCCACGAGGTGGCCCACATCGCCAACGGCGACATGGTCACCATGACCCTGATCCAGGGCGTCATGAACACCTTCGTGGTGTTCCTCAGCCGCGTCATCGGCTATGCGGTGGATGCCTTCCTGCGCAAGGGCGACAGCCAGAGCAGCGGCCCCGGCATCGGCTACATGGTGACCACCATCGTCATGGACATCATCCTGGGCTTCCTGGCCGCCATCATCGTGGCCTGGTTCAGCCGCCAGCGCGAGTTCCGGGCCGACGCCGGCGCCGCCCAGCTCATGGGCCGCAAGCAGCCCATGATCAATGCGCTGGCCCGCCTGGGTGGCCTCACCCCCGGCGAACTGCCCAAGACCATGCAGGCCATGGGCATCACCGGCGGCCTGGGCAAGCTGTTCAGCACCCACCCGCCCATCGAAGAGCGCATCGCCGCGCTGCAGCAGAACGGCTGATCGGGTCGATGGCCCACGCAAAAGGCCGCCCTCGGGCGGCCTTTTTTGCGGGCGCGGCGGGGTGGTGCCAACGTGTCCCGGGGTGACAGGATGGCTCTGGACAGGCGGCTGCAACGGCCGGCAACCAACTCACACCAAGACCGGCCGGTCGATGCCGTGAATGTGTGGCAGCGCCGTGTCATGTCCTCCCTGTCCTTTGGCGGATGGCGATTCACCCGTACCTGTGCCTTTTCATGCGCTCTGATTCCCTTCATTCACCCCGACTCACCCGGTCACCATGCCCCACCCTGAACGACACCCCGCACGCTTCACCCCGTGATCAGGCCTCCGACCGTGATCTGAAGCACGAGTCCCGCCGGGGCATGCCACCCCCCAGGACTCCCCATCACCTGAAGCCGGTGGAGCAGGTGAACGATGTCGATCAGCATGTGACCACCCGGGAAGATCCTGACATCTGGATGAAGGAGTTCATCCAGGCTTTCTCCGACGAAACCGATCGCAAGAGCGCTGCCGATCTGCCCGGTGTGTTGTCCCGGTTTGCAGATCGCATACCGCAGCTCGATCTGAAAAGCCTTGACGGCAATGGGTTGCGCGCGCTGGAGGACGCGCTGATCAACGGGCTGCGGCCAGCGTTGTCGGCGTGGTTCGGAGCCCTGCAGCTCAGCCTCGCTGAACAGGATGTGGACGTTCCGCATGGAGCGGGTTTGTCGCAGGCCATGGGTCGCCTGCACGGTGCCTGGGCCCTTCAAGTGAGCAAGGCGGGGTTCACCGCCGCGGCGCAGAGGTTTTTCGAGTCCGACCCGATCTGGGAACTCCAGTACCTGAACACCTTTGCCAAAGCCTATGACACCAAGTTGTCGGTGGCTGGTCTGGGTGCACAGACGATTCTTTGGGCCACGGCTCCGCCGAGCATCACCCGGGGTGAAACCAGCCCCAACCCGGAGACCTCCCCCCTGCCATTCCAGCACCAGGCGCCCTCGGCCTTCAGGCAGCTCGACGCATGGGTCAAAGACTTCCAGGGTCTCACCCGTTGTTCCGACGCTACTTTCGAGAAGATCCGGTACATCGCCGACGCCTGGATTTCACACCTCGATGCTTCGGACGCTTCCCCCACGCCCCGCGCCCTGCAAGACCGTTTCAGCGGATCGGCGTTGGTCGGGACCGAGGTGCCTCTGCAGCCGTCCGGCCCGACTGGGACAGGCCTGTCAAAGGCGGACGAGGCGTTTGAAAAGCTCAGACCCCGATACCAGCGGATGCTCTGCAACAAACTGAGCGATCTGTTCCCGGGTGTCGAACTTCCGTTTGCAGCGCCGAAATCGGTCGAAAAAACCGAGTACACCCGCTGCGACGAACTCATGGCCTGGGTGAACGGCTTCCAGGAGAAGCACTCGTGTTCGAAAAAGACGATGACCGGGCTTCGGACGGTGGCCGATGCCTGGGTCCAGGAGATCGGGCGGGCCTCGAAACAAGGCCAGTTCAACTCATCGGTGTCAGGGCCGGTCCGGCTCGACATGTCGTCGCACGAGAAGGTGTTCAACAGGCTCCGATACAAGTACCGGAAACAGCTGTCTGAGGAGTTGACGCGGCTGTTCCCGAACGTCGAATCAGCCGTGAATGGGCCCTTGCCTCTCTGACGCCTGCCGCGGCGCAGGGCGTGTGGCGGTCAGTCGCGGTCCCAGCGGCGTCCGTCACGGTCCCAGTGACGATCGCCGTAGCGGTTCTCCCAGCGGCGGTCCGGGTCGTACGGTCGGTGGTAGCGCTGGCCGTTGATCACCACCACGCCCGAGGTGGCCGGGTAATACGTGGTGCCGGAATAGATCTGGGTTTGCGCCGGGTAAGGCGTCTGGTAGATCACCTGCGGGCGCTGCGGGTACACCGGCGGCGGCGAGGCCGGTAGCGCATCCACCGGTGCCACGTTCAGCCGCACGAAGCGGCCCGGGTCCTGCGCCATCTGGGTGCGGTACTGGCGCCCGGCGTACTCGTAGACCACGTCGTAGGCCACGGTGCGCGGCTCGTACAGGGTCTGGGTGCCGCAGCGGGTGATGGTCTCGCTTTGCGCCGGTCCTCGGCCCTCGATCCGGTCGCCCAGCATGGCGCCACCGATCAGGCCGATCACGGTGGCCGCCGTGCGGCCGCCGCCGTTGCCGATGGCGTTGCCCGCTGCACCGCCGGCCACGGCGCCCAGCAGGGCACCGGCGCCGGAGCTGCGGCCCTCGTAGGTGACGACTTCGTCGCTGCACACCTGACGCGGCACCGCCACCTGCTGGATGACCGGTGTGCTGCTGATGACGCGGCCCTCTTCCTGCTGGGCCTGGGCAAGGCCATGGCCCGACAGGCCGGCACAGGCCAGGGCGAGCAGGGACAGACGACGGGTGTTCATGGCGAACTCCTTGAACGGATCGGCATATGCTGCCGCAAACCGGGTGTGGACGTGTGGCTGCCTTGTAAAGAAATCAGGCATTTGCGGGACTTGCTTCACCCGGTGACGACCGCTCGCCCCACCGCTTCGGCCACCTTGATCCCGTCCACCCCCGCCGAGAGGATGCCGCCGGCGTAACCGGCGCCTTCCCCGGCCGGGTACAGGCCGATGGTGTTGAGGCTCTGGAAGTCCTCGCCCCGGGTGATGCGCAGCGGGGCTGAGGTGCGGGTCTCCACGCCGGTGAGCAAGGCATCGGGCATGTCGTAGCCGCGGATCTTTCGGCCGAACACCGGCAGGGCCTCGCGCATGGCGTCGATGGCATAGGCGGGCAGGGCGGCGGCCAGGTCGGTCAGGTGCACGCCGGGCTTGTAGGACGGCTGCACCTCGCCCAGCGCGGTGCTGGGCCGCGCCGCCAGAAAGTCTTCCACCCGTTGGGCCGGGGCGTCGTAGGTGCCGCCGCCGAGCTCGAAGGCCCGGGCTTCCAGCTGGCGCTGCAGCACCACGCCGGCCAGCGGGTGGTGCTGGCCCTGCTGGCGCAGCGCGCGGGCCTGGTCGGCGTAGCGCGGCCCGTCGGTGTCGCCGAAGGCGGCCGTCCACAGGGGCAGGTCGTCGGGGAAGTTCTGCGGAAAGTCGGTTGGGTCAATGCCCACCACCATGCCGGCGTTGGCATTGCGCTCGGCGCGCGAGTACTGGCTCATGCCGTTGGTGACCACGCGGCCCGGCTCGCTGGTGGCCGCGACCACGGTGCCGCCCGGGCACATGCAGAAGCTGTAGACCGCGCGCCCGTTGGCGGCATGGTGCACCAGCTTGTAGTCGGCCGCACCCAGCAGCGGGTGGCCGGCATGGCGGCCCCAGCGGGCGCGGTCGATCACGCTTTGCGGGTGTTCGATGCGGAATCCCACCGAGAACGGCTTGGCCTCCATGAAGACGCCGGCGTCCCACAGCCAGGCAAAGGTGTCGCGCGAGCTGTGGCCCAGGGCCAGCACCGCATGGCGCACCGGCATGTCCAGGGTCTGTCCGGTGGCCAGCTGCAGCACCTGCAGACCGGCCAGACGCTGGTGGCCGTCGTCTGCGGGCTCGAAGCGGGCGCCGGTCACCTGGTGCTCGAAACGGATCTCGCCACCCAGCGCGGTGATCTTCTCGCGCATGGTTTCCACCACCTTGACCAGCTTGAAGGTGCCGATGTGCGGGTGGGCCATGTACAGGATCTCGGGCGGCGCTCCGGCTTCCACGAACTCGTGCATGACCTTGCGGCCCAGGTAGCGCGGGTCCTTGATCTGGCTGTAGAGCTTGCCGTCCGAGAACAGCCCGGCGCCGCCCTCGCCGTACTGCACGTTGCTCTGCGGGTTGAGCACCTTCTTGCGCCACAGGCCCCAGGTGTCCTTGGTGCGCTGGCGAACCGGCCGGCCACGCTCCAGCACGATGGGCTTGAGGCCCATCTGCGCCAGGGCGAGGGCCGCGAACAGGCCGCAGGGGCCCAGGCCGATGACCACCGGCCGCTCTTCCTCGCGCGCGGGCCAAGTGGCCGGCGCCTGCACCGGCGGGGTCCAGGCCATGTCGGGGGTGGGCGTGATGTGCGGGTGGCCGGCATGGCGGGCCAGCAGAGGCGCCTCCTGCGCCGGATCGGCCAGGCTGATGTCGACGATGTAGACCGCCCGCAGGTCGGCCTTGCGGGCGTCGAAGCTGCGCTTGAAGACCTGCAGGTCGGCGATCTGTGCGGCATGCAGCCCCAGGGCTTCGGCGGCCAGCCGGCGCAGCGCGGCCTCGGGGTGCGGCGGCGGGGCGCGGTCGGCGTCGGTTTCGGTGGGGGCGTCGGCGGCGCGGCGGGTCTCGAACGGGACCTCGGCCAGGGGCAACTTGAGTTCGGCGATGCGGATCATGGGGCGGCTTGTGGCGATCAAGCAGGCGCGCGCCGGACTGGCGCGGGAGGCGCCGATAATACCGGGGTGGAGCGCGCCGGACCGCCGCTGGCACAAGGCCCGAAAGGGTGTGCTGGAGGAACGTCCGGACTGCACAGGACAGCGCAGGAGGTAACACCTCTCCACCGAAAGGCCGGCCGGGGCAACCCGGGCGGCCCCAAGGTGAGGATCAGAGCAACAGAGACGAGCCGATTCAGTTCGGGTGAAACGGGCAATCTCTGCGCGCAGCAATACCAAATAGGCCAGCGTCGAGGTGGTTCCGCTGAGCTGGCGGGTAGGTAGCACCGAGCCGGGTGGGCAACCCCCGGCCCAGATGAATGGCGGTCACGCCCCGGGCAACCGGGGTGCACAGAATCCGGCTTACAGGCGCGCTCCACAACTTATTCATGCGTCGAACCCGCCCAGGCTCCGGATGCGCTCCACATGGGCCAGCAGCGAGCGGCGGGCCACCGGCCACAGGCGCTCGGGCACGTCGTCGTAGGCCAGCGGCACCCAGTCGTCCGGGGTGCCGTCGGGGCGGGCCTGCATGGCGCGGGCGATCTTGGCTTCGCGCGCCAGCCGGTGCGCCTTGAGCTGGCGGATCGCCACCCGGGCGCCACCCTCGGCCGGGGCACTGGGGTGGTCGGCGCTGCGGCGCAGGTCGCCCAGCACGTAGCCATGGGCTGGCAGGATGAACTCGATGCCGTGCCGCTCGCAGGCCTGGTCCAGCCGGTCGAGCGAGTTCAGGTAGGCGTCCATGTTGCCGTCGGGCGGGTCGATGACCGTGGTGCTGCCGTTGAGGATGTGGTCGCCCGAGAACAGCAGGCCGTCTTCCACCAGCGCCAGGCACAGGTGGTTGGCCGCATGCCCGGGTGTGTGGATGACCTCCAGCGTGTGGCTGACGGTGGTGTCACCGTCCACGCCCACCAGCTCGATCAGCTCTCCGTCGGCCAGCGTGCGGTCGGGCACGAAGTGGCTGTTGGCCCGGGCCGTGGGTCCGCTGGGCAGGCCCAGCACCGGCGGCGTCTGCAGCCCGGCCTGGGTGCACAGGGCCTGCAGGCGGGGTGCGCCGGGCGAGTGGTCGGGGTGGGAATGGGTGCAGACGATGGCGCGCAGCGCGCCGCCGGTGGCCCGCCAGAGCCGGTCGATGTGTTCGGGCTCGTCCGGCCCCGGGTCGATCACCACATAGCCCGTGGCCGGGTCGCCCACGATGTAGCTGTTGGTGCCCGGGCCGGTCATGAAGCCGGGGTTGGGCGCGGTCAGCCGCATCACGTTGCGCAGCAGCGCCACGGGTTGCTCGGACTGCCAGTCCAGGTGGTGGGCAATGCGCCCGTCCGGTGTCACCAGTGCCAGTTCGCCGAACGGGGCTTCGTGTTCCATGTGGCGCGACTCGCGCCCGTTGACGAAGCCGGCGCGCGGGCAGCTGGTCCACAGCGGCCGGTCGTCGACCACGCAGGCGTCCAGCACCGACTGCACGCTGGCATGGTGCTGCAGCCGCTCCAGGGTGCGGATGGTGGGGAAGATGATGAAGAACTGCCCGGCCGCGTGCCGTTCCAGCGCGTCCTGCGGCCGCACCCAGACCGGCTCGAACTGCTCCGATTCGTCGGCCACCGGTTGCTGGCCTTCGGGCATGCGCGCCACCAGGAAGGGCACGTCGAAACGCCGCGGCAGGTCGCGGTCGGTGATCCAGTGCGCCAGCACGAAGACGCTGGCAGCGTCCAGGGTCAGGCCGCGGTCACGGCATTGCTCGGGCAGCGGCCGCTGGCGGTCCAGCAGGGCGATGTCGCTGTCGTCGGTCGGGGATCCGTCGGCCCGGCGGGCCAGCAGCACACCGAGTTCCTCGAAGCTCTCGCGGATGGCGGCGATGGCCTGGGTGAGCGCGGTGTCGTCCTGGGTGGGACGGCGGCTGGCCACGTCGAAGCTCTGGCGGTCGGCGGCATCGATGCCGCCGCCCGGAAACACATAGGCCCCGGGCGCGAAGCTGGCGGTCATGGAGCGGCGCGTCATGAGCACCTCGATGCCGGGGCGTGCCGGATCGGCGCTGTCGCGCAGCAGCAGCACGGTGGCGGCAGGGCGCAGCGGGGCGGGACTGCGGGCGGGGTGCAGGAGCTGGGTGGGGCGGACCATGCGGGCATTGTGCGGGAACGCGCCGTCCGTGCCCTGTCGCCGGGGCGAGCGCCGATAATGGCGCGATGCAGATCCGCTTCACCAAGATGCAGGGCGCGGGCAACGACTTCGTGGTGCTCGACGAAACCCGGGGCCGCCTGGGCCTGACGGCGGCCCAGTACCGCTGGCTCGCCGACCGCCACTTCGGCGTGGGCGCCGACCAGATCCTGACCGTGCGGCCCTCGCCGGGGCCGGGTCTGGATTTCGAATACGTCATCCACAACAGCGACGGCGGCGAGGTGGAGCACTGCGGCAACGGCGCCCGCTGCTTCGTGCGGTATGTGCACGACCACGGTCTGAGCGAGCGCAACCCGCTGCGGGTCAAGGTGAAGCAGGGCGAGATCAGCCTGCTGCGCCTGCCGGATGGCCGGGTGACGGTCGACATGGGCGCGCCGGTGTTCGCGCCGGAGCGCATTCCCTTCGATGCCTCGGGCCTCGCCCCGCAGGCCCCCGACATCTACCAGCCTTGGCCGATCGACGTGGCCGGCGGACAGGCCGGCGTGGCCGTGGTCTCCATGGGCAACCCGCACGCGGTGTTGCGGGTGGATGATGTGGACACCGCTCCGGTGCTCGAATGGGGCCCGCAGATCGAGCGCCATCCCCGCTTTCCGGCCCGGGTGAACGTGGGCTTCCTGCAGGTGCTGGACCGCTCCACCGTGCGCCTTCGGGTGTTCGAGCGCGGCGCCGGCGAGACCCTGGCCTGCGGCACCGGCGCCTGCGCGGCGGTGGTGGCGGGCATCCGTCTGGGCTGGCTCGATGCCCGGGTGGACGTGCACACCCGGGGCGGGGTGCTCACCATCGAATGGCCCGGTCGGCAACGGCTGGATGCGCCGGTCATGATGACCGGCCCGGCCACCTCCGTTTTCGAGGGCACGGTGGACGTGCCCGATCTGTCCTGAACACCATGAAACCCGACGCCATCCCCCCCATCACCGAAGACGACATCGCCAACTACCTGGCCAACACGCCCGACTTCTTCGAGCGCCATGCCAGCCTGCTGGCGGCGGTGCAGCTCACCAGCCCGCATGGCCAGCGGGCGGTCAGCCTGCAGGAGCGGCAGGCCGAGATGCTGCGCGAGAAGATCCGGGGCCTGGAACTGCGGGCGGCCGAGATGATCCGCCACGGCCAGGAAAACACCGTGATCGCCGACCGCCTGCAGCGCTGGACCCGCGAGCTGCTGCTCACCCGTGAGGCGCGCGATCTGCCGGTGGTGGCCACGCGGGAGCTGGCCCGGCTGTTCCTGGTGCCCCAGGTGGCCGTCAAGGTCTGGGGGGTGGACGCACCGTTCGCCGCCGAGACCTGGGCCAGCGGTGCCAGCGACGATGTGAAGGCCTTTGCGTCATCGCTCTCGCTGCCCTACTGCGGCGGCAACCCCGGCCTGGAGGCCGCCCGCTGGCTGGACGATCCGGCCACGGTGCAGTCGCTGGCCCTGATTCCGCTGCGCGCCGGCGCCGCGCCGGAGGCTTTCGGTCTGCTGGTGCTGGCCTCGTCCGACCCGCAGCGCTTTGCGGCCGACATGGGCACCGATTTCCTGGAGCGCATCGGCGAGCTCACCAGCGCGGCCTTCGCCCGCCTGCGTCCGGTGGTGCCGGCGGTGGTCCACTGAGCATGCAGCCCGCCGCGCCGGCCGACGACGCTGCCCTGGTCCAGGCCTACCTGGACCATGTGCGGGTGGAAAAGCGGCTGGCCGAGCGCACCGTGGCGCTCTACACGCTCGATCTGCAGCGCCTGCAGCGGTTCGCTCAAGAAGCCGGCGTGGGTCTGAAGTCGGTGCAGCCGCCCCACATCCGGCGCTGGATCGCGTCCATGCACAGCAGCGGCCGCAGCGCCCGGGGCATTGCGCTCATCCTCTCGGGCTGGCGCGGCCTCTACACCTGGATGGGCCGCCAGGGCCTGGTCGATCACCACCCGGTGCAGGGTGTGCGCGCCCCCAAGGCCGGCAAGCCCCTGCCCAAGGCGCTGGCGGTGGACGACGCGGTGCGGCTGGCCGAGCATGTGCAGTCCGACGACGATCCGGGTCTGGAAGCGCGCGACGCCTGCATCACCGAGCTGCTGTATGGCTGCGGTCTGCGCATCGGCGAGCTGGTGGGGCTGGACGTGAACGCCGGGCCGGCCGCCCGGGGCTGGATCGACATCCAGGCCGCCGAAGCCCACGTGCTGGGCAAGGGCTCGCGCCGGCGCAGCGTGCCGGTGGGCCGCGCCGCGCTGGAGGCCCTGGCGCGCTGGCTGGAGCAGCGCCCGCTCTGGGCCAGGGACGATCCGGCGCTGTTCATCGGCCAGCGCGGCACGCGGCTCACGCCCCAGCACATCCGGCAGCGCTTGCGCCGCCGCTCGATGCAGGCCGGTCTGTCGGTGCCGGTGCATCCGCACATGCTGCGCCATTCGTTCGCCAGCCACCTGCTGCAGTCCAGCGGCGACCTGCGCGCGGTGCAGGAGCTGCTCGGCCATGCCAACATCGGCACCACCCAGGTCTACACCCGCCTCGATTTCCAGCACCTGGCCCGCGTGTACGACGCGGCCCATCCCCGTGCCCAGGCGCGGACCCCGATCCCCTCCGTTCCCGACGACAAGGAATCCCCATGAACCGCTCCCGCCGCCAGCTGGCCGTCTCCGCCCTGAGTCTGGCCCTGCTGCCCCTGGCCGCCCTGGCCCAGACGCCCCCTGCCGCCGATGCCCCCATCAAGGTGGTCTACCACCTCAGCGAAGGCATTCCCCAGGCCTCGCGAGCCATCGGCAACATCCGCAACCACCTCGCCGCCGACCCCAAGGCCCGCATCGTGGTGGTGACCCACGGCCTGGGCATCGACTTCCTGCTGCAGGGCGCCACCAACCAGATGGACCAGCCCTTTGCCGGCTCCATTGCCGATCTGGCCAACAAGGGTGTGGAGTTCCGGGTGTGCAACAACACGCTGGTCTCGCGCAAGATCGATGCAGCGAAGCTGGCCATGGAGGCCACCGTGGTGCCCTCCGGCGTGGCCGAGGTGGCCCGGCTGCAGGCGCGCGAGGGTTTCGTGTACCTGCGCCCATGAAGGTCATCCGCCTCAAGCCTGGCAAGGAACGTTCGCTGCTGCGCCGCCACCCCTGGGTGTTCGACGGCGCCATCGCCAGGGGCAATGCCGACGCTGGCGAAACCGTGCGGGTGGACAGCCACGACGGCCAGTTCCTGGCCTGGGGCGCGTGTTCACCCGAGAGCCGCATCCGGGTGCGGGCCTGGAGCTTCGACCAGGCCACCCGCATCGATGCCGGCTTCTTCCGCGCCACCCTGCAGCGGTCCCTGGCCCTGCGCGACCGGCTGGGCATCGCCAGCAACGGCGTGCGGCTGGTGCACGGCGAGTCCGACGGCCTGCCGGGGCTGATCGTCGACCGTTATGGCGACACCCTGGTGGCCCAGTTCACCGCCTGCGGCGTGGAGCGCTGGAAGGACGTCATCGCCGATGCGCTCATCGAACTCACCGGCTGCCCGCGCCTGTACGAGCGGTCGGACACCAGCAGCCGCGAGCTCGACGGCCTGCAGCCCGCCACTGGCTGGCTGCGCGGGGACGGTCCCACCGCCTTCGAGCTGCAGGAACATGGCTGGCGCCTGGGCCTGGACATTGCCCAGGGCCACAAGACCGGCTATTACCTGGACCAGCGCGACAGCCGCGGCGTCTTCCGGGAGCATGTGCAGCGCCTGGGCTGCCGGGAGGTGCTCAACTGCTTCAGCTACACCGGTGGCTTCACCGTGGCGGCACTGGCCGGCGGGGCAGGGCAGGTCATGTCCATCGATTCTTCCGGGCCGGCGCTGGCACAGGCAGCGGCCAACGTGGCCCTCAATGGCTTCGACGCCGGGCGCGCCACCTTTCTGGATGCGGACGTCAACGCCTCGCTGCGCCGCTTTCTGGACGAAGGCCGCCGCTTCGACGCCATCGTGCTCGACCCGCCCAAGCTGGCGCCCACGGCGGCCCATGCCGAGCGGGCGGCGCGCGCCTACAAGGACCTCAACCGCCTGGGCCTCAAGCTGCTCAACCCGGGCGGGGTGCTGTTCACCTTCTCGTGTTCGGGCGGCATCGGGGTGGAGCTGTTCCACAAGATCGTGGCTTCGGCGGGCATCGATGCCGGCGTGGACGGCGCCATCCTGCAGCGCCTGGGCGGCGCGCCCGACCACCCCATGACCCTGGCCTTTCCAGAAGGTGAATACCTCAAGGGCCTGGTGGTGATGCGCCAGGCCTGAACCGCCCGTCATGGCGCTGCACTACACTGCGGCGCCTTCCTGATCCCCACCCCCAACCGGACCCGCTCCCATGGCCCTGATCCCCGCCACCATCCTCACCGGCTTCCTCGGCTCCGGCAAGACCACCCTGCTCAAGCGCGTGCTGTCCGAAGCCCACGGCCAGAAGATCGCCGTGGTCGAGAACGAGTTCGGTGAAGAGAACATCGACAACGAGATCCTGGTGGCCGACACCACCGAGAACATCATCCAGATGAGCAACGGCTGCATCTGCTGCACCATCCGCGACGACCTGCGCGCCACCCTGCAGGACCTCGCGCAGAAGAAGCGCAAGGGGGAACTGGACTTCGACCGCGTGGTGATCGAGACCACCGGCCTGGCCGATCCGGGCCCGGTGGCTCAGACCTTCTTCATGGACGACGAGGTGGCCGAGCAGTACCTGCTGGACTCCATCCTGACCCTGGTGGACGCCAAGCACGCGGCCCAGCAGCTCAACGACCGCCAGGAAGCGCGCCGCCAGGTGGGCTTTGCCGACCAGATCTTCATCAGCAAGGCCGACCTGGTCGAGCCGGCCGAGGTGGACGCGCTGATCCACCGTCTCAAGCACATGAACCCGCGCGCCCCGATCCGCCCGGTGCATTTCGGCGAGGTGTCCCTGAGCGAGGTGTTCGACCTGCGCGGCTTCAACCTCAATGCCAAGCTGGAGATCGACCCGGACTTCCTGAAGGCCGACGGCCACGACCATCACGACCATGATCACCACGATCACGGCCATGAGCACCATGACCACGAGCACGGCGAGCACTGCAACCACCCCTCGCACCAGCACGGGCACAGCCACGGCCATCACCACCACCACGACGACGACGTGAAGAGCTTCGTCTACCGCGCCACCCGGCCCTTCAGCCCCGAGAAGCTGGAAGACTTCCTGGGCGCCATCGTGCAGGTCTATGGCCCGCGCATGCTGCGCTACAAGGGCGTGCTGCACATGGAAGGCACCGAACGCAAGGTGATCTTCCAGGGCGTGCACCAGCTCATGGGCAGCGATCTGGGACCGGTCTGGGCCGAGGGCGAACCGCGCATGAGCAAGCTGGTGTTCATCGGGATCGACCTGCCGCGCGACATCCTGGAGCAGGGGCTGGAACAGAGCCTGGTCTGAGCGGGTGTCGTTCTTCCCCAACGCCGGGCCAGCGGGGGCCGGGCCGGGCAGCCGTCTCTGTGGGGGCGTGGCTACAATCGCGCGGCCCCGGAGCCCGGCCTGGTGATGGGGGTATAACAGCGCACTGATCCGCTGACCCGGTCCCTGCAGGACCGAGCCGCGATCCGACCGATCCGTCAGAGCCCATCAGGAGACCCTCAGTGAAAGCCCCGGCATCGAAGGCAGCAAAGACTGGCAAGCCCACCACCAAGGGGGCTGCGGTGCGGACCTCGTCCGCCGCGCCGAAACCCAGGTCTGCTGCCAAGGCGCCGGTCAAGGCTGCCGCCAAGGCGGTCAAACCAGCTGCCAAGGTGCCGGCCAAGGCGGTCAAACCGGCCGCCAAGGCGCCGGCCAAGGCGGTCAAGCCGGCCGCCAAAGCGCCGGCCAAGGCCGCAGCCAAGCCGGCTGCGAAGGCACCTGCGGCCAAGGCGCCGGCCAAGCCCGCCGCCAAAGCCGCACCGAAGGTCACCCCGAAGAGCCCGCCCAAGCCCGCCCCGAAGGTGCCGGCCAAGACCCTGACCAAGGCCCCGGCCAAGACCGCTGTCAAGGCGCCGGTGAAGTCGGCGGCGCCGGCTCCGGCAACCCGCGCGGCCGGGAAGCCTGTCGCGGCCAGGCCGCCGGTCAGCCCTGCGGTCAAGGCACCTGCACCATCTGTCGATAAGGTGCATGCAGCGCCGAAGCCGGCCTCGGTCATCGAGCCGACCCCGCGTCCCCTGGGCAAGCGGGCGGCCAAGAAGGTCATGATGGAACAGATGACCCAGGCCGAGGTGGTGCCCACCCATGCTCCCGATGCGGCGAAAGCCACCTTTTCTCCAACGATTGCACGAGTCATGACGCCTCCCGTTACCTCATCCATCCAGAAAGACCCCAAAAGGGCCAACAACTGGAAGACCCTGCCTGTCGATCAACTCACCGACCAGGACATCCAGGCCATGCCCGAGAGCGAGTACATGGGTGAAGTGCAGCTGGCCTACTTCCGCCGCAAGCTGCAGCAGCTCAAGGCCGACATGCTGGCCAACGCCGGCGAGACCACCGAACACCTGCGCGAAGACACCGTGGTCGTTCCCGATCCCGCCGACCGGGCCACCATCGAGGAAGAGCACGCCCTGGAACTGCGCACCCGCGACCGCGAGCGCAAGCTGCTCAAGAAGATCGAACAGGCCATCGCCCGCATCGACGCCGGCGACTACGGCTATTGCGAGGAGACCGGCGAGCCCATCGGCGTGGCCCGCCTGATGGCGCGTCCCACGGCCAGCCTTTCGCTCGAAGCGCAGCAGCGCCGCGAGCTCAAGCAGAAGATGTTTGGGGACTGACGCGCAGGCGTCTTCCTCCCACCCCATCCGGCACACCGATTCATGGCCAAGGACGACTCCGGCGGATTCCTGTCGAAAGTGGTGAAGTTCGTGCGTCATCCGACCACGAGCTGGGCCGACCTCGACACCCGCGAGGTCGACCGCGAGAGCGAATACAGCAAGGCCGCGCTCAAGGAAATGATCGAGCGCAAGCGCCGCAACGACTTCGTGCGCAAGCGCGAGTTCGACATGCTGCGCAAGATCCGCAGCCGCGAGGGCACACCGGGCGAAGCCCAGGGCGTGCGCCCGTCCTTCTTCCAGAGCAGCCTGCCGTCCCGTCCGGACGACCGGGCCATGACCCTGAAGAAGATCGACGAGATCGAAGCCCAGATGTCGATGCAATGGTGGAAGACCAAGGGCCCCGATTCGGCGGTCAGCACCGGGGGGTCGCCCGGCGCTTCCATGCAGGACCGGCTCACCTCCCAGCAGCGGGCCGACCTGCCCACCGAGCCGGCGGGCCTGCAGTCGCCCCGGATCACTTCACGTCCGTTGCCGCGCACCGAGACCCAGCCGGCCTCGACCGTTCCGATGGCGCTCAGTGGCTCGGCCCCGCTCGACCGCCCCTCCGGTGCGTCGATGAAGACCGGGCTGGTCATGCCGGTGGGCGATGCCGCAGCCCCTCCGCCGCATGGCGCGGCCTTCTCGGCGTCGCGCTTCTATGCGCTCGAGGTGCAGGAAGTGGCGCAGGACCCCGAGGTCGAGGAGGCCGCCATCCGCTTTGCCAACGGGGATGACCCCGGTGCCGAGCAGGGCCTGCTCGACATGGTGCTGGAGGCCAGTCCCAAGGCCAACGACATGGCCAGCTGGCTGACCCTCTTCGACTTCTACCGGGCCACCGGCCAGGTGGCACCCTACGAGAGCCGGGCCGTCGATTTCACGACCCGTTTCCATCGCTCGCCGCCGCAGTGGTACGACATGCCGGGCGCCGTGGCGGCCATGACCGGCAAGGAGCCCTCCGATGTGGTCGCCCACAATGCCCGGGCCCACTGGGTGTGCGAGGTCGAGCTCGACGCGTATTCGGTCGGCACGCTGCAGAACGTGCTTCAGCGTGCCGCGGCCCCGTGGGTGATCGACTGGTCGCCCTTGCGCACCCTGGACCAGAAGGCCGCCCGGGCGCTGCTGGGCATCTTCACCCTGTGGGGCGATCAGCCGGTGGAGCTGCGCTTCATCGGCGCCCATGCCCTGCGCGACTGTCTGCGCGACATGACGCCGGCCGGTCGCCGCGACGTGGAACAGCTCTGGTGGGAACTGCGCATGGCGGCGTTGCGGGTCATGAACCGTGCCGACGAGTTCGAGCTCACCGCGCTGGACTTCTGCGTCACCTACGAGGTGTCCCCCCCGGGCTGGGAACGTCCCCGGTGCCGGTTCCAGCAGCAGCAGGGCGATCCCGGATCGCCGGATGTCGACCAGTCGGTGCTGGGCGAATCGGTGCTCGAACCGCTGTCGTCCACCCTCGGCGGCGAGCATTCCACCCTGGGCAACACCACCGCCGGTGGCGGGCAGCTCGGCATGGTGGAGCTCTCGGGCGAGGTGCGCGGAGATCCCCAGGCCACGCTGGATGCGCTGGAAGAACGCCTGGCCGGCGCCGATGTGCTGATCATTTCCTGCCGCAACCTGATCCGGGTGGATTTTTCGGCCGCCGGCACGCTGCTCAACTGGGTGTCGCGCCACCACGCCGAAGGTCGCATGGTGCAGTTCGTGGATGTGCACCGCCTGGTGTCGGCGTTCTTCCACGTCATAGGCATCACCGAGTACGCCAAGGTCGTGCTGCGCACCGACTGATGCCGGTCCTGCCCTGCAGGGCGGATTCACCGTCTGTTGCACCTGCACCGCTGCCCGGGGCTTGATACCCCTGCCGGTGGCACCATCTGCCCCTCATTCCCCACTTCCGGACCGCCATGGAATCGTTTCACGGAACCACCATCGTCAGCGTGCGGCGCCAGACCCCTCAAGGGGTCCAGGTGGCCATCGGTGGCGACGGGCAGGTGACCCTGGGTCACATCGTCGTCAAGGGCACGGCCCGCAAGGTGCGCAAGCTCTACCACGGCAAGGTGCTGGCGGGCTTTGCCGGCGCCACGGCCGATGCCTTCACCCTGTTCGAGCGCTTCGAGGCCAAGCTGGAGAAGCACCAGGGTCATCTGGCCCGCGCCGCCATCGAGCTCACCCGCGACTGGCGCACCGACCGCGTGCTGCGCCGCCTGGAGGCCATGCTGGCCGTGGCCGATCTGAGCGCCAGCCTGATCATCACCGGCAACGGCGACGTGCTGGAGCCCGAGCACGGCATCGTCGCCATCGGTTCGGGGGGTGCCTATGCCCAGGCCGCTGCCAAGGCGCTGATCGACCACACCGAACTCAGCGCCGAGCAGGTGGTCCGACAGTCGCTGGCCATTGCCGGCGAGCTGTGCATCTACACCAACATGAACCACACCATCGAGACACTGGAGTGAAGCAATGAGCGCTGCGCCGGGCCGCCCCAAGCCAGCTCGCGCCCCCTCGGGGGGCAGCGACGTACACGAAGTGACAAGCGTGGGGGCCACATGTCCTCCATGACGCCACAAGAGATCGTCTCCGAGCTCGACCGCTTCATCATCGGCCAGAAGGGCGCCAAGCGCGCGGTGGCCATCGCGCTGCGCAACCGCTGGCGCCGCCAGCAGGTCGACGAGAAGCTGCGGCCGGAGATCACGCCCAAGAACATCCTCATGATCGGCCCCACCGGCGTGGGCAAGACCGAGATCGCGCGCCGCCTGGCCCGTCTGGCCGATGCGCCCTTCATCAAGGTCGAGGCCACCAAGTTCACCGAGGTGGGCTATGTGGGCAAGGACGTGGACAGCATCATCCGCGACCTGGCCGAGGTGGCGGTCAAGCAGGCGCGCGAGGTGGCCATGCGCCAGCACCGCGCCCGCGCCGAAGACGCGGCCGAGGAGCGCATCCTCGACATCCTGATCCCGCCGCCGCGCTCGATCGGCTTCGAGCCGGCCGCGCCGGCCTCCGACAGCACCGCGCGCCAGGCCTTCCGCAAGAAGCTGCGCGAAGGCCAGCTCGACGACCGCGAGATCGAACTGGAAGTGGCCGATGCCCTGCCCGCCATGGACGTCATGGGGCCGGCCGGCATGGAGGCCATGGCCGACCAGCTCAAGGGCCTGTTCAGCCAGCTCGGCGCCGGGCGCAAGAAGGCCCGCCGCATGAAGATCGCCGAGGCCATGAAGCTGCTGATCGACGAGGAGGCAGCCAAGCTGGTCAACGAGGACGAGATCCGCAGCAGCGCGCTGCACAACGCCGAGCAGAACGGCATCGTCTTCATCGACGAGATCGACAAGGTCACCAGCCGCAGCGACGGCGGCAGCACCGCCGAGGTCTCGCGCCAGGGCGTGCAGCGCGATCTTCTGCCGCTGGTGGAGGGCACGGCCGTGTCCACCAAGTACGGCGTGATCCGCACCGACCACATCCTGTTCATTGCCAGCGGCGCCTTCCACCTGGCCCGCCCGAGCGATCTGATCCCCGAGCTGCAGGGGCGTTTTCCGATCCGGGTGGAGCTGCAGTCGCTGTCGGTGGCCGATTTCGAGGCCATCCTGACTCAGACGCATGCCTCGCTGGTGCGCCAGTACCAGGCGCTGCTGGCCACTGAAGGCGTGACCCTGTCCTTCACACCCGACGGCATCCACCGGCTGGCGCAGATCGCATTCGAGGTGAACGAGCGCACCGAGAACATCGGCGCGCGGCGCCTGTCCACCGTGATGGAGCATCTGCTGGACGAGGTCAGCTTCGACGCGGTGCGCCTGGAGGGCCAGACCCTGGAAATCGACGCCGCCTATGTCGACGGCCGCCTGGGCGAACTCAGCCGCAACGAGGACCTGTCCCGCTACATCCTCTGAGCGGGCCGGGCTCCCGCCGGTCGCCGACCGGCCGTCAGAACGCCTCCGATACCCGGGGGCGTTTTGTTTTGAAGCATCACTTTCAGTGGCTTTTGTAAGTGCTTGCTTTTGATGTGTTTTTTGGCTTCAGGAGTCTTGCAAAACCGCGCTAAGTGGTTGATTTCATTGAAAAAAAGTGTAGAGGCCCCGTTGCGCACCCGGCTTTTCCTGCTACAGTGGAAAAAAGTGCAATTAAGTGGTGAAAAGTGTCTTTCAAGGGCTGAACAACGTGTTCCAGGGTGCTTCCTCGCTGAGTCTCGATGCCAAGGGGCGGCTGTCCGTGCCGACCCGGCACCGTGACGCCCTGGGCGCGGCTGGCGGACAGCTCACCATCACCAAGCACCCGCACGGCTGCCTCATGGTCTTTCCGCGCAGCGCCTGGGAAGACTTCCGCACCCGCATCGCCGCCCTGCCCATGCAGGCCCAGTGGTGGAAGCGCATCTTCCTGGGCAACGCCATGGACGTGGACATGGACGCCTCCGGCCGCGTGCTGGTCTCGCCCGAGCTGCGTGCTGCGGCCGGCATCGAGAAGGACGCCGTGCTGCTGGGCATGGGGGCCTACTTCGAGCTCTGGGATGCCCAGGCCTATGCAGCCCAGGAAGCCGAGGCCATGAAGGGCGAGATGCCCGACGTGTTCAAGGACTTCTCGTTCTGAGGACGGCGGTGCAAGGCACTTGGACCCACCAGACCGTCCTGCTGCAGGAAGCGGTGCAGGCCCTCTCCATCCAGCCGGACGGCCACTATGTGGACGCCACCTTCGGCCGGGGCGGGCACAGCCGCCTCATCCTGGAGCAGCTGTCGCCGGCCGGTCGGCTCACCGTGTTCGACAAGGACCCCCAGGCCATCGAGGTGGCCCAGGCGATGGCCCGCACCGATGCACGGCTGTCCGTGCGCCACGAGGGTTTCCGTCACCTGGGTCAGCTCGGGGATGCCACGGCCGACGGCGTGCTGATGGACCTGGGTGTCAGCTCCCCTCAGATCGACGACCCCGAACGGGGTTTTTCTTTTCGCAACGACGGCCCGCTGGACATGCGCATGGACACCACGCGCGGACAGAGCGTGGCCCAGTGGCTGGAAACGGCCGATGTTTCAACCCTGTCGGAGGTCATCCGTGAATACGGCGAAGAACGGTTTGCTCAACCGATTGCAAAGGCGATTGATCGTCGCCGACAGGAACGGGGCCCTTTTCGAACCACCGCCGAGCTGGCCGAAGTCGTGGCTGGCGCGGTCAAAACCCGCGAGCCGGGCAAGGACCCTGCAACGCGCACATTTCAGGCTTTTCGGATTTTCATCAACGCCGAGCTTGAAGAGCTGCAACAAGCGCTGACGGCCAGCCTGTCGGTGCTCAGGGCCGGGGGGCGTCTGGTGGTCATCAGCTTCCATTCGCTGGAAGACCGCATCGTCAAGCAGTTCATGGCATCGCACTCGCGCGCCGTGTACGACCGCCGTGCCCCGTTCGCCGCACCGCAGCCCATGCGGCTGGCCGATGCGCAACGCGTCATGCCGTCGGCGGCCGAGGTGGCGGGCAATCCGCGCTCGCGCAGTGCCGTCATGCGGGTGGCCACGCGCACCGCCGTGCCGGCGGAGGGGGTCGCATGATCCGCCTCAACCTCGTCCTGCTGCTGGCCGTGCTGGCCAGCGCCTTCTACCTGGTGCACACCCAGTACGAGTCGCGCCGGCTCTACACCGCCATCGACCGCGCCCAGGCCCAGGCGCGCAAGCTCGAATCCGAGCACGAGCAGCTGCAGGTGCAGAAACGCGCCCAGGCCACGCCATCGCGCGTGCAGCAGCTCGCCACGCGCCAGCTCGACATGCGCCCGGTCACGCCGGGCATCACCGAGTACGTGGTGATGCCGGCCTCCGCGCCCGCTCCTGCGACGGAGGCCGCGCGATGAGCCGCAGCATCAACTACACCTCCAGCCCGCTGCTGGCCAGCAAGACGCCCGTGTGGCGCAGCAAGTTCATCGTGGCCTGTCTGGCGCTGGCCTTTGCCGGGCTGGCTGGGCGCGCGGCCTATGTGCAGGTGTTCGGCAACGAGTTCTTCCAGCGCCAGGGCGAGGTGCGGTTCGCCCGCACGCTGGAGCTGCCGGCCAACCGGGGCAAGGTGCTCGACCGCAACGGCCTGATCCTGGCCTCCAGCGTGGTGGCGCAGAGCATCTGGGCCATTCCGGAAGACGTCGACAAGAACGACCCCAAGCTGGCCAAGCTGGCGCGTCTGCTGGACATGCCGCTGCCCGAGCTGCGCCGCAAGCTGGCCAACGAGGACAAGACCTTCGTGTGGGTGCAGCGCCAGGTGGACGAGCCGGTAGCCCGGCAGATCGCTGCCCTCGAGATCAAGGGCATCTACCAGCGCCGCGAGTACAAGCGCGAATACCCCGAAGGCGAGGCCGCAGCCCATGTGGTGGGCTTCACCAACGTGGAAGACCGCGGCCAGGAAGGCGTGGAGCTGACCTTCAACGAGCAGCTCTCCGGCCGCAACGGTTCGCGCCGGGTCATCAAGGACCGGCTGGGCCGGGTGGTGGAGGACGTGCGCGACGTGGTGCCGCCGGTGGACGGCCGCGACCTGCAGCTGTCCATCGACAGCAAGGTGCAGTTCTTCGCGT
Organism: Hydrogenophaga sp. IBVHS2; assembly: GCF_002127215.1. Lineage (GTDB taxonomy): Bacteria > Pseudomonadota > Gammaproteobacteria > Burkholderiales > Burkholderiaceae_C > Hydrogenophaga. The sequence goes on along the minus strand of NZ_NFUT01000003.1, from coordinate 197,850 downwards.
ACCAGAAGCTCAAGGACGCGGTGCAGGCGCACAAGGCCAAGGCCGGCAGCGTGGTGGTCATCGACACCATCACCGGCGAGGTGCTGGCCCTGGCCAACTACCCCAGCTACAACCCCAACCGCCGCCGCAACCTCACCGGCGAGCAGCTGCGCAACCGGGTGCTGACCGACAGCTTCGAGCCCGGCTCCATCATGAAGCCCTTCATTGCCGCGCTGGCGCTGGAGAAGGGTCTGGTCCGTCCCGACACCCCCATCAACACGGCACCGGGCCGCATCACCATTGGCGGCTCCACCATCAGCGACAGCCACCCGAACAATGTGCTCACCGTCAACGAGGTGATCCAGAAGTCGAGCAACGTCGGCACGGTCAAGATGGCCATGCAGATGAGCCCGCGCGAGATGTGGGAGACCTACGCCCAGGCCGGCTTCGGTCAGAAGCCGCAGGTGCCGTTCCCCGGTGCCGTCTCTGGCCGGCTGCGGCCCTACAAGACCTGGCGCCCGATCGAGCAGGCCACCATGAGCTACGGCTACGGTCTCTCGGCCTCGCTGTTCCAGCTGGCCCAGTCCTACACCGTGTTCGCCCGCGACGGCGAACTGGTGCCGGTGACCCTGCTCAAGACCGACGAACCCGCCACCGGCGTGCGCGTCTTCAGCGAGAAGAACGCCCAGGCGGTGCGCCACATGCTGGCCATGGCCACCAGCGCCGGCGGCACGGCGGTCAAGGCCCAGACCATCGGCTACTCGGTCGGCGGCAAGACCGGCACCGCCCGCAAGCAGGAGGGCAAGGGCTATGCCGACAAGAAGTACCGCGCCTGGTTCGTCGGACTGGCCCCGGTGGAGAAGCCCCGCATCGTGGTGGCCGTGATGGTCGACGAGCCGAACAACGGTCAGTTCTACGGCGGCCTCGTGGCCGCCCCGGTGTTTTCCGAGACGGTCCAGCAGACGCTGCGCATCCTGGGTGTTCAGCCCGACATGAGCGTGAAGCCGCAGATCGTCACCGAGGTGGTGGAGGAGTCGTTCTGATGGTCCAGACGCTGCCCCAGCCCGATGCCGTGGCCCGCTGGCTGCATGCCACCGTGACCGGTGCGCTGCGTTGCGACAGCCGCCAGCTGCAGCCCGGTGACGGCTTCGTGGCCTGGCCCGGCGCCGCCACCGATGGCCGCCGCTTCGTGGCCGGCGCCCTGGCGGCCGGTGCGGCTGCTGCAGTGGTCGAGCGCGAGGGTCTGGAGGCCTTCGGTCTCAACGACGGCCGCGTGCTGGCCGTGCCCGGGCTCAAGGCCCAGGCCGGTGCCATTGCCGCCGCCTTCTACGGCCACCCCTCGCAGCAGCTCGACATGGTGGCCTTCACCGGCACCAACGGCAAGACCTCGAGCGCCTGGTGGATGGCGCAGCTGCTCGATGCCTGCGACCGCCCCTGCGGACTGGTCGGCACCCTGGGCATCGGACGCCCGGGTCGCAGCGTGGTGCCCACCGGCCTGACCACCCCCGACCCGGTGCAGCTGCAGCGCAGCCTGCGGGCCTTCGTGGACGAGGGACTGCAGGCCTGCGCCATCGAGGCCTCGTCCATCGGCCTGGCCGAGGCCCGGCTGGACGCAGCCCGCATCAGCGTGGCGGTATTCACCAACTTCACCCGCGACCACCTCGACTTCCACGGATCCATGGACGCCTACTGGGCGGCCAAGGCGCGCCTGTTCGACTGGCCGGGCCTGCAGGCCGCCGTGGTCAACCTCGATGATCCGCGCGGCGCCGCACTGGCCACGCAACTGGCGCAGCGGGCCCAGGCCGACCCGGCCGCGCCCGAGCTGTGGACCGTGGCCGTCGACGCACCCGCCCGCCTGCGCGCCGAGCAGGTGCAGCTCACCCGCAGCGGGCTGGCCTTCGACGTGATCGAGCAACAACCGCAGGGCAGCGACAGCCCGGCCCTGCGGGTGGCGCTGCCGGTGGTGGGCCACTACAACGTGCACAACCTGCTGGGCGTGCTGGCCGCTGCCCGTGCGCTCGACGTTCCGCTGACCCAGGCGGTGGCGGCCTGCAGCCGCCTGAGCGCCGTGCCGGGGCGCATGGAGCAGGCCCCGGGCCGGGCCGGCGACCCCCTGGTGCTGGTGGACTACGCCCACACGCCCGATGCGCTCGAGAAAGCCCTGCAGGCAGTGCAGCCGCTGGCCGCACACCGGGGCGGCGAGCTGTGGGTGCTGGTGGGTTGCGGCGGCGACCGCGACGCCACCAAGCGGCCGCTCATGGCCGCTGCTGCCTGCCAGCAGGCGCGCCACGTGGTGCTGACCAGCGACAACCCGCGCAGCGAGGAACCCGCCGCCATCCTGCGCCAGATGCAGGCCGGCGTGCCGGACGGCCGTACCGTGGCCGTGATCGAGAACCGGGCCGAGGCCATTGCCCATGCGATGCAGACCGCCGCCCCTGCGGACGTGGTGCTGATCGCCGGCAAGGGCCACGAGGACTACCAGGACATCCGGGGCGTCAAGCACCCGTTCTCCGATCTGCAGCAGGCCGCACAGGCCCTGGCGGCCCGAGGGGTGAGCGCATGAAGTCGCTGGCCGAACTCCTGCCCCTGCTCAGCGGCGCCCGTGCCGTGGGCCGCATGGACCAGCCCGTGCTGCGCGTGCACACCGACACCCGCAGCCTGCAGCCCGGCGACCTGTTCGTGGCCCTGCGCGGCGAACGCTTCGACGCCCACGACTTCCTGGCCCAGGCGCGTTCCGTCGGTGCCGTGGCGGCCCTGGCCGAGCGCGGGCTGGCCGGGGCCGGTCTGCCCGGTGTCGAGGTGCCGGACAGCCGCGCCGCCCTGATGGAGCTGGCCGCCCGCTGGCGCAGCCAGTTCGCCATGCCGCTGGTGGCCGTGACCGGCAGCAACGGCAAGACCACGGTCACCCAGATGGTGGCCAGCATCCTGCGTGCCGCCGTGGGCGGCGACGGCAGCCAGGCGCACGCCACCCAGGGCAACTTCAACAACGACATCGGCGTGCCCCTGACCCTGCTGCGCCTGCGCGCCCACCACCGCCTCTCGGTGGTGGAGCTCGGCATGAACCACCCGGGCGAGATCGAGCGTCTGGCCTGCATGGCGGCACCCACCGTGGCCCTGGTCAACAACGCCCAGCGCGAACACCAGGAGTTCATGGCCACGGTGGAAGCCGTGGCGCGCGAGAACGGCCAGGTCATCCGGGCCCTGGGACTGGACGGCACCGCGGTCTTCCCCAGCGACGACGAGTACACCCCGCTGTGGCAGAACATGGCCGGCAGCCTGCCCACCCTGACCTTCAGCGACACCGACACCCGGGCCGATGTGCATGCACTCGCTGCCCGCTGGGAGGGGCAGGGCTGGTTCGTGCACCTGCACACCCCGGCCGGCGATGCCGGCGTGCGGCTGGCGATTGCCGGGCGCCACAACGTGCGCAACGCCCTGGCTGCCGCGGCCTGTGCCCTGGCGGCCGGGGTCGGGCTGCCGGCGGTGGTGCAGGGTCTGCAGACCTTCGAGCCGGTGGGTGGCCGTTCGCGCACCCTGGGCCTGACCGTCGGCGGCCGTGCCGTCACCCTGGTCGACGACACCTACAACGCCAACCCCGACTCGGTGCGCGCCGCCATCGAGGTGCTGGCCGAACTGCCCGGACCGCACCTGCTGGTGCTGGGCGACATGGGCGAGGTGGGTGACCAGGGTCTGGCCTTCCACCTCGAGGTGCTGCGCCATGCCAGCGCCCGCGGCCTGCGTTCGGTGCACGTGGCCGGCAGCCACATGGCCAACGCCGCCCTGGCGCTGGGGGCAGGCGGCGAGCCCGCTCCCCGCCACTGGACCGATGTGGCCGAGCTGGCCACCGCCATGGCCGGCATGGTCACCAGCACCGAGCATCCGGTGCGCAGCATCCTGGTCAAGGGCTCGCGCTTCATGCGCATGGAGCGCGTGGTGCAGGCCATCGCCGCGCTGGACCCTGCCTCATCCCCATCGAAGGACTCCTCTCATGCTGCCTAGCCTGGCCCAGTGGCTGCAAGGCCTCCATCCCGACCTGAGCTTCCTGCGGGTGTTCCAGTACCTCACCTTCCGGGCGGTCATGGCTTCCATGACGGCACTGCTGGTGGGACTGGCGGCCGGGCCGTATTTCATCCGGCGCCTGGCGGCCCTCAAGATCGGTCAGCCGATCCGCGAGTACGCCATGCAGACCCACCTGAGCAAGGGCGGCACGCCCACCATGGGGGGCGTGCTCATCCTGTTCGCCATTGCCCTGTCCACGCTGCTGTGGTTCAACTGGAGCAACCGCTTCGTGTGGATCGTGCTGATCGTGACCCTGGGCTTCGGTGCCATCGGCTGGGTGGACGACTGGCGCAAGGTGGTCCACAAGGACCCGGAGGGCATGCGCTCGCGCGAGAAGTACTTCTGGCAGTCGGTCATCGGCCTGGTGGCCGCCTTCTACCTGGTGTTCGCCGTGTCCGAGACCAGCAACACCCGGGTGCTGGAACTGTTCGTGGCCTGGGTGAGTTCGGGCTTCACCGTCGACCTGCCGCCGCAGTCCGGCCTGCTGGTGCCGTTCTTCAAGGAGATCAGCTACCCGCTGGGTGTGACCGGCTTCGTCATCATGACCTACCTGGTCATCGTGGGGTCGAGCAACGCGGTCAACCTCACCGACGGCCTGGACGGGCTGGCCATCATGCCGGTGGTGATGGTGGGCTCGGCGCTGGGCGTGTTCGCCTATGTCACCGGCAACGCCGTGTTTGCCCCCTACCTGCTGCTGCCGCACATTCCCGGCGCGGGCGAGCTGCTGATCTTCTGCGGCGCGATGGCCGGTGCCGGTCTGGCCTTCCTGTGGTTCAACACCCATCCGGCCCAGGTGTTCATGGGCGACGTGGGCGCCCTCGCTCTGGGCGGCGCCCTGGGCACCATCGCCGTCATCGTGCGGCAGGAAATCGTGCTGGCCATCATGGGCGGCATCTTCGTGGTCGAAGCCCTGTCGGTCATGCTGCAGGTGACCTGGTTCAAGTACACCCGCAAGCGCTATGGCACCGGGCGCCGCCTGTTCCAGATGGCGCCGCTGCACCACCACTTCGAGAAGACCGGCTGGAAGGAGACCCAGGTCGTGGTCCGCTTCTGGATCATCACCATGCTGCTGTGCCTGGTCGGTCTGTCCACCCTCAAGCTGCGCTGAGCACGATGCACGACCAGAACGTCCTCATCCTCGGACTCGGCATCTCGGGCCTGGCCATGGCCCGCTGGTGCACGCGCCAGGGTGCCCGCGTGACGGTGGCCGACACCCGCCCGGCACCGCCACAGCTGCAGGCCCTGCGCGAGCGGTGCCCGCAGGCCGGCTTCGTGGCCGGCCCGCTGGACGGCACGCTGATGCAGCGCGAGGCCTGGACCCTGGTGGCCCGCAGCCCGGGCCTGTCGCCCGACAGCCTGGCCGTCGCCCGCGAGTGGACCGCCACCCACGGCGTGCCGCTGCTCGGCGAACTCGACCTCTTTGCCCAGGCCCTGCAGGCGCTGGGTCGGCGCGAGGAACAGCCCTACCGCCCGCAGGTGCTGGCCATCACCGGCACCAACGGCAAGACCACCGTCACCTCGCTCACCGGCCTGCTGCTGCAGCGCGCCGGCCAGCGCGTGGCCGTGGCCGGGAACATCGGCCCGGCACTGCTCGACGTGCTGGCCGATGCGCTGGACGCCGAATCGGTGGCCTGCGCCGCCGACGCGCAGCGGCAGGCCGAGGAGGCCGCGCAGGCCGAACCGGCGCCGGCCGCGCAGGACGTCACCGAACCACCGGCCGAGGCAGCCGCTGCGGTCATTGATCCCGAAGCCGGCATCGACGCCGACGCCGACCCGATCGACGACGAGCCCCTGCCGCCGCCCGCCGACACCGATGAACCGGCGCCCCCGGCGGCCCCCCTGTACCTGCCGCCACCGCACCTGCCCACCGTGTGGGTGCTGGAGCTCTCCAGCTTCCAGCTCGACGGCACCGCCGGCGGTGCCTGGGACAGCGTGCCCACGGCGGCCACGGTGCTCAACATCACCGAAGACCACCTCGACTGGCACGGCAGCATGGCCGCCTACGCCCAGGCCAAGCGGGCGATCCACGGCAGTGCCGCCCTGATGGTGCTCAACCGCGACGACCCGACCGTCATGGGCTTCCAGCCCCCGCTGGTCACGGTCAAGGTGTCCAACCGCAACCGCCAGGTGCCGGCCCGGCCCTGGAGCAGCTTCGGTCTGGATGCGCCCACCCGCCCCGGCGACTGGGGCGTGGAAACCGTCAACGGCATGGCCTGGCTGGTGCGTGCGGTGGCGCTGGACGAAACCCGCGCCCGGGGCCGACAGGCCCCCGGCGAGGACGAGGTCTACCTGCAGCGCCTGATGCCGGTGGATGCGCTGCGCATCCGGGGCCGGCACAACGCCGCCAATGCCCTGGCCGCACTCGCCCTGGCCACCTCCACCGGTGCCGCGCTGGCCCCCATGCTGCATGGCCTGCGCGAGTACCGGGGCGAGCCGCACCGGGTCGAGCCGGTGGGCATCGTCGGCGAGGTGGAGTACTTCGACGACAGCAAGGGCACCAATGTGGGCGCCACGCTGGCGGCCGTCACCGGCCTGGGCGCCGATCGGCGCCTGGTCGTCATCCTGGGCGGCGACGGCAAGGGGCAGGACTTCGTCCCGCTGGCCGCCCCGCTGGTCCGCCACGCCCGTGCCGTGGTGCTGATCGGGCGCGACGCCCCCGCCATCCGGGCCGCCATCGGCCCCGAGCTCGCCGACCGCGGCGTGCCGCTGCACGACGCCACCGGCCTGCCCGAGGCGGTGCGCGCCTGTGCCGGTCTGGCCCAGGCCGGCGATGCGGTGCTCATGTCGCCCGCCTGCGCCAGCCTGGACATGTTCGACAACTATGTCCACCGTGCCCGCGTGTTCGTGGATGCGGTGGCAGCGCTGGCCGCCGAGAGCGGTCAGAGCCTGGAGGGAGCGCTGTGAGCCGCCGTTCCACCGCAGCTGCCACCACGGCACCGGTGCCACTGTGGCAACGCCTGCGCGCCCTGCTGGGTGGCGCCGGTGGCGACGGCCTGCCGGTGCGGCTGTCCAGCCGCAGCTATGCCGGCACCCGTGACGGCGCGGTGCGCGAGCTCGGTTTCGACCAGCCGCTGATGTGGGTGGCCGTGGCCTTGCTGGCCTGGGGCCTGGTGATGGTCTATTCGGCCTCGATCGCCCTGCCCGACAACCCGCGCTTCGGCAACTACGCGCAGACCCATTTCGTGATCCGCCACGCCTTCTCCATGGCCGTGGGCCTGATGGCGGCCCTGGTGGCGTTCCAGTTCCCGCTGCGGGCCTGGGAGCGCATGGCGCCCTGGCTCTTTGCACTCGCCCTGGTGCTGCTGGTGCTGGTGCTCATTCCCTTCATCGGCAAGGGCGTCAACGGCGCGCGGCGCTGGATCTCGCTGGGCGTGATGAACTTCCAGCCGTCCGAACTCGCCAAGCTGGCGGTGCTGCTGTATGCGGCCGACTACATGGTGCGCAAGATGGACGTGAAGGAGCGCTTCTTCAAGGCGGTGGCCCCCATGGGCGTGGCGGTGCTGGTGGTGGGCATGCTGCTGCTGGCCGAGCCCGACATGGGCGCCTTCATGGTGATCGTGGTGATCGCCATGGGCATCCTGTTCCTGGGCGGCGTGAACGCCCGCATGTTCTTCCTGATCGCGCTGCTGGCGGTGGCGGCCTTCGCCATCATGATCATGCTCAGCGACTGGCGCCGCGAGCGCATCTTTGCCTACCTCGACCCCTGGAGCGAGGAGCATGCGCTGGGCAAGGGCTACCAGCTCTCGCATGCGCTGATCGCCATCGGGCGCGGCGAGCTGTTCGGCGTGGGGCTGGGCGGCAGCGTGGAAAAACTGCACTGGCTGCCCGAGGCCCACACCGATTTCCTGCTGGCCGTCATCGGCGAGGAATTCGGCCTGGCGGGCCTGCTCGTGGTCATCGGCCTGTTCCTGTGGCTGACCCGCCGCATCATGCACATCGGCCGTCAGGCCATTGCGCTGGACCAGGTGTTTGCCGGTCTGGTGGCGCAGGGCGTGGGCCTGTGGTTCGGCTTCCAGGCGTTCATCAACATCGGCGTGAACCTGGGCGCCCTGCCGACCAAGGGCCTGACGCTGCCGTTCATGAGCTACGGCGGCTCGGCCATCCTGCTCAACATGGTGGCCCTGGCCATCGTGCTGCGGGTCGACTACGAAAACCGCCAGCTGATGCGGGGGGCACGGGCATGAGCCGGCAACAACCCTGTGCACTGATCATGGCCGGTGGTACCGGCGGCCACATCTTCCCGGGTCTGGCCGTGGCCGAAGCCCTGCGGGAGCGCGGCTGGCGCGTGCACTGGCTGGGCGCCCCCGGCAGCATGGAAAGCCGGCTGGTGCCGCCGCGCGGCTTTGCGCTGGAGACCATCGACTTCGGTGGCGTGCGCGGCAAGGGTGCGCTCACGCTGGCCCTGCTGCCGCTGCGCCTGCTGCGCGCCTTCTGGCAGAGCATCCAGGTGGTGCGTCGGGTGCAGCCGGACGTGCTGGTGGGCCTGGGCGGCTACATCACCTTTCCCGGCGGCATGATGGGCGTGCTGCTGGGCCGCCCCCTGGTGCTGCACGAGCAGAACTCGGTGGCCGGCATGGCCAACAAGGTGCTGGCCGGCGTGGCCGACCGGGTGTTCACCGCCTTCCCGAACGCAATGGCCAGAGCCACCTGGGTCGGCAACCCGCTGCGCGCGGCCTTCCTGCAGCAGCCACCGCCGGCCGAACGCTTTCAGGGCCGCAGCGGTCCGCTGCGCCTGCTGGTGGTCGGAGGCAGCCTGGGGGCCCAGGCGCTCAACCGCATCGTGCCCCAGGCCCTGGCCCTGCTGCCGCAGCAGGAGCGCCCGCAGGTGCTGCACCAGAGTGGCGAGAAACAGATCGAGGCCCTGCGCGCCGCCTATGCCGAGGCCGGCGTGCAGGCCGACCTCACCCCTTTCATCGACGACACCGCCAGCGCCTACGCCCAGGCCGATCTGGTGGTTGCGCGGGCCGGTGCCAGCACCGTCACCGAACTGGCGGCGGTGGGCGCTGCGGCGGTGTTCGTGCCCTTCCCGGCGGCGGTGGACGACCACCAGACCACCAACGCCCGCTTCCTGGTCGATGCCGGCGCTGCCTGGCTCGAACCCCAGGCCGGCCTGACCCCGCACAAGCTCGCGCACCTGCTGCAGAGCGTCAACCGCCAGCAGCTGCAGGCCATGGCAGAACGCGCCCGTGCCCAGTGCAAGCCCGGTGCGGTGGATGCGGTGGTGGCCGCCTGCTCCGACCTCGCGAAAGTCCCCAGCGCATGAAACACGCCATCCGTCACATCCATTTCGTGGGCATCGGGGGCGCCGGCATGAGCGGCATCGCCGAGGTGCTGCTCAACCAGGGCTTCCGCATCTCCGGCAGCGACCTGGGCGAGAGCGCCACCACGCGCCGCCTGCAGTCGCTCGGTGCCGTGGTGCAGATCGGCCACGATGCCGCCAACATCGAGGGGGCCGATGCCATCGTCACCTCCACCGCGGTCAAGGCCGACAACCCCGAGGTGGTGGCTGCCCACGCCAGGCTCATCCCGGTGGTGCCACGCGCGGTCATGCTGGCCGAACTCATGCGCATGAAGAAGGGCGTGGCCATTGCCGGCACCCACGGCAAGACCACCACCACCAGCCTGGTGGCCAGCGTGCTGGCCGAAGCCGGCATGGACCCCACCTTCGTGATCGGTGGCCGGCTGAACAGCGCCGGCGCCAACGCCGCACTCGGTTCGGGCGAGTACATCGTGGTCGAGGCCGACGAGTCGGATGCCTCGTTCCTCAACCTGTTGCCGGTGATCTCGGTGGTGACCAACATCGACGCCGACCACATGGACACCTATGGCCACGACTTCGGGCGCCTCAAGGGCGCCTTCGTGGACTTCCTGCACCGCATGCCCTTCTACGGCGCGGCCGTGGTGTGCGTGGACGACGCCGCCATCCGCGAGATCCTGCCCCAGATCGCCCGGCCCATCACCAGCTACGGCTTCAGCGAAGACGCCCAGGTGCGCGCGCTCGATGTGCGGGCCGACGGCCCCTGCATGCGATTTGTCGTGCAGCGCCGCAATGGCGTGCAGCTGCCCGACCTGGACGTGACGCTCAACCTGCCGGGCCGCCACAACGTGCTCAACGCGCTGGCCGCCATCGGCATCGCGGTGGAGCTGGGTGTGCCGGACGACGCGGTGCTGCGGGCCCTGGCCGGCTTCAAGGGCGTGGGCCGTCGCTTCCAGCGCTATGGCGAGGCGGCTCTGCCCACCGGAGGCCACTGCACCGTGGTGGACGACTACGGCCACCACCCGGTGGAGATGGCGGCCACCCTGGCCGCGGCGCGCGGGGCCTTCCCGGGTCGCCGCCTGGTGCTGGCCTTCCAGCCGCACCGCTACAGCCGCACCCGCGACTGTTTTGAAGATTTCGTGAAAGTCATCGGCCAGGCCGACGCCGTGCTGCTGGCCGAGGTGTATGCCGCCGGCGAGGCGCCCATCGTGGCGGCCGACGGTCGCTCGCTGACCCGCGCGCTGCGCGTGGCGGGCAAGCTGGAGCCGGTGTTCGTGGACGACATCGGCGACATGCCGCAGGCGGTGCTGGACAACGCGCGCGATGGCGACGTGGTGCTGTGCATGGGCGCAGGATCCATCGGGGCCGTGGCCGGAAAAATCATGGAGCTGGCGAAATGAACGTGAAGGAATTCGGCAAGGTCGCCGTGCTCATGGGCGGACGCTCCGCCGAGCGCGAGGTCTCGCTCATGTCGGGCACCGGGGTGCTCAAGGCTCTGCAATCGAAGGGGGTGGACGCCCATGCCTTCGATCCGTCCGAGCGCGACCTGGGCGAGCTCAAGCGGGAAGGCTTTGCGCGCTGCTTCATCGCGCTGCACGGCCGCTTCGGCGAGGACGGCACGGTGCAGGGCGCGCTGGAGCTGCTGGGCATCCCGTACACCGGCCCCGGCGTGATGGCCTCGGCCGTGGCCATGGACAAGCTCATGACCAAGCGCATCTGGCTGGCCGAGGGTCTGCCCACGCCGGCCTGGCGCCAGGTGCGCAGCGCCGAGGAGACCCGTGCCGCCTTCGCCGCACTGGGCTCGCCCATGATCGTCAAGCCGGTGCGCGAAGGCTCCACCATCGGGCTGACCAAGGTCACCACGCTGGAGCAGTGCGACGCCGCCTACGCCCTGGCCGCCGGCCAGGACCCGATGGTCATGTGCGAACAGTTCATCGCCGGCGACGAAGTCACCTGCCCGGTGCTGGGCACCGGCGATCAGGCCCGCGCCCTGCCGGTGATCCGCATCGTGGCGCCCGACGGCAACTACGACTACCAGAACAAGTACTTCACCGACGACACGAAATACCTGGTGCCATGCGGCCTGCCCGAGGGTGAAGAGGCCGCCATCCAGGCGCTGGTGCTCAAGGCCTACCGCACCCTGGACTGCCGGGGCTGGGCCCGCGCCGACGTGATGATCGACGCAGCCACCCGAAAGCCGTACCTGCTGGAGATCAACACCTCGCCCGGCATGACCGGCCATTCGCTGGTGCCCATGTCGGCCCGTGCCACCGGTCTGGACTACGAAGACCTGTGCCTCACGCTGCTGGCCAGCGCCGCGCGCGACAACGCCTGACACCCGAGCCGCCCACCTCATGAGCACCACCGACATGCCCCTGGACGTGAAGCTGATGGCCCTGGCCACCCAGCTCATGCTGGGCCTGCTCGCGCTCATGTGCCTGGGTGCGCTGGGCACCTGGCTGCTGCGTCACCCGGTGTGGACGGTCAAGGCCATCGAGGTGCAGGGCGACGTGCAGCACCAGAACGCGGTCGGTTTCCGGGCGCACCTGGCCACCCAGATGAAGTCGCGCGTGTCCTCCAACTTCCTCACGGTGGACCTGCAGCAGGTGCGCGAGCTGTTCGAGCAGGTGCCCTGGGTGCGCAGCGCCGTGGTGCAGCGCGAGTTTCCCAACCGCCTGCGGGTCACGCTGGAGGAGCACCAGGCCGTGGCCTGGTGGGACCAGTCGGGCTCCGGCCGTCTGGTCAACCGCCAGGGCGAAGTGTTCGAGGCCTCGCCGGACGACGGCGACGGCCTGCCCGAGCTCGCCGGACCCACCGAACAGTCGGCCCAGGTGCTGGCCGTGTTCCGCCTGCTGCAGCCCGAACTGCAGCGGCTCGATCTGGACCTGGACCGGCTGGAGCTCAACGACCGGGGCAGCTGGCGTGCGCGGCTGGACAGCGGCGCTGTGGTGGAGCTGGGCCGGGGCACGCCGGACGAGCTGCTGCAGCGGCTGCACCGTTTCACCGCCACCCTGCACCAGCTCACACAGCGGTACGCCGGCGCCCTGCAGTCGGTCGACCTGCGCTACCCCAACGGCTACGCGCTGCGCGTGCGCGGCGTGACCACCACCGACACCCCGGTCCCGCCGCGGCCGGGCACTGCACCTGCACCTGCACGCCGTCCCGCTGCCCGACCCACCACCCGCTAGACCCGAAGACCCACAGAACATCATGGCCAAGGAATACAAGGACCTCGTCGTCGGACTCGACATCGGCACCGCCAAGATCATGGTGGTGGTCGCCGAGGTGCAGCCCGGCGGCACGCTCAAGCTCGCCGGACTCGGGGTGTCGGCCAGCCACGGCCTCAAGCGCGGCGTGGTGGTCAACATCGACGCCACGGTGCAGAGCATCCAGCAGGCCCTCAAGGAGGCCGAGCTGATGGCCGACTGCCGCATCGCCCGCGTCTACACCGGCATCACCGGCAGCCACATCCGCGGCATCAACAGCAGCGGCATGGTGGCCATCAAGGACCGCGAAGTCACCGCCACCGACGTGGCGCGCGTGATCGAAACCGCCAAGGCCATCAACATCTCGACCGACCAGCGTCTGCTGCTGGTGGAGCCGCAGGAATTCGTGATCGACGGCCAGGAAGTGAAGGAGCCGATCGGCATGAGCGGCATCCGCCTGGAAGCCAAGGTGCACATCGTCACCGGCGCCCAGAGCGCGGCGGAAAACATCATCAAGTGTGTGCGCCGCTGCGGGCTCGAAGTGGACCAGCTCATGCTCAACCCGCTGGCCAGCAGCCAGGCGGTGCTGACCGACGACGAGAAGGAACTCGGCGTGGCGCTGGTGGACATCGGCGCCGGCACCACCGATGTGGCCATCTTCAGCGGCGGCGCCATCCGGCACACCGCCGTCATACCGATCGCCGGTGACCTCATCACCAGCGACATCGCCATGGCCCTGCGCACCCCCACGAAGGACGCCGAGGACATCAAGGTCGAGAGCGGCTGCGCCAAGCAGCTGCTGGCCGACCCCGACCAGCAGGTCGAGGTGCCGGGCCTGGGCGACCGCGGCCCGCGCATGCTCAGCCGCCAGGCCCTGGCCGGCGTGATCGAGCCGCGGGTGGAAGAGATCTTCTCGCTGGTGCAGCAGGTGGTGCGCGACAGCGGCCACGAGGAAATGCTCTCCAGCGGCATCGTGCTCACCGGCGGCAGCGCCGTCATGCCCGGCATGGTCGAGCTGGGGGAAGACATCTTCCTCAAGCCGGTGCGCCGGGGCGTGCCCAACTACACCAGCGCCCTGTCCGACATGGTGGCCCAGACCCGGGCATCGACCGTCATGGGCCTGCTGGAGGAAGCCCGGCTGGCCCGGGTGCGCGGCCACAAGGTGGCGCAGAAGGCCGGCTCGGTGTCGAGCGCCTTCGAGCGCGTGAAGAACTGGTTTGTAGGCACGTTCTGATGAAGACCATGCCCCACACCCCACGCCTGTTCGGCTCCGGCCGAAGGCGACGATGTTGCACCGGACCGCCCGATGGCTGACCACCCATAACGACACACGGATTTGATTCACAGAAACCCGCAGACAGGCAACTGCACAAGGAGAACCCCATGAGCATCGAAATGATCGAAGTCGAAGAATTCAACCAGGGCACCCAGATCAAGGTGATCGGCGTCGGCGGCGGCGGCGGCAATGCGGTGGAGCACATGATCGCCCGCAACGTGCAGGGCGTGGAATTCATCTGCGCCAACACCGATGCCCAGGCCCTGACCCGCAGCGCCGCGCACAAGACCATCCAGCTCGGCCTGACCGGCCTGGGTGCCGGCAGCAAGCCCGAAAAAGGTCGCGATGCCGCCGAGCAGGCCGTCGACCAGATCCGCGAAGCCATTGCCGGCGCGCACATGCTGTTCATCACCGCCGGCATGGGCGGCGGCACCGGCACCGGCGCCGCACCGGTGATTGCCCGGGTGGCCAAGGAAATGGGCATCCTCACCGTGGGCGTGGTCACCAAGCCCTTCGACTGGGAAGGCGGCCGCCGCATGACCAACGCCGACGGTGGCCTGGCCGAGCTGGAGGCCAATGTGGACTCCCTGATCGTGGTGCTCAACGAGAAGCTGCAGGAAGTGCTGGGCGACGACATCACCCAGGACGAAGCCTTCGCCCATGCCAACGACGTGCTCAAGAACGCCGTGGGCGGCATTGCCGAGATCATCAACGAGTACGGCAACGTCAACGTCGACTTCGAGGACGTGCGCACCGTCATGGGCGAGCCCGGAAAGGCCATGATGGGCACGGCCACCGCCGCCGGCCCCGACCGCGCCCGCATCGCCGCCGAACAGGCCGTGGCCTGCCCGCTGCTCGAGGGCATCGACCTCTCGGGCGCCAAGGGCGTGCTGGTGCTGGTGACCGCCGCCAAGGGTTCGCTCAAGCTGTCCGAGTCCAAGCTGGCCATGAACACCATCCGTGCCTACGCCTCGCCGGAAGCGCACGTCATCTACGGCGCCGCCTACGACGACAGCCTGGGCGACGAGATGCGCGTCACCGTGGTGGCCACCGGCCTGTCGCGCCAGGGCTCCCGCCGCACCGCCCCGCCGCTGCAGGTGCTGCGCACCGGCACCGACAACGTGCCGTTCAACGTGCCCACCATGAACGCCGCCGTGGCCGGCCCCGGTGCCGCCGCCCCGGCTGCTGCTCAGCCGGACTACCAGAGCATGGCCGTGCCCAGCGTGTGGCGCACCAACCGCACCCAGGCGGCCGCCCGGGTGGATGCCCTGGCCTCCGGCGGCATGGACGACTTCGAGATCCCGGCCTTCCTGCGCAAGCAGGCCGACTGAAGCGGCCCCCGACCGGGCGGACATCGAAGGGATAGCTTTCCTTCATGCCGCCCGGCGGCACTGAAACTTAAAATCGCCGGATGCTCGCGCAACGAACCCTTAAATCCCTGACCAAGGCGGTCGGCGTCGGCCTGCACAGCGGTCAGCGGGTGGAGCTCACCCTGCGCCCGGCCGCGCCCGACACCGGCATCGTCTTCCGCCGCGTCGATCTGCCCGAGCCGGTGGACATTCCGGTCAACGCCACGGCGGTCACCGACACCCGGCTGGCTTCCACCATTTCCAGCGGCGGCGCCAAGGTGCACACCATCGAGCACCTGATGAGCGCCTGCGCCGGCCTGGGGCTGGACAACCTCATGGTCGACATCACCGCCGAAGAGGTGCCCATCCTCGACGGTTCTTCGGCCTCGTTCGTATACCTGCTGCAGAGCGCCGGCATCGTCACCCAGAACGCGCCCCGGCGCTTCATCCGCGTGGTGCGTCCGGTGGAGGTGCGCGAAGGCGAGGGCCGCAGCCTCAAATGGGCCCGCCTGGAGCCCTATCACGGCTACAAGCTCAGCTTCGAGATCGAGTTCGACCATCCCGCCGTCAATTCCACCGGCCAGCGCGTGGAGTTCGACCTGGGCAGCGGCAACTACGCGCGCGAGATCGCCCGCGCCCGCACCTTCGGCTTCACGCGCGACGTAGAGATGATGCGCTCCCACGGCCTGGCGCTGGGGGGTGGCCTGGACAACGCCATCGTCATGGACGATGTGAAGGTGCTCAACGCCGATGGCCTGCGCTACGGCGACGAATTTGCCAAGCACAAGATCCTGGACGCCATGGGCGACCTCTACATCGTGGGCAAGCCGCTGCTGGCCGCCTACACCGCCTTCCGCAGCGGCCACGCGCTCAACAACCAGCTGCTGCGCGCCCTGCTGGGCCAGCCCGACGCGTACGAGGTGGTCAGCTTCGAGCGCGACCGCGAAGCCCCCGCCGGCTTCGCCCAGCTGGCCCCGGCCTGGTAAGCCACCCGGCCTGTTTCCCCCCCCACACGCCACACCCGGCCATGCTCCTGTTCCGCTGGACCGTCATGCTGCTGCTGCTGGCCGCCGGCGTGTGCTTTGCCTTCTACATCGGCACCGGCCAGGCCCGCTACCGCCAGTGGGGCCTGATCATCCTCAAGTGGACCGTGCTGGCCGCCCTCGGCTTCTTCGGCGTGCTCATCCTCGAACGCCTGGTCTGACGGCCGACCGGCGGCTGCAACCCCCGCGCCGGCCCTGCCACCCACCCCCATGCCCGCCAACGGGGTGTGTTCAGTGGCCAGTCCGGCTGCTGCCCGGCGGGGCTTGAACGGGAGTCAGGCGTGAGCAGTATCAGCGTTGGAAACAACAAACCCGGCAGCCCGGGTGTCCCCAGTGCATCGCGCTTGGTGGCGATGGGCAATGGCTGCAAGAAGGTATTCAAGGCGGTCCGCAACCAATTTCGAGACCTCGCTGAGGAAGCGGTTCAGGAGCCCGTCAATCACACCCTCAATGAGAGCGATTCCGTCCGTTCTGATGGGTCGTCCCATTCCGAATTCGACGGCAATCGGCGGATCAGTGCTGCCGAAGCCGATGGCAACGTCAAGCCTCCCGCAGAGCAGCTGTTGACGCCTGACCATGATGTGGTGCCGCCAATTGATCCCGATCGCATCGTCCGATACGCCGGTCAATTGATGTCGGATGTGGTCGGCAGCGCTTCGGAAAGCCGTGGGCTGGCCTGGCTTCTTCCCAACGTCCCTGAGTCCGGGTCCGTCGATCCCGCACTGTCCACGGCCATTCATGAGGTGGCGAGATCACACGCCAAGGTTGTGACGGAGGGCCTGCCCCACGATCTGGGTCTCGACCCGGACGTGGTGCACAACTGGTTCTTGAACGAGTGCAACCCGGCCAGCGCCGCCGTCGATCTCAAGCGTTTCCTGACCACGCAACTGCAGGCCAAGGGCCACGGCCCGCAGGTGGCCGACTGGCTGTACCAGCAGATGCTGGCAGCGGGCTCCACCTGCATGACCGCACTGGCGCTGGACGAGGGCAAGCCAGGGCTCTGCAGGCAATACGGGCATGCCGCCATACGCGAAATCACTGACCTCGCACAGCATTTCAATACCCAATCGAAGGCCACTGCCTTGATCGGCGGCTGGAAACAGTCGGCGGGTGGCAGCAGGACGGCCGAAGAGGCCAACCGATGTATTTCGGCCGTAAAGACCATGCTGGAGCGGCAATGGTCAGATACGGGCAACGCCGTCCCAACCAAGACAAAAAAGAAAGAGACCATCTTCAGCTGTCAGTACACCGAATCCGATTCAAGTTCCAACTCCGTGGACATTCGCGCTGCAAATGCCAAACCAAAACAGGTGCTTTACAGCGCAGCAGAAGCAGGGCAAAAAGAGTCTGTGGTACGGAAGGAGCGGAGCTCGACAAGTGAAGGTTCTGGTCGATCCACAGCCTTGGGTTCAGCCGAGAGAAACCTCAAACGGGAGTTTTCACGATCCGACTCCCAAGGGGCGACGAGTGGATCGGAGAGTGATGAGACAGAGCAAAGTTTGAACGATACCAATACCGCTTCTGTGATCGAGCGAGAACCGCCGAAAACTACAGAGCCGCGTGATGAAGGGGTCAAAACCAAAAAATCACTGACTTCCGAACAGATAAAGAGCGACCGAATCGATGAGGCAAGCGACCGGGCGATCAATAGCATCAATGCAATCCAAAACCAGCTCACCGGCGATGATTCTTCCCGTCAATAACTCCGCCCGTCCTTGTAGGCCGCATGCGTGCGCGCCTTGAGCGGCGCCACACGTTCGATGGCCTGGGTGGTGCGGCTCACCTGGGCGTGGGTGATGGCCAGGCCCAGGGCATCGGCGGCGTCCTTGCCGGGCTGGCCGGGCAGGGCCAGCAGGCGCTGCACCATGGCCTGCATCTGTTCCTTGCTGGCGCGCCCGTAGCCCACCACCGCCTTTTTCAGCTGCAGGGCGGTGTACTCCGCCACCGGCAGGTGGTTGACCACCAGGGCCGTCAGGCAGGCGCCCCGGGCCTGGCCCAGCAGCAGGGTGGCCTGCGGGTTGACGTTGACGAACACGATCTCGCAGGCCGCCACCTGCGGCTGGTAGCGGCCCACCACCTCGGTGATGCCGTCGAACAGCACCTTCAGCCGCCCGGGCAGCAGGGCGCCGTCGCGCGGGCTGGTGGTGATGGTGCCGCTGGCCACGTAGTGCATGCGGGGGCCGTCGACGTCGATCACGCCGAAGCCGGTGCACTGCAGGCCGGGGTCGATGCCGAGGATGCGCATGGGGTGCCTCGCGGAATGGGGCGGGTCGAAGGGAAACGGCTCAGAGCTGGAAGGTCCAGCGCACCGAATGGAAGAACACCGGCGCGGCCAGGCACAGCGCGTCCACCCGGTCGAGCAGGCCGGCCGCGCCGGTGACCGACTTGCTGGCGCCGCCCCAGTGGGTCACACCCCGGTCGCGCTTGATGGCCTTCATGACCACATGGCCCAGGGTGCCGGCCACGCAGGCCACCAGGGCCATGGCCAGGGCGGGCAGGGGCTTGAAGGGCGTCAGTCCCGACAGCAGGGCGCCCAGCAGGCCGCCCGCCAGCAGGCCCATGCCCCAGCTGCGCCAGTGAAAGCTGTCGCTGATGGCCGGCGCCACCGGCCGGCGCAGGCCTCGGGCGGCCAGGTGCTGCACCAGCATGCAGGTCTGCACCACCAGCACCAGGAAGAACACCAGGAACGCGGTATTGCCCTGCCAGCGCGGAAACTCCAGCAGCAGCAGGGCCGGCACATGGCTCAGGCCATACACGCAGACCATGATGCCCCACTGCAGCTTGGCATTGCGTTCCAGGAAGCGGTGCGGGTCGTTGCGCAGGGCGCTCACCACCGGAATGGCCAGGAACACATAGACCGGAATGAACACCGTGAACAGGGCCACCTGACCGGTCCAGACCAGGGCGTACTGCACCGGCAGCACCACGAAGAAGGCCAGCACCAGGCTGCGGTGGTCGCCGCGGCGGGTGGGCGACAGGCTGATGAATTCGCGCAGCACGAAGAAGGACACCAGCCCGAACAGCACGATGGCCACCCTGGGTCCGGCCGCCCACCCCACCCAGAACACGATGGCCATGATCCACGAGGTGCGCAGAAGGGCCTGGTTGTCCAGCGTGCGCTGGGCGCGAACGCGGGCGGCGTCGGCGTCGATGTCGGGGTGCTTCTCGCGCAGCGACAGCAGCACCTGCACCACGGTGGCCAGGGTCAGCAGGCCGAACACCGCCACGAACAGCAGGCTGACCTGCTGGCCGGGCGTGAGGCTGCGCACGAAGCTGCCCATGTCAGATGTCCCTCAAGGCCATCACGGCCTGTCGTGCCCGGGCCAGAAAGTCGGCCCGCGGTTCATCGGCACCCAGGCGGATGGGTTCACCGAAGGTCACCGAGCACAGCACCGGCACCGGCACCACCTCGCCCTTGGGCATGACGCGTTGCACGTTGTGGATCCAGGTGGGCACCAGCACCACGTCCGGAAAGCGCAGCGCCAGGTTGTACAGACCGCTCTTGAAGGGCTGCGGGTCTTCCTCGAAGCCCCGCGTGCCCTCGGGAAAGAGGATGAGCGAGTCGCCGCTTTCCAGCGCCTGGATCAGGGGCTGCAGCGGGTCTTCGTCGCCCTTGCGTTCACGCTCCACATAGACCGCGTTGAACACTTCGGTGGTGATCCACTGCTTGATGCGCGAGGCGGTCCAGTAATCGCGGGCAGCGATTGGCCGGGTGATGCTGCGCAGCTCCTGCGGCAGGGCCGCCCAGATCAGCACCAGGTCGGCATGGCTCTGGTGGTTGGCAAAGTAGATGCGCTGCTCGGCCTTGGGCGGGCAACCGTACCAGCGGGCCTGTGCGCCGGTGAGCAGGCGCACGAAGCCCAGCAGGCCATATCCCATAGCGGTGGCGGCCAGCCTCATGGCAGGGCCACCGCGCCCATGCGCGCCACGATGGTGCCGGTGCGGCGGGCCAGGTACGCCGAGCCCTGGCGGGTTTCAAAGAAGCGCGGGCTGGGCAGCATCACGGCCAGCCGGGCGGCTTCAAAAGGCGTGAGGCGGCTGGCCGGTTTGCGGAAATAGTGCTGGGCGGCGGCCTCGGCCCCGAAGATGCCTTCGCCCCATTCCACGCTGTTGAGGTAGATCTCCAGGATGCGCTGCTTGCTCAGCACAGCCTCCAGCATCAGGGTGAGCACCAGTTCCTGGCCCTTGCGCAGCAGCTGGCGTTCGCCGGAGAGCAGCAGGTTCTTGGCCAGCTGCTGGGTGATGGTGGAGCCACCCACGATCTTGGGCTCGCGCGCCGGGCGGGCCGGGTTGCGGGCAGCCCGCTGTTCGGCCTGGGCCAGTCGGCGCTCGTTCTTCTGCCAGGCGGTCTGTATGGCGTCCCAGTCCACCCCGCCGTGGTCGACAAAGCCGGCATCTTCCGAGGCGATCACCGCGCGTTGCAGGTGCGGGCTGATCTGTTCCATGGGCACCCACTGCTGTTTCCAGCGCCAGGTGTTCTCGCCCTGCACACTCTCGCGCGCCACCCGGAAGGCTTCGGACCGCTGGAAGGCCGTGCTGTGTGGATCGGCCCAGGCCATGAAGGCAATCCGCCCCAGGAAGGCCAGCTGGAGCGCCACGCCGGCCAGCAGGAGCCACAGCAGCCAGCGCCCGAACGCCCGCACCCGGGGCCTCCCTTACTGGGAGGAGAGCTGCGTCTGCAGCCCGTCCTCGCGGGTGAAGCGGAAGCGCGAGACCACCACGATCTGGTCGGCCTGCTGGCGCATGGCGGGCGAGAAGCTGCCGAAGGACAGGGCCCGCACGATGGCCTGGGCGCGGCGGTCGAGCAGCGGAATGCCCGAGCCCTGCACCACCTCGGTGGCCAGCACCTGCCCGGTGTGATTGACCGTGATGATCATGGTGAGCTCGCCGTAGAGCTTGCGGCCATCGACCTCCGGGAACTGGGTGGTGCCGCGCTCCTCGATGCGCCGGCGCAGTTCGTCGTAGTACACCGCGTAGACCACCTCGCGGGTGGAGGGGCTGATGTAGCGCTTCTTGGGCCGGGCGTTCTCTTCGTTGATGCGTTTCTCGATCTCGGCCAGCGCCTTCACCAGGGCCTTGCGGCGCTCCTCGCGCTCCTGGGCCTCGCTGGTGCTGGCATTGGCCCGCGGGTCGGGCGGCGGCAGGTTGGCCAGGGCCTTGCGCACCTGGGCCAGCATGCGGTTCTGCTGTTCCTTCAGGGCCTCGATGCGGCGGGCGTCGTCCTCGGCCGAGTCGCCCAGCCGGGCGGTGGCGGACGAGGGCAGGGGCGAGGTGGCGCGGCCGCGCTCGGCCTCGCCGCCGCCGGCCAGCGAGGCCTGGGCCAGCGCAGCGGCCTTCTCGGGCTGCTGGTCGCTGCGGGCATTGACCAGGATGACCTCGAGCGGCGTGTCCTTGAAGGTGCGCTCGATGGCTTCGGGTTTGACGAACCGGATGGTCAGCAGCGCGGCATGCACCAGCAGCGAAAACGCCAGCGCCCACTGCAAGGTGGACAGGTTGCGCAGCCGTGACATGCCGGAGGGTTTCACGCGGCGGATTATCCGTTCTCGGCCGCCCCGTTGGCAGCGCTCGGGTTGTCGCCTTCGTTCACGTCGATGGCCAGGGCGATGGGCGTGGCCAGGGCTTCGTCGTCCTCGGCGTCGGCGGCGTCGGCGGCGTCATCGGCAGGGCCGTCGGCCGGGGTGTCCAGCCGCTCGATCACGGTGCCGTTGACCTCCAGGGTGATGTCGTCGCTCTGGCCCAGTCGCACCCGCACATGGGCACCGCGCGGCAGGCCCTCGGCCCCCAGCACCTGCATCACCAGCGGCAGGTCGTCGGCCCGCACCAGGTTGTCGCGGATCAGGCTGGCGGTGAGTTCGGTGATGCCGTTCTGCTTCAGGTACTGCAGGGTCCAGAAGCGCTCCATGCCGCCCTGGAAGCCGTTGTAGGCGGTGTAGGCGGCATCAAACGCGCTGATGACCGAGAACAGGTTGGCGTCCTTGGGCTTGAAGGGGGCGGCCAGCGCGGCGGTCTTGCCGTGGCGGGCGCAGGCGATGATCTGCCACTGGTTGACCAGGTCCACATACCGGCGCAGCGGCGAGGTGCTCCAGGCGTAGCACGGCACCCCGATGCCGGCGTGCGGCTGGGCCTTGGTGCCCATGCGCACCTTCACGCCCGGCGCCAGGCTGGCCTGGCTGCGGTAGATGCCGGGCACGCCGCAGTCGGCCAGCCACTGTCCCCAGGTGCTGTTGGCCAGGATCATGGCCTCGGCCACCATCAGGTCCAGCGGGGCCCCGCGCGAGCGGGTGCCGATGACCACGCGCTCGCTGCCGTCGGGCTCGCTGCCCTGCACGCCCTCCAGCCGGAAGGTGTAGTCCGGCCGGGTGAAGCTCTCGGGCTTGCCGCGCACCAGCTCGCGCTGGGCCTTGAGGTGCCGGGCCAGCCGCCACAGGAAGGCGAGCCGGGGCTGCAGGCCGGCCACCTCGGCCGGTGTGGCGGAAGAGGGCTCGCCATCCAGCCAGGCCGGGGTGATGAAGCTGTCGAGCTTGTCGTGGCGCAGGTTGTGGGCAATGGGCACGCGCTCGAGTGCGGTGCGGCTGGCCTGCACGGCCAGGGTCGCCTCATCGAATGTCACGTACAGCGACACGGCAGGGCAGTCGCGCCCGGCTTCGAGCGTGTAGGAGCCCACCACCTCGTCGGGCAGCATGGTGATCTTGTGGCCCGGCATGTAGACGGTGGACAGCCGCGCGCGGGCCACCTGATCCAGCGGGCTGTCGGGCTGAACCGCCAGGCCCGGCGCGGCGATGTGGATGCCCAGCACCACCGTGCCGCTGCCCAGGCCCTGCAGCGACAGGGCGTCGTCGATCTCGGTGGTGGCGGAGTCGTCGATGGAGAAGGCCTGCACCGGGGCCAGCGGGAGCTCGTCGGCCACGGCCGGGGCCTGCAGGGCGGGGAAACCGGTGCCTTTGGGAAACTGCTCGAACAGGAAGCGCTGCCAGTGGAACTGGTAGGCGCTGGTGATGGCGCCGGCGTTCTGCAGCAGGGCCAGCGGCGCGGCGTGGGCGCTGCGCGCCGCCTCCACCACGGCCTTGTATTCGGGCGCGTTCTTGTCCGGCTTGAACAGGATGCGGTAGAGCTGGTCCCGGATGGGCTCGGGGCAGCGCCCGGCCACCAGTTCGGCCGACCAGGCCTCGATCTGGGCCTGGACCTGCTTTTTCTTCTCGATGGCGGCCAGCGCCTGCGCCAGGATCTCCGGTGGGGCCTTGCGGTAGCGGCCCTTGCCGGCGCGGCGGAAGTAATGCGGGGCGCCCTGCAGGGTGATCAGGGCAGCCACCTGTTCGGTGGCACCGGCCGACGCGCTGAAGTACTCGGCCGCCAGATCGGCAAAGCCGAATTCCTCTTCCGGGGCGAACTCGTAGGCCAGGTCCAGTTCCATGCTGTCGGCCAGGGCCTGGGCGGCCTGCATCAGCTGGGCCGGTGCGGGCTTGTCGAAGCGCAGCAGGGTGTTGGCGGTCTTGACCTTGACGCGCTTGCCGCTGTCCAGCTCCACCTGCAGGGAGCTGTCGGCTTCGGACATGAGGCGGCCGGTCAGCAGTTTGCCGGCCTCGTCGAACAGGATGTGCATGGGCGGGATTGTCCCATGCGACCTGCACCGCTCAGGCGGCAGGCAGGCCCAGAAAGGCCAGCACCGCCCCGATGTGGTCGTCGAAATCGCTGATGGCATGGTCGCTGCCGTCCAGCAGGCGGATGTCGCCGCCGGCGCAGAAGGTCTGCATCTCGCGCCAGTCCAGCACCTCGTCGCCCCGGGCCAGGACCGCGAACAGGTCCTGTGGCCTGGTGGGGTGTTGCGGAGCGAGCCGGGCGATGTCGGCTTCCAGCGCCCGCAGCTCGTCCACGAAGGCCGGGTCGAAGAAAAACCGCTCGGCCGGGTCGTGCCAGGCCGTCTGCTCGCCCACGTGGCGGGCCAGATCGCGGGCGGGATGGGCCGCCGGGTTGAGCAGCACCGCGCGGCAGCCGGTCTGCAGGGCGAACCAGCGCGCATAGAAGCCGCCCAGCGAGGAGCCGACCACCGCCATCCGGTCGCGTGGCCAGTGGCGGGTGGCGTCCAGCAGCCCGGCCGCGGCCTGCGCCGGCGAGGGCGGCAGCTGCGGGCACAGCCATTCAACCCGGCCCTGCACGGCAGCGGCCATGCGCCGCGCCTTGAAAGACCGTGGCGAGGAGCGGAAGCCGTGCAGGTAGAGCAGATGGGTCGTCATGGCGCCGATAATGCCGCTCCATGGCCGTCGTGATCGAAAAACCCTCCCTGCTGCAACGCCTGATGCCGGTGGTGCAGGGCTTCGACTGGGTGTTGCTGCTGGCCTTTGCAGTCATGGCGGTCATCGGCATGGTGACCATGTATTCGGTGGGTTTCGACCACGGCAGCCGGTTCTCGGCCCATGGCCGCAACATGGCGCTGGCGCTGGTCATCCTGTTCGTCGTGGCCCAGGTGCCGCCGCAGCGGCTGATGTCGCTGGCCCTGCCCACCTACGCGATGGGCGTGCTGCTGCTGATCGCGGTGGAGCTGATCGGCATCGAACGCAAGGGCTCGCAGCGCTGGCTGGATGTGGGCATCGTCATCCAGCCCAGCGAGATCATGAAGGTGGCCATGCCGCTGATGCTGGCCTGGTGGTTCCACCGCCGCGAGGGCCGGCTGCACACCATCGACTTCGTGGTGGCCGGGGCACTGCTGGCGGTGCCGGTGGGCCTGATCATCAAGCAGCCCGACCTGGGCACCTCGCTGCTGGTGCTGTCGTCCGGCCTGTTCGTGATCTTCTTTGCCGGCCTGAGCTGGAAGCTGATCATCCCGCCGGTGGTGCTGGGCATCATCGGGGTGACGGTGCTCATCTTCAACCAGGACGCCTGGTGCGCCCCCGGGGTCGACTGGAAGGTGCTGCACGAGTATCAGCGCCAGCGGGTCTGCACCCTGCTCGACCCGACCAAGGACCCGCTGGGCAAGGGCTTCCACATCATCCAGGGCATGATCGCCATCGGCTCCGGCGGGGTCTGGGGCAAGGGTTTCATGCAGGGCACCCAGACCCACCTGGAATTCATCCCCGAGCGCACCACCGACTTCATCTTTGCCGCCTTCTCCGAAGAATTCGGTCTGGCCGGGGTGCTCACGCTGCTGGCCGGGTTCCTGTTCCTGATCGGCCGCGGCCTGGTGATCGCGCTGGACGCGCCCACCCTGTTCTCGCGCCTGCTGGCCGGGGCCATCACCATGAACATCTTCGTGTACGCCTTCGTGAACATGGGCATGGTCAGCGGCATCCTGCCGGTGGTGGGCGTGCCCCTGCCCTTCGTGAGCTATGGCGGCACCGCCATGGTCACCATGGGCCTGGGCCTGGGCATGCTGATGTCGATCGCCCGCTCCCGCCAGCTCGTGCCCCGCTGATCTGCTCCCCTTTCCCGGGCGCAAAACCCCGGTGCGGGCATGTCCGGGGCCGGTTCTTACAATGGCCGGATGATTTCACGCGAACCCACCCTGGCCCGCCTGGCCACCGCCCAGGCTTCCCTGCTGGACCCCTTCGGTCTGACGCCCACGCACCTGCAGAAGGCCTTGGCCGAGATCATGTCCCACGGGGTCGACGACGCCGATCTCTATTTCCAGACCACCCGCAGCGAGGGCTGGAGCCTGGAGGAGGGCATCGTCAAGACCGGCAGCTTCAGCATCGACCAGGGGGTGGGCGTGCGCGCGGTGAGCGGCGAGAAGACGGCGTTTGCCTATTCCGACGACCTGTCCTGGGATTCGCTGCTGGACGCAGCCCGCACGGTGCGCACCATCTCGGGTGCCGGCCAGTCGCGCAAGGTCCGCACGCCCGCGTCCAGGGTGGCCAAGTCCCGCTCCCTTTACGACGGCATCGACCCCATCGCCACGCTGGACAGCACCGCCAAGGTGGCCCTGCTGGAGAAGGTGGAGCGGCTGGCCAAAGCCCGTGACCCGCGCGTGGTGCAGGTCATGGCCGGTCTGGCGGCCGAGCACGATGTGGTGCTGGTGGCCCGTGCCGACGGCACCCTGGCCGCCGACGTGCGCCCCCTGATTCGCCTGTCGGTGACCGTGATCGCCGAGCAGAACGGCCGGCGCGAGATGGGCAGCTCCGGCGGCGGCGGCCGCTTCGGTCTGGCCTACTTCGACGACGCCATGGCGGCTGCCTATGTGGAAGAAGCCGTGTCCCAGGCGCTGACCAACCTCGAGTCGCGTCCGGCCCCGGCCGGCGAGATGGTGGTGGTGCTGGGTTCGGGCTGGCCAGGCATCCTGCTGCACGAGGCCGTGGGTCACGGTCTGGAGGGCGACTTCAACCGCAAGGGCAGCAGCGCGTTTGCCGGCCGCATCGGCCAGCGGGTGGCCGCCAAGGGCGTGACGGTGCTGGACGACGGCACCATCGCCGACCGGCGCGGCTCGCTCAACATCGACGACGAAGGCCATGTGTCGCAGCGCAACGTGCTGATCGAGGACGGCATCCTGCGCGGCTACATCCAGGATTCGATGAACGCCCGCCTCATGGGTGTGAAGCCCACCGGCAACGGCCGGCGCGAGAGCTACGCCCATGTGCCCATGCCGCGCATGACCAACACCTACATGCTGGGCGGCGACAAGTCGCCCGAGGAAATCGTGGCCAGCATCAAGAAGGGCCTGTATGCCACCAATTTCGGCGGCGGTCAGGTCGACATCACCAGCGGCAAGTACGTGTTCTCGGCCAGCCAGGCCTACTGGGTCGAGAACGGCCGCATCCAGTACCCGGTGAAAGGGGCCACCCTGGTCGGCAATGGCCCGGAGTCGCTGACCCGGGTCACGATGATCGGCAACGACATGAAGCTCGACAGCGGTGTGGGCACCTGCGGCAAGGAAGGCCAGAGCGTGCCGGTGGGTGTGGGCCAGCCCACCCTGCGCATCGACGGGCTGACCGTGGGCGGCACCGCCTGAAAATTCCTGTGCTACATTCCGGCCTCATGTCGCGCTTTGCTTTCTTCGCCTTTTACTTTTGGTTCTCTGTCCCCGGCGGACGAGAGGCGAGCCTGTAAGCGCACACCGAATCTCGAAACAACCGCCGGAGCCCCAAGCCCGGCGGTTTTTTTTCGCCCTTCCCCTTTTTCTGCCAACCCCTGATCCCCGAGGAGCCTGTGATGACCGCCAAGAACGCACCCGCCGCCAGCGACGCCTGGCATGCCCGTCCTGTCGACAAGACCAGCCAGACCGACGACGAACGCATCCAGGACATCACCGTGCTGCCGCCCCCCGAACACCTCATCCGCTTCTTCCCCATCGGCGGCACGCCGGTGGAGGCACTGATCAGCCAGACCCGCCGCCGCATCCACGACATCCTGCATGGCAAGGACGACCGCCTGCTGGTGGTGATCGGCCCGTGCTCCATCCACGACCCCGCTGCGGCTCTGGATTACGCCCGCCGCCTGAAAGACCTGCGCACCCGCTACGCCGACACGCTGGAGATCGTGATGCGGGTGTACTTCGAGAAGCCGCGCACCACCGTGGGCTGGAAGGGCCTGATCAACGACCCCTACCTGGACGAGAGCTTCCGCATCGACGAGGGCCTGCGCATCGCACGCCAGCTGCTGATCGAGATCAACCGCCTGGGGCTGCCGGCCGGCAGCGAGTTCCTGGACGTGATCTCGCCCCAGTACATCGGCGACCTCATCAGCTGGGGCGCCATCGGTGCCCGCACCACCGAGAGCCAGGTGCACCGTGAGCTGGCCTCTGGCCTGTCGGCCCCGATCGGTTTCAAGAACGGCACCGACGGCAACATCAAGATCGCTACCGACGCCATCCAGGCGGCGGCGCGCGGCCACCATTTCCTGTCGGTGCACAAGAACGGCCAGGTCGCCATCGTGCAGACCAAGGGCAACAAGGACTGCCACGTCATCCTGCGCGGCGGCAAGGCGCCCAACTACGACGCGGCCAGCGTGGGCGCAGCGGTGAAGGAGCTCGAAGCCGCCAAGCTCACGCCCCGCCTCATGGTCGACTTCAGCCATGCCAACAGCAGCAAGCAGCACGAGAAGCAGCTGGAGGTGGCCAAGGACATCGCCGCCCAGATCGCCGGCGGCTCGCGCAGCGTGTTCGGCGTGATGATCGAGAGCCACATCGAGGCCGGCGCCCAGAAGTTCACCCCGGGCAAGGACAGCGTGGAGGCCCTGCGCTACGGCCAGAGCATCACCGACGCCTGCCTGGGCTGGGACGATTCGGTCAAGTCGCTCGACATCCTGTCGGCAGCCGTCAAGGCCGCTCGCGGCTGATCGCAGGCGCCGGCGCGCCACCGGGGTTATTCCGGTGGACGCCAGGGCGGGGCTGAGCACAATGGCTGTGGTCCCACCAACGAAGAGGTTCATTGCCATGCGCAGCCACGTCACCGTGTCCTGGGGCGAAGCCGCCAGCTACGTGCTCGATCTGGAGGAAGTGCAGCCCATGCCGCACGACGCGGCCCGCCACTGGCTGGACGATCAGTTTGTGGAGCTGGGCTGTGAGCCGCTGCGCGCCACCGGCAAGGTGCTGACCGCCGACAAGGTGTTGTGCGTGGCCGAGGCCGCCGGCCAGGCCCGCTTCAGTGACCACCGCCACCGGGAATGGGCCATGGCGTTTGCCCGTGCCGCCAGCGCGGCGTTGGCCAAACCGGCGGTGACGGTCGACGTGCCCTCGCACGTGCTGTCGTACTGAGTCCCGCCCCGGGGCGGTTCAGCCCGCCAGGGCCTGCAGCAGTCGGGCGTGGATGCCGCCGAATCCGCCGTTGCTCATGCACACGATGTGATCGCCCGGTCGGGCAGCGGCTGCCACCGCCGCCACCAGCGAGGGCACATCGCCGCACACCTGTGCCCGCTGGCCCATGGGGGCGAGCGCCTCGGTCGCATCCCAGTCCAGCCCGCCCGAATGGCAGAAGGCCAGATCCGCCCGCTCCAGGCTCCAGGGCAGCTGCGACTTCATGGTGCCCAGCTTCATGGTGTTGCTGCGGGGTTCGAACACCGCCAGGATGCGCCCGCGCGGCTGGCCCAGCTTGCGCGCCAGGCCATCCAGCGTGGTGCGGATGGCGGTGGGGTGGTGGGCAAAGTCGTCGTACACGGTGATGTCGCCGCCGGCCCGCGCCACCGTGCCGCGCACCTCCATGCGCCGGCGCACGTTCTGGAACGTGGCCAGCGCGGCCGCCGCGTCGGCCGGCGCCACGCCCAGGTGGTCGGCCGCTGCAATGGCGGCCAGCGCATTGAGCTGGTTGTGCACACCGGTCAGACCCCATTGCACCCGGCCTGCGGGTCTGCCCTGGTGCAGCACCTCGAAATCGTGCGGTTCGCCCTGTGCGGTGAAGTCGCTCACGGCGGCGCCGAAGGTCCGCACCTCGCTCCAGCAGCCCTTGTGCAGCACGCGCTCCAGGCTGTCTTCGAGTCCGTTGGCCACCACACGGCCCTGACCGGGCACGGTGCGCACCAGGTGGTGGAACTGGCGCTCGATGGCCGCCAGGTCGTCGAAGATGTCGGCGTGGTCGAACTCCAGGTTGTTCAGCACGGCGGTGCGGGGCCGGTAGTGCACGAACTTGCTGCGCTTGTCGAAGAACGCGGTGTCGTATTCGTCGGCCTCGATCACGAAGGCCGGTCCCTGGCCCAACCGGGCCGACATGCCGAAGTTCATCGGCACGCCGCCCACCAGAAAGCCCGGCTGCCGTCCGCAGGCCTCCAGCACCCAGGCGAGCATGGAGGTGGTGGTGGTCTTGCCATGGGTGCCGGCCACGGCCAGCACATGGCGGTCCTGCAGCACGTTTTCCGACAGCCACTGGGGGCCGCTGGTGTAGCGCTGCCCGGCGTTCAGGATGGCTTCCATCAGCGGGAACTTCGGTGTGCCGTCGGGCAGCCGGGCGCGGCTGACCACGTTGCCCACGACCCAGACGTCGGGCTTGAGGGCCATCTGATCGGCGCCGAAACCCTCGATCAGTTCGATGCCCAGGTCCCGCAGCTGGTCGCTCATGGGGGGGTAGACGCCGGCGTCGCAGCCGGTGACCCGGTGGCCCGCCTCTCGGGCCAGGGAGGCCAGCCCGCCCATGAACGTGCCGCAAATGCCCAGGATATGAATGTGCATCCCCGGATTCTAGGGGGCGGTCCCGGGAGGGCCGGGCACAATGCGGACCATGCACGCCAGCCCCGAATCGATCGCTGCCGAAATCGCCGCCGTGGCCGCCCGCCTGGTGGTGGAGGAGGGGCAGGAGTACGGCGCGGCCAAGCGGCACGCCGTCAAGCAGCTGGGGCTGGGCAGCCGCACCGCACTGCCGGACAACCAGCAGGTGGAGGCCGCCGTGCGCGAGCACATCGCCGTGTTCTGCGCCGACACCCAGCCCGCCGAACTGCGGGCATTGCGGGAGCTGGCGCTGGTCTGGATGGAGCGCTTGCAGGCCTTCCGGCCGCATCTGGCCGGTGCGGTCTGGCACGGTACCGCCACCCGGCACAGCGACATCCACCTGCAGCTGTATTGCGACGACCCCAAGGAACCCGAGTGGGCCCTGCTGGATCATCGGGTGGACTACCACCCCGGCACGGTCACCGGCTGGCGCGGCGAGCCGGTGGACGTGCTCACGCTGCGCAGCCGCTGTCCCGATCTGGGCCAGTGGGTGCTGGTCCACCTGATGGTGCACGACCAGGACGACCTGCGCGGCGCCCTCAAACCCGACGCACAGGGCCGCAAGCCCCGGGGCGACATGGCCTCGGTGCGCGCCCTGCTGGAAGAAGACACATGAAACTGCAACGACGACACTGGATCGGCGCCTCGGTGGCCCTGGCAGCGGCCGGCACCGGCGCCTGGTGGTCCAACCGCCGCCACCAGCCGCAGCCGGTGGCCAGCGAGGCCGAACTGGCATTCTGGGAAGCGGCCTTTGATGGGCCGAACGGCGAACCGGTCCGGGTGGCCGACTTCCGGGGCAAGCCCTTGCTGGTCAATTTCTGGGCCACCTGGTGCCCGCCGTGCGTGGAGGAACTGCCCCTGCTCAACCAGTTCCAGCGCAGCCACGGCCCCAAGGGCTGGGGACTGCTGGCGCTGGCCGTGGACCAGCCGAGTGCGGTGCGCGGCTTCCTGCAGAAGCTGCCGATCGAGTTTCCGGTGGGCATGGCCGGGCTGGACGGCACCCAGCTCAGCCGCAGCCTGGGCAACGGCAATGGTGGCCTGCCGTTCACCGTGGTGTTCGGGCGCGATGGCCGCATCCTGGACCGCAAGATCGGCAAGGTCTCCGAGGCCGATCTGGCCGATTGGGCCAAGCGGGTCTGAGCAGCCCCGAATTTCGGCCAACTTCCTTCAAATCGTCCCCAAACCGGTCGTCCGTCGCCGCCGGCCGGCAGTGGCGTGTTTCACGGTCGGTTCGTGTACACTGCGGCACCTTTTGCGGCGACCCCTGGCAGGTTCACGCGAAGTTGACCGAAATTGCGTCAACTTGACCGAAATTCGTTGGAGAAATCATGGATTTGAGAAAACTGAAGACGCTGATCGACCTGGTGTCCGAGTCGAACGTGTCCGAGCTGGAGATCACCGAGGCGGAAGGCAAGGTCCGCATCGTCAAGAGCGCTCCGGCCGCCATGGCGGCTCCGGTGACCTACACCATGGCCCCGCCGGCCGCGGCCCCGGCCCCGGTGGTGGAAGTGGCGGCAGCGCCGGCCGCAGCCGCCCCGGCCGCGTCGGCCGAGCCCGTGGGCCACATCGTCAAGTCGCCCATGGTGGGCACCTTCTACCGCGCGTCGAGCCCGGGCGCCAAGGCGTTCGTGGAAGTGGGCAGCGTGGTCAAGGAAGGCGAGACCATCTGCATCGTCGAGGCCATGAAGATCCTCAATGAAATCGAGGCCGACAAGTCCGGTACCGTGACCCAGATCCTGGCCCAGAACGGCCAGGCGGTCGAATACGGTCAGCCCCTGTTCGTCATCGAGTGAGGGCCGGCCTCCCATGTTCAAGAAGATCCTGATCGCCAACCGCGGCGAGATCGCGTTGCGCATCCAGCGCGCCTGCCGCGAGATGGGCATCAAGGCGGTGATGGTCTATTCCGAGGCCGACCGTGACGCCAAGTACGTGCGCCTGGCCGACGAGGCGGTCTGCATCGGTCCGGCCCCGTCCGGCCAGAGCTACCTCAGCATGCCGGCCATCATCTCGGCGGCCGAGGTCACCGATGCCGAGGCCATCCACCCTGGCTACGGCTTCCTGTCCGAGAACGCCGACTTCGCCGAACGGGTCGAAAAGAGCGGCTTCACCTTCATTGGCCCCACCCCCGAGTCGATCCGCCTGATGGGCGACAAGGTGTCGGCCAAGCAGGCCATGATCCGCGCCGGCGTGCCCTGCGTGCCCGGCTCGGACGGCGCGCTGCCGGACGATCCGGTGGCCATCAAGCGCATTGCCAAGTCGGTGGGCTACCCGGTCATCATCAAGGCGGCCGGTGGCGGCGGCGGTCGCGGCATGCGGGTGGTCCACACCGAGGCGGCCCTCATCCATGCGGTGCAGACCACCAAGGCCGAAGCCGGCGCAGCCTTCGGCAATGCCGAGGTCTACATGGAGAAGTTCCTCCAGAACCCGCGCCACATCGAGATCCAGATCCTGGCCGACACCCACCGCAATGCGGTGTACCTGGGCGAGCGCGACTGCTCCATGCAGCGCCGTCACCAGAAGGTGATCGAGGAAGCGCCGGCCCCGGGCATCCCGCGCCGTCTGATCGAGAAGATCGGCGAGCGTTGCGCGGCCGCCTGCAAGAAGATCGGCTACCGCGGTGCCGGCACCTTCGAGTTCCTGTTCGAGAACGGCGAGTTCTACTTCATCGAGATGAACACCCGCGTGCAGGTGGAGCATCCGGTGACCGAACTCATCACCGGCATCGACATCGTGCGCACCCAGATCGCGGTGGCGGCCGGCGAGAAGTTGCCCTTCACCCAGCGCCAGATCCAGCTGCGCGGTCATGCCATCGAATGCCGGGTGAACGCCGAGGACCCGTACAAGTTCACCCCGTCGCCGGGCCGCATCACCACCTGGCATGCGCCGGGCGGGCCGGGCGTGCGGGTCGATTCGCACGTCTACACCAACTACTTCGTGCCGCCCAACTACGACTCCATGATCGGCAAGATCATCGTGCACGGCGACACCCGCGAGCAGGCCCTGGCCCGCATGCGCACCGCGCTGGCCGAGACCGTGATCGAGGGCATCAAGACCAACGTGCCCCTGCACCGCGAGCTGATGGTCGACGCCAGTTTCGTGACCGGCGGCACCAACATCCACTACCTCGAAGAATGGCTGTCGCAGCGTGAGCGCTGATCCGTCCATCCTGCACGAGCTGGTCCTCATGGTGCCGGAGGCGGCCGTGGAGGACGTGAGCGATGCGCTGGAGGCGCTCGAGGCCCTCAGTGCCTCGGTGGAAGACGCCGACGCCATGACCGACGCCGAGCAGGCCCTGTTCGGCGAGCCCGGCATGCCCCCGCCCAAGGAGGGCTGGCAGCGCTCGCGGGTGGTGGCCCTATTCCCCACCGAGCCACTGGCCCGCGAGGCCGCTGCCCTGCTGCTGGCGCAGGACTTCTTCGCCGGTTGCACCGTGCTGGAGGTGCGTCCGGTGGCCGATCAGGACTGGGTGCGCCTGACGCAGTCGCAGTTCGATCCGGTCGAGATCACGCCCACCTTCTGGATCGTGCCCACCTGGCACGAACCGCCGGCGGCCGCACGGCAGATCATCCGGCTCGATCCCGGGCTGGCATTCGGCACCGGCACCCATCCCACCACCCGCATGTGCCTGCGCTGGACCGCACGGCATGCGCCGATGGGCCCGCGCGTGCTGGACTACGGCTGCGGATCGGGCATCCTGGCCATCGGTGCGGCCAAGATGGGGGCCGCCGACATCATCGCGGTCGACATCGATCCGGCAGCCGTCGAATCCACCATCCTCAACGCCGAGGCGAATGGCGTCCGGCTCAAGGCAGGTCTGCCCGATGCCGCGCAGGGTGAGCACGATCTGGTGCTGGCCAACATCCTGGCCACGCCGCTCAAGGTGCTGGCGCCGCTGCTGTGCTCGCATGTGAGGCCCGGTGGGCATCTGGTGCTGGCCGGCATCCTGGCGCGGCAGGCCGAGGAGCTGACCGAGGCCTATGCGCCCTGGGTCCAGCTGTCGGTGGCCGACGAGGAAGACGGCTGGATCCTGATGACGGCACGGCGCGCCTGAGCCGTCCGGTGGGGCAGGGTGCCGCTGCAATAATCGGTGCATGAGCCTCACCACCCGCTGCCCCGCCTGCAGCACCCGCTTCCGGGTGGTGCCTGACCAGCTCAAGATCTCGGACGGATGGGTCCGTTGCGGGCATTGCTCGAATGTGTTCGATGCCACGCTGCACTTGAGCGCCTCGCTCATGCTCAGCCCGGCACCGGCCGAAGCGGTCGCCGGGCCGGTCCTCCCGCCGAACCCCGGTCCTGCGATTGCACCGGTTCCCGCACCTTCGCCAGCTCCCGTGCCGGAGCCCGACCCGACGCCCGAGCCATCTCCGGCCGACAACCCCATCTCCGACTTCCACGCCGCCCTGCAGGCGTTTGCCAGCCAGTCAGGACCGCCGGCGCTGGACGTCGACCTCTCCAGCCAGCTGCCGGGACAGCCGGCCGCCGGCGATGTGACGGAACCGTCGGTGGACGCCCCCCCGGCCGATCCGCTGCCCCCGCCGGCCGAAGACGATGCCCCCGCCGAAATTCCCGGTTTCGTGCGCCAGGCCCGTCGACAGGCCTTCTGGCGGTCCACCCCGATGCGGGCGGTCCTCCTGCTGACGGTGCTGCTGCTGGGTGGATTGCTGGCGGCCCAGTGGGCATTTCATCAGCGCAGCTGGCTCGCCGCCCGCCACCCGGCCCTCAAGCCCTTGCTGGTGCAGGCCTGCGAGCCCCTGGGCTGCAGTGTGGAGCCGCTGCGGCGCATCGACGCCATCGTCATCGAAAGCGCCACCCTGGTGCGCCGGCTGGGCCAGTTCCATTCCTTCGACATCGTGCTGCAGAACACCGGCGACCTGCCCCTGGCCGCACCGGCCCTTGAACTCAGCCTCACCGATGTCGGTGACCGCGTGATCGCGCGCCGTGTCTTCCTGCCGTCCGAATGGCCGGAAGCGGTCACCGAACTGCCGCCGCGCGCCACGGTGCCGGTGAGCTTCCGCCTCTCCATCGCCAGCAGCGACGACCTGCCCATGGCCGGTTACCGCGCCCTGGTTTTCTACCCCTGACCGAGCAACACCATGTCCATTCTTGTTTGCGGATCGATGGCCTTCGACACCATCATGACCTTCGAAGGCCGCTTCGCCGAGCAGATCCTGCCCAGCCAGCTGCACATCCTCAACGTCTCGTTCCTGGTGCCGGGCCTGCGGCGGGAGTTTGGTGGCTGTGCCGGCAACATCGCCTACGGCCTGCGTCTGCTGGGCTCCGAGGTGACGCCGCTGGCCACCGTGGGCAGCGACGGTGCCGGGTACATCGAACGCCTGCGCGGGCTGGGGGTGAACGTGGACCATGTGGCGGTGCATGCCGACAGCTACACCGCACAGGCCATGATCATGACCGACCGCGACAACAACCAGATCACTGCCTTCCACCCCGGTGCCATGTCGCAGGCCCACCTCAATCCGGTACCGGCCGGCCGCGCCATCACGCTCGGCATCGTTGCGCCCGACGGGCGCGACGCCATGACCTCCCACGCGCACCAGCTGCACCAGGCGGGCATTCCCTTCGTGTTCGATCCGGGGCAGGGCCTGCCCATGTTCGGCGGACCGGAGCTGCTGGCCTTCATCGAGCAGGCCACCTGGGTGGCGGTGAACGATTACGAGGCCCGCATGCTGTGCGAGCGCACCGGGCTCACGCTCAAGGCGATCGCCGCCAAGGTCAAGGGCCTGGTGGTCACCCTGGGTGGCGAAGGTTGCGAGGTGTGGGAAGACGGTGTGGCGACCCGGGTGCCGGGTGTGCAGGCCACCGCGGTGCTGGACCCCACGGGCTGCGGCGACGCTTTCCGTGCCGCCCTGCTGCATGGTCTGTCCCAGGGGTGGGATCTGCGGCGTTGCGCCGAGCTGGGCAACCGCATGGGTGCCGCCAAGATTGCAACGCACGGGCCGCAGAACTACCAGGCGCCGGCACTGGCCTGAGGCGCATCGGCCCATGAAAAAACCCGGCGCTTTCGCGCCGGGTTCGAGCCTTCATCTCAATCGGACTCAGGGCTTGCTGGAGGTCGGGAACGGCCAGGCAGCCTGAGGATTGAGCTTGGTTTGCGCTGCGGGGGCAGCGGCCGCAGGGGCTGCCGGCTTC
Organism: Hydrogenophaga sp. IBVHS2; assembly: GCF_002127215.1. Taxonomy (GTDB): domain Bacteria; phylum Pseudomonadota; class Gammaproteobacteria; order Burkholderiales; family Burkholderiaceae_C; genus Hydrogenophaga. The sequence goes on along the minus strand of NZ_NFUT01000003.1, from coordinate 161,415 downwards.
TTGGCCGGCTCAGCTTTTTTTGCGGGGGCTGCCTTCTTCACGGCGGCCTTCTTGGGCGCAGCGGCTTTCTTGGCCGGGGCGGCCTTCTTGGGCGCAGCGGCTTTCTTGGCCGGAGCAGCCTTCTTGGGCGCAGCGGCTTTCTTGGCCGGGGCGGCCTTCTTGGGCGCAGCGGCTTTCTTGGCCGGAGCGGCCTTCTTCGCCGGAGCGGCCTTCTTCGCCGGAGCGGCTTTCTTGGCCGGGGCGGCTTTCTTGGCCGGAGCGGCCTTCTTCGCCGGAGCGGCTTTCTTGGCCGGAGCGGCCTTCTTCGCCGGAGCGGCTTTCTTGGCCGGAGCGGCCTTCTTCGCCGGAGCGGCTTTCTTGGCCGGGGCGGCCTTCTTCGCCGGGGCGGCTTTCTTGGCCGGGGCGGCCTTCTTCACGGCCGCTTTCTTAGCCGGCGCTTTTTTCGCAGTTGCCATTGTTTTCTCCTTGATCAAGTTGCAAAGAGCACTTCAACGCGGCAGATGCCGGTGAAGCGACTCAACCCCCTGGGGTCCTGTGGATGCATCCACGGCCGACCCCAGGGGGCTGAATCCGGTGACGGAAATCCCATCAACGGCGCCATCGCGACGTGTGCGGGTTTCCGGTTGTTCGATAAGCATGTCGATGGGTGCAGGCAATGCAGCGCCGGTGTGTCCGGGTCAGTCCCAGGAGAGCGCGCCACCGGTCTGGTACTCGATGACGCGGGTCTCGAAGAAATTGCGTTCCTTCTTGAGATCGATCATCTCGCTCATCCAGGGGAACGGGTTCTCCTCGTTGGGGAACAGCGGCTCCAGACCGATCTGGGTCGCACGGCGGTTGGCGATGTAACGCAGGTAGCCTTTGAACATGGACGCGTTGAGGCCCAGCACGCCGCGCGGCATGGTGTCCTCGGCGTAGCGGTATTCCAGTTCGACCGCCTTGAGGAAGAGACCCTTGATCTCGGCCTTGAACTCGGCGGTCCAGAGCAGGGGGTTCTCCATCTTGATGGCGTTGATCAGGTCGATGCCGAAATTGCAGTGCATCGACTCGTCGCGCAGGATGTACTGGTACTGCTCGGCCGCACCGGTCATCTTGTTCTGGCGGCCCAGCGCCAGGATCTGCGTGAAGCCCACGTAGAAGAACAGGCCTTCCATGAGGCAGGCGAAGACGATCAGCGACTTGAGCAGCTTCTGGTCGTTCTCGGGCGTGCCGGTCTGGAAGTTGGGGTCCATGATCGCGTCGATGAACGGGATCAGGAACTCGTCCTTGTCGCGGATCGAAGCGACCTCGTGGTAGGCATTGAAGATCTCGCCTTCGTCCAGCCCCAGGCTCTCCACGATGTACTGGTAGGCGTGGGTGTGGATCGCCTCTTCAAAGGCCTGGCGCAGCAGGAACTGGCGGCACTCGGGCGCGGTGATGTGGCGGTAGGTGCCCAGCGTGATGTTGTTGGCCGCCAGCGAGTCGGCAGTCACGAAGAAGCCGAGGTTGCGCTTGACCAGGCGGCGCTCGTCTTCGGTCAGGCCGTTGGGATCCTTCCAGAGCGCGATGTCGCGGCTCATGTTGATCTCTTGCGGCATCCAGTGGTTGGCGCAGGTGGCGAGGTACTTTTCCCAGGCCCACTTGTACTTGAAGGGCACCAGCTGGTTGACGTCGGTCTGGCCGTTGATGATGCGCTTGTCGGCCACGTTCACGCGGCGCTCGGCCGGTGCCTCAGCCGCTGCAACCGGACGCGAAGGAATCGAAGGGGAGACGGATGCAGCCGCGCCGGAGGGCGAGGTCGGCAAACCGGTGGCGGCAGGCCGCGGGGTTTGCGAGGGCGTCGAGACGGGAGTCGAGTTGTCTTCCCAGGTCAGCATGGTGGTGTCCAATTCGATGGATTATCAAAGTGTCGGCATGAATTGCAAAGTGATCGCTCATGGACCTGATGCTTTGTGTTGCAGTGGTGCATCGAAAAGAGGCATCACGCACCACGCTGCATCAGGTCGTACAGGCTGGCATCACTGGCAGGCTTCACACCCCGGGTCGTCGATGGCGCAGAACTTGATGTCGGTGGCCGGCTCGCTGGCGGGTTCGGCGCTCACGGCGGCGGCAGCGACCGGTGCGCTCGGCGTCACCGACACGGCGTTGAGCTGGCCGGTACGGCCGGTGGACTTCTCGATCTGCGTGGCCGAGGTGGTGCGCAGGTAGTAGGTGGTCTTGAGACCGCGCAGCCAGGCCAGCTTGTAGGTCTCGTCCAGCTTCTTGCCCGATGCGCCGGCCATGTAGATGTTCAGGCTCTGCGCCTGGTCGATCCACTTCTGGCGACGTGCGGCGGCTTCCACCAGCCAGACCGGCTCCACCTCGAAGGCGGTGGCGTACAGGGCCTTCACTTCCTGCGGCACGCGGTCGATGGGGCGCAGCGAACCGTCGAAGTGCTTGAGGTCCATGACCATCACGTCGTCCCACAGGCCCAGGCGCTTGAGGTCCTTGACCAGGTAGCTGTTGATGACGGTGAACTCGCCGGAGAGGTTGGACTTGACCGATAGGTTGCCGAAGCAGGGCTCGATGGATGCGTCCACGCCGATGATGTTGGAGATGGTTGCAGTGGGGGCGATGGCCACGCAGTTGGAGTTGCGCATGCCGTCGGCGGCGATCTTCTTGCGCAGGGCGTCCCAGTCGAGGCTGCTGGAGCGGTCGACGTCCACATAGCCGCCGCGCTCGCGGCTGAGCAGGTCCAGCGTGTCGGGCGGCAGGATGCCCTGGTCCCACAGCGAGCCCTTGTAGCTGCTGTAGCGGCCGCGCTCGCGGGCCAGTTCGGTGGAGGCCCAGTAGGCGTAGTAGCACACCGCTTCCATCGAGCGGTCGGCAAAGTCGACCGCTTCATTGGAGGCGTAGGGCACACGCAGTTCGTACAGCGCATCCTGGAAGCCCATGATGCCCAGGCCCACCGGACGGTGGCGCAGGTTGGAGTCGCGCGCCTTCTTCACCGCGTAGTAGTTGATGTCGATCACGTTGTCGAGCATCCGCATGGCGGTGTTGATGGTCTTCTGCAGCTTGGCATGGTCGAGTTCCTTGCCGTTGGGGCCGTCCTTGAGGTGGCGGTGCAGGTTGACCGAGCCCAGGTTGCACACGGCGGTCTCGGTGTCGCTGGTGTTGAGCGTGATCTCGGTGCACAGGTTGGAGCTGTGGACCACGCCGGCGTGCTGCTGCGGCGAGCGCACGTTGCAGGCGTCCTTGAAGGTGATCCAGGGATGGCCGGTCTCGAACAGCATGGTCAGCATCTTGCGCCACAGATCGGACGCCGGCACCTTGCGGTAGGGCTTGATCTCGCCGCGCGCAGCCTTTTCTTCGTAGGCAACATAGGCGCGCTCGAAGTCGGCGCCGAACTTGTCGTGCAGGTCGGGCACGCTGTTGGGGGAGAACAGGCTCCACTCGCCCTTCTCCATCACGCGGCGCATGAACAGGTCCGGAATCCAGTTCGCGGTGTTCATGTCGTGGGTGCGGCGGCGGTCGTCACCGGTGTTCTTGCGCAGCTCCAGGAACTCCTCGATGTCCAGGTGCCACGACTCCAGGTAGGTGCAGACCGCGCCCTTGCGCTTGCCGCCCTGGTTGACCGCCACGGCGGTGTCGTTGACCACCTTGAGGAACGGCACCACGCCCTGCGATTCGCCGTTGGTGCCCTTGATGTGCGAGCCTAGGGCGCGCACACGGGTCCAGTCGTTGCCCAGGCCGCCGGCAAACTTGGACAGCAGGGCGTTTTCCTTGATGGACTCGTAGATGCCGTCCAGGTCGTCGGGCACGGTGGTCAGGTAGCAGCTCGAGAGCTGCGAGCGCAGCGTGCCGCTGTTGAACAGCGTGGGGGTGGACGACATGAAGTCGAACGATGAGAGGATCTCGTAGAACTCGATGGCGCGCGCCTCGCGGTCGATCTCGCCGAGCGACAGGCCCATGGCCACGCGCATGAAGAAGGCCTGCGGCATCTCGATGCGGGTCTTGCGCACGTGCAGGAAGTAGCGGTCGTACAGGGTCTGCAGGCCGAGGTAGTCGAACTGCAGGTCGCGCTCGGGCTTGAGGGCGGCACCCAGGCGGGCCAGGTCGAACTGCAGCAGCTTCTCGTCGAGCAGGTCGTTCTCCACGCCCTTCTTGATGAACTGCGGGAAGTACTCGGCGTAGCGCTCGCCCATCTGCTCGGCCGGCACGGCCTCACCCATGATTTCCTTGGTGATGGTGTGCAGCAGCAGGCGCGCGGTGGCGTAGGTGTAGTCGGGGTCCTTTTCGATCAGGGTGCGGGCGGCCAGGATGGCGGCCTTGTAGACCTCGTCGATCGGCACGCCGTCGTACAGGTTGCGCTTGGTCTCGGCCACGATGGGCTCGGGCTTGACGTCGGCTCCCAGGCCGGCACAGGCCTGGGCGATCAGGCTCTGCAGACCCTGCAGGTCCAGCGGCACGCGCTGGCCACGGTCGAGCACATGCAGCTGCGGCTCGGCCGGCTGGGCCACGGCCTGGCTGGCGCGTTCGCGGGTGCGGCGCTCGCGGTAGAGCACGTAGGCACGGGCCACCTCATGGTGACCGCCGCGCATCAGGCCGAGTTCGACCTGGTCCTGCACGTCTTCGATGTGGAAGGTGCCGCCGCCCGGGCGCGAGCGCATCAGTGCGCGCACCACGGCCTGGGTGAGTTCGTCCACGGTCTCGCGCACGCTGGCCGACGCGGCACCCTGGGTGCCGTGCACCGCCAGGAAGGCCTTCATCATGGCCACGGCGATCTTGCTGGGCTCGAAGGACACCACCGCGCCGTTGCGGCGGATGATCTGGTAATGGGCCAGGACGGAAGCGCTCACGGGCGCTGCGGCGGGGCTCATGCTGCCGGTCGGCATGGCCGACGGGCTGGGGGTGGTCTGGGGGGTGGTGGCGGTCAGCATGGTTCCTCTTGGGTGTTGTTGTGGGATGTCCGGAGCATTTCGGCCTGTTGGGCTCTTCTCGGAGGCACACTATATCTGGTGTCCATGACCCCTTCAAGCCACTACCTATGGTGTGTGGCCCGTGGAAGGGCCATCAGCCGATGCGCCGGATTTCGCTGGGTAAAAAGAGGCCGCCGACCGGACGGGACGGCCCTGCCGGCATCGCTGCAGCCGTGCGATGCGGGGGGCGCGACCCGAGTCTCCGCGCGGTCTGCGGACCGATTTCGTGCGCCAGCCCGCATCGGGCCGGGCTCAGGCCGATGCACCGTCCTGGGGAGGGTGATCCGGTCCGTTGGCCCGCGGGTGGGTGACCTCGGGAAAGTACCCACGGTCCCAGCCCAGATCGGCCGCCGCCAGCTGTTGCAGATGTGCCCAATCAAACCCCGTGCCGGGGTCAAGTTTGCGACCCGGCGCGATGTGTTCGTGTCCGGCCACATGCCGCAGCGGGTGGCGCTGCGCCAGCTGCCGCATCAGGCGGATCAGGCGCTGGTACTGCGGGGCCTCGAAGCTGTCGCCTTCCAGGCCTTCGAGCTCGATGCCGATCGAGTCGTCGTTGCAGTTCTCGCGGCCTCGCCAGCAGGACCGCCCCGCATGCCAGGCGCGTTCGAAGGTGTCGACGAACTGCACCAGCTCCCCGTCGCGGCGGATGAAGAAGTGCGACGAGACCTCCATGCCCCGGATCTGGTCGAAGTAGGGGTGGGCGTCCCAGTCCAGGCGGTTGCCGAAGAACTGTTCGACCTCGGGGCCCCCGTAGCGACCCGGCGGCAGGCTGATCGAGTGCAGCACCACCAGATCGATGACGGCGCCGGCCGGCCGGGGGCCGAAGTTGGGCGACGGGCAGTGGCGCGCCTCGCGCAGCCAGCCGCCCTGCCAGCCCGGCGGATCGGCTGTGTGGCCGGACAGGCCGTCAGCGGGTGTCATCGTCGTCGAGCTCCGGTTCGGCGGGACCGGACGGCATGACGATGCCCAGGCGCTGGATGCGATAGCGCATCTGGCGCAGGTTCAGGCCCAGCCGTGCGGCGGCGGCAGTGCGGTTGTAGCCGCACTCGCGCAGCGCCTTGAGCAGCACCTGGCGTTCCTTCTCGTCGAGGTAACGCTGCAGGTCGTCCGGAATGCCCTCGGGTCCCTGCGTCTCCGGTGCGCTTTCGCGCATGGCGCGGTTCAGGGGCATGGGATCGGTCGGCGCCTCGTCGAACGACTCGCCGAAGTCGGGCACGTCCAGCTGATGCCCGTCGCTCAGCGCGAGGGCGCGCTGCAGCAGGTTTTCCAGTTCGCGCACATTGCCCGGCAGCTCGCGGCTGGCCAGCCAGTCGCGGGCACGGGCGGTGAGCTGCGGCACGGTCTGTCCGATGTCCTGGCACAGCCGCTCCAGCAGGGCCTGCACCAGGTCGTCGAGGTCTTCGCGGCGTTCCCGCAGGGCCGGCGTGCGCAGCCCGATCACGTTGAGCCGGTAGAACAGGTCCTGGCGGAACTGACCGGCCTGCACCAGGGCCGGCAGGTCGCGGTGGGTGGCACTCACCAGCCGCACATCGACCGCTTCCTCCTGCACGCCACCCAGCGCACGCACCCGCCGTTCCTGGATGACGCGCAGCAGCTTGGCCTGCATGGCCAGGGGCAGGTCGCCGATCTCGTCCAGGAAGAGCGTGCCGCCGCGCGCCGCCTGGAAGTACCCCTCGCGGTCGGCGGTGGCGCCGGTGTAGGCGCCTTTGCGGGCACCGAAGAATTCGGCCTCGATCAGGTTCTCGGGAATCGCGCCGCAGTTGACGGCCACGAACGGGCCGCTGGCCCGGTGGCTGCAGTCGTGCACCGCCCGCGCCACCAGCTCCTTGCCGGTGCCCGATTCGCCCAGGATCAGCACCGGCGCCATGCTGGTGGCCACCTTCTCGATGCGCGACTTGATCTGCACGATGCTGGGCGAGCGGCCCACGATGCGCGAGAGGGACTGCACCCCGGCCGGCGGGGGCGGTGCTGCACGCAGGGGTTCCCCCGCCGCACCGGAGGTCAGCGGTGCCCGCTGGCTGCGCAGGGCGGAGGCCACGGCGCTGCGCAGCTGCTTGAGGTCCACCGGCTTGGTCAGGTAATCGAAGGCGCCGGCCTTGAGCACCTCCACGGCGTTTTCTGCCGAGCCATAGGCCGTGATGACGATGCACTTCTCGGTGCGCTGTGCGGCCGAGAGTTCGCGCAGCAGTTCAAGGCCCAGCCCGTCGGGCAGCCGCATGTCCGAGATGACGATGTCGAAGCGGTCGCGCCCCACGGCCTCGCGTGCCTGGGTCAGGTCGCCCACGGCCACCACGGCGTGACCCTCGCGCAGCAGCGTGAGTTCATAGAGGGTTCGCAGATCGGGTTCGTCGTCGACGACCAGGATGGAAGCGCTGGACGGGGAGCTGGGAGACGGCATGGCAGGGCGATGGTGCGTCAGGCGGCCTGTTGCGGCGGTCGGCTGTGGCGTGCCGGCGGCGCAGCCAGCGGCAGCAGCACATAGAACTCGTTGCCTTCACGCTGGTCGAGCTGGGTGCGCTGGTAGGCGATGTGGGCGCCGTAACGCTGGCACAGCTCGCGGCAGATGAACAGGCCCAGTCCGCTGGACCGGCTCTCGGACGAGAAGAACGGCTCGAACAGGTGGCGCAGCACGGTGGCCTCAAGGGGCGGGCCGTCGCTCCAGATCGACAGCCGCACATGTTCCGCCCCGCTGGGCTGCGTGATGACCCGGATCGACGCCGGCTGCGCACTGGCATGGCGTTCGGCGTTGTCCAGCAGGTTCACCATCAGCCGGCGCAGGTGTTCGGGCTCGAAGGCCACCTGCACCTTGGGGGCATGGGTGTGCACGCCCAGGCGGTGCCCGGGCTGGACCTGGGCATTCCACTCGCCGGTGATCACCCGAACCGATGCATCGAGCGGCACCACCGGTGCCCCGCCCGCCGATTGCGAGGGCTGCACCCGGGCCACATTGAGGATGTCGTCGACGATGCGCGAGAGCCGGGTCGCGTTCTGCTCGATCATGCCGGTCAGCCGCTTCTGCGCCGGCTCCTTCACCTCTTCGTCCAGCAGCGCATTGGCCTGGGTGATGGCGGTCAGCGGGTTGCGGATCTCGTGGGCCACGGCCGCCGACATGCGGCCCATGGACGCGAGCTTTTCGGTGCGCACCCGGGCCTCGACCTCCCGCAGGTCTTCCAGGAACAGCACGCACAGGCCGGCCCGGCGGCCCTCCGATGCGGTCAGCCGGGTGCGGGCCAGCAGGCGCTGGCTGGGACGGTCGTCGTGCTCGATGGTGGTTTCGGTCTCCAGTGGCTGGCCGGCGGCGAAGGTGTCGCTCACCAGGGCCGCCAGATGCTCCCAGCCGTTGCGGGCCGACAGCAGCAGCCGGGCGCCTTCCGGGTAGCGGTCGCCCATGAGCATGTGCTGCGCGGCCGGATTGGCATTGCGCACCACGCCATGCAGGTCCACCACCAGCACGCCGATGCTCAGGTTGTCGATGATCACTTCGTTCACCCGCGCCTGGGCACGGGCGGCGGCCTGGCTGCTGGCCGCCAGCGCCTCCTCGCGGGCCAGCCGGATGGCCAGCTGGTGCGCCAGCAGGGCCACCAGGAACAGCCCGGTGCCAGCCAGCCCGGTCTGCACGAAGCGGGTGGTGTCCTGGCTGCTGAGACCGTTGCTGGCCATCCAGGCGTCCAGCAGCAGCACCAGTGTGACCGAGGCCGCCGTGCCCAGCGCCAGCGTGAGGGGTCCCAGGATGGCGCCCAGCAGCACCGGCAGCGCGAACAGCGGCGTGTAATTGACCGCACCGGTCTGCATGGACTGCATGATGGCGAAGGTGGCCACATCCACACCGATGGTCATGAGCCAGTGCAGGGGCGGCACCCGACCCTGATGCCGGGGACGCAGGAACACCAGCACCAGCACCGTGAACACCAGGTAGAGCCCGCTCAGGCCGGTGAGCGGCAGCGACCCGCTGATGCCGGAGACCAGCAGGAACACCTGCAGCAAGGCCAGCACCACCGCCACCAGCACCCGTGCGCCCATGAAGGCGCGCCACAGACGGTCAAAGGCGCGTTGCTGCTGCTCGCGTCCCTCGGTGCCGGCCGATTCGAAGGCCGAGTACCACGACGGCTGGAAGTGGGAATTCGGCTCGTGGGCCATGGTCAGCGCGGGGCGGGTTCGTTGAGCCGGTGGTGCTCGGCGCTGCAGTACAGGCCCAGCGTGCCCTCCACTGCGTCGGCCCGGGGCAGGTGGGTGCCGCAGTGGCGGCAGGCCACCATGGCCACCGGTGCCGGCACCGGCCGCGGCGCCGGCGGGCGCTGGCGGGCCTCTTCTTCCAGGGCTTCCCGGCGGTTCTTGCGCCAGATGTGCACGGCCACCAGGACCACCACCAGAACGAGCAGGTATTTCATGCGGGGGGATGGATCGGGGTCAGCGTTGCAGGAACACTTCGATCACGAAGCGCGAGCCCACGTAGCCCAGCAGCAGCAGGCCTGCGCCCAGGTACACCATGCGGGCGGCCATGCCGCCGCGCCAGCCCAGCCGCCAGCGGCCCAGCAGCAGCACGCCCATGGTGGCCCAGGCCAGCACCGAGAACACGGTCTTGTGGTTCCAGGTCCAGCGGTGGTTGAGCGATTCGGCAAACCAGCCACCGGCCAGCAGGGTGGCGGTCAGCAGCACGAAGCCGGCGCCCACCAGCCGGAAGGTCAGCCGCTCCAGGGTGAGCAGGGGCATGTCGGTGTCGTTGGTGCGTCCCAGCCGCATGGCCTTCTCGGCCCGCTGCATGAGCCAGGCATGGGTCACCGCCGCGGCGATCATGCCGTAGGACGCGATGCCCAGCGCCCAGTGCAGAGGCATCCAGGGCGAGGACAGCGCGGGATACGTGGCGCCGGGAAACACCAGCGCCAGCAGCACCACGCCCATGCCCAGCCAGCCCAGTGCACGACGGGCCTTGAGCTGCGGATAGAGCCGGCTCTCCAGCAGGTACACCGTGAGCACCAGCCACAGGGTGATGGAGAGTGCCGGTGCAAAACCGAACGAGGCCGGCTGGTTGAGCAGACCGCGCAGCAGCACCACCGCGTGCAGCAGCCAGGCCAGGACCAGCAGGCTTCGCAGTTGCGCCGCCGACATGCGGGCATGGGCCCACAGCATGAGGGCATAGGCCAGGGCGGTCAGGCCGGAAGCGATGATGGTGGGGGCCGGACTGGACAGCATGGGCATCAGGCCTCGGGATGGCCGCGCGCCGGCAGGGCTGAGGAGGGGCGCGCGGCTAAAATCATCCGCACAGTTTAACGGCCCCTTCCTGCCGGCCGTTCCCCACTTTCCCCGAGCCCCGCATGGCATCAGCCCTCTCCGAACGCCTGTCACGCATCGTCAAGGAGATGCGCGGGCAGGCCCGCATCACCGAGTCCAACGTCACCGACATGCTGCGCGAGGTGCGCATGGCCCTGCTCGAGGCCGACGTGGCCCTGCCGGTGGTGCGCGACTTCATCGCCCGGGTCAAGGAGCGCGCCCTGGGTGCCGAGGTGGTGGGTTCGCTCACGCCGGGTCAGGCCCTGGTGGGCATCGTCAACCGCGAACTGGCGGCCACCATGGGCGAGGGGGTGGCCGACATCAACCTGGCGGCCCAGCCGCCGGCGGTGATCCTGATGGCCGGCCTGCAGGGTGCCGGCAAGACCACCACCACCGCCAAGCTGGCGCGCCACCTGATCGAGAAGCGCAAGAAGAAGGTGCTCACCGTCTCGGGCGACGTCTACCGCCCGGCCGCCATCGAGCAGCTGCGCACCGTCACCGCCCAGGCCGGGGCCGAGTGGTTCCCCAGCACGCCGGACCAGAAGCCGGCCGACATCGCCCGCGCCGCCATCGACCATGCCCGCCGCCATTACTTTGATGTGCTGCTGGTCGACACCGCCGGCCGCCTGGCCATCGACGAAGCGCTGATGCGCGAGATCCAGGAACTCCACGGCATCCTGAATCCGGTGGAGACGCTGTTCGTGGTGGACGCCATGCAGGGCCAGGACGCCATCAACACCGCCCGCGCCTTCAAGGAGGCGCTGCCGCTGACCGGTATCGTGCTGACCAAGCTCGACGGCGACTCGCGCGGCGGTGCCGCGCTGTCGGTGCGCGCGATCACCGGCGCCCCCATCAAGTTCGCCGGCACCTCCGAAAAGCTCGACGGCCTGGAGGTGTTCGATGCCGAACGCCACGCCGGCCGGGTGCTGGGCATGGGCGACATCGTGGCGCTGGTGGAGCAGGTCACGGCCGGTGTGGACATGGCGTCGGCCCAGAAGCTCGCAGCCAAGGTCAAGAGCGGTGAGGGCTTCGACCTCAACGACTTCCTCGACCAGATCCGGCAGATGAAGCAGATGGGCGGGCTGTCCAGCCTGATGGACAAGCTGCCCAGTGCCATGGCCGCCAAGGCCAGCGAAGCCGACCTGAGCCGCGCCGAGAAGGACATCAAGCGCAAGGAAGGCATCATCTGCAGCATGACGCTGCAGGAGCGCCGCAAGCCCGAGATCATCAAGGCCACCCGCAAGCGCCGCATCGCCGCCGGTGCCGGCGTTCAGGTGCAGGAGGTCAACCGCCTGCTCAAGGAGTTCGAGCAGATGCAGGGCATGATGAAGAAGATGAAGGGCGGCGGCCTGATGAAGATGATGAAGCGCATGGGCGGCATGGGAGGCATGAAGGGCCTCCCGCCCGGCATCAGGTAGGTTTGAGCGCCATCTGGCTGGCGTGGCGCCAGGCGCGCCGCAGCACCGCCGGCGACCACGACTCTTCCGGAATCAGCAGCACGCCGCGCGAACGCATCCACTGACCCAGTTCCACATGGCTGGTGAGCACCGCCAGCGGAACGGCCAGCAGCAGCGGCAGGGCCACCGGGGCCAGCCACAGCAGGGCGCCCGGGTTGATGGCGGCCACGGCGGCAGCCATGAGGGCAATGACCAGGCTCATGGGTGCCAGTCGGGCGGCGGCATCGGCCCAGCTCACACCGGTGGCCTCCCGCGGTGGCGATTTCCATTCCAGCTTCATGCCGGTGACCGCCACCAGCACGAACAGCGAATGCGCCAGCATGCGGATGGGCGCCAGCACCAGGGCCAGCAGGGTTTCGGCCAGCGCGCTGAGCAGCAGCACACCGCCACCGCCGAACGACTTCTGCTCCCCCTTCATGAACACCGCCAGCACGCCCAGCACCCGCGGCAGGAACAACAGGCACAGGGTGAAGGCCCACAGGCCGCGCAGCTCGGATGGCACCGCCTGCCACACCGGTGCATCGGTGCCGCCGGTGAGCCACAGGGCGATCCCGATGGACAGGAAGGCCAGCCACAGCGGGGCCGACAGGTACGACATCGCGCCGATGACGAACATGCTGCGGTGCACCCGGTGGATGCCGGGCTCGGCGGCCAGGCGCGCGTTCTGCAGGTTGCCCTGGCACCAGCGCCGGTCGCGCTGCAGTTCGCTCAGCAGGTCCGGCGGCTGCTGTTCGTAGCTGCCCTGCAGGTCGGACACCAGCCACACGTGGTAGCCGGCGCGGCGCATGAGGGCGGCTTCGACGAAGTCGTGCGACAGGATGCCGCCGGCCATGCCGCCCTTCCCCGGGATGGGCGCCAGCGCGCAGTGCTTCATGAAGGCCTCGACGCGGATGATGGCGTTGTGGCCCCAGTAATGCGATTCGCCGAGCTGCCAGAACTGCATGCCCAGGGTGAACAGCCGACCGGTCACGCGCGAGGCGAACTGCTGGGCGCGGGCATGCAGCGTGGCATGACCGATGGACTGCGTGGCGGTCTGGATGATGCCGGCGCGCGGATGGGCTTCCATCAACTTCACCATGTCGGTCAGGCAGCGGCCGCTCATGACGCTGTCGGCGTCCAGCACCACCATGTTGCGGTAGTCGCGGCCCCAGCGCCGGCAGAAGTCGGCCACGTTGCCGGCCTTGCGGTGGGTGCGTCGCTGGCGCAGCCGGTAATACACCTCCAGCGGCGGCTGGCCGCCGTGCTGCGCCGCCAGATCGGCGCGCAGCTGTTCCCAGGCCTCGCGTTCGGCCTGCGGCACCCCGGCCTGGAAGCTGTCGGACAGCACGAACACATCGAACTGGCCGGCATGCCCGGTGGCGATCAGCGACTCGCAGGTGGCGCGCAGACCGGCGAAGACGGTGGACACGTCCTCGTTGCAGATCGGCATGATGATCGCCGTGCGGGCCTCGGGATTCATGGCGTGGTCGCGCACATCGGCCGCGCGCAAGGTGTGGCGGTCACCGCGCAGCAGCACCCAGAAGCCCATCAGCGCGGTGACGAAGCCGGTCACCACCCAGGCCGAGAGCACCGAGAACAGCACCAGCTGCGCGGTCTGCAGCCAGCCGCTGTCGGTCGCGGGCTGGGCATCGGCGAACAGCCAGCCGGCCAGACCGGTGCTCAGCAGGGTCAGTGCCACGAAGGCTGCGCGGCGGCGCCGGGCCGCACCGTCCCAGCGGGTGGGTGCTTCGGGGGCGCGTGGCGGCTGGCTGGGTGGCGGGATCAGGCGATCGGCCAGGCCCAGCAGGCCGGTGCCCACGCTGTTCCAGAAGCCGCGCCAGGGGCGGGGCACCATCGATCCGCGCCGCAGCGGCGGGGCGGTCACCGCGTTGGGGTGGCGTTCCTCGCGCAGCGGGCTGCGCGGGTGGACGGACCGGTTCACGGACAGGCTCTTGGCGGGGCTCATTCGGGCAGCAGCAGGTGTGTCCATGTTTCGCTCACGGCGTGTTGTTGGTGTTGAAGGAAGGCGCGCAGCTCGACCGGCTGGTTCGGGTCGATGCGCACCACGCGCAGGCTCACCCGCCAGGAGCTGGTGGCCGGATTGGGATAGGCGACGGCCTCGATGACGCGGCCATTGGCGTTGGCGCTCACCACGGCCTGCACCGCTGCGCCGGGCGGCAGCGCGTCCAGCGCGGGGCCGGCGAAATCGAGCACGAACTTGGGCTGCGCCGACTGCTCGGCCGGGCTGAGGCGGGTGTAGCCGTAGCCCCGGCGGGTCTGGGTCACCCAGCTGGAGGGCGGGCGCTGCTGCTCGTCGCCCTGCCAGGACAGCTCGTAGGCGAACTCCAGCGGCTGCCCCTGCGCCGGCAGGCGCGCGGGCACCCAGTAGGCGACCACGTTGTCGTGGGTCTCGTCCGGGGTGGGCAGCTGCACCAGCTCCACCCGGCCGGCGCCCCAGTCACCCAGCGGCCGTACCCAGGCGCTGGGCCGGCGTTCGTAGCGGGCTTCCACGTCCTCGTAGCTGGCGAAGCGGCGGTCGCGCTGCATCAGGCCGAAGCCGCGCGGGTTGACGGTGGCGAACGAGCTCACCTGCACGCTGCGCGGGCGCTGCAGCGGGCGCCACAGCCATTCGCCTTCGCCGGTGGCCAGCATCAGGCCGTCGGAGTCGTGCACCTCGGGGCGGAAGTCGCCGGGCAGCGGCTGGTTCTCGCCCGAGAGGAACATGCTGGTCAGCGGCGCCAGGCCCAGCGTGGCCACCGGTGCGGCGCCGACCCGCAGGTAGACCCGGGCATGGACCGTCATGGTGGTCTGGAAGCCGGGGCGGATGACGAAGCGGTAAGCCCCGGTGGCGCGCGCCGACTCCAGCAGGGCCAGCACCGTCACCTCGCGGTCGGTGGCCGAGGGGCGGCGCACCCAGAACTCGGTGAAGCGCGGGAATTCCTCACCCTGGCCGCCCACGGTGTCGATGGCCAGCCCCCGGGCCGACAGGCCGTACTGCTGACCGGCGCCCAGGGCGCGGAAATAGCTGGCGCCCAGGAACACCGCCAGCTCGTCCTTGTAGGCCACGCTGTTGAGCGGGTAGTGCAGCCGGAAGCCGGCATGGCCCAGGTCACCCCAGGCGGCGGTGTCGAAGCGGTTGAAGCCGTAGTCGTAATCGCCGGTGCGGAACGGCAGCTCGGTCACCTGACCGTCCGGGCCGATCTCGCGGATGCGCACCGGCTCGGTCTGGTAGAGGCCGAGGTGGAAATACTGCAGCTCGAACGGCAGCGACCGGTCGCGCCAGGTGCTGCGCTCGGGCTTGAAACGGATGGCGCGCAGGCCGTCGTAGCTGATGTTCGCCAGCTCCGGCGGCAGGGCAGCGGCCTTGTCGCCGGATGGCGTCCACGGCTGGGCGGCGCGGGTCTGGGCGATGTGGGAGACGCTGTCCCAGTCCAGGCCCTGGGCGGCCGCGCAGACCGCAGCCAGGCTGGTGATCAGGCCGGTCAGCAGCGAGCGGCCCAGGTGGCGGGCGGCGGGGATGACGGGGGAAATGACCAGGGGCATGCCCTGTATAGGGCAAACCCTGTGCCAGGTCGAAAAAACCCTTTCAGATCAAAGACTTGGCGTCACCTCATCGGCATGGGCCGGTGCAGGGCGACGGAAATCAGGGTAAACCCGTGTTTTTTGTCGCCGGATGGCGACAGCACCGGGGTCCCTGGCGGCGGATTCCTTGCAGATCAAGGACTTGCGCTTGTCACTCTGGAGCGACAGGCTCGGCTCCTGTGCCGCCGCCGTCGTTCTTGAACAGGCCCGGCGTGAGCGCATGCTTCTGCAGCAGCCGGTAGAACTCGGTCCGGTTGCGCTCGGCCAGCCGGGCGGCGTCGGCCACGTTGCCGTCGGTCATCTTGAGCAGGCCCACCAGGTAGTCGCGCTCGAAACGCTGCTTGGCCTCGGCATAGCTCAGCACCTCCACCGCCGGGGTGCGCAGGGCGCGCTGCACCAGGGCCAGCGACACCAGCGGCGTGGTGGCCAGGGCGCAGACCTGCTCCACCACGTTGTAGAGCTGGCGCACGTTGCCGGGCCAGCTGGCCAGGGTGAGGGCCTTGAGGGCCTCGGGCGCAAAGCCCGAGCTGCGCTTGCCGTACTTGGCCGACAGCCGGGCCAGAAAGTGGTTGGCCAGCAGGGCGATGTCCTCGCGCCGCTCGGCCAGGGTGGGCAGGGTCAGCGTGACCACGTTGAGCCGGTAATAGAGGTCTTCCCGGAACTGGCCCTGGGCCATGGCGGCCTCCAGGTCGCGGTGGGTGGCCGAGACGATGCGCACGTCCACCGGGATCGACTGGCTCGATCCCAGCGGCCGCACCGCGCGCTCCTGCAGCACCCGCAGCAGCTTGACCTGCAGGGCCGGCGGCATGTCGCCGATCTCGTCGAGCAGCAGCGTGCCGCCATCGGCCGCCTGGAACAGGCCCTTGTGGTTGGCCACCGCGTCGGTGAAGGCCCCCTTCATGTGGCCGAACAGTTCGGATTCCAGCAGGGCTTCCGGAATGGCGCCGCAGTTGACCGCAATGAAGGGCTTGCCGGCCCGCCGGCTGGCCTTGTGGATGGCACGGGCCAGCATTTCCTTGCCGGTGCCGGAATCGCCGCGCAGCAGCACGCTGGCGTCGCTGCGCGCCACCATGCGGGCCTCGGCCAGCAGGTCGGCCATGCGGCTGGAGCGGCTGACGATCTCCGAGCGCCAGGCCTCGTCCACCGGCTCGCTCGGGCCGGCCGGCGAACCCAGGGCCAGTGCCTGGCTGATCTTGTCCAGCAGCTCGCGGGCATCGAAGGGTTTGGTGAGGTAGCTGAACACGCCGCGCGAGGTGGCCTCCACCGCGTCGGGAATGGTGCCGTGCGCGGTGAGCAGGATCACCGGCAGGGAAGGGTGTCGGTTGCGGATGTCGTCGAACAGGGCCAGGCCGTCGCGGCCGGGCAGGCGCACGTCGGAGATGACCAGCTGCGGCCGTTCGATGTCGAGCTGGGCCAGGGCGGCCTCGGCCGACCCCACGGCACTCACCTGGTAGCCGGCGGCGCCCAGCCGCATGGACAGCAGGCGCAGCATGTCGGCGTCGTCGTCGACCACCAGCAGACGCGGGCGGCGGGTGGCGGGCGGGCTGTCCTGGGAGCGGGAAACGGTCTCGGCCATGGTGGGTCAGACAGGACGTCGGCGCGAAGGTTCAGGGGGCGGCGGGGCGGGGGCTGCGCGGCGTGAGGCTGCGCTCGATGGCGCGCATGGCCTCCAGCCGTTCGTTGAGCTGGTCGATGCGGCGCTGCGCGTCGCGGATCTGCTGGCTCTGCCGGTCGTACTGGTCCTCCAGCCGGCGCTGCTCCATCAGCCGGGCCGCCAGCAGCCGGGCCAGGGGCTGCAGGGCGGCGGCCTGGGGCTGGGTGCTGGCGACCACCCGCTGCACCAGACCCAGCGCGCGGGCGGTGTCCACCGGCTGGTGGGTCTGCACCAGCGCCAGCGCCAGCTGCAGCTGCAGGTGCGGAATGTCGCCGCCGTCGCCCAGGCTGGTGATCTCGGTGGCCAGTTCGGCCGGACCCAGCAGGCGCACCCGGTCGGCATAGGCCAGCACCTGCTCGACCGCCACCCGGTCCTGGGCCGTGGCCGGGGTGGCGCTGCAGGCACTGCCCAGCAGGGACAGCGCGATCAGCAGGGCGGCAGCGAAGCGCGGACGCGCGATGGCAGGGTGGATGTCAGCTGGCATGGGGAAGTTCGATGCGGAAATGGGCGCCGCCGGGTTGCGGCACCAGGGACACGCGGCCGCCATGGGCCACCACGTATTCATGGACGATGGACAGGCCGATGCCGGTGCCCTTGACCGCTTGCGGCGGCTGGCGCTGGCCCCGGTAGAAGGGCTCGAAGATGCGGTCGCGGTCGGCCTCGGCCACCCCCGGCCCCTGGTCGACGATGTCCACGCTGGCCCGGCCGGGCAGGTCGTTCACCAGCACGCGGATCAGGCCCCCCTCGGGCGAGAAGCGGATCGCGTTGAGCAGCAGGTTGCCCAGGGCCGAGGCCATCTTGTCGCGGTCCAGCGGCAGCACCACCGGCGAGCCTTCCACCCGCACCAGCAGGCCACGCGCCTGCCAGTGCAGCCGCTGGGCCTGGACCTGCTCCTGGGTCAGCGTGAGCAGGTCGGTGCGCTCGCGCCGGAGCTGCCGGGCCTCGAAGGCGGCGGCATTGAAGCGCAGCAGGGCCTCGATCTGGTCCTGCAGCTGGCCGGTGTTGTGCTGCAGGATGCGCACCACCTCGGCCTGGTCGGGCCCCAGCGGGCCGGCCACGCCGTCGCCCAGCACCGCCACGCCCTCGCGCAGCGAGGCCAGCGGTGTCTTGAGCTCGTGCGAGATGTGGCGCAGGAAGCGGGCCTTGTCGGCGTCGAGCTCGGTCAGGCGCAGGCGCAGCCAGTCGAGCTGCTGGCTGACCCGGCGCACATCGGTCGGACCGGGAATGTCGATGGGCGATTCCAGTCGGTTCTCGCCCAGGGCCACGATGGCCTTCTCCAGCCGCTGGAACGGTCGGGCCAGCCAGACACCGAAGCCGATCGCCATGGCCGCAGCCAGCCCGATGGAGCCCAGCACCTGCTGGGCCAGCTGCTGGCGGCTGGTCTCGAAGCGGGCCTGCAGCGCCTGGTTGCGTGCGGCGATCAGGCTCTGCACCTGCTGCGCGATCAGGGCGGTGAAGCCGTCGAGCTCGCGGAAGGCCCGGGCCACTTCGCGTTCGCGGTCCAGGGCGGTCTCGGGCGGGCCATCCAGCAGCAGGCCGATCGTCCGTATCTGCTCGCGCCAGGGCCGGGCGAATTCGTCGGGCAGGTCGTTGGTGGTCAGCTGGTCCAGGGTGCTGGCCGCCTGCCGGGCCGCCTCGTCGAAGCGCTGGCGCAGCTGCCGGTCGCGCAGCACCAGCGACTGCCGGGCCGCACGCTCCATGGCCACGCTGCGTTCGCCCAGCGACTGGGCGGCGGTGGACAGCGCAATGGCCTGGTCGGCCCCTTCGCGGCCCTGGGCCATGAGGGACTCCAGCGAGAACAGCGCGCGCACGGCGGCGGCACCCAGCAGCGCCCCGATCAGCAGGAACGCCACCAGCAGCATCTGCTGGAACGACAGCGACGACGGTTTCACGCCTCGGCGAGTGCGACGTCGCCCCGCAGCGAATGGGGCAGGGCCTGGGTGATGCGCACGTCCAGCATCTGGCCGATCAGCCGCGACCCGTTCGGGCCGCCGTCGAAATTGACGATGCGGTTGCATTCGGTGCGGCCCATGAGTTCGGCGGCACCGCCCGGGCCGGGCCGGCGCGACGGGCCTTCGACCAGGATGCGCTGCACCGTGCCTTCGCGGCTGGCGCTGATGCGCCGCACATTGGCCTCGATGGTGGCCTGCAGGTGCTGCAGGCGCTTGAGCTTGACCTCGTGCGGCGTGTCGTCGGCCAGGTTGGCCGCCGGCGTGCCGGGGCGCGGGCTGAAGATGAAGGAGAAGCTGCTGTCGAAGCCCACGTCCTCGATGAGCTTCATCATCTTGTTGAAGTCGTCCTCGGTCTCGCCGGGGAAGCCGACGATGAAGTCGCTGCTCATGGAGATGTCGGGCCGGATGGCGCGCAGCTTGCGGATGGTGCTCTTGTATTCCATGGCGGTGTAGCCGCGCTTCATGGCCATGAGGATGCGGTCCGATCCGTGCTGCACCGGCAGGTGCAGGTGGTTCACCAGCTGCGGGATGCGGGCATAGGCCTCGATCAGGCGCGGCGTGAACTCGTTGGGGTGGCTGGTGGTGTAGCGGATGCGCTCGATGCCCGGGATGGCGGCCACGTACTCCAGCAGCAGGGCGAAGTCGGCGATCTCGGCGGTGTCGCCCATGGCGCCCCGGTAGGCGTTCACGTTCTGGCCCAGCAGCGTCACCTCGCGCACGCCCTGGTCGGCCAGACCGGCCACCTCCACCAGCACGTCGTCGAAGGGGCGGCTCACCTCCTCGCCGCGGGTGTAGGGCACCACGCAGTAGCTGCAGTACTTGGAGCAGCCCTCCATGATGGAGACGAAGGCCGAGGCGCCCTCCACCTTGGCCGGCGGCAGGTGGTCGAACTTCTCGATCTCGGGGAAGCTGATGTCCACCTGCGGCCGCTCCTGCTGCTGGCGCTGGTTCAGCAGCTCGGGCAGGCGGTGCAGGGTCTGCGGGCCGAACACCACGTCCACGAAGGGCGCGCGCTTGATGATCTCGGCGCCCTCCTGGCTGGCCACGCAGCCCCCCACGCCGATGAGCACGCCCTTCTTCTTGAGGTGCTTGACCCGGCCGAGGTCGGAGAACACCTTCTCCTGCGCCTTCTCGCGCACCGAGCAGGTGTTGAACAGGATCAGGTCGGCCTCTTCCACGTCCTGCGTGGGTTCGTAGCCCTGGGCGGCACCCAGCACGTCGGCCATCTTGTCCGAGTCGTACTCGTTCATCTGGCAGCCGAAGGTCTTGATGAAAACTTTGCGCGTCATGGAATGGCTCCTGGAACACCGGCGCATGGGCAGGCCCGGCGGGGGCGTCGGCGCTCAGGGCCGACGGGGGTACGGGGGATGGCCGGCAGCCCCCGGGGGCTGCTGCGGCGGCACGGGCAGGGTCAGTCGGCGGCCGGCTTGACCGGCGGCTTGTAGGCGCGCGGGTCGGGCTGGGGCAGCATGGACTCGAAGACGTAGTTGCGCTCCACGCCCAGGGTGCGCCGCTTTTCCTTGGCTTCCTCGGGGGTGAGGATCCACACCATCTGGATCTGGCCCCGACCGTCCACCTTGTAGTTCACCAGCACCTCCTTGCCCACCAGCGAGGCCGGTCGGACCACGGTGTTGTTGTCGCTCATGATGCGGGCGCCGGGCGAGAGGCGGACCTCGCGGTCATCCATCCGGGCATGCGGCGGCTGGGTCATGGTCAGCGTGCCGCGCAGGGCGTCGGGGGGGAAGGGCCGCTTGAGCGACTGGGCCTGTGCCGGCAGCGTGGCCAGCAGCACGCCGGTGGCGAGCAGGAGGGAGGGGATGCAGCGGTTCATGGTGTAGATCCAGAGGCTGTGGGAGGCCGCGATTCTCGCACGGGACCGTCGGCCGGCCGGTCGGCATCCACCAGCGGGTAGGCGTCGGCCACATAGGCCGGTCCCTTCATGACCATCACGATGAAGGCGCCGATGCCCACGGTGAACAGCCCGGTCCACCACAGGATGACCACCGCGATGGCCAGGATGTCGATGAGCCCGATGCGGGCCGCCAGCTCGGCCGTCGGCAGGTCCCAGGGCCACAGCCGGGCCATGCCGGCGCTGAGTGCCGGCACCAAGGTGCCACCCAGCAGCCACACCGGCAGGCGACGCAGCACCACGCGTTCGCGTCCGTAGGGGGTGCGGGTGTGGCCGGGCAGTCGTTGCATGGCGGGTCCAGTCCGGTGGGGCAGCAAGGCGGGACCCAAGTCCCTGCACCGGCAGGAACGGGCCCCAGGCGCCAGAATCGGCGGCACCTTCATTCTGCGTCCAGGTCCTGCCCGGGCCCGCTGATCCATGTCAAACCCGACCTCTTTGCCCCGACGCCGCTGGGTCTCTGCCGGCCTCCTGGGCGCAGCCATTTTGTCTTCCACGATGCTCGCCGGCTGCTTCACCGGCGTGCCGCAGGGCGCGGTGCCGGTGAGCCCGTTCGACCTGCAGCGCTACCTGGGCACCTGGTACGAGATCGCCCGGCTCGACCACGTCTTCGAGCGCGGCCTGACCGACGTGAACGCCACCTACGCCCTCAGGCCCGACGGCAGCGTCTCGGTGCTCAACCGGGGCTTCGACCCGGTCAAGGGCGCCTGGAAGGAGGCCGAAGGCCGGGCGCTGTTCATCGGCGATCCGAAGACCGCCTCGCTCAAGGTGAGCTTTTTCGGACCGTTCTTCGGCGGCTACCACGTCATCGCGCTGGACCCCGACTACCGCTGGGCCATGGTGATCGGACCCGACACCGGCTACCTGTGGATCCTGGCGCGCGAACGCACGCTGGACGCTGCCGTGCGCGACAAGCTGGTGGCCCAGGCCGCATCGCTCGGTGTGGACACCAAAGGACTGATCTGGGTGGAGCACGGCCGTGCCCCGCGTTGAGAGCAACCTGGCCGGCATCGACGCGGGTGTGTCGCCGGTGCAGGTGGCGCGCCAGTGCACCGGCCGGCGGGTGATGTACTGGTTCCGCCGCGACCTGCGCCTGGCCGATCTGCCCGGCCTGCGCGCCACCACGGACGCCGCCGCGCTGCTGCCGGTGTGGGTGGACGAGGCGCGCTGGCACCAGACCGACCGCTGGGGCATCGAGCCGCTGGGCCCGCACCGCGCGCGCTTCCAGGCCGACGCGGTGGCCGACCTGGACCGCAGCCTGCGCGCCCTGGGCAGCCGCCTGTGGGCGCAGGCCGGAGACCCGGTGGCGTTGATCGCCGCCCTCGTCAAGGCCGCGTCCATCGATGTGGTGGTGACCCAGGCCGAGGTGGCGCCGTACGAGCAGGACGATGTGGCGGCCTTGCGCCGTGCCGGTGTGAATGTGCTCACCGTGGCGCCCACCAGCCTGTTCGACCTGAGCGACCTGCCGTTCAAGCCCGCTGCGGTGCCCACCGTGTTCACCCCATTCCGCCACGCGGTGGAAGGTGAACGCACGCCGGTGCACCCGCCCATGGCCGCCCCGCGCAGCCTGCCGCCCCTGCCCGATGCCGCCGGCCTGCCGGAGCCGGTGCTGCCTGCGGCGGCTTCAGAGGGTGGCGACGACCCGCGCAGTTCCTTCCCCTATGCCCGTGCCGGCTGGACCGGCGCAGCCCGCGACGCGCTGGCCCATGTGCAGCGCTACTTTGCCGGCCCGCTGCCGCGCCAGTACAAGGCCACCCGCAATGGCCTCTCAGGCACCGGCTTCTCCACCAAGTTCTCGCCCTGGCTGGCCACGGGGGCGATCTCCCCGCGCCAGATCCATGCCGAGCTGCTGGCCCACGAGGCGCGCGAAGGAGCCAGTGACGGCAGCCGCTGGATCGTCTTCGAGCTGCTGTGGCGCGAGCATTTCCGGCTGCTGCACCACCGCTTCGGTCGCAAGCTCTACCGGGGCCGGGGCCTGACCGATCAGCCCTCACCCGGCCACAACCCGCAGGGCTTTGCGCGCTGGCAGACCGGGCGCACCGGCGTGCCGCTGGTGGACGCCGCCATGCGCGAACTCGCCGCCACCGGCTTCATGAGCAACCGCCTGCGCCAGCTGGTGGCCAGCTACCTGATCCACGATCTGGGCGGCGACTGGCGCGCCGGTGCTGCCTGGTTCGAGCACCTGCTGGTGGACCACGATGTGCACAGCAACCACGGCAACTGGCTCTACATCAGCGGGCGCGGCACCGACCCGCGCGGCGGGCGCCGCTTCAACCCCGAGAAGCAGGCGCGTGAACACGACCCCGACGGGGCCTTCGTGAGGATGTGGTCGGGGCGCTGAGCCCCGGGATCATTTCCAGCGGATGGCGTCGACCTGCACGCTGCCCAGCGTGCTGCTGAGGGTGAGGCCGCCCTCCTGCACCGTGGCCTGCAGCTGCATGCTGCGTTCGGCCATCGCGGCCAGGGCCGGTGCCACCTCGGTGGGCAGGCGCCAGACCTGCAGGCGCTCCAGCCGGCTCACCTTGTTCTCGATGCCGCGCCACCACACATCGGCCGCGCTGCCGAAGGCGTAGACGATCACCGCATCGGCCTTGCTGCAGGCCTTGGCCAGCGGCTTGTCTTCGGGCTGGCCCACCTCGATCCACAGGCGCTTGCGGCCGGTGAAGTCGGTCAGCGACACATCGGGGTCTTCCGGGTCGGACAGGCCGGCACCGAACGCCAGCGTGCCGTCGCCGCGGCAGGTGTCCTGCAGCTCGTGGGCCTGCAGGGCCAGCGCCACCAGGCGCACCATCATGCGCTCGTCGGTCTCGCTGGGGTGGCGGGCCAGGGTCAGCGCATGGTCGGCGTAGTAGCCGTGATCGATGTCGGCGATCTGCAGGTTCGCCTTGAAGATGGTGGACTTGAGGGCCATGCGCGGTGCCGGAACCATGTCCGGAAATGAAGAAGGGCGGGTGCCGTTACCGGAACCCGCCCTTGCCAGATCTGGTGGCGATAGGTGGACTTGAACCACCGACATCAGCATTATGAATGCTGCGCTCTAACCAACTGAGCTATATCGCCGAAAGCCGGCATTATAGACCGAAATTCAGACCGCTTTCAACGGTGCTTCCAGGCCGGAGCGCGCTTGTTGACGAAGGCGTCCATGCCTTCCTTCTGGTCCTCGGTGGCGAACAGCGCGTGGAACAGCCGGCGCTCGAACATCACGCCGTCCGACAGCGAACCTTCGAAGGCGCGATTCACCGCTTCCTTGGCCGCCATCACGCTGGGCAGCGAATAACCGCAGATGGTGAGGGCGGCGCCCAGGGCCTCGTCCATCAGCTTGTCCAGCGGCACCACGCGGCTGACCAGCCCGGCGCGCTCGGCCTCGGTCGCGTCCATCATGCGGCCGGTCAGGCACATGTCCATGGCCTTCGATTTGCCCACCGCGCGCGGCAGGCGCTGGCTGCCGCCGGCACCGGGGATGACACCCAGCTTGATCTCGGGCTGGCCGAACCTGGCGTTGTCGGCCGCGATGATGAAGTCGCACATCATGGCCAGCTCGCAGCCGCCGCCCAGGGCAAAGCCCGACACCGCCGCGATCACCGGCTTGCGCACGCTGCGGATGGTTTCCCAGTTGCGGGTGATGTAGTCGCCCACGTACACGTCGGCAAAGCTGTACTTGGCCATGGCACCGATGTCGGCGCCGGCGGCAAAGGCCTTCTCGCTGCCGGTGACGATCATGCAGCCGATCTCGGGGTCGGCGTCGAAGGCGGCCAGCGCGGCGCCCAGCTCGTTCATGAGCTGGTCGTTCAGGGCGTTGAGCTGCTTGGGCCGGTTCAGGGTGACGATGCCGACGCGGCCTTCGGTGCGAACCAGGATGGTCTCGGGGGTGGTGCTCATGCAGGGGTCCTTGCAGGGGAAGAATCGGGACAGCCGGACACTATACCGGGGTACAACCCCGGGAAAACATTAACCGACCGACTGGTTGGCGAATGCTACATTGCACCGCAGCAGGCCCGTGACGGCCGGCGAGGAGACAACATGACCGAACCCACCGTGCGGTACGAAGAGCGCGGGGCCGTGGCCCTGCTCACGCTCAACCGCCCCGACGCGCTCAACAGCTTCACCCGCGCCATGCACCGCGACCTCTGGGCGGCGCTGGACCGGGCCGAAGCCGATCCGGCCATCCGGGCCATGGTCATCACCGGTGCCGGGCGCGGCTTCTGTGCCGGTGCCGACCTGTCCGAATTCGACTTCGAGCCCGGCCCCGATCTGGTGCAGCGGGCCGATCCGGGTCCGGTCATCGAACAGGCCTTCAATCCCACCGCGCGGCGCCTGCATGCGCTGCGCATGCCGGTGATCGCCGCCGTCAATGGCGTGGCCGCCGGTGCCGGCGCCTCGCTGGTCATGTGCTGCGACATCGCCATTGCCGCGCCCGGGGCGAGCTTCATCCAGGCCTTCAGCAAGATCGGGCTGATACCGGACGCCGGCGGCAGCTGGCTGCTGGTGGAGCGCCTGGGCCTGGCCCGCGCCATGGCCCTGGCCATGACCGGCGACAAGCTGCCGGCCGCCCAGGCCCGCGACTGGGGCCTGATCTGGGACGTGTCCGACGACTGCCTGGGTGCGTCGCTGGCCATGGCCGAGCGCCTGGCCGTCATGCCCACGAAAGCCCTGGTGGCCACCCGCGAACTCCTGCGCGCCGCCGGGACCCGCAGTTTCAGCGAGCAGCTCGATGCCGAGCGCGACGCGCAGTCGGCCCTGGGCCGCACGCACGACTACATCGAAGGCGTGATGGCGTTCCGCCAGAAGCGCGCCCCCCAGTTCAAGGGGGCCTGATGACACCCGAGCAACGCGCCCGCCAGGTGGGCGAGACCATGTTCGCCAACGATGTGGCCAGCCGCGACACCATGGGCATGGAGCTGCTGGCCTGCGAGCCCGGCCGTGCGGTGATGCGCATGGAGGTGACACCCCGGCACCTCAATGGCCACCGCATCTGCCATGGCGGTTTCGTGTTCACCCTGGCCGACTCCACCTTCGCCTTTGCCTGCAACAGCCACAACAGGAATGCGGTCGCGGCGGGCTGCAGCATCGAGTTCCTGCGGCCCTCGCACAAGGGCGACGTGCTCACCTGTGAAGGCCTGGAGCAGACCCTGAGCGGCCGCCACGGCATCTACGACATGAAGGTCACCAACCAGCGCGGCGAGGTGGTGGCCCTGTTCCGGGGCAAGAGTGCCCAGATCGCCGGCCACGTGTTCCCCGAGGACCAGCCATGACCCGACTATCTGCCGGCGGCCTGCCGCTCGAACCCATCGAAACTGCCAGCATCGATGAACTGCGCTCGCTGCAGCTCAAGCGCCTGAAGGCCACGCTGGGCCATGCGTACGCCAACTCGCCGGTCTACCGCGCCAAGTTCGACGCGGCTGGCGTGCACCCGGACGACCTGCACAGCTTGGCCGATCTGGCGAAGTTCCCCTTCACCACCAAGCAGGACCTGCGCGACAGCTACCCCTGGGGCATGTTCGCGGTGCCGCGTGAGCAGTGCGCCCGCATCCATGCCAGCAGCGGCACCACCGGCAAGCCCACCGTGGTGGGCTACACGGCGGGTGACATCGACATGTGGGCCGGCGTGGTGGCCCGCAGCATCCGTGCGGCCGGCGCCCGGCGCGGAGACCTGGTGCACATCAGCTACGGCTATGGCCTGTTCACCGGCGGCCTGGGCGCGCACTACGGTGCTGAAAAGCTGGGCCTGACCGTGGTGCCCTTCGGCGGCGGCCAGACCGAGCGCCAGGTGCAGCTGATCCAGGACTTCCGCCCCGACATCATCATGGTCACGCCCAGCTACATGCTGGCGATTGCCGACGAGTTCCAGCGCCTGGGCCTGGACCCGCGTGAATCCAGCCTGCGCACCGGCATCTTCGGGGCCGAGCCCTGGACCAACGACATGCGGCTGGCCATCGAGGCCCGCATGGGCATGGACGCGGTCGATATCTATGGCTTGTCGGAGGTGATCGGCCCCGGCGTGGCCAACGAGTGCGTGGAAACCAAGGACGGCCCGACCATCTGGGAAGACCATTTCTACCCCGAGATCATCGACCCCGAAACCGGCGAGGTGCTGCCCGACGGCCAGCCCGGCGAGCTGGTGTTCACCAGCCTGACCAAGCAAGCGCTGCCCATCATCCGCTACCGCACCCGGGACCTCACGCGCCTGCTGCCGGGCAGCGCCCGGACCATGCGGCGCATGGAGAAGATCACCGGTCGCAGCGACGACATGATGATCGTGCGCGGCGTCAACGTCTTTCCGACCCAGATCGAGGAGCTGATCCTGCAGCGCCCCGAGCTCAGCGCGCACTACCAGTGCGTGCTCACCCGCAGCGGCCCCATGGACGAGCTCACCGTGGTGGTGGAGACCGCACCGGGCGTCTCGCCCACCAGCGAGGTCGCGTCGGCGGCGGCGGCGCGCCTGCAGCACGACATCAAGACCTTCATCGGCACCAGCGCCCACATCACGCTGCGCCCCGAAGGCGGTGTGGAGCGCAGCCAGGGCAAGGCAAAGCGGGTGGTGGACCAGCGCCCGAAATGACCCGGTCACACAGCCGGTCTAAAACCAAAGTTCACTGCGGTCAATCCGGATAGGCTGCCGGGTACGGCTTGTCCTACAGTGCCGGCAACCAAGGGAGTCCATGGACAAGAACACGGTGTTTTCCAAGACCGATGCAGGCCGTGAGGCGCTGGCCAGCCGCCCGCCCTCGCTCGGTCCTCGCCTGCGGTCGCTGCTCATCATGGTCGACGGCAAGCGCCGGGTCGAGGAGTTCGGCCAGCTGCTGGGCGGCGACGGTGCGGTCGCGCTGCTGGAGCAGCTGGAACAGCAGGGCTGGATCGAGGCCCCTCGGGCCGCCGCACCGGCTCCGGCCGCCGCATCGGTGGCTGCATCCGCACCCGCAGCGGCACCCCAGGCGGCCAACGGCGCTTCGTCGGTGGTCATCGAGGTGCTGCCCCTGGCCGAGGCCCGCAAGGGCGTGGTGCGGTTCATCAACGACCAGCTCGGCCCCATGGGCGAGTCGCTGGCCATGAAGGTCGAGGCCTGCAAGACCGCTGCCGATCTGCAGGCCCAGTTGCCCCGTATCCGCGAAGGCCTGCGCAACATGAAGGGCGCGGGCGTGGTGCAGCAGTTCGATCAGGCCTGGGCCACCCGTCTGCCGCCGGCCTGACGCCGGACTTCAGCCCCCCAGCCAGCGGCCCACCGCTGCGGCGTCCTGCACCGACAGGCGCACCGCCTGTGCCGCAGCCGGCCACTGCAACGGGCAGCGCAACAGCCGACGGTCGCGCGAGACCAGCGCCGTGACGCGTGGGCGCGATCCGCGCAGCCAGGCCACCTCGTCGAGCTTGCCGATGCGCCAGGCCTCGGCCGCCTGACCGCGCTTGAGCGGTGCCAGTTCGATCCCCAGCCACTCGTCCCCGGCGGCCAGTCCGGCCGCTTCGGCCGCCGAGCCGCGCAGCACGGTCTTGATCTGCACCGCGCCGCCGGCCTCGTGGATCCGCAGGCCGAGCAGCTGGGCCAGCGGCACCGGTTCGTCCTGCACCTTCACGCCGGCGGCCTGCAGCAGCGCCTCCACCGGCAGCTCGGCCGTGCTGTGCACCCAGGCATCGAGCTCGGCGTCCAGGCTGCGGCCGGCCAGCTGCCTGAGCACCCGCCGCAGGTCGGACTCGCGCAGGGGGCCGCCTCCGGTGCGGGCCCACAGGGTCCGCATGGCGTCGTCCAGCGAACTGCCGCACTGCCGCAGGGTGAGGTCCAGGCACAGCGCCACCAGAGCGCCCTTGCCGTAGTAGCTCACCGTGGCGTTGGGCGTGTTCTCGCCCACCCGGTAGTACTTCACCCAGGCATCGAAGCTGGCCTGCGCCACGGTCTGCACCAGCCGCCCCGGCGTCTGGCGCAGCGGGTTGATGTTCTTGGCCTGCAGCTGCAGCCAGGTGGCGTCGTCGATCAGGCCGGCGCGGCGCAGGAACAGGTCGTCGTAGTAGCTGGTGAAGCCCTCGAAGAACCACAGCAGCTCGGTGTAGTTCTCGCGGTCGTAGTCGTAGCGCGCGAACTCTGCCGGCCGCAGGCGCTTGACGTTCCAGGTGTGGAAGTATTCGTGGCTGATCAGGCCCAGCAGCGTGGTGTAGCCGTCGGTGGCCTTGAGCGCCCGGGGCGGGTCGGCGGCGCGCGGCAGGTCGGCGCGCTGGCAGATCAGGGCGGTGCTGTTGCGGTGCTCCAGCCCGCCGTAACCGTCGGCGCTGGCGTGCAGCATGAACACATAGCGCTGGAACGGCGGTGCCTGGTCGCCATGCCAGAAGCGGATCTGTGCCTCGCAGATGCGGCGGGTGTCATCCAGCAGACGCTGGCCGTCGAACCACGCACCGGCTCCGCTGACCACGAACCGGTGCGGCACGCCGCAGGCGGTGAATTCACCGCTCCAGAAGCTGCCCAGCTCCACCGGGCAGTCGACCAGTTCGTCGTAGTCGGCGGCGGTGTGGCGGCCCCAGCCGTCGGCATCCACCTCGATCGGCGTCAGCCCGGTGGCCACCCGCCAGCCCGCCGGGGCGGCGCCTGGGGCGATGGTGAGTGTGTGCGGCCGGTCTTCCTGGCCCACCACCCGCAGGCAGGTGCTGGTGCCGTTGAAGAAGCCGCGTGTGCTGTCCAGAAAGGCGGTGCGCACCGAGGCGTCGAACGCATAGACCTGGTAGGTGAGGGTGAGGGTCTCGCCGGCGGCGTTGTCGGCCCGCCAGCGGTGCTTGTCGAGCTGCTGCAGGGCCACCGGGCGGTCGGCGCACATGGCGTTCAAACCCTGCAGGTGCTGCGAGAACTCGCGCACCAGGTAGCTGCCGGGGATCCACACCGGCAGGGCAAACACCTGGCGGCGTTCGGCCGCCGACACGGTCAGCGTGACGTCGAACAGGTGGGCATGGGCATCGCGCACGGCCACCGTGTACGACACGGCGGCTGCGGCTGCTGGCCGGCCGTTGCGCCGGCTCATGTGGCCCCCGCGCCGATGAGGCAGCTCAAGGCGGCCACCGCCGAGAGCCGGAAGCGCAGCGCCAGCCAGGGCGACAGGCCGGCGGCCGGATAGAGCCGGCGGTCCACCAGGTAGCACAGCACCAGCACCACGGCCAGCCACACCAGACCCGCATAGGCCGGCATGAGCACGCCCGGCCAGGCCAGCAGCGACGGCGTCACGCCCCAGGCCAGGTGGGTGCGTGCACCGGGCTGCCCGCGTTCCATGCGCAGCCAGGCCACGCCCCAGTGGATGCCGCCCAGGAACGACGCGATCAGCGCCGCGTAGGCGGACAGCGCCATGGCCACCCAGGGCGCCAGGTCGGGCGTCACCAGCCACAGCAGCAGGGCCAGCCCCACGAACGGCAGCAGGCCGCCGTAGCCCAGCAGGTCGATCAGGCGCCGGGCGGGGTCGGGGGTGGGGCTGAGCGTGTGGGGCGAGGCGGCGTTCATTTGGTGGCGACCTGCTTCAGGCGGGCTTCCAGCTGTTCGGGGCTGAGCGCGCCCGGCACACGGCTGCCGTCGGCAAAGATGATGGTGGGCGTGCCGGTGATCCGGGCCTTGCGGCCGAAGGCCACATTGCGTTCCAGGGCCGCGGCGTCGCAGCTGGCGGCCGGCGGGGTGACGTTGTTGATCATCCAGTCGAGGTAGGCCTTGCCCTTGTCCTTGGCGCACCAGATGTTGCGCGACTTCTCGGTCGAGTCAGCGCTCAGGATGGGGTAGAGGAACACATGCACCGTGATGTCGTCGACCTTGGTCAGGTCGCGTTCGAAGCGCTTGCAGAAGCCGCAGTTCGGATCCTCGAAGACCGCGATGGTGCGGGTGCCCTTGCCGCGCACCAGCGTGAAGGCGTCCTTGAGCGGCAGGTCCTTGAAGCTCAGCGCAGTGAGCTTGTTGACCCGCTCTTCGGTCAGGTCGATGCGCTGGCGGGTGTCGAACATCGAACCCTGGATCAGGTAGTTGCCTTCGGCATCGGTGTAGAAGATGTCGGTCTGGTTGATCCGCACCTCGAAGATGCCCGGCATCGGCGTCTTGCTGACCTCGTCGATGCGCGGCAGCGTGGGCAGGCGCTCGGCGAGGTTCTTGCGGATGGTGGCTTCCTGGGCCGAGGCCGCGAAGGACAGGCCGAGCAGGGCGGCCAGCAGCAGGTGGGCGAATCGTTTCATGGCGGGGCGGGTCGGGTTCGTTGGAGGAAGTCGGATCGATCGGGTCAGCTGCGTTGGCCCATGGCCTGGCGCACCAGCCAGTGCTTGAGCGGCCCGCTGCGGTCGAAGGCGGACAGCCCCCAGTTGCGCAGGCCCTGGATGCGGGTGTCGTCGTGCGAGAACAGACCGAACAGGCCGTCGGTGACCAGGCCCATGGCCTGCACGTCGGCAGCGCGGGCGCGCTCGAAGCGGCGCAGCAGGCGGGCATCCCCCACCTCGCGCCAGTATTCGCGGCCGGCCAGCACGCGCGCGAGTTCGGCGGCGTCGGCCAGGCCCAGGTTCAGGCCCTGTCCGGCCAGCGGGTGCACCGCGTGCGCCGCATCGCCGGCCAGCGCCACCATGCCCTGTTCGGTGCGGGCGGTCCATTGCCGGGCCACCGAGCGTTCCAGCGGCCAGGTCTGTGCCGCCCCCCTCAGGCTCATGTCGCCCAGGGCCGCCTGGCAGCGCTGCTGCACCGCGGCGGCCAGCTCGGCGCCAGGCGCCTGCTGCAGGGCATCCGCCCGGTCCGGCGGCAGCGACCACACCAGGGCCACCGCATGGCCCTCGGCGCCGTCCAGCGGCAGCAGGGCCAGCACCTCGCCGTTCACGAACCATTGCCGTGCCACGCCACCGTGGGGCAGGGTGGTGGACAGGCGGGCGGCCAGCGCCTTGTGGGGATAGGGTCGCACGTCGAAGTCGATGCCCAGTGCAGCCCGGGTGCTGCTGCGGCGACCTTCGCAGACCACGGTGAGCGCGGCCGGCGGGGCTTCGTCCAGGCGCTCGATGCCGGGCTGGAACTGCACCGCCTCCGTCAGACGCCGCTCCAGCGAGGGGACGTCCACGATCCAGGTCAGGGCTTCGGCGCCCACGGGTGCGGCGTCGAAGCGCAGTTCGCCGCCGTCGTCGCCATGCACCTGCATGGCCCGCACCGGGGTGACCGCCGGCGCCTCGTCCGACCGGTCCTCCGGCCAGGCCCGCACCGAAGCCAGCACCGCCTTGGAGGCGGCGTTGAGGGCGTAGGCGCGCACATCGTCAGCCCCGGTCGGCGCGGCGGGGCCCACCAGGGCCACCCGCAGCCGTTCGCGGGCCAGCAGCAGCGCCAGGGACAGGCCGACCACGCCTGTGCCCCGGATGGCGACGTCATGGCGCCGGACGCCGCCGGCTCGGGAGGGGTTGGAAGGCATGGGACGGATTCTAGGAGCAGGGCACAATCCGGCGCTTTCCACCGGATACGGCGTTTCCGACCGGCCTTTCTGCGAACCGTTCCCGAGCACGCCCATGAACCAGACAGCCTCCAGCGACCTCAATGCCACCATCGAAGAACTCTGGGTCTACCCGGTCAAGTCGTGTGCCGGCGTGCGCCTGCCCGAAGCCGAGCTGTCGGACACCGGCCTGACCTACGACCGCGCCTGGATGGTGGTGGACGAGCAGGGCGAATTCGTGACCCAGCGCGAGCTGCCCCGCATGGCACTGATCCAGCCGGCCTTCCGCATGGGCCAGCTGCAGCTCAAGGCGCCGGGCATGCTGGCGCTGCACCTGGCCCTGGACGCCGCCGAGAAGCCGGCCCGTGTCCGGGTATGGGACGACGAGGTGGAAGCCTACGACATGGGCGACGTGGCCGCCCAGTGGTTCACCGACTTCCTGGCGCCCGATGCACCGGCCGGTCTGCAGCGCCTGCGCCTGGCCCGCTTCGATCCCGCGGTGATGCGCCGCTGCGATCCCGCCTGGACCGGCGAGCGCGAATCGCATACCCAGTTTGCCGATGGCTTCGGCCTGCTGGTGGCCAGCCAGGCCTCGCTGGACGAGCTGAACCAGCGGCTGCGCGCGGCAGGCCATGCACCGGTGGACATGCGCCGCTTCCGGCCCAACATCGTGCTGGGCGGGCTGGCGGCGCACGACGAGGACCGCTGCGGCCCCCTGCGCATCGCCACCGACCAGGGCGAGGTGGTGATCGAGCCGGTCAAGCCCTGCGCCCGCTGCCCCATCCCGGACATCGACCCCGACACCGCCCAGCGCAGCTACCTGGTCGGCGACACGCTGCAGACCTACCGCCAGGACGCCCGCGTGGGCGGCGCGGTGACCTTCGGCATGAACGCCATCGTCACCGCCGGCGACGGCTTCACGCTGCGCCCGGGCCAGACCGTGCGGGCCGATCTGCGCTTCGACTGACCCCGACCTTTAAAATTCGCGGTTTTCCCGACCGACCCGAAAGCCCTCCATGAGCCTCAAATGCGGCATCGTGGGCCTGCCCAACGTGGGCAAGTCCACCCTGTTCAACGCCCTGACCAAAGCCGGCATCGCGGCCGAGAACTACCCCTTCTGCACCATCGAGCCCAACGTGGGCGTGGTGGAAGTGCCCGACCCGCGCCTGCAGCAGCTCTCCGACATCGTCAAGCCCGAGCGCATCGTCCCGGCCATCGTGGAGTTCGTCGACATCGCCGGCCTGGTGGCCGGCGCTTCCAAGGGCGAAGGTCTGGGCAACCAGTTCCTGGCCCACATCCGCGAGACCGATGCCATCGTCAACGTGGTGCGCTGCTTCGAGGACCCCAACGTCATCCACGTGGCCAACAAGGTCGACCCGATCGCCGACATCGAGGTCATCCAGACCGAGCTGTGCCTGGCCGACCTGGGCACCGTCGAGAAGGCGCTGCAGCGCTACACCAAGGCCGCCAAGAGCGGCAACGACAAGGAGGCCGCCGCCCTGGTGGCCCTGCTGACCAAGGTGCAGGCGGTGCTGGATGAAGGCAAGCCGGTGCGCACCCTGACGCTGGGCGACCAGGAGAAGGCCCTGCTCAAGCCGCTGTGCCTGATCACCGCCAAGCCCGCCATGTTCGTGGGCAACGTGGCCGAGGACGGCTTCGAGAACAACCCCTTCCTGGACCGTCTGCGCGAATACGCCAGCGCCCAGAATGCCCCGGTGGTGGCCATCTGCGCCAAGATCGAGGCCGAACTCTCCGAAATGGACGATGCCGACCGGCTCGAATTCCTGAAGGAACTCGGCCA
Organism: Hydrogenophaga sp. IBVHS2; assembly: GCF_002127215.1. Lineage (GTDB taxonomy): Bacteria > Pseudomonadota > Gammaproteobacteria > Burkholderiales > Burkholderiaceae_C > Hydrogenophaga. The sequence goes on along the minus strand of NZ_NFUT01000003.1, from coordinate 127,486 downwards.
GGACGAACCGGGCCTCAACCGCCTGATCCGCGCCGGCTTCAAGCTGCTGGGCCTGCAGACCTACTTCACCGCCGGCGTGAAGGAAGTGCGCGCCTGGACCATCCGCATCGGTGACACCGCTCCGCAGGCCGCCGGCGTCATCCACGGTGACTTCGAACGCGGCTTCATCCGCGCCCAGACCATCGCCTTCGACGACTACATCGCCTTCAAGGGCGAGCAGGGCGCCAAGGACGCCGGCAAGATGCGCGCCGAAGGCAAGGAATACGTCGTCAAGGACGGGGACGTGCTCAACTTCCTGTTCAACGTCTGAAACCGGTCACAGCACGGTGACCGAAGACCCTCAGCGCCTGGCCAAGCAGCTGGCCGCCCGCCTGGGCTGCTCGCGGCGCGATGCCGAGCTCTTCATTGCCGGTGGCTGGGTCAGTGTGGACGGCGCGCTGGTGGAAGAACCGCAGGCCCGCGTGCGGTCCGACCAGACCATCACCCTCGATCCGCACGCGCGTGCCGAGCCGCTGCCGCCGGCCACCCTGGTGTGGCACAAGCCGGCCGGCGTGGCCGTCCCCCAGACCGATGTCCTGCCCGATGCCCTGGCCCGGGCCTGGTTCACGGCCGAGCGCCGTCATCCGGCCGACGCCTCCGGGCGGCGCCTGCTGCGGGCCCTGCTCAACCGGCTGCTGCCGGTGTCCCGCCTGCACGACGAGGCCAGCGGCCTGATGGTCTTCACCCAGAGCCCGGGCGTGGCCCGCCGCATCACCGATCGGCAGTCACCGCTGGAGCAGGAATGGCTGGCCGACGTGAGCAATGCGCCGACCCTTCCCGACGAGCGCGAGGCCGTGCTGCGTTCCATCGGCAAGCCGCTGTACTTCGATGGCCGGGAACTGCCGTCGCTCAAGGCCAGCTGGCAGAGCGACCGCCGGCTGCGCATGGCCTTCAAGCACGACATGCCGGCCGAACCGGGCCACCGCACCGCCCGTGCCGGGCTGTCCGCGGTGCTGCACCGTCAGCGCATCGGCCGCATCGGCCTGGACGGCATGGCAGCGGGGCAGTGGCGCTGCCTGGGAGCGGCGGAGCGGTTCTGATGCGACGCCGCTGGGCGGTTGGCAGACAACCTGCTGTTCGTAATGGATTGCTGACGATCAGTCCGTCACTCAGGGTGAGGTATCCATCACCGTTGCGTCCACCCCATGCGCCCAGCTTCCCCCAAGATCCCGCAGCTTTCCCTTTCCTCCTCGTCCCCACTGCCGCCTGACAGCCCGTCCGATCGGCCGCTGTCACCCCGATCGCCGGATCTGTCCTCCAGCGGATACCCATCGTCTCCGTCCCTGTCCCCCTCGTCCAGAGGCTGGTCCAAGCAGCTCACAGCCAGCCACAAGACACCGACGTCCCCGAGGGCATCCCATTCCAGCTTCCGGCCGAAGTCGGTGCAGCCCCAACCCGACAGGGCGGATGGTCAGGTGCTGGTGGACAGTCCTTCGTCCTTCAAGTTGCCCAAGCCCAGTACGGCCAACCTCGCATCGTCCGAGCGAGGACCGGTTTCCCCCCGGTTCATCCCGAACGATGCGCGCCGATCGCCGGTACCCAAGTTCAATCTGTCCAACGACCTCGAGTCCATGCCCGAGCTGCCTCCGCTACCGAGCTCGTCGCCCTTGCATTCGGAGCCCACCAACGAGACACCAGAAGATGCCGATGTGGAAGGGGAGATCTACATCGAGATACTGGTACGCGAGCAATACGAGATCGTGGAACTGCCGGATGGTGACGCTGGCTCAAGCAACGCGTTGCCTGATGACGATGTGCCCAAACACATCGCTCAATGGCCATCCAGCCCCCGGACGCCTGGCAGCGGACCTGTACAGCGCAGCCCGTTTTTGAGGTCAAAGCCCCAAGACCCTCTAAAGTAAACGGCGGGCTGGCTGTGCAGTCAGGTCGCCACCATCGGCCGCATCTGCCGCGAGGCGGCCCACACGCTCAGGGCCATGGCGCTGCCCAGCACCACCAGCCCCACCCAGTGCAGCTGCAGCATCTGGCCGCCGGCGATCATCACCCCGCCCAGGGCGGCGCCCATGGCCTGACCGCCGTACATGGCCGAGGTGTTCAGGGCCACCGTGGCCGAGGCCAGTGACGGTGACAGCTGCACCAGCCGGGCCTGCTGGGCCGAGTTGGCCGAGAAGCAGCCCAGAGCCCAGGGCACCAGCACCAGGGCCTGCTGCCAGATGCCCAGTCGGCCCAGCGGCCACAGCAGCAGACACACCGCCATCGAACCCAGGGTGAGCAGCACCGCGCGCGGCGCGCCGATGCGGTCGATCCAGCGCGAGAGCATCACGTTGCCCAGCAGGCCGAAGGCGCCGAACCACAGGAACATCAGCGACAGGCTGCCTCCGCTCAGGCCCAGGGTCTGCAGCAGGTAGGGCGCAAAGTACGAGAACAGGGTGAACTGGCCGAAGGCCGAGAGCAGGGTGACGCCCACGGCCATCATGAGGGCCGACGAGCCCAGCGTGGCGCCCCAGGCCTGGCGCGACAGGGCGGCCGGCTTCACGCCATCCGGCATGGCCCGCCACACCCAGGCCGCGCTCAGCAGGGCCAGCACCCCCACCAGGCCGAAGGCCCAGCGCCAGCCCAGCGTCCCGCCGATGAAGGCCGAGAGCGGCATGCCCATGACGGACGCCACCGACCAGCCCAGAAAGATGAAGGTGATGGCCCGCCCGCGCTGGTGCGGCTCCACCAGCAGGCCCACACTGGCGGCCGCCTGCGGTGTGAAGATGGCCGGCGACACCACCGCCAGCACCCGCAGCACCAGCAGCACCGGGTAGCTGGGCGCCAGCGCGCAGGCCAGCGTGAGCAGACCGTACCAGACCAGCGAGAGCGCCAGCAGCCGCCGCCGGTCCCAGCCGGCCACCAGGCTGGCGAACAAGGGTGCACCCACCCCCATGAGGATGGCCGCTGCAGTGATCAGCTGACCCGCCTTGGGGATGGACACGCCCAGCGAGTGGCTGATGTCGGTGAGCGTGCCCGGCACCACCATCACGCCGGTGCCGATCACGAAATTGCCCACCATCAGCGCCCAGAGGACGGGGGGCAGCGGGGTGCGTTCGGCGGTGGTCGTGGCGGACATGGGCCCGAGTGTCGGGCATCAGGGTTGACCCGGGGGTGCTGCGGGTGACACGGCGTCAGCCGATCCCGCCCGGAAACGCCCACAACAGACCCGACGTCATCACCACATACCGCCCCAGCTTGCCCACCGCCATGTAGGCCACGCACGGCCAGAACGGCAGGCGCAGCCAGCCGGCCACGGCGCACAGCGGGTCGCCCACCACCGGCAGCCAGCTCAGCAGGCAGGCCTTGGGCCCGAATCGGCGCAGCCAGGCCAGGGCGCGCAGTTCGCCGGCGCTGCGCTCGCTTCCCCGGGCGCGGTCCACGGCCTTGTGGGCGCCCAGCCCCATGGCCCAGCTCACCGCGCCCCCCAGCGTGTTGCCGGCGGTGGCCACCAGGATGGCCGGCCAGAAGAGCTCGGGGTTGAGCTTGATCAGGCCGAACACCGCCGGCTCCGATCCCATGGGCAGCAGGGTGGCCGATACGAAGGCCACCACAAAGACGGTGCTCAGGCCGACCTCGGGCAGGGCCAGCCATTGCATGAACGGAGTGAACCAGGTGGGCATGGGTCGCGCATTGTAGGAAGCCGGTGCAGATCTGCGCAGCTCCGGGGTGCTCAAAAAGTGGGCAGTACAATGCGCCCTTCGCCGGCCGGCATTGCGGGCCGCCCCCGCCCGACCACCGCCCCTCGCCCTCCCCCGACCCGCCATGCAGATCGGCCCCTACGCCTTGCCGAACGCGCTGTTCGTCGCCCCCATGGCGGGCGTGACCGACCGGCCGTTCCGCAAGCTGTGCAAGCGGCTGGGTGCCGGGTATGCGGTCAGCGAGATGGTGACCAGCCGCCCGGACCTGCAGGACAGCCTCAAGACCTCGCGCCGCGCCAACCACGACGGCGAGGCCGCGCCGATCGCGGTGCAGATCGCCGGCACCGACGCCGAGATGATGGCCGACGCCGCCCGCTACAACATCGACCGCGGGGCGCAGATCATCGACATCAACATGGGCTGCCCCGCCAAGAAGGTGTGCAACAAGTGGGCCGGCTCGGCCCTGATGCAGGACGAGGCCCTGGCCGTGCAGATCGTGGAGTCGGTGGTGGCCGCCTGCGCGCCGCACGGCGTGCCGGTCACGCTCAAGATGCGCACCGGCTGGTGCCAGTCGGTGCGCAATGCGCCCACGCTGGCCCTGGCGGCCGAATCCGCCGGGGTGCAGATGCTCACCGTGCACGGCCGCACGCGCGAGCAGGGCTACAAGGGCCAGGCCGAGCACGACACCGTGGCCCACATCAAGAGCGTGTTGCGCATCCCGGTGGTGGCCAACGGCGACATCGACTCGCCCGAGCGGGCGCGCGAGGTGCTGCGGCACACCGGCGCCGATGCGCTCATGATCGGTCGCGCAGCCCAGGGCCGGCCCTGGATCTTTCGCGAGATCGCCCATTTCCTGGCGACCGGTCAGCACCTGCCGCCGCCGGAGCTGACCGAGGTGCGTCCGTGGCTGCTGGACCACCTGCACGACCACTACGACCTGTACGGCGAGTTCACCGGCGTGCGCAGCGCCCGCAAGCATCTGGGCTGGTATGTGCGCTCGCTGCCGGTGGCGCCGGCCGAAGCCGACGCCTTCCGGCACCTCATCAACCGCACCACCACCATCGACGAGCAGCTGCAGGCGGTGTGCCACAGCTTCGACGCCTGGCAGGCGGGTGCGTCCATCCTCCCCTGGAAACTGGCTGCATGAAAAAGAACAACCTGCACGATTGCGTGCGCTCCAGCCTGGAGGGCTACTTCCAGGACCTCGACGGCACCGAGCCGGCCCACCTCTACGACATGCTGGTCAAGGCGGTGGAGCGGCCGCTGCTCGAGGTGGTGATGGAGCAGGCCCAGCACAACCAGTCGCGTGCCGCGCAATGGCTGGGCCTGAACCGCAACACCCTGCGCAAGAAACTGGTCGAACACGGCCTCATCGACTGAATTTCCATCACATCCACCCTTCCCATGCGCGCACTCATCTCCGTCTCCGACAAGACCGGCATCGTCGAACTCGCCCAGGCCCTGCACCGCCTCGGCGTGTCCCTGATCTCCACCGGCGGCACCGCCCGGTTGCTGGCCGACCAGGGCCTGCCGGTCACCGAAGTGGCCGAGGTCACCGGCTTCCCTGAAATGCTGGACGGCCGTGTCAAGACGCTGCACCCCAAGGTGCACGGCGGCCTGCTGGCCCGGCGCGATCTGCCCGAGCACATGGCCGCGCTGCAGGCCCACGGCATCGCCACCATCGACCTGCTGGTGGTCAACCTCTACCCGTTCGAGGCCACCGTGGCCAAGGCCGGCTGCACGCTGGACGACGCGATCGAGAACATCGACATCGGCGGTCCGGCCATGGTGCGCAGCGCGGCCAAGAACTGGAAGGACGTGGCGGTGCTGACCGATGCCTCGCAGTACGCCGGTGTCGTGGAAGAGCTGCAGGCGCACGGCAAGCTCTCGCTCAAGACCCGTTTCGCCCTGTCGGTGGCAGCGTTCAATCGCATCAGCAACTACGACGCCGCCATCAGCGACTACCTGTCGGCCATCGAATTCGACGAAACGGCAGCGGTGCCCCAGCGCAGCGAATACCCCGCTCAGGCCAACGGCCGCTTCGTCAAGCTGCAGGACCTGCGCTACGGCGAGAACCCGCACCAGACGGCGGCGTTCTACCGCGACCTGCACCCGGCGCCCGGCTCGCTGGTCACTGCCCGCCAGCTGCAGGGCAAGGAACTGTCCTACAACAACATCGCCGACGCCGATGCCGCGTGGGAGTGCGTCAAGAGCTTCGAAGCGCCCGCCTGCGTCATCGTCAAGCACGCCAACCCCTGCGGCGTGGCCGTGGGCGCAGACCCGCTGCAGGCCTACAGCAAGGCCTTCCAGACCGATCCGACCAGCGCCTTCGGCGGCATCATTGCCTTCAACCGCCCGCTGGACAAGGCGGCGGCCGAGGCCGTGAGCAAGCAGTTCGTGGAAGTGCTGATGGCCCCCGGCTACTCGGCCGAGGCGCTGGAGGTGTTCAAGTCCAAGGTGAATGTGCGCGTGCTCGAGATCGCGCTGCCCCCGGGTGGCGCCACCGCCTGGGAGCGGGGCCTGAACCTCAGCGACATCAAGCGCATCGGCTCGGGCCTGCTGATCCAGAGCGCCGACAACCATGTGCTGCAGCGCGCCGACCTGAAGGTGGTGACCAAGCTGCAGCCCACCGAACAGCAGCTCGATGACCTGATGTTCGCCTGGAAGGTGGCCAAGTTCGTCAAGAGCAACGCCATCGTCTTCTGCAAGGACGGCATGACGATGGGCGTGGGCGCCGGCCAGATGAGTCGCCTGGATTCGGCCCGCATCGCCAGCATCAAGGCCGGCCACGCGAAGCTCACGCTGCAGGGCACGGCCGTGGCCAGCGACGCCTTCTTCCCGTTCCGCGACGGCCTGGACGTGGTGGTGGATGCCGGCGCCAGCTGCGTCATCCAGCCGGGCGGCTCGATGCGCGATCAGGAAGTGATAGCCGCCGCGGACGAGCGCGGCGTGGTGATGGTCTTCTCAGGCGTGCGCCACTTCAGGCATTGAACTGCTTGAAGATCTCGCGGGCGGCCGAGACGGTGTCCGCGATGTCCTGCTCGGTATGGGCCGCGCTCACGAAGCCGGCCTCGTACAGCGCCGGGGCGATGTAGATGCCGCGGTCCAGCAGACCGTGGAACAGGGCATTGAACTTCGCACCGTCGGTGGTCATGACGGTGGGGTAGTTCTGCGGCAGCTCGGGCAGCAGGAAGAAGCCGAACATGCCGCCTTCGCTGTCGCCGCAGAACGGCACGCCTTCGGCATCGGCCGCGGCCTTCAGCCCCTCGACCAGCGAGCGCGTGCGCTGGCCCAGCGCCTCGTAGAAACCGGGTTTGCGGATCTCGGCCAGGGTGGCCAGGCCGCAGGCGGTGGCCACCGGGTTGCCCGAGAGGGTGCCGGCCTGGTACACCCCGCCCAAGGGGGCGAGCTGCTCCATCACGGCGCGCTTGGCGCCGAACGCTGCCAGCGGCATGCCGCCTCCGATCACCTTGCCCATCACCGTCATGTCGGGCTCGAAGCCGGGGATCAGCTTCGCGTAGACGCTCTGGGCGCCGCCCAGGGCCACACGGAAGCCGGTCATGACTTCATCGAAGGCCAGCAGGGCGCCGTGCTGCGTGCACAGCTCGCGGCAACGTTTCACGAAGGGCACGCTGGCCCGCACGAAATTCATGTTGCCGGCGATCGGCTCGATCATCAGGCAGGCGATGTCGCTGCCGTGTTCGGCAAAGGCTTCTTCCAGCTGGGCGATGTCGTTGTACTCGAGCACCAGCGTGTGCTGCACCACCTCGGGCGGCACGCCGGAGCTGGTGGGGTGGCCGAAGGTCGCCAGGCCGGAGCCGGCCTTGACCAGCAGCGCGTCGGCATGGCCGTGGTAACAGCCGTTGAACTTGATGATCTTCTTGCGGCCGGTGGCGCCGCGCGCCAGGCGGATGGCGCTCATGCCGGCTTCGGTGCCGGATGACACCAGGCGCACCATCTCGATGCTCGGCACGATGTCCACGATGGCCTGGGCCAGCTCCACTTCGCGCTCGGTCGGGGCGCCGTAGGAGAAGCCTTCCAGCACGGCCTTCTGCACCGCTTCCACCACGGCCGGATGGCCATGGCCCAGGATCATCGGCCCCCAGGAGCCGATGTAGTCGATGTAGCGCTGACCGTTGGCGTCCCAGAAGTAGGCGCCCTGGGCTTTCTGCACGAAGCGGGGGGTGCCGCCCACCGCACGGAAGGCGCGCACCGGCGAATTGACGCCGCCGGGGATCAGGGTCTTGGCACGGTCGAACAGGATCTGGTTGCGGTCGGTCATGGCGGGTAGGGAGGTGGCGTTCTGCTCAATGGCGGGTGGTGTCGAGCGGGAAATCGTCGGCATCCAGGGTGCTGTCGGTGCCGGCGTCCTGCTGCGGATCGGCGGCATCGTCGTCGGGTTCGTCTTCGTGGGCCCAGAACAGGCGGTCCGGCACGGCGTGCCCCATGCCGGGCTGGAAACCGGCGTCCAGGCACTGGTCGAGGTAGGTCAGGGCTTCGGCGCAGGCCGACTGCAGGTCGGCACCGCCACCGATCAAGGCGCACAGCGCGGCCGACAAGGTGTCGCCGGCTCCGCTGAAGGTGGCCTCGAAGCGTTCGTACCGGGCGCTGGCCAGCACCGACTCGGGCGATGCCAGGTGGCTTTCCAGGTGCTGGTCGGCCGCGTTGAAGCCGGTCACCAGCGTGTAGGGCACGCCGTGGACGGCGGCGGCGCGGGCGATCTCGCGGGCGTTCGGCGGGCGGTCACCTTCCCATTCGGGCAGCAGCCACCGGCACAGGGTGCTGTGGTTGCCCACCAGGACCGTGGTCTGGGGCAGCAGCAGTTCGGTGAAGGCGTCCAGGTAGGTGTCGATCGCCATCTCGTCCCACCAGGACAGGTCGGGCATGTAGGCCACCACCGGCACGTCGGTGTAGTCGCTGGTGATGCCGGCAATGGCGCTGAGGTTCTCGGGCGTGCCCACGAACCCCACCTTGAAGGCCTGCACCGGCATGTCCTCCAGCGCGCAGCGGGCCTGGTCGACCACCGCTTCCTCGTCGAAGGCGATGTGATCGTGCACCTCGCTGGTGTCCCGCACATAGGCACCGGTGACCACCGACAGCACATGCACCGAAGCGCTGCTCATGGCGGTGAGGTCGGCGCTCAGGCCGCCGGCACCGCTGGGGTCGTTGGCATTGAAGACCAGCACGCAGGGAAGGGAGGCGGGCGGGTGGCTGTCGTCGCGGGGGGAATCGGGAGGGGTTTCGGGCATGGCTCGCAACGTGCATCCGGCAAGGGGGTTCGCGTTCACCAGGAGGCTGTCCATTCACCCGGAATCAGCGGCCGTGCATCGGATTTCCCCGGGGCGTGGACCGTCGTGGTGCGCCGATACAATCGCGCCATTCTACGATAGGGCTTCTGACCAAATGACCGACAACAAGACCTGGATGTGCCTGATCTGCGGCTGGATCTACGACGAAGCCGCCGGCGCACCCGAGCACGGCATCGCCCCCGGCACCGCCTGGGCCGATGTCCCCATGAACTGGACCTGCCCCGAGTGTGGCGCCCGCAAGGAAGACTTCGAGATGGTGCAGATCTGACCTGTCGTCGGCGCACCACGGCCCTGGTAAGTCAGGGTGGCTATCTCGTTAACATGACCGCTACATTTGCGCGATCCGGCCGATCCCAGTCCTGACGGTCCAACATCCGGGAGTCCTCGCACCGTGAGCAACGCAGCGCCCTTGAAGGTCCTTGTCGTCGACGACAGCAACACCATCCGCCGCAGTGCCGAGATCTTCCTCAAGCAGGGAGGTCACGAGGTCCTTCTGGCCGAAGACGGGTTCGACGCCCTGGCCAAGATCAACGACTACCAGCCCGACCTGATCTTCTGCGACATCCTCATGCCGCGGCTGGACGGCTACCAGACCTGCGCCATCATCAAGCGCAATGCGCGCTTTGCCGGCATTCCGGTGGTCATGCTGTCGTCCAAGGACGGCGTGTTCGACAAGGCGCGCGGCCGCATGGTCGGATCCCAGGACTACCTCACCAAACCCTTCACCAAAGACCAGCTGCTGCAAGCGGTGCAGCAGTTCGGGTCCAACCTCACCGGAGTCGCTTGATGGCCACTGCACCGACCCCCATTCGCAAGATCCTCGTCGTGGACGACTCCAAGACCGAGCTGATGTTCCTCTCGGACCTGCTGGGAAAAAATGGCTACACCGTCTGTACCGCCGAGAACGCGGAGGCTGCCTTTGGTCAGCTTGACGCCGAAAAGCCCGACCTCATCCTGATGGACGTCGTCATGCCCAACCAGAATGGCTACCAGGCGACCCGGGCGATCAGCAAGGACCCGAAGTACGCGCACATCCCCATCATCATGTGCACCAGCAAGAGCCTGGAGACCGACCGGGTGTGGGGCATGCGCCAGGGAGCGCGTGACTACGTCACCAAACCCGTGAACGCCGAAGAGCTCCTCTCCAAGATCGCCGCGATTGCCAAAGGCGACAACCCCAAGACCTGACACCCCAAGTACCCCCGCCCAGCATGGCCAAACGACAGTCGCTCAAGGAGTTGCAGGAAAGGCTGGCAGAGCGTCTGACGGTCGCCCGGTCCGAGGCCGTGGCAGCCACCTGGCTGGCCATCGAGGCCGGCGGCCGCCGGTTCCTGTTGCCGCTGGTGCAGTCCGGGGAGATCTTTCCGCTGGCGCCGATCCAGCGGGTGCCCTACACCAAGGACTGGTTCGTGGGCGTGGCCAACCTGCGGGGCGGACTCAACGGCGTCATCGACCTGGCGCACCTGATGGGCCTGGGCTCCTCGGCCGGCACGTCGGACCGGACCACGTCCGAGTCGCGCCTGGTGAGCCTGCATGCCGCCCTGGGCCTGAATGCCGTGCTGTGGATCGATCGCCTGCTGGGTCTGCGCAGCCCGGGCCAGTTCGCGGCCATCGAGGATCGCAGCCCGGACGATCCGCCGTTCATCACGCGTGCCCTGGTGGATGGCCAGGGTCAACGCTGGCACGAAATCGATCTGCAGCAGCTGGTCAGCGAACCCGGGTTCCTCCTGATCGCTGCCTGAGGGCTTGGCCCGTCTGCACTACGTCATCCGTTATTTCTCAGGGAAGGTGATTACATGGCCGCGCTTGACCGATTCCAGGGTCTTTTCAAGAAGAAACCGGCTGACGAGCCCGACTTGTCCACCGTGACCGACCAGGACGTGGCCGAGCTGGCAGCCGCCCGTCTGGCTCCCACGGACGATGCGCCCTTCGGTGCCGTGGACCTCAGTCCGGACGACGAGCAGCTGCTCGCCGGGGGCGGACTGGTGTCGGTGCCGCTGCTGGGCCGCAAGCCGGCCGAACAGCACCAGCGAACCCTGGCCGTGCTGCTGGCCTTCGGTCTGGTGGTGCTGGGTGCCATCACCTTCTTCGTGCTGAGCCAGACCGAAAAGATCGGTCAGCAGGTGGCCACCAGCGGTCAGGCCCTGATGCAGTCGCAGCGACTGGCCAAGAGCGTGTCCCAGGCGCTGGTGGGCAGCCCGTCGGCCTTTGCCGAGGTGCAGGACAGCATCAGCGTGCTCACCCGCAGCGTGCGGGGCCTGAAGCAGGGCGACGGCGACATGGCGCTCGACGCCCTGAGTGCCGAATACAGTGCCCAGCTCGATACCCTGCTGCCCAAGGTGGACCAGGCCGAAGCCAACGCCCGCACCGTGCTGGCCCAGCAGGCCATCCTGACCCAGGTGGGCAACGCACTGCGCACCGTCAACCGCGAGTCGTCCGACCTGCTGGAGATCGCCGAGACCATCTCCTCGCTCAAGCTGCAGCAGAACGCGCCGGCCGCCGAGATCTCGGCGGCGGGCCAGCTGGTGATGCTGACCCAGCGCATCGGCAAGTCGGCCAACGAGTTCCTGACCGCCGAAGGCGTGAGCCCGGAGGCCGTGTTCCTGCTGGGCAAGGACCTCAACACCTTCAAGGAGATTTCCGAGGGTCTGCTCAAGGGCAGCGAGGAGCTGCGCCTGCGTCCCGCCACCGACGAGCAGGTCAAGGAGCGCCTGAACGCGCTGTTGCAGCGCTACGAACAGACCCGCACCGAAGCCGGCGCCATCCTGGGCAACCTGCAGGGCCTGGTGTCGGCCCGCGAGGCCCAGGTGGGCATCGTCAACGAGAGCGAGCCGCTGCGGCTGGGCCTGCAGCAGCTGCAGGAGAGCCTGTCGTCGCGCTCGGGTCTGGGCGGTACCGAATTCGCCGCACTGCTGATCTCGGCCACCTTTGCCCTGTTGTGCGCGGCCGGTCTGGCCTATGTGCAGCTGCAGGACAGCCGGCAGCGCCAGCTCGTGGCCGAAGCCCAGCGGCTCGCCGCCGAGGCGCAGGAGCAGGACGCCAAACGCATCAACGACGCCAACCAGGCGGCCATTCTGCGGCTCATGAACGAACTCCAGACGGTGGCCGAAGGCGACCTGACCCAGGAAGCCACCGTGACCGAGGACATCACCGGCGCCATCGCCGACTCGGTGAACTACACGGTGGAAGAACTGCGATCGCTGGTGGGCAACGTGCAGGCCACGGCCACCCGGGTGGCGCAGACCACCTCGGCGGTGGAAGCCACCTCCACCGAGCTGCTGGCGGCCTCCACCGAACAGCTGCGCGAGATCCGCGAAACCGGTCAGTCGGTGCTGGACATGGCGCAGCGCATCAACCAGGTGTCCGGTCAGGCGCAGGAGTCGGCCCAGGTGGCGCGGGCCTCGCTGCAGGCCGCCGAATCCGGTCTGCAGGCCGTGCAGGACGCCATCGGCGGCATGAACGCCATCCGCGACCAGATCCAGGAAACCTCCAAGCGGATCAAGCGGCTGGGCGAATCGTCCCAGGAGATCGGCGAGATCACCGAACTGATCTCCGACATCACCGAACAGACCAACGTGCTGGCCCTGAACGCCGCCATCCAGGCAGCGTCTGCCGGTGAAGCCGGTCGCGGCTTCTCGGTGGTGGCGGAAGAAGTGCAGCGTCTGGCAGAGCGTTCCGCCGATGCCACGCGCCAGATTGCCGCGCTGGTGAAGGCCATCCAGACCGACACCCAGGACGCCGTGGCCGCCATGGAGCGCTCCACCCAGGGTGTGGTGGAAGGGGCCAAGCTGTCGGACAACGCCGGTACCGCACTGTCCGAGATCGACCGCGTGTCGCGCCGACTGGCCGAGCTGATCGAGCAGATTTCCGATGCCGCGTCCCGCGAGGCCGATTCGGCCAACGAGGTGGCCGGCAACATCCAGCACATCTTTGCCGTGACCGAGCAGACCGGTGAAGGCACCCGTTCCACGGCCCAGCAGGTGCGTGAACTGTCCGCCATGGCGGAAGAACTTCGCCAGTCCGTGGCGCGTTTCAAGATCGCCTGAGACCCGCCGCTCGACCCCCTCCCGCCAGCCCACCACGGACGCCCATGCTTGACCCCGTCACCGACAGCGCACCGAAGGACAGCCCCGATGCAGACCTGGGGCCGCTGGCCTGGGTGTTCGAGGAGCTCCGCAAATCGCTCGATGCCGCCAACAAGGCCATCCGCCGGTTCCTGAGGGACCACGAACAGGCGCGCCAGGGCGATCTGGAGCTGGCCGATCCCGCTTCGCTGCGGCTGGCCCGGCAGCAGATCCACCAGGCGGTGGGTGCCCTGGAGCTGGTCGGGCTCAGTGCCCCGGCCCAGGTGTTGCGCGGCATGGAGGCTGCCGTGCAGCGCTTCGTGCAGCGCCCCGACGCCTGCACGACCGATGCGGCAGCCCGGGTGGAGCGAGCCGGCTTTGCCTTGATCGAATACCTCGAGCGGGTCCTGCGTGGCCGGCAGCTGCCGGCCGTGGCCCTGTTTCCCCAGTACCGCGAGGTGCAGGAAGTTGCCGGCGCCGAGCGCATCCACCCGGCCGACCTCTGGCCGGCCGAGCATCGCGGCATCGAGCTGCCCGCGCCCGAGGGCGTGACCGGGCAACAGCCCAGCCCGACCTTGCGGTCCATGCTGGACCGGCTGGTGCTGCTGGTGGTCAAGACCCACAGCCCTGCATCGCTGCAGTCGCTGGCCCGTCTGTGTGCCGGTCTCTCGGCGGGTGCCACCGCGCCCCGGCAGCGCACCTTCTGGCGCGTCGCCGCGGGCTTCTTCGAAGCCCAGGCAGCGGGCCTGATCCCGGCCGACGTGCATGTGAAGCGGGCCACCTCCCGCGTGCTGCTGCAGTTCACCAGCCTCCAGCAGGGCAAGACCCAGGTGTCCGAAACCCTGCTGCACGACCTGCTCTTCTTCTGTGCCCAGGCCCAGGGTGCCGATGCAGCCCGCACACCCCAGCTGCACACGGTGCGTCAGGCCTATGGTCTGCAGGGGCTGGCGTCGGTCGACTACCAGCAGGCTTCGCTCGGCCGCTACGATCCGGCCATCCTGGCCCAGGCCCGCAAACGCATCCATGCCGCCAAGGAGACCTGGTCCCTGTTTGCCGGTGGAGACGCTGCCCGTGCCCGGCCTGCGCACGAGCAGATCGGCCTGATCGCCGATTCCCTGCTCAAGCTGCATCCTGCCAGCACCGCGCTGGCAGCATCCCTGGTGCGGGCCGCCGAGCACGCCGTCGCTTCGCCCACCGGCGTGAGCGCCGAACTGGCGATGGAGGTGGCCACGGTCACCCTGTACCTGGAAGCGGTGTTCGACGACTTCGACCCCGACGCCACCGAGCTGACCGAGCGCAGCCAGGCGTTGGCATCCCGCCTGGACGGTGCCATGTCCGGTGCGCCGGCCCAGCCGCTCGATGTCTGGATGGAGCAGCTCTACAGCCGGGTCAGCGACCGCCAGACCATGGGCAGTGTGGTGGGCGAACTCAAGGTCTCGCTGGGCGAGGCCGAGAAGGCGCTGGACCAGTTCTTCCGCGATCCCCAGGACAAGGCTGGCCTGCACGTGGCCGCCAGCCAGTTCGCGCAGATGCGTGGCGTGCTGTCGGTCCTGGGCCTTGATCAGGCGGTCCAGGCGGTGGCCCGAATGCGCACCTCGGTCGAGCAGATGATCGACACCGAGGTCGACGGGGTTCAGGCGCGCGCCGCCGGCACCTTCCAGCTGCTCGGCGACAACCTCAGTGCCCTGAGCTTCCTGGTGGACATGCTGAACTACCAGCCCACCCTGGCCCGCAAGCTCTTCGTGTTCGATGACCAGTCTGGCGAGCTCATGCCGGTGATGGGCCGGGTCGGTTCCGCCGACGTGGCCGGACCGTCGCCCGCCCAGGACGCGCTGGAGCTCAGCCAGGGGGTGCAGGAGGTGGTGGAGAGCGTGCAGGAAGGCACGCCGCTGGTCGACATCACCCAGGCGCTGGATCAGCTGGCCGAGCAGGCCTCGCTGGCCGATCAGCCGGCGGTGGCCCGGGCAGCGCGGGAGGCCGCGGACGCCGTGGTGGCCAACGATCCGTTGGCCGGAGCCCAGGCACTGGTGGATCTCAGCACGTCCACCGTCGTCAGCGCGCCGGTGCCGGCAGACACCGGCACCACCGCCGACGAGGTGGATGACGATGACCTGCTGGGCATCTTCCTGGAAGAGGCCCGTGAAGTGGTGGGCAACGGCCAGGAGGCCGTGGTCCAGCTGCGTGCTCAGGGCCGCGATCTGGAGCAGCTCACGACCCTGCGGCGCGCCTTTCACACCCTCAAGGGCAGTTCACGCATGGTGGGGCTGGGCGAGTTCGGAGATGCAGCCTGGGCCATGGAGCAGCTGCTCAATGCCACGCTGGCCGAGCAACGCGCAGCCGGCAGCGATCTGCTCGACCTGTCGTCGCAGGCGCTGCAGGCCTTCGGCCAGTGGGCCGACGACATCGCAGCCGGCCGCACCTCGGTATGGACCGCAGACGCGTTCCGCCGCAGCGCAGAAGCCCTGCGCGACCAGTCGGCGCCGGTTCCGCTGGAGCCGATGCGCCAGACCCCCGCCGTCGAGACGGAGCAGCCCGACGACCCGTTGGTCGAGGTGATCGATCTCGACACCCAGCCCCTGCCCGACCTGCCGGCCGATCCGGTGCCCTTGCCCGAACTGGCGGACATCGATCTGGGCAGTCTCGAGGCCTTCGCCGATCCCGCACCCGCCGCGCCCGCTGCAACCGAACCCGAACCGCAGGCAAGGTCCGAGACGGCCGCGCCCGAGTCCATCTTTGCCTCGTACGACGACGCCGAATTCCTCGAGCCCGATCCGGTGGACGAGCCGGTGGCGGTGCCGGCAGTGACAGAGACGGTCGAGTTCGTCGAGTCCGTGGAGGCCATCGAGCTGAGCGGGGCGCCGATCGACACGCCCGAGCCGCAAGTCCTGCCGGACGAGCCGTCCGACGAGCAGGTTCGGGTCATCGGCCCGCTGCGCATCGGGCTCAAGCTGTTCAACGTGTATCTCAACGAGGCGGACGAGTGGTCCCGCCGCCTGAGCACCCTGCTGTCCGAATGGGCGCTGGAGAGCCATGAGCCGGTGCCGGACGCCGCCGAGGCCCTGGCCCATTCGCTGGCGGGCAGTTCGGCCACGGTCGGGTTCGACGGCCTGTCGCAGATGGCCCGCGCGCTGGAGCATGCCCTGGGCATGGTGGCCGCGCACCAGCAGGACGGCTTTGTCGCATCGACCTCGCTGGCGCGCCTGTTCGTCGATGCCGCCGAAGACATCCGGCGCCTTCTGCACCAGTTCGCGGCCGGATTCCTCAAGGAACCGGACGCCGGTCTGCTGGCCGCGGTGCGCGAGGCGGCCAGCCAGGCGCATCTGGGGGTGTCGTCCGATGGCATCACCGACACCGCCATCGAGGAAGCCGACGAACCCGCCACGGCACAGGAACCGGCGCAGCCGGTGCAGGCACCCGAATCCCCCCTGCCCACCGCCGTGCAGCCGGCCAGGCCGGTCCAGCGGCGGGCCGCTGCGGTGCAGGACATCGATGACGACATCGATGCCGTCGACACCATCGACGTCGATCTGTTCCCCATCTTCAGCGAGGAAGCCGACGAGTTGCTGCCCCAGCTCGCGGGCGCACTGCGGCAGTGGAGCGCCCGCCCGGACAACGCCAGTGCGCGGGCCGAGGTGCTGCGCAACCTGCACACGCTCAAGGGCAGTGCCCGGCTGGCGGGCGCGCTGCGCCTGGGCGAAATGGCCCACCGCATGGAAACCGTGGCCGAGCGGCTGGGCTCCGACGTGCAGCGCTCGACCGACATCGAGCCGCTGCAGGCAGCATTCGATGCCATCGTCGCCCGCTTCGATCAGCTGCGCCATCCCGAGGCCGCGCAGGACGTGCTGCAGACCGCGCCCGAGGGCGACACCTCGGCCCTGCCCGTGGCCGACGGGCTGGAGACCGAGCCTGAGGCGGCCACCGCCCCGCCGGCGCCGATCGCCACCGTCAGCACCAGCACCGGACTGACCGGCCTGACCACGCCGCAGGCGCCCGTGGCGCTGGCGGCCCGCAACCAGAGTGCGGTGCGCGTGCGCCCGGAGCTGCTGGACCGGCTGGTCAACCAGGCCGGCGAAGTGCTGATCACCCGGTCGCGCATGGAGTCCGAACTCGTGACCCTGCGGGCATCGCTCAAGGACCTCACCGGCAACCTCGATCGCCTGCGCCAGCAGCTGCGCGACATCGAACTGCAGGCCGAATCCCAGATGCAGTCCCGGCTGGCCCAGGCGCGCGACGCCGACCAGTCGTTCGATCCGCTGGAGTTCGACCGCTTCACCCGCGTGCAGGAACTCACCCGCATGATGGCCGAGTCGGTCAACGACGTGGCCACGGTGCAGCGCAACCTGCAGCGGGCGGTGGAATCGACCGAAGACAGCCTGGTCGCCCAGGCCCGTCAGACACGCGAACTCCAGCGCGACCTGCTGCGCACCCGCATGGTGGAGTTCGAGGGCATCTCCGAACGCCTTTACCGCGTGGTGCGGCAGGCCTCCAAGGAAACCGGCAAGCAGGTGCGGCTCGACATCACCGGCGGCAACATCGAGATGGACCGGGGCGTGCTCGACCGCATGACCGCATCGTTCGAACATCTGTTGCGCAACTGTGTTGTGCACGGCATCGAGGCGCCCGAGGTGCGTGCGGCACGGGGCAAGCCTGCCGAGGGCCGGATCGAGATCACGCTCACCCAGGAACTCAACGATGTGTCGGTGGTGTTTGCCGATGACGGCAACGGCCTCGACCTGGACCGCCTGCGCGAAAAGGGAATGGCCGCCGGCCTGATCGACGACAGCGTGCCGGCGGCCGATCCGCGCGTGGCCCAGCTGGTGTTCGAGCCTGGCATCAGCACGGCGCAGAGCGTGTCGGAACTGGCGGGCCGGGGCATCGGCATGGATGTGGTGCGCAGCGATGTCGTGGGCCTGGGTGGTCGGGTGGAGACCGCCAGCCGTGCCGGCGAAGGGACGCGTTTCACGCTGGTGCTGCCCCTGACCACGGCGGTCACGCAGGTGGTCATGCTGCGCGCGGGTGACCAGACGGTGGGTGTGCCCTCCAACCTGGTCGAACTGGTGCGGCGGGTGTCGGCGGCCGAACTGGAAGCTGCCTATGCCAGCGGCCAGATGGACTACGCCGGCGAGTCGGTGCCGTTCTACTGGTCCGGTGCCCTGTTGCAGGCCTCTGCGGCCTCCACGGAGACCCAGGGCCGCACCTTGCCGGTGGTCATCTTCCGCAGTGCGGCCCAGCGGGTGGCGGTCCATGTGGACGAGGTGCTCGGCAGCCAGGAAGTCGTGGTGAAGAACCTGGGTGCTCAGCTCTCGCGCCTGCCCGGCCTGGCCGGCATGTCGGTGCTGGCGTCCGGCGCGGTGGTGCTGATCTACAACCCGGTGGCCCTGTCCACCGTGTACGGCGAGCAGGTGCGTGGCTGGGTGGCTGCAAGGCTGGCCGCCCCGGCAGCGGGCGGACCCGCAGGCAGCGCGTCCGACGCGGTGGTGGCCGGCGTGCCGCTGGTGCTGGTGGTGGACGATTCCATCACCGTGCGCCGGGTCACGCAGCGCATGCTGCAGCGCGAGGGCTACCGCGTGGCGCTGGCCGCCGATGGCCTGCAGGCACTGGAGCGGCTGCAGGCCGAGCGGCCCGCGGTGGTGCTGTCGGACATCGAGATGCCGCGCATGGACGGTTTCGACCTGGTGCGCAACATCCGCAACGACCCGTCCCTCAAGGGCCTGCCGGTGATCATGATCACCTCGCGCATTGCCGAGAAGCACCGCGACCACGCACGGGAACTCGGCGTGGACCACTACCTGGGCAAGCCCTACGCCGAAGACGATCTGCTGGCCCTGGTGGCCCGCTACGCCCACGCGCCGGCCGAGGCCGGCTGACCGGAGCCGGGTGGAGAAGGCCCTCAGGCGGCCTTCTTGACCACGGCGTAGCGCTCCAGCGTCTTCTCCCGTGCGAGCGCGTGGTCGACCACCGGGTGCGGGTAGTTCACCCCCAGTTCCACGCCGGCTGAGAGCCGCTCCATCGCCGGTGCAGCCCACGGTGCATGGATGGACTTGTCCGACAGGCCCTCGAGCTGCGGCAGGTAGCGGCGGATGAACCTGCCCTGGGCATCGAACTTCTCGCTCTGGCTCACCGGGTTGAAGATGCGGAAGTAGGGCTGGGCATCGCAGCCGCTGGAACTGGCCCACTGCCAGCCGCCGTTGTTGGCGGCCAGGTCGAAGTCGATCAGCTTTTCTGCAAAGTAGCGCTCGCCCCATTGCCAGTGCAGCCCCAGGTCCTTGACCAGGAAGCTCGCCACCACCATGCGCAAGCGGTTGTGCATGTAGCCGGTCTGGTTGATCTGGGCCATGGCGGCATCCACCAGCGGGTAGCCGGTGCGGCCCTCGCACCAGGCCTGGAACAGCGCCTCGGCCCTGGCCCCGTGCTCGAAGGCGATGCGGTCGTATTCCGGCTTGAAGGCCCGCTCCGTCACGTGCGGGAAGTTGGCCATGATCTGGTGGTAGAAGTCGCGCCAGATCAGCTCGGAGAGCCAGTTGCTCGCGCCGGCCATGCCCTGCAGGTGCATGGGCCAGGCCAGCGAGGCCAGCTGCCGCACCGACACCGTGCCGAAGCGCAGGTGCACGCTGAGGTAGCTGGGACCCTTGATGGCCGGGAAGTCACGGGCTTCCTGGTACCGGTCGATGCGCTGCACGAAATCGTCAAGCAGGCGTTGTGCGCCGCGGGCGCCGGTGGGCATGGGCAGCTGCGCCAGGTTGGTCGGCTCGAAGCCGATGTCCTGCAGCGTGGGCACCGGCCTGGCATGTTCGGCCGGTCGCGGCGCCAGCGCGCCGGCCAGCGGCTCGACCGGCCAGGCCTTGAGGTGCTCGTCGCGCAGGGCCTTGAGCCAGGCGTTCTTGTAGGGCGTGAACACGCCGAAGCACCCGCCGGCCTGGGTCAGCACCTCGCGGCGTTCGAAGATCACATGGTCCTTGAAGCTGCGCAGGATGATGCCGGCATGGGCCAGGTCGCCCAGCACCCGGGCATCGCGGGCCAGGGCGGCCGGCTCGTCGTCGTGGTTGGTGAACACCGCCTGCACGCCCAGACGCTGGGCCAGCGCCGGGATGGCGCTGCGGGCGGTGTCGTGCAGCACGATCAGGCCGGCGCTCTCCACGCCATGGGCCTGACCCATCTCGCGCAACCGGGCGTCGAGCTCCACCAGCGATTCGCGGATGAACTCGACCCGGCGATCGGCACGCGGCAGGGGATCGAGGATGTCGCGGTCGAACACGAAGACGCACCACACGCGCCGGCAGCTGGCCAGGGCGTGGTGCAGGGCAGTGTTGTCGGAGGCGCGCAGGTCGCGCCGGAACCACATGAGTCCACTGTCGAAGCGTTGCATGTCGGGAGGCCCGCGGGGCAGGAAGGGTGGGGGTGGCGGCTTAAAATCCGCCGATGCCCGCTGATTCTGCCCCCATCAACCTGACCAATCATTTCCTGATTGCGATGCCCGGCCTCAGCGACGAGCTTTTCGGCCGCAGCGTGGTGTTCATGTGCGAGCACAGCGAGCGGGGTGCATTGGGGCTGATCATCAACAAGCCCGGCGAGATCCTGCTGCCGCGCCTGTTCGAGAAGGTCGATCTCGCCCTGGGGCGCGACGATCTGGCCCTGCAGCCGGTGTTCCAGGGCGGCCCGGTGCAGACCGAGCGCGGCTTCGTGCTGCACGACGCGGTGGGCGACGACGGCGAGGGGGTGTATGCCTCCACCCTGACCATTCCCGGCGGCCTGGAGATGACCACCTCCCGTGATGTGCTGGAGGCCATGGCCCTGGGGGCCGGGCCGAGGCGGGTGTTCGTGTCGCTGGGTTACGCCTCGTGGGCCAAGGGCCAGCTCGAATCCGAGATCACCGAGAACTCCTGGCTCACGGTGCAGGCCGATCCCGCCATCATCTTCGAGGCCCCGGTGGACCAGCGCTACGAACGCGCCATGGCCCTGCTGGGCCTGCAACCCTGGATGCTGTCCCGCGATGCCGGCCACGCCTGACGCCATCGCGGTGCCCGCACACTGCCAGACCTTCGTCGCCTTCGACGTGGGCCGCAAGCGCACCGGGGTGGCCACCGGCAACCGCCTCACCCGCACCGCCACCCCGCGCCCCACGCTGCGGGCCGAAGGCGATGCCCGCTGGCCCCAGGTGGCCGCCATCCTGCGCGACTGGCAGCCCGATGCCCTGGTGGTGGGCGTGCCTTTTCATCCCGACGGTGCCGAGCACGAGAACACGGCCCTGGCGCGCCGGTTTGCCCGCCAGCTGCGCGGCCGCCACGGCCTGCCGGTGTTCGAGGTGGACGAACGCTACAGCACCACCGAAGCCCATGCCCTGGGTGCCGCCGACGCCGATGCGGCGTCGGCCTGCATCATCCTGGAACAGTTCCTGAGGAGCCTGCCTTGAATCCCATGCCGGATTACCCCCTGCCCGACGCGGAGGCGCTGTATGGCGCGCTGCGCAGCGGCGTCACCGCCCTGCTGGCCGGCGGCCCGCAACCCACCCAGCTGGTGGGCATCACCTCGGGTGGCGCCTGGCTGGCCGAACGGCTGCAGCGCGATCTGGGCCGCAGCGGCGAGCCGGGCATCGTGTCCTCGGCCCTGCACCGCGACGACTTTGCGCAGCGCGGGTTGGCCCATGCCCGCCAGACCTCGCTGCCCTTCGATGTGAACGGCGCCCACCTGCTGCTGATCGACGATGTGCTGTTCACCGGCCGCACCCTGCGCGCGGTGCTCAACGAGCTGTTCGACCACGGCCGCCCGGCCAGCGTGCGGCTGGCGGTGCTGGTGGACCGGGGCGGCCGCGAGCTGCCGATCCAGGCCGACCTGGCCGCCGCGCGGCTGCCGGTGCCGGCCGACCGCACCCTGTCGCTGGCCCGCACCGACGACGGCCAGCTGAGGTTCAACCTGGAGGCCCGTCAGCCATGAGTGCCCGCCGCAACCCGCAGCTCAACCGCAACGGCGAGCTGATCCATCTGCTCTCCACCGAGGGCCTGTCGCGAGACCTGCTCACCCACATCCTGGACACCGCCGCGAGCTTCACCAGCGTGAGCAACCGCGAGGTCAAGAAGGTGCCGCTGCTGCGCGGCAAGAGCGTGTTCAACCTGTTCTTCGAGAACAGCACCCGCACCCGCACCACCTTCGAGATCGCGGCCACGCGCCTGAGTGCCGACGTCATCAACCTCGACATCGCGCGCAGTTCCACCGCCAAGGGCGAGTCGCTGCTGGACACCATCGCCAACCTCAGCGCCATGGCCGCCGACATCTTCGTGGTGCGGCACAGCGAGTCGGGTGCGCCCTACCTGATCGCCCAGCATGTGGCGCCGCATGTGCATGTGGTGAACGCCGGAGACGGCCGCCATGCCCACCCCACCCAGGGGCTGCTGGACATGTTCACCATCCGCCACTACAAGCGCGACTTCACCAACCTGTCGGTGGCTATCGTGGGCGACGTGCTGCATTCGCGCGTGGCCCGCTCCGACATCCACGCGCTCACCACCCTGGGCTGCCCCGACCTGCGTGTGGTCGGCCCGCGCACCCTGGTGCCGTCCGATCTCTCGCACATGGGTGTGCGGGTGTGCCACACGCTCGAAGAAGGCATCAAGGGCTGCGACGTGGTCATTGCGCTGCGTCTGCAGAACGAGCGCATGAGCGGCGCGCTGCTGCCGTCCAGCCAGGAGTACTTCAAGAGCTTCGGGCTCACGCCCGAGCGCCTGCGCTGGGCCAAGCCCGACGCCATCGTCATGCACCCGGGTCCCATCAACCGCGGCGTGGAGATCGACTCGGCCGTGGTCGACGGACCCCAGAGCGTGATCCTGCCCCAGGTCACTTTCGGCATTGCGGTCCGCATGGCCGTGATGTCCATCGTCGCCAGCAACGAAGCCTGACCATGAAGATCCTCATCCAGAACGGTCGTGTCCTGGACCCGGCCTCCGGCCGCGACGAAGTGGCCGACGTGGCGGTGGCCGCCGGCCGCATCATCGCCATCGGCCATGTGGCGTCCGACTTCCACCCCAACCGCACCATCGACGCCGGCGGCTGCGTGGTGGCCCCTGGCCTGGTCGACCTGTCGGTGCGGCTGCGTGAACCCGGCCAGGAGCACGCCGGCATGCTCGAGAGCGAGATGGCCGCCGCCGTGGCCGGTGGCGTGACCTCGCTGATCTGCCCGCCCGACACCGACCCGGTGCTCGACGAGCCCGGTCTGGTCGACATGCTGCGCTTCCGGGCCGAGAAGCTGCATCTGGCGCGCGTGTTCCCGGTGGGAGCGCTCACCCGGGGCCTGCAGGGCGAAGTGCTGACCGAGATGGCCGAACTCACCGAATCGGGCTGCATCGGCTTCGGTCAGGCCGAGGTGCCCATCCTCAACACGCAGGTGCTGCAGCGGGCCCTGCAGTACGCCGCCACCTTCGGCTACACCGTCTGGCTGCGGCCCAACGATGCCTGGCTGGGCAAGGGCGTGGCCGCCAGCGGTCCGCTGGCCACCCGCCTGGGTCTGTCGGGCGTGCCGGCAGCGGCCGAGACGATTGCGCTGCACACCCTGTTCGAGCTGATGCGCGGCATCCGCAGTGGCGGGCAGGGCGCGCGCGTGCACCTGTGCCGCATCAGCAGCGCCGCCGGTCTGGCCCTGGTGCGCCAGGCCAAGGCCGACGGCCTGGCCGTGACCTGCGACGTGAGCGTGCACAACCTGCACCTGACCGATGTGGACATCGGCTACTACGACAGCCGCCTGCGCCTGCAGCCGCCGGTGCGGCAGCAGCGCGACCGCGATGCCCTGCGCGCCGGTCTGGCCGATGGCACCATCGACGCCCTGGTGTCGGACCACAACCCGGTCGACGCCGATGCCAAGGTGCTGCCCTTTGCCGAGGCCGAACCCGGTGCGACGGCGGTCGAGCTGCTGCTGGGCCTGGCCTGCCGCTGGGCCGAGCAGGACGGCCATGACCTGATGAAGGCCTTGGCGGTGCTCACCCAGGGGCCGCAACAGGTGCTGGGCGCCCGCCTGGGCACGCTGCAGGCCAGCGTGGGCCGGCTGGCCGTCGGTGGCGTGGCCGATCTGTGCGTGTTCGATCCCGAGGCGCTGGTGCGGGTGGACCCGGCGGCGCTGCGCAGCCAGGGCAAACACACCCCGTTCGAGGGGCATGAGCTGCCGGGCCGTGTGAAGACCACGCTGGTGGGTGGTCAGGTGGCCTACGCGGACGCCGGCGCGTGAAGACACTGCGTGCGCTGGGCCGGGCCCTGCATGCCCTGTGGCATGTGGTGCGCGGGCTGTGGATCATCCGCACCGAATTCGGACGGCTCACACCGGCGCAGACCGATCTGGTGGTCCGTGAATGGTCCAGGGGCCTGCTGCGCATCCTGGGGGTGGCGCTGTCGGTGCGGGGCGAGGTGCCCACCGGTGGCCCGCTGCTGCAGGTGGCCAACCACACCAGCTGGCTGGACATCATCGTCATGAATGCGGCGCGGCCGAGCCGCTTCGTGTCCAAGGCCGATGCGCGCCACTGGCCGCTGCTGGGCTCCCTCATCACGGGTGCCGGCACGCTCTACATCGAGCGCGAGAAACGGCGTGATGCGATGCGTGTGGTGCACCACGTGGCCGAGCGTCTGCAGGCCGGCGACGTGATCTCGGTGTTCCCGGAGGGCACCACCGGCGACGGATCGGAGCTGCTGCCTTTCCATGCCAACCTGTTCCAGGCGGCCATTTCGGCCGGTGCCCCGGTGCTGCCGGTCGGTCTGGCCTTCATCGATGCCGCCACCGGTCGGCCGCATCCGGCACCGGTTTTCGTGGGCGACACCACGCTGGTGGCCTCGATCTGGAACGTGCTGAGCGCCGACGGCCTGCAGGCCGTGGTGCATTACGGTCTGCCCGAGGAGTGCCTGGGCCGCGACCGCCGCACCTGGGCCCAGCAGGCCCGCGACGAGGTCGAGCGGCTGCGTCGCAGCGAACCGCTCTGACCCGCCGGGTCAGCCGCCCTTGGCGCGCTGCATCATCAGCGCCGTGTTGGCCTTGCGGTCGGCATTGACCCGGGCCACGGCGGGGCGCTCGTTGATCTGCTGCAGGTAGTCCCGCACCGGCAGGCCTGCCAGCAGATCGCGGCCATAGATGACCTTGGTGGCGCTGCCCACCAGCGGCAGATGCACCGCGGCGGCACAGTCGGCCAGGGTGAAGCTGTCGCCGGCCACGAAGGGCGCGAAGCGCGCCAGCGTGGCGAAGGCCGCGATGTTCTTCTCCAGCTGGGCCAGCGTCTTCTCCTTGGCCGCGTCGCTCACCTTGCCGCCGAAGAAGGCCTCGGGGTAGAGGTTGCGGGCCACCAGCTCCAGGTGCAGTTCGAGGTAGCGCACCAGTTCACGCACCTTGGCGGCGGCGAACGGGTCGGCCGGCAGCAGCGGGTGCTGCGGATGGGCCTGCTCGATGTACTCGAGGATCACGGTCGATTCCGAGATCGGACCCTGCGGGGTCACGATGTAGGGCACCTTGCCCAGCGGGCTGGCGGCGGCATCGGTCTGTCCGACCCAGACCAGCTGCTCTTCGAAAGGCACGTTCTTCTCGAGCAAGGCCAGCTTGACCTTGTTGTAATAGTTGCTGGCCGCAAAGCCGCAGAGCTGGATCATGGGGTGTCTCCTGTGGAAGAACCACATGCTAGGGCGCAGCCGCACCGGACCGAGTCGCGTGCATGACCGGGGCGGCGATACACTGCCCCGGTCCCGTTTCCGACCCCCTGGAGTCCATGCCATGAAATCCCTGTTCCTGACCGTCCTGCTGGCCGCTGCGCCCGCGTTTGCCCAGAGTGTCACTGTCGATGTGAAGGACGCCTGGGCCCGGCCCACCGTGTCCCAGCAGTCGGCCACCGGCGCCTACATGAAGCTCACGGCCGCCAGCCCGCTCAAGGTCGTGGAGGTGAGTTCACCGGCGGCCGGCATCGTCGAGATCCACGAGATGTTCATGGACAAGGACGTGATGAAGATGCGTGCGGTCCAGGCCCTGTCGCTGCCGGCCGGTCAGGCGGTGGAACTCAAGCCGGGTGGCCTGCATGTGATGCTGATGGACCTCAAGGCCCCGGTGAAGGCGGGTGACGTGCTGCCGATCAACCTGACCCTGGAGTCGCCCGACGGGAAGCGCCAGAACCTGGAGGTCAAGGCCAGGGCGATGGCCATGCCGGCCGGCCATGGCAGTGCCCACGGTGGCCAGGCCGGCCACAAGCACTGAAGGATTCAGGCCGGCGAGACCGGCTGGCGCGCCACGCCCGAGGCCGGCGGACTGGCGGCCCCGCCCCCGCGCTCGAACGTCACCACGTGCTCGACCTCGGCGCGGATGCCGATCCATTCGCCCAGCGCGTGGTTGTGGTGGGACGGCACGTGCGTCATCAGCACCTCGCCCGACGACAGCCGCAGCGTGTAGAGGAACTCCGAGCCCCGGAATGCCTTGCGGATGATCTGGGCCTTCACCGGCGCATCGTCGTCGTGGACGATGTCGTCGGCCCGCAGCAGTACATCGCACAGGCCGGCCTCGTAGGCGGTGGGCAGGGGGCACTCCTCCACATCCTGCAGCCGGCCCAGCGGCGTCTGGACCGACACCTCCTGGCCATCGAGGCGGATCTGGGCCGGAGCGAACACCCCGTGGCCGATGAACTCGGCCACGAAACGGGTGGCCGGCCGGTGGTAGAGCGCATAGGCGTCGTCCCACTGGTGCAGGTGGCCTTCGTGCATGACACCGATGCGGTCGCCGATGGCGAACGCCTCGAGCTGGTCGTGGGTCACGAACAGCGCGGTGGCGTTGGCCGCCTTCAGGATGCCTCGCACCTCGTGCGCCAGGCGTTCGCGCAGGTCGACATCGAGGTTGGAGAAAGGCTCGTCCAGCAACAGCAGGCGCGGATTGGGCGCCAGCGCGCGGGCCAGGGCCACGCGCTGCTGCTGGCCGCCCGAGAGTTCGTGCGGATAACGGGACTGCAGGCCGTCCAGGCCGACCAGCTTGAGCACCTCGGTCACCCGGGCCTCGCGCTCGCGGCGGGGCAGGCGGTCGATGCCGAAGGCCACGTTGCGGCCCACGTCCAGGTGCGGGAACAGGGCGTAATCCTGGAACACCATGCCGATGCGGCGCTGTTCGGCCGGCACGTGGCGTGAGGGCTCGCTCACCGTCTCGCCCCCGAGCACGATGCGTCCGCCGCTGGCCCGTTCCAGACCGGCCACCGCGCGCAGCAGGGTGGTCTTGCCGCAGCCGGAGGGGCCGATGAGCACGCCGATCTCGCCGGCGCGCAGACCCAGGCTCACGCCGTCCACCGCTGCAGTGGGCTGCTGGCCGTAGCGGACCTGGAGCTGGGAGACGTCGAGGAACATGAGGACGATTGTAGATAACTACAATTCTCATTTGTGTTGACCGAGGTCAAAGTCCATGCCGCGCTGGTTGTTCGTGCCGCCCCTGATCGTGCTCGCCCTGCTGCTGGTGCTGCCGGTGCTGTCGCTCTCGGGGGCCTGGCTCAGCTTTGACGCCCAAGCACTGGATGTGCTGCGCCAGATGGCCGGCACGGTGCTGCCGGAATACACCGCCACCTCGCTGCTCCTGTGTGTGGCCGTCGCCCTGGGCGTGGCGGTGGTGGGCATGCTCACCGCCAGTGCCGTGACCTTGTTCGACTTTCCGGGGCGCCGTGTCTTTGAATGGGCGCTGCTGCTGCCGCTGGCCATGCCGGCCTATGTGGTGGCCTATGCCTACACCGATTTCCTGCAGTTCTCCGGGCCGTTGCAGGTCTGGCTGCGCGAGAGCTTCGGCCTGCGGGGCCGGGTGTTCCCCGAGGTGCGCAACACCGCCGGTGCGGTCTGGGTGTTCACCTTCTCGCTCTACCCGTATGTGTACCTGCTGGCCCGCACCGCCCTGGCCGAACGGGCCGCCCAGCTGATGGAGGCCGCGCGGCTGCTGGGTGCACCGCTGGGCCGGCGCATCCGCGAGGTGGCCCTGCCGCTGGCCCGACCGGCCGTGGCCGCCGGGGTGGCCCTGGCGCTCATGGAAACCCTGGCCGATTTCGGCGTGGCCAGCTATTTCGGCATCCAGACCTTCACCGCCGGCATCTACAAGGCCTGGCTGGCGATGGACAACCGGCTGGCCGCCGCCCAGCTCGCGACCCTGCTGCTGTTCACCGTGGCGGTGTTGCTCTGGCTGGAGCACCGTGCCCAGCGCCGCATGCGGTTCGCATCGCTGCGCGGCCAGCGCGCCGGCAGCCAGGAAGCGCAGCCGGTGCGCCTGCGCGGGACGCCGGCCCTGCTGGCGGTGCTGGTCTGCCTGCTGCCCATCCTGGCCGGTTTCGTGCTGCCGGTGCTCTTCATGCTGCGTCCGCTGGTGGGCGGCTGGGACGATCTGCCCTGGCACATGTTCGTGCAGTGGTCCCTCAACAGCGTGTGGCTGGCCGGCCTGTCGGCGGCCCTGGCCACGGTGCTGGCCTTGCTGCTGGCCCTGGCCGCGCGCACCCGCCCCGGTGCCCTGACCCGCAGCACGGTGCAGCTTGCCAGCCTGGGCTATGCCGTGCCGGGCGCGGTCATCGTCGTCGGCCTGCTGCTGCCGGTGGGCTGGGTGCAATCCGTCTGGCCGCAGACCTCGGTGGGCTACTGGATCACCGCCACGGCGCTGGGGATCGTCTGGGCCTACCTGGTGCGCTTCACCGCGGTGGCGCTGCAGTCGGTGCAGAGCGGCTATGCGCGCATTCCCGCCAGCCTGGACGACTCGGCCCGCATGCTGGGCACCACCGGCCTGGCGCTGGCGCTGCGGGTGCATGCACCGCTGCTGCGCCGTGCGACCCTGGCCGCGTTGCTGCTGGTGTTCGTGGACGTCATGAAGGAACTGCCCGCCACCCTGGTGCTGCGGCCCTTCAACAGCGACACCCTGGCCGTGGTCACCTACCAGCTCGCCCGGGACGAGCGACTCGGTGAAGCCGCCCTGCCGGCCCTGACCCTGGTGCTGGTCGGGCTGATTCCGGTGATCCTGCTCAGCCGCACGCTGCGTGCCCGCTGAAGCCCATCGTCCGATGGCCGGTGAGTCCGGCCCCGCCAGTGGCCAGGTCCGGATGTCAAAAATGAATTCCAAAAAACTAGTATCCGTCGACCGTCACCCGTCAATTTAGTGTTTAAGTAGTCTTATGGTGGCGGCTCCATCGAAGGATCCTTCATGAACCACCCTATGAACCACCTGAACGAATACCTCCACCTGGCCAGTTATGCACTGGATGTCGTGCTCATCGCTGCCGGTTTCTGGATGGCCGCCACGGCACGCCAGATGCAGATGCGGGGTGCGGTCGGGTCCACCTTGCGGCAGGTGTCCATCGGCGCCGTGGTCCTGGGTTTTGCCCACCTGATCGAGACCGTGCTGTTCGAGGTGTTCGAGGTCGGCACCGAAGCCAACGAACTGGTTCACCGCGTCATCATCCTCATCGGCTTCCTGTTCATCGCCAACGGCCTGCGCCAGTTCGCCCGCTCCCTGAAGTCGCTGCTCAAGGTCAAGGCGCCGCAGTGATCGAGCCGCTGTACAGCCTGCTGCAGCAGCTCGCCCGGGATCGCCGATCCGGCATGCTGCTGCTGGTGATGACCGCTTCCGGTTCGGCCGCCCACATCGTCACGGTGTGGCTGAGCGAAGGCGAACTCGTGCATGTGAGCGGTCGCCTGCGGAAGGGCGCCGAAGCCCTGATGCTGCTCAGGCATGCGCGTCTTCTGCGCCGCTGGCAGTGGTTCGATCTGGCCGCCCCCGACGACCTGAAGGTCCAGGAACTGCCCCGCCTGCAGGACTTCCTGTCCTTCGAAAGCCGGTACGTCGTGCCGGCACCGCCCGAAGGGGCTCCCGCCACGCTGGAGCAGGTGCGGCTGGAGCGCCTGTTCGCCATCCAGACCTTCCTCCAGACCATGGGCGGTCTCAAGGGCGCAGACGTCTTCATGGAGCTGATCTTCGAGCATCCGCCCTCCCTGGCCTGGGACGAGCTCATGGAGGCCTTCCGGGATCACCTCGCCCAGTACTTCGGAGACCCGGTGGCCCGTCAGGTGGTGGACGCCTGAGGCCCGTGCTTTGCAGGAGAAACGCCATGAACCCCGACATCCGATCCCTGCTGCTGCGCCTGCACCAGGAGCGCCAGACCGGGCTGCTGTCCCTGGTGATCGAGGCCCAGCCGGCATCGCAGGGCGCAGAGCCGGTCAAGGAAGCGCTCAGCCTGTCTTTCGTGGGCGGCGAACTGGCCGCCGCAGAGGCCCGCGAGTGCCAGGGCATGCAGGCCATGGACCACCTGGCCCGGGCGCACCTGCTGTTGCGCCAGCGCTGGTATCCGGTGAGCTCCAACGTGCTCAAGCGCATGGACGGCATGCCGGTGCTGTCGGTGTGGATCGAGCAACTCGATGCCCAGGCCAACCCGGGCGCCGGGCGTTCGAACCTGCGTGCGCAACAGCTCGACGACATCCTGCGGGCATTCCACACCATGGGGGGTGTGGACGGCATCGAGCGCTTCGTGGGGCTCACCGCGCAACACCCGCCCGAAACCGCCTGGGACCCGCTGATGCAGGCACTGCGGGATGAGCTGACCTTGTACTTCGGCCCCGAGCGCGCCCAGGCCATGACCCAGGGCTGAGGCTGGTACCACCAACAGGAATCGAACCTGTATCTAGCGCTTAGGAGGCGCTCGTTCTATCCATTGAACTATGGCGGCCAGGGCAGGCGCGGATTGTATCGACGGCCTGTGGCGGTCACCCCGTGGGGGGTCGGATCGGTGGTCGCGCGGTCGGCTCAGTCGAACTGCAGGGTGAAGATCAGGTCGAGGGCGTTTTCTTCGCCCGCACGCGCTCGCACCGTGAAGCGCCGCGAGACATCGTAGAAGATGGACATGGTGCCCACGGCCCCCGCCACGCTGCGTTCGTAGCTCAGGTACAGGTCCTGGGTGAGGCGTTTGCCCAGGGTGACCGCGGTGGCCGGTGTGCCGTCCGGATTGAGGCCGCTGCTGCCCACCGAGATCTCGTCCAGTCCGAAGGCCTGGGCCAGTCCGCCCCGACGGTCGCCACCACCGGCGATCAAGGCGGCGGCGGCCTGCTGCAGCACCGCGGCCTCGGCGCCCGCCCCGCTGGCGGGTCGGCCCAGCACCAGCCACGCCAGTTTCTCGCTGTCGGGCAGGTCGGGCTCCGAGAACAGCCGTACCCGGGGCGCATTCGCCGAGCCGGTGATGATCACGCCCACCCGCTGGGCCGAGTTGGGTCGCACGGCCGTGATGTCCAGCGTCGGGTTGTCGAAAGGTCCGTTGAAGCGCAGCACGCCGGTCTCGATGCTGAGCTGCTGGCCGTAGCTGCGGTAGCTGCCGCTGACGGTGCGAACTTCGCCCAGCAGGCGTGGCGCGGGCAGCGCCACGGTGCTGCGCAGGGTCAGGCGTCCTTCGAGCCGGGTGTCCAGGCCCTGTCCACGCACCGCGAAGTCGCGTCCCAGGTCCAGGTCGACCTGCACATCGGGTCGTATCCGCTGGCCGGCAGCCGGTTCGATGGCGCGTTCGGTGCCGCGCACCACCACATCGCTGCCCAGGCTGGGCGCCAGCTCGTCGGGCAGGACGATCAGGGCCGTGTCGGTCCGCAGGTTGCCCCGCAGCTGCAGATCCGGTCCGTTGAGGGCGGCCTGCACATCGCCCGAGAGGGTGAGTCGCCGATCGGGTCGGGAGCTCACGCGCAGCTGGCGGGCCCGGGCTTCCAGCTGCAGGGCCGGCACCCGGCGGGCCCGGCCGTCGATGGTGGCGAGTGGAAACTCGGCCCGGCCGCTGGCTTCCAGCACACCGCCGCGCTCGGCCCCGCCCCGGCCTTCGATGCGGAAGCGGTCGATGCTCAAGCGGTCGCCGGCCAGCGTGGCCCGCAACTGGCCATTGACGAACGCAATGCCGTCCACCAGCGAACGCACGGCCACCTGATCGGCCTCCAGGCTGCCGTTCAAGCGCGGTTCGCTGCGGGTGCCGCCCACGGTGGCCTGCGCGGCCAGCGTGCCGCGCACCCGCCAGCCTGGCGGTGCCAGGGCGGACCACAGACCGGCTTGCGGCAGGCTGGCCTGCAGCCGGCCCTGCACCGGCGCTGCGGCGGGCCAGTGCCAGGCCCCGTGCTCGCGGTCCGGCGGCGCCAGCTGGGTGGAGAGGTCGGCGCTGGCTTCACCCAGGCGCTCGGCCTGCCAGCGCAGGCGGGCCTGCAGGTCGCGGCCCTGGCTCGTCAGTCGAAGCTCGGCCTGCCGGATGCCGGCCGGCAGGCGCTGCACCGACGCGTTGTTTTCGTCGAAGGCGCCGTCGGTCTGCACCAGCAGATCGCCGCTGCGCCGGGCGAGCTGCACATCGATCCGGGGTGGCTGGCTGGCTTGTGCCGGCAGGTCGATGTCCCAGCGGCCGTCGAAGACCAGATCGCCACCCAGGCCGGCGCGTGCCAGGGGCCCGTTGCGGGCACCGTCCACGACCGTGAGCAGGTCGACCCAGGCCAGCGGCAGTCCGGCGAGCTGGCCCCGGCTCTGCAGCGCACCGTTCTGCCACACCAGCGTGTCCCAGCCCAGTTCGACCGATCCGGCGCTCATGCCGGACATGCCGGGCAGGCGGGGCAGCAGGCGCCAGCGCGCAGGCTCGGTCTCGAGCCGCAGGCCGGATGCGGTCTGCCAGCGTAACCGCAGCGGTTGCAGGCTCTGCAGGGTGCCTCCCACCGGGGGGGCATCGGTCCGTTGCTGCGTTCCGTCCAGCACCGCCCGGTCCAGCTGCAGCCGCCCCGACTGCAGCAGCGGCAGGCCTGCCGATTCGATGCGCCCCTGCAGGTCCACACCCAGGCTACGCGCGGTCGGTGCCGGCTGTGCCAATCGGGCGCGCAGGGCCAGCGCAAGCCGGTCGGCCGGGCCTTGCAGGCTCAGTTCGGTGGCGCTCAGCGCCAGCCGGGTGCGCGCCCCGCTGTCGTCGGGCACCAGCCCGAGCTGCAGGCGGTCGGCGGAGAGCGCCAGGTCCACAGTGGGTACGCGGGTCTGTGCAGCCGGCGTGCCCCCGGGCCACCCCAGGGCCGCCAGGCCGCCCTGCCAGCGCAGGCGGACCCGGGCTGCGCCGGCGGCATCGATGTCGGGCCAGGCACGGGCGATGGCCGGCCCCGCCAGCGGCAGTTCGCGCAGGCGCTGCAACCAGGCCCGCGTCGCGGCGGCGTCGGCCAGATCCAGCTGCACGTCACCGTCGCCGCGGTCGGGTGCGAGGTCCACGTCGCCTTCCAGCCGTGTGCCGGGCAGCGAAAGGCTCCACTGCGCCTCGGCCCGGGCGGCGGGGTGCCCATAACGGCCCCGGCCCTGCAGCCGGGCATCCAGGGCATCGAGCCGCAGCTCGGCCAGGTCGAGCGTGCCCCCGGCATCGGCCGGCTGCCAGCGGCCTCGGGCCTGCAGGTTGCGCAGGCGCAGGGCATCGGCGGCGCTGCGGGGCGGCTGGCGACCGGCCGGCTGCACGGTCACCTGCCAGTCGATGGCCGCTCGATCCGATGCGCCGGTGCGGGCACTGGCCTGTCCGTCCAGCGCGGCCGGCGCCAGGGTGCTCCAGAGCTGCGCCGGATTCACGGCTTTGAGCCGGGCCTCACCGCTCCAGGTCATGGGTCGCTGCCCGCTTTCGCTGGCCGGTGTCCAGGTGCCGCTGGCCTGCAGCCGGCCGCCGCCCAGGCGGGCGTCCAGCCGGTCCAGGGTCCAGCCGGTGTCCTGCCACAGTGCCTGCGCCGCGATCTGTTCCAGCGGCACCCGCCGACGATCGGCCGGGCCCGGACTCAGGTTCTGCAGATCGGCCTGCACCGTCCACCCGCCGGGCCGGGGCTGGACCGTGACGGTACCGCCCAGCGCCGTGACCGGCGCACCGGGCCACAGGCTGGCCAGATCGAGCCGGTGCAGCCGCAGGTCGGCTTCGTCCAGCGGCTGCGATGCCCAGGGCCGGATGCGGGCCTTGGCCGCCAGCGTGGGGCTGGCCGGCTGGTTCTGTGCGGGCTGCAGGTGGGCCGTGAGCTGCAGCGCCGCGTCGGCTCCAGCCAGTGTGCCGGCCACCTGCGCCTTGCCCCGCAAGGTCAGCGGCTCGCCCCCGGGCACCTGGGTCTCGACCTCGGCCTGCACGTCCAGCCGCAGCGGCAGGGGCGCCTGGGCACCCATGGCGGCCTGGGCGCGGTAGCGGCCGCCGGCGATGTGCAGCGTCTCGATCCTCAGCCCGTGCACATGCTGCACGCCGGTCAGCTCGTGCGGCCCCAGCCGCCCGTGGTCGGCCGCCGAGGCGTAGGCATAGCGGGCCTTCACCGGCCCCAGGCGCAGCGACTGTGCGCCGGTGAGCTCGATCTCGTCGACGGCCACCATGGCCGACACCGGCAAGGGCAGTTCCAGCGAAGTCCACGGCTCCCGGGGCGCCGGATCGGCTGGGGCAGGCCGTCGATCGTCCATCTGCAGCCGCCGCGCACCCAGGTGTTCGAGCGCCACGCCCTGGCCGGTGAGCAGGTAGAGCCAGAAGCCGCTGCCGGTGCGGATCTCCAGGTCATGCACCTCCACCCGCAGCTGCTCCCGTTGCCATTGCAGACGGCCGATGCGGCCGCCCTCGCGCACGCTGCCCTGGACCTGCTCGGCATCGAGCCGGCCCCAGCTGGCGGGCGACGTGGCCCCCGGGCTCTGTCCCTGGCTGTAGCGGGAGGCCCATTGCAGCGCCTGGGCCAACGATCCCTCCTGGCCGGCCCAGAACCAGCCGCCCGCCAGCACCGCGGTGGCCAGCACACCGGCACCCGCCAGTGCTGCGGTCAGCCCCCGCAGGGCACGGGCCGGGGCAGCGGCTGGCGGGGCAGCAGCGGTGGGAGCGGGGCGGGGCGTCGGTTCGCTCATGGCAGCGTCAGAAGCTGAAGCCCACATTGAGGTGCAGGCGCAGCTCGCGGGTTTCCAGGCCATAGGCCAGATCGACCTGCAGCGGACCGACCGGGCTGTTGTAGCGCAGGCCGGTGCCCACACCCCATTTCGGCCGCAGGTCGCCGGCCCGGTCGGCCACGGCGCCGCCATCGACGAAGAGCACGTTCTCCCAGGGCGAACGCTGGCCGTTGTCGGCCCAGATGGGGCGTTGCCACTCCACGCTCATGACCGCCTTGTACCGGCCGGCGCGCACGCCGCCGGTGGGGGAGGGCACGCCGATGTCGCGCAGCCCGTAGCCGCGCACGGTGTTGTCGCCGCCGGTGAGGAACAGCTGGGTCTCCGGCACCGGGGCGTTGTCGCGCGCCACCACCGCGCCGCCTTCGAGCCGCAGGGCCAGTCGGCCCAGGTTCCGTGCCGATCCGGCGCCGTCGCGGTCCAGCGGCCACAGCCCGAGCCAGCGCGCCTGGGTGCGGGCGAAGGGCTGCCGGTCGGTGCCCAGGGTGGTGCCTGCCCCTAGCTCCACCGCCAGTCCGTGCCCCTGTTGCGGCGACACCGGGTCGTCGAAGCGCCGGCGCGACCAGGCGTAGTTGGCGGTGATGGACGACTCGGCGGCTTCCGGCAACGGGAATGGCAGGTACTGCACCACCCGTGCCCGGTCGTACTGGAGGTAGACGCTGCGGTCCAGCGTTTCGCCGTCCTGGCCCT
Source organism: Hydrogenophaga sp. IBVHS2 (assembly GCF_002127215.1). GTDB lineage: Bacteria > Pseudomonadota > Gammaproteobacteria > Burkholderiales > Burkholderiaceae_C > Hydrogenophaga. Next base: position 91,887 of record NZ_NFUT01000003.1, on the reverse strand, counting down.
GGCCCCAGCGCAGGCGCTGGCTGGAGGTGCGGGTCAGGCCGTCGTCCAGGCGGGAGAGCTGGGCCTCGGTCAACCATTGCCAGCCCTTGTCGTCCACCGGCGAGCGCCAGTCGGTGCGGGCGATCTGGTCTTTCTGGTCGAGGCGCAGCTCGCTGCGGGCGCGCCAGCCGAGCCCGGGCACCCGGTTGTGCAGGTGCTCGATCGACACGCGCGCCCCGCTGTCGGTGCTGGCGCCCACGCCCAGCACCAGCTTCTGGCGTCGGGCCTCGCGCAGCTGCACCTTAACCGGCAGCATTGAGGCCTGCTCGGTGGGCTCCACATACACGAAGACCGCATCGAAGTACCCGCTGGCGGCCATGCGCTGCTGTGCGGCCTGCAGGCGTTCGAGGTCGTACTCGGTACCGGGCGTCAGGCCCGAGAGACGCGCCAGCCGCTCGCTGATGGCCGGGTCGTAACGCTCGGTGCCCACCACCTCGATGGCGCCGATGCGCTGCAGCGGACCGGAGTCGAGTTCGATGTAGAGGTTGGCCCGCTGGTTGGCCGCGTCGATGTCGGCCAGGCTGTTGCTGATGCGGCCGCCCGGAAAGCGCAGCGCGGTGAGCTGGCGCAGCGCCTGGTTCTTCGCACCGTCCCACTCCGACTGGGAAAAGGGCCGGTCGGCCCGGCCGGCGGCCGCCGCCTGGATGGCCTCGCGCTGGGCCTGGGCCTGCGGCAGGGTGGCGATGTCGCCCTGGAAGATGACCTGCACCGAAGCGATGCGGGTCTGCGGCCCGGGGTCCACCACGATGCGCACCGTGCCCAGCGGCGCGGGTGCGGCGTCGTCGTCATCGTCGTCGTCCGGGAGACCCGCCTGGGCATCGGGTGCTGCGGGCGGTTGCCGGACCGGATCGACCCGGATGGCCGGGCTGAAATGGCCCAGGGTGCCCAGCAGGTTGCGCAGGTTGTCGGGGGCCTGCAGCAGCAGGCGGTTGAGCTCGTTGATGTCCAGGCTGCGCAACCGGCGGAAGCGCTGGAGCTCCATGTGGCGCAGCAGGGTGTCGCGCACCTCCTCGGGGGCCTCGAGCTCGATGTCGAAACGCGGTGGCGCAGGAGGGCGCTGGGCCCGCGCCCGCGCGGGAGCCCGCGCCTCGCCCGGGGCCGTGGCCGACGGGGTGGCGTTCTGGGCGGAGGCCGTCAAGGGCCACAGGAGCGGCGGTAGGAGCCACAGGCCGGTCAGCAGCAGGCCGGCCCGGAGAAACAGGGTCATGCGGGGTTCATTTCGACAGCATGCGCATGGCGTCTTCCAGCCCCTTGAGGGTCAGCGGGTACATGCGCTGGCCCATGAGCTGCTGGATCACGCTGATGCTCTGTCGATACTGCCACACGCCCTGGGGTTCCGGATTGATCCACGCAAACCGCGGGAAGGCGTGCGTGAGCCGCTGCAGCCACTCGGCCCCGGCTTCCTCGTTGTTGTATTCCACGCTGCCGCCAGGCTGCAGGATCTCGTAGGGGCTCATGGTGGCGTCGCCCACGAAGATCAGCTTGTAGTCCTTGTTGTACTTGCGGATGATGTCCCAGGTGGGGAACTTCTCGGCGTAGCGGCGGCGGTTGTTCTTCCACATGAAGTCGTAGACGCAGTTGTGGAAGTAATAGAACTCCAGGTGCTTGAACTCGCCCTTGACCGCCGAGAACAGCTCCTCGACCCGCTGGATGTGCTCGTCCATGGTGCCGCCCACGTCCATGAGCAGCAGCACCTTCACGTTGTTGTGCCGCTCCGGAATCATCTTGATGTCCAGCCAGCCGGCGTTGGCGGCGGTGCTGCGGATGGTGTCGGGCAGATCCAGCTCCAGCTCGTTGCCCTCGCGCGCGAACTTGCGCAGCCGCCGCAGCGCCACCTTGATGTTGCGGGTGCCGAGTTCCTGGGTGTCGTCGTAGTCGCGGTAGGCGCGCTGCTCCCACACCTTCACCGCCGTCTTGCCTCCGCCCTTGCCGCCGATCCGCACGCCCTGGGGGTTCTGCCCCCCGTTGCCGAACGGCGATGTGCCGCCGGTTCCGATCCACTTGCTGCCGCCTTCGTGGCGTTCCTTCTGCTCCTCCAGCCGTTTCTTCAGCGTGTCCATGAGCTCGTCCCAGTCGAGCTTGGGTGCGTTGGCCTTCTGCTCCTCCGACAGGATGCGTTCCATCTCCTGGCGCAGCCAGTCGGCCGGGATCGGCTTGGTGAAGTCCGCGATCATCTCCACGCCCTTGAAGTAGGCGGCAAAGGCGCGGTCGAACTTGTCGAAGTGCTTCTCGTCCTTGACCAGCGCGGTGCGGGCCAGGAAGTAGAAGTCGTCCATGCTGCAGGCATCCGGGTTGGTCGGCCCCACCACCTCGGCCTGCAGGGCCTCGAGCAGCGTGAGGTACTCGCGCACCGACACCGGCACCTTGGCGGCGCGCAGGGTGTAGAAGAAGTCGATCAGCATGGCAAGCCTCCGTCTTCAGCGCGGGCGGTCCCGCAGGTAGAGCAGCTGCGCACGGGCTTCCGGCCATTCGCCGGCACGCATGCTGTACATGACCGTGTCGCGGATGGTGCCGTCGCGGCGCAGGGCATTTCCGCGGACCACGCCGTCCTTTTTCGCGCCCAGCCGCTCGATGGCCGCCTGCGAGGCGAAGTTGAAGTTGTCGGTGCGCCAGCCCACCACGTGGCAGCCCAGGGTGTCGAAGGCGTGGCCCATCATCAGCAGCTTGCAGGTGGTGTTGACATGGCTGCGCTGCACACGCCGGGCGTACCAGGTGTAGCCGATCTCGACCCGCTTCACCTCCGGCAGGATGTCGTGGAAGCTGGTGCTGCCGAGCACGGTGTCGCTGGCCTCATCGACCACCACAAAGGCGAATCGGTGGCCCTGCTCGCGCATCTTCAGCGCGGTCTCGATGTAGGCCCGGGTGTTCTCGGGTTCCGGCACCGAGGTCACGCGCAGGCGCCACAGTTCGCCATCGGCAGCGGCCGCCTTCAGCCCGGCTTCGTGTTGCAGGGCCAGCGGCTCCAGCCGGATGCCCCGCTCGCTCAGGACCACCGGCTGGACGAAGCCCGCGGCATGGCTGCTCATCGGTTGCGCTGGTTCATGAAGACCAGCTTCTCGAACAGGGTGGTGTCCTGCTCGTTCTTGAGCAGCGCACCCACCAGCGGCGGAATCGACACCTTGTCGTCCGCGCTCTGCAGGGCCTCCAGCGGGATGTCCTCGGCCATCAGCAGCTTGAGCCAGTCCAGCAGCTCGCTGGTGCTGGGCTTCTTCTTCAGGCCCGGCAGGTTGCGCACGTCGTAGAAGGTCTTCATCGCGATCTTCAGCAGGTCCTTGCGCAGCGTGGGGAAGTGCACCGCGACGATCTTCTCCATGGTCTCGGCATCGGGGAACCGGATGTAGTGGAAGAAGCAGCGACGCAGGAAGGCGTCGGGCAGCTCCTTCTCGTTGTTGGAGGTGATGAACACCAGCGGCCGGTGCTTCGCCCGGATGAGTTCGCGCGTCTCGTAGCAATAGAACTCCATGCGGTCGAGCTCGCGCAGCAGGTCGTTGGGGAATTCGATGTCGGCCTTGTCGATCTCGTCGATCAGCAGCGCCACCGGCTGGTCCGCCGTGAAGGCCTGCCACAGCACGCCCTGCACGATGTAGTTGCGGATGTCGCCCACGCGCTGGGCGCTGTCGGCGGTGTTGAGCTGGCTGTCGCGCAGGCGGCTGACCGCGTCGTACTCGTACAGGCCCTGCTGGGCCTTGGTGGTGCTCTTGATGTGCCACTGCAGCAGCGGCATGCCCAGCGACTGGGCGACTTCCTCTGCCAGCAAGGTCTTGCCGGTGCCCGGCTCGCCCTTGACCAGCAGCGGCCGCTTGAGGGTGATGGCCGCATTGACCGCCAGCATCAGGTCCTGGGTGGCGACGTAATTCGGGGTACCTTGGAATTTCATGGAAGACCTGCAGCGGTGGTTGGCGGGGGTTCGGGGCCTGTCGGGACGACTCTATAATCGCGGGTTGATCTATAGAACGCCCGGATCGGCGACCATTTCATTGTGCTAGCAAAATGAATCACCTGTTGACCACGATCGCCCGTACCTTTGTCGCCGCTGCGACGCTCCTCGCAGCCGCAGCCGCCCACGCCCAGGGCGCCACGGGTGACGTGGAAGCCGGTCGCAAGAAAGCCGAAATGTGCGTGGGCTGCCACGGCATCCCCGGCTACCAGAACAGCTTCCCCGAGATCCACAAGGTCCCGATGATCTCCGGCCAGTCGGCCCAGTACATCGTGTCTTCCCTCAAGCAGTACCAGAAGGGCGAGCGCAAGCACCCCTCCATGCGCGGCATCGCCGGCTCGCTGTCCGAGCAGGACATGGCCGACCTGGGTGCCTTCTACGCATCGCACGCCACCACCACCGCCCCCGAAACCCCCAAGGCCGCCAGCCCCAAGGTCGCGGCCCTGATCGAGAAGGGCGCCTGCATCTCCTGCCACGGCGCCAACTTCAGCAAGCCCATCGACCCCAGCTACCCCAAGATCGGTGGCCAGCACGCCGACTACCTGTTCGTGGCGCTCAAGTCCTACACCGTCGAAGGCAACAACCTGGTCGGCCGCAGCAACGGCATCATGGCCGGCATTGCCAAGCAGTACTCGCCGGCCGAGATGCGCGAGATCGCCAAGTACCTGGCCACGGTCGAAGGCGAACTCAAGGTGGTGCCGCAGTCGCGCTTCAAGTAAACCACCTGCCACCACGATCAAGCCGCCCTCGGGCGGCTTTTTTCATGCCCGCAGGGGAAATGCCTCAGTCGGTCGTGGCGCGGCGCCGCACCGCCTCGATGTAGGCCTGGCCGTCGGGCGGCCGGCCGGCGCGCTGGCTCTCCCACAGCATGCGGCCCAGGCATTCCATGACCTCGTGGTGGGCCGCGTGCAGATCGTCCCGGCGGGCGGCCAGCAGCTCCACCGCCTGCCGGATGCCCGGGGGCTGGTCGATGCTGCACTGCTCGCTGATGGACAGGTGCATGGACAGGTGCAGGAACGGGTTCTCGCGCGCGGCATCGGGCTGGCTCAGGGCGGCCACGGCGGCGTCCGCATCGGCCAGTTCGGCGTGGTATTCGGGGTGTTCGGCGATCCACTGGCCTGCCAGCACCTCGATGGCTTCCATGGGTTGCTGCGTGCCGAGCTTGGCATATACACCGCAGAAGAAGCGGCGCACATCGGCCTGGGAAGGGTTGAACATGGTTGTCTCCGGAGTCGGGGTCAGACGCGCCAGGCCGGCAGCTGCCAGTTGCGCCACAGGGCCAGGCCGCGCAGGCCGGCAGTGACCAGCACACAGCCCAGCAGCGACAGCCAGCCCGGCGACTGCACGCTCCACAGGCCCACATAGGTCCAGCCGCCCGCGAAGGCGCACACGGCGTAGGGCCGGTGGTCGTGGAAGGCGGCCGGGATCTGGTTGCACACCACGTCGCGCAGCACGCCCCCGGCCACGCCGGTGATCAGACCCATGATGACGGCCACCACCGCCGGCAGCTGCTGCACGAGCGCCATGTGCACGCCGGTGGCCGCAAACAGGCCCAGGCCCAGCGCATCGGGCCACTGCATGGCGCGCTCGGTGAGCTCGAAATGCCGGTTGCGCAGGAACAGCATGCAGGCCACGCACAGGCCCAGCACGCCCCACAGCAGGTTCACGTGCTGCACCCAGAAGAAGGGGCGCTGGTCGAGCAGCAGGTCGCGCAGGGTGCCGCCGCCAAATGCCGCCAGGAAGCCCACCACGCACACGCCCACCGCGTCCATGCGGTGGCGCGCGGCGGCCAGCACACCCGATAGCGCAAAGGCGGCGGTGGCCGCCAGCTCCACCAGCAGCCTGAGCGTTTCACCCCACAATGGAACGTTCTGCATCCGCCGATTGTCGCCGCCCGCCATGCCCCTCATCACCGACCCGTTCTTCTATGCCGTGGCCATTCCGGCGGTGCTGTTGCTGGGCATCAGCAAGAGCGGTTTCGGGGCCGGTTTCGGGTCGCTGGCGGTGCCCATGATGGCGCTGGCTGTCACGGTGCCGCAGGCCGCCGCCATCCTGATGCCGGTGCTGCTGGTCATGGACCTGCTGGGCATGGCGGCCTTCCGCAAGGACCTGGACCGGAGACTGCTGGCCTTCCTGCTGCCCTCGGGCCTGCTGGGCATCGTCATCGGCACGGCGCTGTTCAAGCTGCTGGATGCGCGGGTGGTGGCCGGCATCGTCGGTGGCTTCACCCTGCTGTTTCTGGCCCAGCGCCTGCTGTTCCCGCCCCGTCCGGACAGCCCGCCGCCGCCGCGCTGGGCCGGCTGGCTGCTCTCCGCCACCTCGGGTTTCACCAGCTTCATTGCCCATGCCGGCGGCCCGCCGATCAATGCCTATGTGATCCCGCTGCGGCTGTCGCCGGTGGTGTTCACCGGCACGCTGGCGTTCTTCTTTTTCTTCATCAACCTGGCCAAGTGGATTCCTTACGCCTGGCTCGGGCTGCTGGACATGCGCAACATGACCACCTCGCTGGTGTTGCTGCCGCTGGCGCCGGTGGGGGTGTGGATCGGTGTGCGGATCGCCCACCGCATACAGCCGGTGCTGTTCTACCGGTTCGTCTATGCCGGCATGCTGCTGACCGGCCTGAAGCTGGTCTGGGACGCTCTGGCGATACCATAGGCCCGTTCCCTGTCCGGGACAGAACAGGAGTCGCGATGCCGATCGTGGTGGTGGCCAATCCCAAGGGCGGTGTGGGCAAGTCCACGCTGTCGACCCATGTGGCGGGTTATTACGCCCGCCAGGGCCATGCGGTGATGCTGGGCGACATCGACCGCCAGCAGTCGTCCGCGCTGTGGCTGCGCCTGCGCCCGCCGCAGGCCCGGCCGATCCGCACCTGGGACATCTCGCACGACCTGATCGCCCGCCCGCCGCGCGACACCACCCACGTGGTGCTGGACACCCCGGCCGGCCTGCACGGCTGGCGTTTCAAGGACGTGCTCAAGATGGCCGACAAGGTGCTGGTGCCGCTGCAGCCCAGCATCTTCGACATCTACGCCACCCGCGCCTTTCTGGACGAACTGCTCGAATCGCGTCGCGCCGAACACCTGCAGATCGGGCTGGTGGGCATGCGGGTCGATCCGCGCACCATCGCCGCCGAGCAGCTGCAGACCTTCGTCTCCGGGCTGGGGCTGCCGGTGCTCACCCACCTGCGCGACACGCAGAACTACATCCATCTGGCCGCACGCGGGCTCACGCTGTTCGACGTGGCGCCCGGCCGCGTGGCCAAGGACCTGGAGCAATGGCAGCCGGTCTGCCAGTGGCTCGACCGCTGAACCCCCTCAACACGCCCATGCGACATTTCAAGACCCTGGCCGATGTGGCCGCCTGTGTCGGCCAGGAGGTGGCCGTCAGCGACTGGACCACCATCACCCAGGAGCAGGTGAACCGTTTTGCCGAGGCCACCGGCGACCACCAGTGGATCCATGTGGACGTGGAGCGGGCCAAGGCCGGCCCGTTCGGCGCGCCGATCGCCCACGGGTTTCTGACGCTGTCGCTGCTGCCGGTGTTCTTCGAATCGGCCATGTCCATCGAGCAGTCGGCCATGGGCGTGAACTACGGCCTGAACCGGGTGCGCTTCACCGGGCCGGTGCCGGTGGGCAGCCGCCTGCGGGGCCGCCTGACCCTGCTCGCGGCCGAGCCGGTGGCCGGCGACGGCCTGCAGATGACCTGGAGCGTGGCCATCGAGCGCGAGGGCGTCGACAAGCCGGTGTGCGTGGCCGAGTCGCTGGTGCGCCGTTACCCCTGAGCGCCTCCGAAGCCCTGCTGTCGCCAGGCTTCGAACACCGCCACCGCCACCGCATTCGACAGGTTCAGGCTGCGCTGGCCCGCCCGCATGGGCAGGCGCAGGCGTTGCGGCGTGGCAAAGGTGTCGCGGATCTCGGGCGGCAGGCCGGCCGTCTCGCAGCCGAACACCAGCCAGTCACCCGGCGCGAAGGCCGCGTCGAAGGCCGGATGGCTGCCGCGCGACGTGAAGGCGAACATGCGCCCGGCGTCGGGCTGTTCGCGGGCCAGGAAGGCCGCCCAGTCGGCATGGCGCCGCACCTCGGCGTACTCGTGGTAGTCCAGCCCGGCGCGGCGCATCTGCTTGTCGTCCATCGAGAAGCCCAGCGGCTCGATCAGGTGCAGCCGGCAGCCGGTGTTGGCGCACAGCCGGATCACGTTCCCGGTGTTGGGGGGAATCTCGGGGTGGACGAGCACGACGTTGAACATGGGCGGCGGATCATAGCGGCGCTGGCGTGGCCGCCAGCACCAGCGCCCGCACCGAGGCGGCACCCGCCAGGTGCAGGGCCGTGGCGGCGGCCTGCAGGGTGGCACCGGTGGTGACCACATCGTCGATCAGCAGCAGATGCCGGCCGCGGACCGATCCGTGCCGGTCGGGATGCACCATGAAGGCGCCGCGCATGTGGTCCAGCCGGGCGGCCCGCTCCAGGGTGCGCTGAGGCGGTCCGTCCGTGCAGCGCAGCAATGCCTGGGGCAGGGCCGGGCGGCCCAGGCGGCGTGCCAGCTCCCAGGCCTGGTTGTAGCCCCGATCGGTCAGCCGGCGCGGGCTCAGCGGCACCGGCACCAGAGCGTCGCAGGCGTCCAGCAGCCCGCTGTCGTGACCAGCCTGTGCCATTTGCTGCGCCAGCGGCCCGGCCCAGCCCGGCTCGTCGTGGAACTTCAGGCGCGCCAGCAGGGTGTCCCAGGGGTAGGCGTAGGTGACCGCCGCCACGCAGCACGCCAGCGGCCCCGGTGCCAGCGGGTCCGGCGCCGGGGCCCTGCCGAAGCATCGCAGGCAGTCCGTGCACACGGGTTCGGCCGGCCATCGGCCACACACGGCACAGGCCGACGGCAACCCGTGCCGCAAGAGTGCTCGCCACCAGGCAGACCGGTCTGCAGACATCGGGCCAATATACTGATCGGCTCCTTTCTGCGCACGCCCCGTATCGGACGGGCGCCGTGCCCCACGCCTGCCTTCCATGTCTTCCGTCCCTGCGGACACCGCCACCCCTGCTGAAGAACCCGTCCCCGGCATGGACCCTCAGGCCTGCCGGCACTGGTGGCAGCTGCCACGCGCCGAGTCGCCCTGGCTCCATGAAGAGGTGGGAAGCCGCATGGCCGATCGCCTGCAGTGGTTCCGCAGTCCGCCCGCCAGCTGGCTGCACTGGGAGCCTGTGTCCGGCGGCCTGGGAGTCCATCGCACACTGCGGCAGCGCCTGCCCGAGGCGGCGTGCTGGCTGCATTCGGCCCGGCCCGCCGAGGCCCTGAAGGCCACCCGGGAGAGGCCGGCCACCACCGGCGGGACCTCATGGTGGCGCCGGCGCGAAGCGGACGGGCCTGCGCTGGCCGGGGCCGACACCGCGGTCCGCATGCTCTGGGCCAACATGGTGCTGCATGCGGAGGCCCGCCCGATCTCGCTCATCCGCCGCTGGCATCGCCATGTGGAGGTCGACGGCTTCCTGATGTTTTCCTGCCTGGGCCCGGACTCGCTGCGCGAGCTGCGCCAGCTCTACGCCGATAGGGGCTGGCCGGCGCCGGCCCACGATTTCACCGACATGCACGACTGGGGCGACATGCTGGTGCGCCAGGGTTTTGCCGAGCCGGTGATGGACATGGAGCGCATCACGCTGTCTTACAGCTCGGCGCCGGCGTTGCTGGCCGAACTGCGCACCCTGGGTCGCAACCTGTCGTCCCGGCGACAGCCCGGTCTGAGGGGGCGGGACTGGCGCCGCCAGCTGGAGCGGGCGATCGAGAGCGGCCTGCCGCGCGGACCGGATGGCCGCCTGCTGCTGACCTTCGAGATCATCTACGGCCATGCCTTCAAGGCGCCACCGCGCATTCCGGTTGCCGCCAGCAGTGCCGTGGGGGTGGACGAGATGAGGGCGATGTTGAAGGGCCCGCGCCGCTGAAGGGCCCGATGCGGGGCCGCGGTGGTGTCGATTGTCCGACCGCGATGTGACGGCATGTCAGCCGATGGGGGGGTGGACGCCGCTACAATCGCTCCCGGTTGAAATTCCCGGGGTATGTTCCCCTGCGCGAAGGGCGGCACGCGTCGTCCTCACGTGATCCGGTGGTGGGTGTGTCTCAAGCCAGCAGTGTTTTCCGTTTTGCGACCCGCTCCGATGCCGGCATCGAGTGGTCGCTGCGCAGGAACTGCTCGGTGACGCCGGCCCAGCTGGGTGCCCTGTACGCGTCGCTGTGTGTGGTGTCGCTGGGCGTGGCCGGTTTCTTCTGGAGCCAGGGCGCCACGCTGGTGCTGCCCTTTGCGGCGCTGGAGCTGCTGGCGGTGGCTGCCGCCTTCCTGATCTGGGCCCGGCATGCCACCGACAGCGAGCGCATCTGCCTGACCGATGGCCGCCTGGTGGTGGAGCTGGAGTCCGGCGGCCGGCTGGAGCGCCGTGAATTTCCGAGGGACTGGGTGCGGGTGGATCCCCCGCCGGGTTCCGGACAGTTGATCGAGGTGCGCGGTGCGGGTCAGTCGGTCCAGGTGGGCCGGTACCTGCGGGCGGACCTCCGGCCGGCGCTGGCACGGGAAATCCGGCTGGCGCTGCGGGGTGCCTAGGCACCGAGGGATGAGGGGTGTGTGGTCATGCGAGGCCACGCGCCGGAAGTTTGTTGTAATCGGTATTGATATCAATCATTACTTATATTTGAGGCGCAAAAAGTGAGTACGACGAAGAAAACCGTGCAGTCCCTGCGGACCCGATGGCATTCGCTGCGCGATGCCGCCACCCTGCTGGCCCTGGGTGCGGGTGCCTGGACGTCGGCGATGGCCCAGAAGGTCAACGACCTGCCCGGCGGTCCTGCCGTCAACCAGCTCAACTTTGCGCCCCCGGTCACCAAGATCGCTGAGGAGCAGCACTGGCTGCACTGGTTCATGATGGCCATCTGCGCCGTGATCTTCGTGATCGTGTTCGGCGTGATGTTCTATTCCATCCTCAAGCACCGCAAATCGGTCGGCCACAAGTCGCAGGAACTGGCCGAGCCGATCTGGGTGGAACTGGGCTGGACCATCGTCCCTCTGCTGATCGTCATCGGCATGGCCCTGCCGGCCACCAAGGTGCTGGTGGCCCAGAAGGACACTACCAACGCCGACCTGACCATCAAGGCCACCGGCATGCAGTGGAAGTGGGGCTATGACTACATCAAGGGCGAGGGCGAGGGCATCGGCTTCCTGTCCACCCTGGACAACAGCCACCGCGTCATGTCCGACAGCGGCAAGCTGACCCCCACCGACGACTACCTGCTCAAGGTGGACAACCCGATGGTGGTGCCGGTGGGCAAGAAGGTCCGCATCATCACGACCGCCAACGACGTGATCCACGCCTGGATGGTGCCGGCCTTCGGCGTCAAGCAGGACGCCATCCCCGGCTTCGTGCGCGACACCTGGTTCCGCGCCGAGAAGACCGGCGACTTCTACGGCCAGTGCGCCGAGCTGTGCGGCAAGGAACACGCCTACATGCCGATCCACGTGAAGGTGGTGACCGCCGAGGAATACACCGCCTGGGTGGCCGAGCAGAAGAAGGCCATGGCCGCCAAGGCCGACGACCCGTCCAAGGTCTGGGCCCTGACCGATCTGGTCAAGCGCGGCGAGTCGGTGTATGCCGCCAACTGCGCGGCCTGCCACCAGGCCAACGGCAAGGGTGCCGGCCCGATCAAGGCGCTGGACGGTTCCGCCCTGGTGGTCGATGCCGACAAGGGCAAGATCATCAACGTGCTGCTCAACGGTCAGAACAACGGTGCCATGCCGGCCTGGAAACAGCTGTCCGACACCGAGCTGGCCGCCGTCATGACCTACACCAAGAACAGCTGGTCCAACAAGACCGACCAGATCATCCAGCCGGCCGAAGTGCAGGCTGCCCGGAAGTGATCCGGCACCGTTTTCACGATTGAGACCCCCCTGAGGAAACGACCATGAGTGCAGTTCTCGACCACCACGACGCGCACGGACACGACCACGACCACCACGCCCCCACGGGCTGGCGCCGCTGGGTGTTCGCCACCAACCACAAGGACATCGGTACCCTGTACCTGCTGTTCTCCTTCGTCATGCTGATGATCGGCGGCGTGCTGGCCCTGGGCATCCGTGCCGAGCTGTTCCAGCCCGGCCTGCAGCTGGTGAACCCGCAGCTGTTCAACCAGCTCACCACCATGCACGGCCTGATCATGGTGTTCGGCGCCATCATGCCGGCCTTCGTGGGCTTCGCGAACTGGATGATCCCGCTGCAGATCGGCGCATCCGACATGGCCTTCGCCCGGATGAACAACTTCAGCTTCTGGCTGATGATCCCGGCGGCCCTGATCCTGGCGGGCTCCTTCTTCATGCCTGGCGGCGCACCCGCTGCCGGCTGGACGCTGTACGCCCCGCTGACGCTGCAGATGGGTCCGTCCATGGACGCCGCCATCTTCGCCATGCACATCCTGGGCGCATCGTCCATCATGGGCTCGATCAACATCATCGTGACCATCCTGAACATGCGCGCGCCCGGCATGACGCTGATGAAGATGCCGATGTTCTGCTGGACCTGGCTGATCACCGCCTACCTGCTGATCGCCGTGATGCCCGTGCTGGCCGGCGCCATCACCATGACGCTGACGGATCGCCACTTCGGCACCACCTTCTTCAACCCCGCCGGCGGCGGCGACCCGGTGATGTACCAGCACATCTTCTGGTTCTTCGGCCACCCCGAGGTCTACATCATGATCCTGCCTGCCTTCGGCATCGTGAGCCAGGTCGTGCCGGCGTTCTCGCGCAAGAAGCTGTTTGGCTACGCTTCCATGGTGTACGCCACCGGCTCCATTGCCATCCTGTCCTTTGTCGTGTGGGCGCACCACATGTTCACCACCGGCATGCCGGTCACGGGTCAGCTGTTCTTCATGTACTCCACGATGTTGATCGCCGTGCCCACGGGCGTGAAGATCTTCAACTGGATCGCGACCATGTGGAAGGGCTCGATGACCTTCGAGACCCCGATGCTGTGGGCCGTGGGCTTCATCTTCGTGTTCACCATCGGTGGTTTCACCGGTCTGATCCTGTCGGTCGCGCCGATCGACATCCAGATGCAGGACACCTACTACGTGGTGGCCCACTTCCACTACGTGCTGGTGGCCGGCTCGCTGTTCGCCATGTTCTCGGGCATCTACTACTGGCTGCCCAAGTGGACCGGCGTGATGTACAGCGAGACCCGCGGCAAGATCCACTTCTGGTGGTCGATGATCTCCTTCAACGTCACCTTCTTCCCGATGCACTTCCTGGGTCTGGCCGGCATGCCGCGTCGCTACGCCGACTACCCCATGCAGTTCGCCGACTTCAACATGATCGCGTCGGTGGGTGCCTTCTTCTTCGGCTTCGCCCAGGTCTACTTCTTCCTGGCCGTGGTGTTGCCCGCCATGATGGGCAAGGGCGAGCCCGCCCCCCAGAAGCCCTGGGAAGGCGCCGAAGGCCTGGAGTGGGAAGTGCCGTCGCCGGCCCCGTTCCACACCTTCGAGAACCCGCCCAAGCTGGACGCCACCGCCACCAAGGTGATCGGCTGACCCCCATCCGGCCCGCACGAACATGACACCTGACCAGAAACAGCAGAACCGCCGCCTGGGCCTGATCCTGGCGTCGGTGGCGGCCGTCTTCTTCCTGGGCTTCGTGGCCAAGTTCGTGCTGTTCGGGCGCTGAATCCAACCGACAGAAAGCTCCCCGTGGGACTCCGACGCGAAAACCTCAAGATCGTGGGCAAGCTCAGCGTGATCGCGCTGGGCATGTTCGCCTTCGGCTATGCGCTGGTGCCGATCTACCGCCACATCTGCGAGGCCCTGGGCATCAACGTGCTGGCCATCAGCGAGCGTCGGGTGCCTGGAGCCGCCCCCAGCCTGCCGGCCAACACCCAGGTGGACCGCACCCGCACCATCACGGTGGAGTTCGACACCAATGTCCGCGGGCCCTGGGACTTCAAGCCGGCCGTGCGCTCCCTGCAGGTCCACCCGGGTGAACTCACCACGGTGGTCTACGAGTTCCAGAACATCCAGAACCGGACCATGGCCGCCCAGGCCATCCCGAGCTATGCCCCGCGTCAGGCGGGCAACCATTTCAACAAGCTGGAGTGCTTCTGCTTCACGCAGTACACCCTGGCGCCGGGCGAGAAGAAGGAGTGGCCGGTGGCGTTCGTCATCGACCCGCGCCTGCCCAAGGATGTGACCACCATCACCTTGTCCTACACCTTCTTCGAGGTGGGCGGCAAGGTGCCGGCGGCGCCGCAGAGCGGGCTGTCCCAGGTGAACACGTCCGTGCCCAAGGCCGCCGCACCCGCAGCCGTCAAGGGGGCTGTGTGAGCACGCCGGTGCAACGCCCGGGCAGCCTCGTGGCAACGGTCAAGGCCGTGCTGTGGGGCTTTCTGGGCGTGCGCCGCCGAACCGATTTCCAGGAAGACGTCGCCCGCCTCAATCCGCTGCACCTGATGGCGGTCGGGGTGGTGATGGCCTTCCTGTTCGTGGCGGGTCTGATCCTGCTGGTGAACTGGATCGCCGGCTGAGACCCCCGCCCCCGCATTCATAACAAACCGATCCGCAAGACTTACAGGAGTGAGCATGTCAGCAGCAACCCACGGTTCGACGCCGTACTACTTTGTCCCCGGACCCTCGCGGCATCCGGTGATGTCGTCCATCGGCCTCTTCTTCGTGATCCTGGGTGCCGGCCAGTGGGTCAACGGCGTCCAGTGGGGTGCCTATTCGCTGGCCTTCGGTCTGGCCTTCTGGCTGATCGTGCTGTTCCAGTGGTTCCGTGATTCGGTGCACGAGAGCGAAGCCGGCCTCTACGGCCGCAAGATCGACCTCTCGTACCGCTGGAGCATGAGCTGGTTCATCTTCTCGGAAGTGATGTTCTTCGGCGCCTTCTTCACCGCGCTGTGGTGGGCCCGCACCCACTCGGTGCCGGCACTGGGCGGCATCGAGAACTCCCTGATCTGGCCCGACTTCTCGGCCGTGTGGCCGAGCGTGCAGGCGGGTGCCACCGCCTCGCCGGCCGGCATCGTGGAGCCGTTCCAGACCATGGGCCCGTTCTGGCTGCCCACCATCAACACCGCACTGCTGCTGACCTCCGGCGTCACCCTGACCATCGCCCATCATGCCCTGCAGGTCGGCAACCGGGGCAAGACCATCGCCTTCATGTGGATGACGGTGCTGCTGGGTGTGATCTTCCTGATCGTGCAGGGCTACGAGTACTACCACGCCTACACCGACCTGAACCTCAAGCTGAACTCCGGCATCTTCGGTTCGACCTTCTTCATGCTCACCGGCTTCCACGGCTTCCACGTGTTCGTCGGCATGCTGATGCTGCTGTTCATCACCCTGCGTCTGCAGAAGGGCCACTTCACCAAGGAGCGCCACTTCGGTTTCGAAGGCGCCGCCTGGTACTGGCACTTCGTGGACGTGGTGTGGCTGGGCCTGTACATCCTGGTCTACTGGATGTGATGCGGCAGGGGCGCGCTGCGCGCCCCGTCCAGCCCCGCGTGTTCCCCACAAAAAAAGCGCCGCGAGGCGCTTTTTTTCTGTTCAGGTCCGCGTTGCTCAACGGCCCATGGGAACCCCGGTGGGCTGAATCCATCCCATCCGCCAGCTCACCAGCACCACGATGAACAGCACGATCGAGAACCCGACACGGAATGCCAGCGCCCGCGCCATGTGGTTGGTGGGCGGCGGGGCCGCTTGCGGGTCCTCGTCGGGGCCGGCCACACGGCCGCCGCGCATCATGAAGTACAGCGCTGCCGCCAGCGAACCGATGATGGCCACGAAAGCCACGATGACCAGATATTTCATGGGACCGATTATCGATCTGCCCCAGCCGCCCACCACCGGGGTCGGACATGGCTGAGACCCTGGGCCGCCGTCGCCTGCGCTTCTGGATCGTCACCGTGGCCACTTTGCTGGCCGTGTTGGCCACCGCCTCGCTGGGGCGCTGGCAACTGAACCGGGCCGAGCAGAAGATTGCTCTGCAGGCCCGCATGGCCGAGCGCGCTTCCCTGCCATCGTGGGACAACGCCGCGCTGCTGGCGGGGGTTGGCGGACAGGAGGCGAGGGCGGTGACCGAGGCCCATCACCGCAACGTGGTACTGACCGGTCGTTGGGTGCCCCAGGCCCAGGTCTTTCTGGACAACCGCCAGATGGGGGGGCGCACGGGCTTCTTCCATGTCATGCCGCTGCGCATCGAGGGCAGCGAGCGGGTGATCCTGGTGCAGCGGGGCTGGGTGCTGCGCGACTTTCAGGATCGCACCCGGGTGCCCGATGTGCCCACCCCCGACGGCACGGTCCGCATCGAGGGCCGGCTGGCCCCGCCGCCGGCCCAGCTTTACCAGCTGGGCGAGGCGGCGCCCGGGGTGATCCGGCAAAATATCGACCTTCCCGGGTTCGCCCTGGAGACCGGCCTGAACCTGCTGCCGCTGTCGGTGCAGCAGACCAACGCCTCCGACGACGGCCTGCTGCGCGACTGGCCGGCGCCGGCGGTCGATGTCTCGCGTCACCACGGATACGCCTTCCAGTGGTTTTCGCTCAGCACGCTGCTTGTCCTGCTCTACCTCTGGTTCCAGATCCTTCTTCCCCGCCGAAAGCGCAACTCCCATGGCCCAGACGCCCGATGAACCCCTGACCATGACCGTGCACAGCCTGCCCACGCCGGACCAGGCCAGCACCGTCTCGGCGGCCGCCACCCGACGCGGCCGCTGGAAGATGATCGCGCTGCTGCTGGTGTGCGCGTCGCCGGTGATCGCGTCGTATCTCACCTACTACGTCATCCGGCCGGAAGGACGTCGCAACTACGGCGAACTCATCCAGCCGCAGCGGGCCTTGCCGTCGTGGCAGGGCATCGACGTGCAGGGCCGACCCGTGGCCCTGAGCTCGCTCAAGGACCAGTGGCTGCTGATCAGCGTGGCCGACACCGCCTGCAACGAGGCCTGCCAGAAGCACCTGTACCTGCAGCGCCAGCTGCGCGAGACCCTGGGCCGCGAGAAGGATCGCCTGGACTGGGTCTGGCTGCGCACCGGTGACGCCCCGCTCGAGCCCGCGCTCGCCCAGGCCACCGCCGCGGCCACCGTGCTGCAGGTGCCGGCCGACGAGCTGGCCCGGTGGCTGGAGCCGGCGCCGGGTCAACGCCTCGAGGACCACCTGTACGTGGTCGACCCCATCGGCAACTGGATGATGCGCTTCCCGGCCGACATCGACCCCAAGCGCGCCAAGCGGGACCTGGACCGCCTGCTGCGGGCCTCGTCGTTCTGGGATCGGCCGGGACGGGGAGGATCCTGACATGGAAACCCAGCCGCTGTACGACCTGGCCCCCATCGCCCGCCTGATGCTGCTGGGCGTGCTGCTCGCCATCGGCCCGCTGGCCTGGGTGTGGCTGCGCAACCGCCGTGCCGAACCGGCCACACGGCTGCGCACGCTCACGCTGGTCACGCTGTTCATCACCTTCGATCTGGTGCTGTTCGGCGCCTTCACCCGCCTGACCGACTCCGGTCTGGGCTGCCCCGACTGGCCGGGTTGTTATGGCGCGGCCAGTCCCATCGGGGCGCATGCCGACATCTCGGCGGCCCAGCAGGCCATGCCCACTGGTCCGGTGACCTTCTCCAAGGCCTGGATCGAGATGATCCACCGCTACCTGGCCACCACGGTGGGCGTGCTGATCATCGTGCTGGCGGTGGGCAGCTGGATGCAGCGGCGCCGGCTGGCGGTGCACTGGGTGTGGCCGGCCTTCACCCTGTTCTGGGTCTGCCTGCAAGGGGCCTTCGGCGCCCTGACCGTGACCATGAAACTGTTCCCGGCCATCGTGACCCTGCACCTGCTGGGCGGGCTGGTGCTGCTGGCACTGCTGCGGGCGCAGTCGGTGGCCTATGCGCTGGCCGATCCTGCTTCGCGCGGTCCCGTGGAACTGCCCTCTCGACTGCGCCTGGGCATGATGGCCGCCTTCGCGCTGCTGTGGCTGCAGATCGCCCTGGGCGGCTGGGTCAGCACCAACTACGCCGTTCTGGCCTGCAACGAGTTCCCGACCTGCCAGGGCAGCTGGTGGCCACCCATGGACTTCCGCGAAGGCTTCACGCTGTGGCGCGAGCTGGGCACCGAGCGCGACGGCGACACCATCACCTTCGCGGCACTCACCGCCATCCACTATGTGCACCGCCTGAGCGCCTGGGTGGTGTTCGCCGCCCTGCTGGCCGTGGCCTGGAAGCTGTGGCGCGTGCCCGGCCTGCAGGGCTTTGCCCGGGGCGTGGTGGCGCTGTGTGCCCTGCAGTTCCTCACCGGTCTGACCAACGTGGTGCTGGACTGGCCGCTGCTGGCCGCCGTCAGCCACACCGGCGGCGCTGCGGCGCTGGTGGTGCTGTTCACCGGCGCGCTGGCCCAGAGCCGTTCGCTGCCCGAGGCCGTCAACGCCCCCCTGCACCTGTCCCGATCTGTCCGATGAGTTCTGCCTCTTCCCCTTCCGCTGCCGTGGCGCTGCCATCCACCTGGCGGCAGTTCTACGCCCTGACCAAGCCGCGCGTGGTGCAGCTCATCGTGTTCTGTGCCCTCATCGGCATGGTGCTGGCCGTTCCCGGCGTGCCCACCTGGGCCCAGGTGCAGCTGGCCGCCGTGGCCTGCCTGGGCATCTGGCTGGTGGCCGGGGCCGCGGCGGCCTTCAACTGCGTGGTGGAGCAGCACATCGACGCCCGCATGAAGCGCACCGCGTGGCGCCCCACCGCCAAGGGCGAGCTCACCAATGTGCAGACCCTGAGCTTCTCGGCCGTGCTGTGCGGCGCCGGTTCGGCCCTGCTGTACTGGGCGGTCAATCCGCTGACCATGTGGCTGACCTTCGCCACCTTCGTGGGTTACGCCGTCATCTACACCGTGGTGCTCAAGCCGCTGACGCCGCAGAACATCGTGATCGGCGGCGCCTCGGGTGCCATGCCGCCGGTGCTGGGCTGGACCGCCATGACCAACGTGGTGGCGCCCGAGTCGCTGATCCTGTTCCTCATCATCTTCCTGTGGACGCCGCCGCACTTCTGGGCCCTGGCGCTTTACCGGGTGGAGGACTACCGCCGCTCCGGCCTGCCCATGCTGCCGGTCACCCACGGCTCCGACTTCACCCGGCTGCAGATCCTGCTCTACACCTTCGTGCTGTTCGCGGCCTGCCTCATGCCCTTCATGATGCGCATGAGCGGCTGGTTCTATCTGGTGGCCGCCGTGCTGCTCAATGCCGGCTTCTGCGCCTACGCCTGGAAGCTATGGCGCGACTATTCCGATGCGCTGGCCCGCAAGACCTTCCGCTTCTCGTTGATCCACCTGTCGCTGCTGTTTGCCGCGCTGCTGATCGACCACTACCTGCCCCGAGGATTCTGATGAAAGACTTGGCACCTCAAGCCCATCCCCGACGCCGCAGCCTGCTGGCCGCCGCGCTGGCCACCGCCCTGCTGGCGGCCTGTTCGGAAGGCAAGGACAGCGCGCCCGCCTTTGCCGGCATCGACATCACCGGTGCCGACTACGCCACCGGTTTCGACCTGGCCGACCAGTTCGGCCAGCGGCGCACCCTGGCCGACTTCAAGGGCAAGGTGGTGCTGGTGTTCTTCGGCTTCACCCAGTGCCCGGATGTGTGCCCGACCACGCTGACCGAGATCGCCCAGGTCAAGCAGGCCCTGGGTGCCGATGGCGACCGCGTGCAGGGCATCTTCATCAGCGTCGATCCCGAGCGCGACACGCCCGAGATCATGAAGGAGTACATGGCCAGCTTCGATCCGAGCTTTCTGGCCCTGCAGGCGCCGCTGGACCGGCTGCCCGAGGTGGCCAAGAGCTTCAAGATCTACTACAAGAAGGTCGAGGGCAAGACGCCCACCAGCTACACCATGGACCACTCCGCCGGCACCTACGTGTACGACCCGCAGGGCCGCATCCGCCTCTACCACCGCTACGGCAGCGGTGTGCAGGGGCTGATCGCCGACGTGAAGCAGCTGCTGGTGTCTGCCTGATCGGGCCTGATCAGGCCTTGTCGGCCGCGCTCGTGAACGAGTCGGCGTAGAAGAGTTCCTCGGCCAGGCCAGCCGCCACATAGTCGCGCCGGGCCGATTCCACCACGATGGGCGCGCCGCAGGCGTAGACCTCGAAGCCGGACAGGTCCGGCTGGTCTTCCAGCACCGCGCGGTGGACGAAACCGGTGCGGCCGGTCCAGCCGTCCTCGGGCAGGGCGTCCGACACCACCGGCACATAGCGCAGGTTCGGCAGGGCGGCCAGCTGGGCCTCGATCCAGGCCTGCTGGTACAGGTCGGCCGGACGGCGACCGCCCCAGTAGAGCGTGGCCGGCCGCTGGATGCCCTTGAACCGCATGTGTTCGATGATGGCCTTGATGGGCGCGAAGCCGGTGCCCGAGGCCAGCAGCACCATGGGCCGTTCGCTTTCCTCGCGCAGGAAGAAGCTGCCGAAGGGGCCCTCGATGCGCAGGATCTCCTTCTCCTTCATGTTCGTGAACACATGGTCGGTGAACTTGCCGCCGGGCATGTGGCGCAGGTGCAGCTCCAGCACCGGGGCTTCGGCCTGGGTGTGGGGCGCATTGGCCATGGAATAGCTGCGGCGGTCGCCGTCGCGCAGGATGAACTCCACGTACTGGCCGGCACGGTACTGGAAGGTGTCGCTGGCCGGCAGCTGCAGCTTCATGACGATCACGTCGTGCGATGCCCGCTCCAGGCTGCTCACGCGCGCCGGCATCTTCTTGATCGGGAACGCCCCCACCTCGGTCACCTGGCGCGACTCGATCACCACATCGCCCTGCGGCACGCCGCAGCAGGTCAGGATGAAGCCGGCGGCCTCCTCGTCGGCCGACAGCGCCTTGCTCTGGTGCGGGCCGTGCACCACCGTGCCCTCGATCAGCCGGCACTTGCAGGACCCGCAGGCGCCGTCCTTGCAGCCATAGGGCAGCCCGATGCCCTGGCGGATGCCGGCGGCCAGCAGCGTCTCCTGGTCCATGGCGTTGAACTGGCGCCCGCTGGGCTGCACGGTGACGGTGAATGTCATACTGACGGTCCTCGAAAAAACAACCGCGCATTGTCGCAAATCCCGAATCCGCATGAGTCTGTACGGCGCATTGCCCGCCCGCTTCCGGCGCGAACGCATCCTCATCATCGGCTGTGGCGACGTGGGCCAGCGGGTGGCCCGCGACCTGCAGGGTCGGCCGGTCCGGTTGATGGCCCTGACCTCCAGCCCCGGGCGCGTGCCCGCGCTGCGCCGCCTGGGCATCACGCCGCTGGTGGGCAACCTCGACGAGCGCCGCAGCGTGGCACGGCTGGCGGGTCTGGCGACCCGGGTGCTGCACCTGGCGCCGCCGCCGGGCGAGGCGAACGACTGGCGACGTGATCCCCGCAGCCGCGAGCTGGTGCGGGCCCTGATGCAACGCAGCGCGCCGGCTGCGCTGGTCTATGGCTCCACCACCGGCGTCTATGGCGACCGGCAAGGCCGCTGGACCGACGAGTCCACCCCCTGCGCACCGCTCACGCCACGCGCCTGGCGCCGGGTCGACGCCGAAGCCTCGGTGCACGGCTTCGGCCGCATGACCGGTGCCCGCACCACCGTGCTGCGCATCCCCGGCATCTACGCGCCGGACCGCCCGGGCGGCACGCCCCGCGAGCGCCTGTTGCGCGGCACCCCGGTGCTGCAGCGCGCTGATGACGTCTTTACCAACCACATCCACGCCGACGATCTGGCCCGGGCCTGCCGGCTGGCCCTGTGGCGCGGGCGGCCGCAGCGCAACATCAATGTGGTGGACGATTCCGATCTGATGATGGGCGACTACTACGACCTGGCGGCCGACCTGTACGGCCTGCCGCGCCCACCCCGTGTGCCCCGGGACACGGCCCGCGAACAGCTGCCGCTGATGCTGCTGAGCTTCATGAGCGAGTCGCGCCGGCTGCGCAACGACCGCCTGCGCACCGAACTGCGGCTGCGCCTGCGCTACCCCACGGTGCGCGAGGGGCTCGCCTCCGCCTGATTCAGATGTGGTCGGTGAGCTTGTGCACCACCCGCCCGATCAGCAAAGCGCGTTCGTCGAAGGTCTTGCGCGGAAAGCGGGCCTGGTCGGGGTTGTCGGCGTACATCCACCACAGGCCGCCGTCCCGCACCAGCCGGCGGAACACCAGTTCGCCCTCGTAATTGACGGCATAGACGCTGCCGTCCTGCGGATCCGTGTGCACCAGGCTGATGATGATGGTGTCGCCCTCGATCAGGCTGGGTTCCATGCCGGCCAGGGCCACGCGCATGGCGAGCAGGCGCCGGGCATCGAGCTGGCGGGCTTCCAGCCAGACCTTGGACAGCGCGATCGGCGAGGTGTCGGCATCGTCGGTGTCGATGGACACCTGCGGTGAACCTCCGTGCAGACGCAGCCTGACCCGGCTGATGGCCTGCACGTTGGAGCCCGGCGTGCCGACCAGATAGGCCACCGGCAGTTCCCGTGTCTTCCAGGGATTGCCCATGCCCAGCGAGAGCCACTTGTGTTCGACGCCCAGCGCCTCGGCGATCTGGGGCAGGCTGCCCCGCGCCTGCCGTGCACCCGACTCGATGTTGCCTATGGTTCCCTGGCTGAGGCCGGCCGCAACGGCCAGCTGGCTCTGCGTCCAGCCTCGTTGCTCGCGGGCGTATTTGACACGTTGGGCTAAGGTTTTCACAGGCAGGATGATGACAATGCGCCCGTGTTCCAGAGGGTCACGGCCGTGATTGGCTGGTCATCCGTTAGTGAGAAGGGGGCGGGGAGCGTTCCAGGCGACGACGGGGCTGTGTCGGGCTGGTGCCGGAGACCGGAATCGAACCGGTACGGTGTCGCCACCGGCAGATTTTGAGTCTGCTGCGTCTACCAATTTCGCCACTCCGGCAGAAGGGGCAACCGGAAATTATGGCACAGTGACGCCATGCAATACCCCACCATCGAAGACGCCGTCGGCCGCACGCCGCTGGTTGCGCTGCAGCGCATGGGAGCCCGGGACAATGCCGCCCGGGGCAACGTCATCCTGGGCAAGCTCGAGGGCAACAACCCGGCCGGATCGGTGAAGGACCGGCCGGCGCTGTCCATGATCCGGCGGGCCGAAGAGCGGGGCGACATCCGTCCCGGCGACACCCTGATCGAGGCCACCTCGGGCAACACCGGCATCGCGCTGGCCATGGCGGCGGCCATCAAGGGTTACCGCATGGTGCTGATCATGCCGGAGGACCTGTCCATCGAGCGCGCCCAGACCATGAAGGCGTTCGGTGCCGAACTCATCCTCACGCCCAAGAGCGGCGGCATGGAGTCGGCCCGCGACCTGGCCGAGCGCATGCAGGCCGAGGGCAAGGGCCGGGTGCTCGACCAGTTCGCCAATGCCGACAACCCGCGTGTGCACTACGAGACCACCGGCCCCGAGATCTGGGAGCAGACCGGGGGCCGCGTCACCCACTTCGTGAGTGCCATGGGCACCACCGGCACCATCACGGGTGTCTCGCGGTTCCTGAAGGAAAAGAACCCGGCCATCCGCATCGTCGGTGCGCAGCCCAGCGAAGGTTCCCGCATTCCGGGCATCCGCAAATGGCCGCAGGAGTACCTGCCCAAGATCTACGACCCCAGCACGGTGGACGAGCTGGTCTACGTGACCCAGGCCGATGCCGAGGAGACCGCCCGGCGCATGGCGCGGGAAGAGGGCATCTTTGCCGGCATCTCGGCGGCGGGGGCCTGCTGGGTGGCGCAGCAGATCGCTGCCCGCGAGGAGAACGCCACCATCGTCTTCATCGTCTGCGACCGGGGCGACCGCTACCTGTCCACCGGCGTGTTCCCGGCCTGATGGCGATGACCGCCGGCGCCGCCACATACCGGTTCTGTCCGATGTGCGCCGGCCCGCTGGGGCTGCTCGCCCGGCAGGAGGACGGCGGCCTGGTGCAGCGGCTGCGCTGCGCCGCCTGCGGCTTCACCCACTGGAACAACCCCACGCCGGTGCTGGCGGCGATCGTCGAACTCGACGGCCAGGTGCTGCTGGCGCGCAATGCCGCATGGCCGGGGCGCTTTTTCGGGCTGATCACCGGCTTCATGGAGGCTGGCGAGAGCCCGGAAGACGGCATCCGCCGCGAGATTGCCGAGGAAACCTCGCTGCAGGTCAGCCGGCTCAGCCTGGTCGGGGTGCACGATTTCCAGCGCATGAACCAGGTGATCGTCACGTACCACGCGGTGGCCCATGGCACGGTGAAGCTCTCGCCCGAACTCTCCGAGCACCGCCTGCTGCCGCCCGAGAAGGTGCGCTGCTGGCGCGCCGGCACCGGGCTGGCCCTGGCAGCGTGGCTGAAGTCACGCGGGATCGAACCGGTTTTCCTGGATGAGGCGCCGCGGGCCGAGCCAACGTAAAATTTGCATACTTCCTACCTGTATCCGAACCCCCACCCGATCCTGGCCATGACCGCTGACAAAGAACTCGACGCCCGGGGCCTGAACTGCCCGCTGCCCATCCTCAAGGCCAAGAAGGCCCTGGCCGACATGCTCAGCGGCCAGACCCTCAAGGTGGTGGCCACCGACTCGGGTTCGGTGCGCGACTTCCAGGCCTTTGCCAAGCAGACCGGCAACCTGCTGGTGCTGCAGGAAACCGTCAACGGCGAACACATCAGCGTGCTCAAACGCCGCTGATCGCGGCCTGTCTTTCCGGCGCCATGGAAGTCCTGCTGGTCGATCCTCTGGTGCCCGAGGCCCTGGAGTGGTTGCGTCAGCGGCACGCGGTCACCTACATCCCCGAGCTGGCCGACGATCCGGCCGGCCTCATCAAGGCCATGGCGCAGGCGCGCGCCGTGGTGCTTCCCACCCATGTGGTGGTGACCCGCCACATGCTGGATGCTGCGCCCCGCCTGGAGGTGGTGGGCCGTCTGCAGATGTCGAGCGGCAACATCGATCTGGACGACTGCGCCCGACGCAACATCCGGGTGCTGCAGGCGCGCAGCGCCACGGTGCGCTCGAACGCCGAATACATCCTCTACGGCCTGCTGATGCTGTACCGGCGCGGCATGGTCAGCGCGTTGCTGGGTCGGCGTCTGTCGGAGGTGCGGCTGGGCCGCGAGATCGGTGGCAGCACCATCGGCCTGCTGGGTCTGTCGCCGGTGGCCCATGCGCTGGCCCCCATGCTGGGCTGCCTGGGCGTCAAGCTCGTCGGTTACGACCCGGCGGTGCACCATGCGGCCGATGTATGGGACCGCCTGGGCGTGGAGGCGGTGCCGGTGCAGGACCTGCTGGAGCGCTCGGATGCCATCACCCTGCAGATGATCCACGCGCCCCGCTTCAACGGCTGGATCAATGAGCGGCTGCTCAACCACTGCAAGCCGGGGCAGCTGTGGGTGGGCATCAGCCGGGGCTCGCTGTTCGACGCCGAAGCCCTGGCGCTGGCGCTGACCGATGGCCGCATCGACGCCATGATGCTCGACGGCGCGGGCCCGCAGTTCGCGGCGCCGGGCAGCGTGCTGCACGGCATCGCGCACCTGCACCTCACGCCCCGGCTGGGCTCGCACACCCGCGAAGCCAAGATGCGGGCGAGCTGGTACCTGGTGCACCGCATCCACGAAACCCTGGCGCCGGAAGCGGCCCGCCGCGAACCCACGGTGAGCAGCGAGTTCATGCCGCTGGACCGTGAGCGTTACCCCGGTGGCAGCGACCCGCAGAACCTGTCGCCCTCGCAATGGGGTGCGCTGGACATGCAGCTGCCCTGATCGCCCAGGGCCGCGTGCGGCCTGTCAGCCCAGGCGGGCCAGCTGCTCGCGGACCTTGGCCAGGGTGGCGGTGAAGTCGGCCAGGCGCTGACGCTCCTGATCGATGACCGCCGCCGGCGCGCGCGCCACGAAAGACTCGTTGCCCAGCTTGCCCTGGGCCTTGGTGATCTCGCCTTCCAGCCGCGTGGCTTCCTTGCCCAGGCGCAGCTTCTCGGCCGCCACGTCGATTTCCATGAACAGGCACAGGCGGGTGCTGCCCACCACCGCCACCGGCGCGGCCTGCGCGGCAGCGGCCCAGGCGGCCTCGTCGTCGAACACCTTCACCTCGGACAGCTTGGCCAGGGCCTGCAGCACCGGTGCGGCCTCGCGCATGAAGTCGGCATCGCCCACGGCGTACAGCGGCAGGCGCTGGGCCGGCGACACGCCCATCTCGCCGCGCAGGTTGCGGCAGGCATCCACCAGCGACTTCAGGCGGGCGACGTGCGCGATCGCGGCTTCGTCGATCTTGGACGGCTGGGCCTCGGGGTAACGCGCCACGCTCACCGACACGCCCGCCGGGTCGGCATCGGCCGGCAGCACGCCGGCCACCGGGGCCACCTTCTGCCAGAGCTCCTCGGTGATGAAGGGGATGACCGGGTGGGCCAGTCGCAGGATGGCTTCGAGCGTGCGGATCAGGGTGCGGCGGGTGGCGCGCTGCCGGGCCAGGTCACCGGTCTGGATCTGGACCTTGGCGATCTCCAGGTACCAGTCGCAGAACTCGTTCCACACGAAGTCGTAGATGGCGTTGGCCACATGGTCCAGGCGGTATTCGGCAAAGCCCCTGGCCACTTCGGCCTCGGTCTTCTGCAGCAGCGAGGCGATCCAGCGGTCGGCCTGGCTGAAGTGCATGTAACCGTGCGCCGGGCCACCGGGCTGGCACTGCTCCTTGGTGTGCTCCATCAGGCCGCAGTCGTGGCCTTCGCAGTTCATGAGCACGAAGCGGGTGGCGTTCCAGAGCTTGTTGCAGAAGTTGCGGTAACCCTCGCAGCGCTTGCTGTCGAAATTGATGCTGCGGCCCAGCGAGGCCAGCGCGGCGAAGGTGAAGCGCAGGGCGTCGGCGCCGTAGGCCGGGATGCCCTCGGGGAATTCCTTTTCGGTGTCCTTGCGCACGCGCGGGGCGGTCTCGGGCTTGCGCAGGCCGGTGGTGCGCTTGTCGAGCAGCGGGGCCAGGGCGATGCCGTCGATGAGGTCGACCGGGTCGAGCACATTGCCTTCGCTCTTGCTCATCTTGCGGCCCTGGGCGTCGCGCACCAGGCCGTGGATGTAGACGTGGCGGAAGGGCACGCGGCCGGTGAAGTGGGTGGTCATCATGATCATCCGGGCGACCCAGAAGAAGATGATGTCGTAGCCGGTGACCAGCACCGTGCTGGGCAGGTACAGGTCGTAGTCGGTGGTGCTGGCTGGCCCGAAGCGGCGGACGGCATCGTCGCCGGACGGGCTCATGTTCGCTGCGCTCACCAAATCGCCCTTTCCGGCGCCCATGCCGCCCGCCGCTTCGGGCCAGCCCATGGTGCTGAACGGGACCAGGGCGCTGGAGTACCAGGTGTCGAGCACGTCAGGGTCGCGCGTGAGCGTCTTGCCCGGGGCCTGGGCCTGGGCTTCGGCTTCGTTGCGGGCGACGATGACCTGACCATCTTCGGTGTACCAGGCCGGGATCTGGTGGCCCCACCAGAGCTGGCGGCTGATGCACCAGTCCTGGATGTTGTTCATCCACTGGTTGTAGGTGTTGACCCAGTTCTCGGGCACGAACTTCACCTCGCCGGACTGCACCGCGTCGATGGCTTTCTGCGCGATGCTCTTGCCGGTGGGGTCCTGCTCGCTGACCTTCGTCATGGCCACGAACCACTGATCGGTGAGCATGGGCTCGACCACCTGGCCGGTGCGGGCGCAGCGCGGCACCATGAGCTTGTGCTTCTTGGTCTCCACCAGCAGGCCGGCGGCTTCCAGGTCGGCCACCACGGCCTTGCGGGCTTTGAAGCGGTCCATGCCCCGGTACTTCTCGGGGGCGTGGTCGTTGATGCTGGCGTCCAGCGCCAGCACGCCGATGACGGGCAGCCGGTGGCGCAGGCCCACGGCGTAGTCGTTGTGGTCGTGCGCCGGGGTGACCTTGACCACGCCGGTGCCGAAGGCGCGGTCGACATAGTCGTCGGCAATCACCGGGATGGTGCGGTTGCACAGCGGCAGCACCACCTGCTGGCCGATCAGGTGGGTGTAGCGCTCGTCCTCGGGGTGGACCATGACAGCCACATCGCCCAGCAGGGTCTCGGGCCGGGTGGTGGCCACGGTGAGGGCGCCCGAGCCGTCGGCCAGCGGGTAGCTGATGTGCCACAGGAAGCCGTCTTCTTCCTCGCTCTCCACCTCGAGGTCGCTCACCGCGGTCTTGAGCACCGGATCCCAGTTCACCAGCCGCTTGCCGCGGTAGATCAGCCCCTGCTGGTACAGGCGCACGAAGGTGTCGGTCACCACCGACGAGAGCTTCTCGTCCATGGTGAAGTACTCGCGGCTCCAGTCCACGCTGTCGCCCATGCGGCGCATCTGGGTGGTGATGGTGTTGCCGCTCTTTTCCTTCCACTCCCACACCTTGGCGGTGAAGGCTTCACGGCCGAGGTCGTGGCGGGTGATGCCCTGTTCCTGCAGCTGGCGCTCCACCACGATCTGGGTGGCGATGCCGGCGTGGTCGGTGCCCGGCACCCAGACCGTGTTGGCGCCCAGCATGCGGTGGTAGCGGGTGAGGCTGTCCATGATGGTCTGGTTGAACGCATGACCCATGTGCAGCGTGCCGGTGACGTTGGGCGGCGGCAGCTGGATGGCGAATCCCGGCTGCCCGGCCTTCGGCTCGCCCGTGCCCCGGTGGCCGGCGCGGCCGTAGCCGCGGCGTTCCCATTCAGGGCCCCAGCGGGCCTCCAGCGGGGCGGGCTCGAACGATTTGGCCAGGGATGCCAGGCCGGGCTGGTTCACGGTGTCGGTCATGGGGGCGCCAGAGTGGCGACGGCATCCCGCAGGATGCCGTCGGTGGTGTTCGGGGAAGCGCCCGATTTTACGGTGCCCCCCGGTGTTCGCCGGGGCGGCCGGGGCTCAGCCCGGCAGGCGCGCGGCCTCGATGCAGGCGGTCAGCACGTCGCGCCGGCCGATCTGGTGCGCCAGCACCAGGATCAGCCGGGCGTTGAGCAGGGCCGAGTCTTCGGCACTGAGGCCGGCGTGGGCGTCCAGCAGCTGCTCGTAGAAGGCGTCGGCGTCTTCCCACTGCGGGGTGGCTTGCAGGGCAGGGTGGTTCATGCGGAGACCTGGGTGGCGATGGCAGAAGTGGACAGGGGTTCGCGCAGGCCCAGCGCCCGTTCGAGCGCCTGCACCAGCGAGCCGTCGATGCGGCTGCCGGTGGCGGCCAGGTAGCCATCGGGCCGCACCAGGGCCCAGCCGGGCGGGGGGGCGCCATCCAGCGTGCAGGTGGCGCGCAGGTGGGCTTTGGGGTCGCGCACCTGCTCCACGGCGCCGCCCCGCTCGCGCGGCCCGAGCACCTGCACCGACCGCAGCGGCGCATGGCTGCCGAGCTGGCGCACGCGCTGCAGGGAGGCCGGGGGCTGCGGACCGAACACCAGCAGCAGCAGATCGCTGCCGGCCCAGGCCAGCAGGTCGTGCAGCTCGCCAGGCTGCCCGTCGGCCCACTGCAGCACCACGTTCTGGGTCGAGCGGCCGGCGGCACTGCCGGGGCGGCCCGTCACGCAGCGCGAGCGGGTGTAGGGGTTGGCCACGGCCATGCGGCCGGTGTTGATGAGCGGCCGTGCGAAGGCATGGTCGCGGGCCAGGCCGATGGCGGCGGTGCGGAAGGTGCGCTCGATGCCGTCGGCCGGTCGCAGGAAGCGGGCGGTGCGGCTGGTCACGCGCACGTTTTCCTGGGCGGCCTCCAGGCGTTCGTCGTTGAAGCTCTCCAGCAGGGCCGGGCTGGCGCGGCCCTGCAGCACCAGGGCCAGCTTCCAGGCCAGGTTGTCGGCATCGGCCACGCCGGTGTTGCCGCCGCGCGCACCGAAGGGGCTGACGATCTTGGCCGAGTCGCCCATGAAGAACACCCGGCCGTGCCGCATGGCGTGCACGCATTCGTTGCGGTAGGCATACGGCCCGACCCACACCACCTCCACCTGCGCATCGGGGCCGAACTGGCGCGCCAGGCGTTCGCGCACCACGTCCTCGCGGCTCACGTAGGCCGCGTCGCTGTCGGGGGCCATCTGGTAGTCGATGCGCCACACATCGTCGGCCATCAGGTGCTGCCACACCGCGCGGTCGTCGTTGAAGGGGGCTTCGATCCAGGTGTGCCGTTCCTGCGGCGGGCGGTTGGTAAAGCGCACGTCGGCAATGCACCAGCGGTCGTCACCGCGCTTGCCGGTGAAGGGCACGTCGAGCCAGCGGCGCAGCGGGCTGTGCGAGCCGGTGGCGTCCACCACATGGCTGGCCTGCAGGGTGTAGCTGCCGGCCGGGGTCTCCACCGTCAGCACCGCGTGGTCGGCCTGTTGCTCGAAGGCGGTCAGCCGGTTGCGCCAGCGCAGGTCGACATGGCCCAGCTCCTGGATGCGCTCGACCAGAAAGCCCTCGATGTAGAACTGCTGGATGTTGATGAAGGGCGGCTGCGCGCTCAAGCCGAAGCCGCCCTGCTGGCGCAGGTCGAAGCGGTAGACCTCGTGCTCGCCGGCGAAGGTGCGGCCCACGCTCCACTGCACGCCCTTGGCAGCGATGCGTTCGTAGATGCCGAGGCGATCGAAGATCTCCAGCGACTTCTGGGTGTAGCAGATGCCGCGCGACGACGCGCCCTTCACCCCCACGGTGTTGTCCTCGTCGAGCACCACGGCGGCCACGCCCAGGCGGGCCAGCGAGCAGGCCAGGGTGAGGCCGGTGATGCCGGCGCCGACGATGACGACCGGGTAGCGCCCGGGGGCCTCGCCCCGCAGTTCGGGCGGGGGCACGAAGGGGTATTCGGGCAGGGTGTAGCCACTGCCCTGGGTGAACTCGTAGCCGTTGGTGTGGGCCGGGTCGCGGTAGCTCATGGCGGTGCCTTCAGCCCTGCGCGCGGGCGGCCACTTCGGGACGGTCGTTCTGCTGCGGCTTGAGCGGCGCGGTGGCCTGGCCGGCGGCGCGCTCCCGGCGCCACTGCTCCTTGCGGGCATTCCACTCGGCCAGGCGGGCGTGCGCCGTCCTGCTCTCGGTGAGCATCTGGAACTCGTCGGCCAGTTGCGCGGTGAGTTCGAGCCGGATGCCGTTGGGGTCGAAGAAGTAGATGCTCTTGAAGATGTGGTGGTCGGTCACGCCCAGCACCTCCACGCCGTGCGCCTGCAGCCGGGCCTTGGTGGCTTCCAGCTCCTCGACCGTGTTCACCCGGAAGCTGATGTGGTTGACCCACTTCGGCGTGTTGGGGCTGGGTTCGGCGGCCTGGTCGTCGCCGAGGTCGAAGAAGGCGATGAAGGAGCCGTCCTGCAGGCGGAAGAAGAAGTGGGTGTAGGGGCAGTATTCGCCGGTGCTGGGCACGAAGTCGCTCTGGATGATGTGGTAGAGCGGCAGGCCCAGGATGTCCTCGTAGAACTGGCGCGTTTCCTCGGCGTCGCGGGCCCGGTAGGCGTAGTGGTGCAGCTGCTGGATGGGGGCCGGGGGCGGCAGGCTGGCGGTGGGCATGGAGGTCTCCTGACAGGCGATGCCGGAATTTACCATTGCGTAATGCATTCACCAAATCGAAATTCCGAATGCCATGGTCGGGATGCCGGCCGGCGCCCTTCGCGATAATCCGGGAACACCCGCACACCCCCATTCCTTCCATGCTGTTCCTGATCTCGCCGGCCAAGGCCCTCGACTACGACACCCCGCTCGGCGTCACCACCCACACCCAGCCGCTGTTCGTGAAGGAAGCGCAGGGCCTGATCAGCGTGCTGCGCGAGAAATCGCCGCAGGAAATCGCCAGCCTCATGGACCTGTCCGACCCGCTGGCCGGCCTGAACGTGGCGCGCTACCAGGCCTGGCAGCCGCGCTTTTCGGCCAGCAACTCGCGCCAGGCGGTGCTGGCTTTCGACGGCGACGTGTACGGCGGGCTGGACGCCCGCAACCTCCCCGAGGCCGATCTGGCCTGGCTGCAGGAGCACCTGTGCATCCTCAGCGGCCTCTATGGCGTGCTGCGCCCGCTGGACTGGATGCAGCCCTACCGGCTGGAGATGGGCACCCGGCTCAAGACCGAGCGCGGCAGCAACCTCTACCAGTACTGGGGCGACCGCATTGCCCGCTACCTGAACGAACGCGCGGCGGCCGACCGCACGCCGGTGATCGTCAACCTGGCGAGCGAGGAGTACTTCAAGGCGGTCGACCGCAAGGCCCTGGTGCCGCGCGTGGTCACCTGCGTGTTCGAGGAGCGCAAGGGCGATGGCTACAAGGTCATCAGCTTCATGGCCAAGCGGGCGCGCGGCCTGATGGTGCGCTGGGCCGTGACCCACCGCGCCAGCCAGCCCGAGCAGCTGCAGGGATTCGACCTGGAGGGCTACCGCTTCGTGCCGGCGGCTTCCGAGCCGGACCGCCTGGTGTTCCGCCGCGAGGCCAAGGCCTGAGGATCGTGCCCGTGCTGACGCAACCGGTCACCCCCGAACTGCGCGAATGGCTGGTGGCCCAGCTGCGCGCCGGCTTCGACGAACCCCAGGTGGTGGCGGCCATGCTGGCGTCCGGCTGGGACGAGGCCGTGGCCCGGCAGGCCCTGGCCGGCGTGCTGGCCACCATGCCCCCCGAGCCGGCGGCAGCCACCGCCACCCTGCCGGCCGGCCGCCTGCCCGCCATCGATCTCACCGCCTCGCCGCTGCGGGTGGACGCTGGCGATCGCTGGGTCGACATCGTGGTGAGCCTGAACCACCCGCAGGTGGTGGTGCTGGGCAACCTGCTGTCGGGCCGCGAGTGCGACGCGCTCATCGAATCGGCCCGACCGGCCCTGGCCCGATCGCGCACCGTCGAGACCCGCACCGGCGGCGAAGAGGTCAATGCCGACCGCACCAGCAGCGGCATGTTCTTCCAGCGCGGCCAGACGCCCGAGGTGACGGCCCTGGAAGAACGCATTGCGCGCCTGTGCCAGTGGCCGGTGTCGCACGGCGAGGGCATCCAGGTGCTGCACTACCGGCCCGGTGCCGAGTACAAGCCGCACTACGACTATTTCGACCCCGACGAGCCCGGCACGCCCACCATCCTGCGCCGCGGGGGCCAGCGTCTGGCCACGCTGGTGATGTACCTCAACGAGCCGGCGCGCGGCGGTGCTACCACCTTCCCCGACGTGGGGCTGCAGGTGGCGCCGGTGCGCGGCAATGCGGTGTTTTTCAGCTACGACCGGCCGCACCCGTCCACCCGCACGCTGCACGGCGGCGCTCCGGTGATCGAGGGCGAGAAATGGGTGGCCACCAAGTGGCTGCGCGAACGCGAATTCACATGAACCTCGATCCTTCCCGGCTCACGCCCGAGCAATCCCAGCTGGGCAAGACCAGCACCTACACCGACCGCTACGATGCCTCGCTGCTGTTCCCGCTGCCGCGGGCGCCCAAGCGGCACGAGATCGGCATCACCGGTGCCATCCCCTTCATGGGCTGCGACCTCTGGACCGCCTTCGAGCTGAGCTGGCTCAACCCGCGCGGCAAGCCGCAGGTGGCCATCGCCCATGTCACCGTGCCGTGCGAGAGCACCCACATCGTCGAGAGCAAGTCGTTCAAGCTCTACCTCAACAGCTTCAACAACACCCCGTTCGCGACTGCGGACGAGGTGCGCGACACCATCCGCCGCGACATCAGTGCAGCCCTGTGGCAGGGCGGTCCGGTGCAGGCCTCGGCCGGCGTGCGGCTGGTGCTGCCCGAGCAGTTCGGCCGCGAGCCGGTGCAGGAGCTCGAGGGCGTCAACCTCGATCGGCTTGATGTGGAATGCACCCACGGTCAGCCCGCGCCCGAGCTGCTCAAGGCCGCCCTCGACGAGAAGCCGGTGGAGGAGACCCTGGTCAGCCACCTGCTCAAGAGCAACTGCCTGGTCACCGGCCAGCCCGACTGGGGCAGCGTGCAGATCCGCTACAGCGGTCCGCAGATCGACCAGGAAGGCCTGCTGCGCTACATCGTGAGCTTTCGCAACCACAACGAATTCCACGAGCAGTGCGTGGAGCGCATCTACATGGACGTGCTGCAGCGCTGCAAGCCGGCCCGCCTGAGCGTGTACGCCCGTTACACCCGCCGGGGCGGGCTGGACATCAACCCCTGGCGCAGCAGCCATCCGCAGCAGCCGCCGGCCAATGTGCGCACCGCCCGCCAGTGAGCCGGAGCGGATCGGATAAGTCAATAACAATATATTGACAGATATTTTGTTCGTCGGTAGAGTGACGACGGCCTGGACATCCCGTCCGGCTCCGTTGCTCCACCCTCATGAACACCGTCGCCTTCTCCATTGACGACATGCAGGCCGCCGCCGGCGAGGCCTGCCGCCTGCTCAAGGTGCTGTCCAACCCCGACCGCCTGCTCATCCTGTGCCGTCTCGCCGAAGGCGAGATGAGCGTGGGCCAGCTCGAGGAAAGCCTGGGCATCCGCCAGCCCACGCTGTCGCAGCAGCTCACCGTCCTGCGCGAGGAAGCCCTGGTGGCCACCCGGCGCGAGGGCAAGCACATCCACTACCGCATCGACAGCCCGCAGGCACTGGCCGTGATGCAGGTGCTTCATCAGCAGTTCTGCCCCAAGGAGGCCTGATCCATGACCATAGCCTGGACCCATTTCACCCCCTGGACCTCGCTGGCCGGCGGCCTGCTGCTGGGCCTGGCCGCCGCCCTGTTCATCCTGCTCAATGGCCGGGTGTTGGGTATCAGCGGCATCCTGGGCGGGCTGCTGGCCCCGAAGCGGGGTGATGCCGGCTGGCGCCTGAGCTTCGTGCTCGGGCTGCTGGCCGCTCCGCTGGTGGCCAGCCTGCTGGCGCCCGAAGGTTTTCTGAAAGCGCCGCGCATCGACGCGGGCTATGGCCTGGTGGTGCTGGCCGGCCTGCTGGTGGGGGTGGGCACCCGCTACGGCTCGGGCTGCACCAGCGGCCACGGGGTGTGCGGGCTCTCGCGCCTGTCGCCGCGCTCGCTGGTGGCCACGCTGGCCTTCATGGCCGCGGGCTTCCTCACCGTCTTCCTGATCCGTCACGTGCTCTGAAAGGACGCGCCATGAGCCGCATTGTCGAATTCCTGATCGGCCTGCTCTTCGGTCTGGGCCTGATCCTCTCCGGCATGACCGACCCGGGCAAGGTGCAGGGCTTCCTGGACCTCGCGGGTGCCTGGGACCCGTCGCTGGCCTTCGTCATGGGCGGCGCCATTGCCGTGGGCTTCTTTGCCTACGCGCTGGCCCGCCGCCGCACCACCGCTGTGCTGGGGGGTGCCATGCACCTGCCCAAGGCCACGCAGATCGACCGCCGTCTGGTGCTGGGCAGCCTGACCTTCGGCGTCGGCTGGGGCCTGGCCGGGTTCTGCCCGGGCCCTGGCGTGGTGTCCATGGCCGCCGGCGAGCCCAAGGCGCTGGTGTTCGTGCTGGCCATGCTGGCCGGCATGGTGGTATTCGAGATCGTCGAGCGCCGGGGCCGGCCGCTGGCCCCGGCCTGAGGCCTCAGATCTGGCGCTGGATCAGCGCGCCCTTGAACAGCACCGGTCCGGTCGGGCCGCCCGCCTCCGGCACGCCGCCGCGAGGCTCCAGGCTGATGGCCAGGGTGGGCACGTCCTTCACCGCCGTCGGGTCCGCGGCGAGCTGCAGCAGCCGTTCGCGCGTGAGCACCCCCAGCGATTTCGGCCCGCTGCCCGGCGGCAGGGCCCAGAGCTGCAGCGAGCGGTCTTCGGCTTCCTGGAAGCTGCCCACGCGCTGCAGGTTCAGCTGCCGTCGCACCGGATCGAAGGTGACGAGCACCGCCGCTCCCGCCTGGCTGTCGTTGAGCACCGCCACATAGTCGGCACGCGGCATGGCAGCGAGCTCCTGCTGCAGGCCGGCCAGCTGGCCCTGCAGCTGCGCATTCAGGCTGGCCTGGGTGTTCAGTGCCTCGCTGCGGGCCATGAGTTCGGCGCGGGTCTGGCCCAGCTGGGTGTTGAGCTGGAAGGCCACACCGATGGCCGCCACCGTGGCCAGGCCGCCGGCCAGCGAGAGACCCGGCCACCAGGCCGACAGCGTCCGGCGCCGGCGCGGTTCCGGCGCCTCGCGCCGCTGGCGCACGGTGCGTGCGTCCCGGTCGGCCTGCACCAGGTTGTCGATGCGGGTCCACACATGGGCCGGTGGCTGGACCGCGGGCTGCAGCTCGGTCATGCCGGTCATGCGTTCCTGCCACAGCAGGGCAGCGGCACGCACCGTGGGGTGTTCGCGGGCGGCCTGCTCGAAGCGGCGCCGTGCCCCGCCCTGCAGCGTGCCCAGCGCCCAGGCTGCGGCCAGGCGGTCCAGCAGTTCGGGGTGTCGTGCGATGTTCATGGGCATCTCCTCAATGCCAGCGCGCCATGCACTGGCGCAGCTGGTCCAGACCCCGGCGGATCCAGGTCTTCACGGTACCCAGCGGCAGGCTGAGCTGGGTGGCGAGTTCGGTGTGGCTCAGATCGCGCAGGTAGGCCAGGCTGATCACCTCGCGCTGCTTGTGGTCCAGCCGACCCAGGCACTGGTGCAGGGCCCAGGCCTGCTGGCTGGCCAGGGTGGTGTCCGACGGGTCGGGCGAGTCGCCGGCGAGCGTGTCCGCCATATGGTCGTCGATCTCGTCGGTCTGCGACTGCCGTTGCGCCTGCGCCCGCCGCAGCAGGTCGAGCGATCGGCTGCGCACCAGCATGCCCAGCCAGGCCATCGGCGGGCTCAGGCTGGCCCGGTAATCGGCGGCCGAGCGCCACACCTGCAGGAAGGTGTCCTGCAGGCAGTCTTCGGCCCACTCGGGCTTGCCCACCACCCGCAACGCCAGGCCGTAGAGCTTGGCGGCGGTGGCGTCGTAGAGCTGCCGCAGGGCGGCTTCGTCCTGGGCTGCCACACGGTCGATGAGGGACAGCAGGTGCACGTCGGGGTCGGAGTTCATGCCCGGATTGTGGGGGGTGCGGGCGTCAGGTCCGACCCGGGCTTTCACCGCCTGCGCCGGGGCTGGATCGGGGTGTCGAACTGCACCGGCGTGACGCTGACCACCGTGATCTGCCGGGCCGCTGTGTCGATCAGCTGATCCGGGTGCCACACGCGCACCGTGGCCGCTCCGTCGGGCACGTTTTCCAGCGTGATGCGGCCTTGCGCATCGGTGCGGGCCACCCAGGGCGAGTCGGTCACATAGATGGCGCCCCGCATGGAGCCGTGCAGATGGCAGCCCAGCCGGACCGGGCCGGCTTCGTTGACCACCACCGAGGCTGCCGGCGGTGCCTGGCCCTCCACCCGACCGCCCATGCGCAGCTCGAAACCCTCGCTGCGTTCGCTGCCCTGCAGCGGGTTGCCGGTGGTGCCGCGCACATGGTGCTCGAAGCGGTCCAGGTTGGTGAAGGTGACCCGGGAGCCCGCCGGCACCACGGTGAGGGCCGGCACGAAGGCCAGCCCTTCCTGGCGGATGGTCACCGGGGTCGGGGCCGGCGATGCCGCCCGTGGGCCCGACGGCTCCACGGTCACCACGGCATCGGTCAGCGGCTGTCCGTCACGGGCCAGCACCGTGACCTGGACCGTGCCGGCCCACACCGACGCGGGCAGGCACAGCGCCAGCCACCACAGGCGGTGAAGTGCCTTCATGGCCGGGTGATGGTGTCGCGGTACATGGGGGCCAGCAGCGCCAGCATCTGGTTCTGCCGGGTGAAGGGAATGCCGCGTGCATTCATGGCGTCCTGCAGCACCTCCACCAGCGCATTGAAGTGCGCCTTGGTGATGTCCATGTTGCGGTGGGCGGTCTTCATGTCGGGGCCCTTGTAGGTGCACGGGCCACCCGAGAGCTGGCACAGCTGCAGGGTGAGCGACTGGGCCAGTGCGTCGGCGTTGGTGTCGCGGAACTGGTCGCCGATGCGCGTGTCGGCCTTGAGCCGTTTCACGAAATCGTCCATCAGCGTGCGCAGTCCTTGCTGCTCGCCGAAGGCCTGGTACAGACCGGGGGCGGGAGCGACCGGGTAGGCGCTGGCGTCCGACGGGGCGGGGCGCGTCGCAGCGGTCTGCGCCAGGCAGGTGCCGGCGGCCAGGGCGGAGCAGGTCAGGGCAATCGATGCCATCAGGGTCTTCATGGGGAATCCTTGGGTGGGGTGTTCAGAAGGGCGTTCAGAACGCGAACTGGGCCGAGACGTACACGCCGCGCTGCTTGCGCTGGTTGGTGGTGGCCGGAACGATGGTGCCGAGGTCGACGTAGGCGGCGGTCAGCGAGACGTTCTTGCTGGGTGCCCAGGCGATGAAGATGTCTTTCCAGTCGCCGGCGCGCAGGCCTTCGCCCAGACCGGCGGCCCGGCCGGCGGTCTGCAGCTTGTTGGGCATGCTGCGGTACTCCACACCCACGGCCAGGTTGCGGCGCAGGAGGTAGGCCACCGAGATCTCGGGATGCAGCTCGTAGCCGTTGTCGGCCCCGCCCAGGGTGGCGCCGAAGCCCAGCAGACCGCCCTGGTTGGCCTTGGTGGCGCGCAGCGTACCGTTGACCAGGATGCCCTGGGCCAGGAACAGTTTGGTGGCGCTCACGTACACGTCGGCGCCGCTGCGCTTGGCGCCCAGGGCCTGCAGCGTGCCGTCCAGCCCGGTGGAACCCAGGTGCTTGAACTGCACGCCCACCGCGATCTGGGGCATCAGGCTGTCGCTGTCGAGCACGGCGTCGCCGGCCACGCGCACCTTGGCGCCCAGGATGTCCTGCTTGAGGTGCAGGCCCGGCAGATTCAGTGCGGCACCGGTGATGCCGGTGCGGAAGTCCTGCCGCGCCAGCGACAGTTCGAAGCGCTCGTCGATGGCCACGGCCGCGCCGTAGGCATTCAGGGCGTAGTCGTCGGTGACGGCGCGGCTGGTGTGGATGGACACACCCTTCTCGCCCTGCGTGGCCTGGGTGCCGATCACGGCCCAGGGGGTCAGGCCGCCGCCGGCGGCGCCTTCGACCGTGCTCACGCCACCGGTGAGCACCAGCTTGCCGGCATCGGCCAGGGCGGCACCGGAGGCGAGGGCGGCCGTGAAGGCCAGGGCCACGGCACGGCAGGCGGTGGTTCGGAAGAATGGCGGGGCGATGGGCATGTTGTCTCCGTCAGGCAAGGCGGGATGGCCCCCGCCGGCACCGGGCCACGATGACCCGACACCCCCTTTACGCCGGCGCCGCCCCCGCCGGATTCAGAAAGACCCACCTTGCCGAGGGGTCGTGACAGGCGTCACGCCTGCCGCGGGTTCAGCCCTGCTCGCTGAAGCCCTTGAGTTCGGACAGCGGCGTGAACTGCGCCGCGCGCTTGTCCTTCATGGCGGCAATCGCCTCGCGCACATGGGCGTTGCTCCAGATGGCGCCCTGCAGCCAGCCCATCTGGCGCAGGCTGTCCTCGACGCTGTGATCGCGGGCGTAGGTGACGGCCTGCTTGGTGCCCCAGATGGCCACCGGCGGCTTGGCCGCGATCTCGCGCGCGCACTGCAGGGCAGCATCCACCGTGGCCTGGTGACTGTCGAACACCTCGTTGACCAGACCCAGCGCCTGCGCCCGGGCTGCCCCCAGACGCCGGCCGGTGTAGGCCAGCTCCTTCACCACCGCCAGCGGCATCAGCTTGGGCAGGCGCTGCAGCGTGCCCACGTCGGCCACCATGCCGATGTTGATTTCCTGGATGCAGAAGAAGGCGTCGGCACTGGCGTAGCGGATGCAGCCGGCGGTGACCATGTCCACCGCGCCGCCGATGCAGCCGCCCTGGATGGCGAAGATCACCGGGCAGCGCAGGTTTTCCAGGCGCGTGAAGGTGGCCTGCATGTCGGTCAGCAGATCGAAGATGGCCGCCCGGCCCTCGGGGCTCTGGTCGTCCATCTGGATGGCGCCGGCAAAGGTCTCGAGCGACATGCCGGCGCTGAAATGCTTGCCCGTGCTGCTGATCACCAGCGCCCGGGCGGTGCCGTCGCGGTGCAGCTGCGCCAGCACCTCGTCGAGCTCGCGCCAGAAGGTCGGGTGCATGGTGTTCATGGCTTCGGGCCGGTCGAGCACCAGATGCGCCACGTGGTCGGCGCCGAGGGAGAGGTGGAAGCAGGTGAGCGTGTTCATGCGGGGCATTCTGCTCAGCGATCGGGGGGCAGCCAGTCGCACCTGAGACGTTGCTGCAGATGCGCCCGCCGTCGCCAGGCCACATAGAAGCCGGGCAGCGACATGGCCAGCAGGCACAGCGGCACGGCCCACAGGGCCTGCAGCATCAGGGCCGGCACCCAGCCCATCCAGCCCATGAGCCACAGGGTGAGCACGCCGTCCCAGAGGTGGCTCTCCAGCGGTTGTTGCCGGTGGTGGGCCAGGTGCCATGCGCGGATGCGCTGCAGGTCGGCCAGGGTGAGGCGGTTCGGCATGGCGGGCTCCCAGGGTGGAGGAATCGCCTGACTGTAAGAATCGCGTCAGGTGGCGTCAATCGCCGGCCCTGTCGTCCGAGCGGGCTGCAGGGTCAGAAGAGCCAGCCGGTCTCCGGTTCGGCCGCCACCGGCGCAGGGGCTGCTCCGGGCCGGGACAGCTTGCCCACCCGCACCCCCAGCAGCCGGATGCGGCGGGTCAGGTCGACCCGCTTGAGGCATTGCCCTGCGGCACGGCGGATGGTGGCGGCATCGGCCGTGGCGGCATCGATGGTCAGGTCGCGCGTGACCTTGCTGAAATCGGTGTAGGTCAGCTTGATGCCGATGGTGCGGCCGGCGTAGCCCTTGCGCTGCAGGTCGGCCGCCACCTGCTCGCACAGCCGGGTGAAGATCTCGCCCAGTTCGGCGCGGTCGCGCGCCGCGTGCAGGTCGCGCTCGAAGGTGGTCTCGCGGCTCATGCTGACCGGCTCGCTCTCGGTCACCACCGGCCGGTCGTCACGGCCCCAGGCGGCGTCGTGCAGCCAGGCGCCGTAGCTGCGGCCGAAGGTGGCCACGAGCCAGTCGCGCTCTCGCGCCGCCAGCTCGCCGATGGTGTGGATGCCGTGGGCCTTGAGCTTCTCGTCGGCCTTGGGTCCCACGCCATTGATCTTGCGGCAGGGCAGGGGCCAGATGAGGCGCTGCAGGTCCTCCGGCATGACGATGCTGATGCCCGCCGGCTTGCGGAATTCGCTCGCCATCTTGGCGATCAGCTTGTTGGGCGCCACGCCGATGGAGCAGGTCAGGCCGGTGGCCTGCTGGATGCTTTTCTGGATCAGCCGGGCCAGCACCCGGCCACCTTCGCGCTGGCCGCCGGGCACGTGCGTGAAATCGATGTAGACCTCGTCCACGCCCCGGTCCTCCATCACCGGCGCGATCTCGGTGATGGTGGCCTTGAACAGGCGCGAGATGCGCCGCACCTCGTCAAAGTCCACTGGCAGCAGGATGGCCTGCGGGCACAGCGCGGCGGCCTTCATCAGCCCCATCGCCGAGCCCACGCCCGACTGCCGGGCCTCGTAGGTGGCGGTGGTGGCCACGCCCCGGCCGGCGTAATCCTTGAGGCGCGGAAAGAAATCGACCGGGATGCGGTCCAGCGTGTGCGGACCCCATTCCCGGTCGGGGTAGGTCTGGCGCAGCCGCGCCAGCAGGTCATCGAGCCGGCGCCGCCCGCCCCCGATCACCACCGGCAGCCCGCGCAGCTGCGGGTAGCGCAGCAGCTCGACCGACGCGTAGAACGCGTCCATGTCGAGGTGCGCAATGCGACGGGGGGTATCGGGGCTCACCCCCCGAGGATAGCCAGCCGCGCGGTGTGTTTCAGGCGGTCGGGAAGGTGCCCGGCAGCAGGATGCTCTTGTCCACCGTCTCGATGTTGGTGTGGCCGCAGAAGGCCATGGTGATGTCGAGTTCCTTGTGCAGGATCTGCAGGCACTTGGTCACGCCGGCCTCGCCCATGGCACCGAGGCCATAGAGCATGGGGCGGCCGATGTAGACGCCGCGGGCACCCAGGGCGCGGGCCTTGAGCACATCCTGGCCGCTGCGGATGCCGCCGTCCATGTGGATCTCGATGCGGCTGCCCACCGCGTCCACGATGCTCGGCAGGGCCTCGATGCTGCTCTGGGCGCCATCGAGCTGGCGGCCGCCGTGGTTGCTCACGATCAGCGCATCCGCCCCGGAATCGGCGGCCAGCTTGGCATCCTCCACGTCCTGGATGCCCTTGAGGATGAGTTTGCCGCCCCAGCGCTGCTTGATCCATTCCACGTCGCCCCAGTTGAGGGCGGGGTCGAACTGCTTGGCGGTCCATTCGCTCAGGCTGCCCATGTCGCCCACACCACTCACATGGCCCACGATGTTGCCGAACTGCCGGCGCTTCGTGCCCAGCATGCCCAGCGCCCAGCGCGGCTTGCTGGCGATGTTGATCATGTTCTTGAGGGTCAGCTTGGGCGGTGCCGACAGGCCGTTCTTCAGGTCCTTGTGGCGCTGGCCCAGGATCTGCAGATCCAGCGTGAGCACCAGGGCGCCACAGCCGGCGGCCTTGGCCCGGTCGATCAGGCGCTCGATGAAGGCGCGGTCCTTCATGACGTACAGCTGGAACCAGAAGCCCCGCCCGGCGTGTTCGGCCACGTCCTCGATCGAGCAGATGCTCATGGTGGAGAGCGTGAACGGAATGCCGAACTTCTTTGCAGCGCGGGCGGCCAGGATCTCGCCGTCGGCGTGCTGCATGCCGGTCAGGCCGGTGGGCGCAATGGCCACCGGCATGGCGGTGTCCACCCCCACCATGGTGGTGCGCGTGC
Organism: Hydrogenophaga sp. IBVHS2; assembly: GCF_002127215.1. Classification (GTDB taxonomy): domain Bacteria; phylum Pseudomonadota; class Gammaproteobacteria; order Burkholderiales; family Burkholderiaceae_C; genus Hydrogenophaga. The sequence goes on along the minus strand of NZ_NFUT01000003.1, from coordinate 49,375 downwards.
TGCGGTTCTCCATGTTCACCGCCACGCGCTGGCGCAGCTTGATCTTCTGGAAGTCGTCGGCGTTGGCGCGGTAGGTGCCTTCGGTCCAGGAGCCGGAGTCGGCGTAGTCGTAGAACATGCGGGGCACGCGCTTTTGCGCCAGCACGCGCAGGTCTTCCACGGTGGTGATCACGGACATGTTGTCTCCAGGGGTTGGGGTCGGACGGACCCGGGGCGGGTCGGTGGTGTGCGGATGGTAGTCAGGCCGGGACCTGACCGTTTGTGAAACCGGGTTCGGTGCAGTTGAAATTTTGTGCGTGAACGGCTGGATAGCCTGCGTTGAGCCCTGAGTGATAGAGCATGGTGATAACTGGCGTTGTTCATCACCGAATCGTTGTGCGTTCATCAAAAGCGCACGAATGGCCCCTGCCTAGACTGTTCGGCCATGAGCATTTCGACCCAATCGTTGATCCGGTCCCGGTGGCAGCATCCCGGCGATCCGCCCGGGCCGGCCCGGTATGTGCGCGAGCGCTTCGGCGTGCGCTTCCAGGAGGCCCGGGTCCTGGGGCTGCCGGGCCGTGGCGTGGCGCGTCCCCGCCTGGTGGCGGTGCACGGTGCCGGCGCCGATTACACCCAGCTCAATCCGCTGCTCTACGGCCTGCAGCGGCGCGGGCTGGGCAGCCTGGCCATGAACCTCTCGGGCCACGGCGAGGCCACCGGGGGCTCCGCCGCCCGCAGCAGCCTGGACGGCAACGCGCGCGAGGCCCTGCGTTTCGGAGAACGGCTGCGCCCGGGGCTGCTGGCGATGCTGGCGGTCGATGTGGGGGCCATGGTCGGCCTGCGGCTGGCGCAGTCCCATGTGCAGTCCATCCACCGTCTGGTCTTTGTCGATCCCTGCCTGTACCCCGACGACGCCTGGACACGCCCGCTCTCGGTGGTGCTCGATTGCCCTCCGCTGCGCTGGAGCCGCTGTGGTCTGCTGGGCTTCGTGCAGGGCTTCCTGGGGCAGGTGCTGGTGATCACCGGGGAGGATGCGCCGGTGCCCTTGCCCCGCCGTCGGGTGGAGCGGGTCGAGCCGGCCACACCGGCCGATGCCATCGTGCGCAGTCTGCATCCGCGCCGGGTCTCGCGCCTGGTGGTCGAGGGCTGCACCGGCCCGGTGATGCCCTGGCTGCACCGTCACCCGGATGCGGCCGATCGCGCCGCCGCCCACCTGGCGGATTTTCTGGGACCGATGTAGCCGCTCAGGCCAGCCGCTGGCGGTGGCGGGCGATCTGCTGCCGCACCTGGGCGGGGGCGGTGCCGCCCAGTGTGTTGCGGGCATCGAGCGATCCCCGCAGGCTCAGGCAATGGAACACGTCCTGCTCGATGGCCGGGTGGAAGCCCTGCAGTTCGGCCAGCGACAGCTCGGACAGGTCGCAGCCCCGCCCGGTGGCGGCCTTGACCGCATGTGCCACCGTTTCATGGGCATCGCGGAACGGCAGGCCCTTCTTCACCAGGTAGTCGGCCAGGTCGGTGGCGGTGGCGTAGCCCTTGCGCGCGGCCGCTTCCATGGCGGGCGCATTCACCGTGATGCCGCCTTCCTTCACGCCGGTGGCCGGGTTCAGCTGTCCCCCCACCATCTCGGCAAAGATGCGCAGCGTGTCCTTGAGCGTGTCGACCGTGTCGAACAGCGGCTCCTTGTCTTCCTGGTTGTCCTTGTTGTAGGCCAGCGGCTGGCCCTTCATGAGGGTGATCAGCCCCATCAGGTGGCCCACGACCCGTCCGGTCTTGCCGCGCGCGAGTTCCGGCACGTCCGGGTTCTTCTTCTGCGGCATGATGGAAGATCCGGTGGTGAAGCGGTCGGCGATCTTCACGAAGCCGAAGTTCTGGCTCATCCACAGGATCAGCTCTTCGCTCAGGCGGCTGATGTGCACCATGCACAGCGAGGCAGCGGCGGTGAACTCGATGGCAAAGTCGCGGTCGCTCACGCCGTCCAGACTGTTCTGGCACACCTGCGGCAGGCCACTGTCGTCGACCATGCCCAGGCTGCGTGCCACGCGATCCCGGTCCAGCGGGTAGGTGGTGCCGGCCAGGGCGGCACTGCCCAGCGGCAGGCGGTTGGTGCGGCGGCGCACGTCGGCGAAACGTTCGGCGTCGCGGGCGAACATCTCCACATAGGCCAGCAGGTGGTGGGCAAAGCTCACCGGCTGGGCCACCTGCAGGTGGGTGAAGCCCGGCAGGATCACCTCCACATGGCGGTCGGCCACGTCCACCAGGGCCTGCTGCAGTTCCTTCAGGAGCCCGGCGATCAGGTCGATCTCGCCGCGCAGCCACAGTCGCACGTCGGTGGCCACCTGGTCATTGCGGCTGCGACCGGTGTGCAGCCGCTTGCCGGCATCGCCCACCAGCTGGGTCAGACGCGCCTCGATGTTGAGGTGCACATCCTCCAGGTCGAGCTGCCACTCGAACTGCCCGGATTCGATCTCGCTGCGGATCTGGGCCATGCCGCGCTGGATGTCGGCCAGATCACCCGCCGAGAGGATACCCACCGCGTGCAGCATGTCCGCATGTGCCAGACTCCCGGCGATATCGGCCTGCCACAGACGTTTGTCGAAGAACACACTGGCGGTGTATCGTTTGACGAGGTCGCTCATGGGTTCGGAGAACAGGGCAGACCAGGCTTCGGATTTCTTGTCGAGTTGGTTGGTGGACATGGGGCGTGCCAGCGGCTGAGGTGGGAAGTCCGGGCCGCCGTGGCGCCCGTCGGGTGGGCTTGTCGGGCGGGCCGGTGGCCCGCGAATTCCCTGGAGGAACCGTCTCCCGTGAAAGATTCTCGAATTTTATCGACCTTCCAGGAGCTCTCAGGCAGCACCGCGGCCCGGCCGCTGGCCAGCATGCCCGAGCACCTGCGGGCCCGGGCCGAGGTGTTCGACGCGGTGCAGGTCGGGGTGGTGCTGCGGGCGGTCTGCTTCGTGCAGGCCATCGTCGCGGTGGCGGTGATGTTCCATTCCGCCACCTTCAATGCCTGGCTGTACAACGCCGCCGTCATCACCGGCGCTGCCCTGCCGGCCCTGCTCATCTGGCTGTTGTCCGTGTTCGCGCTGCGCCGCGTCATGGCCCGGTTGCAGGAATGGCAGCAGTGGGTGGTGGGGGGAGCGCTTGGCGTGGCGTCCGGCCTGTATGGCTGTGCGCTGCTGGTGTGGCTGGGATTTGCCGATCACCGGCCCTGGTGGGCCAGCGCTTCTGCGGGCCTGCTGGTCTCCCTGGTGCTCATGGCCGGTCTGATCTGGCGGGCCCGGGCCCGCATGCCGGCCGGCACCAAGGCCCAGCTGGCCGAGCTGCAGGCCCGCATCCGCCCCCACTTCCTGTTCAACACCCTCAACAGCGCCATTGCCCTGGTGCGCGAGGAGCCTGCGCTGGCCGAGGACCTGCTGGAAAACCTCAGCGAGCTGTTCCGCCACGCCCTGGCGGACACCAAGGAAGCGGTCACGCTGCGCCAGGAGCTGTCGCTGGCCGAACACTACCTGGCCATCGAGCAGGTGCGTTTTGGGGACCGTCTGCGGGTGGAATGGAGCGTGGACGAGACCTCGCTCGGCGCCCGGTTGCCTCCGCTCATCCTCCAGCCCCTGGTGGAAAACGCGGTCAAGCACGGGGTGGAGCCCAGTCCCACGGGAGCGACGGTGCGCATCAGCACGCATCGGCGAGGGAGCATTGTGGTGATCAAGGTTACCAATACCGTGCCCGGTGGTACGGGCAAGCGCGGCAACGGACTGGCGCTGGACAACGTGCGCCAGCGTCTGGCGCTGCTGCATGACGTTCAGGGACGGTTCCAGAGCGCGCTGGTGGACGGCGTGTTCCAGGTCCGCCTGGAGATACCGGTATAACCGGCCTGCGGGCCGCACGACGGAGCAGAACATGACACTCAAGGTATTGATCGTTGACGACGAAACCCTCGCCCGGTCCCGGCTGCGCACCCTGCTGGGTGAGTGCACCGACCCCCGCGTCGATGTGGTGGGCGAGGCAGGCAATGCGGTGCAGGCCATGGAGCAGATACAGCGCGGCCACATCGATCTGGTGCTGCTGGACATCCACATGCCCGGTGTGGACGGCATGGCCCTGGCGTCCACCCTGCGCCAGATGACGGCACCCCCCAGCGTGGTCTTCGTCACCGCCTATGCCGAGCATGCGGTTCAGGCTTTCGAGCTCGAGGCGGCCGACTACCTCACCAAGCCGGTGCGCCGGGAGCGCCTGCAACAGGCCCTGCAGAAGATCGAGAAGCTGCGGGCGCCCAAGGACGGCACCGACAGTTCCATGCCCGAGTGCCTGATCATCCAGGAGCGCGGGCGCAGCGAGCGGGTGGCCCTGCAGGACGTGGTCTACCTCAAGGTGGAGCTCAAGTACATCACCGTGCGCACCCGGGAAAAGGAACACATCTACGACGGCGCGCTGAGCGACCTGGAGTCCCGGTACTCGCACCTGTTCGTGCGGATCCACCGCAACGCCCTGGTGTCACGGCGGGCGGTCCGGGCGGTGGAGAAGCACAACGATCCCACCGAGGGCGAAGGCTGGACGGTCCGCCTGGACGGCGTGGAAGAGCGGCTGGCGGTGTCGCGCCGGCAGCTGGCGGCGGTGCGCGAATCGTTGATGAGCTGAGCCCTGAGCGTCAGACCTCGGCGGCTTCCACCAGGAAGCGCACCCGTCGCTGACCCTGCCACTCGTCCGCGTCGAGGCGGAAGGCGATCTTCACCCGGTCCGGCAGCGGATCGGTGTGACCGAACCAGATGCCATCCACCGGTTCGCCCTGGTGCTTCAGTTTGAGCGCCAGGTGCTTCTCGCCCACCAGCCGCTGGCTCACCACCTGCACCTCCTCGCAGAACACCGGCGGTGCAAAGCCCTGGCCCCAGACCACCGCATGCAGCGTGTCCACCGTCTCGGGGCGCCGGAACGCCGGGTCCAGGGTGCCGTCGGCCTCGATGCGCCGCTGCAGTGTGGCGGCATCGAGCCATTCGTGGGCCACCTGCTGCAGGGCGGCTTCAAAGGTGTCGATGTGGTCGGCGTCCACCGTGCAGCCGGCGGCCATGGCATGGCCGCCGAAGCGCAGCAGCACGCCGGGGTGTCGCTTGGCCACCAGATCCAGCGCATCGCGCAGGTGAAAGCCGGGAATGGACCGGCCCGAACCCTTGAGTTCGTGCTCCTTGCCCTCGGCACCGCTCACCGCAAACACGAAGGTGGGGCGGTGCAGGCGGTCCTTCAGGCGCGACGCCACGATGCCCACCACGCCTTCGTGGAAGTCGGGATCGAACACCACGACGGCCGGCGGCGGTGTGTCGGATTCGTCGAACATGGATTCGGCGATTTCCATCGCCATCTCGCGCATGTCGCCCTCGATCACCTTGCGTTCGCGGTTGATGCCGTCCAGCGTGCGGGCCAGTTCGTCGGCGCGCGCCGGGTCGTCGGTGCACAGGCATTCGATGCCCAGCGTCATGTCGGCCAGACGCCCGGCCGCATTCAGGCGCGGGCCCAGCGCAAACCCGAAATCGAAACTCGTGGCAGCCGCCGGTTGCCGACCCGCCACGGCAAAGAGCGCGGCCATGCCCGGCGGCATGGCGCCGGCGCGCACCCGGCGCAGACCCTGCGACACCAGCCGCCGGTTGTTGGCATCGAGCTTCACCACATCGGCCACCGTGCCCAGCGCCACCAGCGGCAGCAGGGTGTCGATGCGGGGCTGGGTGGCTGCGTCGAAATGGCCCCGGCTCCGCAATTCGGCCCGCAGCGCCAGCAGCACGTAGAACATGACGCCCACACCCGCCATGCTCTTGCTGGCGAAGCCGCAGCCGGGCTGGTTCGGGTTGACGATGATGCAGTCCTGCGGCAGCACGGTCTGTCCGTCCTGCTGGGCGGGCAGGTGGTGGTCGGTGACGATGACCTCCAGGCCCAGCGCACGCGCTGCCCGCACGCCTTCGATGCTGGCAATGCCATTGTCCACGGTGATCAGCACATCGGCGCCGCGTTCCCGCACCCGCCGTGCGATGCTGGCCGTCAGGCCGTAGCCGTCCACCACGCGGTCCGGCACCAGGTAGTCCACATGGGCCGCACCGAGCAGCCGCAGCCCCCGCAGGGCCGTGGCGCAGGCGGTGGCGCCATCGCAGTCGTAGTCGGCCACGACACACAGTCGCTGGCCGGCGGCCATGGCATCGGCCAGGGCCACCGCGGCCTGCCGGGCGCCCGTCAGCGATTCCGGCGGCAGCAGCCTGCCCAGGGCATCGTCGAGCTCGTCGGGGCTCGCGATGCCGCGTGCTGCAAACAGACGCGCCAGCAAGGGGTGGATGCCGCTTTGCTCCAGGGTCCAGGCGGCCCGGGGCGGCACATCGCGGGTGATGATCTTCATAGGGTTTCGAGCAGGAGGGCCGGATGGGTTGGGCGGCGGAAATGCCGGAGCCAGCCGGTCAGCCGATGGCGGGGTCCGTTCGTGAATGCGACGGCTCGGCGTTCGCCGCACAGGATCAGCCGCACCGGCTCGCCGCGCTGGCTGGCTTCCAGCAGGGCGGGCAGCTCGTTGGCGTCCAGCCGTTCCCACGATCGGGCCCATGATGGCCAGTCGCCTTGCAGGGCTGCGGTGCGCAGATCGTCGAGGGTGCGCGGTGCGGACGCTTGGGGGCTGGCGGTCATGGCACCCGCTCCATCGGCCCAGAATCCATTCACCGGCGCCTGGCCGGCCGCCGCCAGTGCATCGTTGGCGGGGTGTGTGTAGAACAGCATCTGCGCCTCCGATTGCAGGCGTCGCAGCCAGGGCGCCTGCGGCCCGCGCGGTTGCCAGGGGGCCACCGAGCGACCCCACACCCGGTCCAGGCTGGCGCACGACAGCTGCCCCAGCCGCTCGCCCCGCGCACGCCAGCGCTGCGCCGAGACGAACTCCAGCGTCACGCCATCCTCGGCGCACAAGGGGGCCAGGGCGTCGAAGAGCTGGCGCGAGCAGGCCTCGTCAAGCCCGCTGGCCGGCAGCAGGCTGACCTGGTCCATGCCGACCTGGAAGTGCACCGGGTGGAACCAGGCCTGGGCTTCGCCCGGCTGTGTGCTCTCGAGTGCCGCCCAGGGCAGGGCGCCGTCTTCCCCGGTCAGGCCCATTGCGTCCGCCAGGGCGCGTTCATGCGGCGGCGTGTACAGCCATTCCCCGCCGCCCGCCTCGGCCGTGACCTGCAGGCGGGGCAGCAGCTCGGTGAGGCAGGGCAGCGTCAGGGCCCGCAGGGCCGTGAGGGCCGCCGGGTCGAGTGCGCTGGCAAAGGGAACCAGCAGGCACCGGGCGGGGTCAGGGGCCAAGGACGTGACAGGCATGCCGCGATTGTCGGGGATGCCACAATGCCCGCCCAGACCTATGCAGATCCCCTACGAACTCATCCTGGGCTGGCGCTACACCCGCGCCGGCCGCGCCACCCGGCGCAACGGATTCATCTCCTTCATTTCGGGCGTGTCCATGCTGGGCATCGCGCTCGGGGTGGCGGCGCTCATCATCGTGCTGTCGGTCATGAACGGCTTCCAGAAGGAAGTGCGCGACCGCATGCTGGGCGTGCTCTCGCACATCGAGGTGCTGGACGCCAACGGCCAGGGCATTGCCGATCTGCCGGCCGTGCTGGACACCATCGGCCGCCATCCGGCGGTGCTGGGTGCGGCGCCCTTCGTGGGCGCGCAGGCCCTGGTGGCCCGCGGCGAGGACATGAAGGGCGTGCTGGTGCGCGGCATCGAGCCGGCGCTGGAGCCCTCGGTCACCGACCTGGCGGCGGACCTCTCGTCCACCGTGCTGCCGCGCCTGGTGCCGGGCGGGTTCGGCATCGTGCTGGGTGGTGAGCTGGCCCGCAGCCTGGGCGTGATGCAGGGCGACCCGGTGACGCTGATCTCGCCCAGCGGGCAGGTCACGCCGGCAGGCATCGTGCCCCGGGTGCGCACCATGACGGTCGTGGGCATCTTCAACTCCGGCCACTTTGAGTACGACTCGGCGCTGGCCCTGCTGCACCAGGACGATGCCGCCCGCATCTTCCGTCTGGAAGGCCCGACCGGCGTGCGCGTGAAGATCCGCGACCTGCATGCCGCCCGCGAGGTGGCAGTGGAACTGGCGGCCAGCCTGCCACCCGGTCTCGTGGTGCGTGACTGGACGCGCCAGAACCGCACCTGGTTTGCGGCCGTGCAGCTGGAGAAGCGGATGATGTTCATCATCCTCACCCTCATCGTGGCGGTGGCGGCCTTCAACCTGGTGTCCACGCTGGTGATGACGGTCACCGACAAGCGCGCCGACATCGCCATCCTGCGCACGCTGGGGGCCAGCCCGCGCAGCATCATGGGCGTGTTCGTGGTGCAGGGTGCGATGGTGGGCGTCATCGGTACCGGCGTGGGGCTGCTGCTGGGGCTGGGCATCGCGTTCAACATCGACACGCTCGTGCCGGCGCTGGAACGGCTGCTGGGTGCCAGCTTCCTGCCGCAGGACATCTACCTGATCAGCCGCATGCCCAGCGACCCGCAGCGCGGCGACATCGTGCCGGTGGGACTGATCTCGCTGGCGCTGGCCTTCGTGGCCACCCTCTACCCGAGCTGGCGTGCCAGCCGCGTCAACCCTGCCGAGGCGCTGCGTTATGAATGAGGTCGTGATCCAGGCCCAGGGCCTGACCAAGCGCTTCACCGAAGGCCGGCTGGACGTGACCGTGCTGCAGGGTGTCGATCTGCAGGTGCACCGGGGCGAGACGGTGGCCATCGTCGGCGCCTCGGGTTCGGGCAAGAGCACGCTGCTGCACCTGCTGGGCGGGCTGGACGCACCCAGCAGCGGGCTGGTCACCCTGATGGGCGAGGATCTGGCCGGTCTCAATGCCACGCGTCAGGGCGAGCTGCGCAACCGCCATCTGGGTTTCGTCTACCAGTTCCACCACCTGCTGCCGGAGTTCAGCGCCTGCGACAACGTCGCCATGCCGCTGTGGATACGCCGCAGCGAACGGGCCGAGGCCACCGGGCGGGCCAGCGCCATGCTGACCCGCGTGGGCCTCGGTGAGCGCCTGCACCACCGACCGGCCGAGCTCTCGGGTGGCGAGCGTCAGCGCGTGGCCATCGCCCGGGCCCTGGTGACGCAACCGGCCTGCGTGCTGGCCGACGAACCCACCGGCAACCTGGACCGCAGCACCGCCGACGGCGTGTTCGAACTGATGGTGGAGCTGGCCCGTCAGCAGGGCACGGCATTCGTGGTGGTCACCCACGACGAGACGCTGGCCGCCCGCTGCGACCGCTTGCTGCGCCTGACCCGCGGCGTGCTGGGCGCCGGCCTCACACCTGCAGCTTGAGCCAGGCCGAGATGGAGGCCAGCTGCACCACCAGCAGGCCATAGGCTTCGGCATCCGAAACCGGCCGCTCGACACGGATGCTCTGCCGGTGCAGCAGGTGGTAGGCCGCGTGCAGTTCCACATCGAGGGCCAGCAGCGCCCGCAGGAACCGTTTGCTGCGCACGCCTTCGAGTTCCCGGATCAGTCGGGCCTGTGCCTTGAGTTCCAGCAGCTGCATCACCGCCTGGGTGGGCCAGCGCAGCGGACGTGCCGAGGTGTCGTGCGGTGTGTGCATGGGGGCTCCGGAAAAGCAGGCGACAGTGCTTCTTGGGAACCGTGTGCGGTGGGAGGGTCCTCCGCCGATCCGTCGGTCCAGTGCGCGTGTCGGGATCGAACGCAGCCGGGTGGTGACACAGAGCCACCATGCAATCCCATACCGCCCTCACCCCCGATCCGACCTACCCCCCCCGCCGACATACAACGTCAAGCGGGCCGGGTTTCTTGAGGGCATATCGCGGCAGACCATCGACGACCTGATCGGTCACGCCGATGCGCTGGGTCACGCGTTGGCCAGGCTGGACACGTTGGCGAAGAAAACCAGTGGCGGAAGCCGCTCCCGGGCGCTGCTGGGGACCCTGTTGTGGCAGCCGTTCAGTGTCTCGCCGGATCGTCCTGTCGGTGGTACCGGAACAGCCATCCTCACCCCGATGGACCGGTTTCGTGCCAACCTGTCGCTCGACATCGAAGCCTTGAAGATGCTCAAGGCCCGGATTCCGGACTGAGGCTGGCTCAGCGCACCCGGCTGAACCGCAGCGGCGGTTCCTGCCCGGAGAGCCGCAGGATCAGCCGGCCGCCGTCCACCTCGAAGCCGGTGGCCTTCTGCAGCGCTGCGAGGTAGCGGGTCTCCTGCTCGGCTGCCGGCCCGATGCAGGCCATGCGTGTCGAGCCCATCTGGCTGAAGCTGAGCTTCTGGCCCGTCTGGGTGTAAGTGCCGAAGAAACGGTTGCAAGAGGCGTTGCCGGCCACCCGGCCGGATTCCGGGAAGGTCAGGCTGGCCTGGCTGGAGGCGGGCAGGTCCTTGCCGCCGAGGCTTTCCAGCCGCCATTCGGTGCCCACCAGCACCGGTGCCGGTGCGGCGGACAGGCCGGCGCAGCCGGCAGCGGTCAGCGGCAGCGCCAGCAGTACATGGCGGCGGCGCAGGTTCAGAGGTCGGGTCATCGGGGTCCTCCTGGGATGCGGTGGGGTGTTGTGCCGCCCATGCTACGGCACACCGCGCATGGGCAGCACAATCCACCCTTCACCATGTGGATCGACACCCACGCCCACCTCGACGCCCCCGAGCTCGACCGCCATCCCGGTGGCGTGGTGGCCTTGCGCGCTCAGGCCGCCCGGCAGGGCGTGAGCCGCTGCGTGATTCCCGCCGTGCACGCGGCCAACTTCGATGCCGTGCGGCTGCTGGCGCACCAGCTGGGCGATGTGTATGCGCTGGGCATCCACCCGCTGTATGTGCCGGAGGCCCGTGATGATGACCTGGATCGGCTCGACCAGGCCCTGAGCCTGCACCGCGACGACCCGCGTCTGGTCGCCGTGGGCGAGATCGGGCTCGACTTCTTCGTGCCCGAACTGTGCACCCCCGACATGCGCGAACGCCAGCAGCGGTTCTATCGGGCCCAGCTGCGGCTGGCCCGCCGCCACGACCTGCCGGTCATCCTGCATGTGCGCCGCAGCGCCGACCTGCTGCTCAAGCACCTGCGCGAAGTCCCGGTGAAGGGCGGCATCGCGCATGCCTTCAACGGCAGTCTCCAGCAGGCGCAGGCCTTCATCGAACGCGGCTTCTGCCTGGGCTTCGGGGGTGCGGTCACGTTCGACGCGGCCCGGCAGCTGCGCCGCCTGGTCACCGAGCTGCCGCTGGAGGCCGTGGTGCTGGAGACCGACTCGCCCGACATCCCGCCGCAGTGGCTCTACCGCACGGCCGCCGAGCGGGCGGCGGGGGCGGCGCAGGGGCTCAACTCCCCGGCCGAGCTGCCACGCATCGGTGGCATCGTGGCTGGCCTGCGGGGCATCCCGCTGCAATCCCTCGCGGAGGCGACGGCATCCAACGTACGGAAAGTGCTGGCTCTGGCCCTGGACCCTTGAGGCCGTGGGGTGCACACCCAGGCCGCCATCAACCCCGACCATAATCGCCCGATGCCCCGCCCCCCGACCGCCGCCGAACCTGCCTCCCGCCTGCCTGAAGTCACCATCTCCGAAGACGGCGAGGTGCGTTTCCTGCATCTGGGCACCGAGTGGATTCAGGGCTCGATGCTGCTGGACGCACCGTTCGACATCGAGCTGGATTACGTCCAGCGGATGATGGCCTGGCTGCTGTTCGTCGATCCCGACTCGGTGTCCAGGCGCCAGGCCCTGCAGCTGGGCCTGGGGTCGGCGGCGCTGACCAAGTTCTGTTTCAAGAAGCTGCGCATGGCCACCACGGCCATCGAGATCAACCCGCAGGTGGTGGCGGTGTGCCGGCAGTGGTTCAAGCTGCCGGCCGACAGCGCGCGGCTGCGGGTGCTGCTGGCCGACGCCGGGCACGAGATCCGGCGGCCCGAGCACCTGGGCCGCTACGATGCGGTGCAGGTCGATCTGTACGACCACGAAGCCGCCGCCCCGGTGCTCGACAGCGCCGACTTCTACGCCGACTGCCGTCACCTGCTCACCGACGAAGGCTGCCTCACCGTCAACCTGTTCGGGCGCGACGCCAGCTACGATCGGTCACTGGCCAGCCTGTGCGCCGCATTCGGTGCCGACGCGGTCTGGGCGTTCCGGCCCACGCGCGAGGGCAACACCGTGGTGCTGGCCCAGCGCACACCGTCGGCGCCCAGCCGCATGGAGCTGCTGGCCCGCGCCGAAGCGGTGCAGGCCCGCTGGGGCTTGCCGGCCGTGAAGTGGCTCAAGATGTTCAAGGCAGTGGAAGGGTGATGCGACATGGGTCCCAGGAAATCGGCTGAAGCCACAACCGCCGCCACCCCTGCACCGGCGGCCAGCGCGATGGCGGGCCAGCCGCTGGACTGGCGCACCCTGGTGGAGTGGCTGCGCGAGGACGGCGTGATTTCGGCGCAGGAAGCCGACCGCACCGTGGCCCGCTGCGCATCGGCCCACAGCGCACAGCACCCGGTGCAGCGCCTGTCGGTGGTGGGCATGGCCCGCGCGTCCGACGGCCATGTGCTGGACGACCAGATGCTCACCGAATGGCTGGCCGGCCGATGCGGCCTGAGCTACCAGCGCATCGACCCGCTGAAGGTGGACGTGGGCAAGGTGGCCGAAGTCATGAGCGCGGCCTACGCCGAGCGCCACAAGGTGCTGCCGGTGCAGGTGACGCCGACCGAGGTGGTGGTGGCCACGGCCGAGCCCTTCGTGCGCGACTGGATGCCCGAGGTGGAGCGCCAGACCCGCAAGAGCGTGCGCATGGTGCTGTCCAGCCCGCAGGACATCGCGCGTTACACCGCCGAGTTCTTTGCCCTGGCCCGCTCGGTGCGGGCGGCCACCAAGAGCGGCGGCAACGGCAGCGCCATCAGCAGCTTCGAGCAGCTGGTGGAACTGGGCAAGGGCAACAAGCAGCTCGACGCCAACGACCAGGGCGTGGTGCAGGTGGTGGACTGGTTGTGGCAGTACGCCTTCGACCAGCGGGCCAGCGACATCCACATGGAGCCCCGGCGCGACCAGGGCGTGATCCGTTTCCGCATCGATGGCGTGCTGCACCCGGTCTACCAGCTTCCGCTGGGCGTGATGAACGCCATGGTGGCCCGCATCAAGCTGCTCGGCCGGATGGACGTGGTGGAGCGCCGCCGGCCGCAGGACGGCCGCATCAAGACCCTCAAGCCCGCTGCTGCCAACGGGACCAAGGGCGACGAGGTGGAGATGCGCCTGTCCACGCTGCCCACGGCCTTCGGCGAGAAGCTGGTCATGCGGATCTTCGATCCCGAGTCCACCGTCAAGGACCTGGCGGCGCTGGGCTTCGTGCCGCACGACGCCCAGCGCTGGGAAGCACTCACCCGCCGGCCGCACGGCATCGTCCTGGTGACCGGCCCCACGGGATCGGGCAAGACCACCACGCTGTATGCCACGCTCAAGCGCCTGGCCACCGAGGAGGTGAATGTGAGCACGGTGGAGGACCCGATCGAGATGATCGAGCCGGCCTTCAACCAGACCCAGGTGCAGGCCCACCTCGACCTCGACTTCGCCCAGGGCCTGCGGGCCCTGATGCGGCAGGACCCGGACATCATCATGGTGGGCGAGGTGCGCGATCTCGCCACCGCCGAGATGGCGGTGCAGGCCGCGCTCACCGGCCACCTGGTGTTCACCACGCTGCACACCAACGACGCGCCCTCGGCCATCATGCGGCTCATGGAACTGGGCATCCCGCCCTACCTCATCAATGCCACGGTGCTCGGCGTGCTGGCCCAGCGCCTGGTGCGCACCCTGTGCCCGGCCTGCCGTGTGAAGGAAGACGAAGAGACCATGGCCCGCTCGCGCCAGGCCCTGGCCGAACTGGTGAAGCCCTGGCAGATCAGCGGTGGCTACCGCCCTTACCAGCCGGTGGGCTGCGTGGACTGCCGCATGACCGGCTTCAAGGGCCGCATGGGCCTGTACGAGTTGCTGACCCTGAGCGAGGCCTTCAAGGACAAGGTCAGCCGCGAACCGCACATGGAGAGCCTGCGCCTGCAGGCGGTGAAGGACGGCATGCGCCCGCTGCGCCTGGCGGGTGCGGCCCGCATCGCCGAGGGCCTGACCACCATCGACGAGGTGCTGGCGACCACGCCGCCGATCCAGTGAGGGGTATCCGGCAGGTGCCGATAATCGGGGGATGTCTTCCCCCGCGCCGGGCGCCCCGGCTTCTTCCTCCCACCGCCCGCCGCACCTCATCTCGGGCCTGATCCTGGCGGCGGCCGGCAGCATGGCCTTCTCGGGCAAGGCCATCATCGTCAAGCTGGCCTACCGCCATGGCGTGGACGCGGTCACGCTCATCATGTACCGCATGCTGTTTGCGCTGCCGCTGTTCCTGGCCCTGGCCTGGTGGGCCAGCCGGCCCCGAGGCGGCGTGAAGCCGGTGCCGCTGACCCGGCGCGACTGGCTGGGCATCCTGGGCCTGGGCGTGACCGGCTACTACCTGGCCAGTTTTCTGGATTTCTGGGGGCTGCAGTACATCAGCGCCAGCCTGGAGCGGCTGATCCTCTACCTCAACCCCACCCTGGTCCTGCTGCTGGGCTGGCTGATCTACCGCCGGCGTGTCTCGCGCCTGCAGGCGGTGGCGATGGCGGTGAGTTATGCCGGCGTGCTGCTGGTGTTCGGCCACGAGGCGGGCTTTCAGGGACCGGACGCGGTGCTGGGCACCGCCCTGGTGTTTGCCAGCGCCGTGAGTTATGCCATCTACCTGCTCTACAGCGGTGAACTGGTGCAGCGCCTGGGCTCCATGCGCCTGGTGGGCCTGGCCACCAGCGTGGCCTGCCTGCTGTGCATTGCACAGTTCGCGCTGCTGCGGCCCTTGTCGGCGGCCGAGGTGGCGCCCGAGGTCATCTGGCTGTCGGTGCTCAACGCCACGTTGTGCACCTTTGCGCCGGTGATCATGGTGATGATGGCGATCGAGCGCATCGGATCGGGTCTGGCGGCGCAGACCGGCATGATCGGTCCGATGTCGACGATTGCCATGGGCGTGCTCATCCTCGACGAACCCTTCAACGCCTGGATCATTGCCGGCACGGTGCTGGTGGTGGCGGGCGTGTTTCTGGTCACCCGCTTCGGCAGCCCGCAGGGGCGCTGAAGCTGTCGTTTTTCATTTCAGGAGACTTTCATGGATCTGGGTATTGCGGGCCGCTGGGCCCTGGTGGGTGGCGCCAGCAAGGGGCTGGGCCTGGGTTGCGCCCGCGCGCTGGCCGCCGAAGGCGTGAACGTGGTGATGGTGGCGCGCGGTGCCGATGCCCTGAACGCGGCGGCAGCCGCCCTGCAGGCCGAGTGCCCGGGGGTGAAGGTGCTGCCGGTGGCGGCCGACATCACCACCACCGAGGGCCGTGCGGCGGCGTTTGCGGTGCCGGGCGGGCCGGGCACCGACTTCGACATCGTGGTCACCAATGCCGGCGGCCCGCCGCCGGGTGACTTCCGGACCTGGGACCGCGACGCCTGGATCCGTGCGGTGGACGCCAACATGCTCACGCCCATCGAGCTGATCAAGGCCACGGTGGATGGCATGGCCGCGCGCGGCTTCGGCCGCATCGTCAACATCACCAGCAGCGCGGTGAAGGCACCCATCGACATCCTGGGTCTGTCGAATGGCGCGCGCAGCGGCCTCACCGGCTTCGTGGCCGGTGTGGCCCGCAGCGGCATTGCCGCCCAGGGCGTGACCATCAACAACCTGCTGCCCGGCAAGTTCGACACCGACCGCCTGCAGGGCACGCTGGCCGGCGCGGCCGCCAAGACTGGCAAGTCGGTGGACGAGGTCCGTGCGGCCCAGATGGCCCAGGTGCCGGCCCGCCGCTTCGGCACGCCCGACGAGTTCGGTGCCATCTGCGCCTTCCTGTGCAGCCGCCATGCCGGCTACATCAACGGCCAGAACATCCTGCCCGACGGCGGGCTGTACCCCGGCACCTACTGACCGGGCGTGAAGTGGGCGTGGTCAGCGCCGCGAGCTAACCACGATGCCGCCGACGATGAGCGCAAACCCCAGTGCGTGGTACGGCTGGGGATGCTCGCCCAGCAGCGTGGCCGACATCAGGCCGGCAAACAGCGGCGTGAGGTTGGCAAAGAACCCGGCCACGGCCGGACCGACCCGTGCCACGCCGGCACCCCAGCAGCGGTAGGCCAGCAGGGACGGGCCCAGCGTCACGAACAGTAGGGCGGCGGCCAGCGGCCAGCCCCACTGGATGTGCGATGGCCCCGCCGGCAGCAGCTGCCACTCCACCGCCGACATCAGGCCCGACCAGGCCACGCCCATGACCATCTGGGCCATCAGGAAGGCGGCCCAGTCGGCCTTGATGGCCGGCGGTTCGCTGCCGGGCGCGGGGCGGGCCAGCAGCCAGCTGTACCAGGCCCACAGGATGGCGGCCAGCAGCATGAGGGCATCGCCCGGGACCAGCCGCACCGCCAGCAGGCCATGGATGTCGCCGCGCGAGAGCACCGCCATCACGCCGCACAGCGACAGCAGCGCACCCAGGGCGGCGCGCCCGCTCACCGGCACGCCATACAGCAGCTGGCCCAGCAGCAGCATCCACACCGGCGTGCTGGCGGCCACCAGGGTCACGTTCACCGGCGTCGAGGTCTTGAGCGCCAGGTACTGCAGCGCGTTGTAGCTGCCCACGCCCAGCATGCCCAGCAGCGCAAATCGCTTCCAGTGGCTCCACAGGCCGCTCCCGGGCCGCAGCACCCAGCCGGCCAGGGGCAGCAGGATGACGATGGCCAGCGACCAGCGCAGCGTGTTGAGCAGGATGGGGGGCACCAGGCCGTTGACCATCCGGCCCACCACCGCATTGCCGGCCCACATGAGGGGCGGCATCAGCAAGAGCAGGACGGTGGTGGCAGACAGGCGCGAGGCAGGCACATTCGACATGGGTTGCACTGTAGCAACCGGTTCATGCCCCGACCGGAGTCAGGGATGCGACGCTGTCGCACAGGCGCCCCGCGCGAATCGTGGCAGCATCGCTGCCGTGCAGCGCCTTGCTGCGCCCGATGCGTCGGACCGCAACCGCCACCCACAACACGAGGAGATTCCCCATGCCCGAGACCACCAGCCGTGCCGTGCGCATCCATGCCACCGGCGGCCCTGAGCAGCTCGTCATCGACCAGGTGACCGTCGGCGAGCCCGGCCCCGGCCAGGTGCGCATCCGCCACCATGCCATCGGCCTGAACTTCATCGACGTGTACCAGCGCACCGGCCTGTACCCCAATGCCTTGCCGCTGGCCCTGGGCATGGAAGGCGCCGGCGTGATCGAGGCGGTGGGCGAGGGCGTGACGCACCTGAAGGTCGGCGACCGTGCGGCCTATGCGGCCAACCCGCCGGGCAGCTATTGCGACGTGCGCGTGATGCCGGCCATGAACGTGTGCCGCCTGCCCGATGCGATCAGCTTCGAGACCGGCGCGGCCATGATGCTCAAGGGCCTGACCGCGCAGTACCTGCTCAAGCACTGCAAGCCGGTGGAAGGCCTGCAGGCCGGCGATTTCGTGCTGTTCCACGCCGCTGCCGGCGGCGTGGGCCTGATCGCCTGCCAGTGGGCGCGCGCGCTGGGCCTGAAGCTCATCGGCACCGCCGGCAGCGACGACAAGTGCCAGCTGGCCCTGGAGCACGGCGCCAGCCACGCCATCAACTACCGTACCGAGGACTTCGCCGCCCGCGTCAAGGAGATCACCGGCGGCAAGGGCGTGAAGGTGGTGTACGACTCGGTGGGCAAGGACACCTTCGACAAGTCGCTGGACTGTCTGGTGCCCTTCGGCCTGATGGTGAGTTTCGGCAATGCCAGCGGCCCGGTGGCGCCGTTCGCACCGGGTGCCCTGGGCCCCAAGGGTTCGCTCTACCTCACGCGCCAGACCCTGTTCTCGCACATCACCACGCGCGAGCGCACCCAGGCCATGGCCGACGACCTGTTCCAGGCCGTCACCAGCGGGGCGGTGAACATCCGCATCGATCAGCGCTTTGCCCTGACCGATGTGCGCAAGGCCCACGAATCGCTGGAAGCCCGCAGCACCACCGGCTGCACCGTGCTGCTGCCCTGAGGCAGCGTCGGCAGGTTCAGGCCGGCTGGGCCTGGGCCGCGGGTGCGGCCACCGGAGCCACCTGCTGCAGCGCCTTCTCGAGGCGCTGCACCGTGGCCGGCACATCGTGCCATTTGTCCAGGCCGAACAGGCCGAGGCGGAAGGTCCGGAAGTCCGGGCCCTCATCGCATTGCAGCGGCACGCCGGCGGCGGTCTGCAGGCCCACGGCCAGAAACTTCCTGCTGGACTGGATGTCGGCGTCGGTGGTGTGGCTCACCACCACGCCCGGCGCCTGGAAGCCCGGTGCCGCCACGCTGGCAAACCCATGGCGCTCGGTCAGCGACCGCACCGCCCGACCCAGGGCGATCTGCTCCTGGCGCACCCGCTCGAAACCATAGGCCTCGGTCTCGGCCATGGTCTGCTGCAGCCGGGTCAATGCATCGGTGGGCAGGGTGGTGTGGTACGCGTGGCCGCCGCCCTCGTAGGTCTCCATGATCTGCAGCCACTTCTTCAGGTCCATGGCGAAGGTGGTGCTCTGGGTGGCGTCGATGGCGGCCCGGGCGCGTTCGCTGAGCATCACCATGGCGCAGCAGGGGGAACTGCTCCAGCCCTTCTGGGGTGCGCTGATCAGCACGTCCACACCGGTGGTGCGCATGTCCACCCACATGGCGCCCGACGCGATGCAGTCCAGCACGAACAGGCCGCCAGCCGCATGGGTGGCATCGGCCACGGCACGCAGGTAGTCGTCGGGCAGGATCATGCCGGCCGAGGTTTCCACATGCGGAGCGAACACCACGGCCGGCTTTTCGCGGGCGATGGTGGCCACCACCTCGTCGATGGGGGCCGGAACCCAGGGGGCCTGGGCATCGGTGCGGCCATCGGCCCGCCGGGCCTTGAGCACCGTGTGGCTGGCCGGAATGGCGCCCATGTCGAAGATCTGGGTCCAGCGGTAGCTGAACCAGCCGTTGCGCAGCACCAGCGCGTGGCGGCCGGTGGCGAACTGGCGGGCCACCGACTCCATGCCGAAGGTGCCGCTGCCCGGCACCAGCACCGCCGAATGCGCGCCGTACACCGACTTCAGCATGCGTCCGATGTCGGTCATCACGCGCTGGAAGCGCTGCGACATGTGGTTGAGGGCGCGGTCGGTGTAGACCACCGAGAACTCGTACAGGCCGTCGGGGTCGACGTCGGGCAGCAGGCCGGGCATGGCGTGTCTCCTGGCTGGGGTCAATCGGGGTTGCGGCCCCGTGCGGCTGCGTTGGCCGCGCGGCGGGAGGGGCAGGGTAGCACAGGCACCCCGCCAGCGCCATGTCAGCGGCCGCGCCGCACCCGCAGGATCTCGTCCAGGATCAGCGCGATGGCACCGATGGTGATGGCCACATCCGCGATGTTGAACGACGGGAAATGACCACCCCGGAACAGCGGCGAGAGGAAGTCGAAGTGGAAGTCCAGCCAGTCGACCACATAGCCGTGGATCAGCCGGTCGATCACGTTGCCCACCGCACCGCCCAGGATGCACGACAGCGCGAAGGCGAACAGCCGCTGGCCCGGATGCGATCGCAGCATCCACACGATGAAGACGGTGGCCGCCACGCCGATGGCGGTGAAGAACCAGCGCTGCCAGCCGCCGGCACTGGCCAGGAAGGAGAAGGCCGCGCCGTGGTTGTGGACCCGCACCACATTGAAGAACGAGGTGATGCGGGTGCTGTCCCCGAGCTGGTAGTAACCCAGGATCAGCACCTTGGTGAACTGGTCGGCCAGGAAGATGGCCAGGGCCAGACCCAGCCAGGGCCACAGGCCGGCGTTGCCGCCTTTGACCGCACCGCGCGCCATCAGGCCACCGACCGGGCTTCGCCCGCGCCGAACAGGTTGCTGGTGCAGCGGCCACAGATGCCGGCGTGCGCCGGGTCGTGACCCACGTCCTCGCGGTAGTGCCAGCAGCGCTCGCACTTGGCGGCGGTGGCCGGGGTGACCTGCACCGACAGTGCGTCGCCTTCAACCACGGTGGCGCCCGAGGTGATGGTCACGAAGCGCAGATCGTCGCCCAGCGAGCGCAGGACAGCAGCATCGGCGGACGGCGCAGTGATCGTCAGCAACGCCTGCAGGGATGAGCCCACGCGGCCTTCGGTGCGAACCGTCTCGATTTCCTTGTTGGCCAGGTCGCGGATCTCGCGCAGGCGGGCCCATTTGGCCAGCAGCGCCTCGTCGGCCGCAGGCAGCTCGGCAAAGGTCTCGAAGAAGATCGAGCCCCGGTTCTTCGAGCCGGCCAGCACCGGCCAGGCCTCTTCGGCGGTGAAGCTCAGGAACGGGGCCATCCAGCGCAGCATGGCGTGGGTGATGGCGTGCAGCGCGGTCTGGGCGCTGCGGCGGGCCTGGCTGTCGGGCGCGGTGGTGTAGAGGCGGTCCTTGAGCACATCGAGGTAGAAGGCGCCCAGGTCTTCCGAGCAGTACACCTGCAGCTTGGAGACCACCGGGTGGAATTCGTAGCGGTCGAAGTGCGCCCGCACCTCCGCCTGGAACTGCGCGGCACGGGCCAGCGCGTAGCGGTCGATCTCCAGCAGCTGGTCGTGCGGCACGGCGTGGGTGGCGGCGTCGAAGTCCGACAGGTTGGCCAGCAGGAAGCGCAGCGTGTTGCGGATGCGGCGGTAGGCATCGACCACGCGGGCCAGGATCTTGTCATCGATATTGAGGTCGCCGGAATAGTCGGTGGAGGCCACCCACAGCCGCACGATCTCGGCGCCCAGTTTGGTGGTGACCGACTGCGGCTCCACCGTGTTGCCCAGGCTCTTGCTCATCTTGCGGCCCTGGCCGTCGGTGGCGAAGCCGTGGGTCAGCAGGCCCTTGTAGGGTGCCCGGTCGAACAGGGCGCAGCCCAGCAGCAGCGAGCTGTGGAACCAGCCGCGGTGCTGGTCGTGGCCTTCGAGGTACAGGTCGGCCTCGGGGCCCTGGGCATGGGCCGCGCCGTTCGGATAGGCCTGGGCGTGCGAGCCGCGCAGCACATGCCAGAAGGTGGAACCGGAGTCGAACCACACCTCCAGGATGTCGGTGCTCTTGGTGTAGTTCGGTGCGTCCGCTGCACCCAGGATGTCCTCGGCGGTCACGCGGCTCCAGGCCTCGATGCCGCCTTTCTCGACGATGTCGGCAGCCTGGTCGAGGATCTCCAGGGTGCGCGGGTGCAGCTCGCCGCTGTCCTTGTGCAGGAAGAAGGGCACCGGCACGCCCCAGCTGCGCTGGCGCGAGATGCACCAGTCCGGTCGGTTGGCGATCATGTCGCGCAGACGGGCGCGGCCGTTCTCGGGGTAGAAGGCGGTCTGGTCGATGGCGTCCAGGGCCAGCTGGCGCAGGGTGCGTGGTGCCTTGTCCCGGGTGAACACGCCTTCGCCCTCGTCCATGCGGATGAACCACTGGGCAGCGGCACGGTAGATCACCGGCGTCTTGTGGCGCCAGCAGTGCGGATAGCTGTGGGTGATGGCCTGGGTGGCCATCAGGCGGCCATGCTCGCGCAGCGTCTCGATGATGACCGGGCAGGCCTTCCAGATGTGCTGACCGCCGAACAGCGGCAGCTCGTCGGTGTAGACACCGTTCCCCTGCACCGGGTTGAGGATGTCGTCATAGGCCATGCCATGGGCCACGCAGCTGTTGAAGTCGTCCACGCCATAGGCGGGGGACGAATGCACGATGCCGGTGCCGTCGCTGTCGCTCACATACTCGGCCAGGAACAGCGGCGACAGGCGCCGGTAGCTGTACTTGCCGCTGCCGCTGTCGATGTGGTGCAGCGGATGGCGGAACACCTGGCCGCGCAGCGCCTCGCCCCGGGCGGTGGCCAGGACCGTGCCTTCGATGCCGTAACGCTCCAGGCATTTCTCGACCAGGCTGGCGCCCAGCAGCAGCACGCCGCGCGGTGTGTCGACCAGCGCGTATTCCAGCTCCGGGTGGGCGTTGAGCGCCTGGTTGGCCGGAATGGTCCAGGCGGTGGTGGTCCAGATGACGGCAAAGGCCGGCTTGCCGGCGGGCAGCGCGCTCAGGCCGAAGGCGCGGGCCAGACCGGCCGGGTTGTCGGATTCGAAAGCCACGTCCAGCGTGTCGCTCTTCTTGTCGGCGTATTCGATCTCGAACTCGGCCAGCGAGCTGCCGCAGTCGAAGCACCAGTACACCGGCTTGAGGCCGCGGTAGACGAAGCCGCGCTCGATGACCCGCTTGAAGGCGCGGATCTGGCCGGCCTCGTTGGCCGGGTCCATGGTGCGGTAGGGGCGCTCCCAGTCGCCCAGCACGCCCAGTCGCTTGAAGTCCTCGCGCTGCTGGGCGATCTGCTCGGTGGCGTAGGCGCGGCTCTTGGCCTGCATGTCGTCACGGCCGAGGTTGCGGCCATGCAGCTTCTCGATGGCGTTCTCGATCGGCAGGCCATGGCAGTCCCAGCCGGGGATGTACTGCGCGTCAAAGCCGGCGAGCTGCTTGCTCTTGACGATCATGTCCTTGAGCACCTTGTTCAGCGCGTGCCCGATGTGCAGCTTGCCGTTGGCATACGGCGGCCCGTCGTGCAGAACGAACAGGGGCGCGCCCTGGCGGGCATCGCGCAGGCGGCGGTACAGGCCGCCTTCGTTCCAGTCCTTCACCCAGCCGGGTTCGCGCTTGGGCAGATCGCCCCGCATGGGAAAGGGCGTCTCCAGCAGGTTGACGGGGTAGGGGTTGGGGGTCGTCTCGGACATGGCGGGCGGCTCGGTGGGGGCTTCGACAGGCTCAGCCCGAACGGGTGTCGGGTAGGGGGATGGGGAAGGGCTCCGTTCGCCCTGGGCCTGTCGAAGGGCGGCGACCGGTGAGGCGGACAGCCTCAAATTCGGTCGCGGGTGGTCTGCCGGTGGGTCTGCGTGTGCAGCGAAGCAAAGAACGCACGAGCGTCGTCGCAGTCGCGAGCGATGCCCCGGGTCAGGGCGTCGAGACTGTCGTACTTGAGTTCGTCGTGCAGTTTGTGCAGCAGTTCCACGCGCACGATTTTACCGTAGGCCTCCCCGCCGGGCAGGCGCTGCGCCAGTTCGGCCGGCCATTCCAGGCAGTGGGTTTCGAGCAGCACCCGCCCGCCATTGACATCGTCCGGGTCGAGCGATGGCCGCACGCCGAGGTTGGCCACGCCGGGCAGCGGCGTGTCCCACAGACCGTGCACATGGACCGCGAAGATGCCGCTGGCCGCCGGCTTCCAGTGCGAGAAGCGCAGGTTCAGGGTGCGGAAACCGTCGCGCGCTCCGGGTCGGCTCTCGCCCAGTTCGCGGCCGAGCTTGCGGCCGTGCACCACATGGCCGCTGATGGCGTAGGGCCGGCCGAGCAGGGCGGCGGCATCCTGCATGCGCCCCTGGGCCAGGGCTTCGCGCACGGCCGAGCTCGACACCCGCAGCCCATGCACCTCGTAACTCTGCATGCGGGCCACATCGAAGCCCAGGCGCGCGCCGGCGGCGTCCAGCATGGTGTAGTCGCCAGCGCGGCGGGCACCGAAGCGGAAGTCGTCGCCCACCAGCACGTACCGCACGCCCAGCGCCCCCACCAGCGTGTCCTGGATGAAGGCTTCCGGGCTTTGCGACGCCAGCCGCTCGTTGAAGGGCAGCACCACGCACTGGTCGATGCCGCAGCGGGCGAGTTCTTCCAGCTTGTCCCGCAGCGTGGCGATGCGGGCGGGTGCCAGCTCGGGCTTGCGCTGCACGGCGGCAAAGAAGTCGCGCGGGTGCGGCTCGAAGGTCATGACGCAGGTGGGCACGCCCCGGTGCCGGGCCTCGCTCTGCAGCAGGGCCAGCATGGCCTGGTGCCCGCGGTGGACACCGTCGAAGTTGCCGATGGTCAGGGCACAGGCACCGGGCAGGGCGGGAGCGCCGTTCGGGCGGTTCCAGAGGCCGCGGATGATCTTCATGCAGTGGGGCTGGTAGGTTCTGGGGACAACGGCAGGCCGTCATCAAAGCTTGCTATATTGGCACAGGAAAACGCATGCCCCTGGGGGAAGTGCCTCCGGAGCGGTTCGGTGACTCGTTGCACGAAGGAGCCCGTTTTGAAGGTCTTGAAGCTCTCCGCCCAAGGTCTGCCCCAGTCCTGGATCAGCCTGGAAGAGGCGGTGCTGCATTACGCGGCGGATGAAGTGCGCTGGGAAATGGGCGCCGAGATCGCGGTCTTCCACGGCGGTCACAACGCCATCACCGGGCGGCAGTCGATCATCACGGTCAACTCCATCATCGGCACCCAGGGCGTGCCGCGCATCAACCCCTTCGATCTGCGCCCGACGCTGACCAACAGCAAGCTGTTCGCCCGCGACCGCAACGTGTGTGCCTACTGCGGCGACCACTTCCACGAAGACGAGCTCACCCGTGAACACATCCTGCCGCTGGGCCAGAACGGCCGCGACATCTGGATGAATGTGGTCACCGCCTGCAAGTCGTGCAACCACCGCAAGGGCAACCGCACGCCGGAGCAGGCCCACATGCCGCTGCTCTATGCACCGTATGTGCCCAGCCTGTGGGAGGACTTCATCCTGCGCAACCGCCGCATCCTGGCGGATCAGATGGAGTTCCTGATGTCGCACCTGCCCAAGACCTCCCGCCTGCACGCCTGAGCGCACGGGCGGGGGCAGAGCGGTCAGGCGAAGACGCCGGCGGTCTCGGTCATGCGGCCGGACACCTCGCCCAGGTGGTGCAGGGTGTCGCCGAAGGTCATTTCCAGCTGGGTGAGCTTCTTGAAGCAGTGGCTGACGATGTACTCGTCGGTCACGCCGATGCCGCCGTGCAGCTGCACCGCCTGCTGGCCGACGAAACGCATCGACTGCCCCAGCTGCACCTTGGCACGGGCCATGGCGGCGCGGCGCTCGTCGGTGGGGGCGTTGAGCTTGAGGCTGGCGTAGTAGCTCATGGAGCGCGCCAGTTCCAGCTGCATCTTCATGTCGGCCACCCGGTGGCGCAGGGCCTGGAAGGTGGCAATCGCCACGCCGAACTGCTTGCGGGTGTTCATGTAGTCCACCGTGATGGCCAGGGTCTTGTCCATCACACCCACGGCTTCGGCGCACGCGGCGGCAATGCCGACGTCCACCGCATGCTCCAGCGCGGTCAGGCCGTCGCGGGTGATGAGGTGGCCGGTGGCGCCATCGAGCTGCAGGTCACCGGCACGGCTGCCGTCCTGGGTGTGGTGGCCGGTGGTGCGGACACCGCTGCCGCCGGCTTCCACCAGGAACAGGGCGATCTGGCCGTCGAGCTGGGCCGGCACGATGAAGGCCTGGGCCTGGTCGGCCACCGGCACCAGGTTCTTGCTGCCGCTCAGGGTGTGGCCGTTGCCCGAGGCCTTGGCGGCGGTCTGGCAGCGGTCCAGGCGGTAGCGTGCGCCGCGCTCCTGATGGGCCAGCACCACCAGCGCCTCGCCACCGGCGATCCGCGGCAGCCAGGCGGCCTGCAGATCGGCGTCGGCATAGCCCTGCAGCACCACGCTGGCGATCAGCGTCTGGCCCAGGGGTTCGAGCACCATGCCGCGACCCAGCTCTTCCATGACCACCATGGCCTCGACCGGGCCCATGCCCAGACCACCATGACCGTCGCTCACATACAGGCCCGCCAGGCCCAGCCCGGCGAGTTCGCCATAGGCTTCGGCCGAGTAGCCGCCGGCGGCCACGATGGCGCGGCGGCGTTCGAAGTCGTAGCCCTTCTCGACCCATTTCTGCACAGCGTCGCGCAGCGCGACCTGGTCTTCGGAAAAATCGAAATCCATGGATGTCTCCTGATCAGCCGAGCACGGTCTGCGCGACGATGTTGCGCTGCACCTCGTTCGATCCGCCGTAGATCGTGGTCTTGCGCATGTTGAAGTAGGTGGAGGCCAGCGGGGCGTTGGCCAGCGTGCCGCCGGGGAAGTCGCCCTGCCAGCCGGCTTCCATGGCCTCGAAGATGAAGGGCAGGCTGTACGGGCCTGCGGCCAGCATCATGAGCTCGGTGTAGCGCTGCTGGATCTCGCTGCCGCGGATCTTGAGCAGGCCGGCGATGTCCAGCGAGCTCTTGCCCGCCTTCTCGGCCGACAGCACGCGCAGCACCATCATCTCCAGCGCCACCACGTCGACCTCGAGCAGGGCGATCTGGTCGCGGAAACGGCTGTCTTCCCAGACGCCTTCGGCCTTGGCGATGCGCTTGAGCCGCTCCAGCTCGCGCTTGGCACGGTTCACGTCGGCGATGTTGGTGCGCTCGTGGCCCAGCAGGTACTTGGCATAGGTCCAGCCCTGGTTCTCCTCGCCCACCAGGTTCTCGGCCGGCACCTCGACGTTGTCGAACCAGACCTCGTTGACCTCGCACTCGCCATCGAGCAGCTTGATCGGGCGCACGGTCACGCCGGGCGACTTCATGTCGATCAGCAGGAAGCTGATGCCGGTCTGCGGCTTGCCTTCGGTGCTGGTGCGCACCAGGCAGAAGATCCATTCGCCGTACTGGCCCAGGGTGGTCCAGGTCTTCTGGCCGTTGACGATGTATTTGTCGCCCTTGCGCTCGGCGCGGCACTTGAGCGAGGCCAGGTCGGAGCCGGAGCCCGGTTCGCTGTAGCCCTGGCTCCACCAGACCTCGCCGCTGGCGATGCCGGGCAGGTGGCGTTCCTGCTGGGCCTTGTTGCCGAACGCCATGATGACCGGGGCCACCATCACCGGGCCGAAGGGCACCACGCGGGGCGCGCCGGCCAGGGCGCATTCTTCCTCGAACAGGTGGCGCTGGACCGCGTTCCAGCCCGGGCCGCCGAACTGCTTGGGCCAGTTCCAGCCCAGCCAGCCCTTCTTGCCCAGGATCTTCGCCCAGCGCTGCATGTCGTCGCGCGACAGCCGCAGGGCGTTGTGCACCTTGTGGGCGATGTCGGCCGGCAGGTTGTCCCTGACCCAGCCACGGATCTCTTCGCGAAACGCCTGTTCTTCCGGCGTGAAGGCCAAATCCATCGGATGTCTCCTGTGCAAGCCCCGGACGGGGTCGATCTGATACCGGGGGCAGTTTCGCACGGGCGTTCGATTCCGTCCTGTCCGGGCTGCGACAAAACCGACCCCCACAGCCGGCTTATTACACTCCCGGCCCATGTCTGCCGTCGACCAACCCATCGTCATCCTCATCTCGGGCAGCGGCTCGAACATGGCCGCCCTGGTCGAAGCCTCGAAGCAGCGCCGCTGGGCGCAGCGCTGGGGCGCTCGGGTGGTGGCGGTCATCAGCAACCGGCCGGATGCGCCGGGCCTGGCCTGGGCCCGGGAGCAGGGCCTGGCCACTGCCGCGGTGGACCACCGGGCGCACGACGGCCGCGAGGCTTTTGATGCCGCCCTGATGCAGGTCATCGACGCCCACCGCCCGGCCCTGGTGCTGCTGGCGGGCTTCATGCGCATCCTCACGCCCGGCTTCGTGGCGCACTACGAGGGGCGGCTGATCAACATCCACCCCAGCCTGCTGCCGGCCTTCCCGGGCCTGAAGACGCACCAGCGGGCCATCGAGATGGGCTGCCGCTTTGCGGGGGCCACGGTGCACCGTGTGACCGCCGAACTCGACCACGGCGAGATCCTGGCCCAGGCCGTGGTGCCGGTGCTGCCCGGCGACACGCCCGAGGCGCTGGCCGAGCGCGTGCTCAGCCAGGAACATCGCATCTACCCCGAGGCGGTCGAACGACTGCTGGAACGCAGGAGTCTCTGACCGGGAACGCGGTGGAACCGGCTCCGCCGGGCCACTCGAGTTGCCCCCTGGGGGGTGACGCCGCAGGCGGCGCGGGGGTTACATGGATTTCGCAAAGACCAGGCCGGCGTGTTCCCGCATGGCGTGGAACCTGATCTTCGGCCAGTTGGCCTCCACCGCGCGCAGCGTGGCCATGTGGTCCAGCAGCACGGTGGGTGCGTCCACCGCGTCCAGCGCCACCCGGTGGGCGTTGGCGTCGATGAAGCGCTTGAGCTCCTGTTCGCCGCCGTCTTCCGGGGCGCAGGTCACCCAGCGCGCCACGTTGTACGAGCTGCCGGTGATGCGGGCCTTGACGCCGTATTCGTGCTCCAGGCGGTGGGCCACGACCTCGAACTGCAGCTGACCCACAGCCCCCAGCAGCAGCACGCTGCCCGCCACCGGGCGGAACACCTGGATCGCGCCTTCCTCGCCGAGCTGGGTCAGACCGGCGCGCAGCTGCTTGGTGCGCAGCGGGTCGGCCACCTCCACACTGCGGATGATCTCGGGCGCGAAGAAGGGCAGACCGGTGAACTGCAGGCTCTCGCCTTCGGTGAGGGTGTCGCCGAGCTGCAGCACGCCGTGGTTGGGAATGCCGATGATGTCGCCGGCAAAGGCCTCGTCCAGCAGCTCGCGGCGCTGGCTCAGGAAGCTGACCACGGTGTTGGGCCGCAGCTCCTTGCCGCTGCGCACCACCTTCAGGCGCATGCCGCGCTCGAAGTGGCCGCTGGCCACGCGCACGAAGGCGATGCGGTCGCGGTGGGCCGGGTCCATGTTGGCCTGGATCTTGAACACCACGCCGGTGAACTTGGGCTCCACCGGCTCCACCACGCGCTGGATGGCCGGGCGCTCGGCCGGCGGCGGGGCGAGGTCGACCAGGGCATCGAGCACCTCGCGCACGCCGAAGTTGTTGACGGCCGAGCCGAACAGCATGGGGGTCTGGGTGCCCGACAGGAAGGCCGCCTTGTCGAAGGCCGGGGAGGCGCCTTCCACCAGCTCCAGCTCGTCCTTGGCGGTGCTCCATTCCATGCCGAAGCGTTGCGCGCTTTCGGCATTGTCGAGTCCGACCAGCACCTCCTCGTCGCCACCGCGGCGGTCCTCGCCGGCCGAGAACACGCGCATGCGGTCCTCGCGCCGGTCGTACACGCCGCGGAACATCTTGCCCATGCCCACCGGCCAGGTGAAGGGCACCACCGTCATGCCCAGCTCGCGCTCGATCTCGTCCATCAGATCCAGCGGGGCCTTGACCTCGCGGTCCATCTTGTTGATGAACGTCAGGATGGGCGTGTTGCGGGCCCGGCAGACCTGCAGCAGACGCCGCGTCTGCGGCTCCACGCCGTTGCCGGCATCGATCACCATGAGCGCGGCGTCCACCGCGGTCAGCACGCGGTAGGTGTCCTCGCTGAAGTCCTGGTGGCCCGGGGTGTCGAGCAGGTTGATGACGCAGTCGCGGTATTCCATCTGCATCACCGAGCTGGCCACCGAGATGCCGCGCTGCTTCTCGATCTCCATCCAGTCGGAGGTGGCGTGGCGCGCGGCCTTGCGGGCCTTGACCGAGCCGGCGATGTTGATGGCGCCCGAAAACAGCAGCAGCTTCTCGGTCAGCGTGGTCTTGCCGGCGTCGGGGTGGGAGATGATGGCGAAGGTGCGGCGGCGGCGCACCTGATCGGAAATGTCGGGCATAGCCCGCGATTATCGGTCCCGGCCCCGACCACGCCGGTCTGGTGCGCCCGGATGGCGACAATACGGGGATGCACCCCAAAGCCCTCCTCGACGAATGCACTGCCCTCATGGAGCAGGTGTTCCGTTTCGATCACCCGGCCGACGCCGTTCTGGCCCGCTTCTTCCGCGAGAACCGCTCGCTGGGCTCGCGCGAGCGCGCCACCCTGTCCGACACCGTGTACGCCGCCCTGCGCGAACGCCTCCGGTTCGAATGGATGGCGCGCTCGGGCAGCGGCTCGAAGTGGCGCCGGCTCGCCATCCTGGGGTTTCCCGGCGACCGGGACTTTCTCAAAAGTGCCCTGTCCGAACCGGAGAAGGTCTGGCTCGACCAGTGCAGCCGCGTCACCGACGCCGATTTCCTGCCCCAGCACCGGCACAACCTGCCGGAATGGCTGGCCACCGCCCTGCAGGCCCAGCTGGGCGAAGCATTCGAGGCCCTGGCCGCCAGCCTGCTGCAGCCCGCACCGCTGGACTTGCGGGTCAACAGCCTCAAGGCCAAGCGGGAAGCCGTGCTGGCCTCGCTGGACAAGGCCGGGCTGCAAGGCCAGCCCACCCCCTGGTCGCCCATGGGCATCCGCCTGCAGGGCAAGCCCTCGCTGGCCCGCTGGGACGCCTTCACCCAGGGCGAGGTCGAGGTGCAGGACGAGGGCTCGCAGCTGCTGTCGCTCCTGCTGGCGCCCAAGCGGGGCGAGATGGTGGTGGATTTCTGCGCCGGTGCCGGCGGCAAGACGCTGGCGCTCGGTGCGGCCATGCGCAACAGCGGTCGGCTCTATGCCTTCGACACCTCCGCCCACCGGCTGGATGCCCTCAAGCCCCGGCTGGCCCGCAGCGGCCTGTCCAATGTCCATCCGGTGGCCATCGCCCACGAGCGGGACGACCGGGTCAAGCGGCTGGCCGGCAAGATCGACCGGGTGCTGGTCGATGCGCCTTGTTCGGGCCTGGGCACCTTGCGCCGCAGTCCCGACCTGAAATGGCGGCAGACCCCCGAGACCGTGGCCGAACAGGCCCGGCTGCAACTGGCCATCCTGACCAGTGCGGCCCGCCTGCTCAAACCCGGTGGCCGGCTGGTCTATGCCACCTGCAGCCTGCTGGTGGAGGAGAACGAGGCGGTGGCCGAGGCCTTCGGTCAGGCCCATGCCGACTTCTCGGTGCTGCCGGCGGTGGAATGTCTGGCCAGTGCCCAGGTGCCCACGCCGGAAGTCCTTTGTGCTGGGGAAAGTGCGCAATGGCTGCGTTTGTGGCCCCATCGGCATGCAACGGACGGCTTTTTTGCCGCCGTCTGGCAGAAAAAACCTTGAAATGCGGCTTTCGATCCCACATCGCGATAAGGAGGCGGGTTCCCGCCTCTTTTCGATTGGTGATTTGAACCCCCGGACCTAAAATCACATCCCATGCAGGCGCCTCTGTCCGGCGCCTTCGGCCTCTGCCTTTTTCAGGACAGTCTCTTAGGACTTCAATGATTGCTTCCGACTCCGGCCTGTTCACCGCCCTCCACGACGGCCTGGTGAACTTCCTCAGCAACGGCATCACCGGCTTCAGCTGGTGGCAGGTGCTGATCGCGGCATTGGTGTTCACCCACATCACCATCGCCAGCGTCACCATCTACCTGCACCGCCATTCGGCGCACCGTTCGCTGGACCTGCACCCCATCCCGTCCCACTTCTTCCGCTTCTGGCTCTGGCTGACCACCGGCATGGTCACCAAGGAATGGACCGCCATCCACCGCAAGCACCACGCCAAGTGCGAGCACGAAGGCGACCCGCACAGCCCGGTGGTGTTCGGCATCAAGAAGGTGTTCTTCGAAGGCGCCGAGCTGTACCGTGCCGAGGCCAAGAACCAGGAAACCCTGGACCGCTACGGCCACAACACCCCCAATGACTGGGTCGAGCGCCACATCTACACCGGCCGTTCGCGCCTGGGCGTGAGCCTGATGCTCATCATCAACGTCTCGCTGTTCGGTGCCCTGGGTCTGAGCGTCTGGGCCCTGCAGATGGCCTGGATCCCGATCACGGCCGCCGGCATCATCAACGGCATCGGCCACTGGTGGGGTTACCGCAACTTCGAGGCGGCCGACGCCAGTACCAACATCTCGCCCTGGGGCATCATCATCGGCGGCGAGGAACTGCACAACAACCACCACACCTACCCGACCTCGGCCAAGCTGTCGGTCAAGCCCTACGAGTTCGACATCGGCTGGATGTACATCAGCATCCTCAAATCGATGGGCCTGGCCTCGGTCAAGAAGGTGGCTCCGCGCATGGCCTTCGGCGACGTGAAGCCGGTGGCCGACGAGAAGACGCTCGAAGCCATCATCGCCAACCGCTACGAAGTCATGGCCGGCTACGCCCGCGAGATGCGTGCTGCCTGCCAGCGCGAGCTGGAGTCGCTCCAGTCCCGCAGCAGCGACACCTCGCTGATCCAGGCGGCCCGCCGCTGGCTGCACCGCGATGACGACAAGGTGCCGGCCGAGATCAAGCCGCAACTGGCGCAAGTGCGTGCCGAGCACCCGGTGCTCGACAAGATGGTGACCATGCGCGAGGAGCTTCGTGCCCTGTGGTCCAGCACCACCTCCACCCGTGAGCAGCTGGCCGCCGATCTGCAGGCCTGGTGCCGCCGGGCTGAAGAAAGCGGCATCGCGGCCTTGCGCGATTTCTCCATCCGGCTGCGCTCGGCCCACGCCTGATGTGGTGATCCGTCACCCGGGCTGCGGCCCGGGCAGGCAACAAAAAACCCGCTGGATCACAGCGGGTTTTTTGTTGGGGTCTGCCGAATCACTTCAGCTTGACTTCCTTGTAGTCGACGTGCTTGCGAGCGACCGGATCAAATTTCTTGATCAGCATCTTCTCGGGCGTGGTCTTCTTGTTCTTGTCGGTGGTGTAGAAGTGGCCGGTACCCGCAGTGGATTCCAGCTTGATCTTTTCGCGTCCGCCTTTGGCTGCCATGTCGGTTCTCCTTCAGCGATCAGGCCTGGCCGCGCGCGCGCAGATCTGCGAGCACGGCATCGATACCGTTCTTGTCGATCAGGCGCAGGGCAGCGCCCGACACCCGCAGACGAACCCAGCGGTTCTCGCTCTCGACCCAGAAACGGCGGTATTGCAGGTTCGGGAGGAACCGGCGCTTGGTTTTGTTGTTGGCGTGGGAAACGTTGTTTCCCACCATGGGCTTCTTGCCCGTGACTTCGCAGACGCGTGCCATGAGGACACTCCGATCGATCAAACAGCCGGCACACAGGTTGCGTGGTGCTCCTGTGCGGCGCCGGCCTCACCTCGCCATGGATGGGTGGCGGTAACCCATGAAGATCAGCCTGGGGTCTGAAAGACCCCGATCGGCTGCCCTCGATCGCGAGTTCCCGGCGGGCCGGAAACTTCAGCAAAGCCTGCGATTATAGCCAAACCCGCCCGACCCGGGCGAACCGGCTCAGCCCGCCTGCTGTTCCAGGTAGCGCTGGGCGTCCAGCGCCGCCATGCAGCCGGTGCCGGCGCTGGTGATGGCCTGGCGGTAGACATGGTCCTGAACGTCGCCGGCGGCAAACACGCCCGGCACGCTGGTCATGGTCGCCATGCCCTGCAGGCCCGAGCGGGTGACGATGTAGCCGTCCTTCATCTCCAGCTGGCCCTGGAAGATGTCGGTGTTGGGCTGGTGGCCGATGGCGATGAAGCAGCCCTTGACCGCGACCTCTTCGGTGGCGCCGGTCTGCACGTTGCGCAGGCGCATGCCGGTCACGCCGGTCTGGTCGCCCAGCACCTCGTCGAGCGTGCTGTGCAGCTTGAGCTCGATCTTGCCGGCCTTCACCTTCTCCATCAGCTTGTCGACCATGATGGCCTCGGCCTTGAAGGTGTCGCGCCGGTGCACCAGGTACACCTTGCTGGCGATGTTGGAGAGGTACAGGGCTTCCTCGACCGCCGTGTTGCCGCCTCCGACCACGCTGCAGACCTCGTTGCGGTAGAAAAAGCCGTCGCAGGTGGCACAGCCGGACACGCCCTTGCCCATGAAGGCGGCCTCGGACGGCAGGCCCAGGTACTTGGCGGAAGCGCCGGTGGCAATGATCAGCGCATCGCAGCTGTATTCGCCGCTGTCGCCCTTGAGCACGAAGGGACGGCGGGAGAAATCGACCGCGTTGATGTGGTCGAACACCATCTCGGTCTTGAAGCGCTCTGCGTGGGCCTGGAAACGCTGCATCAGATCCGGGCCCTGCACGCCCTGGGCGTCGGCCGGCCAGTTGTCCACGTCGGTGGTGGTCATGAGCTGGCCGCCCTGGGCAATGCCGGTGATGAGCACCGGATTGAGGTTGGCGCGGGCGGCGTACACCGCAGCGGTGTAGCCGGCAGGGCCGGAACCCAGGATCAGGACTTTGGCGTGTTTCATAGGGAGCAAGCCCCGAGGGGATCGCGGGGCATTTGGTTTAGAGTTGCTTCGGATTCAAGAACTGATGCGGCGCCATCCAGGGGGTGAGCCGCGCCGACCCTGCGGAATTGTAGGGAAGCTGGCCCGGGCCTCGGGTCGTCATCCGGAATACACGCATGTCCATCCTGTCCAATCTCGACCTCATCCGCCGCGTGCCCCTGTTTTCGTCGCTGACGCCTGCACAGGCCGAAGCGATTGCCGACGCGGTGGTCAAGCGCCGCTTCAAGCGGGGCGAATGCATCGTGGAGCAGGGCAAGAAGTCGAACTGCCTGGCCATTGTGCTGACCGGGCGGGCCCGGGTGGTCACCACCGACAGCCGGGGCCGGGAGGTGATCCTGGCCACCATGAACCCGGGCGACTATGTCGGCGAGATGAGCCTGATCGACAACCAGCCCCATTCCGCCACGGTGCGCTGCGAGGTGCAGACCGACGCGCTCATCCTGGGGCGTGCCGAGTTCGCCCGCTGCCTGCCCGAGAACTCGTCCATGGCCTATGCGGTGATGAAGGGGCTGGTGCAGCGCCTGCGCCATGCCGATCGCAAGATCGAATCGCTGGCCCTCATGGATGTATATGGCCGGGTGGCCCGTGCGCTGCTCGAATTCGCCCAGCCGGACAAGGATGGCCAGCTGGTCATCAAGGACCGGGTGTCGCGCCAGGACGTGGCCAAGATGATCGGCGCGTCGCGCGAGATGGTCAGCCGCGTCATGAAGGACCTGGAGGACCGGGGCTTCATCGAGGTCACGGACACCGGGGCCACCATCGTCAAGGAGCGGCTGACGGCGCTGGGATGATGCGGGCGGGACGCCGGCTTCATGGCCGGTGGTCCTCCCGTGGCCTGGGGTAAGCTCGCCGCCCGCTTTCCGATTTGCGAATGACGTATTCCCTCAACACCCTCAATGCCGACCGCGCGAACCGCGCGCCGTCGGGCCTGGCCCGGTTCACCCAGGAGATCGGTCTGGTGCTGGGTGCCGCGGGACTGCTGTTCTGGCTGATCGCGCTCTTGAGCCATTCGCTGGCCGACCCTGCGTGGAGCACCACCGGACAGCATGACGAGGTGAGCAACTGGGCGGGCCGGGCCGGCGCGCTGCTGGCCGACGCCAGTTATTACCTGCTCGGCTTTTCGGTCTGGGTGCTCTTTGCTGCCGGCGTGAGGGCCTGGCTGTCGTCGCTGGCCGGCTGGCTGCGCAGCAGCCGTGACGAGCCCGCGCCCAGGGAGGCCGAGCCCGCCCGCTGGTGGCAGCGGCCCGCTGCCCGCCGCCTGGGGTACTGGGTGGCACTGGTGGTGCTGCTGTGCGCCTGCGCCGTGCTGGAGTGGAGCCGCCTGCACCGCTGGGAGGCTTCGCTGCCGGACCATGCGGGCGGCGTGATCGGCATGGCGCTGGGCCAGCCGGCGCTGCGCTGGCTGGGGTTCACGGGGTCGGCGCTGGCCTTGCTGGCGCTCATGGTGGTCTGTCTGCCGGTGGTGTTCCGGTTCTCCTGGGGACATTGGGCCGAACAGCTCGGCGCCACGCTGGAAGGCTGGTTCCAGGCCCGGCGCGAGAAGCGCGAGGCGGTGGAAGACCAGCGCATCGGCGAGAAGGCCGCCCGCGAGCGCGAAGAGGTGGTCAAGGTCGAACGGGTCGAGATCGAGGAGCACCACCCGGTACCGGTGGTCATCGAGCCGATGCCGGTGGAGGTGCCGCAGAGCGACCGGGTGGCCAAGGAACGGCAGAAGCCGCTCTTCACCGAGCTGCCCGACAGCAAGCTGCCGCAGGTGGACCTGTTGGATGCCGCCCCCGGCCAGCAGGCCAGCGTCGATCCACAGACGCTGGAGATGACCAGCCGCCTGATCGAGAAGAAGCTCAAGGACTTCGGTGTGGAGGTGCGGGTGGTGGCGGCCGCGCCCGGCCCGGTGATCACCCGCTACGAGATCGAGCCGGCCACCGGCGTGAAGGGCTCGCAGATCGTCAACCTGGGCCGCGATCTGGCCCGTTCGCTGTCTCTGGTGTCGATCCGCGTGATCGAGACCATTCCCGGCAAGAACCTGATGGCGCTGGAACTGCCCAACGCCAAGCGCCAGACCATCCGCCTCTCCGAGATCCTGGGTTCGTCGGTCTACAACGACGCCAGAAGCCTGCTGACCATGGGTCTGGGCAAGGACATCGGCGGTCAGCCGGTGGTGGCCGATCTGGCGAAGATGCCGCACTGCCTGGTGGCCGGCACCACCGGTTCGGGCAAGTCGGTGGGCATCAACGCCATGATCCTGTCGCTGCTCTACAAGGCCGACCCCAAGGACGTGCGCCTGCTGCTGATCGACCCCAAGATGCTGGAGATGAGCGTCTACGAGGGCATTCCGCACCTGCTCGCACCGGTGGTGACCGACATGAAGCACGCGGCCAACGGCCTGAACTGGTGCGTGGCCGAAATGGAAAAGCGCTACAAGCTCATGAGCAAGATGGGCGTGCGCAACCTGGCCGGCTTCAACACCAAGATCGACGAGGCCCGGGCGCGCGGCGAGATCATCGGCAATCCGTTCAGCCTGACACCCGAACAGCCCGAACCGCTGGAGCGGCTGCCCTACATCGTGGTGGTCATCGACGAACTGGCCGACCTGATGATGGTGGTGGGCAAGAAGATCGAGGAGCTGATCGCCCGCCTGGCCCAGAAGGCCCGTGCGGCCGGCATCCACCTCATCCTGGCCACGCAGCGGCCCAGCGTGGACGTGATCACCGGCCTGATCAAGGCCAACATCCCCACACGCATTTCCTTCCAGGTCAGCAGCAAGATCGACAGCCGCACCATCCTCGACCAGATGGGGGCCGAGAGCCTGCTCGGCATGGGCGACATGCTCTACATGCCCTCAGGCACCGGCTTTCCGGTGCGGGTGCACGGCGCCTTCGTCAGCGACGACGAGGTGCACCGCGTGGTGGCCTACCTCAAGGAGCAGGGCGGCGAGCCGGATTACATCGACGGCGTGCTCGATGGCGGTGCGGCCGACGGCGAGGGCGGCGATGTCTTCGGCGAGGGCGGTGGTGGAGCATCCGGCGAGAAGGACGCCCTCTACGACCAGGCGGTGGAGATCGTGCTCAAGGACCGCAAGGCCAGCATCTCGTACGTGCAGCGCAAGCTCAAGATCGGCTACAACCGCGCCGCCCGCCTGCTGGAAGACATGGAGAACGCGGGCCTGGTCAGTGCCCTGACCAGCAGCGGCCAGCGCGACATCCTGGTGCCCTCGCGCAGCGAGTGAGCCCCTGCAACCAAAGCGCACGGCGCGGGTCTGACGCCCCATGAAACCATTCCTGACCTTCATCCTGGCAACGCTTCTGGCCGCCACCGCCCATGCCGACAGCCTGCAGACGCTGGACGCCTTCCTCAGGGAGGTCTCCAGCGGCCGGGCCGGCTTCACCCAGGTGGTGACTTCGCCGCCGCGCAGTGGCGAGACCCGGCCCCGCACCAAGACCTCCAGCGGCCGCTTCGAATTCCTGCGGCCCGACCGATTCCGCTTCGAGTACGCCCGGCCGTTTCCCCAGACCATCGTGGCCGATGGTCAGACGCTGTGGCTGCACGACGTCGATCTGAACCAGGTGACCGCCCGCAGCCAGAAGGCGGTGCTGGGCAGCACCCCGGCCGCGCTGGTGGCGGCCGGCGGGAACCTGCAGTCGCTGACCTCGGCCTTCGATCTGAAGGCCGCCCCCGATGCCGACGGCCTGCAATGGGTCGAAGCCCGTCCCAAGGCCACCGATGGCCAGCTGCGCCAGGTGCGCGTGGGCCTGCGCGGCAGGCAGCTGGCGGTGCTCGACATCGAGGACGGCCTGGGCCAGCGATCGGTCATCACCTTCACCGACTGGCAATCCGGACCGGGCCTGAATGCGGCCGACTTCCGTTTCGTGCCGCCGCCGGGGGCCGACGTCATCCGTCCCTGAGGCCATGAAGCCTGCCCAGCCCCATGTCCCGCTGGCCGAGCGCCTGCGGCCCCGCAGCCTGGGCGAGGTGATCGGTCAGCAGC
Source organism: Hydrogenophaga sp. IBVHS2 (assembly GCF_002127215.1). Taxonomy (GTDB): domain Bacteria; phylum Pseudomonadota; class Gammaproteobacteria; order Burkholderiales; family Burkholderiaceae_C; genus Hydrogenophaga. The sequence goes on along the minus strand of NZ_NFUT01000003.1, from coordinate 11,621 downwards.
ACCTGCTGGGTGAAGGCATGGCGCTGCGGCTGGCGTTCGAATCCGGCCAGCCGCACAGCTGCATCCTGTGGGGTCCGCCCGGGGTGGGCAAGACCACCATTGCCCGGCTGATGGCCGATGCCTTCGATGCCCAGTTCATCACCATCAGCGCGGTGCTGGGTGGCGTGAAGGACATCCGCGAGGCGGTCGAGCAGGCGCAGCTCGCGCGCGACGGGCTGGAGCAGCGCCGCACCATCGTGTTCGTGGACGAGGTGCACCGCTTCAACAAGAGCCAGCAGGACGCCTTTCTGCCGCATGTGGAGTCGGGGCTGTTCACCTTCATCGGCGCCACCACCGAGAACCCGTCGTTTGAGGTGAATTCGGCCCTGTTGTCGCGGGCGGCGGTGTACGTGCTGCAACCCCTGTCGGAGGACGATCTGCGCCAGATCGTGCAGCGCGCCCAGGCCATCGGAGCGGTGCCGGCGGCCGAGGCCGCCGCTGTGGACCGGCTGATCGCCTACGCCGACGGCGATGCACGCCGGCTGCTCAACACGCTGGAAACGCTGGCCGTGGCCGCCGGCCGCGAGCAGCTCGTCGAGGTGACCGACGCCTGGCTGCTCAAGGTGCTGGGCGAGCGCATGCGGCGTTACGACAAGGGCGGCGAGCAGTTCTACGTTACACGGAACGTCTTGTAGTAATAGAGGACCTTTTCATGTACCCTCAGCATAGGTGACCTACAAAGATATACGGATAGCAAAGAACGCTGATGAGCTGCAAGGTCTGTTACAGCGATCCGAACATCACTACCAAGCTTGGTTTTGGCAAGGTCGCCCACCTTCCGTTCATCCTTGACAACCGTCCCGGTTATCACCGTTTAGGCAGCCGTTACCTCATCGACAGGGGACTCGGGATCTGGAACCCAGAAACGCGAGGTAAAGGACCGCGTGCTACGCGGCCCGCCAAGAAGACCATTAAAAACTACGCCCATTGGCTCGCAAATTTTCTCGAGTGGGCAGAGGTGTATGGCATTGACCTGAAGACATGTGAGTACGCGGAGCATGTCCAGGGGCGCTATCAGAACGAGATGATCAAGGGTCTCTGGTCAGCCGATGGTCGCGGCTTAAAGCCAGCCACGGTCAACCCACGTGTTCAGCAGGCTTGTGACTTCCTCACTTGGATGTCAGACAAGGGCGAGCGGGAGCCTTTCGATGTTCCAACGGAGAAGGTGAAGGTCAGGGTTGGAAGCGCCACCAGCCCAATTGGTCACCGAGCGAAAGAGGTGACGCGCCGCGTTGGCAAGGTGCGTCAAAACAAGCGTCGATTGCGAATGCCAACCAGGCTAGAACTGATCACTTGGCTCTCCAGTGTGAATGCCAGACACGGAGAGCTCATGGGCCTCATCTGCGAGACCATCCTGCTTACTGGTCTTCGTATCGAAGAAGCGTCAGCGCTGCGCATCGACACTCTGCCTGATGACCCACGCCGGTGGCGCATCCCCAACGTCGATGCGCCCAAAAGCGAGCAGCAGGTGCTTGTCGACATCAGGTACGGAGCCAAGGGCCCCGATTACGGCGAGGACCACGGCGACAAGATTGGTCCTGAACGGACCATCCTGGTGCCAAGAAATTTGGCAGACAAGCTGCATGCATACCGTCTGCGCCAGCGTAACCCCGCATTGAGAAAGTGGGTCAGTGCAGCGGCTGATGCAAGAGAGCGAAAGGAGCGTATTTCCGGGGCCGTTCATTTGTTCTTGCACCCTAGAACGGGCAAGCGCATCACAGCCGACAACATCTATCGTGCTTGGAAGAAGGCAGATCTTCCTTTCGATGGCTGGTCTCCGCACCTTGGACGTGACTGGTGGGCTTGCTCCACACTGCTGCAAGAAATCGAACGGCACGAGCGGTTGAAGGAGCTTGGACCGGCAGTCGCTACACAGTTGCTCGAATCCGTAGGCATGACGGTCATCCGCATGCGCATCCAGCCTCAACTCGGTCACAAGAGTGAGACCACCAGTCTCATCTACCTACAGTGGGTGTCGGACAGGCTTGGTACCCCACTTTCCATTGAATATGACGCGGCTTTTGAGGCGGCAGAAGACAACGGGGGGGTGAGCGATGAGCATCCGCAACGTTCATAAAGCTCATTTCAAGAAAGTCGCAGAGCCCGTCACCGCGTTGGTGGCGGTCGAGCCGATCCCTACGCTGAACGACCCGCTGCGCATCTGGACAAAACACCCAGTGAAGCCTTGTCTGTTCGACCTCACGCCATTCAGAGACGGCCAAATGCACCTTCCGAACGGCAGTCGGGGCGGCCCCTTCAGCGGGCGCCCTGAGTTGATAGGACAACTCGCTCCCGCATTGCGAGAATTGACCGTCACGGCGTCGGATGGAACCGTCAGACAAGTGATGTCGTCCTTGCGGAACTGGTGGCGACTTTTCGACTTGATGGAGAAGCGCTCGGCAGATGCTGGCAACACCTTGTCCGTAGTGAAGACGGTGGCCGACCTCACAGACCTACACCGTCAAGTTGCTTTTGAATCCGGTATGAATCGGGCATCTTTTGGCCCGTTTGCCCGTGCGGTTGATGTGACCCGACGGGCTTTGGGTCTGCCCCCCCTCCACTGGATAGGCCCGGACGAGCCGGAGGTCCGCAGACACCTTCCTCCTTTTGCGAAGATAAAGCCTATCCGTGATGCGCTCAAACACAGCTGGTACGCATGTCTTGACCGTTGGGAACGTGCGGACCAGCTCATCGCTGGCTCGATTCCTCAATCAGTTACAGAGTCTTTGCAACTAGCGAACCATTTGCGCCTGTTGGACGCTTCCAAAACATCGGGGAAGGCCTGGCCCGATTCTGATGAGCTCTACATGGGTCGAAGTGCATCCCACTTCTACAAGCAGGGTTACAGGCTTGACACCATGCTCCAACAAGCCTTCCCGGATGCGTCAGATATCCGTGCGGCGTTTCATCTGTGTCTGGTTACCACGGGTTGGAATCCCGCCACTTTTCTGTCGCTCAACGTAGATCAGCCCATTCTCCAGGCGCATCCGAGGGATGAGAGCCGTTATCTGCTGACGGGATACAAGCAGCGCTCGAAGTCCTACCAGATCACCGAGGGGTTGTTCAAATGCCAGCGTTCAGCGGGCGTAATCCTCCGAACTCTGATGCAGCGAACAGAACCACTTCGAGCACAGCTGAGGAAGGCCTACCTGGGACAGCTGAAGGAGCTCGACAAGCTTCAGGCAGCGGGAGCGTCCCAGAAGTTGCTTGATGCACGACGCAGGGTAGTCATCGACCTTGAGCAGGGGCTGCGTAGCCCGTGGTTGTTCATTACCCCTGAAAAGGGCATTACCTGGCTTACAGGGAGCACCTACCAGAGGCTTGGTAACCGGGGGTACTTAGAGCAGATGATCTCCGAGCTCAACGCGAAGCGGTCGCCGAACGATCAGATTCCAAAGATAAATGCAACCGACTTCAGGGATGCGTTTGCAGCATTCGCATATCAGCAGAGCGGTGGCATGGTCCTCTATGTCATGCGAGTGCTTGGTCACAAGCGACTGTCTAGTACCCAACGCTATCTCCAGAACACGCTGCTGAACGACGAAAGTGGCCGAATCTTCCGAATCTTCAACAATAGCCTTTGGAGCGAGATCAAGCTCCACGGTCGGCTCGATGCCACCGTCGTAGCTAAGTGGTGCCGTGATGGACAAGTCAGCGTTGATGAGCGCAGTCGACTTGAAGACTACCGCAACCTCAAGCGTAGCCGTATAGGCGTCGGCTGCAAGAGCCCTACTACGCCGCCGCGTTCTGTGGCGCCTGGATTCAGGGCGGATGGCAAGACTCTTTGCTCAACGCAGCGATGCACTCTGTGTCTGGAGAACGCAGTCGTCTTGCCGGAGAGTCTGTCAGGTTTGGCGATGCGCAAGGCTGAGCTGCTGCACCTGCAGAGCAATATGCCGACCATGGCGTTCAGCGACACGTCGTTCCAAGAAGAACTCCACAACACTGAAATCGCCTTGCTGGGCTTCGACGCAGCTGCGGCCTCTTTGTTGGTAAGCGAGTGGCAGCAACGCATTGCAAGTGGGCAGCATCGAGTCATTCACCTTGAAGTGATTCGGGAGTCACCAGCATGAGGAAGAAGAATGCAGGTATTCGCACAAGGGCGCCCAGACCCGGCGTGGAGGATGCCTCCGCAACAGGGCAAGAAGCACCAGATGGTTGTGCTAGTGATGTGGAGGCATCGTCGCAAGTCGAGGCCACGCGGGGTCTTGCTCTACTAGTGGCTCCTGCCGAAGCCATCCAATCTCTCCACGTACAGCCGTTGATGGCGGTGCAGACCCTGCTTCAGCATGGTTCAACTTTTGGACGATGGCAGACGTCGAGAAAGTGGATTCCGTTGGCTCAGCCATCTTTGCTCGACATCGATCTGCGTGCCCGTGTGCTCAGCTTCCTGCCAGAGAGCCAGCAGGCGCTGGTGCATAGCGACGAAGAGGCCGTTACCGCGGCTCGGTATAGGACGCAGACGGGCGGGGCAGCCGTACTCGACGGGTTTGAGTCGCCCATCCAACGACTTGTTACTGCCAGCGTTCTGTCGCTGGCACGCTATCTTGTCATCTGCAGGATAGGACCTGCCGGCATTGGAAAGAAGGCTAAGGGCAGGCCCCTTGACCCCTCTACGCTCAGTAGGACTGGGTATCACCAGCTCCCTCAGCTGATGGCCATCGGACTGTCGAAGAGATTGAGCGTGTTGGTGCCCGACGATGGCATTCCTGACGCAGACACGTTTTTTAGATACGTCGCCCTGGAGGACCTCGACAGGTTCAATGCTGGTGAACGAACACGATTACAGGCTGAACTCAAGCGCATGCAGGTTCTTGCTGATCGTGGGTGCTGGAGTGACGCTCCGTCACTTGGCAGCGACTCATCCAGCGTTACCAGCGTAGCGGGGCCGGTAGAAACGCTGGCGTCGCAAAAGAAGACTGCTCCGCACTTGCCGTTACCGGACGACTATGTTGCCGAGATGGGGCGCCATAGCCTGTGGCTGATCCGAGACTTGGCGCCGTCGTTGCTGGCTGTCGTGAGCAGAATCCGGTCTATTTGGCTGGATACCGAGGACTTCAGCGTGAGCCCCGCCCGTATTGCTCAGCTGCGCGACGAGGCGGTTCGCAAACTACTGGTTGAGCACATCTGGCTCGATAGCGAAGGGGCGCACATCTCTGCCCCACCGTTCAACATCCGGTCTAGCCGTTCGGGCAAAAACTCGCGTACGAAGATACGGTCTGAGAGATGCACCGCTACAGGGATCAATGAGAATACGGCAGGCTGGCAACCACGGATGTTCGTCGATGTAGTCCACCTGCTGAAGTTGGTGCAGATGGCTCACTTCTTCGTCGTTGGACTTTCTATGGGTGCCAGGAAGTCCGAGCTGGTGACGTTAAAGCGAGATTGCGTTCAACGTTCGCCCAATGACATTCCGTATATGGCTGGGCGGACTTGGAAGCTCATCGACCGCCATGAGGGGACGATCCGCGACTGGGTGCTGCCGGACCTGGCTATGCAGGCAGTCGAGCAGCAAGTCCGGTTGGTCACGTTGTTGGATGCCATCGGTCCGACTGCGCCACGACGTGGCGTCACCAACCCGGAAGCTGTCCCTGTCCACCTGTGGGCCGAAATCGGCGGCGGGAAAGCGGACCGGACTAAGCCCATGTTGCATACGCAGGCCGCTCTGCGTACCTATGCCAAGGCTATTGGCATGAGTCCGAATCCGCGTGGGCAGTCGCTTCGTGTTCATCGATTTCGGAAGTCCATAGCGCGTCTTGCAGCGCTGGCGTTGACCCAGGCGCCGAAGGTCTTGCAGGATGTGTTCGGGCACAAGAACATTGAGATGACGCTTTACTACATCCTCACGGACAAGGACTTGCAGGTCGATGTCGAGCGAGTTACGCGCGAGCTGCGCGTGATGAAGGCCAAAGATACTGTCGAGGCAATGGTGGCTGCGGAGGTTGCGCAGGAACTTCCTGATGGAGGGTTCGGTGGGCCGGCAGCTGGATCCGTCAGCAAGGCCATTGATGTCCACCGCGACCGCCTGCATAGGCGCGGCGAGGAGTGGGGAGCCGACAGCGCTATGGAGCTAGCCGAAATCCTGACTTTGCAGGGCAAAGCTTGGCACCTGGCAAGACCGGGCGTAATCTGTACGAAGTTCCCAGGAACGGAGGCCGGCCCTTGCAACAAGAGCAAGGGCGAACCTGACCCAGCGCGGTGCCAAAGCCACTGCAATCACCGGCTCGAGGAACCCTTCTTGCGCAAAGATGTCGATGGTTCGATAGCAGATGCTGTTGCTGCCTTTCATGAAGCAGCAGGCCGAAAAGACGAACTGGTGCAAGCACTGTGGGCAGCCCAGGTCCGCTTGCACCTTAACCGTTTTGAAGACTTGCGCGACAAGTGGTTGCAGGATCCGATCGTCCGGTCAATTGTTGCGACGGGTGAGGTGGGGGCTGAGGTCCAGGGGGTAACGGTATGAAAACCAAGAAGCCTCTCGAGGTTGGGTTTAGTCGTGAGGGCGTTGCCAAGCAGGCGGCACAAAAGCGAGGGGAGCAGCGGACCGAGGAAGTGCGTTCAAAGGTCAAGGCAACGATGGCTGTCATTGCGCAGGAGATCGCGACAAACGATGGCGTTTACCCTCACCGAAACGGAGCGCTGTCGGCGGCCGAAGTTGCACGGCGGGCAGGTGTCCACCCGACTTCGTTTTATACGGACAAACTACGCGACCTTGGTGAGGAGGTGCGTACCTGGCTCGATGAACTCAAGCGAGAGAAGGTGGTCGGCAGCGTTAGGGTGAGAAAGACGCTTGTAGCTCGCATTGAGGATTGGAAGAAGCTCTACGAGGGCCTGTTGCAATCTCACCGCGACACCGAACTGGAACTGCAGGAAGTGCAGTACCAGCTCAGTGAGGCGCGGAACAGCATCAAGGATCTTGAACAGCAGAAGGCGAGGCTTGAGGTGCTAGCAGGCGAGGCCGCGGGCAAGAAGGTTATTCCGCTACGACCTAAGAATGGTTGAGTCGCCACGGCACAACAAGGCGTGCAAAGATCGACGATGGATGTGCACAGTGCTCAAGACGCTCGCTTTCAGATGCCACTGCAGAGTCGTCGCTTAATGTCTAGCGAGACGATTGCCCTCGAGTAGGATCTCCGATCGGAGCACATGGGCGAGCATTGTTTTAAGTTCGCGAATGCTGCGGACTGGAATGTTGTGAGCTTTCTGTTCGAAGCCCACGAAAACACCACGTGGCAGACCCCACTCATCTGCCAAGTCCTCAAGTGCATGCGGCACCGCTGCGGCGATGTGCTCGGGACTCGGCTCCTCGAACATCACAATCTGGCACCTGGAGAGAAGCGGCGTAGGCAGCCGTGACAACGAGTTCGCCGTAAGGATGAAGCTGACCATCGACAGGTCGCACTCGGTCTGCAGGAAGGTGTCAAACCAACGGCGAGCCGACTCCGCCTCCAGCAGACCCAGCAGGGCGCTGGCCACGGGAGCGCTGTTGACGGATCGGTCGCTGGCCTTGTCTACCTCGTCCAGCAGCACCATGGCGGACGGACCTTGAGCATTGAGAAGGAGCTCCAGCAACGAGGAAGGCTGCCCAGATGACCAGCCTCGGCTGGTTCCCAAGAGAGCTCGGCTGTCGTCCATGCCCCCAATGCTGATGGCTCGAAACATCAGGTTCAGCTCTCCAGCCAAGCGACGAGCGAACCGGGTTTTGCCGACACCTGGTTGCCCAGCGATCAAGGTTGGCCTGACCTTGCAGTCAAGCGCGCCGAGCTGGCGTTTCACGCGCAGCTCACCGAGGATGGTCTCGATGGCGCTTGCGGCCCAAGGGAACTCCTCGGTCAAGGTCACCTGGATGCGGTACAGCTGGTCAGGGGTGGGCAGTTGTACGACGCGCTGTGCGGTCTGCAGCACCTTGAACCGCTGAATCTGCATCTGGTCGTTCGGATCGCTGGCCGGCGGGATGGATCCCGGGATCACCGCCATGCGGTGTTCTCTTGGAGCGGCCTCCGATGGGCGCAGTTGCGATTGCGCACGGTCAGCCCCCTGGGAGACTTTGACTGACTTGGCAAAGTCCTGGGTTTTGAGCCGATGGCCTACAAGGCGGATCGCTTCGACATCCAAGGTGCATGGCAACTGTTGTCCGGAATCGTCAGGAGGAAGATCTGCTTCCCCTTCCTTGAGTCGATCCATGAGCGGGTCACCAAACTGCTTGAGCTCCGACCAACGCTCCATGCATCCCCATAGCGCATTCCCCTCGCCAGGGCTATGTAGGTAGTGGGTCAGCAGAAGCTCAGCTGCCTGATGTCGCTTGCGCAAGCTCAGCGCTCGAAGGTTGGTCTTGCTTATCCCTGAGATGTGACTGTAGGCCGATGCGATCAAGGTACTCACGAACTGCATCGTGGTTCCTGCAGGGACCAACTCTCCGTCCTTATACAAACCGAACGCTTTGCGCCGCTCGCCATCGGGGCAGCTCACTCGTGGCTCGTATCCCAGGAGCCGGTACGTGAGATGAGTCAGAAGGTGCAGCAGCTCGATCGAATTGAGCCGATCAGCGAGCAGAAGCTGTAGGTCCAGGGCCAGCAGGCTGGGCGATCCAAACTCGACAGGGAGCCGTGCCACTCGGTTGTAGATGAGCCGCAGTGCTGTGAGGCGGTCGCGGTGGGTGACCTCCGGGTCATGCAGCATCGCGAACAGCGGGATATTGTTGGCCAGGATCGGGTCGCCGACCGGCCAAAGTGTGAACAACGGGTGGCTGGCGCCTTCATCGCGCGCTGCCTCAACAAGTTCAGCCAGGCGCTCATCGGTGTAGCGCCAGGCAATCTGACTGTCATCGGTATCCATGCTGCTCTCCACAAACAAAGTTGCGGTTCAAGCTGCCGGCGCGGTGGCCGGAGGCAGCTGTCGGAGAGCAACGAAAGGGTCAGGAACGACCCGCCGAACCGTAAGAATTCATCAGCTTACGCAGCCCGTCAAGCGCTCTGGCGGGCACTCATCTGAAACCGACGTGCGAGGGATATTCACTACACAGATCGGCGCGATAGATCGTTGTTTTTGTTGAAAAAATCGATCAACTCCGTTTGTCGGAAAGAGCTTCTATCGTGTCACGCGAGAGCGACTTGACCTGCGGTTCTGGTCACAGGTACGACCACCGTTGTGGCAACTTTCACGGCAGTAGGCGCACGTCTTGAAGGCTAGCTCAACCTGCTACCCTTTCAAGTAGAGGCTGAAGGTGCAAATAATCTCCACGCACCTCGGCACGCGCGACCCTAGCCGGGGAGCGCAGCCAGTCAGCGACCTCTATCCAGCAAGCAGCACACCACAGGTAACGAATGGACCAAGAGCATTTCGATGTCGCTACAGCAATCGCAACTACGATGGGTACGCACCTTGAGCCGTTCGCTGAAGATGCACGGGCGTTCGAGCTCAGCGGTGAGCTTTGGGTATTTATTGATGACCCGGCCATCCCGACGCCGGATCAACTGAAAGAGGCGAATGAGATCATCCAGAAGCCTGTGAGGGCGGGACTCAGGTCAGTCCACTATGTGCTTACACATTGGGCACCGAACGGCGACGAGTCGATTACCTTGGGACTCGGCCGCACTGCGGAAACCGTGCGTATGGCGCTGCGTAGCCTTCTCGATCTTCCCTCAACCTTCGATGCTTCCCAGCAGATTTTGATAAACGAAACGCTGGCACCCATTAGAGATCTTGGGATCGAGCCGGTGCGGATGACACTGGTCAATCAACTTGGCGAAATGGAACTCGATGCCGCGGCTGAGCTTGCGCGTCGCGTTCGCACCAACGCTGGTTTGACCTTCATCGAAGCTGAGGCAGGAAAGGGCAAGAGTGTCTTGCTTGCCTCTACGGCAGAAGACCTGCGCAACGACAAACGAGGAAGGTTGCCGGTCTTCATTCCGCTCAGGAAACTGCCACTGTCCGAAGGCATCGCTTGGGAAAGCGTCTCGCAGCTCATTGGCATCGTCGGTCAAGGAGCGGACCTTTTGGTACGGGCTGTCAAGTCTGGCTTGGTCACGATCTTTCTGGATGGCATTGACGAGGTCTCAGGTCGATATGACAAGAACCTTGTCAGTGATCTACTCGACCTGATCACGCAGCTCCTGGGATCGTCACGATCGACAGTCATCCTCTCGGGTCGTCGTACAGAGGCCCGGCATCTAGCTAACCGCAACTGGACAATTCTGAGCGTCGATCTGCCCGACGTGAATAGTGATCAATTTAAGGTCTATGTCGCTGCAGTGTTTGACGGTGTTGTCGATCACAGCAGGGCTGCGGGGAGCATTGAGTTACCACCGGAATACGAGGAATTAATCGGTAACAGGCCTGCCGATGATTTGGTCATTCGGGAGAAGGGCGCGATCGTATCGTGGATCTTAGAGGTCTTCCCGGAGGTGGCAAAGGAGTCATCGCTGTTCTTTGTGCAGGGTTTGGCAGCGATCGCGATTGGCCGTCGATCTGGTAATCGAGCGCCATTGCACCAAGAGAATAAAGCCCACATTCCCCAGGTCCGAGACGTTTGCCTCAGCGCTGCAGTCTTCGCCTGCATTCGGGAAGCATCGAAGATTGACCCTATTGCAGCGGAGGCATACTCGGTCAAAAACCAGATGGAGGCATTGCAGGGCTTGGCAGTGCTCGCTTCAGCACCGGTTACATCACAGTCGCCGACGCCTAACGAACTCGTGCCTAAGGCGTTCGATGTAGATCCAGTCAACGCGCCTGAGGTGTATGTCGCCATCACGCGTCAGAATGCAAAACACGCCTTGCTATACGCCACAGAGGCAGCTGGAGCCTACCGACCGCAGTTCTTGAGTGACTGGATACGCTGTACTCTACTCGCACAGATCTTTACGACCAGCGCAGAGATGGCCGACCTCAGTCGCGATGAGACTCTTCAATTGGCCGCTTCGGCGGAGCGTGCGAAATTCACCTTTGAGACCCTGTTACCGTCTGTGCTCGCAGATAGCGCGTTAGACAACCGCTGGCGTCGGGCGCTCGACGACGCAGTCGCGGCTGGTTATGAATCCGCCAGCGCCAACTTGTGGTTCCTGCGGGCGGCGGTTGGCGATGAAGCAATGTCAGGGCCGGTGCACGTGCCTCTGCCCTTGGCCGAAGTGACCGATGTTGAGTTCGCTGGTTTTGAAATCGGTGGTGAACTAAGCGGAGAAGATTTCTTTCTCGATGGAATTCGAGTCGTCAATTCGACCGTGTCCAAAGTCAGCCTTCAGGGAGTGTCCCTCAGGGAGGCCTCTTTCGAGAATTGCACACTCAGTAGTGTCGAACTTGTCAACTGCGATGGCCCGATTACCTTTGAGGGCTGCGAACTTAGTGACTTCAGTGTGAAGAATACGAAATCCAATAAAAGGCCGGCGCTAAAATTTATCGATTGCACTTTTAACGGCGAAGAGAACCTGCTGGTTCAAGACATCGCTGCTTATGGCGATACGACATATGGTTCGCCGTGAAGTCCCCTCGATTTCCTGAGCCAGTCAGAAGTAGAGGTTGGGGAACAGTTTGACACGGTACTCGACCGGAGGGATTCGGCCGAGAGCTTCATGGGGTCGGTGGTGGTTGTA
>NZ_NFUT01000002.1:654161-956875 GCF_002127215.1 Hydrogenophaga sp. IBVHS2 | reverse complement strand
CAAAGCGGCGCAGCGCCGTGCTGTCGAGCAGAGCCTCCTCGCAGGCCTCATCAGCCAGGTTGAACCAGTGCTGCACGAAGTACATCCGCAGCATGCGTTCCAGTCCGATCGGTGGGCGCCCGTTGCCGGCCTTGGGGTAGTGCGGTTCGATGACCGAGCACAACTCCTGCCACGGCACGATCTGCTCCATCGTCGCCAGGAATGTGTCCCGCTTGGTGAGCTTGCGGTATTGCTCGTAGCCGTCGCCTTGATCGGCTGCCATCGCCAGGGTTTGCTGTTTCATCTTCACCTTCGTGTCTCTGGTGTCTCGATACATGCAAACCTCGCGCCACCTCTCAACTTGTTCAGCGTAGCCCTAAGTGGCAGCAATCAGTCTTGACTTGACGATGGGCACGGAGACGTGAACGGCCGCTGATGGCCGATGTGCGTCATGGTAGCGGGGGCGGTGGTGGGCACTGAGCGGACTGAGACCTTGGGACCTTACCTCGACTGGTCTTTCAGTACTCGCAGCGCCAAGTAGGCTACGCAAGCGCCGAGGGCCGTCCAAAACAGGTGGTAGGCAACATGGCCGGCAGGCACACCAAGTGCTGCCTTCAAGACTTGCGCCAGACCGTTGCGGAGCGACGAGATGGTTGGCGACGGCGGTGCCAATGTGACGGCCGCCCATGCGCTGAGCAAACTCAAGCCGGCTCCCACAACGAAAAAGAACCAAGCGGCAATCTTCGCTTCGCGCACGTTGCCTCCTCCTCGAATGTCCACTTCTGGCCGATAGCGGGCATCCTACCCCCGCCCCTTGTTTGACAGCAACCAGTCTGGAGCTAACCTCGGTGATGACAGCTACAGGCTGGGTGCGGTCGCTCGGGCGCTGAGATTGAGTGTCGGCTTTGGTACCGCTGCCCGCCACACGCAGGTTGCGGCTACCGATGACCGGACTGATTTCTGGACCGGTTGCCTGTCAGCTACTGTGGGTTCCACAAATTTCTGACGAACGCTGCTCCGCTGAGCGGGGGGAAGATCTTGGCCACTTGCAGTCAAAGCTGGTTGTGATCACGCAGGCAGCTTGACGGCGAGCAGATCGACCTTCTCGATGTTGGGCGGCGAGCTGAGCAAGGTCGCTGCATTGGCCATCAAAGCTGCGGCGATCTGACCATCAAGGTGTGCCTGCCGACCTGCCTCATCGGCGAAGGCATCGAACACACCGAACGTGGAAGGGCCAAACTTCAGTGCGAACCAAGCGGTGGTGCCAGACTCGGCATTAGCGAGTGGAAGTGCACTGGCCAGGAAATCGGCCAGCGCAGCTTCCTGTCCGGGTTTGGCCTCGAGACGAACAAACAGGGCGAGCTTGGTCATGGTGTGATCCTTTGGGTCAACGGGAAGGTGGTGGAACGGATGGACTGATGTGCAGTCTAGGCCTGGCTTGAAAGCCTCTCAATCGGCAAGAATGACAATATTGATACCATTCCTGCCATGAAAGTACATTTGCTTGTTGCTGATGGCGTGTTTGATCTGGGGCTCGCGGCGCTCACTGACACCCTGAGCTTGGCCAATGCCATGGCGGGTTCGCTGCCACAGGCGCCTGCGCCAATTGAGATGACGCTGGTGGCCGTGCGGCGTCGCATCCGGACTGCGCAAGGATTGACGGTCCCTGTAGTCCCTGCGCGCGGTGTGTCTGAACCTGACGTCGTGCTCGTGCCCGCGTTTGGCGACAAGATGCCTGACACACTCGCCGCGCGACTCGCACGACCCGACGTGCCTGATGCGGTAGCGGCCCTGCAAGAATGGTCCACCGGCGGCGCGCATCTAGGTACCGCCTGCTCAGGTGGTTTTTTGCTCGCGGAGAGTGGCCTGCTTGACGGGCTCCACGCGACCACATCATGGTGGCTTGGACCCATGTTTCGGCAGCGCTATCCGAACGTCACGCTGGACGAGTCCCGCATGGTCGTGAGCACGACACGCTTCACTACAGCGGGTGCCGCTTTGGCCCACGTCGACTTGGCCTTGCGCATCGTCCGAGGGCAAAGTCCAGCGCTGGCGGCCCTGGTGGCGCGTTACCTACTGGTTGAGGCACGCACTTCGCAAGCCGAGTTCGTGATTCCCGACCACCTTGCGCATGCCGACCCCATAGTCGAGCGCTTCGAGTGCTGGTCCAGACGTCGGCTGGCGCATGGTTTCTCGCTGGCCGAGGCGGCCAGCGCCGCGGGCACAAGCGAACGTACTTTGGCGAGGCGCCTACAAAGCGTGTTGGGAAAGACGCCACTCTCGTACTTCCAGGACCTGCGCGTCGAGCAGGCAGTCCATCTCTTGCGCACCGGCAACGCGAGTGTCGACCAGGTTGCCGCGCAGGTTGGGTACACGGATGGGGTCACCCTGCGGGCTTTATTGCGTCGAAAATTAGGTCGTGGTGTCAGGGAGTTGCGGCGGGGGGCATGACCAGGAGTCTTTGGTGCAACTAGCAGCCTGATGCCACCGGAAAACGGTCGGTTGCAGCGGTTCCCGGCTGATCGCAGACACTCGCAATCAGGGTATCCAAAGGCTGCTTCCGCTGCCAAGCGGACTTGAAGTTCGGTAGGCGGCGAGGAAAGCTTCAAGGCCCACTAGACCAGCCAGGTGTCAAGCAGGGTGGCGAAGAGTTGAACGACTACAAGCCCCAAGTCGTTCCCATCTTGACGCCAGCAGGGCTCGCGCTAGTCCGGTTATAGACTAGGTGAGGGCAGGGATCATGGCCATGTCCCGACGAACGGAAACCGTCAAAATATCATTGCAAAACAACGACTTACGAAGTCTTCTTGTGTAGTGAATATTCCCCACACCGCGGTTTTGGAGGTGCCTGATACGACGCGCTTGACGGTCGCCTTTTGCTGATTAATTCTTCTGATTCGGCGGGTCATCCCTGACCCTTTCGTTGCTCTCCGACAGCTGCCTCCCGGCTACCTCGCCAGCAGCTTGAACCGCAACTTCGTTTGTGGAGAGCAGCATGAATGCAGATACCTGTCAGCAGGTCTGGCGCTACACCGATGAGCGCTTGGCTGAACTCGTTGCGGCTGCCCGCGACGCGGGCGCCAGCCACCCGTTTCTGTCACAGTGGCCCGTCGAGGATGAGTCTGTAGCCAGGAACATCCTTCTATTCGCAGTGCTCCACGACCCGGAGGTCACTGATCACGACCGACTCACGGCGCTGCGGCTCATCTACAACCGGGTGGCTCGGGGTCCCGACGATATCGAATCACCCAGCCTGCTGGCGATGAACGTGCAGCTCCTGCTGGCAGATAGGCTCAACTCGATCGAGCTGCTGCACCTGCTCACCCGTCTGCAGTACCAGCTCCTGGGATACGAGCCACGAGTGAGCTGCGCAAAGGGCGAGCGACGCAAAGTGTTCGGCCTCTACAAGAACGGCGAGCCGATCCTGGCTGGAACCACTCTGCGGTACGTGAGCCCGCTGCTCCAATCGGCCTTTCGCCACATCTCCGGACTGAGCAAGGTCAACCTTCGAGCTCTGAAGCTGGAGAAGCGTCACCAGGCTGCTGAGCTTGTGATGATGTATTTCCTGCATGGCGTGAACAAGCAAATCAAGTGGGAATGCCGGGAGCGCTGGATGGACCTGCAGCGGTTCTGTAATCCCACCTGGGAACTGCTCAAGGAAGGGGAGGCTGAGCTGCTGGCGACCGATCCCAGCCAGAGCTTGCTCCATTGTCTGGACTACGAGGCGCTCCAGCTGGTGGCTCACCGCCTCAAAACCAGCGACGCCTTCCTGACCATCATCGCCCCGAAGACCGACGTCCCAGCGAAGGAGTCCAGGCAACCGAGTGAAGCCGTCCTACCGGTCAAGCGCCTGGCGGTGATCCAAGGCTCCATCCCGCCGGCCAGCGACGCAAACGATCAGCTGCAGATCCAGCGGTTCAAGGTTTTGCAGACCGTGCAGCCCGTCGTCCAACTGCCCGCCCCCGACCAGCTGTACGGCATCCAGGAGATCCTGACCGAGGAGTTCCCCTGGGCAACAAGCGCCATCGACACCATCCTCGGCGACCTGCGCTTGAAACGCCAGCTCGGCGCGCTGGACTGCAAGGTCCGGCCGACCTTGATCGCCGGGCAACCCGGTGTGGGTAAAACCCGGTTTGCTCGCCGCCTGGCCGAGGAGCTGAACCTGACGTTCCGAGCCATCAGTATTGGAGGCATGGACGACAGCCGGGCTCTCCTGGGAACCAGTCGCGGCTGGTCAACCGGGCAGCCTTCTTCCTTGCTCGATCTTCTGCTCAACGCAAATAGCCCGTCCGCCATGGTGCTGCTTGACGAGGTGGACAAGGCGAGCGACCGGTCGGTCAACAGCGCACCCGTGTCCAGCGCTCTGCTGGGACTCCTGGAAGCAGAGTCTGCACGCCGGTGGTTCGACAGCTTCCTGCAAACCGAATGTGACCTTTCGATGGTCAGCTTCATCCTGACGGCCAACTCTTTGTCCCGGCTGCCCACGCCGCTTCTCTCCAGGTGCCAGATCGTGATGTTCGATGAGCCAAGTCCGGAGCACATCGCCGCAGCAGTGCCTCATGCACTTGAGGACCTCGCGGAAGAGTGGGGCCTCCCACGTGGTGTTTTTGAGGGCTTCGAGCAGAAAGTCAATATGCTCCCGGTTCGCAGTATTCGCGAACTCAAGACCATGCTTGCCTCAGTACTCCGATCTGAACTCTTGCATCAGCGGGATCAGATTTGGAGGCATTAAGGTGCTGTGCAGTAGACAGTGTCGAGGAGGGGGACCTCGTTTTCCGCAGTTACTTTTTCGCAGTAGGACATAGTCTTCACAAGTCCGCGTTTGGACGAGACAGCAGCCCGTTGGGGAAATTTTGGCATTGGTGTAACCAGTTGCTGTACGGCCCCTTGGGCCCCGCGTTTTGAATGGAACGGTAGCCCGATGGCAGCCAGTTGCTATCGACTGCAACCTCAAGGCTACTCTTACCTTCGGATTAAGGTCGAAATTACCTTTGCCAGCCAGACCGCCAGCGATGGCGGTTTTCATGATCGCCTAGATATTCTACGATGTATATTATGTAAATATCGAAAGATGCTCGATCGGAGGCTGCGTGGCCGATCGGCGCCGGTGCCACTCCACCCAGGTAAATACCCCCTTGGGTGGTTCTAACGAACGACCGTGCGCGACCTACAATCCATCGCCTCCACAACCCATGGCAGACGCCATCTGCCGAACGTGAAACCATGAAACACCTGCTTTTCTCCCTGACCCTGATCGGTGCCGTGACCCTGACCGCCTGCGGCAAAAAGGAAGAGCCCGCTGCCGCCGCTCCGGCGCCGGCACCTGCCGCTGCCGCACCGGCCGCACCGGCCGAGCTGCCGGAACTGAAGGTCGCCATCGACCCGACCTACCAGCCGTTCACCTTCAAGACGGCCGACGGCAAGCCGACCGGCTTCGATGTGGACATCGCCGAGGCGCTGTGCGCCGAGATCAAGCGCAAGTGCGTGTACGTCGAACAGGTCTGGGACAGCATGATCCCGGGTCTGCAGGCCAAGAAGTACGACGTGATCATCAGCTCCATGTCGATCACCGACGAGCGCAAGGCCGTGGTGGACTTCACCGACAAGTACTACAACACCCCGAGCCAGATCGTGGTGAAGACCGACACCAAGTTCACCGACCTGGCTTCGCTCAAGGGCAAGAAGATCGGCGTGCTCAAGGGCAGCACCCAGGAAAAATACGCCATGGGTGAACTCAAGCCGGTGGGCGTGAGCGTGGTGCCCTACGAGGCGCAGGACCAGGTCTACCTGGACATCAAGTCGGGCCGTCTGGACGGCACCGTGGCCGATCGCGTGGAAGTCACCGGTGGCTTCCTGAGCAAGCCTGAAGGCCAGGGTTATGGTTTCGTGGGTCCCGAGCTGAAGGAGCCGAAGTACTTCGGCTACGGCGTGGGCGTGGCCCTGCGTCAGGGTGAGACCGAGCTCAAGGACCAGCTCAACGCTGCCATCAAGGCCATCCGCGCCAACGGCACCTACGACACCGTGGCCAAGAAGTACTTCGACTTCGACGTCTACGGCCAGTAAGGGCACTCCGGTTTGTCCGGCTATTTCAGCTCCATCCTGCAAGGCGCCCTCCTGACGGTGGGCGTCTCGCTGGCTGCCCTGGTGGTGGCCATCGCGCTGGGGCTCATCGGGGCCGCCGCCAAGCTGTCGGGTCGTCCGCTGGCTGTGGCGGTCGCCACCGTCTACACCACGCTGGTGCGCGGCATCCCCGAACTCGTGCTGATGCTGCTGATCTTCTACGGCGGCACCATCGGCCTGAACCATCTTCTGGAAGCCCTGGGCAGCAAGAAGACGGTGGACATCAATCCATTCGCCGCCGGCGTGCTCACCATCGGTTTCATCTACGGCGCCTACATGACCGAAACCTTCCGGGGCGCCATCCTCTCCATCCCCAAGGGCCAGATGGAGGCCGCCTGGGCCTTCGGCATGGGGCGTCTCCAGACCTTCCTGCGCATCACCCTGCCCCAGATGGTCCGCTATGCCCTGCCCGGCTTCACCAACAACTGGCTGGTGCTGATCAAGGCCACCGCGCTGGTCAGCCTGATAGGCCTGCACGAGATGACCTACCTCGCCAAGCAGGCCAGCTCCGCCACCCGTGAGCCATTCACCTTCTACCTGTTCGCCGCCGCCCTGTTCCTGGTCTACACCTCGGTGTCGCTGTGGGGCCTGCGCTGGCTCGAGCGGCGGTTCAGCATGGGCGTGCGCCGTGGGCATGTCTGATTCCCTGCGGAGCCGACGCCGATGAAGTGGGAGGTGATCTTCCGGCCCGAGAGCCTCGCCCTGTACGGCGAAGGCCTGCTGACCACACTGGGTCTGCTGGCGTCCTCGTTGCTCATCGGGGGCATCCTGGCCCTTGTGTTCGCCCTGGCGCTGGTCAGCCGCATCGCCCCGCTGCGCTGGGTGGTCGGTGCCTACACCTATGTCATCCGCGGCACCCCGCTGCTGATCCAGCTCTACCTCATCTACTACGGCATCGCGCAACTCGAATGGGTGCAGGAACGCTGGGATGCCGTCTGGCCCTGGACCCACTTCAAGGATCCCTTCTTCTGCGCACTGCTGGCGTTCAGCCTGAACACCGCCGGCTACACCGCCGAAATGATTGCCGGTGCCATCCGTGAGACCGCCGCAGGCGAGATCGAGGCCGCCCAGGCCATGGGCATGAGTCCCTGGCAGGCCATGCGGCGCATCGTGCTGCCCAGCGCACTGCGGCGCACCCTGCCGGCCTACAGCAACGAGGCGGTGATGATGCTGCATGCCACCAGCGTGGCCAGCGCGGTGCCGGCCATGCTGGATGTGACCGCGGCGGCCAGCCGCATCTACTCCGACTTCTACCTGCCGTTCGAGGCCTACATCGCCGCAGCGGCCATCTACCTGACCATCACCTTCAGCCTGGTCGGGTTGTTCAAGCTGGCCGAGCGGCGGTTCCTCGCCCATCTGGCGCCCCGGGCCCACTGAAGGCTTCCGTTCATGATCCGTACCGAACATCCGTTGCTCAGCCCCAGTCTGGGCTCCAGCCGGCAGCTGGTGTCTTTTGGTTTCGGGGACCCGCAGGCCCGTCCCAAGGTCTACATCCAGGCCAGCCTGCATGCGGAGGAACTGCCTGGCATGCTGGTGGCCCACCACCTGCGAGCCTGGCTGCAGGAGGCTGAGGTCGCCGGTCGGCTGCGGGGGCATGTGGTGCTGGTGCCGGCGGCCAACCCCATCGGCCTGAGCCAACGTGTGGACCACAAGCCCATGGGCCGCTTCGAGCTTGACACCGGCGAAAACTTCAATCGCCACTATCCCGACCTGGCCGGGGCCGTGTGGGACGCTTTGCTGCCGCTGCTGGGCGACGACCCCGTTCGCAACGTGGAGACGGTCCGCCAGCTCACCGCCCGCTGGCTCGACGCCTGGGAGCCGGCCACCGAACTGCAGAGCCTGCGCCGGCACCTGCTGCGCCTGGCGCACGACGCCGACCTGGTGCTCGACCTGCACTGCGACTGGGAAGCCGTGATGCACCTCTACGCCGAGGAAGCCTGCTGGCCGCCGCTGGAGCCGCTGGCCCGGCTGCTGGGGGCGCAGGCGGTGCTGCTGGCCAAGGATTCCGGCGGCGGGCCGTTCGACGAATGCCTGTCGGGACAATGGTGGCAGCTGGCCGACCGCCTCAAGGCGGCCGGGCTGTCCCAACCGCTGCCGCAGGGCTGCGCCAGCACCACCGTGGAGCTGCGCGGTGAAGCCGACGTGCTGCACGAACACGCCATCCGGGATGCCCAGGCCCTGCAGGCCTTCCTGGTGCATGTCGGTGCCGTCTCGGGACCCGCCCCTGCCCTGCCACCCCTGCCCTGCCGCCCCACCCCGCTGGCCGGCTCGGAAACCCTGCATACCCCGGTGCCCGGTGTGGTGGCTTACCGGGCGAGACCGGGTGACCGGCTGGCCGTGGGCGACCCGGTGGCCGACGTGATCGATCCGACCGCGCCCGGCCAGTCCCGGGTGCACACCGTGCGGGCCGGCGTGGCCGGCGTCCTGTATGCCCGGGTGTCGGGCCGGTATGCGGTGGCGGGCGGCGAGATCGGCAAGATCGCCGGCGAACACGCCTTCCGCACCGGGCCCCTGCTGGGCGCCTGACCTTACAGCCACTTCCTCCATTCATCCCATGACCGACGCTGCAGCACCGGCCACCACACGCCCCCTGCTTGAGGTTCACGACATCCACAAGCGCTTCGGTGCCAACGAGGTGCTCAAGGGCGTTTCGCTCCAGGCCCGGGCCGGTGACGTGATCAGCCTGATCGGCAGTTCCGGCTCCGGCAAGAGCACCCTCCTGCGCTGCATCAACCTGCTCGAAAGACCCAACAGCGGCCGCATCCTGCTGGGCGGGGAAGAGCTCGAACTCAAGGCCGACAAGGCCGGTGAGCTGCAGGCCGTGAGGGCCGATCAGCTGCAGCGGCTGCGCACCCGGCTGGCCATGGTGTTCCAGCACTTCAACCTGTGGGCCCACATGACGGTGCTGCAGAACATCATCGAGGCGCCGGTGCATGTGCTGGGCGTGCCTCGGGACCAGGCGGTTCAGACCGCCCGCAAGTACCTCGAACGTGTGGGCCTGCAGGGCGTGGAAGACCGTTATCCGGCCCACATGAGCGGGGGTCAGCAGCAGCGCGTGGCCATTGCCCGGGCCCTGGCGGTGGAGCCGTCCGTGATGCTGTTCGACGAGCCCACCAGCGCCCTCGATCCGGAACTGGTGGGCGAGGTCCTGCGGGTGATGAAGCTGCTGGCCGAGGAAGGCCGAACCATGCTGGTGGTGACCCACGAGATGGGATTTGCCCGCGAGGTGTCGAGCCACCTCATTTTTCTGCACAAGGGCTGCATCGAGGAGCAAGGGGTGCCGGCCGAGGTGCTGGCGCGCCCCCGGAGCGAGCGCCTGGCCCAGTTCCTCAAGGGCAACCTGAAGTAAGCCTCAGCCCTCGCTTCGCGGCGGGCGCGACAGTTCCATGGCATCGCGTGCCAGGCGGAACCGCAGCGTGGGTGCGGTGAAGTCGGTGAACGGCGCTCCCATGGCGATCTCACCGCTGTCGTGCAGGACGCATTCCTGGCGCCGCAGCGCGATCACCTGCTGGCTGCCCTGAAACCGGACCCAGGTGCCGTAGCTGCTGGTGTCCTCCAGCGTGAAGTTGCCCGATCGGTGATCGATGCGCGCGTGCAGGCGGGAGACCCGGGGGTCCGACACCGTGAACTGGGCCTCGGTCACCCGGCCGATGGCCACCGGCAGTTCGGCCATGGTGAAGCGGCGCGAGGTATCCAGCCAGGTCAGCTCGACGCCGCCGCCCTTGGCGAGCCGGCCCTGAGGCAGCATGTGCAGCGCCGCCGGCACGGTCAGGAAATCGGAGTTGACCTCGGTCTGCCATTCGATGCGGTAGACGTGGCTGGGGTCGGTCTTGCCCCGGATCTGCATCGGCCCCAGGTTGCGGTACCGCACCGTGCTGCCCGGGCTGAGGGCCTCGATGACGCTGGCCGAGGCCAGGATCTGCTCCGGGCCGGCCAGATCGCTCAGGCGCGAGGCCATGTTCACGGCGTCCCCGAAACAGTCGCCGTCCACCAGCACGATCGGCCCGCGCGCCAGACCGATCTGCAGCTGCAGCTTGAGCGGTGCCGGCCACTGCTGCACCCGCTGGGTGTGCTCGGTCTGTACCTGCACGCAGGCCTCGATGGCCCGCCGCGAGTCCGGAAACGACATCAGCACACCGTCGCCCAGCATCTTCACCACCTTGCCGCCATGTTCCTGGGCCTTGGCGCCGATCCACTGGGTGATGCGCGTGATGGCCTTGGTGGCCCGGTCGTTGCCCAGGGCTTCGAACACCGAAACGCTTCCGGTGAGATCGGCAAAGGCAATGGTCAGATCGGGCATGTCGCGCAGGATTTCGCGGTCTAAGGTATTACAAGGTTAATGCAAAAACTCAATATCTCATGCTAACCGCATGATTTGACTGTTGTTTTTTTTGTTCTTCGGGGCATCCTGAATTGCACCTGTCATGGGGCCAGCTTATCCTGACTGTCACGTTACACCTGACACATTCTCACCATGCGTCTGTTCAAGCAGGGATTGCCCCATAGCCTGTCGGCCCTGCTCCTGGGCCACGACGGACCTCGTCGCCTCCCTGGAGCAGCGGAACCCGATCCGGTTGAGCCGGTCCGGCAGGCCTTGCTGGATGTGCTGGGCGAGGACGGGCTGCGCCTGAACCCCACGCTGTCGCGCCGCCTTCGCATCCTTCACGATGCCCAGGCGCTGTGGTACGCGCGCTCCGAGGTGGTGGCCACCCTGAGCCAGCTCTACGGCGAAGCCGAAGCCGTCTCCCGCGTGCAGCGCTTGCTGCCGCTGTTCGAAGGTCGCATCCCGGCCAGCCTGATCGCATCGTGCCGGGTGCCCGGCCGCTGAAGCGTTCACCGCATCAACCCCAGAAGATCAGGGCATCACGCCCTTCCACGGCCAGATCCACCGCCTGCCCCACCGGGAGCACCACCTTGGTCGGCACATGCCCGAAGGGCAATCCGCCCAGGACCGGCGCCTTGACCTGGCTGCGCAGCCAGCTGGCCACCGAGGCCATGCCGAACCCGCGGTCGTAACCCGGCACCGGCAGGTGGCCGGTGAAGCGGCCCAGCAGGATGGCTTTCTGCCGGCCCAGCACGCCCGCATGCAGCAGCTGGGTGAGCATGCGTTCGATCCGGTAGGGATGTTCGTTCACGTCTTCGAGGAACAGCACGCCCCCCTTGACCATCGGCAGATACGGGGTGCCGACCAGGCTGCACAGCACGCTCAGGTTGCCGCCCCACAGCGTGGCTCCACGCAGGTGCAGACCGCGCTCCGGCAGGGTGGCGGCGTCGGCTGCCGGCAGGCGCCAGCCGGTGCCTTCACCCTGCCCGACCAGCAGGTCGTCGAAACAGGCTTCCATGATGTCGTCAGGCGTGCCGGCCACACCGAAATCCTCGCCCAGCGCCGGGCCTGCCCAGGTGGGCGTGCCCTGCCCGGCCAGCACGGCCATCTGGAAGGCGGTGAAGTCGCTCAAACCGACAAAGTGCATGCCGCGCTCGACGGCGCGCGCAATCGCCTTGCCGGGCAGCGCCGGCAACAGGCGGGTCAGGCCGTACCCGCCCCGGCTGATGAGGGCCACATCGGCCCCGCTGGCGGCGGCACGGGCGATGGCCTCCAGGCGGGTGGCGTCGTCGCCGGCAAAGCGCATGTGGGCCGTCAGCGCGGCCGGATCGATCTCGACCTCATGGCCCAGCGCCTGCAGCCGGCGGACACCCCGCCGGAACGCCGCCTTGTCGCGCACGGCACTGGACGGGGAATAGATGTAGATGTGGCTCATGGACTCAGGTTGAAGACGGAGGGAGGAAATGGGCCAGGGCCTGCCGGGCCACCGGGCCGCCATGTTCCTGGACGAAATGACCCGCCTGCCCCAGCCATACGGGCGGCGGGCAGTTCCGGATGCAGGTGTGCAGCTTGCGCATCACCGGCTCGCCCAGCACCGGATCGGCCTGGCCGATGACCATCAGGCTTCGGCCCTGCCATTGTTCGGACCAGAACGTGGCGGCCTGCCGGGAAATCGCGGCGCCGTCGTCCTGGGGGTGCTCCGGCACCAGCGCCGGGAAAGCGCGCAGGGCGGCACGGTGCCCACGGTCCGGGAAGGGCGCGTCGTAGGCGGCGCATTCGGCCTCGGTCAGGTGCGGGTTGCCGCGCGCAAACAGGCGCGAGACGCTGTAGTCGGGCCGCTCGGCGCACATCTGCCGCCAGGCCAGGAAACCGGGCGACAGGGGTTCGGCTCCGGTGGCCAGCAGGGTGTTCATGACCAGCAGGCCCTGGTAGCGCTGCGGCGCGGCCATCGGCAGGGTCAGGCCCAGGATGCCGCCCCAGTCCTGCACCACCAGCACGACCCGCTGCAGGTCCAGCCGCTCGATGAACTCCAGCAGCACCTGACGGTGGAAGCTGAAGGTGTGCGCCGAGGGCTTCTTGGGCTTGTCGCTGCGGCCAAAGCCGATGAGGTCCGGCGCCACCACCCGGTGGCCCGCCGCGGTCCAGACCGGGATCATGTGGCGGTACAGGTAGCTCCAGGCCGGGTTGCCGTGCAGGCACAGCCAGGTGACGGGGGCATCGGCAGGACCTTCGTCGAGGTACGCCATGCGCCAGCCGTTCTGGGACGGAAGGTCCTGCACATGGCGGGCCTGCCAGGGAAAGCCGGGCAGACCGGCAAAGGCGGCATCGGGGGTGCGCAGTGCGTCGTCGCGCAACGGCTCTGCCGTGGCCCGGCGCGGCTGGAAAAACCCCCGCAGCAACGCCGCCGAGGCGTCGGCCAGCACACCGCCCTCGATGCGGGTGTGGTGGTTGATCTGCGGCAGCGCGAACAGGTCGGTCACCGAGCCCGCGGCGCCGGTACGGGGTTCGGCCGCACCGAACACCACGCGGTCGAGCCGGGCGTGCAACAGGGCACCGCTGCACATGGCGCAGGGCTCCAGGGTGACGTACAGGGTGCAGCCCTCGAGCCGGTAGTTGCCGAGCTGCCGGGCTGCGGCACGCAGGGCGACGATCTCGGCATGGGCGGTGGGGTCGTGCGTCGCCAGCGGAGCGTTGGCACCGGTGGCGATCACCTGGCCGTCGCGCACCACCACCGCGCCCACCGGCACCTCGCCCCGCTCGCCCGCGGCCCGGGCCTGCTCCAGCGCCAGTTGCATGAAGGCCTCGTCGCGCGGGTCGGTGGGGAGGGCTGACGGCATGGTCCGAGTGTAGGCCAGCCCGAGGGTATTCCCGGGGCAGGAAGGCGGGCTCTGGCATCATCGCGGGTTGCCCTGGGTTAACCCTGATGACCAGCACCTCCCTGCCCTTTGCTGCGCTCCCTGCGGCTCCCACGCGACAGTGGGAGCTGGACGCGTTGCGGGGTCTGCTGCTGGTGCTGATGACGCTCACCCACATGCCCACCGGCTTTTCGCTGCCGCTGGGCCAGCCCCTGGGATTCGTGTCGGCGGCCGAGGGCTTCGTGTTCCTCTCGGCGGTGATGGTCGGCCAGGTGTATGGCGGGCGGGCACGGCGGCTGGGCCACGCCGCCATGCGGACCGCCGTGTTCGCCAGGGCCCGGCGGATCTACCTGTGCCAGCTGGGCCTGCTGCTGCTGGCCTTCACCGTCATCGCGTGGCTGGGCGTGCGCAACCACCAGGGCGGCGTGACCGGGCTGCTGGAGTTCTACCTGGCCCGGCCCTGGACGGCGGTGCTGGCCTCAGGGCTGCTGGTCCACAACCCGCCGCTGCTCGACATCCTGCCGATGTACATCGTGTTCATGCTGGTGACGCCCTGGCTGCTGGCACACGGCCTGCGCCACGGATGGGGGCTGTTGCTGTGCGGCAGTGCCCTGCTGTGGCTGGCCGAACAGTGGAACGCCGGGGCCTGGCTGCACGCTGCGCTGGCCGGCTGGAGCCCGGTGCCCTACCGCGACATGGGGGCGTTCCACTGGCTGGCCTGGCAGGCCTTGTGGGTGACCGGCCTCTGGCTGGGCAGCCGCCAGAAGCCGCTGCCGCGCCCGCCGCTGTGGCTGGTGGTGCCCGCCGCCGCCTATGCCCTGGCCATGCTCGTGTGGCGCCACAACGTGGGGCAGGATCCGATGCCGGGTGTCCCGGCCGTCGCCGTACTGTTCGACAAATGGGGACTGGGCCCGCTGCGGGTGCTCAATTTCTCCAGCGTGCTGGTGCTGCTGTGGGCCGCGGGCCCCTGGCTCAGCCGGGTGATGCCCCGCCCGGCGCCGCTGGAACTGCTGGGCCGCCAGTCGCTGGCGGTGTTCTGCGCGCATGTGGTGGTGGCCCTGTTCACCCTGGCCTTTTTCGGCTCCACCGAGGTGATCCGGCCCTGGACGACCGATGCGGTCTTGCTCCTGGGCGCGTTCGCCGCCCTGCTGCTGGTGGCGCTGGTGCTGGATGAACGGGGCAGCAGCAGGCCGAGCCGACCCGGTGTCAGGGCCGCAGGTGGGCCGACACCACCTGCCGCCACAGCGCATAGCCCTCGGCGCTGAGGTGCAGCTGGTCGCGCACGAACAGTTCGGCCCGGGGCCGACCGTCGTTGTCGATCATGGGCGTGTGCACGTCCACATAGTCCATGTTCGGGCTGGCGAGCACCCAGGTCTGGATCAGGAGATTGGCTTCGCGCATGGCGTCGAGCCAGGCCATGCGGGACGGGCTGGGTTTGATGGAAAGATAGGCCAGGCGGGTGTCGGGCAGATCGGCCCGCACCCGGTCGGCCAGCCGGATGAAGCTGGCCAGCAGGTCGTGGGGGGTCCGGCCTTCGGTCAGGTCGTTTTCGCCGGCGTACACCAGCAGCAACCGGGGCCGGTGCGGCAGCACGATGGGGGCCACCCAGTCGGCCCATTCGTACAGACAGGAGCCGCCCACACCCCGGCGCTGCACGCCGGACTGTCCGGGAAACGCCGACTCGAGCCCCTGCCACAACCGGATGGACGAACTGCCCACGAACAGCACGCCACCGGGCCGTGGCGGGTTCTGCCGGTCCGCCAGGGCGAACGCGTCGAGCTCGGATCGCCAGCGGCTCAAGGCGTGCTGCCCGCCGGCTCGCCGGTGAGGCCGATCCGCCGCATCCAGGCGGCCAGCGCCTGCTCGTCGGTGGTGCCGCTCTCGTAGGCGGCCAGCATGGCGGCGTGGGACTGAGGGCGGTGCTGGTTGAGCTTGACCTTGCACTGCAGGTCGAGCACCCGCAGCTCGAAGGCGTGGATGCCGTTCATCATCTTGTGCTGGTAGTCCTCCGGCAGCGACCGCCACTGTTCGGCGTAGGCCGGGTCGTGGTCATGGATCAGGTGTTTGAGCAGGCGATCCTTGTCGTCGAAGGATTCGATGAAGCGGGCCTCCACGGTGGCGTGCACGGCGATGTAGCTCCAGGTCGGCACCATCTGGCGTTCGGTGTAGACGCGGGGCGACATGTAGGCCTGCGGGCCCTGGAACACCACCCGGGCCCGGGGGCGCTGGCGCAGGAAGCCGGCGTGGGGATTGGGTCGGGCCACATGGCCCAGCAGGGTGATCCCGCCCTCCTCTTCGATCAGGTGCAGGGGCAGCGGCGTGATGAAGGGCAGACCGCCATCGTCGACCGAGATCAGCTGGGCCAGCGGGTGGGACCGCATGATCTGCGGCGCGATCGATGCGTCTCGGGCGGCGAACTGGGGGGGCAGGTACATGTGCACTCCTGAACGGACAGGGCATTTCAGTTTAGTGGAGGGCTGGCCCTGCCCGGACGGCGCGCTACAGTTCGCCCTGGCCGGCGCGTGCCCGGCATCTCTCCCGGAACCCGTCCATGTCCGTCACCTTCCAGACCGTCAAACCCGGCGCCCGCCTGGCCGATCAGGTGGCCGCCACCCTGGAGGCCGAAATCCGTGCCGGCCGGCTCGCTCCGGGCGAGAAGCTGCCCACCGAGCAGAGCCTGGTGCAGCAGTTCGGTGTCAGTCGCACCGTGGTGCGCGAAGCGATCTCCCGGCTGCGCTCGCTGGGGCTGGTCGACGCGCGTCAGGGCAGCGGCATGTTCGTCATCAAGCCCGATGTGGAACCGCTCAAGTTCGATCCTCAGACCAGCGCCTCCATCGAGGCGGTGCTGCAGATCGTGGAGGTGCGCCGCGCCCTGGAGGCCGAGGTGGCCGAGCTGGCGGCCCAGCGCCGCAAGGCCTCGGATGTGAAGGCCATCCGCCGTGCACTGCTGGCCATCGACGCAGCCGTGGCCGCCGGGCGGGACGGCGTGGAAGAGGATGTGGCCTTCCACCGGGCCATCGCCCAGGCTGCCGGCAACCCGTTCCTGATCCGCACCCTGGACTACCTCTCGCAGTTCCTGCAGGACGCCACCCGCGTGACCCGGGCCAACGAGGCCCGCCATGCCCACTTCGCGGCCGATGTGCTGCGGGAACACCAGCGCCTGGTCGAGGCCATCGAAGCCGCCGACCCGGCGGCTGCCCGGGCCGCAGCGGCCAGCCACATGCACAACGCAGCAGCGCGCATCGGCCAGGCCGATCCGGCGTTCTGGCAGCAGGATGGCGCCCGTTATGCCCAGGCCCTGATCATGGCCGGCAAGGCCGTCCGCTGACGCCCAGGTGATGACCCTGACCGAACCCCGGGCTGGCAAAGTTGTATGATGACCATACGAATAACGCCCAACGGCGGCTGATCGGCCCGGTGCCGGTCCCTGCCGTTCTTTCACGGAGACCCTCCCCATGTCCACCGCCGCCCTGCTGGGCATCGCTCTGGCCAGCGTCGTCCTGCTGCTGGTCCTCATCATCCGTTTCCAGGTCCATGCCTTCGTGGCCATGATGCTGGTGAGCATCCTGGTGGCCCTGGTGGCCGGCATGCCCGCCGCCGACATCGTGCCCACCCTGATCCAGGGCATGGGCGGCACCCTGGGTTCGGTGGCCATCCTGGTGGCGCTGGGCGCCATGCTGGGCCGCATCATCGAAGTCTCCGGCGGGGCCGGCAGCCTGGCCCACCGCTTCACTGGCTGGCTCGGGCCCAGGCGGGTGCCGGCGGCGCTCACGGCGGCTGCGCTGGTGCTGTCGATCCCGGTGTTCTTCGACGTGGGCTTCATCATCCTGGTGCCCATCATTTACGGCTTCTGCAAGGCCGCCAGGGTCGACCCGGTGAAGTTCGGCCTGCCGGTGGCCGGCATCATGCTGGCTACCCATGTGGTGGTGCCGCCGCACCCCGGCATCGTCGGCGGTGCGGCCGTGCTGCAGGCCGACGTGGGCTGGATCACGCTGCTGGGCCTGGCCATCTGCCTGCCGCTGGCGGTGCTGTCTCAGTACGTGGGCGGCTGGCTCAACCGTCGCCGCTACGCCATGCTGCCGGCCACCGCCGAGCAGTTCGCCGCCTTTGACGCCGGCAGCGGCGACAAGGAACGCCTGGCCGCACCCGGCGTGGGCGTGGTGCTCTCGCTCATCATCGTGCCGCTGCTGCTGATCATGCTGGGCACCACCGGCGCCACCCTGCTGCCCAAGGGCGATCCGGTGCGCGGCGTGCTGTCGTTCATCGGCGCCCCGGTGTTTGCGCTGATGGTCGCCATCGGCCTGGCCTTCTTCCTGATCGCCAAGCGACAGGGCTGGTCGAACGCCCGCACCAGCGAGGTGATGGAGTCGGCCCTGCCGCCGGCCGCCACCGTGATCCTGGTGACCGGTGCCGGCGGCGTGTTCGCCAAGGTGCTGACCAGCACCGGCATCGGCGCAGCCCTGTCGGGCAGCATCGCGTCGGCCGGGCTGCCCCTGCTGCTGGCCGCCTTCCTGATCTCGCTGGCGCTGCGTGCCGCCCAGGGCTCGGCGACCGTGGCCATCCTCACCACCTGCGGCCTGCTGGCCGAAGCGGTGGCCAGCGGCGGCTACAGCACGGTGCAGGTCGCCCTGATCGCGGTGGCCATCGGCTTCGGTGGCCTGGGCCTGTCGCACGTCAACGATTCGGGCTTCTGGATCGTGACCCGCTACCTCGGCCTGAGCGTGGCCGACGGCCTGCGCAGCTGGACGGTGCTGACCACCGTGCTGGGCATCGCCGGCTTCCTGCTGACCGCCCTGCTGTGGGCACTGATGGGCTGACGCCCCCTGCATTCAAGGACATCGACATGACCCGACACGTTGGCCTGATCGGCCTGGGCGCCATGGGCGCCGGCATTGCCCGCACCCTGCGCAACAACGGATTCCATGTGCACGCCTGCGATGTGCGTTTTGAAGCAGCGCAGGCCTTTGCGGCCGATGGCGGCACCGCCTGGAAGACCCCCGCCGAAGTGGCGGCGGCCGCACCGGTGGTGGTGTCGGTGGTGGTGAACGCAGCCCAGACCGAATCGGTGCTGTTCGGCGAAGGCGGCGCCGCCGCGGCCATGCAGCCCGGCAGCACCTTCATCATGTGCTCCACCGTCGACCCCAACTGGTCGATGGCGCTGGAAGAAAAGCTGCTGGCCCAGGGCGTGCACTACATCGACGCGCCCATCTCCGGTGGCGCGGCCAAGGCGGCTTCAGGCCAGATGACCATGATGACCTCGGCCCGCCCCGAGGCCTATGCCGCCGCCGAGGCGGTGCTGGACGCCATGGCCGGCAAGGTGTACCGCCTGGGAGAGAAGGCCGGGGCCGGCAGCAAGGTGAAGATCATCAACCAGCTGCTGGCCGGTGTGCACATTGCCGCCGCCGCCGAAGCCATGGCCCTGGGCCTGCGCGAAGGGGTGGAGCCGGCCGCGCTGTACGAGGTCATCACCCACAGCGCCGGCAACAGCTGGATGTTCGAGAACCGCATGGCCCACGTCGTGGCCGGCGACTACACGCCGCTGTCGGCCGTGGACATCTTCGTCAAGGACCTGGGTCTGGTGCTCGACACCGCCCGGGCCAGCAAGTTTCCGCTGCCGCTGGCCGCCACCGCGCACCAGATGTTCATGCAGGCCTCCACGGCCGGTTTCGGCCGCGAGGACGACAGCGCGGTGATCAAGATCTTCCCGGGCATCACCCTGCCGGAGCGCCAGGCATGAGCGGTTCACTGAAGCTGGGCTGCATCGCCGACGACTTCACCGGCGCCACCGACCTGGCCAACAACCTGGTGCGCGCCGGCATGCGGGTGGTGCAGACCATCGGCGTGCCGCCGGCCGCGCTGGACACCGAGGCCGATGCGGTGGTGGTGGCGCTGAAGTCGCGCACCATCCCGGCGGCCGAGGCGGTGGCCCAGTCGCTGGCCGCGCTGCGATGGCTGCAGGCCCAGGGCGCGCAACAGATCTACTTCAAGTACTGCTCGACCTTCGACAGCACGCCGCAGGGCAACATCGGGCCGGTCACCGAGGCGCTGATGGATGCGCTGGGCACCGACTTCACCGTGGCCACGCCGGCCTTTCCGGACAACAAGCGCACCGTCTTCAAGGGTTACCTGTTCGCCGGCGATGTGCTGCTCAACGAGAGCGGCATGCAGAACCACCCGCTCACGCCCATGACCGACCCCAACCTGGTGAGGGTGCTGCAGGCGCAGACCCGGCGCCGGGTGGGGCTGATCGACCACAGCGTGGTGGCGCAAGGTGCGCAGGCCGTGACCGAGCGCATCGCCGCGCTGCGCGCCGAGGGCGTGTCCATGGCCATCGTGGATGCCGTGTCGAACGACGACCTGCTGCGCCTGGGGCCGGCCATGGCCGCCCTGCCCCTGCTCACGGCCGGCTCGGGCCTGGCCATCGGCCTGCCGGCCAACTTCGGGCTGGCACCTTCGTCCATGGCGGCCGATCTGCCGCCCGCGCGGGGTCTGCAGGCGGTGGTGTCGGGCAGCTGCTCCGCGGCCACCAATGCCCAGGTGCTGAACTTCATCCGGTCGGGCCGGCCGGCGCTGGCCATCGACCCGCTGCGCATCGCCGCCGGCGTGGACGTGTGTGCCGAGGCCCTGGCCTGGGCGCAGCCACAGCTGGCCAGCGGCCCGGTGCTGATCTATTCCACCGCCGAGCCGCGCGACGTGAAGGCCATACAGGGTCAGCTGGGGGTGGAGAAGGCCGGTGCGATGGTGGAGCGGACCATCGCCGACATCGCCCGAGGTCTGGTGGCCCGGGGCGTGCAGCAGCTGGTGGTGGCCGGTGGCGAGACCTCGGGTGCCTGCGTGCAGGCCCTGGGCATCGCACAGATGCGCATCGGCCCGCAGATCGATCCCGGCGTGCCGTGGTGCCATGCCCTGCCCGATGCCGGCCTGAATGCACCGGGTGGCTTGCACATCACGCTGAAGTCCGGCAACTTCGGCACCCCCGACTTCTTCACCAAGGCGTTCCACAGCCTGGACGCCGCCCCCCGCACATGAGCGAACTACAGTCCGCCGAGACCCGTGCCCGCGACGCCATCTGCCGCGCCGGGCAGAGCCTGTTCGAGCGCGGCTATGTGCACGCCACCGCCGGCAACATCAGCGTGCGGCTGGACGACGGTTTTCTCATCACGCCCACCGACGCCTGCCTGGGCACGCTCGATCCGGCGCGCCTGGCCCGGCTCGACGCGCAGGGCCTGCAGATCGGTGGCGACCGGGCCAGCAAGACCATCGTGCTGCACCGTCGCATCTACCAGGCGACGGCGGATGCCGGCCGTGCGGCCGGCTGCGTGATCCACACCCACAGCCGCGCGCTGGTGGCAGCGTCCATCCGGGCCGACAGCCGCGCCGGCGGCACCCTGCCGGCCGATGCCGAACTGCTGCCCGCCATCACGCCGTACTTCGTGATGAAGGTCGGGCGCGTGCCGCACGTGGCCTACCACCGGCCGGGCGATCCGGCCGCGGCCGATCGGGTCGCGCTGACCATCGCCCGCCACGCTGCCCAGGGGCGCCTGCTGCGGGCGGTCATGCTGGCGCGGCTGGGGCCCAACGTCTGGCACGACACGCCGGCTTCCGCCATGGCCGTGCTGGAAGAACTCGAAGAAACCGCCGCGCTGTTCAACCAGCTCGGACCTGACCAGCCCGTCCCCCTCAGCGAGGACCGCATCGACGAACTGCGCCAGCACTTTGGCGCCCACTGGTGACCGACCCATGCCCCGTTTTGCCGCCAACCTGTCCATGCTCTACAACGAGCTGCCCTTCCTGGACCGCTTCGAAGCCGCTGCGGCCGATGGCTTCCAGGCCGTGGAATACCTGTTCCCCTACGCCTTCGAGGCAAACGAACTGGCGGCCCGCCTCAAGGCCCATGGCCTGCAGCAGGTCCTGTTCAATGCCCCGCCCGGCGACTGGGACGGTGGCGAGCGTGGTCTGGCCTGCCTGCCCGGCCGCGAGACCGAATTCGGCGAAGGCATCGAACGTGCGCTGGCCTATGCCCAGGCCCTGAACTGCCCGCGCATCCATGTGATGGCCGGTCTGGTGCCACCCGACGTGTCGCCCGACGCCGCCCGCACCACCTACATCTGGAACCTTCGCCAGGCCGCGCGCCTGGCCGGCAGCGTGGGGGTGAACCTGCTGATCGAACCCATCAACCCGCGCGACATGCCCGGCTTTTTCCTGAGCCGGCAGGACCAGGCCCATGCGCTGGTGGCCGAGATCGGCGAGCCCAACGTCAAGGTGCAGATGGACCTCTACCACGCGCAGATCGTCGAGGGTGATCTGGCCATGAAGATCCGCCAGTACCTGCCCGGTGGCAACGTGGGCCACATCCAGATCGCTGGTGTGCCCGAGCGGCACGAGCCCGATGTGGGCGAGCTGCACCACCCCTATCTGTTCGCCCTGCTCGACGACCTGGGCTATGACGGCTGGATCGGTTGCGAGTACCGGCCCCGCCGCGGAGCCGTGCCCGGTGGCACCAGCGCCGGCCTGGGCTGGATCAGGCCCTGGCTTCCGAAGCGCTGAATACCGACGGGGTCACCTCCGGACCACTGGCGGCCAGCAGCTGCTCCAGCCGCTCCAGCCGGTGCCGGTGCGGCGTGGTGATGGCATAGAAGTGCTCCTCCAGCCGGGTGGACTGGCCCACCCGCACCAGCACGCCGTTGCGCAGTTCGTCCTGCACCACCACCTCGGGCAGCACGGTGAGCCAGCCGCTGTCCCGGGCGATCAGACGCAGCATGGCCATGTCGTCCACCTCGGCGCGCAGCCGCGGACGCACGTCGGCGGCCAGGCACAGCGCATCGAACTGGGCGCGCAAGGCATGGCGCGGTCCCGGCAAGGCCACTTCCAGGCCATCGAGGTCTTCCGGCAGCCGCAGGCTGCGGCCTGACCACGCAGCCGCCGGCCCGACCAGAGAGATGGCCTGACTGCCCAGAAAGCGGCAGTGCACCGGGCGATCCGGGTTGGTGGAGACCGGCTCGTTGGCCAGCACCACGTCCAGCTGGTGACGGGCCAGCCGGTCCAGCAAGTCCTCCAGCAGGCCCGACTCCAGCGTGAGCACCACGCCGGCATCGGCCAGCAGCGGCCGGATCCACTGCTGCTGGTAGTTGCGCGACAGCGTGGCCACGCTGCCCACGCGCAGGCGGGTCATGCCCTCCACCCGGCCCTGCAGTCGCCCCAGCATCTCCTGCCCCAGCCCGAAGATGTTCTCGGCGTAGGACAGCACCATCTGGCCGGTGGCGGTGAGCACCAGGCGGCGGCCCTGGCGTTCGAACAAGGGCTCGCCCAGCCGGTCTTCCAACTGCCGGATCTGGGCCGACAACGCCGACTGCGACACGTGCATCTCGGTCGCGGCCCGCGTGAGGTGGCCGATCTTGGCCACCCGCCAGAAATAGAACAGGTGGTGGAAGTTGAACTGATCAAGCTGCATTGTTCTTTAATACCGAACGGTAGATTCTGAACAATGTATTTTACAGAATGGAACGCGGTCGGCACCATCCCGGGCATTGCGAAACACGCCCAGCGCCGTTGCCACAGGACCCGACATGACCCCACCCGATGCCCTGCTCAACCACCTGATGCCCGCCATCACCCTGGCGCCGGCCGTGCTCATGCTGCTGGCCATGCTGCTGCCGCTGCGCCAGCGCACCGGCGATCCGGTGGCGCCCCACACTGGCTGGACCGCGCTGCGCCGGCTGGGCCTGCTGGCCGTGGCGTTCAGCGCGGTCCCGGTGGTGCTGCATGTGACCGGTCTGGCGCGACCCGACCACACCCAGGCCCTGTCGCCCTGGCTGGCGAGCACCCCCTGGGCCGCCTGGATGGCCCTGCTGGTGCAGTGGCTCGGCACGGTGATCGCCGCTTTCTCGGCCCGCTACCTGCAGGGCGAGCGCCGGCAGGGCCGCTACATCAGCGCCCTGGCCGGGGTGCTGGCCTCGGTCCATACCCTGCTGCTGGCCGACCACTGGTGGGTGCTGATCGCGGCCTGGGCGCTGGTGGGCGTGGCGCTGCAGCAGCTGCTGGTGTTCTACCCCGAGCGGCCGTTCGCCCTGTTGGCGGCCCACAAGAAGCGCCTGGCCGACCGCCTGGCCGACGGCCTGCTGCTGCTGGCCGCCGCCCTGGCCTGGACCTCGGTGGGCAGCGGCAGCCTGCCGGCCCTGTGGGCCCATCTGGCCCAGCACGGCGCCGGTCCGGCCCTGCAGGCCAGCGCCGTGTGCCTGGCGCTGGCCGTGGTGCTGCGCACCGCCCTGCTGCCGGTGCACGGCTGGCTGATCCAGGTGATGGAGGCACCCACCCCGGTGTCGGCCCTGCTGCATGCCGGTGTGGTCAACCTGGGCGGCTTCGTGCTGATCCGCTTCTCGCCGCTGCTCGATGCCACGCCGCTGGCGCGCTGGCTGCTGGTGGCCGTGGGCCTGACCACCGCCCTGCTGGCCGGCCTGGTCATGCTCACCCGCATCAGCGTGAAGGTGCGCCTGGCCTGGTCCACCGTGGCGCAGATGGGGTTCATGGTCATGGAATGCGGTCTGGGCCTGTACACCCTGGCAGCCCTGCACCTGCTGGGTCACTCGCTGTACAAGGCGCATGCCTTCCTGTCGGCCTCCGGCGTGGTGCGCGACGTGCGGCTGCAGCGCCTGCGGGCCCCTGCCGCCCGTGTGCGGGCGGGCAGCCTGCTGGCGGCCCCGCTGATCTCTGCCGCCGTGCTGGCCGCCACACTGGCCCTGGCGGCCCAGGTGGCAACGCTGGTGGTCGGGCCCGGCGCCATCCCGTCCGGCTGGCCTTGGTGGTGGAGCGGTGTGCTGGCGCTGGCCTGGGCACCGCTGCTGTGGCTGCCGCGCACCGAGTCGTCCGCAGCCGCCGGCTCCGATGGCTGGCGCCTGGCCGCCGGTGCCCTGGCGATTGCCGGCCTGTCGGTACTGGCCTATGCCGCCCATGCCCTGCCGCTGGGCACCACCGAGCGGCCGGACCACCTGCTGGGTCTGCTGGCCCTGGTCGGCATGGCCCTGATGTACCTGGCCCTGGCCGGCCTGCAGTGGCGGGCCCGCTGGCTGGAAGGCTGGCGCCGCTGGAGCTACGCCGGTTTCTACGTCGACGAGTTCTACACCCGGCTGACCCTGCGCCTGTGGCCCACCGACTGGGCGCCCCCGCGCGCCGGCCCGCTGCTGCCGGCCGGCCTGGGCAACGACCCTTCGGTCCACTGATCCCCGAATACCCCTCTCACGGAGCCGCCCCATGGACGTTCTGGACACCCTCTCCGCGCCCCGCACCCCCCCGACGATCGACCCCGCCCTCATCGATCGGGCCTGCGAGCAGGCCTGCGCCGCCATCGCCCCGGCCTGGCCGCTCGACCGCTCGATCGCGGTCAACCCGCACTGGGGCCGGGTGGACCGTCCGGTGCTGGAAGTCGCCGCCCGCATGGCGGTGCTGGGGGGCATCCGCGTCTTCCCGCCGCGCCGGCAGCTGCGCCTGGCCTGGCAGGAAGGCCGCGTGACCGAGGCCGACCTGCAGTCGGCCATCGACGAACTCGGCCCGGAGGCCGGCACGCTTTCGACGGCCGACTGCCTGGACGCCCTGGACACCGACACGCTGCCGCCGCACCTGCCGCTGCTGATCGACGTGCTGGACGACGACCCGCGTCGGCACACCCGGCTGAGCTGGCGCCAGGCCATCACCCACCAGGTGAGCCAGACCTGCGCCGCCTTCTTCGACCGCCAGCAGGCGGACTGGCACCCGGACCGGCCGCACGACCTCTACACCTTCTGGCGCGACACGCTGGTGCACGACCACGGCATCGGCGTGCTCATGGGCCTGCCCGATCTGGGCCGTCGGCTCGATGGCCTGCCGGCCACCCGGGCCGATGCCGAGCGCTGGGTGCTGCAGCGCCTGGGCCTGCCCACCGCGGTGTGGGCCGATTACCTGGAATCGGTGCTGCTGACCGTCAATGGCTGGGCATCGTGGTGTGCCTATCTGGGCTGGGAAGCCCGCCTGGCCGGCGGCAGCGACGGCAGCCTGCGCGATCTGCTGGCCATCCGTCTGGCCTGGGGCGCCATCCTCATCGACGAGCGCGATCCGGCCGAGCACCGGCGCGCGTTTGCCGCGCTGCAGGGCGACTGGAGCCGTGCCCCGCGCCGGCTGCAGCAGGCCCGCGAGGCACTGCGCCCCGACCTGGTGTGGCAGCGCGCCCTGGAGGTGGCCTACCAGCGCCAGCTGGTGCAGCGCCTGACCGTGCCGGGCCCGGCACCCGCCGCGGTGCTGCCCGAGGTGGCGGTACAGGCCGCGTTCTGCATCGACGTGCGCTCCGAGCCGCTGCGCCGGGCGATCGAGGCCACCTGGCCGGCGGTGCAGACCATGGGGTTTGCCGGCTTCTTCGGCGTGCCGGCGGCCTACACCCCGCTGGGCACCGAGGCCCGCCGCCCACAGCTGCCGGGCCTGTTGCCGCCCGGCATGGAGGTGACCGACCGGATCGACGGCGATCAGGACCAGGCTGCGGCCTCTGCGCGCCAGCGCCGGCTGGCCATGGTCGACGCCTGGCAGTCCAGCACACGCTGGCCGGCTGCGGCCTTCTCCTTCGTGGAAGTGGCCGGTGCGGGCTACCTGGGCCGGCTGGTGAACTGGCTGCGCCCGGGCGCCAGCGAGCGGGCCCGCGACGACCTGCACGGCCTGCCTGCCCGCTACCGCCCGGTCTGCCGGCCCGCCCTGGCCGGGGTGGACCTGGACGGCCGCATCGGTCTGGCCCGCAAGGTGCTGCAGGCCATGGGTCTGGTGAACGGCTTTGCACCGCTGGTGCTGCTGGTGGGCCACGGCAGCCAGAGCGAGAACAACGCCCACGCGGCGGCACTGGACTGCGGTGCCTGCTGCGGTCAGACCGGCGAGGTCAATGCCCGCGTGCTGGCCCGGGTGCTCAACGAGCCGGCCGTGCGCCAGGGCCTGGACCGCGAGGGCATCTCCATACCGGTGGGGACCGCTTTCGTGCCGGCCCTGCACAACACGACCACCGACGAGATCGAGGTGTTCGACATCGACGCGCTGCCGGCCGGCGCCCGCAGCGCCTGGGAACAGCTGCAGCCGGTCCTGTCGCAGGCCGGCGACCAGGTCCGGCGCGAGCGGGCCGTCCGGCTCGGACTGAATCCGCGTCTGGCCGCCCAGGACCTGCTGGCGCAGTTCCGGCGTCGGGCCAGCGACGGTGCGGAAACCCGCCCCGAGTGGGGCCTGGCCGGCAATGCCGCCTTCCTGATCGCGCCGCGCCAGCGCAGCCGGCATGCGGTGCTGGACGGCCGCAGCTTCCTGCACGACTACGATGCCGCCAAGGACCCCGACGGCAGCGTGCTGGAGCTGCTGATCACCGCGCCCATGCTGGTGACCCACTGGATCAACTGGCAGTACCACGCCTCCACCTGCGACCCGCAGCATCTGGGCAGCGGCAACAAGCTGCTGCACAACGTGGTGGGTGGCGACATCGGTGTGTTTGAGGGCAATGGCGGCGATCTGCGCGTCGGCCTGTCGCTGCAGTCGCTGCACGACGGGCACCGCTGGGTCCACGACCCGCTGCGCCTGACCGTGGTGATCGATGCGGCGGCCGAATCCATCGACCGCATCGTCCAGAAGCACGCCATCGTGCGCCAGCTGGTGGACAACGGCTGGCTGCACCTGTGGCGCTTCGAGGGCGACGGCTTCGAGCGCCGGCTGGCCGGTGGCGGCTGGGCCGCGGTGGCGTCAGGCGCCTGAAGTGCCGGGCGCGTCGTCCACCTGCGTGCGGTGGGCGTGGATGGCTTCGAAGATCGGTGCGTCACCGAAACGGAACAGGTCCAGGTCGGTGTCCGCATCGGCCTGGAGGCACAGCGGCACCCACGAAGGCATGACGAACATGTCCCCGCGCGAGACGCTCCAGCGCCGCTCGCCCACCTGCACCGTGCCGCGTCCCTCGAACACCTGGAACACCGACGAGCCGACCTCGCGCCAGGTGCGGCTGCGCGCACCGGCCCGCAGCCGGTGCATCTCGGTGCGGATGGTGGGCAGCACATCGCGGCCATTGGTGGGGTTGGTGAAGCGCACGGCCGCATGGCCTGGGCTGAGCGTGGCGGCATGGCCCTCGCGTTCCAGTGCCAGCTGGTCGGACAGCGCCCGGTCGGTGTCGACCCAGCGGTAGGCCAGCAGTGGCGTGGCCGGTGTCGGCTCCGGCCGCGATGCGGGTCGCAGACCCGGGTGGCCCCACAGCCGCTCCGACACCGAACGCTCGGGCGTGGTGAGCTCGGCCGCAGAGAGCTGATGGCGACCGAATTCGAAGAACTGGGACTCGGTGTAGTACGAGAACGGAATGTCCAGCCCGTCGATCCAGGCCATGGGCTCGGTGGCGGCGTTGTGGTGGGCATGCCAGTTCATGCCGGCCTGGGGCAGGAAGTCGCCGCGCGACATGCGCACCGCATCGCCCCCCACCACCGTCCAGACCCCCTCGCCCTCGACCACGAAGCGGAACGCGTGCTGCGAATGGCGGTGCTCCGGCGCGTTCTCGCCCGGCATGAGGTACTGGATGGCGGCCCACAGCGTGGGTGTGGCGTAGGGCTTGCCCCCGAGCGACGGGTTGGCCAGCGCGATGGCGCGGCGCTCCCCGCCCCGGCCCACCGGCACCAGCCGGCCGGCCTGGCTGGCCAGATCGACCAGCCGCTCCCAGCGCCACAGGTGGGCCGTGGCCTTGCTCCGCGGGTGCGGCGGCATCAGGTCGCCGATCTCGGTCCACAGCGGCACCAGCAGTTCCTGCTCGAAGCCCCGGTAG
Source organism: Hydrogenophaga sp. IBVHS2 (assembly GCF_002127215.1). Taxonomy (GTDB): domain Bacteria; phylum Pseudomonadota; class Gammaproteobacteria; order Burkholderiales; family Burkholderiaceae_C; genus Hydrogenophaga. The sequence goes on along the minus strand of NZ_NFUT01000002.1, from coordinate 928,812 downwards.
AGCCGCTCCAGCTCGGGCGAGGGATCGGGCTGGCCGGGGCCGGCCTGCATCTTCAGGCGCACCGGCGACAAGGCGTTCTCTTGGGTCATGGTGGGGCTCCGGCGGTTCAGGCGGCGGCGATGTTCAGCCCGATCGTACCGACACCCTCCACCCGGCCCTCGATGCGGTCCCCCGCCACCACCGCGCCCACGCCCTCGGGCGTGCCGGTGTAGATCAGGTCACCGGGTTGCAGGTGGTAGAACAGCGAGAGGTCGGCCAGGATCTCGCGGATGTTCCAGATCAGCTTGTCCAGATCGGACCGCTGCTTGGTCTGCCCGTTGACCGAGAGCTCGATGGCGCCGCGCTCCAGCACCACACCGGGCATGGGCACGATGCTGGAGGCCACCGCCGACTGCTCGAAATCCTTGCCCAGGTCCCAGGGGCGGCCCTTGTCGCGGGCCACCAGCTGCAGGTCGCGGCGGGTCATGTCCAGGCCACAGGCGTAACCGAACACCAGCTCGTGGGCCTGGTCGGCGGGCACCTCGAATCCGGCCTTGCCGATGGCCAGCACCAGTTCCATCTCGTAGTGGTAGTTGCCGGTCTGCGGTGGATAGGCGATGGTGGCGCCCGACTCGACCAGGGCCGTCGGGGTCTTGGTGAAGTAGAACGGGCGCTCGGCGGCCTTGTCCACCGGGCGGCCCATTTCGACCGCATGGGCGTGGTAATTGCGGCCGACGCAGAAGATGCGGCCGACCGGGTAGCGCTCGCTGCGGCCTTCGATGGCCAGCGACGGGGTGGCGGGAGGGGTGAAGAGGTAGGCGGTCATGGAGGCTTTCGGAGGAAGGATCAATGAGGGTGCGGATTCAGCCTTGCTGCAGACAGTTGTCGACGTTCCAGCTGTAGAGCCAGTCCACGGCGTCGTAGAAGCGCTCCTGCGAACGGCCCCGCCACAAGGCGTTGCGCACCAGACGCTCCACGCCGGCGGCGTGGTAGAGGCGGCCCATCTCCCGGCCGGAGAGCACGATGCGGGCGGTGCGGGTGATGCGGTTGCGCTGGTACAGCTGCAGGGCGGCGTCCCAGTCGTCGTTGGTGGTGCGCAGGGCTTCGCCCAGGGTGACGGCGTCTTCCAGCGCCATGCAGGCGCCCTGCGCCATGTACTGCGTGGTGGGGTGGGCGGCATCGCCGAGCAGGGTGACCCGGCCGAACACCCAGTTGCCGATGGGTTCACGGTCGGCGGTGGCCCAGCGCTTCCAGCTCTTCGGCAGCTCGATCAGCTGCCGTGCCTTGGGTGAGATGCCCTGGAAATAGCTCTCCACCTCGGCCTTGCTGCCCTCGGTCACGCCCCACTCTTCCTGCTGGCGGCTGTGGAAGGTGACCACGATGTTGTACTGCTCACCCCCCCGCAGCGGGTAATGCACCAGATGGCACTTCGGCCCGGCCCACAGGCTCGCGGCGTTCCACTGCAGTTCCGGCGGGAATTCGGCCTTGTCGACCACCGCCCGGTAGACCACATGCCCGGTGACCCGGTGCGGATCGTTCACATACTGCGCGCGCACCACCGACTTCACGCCGTCGGCCGCGATCAGGGCGCAACCGGTCCAGCGCTGTCCGTTCTGGTCGATGGCGGTCACGGTGCCGGCCGCCTCGTCCTGCTCCACGCGCTCGATGCGGGTCCGGGTGTGGAAGGCCACCCGTCCGGTCTCGCGGGCGCCCTCGAGCAGCGCAAGGTGGATGTCGGCCCGGTGGATCACGGCATAAGGGTTGCCGAAACGCTGGCGGAAGGCCTCGCCGGTGTCGATGCGGCCGACCAGGCTCTCGTCGACCGCGTCGTGCATGACCATGCAGTCGGTGTAGACCGCACGGCTGCGCGCCTTGTCGCCGATGCCCAGGGCGTCGCAGGCGTGGAAGGCGTTCGGCCCGAGCTGCATGCCGGCCCCGATCTCGCCGATCTCGGGCGACTGCTCCAGCACCACCACCGGCAGTCCGCGCCGCACCAGGGCCAGCGCCGCCGCCAGCCCGCCGATGCCGCCGCCGCAGACGATCACCGGCCTGTTTGTCGCCTCTGCACCCATGGGAGTCTCCGTGTTCGAATCCCCCAATTATTCAGTGTACTGATCTAAAGTGCAATGATGGGGTCAACCCGCCGGCCCGAACACGTACGAGTCCATGGACAAGACGCCGTGCGCAATGCCGCCCTCCAGCGTCCAGCCCGCAGCGGGGCCCTGACCGGTATCCGATGCACCGGCGGCCACCAGCAGCGGCCAGAAATGCTCGGCGGTGGGGTGGGCCCGCTGCGCCTGAGGGGCATCGCGCAGCGCACAGCGCAGCCGGTCGCCATCGGCCTGCTCCACCGCGCCACGCACCCAGTCGGCGAACGCCTGCACATAGGCCTCGTCATCACCGTGCCCGCCCCGGAACTCGTACAGGTTGTGGGTGAGGCTGCCCGACCCCACGATCAGCACGCCCTGACCGGCCAATGGGGCCAGCGCCTGTCCGAATGCCCAGGCGCGATCGGCGTCCAGGCGGGCCGGCAGCGACACCTGAAAGACCGGGATGTCGGCCCCGGGAAACAGGTGCATCAACGGCACCCAGGCGCCGTGGTCCAGGCCGCGCCGGGCATCGACGCTGGCGGGCCAGCCCGCGGCCACCAGTGCCCGGCGGGCCTGTTCGGCCAGGGCAGGATGTCCGGGCGCCGGATAGCTCAGCTGGTAGAGCGCCGGCGCGAAACCGCCGAAGTCGTGGATGGTCTCGGGCTGACCCACCGTGCCCACCACCGGCGCGGCCGTCATCCAATGGGGCGACACCACCAGCACAGCAGCAGGCCGGGGCAGTGCACGCCCGAGCGCCGCCAGCCGTGGTCCGGCGATGCCCGGATCGAGCGCGAAGCTGGGGGCGCCGTGTGAAACGAACAGGCTGGGCAGGCGGTGGGTGGTGGTCATGGTGGTCTCCTGAGACACAGCACATGACTGTAAAAGTCAGAGCAGAGAAGATAAACAGTCCTCGGCAGGACTGACTGTCCCGCCAGATGCAACAATCGGCGCATGGACCGCTTTTCCGAAATGCAGGTGTTCGTGACCGTGGTGGACCAGGGCAGCTTCACCGGTGCGGCGCAGACACTCGGTCTGTCCCGCACCGCCGTCTCCCGCCTGCTCGGCGACCTCGAAGCGCGGCTGGGCACCCGACTGCTGCACCGCACCACCCGGCGTCTCTCGCTCACCCCCGAGGGCGAGCGGTTCCTGGAGCGGTGCCGCCGCCTGCTGGGCGACCTGGCGGAGGCCGAAGCCGAGATGAACGTACAGGCCGGTCAGGCCATCGGGCGTCTGCGGGTCAATGCGCCGGTGAGCTTCGGCCAGCTGCACCTAGCCCCGTTGTGGCCGGCCTTCATGGCCCTGCATCCGCGGGTAGAGCTGGACATCACCCTGTCGGACCGGCTGGTGGACCTGGTGGAGGAAGGCTTCGACCTGGCGGTGCGGGTGGCGCGGCTGGAGCCGTCCAGCCTGATCAGCCGGCCACTCACCTCGACCCGACTGGTGCTGTGTGCATCCCCGGTCTACCTGGAGCGACATGGTCGGCCGGCCGATCCGTCCGAACTCGCCCGCCATGCGCTCATCGGTTACTCGCTGCTCGCCACCGGCGATGTGTGGGAGTTCAGCGGGCCGGCGGGGCCGGTATCGGTGAAGGTCGACCCGCGCATGCGCGCCAACAGCGGCGACACCTGCTGCGCAGCCGCGCTGGGCCACATGGGCATCGTGCTGCAGCCCACCTTCCTGGTGGGACCGCACCTGGCCTCAGGGGCGCTGGTGGAGCTGCTGCCCGACTGGCCGGCGGGCGAGCTGGGCGTGCATGCGCTCTATCCCTCGCGCCGGCACCTCACGCCCAAGGTGCGGGCACTGGTGGACTTCCTGGCCGACGCCCTCCGGACGCGGCGCTGGACGGACTGAACAGCGCACCCGTCTTCCGGCTCACTCCCACTCGATGGTGGCTGGCGGCTTGGAGCTCACGTCGTAGGTCACGCGGTTGATGCCGCGCACCTCGTTGATGATGCGGCTGCTGACTTTCTTGAGCAGCGCATACGGCAGCTCGGCCCAGTCGGCGGTCATGAAGTCGCTGGTCTGCACCGCGCGCAGGGCCACCACATAGTCGTAGGTGCGACCGTCGCCCATCACGCCCACGCTCTTGACCGGCAGGAACACGGTGAAGGCCTGGCTGGTCAGGTCGTACCAGCTCTTGCCGGTGGCGGGGTCGATGTGGTGGCGCAGTTCCTCGATGAAGATGGCGTCGGCCCGGCGCAGCAGGTCGGCGTACTCCTTCTTCACCTCACCCAGGATGCGCACACCCAGGCCCGGACCGGGGAAGGGGTGGCGGTAGACCATGTCGGGCGGCAGGCCGAGCGCCACGCCGAGCTCGCGCACCTCGTCCTTGAACAGGTCGCGCAGCGGCTCCAGCAACTTCAGGCCCAGCTGCTCGGGCAGACCGCCCACGTTGTGGTGGCTCTTGATGGTCACCGCCTTCTTGCTCTTGGCGCCGCCGGACTCGATCACGTCCGGGTAGATGGTGCCCTGGGCCAGGAAGGTCGCGCCCTTGTGGCCCCCACTGCCCGCCTTGAGCTTCTCGGCCTCGGCCTTGAACACGTCGACGAACAGGCGGCCGATGATCTTGCGTTTCTGCTCGGGTTCGCTCACGCCGGCGAGTTCGCGCAGGAACAGTTCGCTGGCATCCACCCGGATGACCTTGGCATGCAGCTGGCCGGCGAACATGTCCATGACCATGTCGCCCTCGTTCAGGCGCAGCAGGCCATGGTCGACGAACACGCAGGTCAGCTGGTTGCCGATGGCGCGGTGGATGAGCGCAGCCGCCACGGACGAATCGACACCGCCGGACAGACCGAGGATGACCTCTTCGTCGCCCACCTGCTCGCGGATCTTCTGCACCGCTTCCTCGATGTGGTCGCGCATCACCCAGTCCGGGCGGGTGCCGCAGATGCCCAGCACGAAGCGCTCCAGCAGCGCCCGGCCCTGCACCGTGTGCGTGACCTCGGGGTGGAACTGCACCGCGTAGAAGCGTCGGGCCTCGTCGGCCATGCCGGCGATCGGGCAGCTGTCGGTGCTGGCCATGAGCTTGAAGCCCGGCGGCAGCTCGGTCACCTTGTCGCCATGGCTCATCCACACCTTGAGCATGCCGTGGCCCTCGGGCGTGGTGAAGTCGGCAATGTCCTTCAGCAGTTCGGTGTGGCCGCGCGCCCGCACCTCGGCGTAGCCGAACTCGCGGGTGCTGGAGCCTTCCACCTTGCCGCCGAGCTGCTGCGCCATGGTCTGCATGCCGTAGCAGATGCCCAGCACCGGAATGCCCAGCTCGAACACGGCGTCGGGGGCGCGGTCGTCCACCTCGTACACGCTGGCGTGGCTGCCGGACAGGATGATGCCCTTGAGCTGCCCGTCGGCCGCGTACGCCCGTACCCAGTCGCTGCTCACGTCGCAGGGATGCACCTCGCAGTACACATGCGCCTCGCGCACGCGCCGGGCGATGAGCTGCGTGACCTGGGAGCCGAAATCGAGGATGAGGATCTTCTGGTGCTGCATGGCGGTAGCTGGACTTCAGAAAAAAACAAAGGCCGCCACGAAGGACGACCCGTTGAGCGAGAGGCCACCCCGTCAAGGGGCACCGCGGAACCGGCTCCGCCGGGCCGCTGGTGCCGCCCCCTGGGGGGTGACGCCGCAGGCGGCGCGGGGGGGTCAATCAGCCCGGTAGTTGGGGGCTTCCTTGGTGATCTGCACGTCGTGCACATGGCTCTCGCGGATGCCGGCCGAGGTGATCTCCACGAATTCGGCCTTGCTGCGCATTTCCTCGATGGTGGCGCAACCGCAGTAACCCATGGAGGCGCGCAGGCCGCCGGCCATCTGGAAGATGATCGACACCACAGACCCCTTGTACGGCACCCGGCCTTCGATGCCTTCGGGCACCAGCTTGTCGGCATTGGGGTTGCCGGTGCTGCTTTCCTGGAAGTAGCGGTCGGCACTGCCCTGCTGCATGGCGCCGATGGAACCCATGCCCCGGTAGCTCTTGTAGCTGCGGCCCTGGAACAGCACGATCTCGCCCGGCGCCTCTTCGGTGCCGGCGAACATGCCGCCCATCATGACGGTGCCGGCGCCGGCCGCGATGGCCTTGGCGATGTCACCGCTGTAGCGGATGCCGCCGTCGGCGATCAGCGGCACGCCCGTGCCCTTGAGCGCCGTGGCCACGTTGTCGATGGCCATGATCTGGGGCACGCCCACGCCGGCCACGATGCGGGTGGTGCAGATCGAGCCCGGGCCGATGCCGACCTTGACCGCGTCCGCGCCGGCTTCCACCAGGGCCAGGGCCGCCGCGCCGGTGGCGATGTTGCCGCCCACCACGTCGATCTGGGGGTAGTTCTGCTTGACCCAGCGCACGCGGTCGATGACGCCCTTGCTGTGACCGTGGGCGGTGTCGACCACGATGGCATCCACACCGGCCTTGACCAGCGCCTCGACGCGTTCTTCGGTGCCCTCGCCCACGCCCACCGCCGCGCCCACGCGCAGACGGCCGGCGGCATCACGGGCCGCGTTGGGGAAGTTGAGCTGCTTGGTGATGTCCTTGACGGTGATCAGGCCCTTGAGCTCGAAGGACTCGTTGACCACCAGCAGGCGCTCAAGCTTGTGCTTGTTGAGCAGCGCCTTGGCTTCGGCCGGGGTGGTGCCCTCGGGCACGGTGATCAGGCGCTCGCGCGGGGTCATGATCTCGCGCACCGGCAGGTCGTAACGGGTCTCGAAGCGCAGGTCTCGGCCGGTGACGATGCCGACCACCTTGCCGCCGTCGACCACCGGGAACCCCGAAACCCCCAGTTCGTCGGACAGCTTCATCACCTCGCGGATGGTGGTGCGGGGCGAGATGACCACCGGATCGCGCAGCACGCCGGATTCGTAGCGCTTGACCTTGGCCACCTGGGCCGCCTGCTCCTGGGCAGTGAGGTTCTTGTGCACGATGCCGATGCCGCCCTCTTGGGCAATGGCAATGGCCAGACGCGCCTCGGTGACGGTGTCCATGGCGGCGGACACCAGCGGCAGGTTGAGGGTGATGTTGCGGGAGAAACGTGTCGCCAGCGAGGTGTCCTTGGGCAGGACCTGGGAGTAGGCTGGGACCAGCAGAACGTCGTCGAACGTGAGCGCTTTGCCGAGGAGGCGCATGGGTCAATCTCCAAAAACCGGATTGTACTCGCCCCCTCCGGATCGGCCCGGCGGCGCTACACTTTGCTGGATGAACACACCCGCTGCCCTGACCCGCCTGCTCGTGGCCCTGCCGCTCGCCTGCCTCACGGTTGTTGCCCATGCCCAATGGCAGTGGATCGACAGCACCGGCCGCAAGGTGTTCAGCGACACGGCCCCGCCCCCGGGCACCCCCGACAAGAACATCCTCACCCGCCCAGCCGCCACCCGGGCGGCCCCCCTGGTCGCACCCGTTGCCGCCCAGCCGGCGGCCGGCGTTCCGGGTGCGGCGCCGGCATCGGGCGTGCAGGCCGGGGCCCCCAAGGAGGCGGTCGATCCGCGCCTGGAAGCCCGCAAACGCGAGGCCGAGGCCGCCGAAGCCGCCAAGAAGAAGGCCGAAGAAGAGCGCACGGCACGCCAGCGGGCCGAGAACTGCGAGCGGGCCCGCAGCGCCAAGGCCACCCTGGATTCCGGTGTGCGCATCGCCACCACCAGCCCCAGCGGCGAGCGGTCGATCATGGACGACGCGGCGCGCGCGGTGGAGGAACGCCGGGTGGCCGATGCCATCCGCACCGAGTGCGGTCCGGCGCCCAAGCCGGCCCAGTGACCCGCTCAGTAGCCTGATTTCGCGCCCGGCCGGCGGCGGGAGAAAAGCCCGGCGCCCCGGGCGCCCTGCCCGGCAAACCGCTCTCGCCGGGCCACCTTGGGGTCCACACGCAGATCCCGCACGAGCTCCACCCGATCGCCATCGGCCAAGGGCTGATCCAGCCGGGCCTTGCGGCCCCAGACCCCCACGAACCGTCCTGCCGGCAAGGCGCCGGCTGCATCGAGCAGGTGAGCGGCCTTCAGCGCGTCCCCCACGGTGGCGCCTTCAGCCAGTTCCACCAGGGTTTCGGTCACCACGCGGGGCGCGGGTGCGTGCAGGAGCGTGATGCGCAAGGCCATGCGCCTCAGGCCGCCCCGTAGACCTGGTCGGCCCGCTTGACGAAAGCGTCGACCAGATTGCCCGCGATGCGGTCGAACACCGGGCCGACCACCGACGAGAGCGCCTGGCTGGAGAATCCGTAGGTCAGGGTGAACTCCACCTTGCAGGCGCGCTGGCTGCCGTCCCCCAGCGGGGTGAAGGTCCAGCGGCCATCCAGGTGCGAAAAGGGTCCGTCGACCAGCTGCATGTGTACTTCGCGGTCGCTCACATGCTGGTTGCGGGTGGTGAAGCTCTGGCGGATGCCGCTGATGGACATGCCCACCCGTGCCACCATGCCGTCTGCCGACTGCTCCACCACCTCGCCGCTGGCGCACCAGGGCAGGAACTGGGGATAGTGCTGCACATCGGTCACCAGGGCGAACATTTCCTGCGCGCTGTGCCAGAGCAGAACGGACTTGTGGATGGTTTTCATACAATCGGCACCCAGTGACCACAACCTTGTGGTCCTGGGGCAGAACCCGCAATTTTAGGGGCTTGCCCCGGCGGCACTCCGCCCCCATCTGAATCCCCATGTCCCAAGCTTCCCCCAAGACCGCCTCCAGAGGCGCGGCCCGCCAGCCGGCCGACAGCCGCATCGCCGACAACAAGAAGGCGATCTTCAACTACCACATCGAAGAGCGGTTCGAGGCGGGCATGGTGCTGCAGGGATGGGAGGTCAAGGCCCTGCGCGAAGGCAAGGTGCAGCTCACCGATGGCTACGTGCTGATCCGCGAGGGCGAGCTGTTCCTCATCGGCTGCCTGATCAACCCGCTGCGCACCGCCAGCACCCATGTGTCGGCCGACTCGGCACGCACCAAGAAGCTGCTGCTGCACAAGGACCAGATCCGCCGGCTCGTCGGCAAGGTGGAGCAGAAGGGCCACACTCTGGTGCCCCTGAACCTGCACTGGAAGGCCGGCAAGGTGAAGTGCGAGGTGGCGCTGGCCAAGGGCAAGGCCGAGCACGACAAGCGCGACACCATCAAGGAACGCGAAGGCAAGCGCGAGGTCGAGCGGGCCATGAAGTCCCGCAACCGCTGAACCCGCCCCGGTCGGGTCAGCCCAGGTGGCGCAGCGGATGCGCCGACGCCGGCCAGGGCGAGGCGAAGAAGGCCGCCACATCGGCTGCAGCCACCTCCTCCACCCGGGCCGGATGCCATTTCGGCGCATGGTCCTTGTCGACGGCCAGGGCCCGGATGCCCTCCACGGTCTCGCTCGCCGCGCCCGGGCGCAGATGGAAGCAGCGGCGCACCATGTCGCGCTCCATGCGCAGGTCGTCGGCCAGGCCCATGCCGCGGGCACGGCGGATCTGCTCCAGCACCACATGCAGCATCAGCGGCGAACGGTGGCGCAGCACCTCGGCCGTGCTGCGGGCCCAGTCGCTGTCGGTGGCTTCCAGGGCCAGCACCATGGCGGTGGCATCCCCCATGCCGAAGATCCGTTCCACCTCGGCCACCGGCCAGGTGGGCGCCGGTACCTGAGCGTTCAGGTGGCTGGCCACCCAGCGCTCCACGGCGTCCCCGTTCTCGAACGGGGTCGTGGCCAGGCTGGCCCACAAACCGGCCAGGCGGCCGGACTCGATGAAGCCGTCGGCCAGACCGGCCGCGATGGACTCCGGGCCCGCCAGGATCCGCCCGGTGAGCGCCAGGTATTCACCCAGACGCCCGGCGCAGCGGCTCAGGAAATAGCCGCCGCCCACGTCCGGAAACAGGCCGATGTGGGTCTCGGGCATGGCGAGCTTGCTGCGCTCGGTCACCACCCGCAGGCTGGCCCCCTGGCTGATGCCCATGCCGCCGCCCATGCAGATGCCGTCCATGAAGGCGATGTAGGGCTTGGGGTAGGTGTGGATCAGGTGGTTGAGCGCGTATTCCTCGGTGAAGAAGTCTTCCAGTTCGGGGTTGCCGGCCAGCGCGGCCTGGTGGAAGAAGCGGATGTCGCCACCGGCGCAGAAACTGCCGAACGGCCCTTCCTTCCCGGTGCCCCGGATGGCCACGGCCAGCACGGCCGGGTCGTCGCGCCAGGCCAGCAAGGCGGCCGTCAGATCTCTCACCATCGACAGCGAGAGCGCGTTCAGGGCCCTCGGCCGGTTCAGCGTGAGGCACCCCACCCGGCCCTGGATTTCAGCGACCACCCATTGTTCGGTATTCGACATGCAGACTCCGTGAAATAGGCCGGCCGGGTCAGTGCCCGTCCAGCGACTGGATGCGGGGCATGGCAACGCGCGCCCGCCAGCCCAGCAGCTCGTTGAGAACCAGGGCGCCGATCACCAATGTACCCCCCAGCAGCACCGGCTGGCCCGGTGCCTCGCCGGCACCCACCCAGGCCAGCAGGATGCCGAAGATGACCTCCAGCAGCGCCAGCAGCGACACCTCCGGTGCCTTCAGCACCCGGGCGCATACCACCGACAGGACGCACGGGATGGCCAGCTGGGTCAGACCCAGCAGTCCCAGCCAGGCCATGTCCGATGCCGTGGCCTGGAAAGGCACCGCCAGCGGCAGCGTGAACAGGCTCGATATCACTGCGCCCAGCAGGACCGAGGGCACCAGGTCGATGGACGCCCCCTGGCTGCGGCTGCGCTGGACCACGGTCCAGTTGATCGCTCCGGCCACCGGCACGCACAGCGACGCGAGCGAGCCGATGACCAGCGAGGCGGTGTCGATGGACGCATCGTCGAAGGCCGCCAGGAACTGGGTGCCGTACATGTAGACGATGCCGGCGCCGGCCGCCACGATGGCCCCCCAGGTGCGCCAGGGCAGTGGCTGGCGGATGACCAGCCGCGCGAGCAGCGCGGTGAACAGCGGACCCAGCGCCATGATGACGAGCACGTTGGCCACGGTGGTGAAGGTCAGCGCCAGCATGAAGGCGGTGAACATCACGCTCCAGCACACGCCGCTGATCCAGAACGCGGGCGACTCCGGCAGCAGGCCCCAGTGGCGGTGCAGCCAGCGGCCCAGCGGAGACCGCTCGGTGGCGTCTGCCGGTGCGGGCGTGGCGCGGCGCCACAGCGGCAACAGCACCAGCAGCGACAGCGCCGTGAAGGCGCTGCGCCAGAACGTCACCTCGAAACGCGCCGCCGATTCCAGCTGGCGCGACACCACCCCGGCGGTGGACCACAGCAGGGTCACCACCACCATCAGAAAGACGGCCCGGGTGTGGCTGAGCTTCATGCCTCGCGGCTGGCGCGCTTGCGCTCATGCTCCTTGAGGAAGCGCTTGCGCAGACGCACGCTCTTGGGCGTGATCTCGACCAGCTCGTCGTCCTCGATGAACTCCACGCCGTACTCCAGGGTGAGCTCGATCGGCGGGGTGATCTTGATGGCGTCTTCCTTGCCCGAGACGCGGAAGTTGGTCAGCTGCTTGGTGCGGGTGGCGTTGACCACCAGATCGTTGTCGCGGCTGTGGATGCCGACGATCATGCCCTCGTACACCGGGTCGTTCGGGCGCACGAACATGCGGCCGCGGTCGTCCAGCTTGCCCAGGGCGTAGGTGAAGATCTCGCCGTCGTCCATGCTGATGAGCACGCCGTTCTTGCGGCTGGCGATCTCGCCCTTGTGCGGCTCGTAGCTGTCGAAGATGTTGCTGATCAGGCCCGAACCACGGGTGAGGTTCAGGAACTCGTTGGTGAAGCCGATCAGGCCGCGGGCCGGAATGCGGTATTCCAGCCGCACGCGCCCCTTGCCGTCCGGGATCATGTTGACCAGCTCGCCCTTGCGCTCGCCCAGGGCCTGCATCACGCCGCCCTGGTGCTGCTCCTCGATGTCGGCCGTGACCAGCTCGATGGGCTCGCACTTCTCGCCGTTGATCTCGCGGAACACCACGCGCGGCTTGGACACGGCCAGCTCGTAGCCTTCGCGCCGCATGTTCTCCAGCAGGATGGTCAGGTGCAGTTCGCCCCGGCCGGAGACCTCGAAGATGCCGTCCTCGTCGGTTTCCTTCACACGCAGGGCCACGTTGGACTGCAGTTCCTTCTGCAGGCGGTCCCAGATCTGGCGGCTGGTCACGTACTTGCCTTCACGACCGGCCAGCGGGCTGGTGTTGACGCAGAAGTTCATGGTCAGGGTGGGCTCGTCGACCTTGAGCATGGGCAGCGGCGCCGGGTTGGCCGGGTCGGTCACGGTCACGCCGATGCCGATGTCGGCGATGCCGTTGATCAGCACGATGTCACCCGGGCCGGCTTCGGGGGCCTGCACCCGGTCCAGACCCTGGAAGGTGAGCACCTGGTTGATGCGGCCCTTGACCGACTTGCCGTCCGGGCCTTCCATCACCAGCACGTCCATGCCGGGCTTGATGGTGCCCTGGCTGATGCGGCCCACGCCGATGCGGCCGACGAAGGTGGAGAAATCGAGGGCGGAGATCTGCAGCTGCAGCGGCGCGTCCGGGTCACCCTTCTGGGCCGGCACGTGCTTGAGCACGGTGTCGAACAGGGCCGACATGTCCGGGCCCCACTGCTCGCCGGGAGCGCCCTCTTCCAGCGAGGTCCAGCCATTGATGCCCGAGGCATAGACCACCGGGAACTCGAGCTGCTCGTCGCTGGCGCCGAGGTTGGCGAACAGGTCGAAGGCTTCGTTGATCACCTTGGTGGGGTTGGCACCGGGCTTGTCGACCTTGTTGACCACCACGATGGGCTTGAGGCCCAGGGCCAGCGCCTTCTTGGTCACGAAGCGGGTCTGGGGCATCGGGCCCTCTTGGGCATCGATCAGCAGCACCACGCCGTCCACCATGGACAGGGCGCGCTCGACCTCGCCCCCGAAGTCCGCGTGGCCGGGGGTGTCGACGATGTTGATGTGCGTGCCTTGCCAGCTCACGGCGCAGTTCTTGGCCAGGATGGTGATGCCGCGTTCGCGTTCGATGGCGTTGTTGTCCATCACGGTGTCGACCACCTTCTCGTGCTCGGCGAAGGTGCCGGACTGCCGCAGCAGCTGGTCGACCATGGTGGTCTTGCCGTGGTCGACGTGGGCGATGATGGCGATGTTGCGAATTTGCTTGCTCATGGTGTGGGTTCCGGTGAGGTTTCCTGGATCTGCTGGATTTCGATGGGGCTCAGCAAGCGCCCCGGTATGAGTTCTCCCCCGCGCACATGGGCGCTGCCCAGCAGCACCTCGCTGCCATCGGCGGCCGGCGGGCCATAGACGGCCACCTGGGCCAGGTCGGGCCAGTCGCCCCGGCGGCGCACACCGCTGAGGAACCGGCCTGCATCCTCGTGGCCCAGGGTGACGCGGGCATGACCCGGCAGCAGGCGCTGCACCGGCTGCAGCCGTGCCGACCGCTCGGTCTCGGACAGGCTCTCGAGTTCGGCCAGGGTGGTGCACTGGGCCGCATGAAACGGCCCGGTGGCCACGCGCCGCAGCAGGCTCAGATGCCCGCCGCAGCCCAGGGCAGCACCGATGTCCTCGCCCAGGGTTCGGATGTAGGTGCCCTTGCTGCAGCACACCCGCAGGCGCAGGCTCGGCGCATCGCCGGCGAGCTGCAGGTCGAGCAGTTCGATGTCGTGGATCACGACCTGGCGGGGCGCACGTTCCACCGTCTGCCCGTCGCGGGCGTATTCGTACAGCGGCCTGCCGTCCTTCTTGAGGGCGCTGTGCATGGGCGGGACCTGCTCGATCGCACCCATGAACCGGTCCAGCACCTCCACCACCTGACCGGGCGTGCAGGTCACCGGCCGGATGTCGACCACCTCACCCTCGGCATCCGCCGTGGTGGTGGTGATGCCCAGACGGACCACGGTCTCGTAGGTCTTGTCGGCGTCCAGGTGCAGCTGGCTGAACTTGGTGGCCGCACCGAAGCACAGCGGCAGCACACCGGTGGCCAGCGGATCGAGCGTGCCGGTGTGGCCCGCCTTTTCGGCGCGCAGCAGCCACTTGGCCTTCTGCAAGGCCTGGTTGCTGGAGAGTCCCAGCGGTTTGTCGAGCAACAGCACCCCATGCACAGGGCGCCGCTGCACCCGTGTGCTGTGGCGCTGCATGGTCATTCCTCGTTCTTGGAACGCGATGCAACGGCCTTGGAGATCAAGGCGTTCATGTCGGCCGCGCGCTCGGTGGTGCGGTCGAACACGAAGTGCAGCGTGGGCACGGTGTGGATGTGCAGGCGCTTGAACAGGCCGTTGCGCAGGAAGCCCGCCGCGGCATTGAGCCCGGCCAGGGTTTCCTCCGGCTCGCCGGTGAGCAGGCTGAAGAACACCTTGGCGTGGGCGTAGTCGGGCGTGACCTCGACCGCGTTGATGGTGACCATGCCCACGCGAGGATCCTTGAGCTCGCGCGCGATCAGCTCGGCCAGATCGCGCTGGATCTGGTCGGCCACGCGGAAGCCGCGGTTGGGCACGGAGGACGCTTTGCGGGGCATGGGTGACCTTACAGCGTGCGCGCCACTTCCTTGACCTCAAAGAACTCGAGCTGGTCGCCCTCTTTGATGTCGTTGTAGTTGCGCAGCTTGATACCGCACTCGAAGCCTTCCTTGACCTCGCGGACATCGTCCTTGAGGCGCTTGAGGGACTCGAGCTCGCCGGTGTAGACCACCACGTTGTCGCGCAGCAGGCGGAAGTGCGCAGACCGCGTGACCATGCCGTTGGTGACCATGCAGCCTGCCACGGTACCGATCTTGGAGGCCACGAACACGGTGCGGATCTCGGCGGTGCCGATGACCTCTTCCCGCTTCTCCGGCGCCAGCATGCCCGACATGGCGGCCTTGAGCTCGTCCACCGCGTCGTAAATGATGTTGTAGTAGCGCAGATCGATCTCGTTGCCCTCGGCCAGCTTGCGGGCGCCGGCATCGGCACGCACGTTGAAGCCGATCACGATGGCACCGGCCGCAATGGCCAGGTTGATGTCCGATTCGCTGATGCCGCCCACGCCGGCATACACCAGCTGCACCTTGACCTCGTCGGTCGAGAGCTTGAGCAGCGACGCGGCCAGCGCTTCCTGCGAACCCTGCACATCGGCCTTGAGGATGATGGGCAGCGTCTTGACCTCGCCGGCGGTCATGTCGGCAAACATGTTCTCCAGCTTGGCAGCCTGCTGCTTGGCCAGCTTGGTGTTGCGGAACTTGCCGGCGCGATAGGTGGCGATCTCGCGGGCACGGCGCTCGTCGGCCATGACCATGAACTCGTCGCCGGCCTGCGGCACTTCCGACAGACCCTGGATCTCCACCGGGATCGACGGGCCGGCTTCCTTGGCCGGCTTGCCGTTCTCGTCCAGCATGGCGCGCACGCGGCCGGAGGTCTGGCCTGCCAGCACCACGTCGCCGACCTTGAGCGTGCCGGACTGCACCAGCACGGTGGCCACGGCACCACGGCCCTTGTCGAGGCGGGCTTCGATCACCAGACCCTTGGCCATGGCTTCCACCGGGGCCTTGAGCTCCAGCACCTCGGCCTGCAGCAGCACCTGCTCGAGCAGTGCGTCGATGCCCAGACCGGTCTTGGCCGAGACGGCCACGAAGGGCGAATCGCCGCCGAATTCTTCCGGCACCACCTCTTCGGCCACCAGCTCCGACTTGACGCGGTCGATGTTGGCTTCGGGCTTGTCGGCCTTGGTCATGGCCACCACGATGGGAACGCCGGCCGCCTTGGCGTGCTTCACGGCTTCCTTGGTCTGCGGCATGACGCCGTCGTCGGCGGCACACACCAGGATGACGATGTCGGTGGCCTGCGCACCTCGGGCCCGCATGGCGGTGAACGCCTCGTGGCCGGGGGTGTCGAGGAAGGTGACCGTGCCGCGCGGGGTGTCCACGTGGTAGGCGCCGATGTGCTGCGTGATGCCGCCGGCCTCGCCGGCCGCCACCTTGGTGCGACGGATGTAGTCCAGCAGCGAGGTCTTGCCGTGGTCGACGTGACCCATCACGGTGACCACAGGGGCGCGCGGCAGGGCTTCGGCCGACTGCATTGCCGATTCCTCGTCGGTGAAGGCTTCCGGATCGTCCAGTGCCGCCACCACCGCCTTGTGGCCCAGTTCCTCCACCACGATCATGGCGGTGTCCTGGTCCAGCGGCTGGTTGATGGTGACCATCTGGCCCAGCTTCATCAGCTGCTTGATGACCTCGGACGACTTCAGGCTCATCTTGTGGGCCAGCTCGGCGACCGTGATGGTCTCGGGCACATGCACCTCGATGACCTTGAACTCGGTCGGGGCCTGGAAGTTGCTCTGGCCGCCGTCGCGGGAATCGCGGTCGTTGCGGCGGCCCTTGGGACCACCGCGCCAGTTGGAGCGGCCGGCCGTGGTGTCGCCACGGGTCTTGATTTCCTTCTTCTTGGCCGCGTCGTCCTTCCAGGTGGAGGACAGGTTCTCCGACTTGACCTCTTTCTTGCCCGCCACGCCGGCGGCCGGGGCCGCAGCGCCGGCAGGTGCCTTGACAGGCGTGCCGGCCGGCTTGTGCAGCGTGCCCTTGATGCCAGCCTTGGCATCGGGGGCCGGCTCGGGCTTCTTGGCCACCAGGGTCTTGGCCGGGGTGGCCATCATGGCGCGGATGCTGGCCGCTTCGGCCTCGGCCTTGCGGCGACGTTCCATCAGCTCCTGGGCGCGCAGGTCCTCGGCTTTCTTGGCTTCGGCCACGCGGGCGGCTTCGGCCCGGACGGCCTCGGCCTTGGCATCGACCGCCTTCTGGTCGACCGCGGGCGCGGCGGCCGGGGCCGGGGCGGCCACGGCGGCGGGTTTCTCGGCCGCCTGGCGGGCCCGTTCGGCCTCGGCGGCCGCGGCAGCCTCGGCTTCCAGTCGGGCGGCCTCGGCGGCACGGGCCTCTTCGGCCTCGCGCTGCTGGCGCTTGGCGGCGAGTTCCTCTTCCTGGCGGCGGATCAGCTCGGCCTGACGGCGGGCTTCCTCTTCGCGGCGGGCCAGTTCCTCATGGTCGATCACCGGTGCAGCCGGGGCCTGCGGCTCGGCAGCGGCCTGTGCCTCCGGCACGGCCACCTCGTCGTCGCGCTTGATGAAGGTGCGCTTCTTGCGGACCTCTACCTGGATGGTGCGGGCGCGGCCGGTGGCATCGGCCTGCTTGATCTCGGAGGTCGACTTCTTGACCAGGGTGATCTTCTTGCGCTCACCGCCCGCCGTGCCGTGGGCGGCCTTGAGGTGGTTCAGCAGCATCTGCTTGTCGGATTCGGTCACGGGGTCCGATCCGGCGGATTTGGGCACACCGGCTGCGGAGAGTTGCTCCAGCAGCAGGGTGGTCGGTTTGTTCAGTTCGGCAGCCAGCTCGGCGACGGTGGTACTTGTCATGGGTTCTTTGCTCCGTGGGCCTCCGCTGCTCAGGATGCCGAGGACGCTTCGTCACCGGCGAACCAGTGCGCGCGCGCCTGCATGATCAGGGCAGTGGCCTCTTCCGGCGTCTGGCCGGTGATGTCGGTGAGCTCGTCGGTGGCCAGGTCGGCCAGCTCGTCGCGGGTGTGTATGCCTGCATCGGCCAGCTTGGCGATCAGCTCCTGGGTCACGCCTTCGAGGTCGCGCAAATCTTGCGAGACTTCTTCCACGCTTTCTTCGCGGGCGATTTCCATGGTGAGCAAGGCATCCTTGGCGCGGGTGCGCAGTTCGTTCACCGTGTCTTCGTCGAAGGACTCGATCTCCAGCATTTCCTGCAGCGGCACATAGGCCACTTCTTCGAGACTGGTGAAACCTTCTTCGATCAGGATGTCGGCAATCTCCTGGTCCACATCCAGCTTGGCCATGAAGACCTTGCGGATGCCGTCGGCCTCTTCGGCCTGTTTCTGGGCCGACTCGTCGGCGGTCATGATGTTGATGCGCCAGCCGGTGAGGTCGGACGCGAGGCGCACGTTCTGGCCGCCACGGCCGATGGCGATGGCCAGGTTTTCCTCGTCCACCACCACGTCCATGGCGTGACGCTCCTCGTCCACCACGATGGACACCACGTTGGCCGGGGCCAGGGCACCGATGACGAACTGGGCCGGATCGTCGGACCACAGCACGATGTCCACGCGCTCGCCGGCGAGCTCGTTGGTCACGGCATTGACGCGGGAGCCGCGCACGCCCACGCAGGTGCCGATCGGGTCGATGCGGCGGTCGTTGCTCTGCACCGCGATCTTGGCGCGCGAGCCGGGGTCACGGGCGCACTTCTTGATTTCCAGCAGGCCCTGCTCGATCTCGGGCACTTCCTGGCGGAACAGCTCGATCATGAACTCGGGGGCCGAGCGCGACAGCAGGATGGGGGCGCCGCGCAGGGTCAGGTCGACCTCCATGATCATGGCGCGCACACGGTCGCCGGTCCGGAAGTTTTCCTTCGGGATCATCTCGCCGCGGCGCAGCCGGCCTTCGACGCGACCGCTCTCGACGATCAGGTCACCCTTGTCCATGCGCTTGACGGTGCCCACGAAGATCTTGTCGCCGCGCGACATGAAATCGTTGAGCAGCATCTCGCGCTCGGCGTCGCGGATCTTCTGCAGGATCACCTGCTTGGCGGCCATGGCACCGATGCGGCCGATCGGCACGCTCTCCACCGGCTTCTCGATGTAGTCGCCTTCCTCGATGTCGGCGATCTCCTCGCGGGCATCGGAGAGCAGTTCTTCGGCGTCGGGGTTCTGCAGGCCGGCCGAATCGGGCACGACCAGCCAGCGGCGGAAGGTCTCATAGGCGCCGGTGTCCGGATCCATGGCCACACGGATGTCGACCTCGCCCTTGTAGAGCTTCTTGGTGGCCGAGGCCAGGGCCTGTTCCACAGCGCCCATGACGATATCGCGCTCGACGTTCTTCTCACGCGAGATCGCATCGATCAGCATCAACATTTCGCGGTTCATTTCACTCGCCCACCTTTCGCATTGCTTGTCTGTTCTGTCTTCGATCGGGCTTCAGCCGGCTTCGGCCGCCGATCCCCCCGGGGCCTTGCGGCCCTTGAAATTCACGATAGGCGCCAGTCGCGCCTGCTGCAGTTCGTCCAGCGAGAACGTCAGCGCCTGCAGCGGTGCCGGCTGACGCTTCTTGCTCACCCGCTGGCCCGGTTTGGGCTCGGGCTCGTCGCTCCAGACGATCTGCCATTGCACACCGTCGGCAGCACGCTCGAGCGTGCCGCGGAATTTCTTGCGGCTTGCCGACACGGCCCCGCCATTGGCGCCCAGCGGTGCCTTCAGGGTGATGTCGATCACCTCGCCCGCGAAGCGCTGGAAGTCGATCTCGTGACGCAGCGGCCGATCGATGCCGGGCGAACCCACCTCCAGGCGGCGGTAGTCCAGGCCCTCCACCTCCAGCAGGTACTGCAGCTGGCGGGTGATGGTCTCGCAGTCCTCGACGGTGACGAAACGCTCGGCCGCCCGGGGCTCCCCCTCGGCCGGCGGCGTCCACGGCCAGTCGATGGTGACGCGCAGCAGACCGCCAGCCGACCGCTCCAGGTCGACCAGATCGAAACCCAGTCCGGTGACGGTTTGCGCGACGGTGTCTTGCCAGGCCATGTATGCGTTGTTCAGGAGCTGTGCTCGGGGTGTCAGGGGCCGAGGTACCCGGGAGTTGCCCCGAAGCCGCCCCAAAGCCGTTCAGCCAAAAAAAATGGGCCGGTAGTAACCCGCCCATTTGGTCGTGAAGCCGGCATTGTAACGCGCACGACACCCCCGATGCAAGCCGCAGCACCCCGTCAGATGCCCAGCAGCCACTGGATCAGGTTTTTGGCCAGGAAACCCAGCATGCCGAAGGACAGCACCATGAACAGCACGAAGGTGCCGAACCGCCCCGCCCTGGACTCCCGGGCCAGATTGAAGACGATGAACAGCATGTACAGGATGAAGGCGCCGACCCCGAAGGTCAGCCCGAACTGGGCGATCTGGGCCTCGGTGAACCCCCAGAGCGTGCCTTCCATGTCAGGCGGCCGCCAGATCGCGGTAGGCATGCCAGCTGGCATGGGCGATCCATGGGATCACCAGCACCAGCCCCACCAGGGCCATCACCATGCCCAGACCGACCAGGATGGCGATCAGCAGGGCCCACAGCACCATCGGTGCCGGATGGGCCGCCACCGCCCGCCAGCTCGCCATCACGGCCTGATGCACCTGGACCGGTCGGTCCACCAGCATGGGCAGCGCCACCACGGTGGAGGCGTACACCGGGGTGGCCAGCAGCGCGCCCTGCAGCAGCCAGAGCTCGAACAGCCCCGGCTCGGGGGCCAGCACCACGAAACGGAGGAAGTCCAGCGGCCTCTCGATGGGGGTGGGCGAGGCCAGCGTGATCAGCCCGGCCGAGGTGAGCACCCAGCCGGTGCCGGCCAGACCCAGCAGCAGACCGAACCGCACCAGCCGGCCTTCACCCGAACGCCACAAGCCCAGCACCTCCGCCATGTCCATGCGCCGCCCGTCCTGCAAGGCCCGACTGACCGCATACAGGCCGGTGGCGAGGATGGGGGCCACGATCAGGAAGCCGGAAAACGCACCGGCCAGCAGCCAGAAGCGGTCACGGGCCAGCAGCAGGAGCAGACCGCCGAAGGCGGTGACCAGCAGCCCGTGCACCAGACCCGGAACCGGGTTGCGGACCAGGTCGGCCCAGCCCAGGCGCAGCCAGCGCCAGGGTGAGGCCAGGGTGACGGCTGGACGGGAAGCGTTCATCACCGTTCAGGCTGCGGCCTGCACCAGCAGGCGCGTGTAGGGGTGTGCCGGGGCCGACAGCACCTGCGTCACCGGCCCGGCCTCCACGACCTCGCCGTCCTTCATCACGATGACGTCGTGCGCCATGGCGGCGATCACGTCCACATCGTGGGTGATCAGCAGATAGGCCAGCCCGCGTTCGCGCTGCAGGCGCTGCAGCAGGCCCAGCACCTGTTTCTGCACCGTCACGTCGAGGGCGCTGGTGGGCTCATCCAGCACAAGCAGGTCGGGCTCCACGATCAGGGCCCGGGCGATGGCCAGCCGCTGACGCTGGCCGCCGGAGAATTCATGGGGGTAGCGCTGCAGCCAGTCACCACCACGCCGGGGATCGTCCACCAGGCCCACATCGGCCAGGGCCGCCGCCACCCGAGCGCGCCGCTCATCAGCCGACAGGCCGGGGTGGTGGATGGTCAGACCCTCACCGACGATCTGTTCGACCGTCATGCGGGGCGAGAGCGACGAGAAAGGGTCCTGGAACACCACCTGCACCCGCCGGCGCACCGCACGCTGGGCCGCCAGATCACGGCAGGCCTGCCAGGAGGTGCCGGCCACCTGCAGCCCGCCGGCGTGCGGCACCAGACCCAGTGCAGCCAGGGCCAGCGTCGACTTGCCCGATCCGGACTCGCCGATCACGCCCAGGGTGCGGCCCTGGGTCAGTTCGAACTGCGCCTGCCGGACGGCCACGAAGCGGCCCTTGCGGAACCAGCCCTTGAAGCCGGGCAGCGGCACCGGGTAGGCCACTTCCAGGGCCCGGGCCTGCAGCAGCACCGGCGCCTGGTCCGGGGGAACTTCGACCACATCGCGTTCTGGCCGGCTGGCCAGCAGCATGCGGGTGTAGGGGTGGGCCGGGGCGGCAAAGACGTCGGCCACGCTGCCCTGCTCCACCAGATGGCCGTGCTCCATCACGGCCACCCGGTCGGCAAAACGCCGCACCAGATTCAGATCGTGGGTGATCAGCAGCACCGCCATGCCGTGCTGGCGCTGCAGGTCGGACAGCAGGTCCAGCATCTGGCCGCGCAGGCTCACGTCCAGGGCGGTGGTGGGTTCGTCGGCCAGCAGGAGCTTGGGCGAGCTGGCCAGGGCCATGGCGATCATGGCGCGCTGGCGCTGGCCGCCGCTGAGCTGGTGCGGGTAGGCCCCGGCCCGACGTTGCGGTTCGGGGATGCCGGTGGAGGCCAGCAGCTCGACCGTGCCGGCCTGGGCCTGGGCGGCCGTCAGGCCCTTCTTGAGCTGCAGCACCTCGGCGATCTGCTGGCCCACGGTGTAGAGTGGGTTGAGCGCGGTCATGGGCTCCTGGAAGATGACCGCCACCTCGTCGCCGCGCACGCCACGCAGTTCACGCTCCGACAAGGCCAGCAGGTCGCGCCCGTCCAGCAGGGCCTGGCCGCCGACCTCGGCGTTCTGCACCAGCCGCAGCAGCGACAGCGCCGACACCGTCTTGCCCGAACCCGATTCACCCACCAGCGCCAGCTTCTCTCCCGGAGCGATGGCGAAGTCGATGCCATGCACCACCGGGCGGCCGCCAAAGGCCACCTGCAGGCCACGCACATCCAGCAAAGGGGTGGGATCGGTGCTCATGCGTCGGCCTTGCGGGGATCGAGGGCGTCGCGCAGCGCATCGCCCATGAAGGTCAGGAGCAGCAGGGTGACCACCAGCACGCCGAAGGTGGAGATGGAGATCCACCAGGCGTCGATGTTGTTCTTGCCCTGGCTGAGCAGTTCGCCCAGCGAGGGTGTGCCGGGCGGCACGCCCAGCCCGAGGAAGTCGAGCGAGGTGAGTGCCAGGATGGCCGCGCTCATGCGGAACGGCAGGAAGGTCACCACCGGCGTGAGGCTGTTGGGCAGCACATGGCGCCAGATGATCTGGCTGTTGCTCAGACCCATGGCGCGGGCGGCGCGCACATAGTCGAGCTGGCGGTTGCGCAGGAACTCGGCCCGCACATAGTCCGACAGGCCCATCCAGCCGAACAGGCTGAGCAGCACCAGCAGCAGGCCGACGCTGGGCGCGAACACCGCCGAGAAGATGATCAGCAGATAGAGCTCGGGCATGGAGCTCCAGATCTCGATGAAGCGCTGGAAGGCCAGATCGGTGCGTCCGCCGAAGAAACCCTGGATGGCGCCGGTCAGCACGCCCAGCAGCACGCCGATCACGGTCAGCGCCAGCGCGAACAGCACGCTCACCCGGAAGCCGTAGATCAGCTGGGCCAGCAGGTCGCGACCGCGGTCGTCGGTGCCGAGCCAGTTGGCCGCCGACGGCGGCGAGGGATTGGGCAGCTCGGCAAAGTAGTTGATGGTCTTGGGCCCGTAGGGGTTGGGCGCATAGATCGCCCAGTTGCTGCCCCGGGTGATCTGTTCCTTGATGAACGGGTCTAGGTAGTCGGTGGGCGTGTCGAAGTCTCCGCCGAACACCGTCTCGGCATGGTCCTGCACGATGGGGAAGTACCACTGGCCGTCGAAGCGCACCACCAGCGGCCGGTCGTTGGACACCAGCTCGGCGGCCAGGCTGAGTGCCACCAGCACACAGAAGCCGATCAGGCTCCAGTAGCCCAGCCGGTTGCGGCGGAAGCGGTGCCAGGCGCGGCGACCGGGGCTCAGCGGGACAGGACGGGTGGCGGCGGTGTCGGTCATCAGTCGAACTTCACCCGGGGATCGACCCAGACGTAGCACAGGTCGGAAATCAGCTTGGTCACCAGGCCGATGAGCGTGAACAGGAACAGTGTGCCCAGCACCACCGGATAGTCGCGCCGGATCACGCTCTCGTAGCTGAGCAGGCCCAGCCCGTCGAGCGAGAACAGCGTCTCGATCAGCAGCGATCCGGCAAAGAAGGCGCCGATGAAGGCCGCCGGGAACCCGGTGACGATGGGAATCAGGGCATTGCGGAACACATGCTTCCACAGCACCTGCCGCTCGCTCAGGCCCTTGGCCCGGGCCGTCATGACGTACTGCTTGCGGATCTCTTCCAGGAAGGCGTTCTTGGTCAGCATGGCGGTCACCGCAAAACTGCCCAGCACCATGGCGGTGACCGGCAGCGTGATGTGCCAGAGGTAGTCGACGATGCGTGCCCCCCAGGACAGCTCCTCCCAGTTGGACGAGGTCAGCCCGCGCAACGGGAACCACTGCAGCTGCCCGCCGAAGATCACCAGCAGCGCCACGCCCAGCACGAAGCCGGGAATGGCGTAGCCCACCAGGATGATGAGGGTGGTGACCAGGTCGAACCGGGTGCCGGCGCGCACCGCCTTGGCCACGCCCAGCGGCACCGCCACCCCGTAGCTGATGAGGAAGGTCCACAGGCCCAGCGTGATGGAGACCGGCAGCTTCTCGATGATGAGGTCGGCCACCGGCTTGTTCTGGAAGAAGCTGGTGCCCAGGTCGAAGCGGGCGAACTGGCCCAGCATCTGGAAGAAGCGCTCATGGGCAGGCTTGTCGAAGCCATAGAGGGCCTTGATCTGCTCGATGCGCTTGGGGTCCACGCCCTGGGCACCCCGGTACACCGCCCCGCCCTCGGCACCCGCTGCACCCCCGGCGGCACGGGCCTCGGCCAGGTACTGCTCCACCGGACCACCGGGCACGAACTGGATCACCACGAAGGTCAGCAGCAGGACGCCCAGCAGGGTGGGGATCATCAGCAGCAGTCGTTTGAGGATGTAGACCCACATGTTTCATCGACCCTCTTCAGGCCGCCACACACCACGGAACTGGCTGTGCCAGGCCGTTGGTGTGGCCCCCTTGAGGGGGTGACGCGCGAAGCGCGGCGCGGGGGTGTTCATGGTTTTGCCCACCAGGTGTCGATCGCCCAGACCTCGCCGGAGGCATACGGCGGCATCTGCGCCGGCCGTGCCAGACGCCAGGCGTTGTAGGCCATGCGGTGGGTGGTGGCCGACCACTGCGGGATCAGCACATGGCTGTGGCTCACGGCCCGGTCCAGCGCGCGGCAGGCGGCAGTGAAGCTGGCGCGGTCGCTGGCGGCGGTCATGCGTTCGATCAGGGCGTCCACCGCCGGGTTGGCCAGCCCGGTGTGGTTGCCCGAATCCTCGGTGCGCGCGGCCTGGCTGCCGAAGAGGTCGGCGTATTCGGCGCCGGGCGTGCTGGTGCCGCCGTAGGCCAGCGAAATGATGTCGAAGTCGAAGGTGCGCAGGCGCTGCTGGTAGAGGGCAAAGTCCACCGGGCGGAAGCGCAGCTGCACGCCGAGCTTCTCCAGGTTGCGGGTCCAGGGCGCCACCACCCGGGCCCCCACCTCGGCGCTGTCCAGGTACTCCAGGACGAAGGGCTTGCCCTGGGCATTGCGCAGCGCGCCGTCACGCACCGTCCAGCCGGCCTCGCGCAGCAGGGCCTGGGCCTGGCGCAGGTTCTGGCGCAGCGACTGGTCGCCGTCGGTGCGGGGTGGCGCATAGGCCGGGCCGAACACGGCGGCCGGCAGCTGGGTGCGCCAGGGCTCCAGCAGCGCCAGCTCGGCCGGCGACGGCAGGCCCTGGGCCGAGCAGTCGGTGTTCCCGAACAGGCCGCGCACCCGCTGGTAGGCGCCGTAGAACATCTGCCGGTTCATCCATTCGTAGTCCAGCGCCAGGCCGAGTGCCTGACGCACCCGGATGTCGTCCAGCGGGGGCCGGCGCGTGTTGAGCACATAACTCTGGAAGCCGGTGGGCAGCCGGTGCTGGAACTCGCCCTTGACCAGCTCGCCGCTGTCGAAGCGCCGGCCATTGACGCGCCGTGCCCAGTCGCCGGCCGAGAAGAAGCGCATCAGGTCGAACTCGCCGGCCTTCAGGGCTTCGAGCCGCGCGGTGTTGTCCTTGTAGATCTTGACGGTGATGCGGTCGAAGTTGGCGGTGCCCCGGCGCACCGGCAGATCCCGCGCCCAGTAGGCCGGATCGCGCACATAGGTGATGTCACGACCGAAGTTCACCGGACCGATGCGGTACGGCCCGCTGCCGATGGGGATGTCGGTCACCACCTGGTCGAAGGTCTTGCGCTGTCCGGTCTTGGGATCGATCTGGTTGCCCCACTGGCGGCTGAACACCGGCAGACCACCCACGGTGAGCGGCAGTTCGCGGTTGGGCTTGCGGAAGCGGTAGCGCACCGTGCGCTCGTCCAGCACGTCCAGACCCGCCACCTCGGCCAGAATGGTCTTGTAGACCGGGGAGGTGTGGGGGCCCATCAGGGTGTCGAAGCTGTGCTTCACATCGGCCGCCAGCACCGGGTCGCCGTTGTGGAAACGGGCCGTGCTGCGCAGCCGGAAGGTGACCGACAGGCCGTCCGGGGCGGCCTGCACGTCCTCGGCCAGCAGGCCATAGCCGGCGCCGTTCTCGTCCAGCGCGCCGGACAGCAGGCTGTCGAACATCAGGTTGCTCAGGTAAGCCGGCGCGCTGCCCCGCAGCGTGAAGGGGTTGTACTTGTCGAAGGTGCTGGTGCGCAGGTTGCTGACCAGCCGCAGCTCCCCACCCTTGGGGGCCTGCGGATTGACATAGTCGAAGTGGGTGAACCCGGCGGGGTACTTCAGCTCGCCCCAGATGGCGTAGCCGTGGGCTGCCCAGACCGGCGCCGAGACCATCAGCCACGCCGGCAGGACCAGGCAGAAGCAGAGGCAGGCGCGAAGAAACGTCATGCGACAATTCTGCTGCAATTTTTCTGGAGATTGAATGATGGGTTTTCTCGCGGGCAAGAAACTGCTGATCACGGGCGTGCTGTCCAACCGCTCGATCGCATACGGCATTGCCAAGGCCTGCCACCAGCAAGGTGCCGAACTGGCATTCAGCTATGTCGGTGAACGTTTCAAGGACCGCATCACCGAGTTTGCGGCCGATTTCGATTCGAAGCTGGTGTTCGACTGCGACGTGGGCGACGACGCGCAGATCGAGCGCCTGTTCACCGACCTGTCCGCCGTGTGGCCCAAGTTCGACGGCTTCGTGCACAGCATCGGCTTTGCGCCGCGCGAGGCCATTGCCGGCGACTTCCTGGAAGGTCTTTCGCGCGAGAGCTTCCGCATCGCCCACGACATCAGCGCCTACAGCTTTCCGGCCATGGCCAAGGCCGCCCTGCCCTACCTCAACGACAAGTCGGCCCTGCTGACCCTGAGCTACCTGGGTTCGCTGCGCGCCGTGCCCAACTACAACACCATGGGCCTGGCCAAGGCCAGCCTGGAAGCGTCGGTGCGTTACCTGGCCGAATCGCTGGGTCCGCGCGGGATGCGGGTCAACGGCATCAGCGCCGGCCCGATCAAGACGCTGGCGGCCAGCGGCATCAAGGACTTCGGCAAGCTGCTCAACGTGGTGGCCAGCGCGTCCCCCATCCGCCGCAACGTGACCATCGAGGACGTGGGCAACGTGGCGGCTTTCCTGCTGTCCGACCTGGCCGGCGGCGTCACGGCAGAGATCACCTATGTGGACGGTGGCTACAGCCAGACCACCGGCCTGAGCAAGGACAACATGGCCTGATCGCCTGTGTCCTCAGGCATGAAAAAGCCGCCCTCGGGCGGCTTTTTTGCGGCTGTTCATGTCAGCGCGGCAGCAGCACCTTGTCGATCACATGGATCACGCCGTTGGACTGGATGACGTCGGCAATGGTCACCTGCGCGACGCCGCCCTTTTCGTCCGTGACCATGACCTTGCCGCCCTGCGCCTTCACAGTCAGGGTACCGCCCGCGACCGTCTTCAGCATGGCGGAGCCCTTGCCTTCGGTCACGGCCTTGGACAGCGCTGCGGCATCCAGCTTGCCGGGAACCACGTGGTAGGTCAGCACACCGGTCAGGGCGGCCTTGTTTTCCGGCTTGAGCAGGTTGTCGACCGTGCCGGCGGGCAGCATGCCGAACGCAGCATTGGTGGGCGCAAACACGGTGAACGGACCAGCGGACTTGAGCGTGTCGACCAGACCGGCAGCCTTGACCGCAGCCACCAGGGTGGTGTGATCTTTGGAATTGACGGCGTTGTCGATGATGTCCTTGGTGGGGAACATCGGGGCGCCGCCCACAGTGACCTGGGCCATGGCGCTGCCGCCGGCCAGGGCCAGTGCCAGCCCGAGGGCGACCAGATTGCGATTGGCGTGGAACTTCATCATGACATCTCCTTGGGTTGAAGCCACCGCGGGTTGCAGCGGACACCCTCAGTACGGAGACGACGACGGAACCGGATGAAGCAACCCCGCCGCGCGCACGGGAAAGACCGCCCGGTGAATCCGCCGGCCCCAGCAAGGCGTAGCGGTCCGGCCCCCGTCAGACTTGGCTGGACAACTTCACACAGTCGGCAAAGTAGGCCTTCTGGCCGTCTTCGCCGACGACCTCCACCAGCCCGTGGATGTCGGTCTCGAAGCCGGGGCACTGGCGGTTGAATTCGCGGGCGAACTTCAGGTAGTCCACGATCTTGCGGTTGAACACCTCGCCGGGGATCAGCAGCGGAATGCCCGGCGGGTACGGCGTGACCAGGCTGGTGGTGATGCGGCCTTCCAGCTGGTCGATCGGCACCCGCTCGGTGGTGCGTTGCGCGATGTGGGCAAAGGCGTCCGACGGCTTCATGGCCGGGGTGAGGTCGCTCAGGTACATCTCGGTGGTCAGGCGGGCGATGTCGTAGCGGGCGTACATCTCGTGCACGTGCTGGCACAGGTCGCGCAGGCCCATCTGCTCGTAGCGCGGGTGCTTCTGGCAGAACTCCGGCAGGATGCGCCACATCGGCTGGTTCTTGGCGTAGTCGTCCTTGAACTGCTGGAGTGCGGTCAGCAGCGTGTTCCAGCGGCCCTTGGTGATGCCGATGGTGAACATGATGAAGAAGCTGTAGAGGCCGGTCTTCTCGACCACCACGCCGTGCTCGGCGAGGAACTTGGTGACGATGGAGGCCGGGATGCCGGTCTCGTCGAAGCTGCCGTCGAGCTTGAGGCCGGGCGTGACGATGGTGGCCTTGATGGGGTCGAGCATGTTGAAGCCCGGCGCCATGTCGCCAAAGCCGTGCCAGTCCTTTTCGGTGTCGCGGCCGTCGTCGGCCTTCTGCCGGTTGAGCACCCAGTCGCGGGCTTCGCCCACGCCCTCGTCGGCCAGATGCTCCGGTCCCCAAACCTGGAACCACCAGTCGTCGGCACCGAACTCGTCCTCGATCTTGCGCATGGCGCGGCGGAAATCGAGTGCCTCCAGGATGCTTTCCTCCACCAGCGCGCGGCCGCCGGGCGGCTCCATCATGGCCGCGGCCACGTCGCAGCTGGCGATGATGGCGTACTGCGGGCTGGTGCTGGTGTGCATCAGGTAGGCCTCGTTGAAGAGGTGGCGGTCCAGCTTGACGTTCTGCGAGTCCTGCACCAGCACGTGGCTGGCCTGGCTGATGCCGGCCAGCAGCTTGTGGATGGACTGGGTCGAATACACCACCGATTCCTTGGGGCGCGCCCGCTTCTTGCCCATGGCGTGGAAGTTGCCATAGAACGGGTGGAAGGCGGCATGCGGCAACCAGGCCTCGTCGAAGTGCAGATTGGCCACGTAGCCGTCGAGCATCTGCTTGATGGCCTCGGTGTTGTAGAGCACGCCGTCGTAGGTCGACTGGGTCAGCGTGAGCACCCGGGGCCTGACCGATTCGGCGTCCACACCGGCCAGCAGCGGGTTGGCGCGGATCTTGGCCTGGATGGACTCGATCTCGAACTCGGCCTGGGGAATGGGGCCGATGATCCCGTAGTGGTTGCGCGTGGGCTTGAGGAAGACCGGGATGGCGCCGGTCATGATGATCGAGTGCAGGATGCTCTTGTGGCAGTTGCGGTCCACCACCACCACATCGCCCGGCGCCACCGTGTGGTGCCACACCATCTTGTTGCTGGTGCTGGTGCCGTTGGTGACGAAGAAGCAGTGGTCGGCATTGAAGATGCGCGCGGCGTTGCGCTCGGAAGCACCGATGGCGCCGTTGTGGTCGAGCAGCTGGCCCAGCTCCTCCACCGCGTTGCACACATCGGCCCGCAGCATGTTCTCGCCGAAGAACTGGTGGAACATCTGCCCCACCGGCGTCTTCAGGAAGGCCACACCGCCCGAGTGGCCTGGACAGTGCCACGAGTAGGAGCCGTCCTCGGCGTAGTCGAGCAGCGCCTTGAAGAACGGCGGCTGGATGCCCTCCAGATAGCTCTTGGCTTCGCGGATGATGTGGCGTGCCACGAACTCCGGCGTGTCCTCGAACATGTGGATGAAGCCATGCAGCTCGCGCAGGATGTCGTTGGGCAGGTGGCGGCTGGTCTTGGTCTCGCCGTAGATGTAGATCGGCACCTCGGTGTTCTTGCGCCGCACCTCCTCGATGAAGTTGCGCAGGTTCAGCACCGCCGGGTCGAGCTCGGGACCGGGGGTGAACTCCTCGTCGTCGATGGACAGGATGAAGGCACTGGCCCGGCTCTGCTGCTGGGCGAACTGGCTCAGGTCGCCGTAGCTGGTTACGCCCACCACCTCGAAACCTTCGCTCTCGATGGCCTGCGCCATGGCGCGGATGCCCAGGCCCGAGCTGTTCTCGGAACGGAAGTCCTCGTCGATGATGACGATGGGAAAACGGAATTTCATCTCAAGCTCCAGCCAGGCGCGGCCACGCCGCCCAACATGCAGGCCCGAAGGCCACAAAGAAAAGGCCCGACGACCTCACGCCGTCGGGCAAGGGCCGAAGTGTACGGAAATCGCGTGTCCTCCCGGCGGCGGACGGTGGCTTTTGTCGCAGAATCGACCGGGAACCGGCCACAAGCTGCCGGCATGAAAGGCGCATCCGATGGCAATGTCGACGATCTGGTGGTTGCTGGCAGGCGGTGCCGTGGCCCTGGAACTGTTCACCGGCACCTTCTACCTGCTCATGGTGGCGCTGGGCCTGGGGGCCGGCGCCCTGGCGGCCCATGGCGGTCTGGGCCTGACCGCCCAGCTGGTGGCCGCTGCCGTGGTGGGCGCCGGCGCCGTGGCAGTCTGGACGGTGCTGCGACGCCGTCAGGCCTCCGATCTGCCGGCAGGCGCCCGCCGTGACGTCAACCTGGACATCGGCGAGGTGGTGCAGGTGCTGGCCTGGGAAGCTGACGGCACTGCGCATGTGCAGTACCGCGGTGCCCGCTGGACCGCCATCCCCCGCGTCGGACTGGCGCCTGAACCCGGACCGCACCGGGTGATCGAACTGGTCGGCAACCGCCTGGTGCTCGACCGCGCCTGACCCCTTTCCCTCTTCCCCAAGGAACCCCCTCATGGAAATCGCGATCGTCCTCATCGTCATAGCGGCCATCTTCATCAAGAGCTCGATCAAGGTCGTGCCCCAGCAGAACGCCTGGGTGGTGGAACGGCTCGGCAAGTACCACACCGCACTGGCACCCGGCCTGAACTTCATCGTGCCCTTCATCGACAAGGTGGCCTACCAGCACAGCCTCAAGGAGATTCCGCTGGACGTGCCCAGCCAGATCTGCATCACCCGCGACAACACCCAGCTGCAGGTCGACGGCATCCTGTACTTCCAGGTCACCGACCCGATGCGTGCCAGCTACGGCTCATCGAATTACATCGTGGCCGTCACCCAGCTCGCGCAGACCTCGCTGCGCTCCGTCATCGGCAAGCTCGAACTCGACAAGACCTTCGAGGAGCGCGACATCATCAACGCCCAGGTGGTGCAGGCCATCGACGAGGCCGCCCTCAACTGGGGCGTGAAGGTGCTGCGCTACGAGATCAAGGACCTCACCCCGCCCAAGGAGATCCTGCACGCCATGCAGCAGCAGATCACGGCCGAGCGGGAGAAGCGCGCCCTGATCGCGGCCTCCGAAGGCCGTCGTCAGGAACAGATCAACATCGCCACCGGCGAGCGCGAGGCCTTCATTGCCCGCTCCGAAGGCGAGAAGCAGGCCGCCATCAACAATGCGCAGGGCGAGGCCGCCTCCATCACCGCGGTGGCCGAAGCCACGGCCCAGGCCATCGAACGCGTGGCCGCCGCGATCCGCCAGCCCGGCGGTCAGGAAGCGGTGCAGCTCAAGGTGGCCGAACGGGCGGTGGACGCTTATGCCAAGGTAGCTGCCGACGCCACCACCACCCTCATCGTGCCCGGCAACATGACCGAGGTGTCGTCCCTGATCGCCTCGGCCATGAAGATGGTCAACGCCACCCATAGCCCTGCTCGCTGAACCCCATGGACCACGATGCCCTCAACGTGATGGGCGAGCCGCTGCAGGCGTGCTCGTTCGACCCCGTCACCGGTTTCTATCGTGATGGCTGCTGCCACACCGGCCCCGACGACGTCGGCACCCATGTGGTGTGCGCCCGCGTCACGGCCGATTTCCTGGCCTTTTCGCAAGCGGTCGGCAACGACCTGAGCACCCCCCGACCTGAATGGCGCTTTCCAGGTCTCAGGCCTGGAGACCGCTGGTGCCTGTGCGTGCGGCGCTGGAAGGAGGCCCTGACCGCCGGCGTGGCCCCGCCGGTGATCCTGGAGGCCACCCACGCCTCCACCCTCCAGTTCGTGGATCTGGAAACGCTTCAGCGGCATGCATGGCGCAGGTCCACCGACGGCAGCGCCGCCACCTGAACGGCAAGTCCTGCAAAAACGGACCTCCTGCCCTGCTACAATCGCAGGCTTCGCGGAGAGGTGGATGAGCGGTTTAAGTCGCACGCCTGGAAAGCGTGTGTGGGCTAATCCCCACCGCGGGTTCGAATCCCGCCCTCTCCGCCACACCATGCAAGCCCCTGCCATCTCGCGATCGCAGGGGCTTCTCATTTCCGGTGCTTGCACCGCGCCGTCAGAAAACAAAGGTTGTGCGAACCGCGGAACGCTGTCACACTCCGCCCACTGTTGCGAATGCTTTCCTCAGCAACAGACAAGTTTGATTCGGGCAGCGGTACCCCCAACACCGCACACCTCCACCGCACCGGCCCGTCCTGGGCCCCCGCCGGTGGTCTGACTTCCTCCCCAGGCGAGCTTCTTTCGGTCCTTCCACAGGACCGTCCATGACACGCGCACAGCCACGCGCAGCGCACATTCTGAAAGGCTCATCATGAGCAGCAAACTTTACGTCGGCAACCTGTCTTACTCGGTTCGCGACGAAGACCTCCAGCAACAATTCGCCTCCTTCGGCCAGGTGCAGTCCGCCAAGGTCATGATGGAGCGCGACACCGGCCGCTCCAAGGGCTTCGGCTTCGTCGAGATGTCGAGCCCGGCCGAAGCCGAAGCCGCCATCCAGGCCATGCACGGCAAGAACATGGGTGGCCGTGACCTGACGGTCAACATTGCCCGCCCCATGGAAGCGCGCGCCCCGCGCAGCGGCGGCTTCGGCGGTGGCTACGACGGCAACCGTCGCAACAGCTACTGAGCTGACGGGCTTTCGCAGCCCGATCGCCCATGAAAAAGCCGCCCCTCGGGGCGGCTTTTCTGCGTGAGGACCGATCGGTCGATCAGCGGATCACGGCGATGGTGGTGCGGGCACCGCCCTTGTAGGTCATGAGGGTCAGGGCACCGTTCTTGATGTCACCCTTCTCGTCGAACTCGATGTTGCCGGTCACGCCCTTGTAGTTGGTGGCCTTCAGGGCAGGCAGGTAGACCTTGGGGTCGGCCGAGCCGGCGGTGACCATGGCGTTGGCCATGACCTTCACGGCGTCGTACACGTACGGGGCATACACCTGGACGTCGGCGTTGAACTTGGCCTTGAAGTCGGCGCGGAACTTGTCCATGCCGGCCTTCTGCTCGCCTTCGACACCACCGGCTTCGGCGCAGTAGACCTGCTCGTCGGCCATGCCGTCACCCGACAGCTTCGGCAGCTCGGAGGTGCAGATGCCGTCGCCGCCCATGAACTTGGCGTTGATGCCCAGCTGCTTCATCTGCTTGAGCATCGGGCCGGCCACGGCGTCCATGCCGCCGAAGAACACCACGTCGGGCTTCTTGGCCTTCAGGGTGGTCAGGATGGCGTTGAAGTCGGTGGCCTTGTCGTTGGTGAATTCACGACCCACGACCTTGCCGCCGGCGGCGATCACGCCCTTCTCGAACTCGTCAGCCACGCCCTGACCGTAGGCGGTGCGGTCGTCGATGACGGCCACGTTCTGTGCCTTGAGGGTCTGGACAGCGTACTTGCCCAGGGTGCCACCCAGGTGCACGTCGTCAGCCACCAGGCGGAAAGCGCCCTGGTAGCCCTGGCGGGTGTACTTGGGGTTGGTGGCAGAGGGAGAGATCTGGGGGATGCCGGCGTCGTTGTAGATCTGCGAGGCCGGGATGGTGGTGCCGGAGTTCAGGTGACCGATCACGCCGGCGACCTTGGCGTCCACCAGCTTGGTGGCAGCGGCGGTGCCCTGCTTGGGGTCGGCGGCGTCGTCTTCAGCCAGCAGCTCGAACTTGACCGGCTTGCCACCCAGGGTCAGGCCGGCAGCGTTCAGCTCTTCGATGGCCATGCGGGCGCCGTTCTCGTTGTCCTTGCCCAGGTGGGCGATGGCGCCACTGGTGGGACCAACGTGACCGATCTTGACGACCTGGGCTTCAGCTGCGGGGGCAGCAGCGGGAGCGGCGGCGGGCGCAGCGGCCTCTTCCTTCTTGCCACAAGCCGCAAGCGCCACAGCCGCGGCGATGACGGCCAGTTTGATGTTCAGTTGCATGGGGATTCCTCGAAAGGGATGAAGTTGAAACGCGGAGGGAACTTTTTTCTCCACTGCATAAAGATACCCCAAAAAACCGGCAGATTTCACGCTGCGAAGCCGGCATGTGGCAGCCAAGGGTTTTCCTCATGCGTAATCGCAACATCGAATGCCGCATTAGCGGCGTCGATGCTGGACCCGAACCATCATGGGGCGGCCGATGCCAGATCGTGGCGCACCGGCTCGATGCCCTGCACCCGGTAGGTGCGCCACCGGTCCCTCGCCTTCAGGCGGTCTTCCTCGGACTGGGTCACCACCTCGATGACACGCTCGAACCGGTCCCAGCCTTCCGCCACGTCATCGCACAGATTGACCAGCACCTGCCGATCCCCGGCCTGTGGCGCAGCTGTGGCCAGGTGGATCGGCGAATGGCGCAGCAGTTCGGGGGCGTCGCCCTCACGGCTGTGAGGAACGAAGTCGCCCGGCTGACTGATCCACAGGGCCTGGTCGAGCCTTTCAAGGTCTTCGGGGGCCACCCGCACCCACAGACGGGCGCCCTTCAGGTAGGCCTTGCGCAGCAGCCGGCAGGCATAGGCCACCCGGTCCGGGGCATTGAAATGGAACGCGACTTCGGCCGGCATGGGTTCAGGCGCGGGCCTTGCGCCGAGCGGACCGGGCGGGAGCCGTCTGCGCCTGGTCCAGGATGAACTGCAGCAGCAGCGGCACCGGCCGCCCGGTGGCGCCCTTGGCAGCGCCGCTCTTCCAGGCGGTACCGGCGATGTCCAGGTGGGCCCAGGGCATGTCGCCGACGAACTTCTGCAGGAACTTGGCGGCGGTCACCGACCCGGCCGCGCGACCGGCCACATTGCCCATGTCGGCAAAGTTCGATTTGAGCCCCTCGGCGTATTCATCGTCGAGCGGCATGCGCCAGGCCAGGTCACCCGAGGTGTCGCCGGCCTTCTGCAGGGCGGTGGCCAGTTCGTCGCTGGCGCTGAACAGACCGGTCCGCACGGCACCCAGGGCGATGACGCAGGCACCGGTCAGGGTGGCGATGTCGACCACCGCCCGGGGTTTGAAGCGGGCGGCGTAGGTGAGCGCATCGCACAGGATGAGACGCCCTTCGGCATCGGTGTTGAGGATCTCGATGGTCTGGCCGCTCATGCTGCGGACCACATCGCCGGGCTTGACCGCCAGGCCGTCGGGCATGTTCTCGCAGCTCGGGATCAGGCCCACCACATTGATCGCCGGCCTGAGCTCGGCCAGGGCCGCGAAGGTGCCGAGCACGCTGGCGGCTCCGCCCATGTCGAACTTCATCTCGTCCATCTCGGGCGCCGGCTTGATGGAGATGCCGCCGGTGTCGAAGGTGATGCCCTTGCCGACCAGCACCACCGGCGCGTCGCCCTTGGCACCGCCGCTGTACTGCATCACGATGAAGCGCAGCGGCTCGGCCGAGCCCTGGGCCACCGCCATGAAGGCCCCCATGCCGAGGGCGGCCACCTGCTTGGGGCCCAGCACCTCGGTCTTGATGCCCGGCTGGCGACCGAGCGCCTTGGCAGCTTCGGCCAGGTGGGTGGGCGTGGCATGGTTGCCAGGGCGATTGGCCCACTCCTTGGCGAACTCCACGCCGGTCACCAGCGCCTTGCCCACCTCGAAACCGGAACGCACCGCACCCGCATCGGACACGGCCACCGTGACCCGCTTGAGCGCGCGCGCCTTGGCCGAGGGCTTGGTGGTGGTGTAGGCGTAGCTCGCTTCGGCGCAGGCCTGCACCGCCATGCGCACCGCCAGGGCATCGTCCGGCAGACCGCTGAGCACCAGCGCCAGCTTTTCGAGACCGCCCTGGCGCAGGGCCGAGGTGCCGGCGGCCACGGCCTTGCGCACCGCTGCCGGCGAGCCGTCGCCGGCACGGACCAGCACGACACGCCCGGCCTTGACACCGTCGACCTTGTAGGCCGCAATCATCTGGCCCACACCGGCCTCCAGGTCGGCCAGTGCGTGCGCTGCCAGGCGCGACAGCGCATCAGGACTGGCGGCCAGCGCCGCGGGCAGGTCGTCGGGCAGGGCCACCAGCAGGGCGTCGACCGGGAGCTGGGCCGCCTGCGTCAGAGTCAGGGACTTGAGTTCGAAGTTCATAATCGTGTTTTCCTTGTCCGATCGATGTTATTTCATTCTTCCATCCGCAAAGAGCTGGCCCGCAGCTTCGGCGCGACCCTGGTGGTGCTGTTCACCATCGTGCTGACGATGCTGCTGATACGCACGCTGGGCGCGGCTTCGCAGGGCAGCGTCAATCCGGAGGAGGTGATGCTGGTGCTGGGCTACACCGTCATCGGACGGGCTCCCACCATCCTCACCCTGGCGCTGTTCATTGCGGTGGTGTTCACCCTCTCGCGCATGTACCGCGACAGCGAGATGATCATCTGGTTCAGCAGCGGGCGCTCCCTGGGGGGTTTTCTGGGGCCGGTGCTGCGCTTCGCCTGGCCGGTGCTGCTGACCATCACGGTGATGGTGTTCTTCGTATGGCCCTGGGCCAACCAGCAGACCGATGAGCTGCGAGCCCGGTTCGAGCAGCGCGGAGACCTCGAGCGGATCGCGCCAGGCCAGTTCCAGGAGTCGTCCAACGGCCGGCGGGTGTTCTTCATCGACAAGGACACCGCCGCCGGCACCGAGGGCCGCAACGTGTTCATCGCCAGCACCGAGAAGGACGGCAGCGAATCGGTCACTTCTGCGCGGTCCGGACGGATCGAGGTGATGCAGGACCGGCAGTACCTGGTGCTGAACAACGGGCAGCGTCTGGAAACATCGCCCCAGGCGGCCCTGAAGGTCAGCGAGTTCGAGGAATATGGCACCCAGGTGGGCAATGCCGCGCCGGGGCAGCGCGCGGTGCAACCGCTCAAGGCACGAAGCACCTGGCAGCTCGTCACCGAACCCGATCGCCTCAACCTGTCGGAGCTGGGCTGGCGGATCGGCATGGCGATCACCGCCTTCAACTTCGTGCTCATCGGCCTGGCCACCACCGTGGGCAACCCCAGGGCCGGCCGCGGAGGCAACCTGTTCTTCACCCTGTTCACCTTCGTCTTCTATTACAACCTGCTCAACATCGGCCAGAGCTGGGTGGCGCAAGGGGTCATAGGGCTGCTGCCGTTCATGCTGGGGCTGCACGGGGGGGTGATGGTCCTGTCGCTGGCGTGGCTCTACAAGCGCCACCACAACATCAGCCTTCGCAGCTGGCTCGGCGGGTTGAGGAGCACCGCGCCATGAAGACCTTGCGACGCCTGATCTATGGCGAGGTGCTGCGGGCCGTGGCCTTCGTGCTCGTGGCCTTTCTGGCGCTGTTCTCGTTCTTCGACCTGGTCGACGAGCTGCCCGCCATCGGGCGGGCCTCGCCGCTGGATGCCTCGCTGGTGTACGGCCTGCCGCACGCGCTGGGCTACGTGGGCCTGCTCATGCCCAGCCGGATCTACGAACTCATGCCCATGGCGGTGCTGATCGGCACGGTGTTCGTGCTGGCCCGCATGGCACAGCAGTCGGAATACACCATCCTGCGCACCAGCGGCCTGGGCCCCTGGAAGGCGCTTCGCACGCTGCTCGGCCTGGGCGCTGTGTTCGTGGCCTTCACCTTCGTCATGGGGGACTATTTGGCCCCGCTGGCCGACCGCGCAGGCCAGCTGCTCAAGGCCCGCTACCAGGGCAACATCAGCGTGGGCCAGACCGGCGCCTGGCTCAAGGAGCGTCAGCCCTACAGCAACTTCTCGGTCAACGTGGGCTCCATGTCGGCGCAGGGCGAGCTGCGCAACATCCGCATCTTCGAGTTCAACAACCAGGGCTTCCTGGTTTCCACGGCGCACGCCCGTTCCGGCCAGATCGAGGGCGACGAGAGCTGGACGCTGCGTGAGGTGGAGCGCCGCGAGTTCGATGCGGCTGGCGCGGCTTCGTCGAAGGTGACGCGCAGTGCCCTCGAGACGTTCCGCTGGCCCAGCAGCCTGAACACCGAGATGGTCTCGGTGGCCCTGCTCAAGCCCGAGCGCATGCGCACCGCCGACCTGTTCGCCTACATCCGCCATCTGGAGGCCAACGGCCAGACCGCCCAGCGCTACGAGATCGAGTTCTGGCGCAAGGTGTTCTACCCGATGTCGTGCCTGGTGATGGTGGTGCTGGCCCTGCCTTTCGCCTACCTCCATTTCCGCTCCGGCAGCATCACGACCTATGTGTTCGGCGGCGTGATGATCGGCATCAGCTTCTTCCTGCTCAACAACGTGTTCGGCTACATCGGCAACCTCAACCAGTGGCGACCCTGGCTGGCGGCCCTGTCGCCGGCCCTCATCTATTCGCTGGTCTCGCTCGGAGCGTTCGGCTGGCTGGTCCTTCGGAGGTAGTGCCATGCTCGGTGTGATCGTCTTTGCCCACGGCTCGCGAGACCCTCTGTGGCGCCGGCCGGTGGAGTCGGTGGCGCAGCAGATCGCAGGGCGCGACCCGTCGGCGGCCGTGGCCTGTGCCTACCTGGAGCTGTGCGAGCCCGACCTGCCGTCGGCAGCGGCCCGGCTGGTTGCTCAGGGGGCCACCGATGTCCGGGTGCTGCCCCTGTTCTTCGGCATGGGCAAACATGCCCGCGAGGACCTGCCGGTGCTCATGGCCGAGCTGCAGCAGGCCCACCCGGGCGTCAGCTTCCGCCAGCTGCCCACGGCCGGCGAGGATCCGCGCCTGACCGCCCTGCTGGCCCAGCTGGCGCTGGAGGGCGCGGCATGAACCTGCACCAGTTCCGTTTCGTGCAGGAAGCGGTCCGCCGCAACCTCAACCTGACCGAGGCCGCCAAGGCGCTGCACACCTCGCAGCCCGGCGTGTCCAAGGCCATCATCGAGCTCGAAGACGAGCTCGGCATCGAGATCTTTGCCCGGCACGGCAAGCGGATCAAACGGGTCACCGAGCCCGGCACGCAGGTGCTCAAGAGCATCGACATCATCCTGCGCGAGGTGAACAACCTCAAGCGCATCGGCGAGCAGTACTCGGCGCAGGACAGCGGCACGCTGTCGATTGCCACCACCCACACCCAGGCCCGCTACGTGCTGCCGGGACCGGTGGCGGCGCTGCGCCAGTCCTACCCCAAGGTCGGCATCAGCCTGCACCAGGGCTCGCCCGACCAGGTGGCCCGCATGCTGATCGAGGAAGTGGCCGAGATCGGCATGGCCACCGAGTCCCTGGTGAACTACCCCGAACTGGTCACCCTGCCCTGCTACGAATGGCAGCACGTGCTGGTGCTGCCGTTCGACCATCCGCTGGTGGAGCGCGAACGCATCAGCCTGGAGGATCTGGCCACGCTGCCCCTGATCACCTACCACCCCAGCTTCACCGGCCGCACGCGCATCGACCAGGCGTTCGCGCTGCGCCACCTGCAGCCCAACGTGGTGCTGGAGGCCATCGACTCGGACGTGATCAAGACCTACGTGAAGCTGGGCATGGGCGTGGGCATCGTGGCCGAGATGGCCATGCAGGGCGAAAACCTCACACCCGGCCTGGTGGCACGGCCCGCCGGCCAGCTGTTCGGCCACAACCTGGCGCGGGTGGCCTTCAAGCGGGGCACCTACCTGCGCCACTTCGTGCTGCGCTTTGCCGAACTGCTCAGCGACCGCCTGAGCCGCGACACCATCAGCCGTGCCATGAACGGTACGCCCGACGACTACGAACTCTGACATGACCACGCTCGCCGCCACCGCACCGGTCACGCCGGCCCTGCAGTCCCGCCTGCCGCAGGTGGGCACCACCATCTTCACCGTGATGTCGGCACTGGCTGCCCGACATGGGGCGGTGAACCTCGGACAGGGTTTTCCGGACTTCGACTGCGACCCGGCCCTGCCCGCGGCGGTGGCCACCGCCATGGCCCAAGGGCACAACCAGTACCCGCCCATGGCCGGCGTGCCGGCCCTGCGGCAGGCGCTGGCCGCCAAGATGCAGGCGCTCTACGGGTTGACGGTCAACCCCGACACCGAGGTCACCGTCACCGCCGGGGCCACCCAGGCCATCCTGACCGCCATCCTGGCGGTGGTGCACCCGGGCGACGAGGTCATCGTGCTCGAGCCCTGCTACGACAGCTATGTGCCCAACATCGAGCTGGCCGGCGGCCAGGTCGTGCGGGTGCCGCTGACACCGGGCACCTTCCGGCCGGACTTTGCTGCCATCGCTGCGGCCATCACGCCGAGGACCCGCGCCCTGCTCGTCAACAGCCCGCACAACCCCAGCGGCATGTGCTGGACCGCCGCCGAGATGCAGCAGCTCGACGCCCTGCTGGCCTCCACCGACGTGCTGCTGATCAGCGACGAGGTGTACGAGCACATGGTGTTCGACGGACAGCGGCACGAGAGCGCAGCGCGCTACCCGGGCCTGGCGGCGCGCGCCTTCATCGTCAGCAGCTTCGGCAAGACCTACCACGTGACCGGCTGGAAGGTGGGCACGGTGGTGGCACCGGCAGCGCTCACGGCCGAGTTCCGCAAGGTGCACCAGTTCAATGTGTTCACCGTGAACACGCCGGTGCAGCATGCCCTGGCCGCCTACATGGCCGACCCGGCGCCCTACCTGAACCTGCCGGCGTTTTACGGCGCCAAGCGCGACCGTTTCCGCGCCGGCCTGGGCGGTACGCGCTTTCGCATGCTGCCCGGCGAAGGCACCTATTTCCAGTGCGTCGGCATCGAGGATCTGGCGGTGCCCGAGCGCGATCTGGCCGACGGCGCCTTCTGCGAATGGCTGACCACCGAGGTGGGCGTGGCGGCCATTCCGCTGTCGGCGTTCTACGGCAACGGCTTTGACCAGCGCGTCATCCGCTTCTGCTTCGCCAAGCGCGACGACACGCTGGACGAGGCACTCAGACGCCTGGCGCGTCTCTGATCAGCAGCGCACCGGGTTGCGGCAGAACTGCTCCAGCTCGCGCACCATGGATCGGTCGGCCACGGTGCGGCGCACGCCCGAGCCCATCTCCATGCTGAGCTTCATCTCGTACTTGCGGAAGAAGTCGTCGAACAGCTCGCCGCCCAGAGTGCCGGTGGCGGTGAGCTGATCGGTCCTGGGGTCGTGCTCCAGCAGGATGGCGCACAAAGGTTGCTCGGCCGGCCCGGCCAGCACCTGTGCACCGCGCGCCGGGTCGTACTGACTGTGGTCGGCACAGCAGTGGATCAGGTCGTTGCCCTTGCTGGGCGTCTGCGGGTTGGCCACGCCGCCTTTGCGGAAGCTGATGAAGCTCAGCTCGCGCGTGGGGTAGACCAGCTTGTGGGCGCAGATGGCCGAGAACGCCACCAGGCTGCGCCTGGGGCCCACGCCGCCCGGCCACTGGTAGGTCTGCTTGTCGCGGGTGGTGAGCTGGACCGGCTGGGCTGCCTTGCCCAGGTCGAGCAGGAAGACCGGTGTGGCCTCGAACGGGTAATGGAACACGTAATTGACCTGCGCCTTCAGGCTCGAGGCCTTGATCGGGCGGCCGGTGTCGTCGGTCAGCAGCACCCGTCCGTACGACCGGGCCTGGGCCTGAGCGGCCCACGCCCCGGTGGCCAGCGTGGCGGCCAATGCGCCCGCGCCGATCGCACAACTCTCCACAAAATCCCTGCGGTCCATTCCGTTGTCTCCTGTCTGAACGCGCGGAGTTCACTCGATGGCTGCCGCGCTGTCAAACGGGCG
Organism: Hydrogenophaga sp. IBVHS2; assembly: GCF_002127215.1. Classification (GTDB taxonomy): domain Bacteria; phylum Pseudomonadota; class Gammaproteobacteria; order Burkholderiales; family Burkholderiaceae_C; genus Hydrogenophaga. The sequence continues at coordinate 886,938 of NZ_NFUT01000002.1, read as the reverse complement.
GGAGTATGTCCCAGCGATGCAACAGGGCAAACCGCCCCCGGGACATGCGTCACGGACCAAGGCCGTCGCGACCAGCGGCTGCATCCATGGCCCGCCCTACGGCGTAGAGAATTCGTGCCGATACAGCATCTGCCCCCGCACGACGGGGTCAGCCTTCCTCCCTCACCCACAGATCCGATGAAGACCGCCCGTCACCAGCCCCTCCTGCCTTCCCGCCGTATCGCCCTGGCCTCAGCCCTCCTGCTGGGTGCGGCCGCCTGGCTGCCCGCCACCACCCGTGCTGCCACCCCGGCACCCGCCGACACCGTGGTCGAGGCGGTGCAGCTGCCCGCCTGGGTGGAACGCAACGGTGACCGCCGTGCGGCCGAGCCGGGACAGCGCCTGCGGGCCGGGGACGTGGCCGTCACCGCCAGCGGCTCACGCGCCGTGCTGCGCCTGTCCGACAACAGCCTGGTGAAACTGGGCGAGGCCACCGAACTGGCCCTGCAGGGCCTGGAGGCCGGCCGCAAGGACGGTCAGGACCAGATGGCGGGCAAGTTCCGGCTGATCACCGGCGTGTTCCGCTACGCCACCGACTACCGCAGCAAGGCGCTGGGCATCAAGCGCGACGTGAGCCTGCAGACCGCCACGGCCACCGTGGGCGTGCGCGGCACCGACTTCTGGGCCATGAGCGATGCCGAGCACGACGCGGTCTGCGTGTTTGAAGGTGCGGTGGCCGTGATGCGCGACGGTCGCGAGACCATCGCGCTGAACCAGCCCGGCGCGTTCTGGGTGGTATTCACCGGCCAGCCTGAAAAGCCGGCAGGCCAGGCCACGCCGGCCCAGCTGAACAAGTTCATCGGCCAGGGCGACCTCGAGCCGGGCCAGGGCGTGCTGGTCCAGGGCGGACAGTGGCGCACCGTGGTCGCCACCTTCCCCCGACTGGCGGAAGCCGAGGCCCTGCGCATGCGCCTGCAGAAGGCCGGTTACCCGGCCTCGGTGGCCAACACGGTGCGGGGCCACGAGGTGCGGGTGTTGCAGGTGGCCACCCGCCAGGATGCCGAGGCCCTGCTGCGCAAGCTGCAGGCCGACCCGTCGATGAGCGCAGCCCAGGGCCGGGTGGAAGGCGCCTGATCAGGCGTTGAGCTGGGCCCAGGCCTTGTCGATGCGCTTGAGGCTCACCGGCTGGGGCGTGCGCAGTTCCTGCGCGAAGAAGCTCACCCGCAACTCCTCCAGCAGCCAGCGCAGTTCCTGCAGCCGGGTGTCCTGCACGCCCTTGCGCTCGGCCACCAGCCGCCAGAAGCGCTGATCCTGCGGCCGCAGTTCGGCCAGCCGGGCGGCATCGCGGGCGGGGTCGGCCCTCAGCTTGTCCAGCCGCAGCTGCACGGCCTTGAGGTAACGCGGCAGGTGCTGCAGCTGGGATGCCGGGGTCTGCGCCAGGAACTGCCGGGGGATCAAACGCGCCAGCTGCTGCTGGATGTCGGTCGCCACGTCGGCCGGGGGCTTGCTGTCCTTGAGCTTGCGCTGGGCAGCGGCAAATTCGCTCAGGATGGCCCCCGCGCTGCGCGCCAGCTCGGCGGCAATCAGGTTGAGCCGGCCCCGGCCCTCCTCCACCCGACGGGTGAACGAGGCCTCGTCGGCCGGCAGCGGTTCGGCCAGAAAGGCCCGGTCCAGCGCCAGGTCGATCAACTGGCTGCGCAGTTCCTCCAGGGTGCCGCCGCCACTGTCCTTGCCGACCTGCATGTAGGCCGCTGCCATGGCCTGCAGGCCGGGAATGTTCTTCTCGAGGTACTTCAAGGCGTCGCGGATCTGCAGCGCAAACAGACGCCGCAGCCCGACCCGGTGGCGGGCCTGGGCCACATCCGGTTCGTCGAACACCTCGATGCGCACCGCATCGCCATCGTCCACCAGCGCGGGGAAGCCCACCAGGGTCTGCGCGCCCTGGCGGATCTCCATCAACTCCGGCAGTTCGCCGAAGTCCCACCGGGTGTGGCGCTGGCTGGCGTCGACCTTAGGCGCCGCAGGCGTCGGCGCAGCCACCCGGCGTGCCGCGCCACTGTCGGGCGCCGGCGCCGCGGGGGCCGGGCTGGCGGGCCTGGCCACCTTCAGCGCGGCCAGGGCCTGGAAGGCACCCCGCGCCTGCGCCCCCAGCTCGGCCTTCAGCGCCGCCAGACTGCGGCCCTGGCCGAGCTGCCGGCCGTGTTCGTCCACCACCCGCAGGTGCATGAAGTGGTGCGGCGGCAGCATGTCGGGCTTGATGTCGGCCCGCTGGATGTCGAGCTGGGTGGCGGCCCGCACCTTTTTGAGCAGGGCGTCCATGAGGTTGCCGCTGCCGAACACCTCGGGCTCGCAGAGTTCCGCCGCAAAACGCTCGGCGGTGGCCGGCAGCGGCACCAGGCGCGAGCGCGGGCGCTGGTGCAGGGTCTTGAGCAGGGCCAGCACCTTGTCCTTGAGCATGCCGGGCACCAGCCAGTCGCAACGGTCTTCGCTGGCCTGGTTCAGGGCAAACAGCGGCAAGGCCACCGACAGGCCGTCGCGCGCATCGCCGGGCTCGTGCAGGTAGCTGCAGGCGCAGTCCACCCCGCCCAGGCGGAGGGTGCGGGGGAAGGCCTGGGCCGTGATGCCGGCGGCCTCGTGCCGCATCAGGGCCTCACGGGTGAGGTACAGCAGCTTCGGGTTCTCGCGCACCGCCTGGCCATACCAGCGCTCCAGGCTGGCGCCGTTGCAGACATCGGCCGGGATCTGGCCGTCGTACCAGGCAAACACCACCTCGTCGTCCACCAGCACGTCCTGCCGGCGCGACTTGTGCTCCAGCTCGGCCACCTGCCGCACCAGTTTCTGGTTGGCCGCCAGAAAGGCCAGGCGGGTCTCCCAATCGCCTTGCACCAGGGCCTCGCGGATGAAGATCTCGCGCGCACCGGCCGGGTCCACCCGGCTGTAGTCCACCCGCCGCTGGCTGTAGACCACCAGGCCGTACAGCGTGGCGCGCTCCAGCGCCGAGACGCGTGCGGCCTTCTTTTCCCAGTGCGGGTCCAGCATCTGCTTCTTCAGCAGGTGCGCACCCACCTGCTCCAGCCACTGCGGCTCGATCGCGGCAATGCCCCGGCCGAACAGCCGCGTGGTTTCCACCAGCTCGGCGCACACGATCCAGCGGCCCGGCTTCTTGCTCAGGTTGGCGCCGGGGTGCCGGTGGAACTTGATGCCGCGCGCGCCGAGGTACCAGTCCTCCGCATCGTTCTTGCAGCCGATGTTGCCCAGCAGTCCCGACAGCATGGACAGGTGCAGCGGCTCGTAGCCCGCCGGCGTGCTGTTGATGGGCCAGCGCTGTTCGGTGACCACGGTCAGTAGCTGGCTGTGGGTGTCGCGCCACTCGCGCACCCGCCGCGGGTTGATGAAATGCTCGCGCAGCAGGTTCTCGTACTGGCGGTGGCTCAGCTTGTGGTCGGTGCCGTGGCCGCCCCGGCTGTCCTCCAGCCATTTCCACAGGCGCAGCGTGCCGCTGAACTCGCTCTTTTCGTCGTCGAAGCGGGCATGGGCCTGGTCGGCCTGGGCCTGCTTGTCCAGCGGGCGGTCGCGCACGTCCTGCACGCTGAGCGCGGCGGCGATCACCAGCACCTCGGCCAGGGCGCCCCGGTCGCGCGCCTCCAGGATCATGCGGCCCACGCGCGGGTCCAGTGGCAGCCGGGCCAGCGCCAGGCCGGTGGGGGTGAGCTCGTTGGCGTCGTCCACCGCGCCGAGCTCGGCCAGCAGCTGGTAGCCGTCGGCGATGGCGCGGCGCTGCGGCGCATCGACGAAGGCGAAGTCCTCCACCGCACCCAGGTGCAGCGACTTCATGCGCAGGATCACACCGGCCAGCGAGCTGCGCAGGATCTCGGGGTCGGTGAAGCGCGGGCGGGCGTTGAAGTCGGACTCGTCGTACAGGCGGATGCAGATGCCGTCGGCCACCCGACCGCAACGGCCGGCGCGCTGGTTGGCGGCGGCCTGGCTGATGGGCTCGACCATCAGCTGCTCCACCTTCTGCCGGAAGCTGTAGCGCTTGACCCGCGCGGTACCCGCGTCGATGACGTAGCGGATGCCGGGCACGGTGAGCGAGGTTTCGGCCACGTTGGTGGCCAGCACGATGCGGCGCTGACCGTGTGGCTGGAAGATGCGGTCCTGCTCGGCCTGCGACAGTCGGGCAAACAGCGGCAGCACCTCGGCATTGCGCAGCACCGGCTGGTGCGCCAGGTGCTTGCGCAGGTGGTCGGCGGCCTCACGGATCTCGCGCTCGCCCGGCAGGAACACCAGGATGTCGCCACCCGCACCACCCCGCCACAGCTCGTCCACGCCGTCGGCAATGGCGTTGTTCAGGTCGTATTCGCGGCTTTCCTCGAACGGCCGCCAGCGCACCTCCACCGGATAGGTGCGACCCGACACCATGAGCACCGGCGCATTGCCCCGGGCCGACGAAAAGTACTCGGCGAAGCGGTCGGCGTCGATGGTGGCCGAGGTGACGATCACCTTCAGGTCCGGCCGGCGCGGCAGCAGCTGGCGCAGGTAGCCCAGCAGGAAGTCGATGTTGAGGCTGCGCTCGTGGGCCTCGTCGATGATGATCGTGTCGTAGGCGCGCAGGTCCGGGTCGGTCTGGGTCTCGGCCAGCAGGATGCCGTCGGTCATCAGCTTGACCGACGCGTCCCTGGACAACCGGTCCTGGAAGCGCACCTTGTAGCCCACCACCTCGCCCAGCGGGGTCCTGAGTTCCTCCGCGATGCGCTTGGCCACGCTGGAGGCCGCAATGCGCCGCGGCTGCGTGTGACCGATGAGCTGGCCGCGCTGGCCCGGCCTGGCGTTCAGGCGCCCGCGCCCCATGGCCAGGGCGATCTTGGGCAGCTGGGTGGTCTTGCCCGAGCCGGTCTCGCCACACACGATGACCACCTGGTGGTCACGGATGGCGGCCTCGATCTCGTGCCGGCGTGCGGACACCGGCAGGGCTTCGGGGAACTCGAGGTGCAGGGCGGGGGCGGTCAAGCGGGAACTTCGGTCAAAATCGGGCAACCCGACATTATCCCGCCGCCCTCACCCGCCGATGTCCAACGTCTTCAATTTCACCTTCGTGCCGTGGTTCCGCTCGGTGGCGCCCTACATCCACAAGCACCGCAGCAACACGCTGGTGGTCGGCATCGCCGGTGAAGCCATTGCAGCGGGCAAGCTGCAGAACATCGCGCAGGACCTGGCCCTGATCCAGAGCATGGGCGTGAAGATCGTGCTGGTGCACGGCTTCCGGCCGCAGGTCAACGAGCAGTTGCGCCTCAAGGGCCACGAGGCCCGTTATTCCCACGGCATGCGCATCACCGACTCGGTGGCGCTGGACTGCGCCCAGGAGGCCGCCGGCCAGCTGCGCTACGAGATCGAGGCCGCCTTCAGCCAGGGCCTGCCCAACACCCCCATGGCCGGCGCCACGGTGCGGGTGATCTCGGGCAACTTCATCACCGCGCGCCCGGTGGGCCTGATCGACGGGGTGGACTTCATGCACTCCGGTCTGGTGCGCAAGGTCGACACCGACGGCATCCAGCGCACGCTCGACATGGGCGCCCTGGTGCTGCTCTCACCCTTCGGCTTCTCGCCCACCGGCGAGGCCTTCAACCTGACCATGGAAGACGTGGCCACCTCGGTGGCCGTGGCCCTGCAGGCCGACAAGCTGATGTTCCTGACCGAAGTGCCCGGCGTGCGGGTGGATGCCAACGACCCGGACAGCGACATCGACACCGAGCTGCCGCTGGCCGATGCCCGCCGCATGCTGGAGAGCCTGCCCAAGGCCGACAAGCCCACCGACACCGCCTTCTACCTGCAGCACTGCATCCGCGCCTGCGAAGGCGGCGTGGACCGCAGCCACATCCTGCCCTTCTCGGTGGACGGTGCGCTGCTGCTGGAGATCTACACCCACGACGGCATCGGCACCATGGTGGTGGACGAAAAGCTGGAGAGCGTGCGCGAGGCCACCATCGACGATGTCAGCGGCATCGTGGCGCTGATCGAGCCCTACGAGAACGACGGCACCCTGGTCAAGCGCGACCGCACCGAGATCGAACGCGACGCGGCCAACTACACCATCATCGAGCACGACGGGGTGATCTTCGGCTGCGCGGCGCTCTACCCCTACCCGGAAGAACGCACCGGCGAAATGGCGGCGCTCACCGTCTCGACCCAGGCCCAGAGCCAGGGCGACGGCGAACGGCTGCTCAAGCGCATCGAAGCACGCGCCAAGGCCCAGGGTCTGCAGAGCATCTTCGTGCTCACCACCCGCACCATGCACTGGTTCCTCAAGCGCGGCTTCGTGCAGGTCAATGCCGACTGGCTGCCCGAGGCGCGCAAGCGCAAGTACAACTGGGACCGGCGCAGCCAGGTGCTGGTCAAGAAGCTGGGCTGATCAGCCCCCGCACGTCAGCCGCGCGGCCGTTTCACCCACAGCAGTGCGGCGGTGAGCGTGAAGCCCACGAAGACCAGGAACGACCAGTTGGCAATCGACAGGCCCAGGAAGGTCCAGTCGATGACGGAGCAGTCGCCGCTGCCCCGGAAGATCATGGGCACGGCCCGCTTGAGCGGGAACGATTCGATCATTCCGTAGAAGTCGCGGCCGCAGGTCAGCACCTCGGGCGGGAACCACTGCAGCCAGCTCTGGCGCGCCGCCGTGAAGGCACCGAACACCGCGAACGCACCCGCCCCAAGCACCAGCCCGTTGCGCAGACCCGGTCGGGCCACGAAGGCCCCGACGCCGGCCAGCACGGCCACCAGGATCATGGCGTAGCGCTGCACGATGCACATGGGGCACGGCTCCAGGCCCACCACATGCTGCAGGTACAGACCGAAAGCCAGCATGGCCACGCAGGCCAGCGCCACCAGCCCCAGCACGCGCCGGGGCTGGTGGGACACGAGGTGAAGCAGCGCGGCCATCAGCTGACGAAGGCCCGCTCGATGACGAAGTCGCCCGGCGTGGTGGTGTTGCCTTCCTTGAAGCCGGACTTCTCGCACAGGGCCTTGAGGTCGCGCAGCATCTCCGGGCTGCCGCAGATCATCACGCGGTCCTCGGCCGGGTTGAGCAGCGGGATGCCCAGGTCCTTGGCGATGATGCCGTCGGCCAGCAGCTGCGGGATGCGGCCCTGGTGGACAAACGGCTCCCGGGTGACGGTGGGGTAGTACAGCAGCTTCTGCTGGACCATCTCGCCCAGGAACTCGTCCTTGGGCAGGTCATGGCTGAGCAGCTCGCGGTAGGCCAGCTCGTTGACCTGGCGCACCCCATGCACCACGATGACCTGCTCGAAGCGTTCGTAGGTTTCCGGGTCGCGCACGATGCTCAGGAACGGTGCCAGGCCGGTGCCGGTGCCCAGCAGATACAGGCGCTTGCCCGGCAGCAGGTAGTCGATCAGCAGGGTGCCGGTGGGCTTGCGCCCCACGATGATGGTGTCGCCCACCTGGATGTGCTGCAGGCGGGAGGTGAGCGGACCGTCCTGCACCTTGATGCTCAGGAACTCCAGGTGCTCGGCCCAGTTGGGGCTGACGATGCTGTAGGCCCGCAGCAGGGGCTTGCCGTCCACCTTCAGGCCGATCATGGTGAAGTGGCCATTGGAGAAGCGCAGCGAGGTGTCGCGGGTGGTGGTGAAGCTGAAGAGCCGGTCGGTCCAGTGGTGAACGCTCAGCACGCGCTCTTCCAGAAATGCACTCATGGGAAATCCTGTGGAGGGAAGCTCGTATTGTAAAAAACCGGCCCCGATCGGGCGCGGGGCGGCCCTGACGGCCTTGCGGACAGCAGGACCTTGCTACAGTGGCGGCCCGGCATGATGCCGCGTCCCGTCCATGACGGGAACGACGCATTTCTTCTGACCGATATAACTTCGGCTTCTAACGAAACCCTACGGACACACCATGGCACGCACTGTTCAATGCATCAAGCTCGGCAAGGAAGCCGAAGGCCTCGATTTCCCGCCCTACCCCGGCGAGCTGGGCAAGAAGATCTTCGAGAGCGTCAGCAAGGAGGCCTGGGCCGCCTGGCTCAAGCACCAGACCATGCTGCTCAACGAGAACCGCCTGAACATGGCCGACGCCCGCGCCCGCCAGTACCTGGCCCGCCAGATGGAGAAGCATTTCTTCGGTGAAGGCGCCGACGCTGCGGCCGGCTACGTGCCGCCGCCGGCCGCCTGACCACACCACCGTGACCGATCCGCAGCGCCACGCCACGGTGGTCGGCGCAGGGCTGGCCGGCGCCGCTCTGGCCCATGCCCTGGTGGTGCGCGGCTGGCGGGTCGACCTGCTGGATGCCGCCGATGGCCCGGCCCGCGGTGCCAGCGCCCTGCCGGTGGGCATGCTCAGCCCCCATGTCACCCGGGCCCCCACGCCGCTGTCACGCCTCACCGCGCTGGGCGTTGCCGCCACCCGGGCCGAACTGGAATCATGGGTGCCGACGGGTGCCGGCTGGCAGCCCTGTCAGGTGCACAACCACGGGCATGACCGGGGCGTCTGGCCCGCGGCCCTGGTGCGCCCCGGGGCGCTGGTGCAGGCCTGGCTGACCGCCGCCCAGGCCACCGGCCGGCTGACCACCCGCTGGAACGCACCGGTGGCCCGGCTGGCCCGACCCGACGGTTCGCCGGCCTGGCAGGTGCAGGACGCCACAGGCCGGCCATGGGCAACGTCCCCGGTGGTGGCTGTCACCGGTGCCATCGGCAGCCTGTCCCTGCTGACCGGTGCCGGCATCACCGCCGACTGGCTGCCGCTGCGACCGGTGCAGGGCCAGATGAGCCTGGGTGCGCTCGCCGGCCCGCCACTGGCCGAGGGGCCTCAGCGGGACAACGGTGTCTTCGTGCCCGAATACCGCGACGCCGGACTGCCGCCGGCCTGGCCTGAGCGGATATGGTCCATGGGCTCGACCTACGAACGCGGCACCACCCACACCGACGTCCGGGCCGAGGCCCACCGGCGCAACCTGGACAGCCTGCGGGCGCTGCACCCGGCCGGTGCCGAGGCCTTTGAAAGGTCCATGGCCATGGGCCAGCTGCTGGGCTGGGCCCAGGTGCGATGCGCTTCGCTGGACCGGCTGCCCCTGTGCGGCGCCCTGCCCGACCCCGCCGCGCTTCAGGCCGAGCGCGCCCGTGCGGAACGCCGCCGCTGGCGACCGGGTGCGGCGGACACACCGCGCCTGCCGGGCCTGTTCACGCTGTGTGCCCTGGGCTCCCGGGGCCTGACCTTGTCCGCCTGGTGCGCCCAGCGTCTGGCCGAGCAGATGGATGGCGCCGCCGTGCAGGCCGACGCCGACCTGTGGACTGCCATCGACCCCGCCCGGTTCGCCTGGCGGCAGACGCGCCGCGCCGCCTGAGTCTTTATTCTTGGGCGGAATACCCGCATGAATAAAAAATCGTTTGGCATATAAAGAGCCGCGCCTACAGTGCCGGCCATGCCCGAATACGCCATCGTCCTTGCCGGTTTTGCCGTCGGCCTCATCGTCGGCCTGACCGGGGTCGGTGGCGGCTCGCTCATGACGCCGATCCTGATCTTCTTCTTCGGCGTCAAACCCTACCTGGCCATCGGCACCGATCTGCTGTTCGCAGCCTTCACCAAGCTGGGCGGCACGCTCAGCCTGGCCCGGCAGCGCCTGGTGCCGTGGCGGGTGGTGGGACAGCTGTGCCTGGGCAGCATCCCGGCCGCCCTGGCCACCCTGTATGCCCTGCACCGGCTGGGTCCGGCATCGCCGCAGGCCCAGTCGCTGATGACCAGCACCCTGGGCGTGGCCCTGCTGCTGACCGCTGCGGCCATGCTCTACAAGGCTGCGCGCGGCCGGCAGGTGCCGCGCACCGTGCACGACGCCGACCTGGAGCGCGCCACCCGCGCCCGCCACCCGGCCCTGCCGGTGCTGTTCGGTGCGGTGATCGGCTGTCTGGTGACGCTCACCTCGGTGGGTGCGGGCGCCATCGGGGTCTCGGTGCTGCTGATCCTCTTCCCGCTGCTGCCGCTGCCCCGCATCGTGGCGGCCGACATCGCCTACGCCGTGCCGCTGACACTGCTGGCCGGTCTGGGCCACGCCACGCTGGGTTCGGTGAACTGGTCGCTGCTGGGCCTGTTGCTGACCGGCTCGCTGCCCGGCATCTGGCTGGGCACCCGGCTGATGCGCCACACCCCCGAGCGGCTGGTGCGCTCGCTGCTGTCGCTGCTGCTGGCCTATGCCGGCGTCAAGCTGATCGCCTTCTGAACTCCGATCCCGTTTTCTGTTTCTGCATCTGCCCCTGCCATGTACCAATACAACGACTTTGACCGGGCCTTCCTGCAGGGCCGAGCCGCCCAGTTCCGCGACCAGCTCCAGCGCTGGCAGGCCGGCACCCTGGCCGACGAAGCCTTCAAGCCGCTGCGCCTGCAGAACGGCTGGTATGTGCAGCGCTTTGCGCCCATGCTGCGGGTAGCCGTGCCCTATGGCGAGATCAACAGCCACCAGCTGCGGGTGCTGGCAACCGTGGCGCGCGACTACGACCACAAGGACGACCACGACACCTCCCAGGCCAACGCCGGTCTGAGCCAGGTGCCCACGCTGCCCGACCGCACGGCCCACTTCACCACCCGGCAGAATGTGCAGTTCAACTGGATCCCGCTGGCCCGTGCCGCCGACGTGATGGATCTGCTGGCCAGCGCCAACCTGCATGGCATCCAGACCAGCGGCAACTGCATCCGCAACATCACCACCGACGCCCTGGCCGGCGTGGCGGTGGACGAGGTGGCCGATCCGCGCCCGTTCGCCGAGATCCTGCGCCAGTGGAGCACCCTGCACCCCGAATTCGCCTTCCTGCCGCGCAAGTTCAAGGTGGCCATCACCGGCGCCCGCGAAGACCGTGCCGCCACCCCCTGGCACGACGTGGGCCTGCGCCTGCTGCACAACGTCGATGGCGAGCTGGGCTTCCAGGTGCGCGTGGGCGGCGGCATGGGCCGCACGCCCATCATCGGCACTGTGGTGCGCGAGTTCCTGCCCTGGAACCAGATCCTCAACTACCTCGAGGCCGTGGTGCGCGCCTACAACCGCTTCGGCCGCCGCGACAACGCCTACAAGGCCCGCATCAAGATCCTGGTGAAGGCCGAAGGCCAGGCCTTCGTCGACCAGGTGGAGGCCGAGTACCGCGACATCCTCGAGATCGACGGCGCACCCCACACCATCACCCAGGCCGAGCTCGACCGCGTCAGCGCCTGCTTCGTGCCGCCCGACCTGTCCTGCGACCGCAAGACGGCCGATGCCAAGATCGCCCACATCCTCAAGGCCGCGGCCGAGGACGACATCGAGTTCAGCCGCTGGCTCACCCGCAACGTGCAGCCGCACCGCAACCCCGATCTGCGCGCCGTGACGCTGTCGTTCAAGCGCGTCGGCCAGGCCCCGGGCGATGCCACGGCCGAGCAGCTGGAGCGCGCCGCCGAGCTGGCCGAGCGCTTCTCGGCCGGTGAAGCCCGCGTCACCCACGACCAGAACCTGGTGCTGCCCTGGGTCCGCTGCGACGCCCTGCCCGAGCTCTGGCGAGAGGCCCGCCGCCTGGGACTGGCCCGCCCGAACATCGGCCTGCTGACCGACATGATCAGCTGCCCCGGCGGCGACTTCTGCGACCTGGCCAACGCCCGCTCGCTGCCGCTGGCACAGGCCCTGCTGGAGCGCTACCGCGATCTGGACGAGCTGCACGACCTGGGCGAGATCGACCTGCACATCAGCGGCTGCATCAACAGCTGCGGCCACCACCACAGCGGGCACATCGGCATCTTGGGCGTCGACAAGGACGGTCAGGAGTGGTACCAGATCACCCTGGGGGGCTCCGATGGCTCGAAGCTCTCGGGCACCGCGGTGCCCGGCAAGGTGATCGGCCCGTCGTTCGCCGCCAGCGAGGTGCCCGATGTGATCGAGGCCCTGCTCGACACCTACCGCCAGCAGCGCACCGACGGCGAAACCTTCGTGGCGACGCTGCGCCGCACCGGCCCCGATGCCTTCAAGGCCGCCGCCCACGCGGTGCGCACCGCCACCGCACGCACCGACACGGCCACCGCCTGAGCCCGAACCCGAACGAGCCCCGACATGACCATCGAACTCTTCAGCGCCGCCGACTTTGCGGCCCCGGAACCCGAAACCCGCCGGCTGGTGCTGGCCAACGACGCCGACCCGCGCGAGGCCGATCTGACCGGCATCGACGTGGTGGAACTGCAGTTCCCCCGGTTCGTCGACGGCCGCGCCTTCAGCCAGGCCTTCCTGTTGCGCCGGCGCCTCGGCTTTGCCGGCCAGATCCGCGCCACCGGCGACGTGCTGATCGACCAGCTGGTGCAGATGGCCCGCAGCGGCTTCACCCAGGCGGTGCTGCGCGCCGACCAGGACCTGGGCCACGGAAGCCGTCTGCTGACCCACTACCCGGCGTTCTACCAGGGCGATGCGGTGCAGCCCGCGCCGCTGTTCACCCGCAGCACCGCAGCGGCCTGAACCCGGAGCCCGACATGAGCGCCATCGACCTCTACGACCGCCCCTCTGCCCAGTACGCCGAGCGCGTGCAGCGGGCCATCGCGCTGCTGCGCGAGGTGGCGGCCAGCCACCCCCGCCTCACCCAGGCCTCCAGCCTGGGAGTGGAAGACGTGGTGGTGACCCACCTGATCCACCTGGCCGGCATCCAGAGCCGCATCTTCGTGCTGGAGACCGGTCGCCTGCACGCCGAGACGCTGGCCCTGATCCCGCAGATCGAGCAGCGCTACGGTTGCACCATCGACATCTATCGCCCGGTCCAGGAATCCGTGGTGCATTTCGTGCAGCAGAACGGCGATGACGCCATGTTCCGCAGCGTGGGCCTGCGCAAGGCCTGTTGCGACCTGCGCAAGATGGAGCCGCTCTCGCGCGCGCTCACCGGCATGGACGGCTGGATCACCGGGCTGCGCCGCGAGCAGTCGAATGCCCGCGCCGAGGCGGCCGAGGTCATCCACGAACCCAGCCGCGTGAAGGTGAGTCCCCTGGTGGACTGGACCTGGGGCGACGTGTGGCACTTCGTGGCCGAACACCAGCTGGCCTACAACCCGCTGCACGACCGCTTCTTCCCCAGCATCGGCTGCGAGCCCTGCACCCGCGCCATCAGCGTGGGCGAGGACTTCCGCGCCGGCCGCTGGTGGTGGGAACAGGACAACGCCAAGGAGTGCGGCCTGCATGTGCAGCCCGTGAGCAGCAACACCGTCTCCGCCCTGCCGACCTCCCGCAACGACCGGACCCCCGCATGAACGCCCGCACCGAACCCCACGTGATCCAGACCGCCCTGCAGGCCGACGGCCACCAGCTCAGCAACGCCCACCTCGACGCGCTGGAGGAAGAGACCATCTTCATCCTGCGCGAAGTGGCCGGCGCCTTTGAACGCCCGGCCCTGCTGTTCTCGGGCGGCAAGGACTCGCTGGTCATGCTCAAGTGCGCCGAGAAGGCCTTCGGTGCCGGGCGCATCCCGTACCCCCTGCTGATGATCGACACCGGGCACAACTTCCCCGAGGTGACCGACTTCCGCGACCAGCGCGCCCGCGAACTGGGCGCCGAGCTGATCGTGCGCAGCGTGGAAGATTCCATGAAGCGCGGCACCGTGCGCCTGGCCCATCCGGGTGAGAGCCGCAACGTGCACCAGTCGGTCACGCTGCTGGAGGCCATCGAGGAGTTCCGCTTCGACGCCCTGATCGGTGGCGCCCGCCGCGACGAGGAAAAGGCCCGCGCCAAGGAACGCATCTTCAGCCACCGCGACAGCTTCGGCCAATGGCAGCCCAAGGCGCAGCGGCCCGAGCTCTGGACCCTGTTCAATACCCGGCTGCACATGGGCGAACATTTCCGGGTGTTCCCCATCAGCAACTGGACCGAGCTGGATGTGTGGCAGTACATCGCCCGCGAGAACATCGGCCTGCCTTCGATCTACTACACCCACCGCCGCGAGGTGGTGGACCGCCGGGGCCTGCTGGTGCCGGTGACCGAGCTGACCCCGCCGCGCGACGGCGAGACGGTGGAAGTGCGCGACGTGCGTTTCCGCACCGTGGGCGACATCACCTGCACCTGCCCGGTGGAGAGCACCGCCGCCACACCGGCCGACATCGTGATCGAGACGCTGGCCGCCGAGGTCAGCGAACGGGGCGCCACCCGCATGGACGACAAGACCAGCGACGCCTCGATGGAGAAACGCAAGAAAGACGGGTACTTCTGATGAGCACCACCACGACCCACCCGGCCTCCCCCGTGGACACCTCGGCCGCGCTGCGCCTGATCACCTGCGGCAGCGTGGACGACGGCAAGAGCACCCTGATCGGTCGCCTGCTGGTCGACAGCAAGGCGGTGCTGCAGGACCACCTGGCCGGCGTGCAGCGCCAGGGCCAGACCGACCTGGCCCTGCTCACCGACGGCCTGTCGGCCGAGCGCGAACAGGGCATCACCATCGATGTGGCGTACCGCTACTTCAGCACCGAAGCCCGCAAGTTCATCATCGGCGACGCCCCGGGCCATGAGCAGTACACCCGCAACATGGTCACGGCCACCTCCAGCGCCGATGCCGCCGTCGTGCTGGTGGATGCCACCAAGCTGGACTGGCGCAACCCGCAGCTGGCCCTGCTGCCGCAGACCCGCCGCCACAGCCTGCTGCTGCAGCTGCTGCGCGTGCCCTCGGTGGTGTTCGCCGTCAACAAGCTCGACGGGGTCGACGACAGCGCCCTCGCCTTTGCGCACATCGGCGCGGCGCTGGCGGCCTTCGCGGAACAGGCGGGCATCTCGGCGGTGGCCACGGTGCCGGTGTCGGCGCTCAAGGGCTGGAACGTGGTGGATGCGGCCGAGACCGCCGGCTGGTGCGGCTACGACGGCCCGACCCTGCTGGCGCTGCTGGAACGCCTGCCGGTGACCCCGGCCGACACCGGCCTGCCCCTGGCGTTTCCGGTGCAGTGGGTGGAGAAGTTCAGCAGCTCGGCCGACACCTCGCAGGGTCGCCGCATCTTCTGGGGTCGCGTGGCGGCCGGCCAGGTGGCGCCCGGCCAGCGGGTGCGCATCGCCCCCACCGGACAGACCGCCACCGTGGCCCAGGTCCTGGACCATGTGCGGCGACCGGGCGAGGTCTCGGCCGGGCACAGCGGCGGCATCGTGCTGGACCGCGAGGTCGATGTGTCGCGCGGCGACTGGCTGATCGACGCCGACGGGCACGACGGCTTCCACCACAGCCGCGAGATCGCCGCCACCGTGGCCTGGCTGGACGACGAATCGCTGGTGCCGGGCCGGGTGTACTGGGCGCTGCACGGCCACCGCTGGGTCAAGGCCAAGGTCAGGCGCATCGTGCACCGCCTGGACATCCACACCCTGGCCGAACAGGACGCGACCGAGCTGGAGCCCAACGCCATCGGCCACATCGAACTCAGCCTGCAGGAGCCGCTGGCCACCCTGCCCTTTGCCCGCTCGCGCCAGCTCGGATCGCTGGTGCTGGTGGACACCGCCAGCCACCGCACTGCGGGTGCTCTGCTGGTGCGCTGAAGACCGGCGCCGAACCCCCTAAAATCCGGGTTTCCCCCGAATTCCTTCCCCACCATGACCCACGTTGTCACCGAAGCCTGCATCCGCTGCAAATACACCGACTGCGTCGATGTCTGCCCCGTGGACTGCTTCCGCGAAGGCCCGAACTTCCTCACCATCGATCCGGACGAGTGCATCGACTGCGCGGTCTGCATCCCCGAGTGCCCGGTGAGCGCCATCTATGCCGAGGAAGACCTGCCCAAAGACCAGGTGCACATGACGGCCATCAACGCCGAACTGGCCCGCCTGCCGGGCTGGAAGAGCATCACCAAGCGCAAGGCGCCCCTGCCGGACGCCGACGACTGGAAAGACAAGACCGGCAAGCTGGACCAGCTGATCCGCTGAAACCCATGACCGGCGCACCCATCGAGACCGATGCGCTGGTCATCGGCGCAGGTCCGGTGGGCCTGTGGCAGGTGTTCCAGCTCGGGCTGCAGGACATCCGCTGCCACGTGATCGATGCCCTGCCCCGGGGAGGCGGTCAACCCGCCGAGCTCTACCCCGGCAAGCCCATCTACGACATCCCCGGTCTGCCGGTGTGCAGCGGCCAGGAACTCATGGACCGCCTGCAGCAGCAGGTCAAGCCGTTCGCCCCCACCCTGCACCTGGGCCAGACCGTGGCCGCGCTCGCGGTGCGCGACGACGGCCGCTTCGATGTGCAGACCTCCGCCAGCACCGCCTTCGTGGCCCGCAGCGTCTTCATCGCTGCCGGCGTGGGCGCGTTCCAGGCCCGACAGCTCAAGCTCGACGGCATCGAGGCGTTTGAAGGCCGCCAGGTGTTCCACCGCCCGGCCGATCCCGAGGCTTTTGCCGGCCGGCACGTCGTGGTGCACGGCGGCGAAGAGCTGGCGGTGGACTGGGCACTGCGCCTGGCCGATGCGGCCCACCCCCCTGCGACCATCACCCTGCTGCACCGCCGCGACGTGTTCCAGGCCGACGAGCCCAGCCTGGCCCGGCTGCAGGCACTGACCGACGAGGGTCGCATCGGCCGGTGCATCGGCCAGCCGGTGGGCCTGCAGGTGCAGGACGGTCGCCTGACCGGCATCGAGCTGGCCACGCCCGACGACCGCACCATCACCCTGCCGCTGGATGCCTTGCTGGTGTGCCTGGGCCTGTCGCCCCGGCTCGGTGCCATCGCCGACTGGGGGCTGGCCATGGAGCGCAAGCAGCTGGTGGTCGACACCGCCGGCTTCGAGACCAGCCTTCCCGGCGTCCATGCCGTGGGCGACATCAACACCTACCCGGGCAAGAAGAAGCTGATCCTCTGCGGCTTCCACGAAGCCACCCTCGCGGCGTTTGCCGCTGCCGCCCGGCTGTTCCCCGAGCAGCGCACCCTGCTGCAATACACCACCACCAGCCCCAGACTGCACCGCCTGCTGGGCGTGGGCGGCTGAACTAGAATCGCGTCCGCGCCGGCAACGGCGTCTTCCGCTAGGGGTGTTGCGGCCTGCAAGGGCCGCGACTGAGAAAGTCCCTTTGAACCTGATTGAGGTAATCCTCGCGCAGGGAAGCAAAAGTCCCCACCGCATGCCGGCCTGCCCGCTCATGCGGGCCGGACCCAGCCCACCTGCCATCACACGTCCTGACGGACCAGACACATGGCACGACCCGACCACCGCACCTCACGCCCGCTGCAGCCTGCAGCGCTCTCCCTGATCAGTCTGGCCTGCCTGGCCGCGCTGCACGCGCCCGCCCAGGCGCAGACCGCCGAGGTCACGCTCCCGACGGTCACGATCCGCAGCGCCGGCAGCACCGCCCCGGCCGACGTGACCGGGTTTGGCGACCAGCCCGCCGGCAGCGTGCCCATCAGCACGACCGTGATCGACAGCCGCACCATCAGCGAGGTGGGTGCGCGCCGCATCAGCGACCTGTACAAGCTCGACGCCTCGGTCAGCGATGCCTACAACGCGGTGGGCTACTACGACTACGCCAGCGTGCGCGGCTTCGTCATCGACAACACCTACAACTTCCGTCGCGAAGGCCTGCCCGTCAGCGCCGAGACCAGCCTGCCGCTGGACCACCTGCAGCGGGTGGAACTGCTCAAGGGCACCAGCGGCATACAGGCCGGCACCAGCGCACCGGGCGGTCTGATCAACCTGGTGGTCAAGCGGCCCACGGCCCAGCCGCAACGCAGCTTCCGTACCGAGGTGAACGAAGACGGCAACGCGCTCGTGCACCTGGACATGAGCGGCCGGGCTGCCGAAGGCGATCTGGGCTGGCGCCTGAACGTCGCCGGCGAACGGCTCAACACCGAAGCCCGGGGCACCGAGGGCAAGCGGGGCCTGCTGGCGCTGGCCATGGACGCACGCCTGTCACGTGACAGCCTGCTCGAGGGCGAGTTCGAGATCAGCCGCCGCCGCCAGGCCACCGTGCCGGGCCTGAGCCTGCTGGGCACGGCCCTGCCCCCGGCCGATCCGCGCATCAACATCAACACCCAGCCCTGGTCGCAGCCGACCGACTTCCGCAACTTCAGCGGCAGCCTGCGCTTCACCCAGGCCATCAACAGCCAGTGGAACTGGCAGGCACAGCTGGGAACGCAGCGGCTGAAGACGGACGACTTTCTGGCGTATCCCTATGGCTGCAGTGCCGAGGGCAACTTCGACCGGTATTGCAGCAACGGCGACTTCGATCTCTACGACTACCGCAGCTTCGACGAACGGCGCAACACCAGCGCCGCGCAGTTCAAGATCAACGGCCGGTTCGATGCCGGCGGGGTTCAGCACGACGTCGGTTTCGGTGTGCTGGCCAGCCGGTTCACCGTGCGTGGCAACGACCGTTTTGGCGCCAACCCGGTCGGCACCGGCAACCTGTTCAATCTGCCGGCCGTGGCTCCCGCCACGGCGCCGGACGACAGCTTCACCAACCGCACCGAGCGCAGCACCGAGTTCTTTGCCACCGATGTCATCCGATGGAGCGAGGCCTTCCAGACCTGGGCCGGCCTGCGACACACCCGGCTGGAACGCGACAGCATCCGCACCGGCACCGAGCCGCGCGCCACCACCTACGAAGACAGCTTCACCACGCCGTGGCTGGCGGCCAGCCTCAAGCTCGATGCACAGCGCACCGTGTATGCCAGCTGGGGCCAGGGCGTGGAGTCGGAGGTGGCTCCGGGCCGTGCCCGTTACACCAACCGGGGCCTGGCACTGCCCCCGCTCAAGAGCCGGCAATGGGAAGCGGGGATCCGCTCGGCCACCGATGCAGCACGCTGGAACCTCACCTACTTCCATATCACCCGCCCGGTCAGTGGCGACCAGCCGGCCTGCGGCGGCGCCCCTGGCAGCTGCACCCGCGTGATCGACGGCTCGGCCCGGCATCAGGGCATCGAGCTCGGCGGCGGCCGCACTGCCGGTGCCTGGGACTACGACGCCAGCCTCACCTGGATCGATGCCGAGCGCCAGGGCAGCACCATCGACCCGACGGTCAACGGGCTGCGCCCCACCAACGTGCCGCGCTACGTGCTGCGCGCCAACGTCGGTCGCCGCATCGACGCCCTGCCCGGCCTCAGCGCCCATGCGCACCTCAGCCATGAAGGTCGGCGCGCCGTCACCCCGCAAAACGATGTCGAGCTGGGTTCGTGGACCCGGGTGGATGCCTCGCTGCGCTACGCCACCAAGGTCCAGGGGCAACCGGCCAGCTGGATGCTGGGCATCGACAACCTGTTCGACCGCCGCTACTTCCAGGAAGCGCCGTTCCAGTACGGTCACATCTACCTGTTCCCTGCTGCATCGCGCACCGTGCGCGTGGCCTTCGAGTCACAGTTTTGAGAAAGTTGAACGCCGCTTCGAAAACCCGAAAAATGACGCTATAATTTGAGGCTGTTCCCTGATAGCTCAGTCGGTAGAGCGACGGACTGTTAATCCGCAGGTCCCTGGTTCGAGTCCAGGTCGGGGAGCCAGAAATTCAAAAGCCCTTGCAGCGATGCAAGGGCTTTTTTGTTGCCGGGCCGGCCCGTCAGAGCGCCTGGAGTTTCTCCACCAGCGTGGCCATGCGGATGGGCTTGCTCACGAAGTCGTCCATGCCGGCGGCCAGGCAGGTGGCACGGTCCTCCTCACGGGCGTTGGCGGTCATGGCAATGATGGTGACGCGCGGGCGCTGCTGCTCGCGTTCTTCGGCGCGGATGCGTCGGGTGGCCTCCAGGCCATCGAGCACGGGCATCTGCATGTCCATCAGGATCAGATCGAAGCCGCCGCTGCGGGCGGCCTCGACGGCCTGGGCACCGTCGGCCACCACCTCCACGGTGTGACCGCCCTTGGTCAGCATGATCTGCGCCACCTTCTGGTTCACCGGATGGTCTTCGGCCAGCAGTATGCGCAGCGAGTTGCCGGCAGCGTCGGCACGGTCGGATGCGACGGAGTCAGATCGGGCAGGCGACGGAAGGGTCATGGCGGGGGCTTTCTGGATGGCGCTGTGCAGGGAGGATAACGGCACCGCCTCCACCGGCAAGCGCACCCGGAAAGTGGTCCCGCAACCCGGGGTGCTTTCCAGTCCGATCGTGCCGCCCAGCAATGCACACAGCCGGTGGCAGATCGACAGGCCCAGACCCGTGCCGCCAAACTGTCGGGTGATGCTGCCGTCGGCCTGGCTGAAGGGTTCGAAGATCAGCGCCTGTTTCTCCGGGGCGATGCCGATGCCGGTATCGATCACGTCCAGGGCCAGGATGAGCCTGCCGGCCGTGCTTTGTACCGCAGGGTACAGGCGCAAGGTCACGCCGCCCTGCGCGGTGAACTTGATGGCGTTGCCGATCAGGTTGTTGACGATCTGGCGCAAACGCAGCGCATCGGTGCGCAGCACCGCGGGCAGATCGGGGGCGACCTCCGCCTGGAGGGTCAGACCCTTCTCCTGGGCGCGCACCTCGAGGGGCCGAACAATCTCGTCCAGCCAGGGCTTCACCTCCACATCCGACAGCTCGATGCTCATGTGGCCGGCCTCGATCTTGGAGAAATCCAGGATCTCGTTGATGACGCCCATCAGACCTTCGGCCGAACTGCGCACCAGCGACAGATACTCCCGCTGGACCGGGTCGGTGGCGAGTTCCAGCGCCAGACCGTTCATGCCCAGCACCCCGTTCATGGGTGTGCGGATCTCGTGGCTCATGTTGGCCAGGAAGTCGCTCTTGGCCTGGCTGGCGGCCACAGCGGCATCCCGAGCCTGCTGCAGGGTCGCCTCCACCCGTTTCTGGTCGGTGATGTCGACGTTGGCGCCCACCAGTTTCACCGCCCTGCCCCCCCGGTCGCGCTGGCCGATGGCGCGCCCCAGCACATGCCGGACCTGTCCGTCCGGGAACACCACCCGGAATTCCTCGGAAATCGGGGGTTCGTGAGCAGCGGCGCGGTTCAGCGCCGACTGCACCCGTTCACGGTCCTCCGGATGGATGCGTTCGAGCACGGCAGAAAGCCGGTTTTCGACATTGTTGGGCGGCAGCGCCATCATGTCGGTCAGGCGCCGGTCGGCCGTGAAGGTGCGTGTGACCAGATCCAGCTCCCAGATGCCCAGTGCCCCCACCTCGGCCGCCAGTTCAAGCCGGTGCAGGTAGTGCCGGGCCGACGCTTCGGCCGCCTCCCGGTTGAGCAGGATGGAGGCGAACAGCTGCCCCAGATCGTCGAAGTAGCGCCCCAGCGCATCGAAGTAGTCCGGCGCATCGGCGTAGACCACCAGGATCCCGGTCCGTGCCGGCGAGTCCCCATGCAACGGGATGCAGCGCACGGAACGAACCTGGTGCTCCTGGGCCAGGCGCCGCCAGGGTCCCCAGATGGCAAAGCGGGAGATCGCCACGGTCTCGCTGTGGCCCGTGTCCACCGAGCGCAGCGCCGGTCCCCGCCGCGTGAGCCAGTTGCGCTCGATCCGCATCTGGCGGGCCCAGTCGCTGGCGCGGCCGGCGCTCACCAAGGGCTCGATGACAGGCGCGTTGGTGGGGCCGAACCAGCACCAGGCGAGAGACAGATGGGAAGATGCCTGCACCACCGCATCGCAATAGCGCTGCACCACGGCCAGTGGGGGGGCATCGGCAGCCAGCACTTCGGCGGCAACCCGGATGCCCGCGCTGGAGAGCCGCATGGCTTCGTCCACGGCATCGAAAGGAGGCGCATCGACAGGGCGTGAAAACAGTCGGGTGAACGGCATGATGGGTGCATCGGCAGTATCCGCCCCGACTTGGGGCGTTGGCACCGAAAACCCCATAGACCCCTCAGAACAAAAGCAGGCGCCGTGACGCAGTCCACAGACCAGGACGGCTGCACTGGAGACCCCAAAAGAAAAGGGGCCTGACCTTGCGGTCAGACCCCTTCGATCTCTGGTAGGACGTGGCAGGCTCGAACTGCCGACCAACGGATTAAAAGTCCCACGCCCCGAGGGAATCCCGAACAACGACGAACTGTCACGGAAAACATAGATCGTTGTTTTTATTGATCTTTCTTCCGCCTTAGTCCGTTGACGTACAATTTCATCCGGCGCCAGACTGTTACCAAACTGTCACCGTCGACCGTAGCGGACAGTTTGTCCGCTGATGAAACTGTCACCGTTAGGGGCCGAAATGGACAAAACCGCCGGGCAGGTGCTGCGCACCCTTGAGCTGGGCAAATTCGTGAGCCTTGGAAAGGTTCACCCCGCTGGCGCCCTAGAGGCCCGCAGGCTTGCGGCAGGTATCAGCCTGTACTGGCGAGTGACCCACAACGGGAAAGCGCACCGGGAAAAAATCGGCATCTATGACAGCAGCGCCCCGCCTAAATCCCTGATCCCGACCGAGCGCGGTTTCAGCATTTCAGCGGCCACCCGAGCCGCCGAGGCATTCGCCCTGCAGCATGAGGCGAACAAGACACAAGGCGGTTTTGTTGGCATCAAGCAAGCGAAAGAGCAAGAGCGCCAGCAACAGGCCGAGGAACGGGAAAAGGCTCTGAGCCATAGCCTGCAGGCCCTTATGGAGGATTACGCCGACCACCTGGAAGCACTAGGCCGCCGCAGCCATAAGGACGTGCGTAGCATCACCGGTGTGCATATCGTGGCGCCCTGGCCCAAAGTCGCCGCCCTGCCCGCCCGCGAAATCACCCCCGAACAGGTGGCCGACATGATGCGCCGCTGCCTGGAGGGTGGGAAAGGCAGAACCGCCAACAAGCTGCGCAGCTACATGCGCGCCGCCTACCAGACCGCAAAAGCCGCCCGCACCAAGCCGAGCATCCCGCTGCGGTTCAAGGAATACGGCGTGTCCATCAACCCCGCCGCCGAAACCGCCCCGGATGAAAGCGCCAACAAGCCGGACAAGCGACCGCTGAGCCTGGAAGAACTGCGGACCTACTGGAAGGCCATCAAGACCCTGCCGGGATTCCGTGGCGCCCTGCTGCGGCTGCACCTTCTGACAGGTGGGCAACGGATCGAGCAACTGGTGAGCCTCAAGGCCAGCAACATCACCCCGGACAGCATCACGCTGTATGACGGGAAAGGCCGACCGGGAAAACCGCCCCGCCCCCACATCATCCCGCTGACGCCCGCCGCTGCAGGCGCCCTCACCCAGGCAGCTACTGGCCTGGATTGGGCACTTTCCACTGATGGGGGGGCTACCCACGTAGCCGCCACAACGCTAAGCGCGTGGGCCTGCGATGCCGCCACCGAGATTCCAGACTTCCAAGCCAAGCGGCTGCGATCTGGAATCGAAACAGCACTTGCTGCCGCAGGTATCAGCGCGGAAATCCGGGGTCGGCTGCAGTCGCATGGAATTGGTGGAGTTCAAGCCCGCCACTATGACGGCCACGATTACGCAGATGAGAAGCTGGCAGCATTAGAAGTGCTCGAAAGGCTCGTAACGACCAGCAAGCCGAACCCGCCCAAGGTAGGCCAGCGTAAGGGGTGACGGCAACCTGCACTACGACATGCCCTTAGAGCTGTACAACATCATGTTTCTCGATATCGTGCATCGATTGAGGCAAACGAGAATCGTGGCACCGCCACATACAATCTCAATAAATCCAATTAAATCAACAACTTAGCATCTTTGCCGCAGCATTTTTGTTTCCACGTCGTTTCATAATACGACGCTCCAACGGCGCAGAGCAAGTTATCCACAGATTTGTCTCC
Organism: Hydrogenophaga sp. IBVHS2; assembly: GCF_002127215.1. Lineage (GTDB taxonomy): Bacteria > Pseudomonadota > Gammaproteobacteria > Burkholderiales > Burkholderiaceae_C > Hydrogenophaga. The sequence continues at coordinate 863,363 of NZ_NFUT01000002.1, read as the reverse complement.
TGACAGGTGATAACTAGCATCCTATTATTGGCCGCAAGCGAACCCAATCGGGATTGCGCGGAAAGGAATAGGACCAATGCTACAGACCCTTAGCGCCAATATCCACCCTGAAACAAGGCTACGCCTTGAAGCAGTTGAATCCCTTGTTGGGATTAAAAAAACCAAGCTTTACGACCTAATTAAATTAGGGCAATTTCCAGCGCCCGAAAAACTTAGTCCGCGCTGCAGCCGCTGGCGTGCTGGCGATGTCCTGGCGCATCTCGAAGCGCGTCGAGGTGCCGCCCATGTTTGATAAGAACTGCCGCCGTCTGCCCGAGCCGGTACTAGTAGCCGGGATCAACGAGCCAACCAGCCCGGCAACCATCGACCCCGATCCCCTGCCCTTCACAAGCGCAGAGGCCCGAGCCTTTGCCGAACTACGGCAGCGTGCGCAGGAATCAGGCGCCCATGTTTTCCGAACCCGCGAGGGCAACGGCTGGAGGTATCACGCAAGCCGGTGGGGCTGGTGCAAAGCGTTTGACACCCCCGAGGCCATGCTGCAGTGGCTGGACCGCCTGCAAGGCGCCGACAAGGCCAGCGAGGTGCGCCGATGACATTCGACCGCACCAAACTGCCCGACCCGGCAACCTACTTTGACGGCGAAGGGCTGACCCTCAAAGGCCGTGGCGAATGGCGTACCACCGCCTGCACTTTTCACGATGGCAGCGATTCCATGCGCATCAATGTCCGCAATGGCGCATGGGTGTGCATGGCCTGCGGCGCCAAGGGTGGCGACGTACTGGCGTATCACATGGAGGCGCATGGCCTGGAGTTTGTCGATACCGCAAAGGCACTAGGCGCCTGGGTTGATGACGGCAAGCCGCACCGAGAACAGAAGCCCGCACCGCTGCCGCCCCGAGCTGCCCTGCAGGTTATTGGTTTCGAGGCAACGCTGGCCGCAGTCGCCGCCGCCAACGTGGCGCATGGCCGCGCCCTGACTGAGCCGGACCGCTTTCGGCTGCTGACCGCTGCCGCCCGGATCAATCGGCTGGTGGAGGCTTACGCATGAGGCCCGCCGAATATGACCAATTCACCGCTGTGCTGGACGCGGACATAGAAGCAACCGATCTGCAGTCGGTCATTCTCACCAGCGGCGCCGACCTGACCCCCGAGCCGGTGGAATGGCTGTGGCGCGACTGGCTGGCACTTGGGAAGGTTCACATCCTGGCAGGCGCCCCAGGCCAAGGCAAAACGACGCTGGCAGTCGGCGCACTGGCTGCGACTGTCACGCTGGGCGGACGCTGGCCGGATGGCACCAAATGCGAAGCGGGAAACGTCATCGTGTGGAGCGGCGAGGACGACCCCGCCGACACCCTGCTGCCGCGCCTGCTGGCCGCTGGTGGCGAGCGTTCCCGGGTCTATTTTGTAGAGGGAACTAGAGGCGCGACAGGTGCGCAGCCCTTCGATCCGGCCCACGACATGCGTAAGCTGCTGGCAGCTATTGAGCGCATCGGAGGCGCCCGGCTGGTCATCGTGGACCCCGTTGTGTCCGCAGTGACTGGCGACAGCCACAAAAACACCGAGGTGCGCCGCGCCCTGCAGCCGCTGGTCGATGCCGCAGCCGCTGGCCGTTTCGCTGTGCTGGGCATCACACACTTTTCCAAGGGTGGACAAGGCAGCGACCCGACGCAGCGCGTTATCGGTTCAGTGGCTTTCAGTGCCGTGGCCCGCGTGGTGCTAGTGGCCGCAAGGGTCAAAGGTGAGGACGGCGAGGACCGGCGCATTCTTGCCCGTAGCAAGTCCAACATTGGCCCAGACGATGGCGGTTATGAGTACCACCTGGAACAGGTGGAGGTAATGCCGGGCATTGAGGCATCCCGCGTGGCATGGGGCAAGGCTGTGCAAGGCAGCGCCCGCGAACTGCTGACCGACAACACCGAAGCCGATGACGAGGAAAAGAGCGCCCAGGACTGCGCAGCGGAGTTTCTGACCGACCTGCTGCGGGATGGCCCGACACCCACCAAGACAGTAGAGGCAGAGGCCAAAGCGGCAGGGATTGCATGGCGTACCGTTCGCCGCGCATCGGATGCCCTGCACGTAAAAAAGCGCAAGACCGTAGAGGGCTGGTACTGGTCAATCCCCAGCCAACCTGTCCAAGTTGTCCAAGGTGTCCAACCTTTTAACGCTGGACAAGTTGGACAAGTTGACCAAGTTGGCAGCGGCGACCGCGTGGAGGACTTCTGATGGAAGCCGCCGAAATCCTGCGCCGACTGTCTGCCGCTGCCGTGAGGCTGGACCTGCGAGGCGACCGCCTAAGCGCGTGGCCCGCGTCCAACCTAACCGACGAACTGCGCGAGCTGATCCGCAGCAATAAGCCCGCCCTGATCGACTACCTAGCCCAGGCGCACCAGACAGCCGCCGAGCTGATCGACGCGGCCATGCGTGCCTGCGACCACTGGCAGGACGGCCCCGAGGCGCGGCAGGCCATGCGCCAGCAAATCGAGCAAACGCCGCCGCATCTTCACCGCGATCTGACCGACCACTTTCGGCAGAGCTACCCGAGGGGAGAGCATGGATAAGCCGCGCAAACGCCGCCGCGTGGAGCCTAGACCACCGCCGGATCACGACTGGCCGAAGCGCGGTTATCCCGCACTGGCCGAAGCCCTGGCGACATGGCCGCGCACCCCGCCCGAGGAAACGCTGCAGCGCCTTATCGAAGAACTGAAGGAACCCAAGCCATGACCGAACTGTTTTTCGCGTTCAGCGCGATCAAGGCCCATCAACCGATGCGCCGCCGCTTTATCGAGCGCCTGCTGAAACGCCTGGGTGTCTCACGCCGCAAGGCCACAACGATTGCCAGCCGGTGGGTGCTGTGATGGGCCAGCACAAACACCTGTACGACACCCGCCGCTGGCGTGAGCAGCGCAGCCTGCAGCTAACCATCGAGCCGCTGTGCCGCATGTGCAAGGCAGAAGGCCGGTTAACCGTGGCGACGGTGGCTGACCACGTGACGCCGCACAAGGGAGACATGACAGCGTTTTTTCACGGCGAGCTGCAATCCCTTTGCGCCAGTCACCACTCACGCGACAAACAAATCATTGAGCGCGGAGGAAAGCCCAGGCCGACATTCGACACTGATGGAACACACCCAGGCTGGAAATAGGGAGGGGGGATATTTGAAAGTAAACCGCACTCCCCTGCCGACCAGCCGCTAACCCTTATTTTCTGACCGCCCCAGAAAAACACACCATGCCAAAGCAAAGCCAAGCCGCATTAAGCGTAGTTTCACCCATCAAGACACTGGCGCGATTGAAAGCGCCGCAGAGCCTGACCACCGAACAGCGCAGGCTGTGGCATATCGTGGTCGATAACCTGCCCGGCGACTATTTCACGCCGGATCAAGTGCCGCAGCTAATCCAGTACGTAACGCATCAATCGTTTGCGGACAGCCTAGCGGACAAGCTGCAAAGCCTGGACGTAATGGAACCCGCATGGCCGCGACTGAGCGCCGCCCAGGTAAGCCATAGCAAGGCCGCGATGGCTGCAGCCCGTAGCCTGCGCCTGACGAACCAAGCCCGCAAAGAGCCGGACACCGCCCGCAACGCATCCCGCCGCACCCAGGCGCCCACCGCCGAGCAACTAAGGCAGAGGTACGAGCATGAAGGTTAAGCAACACCCGTATCTGTCCCCCGAGGCCCAGCGCCTGCGAGAGCGAGACAACACGCCACCGTGGGGGGTGCATCCCTGCGAGGTGGACAGCATCGAGCCACCCGCCGATGGCACCGCGTTTGCCGCCGCATGGACCGAAGCCGCGAGCCTACGTCAGGAAATCGAACGGGCGCCGAAGAATTAAACACCGTTTAATTATTTGAACATGCTCAGAAAACCAAACAGCCTAGACACCGCCCTGGACTTGATCCGCGCCCAGGAACAAACCATAGATGAACTGCTGAAAATCAATCATTCGCTGCGGATTCAGGTCGATGCGTTTAGCGTCCAGATGGATCACTTCCGCAGTAAAGTGCTGCCGCTTTTGAGAGAAGCGAATAAGACAAAGACCAAACGCTAATGAATTGAAATAGAATTGGCCCAGGCATTAAGCGTAATGCCAACGATTCAAAAGAGAACAACTGCGGGATGCTTTTGTATTCTCTGGCGCCTGCGGGATGCTGGTGCACCGAATTGATGAGCGATGGAAAGCAGCGAGATGCTGTGGAACAGAGCTAACGCACACCATCAATTAACGGCGAGAGCCAAAGGAATACAAAATGTCCCAAGAATATGATCTGGAAGAAATCGTGCGCAAAGGCATGGAAAAGATGGACGCCAAATATGACGCCCAAGTCAAAAGCCTGCGCGATGAAGTAACCGAGCTGGCCCAGAAATCGGGTGGCCTGCGATCCATGCCCGGCGCCCATTCGGCTGTAGGTTTCGGTTCGACCCTGGCGACCAAGATGCAAGCCGATCCGAGCCTGCAGGCATGGCGCGAAGGCAACCGCCTTGCATCCCGCGTGAGCTTTGACTTTGACCTCAAGGCCGCGATGCAGTCCAAGGCCGTCATCACCAACAACGGCGACGAGCAAGCCGCGTTTGAGCGAAGCCCCGGCATCGTGCCGCTGGCATCCCGCCGCCGGTTTCTATGGGAGTACCTGACCGTTGCCAACACCACCGCGCCCGGCGTGGAGTACTTGCAGGAAACCGGCAACGTGCGCGTGGCTGGCATCCAGTCCAGCGAGGGCACCGAGAAGGACGAAAGCGATTTCACTTTCGATCTGAAGCTGGCAAGCGTGGAAACCTTCGCCCACTACACCGCACTGTCACGGCAGGTCTATGCAGATAGCCCGGTCCTGGCCAACTTCCTGCAGGCCCGCCTCATGGAGGGTGTGTGGCGCAAGATGGAACAGCAGATGATTAACGGCACCGGCACCAGCCCTGAATTCAGCGGCCTGACCGACTCCGGCAACCATGTTGTGTATTCCGGCCCGTCCAGCACCTTCACCCCGCTGGACACTGTGCGCGATGCCATGTCGGTTCTGCAGTCCGGCGACTATCAGCCCAATCTCACCATCCTGAACCCGCTGGACTTCAGCGCGATGGAGCTGGAGCGAGACAACGAGGGCGCGTTCGTGTGGGCCAACCCTGCGACCGCTGCGGCACCCATGCTGTGGGGCACTATGGTTCACCTGTCCAACGACATGCAGCAAGGCAAGTTTGTTGTGATGGACACCAGCGCCGCCCAGGTCTGGATTCGTCAAAACGCCCAGATGCTGCTGAGCGACAGCCATAACGGCAACTTCACCAAGAACGTGCTTGTGGCGCTTTGCGAAGCCCGCGCCGCGTTCGGCGTGCTGCGCCCGCAGGCTGTGATCTACGGCGATCTGATGAGCTAATCCCCAGGGGCAAAGTGTGCGGAGGGCGCCCCGAGGTTTCGGCCCCCGCACGTGGCCTTAGTCGGACAGTCGCCATTCCAAGAAGCAACGCCGACAGCCTGCGGAGCCGTCCAAGTCTCGCGGCAGGTATCAGCCCCGGTCACAAGCCGGGGCTTTTATATCGAAATTTGCCTACCCAGCTTATCAGCGAGAGAAGTTGGCCTGCTGTGCCAATACAGCATCCCGATACTGAGCCAGCACATTCGCCAAGGATAAGCCCACCAACTGTCCAGATGAGCTGTCAAGGGCATGCTGTGTCGCACTCCTCGCCTGCACTATGTGGGATCGAACCATGCTCACCGAGACTGCTTTCCTCGGCGGTAGAAATTCAAGCCTTACGCTTTTGCCGACCTCATAACAGTCATCAAGTGCGGCCAAATTGGAACGGAGCTGTGCTTTGATGGCATTTGAACTGGTCTCTGCAGCCTGATCTATCGACTCCAAGGCCTGTGCCATGAACAAGACGGCGTACTGACTGGCCGCACGTTCAGCCTGGGCTGTTGCTCGCCGGTCTATCCAGATCACGATAGCGACGGCAGCGACGCTGCCGATAGCCTGCACCCATGCCGGTGCATTGCTTTGCACTTGGCTTCTCAGCCAGTCCCTGATCGGCTCGGCTCCCGGATGGGCTACCACGGGTAATAGTAAAAGCGCGATGCAGGTTGAAATAATGCCAATCCAGAAGCCGCGCATCGTCACTCCGAATGATCAATGGGAAGCACGCTCTGTAGGGGCACCTCCACCATCGTGGCATGCGCGAGGTGCACGAAAAGATCCTCGTGGCTGGACATGAGGCCAGCCGCCCAATACATGCGCAGCACCATCTCTAGTCTCTGGACAACAGCAGCGTTAGTGCCGCCTGCCTGGAACGCTTTAGGACGAGTCTCGCAGTAGTTGCGGAACGACTGAATCCTCTCCTTGGGTCCGAAATGATGAAGGACTCCGAATGCTTTGTCGGTGAAGCCTAGCGCCTGCAATTCATCGAGTAGAAAGAGCGCGCGTTTTGGGCTGGTGTATGAGCTCATGGTCAGATTAGGTCGGAGACTTGATCGGTCCTGAGTATCCGCACAGGCACGAGCCACAGTTCAAACAAATAGAGCGCTTACAAGCAGCACACGCAGGCATGTAGGCGCTGTGTACTCCGTGATGACACCGATGGCATTCAGCCGAATGCCCAGTGACGGAGCCCTTATTCAAGCGAGCCTGGACGTCAGGATCCTTCTCTGTGAAAGGTTTCCATGCATCGACGATCAGCCTGTACATCGCAGTTAGAGTTTCGCTCGCGGTGGCACCCTCTGCAGATATGTTGGTCAGTCCTAGGCCGCGAGCCTTAGACCTCGGCACTGCATGAGCCCTGTACTTGTCTTCCTTCGAGCCATAGGTGACCTCGAAGCCACCCCAAAGGATCGTCTTTCTGTCCATTGCACCCTTTCATGTCTCTGGGACAGCCAAAAGGGCTGCCTACGCAACGGAGACTAGACGCTTTTGGGCTGCATTCCTAACCGGGCTGACACCTAGTGAAGTAGGACGGATCGAGCCGCCAGAGAGGGCAGGAGACTGTCACCAAACTGTTACTGCGCCAGAAACTAAAAAACCCCGCTACCAGTTAGATAGCGGGGTTTCTAGGGCTTACGCCATGTTGGTGGTAGGACGTGGCAGGCTCGAACTGCCGACCAACGGATTAAAAGTCCGCTGCTCTACCAACTGAGCTAACGTCCCACACTGCCTTGGCAACGCTCTTGCAAGCAGCCTTGGTTCATTCGCATCGTTTGGTGAACAGTGTTCATCGCACCCTGCGAAGCCTCAAATTATAGCGTCATTTTTGGGTGTTTTTGAAGAGGGCTTCACTTTTCGCAAATTTCCTGCAGCCAGTGTGTTCATCACCCACCCGGCCGCCGCCATGCCGGCGCTGGCGGTCACGCTGACCACCGAACCGAAGCCGTGGCAGTTGAGGCTGCCATCACTTCCGTCGAGCCCGCAAGACGGGTCGGGCGGGGCCACGGGCTCCCGGCTGAACACGCAGGCCAGGTGCATCGGGCCCTGTCGGGCACCGCCGTGCGACTTGCGCAGGCGGTAGCGCAGCTGCGCCAGCAGCGGGTCGTGGGTGACGGTGCCGAGGTCGCCGATCTCGATGCGCTCGGCATGGCGCTTGCCGCCGGCCGCACCGACCGACACCAGCGGCACCCCCGTCGACCACGACCACGCGGCCATGGCCGTCTTGGCCTTGACCTGGTCACAGGCATCGATGACGGCATCGGGCAGCTCCGCACCCAGCAGCGCGGGCCAGTTCTCGGGCGAGACAAAATCATCGATGCAGCGCACCGTGCACCCCGGGTGGAAACTGTGGATGCGATCGCGCAGGGCATCGATCTTGGACTGCCCCAGGGTGGCCAGCTGCGCGTGGATCTGCCGGTTGATGTTGGACTCGGCGACATGGTCCATGTCGATCAGTGTCAGACACCGCACTCCGCTGCGGGCCAGCGCCTCGGCGCTCCAGGAGCCCACGCCACCCAGGCCGACGACCACCACATGAGCATTGAAGACGCGCTGCGCCCCCTCCACACCATAGAGGCGACGCAGACCGCCGAAACGGCGCTCGAACAGCTCGGTGCCGGAAGGCTCGGTGGCGTCGGTCACCCGCGCTCCAGCAACCAGATCTGCAGACGGAAGCCCAGCACCGCACCGAGCATGATGCCGGCCACCGCAATGGCGCTGGTCAGGCTGAGGGTGGACAGTCCCGACAGGCCCTGCCCCACCGTGCAGCCCAGCGCGGTGACACCGCCCACGCCCATGCAGATCGCACCCACGATGTGCAGCGCGGTGTCCTGGGTGCCGGCAAACCCTTCCCAGCGGAAGCTGCCCTCGATCAGCGCACAGGCCAGCGCGCCCACCACGACACCGGCCACGGTGACCACGCCGAAGGTGAGCACCTTGCTGGCATCGCTGTAGAAGATGAGCCAGTCCTGCGCATAGGCCATGGGTGCGGTGAAGGTCAACGCGTCCATGCGGCCGGTGTTGCTGCCCAGGAAGACGGCGTCCAGCGTTTCAGGGTGCTCGGGCACGAAACCCAGATGGCCGCTGACCCACCACATGGCCACCACCACCAGGCCGATGCCGAAGCCGGCCAGCAGGTTGTTGCCGGTGCGGAAATCCCGACCGAGCATCGCCCAGAGCACCAGGGCACCGCCCAGCACCAGCGCGCACACGAGTCCGGCCAAACCGGTCTCCAGCCCTGTGGCCGCTGCCACCCAGGCCGGCACCGCGCTGCCCTGGGGCAGTTCGAAGAACACCTGGTCGACCGTGGCGTTGCGCCACACGGCAAAGACGCCGCGCAGCGTCATGAAGGCCGCCAGCCCCATCACAAAGAACACCACGAGGGACTTCAGGCTGCCACCACCGATGCGCACCAGCGTCTTGCTGCCGCAGCCCGAGGCCAGGACCATGCCGAACCCGAACAGTGCACCACCGCTCAGGGCCGAGAGCCAGACCACCCGGGCGCCGGTGTAGATGGATTGGGTGGTGTCGATCAAGCCCAGCCAGCCCAGTGCATGGAAACCGATGGCGGCCACGCCTACGGCCATGCCCCACATGCGCATGCGGGTCCAGTCACCCATGTTGACGATGTCGCTGACCGCCCCCATGGTGCAGAAGTGGGTTCGCTGGGCGATGAAGCCGAAGGCGACGGCCACGGCAAAGGCCGCCCACAGCGTGGTGATGCGAAGCTGGTTGAATTCGGCGAGTTCCATAACCCGCCATTGTAGGAGGCCACCCGGCGCGGGCCGGGGGCCGGACCGGGCTCAGCGCAGGCGCGCGAGACGCTCCTTGGCAGCGGCAGCCGCCTCGGACTGGGGATACTTCTTGACCAGATCGTCCAGGGTGCGACGCGCCGCCTTGGCGTCCTTGAGTTCCACCTGGCTGTTGGCCATGGCCAGCATGGCTTCGGGGGTGCGCGGGTGGTTCGGGAACTCGGTGACCAGACGGCGGTGGCTGTCGGCCGAGTCCTTGTACGCGCGGGCGGCGTACTGCGCATTGCCGAGCCAGTACAGGGCCGAGGGCGTGTAGCCGCTGGCCGGGTACTGGCGCAGGAAGGCGGTGTAGGCCGTCGATGCCGCGGCGAACTCCGAGCGACGCAGGGTCGCCATGGCGGCCTCGAACTGGGCCTTCTCGGCCGGCTGGGCCACGAAGCTCTGCCCGTCCAGCTCCACCTTCAGCGGTTCGACCTCGCGCAGTCGCGCGTCGATGCCGGCCTGCACATCCTTCTGGGCGCGCTGCAGCTCGGCCACCTCGCGGGCGAGCTGTTCGTTCTGGCCACGCAGGCGGGCCAGCTCGCCGCGCAGCTGCTCGATCTGGTTGGAGAGTTCGAGCAGGCTGCGGCGGGTGGCGGCATCGCCCTCGCTGCGGGCCGCCTCGCTCGCGGCCTGGTTGGCATCGACCTTGCGCCGCAGTTCCAGGATCGCCTGGCGGGCTTCGTCGTCACCAAACAGGGCATGGGCCTGGGTGGGCCAGAGCACCGCTGCCGACAAGGCAACGGCGCACAGCCCGGACCAGCCGCTCAGACGTTGACGGGCGGCCTGCATGTCAGCGGTAGTTGATTTCGACGCGGCGGTTCTTCGAGAAGGCCGCTTCGTCGGAGCCGGTCTGGGCGGGCTTCTCTTCACCGAAGCTCACGGCTTCCATCTGGCTGTCGGACACGCCCAGCAGCGACAGTGCACGGCGCACGGCTTCGGCACGCTTCTGGCCCAGGGCCAGGTTGTACTCGCGGCCGCCGCGCTCGTCGGTGTGACCCTCCAGGCCGACACGGGCGGTGCGGTTGGCGTTGAGGTACTTGGCGTTGGCTTCCAGGGCGGAGGCGAACTCGGGCTTGACCTCGAAGCTGTCGTAATCGAAGTACACGATGCGCTGGAGCTGCTGCGGCTGGGCGCCACCGGCACCCTGCACCTGCACGCCGGTCACGCCACGCGGATCGACGCCGCTGCCCTGGCCGCCGGCACCGGCACCGGTGGCGGTGCCCGAACGGTCGGACACCGGCACTTCATCGAGCTTGACGTTGGAGCCGCAGGCGGCCAGCAGCATGGCAGCGGTCAGGCCGATGGCCAGGCCGGCGCGACGGAACAGGGGACGGGACAGGTTCTGGTTCATGTGGGGACCTTTTGATGGATGGAAAAGAACGAGAGGAACAACAGGGGAAACGGGATCGCGGGGAGAACCGTCACTTGATGAACGGGCCCCACTCGGGCTCGCGGATGTCGCCTTGCGAGCCGGCCAGACGGGTCTTGATGCGCCCATCGACCGTGGTGGTCATGAGCGCCTCCTGGCCCTTGTCGCGGGTGGCGTAGATGATCAGGCGGCTGTTGGGGGAAAAGCTCGGGCTCTCGTCGGCCGAGCCGTCGGTCACGGCGGTCACCTGTCCGCTGGCCAGGTCCATCACGTGCAGCCGGAAGGCGCCGCCCACGCGGGAGATGTAGGCCAGCCAGCGGCCGTCGGCACTGGGCGCAGGCGAGATGTTGTAGTTGCCGCTGAAGGTCAGGCGCTGCGCATTGCCGCCGCCGGCCTCCATGCGGTAGATCTGCGGCGAGCCGCCGCGGTCGCTGACGAAGAAGATCGACTTGCCGTCGGCACTGAACACCGGTTCGGTATCGATGCTGCTGCTGCTGGACAGGCGTCGGGGCTCACCGCCGTTGGCGTCCATGCCATAAATCTGGGCGTTACCCGAGATCGACAGGGTGGCGACCACCTGACGGCCATCGGGCGACCAGGCTGGCGCGCTGTTGGAGCCGCGGAAACTGGCCAGCAGACGCCGCTTGCCCGTGGCCACGTCGTGCACATAGATGACCGGCTTGCGCGACTCGAACGACACATAGGCCAGCTGGGTGCCGCCGGGGGCCCAGCTCGGGGAGATGATGGGCTCCGGACTGGTCAGCGCAGGCCGGGCGTTGAAGCCGTCGGCGTCGGCCACCCAGAGGTTGTAGCGCTGCGGCGCCTTGGTCACGTAAGCAATGCGGGTCGAGAAGACGCCCTTGTCGCCGGTGAGCTTTTCGTAGATGTAGTCGGCGATGCGGTGGGCAGCCAGTCGCAGATCGGCCGCCACCACCGGGTAGCTGAGGCCACCCAGGTCCTGGGCGCGGACCACGTCCCACAACCGGAAGCGCACGTCGAAGCGGCCGTCGGCCAGACGGGTGACGCTGCCGGTCACGAGCGAGTCGGTGCCACGCTGGCGCCAGGGTGCCAGGTCGGGGCGGGAGGTTTCGTCCAGCGCACCGGGCACCGGCTCGACGAATCGGAACTGGCCACTGCGCTCCAGATCGGCGCGGATGATGGCGGCCATGTTCTCGCTGGCGGCATCGTTGCCGCGGAAGTTCACGACCGAAAAGGGGAACTGCGTCAGACCGACGCCGGCGATCTCGACACGGAACTGGGCATGGGCCTGCGAGAACGGCAGGGCCAGCAGAGGGAGGGAGGACACGAGACCCAGCGCGCGGCGGCGCGGCATGGGGACGAACGAAGCGGTTCGGATCTGATCGGGCATCTTGGTGGGGTCTCGGGACGTGTTGCGCAGGCGGTGGTCGCGGTCCGAAAGAGAGCGGCCGATAATACCGGAGGCACGTGACCCCCTCCCGTGACAAGATGTGAGAGGTGGTCCGACCCCGCGCAAGCGGCCATGTGATCCCTTTGCGGCCCGCAGGTTCCGCATCCGTCCATCCAACGTTCGCCCTTGACCGCATCCAACGCCCCGCCGGCCGCACCCGCCGCACCCGCCCCCTCTGCGCTCCCGCCCGGCACCCTGGGGCAGCGCCTGCGCCGCGTGTGGCCCTATTTCCGCGGCGCCAAGGCCGGTATCGCACTGGCAGCGCTGGCCACCCTGGTGGGCGCGCTGACCGAGCCCGCCATCCCGGCCCTGCTGCAGATGCTGCTCGACAAAGGCTTTGCCGCCGGCCAGGTGCCGCTGTGGGCGGTGCCGGTGGCGCTGATGGGGCTGTTCGGCCTGCGGGGCATGGCCACCTTCGTGGCCCAGTACGCCCTGTCCTACACCGCCAGCCTGGGCATGCTCAACCTACGCCGGGCCATGTTTGCGCGCCTGAACGAGGCACAGATGGCGCTGTTCTCGCGGCAGAGCGCCAGCAAGCTGTCCAACACGCTGGTGTACGAGGTGCAGACCGGTTCGCAGATGCTGGTGTCGGCCTTCCTCACGCTGGCCAAGGATTCGTTGACGGTGCTGGCGCTCATGGGCTACCTGGTCTACCTGAACTGGAAACTCACGCTGATCGTGCTGGCGGTGTTCCCCGGGCTGATCCTGATCATGCGGGTGCTGACCCGGCGGCTGTACCAGCTGACCAAGGACAGCCAGAAGGCCACCGACGAGCTGGCCTATGTGGTGGAAGAAAACGCCCTGGCCTACCGCATGATCCGGCTGCACGGCGCGCAGGATCGCCAGGCCGACCGGTTCGAGGCACTGAGCGTGCGGCTGCGCAAGCTGGCGTTGAAATCCACCATCGCGATGGCCGCCATGACGCCGCTGACCCAGCTGCTGGCTTCGGGCGCCTTGTCGGCCGTGATCGCGGTGGCGCTGTGGCAGAGCACCAGCAGCGGCGTGAGCGTGGGCAACTTCGTGGCCTTCGTCACCGCCATGCTCATGCTTATCACCCCCATCCGGCACCTGGCCGAGATCACTGCGCCCATCACCCGCGGGCTGGCCGCCCTGGAGCGCGGGCTGGAACTGATCGAGCAGACGCCGGTGCAGACCGGGGGCACCCACACCGCCGACCGGGTGCAGGGCGCCATCGAACTGCACGGTGTGACCGTGCGCTACCCGGAGCGGGACGGCGAGACCGGACACGGCGGTCATGTGGCACTGCACGGCGTGTCGCTGCGGGTGCGCCCTGGCGAGGTGCTGGCCTTTGTCGGCCCGTCGGGCTCCGGCAAGACCACGCTGGTCAATCTGCTGCCGCGCTTCGTGGAGGTGGATCAGGGCCACATCACGCTCGATGGCACTCCCCTGCCCGACTGGGACCTCGCCAGCCTGCGCCGTCAGTTCGCGATGGTCTCTCAGGACGTGGTCATGCTCAACGACAGCCTGGCGGCCAATGTGGCCCTGGGCAGCGAGCCCGAGCAGATCGACGAAGCCCGGGTGCTGGCCGCGCTGCAGTCGGCCAACCTCGGCGAGCTGGTGGCGCGCCTGCCGCAAGGCATCCACACCGTGGTGGGCCACAACGCGGCCGAACTCTCGGGTGGTCAGCGCCAGCGGCTGGCCATCGCGCGCGCCATCTACAAGGATGCGCCGGTGCTCATCCTCGACGAGGCCACCTCGGCCCTGGACAACGAAAGCGAGCGGCTGGTGCAGGAGGCCTTGTCGCGCCTGATGCAGGGCCGCACCACGCTGGTCATTGCCCACCGGCTGTCCACCATCGAGCATGCCGACCGCGTGGTGGTGCTGACCGAGGGCCGTATCGCCGAACTGGGCACCCACGCCGAACTGCTGGCCGCCGACGGCCTGTACGCCCGCCTGCATTCGCAGGGTGGTCTCGCCACCCCCGCCTGAAGCGACTCCGGCTCAGAGCAGGACGATGTCGTACTGCTCCTGGGTCATGGAGCTTTCGGCCTGCAGCGAAATGGGCTTGCCGATGAAGTCCGACAGCCCGGCCAGGTGGGCCCGCTCTTCATCCAGGAACAGCTCCACCACCTTGGGTGAGGCCACCACCCGGAACTCACGCGGGTTGAAGGCCCGCGCCTCGCGCAGGATCTCGCGCAGGATGTCGTAGCACACGCTGCGGGCGGTCTTGACCTCGCCCTTGCCGGCGCAGGCCTCGCAAGGCTCGCACAGCATGTGGGCCAGCGATTCGCGGGTGCGCTTGCGCGTCATCTCCACCAGGCCCAGCTGCGAGAAGCCGCCGATCATGGTCTTGACCCGGTCGCGCGCGAGCTGCTTGCGGAACTCGGTCAGCACGGCACCGCGGTGGTCCTCGCGCGTCATGTCGATAAAGTCCACGATGACGATGCCGCCCAGATTGCGCAGCCGCAGCTGCCGCGCGATGGCCTGCGCCGCCTCGAGGTTGGTGCGGAACACCGTGTCGTCGAAGTTGCGGGCCCCCACGAAGCCGCCGGTGTTCACGTCGACCGTGGTCAGGGCTTCGGTCTGGTCGATGACCAGGTAGCCGCCGGACTTCAGGTCGACCCGCCGGCCCAGGGCCTTGGCGATGTCGTCGTCGATGTGGAACAGGTCGAAGATCGGCCGCTCACCGCTGTAGTGCTGCAGCTTGGCCACGGTGTCGGGCATGAACTCCTGGGCGAACCCGCTCAGCAGGCCGTGCTGCTCGCGGGAATCGATGCGGATCGACTGGGTCTGCGCGCCCACCAGGTCGCGCAGCACCCGCTGCATCAGGTTGAGGTCTTCGTGCAGCAGGGTGGCCGGGGGCTGGCGGGTGGCCGCCTCCTTGATGCGCAGCCAGGTCTTGCGCAGGTAGGCGATGTCGTCGATCAGCTCCTGGTCGGCGGCATCCTCGGCGTTGGTGCGCAGGATGAAGCCCCCGGTGGCGCTGCCGTCCGGGGTGGCCGCCAGTTGCGTGACGCGCTGGCGCAAGGCCTCGCGCTGCGCCGGGGGGATCTTCTGCGAAACGCCCACATGGTTGTCCTGCGGCAGGAACACCAGCAGGCGCCCCGCGATGCTGATCTGGGCCGTCAGGCGGGCGCCCTTGGTGCCGATGGGGTCCTTGAGCACCTGCACCATGAGCGCCTGGCCCTCGAAGATCTGCCGCTCGATCGGCAGCACCGGGTTGGGCGTGAGCACCCGCGGGGCATTCCCCTGCGCAGGATTCGCCTCGGCCTCGGGAGGCCGTGCCGGTGCGTGCTTGGCCTGGATGTTGGGCATCAGGTCGGCCACGTGCAGGAAGGCCGCGCGGTCCAGCCCGATGTCGATGAAGGCCGACTGCATGCCCGGCAGCACGCGGGACACCTTGCCCAGGTAGATGTTGCCCACCAGACCCCGCTCCAGGGTGCGCTCCAGATGCACCTCCTGCACGGCGCCCTGCTCCACCACCGCCACGCGGGTTTCCTGGGGTGACCAGTTGATCAGGATGTCTTGGCTCATGGCTTGGTCGACGAAGGGTGTTCAGTACAGAGGGAGACCGACCTCGCGCAGCACCTGCGCGGTCTCGAAGGCCGGCAGGCCGACGATGCCCGAGTGGCTGCCGGTCATGCGGCGGACCCACAAGGCGGCCTGGCCCTGCAACGCATACGCACCGGCCTTGCCCATGGGCTCGCCCCCGGCCACATAGCGGTCGATCTCGGCTCGGGTCAGCGGTGCAAAGGTGACGGTCGACACCGACAGCGCCTGCACCATCCGGCCTTCACCACCGGCCCGGCGCGCCGGCACGCCCACCGCCACGGCGGTCAGCACCCGATGGGTCTTGCCGGCCAGATCGCGCAGCATGGCGCGGGCCTCGGCCGCATCGGCCGGCTTGCCCATGATGCGCCGGCCCAAGGCCACCGTGGTGTCGGCACACAGCACCGGGGCCGGTGGCAGTCCGCGCCGCTGCAGGCGTTCCATCGAGGCCTGCAGCTTGAGCCGCGTGACGCGCTGCACGTAGGTGGCCGGAGCCTCGCCGCCCCGCACGACCTCCAGCGATTCGACATCTTCATCCGCATCGGGCAGCAGCAGCTCGGGGAGCACACCCCACTGCTCCAGCAGCTGCTTGCGGCGCGGGCTCTGCGAAGCGAGGTAGAGCAAGGGGCCGGCGCCGGGCCGTCCCAAGGCGGACCTCGCCCCCTCGGGGGGCAGCGACCCGCGCAGCTTTGGCGCGTGGGGGCCTTGTTTCATTCCCGGTGGTACGGATGGTTGGCGTTGATCGACCAGGCACGGTAGAGCTGCTCGATCAGCAGGACCCGCACCATGGCGTGCGGCAGGGTCAGGTCGGAGAGGCGGATGCGCTGGTGGGCTGCGTCGCGGAACGCGGGCTCCAGGCCATCCGGTCCGCCGATGATGAGTGCCACATCGTCGCCGCCCAGCTGCCACTGCGTGAGCTGGCGGGCCAGCGCCTGGGTGGTGAGCGAGGTGCCTCGCTCGTCCAGCACCACGGTGCGGCAGCCGCGCGGCAGCACCGCCTGGATGCGCTCCCGTTCGGCCGCCATCAGGGCCTCGGTGCTGCGCGAGCCACGCGGCTCGGTCTTGACCGTGCGCAGCTCCACCTTCAGCTCGGGCGGGAAGCGCTTGGCGTAATCGTCATAGGCGGTCTGGGCCCAGTCGGGAACCCGCTGGCCGACCGCGACGATCAGCAGCTTCATGCCTTCTTGGGCGCGGTCTTGCGGGCAGCGGGTTGGACGGTCTTGCGGGCCGGCGCCTTGGCAGCCGGTTTCGCGGCGGGTTTCGCAGCAGGTTTCGCGGCGGTCCGGGCGGCCGGCTTGGCCGTCTTGCCGACCACCACCTTGGGCAGCGCTTTCTTGGCTGCCGTCCTGGCCGCGGGCTTGGCGGCGGTTTTGGCGGGTGCGGCCTTCCCGGCTGCCGACTTCGCAGGAGCGGCCTTCTTCGCGGCCGAGACTTTTCCGGCGGCGGGGGCCTTGGCGGCCGTCTTGGCGGCCGCCTGCTTGCGGACCACGGTCTTGCCGGGCACGGCAGCCGGCTCGGCGGCGGCGGTCTTGCGGCTGGCGGTCTTCTTCGCCGGCGCAGAAGCCTTCTCGGCCGCCTTCTCGGCGCCGTGCTTCAGGCGCACCGGCTTGGCGCCCCAGATCTCTTCCAGCCGGTAGTACTGGCGGATCACGGGCTGCATCACGTGCGCCACGGCCTGGCCGCAGTCCACGATGATCCATTCGCCGTTTTCCTCGCCCTCGATGCGCGGCTTGTCAAAGCCGGCCTCGCGCACCGCGTCGCGCACGCTGGCGGCCAGGGCCTTGGTCTGGCGGTTGGAGGTGCCGCTGGCGATGATGACGCGCTCGAACAGCGGCGAGAGCGTTTCGGTGTTGAACACCACGATGTCCTGCCCCTTCACATCCTCCAGCCCCTCGACGATGGCGCGCTGCAGTTTCTGGATGTCTTTTTTGGCGGTGGTTTCGCTGGTCATGTAGGGGTCTGGTAGAGATGGTTCTGTGAAATATAGCTTGCGACCGGAGCCGGCACCAGCACGTCCAGGGACGCGGCATCGGGGCCGACGGCGGCCAGGCGGGCGCGCACGGCAGTGGCGCTCACCGGGTTGAGCGGCATGGTCAGGGGCACAAAAGGCAGATCGACGCCGGACAGATCGGCCTCCTCGACCGGTGCGTCCAGCGCCTGGGCGCCGATGGAGCGCGCCCGCGCCGCCACGGCCAGGGTGGCCAGCGACACCACCTCCTGCCAGCGCACCCACTGCCGGAAGGCCAGCAGCTGATCGGCACCGAGCACCAGGAACAGCTCGGCCTGCGGATGCTCGCGGCGCAGCTCGGCGAGGGTGTCGGCGGTGTAGCTGGGGCCTTGCCGATGGATCTCGCGCTCGTCGATGCGCACCCGGGGCAGATCACCGAAGGCCAGGCGGCACATGGCCACACGGTGCACGGCATCGGTCAGCGGCCGGGTCTTGTGCCAGGCCTGCCCGGTGGGCAGCACATGCAGCGCATCCAGGTTCAGCTGGGCGATGGCCGCTTCGGCCAGGGACCGGTGGGCACCGTGGGGCGGGTCGAAGGCCCCGCCGAACATGCCCACGCGGCGGATGGTCGGTCCATCGGAGGGATGGGTCATCAGGCCCAGTCCCGGGGCACCAGGAATTCGCTGTAGAGCCGGTGCTCGGCGCTGCCGGGCTCCGGCTGGTGGTTGTAGGACCAGCTCACCAGCGGCGGCATGGACAGCAGGATGGACTCGCTGCGCCCGCCCGACTGCAGCCCGAAGTGCGTGCCGCGGTCCCAGACCAGGTTGAACTCCACATAGCGGCCGCGCCGGTAGAGCTGGAACGCGCGCTCGCGCTCGCCGTAGGGCAGCTGGCGACGGCGCTCGACGATGGGCAGGTAGGCGTCCAGGAAGGCGTCGCCAGTGGCGGCCATCATGGCAAAGCTGTTGTCGAAACCGAGCTCGGAAAAATCGTCGAAGAACACGCCGCCCACGCCGCGCGGCTCGTTGCGGTGCTTCAGAAAGAAGTACTGATCGCACCACTGCTTGAAGCGCGGGTACTTGTCGTCGCCGAACGGGCCCAGGGCCGCCTTGCAGGTGCGGTGGAAGTGCTGCGCATCCTCCTCGAAACCGTAGTAGGGCGTGAGGTCCATGCCGCCGCCGAACCAGCACACCGGCTCGCCACCGGCGGGCGTGGCGGCCAGCATGCGCACGTTCATGTGCACCGTGGGCACATAGGGATTGCGCGGATGGAACACCAGCGACACGCCCATGGCCTCGAAGGGAGCACCGGCCAGCTCCGGACGGTGCTGCGTGGCCGAGGGCGGCAGCTGGGGGCCGGTGACGTGCGAGAAGCCGCAACCGGCCCGCTCGAACACCGGACCGCCTTCCAGGATCATGGTGATGCCGTTGCCCTGCAGTTTCTCGCCGGCCGGCTTGGTCCAGCAGTCGGTCAGGAAGGGGGTGCCGTCCAGGGCGGTCACCGCCGAGGTGATGCGCTGCTGCAGTCCCGTGAGGAACTCGCGGACCGTCTCGATGGCGCCGGCCGGGGCCTGGACGCTGGAGGATGTGGGGGCCGTGGTGTTCATGCTCATACCGTATCGGGGGTTGGGCGCTTGGGCAAGGGGACGATCGGGCTGGCCTGTTCCGGTCGCTGGCCCTGCACGCCGGCGTAGATGTCGGCCATGCGGGCGTAGTCGGCGGCCATGTCGCCGCTGAGCCGGATGAAATCGGTGATGCGGACCTCGCGGGCACCATAGTCCAGCCGTATCAGGGCCAGCGGCACCTCGGCGCCATGCGCCACCTGGTAGAAGCCGCTGCGCCAGCCCGGGGTATGGCGGCGGGTGCCCTCGGGCGACAGGCCCAGCCACAGGAGCTCGTCGGACGCCTTGGCGGCCTCGAACACGGCCACCATTTCGCCCACCACGCCGCGCGAGGAGCTGCGGTCCAGCGGGATGCCGCCGAGCCAGCGCATCCAGCGGCCCAGCACCGGCACGCGGAACAGGCTGTCCTTGCCCCACCAGCGGGCCGGGATGCCGATGCTCCATTTGGCCAGCACCATGACCACGAAGTCCCAGTTGCTGGTGTGCGGATAGACGACGGCCACGCCCTGGCGGGTCGGGAAGCCGTCGTACGTGACCCGCCAGCCGGCCAGACGCAGCAGCGCCCGGGCCAGACGGGATTCGGGAAAGCGCACCGGCCGTGCGGCGCCGGGATCAGAGTGCACGGAAGCCGATGTCGCGGCGGCACTGCATGCCGTCGAAGTGGATCCGGTCGACCACCGCATAGGCGCGCTGCCGGGCAGCGGCCACCGTGTCGGCCAGCGCCGTCACGCACAGCACCCGGCCGCCGCTGACCTCGACGCGCTCGCCGTTGCCCGTGGTGCCGGCATGGAACACCATGCGGTCGGCCTCGTCGGCCGGCAGGCCGGTGATGGCATCGCCCTTGCGCGGGTTCATGGGGTAACCATGGGCCGCCATGACCACGCCCAGGGCCACGCGCGGGTCCCAGTCGAGGCTGACGCGGTCGAGTTCGCCCCGGGTGGCGGCCAGCAGCACGTCGGCCAGCGGGCTGCGCAGTCGCATCATGATGGGCTGGGTTTCGGGATCGCCCATGCGGCAGTTGAACTCCAGCGTCTTGACCCGGCCGTCCGGCGTGATCATGAGGCCGGCGTACAGGAAGCCGGTGTACGGAATGCCGTCGGCCTTCATGCCGCGCAGCGTGGGCAGGATCACCTCGTCCATGGCGCGCTGGTGCACCGCCGGCGTGACCACGGGTGCCGGCGAATACGCACCCATGCCGCCGGTGTTGGGGCCCTGGTCGGCGTCCTTCAGGCGCTTGTGGTCCTGGCTGGTGGCCAGGGCCAGGGCATGTTCGCCATCGCACAGGACGATGAAGCTGGCCTCTTCGCCCTCGAGGAACTCCTCGATCACCACCCGGGCACCGCCCTCGTTGTGGGCCACGCCCAGGGTGTTGTCCACCAGCATGAAGTCGATGGCCTCGTGCGCCTCGGCCAGCGTCATGGCCACGACCACGCCCTTGCCGGCGGCCAGGCCATCGGCCTTGACCACGATGGGCGCACCCTGGGCGTCCACATAGGCGTGGGCCTGGGCCGGGTCGGTGAAGGTCTGGTACTCGGCTGTGGGAATGCCGTGGCGCTGCATGAAGGCCTTGCTGAAGGCCTTGGAGCTCTCCAGCTGGGCGGCCTTCTGGGTGGGGCCGAAGATGGGCAGGCCGTGGGCGCGGAACTCGTCCACCACGCCGGCGGCCAGGGGCGCCTCCGGGCCGACCACCGTCAGGGCGATGCCGTTGTCCTGCGCCCAGGCGCGCAGCGCGGCCTTGTCGGTGAGGGGCAGGTTGATCAGGTCGGTGTCCCGGGCGGTGCCGGCGTTGCCGGGCGCCACATACACCTGGCTCACGCCGGTGGACTGCTTCAGGCGCCAGGCCAGGGCATGCTCGCGGCCGCCGCCGCCAATCACGAGGACTTTCATTCGCTGATCTCGGCGTTGTGGAACACGGCCTGCACGTCGTCCAGGTCTTCGATGATGTCCAGCAGCTTCTGCATGCGGGCGGCGTCTTCACCGGCCAGGGCGATGGTGTTTTCGGCCCGCATGGTCACCTCGGCCACCTCGGGCTTGAGGCCGGCGGCCTCCAGGGCGTTCTTGACCGCCTCGAACTCGGTCGGCGAGGTGATGACCTCGATGGCACCCTCGTCGTCGGTGATCACATCCTCGGCACCCGCCTCCAGCGCCACCTCCATGACCTTGTCCTCCGAGGTGCCGGGCGCAAACACCAGCTGGCCGCAGTGCTTGAACTGGAACGACACCGAACCCTCGGTGCCCAGGTTGCCGCCGTACTTGCTGAATGCGTGGCGAACCTCGGCCACGGTGCGCACCCGGTTGTCGGTCATGGTGTCGACGATGATGGCCGCGCCGCCGATGCCGTAGCCCTCGTAGCGGATCTCTTCCAGCGACAGGCCTTCGAGCGTGCCCGAGGCCTTGTCCACGTTGTACTTGATGCGGTCGGCCGGCATGTTGGCGGCCTTGGCCTTCTCGATGGCCAGCCGCAGGCGGGGGTTCATGGCCGGATCGCCGCCACCCTGGCGGGCGGCCACCGTGATCTCACGGATGACCCGTGTCCAGATCTTGCCGCGCTTCTCGTCCTGGCGCCCCTTGCGGTGCTGGATGTTTGCCCATTTGCTGTGTCCGGCCACGAAAACGTCCTTTTGCCCCACGGGCTTTGATCTAATAAGCCCGCGATTTTACGTTTGTGCACCCACACCCCCGGAGGACCCCCCGCCATGGCCGAGCCGATGACGATCGCCCAGAACGCCCAGACCACCTGCCAGCTGCTGCCCGGCCTGGCCAACCGCCACGGCCTGATCACCGGCGCCACCGGCACCGGCAAGACGGTGACGCTGCAGACGCTGGCCGAGCAGTTCTCCCGCATCGGGGTGCCGGTGTTCATGGCCGACGTCAAGGGCGACCTCACCGGCATCAGCCAGAGCGGTCGCATCGGGGAGAAGCTGGCCGGGGTGCTCAAGGACCGCGGCATTGCCCTGCCCGACCCGGTGGCCTGCCCCACCACCCTGTGGGACGTGTTCGGGGAACAGGGCCATCCGGTGCGCGCCACCGTCTCCGACATGGGGCCGCTGCTGCTCTCGCGCATGCTCAACCTCAACGACACCCAGACCGGGGTGCTCAACCTGATCTTCAAGATCGCCGACGACAACGGCCTGCTGCTGCTCGACATGAAGGACCTGCGGGCCATGCTGCAGCACGTGGGCGACAACGCCAAGCAGTTCACCACCGAGTACGGCAACATCAGCTCGGCCAGCATCGGCGCCATCCAGCGCGGCCTGATGCAGATCGAGCAGCAGGGCGGCGACCGGTTCTTCGGCGAACCCATGCTCGACATCGCCGACTTCATGCAGACGGTGGACGGCAAGGGAGTCATCAACATCCTGGCCGCCGACAAACTGCTGAACTCGCCCCGGCTGTACGCCACCTTCCTGTTGTGGATGCTCTCCGAGCTGTTCGAGACGCTGCCCGAGATCGGTGACCCCGAAAAACCCAAGCTGGTGTTCTTCTTCGACGAGGCCCACCTGCTGTTCAACGAGGCGCCCAAGGTGCTGGTCGAGCGCATCGAGCTGGTGGTGCGGCTGGTGCGCTCCAAGGGCGTGGGCGTGTATTTCGTGACCCAGAACCCGCTGGACATCCCCGACTCGGTGCTGGGCCAGCTGGGCAACCGGGTGCAGCATGCGCTGCGGGCCTTCACGCCGCGCGACCAGAAAGCGGTCAAGGCCACGGCGCAGACCATGCGGCCCAAGGCCGGCCTGGACATCGAGGCCGCCATCACCGAACTGGCGGTGGGCGAGGCCCTGGTCAGCCTGCTCGACGCCAAGGGCCGCCCCACCGAAACCGAGCGCGTGTTCGTGGTGCCCCCGGGCAGCCAGATCGGCCCCATCACACCGGAGCAGCGCCAGGTCCTGCTGCGCGAGTCGCTGGTGGCGGGCACCTACGAGAAAGTGGTCGACCGCGAAAGCGCCTACGAAATGTTCCGCGCCCATGCCGGACAACGCGGCGACGCCGAGGCCGCACCCGCCGACAAGGCGGCGCCGCGCACGCCGCGCATTCCCGGCGCCGCCAGCCAGGAGCCAGCGGGGGAGGAGAAAAGCATGATCAACGAGGTGCTGTTCGGCCGCACCGGACCGCGCGGCGGCCAGTACGACGGTCTGGTGCAGACCATGGCCAAGACGGCCGCCCGCACCGTGGCCAGCGGCCTGGGCCGGCAGATCCTGCGGGGCGTGCTGGGCGGACTGCTCGGCGGCAAGCGGTGAGGCGCAGCACCATGTGGACCGTGGGCCTTCTGGTGCTGGCGCTGGGTGCCGCCCAGCTGGGTGCGCTCGAGGGTCGGCCGCCGGCCGATCTGGGCGCCAGCGGCGGCCTGCTCAAACCGCCCTCGGCCACCCGCAACAGCGTCTCCAGCCAGACCGACCGCCACCCCGGACACCCCCAGGCAGACTACGCGCGCATCGACCCTCTGCCCCTGAAGGCCGGCGGTGCCGAGGCCTCTCTCGATGCCCTGACGGCAGCGCTGCAGCAGGTCGGCGGCGTGCGCAACCTGGTGCGCCAGCCAGGCTACCTGCGGGCCGAGGCCCGGACTCCCTGGCTGGGTTTCGTGGACGACCTTGAATTCGTGGTCGATGCCCAGCGCGGCGTCATCGACCTGCGCAGCGCCAGCCGCCTGGGCTCGGAGGACTTCGGCACCAACCGCAAACGCATCGAGGCACTGCGCGGCCTCTACACCGCTGCCCCATGAAAAAACCCGGCCAAGGCCGGGTTTCTCGTGACTGCCTTGCGATCAGTCGGCGGTGGCCTCTTCGGGCTTGGCCTTGCCTTCCTTCTTGGGCGTGGGCTGGATGTCCAGATCGACTTCCTGGATCTCCTTGCCGTCTTCGCCGGTCTTGGTGACCAGATCGACCGTGAGGCGGCCGCCGTCGGTGAGGCGACCGAACAGCAGCTCGTCGGCCAGGGCTCGGCGGATGGTGTCCTGGATCAGGCGCTGCATCGGACGGGCGCCCATGAGCGGGTCGAAGCCCTTCTTGGCCAGGTGCTTGCGCAGCACGTCGGTGAAGGTGACCTCCACCTTCTTCTCGGCCAGCTGGGTTTCCAGCTGCAACAGGAACTTGTCGACCACCCGCAGGATGATGTTCTCGTCCAGGGCCTTGAAGCTGACGATGGCGTCCAGGCGGTTGCGGAACTCCGGCGTGAACAGGCGTTTGATGTCGGCCATTTCGTCGCCGGCCTCACGCGGGTTGGTGAAGCCGATGGTGGCCTTGTTCATGGTCTCGGCGCCCGCGTTGGTGGTCATGATGATGATCACGTTGCGGAAGTCGGCCTTGCGCCCGTTGTTGTCGGTCAGGGTGCCGTGGTCCATGACCTGCAGCAGCACGTTGAAGATGTCCGGGTGCGCCTTCTCGATCTCGTCGAGCAGCAGCACCGCGTGCGGCTTCTTGGTGATGGCTTCGGTCAGCAGACCACCCTGATCGAAACCGACATAGCCCGGAGGCGCACCGATCAGGCGGCTCACGGCATGGCGCTCCATGTACTCCGACATGTCGAAGCGGATCAGGTCGATGCCCATGATGTAGGCCAGCTGCTTGGCAGCCTCGGTCTTGCCCACACCGGTGGGGCCGCTGAACAGGAAGGCACCGATGGGCTTGTCGGCCTTGCCCAGGCCGGAACGGGCCATCTTGACGCTGGAAGCCAGCACCTCCAGGGCCTTGTCCTGACCAAACACCACGCTCTTGAGGTCGCGCTCCAGCGTCTGCAGCTTGCTGCGGTCGTCGTTGGACACGTTGGCGGGCGGGATGCGGGCGATCTTGGCCACGATCTCTTCCACCTCGGCCTTGCCGATGGTCTTCTTGCGCTTGCTGGCCGACAGGATGCGCTGGGCCGCACCGGCCTCGTCGATCACGTCGATGGCCTTGTCGGGCAGGTGGCGGTCGTTGATGTACTTGGCCGACAGCTCGGCAGCGGCCTGCAGCGCTGCCACGGCGTACTTGACGTTGTGGTGCTCCTCGAAGCGGCTCTTGAGACCCTTGAGGATGTCCACCGTCTGCTCCACCGTGGGCTCGACCACATCCACCTTCTGGAAGCGGCGGGACAGGGCGGCGTCCTTCTCGAAGATGCCGCGGTACTCGGTGAAGGTGGTGGCGCCGATGCACTTGAGCTGGCCGCTGGAGAGCGCCGGCTTGAGCAGGTTGGAGGCATCCAGCGTGCCGCCCGAGGCGGCGCCGGCACCGATGAGGGTGTGGATCTCGTCGATGAACAGGATGGCGTTGGGCTTGTCCTTGAGGGACTTGAGCACGCCCTTGAGGCGCTGCTCGAAGTCACCCCGGTACTTGGTGCCGGCCAGCAGGGCGCCCATGTCGAGCGAATACACCGCGCTGTCGGCCAGGATCTCGGGCACGTCGCCCTGGGTGATGCGCCAGGCCAGGCCTTCGGCGATGGCGGTCTTGCCCACGCCGGCCTCACCCACCAGCAGCGGGTTGTTCTTGCGGCGGCGGCACAGGATCTGGATGACGCGCTCGACCTCGTATTCGCGGCCGATGAGCGGGTCGATCTTGCCGTCCTTGGCCATCTGGTTGAGGTTCTGGGTGAACTGCTCCAGCGGCGACTGCTTCTCGTTGCCCTTGGTCTCGGTGGCTTCCTCGTTCTCGGCGGCGCTCTCGCCCGACTTGGTGGGCTCCGGCGGATCGCTCTTGCGGATGCCGTGGGCAATGAAGTTCACCACATCCAGACGGGTCACGCCCTGCTGGTGGAGGTAGTAGACCGCGTGCGAATCCTTCTCGCCGAAGATGGCCACCAGCACATTGGCGCCGGTGACTTCCTTCTTGCCGTTGCCGGTGCTCTGCACATGCATGATGGCGCGCTGGATGACCCGCTGGAAACCCAGGGTGGGCTGGGTGTCGACCTCGTCGGTGCCGGCCACCTGCGGGGTGTTGTCCTTGATGAAGTTGGTCAGGGACTTGCGCAGGTCTTCGATGTTGGCGGAGCAGGCACGCAGCACCTCGGCCGCGCTGGGGTTGTCCAGCAGGGCCAGCAGCAGGTGCTCGACGGTGATGAATTCGTGCCGCTGCTGCCGGGCCTCGACAAAGGCCATATGCAGGCTGACTTCAAGTTCTTGGGCAATCATGGGCACGTCCTTTGGGCTGGGGGTCGGATATCGGAGACTTGGGAGACAGTTTGGGTTCCAGATGGGGTGCCCGGCGGCTTATTCAACCGGTTCACTCAGGCATTGCAGCGGATGACCTGCCGCGCGCGCGGCCTGGAGCACCTGGTCGACCTTGGTGCCGGCGACATCGCGGGTGTACACGCCGCAGATGCCTTTGCCCTCCAGGTGGATCTTCAACATGATCTGGGTGGCGGTTTCCCGGTCCTTGCTGAAGAACTCCTGAATGACGTGCACCACGAACTCCATGGGCGTGAAGTCGTCGTTGAGCAGCACCACCTGGTACATCTGGGGCGGCTGGATGCGCTGGGCTCGGCGCTCCAGCACCACCGCGTCGTCGCTGCCCACCGACGGCGGAGCGGCGGGGTTCTCGGGTTTCTTGGGGGTCTCGGATGCCATGGAACGATTCTAGCGAGCGCTCCGCCGCCGTTGGGTCGCGTCGGATTGGCCCCACAGCGCCTGAGGGCGCCTGGCGCTGGGGCTCGCGGGAGGGGCTCGGGATACCGTCCATGGCCCCATTCTGGGACAGCTCGTGCGGGGCCGATCGATGCGACTGGGGGTGAAAGACCACCCACTTCGACCCGGCCGACAGCCGGGGGGCCAGCTCAACGGTCGGCCTCAGGCGGGGCCTCCAGGCGGTAGCCCAGACCCCGGACGGTGTGGATCAGGGATGGCGCCCCGTCGCGGTCGATCCGGCTGCGCAGGCGGCGGATGTAGACGTCCACCACATTGGTCAGCGGATCCTCGCTGGTGCCCCAGACATTGGCCAGGATGCGCTCGCGGCTGAACAGGCGACCCGGCGCACTCATCAGCAGCTCCAGCAGCGCCAGTTCGCGGGCGGTCAGGGACAGCGGCTGTCCGCCCCGGCTGGCCTGCATGCGATCGCGGTCGAGCTCCAGGTCGGCCACCTGCAGGCGGTTCGGTGTCCGGGGACGCCACTCGCGGCCCCGCCGGCCGAGTGCCTCCAGCCGGGCCAGGAGTTCCTCGAAGTCGAACGGCTTGCACAGGTAGTCATCCGCCCCCAGCCGCAGCCCCTGCACCCGATCTTCCAGCGACGCCTGGGCGGTGAGCATCAGGATGGGCAGGGCCACATGGGCCGCCCGCAAGGTCTGGCAGATGTCCAGGCCGCTCATGCCGGGCAGCATCAGGTCGAGCACCACCACGGTGGGCTCGTCACCGGACTGCTGACGGCGGGCGGCCTCCTGGGCCAGGGCCAGACCGGCGGTGCCGTCGGCGGCCCGCTGAACCCGGTACCCCTCGGCCCGCAGGCCCCGGCACAGAAAGTCGGCGATGCGGTCGTCGTCCTCGACGATCAGGATGTTCATGCGGCGGCCCTGCCGTTCGGTGAACGGGACAGATGGTCCGCGGCGGGCGGCAGCATCGGCAGGCACAGGGTGGCCACGGTGGTCCGTCCCGCTGCTCCTTGCTGCCCGCTCACCACCTCGATGCGGCCGCCGTGGGACTGGGCCAGCGCCTGCGCGATCGGCAATCCCAGGCCGCTGCCCTCGGGCCGCTGGCGGCGGGCGGCGCGCCCCCTGAAATGGCGGTCGAACACCTGCACAAGCTCGTCCGGATCGATGCCGATCCCCTCATCCCGGACCCTCACCCGGCACTCGCGGACCTCCGGAATGGCCGATACCGACACCGCCACCCGGCCGCCGGCGTGCGAATAGCGCACCGCGTTGTCCAGCAGGATGAGCAGTATCTGCCGCAGCCGCTGCGCATCGCCCGAAACCCGGGGCGATTCCGCCGCCGCCGAAGGAGGCTCGATGTACAGCACAACGCCCTGGGCGTCGGCCATGGCGGAGGCCTGGCCAACGACATCGCTCACCAACGGCTCCAGCGCCAGGGGCTCGCGCGCCAGGGCCAGCGATTCCATGTCGGTGCGGGCCATGGCCAGCAGATCGTTGATGACATGCCCGAGCTGGGTGGACGTGTCCACGATGCGCCGCAGCGCCGCCTTGTATTCATCCGCCGGCCGGTCGGCCCCGCGCAATGTGACCTCGGCTTCACCCCGGATGGCGGTGGTGGGTGTGCGCAGTTCGTGGCTGATGTCGGCAAACAGACGGCGGCGCCGGGCATCCGCCCCTTGCAGCGCATCCAGCGCCTGCTGCAGTTCGGCGGTTCGCAGGGCCACCTCCTCCTCCAGCCGATGCCGGGCCTGGGCTTCACGGGCACGGTGCTGCTCCAGCTCGGCGGCCATGGCATTCATGCTGACCGCCACGGCGGAGAACTCGTCCACCCCCGCCAGCGGGATGCGGTGGGTCAGATCGCCCCGCTGCAGCGCCTGCGCCCCCTCGCTGAGGTGGTCCAGCGGCCTGCGCAGCGCGCGAGCGAAGTGGACTGCGGCCGCCGCCGCCAGGATGGCCAGGGTGGCGGCCATCGCCAGCCACAGCTGGCGCATCCATGCCAGCGTGCGGTCGGCCGCCTGCCGTTCGCGTTCGACGGCGGCGGCCTCGCGGCCGAGGCTGTCATCGATCAGCTGCCGCAGATCCCTGCCCTGCGAGCGGTCGAACACCGCCGAGAGGGCCTGCCAGGCCTGCAGGGCGTCGGCGCCCGGCGCCAGCGGTTCGGCCGCATCCACGGCCTGCTCCAGCTCGGCCACGCTGCGCACCAGCACCGAGACGGCATCCCGCCGCCGGGCCTGGTCGGCCTGGGTCTCGGCACCGCCGCCCTGTTGCGCGGCCCGCACCGACAGGCCATCGAGCCGCGCGAGGATATCGCGCATGTCCTGCTGGAGGGCCTCACGCACCATCGGATCGGCACCGGCGCCCTGCTGCCGCTGGGCCACCCAGGTGCGAAGCCGCTGCTTGCTGGCCGAGAGCTCCACGAAGCCGGTCCGGATGTCGCTGGCCACCCTTCCCCGCTCCACCTGGTCGCGGGCGATGCCGATGGCGAGCACCGCACCGATGCCCTGAACGATGGCCACACCGGCCAGGAAACACAGCGACAGGGTCAGGCGACGACGGAACATGACCGCGATTGTGGCGGCGCCCGACGCTGCGACGCCGGTTTCATCTGGCGTTCATCTTCCTGTCAGTCGCCGCTCATGCCGCCTTCAGCCCGCTGAAGCCTGCGGGCGGCCCAATGGTCCCTGTGCCGCCGGACGTCTCGTCGAGGCGGCCCGACCATCACCACCCACCAAGGAGCTTTCATGAAGACATCGTCCGCCCTCGCCATCATGGCCCTCGCCGCCAGCGCCGCCCTGCCCGCCCATGCCCGCAGCGTGGTGGTCAACCAGGCCGTCACTGAAACCGAGGTCCTGGCCGCCCAGCAGGGCTGGTGCAAGGCGCTGGTGGACATCTCGGCCACCGGGGCGCGCGACGGCCAGCCGGCGGCCAAGGCGCTGGCCGAGAAGGTGATCGATGGTGCCTACGGCTACCAGATGGGCGCCGTCCTCTTCAAGCCGACCCTCACCACCAACCCCCAGACCTTCCGCACCACCCGCGCCGGCGCCCTGGCCTATTTCGTGGGCGGCGACCCGGCCTTCCCGCAGGACAGCGGCTTTGCGCTCAAGGGCTGGACCGGCTGCAAGGTGGACAACGCCGGGCTGTTCCTGGCCGGCGACAGCGCCACCACCATGGGCAAGGTCCACCTGACCGGCCGGGACGGCAAGACCACCACGGTCGACAAGACCTGGAAGTTCGTGAAGGACGATGCCGGCGCCCTGCGCATCGTCGCCCACCACTCCTCGCTCGAATACGCAGCCCGCTGATCGCACGGGCCGTCGGCCCCAGAACGAAGGCCCCGGCCGCTTGCGCGTCCGGGGCCTTGTGCATGGGAGGCCGGCGGGCAGATCCCGCCGTGGCGTCACATGTTGTCGATCATCACCTGACCGAAACCGGAGCAGCTGACCTGGGTGGCGCCGTCCATGAGGCGGGCGAAGTCGTAGGTGACCTTCTTGGACAGGATGGACTTCTCCATCGAGCTGATGATCAGGTCGGCGGCTTCCTTCCAGCCCATGTGGCGCAGCATCATCTCGGCCGACAGGATCTCCGAGCCGGGGTTCACATAGTCCTTGCCGGCGTACTTGGGCGCGGTGCCGTGGGTGGCTTCGAAGCAGGCCACGCTGTCGGACAGGTTGGCGCCCGGGGCGATGCCGATGCCGCCGACCTGGGCCGCCAGGGCGTCGGACACATAGTCGCCGTTGAGGTTGAGGGTGGCAATGACCGAGTACTCGGCCGGGCGCAGCAGGATCTGCTGCAGGAAGGCGTCGGCGATGGAATCCTTGACGATGATTTCCTTGCCGGTCTTCGGGTTCTTGAACTTGCACCACGGGCCGCCGTCGATCAGCTCGGCGCCGAACTCACGCTGGGCCAGCGCGTAGGCCCAGTCGCGGAAGCCACCCTCGGTGTACTTCATGATGTTGCCCTTGTGCACGATGGTCACGCTGGGCTTGTCGTTGTCGATGGCGTACTGGATGGCCTTGCGAACCAGGCGCTCGGTGCCTTCGAT
Source organism: Hydrogenophaga sp. IBVHS2 (assembly GCF_002127215.1). Lineage (GTDB taxonomy): Bacteria > Pseudomonadota > Gammaproteobacteria > Burkholderiales > Burkholderiaceae_C > Hydrogenophaga. The sequence continues at coordinate 832,703 of NZ_NFUT01000002.1, read as the reverse complement.
GGAGACCGGCTTGATGCCGATGCCCGAGGTCTCGGGGAAACGGATCTTGGTGACACCCATCTCGTCCTGCAGGAACTTGATGAGCTTCTGGGCCTTGGGCGTCTTGGCTTCGTACTCGATGCCGGCGTAGATGTCTTCCGAGTTCTCGCGGAAGATGACCATGTTGGTCTTCTCGGGTTCCTTCAGCGGGCTGGGCACGCCCTTGAAGTACTGCACCGGGCGCAGGCAGACGTACAGGTCGAGTTCCTGGCGCAGGGCCACGTTCAGGGAGCGGATGCCGCCACCCACCGGGGTGGTCAGCGGGCCCTTGATGGACACCACGTAGTCGCGCAGGGCGTGCAGGGTCTCTTCCGGCAGCCAGACATCGGGGCCGTACACGCGGGTGGACTTCTCGCCGGCGTACACCTCCATCCAGTGGATCTTGCGCTGGCCGCCATAGGCCTTGGCCACTGCCGCGTCCACCACCTTGAGCATCACCGGGGTGATGTCGAAGCCGGTACCGTCGCCTTCGATGTAGGGCACGATGGGCTGGTCAGGCACGTTGAGCGACATGTCGGCATTGACAGTGATCTTCTGGCCTTGGGCGGGCACTTTGATGTGCTGGTACATGGAATCGGGTCTCCGGATGGTGCGGTCTGAGGTCGGCTTGTCGCGCGGGGTTTGCGCCACTGCCGCTGAAACATCATTTCACATGATGCGCAGCGAAAGATTTTAGCCCCACAGACTGTAGCGGCCCTGACAGCGGGTGTCACCCGCACAGGCCGCAGCGCTACGATGGTCGCCATGTCGATACACGCCCACCTTCGAGTTGTCTTCATTGCGGCCCTGACCGGGCTGACGATCGGGTTCCAGCCCGCCGCCCACGCCCAGAACGACGGCCAGCCACAGCTCACGCTGCCGCGCGTGACCCTGTCGGCCGGCATGCACCGCATCGACGCCCAGGTGGCCGCCACGCCGGTGCAACGGCAGATCGGCCTGATGCACCGGCGCGAGATGCCGTTGCACGAAGGCATGCTGTTCGTATTCGAACAACCGGCCACCCAATGCTTCTGGATGCGCAACACGCTCATTCCCCTGACCGCCGCCTTCGTGGCCGACGATGGCCGCATCGTCAACCTGGCCGACATGCAGCCCCTGTCGGAAGCCAGTCACTGCTCGACCGAACCCGTGCGGTATGTGCTGGAGATGAACCAGGGCTGGTTTGCCAAGCGCCGCATCGGGGCAGGCTTCCGCCTCGCCGGCCCGCCCTTCGCGGCGCGCTGATCGGCCTCAGAAGCCCAAAAGAAAAGCGGCCCGAGGGCCGCTCCTTCATGTCGCCAGACCAGGCGCTCAGGCGAAATTCTTCTCGGCAAACGACCAGTTCACCAGCTTGTCGAGGAAGGTCTCGACGAACTTCGGGCGCATGTTGCGGTAGTCGATGTAGTAGGCGTGCTCCCACACGTCCACGGTCAGCAGGGCCTTGTCGGCGGTGGTCAGCGGGGTGCCAGCGGCGCCGGTGTTGACGATGTCGACCGAACCGTCGGCCTTCTTGACCAGCCAGGTCCAGCCGGAGCCGAAGTTGCCCACGGCGCTCTTGACGAAGGCTTCGCGGAAGGCGGCGTAGCTGCCCCACTTGGCGTTGATGGCGGCCGCCAGGGCGCCGGTGGGTTCGCCGCCACCGTTGGGCTTCATGCAGTTCCAGAAGAAGGTGTGGTTCCAGATCTGGGCCGCGTTGTTGTAGATGCCGCCGCTGGACTTCTTGATGATGGACTCCAGGTCCATGCTCTCGAACTCGGTACCCTTCTGGAGGTTGTTCAGGTTGACCACGTAGGCGTTGTGGTGCTTGCCGTGGTGGAACTCCAGGGTCTCGCGGCTGTAGTGCGGGGCCAGATCGTCCAGACCGTAAGGCAGTGCGGGCAGGGTGTGTTCCATGGGGATGTCCTCTTGAGTGGGGTTGGCGGGTAAACGCGCATTGTAGGCAGCGCGTGTGACGCTGCCGGCAACAGGGTTGTTGGGCTGGCCGTCAACGGGCCACCAGATCGACCGAGCCATCGGCCAGCGTGGCGCGCACGGTCTGGCCCGGATCGATGTCGGCCGCTCGGGTGATGGCCTGGCCGTCCGGGTCGGTCAGCCAGGCGTAGCCCCGCTCCAGCACCAGCCCGGGATCGAGCAGGCCCAGGGCCATCTCGCTGCGCTGCAGGCGCTGCAGGCGCCGCTGCACATCGCGCTGCAGGGAGGCTGGCAGGCGCTGGGCCAGCAGTTCGATGCGCTGGCGGGACTGCGCCGTGCTGCGCGCCAGCCCCTGCTGCAGCCGGGCCTGCAGCCGCTGCAGCTGTTGCGACGCCTGGTGCAGACGCACCGAAGGCCGGCCCAGCCGCTGGGCCAGCCAGTCCAGCCGTTGTCCGCGCTGGTCGATGGCCCGGTGCGCCGCATCGCTCAGGCGCTCCTGCGCGTAGGCCAGTTCGCCCAGCCGCTGCTCCAGCGATGGCGCGCACAGTTCGGCCGCCGCCGTGGGCGTGGGGGCGCGCAGGTCGGCCACGAAGTCGGCCAGGGTGAAGTCGGTTTCGTGACCCACGCCGCAGATCACCGGCATGGGGGCCCGGGCCAGCATGCGCACCACCGCCGGGTCGTTGAACGACCACAGGTCCTCCAGCGAGCCGCCGCCCCGCACCACCAGGAGCACATCGCATGCGCCGGGTCCGCCGTGCAGGGCGTACGCCCGCTCGAGCGCGGCCACCAGTTCGGCCGGCGCCTGGGCGCCCTGCACCGAGGCCGGGAACAACACCACCGGCAGGTGCGGCACGCGCCGTCGCAGCGCGGTCGCCACATCCCGCAGGGCGGCAGCGCCCAGCGAGGTCACGACGCCGATGCGGCGTGGCTGGGCCGGCAGCGGGCGCTTGCGCGCGGCGTCGAACAGGCCTTCGGCTTCGAGCTGCGCCTTCAGGCGCAGGAACTGCTCGAAAAGAGCGCCCTGGCCGGCGGCCTCCAGGCTGTCCACGATGAGCTGCAGGTCGCCCCGGGGACCATAGACGTCGAGCTTGCCCCGCGCCACCACCCGCTGACCGTCGCGTGGCGAAAACCCGAGCTGGTCGGCGGCGCGACGGAACATCGCACACCGGACCTGCCCCGTATCGTCCTTGAGCGAGAAGTAGCAGTGTCCGCTGGCCGCGCGCGAGAAGCCGGAAATCTCGCCCTGCACCGCCACCGGATTGAAGCGGGCCGCCAATGCATCTGCAATGGCGCGCATCAGCGGGCCGACCGCCCACACACGCCCGCCAGATTCGGGGGAATTCAGTTCGAAACCGGCGTTGGCCGGGGTTCTGGAGGGATATCTGTCCACAAGCCGCGCTCCGTCTGGCTTGGCGGCGACGACCCTCGAAAGGCCGCCGCCCTTGCGCCAGACTGTTGATTTGTGAGCACTTTCGGGTGCCCGCTGAATAGGCAGATCATGCCATCGTGAGGATTCACCACGCTCCCGGCGTGGCGGGTCGGCTGTTCTCCACAAAGTTATCCACAGAATCGGTGGGCAGGCCGATCGCCCGTCCGCGGGGCCGAGGCTGCGCCATAATCCGCGCGTCGCCCGTCCGCCGCGCCAGCGGCCAACGCCTGGAGCCCCGTTTTGCTGTCCATCATCCAAGCCGCCGGCTGGCCGATCTGGCCACTGATTGCGTGTTCCGTCATCGGCCTGGCGCTCATCGTGGAGCGCTTCCTGAGTCTCAAGACCGCCAAGGTGATTCCGCCCAAGCTGCTCGACGAGGCCATCATGGTGTCGCGCAACGGCATCCCCGGCTCCGACGTGGTGGCCCAGCTGGAGCAGAACTCGGCCCTGGGTGCGGTGCTGGCCAGCGGCTTCCGGGCCGTCCATGCCAACCCCCGGGTGAGCGAGGACGACCTGAGGGCCAGCCTCGAGGGCACCGGCCGGCTGGTGGCGTCCCGGCTGCAGAAGTACCTGGGCGCCCTGGCCACCATCGCATCGGCCGCGCCGCTGCTGGGTCTGCTGGGCACGGTCATCGGCATGATCGAGATCTTCGGCTCCCAGGCCGGAGACGGTCTGGGCGTGGTGCCCGGTGGCGGCAACCCGGGTCAGCTGGCGCACGGCATCTCGATCGCGCTCTACAACACCGCGTTCGGCCTGATCGTGGCGATTCCGGCATTGATCTTCTGGCGCTATTTCCGCTCGCGGGTCGACGACTACCTGCTGGCCATGGAGGTCTCGGCCGACCGCTTTGCCCGCCACCTGCTGACCCTGCGCAAGGCCTGACATGAACTTCCGCCCCGGCACCCGCGACGAACCCGAGATCAATCTGATCCCGTTCATCGACATCCTGCTGGTCGTCCTGATCTTCCTGGTGCTGACCACCACCTACAGCAAGTACACCGAGCTGCAGGTGAACCTGCCCACCGCCGACGCGGAGAAGCCGCAGTCCAACCCGCGTGAGGTGGTGGTGTCGGTGGGGGCGGATGGCCGCTTCGCGGTGAACCGGCTGGTGCTCGACGCCGGATCGGTCGACTCCCTGGTGGCGGCCATCGGCGAGGCAGCCCGCGACGACCGCGAGGCCATGGTGATCATCAGTGCCGATGCCGCGGCCAGCCACCAGTCGGTCATCCATGTGATGGACGCAGCGCGCCGGGCAGGACTCTCCCGCATCACGTTTGCCACCCAGCAGGGTGGTTCCGGCCAGGCCCGTGCACGGCCCTGACGGCGACGCAGCCACCCCGCGCAACGCACGGCGCGAGCAGCGCTGGCGCCGCATGGCCGTCAGCCGATCCTGGCCCGCTCCCCTCTTCCTGCCCTTGTCCTGGCTGTACGGCCTGCTGGTCGCTTGCCGCCACCGGCTGTACCGGGCCGGCTGGCTGCGCACCGAGCGCCTGCCGGTGCCGGTGCTGGTGATCGGCAACCTGGTGGCCGGTGGCGCCGGCAAGACGCCGGCCACCATCGCTGTGGTGCAGCATCTGCAGCGCCGGGGCTGGACGCCCGGCGTGATCTCGCGCGGGCATGGACGCACATCCACCGTCGTGCGGGCCGTCCATCCTGCCTCGTCGGCCCAGGATGTGGGCGACGAGCCGCTCCTGATCGCCCGCCGGACCGGCGTCCCCGTGTTCGTCGCCTCGCAGCGGGCCGAAGCCGGCCGCGCGCTGCTGGATGCCCATCCGGCGGTGAATGTGCTGGTGTGCGACGACGGTCTGCAGCACCGTGCCCTGCATGCCACGGTTCGTCTGGCGGTGTTTGACGACCGGGGTGTGGGCAACGGGTGGCTGCTGCCGGCCGGCCTGCTGCGCGAGCCCTGGCCGCCGCAGGGCGCGCAGCCGGTGCCCGATCTGGTGTGGCAACAGACCCGTGCCGGTTCGGCGTCGCCCATCCCCGTGGCCGGTGCGAAGGCCTGGACCGTGACCCGACGCCTGGCGCCCGAAGCGGTATCGGCCAACGGACAGACCGTGCCATTGCAGCAGCTGGCCCGCCAGCCGGTGCGGGGCCTGGCCGGCATCGCCCGGCCGGAGGCGTTTCTGGCCATGCTGCGCCAGGCCGGTGTGGAGCCCCGCCCCTTCATCGCCCTGCCCGACCACGCCGATGCCGACGCGCTCCGCGAGGCCCTGGCCGACGACCCGCACACGGCGGTGATCTGCACCGAAAAAGACCTGGTCAAGCTGACGGAGCTGGGCCTGGGCTGCCCGGTGTGGGCCGTTCCGCTGGAGCTGGACGTACCGGCCGAGGCCCTGCAGGCGCTCGACGACGCCCTGTCGGCCTATCATCCCGCCCATGGACACCAAACTGCTTGAACTGCTGGTCTGCCCGGTCACCAAGGGGCCGCTGAGCTTTGACCGCGAACGCCAGGAACTGATCTCCCGCCCGGCGCGACTGGCCTACCCGGTGCGCGACGGCATCCCGGTGCTGCTGGAACACGAAGCCCGGCCCCTGACCGACGACGAGCTGGCCCGCCCCAGCGCCCCGGCGCCCCTGGGCTGAGCATGACGTCTGCGGATTTCACCGTGCTGATCCCGGCACGGATGCGCTCGACCCGCCTGCCCGACAAGCCCCTGGCCGACATCGCCGGCCTGCCCATGGTGGTGCGGGTGGCGCAACGGGCCGCATTGAGCCGGGCCTCGGCCTGTGTGGTGGCCGCCGACGATGTGCGCATCGTGGACGCCTGTGGCCGGCACGGCGTGGCCGCCCTGCTCACCCGCGACGATCATCCCAGCGGCAGCGACCGACTGGCCGAAGCCTGTGCCTTGCTCGACCTGCCCGACGATGCCATCGTGGTCAATGTGCAGGGCGACGAACCCCTGATCGAACCGGCGCTGATCGACGCGGTGGCGGCCGAACTGCAGCGCCGCCCCGACTGCGTGATGAGCACCGCAGCCCACGCCATCGACCGGCACGAGGACTGGGTCAGTCCGCACGTGGTGAAGGTCGTGACCGACCGGGAAGGCACGGCGATGTACTTCAGCCGCGCGCCGCTGCCCTGGTGGCGCGATGCGCCGCCCACCCCGACCCTGCCGGCACCGGCACCGCTGCGTCATGTGGGCATCTATGGCTATCGCGCCGGCTTCCTGCGCCGCTTTCCGGGTCTGGCACCGTCGCCGCAGGAGCAGCTGGAATCGCTGGAGCAGCTGCGGGTGCTGTGGCATGGCGGGCGCATTGCGGTGCATGTGACACCCCATGCGCCGGGCGCTGGCGTGGACACCCCGCAGGACCTCGAACGCGTGCGGCAGGCACTGGCAAACCCGGCCCGGATACCCCCCGGCCTGTAAGTCGGCACCATGGCGGGGCATGCTATCCTCGCCGCGCTGTCCCGGTGCCCACGCCCGGGTGGGTCGCGCGCAGCGCGCGACCACGCCTCTGAATACTCTGCAAAAGGAAAACGATGAGACTCATCCTGTTGGGCGCACCGGGTGCCGGCAAAGGAACGCAAGCCACCTTCATCTGCCAGAAATACGGCATCCCCCAGATCTCCACCGGCGACATGCTGCGCGCCGCCGTCAAGGCGGGCACCCCGCTGGGCCTGCAGGCCAAGGCGGTGATGGAGTCCGGCGGCCTGGTCAGCGACGACCTGATCATCAACCTGGTTAAGGAACGCATCGCCCAGCCCGACTGCGCCAACGGCTTCCTGTTCGACGGCTTCCCGCGCACCATTCCGCAGGCCGATGCCATGAAGGCCGCCGGCGTCAAGCTGGACTATGTGCTGGAGATCGACGTGCCGTTCGACGCCATCATCGAGCGCATGAGCGGCCGCCGCTCGCACCCGGCATCCGGCCGCACCTACCACGTCAAGTTCAACCCGCCCAAGGTGGCCGGCATCGACGACGTGACCGGTGAGCCGCTGATCCAGCGAGAGGACGACAAGGAAGAAACGGTCAAGAAGCGGCTGGATGTCTACAGCGCCCAGACCCGTCCGCTGGTGGATTACTACAGCAGCTGGGCCAAGGCCGACCCGGCTGCGGCACCGAAGTACCGCGCCATCAGCGGCATGGGCTCGGTCGACGAGATCACCAGCCGCGCCATGCAGGCCCTCTCGGCCTGAGCGTCAGGCCCGGTCCGGCCCCCGTTTCACGCGGGGCTGGACCGCAGTCCCACGACGCGGCCGTCGTGGAACACGTATTCGGCGCGCAACAGCGGCGCACCCTTCTCCTCGGCGAAGGTGAAGCCCACCACCGCCACCTGATCGCCCGGCACGATCTCCTTCATCTGCCATTGCTGGAGCCGGAACAAGGGGGCCAGTTCCACCTCCCAGCGCCGGTCCGAACGCCGGGGCAAGGTGGTGCGCGCCAGCAGCGCCGGGCCATCCACGCCCGCCTGCTGTGCCGGCAGGCTGCGGTTGCGCAGATCGGCGGGCAGCACCAGCGGTTGCGGCAGATCCAGCAGCAGTTCCGCATGGGGATTGCGCCAGCGCACCTCGGCCACACGGCCTTCCAGGTAGAGGGGACGGTTCTGATCGAAGCTGCTCCAGCCATGGTGGGCCCAGGCCGGTACGGCCACACCGGTGGCCAGGGTGGTCAGCAGCAGATCTCGTCGGAGCAGGTTCATGCAAGTTCCTCTTGAAGATCACCAGTAACCGATCCAGCGGCCGCAGGTGATGACCAGCAGCCACAGGGCGGTCGACAGCAGCAGGGACGCGCGGGCGGCGAAGTCCTGCCTTTCCAGCGAACGCCGGGCGTGAAACCAGCCCGCATTGCAGGCGGCCAGCATCATCAGCGCCACCTTGACTGTGAACATCCGGTTGGCCAGCAGTTCCGCTGGCTGGGTGGCGAACATCAGCAGGCCGCTCAGGGCCGCCAGCCCGAACCCGGACACCGCCAGCCCCAGGGACAGCCGGGCCAGCGGGGCCACCGGGACCTCGGCCGCCAGGCCCCACACCCGGGCCTCGAGCAGCAACAGATTGCCCAGCAGCAGAGCGATGCCGACGATGTGCAGCACCTCCAGCATCGGATAGGCCCAGGGATGGGCGCCCAGTGCTGCGCCCATCACACCCCCGAAAGCCGCAACGACAGCTCCAGCCGCGCCTTGGCCGGCGACAGCCCGTCCAGATCGGGGAATGGCTGTGCCGGCCAGCCGACCACCGAGCCTTCGGTGCAGCGCGTGGCCAGCGCCACCACAATGCCGGCGTCGCGGGCCCGATGCAGCGCTGCCTGCAGCCGTTCGTGCAGCGAGCCGTTGCCGGTACCGGCCACCACGATGCCGCGACAGGCCTGGCCGGGCGACTGCGCGACCTGCAGCAACAGCGCATCCACCAGACTGCCATCGGCGTCGGCATGGCTGGTCACCCAGGCCACCCGGGCCAGCGCGCCCAGTGCGGCAAAACGGCCCGCAGCCGGAGCGTCCAGCCCATCGGGATGGGCCCGAGGCCAGTCGCGGAAACGCCGCAGGCGCCCCTCCTCGACCACACCCAGCGGCCCGGCCTCGCCGGACGAAAAGGGCTGGACCCGGTAGGGATGCACCTTGGCCACATCGCGGGCCGGATGCACCTGCCCGCCGCACACCACGCTCACCCCGCAGGCGCCGGGCGCGCGCACGACGGCCAGGGCATCCGACAGGTTCTGCGGGCCATCGGGCGACACCGCAGTGGCCGGCCGCATGGCGCAGGTCAGCACCACCGGCGTGGCAGGTTGCAACACACGCTGCAGCAGCCAGGCGGTCTCCTCGATGGTGTCGGTGCCGTGCGTGATCACCACGCCAGCCACCTCGGGCCGCTGCAGATGAATCACCAGCCGCGCCATCAGCGCCTGCCAGACCGGCAGCGTCATGTCCTTGCTGTTGATCTGGGCCACCTGTTCCACATCCACCGCCTGACCGGCCCAGGCCGGCAGACCGGCCAGCAGGTCCTGCACCGGCACCTGCCCGGCCTTGTAGCCCACGTTGTCACCGGCCTGGGTGGCGCGGCCCGCGATCGTGCCTCCGGTGCCCAGAATGACGACGCGACGTGGCTGTGCTGCATCCGACACTTGTCAAACCCTTTCGAACTGGTTAAAAATACAGGCACTGTACAAACACACAGGATAATGCCATGTTCGACAGCAGCACACCCAAGCTGACCGCCCGCCAGCAGCAGATCCTGGAACTCATCCAGTCAGCCATCGCCCGCACCGGGGCTCCGCCGACCCGCGCCGAGATCGCCAGCGAGCTGGGCTTCAAGTCGGCCAACGCGGCCGAAGAACACCTGCAGGCGCTGGCCCGCAAGGGTGTCATCGAACTGGTCAGCGGCACCTCGCGCGGCATCCGCCTGCGCAGCGTCGACCTGCAGAGTATCAACCAGAGCCGCAGCCGCCAGCTCAACCTGCCGCTGCCGGGCCTGTCGCAGCTGTCCCTGCCCCTCATCGGCCGCGTGGCCGCCGGTTCGCCCATACTGGCGCAGGAGCATGTGGACCAGACCTACCAGGTCGAGAGCAGCCTGTTCCAGCGCACGCCCGACTACCTGCTGCGGGTTCGCGGCATGTCCATGCGCGACGTCGGCATCATGGACGGCGATCTGCTCGCGGTGCAGTCCACCCGCGAAGCCAAGAACGGGCAGATCGTGGTGGCCCGCCTGGGCGAGGACGTGACCGTCAAGCGCTTCATGAAACAGGCCGGCCACATCGAGCTGCGCGCCGAGAACCCCGACTACCCCACCATCGTGGTGGAGCCGGGCGAACCGTTCGAGATCGAAGGACTGGCCGTCGGCCTGATCCGCAACAGCTTCCAGATCTGACCGCATCCCGCGGACTGTCGTCCCCGCAGGTGGCGGGCGCTGGTGGCTTCCCGGTCACCGGCCCTGCGAGGCCCGACACACCGATCAATCCTGCCTGTGTTCAACCTCCAATGGAGATTCGCATGGGACTTTTCTTTTCTGCACGCAGCTGGCGCGCACCGCTTCAACTCATCGACTGCTGGTTGCCCGAGCCCGGGTCGGCCACCCGCACCGGCCGCAGCGGCGCGGGAGACCATCAGGTCCTGCAGCCGCGCGCACAGACCGGACAGCCTTCGGCCACCGTGCAGCGGTTCGCCCGTGCCGGGTGGCTCGGAAGGCCGGCGGCCAACGCCCCACGGCTGGACGACCCGACCGACCCACACGGCGGCCCGGCCCCGGCCGACCGCTCCGCCGGCGCGGCGCATCCAGCCCCGCGCTCCGCGGCACACCGACGCGCCGGTGCCCGCGTGGTGCTGTCGGGGCGCATGGACCAGGTGTGTGCCGAGCTGGAACGTCTGGCCGCTCTGGAGGAGGCCCTGCAACGCGCCGCCTGACCGGTCGGCCCGTCCGGGTCCGTGTGGGCCGGCGGGCACAATACGGGTCATGAACATCGTGATCCTCGACGACTACCAGGACGCCGTGCGCAAGCTGGCTTGCGCAGAGAAGCTGGAACCCTACCCGGCGAAGGTATTCACCAACACGGTCAAGGGCGTCGGTCAGCTGTCGATCCGTCTGCGGGATGCCGACATCCTGGTGCTCATCCGGGAACGCACGCAGGTCACCCGGCAGCTCATCGAAAAACTGCCGCGCCTCAAGCTCATCGCGCAGACCGGCAAGATCGGCGCCCATGTGGACGTGGCCGCCTGCACCGAGCGTGGCATCGCCGTGGCCGAAGGCGTGGGTTCACCGGTTTCCACCGCCGAGCTGACCTGGGCACTCATCATGGCCTCGATGCGGCGTATCCCCCAGTATGTGTCCAACCTCAAGCACGGGGCCTGGCAGCAGTCCGGGCTCAAGTCGTCGGCCATGCCGGCCAACTTCGGCATCGGCATGGTGCTGCGGGGCAAGACGCTGGGCATCTGGAGCTTCGGTCGCATCGGCGAGATCGTTGCGGGCTACGGCCGAGCCTTCGGCATGCGGGTCATCGTGTGGGGCAGCGAGGACGCCAGGGCGCGGGCCGCCGCCCAGGGCTACGAGATCGCCACCGGCCGCGATGCCCTGTTCGAGCAGTCCGATGTGCTGTCGCTGCACCTGCGGCTGGCGCCCGGCAACCACGGCTGCGTGACGCTGGAGGACCTGAGCCGCATGAAGCCGACCTCGCTGCTGGTCAACACCTCGCGCGCCGAGCTGATCGAACCCGAGGCATTGCTGACCGCGCTCAACCGGGGCCGCCCCGGTCTGGCGGCCGTGGACGTGTTCGAATCGGAGCCCATCCTTCAGGGGCATGCCCTGCTGCGCCTGGAGAACTGCATCTGCACGCCCCACATCGGCTATGTGGAACAGGACAGCTACGAGCTCTACTTCAGCTCGGCCTTCGACAATGTGGTGAATTTCATCAAGGGCACCCCGACGAACATCGTCAATCCGGGGGCCCTGCAGGTCCGGCGCTGACCGCGCCGGGCTCCGTCTTCAGGGACGGGCCGGCGGCTGGGTCGGGCGACCTTCGCCGTCGTCACCGTCCGCATCGATGCCCGGGGCCGGGACAGCCCGCGACATGCTGATCGGGGCACTGCCGGTACCGGCCTTGTCGAAGTCGAACACTTCGAAGTCGATCAGTCCTTCGTCGGGCTTGCTGGCCACCTTGGCGACGGGCTCCTCGGCCAGCGGCACATCCGGCAAGGACGCCTCGAAGGCCTGCACCGCCAGTTCGTCCAGGTTGACATCGAGCCCCAGCCGCGGCGAAGCCGGCGGGGTGTGGTCCGCCATCGGCATGGTGATGCGGCCCTCGCGCAGCTCGGCGTTGCGGGTGGCCGCCTTCAGCGGTTCCATGGCGGTGTGCTGGAAGCTGGATTTCGGCGAACCGTCCGGCGACTGCTTCTCGATCATGTCCTTGGCCATGGCGTGGAGCAGCAGCAGCTCACGGTAGGCCTCGAGATCGAAGACCTCGGTCTCTTCGTCCTGCAGGTCCCGGAAGATCGATCGCTCGATCAGATCGAGCACGCGCGGCTGGGGCCACAGGGCCTGGATGCGGGCAAAAGCGGTGTCGTAGGCCTCCAGGCCCTTGCCCTGGGCCGTGTAACGGTCGAAGGCCGGCGCGTCGGCATTGAACAGGTGGTTGAACTCGTCGCGCAGGTCCTCGTAGTCCTTCTGCCGACCCAGGCGGTGGTAGATGCGGAACAGGTCCAGATAGGCCAGCGGGCTGGGCTCGTGGCTCTCGGCCAGGTGGTTGCGCAGCACCTGGATCGCCTGTTCGTCCTCGCCCAGCGACACGAAAAAGTCGGCCTGCTGCTGCACATCGAACAGTTCTTCGGTGGCCACGGCCCGGTTGGTGCCGATGGCACTGGGGGCAAAGTCCCGCTGGTCGGCGGGCGCCACCGACAGGGGACGCACCGGCTCTCGGGGCGTCGGAACCACGCGGGACCGCACCGGGGGCGAGGCCGCATCGAGGTCGATCTGCACATCGATGTCGCCATGGTCGGTCAGCGGCATCAGATCGCTGCTGCCGGTGGCCACGCGGCGGGGCGCCGCCGGTGCATCGGCCGCAGGGGCCTGCGCGCCCTGCCCGTACCACCAGGCCTTGGCGTCCGGGGAGGCGGCCTTCCGGCGGTTGAGGCGGCTCATGCGGGCGAGCGCGCCCAGGCACAGCAGCAGCAGTCCGGCCAATGCCCAGACCACGGGGTTGTTGAAACGCTCGCTGCGCGCCTGCTCCAGCTGCTGCGTGAGCACGGCCAGGCGTTCCTGCTGTTCTTTCTGGGCCGCCAGCACCCGGGCCAGATCGGCCTGCACCTGGGCCAGCGCTTCGTTGCCGCGGGCGGCGTCCTGAGCGCCGCCGTTGAGTTCATCCCAGCGTCGGGCGGCCTGCACACGGTCGGCCTCATTGGCGGACGGACCGGCACCCAGCGCCGCAGAGAGTTTGAGGTCCGGCTCGGCCGCAGCCACCGGGTCCACCGGATCGAGCTTGAGCCGGGGCTTGGCCGGCTCTGCCGGTGCAGCCGCCTTGGGACGGGCCGCCGGCGCGCCCGCATCACGGGCCTTGGTGGGAGGGCGGGTCGCTGCACGCGGCGCCGGCGCCACGGCCGCAGGGCGGGTGCTCGGAGCGGCCGCCGGCGCGGTGACCGGTGCAGGCTGGGCGGGCGCCGACGCGCCCGTTGCGGCGGCCGCAGCGGCGGCCACCGGCGCCGGTGCCGACGGTGCGGGGGCGACCGGCTCCGACAGCGGATCGGCCAGCAGGGTGTAGCGGCGGCTGAAGGCGCTGTCGCAGCCTGCCCGCATGTACAGGCTCACGAAGGCTTCGTTGATGGCGGGCGCCGCCTGCACCCGCACCGAGGCATCGGCACCGTTGGTACCACGGGTGACGGTCACGGTCACCAGGCCCGAGGGCACCTGCGAGTCGCCGTAGAACACGTCGGCGGCGATGCACTGGCTCAGGGGATCTTCGTCCGGGGCTGCAATGACCTGCAGCCGGACATCGAGCGGGCGACCCACGATGGCCTGTCCGGAATGGCGACCGAGCGTCACTGCGGAGCTGCTCAGAGCCGTTGATAGCAAAATACAACCTGTCCAGAACTGGCGCACGTTCTTGTCCTTGGGTTCACACGTTGAAACATTCTGGCATACCCAGTAGGGTGACCGCCCCAAATAAAACACACTTTATGCAACCTATTTTCGGAAATGTGGCAGTAGTTGGCACTGGCGCCATGGGCAGAGGCATTGCGCAGATGGCCACTCAGGCCGGCGCCACGGTCTGGCTGCTCGATACCCAACCGGGTGCTGCCGAGGCGGCGCGGACCGCTCTGGAAGGCACCTGGAACGCCCTGGTGGCCAAGCAGCGCCTGACCCCCGAAGCCGCCGCCGACTGCTGCGCGCGGCTGCGCATCGCGACGGGCATGGCCGATCTGTCGGTCTGCGATCTGGTGGTGGAGGCCATCGTCGAGCGGCTCGACGTGAAGCAGAAGGTGTTTGCCGAGCTGGAAGGCATCGTCGGGCCGGACGCGGTGCTGGCGACCAACACCTCATCCCTGTCGGTCACGGCGATTGCGGCAGCGCTCAAGCGCCCGCAGCGCTTTGCCGGCTGGCACTTCTTCAACCCGGTGCCGCTGATGAAGGTGGTGGAGGTCATTGCCGGCCTGAAGACCGACGCCGCGGTCTGCCAGCGCCTGGATGCCTTTGCACGGGCCTTCGGCCACACCCCGGTGATGGCCCAGGACACACCGGGCTTCATCGTCAACCACGCGGGCCGGGGCTACGGGACCGAGGCGCTGCGCATCGTGGGCGAGAGCGTGGCGGACTTTGCCACCATCGACCGCATCCTCAAGGACCAGCTGGGATTCCGCCTGGGCCCGTTCGAGCTGATGGACCTGACCGCACTCGACGTGTCGCATCCGGTGATGGAATCGATCTACCACCAGTACTACGAGGAGCCGCGCTACCGGCCCAGCGTGATCACCGCGCAGCGCCTGGCCGGCGGTGTGGTGGGCAAGAAGGTGGGCGAAGGCTTCTACCGCTACACCGACGGCAAGGCCGAGGTGCCGGCCGAGCCGCCGGTGCCGGGCGGTGCGGGCAGGCCACCGGTGTGGGTGTCGCCCAAGGCGGCCCGCCGGGCCGAGCTGTACCAGCTGCTCAAGGACCTGGGCGCCGTCATCGAGACTGGCGCCGCCCCGTCGGCCGACGCCCTGATCCTGGTCGCGCCGCTGGGTCTGGACGTCACCACCCTGGCCGCCGTGGAGCGGCTGGACGCCACCCGCACCGTGGGCATCGACCTCATGCTGGAGGACGCCGCCGTCAAGCGCCGCGTGCTGGCCACCAACCCGGCCACCCGGCCCGACATGCGGGATGCGGCCCATGCCCTGTTCGCCCGCGACGGCAAGGCCGTCAGCGTGGTGCGCGACAGCGGCGGCTTCGTGTCGCAGCGGGTGGCGGCGACCATCGTCAACATCGCGGCCGACATCTGCCAGCAAGGCATCTGCACGCCGGCCGACCTGGAGCTGGCCGTCACGCTGGGCCTGGGCTACCCCATGGGTCCGCTGGCGCTGGGCGACCGCATCGGCCCGACCAATGTGCTGGAGATCCTGTTCAACCTGCAGACGGTCTACGGCGACCCGCGTTACCGCCCCTCGCCCTGGCTGCGCCGGCGCGGCGCGCTGGGCCTGAGCCTGAAGCACGAAGAAGCCTGAGGCCCGCCATGACCGCCAGCCTCAAGAGCCATTCGGTGGGCAGCACCCTGGTGCTGACCATCAGCAATCCCGAGCACCGCAACGCCCTCGGACCGGAGCTGTACGCCGCCGGCGTGGAAGCGCTGTCGGCCGCCGAAAGCAATCCGGACGTCAGGAGCATCGTCATCACCGGCGAAGGCAGCCATTTCTGCGCCGGCGGCAACCTGCAGCGCCTGCTGGCCAACCGCCAGAAGCCGCCGCAGGTGCAGGCCGAGAGCATCGAGGGCCTGCACAACTGGATCGAGACCATCCGCGCCTGCCCCAAGCCGGTGATCGCGGCGGTGGAAGGCTCCTGCGCCGGCGCCGGCTTCTCGCTGGCCCTGGCCTGCGACTTCGTGGTGGCCGCCGCCGATGCGGTGTTCGTGATGGCCTACAGCAACGTGGGGCTGTCCCCCGACGGTGGCGCCACCTGGAGCCTGGTGCGCGCCCTGCCCCGCGCCACCGCGCTGCAGCTGCTCATGGGCGGCGAACGCATCACGCCCGAACGCCTGCTGCAGCTGGGCGTCATCAACACGGTGTGCGGCAATGGTGAGGCGCTGGACCAGGCGGTCGCACTGGCCGAGCGGCTCAATGCCCGGGCGCCCAACGCTCTGGCCAGCATCAAGGACCTGGTGAACGATGCGGCATCGGCCAGCCTGCACACCCAGCTGGCCGCCGAACGCGACCACTTCGTGCGCAACCTGCACCATGCCAACGCCGGTGAGGGCATTGCGGCCTTCATGGAAAAACGGCCTGCCCGCTACCGCTGACACACGGCCGGTCCCAGGCGCGACAGCCCCTGACCCCTCCAGTCACTCAAAAGACATGCCATGGACGAACCGATTCTGACAATGGAAGAACGCGAGGCGATCAACAACGGTCGCTGGTTCTCCAACCTCTCCCCCTCCCTGCGGCACGACATTCTTCGATGCGCCTACGTCAAACGGTTCAAGGACGGCGACCTGATCGTGGCCCGGGGCGATCCACCCTCGGAGTGGACCGCCGTGGCCAAGGGCGCGGTGCGGGTGAGCTCCACCTCGCTCTCGGGCAAGCAGATCACGCTGACCTATGTGGAGCCGGGCGTGTGGTTCGGGGATGTGGCCATGTTCGACGGCGACCAGCGCACCCACGATGCCTACGCCCACGGGCCGACCACGCTGCTGTGCGTGGCCCGCAACGATTTCCAGAAGATCCTGGCCACCCATGTGGAGCTCTACGAGGCGCTGATGCGGCTGCAGGCGCGGCGCATCCGGACCCTGTTCGGACTGGTGGAAGACCTCAACACCCTGCCCCTGCGGGCCCGGCTGGCCAAGCAGCTGCTGCACCTGGTGCGCAGCTACGGCGTGCCCTGCCTGGCCGACGGCAACGAGATGCGCATCGGTCTGCAGCTCGCGCAGGAAGAGCTGGCGCAGCTGCTGGGCGCTTCGCGCCAGCGGGTGAACCAGGAACTCAAGTCGATGGAGCGCGAGGACGCCATCCGCATCGAGCAGGGCGGCCTGGTGGTGCGCAACCGCTCGATGCTCATGCGCATCGCCGAATCCGACGCCTGACCGGTCTGCCGAGCAGCCGGTCCCAACCCACCGAGCTGACGGCATGACCGACACCCAGAGTTTCACCGGCACCCGTCCGGTATCCAGCCAGCACACCTTCGACACCGGCGCCCTCAGCGCCTGGCTGCAGCTGCACCTGCCCGGCTTCGAGGGGCCGATGACGGTGGAGATGTTCAAGGGCGGGCAGTCCAACCCGACCTACAAGCTCATCACCCCCGGGCGTGCCTACGTGATGCGCGCCAAGCCGGGTCCGGTGGCCAGGCTGCTGCCCTCGGCCCATGCCATCGAACGCGAGTTCCGCGTCATGAGCGCCCTGCGCGGCACCGGCGTGCCGGTGGCTCAGATGCATGTGCTCTGCGAGGACGAGTCGGTCATCGGCCGTGCCTTCTATGTGATGGAGTGCGTGAACGGCCGCGTGCTGTGGGACCAGTCGCTGCCGGACATGGACCGCGCCGGCCGGAGCGCGCTGTACGACGAGATGAACCGGGTGCTGGCCGCGCTGCACAGCGTCAGGCCGGACGACGTGGGGCTGGACGGCTACGGCAAGCCGGGCAACTATTTCGAGCGCCAGATCGGCCGCTGGAGCAAGCAGTACGTGGCCTCCATCACCCAGCCCATTCCCGAGATGGACCGGCTGATGGAGTGGCTGCCGCAGGCCATTCCGGCCATGGCCCGGGACGAGAACCTGGTCTCGGTGGTGCATGGCGACTACCGGCTGGACAACCTGATGTTCCACCCCACCGAGCCGCGGGTGCTGGCGGTGCTGGACTGGGAACTGTCCACGCTGGGCCATCCGCTGGCCGACTTCAGCTACCACTGCATGTCGTGGCACATCCCGCCCGGCCTGTTCCGGGGCATCGGCGGGCTGGACCTGGCCGCACTCGGCATCCCCAGCGAGGCCGACTACATCGCGCGCTACTGCGAGCGCACCGGCTTTGCCACCCCGCAGCAGCTGCAGGCCGACTGGAACTTCTACCTGGCCTACAACATGTTCCGCCTCGCGGCCATCCTGCAGGGCATCGGCAAGCGGGTGGAAGCCGGCACGGCATCGAGCGAGCAGGCCGTGCGCTCGGCCGCCGGCGCCCGCCCCATGGCCGAGATGGCCTGGCGCTTTGCCCAGGGCGGCTGATCGCCCTGCCCCGACACCCTCACTGCCACCGAACACCCCACGATCCCCAAGGAGCCACCATGAATTTCGATTACACCGACAAGGTCAAGGCCATGCGCGAGCGTCTGCTCGCCTTCATGGATGAGCACATCTACCCCAACGAGGCCCGCTTCTTTGCCGAGATCGCCGCCAACCGCGCGGCCGGCAACGCCTGGATTCCCACCAGGATCATCGAAGAGCTCAAGCCCAAGGCCCGCGCCGCCGGCCTGTGGAACCTGTTCCTGCCGCGCAGCCCGCGTGCGCCGGAAGGTCTGTCCAACCTGGAATACGCCCCGCTGTGCGAGATCATGGGCCGGGTGCCGTTTGCGGCCGAGGTGTTCAACTGCTCGGCGCCCGACACCGGCAACATGGAGACCTTCGAGCGCTACGCCAGCGAGGAACTCAAGGACCAGTGGCTGGAGCCGCTGCTGCGCGGCGAGATCCGTTCGGCCTTCCTGATGACCGAGCCGGAGGTGGCATCCAGCGACGCCACCAACATCCAGTGTCGCATCGAGCGCGTGGGCGACGAATACGTCATCAACGGCCGCAAGTGGTGGTCGTCGGGCGCCGGCGACCCGCGCTGCGCGGTCTACATCGTCATGGGCAAGAGCAACCCGGACGCACCGAGGCATTCGCAGCAGTCGATGATCATCGTGCCCGCCAACAGCAAGGGCATCAAGGTGGTGCGCCCGCTCAGCGTGTTCGGTTACGACGACGCACCCCACGGCCACATGGAGGTGGTGCTGGAGAACGTGCGGGTTCCGGCCGGTAACCTGCTGCTGGGCGAAGGGCGAGGCTTCGAGATCGCCCAGGGCCGCCTCGGCCCGGGCCGCATCCACCACTGCATGCGCTCCATCGGCGCGGCCGAGCGGGCCCTGGAACTGATGTGCCAGCGTCTCAACAGCCGCATCGCCTTCGGCAAGCCGGTGTCGGCCCAGTCGGTCTGGCACGAGCGCATTGCCGACGCCCGCTGCCGCATCGAGATGGCCCGCCTGCTCACCCTCAAGGCGGCCTACATGATGGACACGGTGGGCAACAAGGTGGCCAAGGCCGAGATCGCCATGATCAAGGTGGTGGCCCCCAACATGGCCTGCGACATCATCGACATGGCCATCCAGGCCCATGGCGGCGGCGGCGTGAGCGACGATTTCCCGCTGGCCTACAGCTACGCCAACCAGCGCACCCTGCGCCTGGCCGACGGCCCGGACGAGGTGCACCGCCAGTCGATCGCCAAACTGGAGCTGGCGCGCCACATGGCGATCAAGACCGAGGTGGAGATGCCGGTCACCCGCGGCAGCTGATT
Source organism: Hydrogenophaga sp. IBVHS2 (assembly GCF_002127215.1). Classification (GTDB taxonomy): domain Bacteria; phylum Pseudomonadota; class Gammaproteobacteria; order Burkholderiales; family Burkholderiaceae_C; genus Hydrogenophaga. The sequence continues at coordinate 813,213 of NZ_NFUT01000002.1, read as the reverse complement.
CAGGTCGCCTGGCCGGCCAGATGGCGCAGCAGGTCCAGCGCATGGACCGCGGTGTCGGGGTCGGCCGGCGGGTCCATCTGCAGGCGCAGCTGCAGCCGCCCGCGCTGGCGGGTGATCAGCATCGGTGTCCGGGCGGTCACGCCGCCCGGCGGCCAGGCCAGCAGCCGGTTCACCGCTTCCTCGTCCAGCCAGCGCCGGGCCGCCGAGGGGTCGTCGGTGAAGACCGCATGGCGGGTCCAGAAATCGGCCGGCGGTCCTTGCCATCCGGTGTCGCGCAGGCTGGAGATCCAGCGCACCTCTTCCGGCACGTCCTGTGTCAGGGTCTGCAGGTCGTCGGTGGCCCGCGAGAACAGCGCATGGGCCTGGGCCTCGATGTCGTGCCGCAGCGAGCGGTTCATGAGCACGATGAGCGCGCCATCGTCCCGCCCCAGATGCACCCGGGCCAGCAGCTCGTGGCCCTGGATGTAGCCACGCGTGGAAGGCCCGCAGGCCGCTCGCCAGATGCGGGTGCCCTCGGCACCATTGACCGCAAACGCCATCGACCCCTGAGCGCTGAAGGCCAGACCGTGCTGGCGGCACCATTGCGTCAATGGCGCGCCCGATGGCGTCTCGGGCGCGCCCACAAGGCGCAGCAGGGCTTGGCGTGTGCGGTCGAACATGGCCGGCATTTTCCCGTAAAGTGCCCGCGGCGACCGCCTTCGACCACCGCCCCCTGGAGACACCCATGATCGACGTCTATTCCTGGCCCACCCCCAACGGACACAAGGTCCACATCATGCTGGAGGAATGCGGGCTCAGGCTCGGACGCGACTGGCAGGTGCACCCGATCGACATTGCCAAGGGCGACCAGTTCGACCCGGCCTTCCTGAAGATCAGCCCGAACAACAAGATCCCGGCCCTGGTCGACCCGCAGGGTCCGGACGGCAAGCCGATCAGCCTGTTCGAGTCGGGCGCCATCCTGCTGTACCTGGCCGGCAAGACGGGGAAGTTCCTGCCCCGGTCCGACCGCGACCGCTTCAAGATGCTCGAATGGCTGATGTTCCAGATGGGGGGTGTGGGCCCCATGCTGGGACAGGCCCACCACTTTCGCATCTATGCCCCGGAAAAGATCGAGTACGCCATCAACCGCTACACCAATGAGGCCAGGCGCCTGTACGGCGTGATGGACCGGCAGCTGCAGAACCAGCCCTTCATCGCAGGCCGCCAGTACACCGTGGCCGACATCGCCATCTTTCCCTGGCTGCGCAGCTGGCAGAACCAGGGCATCGATTGGGCCGACTACCCCCGTCTGAAGGACTGGTTCGACCGCATCGCGGCCCGCCCGGCGGTGCAGCGCGGTGTGGCGGTGCTGGCCGACGCCCGCAATCCGCTGACCGACGACAAGGCGCGCCAGACCCTGTTCGGCGCCGTCCAGTACCAGAAGCGCTGAACCGCGCCGGAACGGCACCGGGGCGCGGGTACAATCCAGCGCTTCAGTCGGAGCGTAGCGCAGCCTGGTAGCGCATCTGCTTTGGGAGCAGAGGGTCGCGAGTTCGAATCCCGCCGCTCCGACCACGAAAAACGAAAAGGCCCACAGCGTGGGCCTTTTCTCCATCCGGCCCCGACAACGGACACCCGGTGATCACACTGCCCGTAGCTCAACTGGATAGAGCAGCTGCCTTCTAAGCAGCAGGTCGGGGGTTCGAGTCCCTCCGGGCAGGCCACCAAGATGGATTCATGAATCCGGATTTCTCGTTGTGCAACAACGGGATAGAATGAAAATATTCATTCAAGAATCCATTCATGGTCGCCACCCCCCACGATCTGCTCAGCGTCCTGCGGCACCTGGGCGGCACGGCCACCAGCCCGGAGTTGCAGGCGCGTCTGACCATCAGCCAGCCGACCGCGTCGCGCCTGCTCGCGCCGCTGCTGGCCGACGGACAGGTGGTGGCGGTGGGCTCGGCGCGGGCGCGCCGCTACCTGCTGCTGCGCGAGGTGCCGGGCGTGGGCCGCCAGGTGCCGGTGCACGGGGTGCAGCCCGACGGCACGGTCCGGTTCTTCGGCACGCTCTACCCGCTGGCGCCCGAGGGCTTCTGGATGGACGAGGCCGACCGCGAGCATGGCCAGAGCGCCCGCCATGCCAGCCTGCCCTGGTTCCTGTACGACATGCGGCCCCAGGGCTTCCTGGGTCGCGGCTTTGTCGGCCGGCACCCTGCCTTGCAGCTGCCGGCCAACCTGACGCACTGGAGCGACGACCACATCCTCAAGGCGCTGGTGAACGCCGGAGAGGACCTGCCCGGCAACCTGCTGGTGGGTGCGCCGGCATTCGATCGGTTTCTGGCACGGCCCGCGCCATTGCGCACCGAGGCCGCCGTCGTGACCGACCCCGCCACCGATTACCCGATGCTGGCCGCCCGGGCGCTGGATCGGGGCACACCGGGGTCGAGTGCCGGGGGCGAGCAGCCCAAGTTCAGCGCGGTGCGCGACGGTCACGCGGTGCTGGTCAAGTTCTCGCCGGCCGACGAGAGTGCAGCCAGCCAGCGCTGGCGCGACCTGCTGGTCTGCGAAGGGCTGGCCTTGCAGACGCTGGCCGATGCCGGCGTCTCGGCGGCCCACAGCCGCATCGAACTGGCCGGCGGCCGGGTGTTCCTGGAGAGCCGGCGCTTTGACCGCACGGCGCCGGGCGGCCGCGTGGGCATGGTGTCGCTGGAGGTGTACGACCGCCAGTACATCGGCGCCGGCGTCAACTGGGTGGACACCGCCCACCGCTCCGGCGTCGCTGGCCCGGAACGGCTGCATCCCGATGATGTGCACACCATCGCCCTGCTCGATGCCTTCGGCGCCCTGATTGCCAACACCGACCGGCACCACGGCAACCTGTCGCTGCTGCTTCACGAACACCGCTGGCGGCTGGCCCCGGCCTACGACATGCTGCCCATGCACTATGCGCCGGTGGCTGGCGAGGTGGTGCTGCGCGACTTTCTCGCGCAGCTGCCCTGCCCCACGGTACAGACCCTGGCGGTGTGGCCACGGGCCCTGTCGCTGGCCTTGGGATTCTGGCGGGCAGCGGCCGCCGACCCGCGCATCAGCCCGGCCTTCCGGGCCATCGCGCAGGCCAATGCCGACGGCCTGAGCGGCGCCTGAGGCCCCTTACTGCTTGGCGCCCTCGCCCAGCCGGCGGCCCAGCGACACCGCGTACGGCGCAGCGCGGCCGGCCAGCATCGGGTCGTCGGTGGGCACCACGCCCTTGGGCAGGATCATGGGGTTGTAGGTGATGCCCACGCACGGGCCGGTGGCGTCGGCCGACACGGCGGTGATCTTGAGCACGCCCAGGTTCACTTTCTGGCGGCCTTCGGGCAGCGGGACCGTGGCCTTGTTGATGATGTCGCCGGGCTGGGCCAGCTCCAGGTTGAAGTTGAAGGCCACGCCACCGGCCTTGACGCGCTGGCGCAGGTCTTCGAACAGGAACTGGGGGCCCTTGGCCTTGGCTTCCTCGTCGGTCAGGCCCTGCACGCCACCCACCGGCTCGAAGATCCATTTGCCGTACTGGGTCTGGCCCTTGTCGTTGGTGAAGCCGAAGCCATGCACGCCCCAGTAATTGACGCTGGCGTAGCTGGCCGGCACCGGCTGGGACGCGAAGTACCGGCCCTGCATCAGCACCTCCGGGTTGGCGTCGGCGAAAGCCTTGACCTTGGCCGGATCGGCCGCCTTGGTGGCCGGATCGGGACGCAGCGACTCCACGCGGCCGAGCAGCTGCTCCGGCGTGGCCGCGCCGAAGATGGGCGCGTTGATGTTGCCCATCTGCCAGACCTCGCCGCCCGGCAGATCGAACTGCAGGGCCAGGTTGCGCTGGCCCTTGCCGTTGTCGGCCGCATTGGGGTTGGCGCCACCGACCGAGAAGCGCACGACCACCGGCACCGGCTTGCCGGAGAAGGCCGAGGCCACCGAGAGCGCCCGGCCCTGGGCCGAGCCCACGAACTCGCCGGTGGCGCAGATGCCCTTGGCGCCGGAGCGGCGGAAGCCCTCGAACTTGCCGTTGGTGGCTTCAAACGCATCGACCATGCGCGTGGGGTCCACCGCCCAGGCCGACGGCGCAGCCAGACCGGACAACAGTGCCGCGGCAGCGGTCAGGGTGAAGAGGGAACGGGTGGTGTGAAGGGGCATGGCAACCTCGGCAAGGTGAATCGGTTGGGGGCGGCGAAGACCGCTCCCGACGGATTATTGGGCCACCAATGGATTGCACATCAGGGAATCCCCCTGCATCCAGCGGATCGCAGGGGCATGCACCGGGGAGCGGATCAGCCCGGTCCGGGGCTGTTGCCGTCCAGGTCGGCCGCCAGACGGTGCAGCTGCAGGCGCATCTGTTCGAAGCTGGGGCCGTCGAGGCGGGTGGCGCAGGCCACGCGCTGCTGGATGGCGGCGGTCGGACCTTCAAGGGCCCGACCTGCCTCGGTCAGGCTCACCCGCACCGAACGCTGGTTGGCGGGGTCGCGCCGCCGCTGCACCAGCCCGGCACGCTCCATGCGGCGCAGCAGTGGCGTCAGCGTGCTGGCATCGAGGGACAGCCGTTGCGCCAGCCCGCCGACGGTCTGTTCACCGTCCTCCCACATCACCAGCAGCACCAGGTACTGCGGGTAGGTCAGGCCCAGCGCCGCCAGCGGCGCCCGGTAGGTGTGCGTGATGGCGTTGGTGGCCCTGTAGAGGGCAAAACACAGCTGCAGATCGAGCCGGTTGACGGGCGGGTCGGATGGGTTGGAGCGGGCCATGAGGGGACAGTAGCGAGGACCAGGCCACGATTGTGTCCGCAGCCCGCCCCCGGCGTCACCCCGGCGCGGCCGCGCTCAGCGGATCACCGCCAGCTTGTGGCGCTGCCCCCCCTTGAAGGTGTAGAGCGTCAGGGCGGCGTCGATGCGGTCGCCCTTGCCATCGAACTGCACCTGGCCCGATGCGCCCTGGTACTGCACCGACCTGAGGGCGGGCAGGTACTTCTGCGGCTCCACCGAACCGGCGGCCTGCATGGCCGCGGCCAGCAGCTTGACGCCATCGTAGGCATAGCCGGCATAGGCCTGCACGTCGGTGCCGTACTTGGCGCGGTAGGCGGCGCGGAACCGGTCGTTGGCCGCCACCTCGTCGCCGTCCACACCGCCGGCCTCCACGCAGAACACCTTCTCGTCACCCAGCGCGGTGTCGGACAGGGTGATCATCTCGCCGGTGCACAGGCCGTCTCCGCCCACCAGCAGCGACTGCAGGCCCAGGGCGCGCATCTGGCGCAGCATGGGGCCGCCCACCGAATCCATGCCCCCGAAGAACACCACATCGGGCGACTTCGCCTTGAGCGAGGTCAGCACCGCATTGAAGTCGGTGGCCTTGTCGTTGGTGTACTCGCGGCCCACCACCTGCGCGCCGGCGGCCACGGCGGCCTTCTCGAATTCGTCGGCCAGGCCCTGTCCGTAGGCGGTGCGGTCGTCGATGACGGCCACGGTCCGGGCCTTGAGCGTCTCCGCCGCATACCGGCCCAGGGCGCCGCCCTGCTGGGTGTCGTCGGCCACCAGGCGGAAGGCCCCGGCAAAGCCCTGGCGGGTGAACTTGGGGTTGGTCGACGAGGGCGTGATCTGGGGGATGCCGGCCTCGTTGTAGATCGGGGAAGCCGGCAGCGTGGCGCCGGAGGTCAGGTGACCCACCACGCCATGCACGTTCACGTCCACCAGCTTCTGGGCCGCCGCGGTGGCCTGCTTGGGGTCGGCCGCATCGTCCTCGGCCAGCAGCTCGAACCGGGCAGCGCGCTCACCGATGCGGATGCCGGCGGCATTGAGTTCCTCGATGGCCAGGCGCGCGCCGTTCTCGTTGTCCTTGCCCAGGTGGGCCACAGGGCCGCTGGTAGCGCCCACATGGCCGATCCTGACCAGCAGCGTGTCGCTGTCGGTCGGGTTGGCGGCGGTCTCGTCCTTCTTGCCACAGGCGGCCAGGGCCACGGCGGCTGCCACGACGGCCCATTTCAGTTCTTCGCGCATCGGATGCTTTCCTTGTTCCGGTTGATCTAAAGGCACACTAACGATCAGTGTGCTTTTTATTTTACGGCCCTAGATGCACCGAGAATCGCAGAAACAAGGGGTAAACCCCCAGACATTCACCCAACAACATGAACTAAAGTGCAGCTTATGCCCACTCCTTCCAAGCTCCTCATCCTGGTCGGCACCATGACCGGCACCGCCGAGTATGTGGCCCAGGCCATCGAGCTCGACTGCGCTGACCTGATCGGATCGGTGGAAGTCCGGATGATGAACGGACTGGACGTATCGGTGTTTGACGAAGATGCACTTTACGTCATATGCACCTCCACCTATGGATCGGGTGACGTGCCCGACAACGCACAGGCGCTGTACGCCTCGCTCGACAGCCACCCGCGTTTCCTGGGCCATGTTCGCTACGGCCTGATCGCGCTGGGCGACAGTGCCCAGTACCCCAACACCTTTGCCAATGGCGGTCGCCTGTTCGATGCCCGGCTGAGCGACCTGGGCGCCATCCGTGTGGGCGAACCGCTGGTGATCGATGCCTTCACGGTGGACGACCCCGAGGCCGCGGGCACGGCCTGGTGCCGCGAGTGGCTGCCACAGGCGCTGGCTGCGACTGCTTGAATTGACGCCTGAATAGTTGAGACTTGAAGTAGGGTAAGTCAGGATCGCCACCCCAGGACCCCACCCCTACAGTGATCCGCGTTCCAACCCGACCACAGGAGACATCCATGACCACCCGCCGACTTGTCCTGACCCGCAGTGCCGCCGTGATCGGCGCAGCATCCACCGGCCTGCTGCTGCCGCAGATCGTGCGCGCCCAGTCCGACAAGGTGCGGGTGGGCTTCATGCTGCCCTACACCGGCACCTTCGCGCAGCTCGGCGTGGCCATCGAGAACGGCTTCCGCATGGCGCTGGACGAACAGGGCGGCAAGCTCGGCGGCCGCGAGGTGGAGTTCTTCAAGGTGGACGACGAATCCAACCCGGCCAAGGGCATCGAGAACGCCACCCGCCTGGTGCAACGCGACAAGGTCGACGTGCTGGTGGGCACGGTGCACTCCGGCGTGCAGATGGGCATCCACAAGGTGGCCCGCGACACCGGTGTGCTCAACCTGATCCCCAACGCCGGCGTGCACGTGGCCACCCGCGCCCAGTGCGCCCCCAACGTGTTCCGCACCTCCTTCACCAACAGCCAGCCCACGCTGGCCCTGGGCAAAGCCATGGTGGACCGCGGCCACAAGAAGGCGGTGTGGATCACCTGGAACTATGCGGCCGGCGATGAAGCCTTCGAGGGCTTCGAGCAGAGCTACACCGCCGCCGGCGGCACCATCATCAAGAAGCTGGGGCTGCCCTTCCCCAACGTGGAGTTCCAGGCCCTGCTGACCGAGATCGCCGCGCTCAAGCCCGATGCCGTGGCCTGCTTCTTCGCCGGTGGTGGCGCCGCCAAGTTCCTGCGCGACTACGCCGCCGCCGGGCTGAACAAGAACATCCAGCTCTACGGCTCGGGCTTCCTGACCGAGGGCGTGCTGGAAGCCGCCGGCCCGGCCGCCGACGGCGTGCTGACCACCATGCACTACAGCGACTCGCTGGACACCCCGCGCAACAAGACCTTCCGCCTGAACTACGCCAAGACCTTCAAGCTCCAGCCCGACGTGTACGCGGTGCAGGGCTACGACACCGGTCTGCTGCTCATCAAGGGCGCCAATGCGGTCAAGGGCGACCTGAACAACAAGAAGGCGCTGTACGCCGCCATGGAAGGCGCCACCATCGACAGCCCGCGCGGCAAGTGGACCATGAGCAAGGCCCACAACCCGATCCAGGACATGTACCTGCGCAAGGTCGAGAACAAGGAAAACAAGGTGATCGGCATTGCGCAGAAGGCGGTCGCCGATCCGGCCACCGGATGCCGGATGGGCTGACCCCCCGCGCGCTGCCTTCGGCATCGCCCCCCTGGAGGAGGGCGATGTCTGCCGACCGGCGAAGCCGGATCGACGCCATCCCCGGCCGTTGTGATTGCCATGGACTTCGCCAACTTCCTCATACAACTCCTCAACAGCCTGCAGTACGGGCTGCTGCTGTTCATGCTGGCCGCCGGCCTGACGCTGATCTTCGGCATCATGGGCGTGGTCAACCTGGCGCACGGCAGCTTCTACATGCTGGGCGCTTACCTGGCCTGGTTCATCTCCAGCCAGACCGGCAGCCTGGCGCTGGCCGTTCTGCTCGGTGCCGCGCTGGCCGTGGTGTTCGGCTGGGCGCTGGAGTGGCTGCTGTTCCGCCACTTCTACCACCGCGACCACCTCGACCAGGTGCTGCTGACCTTCGGCCTGATCTACATCTTCGAGGAGCTGCGGTCCATCCTGTGGGGTGACGACGTGCATGCGGTGCAGGTGCCCGAGGTGCTCAACTGGTCCATCCCGCTGACCGAGAACCTGTCGTACCCGGTGTACCGGCTCGTCATGTCCGGCATCTGCATCGTGCTGGCCCTGGGCCTGTACCTGCTGATCAGCAAGACCCGGCTGGGCATGAAGATCCGCGCCGGCGCCTTCAACCGCGAGATGACCGAATCGCTGGGCGTGAACATCCGCCTGATCCACGGCGTGGTGTTTGCCCTGGGCGTGGCGCTGGCGGCCATCGCCGGCATGATCGCCTCGCCCATCGCCAGCGTGTACCCCGGCATGGGCAGCTCGGTGCTGATCATGTGTTTCGTGGTGGTGGTGATCGGCGGCATCGGCTCGGTGCGCGGTGCCCTGGTGGCCGCCCTGCTGGTGGGCCTGGTCGACACCTTCGGCAAGGTGCTGGTGCCGCAGATCGCCGGCATGGCGGTCTACATGCTGATGGCCCTGGTCCTGCTCTACAAGCCTGAAGGGCTGTTCAAGCAATGAGTTCCCCCAAAGCCCAACTCGAGCGCCTGCCGCGCAGCATCCAGCTCATCCTGGGGCTGGGCTTCATCGCCCTCGCCGCCTTCCCGCTGATGCCTTTCACCGGTGCCGACTTCTACCTCGGCATGCTGTCGCAGATGATGATCCTGGCCATCTTCGCCATGAGCCTGGACCTGCTGCAGGGCGTGACCGGTCTGGTCTCGCTGGGACATGCCGCCTACTTCGGCCTGGCCGGCTATGCCCTGGCCTTCCTGACCCCGCAGGACGCACCGATCGCGCTGTGGTGGTCGCTGCCACTGGCCGCGGCCGGGGCTGGCCTGGCCGCGCTGGTCATCGGCTTCTTCGTGGTCCGCACCCACGGCATCTACTTCATCATGGTCACCATGGCCTTCGCGCAGATGGTGTTCTTCCTGTTCTTCGACAACAAGGGCCTGGGCGGTTCGGACGGCATCTATGTCACCTTCCGGCCCGACGCCACCGCCCTGGGCCTGGACCTGGACAACAAGACCACCTTCTACTACGTCACCCTGGCGGTGCTGGTGCTGGTCTATGCCTTCCTGCGCCGGCTGCTGTTCTCGCCCTTCGGCCGGGTGCTGGCCGGCATCCGCGTCAACGAGCACCGCATGCGGGCCGTGGGTTATGGCACCTTCGGCTACAAGCTCACCGCCTTCACCCTGGCCGGCACGCTGGCCGGCGTGGCAGGCTACCTGTGGGCGGCCCAGACCGGCTTCGTCAACCCCGAACTGATGGGTTTCCACATGAGCGCGCACGCCATCATGATGGTCATCCTGGGCGGCATGGGCAACTTTGCCGGGGCCATCGTCGGTGCCTTTGCCTTCGAATACGTGATGCACTTCTTCAAGGACCTCACCAAGCACTGGCAGCTGCTCATGGGGGCCTTCATCGTGCTGGTGGTGATCGTGGCACCGCGCGGCCTCCTGGGCCTGATCGAACGCTTCGGCCGCAAGGAGGCACCATGAGCACGGCCACCACCCACACCGACCAACCGGTGCTCAGCGCCCGGCAGCTCACCAAGCGCTTCGGCGGGCTGGCCGCCGTCAACGACGTGTCGGTCGACCTCCACCGCGACCGCATACACGCCGTCATCGGCCCCAACGGCGCCGGCAAGTCCACGCTGACCAACCTGCTCTCCGGCGATCTGCCGCCCACGTCCGGCACCATCACCCTGGGCGGCCACGCCATCGCCGGTCAGAAACCCGAGGCCATCTCCCGCCGGGGGCTGGGCCGCAGCTACCAGAAGACCAACATCTTCCTGCCCTTCACCGTGTGGGACAACGTGCGGCTGGCCGCCCAGTCGCGGGAGCGGCATGCGTCCTTCAACCCGCTGCACTGGTTCTCCTCGGCCACCCGCATGGCCGATGTGAACCGCCGTTGCGAACGGGCCCTCGAACTCGCCGGCCTGACCGCCCGCGCCAAGGCCGTGGCCGGCACCACCAGCCATGGCGAGCAGCGCCAGCTCGAGGTGGCCATGACCCTGGCCACCGAACCCACGGTGCTGCTGCTGGACGAACCGCTGGCCGGCATGGGCACGGCCGAGGCCGAGCGCATGGTCGAGCTGCTGCAACGCCTCAAGAAGGACCACGCCATGATGCTGGTCGAGCACGACATGGACGCCGTCTTCAGCCTGGCCGACGTGCTGACCGTCATGGTCAACGGCCAGGTGATCGCCAGCGGCACGCCCGCGCAGATCCGCGCCGACGCCGGCGTGCAGGCCGCCTACCTCGGGGAGGAACACGCATGACCGCCCTGCTGCAGGCCCGGGGCCTGCACACCCACTACGGCCAGAGCCACATCCTGCGCGGCATCGACTTCACGGTGGAGCCGGGCCAGACCATCGGCCTGATGGGCCGCAACGGCATGGGCAAGAGCACCCTGCTCAAGTCGGTCATGGGCATCGTCAAGCCCAGCGGCGGCACGGTCGAGATCAAGGGCCGCTCCATGACCGGCGCATCGCCTTACGAGGTGGCGCGCCTGGGCATCGCCTATGTGCCCGAGGGGCGCGGCATCTTCGGCAACCTGAGTGTGCGCGAGAACCTGGTCATGGCCGCCCGGGCGGGCACACGCGGCCAGCGCGAATGGACCTACGAGCGGGTGCTGGACACCTTTCCCCGCCTGGCTGAACGCCTGAACCACGGTGGCCAGCAACTCAGCGGCGGCGAGCAGCAGATGCTGACCATCGGCCGCGCGCTCATGACCAACCCGGACCTGCTCATCCTGGATGAAGCCACCGAGGGCCTGGCCCCGCTGATCGCGCGCGAGATCTGGCGCATCTGCGGCCTGATCCGCGAGAGCGGCATCAGCAGCATCATCGTCGACAAGAACTGGAAGCATGTGACCCAGATCACCGACCGCAACGTGATCCTGGTCAAGGGTGAGGTGGTGTTCGAGGGCAGCTCGGCCGAACTGCTGGCACAGCCCGGCCTGCTGGAACAGCACCTGGGCGTCTGATCCCCGCCCTTCAGAGCAGCGGCCGCAGCTCGAGGGCTGCGGCCTGCAACTGTGGCAGCAGGTCCTGCCGCAGCACCGACTCCTCCAGCCGCTCGGGCGAAGCCACCACATTGAGGGCGGCCACCACGCGGCCCTGCATGTCGCGCAAGGGCACGGCGGCGGCAAACACGCCGAGTTCGTGCTCCTCGCGGGCCACTGCAAAGTCATCCGTTCGCACCTGGGCCAGCAGCGCCCGCAGCGCCTTGGGCTCCACCGTGGTGTGGGGCGTGAGCCGCGGCAGCTCGCGGCCGCGTAGCCAGGCATTGAGTTCGGTGCGCGGCAAGGCGGCCAGCAGCACGCGGCCGGTGGAGGTGGCATGGGCCGGCAGCCGCGCCCCCAGGTGCAGGCCATAGGCCATGAGCCGCTGCACATGGGGCGAGACGCTGCGGGCCACGATGACCACCTCGTCGCCATCCCGCACCACCGCCGAGAACGACTCGCGTGTGAGCGCCGCCAGCCGGTTCAGCGTGGGCTGCAGCACCCGGGGCAGCCGGGCCGACGCCAGGTAACTGCCCGAGAACCGCAGCACCTTGGGCGACAGCCAGTAGTGGCTGCCGTCGGATTCCAGGTAGCCCAGGTGCGCCAGCGTGAGCAGGTGGCGCCGGGCCGCCGCGCGGGTGATGCCGGCCCGCTCGGCCGCCTGGGTGGCATTGAGCCGCTGGCGGGAGGTGTCGAAACTCTCCAGCACCGCCAGGCCTTTGGCCATGCCTTCGATGAAGTCGGCCCGGGCGATGCCGGGGCCTGATGGGGCAGTGGTGCGGGCCATGGAACGGGTTTCTGGATGAATGGAGATTTGCGCGATGATCGCACACACCATCCGATCACCGCGCAACTCCTGCCGGCGGCGGTTGTGGGCCACCGGGTGGGCTGCCCACAATCGCGCACCACAAGGAGACACCCCCATGCGTACCCAGGTCGCCATCATCGGCGCCGGCCCGTCGGGCCTGCTGCTCGGCCAGCTGCTGCACAAGGCCGGCATCGACAACATCATCATCGAGCGCCAGAGCGCCGACTATGTGCTGGGCCGCATCCGCGCCGGCATCCTGGAGCAGATCACGGTGGACCTGCTGAACGAGGCCGGCGTGGGCGCTCGCGTGGCGGCCGAGGGCACGGTGCACCACAGCATCGAGCTGGTCTACCGCAACACCCGCCACCCGATCGACGTGACCGGCCTCACCGGCGGCAAGGTGGTCACCGCCTACGGCCAGACCGAGGTCACCAAGGACCTGATGGACGCCCGCGCCGCTGCCGGCCTGACCACCCTCTACAGTGCGGCCGACGTGAGCATCCACGGCTTCGACGGCAGCAGCCCGGTGGTGCGGTTCCGCCAGAACGGCGAGCTGAAGGAACTGGCCTGCGACTTCATCGCCGGCTGCGACGGCTTCCATGGCGTGTGCCGGGCCAGCGTGCCCGAAGGCGCCATCACCGAATACGAGAAGGTCTATCCCTTCGGCTGGCTGGGCATCCTCGCCGACGTGCCCCCCGTGTCCACCCACGCCATCGTCTATGCCAACAGCGAGCGCGGCTTCGGCCTGTGCTCCATGCGCAGCCTGACCCGCAGCCGCTACTACGTGCAGTGCCCCATCGAGGACAAGGTCGAGCAGTGGAGCGACGACCGCTTCTGGGACGAACTGCGCCGCCGCCTCGACCCCGAGATGGCCGAGCGCATGGTCACCGGCCCCAGCATCGAGAAGAGCATCGCGCCCCTGCGCAGCTTCGTGGCCGAGCCCATGCGGTTCGGCCGGCTGTTCCTGGCTGGTGACGCTGCCCACATCGTGCCGCCCACCGGCGCCAAGGGCCTGAACCTGGCGGCCAGCGACGTGAAGTACCTCTCCAGCGCCCTGATCGAGTACTACCACGAGCGCACCAGCGCCGGCATCGACGACTACTCGCGCAAGGCCCTGGCCCGGGTATGGCGCGCCGAGCGCTTCAGCTGGTGGCTGACCTCGCTGATGCACCGCTTCCCCGACACCCAGGGGTTCGGCCAGAAGGTGCAGGAGGCCGAACTGGAGTACCTGGTCAACTCGGAAGCTGCATCGCGGTCGCTGGCCGAGAACTACGTGGGATTGCCCCTGGATTTCGGGCAATTCCGCTGATTGCAAGGCGGCCGGCGCAGGTACATTCGGATGGTCCTGTTCCGAGCCCGTCGTTCATGCCGTCTTCCGTCCTCAAGCCGCTGCGCGGTGTCCGCGTCCTGAGCCTGGCGCTCAACCTGCCCGGCCCCGCCGCCCTGATGCGGCTGCAGCAGATGGGTGCGCGCTGCACCAAGATCGAGCCACCGGGCCCGGCCGGGCGCAGCGGTGACCCCATGGGCCAGTACAACCCCGAGGCCTACGCCACCCTGCACGCCGGCATCAAGGTGTCGGCGCTCGACCTCAAGTCCGAAGCCGGTGCGGCCCGCCTGCAGCGCATGCTGGCCGGCACCGACGTGCTGCTCACCTCGTTTCGGCCTTCGGCGCTGCGCAAGCTGGGGCTGGACTGGAAAACGCTGCACAAGGCCCATCCCGGCCTCTCGATGGTGTCCATCGTCGGCGCACCCGGTGCCCGGGCCGAAGAACCCGGGCACGACCTCACCTACCTGGCCGACGCAGGGCTGGTGCCCGGCCTGGACCTGCCGGCCACCCTGTTTGCCGACATGGGGGGCTCGCTGATGGCGTCCGAGGCGGTGCTGGCGGCCGTGACGGTGGCCCGCCAGACCGGACGCGGACAGCACCAGTCGGTGGCCCTGTCGGACGCTGCCGCCTGGCTGGCGTTGCCGCGCCAGTGGGGCCTGACCCGACCCGACGGCGCCGTGGGTGGCGCGCATGCGGGCTACCGTGTGTACGCCTGCCAGGACGGCCGGGTGGCTGTGGCAGCGCTGGAGCCGCACTTTGCGGCAGCACTGTGCCAGGTGGCGGGTGTGCCGCTGCAGGGGCCGCAGACCCTGTTCCTGCCCTCCACCCGCGAAGCCCTGGCGACCTGGTTCGCCCAGCGCCGGCGCGCCGAGCTCGACCGGCTGGCCGCCGAGCACGACATCCCGCTGCACACCCTGGTCTGAAGCCACCATGCGCAAACAAGGTTCCGTGATCCAGTGGAATGCCGATGAGGGCCTGGGCCTGATCCGCAGCCCCCAGACGGCGGCCTTCATCCGCTTTCATCTGCGCGACTACAAGGGGCCGCTGCCCATCCAGGTCGGCCAGCCGGTGGAGTTCGAGGAAATCGTGGTGGGCGGGCGTGGCCCGCAGGCCCTGCAGGTCAAGGACCGGCCGGCCGACATCTACTTCAAGTCCGACGTGAAGGTGGCCACCACCATGGACGAGCTGCTGCCCGCCGGCCCCCGCGTCCAGCGTCGCAGCCGTCCCCCGTCCTGGCTGGAGCGCTGGCATCCCTGGCCCGAGCTCGGCCTGGTGGGCGTGTGGCTGCTGATGTGGCTCACGGGCATCGGCCTGGGGCGCTTTCCGTGGGTGGTGCTGGTCGGGCTGGCCCTGCTCAATGTGGTCGCCCTGTTCGCCTACTGGCGCGACAAGCACGCGGCCCAGAACGGCGACTGGCGGGTGCAGGAAAGCGTGCTGCACGGATTCGCCCTGCTGGGCGGATGGCCCGGCGCCTGGTTCGCCCAGAGCGTGCTGCACCACAAGACCCGCAAGCCCTCGTTCCAGCTGGTCTTCAAGGCCACCATCGCCCTGCACTGCCTGGCCCTGCTGGCCTGGCTGATCTGGCCCCCGTTCAGCCGGCTGCCCTGAGCGGGCGGCTTTCGCCTCAGCGGGGCTTGCGGCGCGCGGCCGGTCCCTTGCCCGGTCCGGCACCCTGCACCCGCGGCGGCAGACCGGTGTGCTGGGTGAGCAGCGTGCCCGGCTGGGGCTGACCTGCTGCCACGGTTCGGGCTTTGCCCGGCGGCGTGCTGTTCTTCCGGCGCGCACTCTGGTAGCCGCCATCGGTCACCGGCTGGAAGGTGGGGATGAGGTGGTGCTTGCCATTGCCGATCAGGTCGGCCCGGCCCATGGCCTTGAGCGCGTCGCGCAGCAGCGGCCAGTTGTTGGGATCGTGGTAGCGCAGGAACGCCTTGTGCAGCCGGCGGCGGCGCTCGCCGCGCACGATGTCGACCTTCTCGCTGCGGTCGTCGCGGTGGATGCCCTTGAGCGTGTTCAGGCTGGTGTGGTACATGGCCGTGGCGGTGGCCATGGGGCTGGGGTAGAAGGTCTGCACCTGGTCGGCCCGGAAGCCGTTGCGCTTGAGCCAGAGCGCCAGGTTCATCATGTCCTCGTCGCTGGTGCCGGGGTGGGCAGCGATGAAGTACGGGATGAGGTACTGCTTCTTGCCGGCCTCCTCGCTGTACTTCTCGAACATCTGCTTGAAGCGGTCGTAACTGCCGATGCCGGGCTTCATCATCTTGGACAGCGGGCCGCCCTCGGTGTGCTCGGGCGCGATCTTGAGGTAGCCGCCCACGTGGTGCTGCACCAGCTCCTTCACGTATTCGGGCGACTTGATGGCCAGGTCGTAGCGCAGGCCGGAGCCGATCAGCACCTTCTTGATGCCGCGCAGCTCGCGGGCCCGGCGGTAGATCTTGATCAGCGGACCGTGGTCGGTGGTGAGGTTCTGGCAGATGCCCGGGTAGACGCAGCTGGGCTTGCGGCAGGCGGCCTCGATCTCGGGCGTGCGGCAGCCCAGGCGGTACATGTTGGCGGTCGGCCCGCCGAGGTCGGAGATGACGCCGGTGAAACCTTCCACCTTGTCACGGATGTCCTCCACCTCGCGGATGATGGACTCCTCGGACCGGCTCTGGATGATGCGGCCCTCGTGCTCGGTGATGGAGCAGAAGGTGCAGCCGCCGAAGCAGCCGCGCATGATGTTGACGGAGAAGCGGATCATCTCCCACGCCGGGATCTTGGTCGGGCCGTCGTGGCGGCCGTTCTCGTCGGCGTAGGCGGGGTGCGGGCTGCGGGCGTACGGCAGGTCGAACACATGGTCCATCTCGGCCGTGGTCAGCGGAATGGGCGGCGGGTTGATCCACACATCGCGCGCCAGCACGCCTTCGCCATGGGCCTGCACCAGGGCCCGGGCATTGCCCGGGTTGGCCTCCACGTGCAGCACCCGGTTGGCGTGGGCATAGAGCACCGGGTCGGCCTTGACCTGCTCGAAGCTGGGCAGCCGGATGACGGTGCGATCGCGCGGCGGCCTCCCACCCTTGCCCTTGAGCGACGGGTTGGGCACGAACTGGATGGTCTGCACCGCCTGCCCCTGGCTCGCGGTCGTCGCAGGCTGAGCAGCCGGGTCGTCCTTGGCACAGCTCTCGCCCTGCGCCTGGGCCTGCTCGCTGGTGGTGAGGTACGGGTTGATGTGCGACTCGACCGGGCCGGGCGTGTCGACCTCGGTGGAGTCGATCTCGAACCAGCCCTCGGTGGACGGATCGCCCGGACGGCGGATGAAGGCGGTGCCGCGCACATCGGTGATGTTCTCCACCGGCTCCCGCGCGGCCAGCCGGTGGGCCACCTCCACCAGCGCCCTCTCGGCGTTGCCGTACAGCAGGATGTCGCACTTGCTGTCGACCACGATGGAGCGGCGCACCTTGTCGCTCCAGTAGTCGTAGTGCGCGATGCGGCGCAGGCTGCCCTCGATGCCGCCGAGCACGATGGGCACGTCCTTGTAGGCCTCGCGGCAGCGCTGGCTGTAGACGATGGCGGCGCGGTCGGGCCGCTTGCCGCCCACATCGCCGGGGGTGTAGGCGTCGTCGCTGCGGATCTTCCGGTCGGCGGTGTACCGGTTGATCATGGAATCCATGTTGCCGGCGGTCACGCCCCAGAACAGGTTGGGCCTGCCCAGCACCTTGAAGGGGTCGGCGCTCTGCCAGTCGGGCTGGGCAATGATGCCCACGCGAAAACCCTGCGCCTCCAGCACGCGGCCCACCACGGCCATGCCGAAGCTCGGGTGATCCACGTACGCGTCGCCGGTCACCAGGATGATGTCGCAGCTGTCCCAGCCGAGCTGGTCCATCTCGGCCCGGCTCATGGGCAGGAAGGGCGCGGTGCCGAAGCGTTTGGCCCAGTAAGGCCGGTAGCTGGTGATGGGCTTGGCGGCGCGCGCGAAGAAGGAGACGTCGAGGGGGGCGTTCATGGGTGGTGCACCCGTGGCGCGGGCGGTGGACAACCCACGATTTTACGGCCCGACCCGGTTTCAGGGGGCGATGGGCCCATGCCCTGAAGGTGCATGGGGACGGGCTTCAACTCGACACACCTCTTACGGGACCGACCCGAATGTAAGCCCCACGGCGCCTAGCATGGGCGCTCCTGTTTTCATTCTTCGATCAAGGAGCACCCCCATGGCACTGCACTTCGGCAAACGCGAATCCGAGCTCAACAAACCCCTGGGCGGCCAGATGGCCACGCCGCGCTACGGTCAGGGCGCCGCCGGCGCAGCGGCCGCACAACCCACCGCAGCGGCCGCGAGCGCCACCCCGGAACCGGCGGCCGTGCCTGCCAGCGCCGCCGACAGCCAAACTGCCAACGCCGAGGGCGGCAGCAAGCTCACCGTGGGCCCCAACATCAAGCTCAAGGGCGTGGAGATCACCGACTGCGACACCCTGGTGGTGGAAGGTCTGGTGGAAGCCACCATGGATTCGCGCGTCATCCAGATCGCCGAACAGGGCGCCTTCAAGGGATCGGCCGAGATCGACATCGCGGAAATCCGCGGCGTGTTCGACGGCAACCTCACGGTGCGCCAGAAGCTGGTGATCCATGCCACCGGCAAGGTGACCGGGCGCATCAAGTACGGCCGCGTGGTGATCGAGGATGGCGGCCAGCTCTCGGGCGACATCGAATGCGGCGCCACCGCGTCGCGCACGACCAGCGCCAGCCCGAGCGCCAAGCAGCCCATGGCCCTGGCGGCCTGAACCCCGCCGTCCGCAGGATGACCCGGATGGCCCGGGTCATCGTCGGCGGCTATGCTCGGGCCGATGTACGCCGGGTATTTCGGACTCCAGCTCGACCCCTTCACGCTATCGCCCGACCCGCGCTTCCTCTACATGAGCGAGCGCCACCGCGAGGCACTGGCGCATCTGCTGTACGGCGTGCAGGGCGGCGGCGGTTTCGTGGTGCTCAGCGGCGACATCGGTGCCGGCAAGACCACCATCTGCCGCTGCTTCCTGCAGCAGGAGCCGCCGCAGTGCCGGGTGGCCTACATCTTTCACCCGCCCGCCACGGCTCTGGACCTGCTGCAGTCCATCTGCGCCGAGTTCGGCCTGGCATGGACGGCGCATCCCGGCAACCCCGGCTCCCTGCAGCCGTGCATTGCCGCGCTCAACGAACATCTGCTGCGCAGCCATGCGGCGGGTGAGCGCAACCTGCTCATCATCGATGAAGCCCAGGCACTGCCGGCGCCCGTGCTGGAGCAGCTGCGGCTGCTGACCAACCTGGAGACCAGCGAGGCCAAGCTGCTGCAGATCGTGCTGATCGGCCAGCCCGAACTGCGGCAGCGGCTGGCCGAGCCCGGCCTGGAACAGCTGGCACAGCGGGTGGTGGCGCGTTTCCACCTGGACACGCTCGGTCCGCAGGAGATCCGTCCCTATGTGACCCACCGCCTGCAGGTGGCCGGGCTGGGCGGGCCGTTGCCCTTCACCGACGACGCCGTGGACCGCATCCACGCCCTCACTGGCGGTGTGCCGCGTCGCATCAACCTGCTGTGCGACCGCGCACTGCTGGGCGCCTATGCCGGTGCCCGCGCCCAGGTCGACCGGCCGATGCTGGAGCGGGCGGCCGCCGAGGTGTTCGACACCGTGCCGGGCCCCGCACCGGCGCCCGCGCCGACCGCCGTGCGGCGACCACCCACACGCCAGGTGCCCTGGTCGCGCCCGGTGCTGGCCCTGGCCGGGCTGGCCGGGGTCGCGGTGCTGGCCGCCGTGCTGCATGGCCTCACCCGGCCCGACGGGGCAGGCTCTGCCCCTCCCACCGCCGTCGCCCCGTCGGCCCCGCCCCCGCCCGCGAGCGCGGCTGCACCGCCTGAAACCGCTGCCATGGCCGTCTGGCCCGCTGCCCCGCCCTGGCCCGGCCTGACACCCGACACCGGCCTGGCCCGGCTGGGCCGACTCTGGGGCGCCGATCTGCCGGCCCGCAACGGCTGCACCGCCGCCCGCGCTCAGGGCCTGCAGTGCTACCGCACCGACCGCCTCACCCTCGCCGGGCTCCGGCAGCTCGACCGGCCCGGGCTGATCACGCTGGGCCAGCCGGGCGCCACGGCGCTGGTGCTGGTATCGGGTCTGGACGCGCAGCAGGCCACCGTGTCGGTGGACGATCACACCTGGCAACTGCCGCTGGCCCGGCTGGAGGGCCTGTGGCGCGGCGACTTCACCACCCTGTGGCGCCTGCCGCCGGGCCAGCGCACCCGGCTCGAAGATGGTCGCTCGGGCCCGGCCGCACCATGGCTGGCCGCGAGACTGACCGACCTGCAGGCACAGGGCCGGCTGCCGGGTGTGGAATCCGGCGCCGGCCTGACCGAGCAGGTCAGGGCCTTCCAGCGCAGCCAGGGCATCGACCCGGTCGGCGCTGCCGGACCCCTCACCTTCATGCAGCTCAACCGCGCCAGCCAGGTGGATGAACCCCGGCTGGACACCGCTGCGCCCCGTCCCTGACCTGAACGGCCATGTCCTACATCCTTGAAGCCCTGCGCCGTGCCGAAGCACAACGCCAGCAGCAGAGCGCCGAACCGCCCGGACTCGGCAGCGCCAACGGCATCGGTGTGCCCGTGGTGCCGCCGCCTGCCGCCCCCGACCCGGCACCGGCAGCGGCCGGGCCGGCTTCTGGCCGCGCCGGCTGGCTGGCCGGATCGGTGGCGGTCGCGGTCCTGGGGCTGGCCGCGGTCGTGGTGCTGCAGGCGACACGCCCGGCCACCGGACCTGCCCCGGCCTCCCCGGCCCCCACTGCGGCTTCTGCAACGCCGGCAACCGCAGCGCCGCCACCACCGACCGCCGTGCCCGCTCCCCCGCCACCGACCGAGGCGGCGCCGGCCCCGATCCTGCAACCCGCACCGGCCCCCGCACCGGCACCTGTTCCAGTGCAGGAAGCCGCCCGCCCCGCCCCACCCCCGACCACCGCGCGGCCAACCTCGGCCGCCGTGCCGCGTTATGGCGACCTGCCGGAATCGGTGCGTTCGACCCTGCCCGCCATCAGCGTGCAGGGCGTGACCTGGTCCGAGAACCCGGCCCTGCGCCACCTCATCGTCAATGGCCGGGTGCTGCAGGAAGGCCAGTCGATCGGGCCGGAGCATGTGCTGGAACAGATCGGCCGCGACGGCTCGGTGCTGAACCACCGCGGCCAGCGCTACCGCATCGGCCATTGAGGCGCCTGAACCCCATGCCACCCGTTCCCTTGATCCAGATCCGCTCGCTCCGGCATGGCTGGCCGGGCCTGATGCTCTTCGACGGACTCGATGTCGAGATCTTCCCCGGCCTCACCCTGGTCACCGGCGACGAGGGCTGCGGCAAATCCACCCTGCTGCGCCTGCTGGCCCGCGAAGCGCCCGACCGGACGTGCCTGCAGGACCTGCAGGACCCGGCGCTCGACCAGACCCGCGTGGACGTGCTGCTGGATGGCGTCCCGGGCGACTGGGTGGACGGCTTCGGTCTGACGGCGCACCGCGACAAGCCCCTGTACATGCTGTCCACCGGCAGCCGGCGCAAGGTCGGGCTCTGCCGGACCCTCATCAGCCCGGCCCCGGTGCTGCTGATCGACCAGCCGGTGGCGGCACTTGACCCGCCCTCGATCCGTTACCTGGCCGAGCGGGTCACCGACAGGGCCCGCCGGCCGGGCCAGGCCGTGGTGGTGGCCGACTACGAGCCGCCGCCGGGCATGGACATCGACCACACACTCACCCTGCCGCCGCGCTGATTTTTTTGCGTGGCCTGTAAGAAGCCGCCCCGCCGCCCGACCACCGAGCAGGCGGGACGGACCGATGTGGACCGGGACCTGCCCTCCCCAACCCCATCGAAAGGTTCCCGCATGAAACGCACCCTGCTCGCTGCCAGCCTGGCCGCGCTGATCGCCCCCACCCTGTTCCCGGTGTCCTCGGCCCTGGCCCAGACCAGCCAGGCCGAAGCCCAGGTCAATGCACTCGAAGGCCTGGCCGGCCCGCAGCCCGGCGCACGCCGCTCCGGTGCCAAGGGCATCTGCGCCAGCGGGCACTTCGTGGGCAACACCGCCGGCCGGGCGCTGACCACGGCATCGGCCTTCAGCGGCTCGAAGGTGCCGGTGGTGGCCCGTTTCTCGGTGGGTGGCGGCAACCCCAAGGCCAGCGACAAGGGCAAGACCGTGCGCGGGCTGGCCCTGGCCTTCGAGCTGCCGGGCAACGAGGTCTGGCAGATGGCCAACATTTCGGCGCCGGTGTTCTTCGTGGCGCGTCCGGACCAGTTCGCGCCCTTCGTGCAGGCCCGCACCGCCGACCCGGCCACCGGCAAGCCCGATCCGGAAAAGCTCAAGGCCTTCAACGCCGCCAACCCCGAAACGCTGCGCCAGGCCGCCTACCTGGCCCAGGCCCCGGTGCCGGCCAGCTATGGCTCGGTGAACTACTGGGGCGTGAACGCCTTCGAGTTCGTCAATGCCAAGGGCGAAAGCCGCTTTGCCCGCTGGCAGTTCGTGCCCGAGGCCGGCACCCTGGGCCTGACCGAGGACCAGCTCAAGGCCCTGCCGGACGACTTTCTGGCCGGCGAACTGCGCCAGCGTGTGGCCGGCAAACCGGTGGTGTTCGACATGAAGCTGCAACTGGCCGAGGCCGGCGACAACCTCACCGACCCCACCGTGGCCTGGCCCGAGAACCGCCAGCTGGTGCCGGTGGGACAACTGGTGATCACCCGGGTCGAGGCCGGCATGGGTGGCGCCTGCGACGGCATGACCTTCAACCCGACCGCGCTGCCCGCCGGCATCAAGCCCTCGGCCGACCCGGTGCTCAATGCCCGCGCCGCGCCCTACGCCATCTCGCTGGGCCGCCGCCTGGGCGAAGCCGCCCGCAAGTGACACGGCCCGGGGCGGGACGGGCCTTCAGCGCCCGCCCAGCCCCATGCCGCGCGAGATCACCTCTTTCATGATCTCGTTGGTGCCGCCGTAGATGCGCTGCACCCGGGCATCGGCATAGGCGCGGGTGATGGGGTATTCCCACATGAAGCCGTAGCCCCCGTGCAGCTGCACGCATTCGTCCATGACCTTGCACTGCAGGTCGCTGCACCAGTACTTGGCCATGCTGGCGGTGGCGGTGTCCAGCCGGTCCTGCAGCACCAGCTCGCAGCACTTGTCGACGAACACCCGGGCCACCTGCACCTCGGTCTGCAGTTCGGCCAGGGTGTAGCGGGTATTCTGGTAGGCGGCCACCGGCTGGCCGAAGACCTGACGGCCCTTCACATAGTCCACCGTCCAGTCGATGGCCGCCTGGGCGGCGGACACCGCCCCGATGGCGATCTGCAGCCGCTCCCAGGGCAGCTGCTCCATCAGGCAGATGAAGCCACGCCCTTCCATGGCCGCGCCCCCCAGCAGCTGCCCGGGACCCACGCGCACGTTGTTGAAGAACAGTTCGGAGGTGTCCTGGGCCTTCAGGCCCAGCTTCTTCAGGCGCTGTCCTTTCTCGAAGCCGGGCATGCCGCGTTCGATCAGGAACAGGCTGGTGCCCTTGGCACCGGCGGCCGGGTCGGTCTTGGCGACCAGGATGACCAGGTCGGCATGCCAGCCGTTGGTGATGAAGGTCTTGCTGCCGTTGATGAGGTAGCTGCCGTCGGCCTGCTTGAGCGCCGTGGTGCGCACACCCTGCAGGTCGCTGCCGGCGGCCGGCTCGCTCATGGCAATCGCACCCACCATCTCGCCGCTGGCCAGGCGCGGCAGGTAGCGGGCTTTCTGCTCGTCGGTGCCGTAGTGGGCGATGTAGGGCGCCACGATCTCGCTGTGCAGCCCGTAGCCGATGCCCGAGAACCCGCCCCGTGCCAGCTCCTCCATCTGCACCACCGAATACAGCCGGTCGGCCCCGGCGCCGCCGAAGGCTTCGGGCAGGGTCATGCACAGGAAACCGTTCTCGCCGGCCTTGCGCCAGACCTCGCGGTCCACATAGCCCTGCTCTTCCCAGGCGGCATGGAAGGGTGCGATCTCCTTGTCCATGAAGCGGCGGAAGCTGTCCCGGAAGGCCTCGTGGTCGGCGGTGAAAAGGGTGCGTTCGATCATGGGGAGGTCTCCGGGGGGACGGTGTCGGGTGAATTTCACAAAGCGATTGCTTGCTGAAATCACTATACTGCCTCGCAGCCCGGTTCCCCATCCGGGGCTACCACGAGGAGACACCATGACCCAGGCCTTCATTTACGACGCTGTGCGCACGCCGCGCGGCAAGGGCAAAAAGGACGGCAGCCTGCACGAGGTGAAACCGGTCGACCTGCTGGCCGGCGTGCTGACTGCCCTGCAGCAGCGCCAGGGCTTCGACACCGCCGCCGTGGACGACGTGGTCGTGGGCGTGGTCTCGCCCATCGGCGAACAGGGCTCGGTGATCGCCAAGGTGGCCGCCCTCAAGGCCGGCTGGGACTGGCGCTGCAGCGGCGTGCAGATCAACCGCTTCTGCGCTTCGGGCCTGGAGGCGGTGAACATGGCCGCCATGAAGGTGGCCAGCGGCTGGGAGGACCTGGTGGTGGCCGGCGGCGTGGAGAGCATGAGCCGGGTGCCCATCGGCTCCGACGGCGGTGCCTGGGCCCAGGACCCGGCCACCAACTCGGCCACGCTGTTCGTGCCGCAGGGCATCGGCGCCGACCTGATCGCCACCCTGGAGGGCTTCAGCCGCGACGACGTGGACGCCTATGCACTCGAATCCCAGCGCCGCGCTACGGCCGCCCGGGCCGAGGGCCGCTTCAAGGGCTCGGTGGTCCCGGTGACCGACTTCCTGGGCCAGACCCTGCTGGCCGAAGACGAATTCATCAAGCCGCACACCACGCTGGAAGGACTGGCCGGCCTCAAGCCGGCATTCGAGCAGCTGGGTGCCATGGGCTTCGACGCGGTGGCCCTGCAGCGCTACCCGCAGGTCGAGCGCATCCACCATGTGCACCATGCCGGCAATTCGTCGGGCATCGTCGACGGCGCCACCGCCGTGCTGGTGGGCAACGAGGCCGCCGGCCGCGCCCATGGCCTGGTGCCCCGGGCCCGGGTGGTGTCGGTGGCGCTGTCGGGTGCCGACCCGACCATCATGCTCACCGGCCCGATGCCGGCGGCCCGCAAGGCGCTGGCCAAGGCCGGCATGACCATCGACCAGATCGACCTGTTCGAGGTCAACGAGGCGTTCGCGGCCGTGCCCATGAAGTTCATGAAGGAGCTTGGCGTGCCGCACGAGAAGGTGAACGTGAACGGCGGCGCGATCGCGCTGGGCCACCCCCTGGGCGCCACCGGCGCCATGATCCTGGGCACCCTGATCGACGAACTGCACCGACGCGGCCTGCGCTACGGCCTGGCCACGCTGTGCGTGGGCGGCGGCATGGGCATTGCCACCATCGTCGAGCGGATCTGAGGAGACACCATGAAGACCATCCGCTACGAACTGGCCGACGGCATCGCCACCCTGACCTTCGACGAGCCGGGCTCGCCGGTCAACACCATGTGCGCCGACTGGCAGCGTGACCTCACCGAGGCCACCGCGCAGGTGGTGCGTGACAAGGCCGGCATCCAGGGCATCGTGCTGGCATCGGCCAAGAGCACCTTCTTCGCCGGTGCCGACCTCAAGGGCACCATGCGGCTGCAGCCCTCGGACGCACCGGCCGTGTTCGCCGAGATCGAGCAGACCAAGAAGAACTTCCGCACCCTGGAAACCCTGGGCGTGCCGGTGGTGAGCTGCATCAACGGCGCGGCCCTGGGTGGCGGCTGGGAGGTGGCGCTGGTGGGCCACCACCGCATCGCAGTGGACAACCCGAAGATCCAGCTCGGCCTGCCCGAGATCACCCTGGGCCTGATCCCCGGGGCCACCGGCATCACCAAGATGGTCCGCCTGCTGGGGCTGATGGGTGCGCAGCCCTACATCCTGGAGAGCCAGCTGTTCAACCCTCGCCACGCGCTCGAGCGGGGTCTGGTGCACGAGCTGGTGGCCAGCGATGCCGACCTGCGTCCGGCGGCCCTGGCCTGGATCGCGGCCCACCCCACGGCGCACCATCCCTGGGACGAAAAGGACTACCGCCTGCCCGGCGGATCGCCCTCCAGCCCCAAGCTGGCCGGCATGCTCAGCGTGGCACCGGCCGTGCTCAAGCAGAAGACGCGCGGCCTCTACCCTGCCCCCGAGGCCGCGCTGGCGGCCATGGTGGAGGGCGCGCTGGTGGACTTTGATACCGCCACCCGCATCGAGAGCCGCTACCTGGCCGGGCTGATCGTCAGCCCGGTGGCCAAGGCCATGATCAACACCTTCTTCTTCCACATGAACGCCATCAAGGGCGGGCATTCGCGGCCGAAGGACGTGCCGCGCTTCAAGCCGGCCCAGGTGGGCATCCTGGGTGCGGGCATGATGGGCGCCGGCATTGCCTACGCCCAGGCCAGCAAAGGCATCGCCACCGTGCTCAAGGACGTGACGTTGGAGCAGGCCGAGAAGGGCAAGGCGTACAGCGCGAAGATCACCCAGCCGCGGGTCGACAAGGGCCGCATGGGTCCGCACGACCAGCAGGCGCTGCTGGGCCGCATCACGCCCACCGCCAGCGCGGCCGATCTGGCCGGCTGCGAGCTGATCATCGAGGCGGTGTTCGAGAACCGGGATCTCAAGGCCCGGGTCACCCAGGAAGCCGAGCCGCTGCTGGCCCCGGGCGGATTCTTCGCCAGCAACACCTCCACCCTGCCCATCGGCGGCCTGGCCAAGGCCAGCCGCGACGCATCGAAGTTCATCGGCATCCACTTCTTCAGCCCGGTGGACAAGATGAAGCTGGTGGAGATCATCCGCGGCCCGCAGACCAGCGACGAGACAGTCGCCCGGGCCTACGACTATGTGCAGGCACTGGGCAAGCTGCCCATCGTGGTGAACGACTCGCGCGGCTTCTACACCAGCCGGACCTTCGGCACCTATGTGATGGAAGGCGCCGCCATGCTGGGCGAAGGCATTCCGGCACCGGTGATCGAGAACGCTGCCGTCCAGGCCGGCATGCCGGTGGGCCCGCTGGCGGTGCTGGACGAAACCGCGCTGTCGCTGTCGGTGCATGTGCTGGACCAGACCCGGGCCGACTTCGCCGCCGAGGGCCGCACCTACGGCGCCACGCCGGGCGAGCTGCTGGTCGAGCGCATGGTCAAGGAACTGAACCGGCCCGGCCGCGCCGGGGGCGGCGGCTTCTACGACTACCCGCAAGGGGGCCGCAAGCACCTGTGGCCGCAGCTCAAGCCGCTGTTCGAACGGGCAGACACCCCTTGGGACCTGCAGACTGTGAAAGACCGCCTGCTCTACCGCCAGGCGGTGGAGACCGCGCGCTGCCTGGCCGAGGGCGTGCTGACCACGGTGCACGACGGCAACATCGGCTCGATCTTCGGCATCGGCTTCCCGGCCTGGACCGGGGGCGCGCTGCAGTTCATCTACGGCATGGGTGTGGACCGGTTCCAGGCCCGCTGCGCCGAGCTGGCGGCCCGCCACGGCCCCGGCTTCGCGCTGGATGCAGCCACCCTCGACGCGCTGCGCCGGCACCAGCCGGTGTGGTGATCCACCCTCCCTTCCTTCCTCTGATCTCATTTCATGACCCGACTGCTCGACAAAGTCAGCCTTGTCACCGGCGCCGCCCAAGGCATCGGTCTGGCCACCGCCCTGCGTTTTGCCCGCGAGGGCGCCATCGTGATCGTCTGCGACGTCAAGGCCGCTGCCGTGGACGAGGCCGTTCGCCAATGCCAGGCCCAGGGTGGGCGCGCCGAAGGCCATGTGCTGGACGTGACCGACCGCGCCCGGGTGGACGCGGTGGTGGCCGATGTGCTGGCCCGCCACGGCCGCATCGACGTGCTGGTGAACAACGCCGGCATCACCCAGGACGCACGGCTGCAGAAGATGACGCTGGAGCAGTTCGACCGCGTCATCGACGTCAACCTGCGCGGCGTCTTCCACTGCGCCCAGGTGGTGGCCGACGCCATGGTGCAGCAGGGATCGGGCGTGATCCTCAATGCCTCGTCGGTGGTGGGCATCTATGGCAACTACGGCCAGACCAACTACGCCGCGAGCAAGTTCGGCGTGATCGGCTTCACCAAGACCTGGAGCCGCGAGCTCGGGCCCAAGGGCATCCGCGTCAACGCGGTGGCGCCGGGCTTCATCGCCACGCCCATCCTCCACACCATCCCGGACAAGGTGATCACCGAGATGGAGCACCGGGTGCCGCTGCGCCGCCTGGGCCAGCCCGAGGAGATCGCCAGCGTCTATGCCTTCCTGGCCAGCGACGACGCGAGCTACATCAACGGCGCCGTCATCGAGGTGTCGGGCGGCATGTCGGTGTGATGCACACCACGGCGGTGTGATCGCCGTCACGGCGGGCCACGGAAGACCGGCCGGAAACCGATTCGGGGGAGACAGGGAAGCACATTTGTAACAAAATTCGGTGACAGTGCCGACCATCGACACTCACCCATCCCATGCAGATCGCTCCCCTTCCCCCCAACGAATCCGACCGCCTGGCGCGGCTGAGGGGCCTGGGCATCCTCGACACCTTGCCCCAGCAGGCCTACGACGACATTTCGGCCCTGGCCATGGCGATCTGCAAGACGCCGATGGCCTACATCGGCTTCATCGACGCCGACCGCGAATGGCTGAAGTCGCGCAAGGGCCTCGACGTGGTGGAGGCGCCGCGCGACATCACGCTGTGCGCGCACGCCATCCTGCAACCCGACCAGGTCATGGTGGTCGAGGACACCCTGCTGGACCCCCGCTTCGTCGACAACCCCCTGGTCACCGGCGACATGGGACTGCGCTTCTATGCCGGTGCCCCCATCGTCACGGCCGACGGTCTGGCGGTGGGCACGGTCTGCGTCATCGACCGCACCCGTCGCCAGCTCGACCCGCTGCAGATCGACGCGCTCAAGCGCCTCTCGGCCCTGGTGAGCACGCTGCTGGAACATGAACGCGTCCGGCGGGACGAAGCCCTGGCCCAGGCCGAGTCGGCCCATCAGCGCAACGAGCAGCTGCTGGCGATGATCACGGCCGGCCTGGATGCGCAGGCCTACATCGACCGGGACCTGGTGTACCGCCATGTCAACCAGAACTACCTGGACTACCACGGTGCCACCCGCGATCAGGTGATCGGCTGCCGGGTGGTGGAGCTGCTGCAGCACGACAGCGGCGTGGACATGGTGGTGGACAACCTGCGCCAGGCCCTCAAGGGCAAACCGGTGTACTACCAGCGCCTGGGCCACTACCGGGGCAAGGGCGATCGGCATGTCGAGGTGGCGATGCTGCCGGTGTTCGACGACACCGGCGCCGTGACGGGTGTGGTCAAGCGGGTTCACGACATCGAGAACCTCAAGCGCAACGAGGTCCAGCTGCGCGACACCATCAGCCTGCTGGAGCGCAAGACGATGGAGCAGCAGCGCTTCATCCAGGTGATCTCCCACGATCTGCGCGAACCCATCAACTCGATCAACAACTTCACCTCGCTGCTGGCCAGCGACCACGCTCCCGGCTGGCCCGCCGATGCACGGCGCCATCTCGACTTCGTCCAGCAGGGCGGCCAGCGCATCAGCCAGATGCTCGACGACCTGCTGCGTTACGTGCGGCTGGACAAGCACCGGGTCGATTTCGTCGACGTGGACATGGACGCCCTGGCCGGCCAGGTGCGCGACGATCTCGCGGCAGCGCTGCTGCGCACCGGCGGCCAGATCGACATCGGCACCCTGCCCCAGGTGCGCGGCGATGCCACCCTGCTGCGGCTGCTGCTGCAGAACCTGGTGGAGAACGGACTGAAGTTCACCCGCCCGGGCCACCAGCCCAGGGTACGGCTGCGCCACGAGGCCACGGCGGAACACTGGCTGATCCATGTGGAGGACGACGGCATCGGCATCCCGGCCGAGCACCAGGCCGCCGTGTTCGACATGTTCAAGCGTCTGCACAACCGCAAGGTGTATGCCGGCTCGGGCCTGGGCCTGTCCATCTGCCGCCGCATCGCCGACATGCACGGAGGCCGGCTGCTGCTGGTCTCTTCCCCCGAGACCGGCAGCCGCTTCACCCTGCAGCTGCAACGCCACCCCGACCCCTTGACCCCATGACCCGCCTGCCCCGCCCCGAACGCTTCATCCTGGTGGACGACAACGAAGCCGACAACGTTTTCCACGAAATCATGATCCGCCGCGCCGGCTTCACCGGCGACGTGCTGATCTTCGACAACGGCGTCGATGCGCTGGACTTCATGCGCCAGGACCAGCTGCGCCTGCCCACCTGCATCTTCCTGGACATCAACATGCCCATGCTCGACGGCTTCGAGGTGGCCATCCAGGCCGCACCGCTGCTCGAAGGCCGCGACACCACGGTGCTGGTGATGCTCACCTCCTCCGGGTCGCCCCAGGACCGCGAGCGGGCCGCGCAGATTCCGGTCATCAGCGGCTATGTGACCAAGCCGCTGGCGGCCGCGCTGGTCCGGGACATGCTGGCGGCGTGAACCCGCCGCACCGCCCCGGCTCCTGCCGGGAACTGTTCCTGGCTTTCACCTGGCTGGCCCTGCAAGGCTTTGGCGGCGTGCTGGCGGTGGTGCAACGCGAACTCGTGGACCGCCGCCAATGGCTCACCCGCGAGCAGTTCGTGGAAGACTGGGCCCTGGCCCAGCTGATGCCGGGCCCCAATGTGGTCAATCTGTCGATGATGATCGGCGACCGCTATTTCGGCCCCCGGGGCGCCCTGGCTGCGCTGGCCGGCATGCTGACTGCCCCCCTGGCGGTGGTGCTGCTGGTGGCGGTGCTGTGGGCCCAGGTGGCGGCCCATCCGGTGGCCCAGAGCGCCCTGCGGGGCATGGGTGCGGTGTCGGCCGGTCTGGTGATGGGGGCCGGGCTGCGGCTGATGGGCGCCCTCAGGACCAATCCCATGGGGCCGGTGGCCTGCGCGCTCTTTGCACTCACCAGTTTCGTGCTGGTGGCCTGGCTGCGCTGGCCCTTGACGGCCGTGCTGCCGCTGCTCGGACTGCTCGCCTGCGGCTGGGCCTGGTGGCGGCTGGGGGCCAGCGTCGGAGAGCCTCCGGCATGAGCGCCATGGACCCGTCACTGAGCAACTGGCTGGGGCTGTTCCTGCAGTTCCTGACGCTGTCGCTGCTGGCCATCGGCGGTGCCATCACCGTGGCACCGGACATGCACCGCTACCTGGTGGTGCAGCAAGGGTGGATGACCGATGCGCAGTTCACCACGGCCATCGCCCTGTCGCAGGCGGCACCGGGGCCCAACGTCCTGTTCGTGGCCCTGCTGGGCTGGCAGGTGGGGCTGCAGTCGGGCGGGGGGCCGGCCGGCGGATGGACCGCCTGGGCCCTGGCCATGCTGGGTGTGGTCGTCACCATGACGGCCATCCTGCTGCCGTCATCATTGCTGAGCTACCACGCGGCACGGTGGGCACACCGCTACCGGGAGCGCCGCGCTGCCCGCGCCTTCAGGGCGGGGCTGGCACCGGTGGTGATTGCCCTGCTGGTGGCCACCGGCTGGCTGCTGGTGGCCAGCCATGACCAGCCCGACCGCGACTGGCCGCTGTGGCTGCTCACCGCCACCAGCGCCGTGCTGGTCTGGCGCACCCGGCTCCATCTGCTGTGGATGATCGGGACCGGGGCGCTGCTGGGGGTGCTGGGCTGGGTGTGAACCCGCCCGCTGCCCCGTGGCGGGTCAGCGCGGGGTGTTGGCCAGCAGTTCGGCCGACTGGGCGTCGATGAACTTTTCCTTCGCCAGGTCGATGCATTCCTGCACGCTGCGCACCGGCGTGCGTTTGCCGTTGGTGTCGACCGGTCGCGCCCGGTCGGCAATGCGGCGTCCGGCCTGTTTGTCCAGCGCCTCGACGAACACGATGCGCTGCGCGGAGGACGGCATGGTCACCGCGCAGGCATAGGTGATGAGGCCATCGGGGGCCATGCGGGAAGGCGCCGGGCCGGCGGTCTGGGCCGCGGCCGGGGCGACCAGGCCGCCGGCAGCAACCAGGGCGGGAACGAGAAGGGTCAAGCAACGCATGGGAGGTCTCCTGGATTGGGTCACCAGCAGGTGGCGGCGCCGGTCCCGGTGGCCGTCTTGACGCCGGACGAGGCCAGCGAAAAGCTGGTGCAGGCCGTATCGGCGGCCTGGGAACCCACGGGGGTCGCGGTCAGCACATAGCACCGGGTCAGCGCCACGCCGCCCGCGCATTGGGCGGCATCGAAGGTGTAGAAACCATCCGGCGACCGGGCGGGATCGGTGGCGTAGCCCAGGTCCTGCATGTTGAGCGTGAAGGTGGAGCGGTTCAGGATGAACTGCTGCTGGCGGTTGGCCGCGTCCATCAGCGCGGCACGCGCGTCGCTGCGGCGGCTCTTCTGCACGTAGCTGTTGTAGCTCGGCAGTGCAACGGCGGTGAGGATGCCGAGCAATGCCACGACGATCATCACCTCCACCAGCGTGAAGCCCCGCTGGCGAAGACGACCGGAGGTGCTGGAGGGGCGCATCGGATCAATACTCCTGTTCATAACGGAAGGTGGGCACCACCGGCCTCAGGCCACGCGGGCCGCACAGCATGCCGGCACCGCAACGGTTGCCACCCGCTCCCTGGGTACCGGCTGCAGGACCACCGCCGGCCGGGAACAGCAGACGGATCTGCTGGTCGCGGGCGAAATACAACGAGGGCGAATCCGGCACCGTCGAACCGAGCAGCACCGAGCGGTCGGCGGTCACGAGGGTGCCGTTGCCGTTGAAGTCGATGGTGGCCGAGCCATCCTGCAGACCCAGGGCATACAACCGTGCCGTGCCGGCCGACGGTTCACAGATGTTGGTGTTGGTGGTGGCGGAGTTGGGGGCAAACGTGGTGAAGAACGTGATGCCTCGCAGCGTGGTCGAACCCGACAGCGACTTCTCGCCACTGCTGGCGTTGAGGTTGATGAACCACCCCATGGACTGGGCCAGGCTGGTCTTGGCCGCGTTCTGCTGCTCGGCGGTGCCGACCTGGATCAGGTTGGCCGTGGCGTCGAACAGGCTGGATTCCGTGATGGGCAGACGGCACCGGTTGTCCGTGCTCGGGTTGACGGTGGCCGTGCACTGGGCGACGGTGGGAGCATCGGTGGTGTAGGGCGCCACCTGGTAGTCGCGCAGCATGAAGAACCGGTCGCTGTTGTCGACCGCCTTCGGGTTGGTCCGGTCACCGCTGCCGAGCTGCACCGCATCGAAGGCCTTGCCGCCATAGGTCGTGCGCACCACGTCCACCTCGCTGAGGAAGCGGCGGTCTCCGGCCTGGCGCGCCGGGTTGGTGGCGCTGACCGTGGCCAGGCTGGCGAGCTTGGTCACGCGCCAGCGGTTCTGCTCGTTGGCCGCGGTGGGCCGGGTGTTGCCCGGCAGGTCGACACGCCACACGTTGCCGCCCACATCGGGCATGTAGATGCGGTCGGTGATGCCGTCGCCGTTGCTGTCGATCACGGCCGGCGGGGCCACCATCGAATGCACGAAGCCGAGTTCCTGCTTGTTGGTGGCGCTGTTGACCGCCTGACTGGCGCTCCAGACCAGCGCACCCGTGGCCGCATCGACGATGTACAGCGCCTTGCCCACCGGCGCGGGCGTCAGGGCAGCCACCTCGGCGGCCGTGGTGGAAATGGAGTCGTAGGTGCCGTCGTAACCGCCGCCGAACACCAGCACCGGGCGGCGCACGCCGTTGGTGGCATAGCCGGGAATGGTGGTCACGATGGGCACCGACCAGGTCTGTCCCAGCTCGGAGAACCCGGCGGTGGCATTGCTGATGCGCCACAGGAACGTCGGATTGGCCGGGTCGGTCACGTCCATGGCGTACATCGCCCGGCCGCCTCGGCGAAGGCCGAAGAAGATGTACATCTTGTCGCCGTCGACCGCCTTGATGGAGCCGTCCTGGTTGGCGTCGAACCGGTACGACACCACCGGTGCATCGACACCCCAGACCTTGTTGCCACCCAGCAGATCGTCCTTGCGGGCCTTGAAGACCTTGGTGAGCTCCTTGGGGAAGAAAGCCCAGTCTTCCACACCGTCGGCGGTGTTGAACATGTGCAGGAAGCCGGCGTTGGTGCCGACCACGACCCGCAGGTCGGGGTTGGACGCCGAGTAGTCGCTGGTGCGGGCGCCGTAGTTCAGCACCAACGGGCGGCTGTGCACGATGTCGCCCAGCACCCAGTCCCGACGGGACGTCTTGGACGAATCGGTCCAGCCACGAGCCCAGGCGATCAGGTTGCCGAAGTCGGTGGCGTTGGCCACATCGAACAGGGTGTGCACATCGCTGGCGCTCGCCACGCCGTACGCCGTGGCGTTGAGGTTGGTGGTGTTGAAGTCCTGCAGCGCGCCGTTGGTGCCGGTGTTGGTCTTGATCACCCGGGTATCCGGGTCTCGGGCCGCCAGCTTGGCCCCCACACCACCCTGGGCCACGGCAGGACCGTCGGCCGAGCTGCCCCAGAAGGTGACGGCAGTTTCCTTGATGAAGCCGGTCTGCGCATCGATCGCCTCGGCGTTGACGCTGTCCACGAGCGCGGCCGAACCGTCCGAGGCCACCCGGACCTTGAGCTTCTTGATGTTGCCCGGCCAGTTGGTGCCGGTGGTAGGCCGGAACATGGCATAGAACACATCATCCCGGCTCTCGGTGCGGGTGAACGAGTCCACGGCCACGGCTGGTGAGGTGAAGGCAGCGTTGGTCGACAGGATGGAGGTGATGGCGCCCTGGAATGCGGTCGTCAGTTCCTCGGTGTTGTCGGCGGTGTAGTACTGCCCGCCGCCCCGCGTGGCCGTGTCGCTGAGCAGGGTCTGGGCCGTGGTGAAGCCGATCGTGTAGGTCACGGCACGCTGGATGCCGTTGGAAGCCACGCCGTCCAGGTCCTGGTTGTACATGTACTCCGCCAGGGTCGGCATGCAGTTCTTGGTGCCGTTGTAGGTGCCGCAGGTCTTGCCGGTCATGGTCTCGATCAGCGAGTCGGCCGCGTTATCGGACGTCGGTTCGCCGTCGGTCATGAGGATCACATAGACGTACTGGCAGTCGCCCACCGGGGAGATGTAGGTGCCGGTCAGCCGCTCGGCCAGCAGGTCACGGGCCGGACCGTCCCGGTTCTGGCTGTCCTTCTCGGTTGCGAAGAGCAGCCGTCCGCCGGAGAGGTAGCGGTAGGCCTCGTACATGCTTTCGCACAGCGGCGTGTTGCCGCCCGGTGCGAGCTGATTGACCAGATCGACCACGTTCTGGCGCTGCAGCGCGGTCGAGTTCTCGATGATGCGGCGGATGACACGTCCGCCGTCGGTGCTGGTGCTGGTGTTGTAGTTGTAGGTGGCCAGGCCGAAGTCGATGTCCGGGTTGCTGTCGATGATCTCGGAGATCACGCCCTGGGCCACCTCCATCCGGCTGCGGTCGCGCAGGTCGGTGTTGTACCACCAGTTCATGTAGTTGGCGGTGTACAGGCGGGCTGTGGTCCAGTTGTCGTCGATCGCGGTGTCACGGTTGGTGCCGTAACCGTTGTAGTTGTTGATCCGGTTGCCGCCGGTGCCCTGATTGCGCGGATACCCGGCTGCCTGCCCGGACCCGTTGCCCGAGTCGGAGTTGTTGATGTCGGCCTGGCAATCGACGTGGATCGGTGTGCCCACGTTGTTGCCCAGCGCGCTCCAGTTGTCGCCCCCGGCGTACACGCCGAACCTGGAACTGCTGTAGAGGCCGTTGTTGTTCAGCGAATCGAACGACCGGTTGCAACGGTTGGCTGAGGCCAAGAACCAGTTCGATGTGTTGACAGCCGGCGGTCCCCCGTTGGTGCCGCTCGCCCAGTACAGCCGGTTGGCATCGATGCCGGGCACCGTGGGATAGGTGATGGTGCGGTCGTAGGCCGGCTTGCGCTGGGCGATGCTGGCCATCGAGCCGGAGTTGTCGAAGATGATCAGCACCTTCGGCCGGGCGTTGCCGTTCTCGTTGTCGGAACGGAACACCTCGGTTTCATCCGCGTGCGCTGCCGGCCCCTGAACCAGCGCGAGGCCGGTCATGGCCAGGACCAGCGCCCGCGACGCGACGCGCCAAAGATTCACGGATTTGTCGAACATGCTTGATCTCCTGGATCAGGGCGAGTTGCGCCCGATGACCTCTGCAAAAACACCTTCGTCCACCTTGGTCCGCGCAAAGTCGGAGGTGTGCTCCGACTCGATGCGGTAATGGTCACAGACGATCACGCGGGCACTGGAGCCGGCCGCAGTCCGGGGGCAGCTGCCCTCCCGGACCGTATTCACCACGTTCAGATCGATGGCGTCGTCGCCGCGGTTCGTCACGTTGGCCAAGGGGTTCGGATTGACGCCCGCCAGCGGATCGGCGTTGCTGGTTCCATTGAGCAGGCCGGGCGTGTCGAAGATGGCCTTGATCAGGGCCGAGGTGCCGGCTTCGGCCGAATTGAGCGAACGGACCGATTCCTGGAGGTTGCGGACCATGCGCAGATCGGTGTTCACATTGGCCGCTGCATAGGCCGCCAGCAGTGCGATCACCACCAGCAGCACCATGGTGATGGCCAGCACGGCACCGCGCTGCCGGGTGCCACCCCGAGGGATGTGGTGGAAGGAAGTCTTGGTCATGTTCAGAACCCCAAACGAACCTGGAACACCGAGTTCCGCATGGAAACCGTCTCGGAAATCACCAGGCGCCGGAAGGAGCCGCCCGGCGTGAAGTTGGTTCCGGCCAGCACATAGGTCCGGTCGTCCACGTAGCCGGGCTCGGGCTCCAGGCTGCGCAGCAGCAGGTTCGGCTGGGCCGACAGGACCCGGGCCCAGTCGACCACCTGCGTGGCATCGACCAGGGCGTCGACGTTGCCATCCAGCGTGCGGTCCTCGCCCAGCTGCACACGCATCTGCTCGACGCCCTCCACCAGGTCTTCGGTCAGGATGGCCAGCCGGTTGTTGGTCGCGTCCCACCCCAGGGTCTTGCGGCTGAGGGTCGGCACGTTGCCAGCGCGCACGTAATACACAAACATCTGGTACTGCCACGCTTCACCCTGCGGCACGTCACCACCGGCCAGCAAGGTCGGCGGCGTCGTGTCGGCACCCCGGAACAGCACGCCCCGGTCCGTGTTGGGCAGGATGTAGACGCGCTGGTTGTTGATGGTCTCGGGAGAGTCGATGACGCCGTCATCGTCGGCCCGGTTGTCCCGTGCGCCATCGGTCAGGGGCACGGCCCGAACCGACTTGATGATGATCACGTCGGAGTTGGGCACGGCATCGGTCACGCAGCCCACCGCCTGACCGGTGCCGCTGGCCCGCACCACCCTGAAGTAGTTTCCGTACCCATAAGCATCGGCCGGAGCCGTGCAGTCACCGGTGACCGCACCGGTGTCGGGGTCGGTGGTCAGGTTGGCCAGCCCGGCTGCGCCGAAGAAACCGGCCTGCCGGAGGTCGCGCCCGAGGGTCACCAGCGCGAAACGGCCCGATTCAGCAACGCGAGCGAATCGGTCGGTCTCGGTGTAGGAGCGTTTGGAGGCCAGGAACAGCGACACCACACCGCCCACCAGGAAGATGCCGATGGCCAGCGCCACCAGCAGCTCGAGCAAGGTCAGACCACGGGCGTGGCGGCGGGACCGGGAGATTGAAGACCTCATGGCGCGAAATCCCCCGCGTTGACGACGTATCCGTTGAGCACGACCTGCTGGCGTCCGGCGTCGGTGCCGGTGGCCACCGCACCGCAGGTCAGCGCCGCCGTGGTGGCCGCATCGGTGGTGTCGGTGAGGCTGCGCCAGCTGACGATGACCCTGACCTGACCGGAGTTGGGCGATGCCGCGCCGTCGGGCGTGAACACGACACAGCCCCGGGCCTCCAGCAAACCCGAAGCGTCGTTGGCGGCGGCGTCCAGGATCCCGGCACCGTCCAGCCGCCGCTCCCAGTTCCACAGGTCCCATGCGGCCAGTTCGGCCGGCGTGCAGGCCCCGGCGGACAGGGTGCAGTCCTTGCCGATCGCCCCGAGGCTTCCACGTCCCAGACCGGTGTTCAGCCCGGTGTTGTAGGAAGCCGCCACCGAGGCATTCAGGTTGATGCGCTCGAGCATCTCGTTGGCGATCGTCAGTGCCAGCGTGCGCTGGTATGAGGTATTGCCGCCCCGTTTGGTGGCCAGCTGCAGACCGGCCAGGCTGATCAGCCCGAAAGTGATGACCAGCACCGTGACCATCACCTCGATGAGCGCGAACCCGCGCTGCGCACGCCGGAGGGGATGAGGGGGCGCCGACGGCGCGGCCGCATCAGGGGCAAGTGATGTTGGCATTCGTGTGGTCATTCACCACTCCATCGGCGGGGTTGTTGCTGTCGACCGCGGCGATCAGTCGCCCGGTGGGCGACATCACCCAGGCGCGGGCCGAAGTGGCACCCCGGCTGTCACAGAAACGGACCGTTCCCCGGGCAGCATTCAGCATGAAACCCTGGGTGTTGAAACCGAACCGGTTGTTGTTGAAACCGGTCACCGCCGTCGTCACACCACGGCTGCCGTTCTCGATGTCGGACAGCAGCCGGTCCGAGCAGGCGGGTGCGGCCACCGCGGCATCGAGCGTGCCGTTGCCGTTGCAGTCGATGAAACTGATCACGCGGGTGGACCAGGCGGCTGCGTCGTTGCTGCAGGCCGTTCCGTTGAGACTGCCGCAGACGGTGACCGGCCGACGCTGGGCGGTGGCCTCGGCGCGGGCCTGATTGGCCACCTGGAGCACGGCACTGGCCCGGGATTCGAGCCGCGTGTTCTGCACGAAGGTGACGAAGGAAGGACCGCCCAGGGCCACGATCACGCCCAGCACCAGAATCGCGGAGAGTGCCTCGATCAGCGTCAGGCCGGCCTGGCGGCGGAACGCTCGGTGACTGGCGGTGACACAAGGACGGTTCATTCAATGGACGGGGGCACCTTGGAACGGATACCCCCATGTGTAAAAAACTATGACAGGATGGTACCGGTCAGGGGTACGGTACATTCAACCGTACAACCTATCGTTTTGACCGCGCGTCGAGGTCACGCCCGCCATGACCCTGCTCACTTTTCGCCTGGCCTGGAAACTGGCGTTTGCGCTCAGCTTCCTTCTGATCACGGTCGGCTCCCTGCTGCCGACGCAGCGCCTGCCCGACCTGGCGTTCGACATCTGGGACAAGGCGCAGCACGCGGCCGGCTTCGGATGGCTGATGCTGTGCGGACTGATGGCCCACCGCTGGCAGGACGGCGGATGGAGGCTGGCGGCCGCGCTCGGCCTGTGGGGAGGGATCATCGAGGTGCTGCAGGCCTGGAGCGGCTGGCGCCACGGCGATCTGGCCGACCTGGTGGCCGATCTGGCGGGCATTGCGGTGGTGCTGGCCACCTGGACCGGTGCCCAGGCCCGCAAGACCGCGTCTCCCCGCAGGCCCTGATCCACCGGACCCTCCATGACCCGAACCCCTCCGACCCGTGCCCTGCCCTGGCTGGAACCGGGGCAGGCGTTTCCGCCGGTGGAGGAGGCCTGGGGCCCGGCCGACCCGGCCCCCGGTCTGCTGGCCGCCGGCGGTGCCCTGGATGTCCCGACGCTGGTGGCCGCCTATGCCAGGGGCATTTTCCCCTGGTACAGCGCCGGGCAGCCCATCCTGTGGTGGACCACCGATCCGCGCATGGTGCTGCACACGGAAGGGTTCCGGCTGCACCGGTCGCTGCGCAAGACCGTGCAGAAGCTGCTGGCGCAGGACCGCCTGGACATACGGATGGACCACGATTTCGACCGGGTGATCCGGGCCTGCGCCCATACCCCCCGATCCGGTCAGGATGGCACGTGGATACTCCCCGCCATGCTGCAGGCCTATGGCCGGCTGCATCGCGCCGGGCTTGCCCACAGCGTCGAGACCTGGATCGACGGCGATCTGGTCGGGGGGCTCTACTGTGTGAACATGGGCGCCATGGTGTACGGCGAATCCATGTTCAGCCGCATGCCCGATGCCTCCAAGATCGCACTGGCCGCACTCGTGGCGTTCTGCCGGATCCACCGCGTTCCCCTGTTCGATTGCCAGCAGAACACGGCCCACCTGGCGTCGCTGGGCGGCCAGCTCATGCCCCGCAGCGATTTCGTCCAGCATCTGCAGATGGCATTGCCGCTGGCGGCACCCCGCTGGGAATTCCGGCCCGTATACTGGGGCGCACTGTTCAACGACGCCCGCCGTCCCGCGTGACCCACCCCAAAGAACTCCCGCTACAGGCGCTGCAGTTTTACGCGACGGCGCCCTACCCGTGCAGTTACCTGGACGGCCAGATGGCCCGCTCCCAGGTGGCAACCCCCAGCCACCTCATCCACAACGACGCTTACTCCGATCTGGTCACGCACGGCTTCCGGCGCAGCGGCATGTTCACCTACCGGCCCTACTGCGACGGCTGCCAGGCCTGCATACCGCTGCGGCTTCCGGTGGCCCGGTTCAAGCCCAATCGCAGCCAGCGCAGGGCCGAAAAACAGCATGCGGGGCTGGTGACCCGGGTCCTGAAACTGGGCTTCGTGCCAGCCCACTACGACCTGTACCTGCGTTACCAGAACAGCCGCCACGCTGGCGGCGGCATGGACCAGGACAGCGTCGACCAGTACGCCCAGTTCCTGCTGCAGAGCCGGGTCAATTCGCGGCTGGTCGAATTTCATGAGGCCGATGCCAGCGGCGCACCTGTGCGGCTCAAGATGGTGTCCATCGTCGACGTGCTCAACGACGGCCTGTCGGCGGTCTACACCTTCTACGAACCCGACGACCACGCCAGCTACGGCACCTACAACATCCTGTGGCAGATCCGCCAGGCCCGGGCGCTGGAACTGCCGCACGTGTACCTGGGTTACTGGATCCGCCAGAGCCCCAAGATGAACTACAAGGCGGCATTCGTGCCGCACGAGCTGCTGCTCGACGGACGCTGGACCGAACCGACCTGATCCCGGAGTCGCTTCCGCACTTCGGTCTGCGCGTTTCATCTCGTAAGATCAGGGCCTCACGCCATGACGAAACGAAACCAATCCGCCCCCACTGCGCCGACCGTGCAGGTGATCGAACGCATGTTCAACCTGCTGGAGGTGCTGGCCTCCCGTGAGGAGCCGGTATCGCTGAAGGAAATCAGCGAGAAGACCGGGCTGCACCCCTCCACCGCCCACCGCATCCTGAACGACCTGACCATTGGCCGCTTTGTGGACCGTCCCGAGGCGGGGAGCTACCGGCTGGGCATGCGCCTGCTGGAACTCGGCAACCTGGTCAAGGCTCGACTGAGTGTGAGGGATGCCGCCTTGCTGCCCATGCGGGAGCTGCACCGGCAGATCCAGCAGCCGGTGAACCTGAGCGTGCGGCAAGGCGATGAAATCGTCTATGTGGAGCGTGCGTACAGCGAACGCTCGGGCATGCAGGTGGTGCGGGCCATCGGGGGGCGTGCCCCGCTGCACCTCACGTCGGTGGGCAAGCTGTTCCTGGCCGATGAGGAGCCGCAGCGCCTGCGCGCCTACGCCACGCGCACCGGTCTGGCCGGCAACACCCGCAACAGCCTGACGCAGCTGCCTGCACTGGAACGGGAACTGGCCCAATGCCGGCAACTGGGCGTTGCCCGGGACAACGAGGAGCTGGAGCTGGGTGTGCGCTGCATGGCCGCCGGCATCTACGACGACCAGCACAAGCTGGTTGCAGGCCTGTCGATCTCGGCGCCTGCCGATCGCATCGACGAGAGCTGGCTGCCCAAGCTCAGGGCGACGGCTGCCGAGATCTCAGGCGCGCTGGGCTGCCCTCATCCCGATCCGCTGCGAACCCGTTGATCTGTCGGCACGTTGCGGTGCCGAATCATGGTCAACCCTGGGGACGAACGGCCACGGGGTGGTTTCCCGTCTGGTGCTCCACCCACTTGCGCACCCGCTCGGCATCCTGAAGACGGCTCAGCTTGCCGGTGGCATCCAGGAACACCATGATCAGCTTGCGGCCGGCCACCTGGGCCTGCATCACCAGGCAACGCCCCGCCTCGGAGATGTAGCCCGTCTTCTGCAGGCCGATGTCCCATTCCGGGTTCTTCACCAGGCGGTTCGAGTTGTTGAACTGCAGCGTTCGACGACCGACATCGACCTCATAGCCCGGTGAGGTGGACAGATCGCGCAGGATGGGACGCTCGTAGGCCACCGACACCAGGGTTGCCAGGTCGCGGGCGCTGGACCGGTTGTCGCTGGACAGGCCGGTGGGCTCCACGTAGCGGGTGTCGCTCATGCCGAGCTCGCGGGCCTTGAGGTTCATGAGACGGACAAATTCGGACAACCCGCCGGGGTAGGTGCGCCCGAGCGCATGGGCTGCGCGGTTCTCGCTGGACATGAGGGCCAGGTGCATCAGCTCCCCACGGGTGAGACGGGTGCCCACGGCCAGCCGGGAGCGACTGCCCTTGTAGGTGTCCACGTCGTCCTGGGTGATGGTGATCATCTCGTTCATGTCGAGATGGGCGTCGGCCACGATCAAGCCGGTCATGAGCTTGGTGAGGGAGGCGATGGGCAGGACGGCGTGGTCGTTCTTGCTGAACAGGACCTCGTTGGTTTCCTGGTCCACCACCAGCGCAACGCTGGAGTTGAGGTCGAGCGGGTCGTCCTTGGCACGCAGGCCCAGCTGCTCGCCAACCGACACCCGGGCGGGCGCGGTCATGCGAACCGGGGTCATGTCCACTGGCGGGGCCGAAGCGCGAAGCTCGGCCTTCACACGCGGATTCGACGCCTTGGCCTTGACGCCGGAACGTTGCTGTCGGGGTGCCGCAGCGGCCACCTTGCCATCGCGAGAGGACTTGCGGGCTGCCTTCTTCACCGCCGCCGGCTTTTTGGCGGAGGCCTTGCGCGTGGCCGAGGGGGCGGCCGACTTCTTTTTCGGGGCCGAGGCCTTCTTGGTGCTGGACGCCTTGCTTTCCGTGGCGTGGGCGGTGGAGAGTCCGGCGGTCCCTGCCCCGGCGACGAGCGCCAGGGCAAGCCCGGCCAGGGAGACGGCACGACGCCAATTGCTGACCGCGATCTTCATGCCGGAACTCCTGCCTCAATGCTGCTGTGAGCCGCGATTGTAGAGACAGGAAAAAAATCTAGCAATATCAAAAACTTGAACGGTAGTCTTCACCGATCGATGGAACAGATGCTACTTTTGGTGTCTATTCGATGGATGGTGGTGATTTTCCGCTCAAGTGGTTGATTTAATTCAATTTTCAGCCTTGGGCCGCCACACGGTCGGCCTTGCTGTGCAGCTTGTTCAGCGCGCTCAGGTAAGCCTTGGCCGATGCCACCACGATGTCGGGGTCGGAACCCACGCCATTGACCACCCGACCGCCATGCTGCAAACGCACCGTGACCTCGCCCTGGCTTTCGGTGGAGCCACTGGTGATGGCGTTGACCGAGTACAGCACCATTTCGGCACCGCTCTTGACGTTTTTCTCGATCGCCTTGAGCGATGCGTCCACCGGGCCGTTGCCGTCCGAATCGCTCTGCACTTCCCGGCCATCCACGGTGAAGACCACGCTGGCATGCGGGCGCTCGCCCGTCTCGCTGCGCTGGGCCAGAGAGACCAGACCGTACTGTTCCTTTTCGGTGGTGACGCTGTCGTCGCTCACCAGGGCCAGGATGTCCTCGTCGAAAATCTCGGCCTTGCGATCGGCCAGCTCCTTGAACTTGGCAAACGCGGCATTGATCTCGGTCTCGGAATCGAGCTCGATGCCCAGTTCCTGCAGGCGCTGCTTGAAGGCGTTGCGGCCGCTGAGCTTGCCCAGCACGATCTTGTTGGCGCTCCAGCCCACGTCCTCGGCGCGCATGATCTCGTAGGTGTCGCGGGCTTTCAGCACCCCGTCCTGGTGGATGCCGCTGGCATGCGCAAACGCGTTGGCGCCCACCACGGCCTTGTTCGGCTGCACCACGAAACCGGTGGTCTGGCTGACCATGCGGCTGGCCGGCACGATCTGGGTGGCATCCACGCCCACACTCAGGCCAAAGTAGTCCTTGCGGGTGCGAACCGCCATGACGATCTCTTCGAGCGAGCAGTTGCCGGCGCGCTCACCCAGGCCGTTGATGGTGCATTCCACCTGACGCGCTCCGCCGATCTTGACGCCGGCCAGCGAGTTGGCCACGGCCATGCCCAGGTCGTTGTGGCAATGCACGCTCCAGATCGCCTTGTCGGAGTTGGGAATGCGCTCGCGCAGGGTGCGGATGAACTCACCATAGAGCTCGGGCACTGCGTAGCCCACGGTATCGGGGATGTTGAGGGTGGTGGCCCCCTCGTTGATCACGGCCTCGAGCACACGGCACAGAAAGTCGGTGTCGCTGCGGTAACCGTCCTCCGGGCTGAACTCGATGTCGTCGACCAGGTTGCGGGCGAAGCGCACCGACTGCTTCGCCTGTTCCAGCACCTGCTCGGGCGTCATGCGCAGCTTCTTCTCCATGTGCAGCGCGCTGGTGGCGATGAAGG
Source organism: Hydrogenophaga sp. IBVHS2 (assembly GCF_002127215.1). Classification (GTDB taxonomy): domain Bacteria; phylum Pseudomonadota; class Gammaproteobacteria; order Burkholderiales; family Burkholderiaceae_C; genus Hydrogenophaga. Next base: position 769,359 of record NZ_NFUT01000002.1, on the reverse strand, counting down.
TGTGGATGCGGGCACGGTTGGCGCCCTTGAGCGCCTCGGCTGCACGCGAGATGTCGCGGTCGTTGGCGCGGGCCAGCGAACAGACGGTCGAGTCCTTGATCACGTCTGCAATGGCCTTGACCGACTCGAAGTCGCCGTTCGAGCTGGCCGCGAAGCCGGCTTCGATCACGTCCACCTTCAGCCGCTCCAGCTGGCGGGCAATGCGCAGCTTCTCGTCGCGGGTCATGGAGGCGCCGGGCGACTGCTCGCCGTCGCGCAGGGTGGTGTCGAAAATGATCAGCTTGTCAGTCATCGCGTTGCTCCGGTGGGGCTCAAAGGCCTGGATCTCGAAAACCTGCAGTTCCAAAACAAACGGCCCGCTGCAGGTGCATACGGGCCGTGGGATGTGTTCGCTCGCGCGCTACCGGACGTGCCCGTGATGGACCGACAGGGATAGCAGCAGGGCGACTTGGAACATGACGGTCAATGTATCACAAAGAGAAAGCCGAACCGATAGGGGTTGGCAATCGGCTCCATCGGGCGTCAGTCGTGCAGGCCGCGCTCGTCGGGCTCGTCGGTCGAGGTGCTGATGACGCTGGTGGGCCGGCCCTTGGACTTGCGCCAGACGTAGATCACGTAGCCCGACAGACCGTACAGCACGAACAGGCCGAACAGCACGGTGGGCGGGTGGATGTTGATGACCGCAATGCCGAGAGCCACCAGCACGATGGCGGCAAACGGCACGCTGCGCTTGAGGCTCAGGTCCTTGAAGCTGTAGAACGGCACGTTGGTGACCATGGTCAGACCGGTGTAGAGCGTGATGGCGAACATGAACCAGGTCACGTCGTGGGCAGGGACTTCGGTCTCGGTCATGAGCCAGATGAAACCCGCCACCAGCGCCGCCGCCGCCGGGGACGGCAGACCCTGGAAATAGCGCTTGTCGACCACGCCGGTGTTCACGTTGAAGCGCGCCAGCCGCAGGGCGGCGCAGGCGCAGTACACGAAGGCAGCGATCCAGCCCCAGCGACCGATGTCGCGCAGCACCCATTCGTAGGCAATCAGCGCCGGCGCCGCACCGAAGGACACCATGTCGGAAAGCGAGTCCATCTGCTCGCCGAAGGCACTCTGGGTGTTGGTCAGGCGGGCCACGCGACCGTCGAGGCTGTCGAGCACCATGGCCACGAAGATGCCCACGGTGGCGAGATCGAAGCGATCGTTCATGGCCATGACGATGGCGTAGAAGCCGCCGAACAGCGCCGCCAGCGTGATCATGTTGGGCAGCATGTAGATGCCCTTGGCCCGCTTGGGCGCGTCGACCGGGGTCGGGATCTGGGTGTCGTTTCCGTCGTGCATGGTGGGAGTGGAACGCGGCAGGCAGCCGCGGAAGGCGCAGTGTACGGCAGCAGGGGCCGCAGAAATGACAAAGGGCCACCGGAGTGGCCCTTTGCACGGGATGGACGGAAGTCCGGTCAGTTGCGGGTCTGGTCGACCAGCTTGTTCTTGGCGATCCAGGGCATCATGGCGCGCAGCTGGGCACCCACCACCTCGATCTGGTGATCGGCGGTGTTGCGGCGGCGGGCCGTCATGCTGGGGTAGCCGGTGCGGCCTTCCAGGATGAACATCTTGGCGTAGTCGCCGTTCTGGATGCGCTTGAGCGCGTTGCGCATGGCGGCGCGCGACTGCTCGTTGATCACCTCGGGGCCGGTCACGTACTCGCCATACTCGGCATTGTTGGAGATCGAGTAGTTCATGTTCGCGATGCCGCCTTCGTAGATCAGGTCCACGATCAGCTTGAGCTCGTGCAGGCACTCGAAGTAGGCCATCTCGGGAGCGTAGCCGGCCTCGACCAGGGTCTCGTAACCCATCTTGATCAGCTCGACGGCGCCACCGCACAGCACTGCCTGCTCGCCGAACAGGTCGGTTTCGGTCTCTTCCTTGAAGTTGGTCTCGATGATGCCGGCCTTGCCGCCACCATTGGCCATGGCGTAGGACAGGGCCAGGTCACGGGCCTTGCCGCTCTTGTCCTGGTGCACCGCCACCAGATGGGGCACGCCGCCGCCCTGGGTGTAGGTGTTGCGCACGGTGTGGCCGGGGGCCTTGGGCGCCACCATCCACACGTCCAGATCGGCGCGCGGCACGACCTGGTTGTAGTGCACGTTGAAGCCGTGGGCAAAGGCCAGCGAGGCGCCCTGCTTGATGTTCGGCTCCACGTTGTTGCGGTAGACCTCGGCGATCTGCTCGTCGGGCAGCAGGATCATGACCACGTCGGCGGCCTTCACCGCGTCGTTCACTTCCATCACGGTCAGGCCAGCCTTGCCGACCTTGTCCCAGGAGGCTCCGCCCTTGCGCAGGCCCACCACCACTTTCACGCCGCTGTCGTTGAGGTTCTGCGCGTGTGCATGGCCCTGGCTGCCGTAGCCGATGATGGCCACCGTCTTGCCCTTGATCAGGCTCAGGTCACAGTCCTTGTCGTAGAAAACTTTCATGGTTGCTCCGTTGGAATGAAATTAAACGCGCAGGATTCTCTCACCGCGGCCGATGCCGCTGGCACCGGTGCGGACCGTCTCGAGGATGGCGGTTCGGTCGATGGCTTCCAGGAAGGCGTCGTTCTTGCTCTGGTCGCCGGTGAGTTCGATGGTGTAGCTCTTCTCGGTCACGTCGATGATGCGGCCGCGGAAGATGTCGGCCATGCGCTTCATCTCCTCGCGTTCCTTGCCCACCGCGCGCACCTTCACCATCATGAGCTCGCGCTCGGTGTAGGCGCCTTCGGTGAGATCGACCACCTTGACCACCTCGATGAGGCGGTTGAGGTGCTTGGTGATCTGCTCGATGACATCGTCCGACCCGGTGGTCTGGATGGTCATGCGCGAGAGGCTGGGGTCTTCGGTGGGGGCCACCGTCAGCGACTCGATGTTGTAGCCACGGGCCGAGAACAGGCCGACCACGCGGGAGAGTGCGCCGGGCTCGTTCTCGAGCAGCACGGCAATGATGTGCTTCATGTGACGTTTCCTCTTTTCGCCGCCCTCCCCCGCGCACGGTAATGCGCGGGCTTGGCGGGCAATAGATTCGACTGGAGGGAGAGGGCCGGCGCTCGCCGGCCCACGGGTGATTACAGGTCTTCCGAACCCAGCAGCATCTCGGTGATGCCCTTGCCGGCCTGCACCATCGGGAACACGTTCTCCGACGGGTCGGTGCGGAAGTCCATGAACACGGTGCGGTCCTTGAGCTTGCGGGCTTCGCGCAGGGCGGGCTCCACATCCTGCGGACGCTCGATCAGCATGCCCACATGGCCATAGGCCTCGGCCAGCTTCACGAAGTTCGGCAGCGCGTCCATGTAGCTGTGGCTGTAGCGGCCGGAGTACTCGATCTCCTGCCACTGGCGCACCATGCCCAGGTAGCGGTTGTTCAGCGAGATGACCTTGATGGGCGTGTTGTACTGCAGGCAGGTGGAGAGTTCCTGGATGCACATCTGCACCGAGCCTTCACCGGTGATGCAGTACACCTCGCTCTCGGGCCTGGCCAGCTTGATGCCCATGGCATACGGAATGCCCACGCCCATGGTGCCCAGACCGCCGGAGTTGATCCAGCGACGCGGCTCGTTGAACTTGTAGAACTGGGCGGCCCACATCTGGTGCTGGCCCACGTCGGACGTGACATAGGTGTCGACGTCCTTGGTCAGGTTCCACAGGGTCTCGACCACGTACTGCGGCTTGATGACGTCCTTGTTGTTGCGGTCGTACTTCAGGCAGTCGCGCGAACGCCAGCCCTCGATGGTCTTCCACCAGTCGGCCATGGCCTTTTCGTCGGCCCGGGTGGTGGTTTCGCGGATCATGTGGATCAGCTCGGTGAGCACGTCCTTGACGTCGCCCACGATCGGCACGTCCACCTTCACCCGTTTGGAGATGCTGGAGGGGTCGATGTCGATGTGGATGATCTTGCGTTCGTTCTGCGCGAAGTGCTTGGGGTTGCCGATCACGCGGTCGTCGAAGCGCGCGCCCACGGCCAGCAGCACGTCGCAGTTCTGCATGGCGTTGTTGGCTTCGATGGTGCCGTGCATGCCCAGCATGCCCAGGAAGCGGCGGTCGGTGGCCGGGAAGGCGCCCAGACCCATCAGCGTGTTGGTGACCGGGTAGTTCAGCAGGTCGACCAGGGTGCGCAGCTCGGCGGTGGCATCGCCCAGCAGCACGCCGCCGCCGGTGTAGATGTAGGGGCGCTTGGCATTGAGCAGCAGCTGCAGGGCCTTGCGGATCTGGCCGCCGTGGCCCTTGCGCACCGGGTTGTAGGAGCGCATCTCCACGGTCTCGGGATAGCCGGCGTAGGGGGTCTTGTTGAAGGACACATCCTTCGGGATGTCCACCACCACCGGGCCGGGACGGCCGCTGCGGGCGATGTGGAAGGCCTTCTTCATCACGTCGGCCATCTGGCGCACGTCCTTGACCAGGAAGTTGTGCTTGACGATGGGCCGGGTGATGCCGACGGTGTCACACTCCTGGAAGGCGTCCAGGCCGATGGCGGCCGTGGGCACCTGCCCGGTGATGATCACCATCGGGATGCTGTCCATGTAGGCGGTGGCGATGCCGGTGATGGCATTGGTCACGCCGGGGCCGGAAGTGACCAGGGCCACGCCCACGTCACCGGTGGCGCGGGCATAGCCGTCGGCCGCGTGCACCGCCGCCTGCTCGTGGCGGACCAGCACGTGCTGGATGGTGTCCTGCTTGTAGAACGCGTCGTAGATGTGCAGCACCGCGCCGCCGGGATAGCCCCAGACGTACTTCACGTTCTCGGCCTGAAGGGCCTTGACGAGGATTTCTGCACCACGGAGTTCGGGGATGGCTGCGCCGGATGCGGCGGCCGCCGAAGCGAGTTCGGCCTTGGAGATTTCCATGATCAACCTTTCGAGAATTTCTCTGACGAAAAACCTTGGGTGCCCCTCCACCCACCCTTGTGGGGCGGCATCGGGACTTGAGACCCATGGCCATGAGCGGACACATACCCCGCCGGACCCGGATCCGTTTGCCTTGTTTTGAATTGCAGCGCGCATTATCGCACCGCAACACGACCGGTCTTGCCGCCCGCCGGCGCACAACACCCCCTATCCGGGCCGTTTTCATGCCGGATGCGACAATTCCGGCTTTTCCGGACTCCCTGCATCCATGTCGGCCGACACCGCGTCTTCCCCTTCCTCCCCGCCTGATCAGCCCGTCTCGCTGCAGGCTCCGTCCCTCAGGCGCCGCATGGCCTGCTGGCTGTACGAAGGCACCCTGTTGTTCGGCGTGATTTTCCTGGTCGGGGTGCTGTTCACCACCAGCTATGCCGTCTCATCGTTCGTCGATGCGGGCAATGCGCTGGACAACCGTTACCTGCAGCAGGCGCTGGTGTTCGTGGCCTTCGGCATCTATTTCGGCTGGTTCTGGGCCAAAGGCCAGACGCTGGCGATGAAGACCTGGCACATCCGGGTGGTCGACCGGCACGGCAACGCCCTGACGCAGGGCCGTGCGCTGTGGCGCTATGTGCTCTCCTGGGTGTGGCTGCTGCCACCGCTGGCCGTGGGCGGGCTCATGCACCTGCCGGGACCGCAGCTGTCGGTGCTGTTCGTGGGCTGGGTCGCGATCTGGGCGCTGCTCTCGCGCTTTCATGCCCAGCGCCAGTTCCTGCACGATGCGCTGGCGGGCACCCGGCTGGTCCACTTCAAGCCGGTGGAGGACCCCGACAAGCCCCGGCGCTGGTGGAGCTGACGCCATGAGCCATCACGCCGACCGGGAAGCCGTGAACGCGCAGAAGCTGCGCACCGGCCTATGCCGCATGTGGCACGCCTTCGGATATTCACTGGCGGGCCTGCGCTCCGGCTGGGGCGAGACCGCGTTCCGCCAGGAAACCATGGCGGCCATCGTCCTGGTGCCGGTCGCGTTCTGGCTCGGACAGTCCTGGGTGGAGACCGCGCTGCTCGCCGGCTCGGTGCTGCTGGTGATGATGGTCGAGCTGCTCAACACCGGCATCGAGACCGCGATCGACCGCATCGGCCCGGAATGGAACGCGCTGTCCAAGCGGGCCAAGGACATGGGCAGTGCGGCCGTGCTGCTGAGCCTGCTGCTGGCCATCGGCATCTGGGTGGCGGCCATATGGTCCCGCTGGGGCGGCGCATGAGCGCTCCGGCCTTCTCCCTGTGTGTGTACTGCGGGTCGCGCCCGGGCACCGACCCGGCTTACGCCAGGGTTGCCGCCGAGACCGGTGACTGGATCGGCCGCCATGGCGGGCGGCTGGTGTACGGCGGCGGGCGCAACGGCCTGATGGGCATCGTGGCCGACGCCACGCTGGCCGCGGGCGGGCAGGTGCTGGGCATCATCCCGCAGGCGCTGGTCGAACGCGAATGGGCTCACGAGGCCTGCACCGAGCTGGTGGTGGTGGACACCATGCACGAGCGCAAGCGGCTCATGGCGGACAACGCCGACGCCTTTGTGGCCTTGCCGGGCGGCATCGGTACCTTCGAGGAACTGTTCGAGGTCTGGGCCTGGCGGCAGCTGGGTTACCACGACAAACCGATCGGGCTGGTCAACACCGCCGGCTACTACGACACGCTGACCGCCTTCCTGCACCAGAGCGTGTCGGCCGGTTTCATGAGCGATGCCCAGATGAGCCTGGTGCGGACCGAAGCCGATGTGGGCCAGCTGCTGCCGGCCCTGGTGCAGGACAGCGGGCTGGCGCCGCGCTTCCGCACCGAGCTGATCTGACCCGCGTCAGACGGCCGACTCGTCCTGCTCGCCGGTGCGGATGCGCACCACCCGCTCCACCGAGGTCACGAAGATCTTGCCGTCGCCGATCTTGCCGGTGCGTGCAGCGCGGATGACGGCGTCCACGCAGCGGTCGACATCGTCGTCGTTGACCACCACCTCCACCTTGACCTTGGGCAGGAAGTCGACCACGTACTCGGCGCCGCGGTAGAGCTCGGTGTGGCCCTTCTGGCGACCGAAACCCTTGACCTCGGTCACCGTCAGACCGGTCACACCCTGTTCGGCCAGCGCTTCGCGCACTTCCTCGAGCTTGAAGGGTTTGATGACGGCGGTGATCTGCTTCATGCGGGGCTCCGGTTCGGTCGCGGGGAAAGTGTCAAAAATGTATCACGCACCCATCACCACAGCGGACGGGTGGGGCGGCATTGCACGGCGTCAGGCGCGCCAGCGGCTGGTGATGGGATAGCGCCAGTCCTTGCCGAAGCTGCGGTGGGTCACGCGGATGCCCACCGGAGCCTGGCGGCGCTTGTATTCGTTGATGCGGATCAGCCGCACCACCTTGTCCACATCGGCCCGGGCAAAGCCCTCGGCCACGATGCTGTCGGGGCTGCGATCGTTCTCCATGTAGCGCTCGATGATGGCGTCGAGCACCTCGTAGGGCGGCAGGCTGTCCTGATCGGTCTGGTCGGGGCGCAGCTCGGCACTCGGCGGGCGGGTGATGATGCGCTCCGGGATGGGGCTGGCGCCGGTGCCGTAGGGGTCGTGGGCATTGCGCCAGCGCGCCAGGCGGAACACGGTGGTCTTGGCCACGTCCTTGATAACGGCAAAGCCGCCGGCCATGTCGCCATAGAGCGTGCAGTAGCCGGTGGCCATCTCGCTCTTGTTGCCGGTGGTCAGCACGATGCTGCCGAACTTGTTGGACAACGCCATGAGCAGGGTGCCGCGGATGCGGGCCTGCAGGTTTTCTTCGGTGGTGTCTTCGGCACGCCCCTCGAACAGCGGCGCCAGCGAGGCCTTGAAGGCCTCGAACTCCGGGGCGATGGCGATCTCGTCGTAGCGCACGCCCATGCGGGCCGCCATGTCGCGGGCGTCGATCCACGAAATGTCGGCGGTGTAGGGCGAAGGCATCATCACCGCCCTCACGCGATCGGCACCCAGCGCGTCCACGGCAATAGCCAGCACCAGGGCCGAATCGATGCCGCCGGACAGCCCCAGCAGGGCACCAGGGAAGCCGTTCTTGCCGATGTAGTCGCGCACGCCCAGCACCAGGGCATGCCAGAGGTCGGCCTCGGCGCTGTGGGCACGGTCGGTCTCGGCCTCGATGCGCCAGTCCGCGCCCGCACGCTGCATGCGGATGTCGAAGGCGGCCTCGTGGAAGCTCACCGCGCGGCCGGCCAGCGCGCCGGAAGCGTCCAGCACGAAGCTGCGGCCTTCAAAAACGATCTCGTCCTGGCCGCCCACCAGGTGGGCATAGACCAGCGGCAGGCCGGTGGCCGCGGCGCGCTGCCGCATGGTGGCCTCGCGTTCGCCGCCCTTGCCGGCATGGAAGGGCGAGGCATTGATGACCGCCAGCAGCTCGGCCCCGGCGGCCTTGCAGTCGGCGGCCGGTGCTTCGAACCAGGCGTCCTCGCAGATCAGAAGCCCCACCTGGACCGCCCTGCCCTCGGCGTCGGGCACCGCGAACACACAGGGGTGCTGGCCGGGCACGAAATAACGGCGTTCGTCGAACACCTGGTAGTTGGGCAGCTCGCGCTTGGCGTGGCGGGCCACCACACGGCCCTCCGAGATCACGCTGGCGGCGTTGTACAGGCCAGCCACGGCCACGCTGCGGCCGCGCAGGGCCATGTCGGTCTGCCGGGCCGGATGACCCACCACCAGATGCAGGCCTTTGAGGTGGGCGGTGCCGCGCACGATCTCGTTCAGGGCATGATCACAGGCGTCGATGAAGGCGGGCCGCAGGAACAGGTCCTCGGCGGCATAACCGCACAGCGCCAGCTCCGGTGTGAGCAGCAGCTGCACCCCGCGCGCATGGGCCTGCTCCGCCGCGTCGATGATGCGCCGGGCATTGCCGGTCATGTCGCCCACCACGAAGTTGAGCTGGGCCACGGAAACGGAAAACGTCATGGAACAGAGGATGAAAACAGGTGGTCGGTGGGGGCGTGCGCGTGGCTGAAAACGATTATGTCACCCGGGTCTCGGAGCACCTGGCCGACATCGGCATGTCCCGCTGGGACGCTCTGCTGGCGAATCAGCCCGAGCCCTCCCCCTTCCTCAAGGCGGCGTACCTGGAGGCCCTGCAGGCCAGCGGCAGCGCCGTGACCGACACCGGCTGGACGCCCCGGTACCTCAGCCTGTGGCAGGGTGACGATCTGGTGGCGGCCTGCCCGCTCTACCTCAAGCAGCATTCGTACGGCGAATACGTGTTCGACTGGTCCTGGGCGCAGGCGCACGAGCAGCACGGCATCCGCTACTACCCCAAGGGTCTGGTGGCCGTGCCCTTCACGCCGGTGCCCGGCCCGCGCCTGATGGGCCGCGACGCCGCCAGCCGGGCAGCCCTGGTGCGTGCCCTGGTGGACCAGGTCCGGGAATGGCGGCTGTCCTCGCTGCACCTGCTGTTCCTGGCGCCGCAGGACATCGAGGCCTGCGAACAGGCCGGCCTGATGCTGCGCCACACGGTGCAGTTCCACTGGCACAACGCCGATGCGTCGGGCACAGCCTTCACCGACTTCGACGGCTTCCTGGCCTCGCTGCAGCAGGAGAAACGCAAGAAGATCCGTCAGGAGCGCCGCAAGGTGGCCGAGGCCGGAGTGAGCTTCCGCCATGCCGAAGGCCCCGGCATCACGGCGGCCGACTGGGACTTCTTCCACCGCTGTTACCAGCAGACCTACTACGAGCACGGCAACGCGCCGTACCTGCAGCCCGGTTTCTTCGACCGCATGCAGCGCGACATGGCCGATCACTGGCTGCTGTTCATTGCCGAGCGCGAGGGGCGGCCGATCGCCAGCAGCCTGATCGGCATCGACCGGTCGCGGGGGGTGGCCTACGGCCGCTACTGGGGCGCGCTGGAGCGGGTGGACTGCCTGCATTTCGAGGCCTGCTACTACCAGCCGCTGACCTGGTGCATCGCGCAGGGATTCCGGCGCTTCGAGGGGGGTGCCCAGGGCGAACACAAGATGGCCCGCGCCCTGCTGCCGGTGCGCACCACCAGCGCCCACTGGCTGGCCCATCCGGCCTTTGCCGATGCGGTCGACCGCTTCCTGGACCGCGAAGGCCAGGGCATCGACCAGTACCTGGAACACCTGCAGGCCCGCAGCCCGCTGCGCCGCGACGCACCATGAAAAACGGGGGCCGAAGCCCCCGCTGTGTGATCCGGCAGGATCAGGCCTGGTTGGCCTTCTCGTAGTTGGCGATGCCGTCGAGGATTTCCTTGTGGGCGGCGTCCTTGCCTTCCCAGCCCAGCACCTTGACCCACTTGCCCGGCTCGAGGTCCTTGTAGTGCTCGAAGAAGTGCTGGATGGTCTTCAGGCGCATCGGGTTGAGGTCTTCGGGCTTCTGCCACTGGGTGTAGATGGACAGGATCTTGTCCACCGGCACGGCCAGCACCTTGCCGTCTTCGCCGGCCTCGTCCTGCATCTTCAGGATGCCGATGGCCCGGCAGGGCACGACCACACCGGGGATCAGCGGCACCGGGGTGATGACCAGCACGTCCACCGGATCGCCGTCGCCGGCGATGGTGCGGGGCACGTAGCCGTAGTTGGTGGGGTAGTGCATGGCGGTGCTCATGAAGCGGTCCACGAAGATGGCGCCGGTTTCCTTGTCCACCTCGTACTTGATGGGATCGGCGTTCATCGGGATTTCGATGATCACGTTGAAGGCTTCGGGGACTTTGCTGCCGGGGGTGACGTTGTCGAGGGACATGTTGGGTCTGTGATGGTTGTGAAAAACGGTCGGGATTTACCCTGATTTTACTGATCCGGACCTGACGTCCTGGGTCGCAACCGCCCGCAATGCCGCTAAATTGCAGGCGTTGGCCAATCGCCCTGCCCTGCTGCAACGCAGCACCGGACCCGAGCGAGGAAGCAACGCAGCGGGGGCAGCCCCACAGGCGTTGCCCTCTCCAAGTCGTACAAAACAGAGCAGGAGAAACTTCATGGTTGGACAAAGTGCGCTGGTGTTTGCGCTGGTGTGTGGCCTGGTGGCCGTGGTCTACGGCTTCTGGTCGCGCAGCTGGATCCTGTCCCAGGACGCGGGCAACGCCCGCATGCAGGAAATCGCGGGGGCCATCCAGACCGGGGCCGCGGCCTATCTCGCCCGTCAGTACAAGACCATCGGCCTGGTGGGCGTGGTGCTGGCCATCCTCATCGGTGTGTTCCTCGACGGCCCCACGGCGGTGGGCTTCGTGCTGGGTGCGGTGCTGTCGGGTGCCTGCGGCTTCATCGGCATGAACATCTCGGTGCGGGCCAATGTGCGCACGGCACAGGCGGCCACCCGGGGCATCGGGCCGGCGCTCGATGTGGCCTTCCGGGGTGGCGCCATCACCGGCATGCTGGTGGTGGGCCTGGGCCTGCTGGGGGTGGCGGGCTTCTTCTGGTTCCTGGTGGGCAACGGCAACCTCAATGCCACCTCCAACCTCTCGAAGATGCTCAACCCGCTGATCGGTTTTGCCTTCGGCTCCTCGCTGATCTCGATCTTCGCGCGCCTGGGCGGCGGCATCTTCACCAAGGGCGCCGACGTGGGCGCCGACCTGGTGGGCAAGGTGGAGGCCGGCATTCCGGAAGACGATCCGCGCAACCCGGCCGTGATCGCCGACAACGTCGGTGACAACGTGGGCGACTGCGCCGGCATGGCGGCCGACCTGTTCGAGACCTACGCCGTCACCCTCATCGCCACCATGGTGCTGGGCGCGCTGATGGTGGCCGCGGCCCCGATGCAGGCGGTGCTGTATCCGCTGGTGCTGGGTGGCGTGTCCATCATTGCTTCCATCATCGGCTGCTTCTTCGTCAAGGCCAGCCCGGGCATGAAGAACGTGATGCCCGCGCTCTACAAGGGCCTGGCCATTGCCGGCGTGCTCTCGCTGATCGCCTTCTGGTTCGTCACCGCGTGGATCATTCCGGACAACGCGCTGGGCGCTGGCGGCAGCCAGATCCGTCTGTTCGGCGCCTGCGCCGTGGGCCTGGTGCTGACCGCCGCCCTGGTGTGGATCACCGAGTTCTACACCGGCACCCAGTACAGCCCGGTCAAGCACATCGCCCAGGCATCGACCACCGGCCACGGCACCAACATCATTGCCGGCCTGGGCGTGTCCATGCGCTCCACCGCCTGGCCGGTGCTGTTCGTGTGTGCCGCCATCGTCGCTTCGTATTCGCTGGCCGGCCTGTACGGCATCGCCGTGGCGGCCACGTCCATGCTGAGCATGGCCGGCATCGTGGTTGCCCTGGACGCCTATGGCCCCATCACCGACAACGCCGGCGGCATCGCCGAGATGGCCGAGCTGCCCAGCAGCGTGCGCGACATCACCGACCCGCTGGATGCCGTGGGCAACACCACCAAGGCGGTGACCAAGGGCTATGCCATCGGCTCGGCCGGCCTGGCCTCGCTGGTGCTGTTCGCCGACTACACCCACAAGCTGGAAACCTACGGCGCCCGGGTGAGCTTCGACCTGTCCGACCCGATGGTCATCATCGGTCTGTTCATCGGCGGCATGATCCCCTACCTGTTCGGTGCCATGGCCATGGAGGCCGTCGGCCGCGCAGCCGGCTCGGTGGTGGTGGAGGTGCGCCGCCAGTTCAAGGAGATCGCCGGCATCATGGAAGGCACGGCCAAGCCCGAGTACGGGCGTGCGGTCGACATGCTCACCACGGCGGCCATCAAGGAGATGGTGATCCCCTCGCTGCTGCCGGTGGTGGTGCCGATCCTGGTGGGTGTGTTCCTGGGTCCCAAGGCCCTGGGCGGCCTGCTCATGGGCACCATCGTGACCGGCCTGTTCGTGGCGATTTCCATGTGCACCGGCGGCGGCGCCTGGGACAATGCCAAGAAGTACATCGAGGACGGCCACCACGGCGGCAAGGGCAGCGAGGCGCACAAGGCCGCCGTCACCGGCGACACGGTGGGCGATCCCTACAAGGACACCGCCGGCCCGGCCGTGAACCCGCTGATCAAGATCATCAACATCGTGGCACTCCTGATCGTGCCGCTGCTGCCGCTGGCCTGACTCCAGACCCCACCATGACCCAGCTCACCGTCCGTCGACTGCTGATCGACCTGGAAGCCCCGGTAGCGCGCCACTGGTGCGGGGGCGACGCCTTCCTCACCGCCTGGTTCAACGCCCTGTCGATGAGCTTTCCGGTGGGCGAGCAGTTCTTCCTGGACAGCGTTCGCCGGGGCTTCAAGGCCCTGCCGCCGGCGCTGCAGGCGCAGTGGGATGCCGAGGTCAAGGGTTTCGTGGGGCAGGAAGCCACGCACCGGCGCATCCACGCCTTGTTCAATGCCCACCTGGAGCGGCAGGGGCTGGTCAACGGCTGGGAGGGCCGGATCCAGGCCCGCCTGGCCCCGCTGGAACAGGCCGACCCGCGCCATGCGCTGGCCATCACGGCGGCCAACGAACACTTCACCGCCCTGTTCGCCGACTGGCTGCTGGCCCGGCCCGAGGTGCTCGCGCAGGCCGAGCCGCGGCTGCAGACCCTGTGGCTGTGGCACAGCGCCGAAGAATCGGAGCACAAGTGCACCGCCTTCGACCTGTACCAGGCCCTGGGCGGCAGCCACGCGTGGCGGGTGACCTGGATGCGCCGGGTGGCGGTGTTCTTCCTGTTCGATGCGCTGCGCCAGACCGCCGCCAACCTTCGGCGCGACGGCACCCTGTGGCGCTGGAGCACCTGGCGCAGCGGCTGGCGCCATCTGCTGGGACACGACGGGCTGCTGCGGGTGAGCCATGCGGCCTGGAAGGCCTACTTCCGGCCCGACTTTCATCCGGGCCAGCACCACAACGACCTGTCGGAGCGCTGGCTGCAGGCCCATGCCGACCTGCTGTCGCCGGTGGGTGCGGCCAGCGTCACCCCGGCGACCTGAGACCCCGCTGGCGGCGGGGGCGGCGACCCCATTGCACCGGCATGCCCCAGGGGGCATGTCGGATAATCGGTGGTTATGTCCGAACGCGTCATTCCCCTGATCGACCAGCGCCTGCGCAACACGGCGGTGCGCATTCCCGACCGGCCGATCGCGGCCACCGGCCTGCTGGGCGACCAGCTCGGGCGCCCGCTGCGCGACCTGCGCATCAGCGTGACCGACCGGTGCAACTTCCGCTGCAGCTACTGCATGCCCAAGGAAATCTTCGACAAGGACTACGCCTACCTGCCGCACAGCAGCCTGCTGACCTTCGAGGAAATCACCCGCGTGGCGACCCAGTTCGTGGCCCACGGCGTGCAGAAGCTGCGCCTGACCGGGGGCGAGCCGCTGCTGCGCAAGAACCTGGAGGTGCTGATCGCCCAGCTGGCCGCCCTGCGCACACCCGAAGGCCAGCCGCTGGACATCACGCTGACCACCAACGGCTCCCTGCTGGCCCGCAAGGCGAAAGCCTTGAAAGAGGCCGGCCTGCAACGCGTGACCGTCAGCCTGGACGGCCTGGACGACGCGGTGTTCCGTGCCATGAACGATGTGGACTTTCCGGTGGCCGACGTGCTGGAAGGCATCGAGGCTGCGCGCGAGGCCGGTCTGGGCCCGATCAAGGTCAACATGGTGGTCAAGCGGGGCACCAACGACGACCAGATCCTGCCCATGGCCCGCCACTTCAAGGGCAGCGGCATCGTGCTGCGATTCATCGAGTACATGGACGTGGGCGCCACCAACGGCTGGCGCATGGACGAGGTGCTGCCCAGCGCCGAGGTGGTGCAGCGCATCCATGCCGAGCTGCCGCTGGTGCAGCTTGATCCGTCGGCCCCGGGCGAGACGGCCGAGCGCTGGGGCTATGCCGACGGATCGGGCGAGATCGGCGTCATCAGCAGCGTGACCCAGGCCTTCTGTGGCGACTGCAACCGCGCCCGCCTGTCCACCGAAGGCCAGCTCTACCTGTGCCTGTTTGCCACCCAGGGCCACGACCTGCGTCCGCTCATCCGCGGCGGCGCCAGCGATGCGGAACTGGCCAGCGCCATTGCCGCCATCTGGCAACGGCGCGACGACCGTTATTCCCAACTCCGTGCCACCCTGCCGCCCGATGCCTCGGCCGGCCAGCGGCGGGTGGAGATGTCCTACATCGGCGGCTGACTTCCATGATCGAACAGAACCAGATCACCGGCCTGGTGCTGGCCGGCGGGCGCGGCGCCCGCATGGGCGGCACCGACAAGGGCCTGCAGAACTTCAACGGCACCCCGCTGGCGCTGCATGCGCTGCTGCGCCTGCAGATGCAGGACGGCGGCCTGGTGGGCGACCAGATGATCAACGCCAACCGCAACCTGGCGGCCTACGAGGCCTTCGGCGTGCCGGTCTGGCCCGACAGCATCAGCGACTTCCCCGGTCCGCTGGGCGGCTTCCTGACCGGCCTGGAGCGCTGCGAGACCCCCTACCTGCTGACCGTGCCCTGCGACGTGCCGCGCTTCCCCCTCGATCTGGCCCGGCGCATGGCGGCCGCCTTCGACGATCCGGCCACCGAGATCGCCATGGCCTCGGCCCCCGAAGACGGGCAGCTGCGCACCCAGCCGGTGTTCTGCCTGATGCGCATCGACCTGATGGAAAGCCTGACCGCCTTCACCCAGGCCGGCGGCCGCAAGATCGACGCCTGGACCGCCCAGCACCGCACGGTGGAGGTGCCGTTCAACCTCCCCGGCGACGACCCCGAGGCCTTCCGCAATGCCAACACCCTGGCCGAGCTGCACGCGCTGGAAAAGTCCTGAGCCATGAAGACCATCGAACAGATCGCCGCCGAGCTGCAGGGTTACGACCCGCAGGCGCTGAGTGCCGCCCAGGTCAACGACTTCCTGGCCCGGCTGGTGACGCCGGTGACCGGCACCGAGACCGTGGGCGTGTTCGACGCACTGGGCCGGGTGCTGGCCGAGGACATCATCTCGCCCATCAGCGTGCCGCCGCACGACAACTCGGCCATGGACGGCTTTGCGTTCGAGGGCCGCCAGCTGGGTGATCAGGCCCTGACGCTGCAGGTGGTGGGCACGGCGTTCGCCGGCAAGGCCTGGAGCGGCAGCGTGGGGCCGGGCCAGTGCGTGAAGATCATGACCGGCGCCATCATGCCGGCCGGCCTGGACACGGTGGTGCCGCTGGAATTCGTCAAGGTCGAGGGCGAGCACATCACCCTGCCGCCCGGCATCCTCAAGGCCGGTGACAACCGCCGCTTCAAGGGCGAGGACCTGATGCAGGGCCAGCCCGCGCTGCGACGGGGCCAGACCCTGGGCCCGGCGGCCCTGGGCCTGATCGCCAGCCTGGGCCTGCCCACGGTCAAGGTCATGCGCCGCATCCGGGTGGCCTACTTCTCCACCGGCGACGAGATCCTGAGCCTGGGCGAAGCCCCGCGCGAAGGGGCGGTGTACGACAGCAACCGCTACACCGTCTACGGCCTGCTGCGCCGCATGGGCATCGAGGTGCTGGACATGGGCGTGGTGGGCGACGACCCGGCCAGCCTGGAAGCCGCCTTCCGCCAGGCCGCCGAACAGGCCGACGCCATCATCACCAGCGGCGGCGTGAGCATGGGCGAGGCCGACCACACCAAGGCGCTGATGAAGCAGCTCGGCGACGTGGCCTTCTGGCGCATCGCCATGCGGCCGGGCCGGCCGATGGCCGTGGGACGGATCGCCGACGGGCGCAGGCCGGTGCTGTTCGGACTGCCGGGCAATCCGGTGGCGGTGATGGTCACCTTCCTGGCGTTCGTGCGCCCCGCCCTGCAGCAGCTCATGGGCGCCGAGGTCCGTCAGCCCGTCCTGCTGCAGGCCCGCAGCGGCGAGGCCATGCGCAAGAAGCCGGGACGCACCGAGTACCAGCGCGGCACCGTCACCCGCGAGGCCGACGGCAGCCTGGTGGCCCGCACCACCGGCAACCAGGGGTCGGGCGTGCTGCGCTCCATGGTCGAGGCCAACGGCCTGATCGTGCTGCACCACCACCAGGGCAACGTGGCGGTGGGCGACACGGTGGACGTGATGGTGTTCGACGGCGTGATCTGAAGGCACGCCGCCCCTGACCGCTGCCGCCTCACTTGGCGGCGATGAACCCCGCGTCGTCGGAGGCGGCCGGTGCCGGCCGATGGGCCTTGTCCCGCGACAGCAGCGTGTACATGGTGGGCACCACGAACACGGTGAGCAGCGTGCCCAGCGACATGCCCCCCACGATCACCCAGCCGATCTGCTGACGGCTCTCGGCACCCGCGCCGGTGGCCAGCGCCAGCGGGATGGCGCCCAGCACCATGGCGCCGGTGGTCATGAGGATGGGTCGCAGGCGCATGGCGGCGGCGCGCCGCACCGCCTCGATCCGCTCCACACCCTGCTCGCGCAGCTGGTTCGCGAATTCGACGATCAGGATGCCGTGCTTGGTGATCAGCCCCACCAGCGTGATGAGTCCGATCTGACTGAACACATTGAGCGTTCCTCCCGCCAGCTTGAGCGCCAGCAGCGCCCCCAGCATCGACAGCGGCACGCTGAGCATGATGATGAACGGGTCCACGAAGCTCTCGAACTGCGCCGCCAGCACCAGGTAGATGAACACCAGCGACAGCACGAAGACCAGCGCCAGCGAGCCCGAGGCGCTGCGGAACTCCCGGCTCTGGCCGTTGAGGTCGGTGGTGTAGCCCGCCGGCAGGATCTCGGCGGAAATCTGGTCCAGGTAGGCCAGCGCCTCGCCCAGCGAATAGTCGGGCGACAGGTTGGAGGTGATGGTGGCGCTGCGCCGCTGCGCGAAGTGGTTGAGCTCGCGCGGCACCACCACCTCGGAGGTCTTGACCAGCGAGGCCAGCGGGATCATGGCGTCGCCCCGGCCGCGCACGAACAGCCGGTCGATGTCCTCCGGCGTGGTGCGGCTGGCGGAGATCGTCTGCACCACCACGTCGTACTGCTCGCCATCCCTCTTGTAGCGGGTCACGGTGCGGCCGCCCAGCATGGTCTCCACCGTGCGGGCAATCGCATCCACGCTCACGCCCATGTCGGCGGCGCGTTCGCGGTCCACATCAAGGCGGATCTCGGGCTTGTTCAGGCGCAGGTCGGTGTCCACCTGCACGAATCCGGGGTTCTGGGCCAGCCTGTCCTGGAACTGCCGCACCACGCCCGAGAGGTTCTGGTAGGAGTCGTTGGTGACGATGACGAAGTTGACCGGCCGCTCGCGGAAGCCCTGGCCCAGCGAGGGCGGCGTGATCGGGAAGGCGCTGATGCCCGGCAGGGCCGCCACCTTGGGCGCGAGGTCGCGCGCGATCTCCATGGTGGTGCGGGTCCGGTCTTCCCAGGCGGCGCCGCGCATGATCACGCTGCCCTGGGCCACCGACGGGTTGCCCACGATGGTGAAGATGCGGTCGAACTCGGGATAGGTCTGTGCCATGCCCTCGATGGCCTGGGCGTACTTCTGGGTGTAGGCCAGGGTGGCGCCATCGGGCCCGTTGATGGAGGCCAGCACCACGCCCCGGTCCTCCATGGGCGAGAGCTCCTGCCGGGTCGACTGAAGCAGCAGCCAGCTGCCGGCCGCGCTCACCACCATGATGGCCACCATCAGCCAGCGCACTTTCAACGTGGCGCCCAGCAGGCGCTCGTAGCCGTCGCTCAGGCGGGTCAGCTGGCGCTCCATGTAGCGGTCGAAGCGGCCCGGCCGCGGGTTGTGCTTGAGCAGCTTGGAGCACAGCATCGGCGAGAGCGTGAGCGCCACGAAGCCCGAGACGATCACCGCGCCGGCCAGGGCCAGCGCGAACTCGGCGAACAGCTTGCCGGTGCGGCCCGGGGTGAACATGAGCGGGGCGTACACGGCGGCCAGCGTGAGCGTCATGGCCACCACCGCAAAACCGATCTCCTTGGACCCCTTGATGGCGGCCTCGAACGGCTTCATGCCGTCCTCGATGTGGCGGTAGATGTTCTCCAGCACCACGATGGCGTCGTCCACCACCAGGCCGATGGCCAGCACCAACGCCAGCAGCGTGAGGGTGTTGATGGAAAAGCCGAACAGCGCCATGAGGGCAAAGGTGCCGATCAGGCTGACCGGGATGGTCACCAGCGGAATGATGGAGGCCCGCAGCGTGCGCAGGAACACGAAGATGACCAGCGCCACCAGCACCACCGCTTCCGCGATGGTGGTGTAGACCGCCTTGATGGAACGGTCGATGAAGATGGAGTTGTCGTTGGCGACCTCGACCGTCACCGTGTCGGGCAGGTCCTCGCGGATCTGCGGCAGCATGGCCTGCACCGCCGCCGACAGGTCCAGCGGGTTGGCGGTGGCCTGGCGGATCACACCCAGCGAAATGCCTTCGCGGCCGTTGTAGCGCACCGTGGTCCGCTCGTCCTGCGGGGCCTGCTCGACGCGGGCCACATCGCCGATGCGGATGGTCTGGCCGTTGACGGTGCGGATCGGAATGCCGGCGAACTGTGCGGGCGTCTGCAGGTCGGTGGCCGCCGTGACGTTGAACTCGCGCTGCTGGCTCTCGATGCGACCGGCCGGCACCTCCAGGTTGGAGCGGCGCAGCGCGTCCTCGGCGTCCTGCACCGTCAGGTTGTAGGCGGCCAGGCGGTCCGGGTCGAGCCAGATGCGCATGGAATAGCGCCGCTCGCCGAAGATGCGCACGTCAGCGGCCCCCGGCGCGGTCTGCAGGCGCGGCTTGGCAATGCGGTTGGCCAGGTCGCTGAGTTCAAGCGCCGGCATCGACTCGGAGGTGAGCGCCAGCCAGATCACCGGCGAGGCATCGGCCTCCACCTTGGCGATCACCGGCTCGTCCACCTCTTCCGGCAGGCGCTGGCGCACCCGGCTCACCTTGTCGCGCACGTCGGCCGCGGCCGAATCCGGATCGCGGCTGAGCTTGAAACGCACCGTGATCTGGCTCTGCTCCTGGCGACTGATGGAGGTGATGATGTCCACCCCCTCGATGCCGGCCAGCGAGTCCTCCAGCACCTTGGTGACCTGGCTTTCGATGACCTCGCTGGAGGCGCCGCCGAAGGTGGTGGTGACGGTGACCGTGGGTTCGTCGATGTTGGGGTACTCGCGCACGGTCAGGCCCTTGAAGGCCACCATGCCCACGAGCAGCACCAGCAAGGACAGCACGGTGGCGAACACCGGGCGGCGGACGGATATCTCGGGCAGTTGCATGTCGTGCTCCGGATGCCGTCGTCAGCGGCCAGGTGCCGGCGCGGGCGCGGGTGCCGGGGCCTTGGCCACCGCCTTGGCCATGTCGACCACCTTCACCACGGTGCCGTCGCGCTGCAGGCGCTGCTGGCCGGCCACCACCACGGTCTCGTTGCCCTGCAGACCCTGGACGATCTGCACCTCGGCGCCCCGGCGCACGCCGGTCTGCACCTCGACCCGGCGCGAAACCCGCTTGCGCGCATCGCCCTCGCCCTGCTCGTCCAGCACGTACACATACTGCCGGCCGGCCTGCGGCACCAGGGCTTCCTCGGGCACCACCATGGCGGTGTCGTCCACCGAGAACACGGTCAGCACGCGGGCGAACATGCCCGGGCGCAGCTCCTTGCGCGGATCGGCCGGCATGGTGGCGCGCACCGCAATCGATCGGCCATTGGCATCGAGCAGCGGATCGACCGCCAGCACCCTGGCTTCCCAGCTGCGGCCGGGCAGCGCATCGAGCTGCACCTGCACCGGCAGCCCCGGAGCGATGCGGGTCTGGTAACGCTCGGGCAGGCGGAAATCGACCGTGAGCACCGAGGTGTCTTCCAGGTTGACCAGGTCCTGGCCCTCCTGCACGTACTGGCCCAGGTTGATGCTGCGCAGGCCCACGGTGCCGTCAAAGGGCGCGGTGATGCGCATGCGCTGCTGCCGGGCCTGGGCCAGCGTCACCTGGGCCTGGGCCACCTGCAGGGCGGCGCGGCTTTCGTCGAGCACCCGCTGGGCCACGAAGTTCTGGGCCACCAGCTCCTGGTTGCGGTTGAAGTTGGTCTGGGCGATCGACAGCTGCGCCTGGGCCTGGCTGAGCTCGGCGGCCTGCAGCGTGTCGTCCAGCTGCACCAGCAGCTGCCCGCGCCGCACCTGTGCACCGTCGGCGAAGGCGATGCGCTGCACGCGGCCGGCCACCTCGGGCTTGAGGGTCACGCTCTGGCGCGAACGCAAGGTGCCCACCGCCTGGGCGTCGTCCTGCAGGCGCGCACGGCGCACGCTGGTGACCTCCACGCTGGGCGGGCCGGAGGGCGCGCGGGCCGCCGGTGCGGTCGGACCGGCCGCCGGTGCCCGGTGCTGCCACCACCAGGCCGCGCCGGATGCCGCACCGATGCCGGCCACTGCGACCAGCACATGAATCATTTTTTTGGCCATGGTGTCCCGTCTTTGGGGGATGAGAGGACCCGGGACAGCGGCGCACGCTGCGGGGCCCGAAGGCAATGTAGCAGTCCAGAGCGGCGGGCCGGGGATGAAGTTCCCCCGACCCCGCACGCCAGTCGGGGTCGTGCGCGCCCGGCGATCAGCCCGGCACGCCGCGGTTGGCCAGCGCGTCGGCGCGCTCGTTGCCGGGGATGCCCGCATGGCCCTTGACCCAGTGCCATTCGATCTGGTGCGGGCCGCCATGCACCAGCTGGTCCAGGCGCTGCCACAGCTCGGCGTTCTTCACCGGCTGCTTCGCGGCGGTGACCCAGCCTTTCTTCTTCCAGCCGTGAATCCACTCGGTGATGCCTTTGCGAACGTATTCGCTGTCGAGGTAGAGCGAGACGCGGCAGGGCCGCTTGAGCGCTGCCAGCCCTTCGATGACCGCGGTGAGTTCCATGCGGTTGTTGGTGGTGCTGCGTTCGCCGCCCCACAGTTCCTTTTCGTGGCCGTCGGATTGCAGGTAGACGCCCCAGCCACCCGGGCCGGGGTTGCCCTTGCAGGCACCGTCGGTGTAGATCACCACATGGTTCAAGAGAGGATGCTCCAGGAATGTGAAGGAAAGATAAACAGGCCTCAATGGCGGTTGGTCACCGGCACCGGTGCAGCCGCCCGCGCACGGCGCGGCTTCCAGGCCGGCCCGAGCACCCGCATGCCGCGCACCCGCTTGACCGCCACCGCAAAGTACACCGCGCCGAAGACCGGCCACCACCGGGCACCGGCCCGGTCCATCCAGGCCATGCGCTGCAGCCACTTTTCGGTGCGCACCGCAGGCCGGTAGCAGCCATACCGATCGGACTCGATCTCGAAGCTCAGCAGGCGCAGCCAGTCCCGCAGCCGCCAGGGGCCGATGAACTCGCCCGCATCGGGCAGGTACAGGCCGCTGCCGTCGTCCATGCCGGTGCGTTCCCACAGCCGCGCACGACCCTGGCGAAACCCCCACCAGCTCGCCGGGTTGAAGCCGCTGATGACCACGCGGCCTTCCGGCACAAGCACCCGCTCCACCTCGCGCAGCACATGGTGCGGGTCGGCGCTGAGCTCCAGGGTGTGCGGGAGCACCAGCAGATCGAGGCTGGCGGCCGGGAACGGGAGTGCGGCGGCGTCGGTGATGAGGGCGGCGTTTGCCGGGGCCTGCACCGGCTCGGGCAGCGCCAGCCAGCGGTGCGGCATGCGGTTGCTGCGCAAGGCGTGCAGTTCCGGCAGACCCAGCTGCAGCGCGTTGTAGCCGAACAGATCTGCCACGGCCAGATCGAACTGCGCCTGCTCCCAGGCCAGAAGGTACTGGCCGGGGGGCGTGGCGAACCATTCGGTCAACCCTATAATTTTTTCGGTCATGGCGCAGGGGATGGACCCGGGGCGGTTGCCCTCTGCGACACTGCAGAAGGGTGTCCGTCCGGACAGCCCCGCACTCTACACGGCCCAAGGCCCCGCACGGCATGCAGCTTCATCCCCTACCCGCGTTTTCCGACAACTACATCTGGATCCTGCACGACGGCCAGCAGGCCCTGGTCGTGGACCCTGGCGAATCCGATGGCGTGCTGCAATGGCTCGCCCGCAACGGCATCCGGCTCGACACCATCCTCATCACCCACCACCATGCCGACCACACCGGCGGCGTGGCCGAACTGCGGGAAGCCACCGGCGCCCGCGTCATCGGGCCGGCCTTCGAGACCATGCCCGAACCGTTGCAGCGGGTCTCGGGGGGTGAGACCGTCGAGGCCCTGGGCGTGCGGTTCGAGGTGATCGACGTGCCTGGCCACACAGCCGGCCACATCGCCTTCTTCGCGCCCGACGCACCGGGCGGCCCGCTGGTGTTCTGCGGCGACACGCTGTTCTCCGGCGGCTGTGGCCGGCTCTTTGAAGGCACGCCGGCGCAGATGCACGAATCGCTCTCGGCCCTGGCGGCGCTGCCGGGCCACACCCGGGTGTGCTGCACCCACGAATACACCCTGTCCAACCTGCGGTTTGCGGTGGCTGTGGAGCCCGACAACGCGGACCTGCTGGGCTACCAGTCGCACTGCGAGCAGCTGCGGGCCCGGAACCAGCCCACGCTGCCCAGTTCCATCGATCTGGAGCGGCGCATCAACCCCTTCCTGCGCACTGGCGTGCCCGGGGTGGCCGCCGCCGCACAGCGCCACGCGCCCGACACCGGCGCGGACGCCGTGGCGGTGCTGGCCACGCTGCGCGACTGGAAGAACGTGTTCTGATGCGGGCCGCCCATCCCATGCAGCGCGGTCTGCGCCTCGTTCTCGCCTGCCTGGCCCTGGTGGTCGCGGGCTGCGCCTCGGTTCCCTCCGGCAGCAGCCCGGCCGCCGCACCCGCCAGCACGCCGCGTGCTGCAGCCGGCGCACAGCCGGTGGTGCCCTCAGGCCCCCTGAGCCAGATCGGCACCGCCAGCACCCCCGGCATCGACGTGGCCACACTGGCCACGCCGGTGGATCTGTGGGAGCGCATCCGCCGTGGCCTGTCGATGCCCGATCTGGACAACGAGCTGGTGCGCGAACACGAGCGCTGGTACCTCAACCGGCCGGATTACATCCAGCGCATGACCGAGCGCTCCAGCCGCTACCTGTTCCACATCGTCGAAGAGATCGAGCGCCGCAACCTGCCCATGGAGCTGGCGCTGCTGCCCTTCATCGAGAGCGCCTTCAACCCGCAGGCGGTGTCGTCGGCCCGCGCGGCCGGCATGTGGCAGTTCATGCCCGCCACCGGCGCGTCGTTCGACCTCAAGCAGAACGTGTTCCGCGACGACCGCCGCGACGTGCTGGCATCCACCCGGGCCGCGCTGGACTACCTGCAGCAGCTGCACGCCCGTTTCGGTGACTGGCACCTGGCGCTGGCCGCCTACAACTGGGGCCAGGGCAACGTCAACCGGGCCATCACCCGCAACACCCGGGCCGGCCTGCCGGCGAGCTACATCGACCTCACCATGCCGGCAGAGACACGCCACTACGTGCCCAAGCTGCAGGCGGTGAAGAACATCGTGGCACGGCCACAAGCCTACGGCGCCACCCTGCCGGCCATCGGCAACCACCCGTTCTTCGACACCGTGACCATCGAGCGCGACATGGACGTGGCGGTGATCGCCCGCCTGGCCGGCATCAGCGAAGCCGACTTCCGCGCCCTCAATCCGTCGCTCAAGCAACCGGTGGTCATGGCCGCCGGCACGCCCACCGTGCTGCTGCCCTGGGACAACGCCGTCGTCTTCCAGCAGAACCTGGCCCGCCACGACGGCCCGCTGGCCACCTGGACCGCCTGGGTGGTGCCCAGCACCATGTCGGTGGCCCAGGCCGCCAGCAAGCTGGGCATGAGCGAATCCGAGCTGCGCTCGGTCAACAACATTCCGCCCCGCATGCAGGTGCGGGCCGGCTCCAGTCTGCTGGTGCACCGCACCGGCGCACGCGACCGGGACGTGCCCGAGCATGTGGCCGACAACGCCATGCTGGCCCTGCAGCCCGATGTGGTGCTGCGCCGCACCACGGTCAAGGCCCGCAAGGGCGAGACCGTGGCCAGCCTGGCCAGGCGCTACAAGGTTTCGGCCGCCAGCGTGGCCGAGTGGAACAAGCTGTCGGCAGGGGCCGCGCTCAAGGCCGGCCAGAGCGTCACCCTGATGCTGCCCCAGCGCCCCGCTGCCGCTTCGGTGGCCTCCGGCCGCAAACAGGCCGCCACCCGCACCGCGCGCACCCAGGCCAAAGGGAAGACCGCCACCGCCTCAAGCCGCAAGGCCACAACGACGCGCAAGACCGCCAGTTCCAGCAGCCGCACGCGCGTGGCGGCCGGCAAGCCCTGAACCTGCGCCGGGCTCAGGCCCGGAACCGGGCCTTGGACTTGCGCGCGAAATCGTTGGTGTAGCTGCGCTGCAGCTCCTGCACCTCGGGCAGCGGGGCTTCATCGCCCATGGCCATGGCCCGCAGGGCGATCAACGGCCCCTCGGCCGGCATCAGGCCATCGGGCGTCCAGCTCTCGCGCATGCGCTCGAAGGCCGCCAGGTAGAGCGCGCGGTCGCCCTGGAAATGGGATTCGGGCACGGCGCGGATGATGTCGGTCACGCCCGCCGTCTGCAGCCACTTCAGGGCGTGCACCATGGCATCGGCCACCGCCTGACACCAGCGGGGGAACTGGGCGATGAACTCGATGGGCGCTCCCAGGCAGATCGATGGCATGGGCCCGCCGAACAGTTCGGTCGAGCCGCGCAGGGTCCGGGTGTCGGCCACCACCCGCAGCTCGCCGAGCAGTTCCAGCTGCGTGATGACCGGATCCGCAAAACTGATGGCATCGATGGCGCCGTTGCGGAAAGCCTGCACCGCCGCGAACGGGTTGGCCAGGGCCACCAGCTCGACCTGGCCGGGCTCCAGCCCGCCTTTCTCGAAGACCCGTCGCGCCACGGCCTTGCCCGCAGCATGGCCGGACTGGACGCCGATGCGCCGACCTGCCAGGTCGGCCACCTCCCGGAAGGTCGGCATGGTCTTGCGGGACACGCCCACCACGATCTGCGGTGTGCGCGACTGCAGCACGAACGAGCGCATGCGGGACGCGGTGAGCAGCTGGCTGAACGGGCCGCACACGAGGTGGGAGGCCTGGTTCTGGACCGCACGCAGGGCACCGCCCGGCTCGGTCAGTTCGCGCACCTCCACATTCAGGCCTTCGGCCTCGAAGAAGCCCAGCCGCTGGGCCACGGTGAGCGGCAGATAGGCCAGCGAGTTCTTCTGCTCGACAGCGATCACCAGCCGGGTGCTGGTCAGCCGCACCGGCGTCTGCGCACGCACCGGGTCCAGTCCGGCGCCGAGCGCGAGCCCGGTGCCCAGCCTGATCCACTGACGACGATCGCAGTTGTTCACTGCCCGCTCCCGGCCGCTGCAGGGAGCGGCCTGTACCCCGCTTACCGTAACGACCGGGCCCGGGCACCGCATCGGGACCAATCCCGAGCGGGAAACTACCGAGGCTGCGGGACGTGCCGCCGCGGTCTCAGGCGAACAGGATGGCGACGTTCAGGGCCAGTGCGAGCAGCCAGACCAGCGAACGGGCGGTGGCCTGATCGGCCACATACATGAGCACGTAGAGCACCCGCAGGAACACCCACAGGAAGGCCATGACATCGAGCCGCATCTGGTAGGCCCCGGCCTGGTGGGCAATGATGACGGCGGCAAAGAAGAACGGCAGCGCCTCGAAGGTGTTGGCCTGGGCCGCGTTGGCGCGGGCGCGCCAGTCGGTCTGGCGGGCCAGCCAGGCGCGCGGGTTGTTGTTGTCGTAGCCACCCGCCTTGGGCGAGACCTTGAACATGCCCCACTTGGCCAGACCGGCGCAGAAGATGGGCAGCAAGGCTGCAACGAGCACGGCCCAGTAGGCCACGGTGAGTCCGGATTTCATGGGCAGAGGCTCCAGTTCGGGGAAAACGGTCAGCGCCGGTCGACCAGCGCGTGGGCGATGGTGCCCAGATCGACGTATTCAAGTTCGCTGCCCACCGGAACGCCCCGGGCCAGCCGGGTGACCTTGATGTCCCGGTCGCGCAGGGCCTGGGTGATCACGTGGGCCGTGGTCTCGCCCTCGGCGGTGAAGTTGGTGGCCAGGATGACCTCGCGCAGCACCGGTGCGTCGGTGTCCATGATGCGCTCCAGCAGCTTGTCCAGACCGATGTCGCGCGGACCCACGCCGTCCAGCGGACTGAGCTTGCCCATCAGCACGAAGTAGAGGCCCTTGTACGCGCCGGTGCGCTCCATGGCGGCCTGGTCGGCCGGGGTCTCGACCACACAGAGCTGGCTGCGGTCGCGCCCGGGGTCGGCGCAGGTGGCACAGATGTCGGCCTCGGTGAAGGTGTGGCACAAGCCACAGTGCCGGACCGAGGCATCGGCCTCGCGCAGCGCATCGGCCAGCACCCGGGCGCCGTCCCGGTCGTGCTGCAGCAGGTGGAAGGCCATGCGCTGGGCCGACTTCACTCCCACCCCGGGCAGGCGACGCAGCGCCTGCACCAGGCGCTCGAGCGAGAGGTTGTCGGCCACGCGGGGCGCCGGATCAGAACGGGAACTTCATGCCGCCGGGCAGGCCCGGCATGCCGGCCGTGAGCTTGCCCATCTTCTCGCTGGAGGTGGCCTCGGCCTTGCGCACCGCGTCGTTGAAGGCGGCGGCCACCAGGTCTTCGAGCATGTCCTTGTCGTCGGCCAGCAGGCTGGGGTCGATGGTCACGCGCTTGACGTCGTGCTTGCAGGTCATCACCACCTTGACCAGGCCGGCGCCGGACTCGCCGGTGACCTCGATGAAGGCCAGCTCTTCCTGGGCCTTCTTGAGGTTGTCCTGCATGGCCTGGGCCTGCTTCATGAGGCCGGCGAGTTGTCCTTTGTTGAACATGGCAATCCTTGTGGTCTGAATGGGGGAACGGTAAGAGGGGTCAGCGGCCGGAGCTGTCGACGGCCTTGATCGAGCCGGGCACGATTCTGCCGCCAAAGTCGCGCATCATCGCCTGCACGAAGGGGTCGGCCATGATCTGTGCCTCGGCCTGCTGCTGGCGCTCGCGGGCCTGGGCGGCCAGCCGGCGCGCCGGGGCATCGACCACCGGGCCGATCTCCACCGACAGCCGCACCGCATGCCCTGCGGCCTGCAGCGCCGTGGCCAGCCGCTCGCGCGTGTTGCCTTGGTTGAGCGATTCGCGCTCCACCCGCAGCAGCCACTGGCCCTCGTCGCGGGCCACCAGCTGCGACTGCAGCGCCAGCTCCCGCACCAGGGCGGTGATGGCCTCGGTGCGCACCAGCTGCATCACCACCTCGAACCAGGCATCCCCTTCGGGCGTGGGTTGCAGCGCAGCCTCGGGGGCGGCGGCGCGGGGCTGGTCGAGCCGGCCGGGTTCGCCGGGATCGCGCACCGGTATGCGCATCAAGGGCGGACGCGAGGCCTCCGCCGGGGGCGGTGCGGTGCGCAACGGCGCCGGGTCGGCCGCGCGGGTGACCGGCAGGTCAGGCTCCCAGGGCGGGCCGTCATCGTCCGGCTCGGGCCAGGGGGCGTCATCGGGCGGGGGTTCCTTGTCCGCCGGGGCGGACACGGGCGCAGAGATGGGGGCGGGCGCTGGCGACGGTGCCGGCGATGGCGACCGAGCGGGGGCCCCTGCGGGCTGCACCGGCAGGGCTGCCGGCACGACCGCCTCAGGCGTTTTCAGGCTTTTTTTTTCCGCCGTGCCGGAAGGCTTGAAGGCCAGCAGGCGCAGCAGGATCATGGTCAGGGCCGCGTACTCGTCGGGCGCCAGCCCGAGTTCGGTGCGGCCGTGCAGGCACAGGCTGTAGAGCAGGTGGGTCTCGTCGGGCGGCAGCAGCCCGGCCAGCCGGGCCACCTCGGGCGCGTCCGGGTCGTCGGACGGCGGCGCATCGGGCACCGCCTGCAGCACCGCCGTGCGCTGCAGCACGGCGGTCATGTCTTCGAGCGTGCCGGCCGCGCTCAGGCCCTGGGTGCGCAAGGCGTTCACGGTGTCGACCACCGCCGCGCCGTCGGCACGGGCCAGGGCGTCGATCAGACCCAGCACCGGGGCGCTGTCGACCGCGCCCAGCATCTGGCGCACGCCGGCCTCCTGCAGGCTGCCGCCACCGAATGCAATGGCCTGGTCGGTGAGCGACAGGGCATCGCGCATGGAACCGCGCGCGGCACGGGCCAGCAGGCGCAGGGCGCCGGCATCGGCCGCCACCGATTCGGCCTGCAGCACCTGCTGCAGGTGCGAGGCCACGGTCTCGGGCGCCATCGGCCGCAGGTTGAACTGCAGGCAGCGCGACAGCACCGTCACCGGCACCTTCTGGGGGTCGGTCGTGGCCAGCACGAACTTGAGGTATTCCGGTGGCTCCTCCAGCGTCTTCAACATGGCGTTGAACGCCGTGTTGGTGAGCATGTGGACCTCGTCGATCATGAAGACCTTGAAGCGGCCCTGCACCGGCTTGTAGACCGCCTGCTCCAGCAGGCCCTGGACCTCGTCGACGCCCCGGTTGGAGGCGGCGTCGAGCTCGGTGTAGTCCACGAAGCGGCCGGCATCGATGTCGGTGCAGGCCTGGCACACGCCGCAGGGCTCGGCGGTGACGCCGCCCTGTCCGTCGGCGCCCAGGCAGTTGAGCGACTTGGCCAGGATGCGCGAGACGGTGGTCTTGCCCACGCCGCGCGTGCCGGTGAACAGGTAGGCGTGGTGCAGGCGCCCGGTGGTCAGGGCATTGGTGAGGGCCTGCACCACATGGCCCTGCCCGACCATCTCGGCAAAGGAGCGAGGGCGGTACTTGCGGGCCAGGACGACGTAGGACATCCGCCGGATTCTAAAGGCGGGGTGATGCCCGGGCCGGTACCCGTCCCATCGCCTACAATCAGACCTGACGGGCCTTCCCGCATGGTGAAGCGGCCAACCGGGTCAGGTGGGGAACCAAGCAGCCCTAACTGTGAATCCAGTGCCGGGGTCAAGGCTCGTCACCTTCTTTCAGCTAAGTCCTACTCTCACATGGACTTACGCAAAATCAACAGCTTCCGGCCTTTCGGCATGTCACTTTGACGTGTCACTTTCTCAAAAATCATGAGCAAGTTAGACATGGCAAAACTACCGGGGCTGCACCTCCGAGCGGGGGTGTATCAGTTGCGTGTGATGGTCCCCAGCGACCTCCAGAAACACTACGGAAAAAAGAAGCTCACCAAGAGCCTCGGCACAGGCTCGGCCAGAGAGGCTGCGCTCGCTGGAGCAAGGGAGCGCGCCCTCCTCCTTGAGCAGTTCGACCACAAGCGCTAAGAGCTGAATCCGCAGGCGCTCGAACGTTTAACACCTGAGCTGGCGGAGCAGCTCGCGCAGAGCATCCGCACCAGCTTGCTGTCCATAGATGACACCCTTCGGGACCAGCCCGACCTAGCGGAGATACTGCTCGATGCGGGCCACAGCATTCGCCAGCGTTCGGAGCTGGTGATCAACGGGACCGAGCGCCAACCTACTTCGACCTGAGCCAATCCGAACTCAAGGCCTGCGACAGGCTCCTCCATGAAACCAAGGCAGCTATCCAGTCCGAGGACCGGACTGTGGATGGGTTCAACATCGGGATGAACGCGGGCGAAGTGACAGGGCAAACCGTCTTCGACTGCCACATCCACCTAATTCCTCGCAGGCGAGGTGATGTCGAGAATCCGAGGGGAGGAGTAAGACACCTGATTCCCGGGAAGGGCCACTACTAGGAGCCGTTAGTGTCAGTGCTGCAGCAGGAGAGCAGCAGCCCAGCGGGGGGCAGCCTGGTGGCCCTGTACGGCCTACAGTGCCTTCGTGGGTGCCTCAAGTGGCAGTCGGCGCCACAAGGGAGAAAAGTCGCTTCGGGGCTTATCCGACACCTTCCCACTTGCTCATCTCCGGCCTCAGCAGGTAGCTATCAGTGCCTCGTCCCTTCGGCTGTAGACTGCGCCGCGATATGTCTGCATCAAACCCCCATCAGCCAACAGAAAGGGTACACAATGAACGCGGTTCGTGCGCTTGCCTCCCTGGGTCCGGGGGTGGCCGCCACCAAGAGACAGGCCTCCTGCCTTCTCGGCGCAGCTTTCCTGTTTATCGGCAGCGCACACGCAGCCGACAGACACTTTCTCAATGGTGCCGGTGCTGCTTCATGCGGTAAGTACCTTGAGCATCGGGCTTTTCAGAACCAAAGCTTCAACGACTTGTACATGAGCTGGCTGCAGGGCTACCTCAGCGGGATCAACATCACTCGCGCAAGAACAAACAGATCGGAGCTGAGAGAGTTGCCCGATGGTCCTTCGATGCTCGCCTACGTAGACAAGCACTGCCGTGAAGCCCCATTGACTGATGTTTGGCTAGGCGCTGAACGGATGCTCCTGGAGCTTCCCAGGTTTCCCCCTGAAAAGTGACGGGAGCCCACCACATGGACATGACTGCACTCACTGCCGCTCAAGCGAGCATCAGGGCCCTAGCAGGCCTAGCGAGGGCGACCACTTCCGCGGTTGTCGACCACCAGATGAAGGACAAGCTGATTGACATTCAGCAAGGCATCCTTGATGTTCAATCCAAGCTCGCTGATGCAACTGAGGAGCGCTTGAACCTGCTCGGAGAGCTGGCAGAGCTAAAGCAGAAGATGCGCGACCTTGAGGCTTCACAGGCAGCCTTGGACAGCTACGAGTTGCACGCGGTGGCCCCTGGGCAGTTTCTCTACAAGTCGAAGCCTGAGTCGCACGAGGTGGACCACTACGCATGCCCCCAGTGCTTCGGCTCAGGAAAGGTGAACGTGCTCCAGTCCAAGAAGACCGGAAGGGAGCAAATCTCTTACTCGTGCTTCACCCCGTCCTGCCGCTTCCAGATGGCCGTAGGGCCGAATGATCCGCCCATGCCACTACGGCGAACAAGAAATTGGGCCGTCTGAGTCAGCCCTATTCCATGCCATACACTGGGCATCCGCGTGTCACTTCGATGTGTCACTGCCGAACAGAAGACCTCCGTAAGCCGTTGATTTAATTGAGGCTGACGCGCCAAACCACAAGGTCAAGGCTCGTCACACCCCCTCTTCTCTTCTCTTCTCTTCTCTGCTCTTCCTTCCGCACACGCCCTCAGGCCCCCGCGCCTGCGAGCGCCGCCGTGACCTGCTCGGCCAGCTGCTCCAGCCGGTAGGGCTTGGTCAGCAGCCGCACGCCCGGGGGCACGGCACTGTGGGCGCTGATGGCCCCCTCGGGATAACCCGAGGTGTAGAGCACCGGCAGGCCCGGGCGCAGCTCGGCGGCGCGCTGACCCAGCTCGAAGCCGGACAGGCCACCGGGCATGACGATGTCGGTGAACAGCAGGTCCAGCGGCCGGTCGCTGGCCAGGATGTCCAGCGCGATCAGGCCGTCGTGGGCCTGCACCACCCGGTATCCCAGGCTTTCCAGCTGGGCCACGGCGAAGTCCAGCACCAGTTCGTTGTCCTCCACCACCAGCACCGTCTGGCCGGTGCCCCTGAGCACCGATGAGGGCGCCGACTCGATCGGCAGGATGTCGGCGGCCTGGTTCTGGCGCGGCAGGTACAGCTTGACCGTGGTGCCCAGGCCGACCTCGGAATAGATCTCGGCATGGCCGTGCGACTGCTTGACGAAGCCATAGACCATGGCCAGGCCCAGCCCGGTGCCCTTGCTCTTGTCCTTGGTGGTGAAGAAGGGCTCGAACACCCGCTCCAGCACCTGCGGATCGATGCCCACGCCGGTGTCGGACACCGCGATGCACACGTACCGCCCGGGCTGCAGATCGACATAGCGGGCCACATAGGCGGCGTCCAGCTCGATGTTGTGCGTCTCGATGATCAGCGAGCCGCCTTCGGGCATGGCGTCGCGCGCATTGATGGCCAGGTTGAGCACCGCGTTCTCCAGCTGGCCGGGATCGATCTTGGACTGGCCGGTGGAGGGCTCGCACAGGATGCGCACGTCGATGGACGCGCCGAGCGTGCGCACCAGCAGGTCCCGCATGCCATGCACCAGTTCCTGCACGTCCACCGTGCGGGGCTGCAGGGGCTGGCGCCTTGCAAAGGCCAGCAGGCGACGGGTGAGTTCGGCACCGCGCTCGGTGGCCTGGCCGATCATCTTGAGCAGCCGGTGTTCCAGGCCGCCGGGTGGAATGCGGTCGAGCAGGATCTCGGTGTTGCCCATCATCACCGTGAGCAGGTTGTTGAAGTCGTGCGCCACGCCGCCGGTGAGCTGGCCCAGGCTCTCCAGCTTGCGCGACTGCTGCAGGTGGGCTTCCATTTCCTTGCGCTCGCTGATGTCTCGCTCCACCGCCACCCAGTGGGTGAACCAGCCCTTCTCGTCGGCCAGCGGCACGATGTCGAGCTCCAGCCAGAACGGCTGGCCGTCCTTGGTGTAGTTGATGAGTTCTTCGCGCACCGGCTGCCAGGCCTCCAGCGCGACGCGGATGCGGTCCAGTGCGTCGCGCTGGGTGGCCGGTCCCTGCAGGATGCGGGGCGAACGGCCGATGGCCTCTTCCCGCGTGAAGCCGGTGCGGCGCTGGAAGGCGTCGTTGACGAACACGATCTTCGGACCGGGCTCGTCGAAGGGCTCTGCCTCGGTGATCAGCACGATGTCGTTGAGCCGGTTCACCGCCGTCTCCAGCAGGCGCAGGCGGGCGTTCTTCTCGTGCTGGGCGGTGATGTCGCGGGCCGCTCCCGCCACCCGCTGCACCGTGCCGTCCGGGCTGCGCACCGGATCGGCCTTGCCCTTGATGTGGCGGATGGCGCCATCGGCCCGGACGATGCGGAACTCCAGATCGAACAGGCCGCGGGACTGCCCGGCAAACGCCGCCGCCATGCGGCCCCGGTCATCCGGGTGCACCGCATCCAGCCACTCCTGCGGGCGCTGCAGCAGCCGCGCGGCGCTGCGACCCCACACCCGTTCGTAGCCCGGCGACACATACAGGAATTCGGCCCGCTCCACGTCGTAGAGCCAGAACACCTCCTCCAGCGTGCGGGCCAGCTGCTGGAAGCGGGCCTCGCTCTCGATCAGGGCCGACTCGGCCGCCAGCTTTTCGGTCACGTCCTCGGCCAGCACCAGGCGGGCCTTGAGGTCGCCCCAGTGCAGCTGGTGCGAGGTGATGTCGACCCGGAACCGCCGGCCCTGTGCGTCCATGTGCTCCCAGATGCCGGCGGCGTTGGTGACCCCCTGCAGCCGGCGCAGCTGCGCCAGGAAGGCCGGCACCGTCTCGGGCGGGCGGATCTCGGTGACCTTCATCTGCAGCAGGCGCTCGCGGGAATGGCCATAGCGTTGCACCGCCATGTCGTTGACCGCCAGGAAGTCCAGGGTGACCGGGTCGTACACCCAGACCGGGTGCGGGATGGCGTCGAACAGCTTCTGGTACCGCGCCAGCTCTTCGTGGGTGCGCCGGTCGACCGTGATGCGGGTGTGCGCCAGCATGGCAAACACTCCCTGCCCGCTGCGGATGGGGGTGATGTCGACCCGGAACCAGTTCTGCTCGGCGGGCGAGTGGCAGGGGTACTCCAGGGAGGCGGTCGGGGTCCGGCCCGACAGCACCGACCGCAGGGCGCTGGCCAGCTGCCGGGCATCGTCGGCACAGTCGCCGCTCACCTGATCGCACAGCGTCAGGTAGTTGGTCCCGAGGCAGAAGCGCGCATCGCGCAGACCGCCCGCCGCACCGAAGTCGATCCAGGCCTGGTTCACGCAGACGATGGTGCCACCCGCATCGACCACGGCCACATGGGCCGGCAAGGTGTCCAGGATGTCCTGCATCGAGGGCAGACCGGGGGTCGGGACGTCGATCTCGTTCATGGGAAGGGGAGCGCGGGTGTGTGGGTTGATGGGGACCGGACCGAGTTCACCACGATCACCGGTCCGCCGCATCGGGCAGCAGCGCCGATGTTGATCCAGATCAGCAAAACGTGATGATCCATGGGGTTGATGCAACCGCCTGCAGCACCGGCCCGTTATCCTGCGGCCAGGGACGAGGAAGCGACCGGAAGCGCGGTCGACGCAAGTGGAATGCACATGACAACAACGATGAAGGATGGTACGGCCGGCCGTGAAGGCAGCCTGCTGGTCGTGGACGATGACCCGTTGCAGAGCGAGTCGCTGCAACTGGTGCTGCAGGAACACGGTTTCCGGGTCGAACGCTGCGACACGCCCGACGAGGCCCTGGCCATGCTGGCCCAGGCCCGGTTCGACCTGCTCCTGACCGACCTGCAGATGCCCGGCATGGACGGCATCGAGCTGACCCGCCGCGCCCAGCTGCAGTCTCCCGATGTGGTGGTGGTGCTCATGACCGGTCATGCCAACGTGCCGTCGGTGATCGAGGCCATGCGCCAGGGAGCGGTGGACATCGTCCAGAAGCCCTTCGCCTACCGGGCCCTGCTGGTGGTCATCGAGCGGGCGCTGGCGTTGCAGCGGCTGCGCTGCCACAACCGCCGGCTGCAGGCCGAGGTGCGCCAGAAGGTGGTGCAGCTGGAGACGGTGAACGCCGAACTCGACGCCTTCGCCGCCCGGGTGGCCCACGACCTGCGGGGACCGCTGCTGAGCATCCGGGGCGTGCTCGATGCGGTGCTGCACGACGTGCGCGAGGGCGCGGCTCCCGACGCCGGCCTGCTGGAGATGGGCGTGAAGTCCTCCGACCTGTCGCTGCGCATGGTCCGGGACATGCTCGACTTCGCGCGCCTGGGCAACGAAGCGCTGACGCTGGAGCCCCTGTCGCTGGATGCGGCACTGAAAGGTGCCCTGGAAACCCTGTCCGGCGAGACCGCCGGGCGCGACATCCGCTGGGACATCACGCCCCTGCCCATGGTCCTGGGCCACCCCGGTCTGGTGCGGCAGGTGTTCGTCAACCTGGTCGGCAACGCCCTGAAGTACACCGTCGGCCGTGCGCCGGCGCAGATCGCGATCCGGGCCGCCAGCGCGTGCGACGGCAGCATCGAGGTGGTGGTGGAGGACAACGGCGTGGGCTTTGCGCCGGCCCAGGCGGGTGACCTGTTCAAGCCTTTCCACCGCCTGCATTCGTCCCAGCAGTTTGGTGGCGAAGGCATGGGGCTGGCGAATGTGCGCCGCATCATGGAACGGCACGGCGGCAGCGTGTGCGGTGAAGGCGGGGTGGACCAGGGCGCGCGCTTCACCCTGACCTTCCCGGCGCCGGACTAGGCCAGCCAGCGCGCGGCCCCCTCCCCGGCGGCCACGCCGCTGGCCATCGTGGCCGTGAGCAGGTAGCCGCCGGTGGGGGCTTCCCAGTCGAGCATCTCGCCGGCCACGAACAGGCCCGGGTGCTGGCGCACCATGAGGTGATCGTCCAGGGCCTCGAAGCACACCCCGCCAGCGCTGCTGATGGCCTCGTCGATGGGACGGCAGCGCCGCAGCATGACGGGCAGCGCCTTGATGGCGGCGGTCAGTCGCAACGGGTCGTTCATGGCGGCCTTGTCGAGCAGTTCGCTCAGCATGGCCAGCTTCAGGCCGTCGATGCCCAGGCGG
This sequence comes from Hydrogenophaga sp. IBVHS2, assembly GCF_002127215.1. Classification (GTDB taxonomy): domain Bacteria; phylum Pseudomonadota; class Gammaproteobacteria; order Burkholderiales; family Burkholderiaceae_C; genus Hydrogenophaga. Next base: position 733,255 of record NZ_NFUT01000002.1, on the reverse strand, counting down.
CTTTTCAGGTGGCTGGACAGGCTGCGGGAGCCGCGCGGATGCGCCACCTGCTCCCGGACCCAGTCGGCGCTGCGGTGGGGCAACAGATCCAGCTCGACCATGGCCTGCCCGTCGGCCGCGATGCGCTCGCGCAGCAATCGCGAGGCGGCGTAGACCAGGCTGCCTTCGATGCCGGTGGCGGTGAGCACGAATTCGCCCTGGCGGTCGAACACCTCGCCATCGACGCCGGTGCAGCGCAGCCGCACCGACTTGAACGGCTGGCCGGCCCAGCGCTCGGACAGCAGGGGCGTCCATCCCTCGCTGCGGCCGTGCACCGGCGACCCGGCCACGTCGAAGCCGCAGTTGGACGGCACCAGCGGCCGCAGCCCGATGCCGGCGGCCTGCAGCCAGGGCTGCCAGGCGCCGTCCGACCCCAGCCGGGCCCAGCTGGCGCCGCCCAGGGCCAGCACCGTGGCGCGGGCCTGCACCCGTTGCCGACCGTGCGGGGTGTCGAACACCAGCGGGCTGGAGGGATCGCCGGGCTTCTGCCAGCCCTGCCAGCGGTGCCGCATGTGGAACTGCACCGGCACGCCGGGTGCAGGCGGGTGCCGCAGGCGCTGCAGCCAGGCCCGCAGCAACGGGGCCGCCTTCATGTCGGTGGGGAACACGCGCTGCGAGGTGCCCACGAAGGTGCCGACGCCCAGGCCATCGGCCCAGTCGCGCAGCGCCTGCGGCCCGAAAGCCTGCAGCAGCGGCCGCAGCGACGGCGTGCGCCCGGCATACCGGCTGCAGAACGCCTCGAAGCCTTCGGCGTGGGTGAGGTTGAGCCCGCCCTTGCCCGCCAGCAGGAACTTGCGGCCCACCGAAGGCATGGCATCGAACAGGTGGATGGCGTGGCCCCGGGCCTGCAGGCGCTCGGCGGCCATGAGCCCGGCCGGGCCACCACCGATGACGGCCACGTCCACCGGAAGGACAGAGGGAGATGCGGTCATGAAGATTCGGTATCGGCCGCCGGCTCGATGAGCCGCCCGGCCAGGTTGATGAAGGCGGTACGCACCGCCTCGCCCGGTCGCGCCGCACGCACCGCCTCGCCGTAGCGGCGCAGCTGGGCGCGCAGATCGGGGTCGAGTTCGGGCCGCAGCGCGCTCTTGTGGTCCAGCACCCACCAGGTGCCGGTGGCGGTCTCGCGCACCAGCCGGTCCAGCCGCAGCAGCTGGCCCTGGTGGAACAGGTCGACCTCGTTGCGGGCCGAGTCCACCCGGTCGGCGTCCCAGGCCCAGGCCGCCTCGCCCTGCACGATGCGACCCGCGGCGGCCAGCGCATCGGCCGCCTGGGCCGGCGTCAGCTCGAACTCGCGCGCCACGGCCTTGACATGGCCGGCATGCCAGTCGAAGCCGGCCAGCGGCGTCGGACACCACTGCAGCAGCCGGTGCAGGGCCAGGCCCAGCCGGGCGGCGGTGTCGTCCTCGTCGGGGCGGGCTGCCGGGGTCTGCGCCGCAGGTCGGCGGGGTGCGGTCCACACCGGCAGGTCGGGCAGCTCGCAGAGGGCGGGCGTGCCGGCGCTGGCGGCATCGCCGGTGCCGGGCAGCGCGGGTGGCGCCGGCTCGACGGGCGTCGCATGGGGGGCCAGCCGGTCGAACCAGCTGCGCCCCTCGCCGGCCCGACCCGGCACGAAACTGGAGACGACCAGGCAGCGCTCGGCGCGGGTCATGGCCACATACAGGGCATTGAGCTCTTCCAGGGACCGCGCCTGGCGCTCGATCTCGAGCGCGGTGGCCGCGCAGGCGGGCGGCTGCTTCTCGCTCACCATGAACACCATGCGGCGCGGCATGGGCGACTCGCCGGGCCAGTCCACCAGCACCCCCATGCTCTCCGGCCTGCCGCCGCCGGACTGCGTGTCCATCAGCACCACCACCGGGGCCTCCAGGCCCTTGGCGCCGTGGATGGTGAGCAGCCGCACGGCGTCCGCCGGCTGGGCCTGCGGCGCGGGCAGCTGCCCGGCCTTGAGCGCCCGCACCCAGCGGTAGGGCGTGAGGAACCGGCCACCCTCGATGTCCAGCGACAGCAGCAGCAGCTCGCGCAGCTGGGCCAGCACACCGCTGCGCTGCGCAGGCGGCACACAGGCGGCGTAACGCCCGAGCAGATCCGCATCGGCATAGATGGCCGACAGCGCGTCGTGCGGCGGCCAGTCCTGCACCAGCGACTGCCAGCGGGCCAGCCAGCGGGCGGTCTCGCGCCAGCGGACCGCGCGGACGTCGTCCATTCCCGCCCCGGCGGCCGGGCCGGCCTGCAGGGCATCCCACCACGACGGCGCGTCGGTGGCCTGTCGGCAGGCCCGCGCGAGATCGGCCAGGTCGTCGTCCGACCAGCCCAGGATGGGCGAGCGCAGTGCGCGGGCCAGGGACAGGTTGTGGTCGGTCGAGACCAGCGCATCGAGCAGGGCCACCACGTCCTGGACGGCCGGGGCATCGGCCAGGTCGAGCTTCTCCGGCTGGTCGGCCGGTATGCCGCGCTCGCGCAGCGCCTCGAACAGCCAGCCCAGGCGCTCGCGCTTGCGGGCCAGCACCATCACGTCGCTCGGGCGCAGCGTCCCGCGGGCCAGTTCGGCGGCAATCCAGTCGGCCAGCTGGCGGGCCTCCAGGGCAGGCCGCTTTTCTTCAGGGACGTGGCGGGGCTGGGTGAGGCTGTCGCGCCAGGCATCGGGCGCCGCGGCCTCCCCGTCGGGATCGGCACCGGGCTCGTCCGGGTCGGCGGCCACCGGCGGCAGCTGCAGCACGCTGCCTTCGGCGTCGCTGCCGGTGGTGTGGGGGCGAAACGCCGCACCCACCGCCTCGCCGTATTCGCCGGCCTGTTCGGCCTCCTGCATGACGCCATTGAGTGCCTTCACCACCGCCGGTGCACAGCGCCGGGTGTGGTCGCAGCTCAGCAGGGCGCCATCCAGCCCTTCCCGCACGAAGGCCTGCGCGGCGCGGAACACCTGCGGCTCGGCCCGCCGGAACCGGTAGATGGACTGCTTGGGATCGCCCACCAGGAACACGCTGGGCGCCTCGCCCGGCCCGGCGCCGGCATAACCCGACAACCAGCCGTAGAGGGCCTGCCACTGCAACGGGTTGGTGTCCTGGAATTCGTCGATCAGCACATGGCGCAGCCGCGCATCGAGCCGCTGCTGCAGCCAGCCCGACAGCTCGGCATCGCCCAGCAGGCGGCGGGCAGCGCCCTCGACATCGTTCATGTCGACCCAGCCCTGCTCCCGCTTGAAGCCGGCAAAGCAGGCCAGCAGCAGCCGCACCAGTCGGACCATGCGGTGGTGGTGGTGCCAGGCGTCGTGCTGGCGCACGGCGGCGCACAGCAGCTGCAGTTCGGCCTCGGCCTGCTGTGCCTCTGGCAGCTTTTCGAGATACCGGTTCAGGCGGTCGTGCTCTTTCACGAAGAACACGCTTCGAAGCTTGGCCAGGCGCTGGGTCATCGACCCGGGCTCGTCGGGCAACAGAAAGGCGTCGATCACGCCCTGGGCCGCCTTCTGCGGCGGCTTGTTGGGGAGCTGGCCCAGCGCGGACGCCCAGCCCTGCCAGCGCTGCCGGGCGGCCGGCGCCAGCAGGGCGTGCTCCGGGCGGTCGAAGCCCTGCAGCGCAGGAAAGGCCTCGCCGAAGGGCTGCACCGACCGGTCGAGCACGCCCGCCGCGTCGGCCAGCGAGAACTCCACCCGGCGGGCCAGGGCCTGCAGCAGCGCCTTGCGCGTCTGGCTGCGGCCATGGCGGGCCACCAGCTCGAAGAAGTCGGCCCGCTCCTGCGGTCGCTCGTTCAGCGCGGCATGGAAGCGCGGCCACAGGCGCTCGATGGCCGGCTGATCGTCCTCCAGCAGCTCATAGCGCGGCGGCAGGTCCAGCTCCTGCAGCACCGACAGCGGGGCACCGCGCAGCAGCGCCGCAAACCAGCTGTGGAAGGTGCGCACCTGGACCGATCGCCCGCCGGCCAGCAGACGTGCATGCAGCGTGGCCAGTTCGGGCTCGAGCCGCTGCGCATCGGACGGGGACAGGCCGCGCTGGCACAGCGCCTCGATGCGCTGGTCCGGGTCCATGTCGGCGCATTCGCGCAGCAGACGGTCCAGCCGCTCGCGCATCTCGCCAGCGGCCTTCTTGGTGAAGGTGATGGCCAGGATGTCCTGCGGCGGGCAGCCGTCCAGCAGCGCCCGCAGCATGCGCGAGACCAGCATCCAGGTCTTGCCGGCACCGGCGCAGGCCTCCACCGCCACGCTGCGCCCGGGGTTGCAGGCGACCGCATAGAACGCCGACGGATCGGCGTTCTGGCCGTTGATGCGGAAGGCCGGCGTCATGACCAGAAATCCTTGCGGCACAGGCCCCGGGCCTCGCAGTGGTCGCAGACCGGGCTCTCGCCCAGCGCCGGCAGGGTTGCTCCGGCCGCGATGCGCTCCAGATCGGTCCGGATGCCCGCCAGCAGCCGGTCGGCGGCGGCGGTGACGTCGGGGTGCTCCCACATCCAGGTGGCGGCCTTCTCGCCGGTGCCGCGCTGGTCGGTGATGCTCAGGTAGGCGGCACGCACCGGCTGGTCGGGCAGCAAGGCGGCATAGAACGCCAGCTGCACATCCTCGTCGATGTGCTTCTTGCGGTCGATGGTCTTGCTGCGCCCCTCGGTCTTGTAATCGATGACGAAGGCGTGGCCGCCGTGGGCCGCCGGCAGCCGATCGATGCGGTCGAGCTGACCGATCAGCGTCCAGCGCCCGAGGCTGCACTGGCGATCGATCTCGGCCGCCTCGAAGCGCGGTCCGTCGGTGTCGGCGGGGGCCTCGAAGCCGGTCAGCCAGTCCAGGTAACCCTCGCGCAGCTGCGGCCATTGCGCCTCGAAGGGCAGGAATCCCGCCCCGCCCTCGCCGGCGTTCAGGCCCATGGCCACGGCCTCGTCGCGGGCCAGGGCATCGAGACGGTCGCGGTCGGCCACTCGGCCCGGCCGGAGGTCCCGGCGGTCCTCATGAAAGCGGCGCAGCACCCGGTGCAGCCAGTTGCCCAGATCGCGGGCATCGGGTTCGTCGTCGATCTCGGCGGCATCGGACAGCCGCAGTTGCCGCAAGGCAAAGAAGCGGTAAGGGCACTGGCGCAACTGGGTGTAGGCGCTGGCGGACAGCCGCTGCGGGAGCAGATCGGCCGCCGTCGGCTGGGGTCGCTGCACCGCCGACAGCGGCCACTGGCGCAGGGGGCGCGGATCGGGCGCTGCCGCCAGCGCCTGCTGCTGCAGCCAGGGCGACGGCAGACGCGCCTCGCCCCGGTCGTCCTGGCGCCACAGCACGTCGGCACAGGGCTGGTCCCGCAGCAAGTGCCAGCCATGGCGGGCGGACTGGGCCAGCGCTTCCCGCGGCATGAGGCCCAGATGCTCGCGCTGGGCGGCTGTCCACGGGCCCGGCAGTTCGGGACTTGCCGGCAGGTGCAGTTCGTCGCAGCCGGGCGCCACCACCGCCCCGAAGCGGCGCCCCAGCAGCTGCGGCAGCGGCAGCACCACCACGGCGGCGACCACCCCGGTGTGGGGATGGAACACGGCCGATTCCAGAACGTCGCGCACCCAGGCGCTGAAGCTGGCCAGCCCCATCCGCCGCCGTGCGCCACTGGCGGCCCCAGCGGCGCTACCGTCGTCGGCCGGGGCATCGGCTCCCAGGGCAGCCAGCTCGGCAGCCCCCCCCTCGGACAATCGAAGCACCGCCATCACCTGCTGCCCGGCCGTGTCCAGGGCCATGGGTTCCGCCATGCCCGCCTGCTCCAGCGCGGTGCGCAGATCGGTCAGCCAGCGCACCAGAGGCCGGGGCGCCGTCAGCGACGCCAGCCATGCGGCCGCGCCCGGCGGCACCACCTCGGCCAGGGCCGGCACCGCCAGAGCGGCCGACCAGCGCGCCACGCCGCGCTCGCGCGCCCGTTGCTCCAGGCTGCGCAGCAGGGGCGCGTTACCGCCCGTGGCGAACAGCGGCGACTGCCGCAGGGCATCCAGCGCTTCGTCCATCGATGCGTCGGCGCGGGCCGCCCGCAGCACGGCCATCAGGGCTGCCGCGCTGCGGGTCGTCGACAGTTTCCAGCCGGTCTCGTCGCGCACCGGGACCCCCTGCTGCGCCAGCAGCGCACTCACCCGTCGGGTGAGCAGACGGTCGTTGGCCACCAGGGCCACCGGCTCACGGCCCTGCTGGAGGTGCTGCAGCACGCAGGCGGCCGCGCGCTGGGCCTCGTCCTCGGCGTCGTGGCAGCGGTGCACCTGCAGGACGGACGCCGGAGCGTCGGCCTCGCCTGCCGGCGACGGCAGCAGGGACAGCCGCCAGCATCGACCCGCCCAGTGCTGCGCCAGCGCCTCGGCCAGCGGATCGGGCTGCAGGCCGTCGAGCACGATGAGGGCGTCGGCGTCACGCCCCGGGGCTGCGCGCTCGCTCCACAGGGCGTCGGTGGCATAGGCGGAGGTGCCCGCCCATGCCAGCGCCAGGCGGGCGATCAGGCTTTCCCAGCGCAGGGCTCCCAGCGCCGGCACCAGGCCTTCGCTGCGCTCCTGCGACCAGACAGCCCGCTCGGCGGGGGGCCGGGCAGCCGCCACCGGTGCAAGCTGCCGCGCCGCCTCGATCAGGCGCGTGGTCAGCTCGGAGCGCAGCGAGGCGTCGATGCGCTCGGGCATCACCTGCTCCAGCAGGCTGGCAGCAATCAGGGTGTCGCGCGCCATGTCGATGCCCAGGTCTGTGGGACCGGGCAGGAACGGCTCCAGGGTGGAGGCCCAGTTGCGGCTGGACTCGAAGCGGGGGGGAAATCCGTCGCCGATGCGGCTGGCCCAGGCCCGGCGGGCGGTCTCCATCAGCTGCGCGTAGGGCACCAGGACCACCACGCGCTCGGGCGCCAGACGCTCTTCCCGAAGGATCTGGTCCAGTCGGACGAACACCGGGTGCCACCCTGCCGACACCGGCAACGGCTGGCCGTGCACCCGGGCATCAGGGCTTGGGCTGGCAGGCGTCATGGGATGGAGCTTTCTGTCACAATGCGGCCGTCTTGCCGGGGCTGAAATGCCGGTGGATCCACCGCCCGCCCGGCGCGCAGACTGTAACCTCCCGCTCACCGATTTCTCCAGAGGACCCCAGCATGGCCAGCGACCTGATCAAACACGTTTCCGATGCCAGTTTCCAGACCGACGTTCTGGACGCCAAGGCGCCGGTGCTGGTGGATTTCTGGGCCGAGTGGTGCGGTCCCTGCAAGATGATCGCCCCCATCCTCGACGAGGTGGCCGGCGCTTACAGCGGCAAGCTGCAGGTGGCCAAGCTCAATGTCGACGAGAACCGCGACGTGCCCGCCAAATTCGGCATCCGCGGCATTCCCACCCTGATGCTGTTCAAGGACGGCCAGCTCGCCGCCACCAAGGTCGGCGCCCTCAGCAAGGCCCAGCTCACCCAGTTCATCGACCAGCAACTGGTCTGAGCCTCGCGCCCGGGCGGCAAGGCCCGGGCCGACCGGTTCCCGGTTGACCCTTGCCGTTTCCTGTCATAATTTCCGGCAGCGGACCCACCCAAGGCGTCCGCCCCCCTCGCGCAGCGTCCATCTCCGGACCCCGGCGCCCCCTCCCCCGGCTACCCGCAGCAACTCCCCCACGGAGTGATTTCCATGCACCTCAACGAACTCAAGGCACTGCACGTGTCTGAAGTCCTCAAGCAGGCTGAAGCGCTTGAGATCGAAAACACCGGCCGCATGCGCAAGCAGGAGCTGATGTTCGCCATCATCAAAAAGCGCGCCAAGGGCGGCGAGCTGGTGTACGCCGACGGTGTGCTCGAAGTGCTGCCCGACGGCTTCGGTTTCCTGCGTGCACCCGACACCAGCTACACCGCCAGCACCGACGACATCTACATCTCGCCCAGCCAGATCCGCCGCTTCAACCTGCACACCGGCGACATGATCGAGGGCGAGGTGCGCATCCCCAAGGATGGCGAGCGCTACTTTGCCCTGAACAAGCTCGACAAGATCAACGGCCTGCCCCCCGAGGACAACAAGCACAAGATCATGTTCGAGAACCTCACGCCGCTGTTCCCCAAGGAACAGATGCGTCTGGAACGCGACATCAAGAGCGACGAGAACATCACCGGCCGCATCATCGACATCATCGCCCCCATCGGCCGCGGCCAGCGCGCGCTGATCGTGGCACCGCCCAAGAGCGGCAAGACGGTCATGATGCAGCACATCTGCCACGCCATCACCACCAACCACCCCGACGTGGAACTCATGGTGCTGCTGGTGGACGAGCGCCCCGAGGAAGTCACCGAGATGCAGCGCACCGTGCGCGGCGAGGTGATCGCCTCCACCTTCGACGAGCCGGCCGCCCGCCATGTGCATGTGGCCGAAATGGTGATCGAGCGCGCCAAGCGCCTGGTCGAGCTCAAGAAGGACGTGGTGATCATGCTCGACTCCATCACCCGTCTGGCCCGCGCCTACAACAACGTGCTGCCGTCCTCGGGCAAGGTGCTCACCGGCGGTGTGGATGCCAACGCCCTGCAGCGCCCCAAGCGCTTCTTCGGTGCGGCCCGCAAGGTGGAGGAAGGCGGCTCGCTGACCATCATCGCCACCGCCCTGGTCGACACCGGCTCCCGCATGGACGAGGTGATCTTCGAAGAGTTCAAGGGCACCGGCAACTGCGAGATCCACCTGGACCGCCGCCTGTACGAGAAGCGCGTGTTCCCCTCCATCCAGCTCAACCGCAGCGGTACCCGCCGCGAGGAACTGCTGCTGCAGCCCGAGATCCTGCAGAAGACCCGGATCCTGCGCCAGTTCATGTACAACATGGACGAGATCGAGGCCATGGAGATGGTCCTCAAGAGCATGAAGGCCACCAAGAACAACTCCGAATTCTTCGACATGATGCGCCGCGGCGGCTGACGCCACCGGCGCTGGTATACTCGCAGGCTTTGCTTGAGTGGCAAGTACAGCGGAAAAGGGTTTCGCTGCGGCTGCCGCCACTGAACCCCAAGGAATCACCATGAAAGAGGGCATCCACCCCGATTACCGCGAAGTCGTGTTCGTCGACATGTCGAACAACTTCCAGTTCGTGACCCGCTCGTGCGTCACCACCAAGGAAAAGATCAAGCTGGACGACGGCCGCGAGCTGCCGCTGGTCAAGCTGGAAACCACCAGCGAATCGCACCCCTTCTACACCGGCACCCAGAAGACGGTGGACAACATGGGCGGTCGCGTCGAGAAGTTCCGCAACAAGTTCAAGCGCGCCTCGGCCTGATCGGCCTGATCGCGCTTCTCCCCGAGAAGGCAGCTGCTGGTCAGCTGCTTTTTTTTCGCCGGTATAGTCCAACGCCGTGAACCAGCCCACGCCCGCCATCGTCACCCAGGCCGCCGTCCGCCGCCTGCCGCGCTGGGCCCTGCTGCTGTTCTGCGCGGCTTATGTCCTGCCGGGCTTTCTGGGCCGGGAGCCCTGGAAGCTGGCGGACGTGGCGGCCTTCGGTGCCATGCTGGAAATGGCCACCGGCATGGGGCAGTGGCTTCAGCCGGGTGTGCTGGGACAGCCGCTGGCCGACCCGGCGCTGCTGCCCTACTGGCTGGGCGCGCTGGCCATCCAGGCCCTGCCCTTTCTGGAGCCGGCTTCCGCGGCCCGGCTGCCGTTCATCGCACTGCTGGCCATCACGCTGGCGGCGGTCTGGTACACGGTCTACCACCTGGCCCGGCAACCGGCCGCATTGCCGGTGGCCTTTGCTTTCGGCGGCGAGGCCCACCCCACCGATTACGCCCGGGCACTGGCCGATGCAGGCCTTCTGGCCCTGGTGGCCTGCCTGGGCCTGGCCCAGCTGTCCCACGAGACCACGCCCGATCTGGCCCGGCTGTGCGGCGTCACCCTGCTGCTGCTGGGCGCGGCACGGCTGCTGTCGCCGGATGCGCCACGCCCCTGGCGCAGCCTGGTCATCTGGGCGGCCGGCTGTGCGGTGCTGGCACTGAGCGATGCCGTGCTGCCGCTGGCGGCGCTGGGTCTGGTGTGGATGCTGACCCTCTCCACACGGCGCTCGCATGCCGGATGGATGGCCGGGCTGATCTGGCTGCTGGCCCTGGCCCTGGGCGAATGGCTCAGCGGCGGACTCGCCCCGTCCAGCTGGACGCCCCGCACCGACGATGCCGACAGCTTCGCCCGTCTGCTGCTGTGGTTCACCTGGCCGACCTGGCCCCTGGCGATGTGGACGGTATGGCGCTGGCGCCGCCAGTGGCTGGCGCCCCATGTGGCGCTGCCGCTGTGGCTGGTGGCCGTGGGTGTGCTGACCAGTGCGCTCGCCGACGAGCGTGACCGCGCCCTGCTGACCGCCCTGCCCGGCCTGGCCGCACTGGCGGCCTTCGCGCTCCCCACGCTCAGACGCAGCGTCTCGGCCCTGATCGACTGGTTCACCCTGCTGTTCTTTTCCGGCTGCGCCCTGATCATCTGGGTGATCTGGGTGGCCATGATGACCGGCGTGCCGGCCAAACCGGCGGCCAACGTGGCCAAGCTGGCGCCCGGTTTCGTGCCGGAGTTCTCGTTCCTGCCCTTCGTGCTGGGACTGCTGGCCACCCTGGCCTGGATCTGGCTGGTGAGCTGGCGGGTGGGCCGTCACCGCCAGGCGCTGTGGAAGAGCCTGGTGCTGCCCTCGGCCGGCGCCACGCTGTGCTGGCTGCTGCTGATGACGCTGTGGCTGCCCCTGCTGGACTTTGGCCGCAGCTACGGCCCGCTGTCCCGGCGCATCGCCACCCTGGTGCCGCCGGGCAGCTGCGTGATGGCCGACGGCCTGAACCCGGGCCAGATCACTGCGTTGCGGTACCACGGCCGGCTCACGGTCGTGCCGTCGGCGGCATCCGGTGACGCCCGCTGCCGGGTGATGGTGGTCTCACCGGCCTCCCAGCCCAGCCTGGACCAGCGGGTCAACCTGACCGAATGGGCCTACCAGGCTGCGGTGAGCCGGCTGGGCGACAGCAAGGAAACCCTGCTGGTGTACCGGCGCATCGGGCGCTGAAGCCCGCCAGCGCTCACGACGGGGCGTACCGCCGCACGCGATTGGCGGGCAGCGCGATCATGAAGCACGAACCCTCGCCCTGCGTGCTCTGCACATCGAGCTGACCGCCGTGGCGCTGGGCCACATGCTTGACGATGGCCAGCCCCAGACCGGTGCCGCCGGTCTCGCGGGAGCGGCTGCGGTCCACGCGGTAGAAGCGCTCGGTCAGACGCGGCAGGTGTTCGGCCGCGATGCCGGGTCCGTTGTCCTTGACGAAGAACTCGGCCGATCCGTCCTCGTGCAGCCGCCAGCCTGGCTCGATCAGGCCTCCGCCGGGGGTGTACCGCACCGCATTGCTCAGCAGGTTCGACATGGCGCTCAGCAGCTCGCTCTTGCTGCCGGCGATCCAGAAACGTTCGCCACCCACCGGCTCGATACGGTGCGGCGCGGAGGCGATGGCCATGCTCAGTCCCCGGGCTTCCTGCACCACATGGCCCAGCAGCTCTTCTGCATCGGACCACTCGGCCAGACCGGGCACCGGACTGCCTTCCAGGCGTGAGAGGGTGAGCAGATCGCTCACCAGCGTCTGCATGCGCTGGGCCTGCTGGCTCATGAGCTCGAGGTAGCGTGCCCGCTCGGCGTCATCCAGCGGCAGGCTCTGCATGGTCTCCACGAAACCGCTGAGAACGGTCAGCGGCGTGCGGATCTCGTGCGAGACATTGGCCACGAAGTCGCGGCGCATGGTCTCGGCCAGCTGCACCGCCGTCACGTCCCGGGTCAGCATGAGCTTGCGCTTCTTGCCGTAGGGGTGGATCTGCAGGGAGATGCGGCTGGGTTGCGAGGGGCGCGGGCCGATGCCGTCGACCTGGATCTCGTGGCTGAAGTCGCCTTCGGCCAGGTAGGTGGAGAACGCCGGATTGCGCACCATGTTGCGCACGTACTGGCCCAGATCACGCTGCGGATCGAAGCCCAGGTGGCTCGATGCCGTCAGGTTGGCCCACTCGATGCGGCCGCTGGCATCCAGCAGCACCACGCCGTTGGGCGAAGCCTGGATGGCCGACAGGAAGTCGTCCAGCCGGGCGTCGCTGTTCTGCGCCTTCTTCTCCAGCTTCTTGACCAGACGGCGGCACCGGTCGAGCACCTCGCCCCAGGTGCCTCCCATCTCGGGCGCACGGGACACGTCGGCCTTGTTGAGCCACTTGAGCACACGGTTGGCGCGCAGGCTGTCGATGACGACCCAGACCAGGGCACCCACCAGGGCGCCGCCGACGGCCATCGGCGCGGAGTCGCGCGACCAGCCCCACACCGCCGCCAGTGCCACCAGCAGCAGCAGTTCGATCGCCCGCCGGGTCATGCGGCAGAAGCAGAGGTTCCCTGGGCCGGCCGTGCGCCGCTGCCCTGTGCGGTCAGACGGTAGCCGGCACCGCGGACGGTCTCGATCATGCTGGACGCCTGGCCCAGCGACTCCCTCAGGCGTTTGACATGCACGTCCACGGTCCTCTCCTCGATGAACACATGGTCTCCCCAGACCTTGTCGAGCAGGGTACCACGCGAGTGCACCCGCTCCGCGTGCTTCATGAGGTAGTGCAGCAGCTTGAACTCAGTCGGACCGACCTTGAGTTCGTTGCCCCGGAAGCTCACCCGGTAGGTGGCGGCGTCCAGCGTCAGATCGCCCACCTGGACCGAATCGTTCACCACCTCGGGGGCCCGGCGGCGCAGCACCGCACGGATGCGCGCCATCAGTTCCTGGGTGGAAAACGGCTTGGTGATGTAGTCGTCGGCGCCGGCGTCGAGCCCCTGGACCTTGTCGGACTCGTCGCTGCGGGCGGTGAGCATCAGGATCGGCACCGTCTTGGTCCGCTCCTGCTTGCGCCACTGCCGCGCCAGCGAGGCACCGCTTTCGCCGGGCAGCATCCAGTCGAGCAGGATGACGTCGGGCAGCACCGCATCGACCTCGCGCTGGGCGGCCGCACCGTCGAACACCACGGTGGGCGCAAAGCCGTTGTGGCGCAGGTTGACGGCAATCAGTTCGGCGATCGAGGGTTCATCCTCGACCACCAGCACGCGGGGCAGCTTTCTCATCCGACCACCGAAGCCACCTTGTCCACCGGGACATGGCGGATGTCTTCGCCCTTGACGATGAAGATGATCTGTTCGGCGATGTTCTTGGCATGGTCGCCCACCCGCTCGATCGACTTGGCCAGGAACAGCAGGTCCAGGCTGGGCGAGATGGTGCGCGGGTCTTCCATCATGTACGTGATGAGCTTGCGCAGGAAGCCGTTGTACTCGCGGTCGATGTCGTCGTCGCCCTTGATGATGGCCAGGGCCATGGTGGTGTCGAGGCGGGCGAAGGAGTCGAGCGTCTTGCGCAGCATGGAGGCCGCCAGGTCGGACGCCATGCGCAGCTCCGAGATGGGCAGATTGCGCGGGGTGCCGTTCTCGATGATGGACTTGACCATGCGGGCGATGCGGGCCACCTCGTCACCGGCCCGCTCCAGATTCTGGGTGGTGCGCGAGATGGCCATGAGGAAGCGCAGGTCGCGTGCGGTGGGCTGGCGGCGACCGATGGTGGAGATGATCTCGTGGTCGATCTGCAGCTCCATCTGGTTGATGCGGGCCTCGTTCTCGATCACCTGGTGGGCGGTTTCCAGGCTCATGTTGACCAGGGCATACACCGCCTGGTGGAGCTGGGCTTCGACCATGCCGCCCATCTCCAGCACATGGGTGGAGATGGAATTGAGTTCGGCGTCGAACTGGCTGGAGAGGTGTTTGTCGCTCATGGGGTCTCCTGTGGTGGGCGCCGGATCAGCCGAAGCGGCCGGTGATGTAGTCCTCGGTGGCCGACTTGGCCGGCTTGAAGAAGATCTGCTCGGTGGAGCCGAATTCGACCAGCTCGCCCAGGTACATGTAGGCGGTGTAGTCGCTGCAGCGGGCGGCCTGCTGCATGTTGTGCGTCACGATGGCGATGGTGTAGTCCTGCTTGAGCTCATGCACCAGCTCCTCGACCTTGCCGGTGGAGATGGGGTCGAGTGCCGAAGTGGGCTCGTCGAGCAGCAGCACCGAGGGCTTGACCGCCACGCTGCGGGCGATGCACAGGCGCTGCTGCTGCCCGCCGGAGAGCGACAGACCGCTCTGGCCCAGCTTGTCCTTGACCTCTTTCCACAGGGCGGCCTTGGTCAGGGCCCATTCGACGCGCTCGTCCATGTCGCTGCGCGAGAGGTTCTCGTAGAGCTTCACGCCGAAGGCGATGTTGTCGTAGATGGACATCGGGAACGGCGTGGGCTTCTGGAACACCATGCCGATGCGGGCGCGCAGCAGGTTGATGTCCTGCTTGGGGTCGAGGATGTTCTCGCCGTAGAAGTTGATGCTGCCTTCGGCACGCTGGCCCGGGTACAGGCTGTACATGCGGTTGAGCGTGCGCAGAAGGGTGGACTTGCCGCAGCCCGACGGGCCGATGAAGGCGGTGACGCGCTTTTCCTGGATGTCCAGGTTGATGTCCTTGAGGCCCTGGAACTTGCCGTAGAAGAAGTTCAGGTTGCGCACCTCGATGGCGTTGCGCACCGGCTCGCCCGAGGCGGCCGGACGGGCCAGGTTCTCGCGGTTGATGACCATGGCGGTGTCGGACATGTCGTGTTTCCTTGGGAATGGGTTCGTGTCGGCAGGTGATGCGGATGGCGGGACTCAGCCCTTGACCTTCTCGCGGAACACCACGCGGGCGAGGATGTTGAGCACCAGCACGGTGAGGGTGATGATCAGTGCGCCGCTCCAGGCCAGCCGGATCCAGTTGTCGTAGGGGCTGAGCGCGAACTGGAAGATCACCACCGGCAGGTTGGCCATGGGAGCGCCCATGTCGGTGCTGAAGAACTGGTTGTTGAGCGCCGTGAACAGCAGGGGCGCGGTCTCGCCGCTGATGCGGGCCACGGCCAGCAGCAGGCCGGTGATGACGCCGCTCTTGGCCGCACGCAGCGTGACCATGGTGGCGACCTTCCAGCGCGGCGCGCCCAGGGCAAAGGCGGCTTCCCGCAGGCTGCCGGGCACCAGGCGCAGCATGTTCTCGGTGGTGCGCACCACCACCGGAATGGCGATCAGCGACAGCGCCAGGCTGCCGGCGTAACCCGAGAAATTGCCCACGGTGGCCACGGCGATGGCGTACACGAACAGGCCCAGCACGATGGACGGTGCCGACAGCATGATGTCGGTGACGAAACGGGTGACCTCGGCCGTCTTGCTGGTGTCGCCGTATTCGGCCAGGTACACGCCGGCCAGGACGCCCACCGGGGTGGACACCAGCACCGACAGGCCGACGATCATCAGGCTGCCCAGCAGCGCGTTGCGCAGGCCTCCGCCCTCGGAGCCGGGGGCGGGCGTGTCGGCGGTGAAGATGTTGCTGTCCAGACCGGCGATGCCGTTGGAGAACAGCACCCACAGGATCCAGAGCAGCACGAACAGGCCCAGGGCCATGGCCGACATGGACAGCGTCAGGCCGATCCAGTTGGCGCGGCGGCGGCGGGCGTAGAGGGAGGCGTTGATTTGCATGGGGAATCCTGCGGGGCGGGTCAAAAGCCCTTGGCCTTTTCGGCGCGGATGATCATCCACTTGGCCGCTGCCAGCACCACGAAGGTGATGCAGAACAGCAGGAAGCCCAGTGCGAACAGGGTGTTGAAGTGGAGCTCGGCGGCTTCGCCGAACTCGTTGGCCAGCACCGACGCGATGGAGGTGCCGGGCGAGAACAGCGTGCCGGGCATGCGGTTGGCGTTGCCGATGACGAAGGTCACCGCCATGGTCTCGCCCAGGGCGCGTCCGAGCCCGAGCATGATGCCGCCGATGACGCCCTTCTGGGTGTACGGCAGCACCACCTTGCGCACCACCTCCCAGGTGGTGCAGCCCAGACCGTAGGCGGATTCGCGCAGGATGGGCGGGGTGATCTCGAACACGTCGCGCATCACGGCGGCGATGAAGGGCAGGATCATGAAGGCCAGGATCACGCCGGCGGCCATGATGCCCAGGCCGTTGGTGGCACCGCCGAACAGCCAGCCCACCAGCGGCATGCCGCCCAGCAGCGTCTGCAGCGGCATCTGCATGTAGTCGGCAAAAATGGGCGCGAACACGAACAGGCCGAACATGCCGTAGATGATGGAAGGCACCGCCGCCAGCAGCTCGATGGCGGTCCCCAGCGGGCGACGCAGCCACACCGGGCAGGTCTCGGTCAGGAACAGCGCAATGCCGAAGGCCAGCGGCACCGCGATCAGCATCGCGATGCCGGCGCTCAGCAGGGTGCCGACGATGGCGATCGCCGCACCGAACTCCTCGTTGACGATGTCCCACTCCACCGTCCACAGGAAGGCCACGCCGAACTTCTGGAAGGTGGGCCACGCGTTGTAGAACAGCGAGGCGATGATGCCCACCAGGGCCACCAGCACCAGCAACGAAAAGGCCTGGGTCAGCCGGTGAAAAAGCGCATCCTGAAGGCGCTGGCGGCGGGCGATCGCCTGCATCTGTTCGGTGTCGCGCTCGTCCTGGCGACTGCTGGCGGAAATGATGGGGCTGGCCATAGGGCTGTCTGCTGTGGTGGTGTTGGTATTCATGACCCCCTCCGGGTCGTAATCACAGACTGTAAACCGCAAACCCGCCGACCGATCTGGCTCGGCCGGCGGGCAGGACTGGACCGGAGAAACCGGTGCTTACTTGGCGATCTGGGACCAGACGCGCTGGCGGATCTGGGCGGTCACGGCGTCGGGCATCGGCACGTAGTCCAGATCCAGGGCGGCCTGCTTGCCGTTCTTGAACGACCAGTCGAAGAACTTCAGCACTTCGGCCGACTGCGCCTTGTCGGCCGGGTCCTTGTACATGAGGATGAACGAGGCGGTGCTCACCGGCCAGGCATCCTTGCCCTTGGCATTGACCATGGACACGCCCATGCCCGGCACGCTGAACCAGTCCACGCCGGCAGCAGCAGCGGCGAAGGTCTTGTCGTCCGGCGACACGAAGTTGCCGTCGGCGTTCTGCAGCTGCATGTAGGGGATGTTGTTCTTCTTGGCGTAGGCGTATTCCACGTAGCCGATGGAGCCGCGGGTGCGGGTCACGTTGGCGGCCACGCCTTCGTTGCCACGACCGCCCACCGAGGTCGGGGCCGGCCACTTGACGGCGGCGCCCTTGCCCACGGTGTCGGCCCACTCCTTGCTGACCACGCTCAGGTAGTCGGTCCAGTTGAAGGTGGTGCCGGAACCGTCGGCGCGGTGCACCACCGTGATGGACTGGCTGGGGAAAGTCTTGCCCGGGTTCAGGGCAGCGATCTTGGGATCGTTCCAGTTGGTGATCTTGCCCATGAACATCTCGGCCAGCACCGGACCGGTGATGCGGACTTCGCCCTGCTTGAAGCCGTCCAGGTTGAAGACCGGCACCGTGCCGCCGATGATGGCGGGGAACTGCACCATGCCGTCCTTGTCCAGATCAGCACCCGACACCGGGGCGTCGGTGGCACCGAAGGCCACCGTCTTGGCACGGATCTGGCGGATGCCGCCCGAGGAACCGATGGACTGGTAGTTCAGACCGACACCGGTCTGGGCCTTGTACATCTCGGCCCACTTGGCGTAGATCGGGAACGGGAACGTGGCGCCGGCGCCGGTGATGTCGGCGGCATGGGCCGAACCCAGCGCGAGGGTGGCCAGAGCGGCGGCGGCCACGGACTTCAGGAGGGTACGTTTGGTGTTCATGGAAGGGTCCTTGCGGTAGGTGTTGGGGGACAGGCGGAACAATAGGGTCGGTTTGTGACATTGACGTGACACGAAACCCGCTGTCACACGGGCCGGCAGCCCGGCCGGCATGCGTCACAATCCGGGCTCGCGCCCGCCCTCGGGCTGCACCCACTGCCCTACCCCGCAGCACCGGCCCGACCCCGGCCGCCCATCCCGCAATGCAAAACGGAACCCTCCTCGCCGCCATCGACCTCGGCTCCAACAGCTTCCGGCTGGAAATCGGCCGGTACCACTCGGGGCACATCGAGCGGATCGAGTACCTCAAGGAAACCGTCCGCCAGGGCAGCGGTCTGGACGACGACAAGGTGCTCAGCCAGGCCGCCATGCAGCGCGGCTGGGAATGTCTGGCCCGGTTCGCCGAGCGCCTGCACGGGTTCCGGAAGCAGCAGGTGCGGGCCGTGGCCACCCAGACACTGCGCGAGGCGCGCAACCGCGAGGAATTCCTCCGCCACGCCCAGGCCATCCTGGGATTCGCCATCGAGGTCGTGTCCGGCCACGAAGAGGCGCGACTGATCTACCAGGGTGTGTCCCGCCTGCTGCCGCACTCGGACGAGAAGCGCCTGGTGGTCGACATCGGCGGGCGCTCCACCGAAATGATCCTGGGACAGGGCTACACCGCCCAAGCCATGGAGTCGTACCGCCTGGGCAGCGTGGCCTGGTCGGGGCGCTACTTCGAGCGGGGTCTGGTCACCGCCGCCGCCTTCAAGACCGCCGAGGTGGCGGCCAAGGCGGTGCTCGACGAGGCCCTCGACACCTTCCCGCCGACCGAATGGAACATCGCCTACGGGTCTTCCGGCACGGTGAGCGCCGTGGCCGAGATGCTGGGCGCCAACGGCTGGGCCACCGGCCTGGTCACCCGCAGCGGGCTCGACTGGCTCACCGACCGGATGATCCGTGCCGGCCATGTCGACGCCCTGAAGCTCGACGGCCTGAAGGACGATCGGCGACCGGTGATAGCCGGGGGCGTGGCGGTGCTGCGGGCCATCTTCGACCTGTTCGACATCCAGCAGATGCTGCCTGCGCAGGGCGCACTGCGTCACGGCGCGCTGTACGACCTGATCGACCGCGACACCGACGGCGGCGATGTGCGCGAACGCACCGTCAACTGGCTGACCCAGCGCTTCTCGATCGACACCGCGCAGGCCGACCGCGTGGGCGAGGTGGCCATGGCCCTGTTCGCGCAGGTGGCGGCCCAGGACGACCAGAACCAGCGGTATTCGCAGAAGCTGGCCTGGGCCGCGCGACTGCACGAGATCGGCACCCACATCTCGCACGACAGGGCCCACCACCACGGCGCCTACGTGCTCGACCATGTGGACGCCCCCGGCTTCTCGATTCCGGAACTGCACCGCATGAGCCTGCTGGTGCTGGGCCAGCGCGGCAAGCTGCGCAAGCTTGAAGAGGCCCTGCAGGACGAGCTGTTTGCCAAGCAGCTGCTGTGCCTGCGGCTGGCGGTCATGCTGTGCCATGCCCGCCAGATGCCGGAGCATTCGGCGGTGCGCCTGAGCTACAAGGCCGGCGCCTTCCGCCTCACCACCCAGCCCGGATGGGCCCGGCGTTACCCGCAGTCGGCCTGGCTGCTCAGCGAAGAGGTGCTGGCCTGGCAGAAGACGGCCTGGAAGTTCACCGCCGACATCCGCTGACGCCTTCTTTTAATCGTTTATACGATTTACACTGTTGCCTTCCGTCGCTTGCGACTTCTCCCGGGAGGCCCCATGTCCGAATCCAAGTCGGCTCCGCGCAAACCCAAGCTGGTGCGCGACAGCTTCACCATCCCCAAGACCGAATACGCCGCCATCGACGAGCTCAAGACACGCGCCATCGCGCTGGGCACGTCGGTGAAGAAGAGCGAGTTGCTGCGCGCCGGGCTGATGGCCCTGGTGGGCATGAGCGATGCGGCGTTCAAGGCCGCCGTGGCCGCGGTGCCGACGCTCAAGCCGGGACGCCCTCAGGCGGAACCGGCGTCGACACCGGTACCGAAGCCGGCGCCGGCCAGGAAAGCGGCCGCCAGGAAGGCTGCACCCAAGAAAGCCGTTGCCACGAAACCCGCGGCCCGCAAGCCTGCCGTCAAAGCAGCTCCGGCGTCTGCACCGCCAGAATCACCGTCTGGTGCTCCCCGGCGCGCTCGCGGTGGCGCAGCCACCACACGGCGCCCTTCTTGACCGCGCACTCGTCGCGCTGCATGCCCACCGTCTGGCTGATCACCCAGCCCAGCGTGGGCTGATGCCCGACCACCAGCACCGGCGACTTGCCGTCCGGCCAGTTCACCAGGTCCAGCAGGGCACCCGAAGACGCATCGGGCAGGATGGTCGGGCTGGTGCGGTACTTGCGCCCCAGCGCCATCACCGTCTGCTCGCAGCGCGCGGCCGGGCTGCACCAGATGCGGGTGCCCTCCGGCAATTGCCGGTCCAGCCAGTTGGCCATGCGCGCTGCCTGCTTCTCGCCGCGCGGGGTGAGGCGCCGGGCCAGATCGGCCTCGTCACCCGGCAGGCCCTCCAGCGGATCGGGATGCTCGTGCGCCTCGGCATGGCGCCACAGGATCAGGTCCATGTGCGGCTCCCGCCTCAGCCCTTGGTGCCGTACAGCGCCATGAGGCTGGACTGCGCCGAATGCAGCACCGCACGGCTGCGCCGGCTGCCTCCGGCCTGCGCAGCGGGCACGTAGGTACCGTCGGGCTGCAGCAGCCAGGCGTCGCGGGTGTCGTGCAGGTAGGCCAGCAGGCATTCGTCGACGATGCGGTTGCGCAGCACCGGGTCGGTCACCGGCCAGGCCAGCTCGATGCGGCGCAGCATGTTGCGGTTCATCCAGTCGGCGCTGGACAGCCACACCTCTTCCTGACCGTCGATGCGGAACTGGAAGACCCGCGAATGCTCCAGCAGCCGGCCGATGACCGAGCGCACCCGCACGTTGTCGGTGAAGCCCGGCACCTGGGCCGGCAGCACGCAGGCACCCCGCACGATCAGGTCGATCTTCACGCCCTGCTGCGAGGCGTGGGCCAGCGCCCGGGCCATGGGCTCGTCGGTGAGCGCATTCATCTTGAGCACGATGCTGGCCGACTTGCCGGCCGCTGCCGCCGCCCCGGCGGCCTCCACCTTCTCGAGCAGGGCCTTGTGCAGGTGAAACGGCGCCATGAGCGCCTTGTTCATCCTGGGCAGGCGGTTCTGGCTGGCCAGGTGCAGGAAGATCTGGTCCAGGTCGGCGGTGAGCTGGGGATCGGCGGTGAGGTAGCTCAGGTCGGTGTAGAGCCTGGCGGTACCGGGGTTGTAGTTGCCGGTCGAGATGTGTGCGTAGCGACGCAGACCGCCCTCCTCGCGCCGGGTGACCAGCAGCATCTTGGCGTGGGTCTTCAGACCCACCACGCCGTACACCACCTGGGCACCCACCGACTCCAGCCGTTCGGCGTAGTTGATGTTGGCCTCTTCGTCGAAGCGGGCCTTGAGCTCCACCACGGCCGTGACTTCCTTGCCCCGGCGGACCGCCTCGCGCAGCAGTTCCATCAGTTCGGACTTGGCGCCGGTGCGGTAGATCGTCTGCTTGATGGCCAGGACGTCCGGGTCCTGCACCGCCTCGCGCAGGAAACCCAGCACCGCGTCGAAGCTCTCGTAGGGCTGGTGGATCAGCACATCACCGTGCTGCAGCCGCTCGAAGTACGACTGGCCCGGGGTGAGCTGCACCGGCCAGCCGGCGTTGTAGGTCTCGAACCGCAGGGCGGGCGCATCCACCTTGTCGATGAGCTGGTTCAGACGCACCAGGTTGACCGGCCCGGGCACCCGGTACAGCGCGATGTCGGGCAGGCCGAACTGCTCCAGCAGGAAGCTGGAGAGGAACTCCGAGCAGCCGGCCGACACCTCCAGCCGCAGCGCCTGACCATAGTGGCGTTGCTGAAGGCCCTTGCGCAGCGCCGTGCGCAGGTTCTTGACCTCTTCCTCGTCCACCGCCAGGTCGGAGTGCCGGGTGACGCGGAACTGCGAGAACTCGGTCACCTGCCGGCCCGGGAACAGATCGCCCAGGTGGGAGCGGATCAGGCTGGAGATGGACACGAACAGCGCCTGGCGCGAGCCCTTGGCCTGCGGCATGCGCACGAAGCGCGGCAGGATGCGGGGCACCTTGACGATGGCGATCTCGTTCTCGCGGCCGAAGGCGTCCTTGCCGGTCAGCCGCACGATGAAGTTGAGCGACTTGTTGGCCACCTGAGGGAACGGGTGGGCCGGGTCCAGGCCCACCGGCATCAGCAGCGGCTGCACTTCGCTGACGAAGAAGTCCTTGACCCAGCGCCGCTGCGAGGCGGTGCGCTCTCCGTGCGACACCAGCTTGATGCCCTTCTTCTCGAGCAGCGGCAGCAGTTCATCGTTGTAGATGGCGTACTGCTGGGCCACCAGCTGGTGCACCTTGTCGGACAGCCGCTCGTAGGTCTGTGCGGTGTAGAGGCCACGCTGCTCGTTGGCCTTGGCGGCCGTGATGTGCGGCGCCACCCGCACCTCGAAGAACTCGTCGAGGTTGCTGGAGACGATGCTGAGGTAACGCAGCCGTTCCAGCAGCGGCACATCGGGGCGGCGGGCCCAGTCCATCACACGCTCGTTGAAGGCAAGGATGCTGTGGTCGCGGTCGAGAAGGGAATGCCGGTGGCTCGGGGAAGGGGTGCTCATGGGCCTGGGGGATGGCGGCGCTGCGTCGGACTCGGGCGCCGAGGTTGTCGGGTTCATTATTTCATCGGGAGACCATGCTGTGCAGGGCAGGCTGCACGGACCGGCCGCGGCGATGCGCCGGTATGGCAGGCAGCCGCTGCACGAATTCGGCCGCCGCACGGGACCAACTGAAGGCCTGTGCATGGGCGTGCACCTGATGGCGTGGCTGGCGCAACGCGGCATGCCAGGCGGCCAGCAGATCGTCATCGAGTGCACCGCCCCGGTCGGCCACCCGCTGCAGCGGCCCGTCCACAGGACGTGCTGCCACCGGGGTGCCGCAGGCCATGGCTTCGAGCACCACGCGCCCGGCACCGTCCTGCCGTCCCGGATAGACCAGCACATCGGCGGCCTGGTAGATGCGGGCCAGATCGTGGCGGGGCAGCACACCCAGCCAGTGCACATTGGGGTGACGCTGGCGCAGCGATAGCGCCTGCGGACCGTCACCGCAGACCAGCTTGCTGCCGGGCACATCGAGATCGAGGAAGGCCTCCACCTCACGCTCGTGGGCGACCGGTCCCACATACAGGCTGACCGGGCGGGCCAGGGGGCCCAGGGCCCGGTCGGCCAGTGGTGGATCGGCCAGGCGGAACAGCCGGGTGTCCACCCCGATGGACCAGTCGTGCAGGCGGTCCCAGGCGAGCGTCCGCAGCCGGTGCAGCAGCGCCGGGCTGCTGACCAGCACCGCACTGCTCGGCTGGTGAAAACGCCGCAGCAGCGCATCGGCCCAGCCCAGGGGCATCACGCGGTGCGCGGCCAGCCAGCCGGCCGTGTCGACATGAGAGGCGCTGGAGAACGGCCAGCGGCGGCGCAGGCAGTGGCGCCGTGCCGCCCAGCCCAGCGGGCCCTGGGTGGCGATGTGCACCGCGTCCGGACGTGCTTCGTCCATCAGCCGGCGCAGACGGTCACCGGGCCAGGCCACCCAGCGTGGCGCAGCGCTGCCCAGGGGCCAGCAGGCGAAGGCACCCGGCTGCACCACCGTCACCGAATGGCCGATCTGCTGCAGCTCCCGGGTGAGCTCCACCAGCAGATGACCCACGCCATGGTCGTGGGTCTGCCAGATGTCGGTGACGATGAGGACACGCAAGGCCTCAGGCTCCCAGGAAGTGCCGCCGGTACCGCGGCGGCAGATCGGCGATGCGCATGAACATGGGCAGGTCGGCGGCGTTGAAGTCCGGGTCCCAGGCCGGCGGGCCCAGCACCTTGGCACCCAGGCGCAGATAGCCCTTGATCAGGGCCGGCGGCTCCACGGGCAGGGTGTCGTCGAGCTGCTCCACCGGCAGCGGCAGGCGGGGGCGCACATGGAAATCGATCGGGGCCAGGTGGGTCTGGCTGACCTGTCGCCAGATGCTGGCGGCCGCATGACCGCCACCCACCCGGCCGTGCGGGCCTTCGTGGTGCATGGGGATGCTGGCGCAGCCGATCATCATGTCCAGCTGGTTGCTGACCATGAAGCCGGCCAGCGCGCCCCACAGGGCCATGATCACGCCGCCGTGGCGGTGGTCCGGGTGCACGCAGCTGCGGCCCAGTTCCACCATGCGTTCACGCACGCTGCGCAGCCGGGTGAGATCGAACTCGGTGTCGCTGTAGGTGCTGCCCACGCGGCGCGCCTGGGCCGGGGTGAGCACCCGGTAGGTGCCGATGACAGCGCGGCTGGCGGCGTCGCGCACCAGCAGGTGTTCGCAGTAGTCGTCGAACAGGTCGATGTCGTGTCCCGGCACGGTGGCCGGCAGGCGGGCGCCCATTTCCTGGGCGAACACCTGGTGCCTCAGGCGCTGCGCTTCACGAACTTCGTCCAGATGCCGCGCCCAGGCCACCTCGATCCCGGCCACCGCGCCTGCAGCTGCTGCCAGCGGGCGGGGATGAAGCGACCCCCGGGGCCAGGCGGCTGGCGACAGGTCGAGCGTGGGGGTGGGCAGTTCCTTCATGGCGTCCTCCGGGACAGGGCTGTGGGTCTGTGGCATGCCGGCAGTCTGTGGGGGCCGGATGACCCTCTCGTGGCAGTCACATGACGTTCATGTGACGGTGCGCTGCCGAAGCCCACCGGACCGACCGGCCGCTGCTGCCAGAATGGCGGCCATGACCCCGCTTGAGCTGACCTGCCACCCCGCCTGCCCGCCGGCCCGGCCGGTGGCCGTGCAGGTCGGCCTGCAACGCAGCGGCACCGTGCTGACCCTGGTGTGGCGGCTGCGGGCCGATCCGGCGCACATCGCATGGCCGCCGGCGCAACCGCCCGGGCCCGCCGATGGTCTGTGGCAGCACACCTGCTTCGAGGCCTTCGTGCGCCGCGACGACGGATCGCCCGGCTACACCGAGTTCAACTGGTCGCCGTCGGGTCAGTGGGCCTGCTACCGCTTTGCCGCTGAACGCCGCAGAGCCGAGCAGGACGAGGCCACCACCGCGCCGCTGCTGCGCTTCCAGCCGCTGGTGGACGGCGCCCAGCTGACCGCACAGATCGAACTGCCCGATGCCGGGCGGGCCCTGGAGGACGGCATCGGCTGGCGCATCGGCCTGAGCGCCGTGATCGAGACTGCCGACGGGCAGCTCAGCTACTGGGCGCTGCACCATCCCGCCGACCGTCCCGATTTCCACCACCCCGCCGGCCATGTGCTGCACTGGCCGGCCGAATGAAAACCGATCCCATGTCTCCTGCCCCCCTGCGATTCGGCATCGAACGCCTGCTGGACGAACCCGAACTGCGCCGGCCCTTGCACGGCCGCCGTGTGGCCCTGCTGGCCCATCCGGCCTCGGTCACCCGCGACCTCACCCACAGCCTGGACGCGCTGGCCGCCCTGCCCGAGCTCCGGCTGAGTGCCGCCTTCGGCCCGCAGCATGGCCTGCGCGGCGACAAGCAGGACAACATGGTCGAGTCGCCCGACTTCACCGACCCTCGCCTGGGCATTGCGGTGTTCAGCCTGTACGGCGAGGTGCGCCGCCCCACCGACGCCATGATGGACAGCTTCGATGTGCTGCTGGTGGACCTGCAGGACCTGGGCTGCCGCATCTACACCTTCATCACCACCCTGCGTTATGTGCTGGAGGCCGCGGCGCGCCACGGCAAGTCGGTGTGGGTGCTGGACCGGCCCAACCCGGCCGGCCGGCCGGTGGAAGGCACCCTGCTGCAAGCAGGCTGGGAGAGCTTCGTGGGTGCCGGGCCCATGCCCATGCGGCACGGCATGACCATGGGCGAGCTGGGCCACTGGTTCATCGCGCAACTGGGCCTGGAGCTGGAGTACCGGGTCATATCCATGACCGGCTGGCAGCCCGATGCGGCCCCCGGCTTCGGCTGGCCCCTGGGCGACCGCAGCTGGGTCAACCCCAGCCCGAACGCCCCCAACCTCTCCATGGCGCGGGCCTATGCCGGCACCGTGATGCTGGAGGGCACCACGCTGAGCGAGGGGCGCGGCACCACCCGCCCGCTGGAGCTGTTCGGCGCACCCGACATCGACACCACCCGCCTGCTGGCCGACATGCGCCGCATCGCACCGCACTGGCTGCAAGGCTGCGTGCTGCGGCCCTGCTGGTTCGAGCCCACGTTCCACAAGCACGCAGGCCAGCTGTGCGCGGGTGTGCAGATCCATGTGGAGGACCCGACCCACTACGACCATGCCGCCTTCCGGCCGTGGCGGCTGCAGGCCCTGGCCTTCCGCGCCATCCGGCTGCAGCGGCCGGACTACCCGCTGTGGCGCGACTTTCCGTACGAATACGAACACGACCGGCTGGCCATCGACCTCATCAACGGCGGACCGCTGCTGCGCGAGTGGGTGGACGATGTGCACGCCCCGCCCGAGGTGCTCGATGCCGCCGCAGGCCCCGACGAAGCGGCCTGGCGGGAGACGCGCCGTCCCTTCCTGCTCTACTGAGCGGGGTCTATCCACTTCTGCATGAACCCGGCCGTGCCCATGGCCGGATCCAGCTGGTAGCCGGCATAGCCCAGGCGCCGGTACAACGCCAGCGCCGGCGCATTGCCGGACAGCACCTCCAGCGTCATCTTGACCGCGCCCCGCTGCACCGCCACCGCCTCGGCCGCGCGCAGCATCTGCGCGGCCACGCCGCGGCCCCGGTGGCTGGCGAGCACGGCCACGTCGTGCACGTTCACCAGGGGCTTGCATTGGAAGGTGGAGAAGCCTTCGATGCAGTTGACCAGACCCACCGCCTGATCGCCGTCGAAGGCCAGGATGCTGAAGGCCTGCGGGCGTGCGGCCAGCTCGGCCACCAGATGCTCGCGGGCGTAGGCGCTGAGCGGCTCGCCGCCGCCGGCCGGATCGCGGGCATAGGCATCGAGCAGATCGACCACCGCACGCGCGTCCGAGGGGCTGGCGTAGTCGGCCAGGCGGACCGTCAGTTCGGCCATGGATCAGCCCCCCGACTGCACGGCCGCCACCAGACGCTCGGCGCAGGCGCGGGCCTGGGCCGCGTCGCGGGCCTCCACCATCACGCGCAGCAGCGGCTCGGTGCCGCTGGCACGGATCAGCACGCGGCCGGCGTCGCCCAGCTCGGCCTCCACGGCAGCGGTTTCGTCCTGCAGGCGCTGGCTGGATTTCCAGTCCTGGCCGGGCTGCAGCCGCACATTGATCAGGGTCTGGGGGAACAGCGTCACCTCGCTCAGCAGCTCGGCCATGGTGCGGCCGCTGTCCACACACGCATGCAGCACCTGCAGCGCCGAGACCAGGCCGTCGCCGGTGGTGTGACGGTCCAGCACCAGCAGGTGGCCCGAGCCTTCGCCGCCCAGGATCCAGCCCTGGCGCTCCAGCTCTTCCAGCACATAGCGGTCGCCCACCTTGGCGCGCACGAACTTCACGCCGCGGGCCTTGAGGGCCACTTCCACCGCCATGTTGGTCATGAGCGTGCCCACCACGCCCGGCACGTCTTCATCGCGGGCGATGCGGTCGGCGGTCATCAGGTAGAGCAGCTCGTCGCCATTGAAGAGCCTGCCTTCACGATCGACCATCTGCAGCCGGTCGGCGTCGCCGTCCAGGGCCACGCCGTAGTCCGCGTTGTGCTGGCGGACCGCCGCCACCATGGCCTCGGGATGGGTGGCACCCACACCCGCATTGATGTTCAGACCGTCCGGGCTGCAGCCGATCTTCACCACCTCGGCGCCGAGCTCGTGGAACACCGCCGGAGCGATGTGGTACGCCGCGCCGTGCGCCCCGTCCACCACGATCTTCAGGCCCTTGAGGCTCAGGCTGTTGGGCACGGTGCTCTTGCAGAACTCGATGTAGCGGCCGGCGGCATCGTCCAGCCGGCGCGACTTGCCCAGCTCGGCCGCGGCCACCCACACCGGGGGCTCCTGCAAGGCGGCTTCCACATCCATCTCCCAGGCGTCGGGCAGCTTGGTTCCCTGCGCGCTGAAGAACTTGATGCCGTTGTCGGCAAACGGGTTGTGGCTGGCGGAAATCACCACGCCCAGGCTGGCCCGCTGGGCGCGGGTCAGGTAGGCCACTGCCGGCGTGGGCACCGGACCCAGCAGCACCACGTCCACACCGGCCGAGTTGAAGCCGGATTCGAGCGCGGCCTCCAGCATGTAGCCGGAAATGCGGGTGTCCTTGCCGATCAGGACCGTCGGGTGCTTTTCGGTGCGGCGCAGCACGCGGCCCACGGCATGGGCCAGCCGCAGCACGAAGTCGGGCGTGATGGGCGCCTGCCCCACCGTGCCTCGAATGCCGTCGGTGCCGAAATAGGTGCGTGCCATGGGGCGATCTCCTCGTTGTTCTGGGGTCAGCCGCGCATTATCGCGGCCCGCCAGACCTGCAAGGCATCCACCGTGGCGCGCACATCGTGCACCCGGACCACCCGCGCGCCCCGGTCCACCGCCAGCACGGCGGCCGCCACACTGGCGGCCACCCGGTCGGCTGGAACCTCCTGCCCGGTGACCGCGCCCAGGGACGATTTGCGCGACCAGCCCGCCAGCACCGCGAAACCGGCCTCACACAAAGGCCGCTGACCTTCGATGAGGCTGAAGTTCTGCTCCACCGTCTTGCCGAAACCCACGCCAGGGTCCAGCACGATGCGCTCGCGCTCCACACCCAGCACCTCCAGGGCGTCGGCGCGCTGCCGCAGAAAGCCGGCCACGGCGGTCACCACGTCGCCCTGCATCGGGGCCGTCTGCATGGTCTGCGGATCGCGGTGCATGTGCATCAGGCACACGCCGGCCCTGGGGTGGCTGGCCACCACCTGCAGCGCGTCGCCTCGGCGCAGCGCCCAGATGTCGTTGACGATGTCGGCGCCCAAGTCCAGCACCGCCCGCATCACCTCGGGCTTGTAGGTGTCCACCGACACCGGCACACCGAGCTTTACGGCACCCTCCACCACCGGGAGCACCCGGGCCAGCTCCTCGTCCAGCGCCACCGCCGGGCTGCCGGGGCGGGTGGATTCCCCGCCGATGTCCAGGATGTCGGCGCCCTCGGCCAGCAGCTGCTCGCAGTGCGCCAGCGCGGCGGCGGTGCCGGCATGGCGGCCTCCGTCCGAGAACGAATCGGGCGTGACGTTGACGATGCCCATCACGCGGGGGCGCGTGAGGTCGATGTCGAAACGGGCGGTGATCCAGCGGTTCATGGGTCTGGCGCGAGAAAAAAGAAAACGGGGCCGAAGCCCCGTGTCTGGTGTGCCGTCGGCCCGATCAGGCGGCCGTGGGCGAAGGGTCGGTCGACACCGCCGGGGTGCCGCCGTCGCCGCCACCCACCGAGGGGTTGCGCGGCGTCCAGTCCTTGGGCGGACGGGGCGGCTTGCCGGCCATGATGTCGTCGATCTGCTCGGCATCGATGGTTTCCCACTCCAGCAGGGCCTTGGCCATGGCGTGCATCTTGTCGGAATGCTCCTCGATGAGGTCGCGGGCCAGCTTGTACTGGGTGTCGATGATGCGGCGCACCTCGGCATCCACCTTCTGCATGGTCTGCTCGCTCATGTTGGTGGTCTTGGTGACCGAACGGCCCAGGAACACCTCGCCCTCGTTCTCGGCGTACACCATGGGGCCCAGGGCGTCGGTCATGCCGTAGCGCATGACCATGTCGCGGGCGATGGTGGTGGCGCGCTCGAAGTCGTTGCTGGCACCCGTGGTCATCTGGTTCATGAAGACTTCTTCGGCGATGCGGCCACCGAACAGCATGCTGATCTGGTTCAGCATGTATTCCTTGTCGTAGCTGTAGCGGTCCTGCGAGGGCAGGCTCATGGTCACACCCAGCGCACGGCCACGCGGGATGATGGTGACCTTGTGCACCGGGTCGCACTTGGGCAGCAGTTTGCCGATCAGCGCGTGGCCGGACTCGTGGTAGGCCGTGTTGCGGCGCTCCTCCTCGGGCATCACCATGCTCTTGCGCTCGGGGCCCATGAAGATCTTGTCCTTGGCCTTCTCGAAGTCCTGCATCTCCACCACGCGGGCGTTGCGTCGGGCGGCCATGAGGGCGGCCTCGTTGCACAGGTTGGCCAGGTCGGCACCGCTCATGCCGGGCGTGCCCCGGGCAATGATGGAGGCGTTGACGTCGGTGCCCAGCGGCACCTTGCGCATGTGGACGTTGAGGATCTGTTCGCGGCCGCGGATGTCGGGCAGCGTCACGTACACCTGACGGTCGAAACGGCCCGGGCGCAGCAGGGCGGCGTCCAGGATGTCAGGGCGGTTGGTGGCGGCCACCACGATCACACCCAGGTTGGTCTCGAAACCGTCCATCTCGACCAGCATCTGGTTGAGGGTCTGCTCGCGCTCGTCGTTGCCACCGCCCAGGCCGGCGCCACGCTGCCGACCGACCGCATCGATCTCGTCGATGAAGATGATGCAGGGCGCGTTCTTCTTGGCGTTCTCGAACATGTCGCGCACGCGGGCCGCGCCCACGCCGACGAACATTTCGACGAAGTCGGAACCCGAGATGCTGAAGAAAGGCACCTTGGCCTCGCCGGCAATGCCCTTGGCGAGCAGGGTCTTGCCGGTGCCTGGCGGGCCGACCAGCAGCAGGCCGCGCGGAATACGACCGCCCAGCTTCTGGAATTTCTGCGGATCCTTGAGGAAGTCCACGACTTCCTTGACCTCTTCCTTGGCCTCATCGCAGCCCGCGACGTCGGCGAAGGTGACCTGGTTGTTGTTCTCGTCGAGCATGCGCGCCTTGCTCTTGCCGAAGCTGAAGGCGCCGCCCTTGCCGCCGCCCTGCATCTGGCGCATGAAGTAGATCCACACGCCGATCAGCAGCAGCATGGGGCCCCAGCTGACCAGCAGGGTCATGAGCAGCGAGCCTTCTTCGCGCGGCCGCACGTCGAACTTGACGTTGTTGTTGATCAGGTCGCCCACCAGACCGCGGTCCAGGTAGGTGGCCGTGGTGCGCACGCGACGGTCATCCTGGGTGATGGCGACGATCTCGGTGCCGCCGTTGCCTTCCTGGATGGTGGCGCTCTTGATGCGCTGGGCCTTCACCTCGTCAAGGAATTCGGAGTAGCCCATGTAGCCCGCGCCGGCGGTGCTGCGACTGTCGAACTGCTTGAAAACGGTGAAAAGCACCATGGCGATGACCATCCACACGGCGATTTTCGAGAACCACTGGTTGTTCAAAGGCAGCTCCTGTTGGACCGGAAGGCCCGGGTATCACATATGTGTCTCATTCTAGGTGTTTCAAGGCAGCGTGCCTGCCACCGACCCTGAGGCTTTGTCAATCATGGGGTTAGTTTTTTTTCGCCCCGGCCCCTCAGCCCGCCTTGAGACCGATGCCCACCAGAAAGGTTTCCGACGATTTGTCCCGGCTGGCCTTGGGCTTGACCGGCTTGACCACCCGGAATGTCTGCCGGAAAAGGGCCACCATGGGCTCGTAGGCGCCGCCATGGAACAGCTTGACCACCAGCGCCCCCTCGGGGCGCAGCCAGTGCCGGGAAAAGTCCACCGCCAGCTCGATCAGGTCGGCAATGCGGGCGGCATCGGTGTCGCCGATGCCCGAGAGGTTGGGGGCCATGTCCGACACCACCACGTCCACCTTGTTCACGCCCCGCTCGCCCAGGGCCGACTCCAGCGCCTGCAGGACCTCGGGCTCCCGGAAGTCGCCCTGAATGAAGTGGACGCCTTCCACCGCTTCCATGGGCAGCAGGTCCAGTGCCAGGATGGTGCCCTGCAGTTCGCCCACCGCCGCACCGTTCGGACTGAGGCGGCGGCGCAGGTACTGGCTCCAGGCGCCCGGAGCGCTGCCCAG
The DNA here is from genome assembly GCF_002127215.1 of Hydrogenophaga sp. IBVHS2. GTDB lineage: Bacteria > Pseudomonadota > Gammaproteobacteria > Burkholderiales > Burkholderiaceae_C > Hydrogenophaga. The sequence continues at coordinate 701,703 of NZ_NFUT01000002.1, read as the reverse complement.
GTCCACCACCACCTGCCCGGGGCGGATCAGGCCGAACTGCTCGTCGATCTCCTTGAGCTTGTAGGCCGCGCGCGCACGGTAGCCCTCCTTGCCGGCCAGCTTGACGTAGGGGTCATTGACGTGCTGGTTGAGCCAGGCCTTGTTGACCTTCTTGCTCTGGGTTTTGACTTTGATGCCCATGGGGATCGCGCAACGGCGTGGTAAACGATAATTGTCCCATGCCCCAGATCCAGCTCACCCCCGCGCAGCGCAAGGCCCACCGGTCCGACGCCCATCACCTCGACCCCGTGGTCCACATCGGCAACGACGGACTGACCGCCGCCGTCCGCAAGGAAACCGACGCCGCCCTCAAGGCCCACGGCCTCATCAAGATCCGGGTCCTCAACGACGACCGGGTGGCGCGCGAGGCCATGCTGGCCACGCTGGCCGACGAGCTCGACGCCGCCCCCATCCAGCACATCGGCAAGCTGCTGGTGCTCTGGCGACCGGTCGCCGAAAAGGCCAGACCGGTCGAGGAAGACCGCATGCCGGGCCCGAAAGACGTGAAAGTGCTGAAATTCAGCAAGCGCGGTGGCCAGCGTCCCGAAGTCAAGGTCGTGCGGGTGCTGGGCAACCAGCGTCTGACCCCGGGCGGCCAGATCAAGCGGGCCAAGGTCCGCAAGAAGAGCGTGAAGAAGACCCAGGGGTGACGCCCCGGTGAGGTCGCTTGAACTTGACGCCCGACAGCCCATCTGAGAGTCCATGAACGATCGCACCGAACCCCTTGCCGCCGGCGCCTCGACGCCCGGAAACCCCCTGCTCGACTGTGGCGATCTGCCGCTGTTCGACGCGATACGACCCGAGCATGTCGGCCCGGCCATGGATGTGTTGCTGGCCCGGTCCAGTGAAGCCCTGGAGACGGTCACCGCTCCCGACTTCCCGGCCGACTGGAAGGCCATCTCCGCCACGCTGGACGTGGCCACCGAGCGGCTGTACCGGGCGTGGGGGGCGGTGAGCCACCTCAACAGCGTGGCCGACACCCCCGCCCTGCGGGCGGCCTACAACGAGAGCCTGCCCCGGGTCACCGAGTTCGGCACCCGCCTGGGGTCGGACGAGCGCCTGTATGCCAAGTACAAGGCCATGGACCCCGCGCGCCTCACCCCCGAGCAGACCCGCGCCCGCCACAACGCACTGCAGGGCTTCGTGCTGGGCGGCGCCGAACTGGAGGGCGAGGCCAAGACACGCTTCGCCGCCATCCAGGAGCGGCAGGCCGAGCTGGCCCAGAAGTTCAGCGAGAACGCCCTGGACGCCACCGACGCCTTAGCGCTGTACCTGCCCACCGCCGACCTGGACGGCCTGCCCGACGACGTGCTGCAGGCCACCGCTGCTGCCGCACAGGCCGACGGAAAGGATGGGCACAAGCTCACGCTGAAGATGCCGGTCTACCTGCCGGTGATGCAGTTCGCCCGCCGCAGCGATGTGCGCGAGCAGCTCTACCGCGCCTACGTCACCCGCGCCAGCGATCAGGCCCAGGGCGACGCAACGCGGTTCGACAACACCGCCGTCATGACCGAACTCCTGGCCCTGCGGCAGGAAGAGGCGCGGCTGCTGGGTCACCGCCACCATGCCGACGTGTCGCTGGTGCCCAAGATGGCCCGGTCGCCCGAACAGGTCATCGATTTCCTGCGCGATCTGGCCCGCCGCGCACGCCCCTACGCCGAGCAGGATCTGGCCGACATGCGGACCTTCGCCCGGGATTCGCTGGGCATCGCCGATCCGCAACCCTGGGACTGGCCCTACATCGGCGAGCGCCTGAAGGAAGCCCGCTACGCCTTCAGCGAGCAGGAGGTCAAGACCTACTTCACCGCGCCCAAGGTGCTGACCGGCCTGTTCCAGATCGTGGAGACGCTCTTCGAAGTGGCCATCCGGCCCGACCGTGCCCCGGTGTGGCACCCGGGCGTCGAGTTCTTCCGCATCGAGCGTCAGGGTCAGCTGGTGGGCCAGTTCTATCTGGACCCCGGTGCCCGTACCGGCAAGCGCGGCGGCGCCTGGATGGACGACGTGCGCGCCCGCTGGCTGCGGCCGGACACCGGCCAGCTGCAGACCCCGGTGGCGCACCTGGTGTGCAACTTTGCCGAAGGCGTCGGTGGCAAGCCTGCGCTGCTCACCCACGACGACGTGATCACCCTGTTCCACGAGTTCGGCCACGGCCTGCACCACATGCTCACCCAGGTGAACGAGCGCGACGTCTCGGGCATCAGCGGTGTCGAGTGGGATGCGGTGGAACTGCCCAGCCAGTTCATGGAGAACTTCTGCTGGGAATGGGATGTGCTCAAGCACATGACCTCGCATGTCGATACCGGGGAAAGCCTTCCGCGTGACCTGTTCGACAAGATGCTCGCTGCCAAGAATTTCCAGAGCGGCCTCCAGACCCTGCGTCAGGTGGAGTTCGCGCTGTTCGACATGCTGCTGCACAGCCAGGCAACGGCGCCGGCCAGCGGCGATGCGGTGATGGCCCTGCTCCACCAGGTGCGGGCCGAGGTTGCCGTGATGCAGGCGCCCGCGTACAGCCGCACGCCGCACACGTTCAGCCACATCTTTGCCGGCGGCTACTCGGCGGGCTACTACAGCTACAAATGGGCCGAGGTGCTCTCGGCCGATGCCTATGCGGCGTTCGAGGAGGCGGCAGCGCGCAGCGGTCGCGGAACGGTGGACGCCGAGACCGGACGGCGCTACCGTGAGGCGGTCCTGGAAGCCGGCGGCAGCCGTCCGGCCATCGAGTCCTTCAAGGCCTTCCGGGGCCGGGAGCCCCGGATCGACGCGCTGCTCAAGCACCAGGGCATGGCCGCCTGACACCCGGGCGGCCGGAACGGATTTCAGGGAGAACGCATGAAACATGCAGCATACATCCGCGCCGGCGCTGCGCTGGCAGCGGTCACGATGGGCAGCCTGCTGTGCGGGCTGGCAGCCGCCCAGGGCGTCTACCGCATCGTCGGACCAGACGGCAAGGTCACCTTCTCCGACCAGCCCCCGCCGGCGGCACAGGCCAAGCCGGTAGCAGGTGCCTCGGGTGGGTCAACCGGTGCCGCACCGGCCGGTGGCAATGCGGCACTGCCCTTCGAGCTGCGCCGCGTGGCCGGTCAGTTTCCGGTCACGCTCTACACCGGCAAGGACTGTTCGCCCTGCAACAGCGGGCGCAATCTGCTCAATTCGCGCGGCATCCCCTATGTGGAACGCACGGTGACCACCCCCGAGGACGCTGCGGCCCTCACCCGGCTGGCCGGCGAACCCACGGTGCCGGTGCTGACCATCGGCAGCCAGCAGATCAAGGGCTACTCCGACGTGCAGTGGGGCCAGTACCTGGACGCTGCCGGCTACCCCAAACAATCGCAGCTGCCCGCCAACTACCGCCGTCCGCAACCGGAACCGCTGGTGGCGGTGCAGTCGGCGGTTCCGGCGGCTGCCACGCAGGCGGCACCGCCGCAGGCCAGCCAGGGCCCGGCCACCACCAGCCGCCCGGCCGAGATCCCGGTACAGCCGCCGTCCGGCATCCGCTTCTGACGTCACCGGCCACCGGGCCGGCGGCTCAGAAGGTCAGTGTCCGCACGCCCTGGGCCGTTCCCAGCAGACAGACCTGGGCCTTCTGGTGGGCGAACACGCCCACCGTCACCACACCGGGCCACTGGTTCACCAGGCTTTCGAAAGCCAGGGGATCGGAGATCTTCAGACCGGTCACGTCCAGAATGTGCTGACCGTTGTCGGTGACCAGCGGCGCACCGTCCTTCAGACGCAGGCGGGCCGTGCCGCCCAGGGCCCCGAAGCGGCGCGCGATGTGGGCCGCGGCCATCGGGATCACCTCCACCGGCAGCGGGAAAGCCCCGAGGGTGGCCACCAGCTTGGACTCGTCGGCAATGCACACGAAGCGGCGCGACTGGGCCGCCACGATCTTCTCGCGCGTCAGCGCCGCACCGCCGCCTTTGACCATATGGCCCTGGCCGTCGATCTCGTCGGCGCCGTCGATGTACACCGACAGCTCGCCCGCGTCCTGAGCGGCGATCACCGGGATGCCGAGTGCCTGCAGGCGCGCGGTGGAGGCCTCCGAGCTCGACACCGCACCCGGCACCCGGTCCTTGATGGTGGCGAGCGCCTCGATGAACTTGTTGACCGTCGACCCGGTGCCCACACCGACGATCTGGCCGGGTTCGACATAGTGCAGGGCGGCCTGGCCCACCAGGGCTTTGAGTTCGTCTTGGGTCATTTGAGAGAATCGGAGGTTGTCTGAACCGGCGGATTATCCGATGTCACTCCTCCCCTACGGCGCGGCGCGCCCCTTCCTGTTCGGCATGGACCCGGAGCAGGCCCATGACCTCACGCTCGGGGCGATCGCCCGGCTGCAGCATTCCCCGCTGACCTGCCTGTACAGCGAGCGCCGGGTGGACGACGCCATCACCGTGGCCGGACTGAGCTTTCCCAACCGGGTCGGTCTGGCCGCCGGACTGGACAAGAACGCCCGCTGCATCGACGGCCTGGCCGCCATGGGCTTCGGGTTCGTGGAGGTGGGTACGGTCACGCCCCTGGGGCAGGCCGGCAACCCCAGGCCGCGCATGTTCCGGCTGCCGGCGCGGCAGGCCCTGATCAACCGGCTGGGCTTCAACAACGAGGGGCTGGAGGCCTTCCTGCGCAATGTGCAGCAGGCCCGTTTCCGCCGCCGGGGCCAGCATGCCGGCATGCCCATGCTGCTGGGTCTGAACATCGGCAAGAACGCGGCCACGCCGATCGAACGGGCCACCGACGACTACCTCACCTGCCTCGACGGCGTCTACCCGCACGCCGACTACGTGACGGTGAACATCTCCAGCCCGAACACGAAGAACCTGCGCAGCCTGCAGTCCGACGAAGCCCTGGACGCACTGATCGGCGCCGTGATGGAGCGCCGCGAACAGCTGGCCGCCCGGCACCAGCGGCGCATCCCGGTGTTCATCAAGATCGCGCCCGACCTGGACGACGCACAGATCGGCGTGATTGCCGCCACCCTGCGCCGCCACGGCTGCGACGGCCAGGGCGAGCCCACCCAGGCCCTGGGCGTCATTGCCACCAACACCACCCTCAGCCGCGAAGCGGTGGCGGGCCTGCCCCATGCCGAGGAAGCCGGTGGCCTTTCGGGTGCGCCGGTGCTGCAGGCCAGCAACCGGGTGATCCGGCAGCTGCGGCAGGCCCTGGGCCAGCGCTTCCCCATCATCGGTGTGGGCGGCGTGATGAGCGCGGCCGATGCGGTGAGCAAGGTCGAGGCCGGGGCCGACGTGGTCCAGATCTACACCGGCCTGATCTACCGGGGGCCGGCGCTGGTGCGGGAGGCCGCCGAGGCCCTGGCCGCCCTGCGGCGCTGAGGCCCGTCCCTCAGGCGAGCAGGGCCGCCACGGCCTGGCCGATGGCCAGGCTGCTGGTGAGGCCGGGCGATTCGATGCCGAACAGGTTCACCAGCCCCGGCACGCCGTGCACCGCCGGGCCCTGCAATACGAAGTCGGCCGCCGGCTCGTCGGGCCCGCTGATCTTGGGACGCATGCCGGCGTAACCCGGCTGCAGACTGCCATCGGCCAGGCCCGGCCAGTAGCGACGCACCTCGGCATAGAAGGCGTCGCCCCGGGCGGGATCGACCTGCAGATCGTCCGCACGCGCCACCCACTGCACGTCGGGTCCGAACTTGGCCTGGCCACCCAGGTCGAGCGTGAGGTGCACCCCCAGCCCGGCCAGGTGCTTGTCCGGCTCGGGCGCCGGGTAGATGAGGTGCTGGAACGGCGCCCGACCGGCCAGCGTGAAGTAGTTGCCCTTGGCGTAGTGCGGGATGGGCACATGGCGCGGGTCCAGACCGTCGATGCAACGGGCCAGATCGCAGGCGTGCAGACCGGCGGCATTGACCAGCGCGCGGGCGAGCAGCCGGGTGCCGTCCTCGGTGGTGACGAGCAGGCCCTCGGGCCGCACCCTCACGCTGGCCACGCTGCTGTGGCAGGCCACCAGCCCGCCGGCGTGCTCCAGATCGCCCTGCAGGGCGAGCATCAGCCCGTGGCTGTCGACGATGCCGGTGGACGGCGAATGCACCGCGCCCAGGCATTCCAGGGCGGGCTCCAGGGCGCGGGCCTGATCGCGGTCAAGCAGCACCAGATCGTCCACACCGTTGGCCCGGGCCCGTTCAACGATGGCGGGCAGCGCGGCGAGCTGGGAAGGCGTGTTGGCCACGATCAGCTTGCCGCAGCGCCGGAACGCCACACCGCGCTCGGCGCAGTAGGCATACAGCATCTGCTTGCCCTGCACGCACAGCCGCGCCTTGAGCGACCCGGCCGGGTAATAGATGCCGGCATGGATGACCTCGCTGTTGCGCGAGCTGGTGCCGGTGCCGATGGTGGCCTCGCGCTCGAGCACCATCACCTCCCGGCCCTGCAGCGCCAGCGCACGCGCCACGGCCAGCCCCACCACGCCGGCGCCGGCCACCAGCACGTCACAGGTCTCGATGGGGGGCATGTCGGCAGGGTTCATGGGGTCGGCAGTCAGGGGAGCGGGAAGGCTAAAATTCTAGGTTGCCCGGCCGATGAGCCGCAGGCCCCCCACATTCCACCCCAAGGACGTTCCATGTCTCTCTTCACCGCCGTTGAAATGGCCCCGCGCGACCCGATCCTGGGTCTGAACGAGCAATTCGCTGCCGACACCAACCCGAACAAGGTCAACCTGGGCGTGGGCGTGTATTTCGACGACAACGGCAAGCTGCCCCTGCTGCAGTGCGTGCAGGCTGCCGAAAAGGCCCTGATGGACAAGCCCACCGCCCGAGGCTACCTGCCCATCGACGGCATTGCCGCGTACGACGCGGCCGTCAAGGGCCTGGTCTTCGGCGCCGACAGCGAGCCGGTGAAGAGTGGCCGTGTGGCCACGGTGCAGGCCATCGGCGGCACCGGCGGCTTGAAGATCGGCGCCGACTTCCTCAAGCGCCTGAGCCCTAACGCCACCGTGCTGATCAGCGATCCGAGCTGGGAGAACCACCGCGCCCTGTTCACCAACGCCGGCTTCAACGTGGGCACCTACGCCTACTACGACGCCGACAAGCGCGGCGTCAACTTCGACGGCATGCTGGCCAGCCTGAACGCGGCCGCACCGGGCACCATCGTCGTGCTGCACGCCTGCTGCCACAACCCCACCGGCTACGACATCACCCCGGCCCAGTGGGACCAGGTGATCGCCGCCGTCAAGGCCCGTGGCCTGACCCCGTTCCTGGACATGGCCTACCAGGGCTTCGGCCACGGCATCGCCGAAGACGGCGCCGTGATCGCCAAGTTCGTGGCCGCCGGCCTGGACTTCTTCGTCTCCACCTCGTTCTCCAAGAGCTTCAGCCTGTACGGCGAGCGCGTGGGCGCCCTGTCGGTGCTGTGCGCCAGCAAGGAAGAGGCCGACCGCGTGCTGAGCCAGCTCAAGATCGTCATCCGCACCAACTACTCCAACCCGCCCACCCACGGCGGCGCCGTGGTCGCTGCCGTGCTGAACAACCCCGAGCTGCGCGCCCAGTGGGAGACCGAGCTGGGCGAGATGCGGGTGCGCATCAAGGCCATGCGCCAGAAGCTGGTCGACGGCCTGAAGGCCGCCGGCGTGCAGCAGGACATGTCCTTCATCACCACCCAGATCGGCATGTTCAGCTACTCGGGCCTGAGCAAGGACCAGATGGTGCGCCTGCGCAGCGAGTTCGGCGTGTACGGCACCGACACCGGCCGCATGTGCGTGGCGGCGCTCAACAGCAAGAACATCGACTACGTCTGCCGCGCGATCGCTGCCGTGGTCTGACGCCACCCGCTGGTCGATCTGAACGGCCGGACTGCCGCCTGAGCGACAGTCCGGCCGTTTTTCACTGGTTTTTCCCCGCACCGGAAACGGTACATACTGTTATATTGCACTGCAACATAACGCGGAGTCTTGGCCCATGCTGTACCAGTTCTATGAAACCCAGCGCTCCATCATGGAGCCGTTCGCCGATCTGGCGAGTGTCGCGTCGCGCATGTTCAGCAACCCGGCACTGCCCCTGGCACAACTGCCCGGCGCACAGCGCATCTAGGCCGGCTACGACCTGCTGCACCGCCTGGGCAAGGACTACGAGAAGCCGGCCTTCGGCATCCGCACGGTCGACGTGAACGGCGTGGAAGTGGCCATCCATGAGCGGGTCGAGGTGGACAAGCCCTTTTGCGAGCTGCGCCGCTTCAAGCGTTTCTCGGACGACACCGCCACGCTGGCCACGCTCAAGGCCCAGCCGGTGGTGCTGGTGGTGGCACCGCTCTCGGGCCATTACGCCACGCTGCTGCGCGACACGGTGCGCACCCTGCTCAAGGACCACAAGGTCTACATCACCGACTGGAAGAACGCCCGCCTGGTCCCGATGAGCGAGGGCGCGTTCCACCTCGACGATTACGTCAACTACGTGCAGGAATTCATCCGCTACCTGCAGGGGCAGTACGGCAACTGCCATGTGATGAGCGTCTGCCAGCCCACCGTGCCGGTGCTCGCTGCCGTCTCCCTCATGGCCAGCCGGGGCGAGAGCACCCCGCTGTCCATGACCATGATGGGTGGCCCCATCGATGCCCGCCGCTCCCCCACGGCCGTCAACAACCTGGCCACCCAGCGCAGCCACGCCTGGTTCGAGAACAACGTCATCTACCGCGTGCCGGACAAGTTCCCCGGTGCCGGCCGCCGTGTCTACCCCGGCTTCCTGCAGCACTCGGGCTTTGTGGCCATGAACCCGGACCGTCATGCCAACAGCCACTACGACTACTTCCAGAACCTGGTGAAGGGCGACAACGAGAGCGCCGAAGCCCACCGCCAGTTCTACGACGAGTACAACGCCGTGCTCGACATGGACGCCGACTACTACCTCGAGACCATCGAGACGGTGTTCCAGGAATTCAAGCTGGTCAACGGCACCTGGGACGTGAAGAACGCGGCCGGCAAGGCCGAGCGGGTGCGTCCGGCCGACATCCGCCACACCGGCCTGCTGACGGTCGAAGGCGAGCTCGACGACATTTCCGGCTCGGGCCAGACCGCTGCCGCGCACGACCTGTGCACCGGCATCGACCAGAAGCACCGCACCCACTTTGAAGCCAAGGGCGCCGGCCACTACGGCATCTTCAGTGGCCGTCGGTGGCGCGAGATGGTGTACCCGGTGGTCAAGCAGTTCATCCTGGCGCACCAGGAAGGCATCTCCAGCGCGCGCGCTCCCAAGGCCGCCTCAGGCACCTCGGCGCCGGCCAAAAAGGCGGCTGCCCGCAGCCGCAAGACCCCCGCCTGAGGCATGGACGACCTGGCGCGGCGCATCGATGCCGCCCTGCCCCAGACGCAGTGCCAGCGCTGCAGCTACGCCGACTGCGCCGCCTATGCCCAGGCCATCGTGGCAGGCCAGGCCAGCATCCGGCAGTGCCCGCCGGGTGGACAGGAAGGCATCGCGCGGCTGGCCGCCATCACCGGCCTGCCTGAGGGCCCCCTCGACACCGATTTCGGCATCGAAGGCCCGGTGACGGTGGCCATCATCGACGAGGACTGGTGCATCGGCTGCACGCTGTGCATCAAGGCCTGTCCGACCGATGCCATCGTCGGCATCCACAAACGCATGCACACCGTGGTGGAACCCCACTGCACCGGTTGCGAGCTGTGCATCCCGGTGTGCCCGGTGGACTGCATCTCGCTGGAGCCGGTCAGTGGCGGGTCCACCGGCTGGCAGGCCTGGACCCCGCAACAGGCACAGGCCGCCAAGGACCGCTACGAGGCGCGCAAGGCGCGTCTGGCACGCGAGAAGGCGGCGCAGGACACGAAGCAGACGGTGCAGCTCGAAGCCAAGCTGGCCGACCTGCCGGCCCATTCGGCCATCACCGACCCGGCCGAGCTGGAACGCAAGCGGGCCGTGGTGGAAGCTGCACTGGCCCGTGCACGGGCGCGCCGCCAGGGCGGCTGATCTGCCCGGTCAGGCCGCCACCCGGGCCGCCGCGGTCTTGTAGACGCCGCAGCCCACGTACAGATCGTCCACCTTCACCACATACGACATCTTGGCCTGCACCGCGCCGGTGGTCGGGTTGACGATGTCGTACTCGACCCACCCCGGGCCGTGCTCGGCCTGCTCGATGATGGACGCCAGCAGGGCGTTGCCGTCGATGCCGGCGATGTCCTGCACCCGGCTGCCCACCTTCTCGGGCTTGCCGCCGAAGGCGCGGTACACGCCCGACGCATCGAGCGCAAAGATGTACATGTCCCGGTCGTGGAAGCCGCGCGAAGGCTCGGTCAGCTCGCGCACGAAAGCCTCGCGGCCCACCTGCTGGCGGAACGACACCGCCCGCTCCACCAGATGCAGCGCCTCCTCGGCCGTGCCCTGCTGCAGCATGAAGCTGGCCACGGCACGGGCCAGGTGCGCTGCACGCTGCTCCAGCCGGTTGGCCTCGCTGACCGCCAGATCGACCATCTGGGCATTGCTCTGGGTGATCTGGTCGAGCTGGGCCACGGCCGATGCGATCTCGCTGAGCGCCCCGCTCTGCTCGGCACTCGACGCGGAGATCAGCGACATGTTGGCGGCCACGCCCCGCACGCCAGAGACGATCTCGGCCATGTTGGTGCCGGCGTGGCGGATCAGGCCCACGCTGGACTCCACCTGGCTGCGTGAAGACTGGATGAGTTCGCGGATCTCGCGGGCCGACGCCGCCGAGCGCTGGGCCAGCGAGCGCACCTCGTTGGCCACCACGGCAAAGCCACGGCCCTGTTCGCCGGCCCGGGCGGCTTCCACGGCGGCATTGAGCGCCAGGATGTTGGTCTGGAAGGCCAGGCTGTCGATCACGCCGATGATCTCGTTCATCTGCTGCGCACTTTTCTGGATGCCCTCGACCGACTCCACCGCCCGCACCATGGACTGCGAGCCGGCCTCGGCCATGTCGCGCACCCGCGCGGCCTGGGCGTCGGATTCGCCGGCGGTGCTGGCGTTCTGGGCCACCGTGCCGGTGAGCTCCTGCACGCTGGCGGCCGTCTGCTCCAGGTTGGCGGCCTGCTGCTCGGTGCGGTCGGCCAGATCGCGGTTGCCGCTGGCCAGGCTCTGGCCGGCATGGGCCACCAGGGCCGAATTGCTGCGCACCTCGGCCACCATGGCCGAGAGGCTGCCGATCATGCGGTCGAGCAGCCGGGTGAGGTCGGCCAGCTCGTCGCGCCCGCGCACGCGCAGGCTGGCGCGCAGGTTGCCCGAGGTGGTCTGCTCCATCACGTCGATGATCTGGCGCAGGTCGCTGCGAAAGCTCGCATCCAGACCGGCCAGCAGCCACACCATGACCACCGCGGCCAGCGGGGCCACCACCAGCGAAAGCTCGGGGTGCAGCCACAACAGGGGCAAGGGCCACAACGCGGCCAGCGCCACCAGGGCCAGCTTGGAACGCAGGGGCAGGCGGCGCATGAGCGCGGCCACCGGACGGATCAGGATGTTGTGTTGCATGGCACTTTCAGGCGATGTCAATGCAGATGGCCGAACACCGACGGGTCCGATTCGAACTGGCGCATCAGCTCCAGGGCCATCAGGACCAGCAGCGGGTCGTCGAAGGTGTGGGCATGGGCGGCCTGCTGGCGGGCATAGGCCGGGTCGGCCAGCATCATGCGGCGGCTCACGCACATGCCGTGGCGGGCCATGCGCAGGCTGAACGCCTCCATCAGATCGGTGGCGCCACCCAGCAGCGCCACCTGCGGCTCCTGCGGCTCGTGGGTGGACAGACTGAACCCCGAATCGGGCACCGGTGTCATGAAGGTTCTCCTGGCTTCAAGGCCGTTGCTGGCCCTGCAAACTGTAAGGAATCCGGTCTGGCGGCAATGGCCGGAACAGCACCGGGAATGCCCTTCACATCGGCCTGCAACGGCAGTTTCTGAAGGCAGGTTTGCGAGAATCGGGGGTCTTTACCTGGCTTTGTCGCGTCATCCGACGACGAGCCGACCGCTGCCCATGACCACCCCTGCCCTGCTCCTCAAGCTCACCGCCCAACCGGCCGATACACCTTCGCTGGACCGCCCCAAACCGGAGCGGCTGATCCAGGGCAACCCGTTGCGGGAAACCTGGAACCGGGTGGACGAGGCCCTGCCGGCCGGGCGGGTGTACTGCGGCGTGTGGCGCTGCGAGCCCGGCCACTGGCGCATTGCCATGGGGCCGACCGAGCGCGAACTGTTCACCGTGGTCAGCGGCCGCTGCCGGGTGCACGATGCCCGGGGCGGGTTCGAGGAGGCCGGGCCGGGGGAGGCGCTGTACCTGCCGCCCGGCTTTGTGGGCGAGTTCGAGGTGCTGGAGCACCTCACCAAGACCTACATGATTGCCGAGTAAGCCGCGATCACTTCGGGCGGCGCCTGCACCAGCTCCACCAGCACACCCTCGCCCGCGATCGGGAATTCGTCGTTCGACTTGGGGTGCAGGAAGGTGATGTCGTAGCCCGCCGCGCCCTTGCGGATGCCGCCCGGTGCGAAGCGCACGCCCTGGGCGGTGAGCCACTCCACCGCCCGCGGCAGGTCGTCGATCCACAGGCCGATGTGGTTGAGCGGCGTGGTGTGCACCGCCGGCTTCTTCTCGGGATCGAGCGGCTGCATCAGATCGACCTCGACCTTGAACGGGCCGCTGCCGATGGCGCAGATGTCCTCGTCCACGTTCTCGCGCTCGCTGCGGAAAGTGCCGGTGACCTCCAGCCCCAGCATCTCGACCCAGAGCTTCTGCAGTCGCTGCTTGTCCGGGCCGCCGATGGCGATCTGCTGGATGCCCAGCACCTTGAATGGTCGGCCCTTCATTGCTCGAACTCCACTATGGGCTGGTCGACGACCAGCGATTCACCCTGGCTGGCCAGCACCTTGGCCACCACGCCGTCGGCCGCCGCAAACAGCACGTTCTCCATCTTCATGGCTTCGATCACCGCCACGCGCTCGCCGGCCTGCACCTTCTGGCCCGGCTGCACCGCCACCTGCACCAGCAGGCCGGGCATGGGCGAGAGCACGAAGCGGCTCATGTCGGCCGGCGCCTTGAAGGGCATCAGCGCATGCAGCTCGGCCATGCGCGGCGAGACCACCATGGCCTCGATGCGGGTGCCGTTGTGCTGCACCACCAGCGCCAGCGGGTTGCGCGCCGTGCCGCGCTCGATCTGGGCGGTGAAGGGCCGGTCGTTGCAGGTGCCGCTGATGCAGATGTCGTTCAGGCGGGACGGGCTCTGGATGGCATAGCGCTTGTCGCCCACCGTCACCACGGCAGCCCCGAGCTGGCCGGTGACTTCATCCACATGCACCGCCGAGTAGGTGTGCTGGCCGCCCTGGCCATCGAGCGTGATGACCCGGTAGTCGTGCCCGACCTTCACGCCGTAGCCCGGCAGCTGGCCACTGATGCCGGCCGCGCGCTCGCGGCTCTTGCGGCGCACGAAGGCGGCCAGGGCCACCAGGAAGTCGGGGTCGTCGTGCGGCACGTCCTCGGCGCGGAAGCCCTGGCCGTAGTGTTCGGCGATGAAACCGGTGTTGAACTCGCCAGTGACGAATTTCGGGTGCGCCAGCAGCGCCGCCTGGAACGGGATGTTGCTCTGCACGCCCCGGATGACGAAACCGTTCAGGGCCTCGCGCATCTTGGCGATCGCGTCGTTGCGGTCCTTGCCGTGCACGATGAGCTTGGCGATCATCGAGTCGTAGAACATCGGGATCTCGCCGCCGTCCAGCACGCCGGTGTCCACCCGCACGCCGAAGCGGTCGGCGGTGTTGGCCTGCCACATGCTCTGCGCGGGCGGTGCAAAGCGCACCAGGCGGCCGGTGCTGGGGAGGAAGTTGCGGAACGGGTCCTCGGCGTTGATGCGGCACTCGATGGCCCAGCCTTCGCGCTTGACGTCGGCCTGGGTCAGCGGCAGCTGCTCGCCGGCGGCCACACGGATCATGAGTTCCACCAGGTCCAGGCCGGTGATGCACTCGGTCACCGGGTGCTCCACCTGCAGGCGGGTGTTCATTTCCAGGAAGTAGAAGTCCTGGTCCTTGCCCACCACGAACTCCACCGTGCCGGCGCTCTGGTACTTCACCGCCTTGGCCAGGGCCACAGCCTGCTCGCCCATGGCCTTGCGGGTGGCGTCGGAAATGAAGGGCGACGGCGCTTCCTCGATCACCTTCTGGTGGCGGCGCTGGATGGAACATTCGCGCTCGTTGAGGTAGATCACGTTGCCATGGCTGTCGCCCAGCACCTGAATCTCGATGTGGCGCGGCTCCTGGACGAACTTCTCCATGAACACGCGGTCGTCGCCGAAGCTGTTGCGCGCCTCGTTGCGGCAGCTGGTGAAGCCCTCGAAGCATTCCTTGTCGTTGAAGGCCACGCGCAGGCCCTTGCCACCGCCGCCGGCACTGGCCTTGATCATCACCGGGTAGCCGATCTTCTGCGCGATGCCCACCGCCTCTTCCGGCGACTGGATCGGCTCGTTGTGACCGGGGATGGTGCTGACCTTGGCCTCGTTGGCCAGCTTCTTGGAGGCGATCTTGTCGCCCATGGCCGCGATGCTGTAGTGCTTGGGGCCGATGAACACCAGCCCGGCTTCTTCCACCTTGCGGGCAAAGTCCTCGTTCTCGGACAGGAAGCCGTAGCCGGGGTGGATGGCCTGGGCGCCGGTGACCTGGGCGGCCGCAATGATGGCGTCGCCCAGCAGGTAGCTCTCGCGCGAGGGCGGCGGGCCCAGGCGCACCGCCTCGTCGGCCAGCTGCACATGGCGGGCTTCCTTGTCGGCGTCGGAGTACACCGCCACGGTGGCGATGCCCATCTTCTTGGCGGTGGCGATCACGCGGCAGGCGATCTCGCCGCGGTTGGCAATCAGGATCTTGTTGAACATGGTGTCTTCTCCTCGGGCGCTCACAGCGGAATGTTGCCGTGCTTGCGCCACGGGTTCTCGATCTTCTTGTCCTTGAGCATCACCAGCGAGCGGCAGATGCGCTTGCGGGTCTCGTGGGGCAGGATCACGTCGTCGATGAAGCCGCGTGCGCCGGCCACAAAGGGGTTGGCAAAGCGGGCCTTGTACTCGGCCTCGCGCTGGGCCAGCTTGGCCGGGTCCTTCTTCTCCTCGCGGAAGATGATCTCCACCGCACCCTTGGCGCCCATCACCGCGATCTCGGCATTGGGCCAGGCGAAGTTCACGTCACCGCGCAGGTGCTTGGACGCCATCACGTCGTAGGCGCCGCCGTAGGCCTTGCGGGTGATCACGGTGATCTTGGGCACGGTGCACTCGGCATAGGCATACAGCAGCTTGGCGCCGTGCTTGATGATGCCGCCGTACTCCTGGCTGGTGCCGGGCATGAAGCCGGGCACGTCCACGAAGGTGATGACCGGGATGCTGAAGGCGTCGCAGAAGCGCACGAAGCGCGCGGCCTTGATGCTGCTCTTGATGTCCAGGCAACCCGCCAGCACCAGGGGCTGGTTGGCCACGATGCCCACGGTCTGGCCGTCCATGCGGGCAAAGCCGATCAGGATGTTCTTGGCGTACTCGGGCTGCAGCTCGAAGAAATCGCCGTCGTCCACGATCTTGAGGATCAGCTCCTTCATGTCGTAGGGCTTGTTGGGGTTCTCCGGCACCAGCGTGTCCAGGCTGAGTTCCATCCGGTCGATGGGGTCGCCGCTGGGGCGCACCGGGGCCTTCTCGCGGTTGTTCAGCGGCAGGTAGTTGTAGAGGCGGCGCAGCATGAGCAGCGCCTCCACATCGTTCTCGAAGGCCAGGTCGGCCACGCCGCTCCTGGTGGTGTGGGTGATGGCGCCGCCCAGTTCCTCGGCGGTCACCTCCTCGTGGGTGACCGTCTTCACCACCTCGGGGCCGGTCACGAACATGTAGGAGCTGTCCTTGACCATGAAGATGAAGTCGGTCATGGCCGGGGAGTACACCGCACCTCCGGCCGACGGGCCCATGATCATGCTGATCTGCGGCACCACGCCGCTGGCCAGCACGTTGCGCTGGAACACCTCGGCATAACCACCCAGCGAGGCCACGCCTTCCTGGATGCGGGCACCGCCCGAGTCGTTGAGGCCAATCACCGGGGCGCCGACCTTCATGGCCTGGTCCATGATCTTGCAGATCTTCTCGGCATGGGCTTCGGAGAGCGCGCCGCCGAACACGGTGAAGTCCTGGCTGAAGACGAACACCAGGCGGCCGTTGATCATGCCGTATCCGGTGACCACGCCGTCGCCCGGCACCTTGTTGTCCTGCATGCCGAAGTCGGTGCAGCGGTGCTCGACGAACATGTCCCACTCTTCGAAGGTGCCCTCGTCCAGCAGCACTTCCAGCCGCTCGCGGGCGGTCAGCTTGCCCTTGGCGTGCTGGGCCGCAATGCGCTTCTCGCCGCCGCCCAGGCGGGCCGCCGCGCGTTTGTCTTCGAGTTGCCGAAGGATGTCCTGCATGTGTCTTCTCCAGAAAAATCAGTCGAACAGCGCCAGCAGCTGGCGCGCGGCCGTGCTGGCGGGCAGCGTGCCGTCCAGCACGCGGCGGGTGGTGTCGTCCAGCGCCGCCTGCACGGCGGGATGGCTGCGGAAACGTTGCTTGAGGCCGGCCTCGATGCGCTCCCACATCCAGGCCCGGGCCTGCTGCTGGCGGCGCTGGGCCAGCTGGCCGTTGGCGGTCTGCAGATCTCGGAAGCGGCTCACGGCGTCCCAGAAGGCATCGACGCCCTGACCCAGCAAGGCGCTGAGCTGGATCGCCTGAGGGTGCCAGATCGAGTCGTCATGGTGCGCATGCTCGGGCCGCCCCTGCTGACCCAAGAGCCGCAGCGACGAGGTGATCTGCGCCCTGGCGCGGGTGGCGGCATCCACGTCGATGTCGGCCTTGTTGATCACCACCAGGTCGGCCAGCTCCATCACGCCCTTCTTGATGGCCTGCAGGTCGTCGCCGGCGTTGGGCAGCTGCAGCAGGCAGAACATGTCGGTCATGCCGGCCACGGCGGTCTCGCTCTGGCCCACGCCCACCGTCTCGACGATGACCACATCGAACCCGGCGGCCTCGCACACCAGCATGGCCTCCCGGGTCTTTTCGGCCACGCCGCCCAGGGTGCCGCTGCTCGGGCTGGGGCGGATGTAGGCCCGCTCGTGCACCGACAGCCGCTCCATGCGCGTCTTGTCGCCCAGGATGGAGCCGCCCGACACGGTGCTGGAAGGGTCGATGGTCAGCACAGCCACCCGGTGACCCCGTTCGATCAGGAACAGGCCCAGGGCCTCGATGAAGGTGCTCTTGCCCACACCCGGCACGCCGCTGATGCCCAGGCGGAAGGCCCGGCCGGTGTGCGGCAGCAGCTCGGTCAGCAGGGCATCGGCCTGGCTGCGGTGGTCGGCCCGGGTGGATTCCAGCAGCGTGATGGCCTTGGCCATGGCGCGGCGCTGGGCCATGCCCTGGCCGTGCACGATGCCGTCGAAGAACGCTTGCGGCGTCACGTCGCGCCTTCAGGCCACGGCTTTGCGGATCTGTTCCAGCACGTCCTTGGCGCTGGCGGGAATCGGGGTGCCGGGGCCGTAGATGCCCTTGACGCCGGCCTCATACAGGAACTCGTAGTCCTGGCGCGGAATGACGCCGCCCACGAACACGATGATGTCGTCGGCGCCCTGCTTCTTCAGCTCGGCAATGATGGCCGGCACCAGGGTCTTGTGGCCGGCGGCCAGGGTGCTCACGCCGACCGCGTGCACATCGTTCTCGATGGCCTGGCGGGCGCACTCTTCGGGCGTCTGGAACAGCGGGCCCATGTCCACGTCGAAGCCGAGGTCGGCAAAGGCGGTGGCCACCACCTTGGCGCCCCGGTCGTGGCCATCCTGGCCGAGCTTGCTGATCATCACGCGCGGGCGGCGGCCGTGTTCGTCGCCGAAGGCGGCAATCTCCTGCTGCAGCTGGGCCCAGCCCTCGGCGCTGTCGTAGGCGGCGGCGTACACGCCGGTCACCTTCTGGGTGTCGGCGCGGTGGCGGCCGAACACCTGTTCCAGTGCATCGCTCACCTCGCCCACCGTGGCGCGCAGGCGGATGGCCTTGATGGACAGGTCCAGCAGGTTGCCCTGGCCGCTCTCGGCGGCGGCGGTGAGGGCATCGAGCGCGGCCTGCACGGCGGCGCTGTCGCGGGTGGCTCGGATCTGCTGCAGGCGGGCGATCTGGCCGTCGCGCACCGCCATGTTGTCGATGTCGCGGGCCTCGACCGGCGGCTCGTCCTTCAGGCGGTACTTGTTGACGCCGACGATGACATCCTTGCCCGAGTCGATGCGGGCCTGCTTCTCGGCGGCAGCGGCCTCGATCTTGAGCTTGGCCCAGCCGCTGTCCACCGCGCGGGTCATGCCGCCCATGGCGTCGACCTCTTCGATGATGGCCCAGGCGGCATCGGCCATGTCCTGGGTGAGCTTCTCCATCATGTAGCTGCCGGCCCATGGGTCGATCACATTCGTGATGTGGGTCTCTTCCTGGATGATCAGCTGGGTGTTGCGGGCGATGCGGGCGCTGAACTCGGTGGGCAGCGCAATGGCTTCGTCGAAGCTGTTGGTGTGCAGGCTCTGGGTGCCGCCGAACACCGCCGCCATGGCTTCGATGGTGGTGCGCACGATGTTGTTGTAGGGGTCCTGCTCGGTCAGGCTCCAGCCCGAGGTCTGGCAATGGGTGCGCAGCATCAGGCTCTTGGGGTTCCTGGCGCCGAAGCCCTTCATGATGCGGCACCACAGCAGGCGGGCCGCGCGCATCTTGGCGATCTCCAGGTAGAAGTTCATGCCGATGGCCCAGAAGAAGCTCAGGCGCCCGGCAAAGTCGTCCACGTCCATGCCCTTGGCCAGGGCGGTCTTCACATACTCCTTGCCGTCGGCCAGGGTGAAGGCCAGCTCCAGCGCCTGGTTGGCCCCGGCTTCCTGCATGTGGTAGCCGCTGATGGAGATCGAGTTGAACTTCGGCATGTGCTTCGCCGTGTACTCGATGATGTCGCCGATGATCCGCATGCTCGGCTCGGGCGGGTAGATGTAGGTGTTGCGGACCATGAACTCCTTGAGGATGTCGTTCTGGATGGTCCCGGCCAGCAGCTCCTGTGCGACGCCCTGCTCCTCGGCGGCCACCACATAGCCGGCCAGCACCGGCAGCACGGCGCCGTTCATGGTCATGGAGACCGACACCTTGTCGAGCGGGATGCCGTCGAACAGGATCTTCATGTCCTCCACGCTGTCGATGGCCACGCCGGCCTTGCCCACGTCGCCGGTCACGCGCGGGTGGTCGCTGTCGTAACCCCGGTGGGTGGCCAGGTCGAAGGCCACCGACACGCCCTGCCCGCCGGCCGCCAGCGCGCGGCGGTAAAAGGCGTTGGATTCTTCCGCGGTGGAGAAGCCGGCGTACTGCCGGATGGTCCAGGGCCGCACCGCGTACATGGTGGCCTGCGGTCCACGGATGAAGGGCTCCAGGCCCGGCAGCGTGTGGGTGTGGGGCAGGTTGGCCACATCGGCTGCGGTGTACAGCGGCTTGACCACAATGCCGTCCGGCGTGGTCCAGTTGAGCGCCTCGATCTGCCCGCCGGGGGCCGATTTCTGGGCCGCCTTGAGCCAGGCTTCGTACGACGGAGGGGTGAATTCGGGGTTCGAGGAGCTCATGGTGCGGGGCGTGGAAGCGGCGTGAAATCGGCGTGGATAGGGCGTGATGTCAGGTCATCCCGGATTGGCGGAGTTTACATCATTCATAATTATTGATGCAGAATACCGACTCCATCCTGACGGCTCCGCCCTGCACTTCACCCATGTCCGCCACCGCCCTCGCCCCCCGCGCCCTGTACGAAGAAGTCGCCGAGCGGCTGCGGCAGCGCATTTTCCACCGCGAGCTGGAGCCGGGCAGCTGGATCGACGAACTCAAGATCGCGGAAGAACTGGGCATCAGCCGCACGCCCCTGCGCGAGGCGCTGAAGGTGCTGGCCGCCGAAGGCCTGGTGACCATGAAGGTGCGGCGCGGCGCCTACGTGACCGAAGTGTCCGAGAAGGACCTGGCCGACGTCTACCACCTGCTGGCCCTGCTGGAATCCGACGCGGCCGGCGTGGTGGCCCAGCGCGCCACCGATGCCGAACTGGCCGGCCTGCAGGCCCTGCACGACGAACTCGAAGCCGCCGCCACCGACCGCGACCGCTTCTTCGCCCTGAACGAGCAGTTCCACATGCGGCTGCTGGAAATCGCCGACAACCGCTGGCGCGACCAGATGGTGGCCGACCTGCGCAAGGTCATGAAGCTCAACCGCCACCACTCGCTGTTCAAGACCGGGCGCATCAGCGAATCGCTGGCCGAGCACCGCGCGATCGTGCAGGCTCTGACCCAGCGCGACCCGCTGCTCGCCGCCCACCGCATGCGCGAACACTTTCGCAGCGGGCTGGAAGCGGCGGTCTGATCAGCCGCGCCAGAAGGCGTCGAGCCGCCGGGTGAACCCGGGCAGGTCTTCGAAATACGGCAGCGCGCCACCCGGCACCGCCTCGAAGCGCCAGTTCGGCCGGTCGTCCACCGTGCTGCGTCCCTGGTAGTCGGTGAAGTCGCCGCGCGTGGCCATGCTCACCCACACCGGGCACTGCACCGCCTCGTACAAGGTGTTGATGTCGGCGCTGAACAGCCCGGCCGACACGAAGCACAGCGGCGCACGGCGCGCACCCGGCTGGCGCGTGGTGGCCACCGCAAAGGCCCACAGCGCCTCGTCGATCTGCGGGCGGCCGAAGGTGCGCTTGAGAAAGTAGCGGATCACGCCCGGCTTCGTGAGCCAGCCGAAGATGCGTTCACCCCAGCCCGGCCGGGTGAGCAGGCGGTAGAGCCAGGGCAGCATCAGCGTGGAGCCCGGCGGGCCGTGGCGGCGTTTGCTGCGCGAGAAGCCGGTGGGGCTGACCAGCGCCAGACGGCGGATGGTGGCGGGCTGCTCCTGCTGCGCCCGCACCACGAACTCGCTGCCCAGCGACACGCCCAGCGCGTCCACCGCGCCGGCGCCGGTCTGCTGCAGGGTCCAGGCGATGGCCGCGTGCACCGCATCGGTCATCAGGCGCGGGGTGTAGGGCCGGTCGCTGCGGTCGCTGTGGCCGAAGCCCGGCAGGTCCAGCGCCACCACGGTGCAGTGGCTGCGGGCCTGCTCGAACAACGGCGCCACCTCGGCGGCCGAGGCGGCGGCGTTGACGCTGTGCACCAGCAGCAGGGGCGGCAGGTCGGACGGCTGGGCGGGCTGCGCCATGTAGACCGCCACCGGGCCGGCCGGGGTATCGATGATCTGTGGAGCAACGCTCAGGGGCGACGGCAAGGTGCTCATGCCGCGGCTCCTTGCGGGAGGGTGTCGGGGGACACAAAGCCCGCGTCCACCTCGTCGCTCGCATGTTCCTGCGCCAGCGCCCACACCTCGCGCGGCGGCAGGGGCTTCAAACGGTGGTCACTCCAGACCTGCCGCCACTTGCGCGCCCCGCGCAGGCCGTGGCGCAGGCCCAGCATGTGGCGGGCAATGGCGTACCAGGGGCAGCCGTCCTCGGCATGGGCCCGCTCCATGTAGCGCACCATCTGCTCTTCCACTTCGTTGCGGTCGGGCGCTGGCGCGTCCTGGCCGAAGAAGGAGCTGTCCCAGCTGGTGAGCAGCCAGGGATGGTGGTAGGCCTCGCGCCCCACCATCACGCCGTCCACCTGCTGCAGGTGCTCGGCAATCTGCGCGTTGGTGGTGATGCCGCCATTGACCGCGATGGTGAGCTGCGGAAAGTCCTGCTTGAGGCGGTGCGCCAGCTCGTAGCGCAGCGGCGGGATCTCGCGGTTTTCCTTCGGGCTCAGGCCCTGCAGCCAGGCGTTGCGGGCATGGACGATGAACACCTCGCAGCCGGCGTCGGCCACCGTGCCCACGAAGTCGCGCACAAAGTCGTAGCTCTCGGTGCGGTCGATGCCGATGCGGTGCTTCACCGTCACCGGAATGTCCACCGCATCGCGCATGGCCTTCACCCCGTCGGCCACGGTCTGCGGCTCGGCCATCAGGCAGGCACCGAAGGCCCCGCGCTGCACCCGCTCGCTGGGGCAGCCGCAGTTCAGGTTGATCTCGTCATAGCCCCACGCCTGCCCCATGCGGGCGGCGCGCGCCAGCTCGTCGGGCTCGCTGCCGCCCAGCTGCAGCGCCACCGGATGCTCCTCGGCATTGAAGCGCAGGTGCCGCTGCACGCTGCCATGCATCAGCGCGCCGGTGGTCACCATCTCGGTGTAGAGCAGCGTGTGCCGGCTCAGCAGGCGGTGCAGGTAACGGCAGTGGCGGTCGGTCCAGTCCATCATGGGCGCGACGGAGAGGCGCCAGGGGCTGAACGTTGAAGAAGCGGCAGGGGTGGTCATGGGGGGAGCGCTCGGGTAAGCCAGTATTGTCCCCCGGCGAACCCGTCCGGGCACTGCGCCCAGGCTTCAGGCCCACAAGGGCAGCGTCTCGTACCGTCCGTACAGCAGCGAGGCGCTGTCGGCATGCCCCAGCCAGCCTTCAATCAGGCTGGCGTAGACGCGGCGGAAGTCGGTGGTGTGGCGCTGGTTGCCGGTCTCGTCCAGCTGGGTGAGGGACGGTGCTTCGCCGAAGTGGCCGCCCTTGACCCGGGTGCCCACCACATACATGTGGTTGGCGGTGCCGTGGTCGGTGCCCAGGCTGGTGTTCTCGGCCGGGCGGCGGCCGAACTCGGAGTAGACCAGCACGGCCACGTCGTCGGCGCGCCCGATGCGCTGCAGGTCCTTCACGAAGCCGGACACGGCGTCGGACACATAGGTGAGCAGGCGCTGGTGCAGGTCGGTCTGCTGCACATGGGTGTCGAAGGCGTTGTGGCGGTAGGCCACGTGGTACAGCCGGGTGGGCATGCCGGCGCTGATCATGCTGGCGACCTTGGGCAGGTCCATGGAAATGATGCCGTAGTCCACCGGCGTGCGGTACGCCTCCCAGGCGGCACGCACCTGGGCCGAGGCCTCGCGGGCGCTGCGGGCCACGTCGTCGAGGTAGCGGGCGGTGGCGCCCTGCCCCGCCACCGGGGCCAGCGCGCCATCGAGCAGCGGCCGGCTGGCGTGCAGGCCCTTGCGGGCAAAGCGGTCGGGGTCGTTGAAGACCACCGGCACATGGCGACGGGCGCGCACCGCCAGCGACTGGCGCTCGTCGATGTTGACGATGAAGTTGGGCGTGAGGCCGGGGTCGATGGCATCGGCCACGCGGCCCAGCCAGCCGTGCGGCTCGCCGCCGTTGGGCACACCGGTGTGCCAGTAGGCCGCCGAGGTGAAGTGCGAGAACGACGGCTGTGCATAGCCGCAGCCGTGCACGATGGCCATGTGGCCGTCCTTGTAGAGCCGCTCGAAGCCGGCCATGCCGGGGTTGAAGCCGAAGCGGTCGTCGATGCGGCGCACGCGCCGGGCCGGCACGGCGATCTGCGGACGCAGCCGGTAGTAGGCGTCGTCGGTGTAGGGCACCAGGGTGTTGAGGCCGTCGTTGGCGCCGGTGAGCTCCACCACCACCAGGATGCGGCCAGGGCGGCCGCCGGCGGCGTCAGCCTGGGCCGCAGCGCGGGCCGAGACCGGCCAGGCCGCCACCAGCCCGGCGCCGGCCAGGGTGCGCAGCATGTCGCGCCGGCTGGGGACGCGGTGGGCAGCGTCGGGGTGTGCGGCGTCAGGGTGGTGGTGGTGCGTCATGCCATGCCTTCAGCTGGCCTGGTAACCCGGCAGCGAGAGGATGACGTGCAGCACCTGCCGCAGAGCGTCCTCCATGTAGGTGTCGGCGCGGGCCAGGTCGGTGGTGCCGAGTTCGGCCTGCAGCAGCGCGGTGATGCGGCTGCGGGTGTCGGCGTCCACCGGCAGGCTCATGAAGCGCAGCAGCAGGTGGTCGACCGCGTCCTGCGCGGTGCGGCAGCCGGCCTGTCGCACCAGGGCCGAGAGGTCGAGCCGGGCCGGGTCGCGCGGGATGGGCTGCACCTTCTCGATGGCCTTGCGCCAGGCGTGGTAGCTGGCCAGGCGGGTGTTGAAGTCCTCGTCACGGTCGCCCTGGTTGGACATGGAGGTGACCTCCTTGCCCTCGGGCCGGGTGGCGCTGGTCACGTCCTGGCCCAGGGCCAGGCGGTCGGCCACCGAGATGATCTGGTAGAGCTGCGCCGGCACCCGGTCGTTCGCCACGAAGTCGATCGGCGGGAACACGGTGTCGTACACGAAGTTGCCGCGCACCAGCAGCAGGCCCGGGGTGATCCAGCTGCGCCCGCCGGCCCAGCCGGCCACGTTGGGCGGGAACAGCAGCTTCTGGCCCATGGCCTCGGTGGTGTCGTTGAAGTCCGGGATGCCGGGCACGCGCTGCAGCCCGAGGCGGCGGTAGGTGGACACCACCAGCTCCACCGGGCTCTTGATGTGCGCGCCGACCGATGCGCTGCTGTAGAAGTCGCGCGAGAGGAACAGGGTCTGCAGGAAGGGCGCGATGCGGTAGCCCTGACTGCGCAGCAGGTCGCCGAGCTGGCGCTGCAGCCCCGGCGAGACCTCGTCGCGCACGAAGAAGCGGTAGAGCCGGGTGGCCACGAATTCGGCGGCGGCCGGCTGGTCCAGCAGGATGTCGATCACCTGCTCGCCGGTCCAGGGGCCGGTGCGGCCCAGCACCGTCTTGGCATCGGTGTCGTGGCGGCTGCGGTCCAGCACGAACCGCGTGCCTCGGTAGTTCCAGCCGGTGAAGGCGCGCGCGGCCTCGCGGATGTCCAGCTCGCTGTAGTGGCCCACGCCCAGGGTGAACAGCTCCATGATCTCGCGGGCGAAGTTCTCGTTGGGTGCGCCCTTCACGTTCACACCGGCGTCCAGGTAGGCCAGCATGGCCGGGTCGCGGGCCACGGCCAGCAGCAGGTCACGGAACGGGCCGTCGGCATGGCGGCGCAGGGTCTCGTTCTGGATCAGCATCTTGCGGTAGTCGCGCACCTTCTCTTCGCTGGTGGCGAAGTGGCCATGCCAGAACAGGGTGAGCTTTTCCTGCAGGGGGCGCTGTGTGGTGAGCATGCGGTGGGCCCACCAGTAGCCCACGCGCTGGGTTTCCAGGCGGCTGGCGCGCAGCCAGTAGAGGTAGCGGTCGGCCACCTGCTGCATGCGCCGGTTGCCTTCGGGCTTGACCCTCACGCCCAGGGCCTGGCCGGTGGCACGCGCCTTGTCGGTGGCGGCCGGTCGGGAGGGGTCGAACGGGTCCAGGCCTTCGTCGAAGGCACCGGAATGCACGAAGGCGGGCTGCGGGTCGGGGGTCTGCCGGTAGAACACCAGCCGCTGCACCACGCGCTGTGGCGTGTCGCGCGCGGCGCGGTCGATCTCGATGGGGAGCGGACCGAAGCCGGTGCGCTCCAGCAGGTGGGCCGCTCGCTCGCGGGTCCAGTCGGACCGGGCAATGGGACGCAGATCGTCCTGCCACGGATCCGGGGTGGCCGCCTGCAGGGCGGTGCAGACGCCCAGCAGTGCGGCCAGCGCGGCGGCCGCCAGGGAGGGCAGCCGCCACACCATCGTCAGCCCATGTGCAGGCCGCCGTTGACCGAGAAGTCGGCCCCGGTGGCGTAGCCGCCTTCCTCGCTGGCGAGCCAGGCAATGATGGACGCGATCTCGCTGGGCTCACCCAGCCGCTTGACCGGCACGGTGGCCACGATC
Organism: Hydrogenophaga sp. IBVHS2; assembly: GCF_002127215.1. Classification (GTDB taxonomy): domain Bacteria; phylum Pseudomonadota; class Gammaproteobacteria; order Burkholderiales; family Burkholderiaceae_C; genus Hydrogenophaga. Next base: position 676,120 of record NZ_NFUT01000002.1, on the reverse strand, counting down.
TTCTCCAGCACGTCCGGGCGGATGGCCTTGACCATGTCGGTGCCGATGTAGCCCGGGCTCACGGTGTTGACGGTCACGCCCTTGGTGGCCAGTTCCTGCGCCAGCGCCATGGAGAAGCCGTGCATGCCGGCCTTGGCGGCCGAGTAGTTGGTCTGGCCGGCCTGGCCCTTCTCGCCGTTGACCGAGCTGATGTTGATGATGCGGCCCCAGCCCTTCTCGACCATGTCGCCCACCACCTGCTTGGTGACGTTGAACATGGAGTCCAGGTTGGTGTTCATGACCGCGTCCCAGTCCTCGCGGCTCATCTTGAGGAACATGCGGTCGCGGGTGATGCCGGCGTTGTTGACCAGCACGTCGATGGAGCCGTGCTCGGCCTTGGTCTTGGCGAAGGCTTCCACGGTGGAGTCCCAGTCACCCACGTTGCCCACCGAGGCGTGGAACGTGTAGCCCAGGGCCTTCTGCTCGTCCAGCCACTTCTGGTAGTCGCGGGTGGGGCCGCAACCGGCGATGACCTTGAAACCTTCCTTGTGCAGGCGCTGGCAAATGGCGGTGCCGATGCCACCCATGCCGCCGGTGACATACGCAACTTTCTGACTCATGGGGACCTTTCGCTGTGATTCGCTGATGTGTATTGCTGACTTGACACGCTGATCGTATCGATCGCCTCAACGTTCGACAGCGAGGGAAACCCCCATGCCGCCGCCGATGCACAGGGCCGCCAGGCCCTTCTTGGCGCCGCGTTTCTGCATCTCGTGCAGCAGCGTCACCAGGATGCGGCAGCCCGAGGCGCCGATGGGGTGGCCGATGGCAATGGCACCGCCGTTCACGTTGACGCGGGCCGGGTCGATGTCGAGCGCCTTGTTGACGGCGCAAGCCTGGGCGGCAAAGGCCTCGTTCAGCTCGAACAGGTCCACGTCGGACGCCTTCCAGCCGGCGCGGGCCAGGGCCTTCTGCGAGGCCGGCACCGGGCCCATGCCCATGGTGGCGGGATCGAGACCGCTGGTGCCGAAGGACGCGATGCGCGCCAGCGGCGTGAGGCCCAGGGCGGCGGCCTTCTTCGCGCTCATGACCATCACGGCGGCCGCGCCGTCGTTGATGCCCGAGGCGTTGCCGGCCGTGACCGAGCCGGCCTTGTCGAAGGCCGGACGCAGGCCGGACAGGGCTTCGGCGCTGGTCTTCTTGTTGATGAACTCGTCGGTGTCGAACACCAGCGGGTCGCCCTTCTTCTGCGGGATGTGCACGCCGACGATCTCGTCCTTGAAACGGCCGGCGTCCTGCGCGGCAGACGCCTTCTGCTGGCTGGCCAGGGCCAGGGCGTCCTGCATGTCACGGGTGATGCCGTGGGCCTTGGCCACGTTCTCGGCCGTGATGCCCATGTGGTACTGGTTGTACACATCCCACAGGCCGTCGACGATCATGGTGTCGGCCATCTTCCACTCGCCCATGCGCTGGCCGTCGCGGCTGCCCAGCAGCACGTGCGGGCTGGCGCTCATGTTCTCCTGGCCGCCGGCGATCACGATCTCGCTGTCGCCCCAGGCCACGGCCTGCGCTGCCAGCATCACGGCCTTCAGGCCGGAGCCGCAGACCGCGTTGATGGTGAGCGCCGGGGTTTCCTTGGCCACGCCGGCCTTCATCATGGCCTGACGGGCCGGGTTCTGGCCCACGCCTGCGGCCAGCACCTGACCCATGATCACCTCGCCCACCGCATCGGCGGGCAGGCCGCTGCGCTCCAGCAGGGCCTTGATGACGATGCTGCCCAGCTCGGTGGCCGGGGTCTTGGCGAGCGTGCCGCCGAACTTGCCGACGGCGGTGCGTGCGGCGGAAACAATGACGATGTCGTCCATGAATGACTCCAGATGAAGAGGGAGGAAATCGGATGCCCGGCTTTACGCCTTCGCCTTGACGTAGCGGCCCGGTGCGGGCTCGATGGCGGTGTAGGTCTTGCCCCGGCCGTAGGTCCTGGGTGCTGCGATCTGCTTGCCGGCCAGGGGCTTGAGCCAGGCCGCCCAGTCGGTCCACCAGCTGCCGGGGTGTTCGGTGGCACCGGCGATCCAGTCGTCCACCTTCTCGGGGAAGCGGTTGGCCGGGCCGGTCCAGTGGCTGCGCTTGCCCTTGCTGGCCGGATTGATCACGCCGGCGATGTGGCCCGAAGCACCCATCACGAAACGCTTCTTGCCCGGAAACAGCTGGGTGCTGGCATACGCCCCGCCGATGGGCACGATGTGGTCTTCGCGCGAGCCGTAGAGGTAGACCGGCAGCTTGACCTTGCGGAAGTCGATCGGCTGGCCGCACACGGTGGTGGTGCCGGGGCGGGTGTAGCGGTTTTCCAGGTACAGGTTGCGCAGGTACCAGGCGTAGTACGGACCGGGCAGGTTGGTGCTGTCGGAGTTCCAGTACAGCAGGTCGAAGGGCGGCGGCGTCTCGCCCTTGAGGTAGTTGCCCACGACGTAGTTCCAGACCAGGTCGTTGGGCCGCAGGAAGCTGAAGGTGGTGGCCAGGTCGCGCCCGGGCATGAGGCCGCCATCGGCAAACTGCATCTCGCGGAACTTGACGAAGGCCTCGTCGATGAAGACATCCAGGATGCCGGTGTCGCGGAAGTCGAGCAGCGTGGTGAGGAAGGTGGCGCTGTGCACCGGCTCCTCGCCGCGCCCGGCCAGCACGGCCAGCGCGGTGCCCAGCATGGTGCCACCCACGCAGAAGCCCAGGGCATTGATCTGCTCGGCACCCGAAATGTCCTGCGTGACGCCGATGGCACGGATGACGGCGTCCTCGATGTAGTTGTCCCAGGTCTTTTTGGCCAGGGATTCGTCCGGGTTGCGCCAGCTCACGACGAAGGTGCGGTGGCCCTGCTCCACGCAATAGCGGATGAAGGAGTTCTCGGGCTGCAGGTCGAGGATGTAGAACTTGTTGATGCAGGGCGGCACCAGCAGGAACGGACGCTCGTAGACCTTGGCGGTGAGCGGCTTGTATTCGATGAGCTGGAACAGCTCGTTCTCGAACACCACGGCGCCTTCGGTGGTCGCCACGTTCTTGCCGACCTCGAACACGCTCTCGTCGGTCATGGACACATGGCCCTGCTTCATGTCGTGCAGCAGGTTGGCCACGCCCTTGGCGATGCTCTCGCCCTGGGTCTCGATGGCCTTCTTCTGGGCTTCGGCATTGAAGGCCAGGAAATTGCTGGGCGCACTGGCGTCGATCCACTGCTGCACCGCGAAGCGCACCCGGGTGCGGGTTTTTTCATCACCATCGACCGCATCGGCCATGGCCATGAGGGTGCGGGCATTGAGCAGGTAGGCCGCAGCGGTGAAGCCGGCCACCGGGTTGCTGGCCCAGGCATCACCGGCGAAGCGCCGGTCGCCCTGCGGGCGGGCAGTGGCGCCCTGGTTCCACAGCGCCACGGCCTCCTGCAGATAGGTCTTCTGGATCTCGATCAGCTTGGCCGGGTCCAGCCGCACCGCCGGGCCGCTGGCCTGGCTGAACAGCTGCTCGATGCCCGGCATGCCGAAGGGCGAAGCGCCGGCGCCACCGACGCCCGGAATGCCCATGGCCGGCATGGCCTGGGCCATCTGCGTCCACTGCCCCATGAGGTTCTGCTGGAAAGCCTGCAGGTGCTGCGTGGCCTGTTGCCACGGATCGTTCGGCCCGTTGCCGCCCGCCGTCTTGCCCGATGCCATGATCGTCTCCTCTGGAATTGGCCTCCACCTATTATGGGAGGCTCTGGGGCAGTTATACCCGGCCCTGCACCAGTATCGGCCGCGCGCCTTCCGCCCGGCTGACGCCATTCCGCCCCCGATGCCGGCCCCTGGAAGCAGCTGTGTACCTGGTCGTCATTGCGTGGATGTATGTGGTGCTGATGATGGCGGTGGCCGAGGCCACCAACACCACCGGCTCGGTGCTCGGGGCCATCATCACCTTCTTCCTGTACGGCGTGCTGCCCATGACCATCGTGGTGTACGTGATGCGCACACCCACGCGGCGCAAGGAGCGCAAGGCCCGGGAAGCGGCCGAACTGGCGGCGGCCCAGGCCTCAGCCGAACCAGATGCAGGCGGCCATGCGCCCGGTGCTGCCGAGGCGGGCAGCGTCGCGCCGGTGCGAGAAAAAGACTGATGCCTGCGTGACGGTGCACCACGCCGGTGTGCCGTCGTTGCCGTGCAGCTCGGCCACGCCGGCCTGCTGCAGCCGCAGGCGGGCCAGGGCCGGCAGATCAGCCCGCCATTTGCCGGGCCCGTGCGGGACGAAGCAGGCCCGCGCGGCGGGCGCTGACCCGAAGGCCTCCCGCACCTCGTCGCCCACCTCGAAGGCAGACGGACCGATGCACGGCCCCAGCCAGGCGCTGACGGCACCCGGGCCGGCAGCGTCGACCAGTGCCTGCACCGTGGCCTCCAGCACCCCGCCGGCCAGCCCACGCCAGCCGGCATGCGCGGCCGCCACCGCCCGGCCCGAAGCATGGGCCAACAGCACCGGCAGGCAGTCGGCCACCATGATGGTGCAGGCCACACCGGGCTCGGTGGTGAGGCAGGCATCGGCCTGGGCACCCTGGCTGGCCGCGACATGGGCCGCGTCGGCCTGCAGCCGCAGCACCCGGGTGCCGTGCACCTGCTGCAGGAACACCGGCCGGGCCGGCGCGGTCAGCCCGGCCAGCCGGGCGCGGTTGGTGGCCACATGCACCGGGTCGTCGCGCACATGGTCGCCCAGGTTGAAGCTGTCGTAGGGCGGTGCCGACACACCACCGGCCCGGGTGGTGCACAGGGCCCGCACGCCCGTGGGCAAACGCCAGTCGGGCGTGAGCACCTGGGGCATCAGCCCGGCCATCAGGCCTCGAAGTCGGGGCAGGCCTTGGGCTCGGCGGCCTGGAAGGCCGGGTGCGCCATGCAGTTGTCGAACACGCGCATGGTGTGGGTCAGGCCGTCGAAGCTGACGTTGAAGCGCTGGCCGTTGAAGATCTGCGGCACCAGCAGGCAGTCGGCCAGGGTGGGCGTGTCGCCGTGGCAGTAGCGGCCGGTCGGGCCGGCGGCCAGCTGCTTTTCGAAGGCTTCCAGACCGCTGCGCACCCAGTGGCGGTACCAGGTGTTCTTGGGCTCTTCGTCCACCTTCAGTTCGCGCACCAGGTACTTGAGCACCCGCAGGTTGTTGATGGGGTGGATTTCGCAGGCCACGATCTGCGACAGCGCCCGCACCCGGGCGCGGCCCAGCGCGTCGGACGGCAGCAGCGGCGGCTCGGGATGGGTCTCGTCGAGGTATTCGATGATGGCCATCGACTGGGTCAGGCGGGTGCCGTCGTCCAGCTCCAGCAGCGGCACCAGACCCTCGGCAGCGATGTCGGCATAGGCCGGCAGCTTGTGGTCGCCTCGCGCCAGGTGCACCGGCAGGTACTCGTAGGACAGGCCCTTGAGGGCCATGGCGATGCGGACCCGGAACGAGGCGGAAGAGCGGAAGTAGTTGTAGAGCTTCATGTGGCGGGGCGTGTGCGGTATGGGACGCCCCGGAGTATGCCTTCAGCCCAGCACGGGGTAGTCGGTGTAGCCCTGGGCGCCACCGCCGTAAAAGGTGTTGCGGTCCGGCTCGTTGAACGGACCGCCCACGCGCAGGCGCTGCACCAGGTCGGGGTTGCTGATGAAGGGGCGGCCGAAGGCCACCACGTCGGCACCGTCGGCCACGGCCTGATTCGCCAGGGCGAGGTCGTAGCCGTTGTTCACCATCCAGGCGGCTTTGCCGCCGGCGGCGCGGTAGGCGGCCTTGAGCGCGGCGTAGTCGAACGGGCGGTCGGCCAGTTCGCGCGGGCCGCCGGTGGCGCCTTCGATGACGTGCACATAGGCCAGGCCGTGCGGGGCCAGCTGCTGCACCACATGGGTGAACAGCGGCTGCGGATCGGCGTCGATGATGTCGTTGGCCGGCGTCACCGGCGAGAGGCGGATGCCGGTGCGGCCGCCGCCGATGGCGCCCACCACGGCCGCCACCACCTCCATCAGCAGGCGGGCGCGGTTCTCGATGCTGCCGCCGTAGGCGTCGGTGCGCTGGTTGCTGCCGGTCTTCAGGAACTGGTCGAGCAGGTAGCCGTTGGCGGCGTGGATCTCCACCCCGTCAAAGCCGGCCTCGATGGCGGCCAGGGCGGCACGGCGGTAGTCCTCCACGATGCCGGGCAGCTCGGCGATGTCCAGCGCGCGGGGCTCGGAGGTGTCCACGAAGACCGGGGCACCGTCCTTGAGCAGCACGGTCTTGGTGTGGGCACGGATGGCCGAGGGCGCCACCGGTGCACCCTGACCCGGCTGCAGTTCGGTGTGCGAGACGCGGCCCACATGCCACAGCTGGGTGACGATGCGGCCACCGGCCTGGTGCACGGCGGCGGTCACGCCCTTCCAGCCGGCGATCTGTTCGGGTGCGTACAGGCCGGGCACGTCGGCATAGCCCTGGCCCTGGTGGCTGATGGCGGTGGCTTCGGTGATCAGCAGGCCGGCGGTGGCGCGCTGGGCGTAGTAGGTGGCCATGAGCGGGGTGGGCACGGCGTTCGGGGCGCGGTTGCGGGTCAGCGGCGCCATGGCGATGCGGTTGGACAGGGCAATGTCGCCCACGGTGATCGGATCGAACAGGGTGGTCATGGATTTCCTTGATGACAAAAGCAAAGGCGACCCCTCGGTCGCCAGCGAAGGACATTGTGGTCAGCCGGGCCGCCCCGGGGCGGCCGCCTCGGTGAAAGCCCTGTTTCCCCCAAGGACGAAAACTGCAGCGGTTGACGCCACAATGCCGAGGCTTTCCACCCCGCACCCACGTTCACCGGCCGCCCATGATCCGACTCCTGATGCACAGCTTCGACGGCACGCCCCACCCGCTGCAGGGCAACGAGGGCCAGAGCGTGCTGGACGTGGCGGTGCAGGCCGGCGTGGCCGGCATCGATGGCGACTGCGGTGGCCAGCTCACCTGCGCCACCTGCCATGTGATCGTCGACCCCGAATGGCGCGATCGCCTGCCGCCCCCGGTGGCGGACGAGACCGACATGCTCGATTTCGCGGCCACACCGGCCGGCCCGGGCAGCCGGCTGGCCTGCCAGCTGCGGCTGTCGATGGCGCTGGACGGCCTCTCGCTGCGGCTTCCACGTAGCCAGTACTGAGGTGCCCGCATGGCACACTGACCCGGCCTTCAACCCACCCCTGCCCACCATGAGCGAGACATACACCTTCACCCCACCTGCCGTCGTCAGCGTGCCCGTCGTGGGCAGCCCTGCCCGGTTCCCGGTCCACCGCGTCTACTGCGTGGGTCGCAACTACGAGGACCATGCCAAGGAGATGGGCCACAGCGGCCGCGAGCCGCCGTTCTTCTTCCTCAAGCCGGCCGACACCGTGGTGGTGGCCGAGGCCGGCCAGACCGCGACCATCCCCTACCCCGACCTGACCAGCAACTTCCACCACGAGATCGAGCTGGTGGTGGCCATCGGCAAGGGCGGTCGCAACATCGCCGCCGCCGACGCCTTTGAGCACATCTTCGGCTACGCCACCGGTCTGGACATGACCCGGCGCGACCTGCAGTCCGACATGAAGAAGACCGGCAAGCCCTGGTGCATCGGCAAGGCCTTCGACCATGCATCGCCCATCGGCCCCATCACCCCGGCCGCACAGGCCGGCGACATCACGCAGGCCGCCATCTGGCTGCAGGTCAATGGCAGCGACCGCCAACGCAGCAACGTGGCCAAGCTGATCTGGAACATCGCCGAGACCATCGAGCAGCTCAGCAAAGGCTGGGAGCTGCAGCCCGGCGACCTGATCTACACCGGCACGCCCGAAGGCGTGAACGCGGTGGTGCGGGGCGACGTGCTGCACGGCCATGTGGACGGCCTGACCGACATCCGCTTCCAGGTGGTCTGAACCACCCTGCCCCGCCGACCCCCGTCTTTCAACCACCCACGGAGACAACACCATGATCCAGCGCCGAACCCTGTTGAAGTCGACCGCCGCCGCGGCCCTGGGCGCCCCCGCCCTGGGCGCCCTGGCCCAGTCCGGCGTGACCCTGAAGTTCCACACCTTCATGGCGCCGCAGTCCAACGTCTGGCTCAACATGCACAAGGCCTGGATGGACAAGGTGGAGAAGGAGTCGGGCGGGCGCATCCGCTTCGAAGGCTATCCGGCCATGCAGCTCGGCGGTTCGCCGGCCCAGCTGTTCGATCAGGCGCGCGACGGCGTGGTCGACATCGTCTGGACGCTGCCGGGCAACACACCGGGCCGCTTCCCGCGCACCGAGGTGTTCGAGCTGCCGTTCATGATGAACAACGCCGAAGCGACCTCAAAGGCCTTCTGGGAATACATCACCACGATGGCGCCGGACGAGTACAAGGACGTGCACCCGCTGGCCCTGCAGGTGCACGGCCCGGGCATGTTCCACATGCGCAGCAAGCAGATCTTCCGGGTCGATGACCTGCGCGGCTCCAAGGTGCGCGGCCCGACCCGCCAGATCACCAAGATGCTGGGCTACCTGGGCGCCACGCCGGTGGGCATGCCGCTGCCGCAGATTCCGGACGCGCTGTCCAAGGGCGTGATCGACGGCTGCGCCATCCCCTGGGAGGTGGTGCCCGCGGTCAAGGTGCACGAACTGGCCAAGTTCCACAGCGAGTTCGAGCCGGCCGGCGGCGCGCTCTACACCACCACCTTCGTCATGGCCATGAACAAGGCGAAGTACGCCAGTCTGCCGCCCGACCTCAAGGCCGTGATCGACCGCAACACCGGCATGGAGACCTCGGCCTGGCTGGGCAAGGTGCAGCAGGCCGGCGACGTGCCGGGCCGCGAGGCCGCCGTGCGCCAGGGCAACAGCATCCACACCATCCCGGCGGCCGAGGCGCAGGAGTTCAAGCGCAAGGCCCGTCTGGTGGAAGTGGAGTGGGTGCAGGACATGGACAAGCGCGGCTACAACGGACGCCAGCTGCTGGACACCGCCCGCGCCCTGATCGCCAAACACGGCCGCAAGGCCTGAGGAAGCCCCCACCGATGCTGCGCACCCCTGCCCGCTTCTGCCGCGACTGCGGCACCGCCGTCCAGCTGCGACTGCCCGACGACGGCGACACCCGCCAGCGGGCCGTCTGCCCGGCCTGCGGGCTGGTGCACTACGACAACCCGCTCAATGTGGTGGGCACGGTGCCGGTGTGGGGCGACAGCGGGCAGTTCGTGCTGCTGTGCAAGCGCAACATCGAGCCCCGGCGCGGCAAGTGGACGCTGCCGGCCGGCTTCATGGAACTGGGCGAGACCACGGCCGAGGGTGCGGCGCGCGAGACCGACGAGGAGGCCGGTGCCCAGATCGAGATGGGCGAGCTGTTCACCCTCATGAACGTGCCGCGCGTGGGGCAGGTGCACCTGTACTACCGCGCCCGGCTGCTGAGCGACCGCTTCAACCCCGGTCACGAAACCCAGGAGGCCCGGCTGTTCACCGAGGCCGAGATCCCCTGGGACGAGATCGCCTTCCGCACGGTGAAGGAAACGCTGGAGCACTACTTTGCCGACCGCAAGGCCGGCCGCTTCGGCATCCACACGATGGACATCACCTGAGACCGTGACGGCCCGGCCCGCCTCATCCACCGGGCTGGTGCTGCGCCTGGGCACGGCCCAGACCCTGGCCTGGGGCTCGACCTATTACCTGCCGGCCCTGCTGGCCCAGCCCATGGCACGCGAACTGGGCCTGCCGGTCACCCAGGCCTGGGCGGCCTTCAGCGCGGCGCTGCTGCTGTCGGCGTTGCTGGGGCCGGCGGCGGGCCGTGCGATCGACCGGCACGGTGGCCGGGGGGTGCTGGCCATCACCAGCCTGGTCTTCGCACTCGGGCTGGCGGCGCTGTCGCAGGCGCAGGGGCTGGTGTCGATGCTGCTGGCCTGGCTGCTGATCGGCGTGGCCATGGGCTGCGGCCTGTACGAAGCCGCCTTTGCCACCCTGGTGCGGCTGCAGGGCCAGGGCGCGCGCAACGCCATCACCGGCATCACGCTGCTCGGCGGCTTTGCCAGCACCGTGGGCTGGCCGCTGACCGGCTGGATGGAGGCCGAATGGGGCTGGCGCGGCGCCTGCCTGGGCTGGGCCGGCCTGCACCTGCTGCTGGGCCTGCCGCTGAACCTGTGGCTGCCCCGGGCCGGCCCGGCATCGGTCACCTGGCAGGAGGCGCAGGCGGCGGATGCGACCACCCCGGACATCTCGGCCGACGCCACCCCGCCCCCCGCCCCAGCCCGCCATGTGGCCTGGGCGCTGTCCTATGTGTTCGCCGCCACCTGGTTCATCAGCACCGCCATGGCGGCCCACCTGCCGCAGCTGCTGGTGGCCAGCGGCATGGGGCTGGCCGGGGCGGTGGCCATCGGGGCGCTGGTGGGGCCGGCCCAGGTGGCCGGGCGGCTGCTCGAATTCGGCTGGTTGCGCCGGCTGCACCCGCTGCTCTCGGCGCGCTGCGCGGCCGCCGCCCACCCGCTGGGCGCCCTGGCCTGGCTGCTGGCCGGGCCGGTGGCGGCACCGGCCTTTGCGGTGCTGCATGGGGCGGGCAACGGCATCCTGACCATTGCCAAGGGCACGCTGCCGCTGGTGTTCTTCGGCCCGCAGGGCTACGGGCTGCGGCAGGGCTGGATCATGGCGCCGTCGCGGGTGGCGCAGGCGTTTGCACCGCTGGCCTTCGGCGCGCTGATCGAGGGTTTCGGAACCGGGGCGCTGGTGTTCTCGGCGCTGCTGTCGGCTTCCGCCCTGGGCACGCTGCTGTGGCTCAGGGCCCCAGCAGTTCGGCCAGGCGGGTGATCACCCAGCCGGCCTCGGCCTCGCTCACCACCGCGCCATCGCCTTGCAGGCCCTGGGCCACGCGCTGCAGCACGTCGGCCTGGGTGATGCCCAGGCTGAATTCGAGGGTGCGGGCAGTGTCCACCAGCATCTGGGCCATGTCTTCGCACAGCTCGTAGCGCTGGGTCAGCTCGGTGCGCGGCAGGGTGGGCTTGATGCGCCCGGGCGGCACATACAGGGCCACGAAGGACGGCGGGATCTCGATCTGGGATTCGTCGGACATCGTCCGACTGTATTGCAGGCCCATGCGGGCTGCGGCAGCATGGGCCATTCCTGAAGGAGCGGTGCACATGGCGATCTGGTTCGAGCTGGGCATTTTTGTGGTGGTGCTGGTCTTTGGCCTGTGGCAGATCAACGATGTGAAGAAGGCGCGCCGGGCCACGCAGAGCCGGCGCGAGGCCGAGGCCCGGCTGGCAGCCCAGCGCGAAGCGGCTGCATCGAACGACACGCCCCCGATCCCGCCAGCCTGACCACGTCCTTGCGGAACGCCTTCAGCGGAAGTCGCGGCTGCCCACGGTCAGCGACCCCAGCAGCGGCGTGAGGTCTTCCAGGTGGCCGGCGATCAGGCTGCACACCTCGCCCTCGCGCTGCCACACCCCGTACACCGCCAGCAGGCGCGACTGCATCAGCACCCGCCGGTAACGCTCGCGCAGGCTGCGCCAGACGATGGCCTGCACCACGCCGGTCTCGTCCTCCAGGCTCACGAACATCACGCCGCCGGCGGTCTCGGGCTGCTGGCGCAGCGTGACCAGACCGGCGTGTCGCACCAGGCGGCGGTCCGGCGCTGTGGCCAGTTCGGCCGCGGTGGACAGGCGCCGCGCCCGCAGCGGGTCCCGCAGCAGGGCCAGCGGGTGACGCCGCAGGCTCAGGCCGGTGGCGCGGTGGTCCCAGACGATGGCTTCGCCCTCGGGCGCGGCCGGCAGTTCCACCGCCGGCTCGGCAATGGGGGCGGCCTGCAGCAGGGCCGGCGGGGCATGGCGCGCCACCGCGTCCCACATCTGCTGGCGGCGGTGGCCGCTGAGGCTGGCCAGGGCGTCGGCGGCGGCCAGCAGGGTGAGCTCGTGCGAGCCCAGGCCAGCGCGCTGGCCGAGGTCGGCCACATCCCGCCAGGGCGCGCGGGCCCGGGCCTGCACCAGACGCTGCGCCACCGCCTGCCCCAGACCACCGACCAGCCGCAGGCCCAGGCGCACGGCCGGCGGTGCACCGGGTGCGGCACCCGGGCGGTCGTGCAGGGTGCAGTCCCAGTCGCTGTGGCTCACATCCACCGGCAGCACCTCCACGCCGTGGCGCTGCGCGTCGGCCACCAGCTGGCGCGGGGTGTAGAAGCCCAGCGGCTGGCTGTTGATCATGGCGGCCAGGAACTCCGCCGGGTGGTGGCACTTGACCCAGCTGCTGGCATACACCAGCAGGGCAAAGCTGGCGGCATGGCTTTCCGGGAAGCCGTAGCTGGAAAAACCCTTGACCTGCTCGACCACCGCATCGGCAAAGGCCGGGGTGTAGCCGTGGGCCAGCAGGCCATCCACCAGCCGCTGGCCATAGTGGCCCAGGCCGCCACGCCGCTTCCAGGCGCCCATGGCGCGGCGCAGGCCGTCGGCCTCGCCGGGGGTGAAGCCCGCAGCCAGGATGGCGATCTGCATGCACTGCTCCTGGAACACCGGCACACCCAGGGTGCGGCCCAGGGCCTGCTCCAGCGCCGGGCTGGGGTAGCTCACCGGGGCCTTGCCCTGGCGCCGGTCGAGGTAGGGGTGCACCGCACCGCCCTGGATCGGGCCGGGGCGCACCAGCGCGATCTCGATCACCAGGTCATAGAAGCAGCGCGGCCGCAGGCGCGGCAGCATGGCCATCTGGGCCCGGCTCTCGATCTGGAACACGCCCACGGTGTCGGCGGCGCACACCATGTCGTAGGTGGCCGGGTCTTCGGCCGGTATGTCCTGCAGCGCCATCGGCCGACCGCGCCGCTGGCCGATGAGGTCGAGCGACTTGCGCAGCGCGGTCAGCATGCCCAGGGCCAGCACGTCCACCTTGAGCAGGCCCATGGCGTCCAGGTCGTCCTTGTCCCATTCGATGACGGTGCGTCCGGCCATGCGGGCGTTCTGCACCGGCACCAGATCGGTCAATGGCCCGCGCGTGAGCACGAAGCCGCCGGTGTGCTGCGACAGGTGGCGCGGCAGGCCCACCAGCTGGCTGGCCAGCTCCAGCAGCAGGGTCACCTGGCGGTCGTCGGGGTCGAGTCCGGCCTCCTGCAGGCGTTCGGGCGGCACTTGGGCGCCGTCCCACCAGCCCAGGCTGCGGGTGAGCCGGGCCAGCGCATCGGCCTCGATGCCCAGGGCCTGCCCCACGTCGCGCAGGGCGCTGCGCGGCCGGTAGCAGATGACGGCCGCCGTGAGCGCAGCCCGCTCGCGGCCGTAACGGCGGTAGAGGTACTGGATGACCTCCTCGCGGCGTTCGTGCTCGAAATCCACGTCGATGTCGGGCGGCTCGTTGCGCTCTTTCGAGATGAAGCGCTCGAACAGCACCGACAGCCGCGCCGGGTCGACCTCGGTGATGCCCAGGCAGAAGCAGACCACGCTGTTGGCCGCCGAGCCCCGCCCCTGGCACAGGATGCCCTGGCTGCGCGCGAAGGCCACGATGTCGTGGACGGTGAGGAAGTAGTGCTCGTAGCGCAGTTCGCCGATCAGGCCCAGCTCGTGTTCGATCTGCCGCTGCACCGCCGGCGGCGTGCCCTGCGGCCAGCGCCAGCGCGCGCCCTGCGCCACCAGCTGCCGCAGCCAGCTCGCCGGGGTGTGGCCGGCGGGCACCACCTCGTCGGGGTACTGGTAGCGCAGCTCGTCGAGCGAGAAGCTGCAGCGCGCCGCCACGTCCAGCGTGGCGGCCAGCAGGTCGGGCGGGAAACAGCGGCCCAGCACCAGGCGCGAGCGCAGGTGCCGCTCGGCATTGGGCTGCAGGGCCAGGCCGCAGTCGCGCAGCGGCCGGCCCAGCCGGGTGGCGGTCATGACGTCGTGCAGCGGCTTGCGCGAGCGCAGGTGCATCTGCACGTCGCCCACCGCCACCAGCGGCACCGCCGTGAGGGCGCTGCTCTGGCGCAGGCGGTGCAGCCAGAGCTCGTCGTCCAGCGCACGGCGCTGCTCCACGCCCAGCCAGCAGCGCCCCACCAAGCGTTGCAGCAGCCAGCCGGCCAGCGCATCGAGCTGCGGCTGCGTGCTCTCGCGCGCCGGCACGGCGATCACCACGCAGCCATCGAGCGCGCCCTGGCGCACGGCGGCATCCAGCCCGGCAGCGTCCAGCCGGTAGCTGCCCTTGGGCGCGCTGCGGCGCAAGCCGGTGATGAAGCGGCACAGGTGGCTGTAGCCGGCGGCATCACAGGCCAGCACCACCAGGGTGAAGGCGGCGGCGCCACCGTCCACCCGGAACTGGCTGCCCACCAGCAGTTTCAGGCCGCATTCGCGCGCGGCCACATGGGCGCGCACGATGCCGGCCAGCGAGCATTCGTCGGTCAGGGCCAGGGCGCTGTAGCCCAGGGCATGGGCGCGCTGCACCAGCGCGTCCGGCGGGCTGGCACCACGCAGGAAGCTGAAGGCACTCAGGCACATGAGCTCGGCATAGGCCGGCAACGGAGCACTCATGCCGGGGCCTCAGGCGAAATGGCCGTGCAGGTACCAGGCCGGTTCCTGCTGCTGCGCCGCCGGCCGGGTGCAGAACACCCACAGCAGGCCGGCGCGCGGCGAATGGGCCACCCAGTAGTCGCGGGCCAGGGGCATGGGGTCGCGATCGGCCCCGTCCCACCAGCCGCCCTCCAGGCGCTGCGGCCCCACCAGCAGCTGCAGCTCGCCGTGGTAGTGCGGCCGGTGGCCCCGCACCGGCAGCCGCAGCGGCTGCGGGCGCAGGAAGCCGGGTTGCGGGCCGACAGCCGGCACCCGGGCACATGCCGTGCGGCGTGCGTTCAGGTCGATGGTCTCGGTGGCCGGCTGCCAGCGCACCATGGCCTCGGGCCGGTGGTCTTCGCACGGCACCGGGCGCAGCACGCGCTGCGGCCCCAGGCGGGCGGCCAGGCGCTCCAGCACCGGCATCAGGCCTTCGGCCTGGGCGGCGGCGGGGTCGGCCCACCAGTCGGTGGCCTGCGGCAGCCAGGCTTGCACTTCCAGGGCGTCGAGCACCAGTTCGCCCACCGGGGCCTGCAGGGTCACATGGGCCAGGTGCTCGGTCAGCAGGCGCTGCAGGTGGTCGATGTCGCGCGTGGGCGTGGCGGTGCGCCACACCAGCTCGCCGCCCGGGCCGGCATCGCGCGGGCGCAGGCCGTCGTGCAGCCAGCGCAACCGGCAGGCCCGCACGCCGGCCTGCCGCGCGGTCAGCCAGCCCTGCAGCGGCAGCAGCAGGCGCCGGGCACCGTCCACCAGGGCTTCGGCCTGCTCCAGGCGCCAGGGCAGCTCCAGCCGGGCCTCGAAACGATCGGGCACCGTCACCCAGGCATGCACCGAGGGGCGCAGGCCATAGGCCTGGTCCAGACCTTCGAGCAGCGCAGCCCCGAAGCGGCGGGCCACCGCGCCGCGCGGGCGCCGGCGCAGGTCGCCCAGGGTGTGGCAGCCGGTCTGGGCCAGCACGGCGGCATGGGGCACGGCGGCGTCCAGCACGGTCAGCGGCAGCGGGTCGAGCGCGTCGCAGCCGACATCCGGGCCGCCCGGCAGGCTGGCACGCGCCAGTGCCAGCGCCGCCAGGGCCTGCGGCGCCCAGGCCGGCGGTGCCAGGCCCAGTTCGCGGCCCTGCACCGCCACCCGCGCCCGCAGCGCCGGCCAGCCGCCGAACAGGCGCAGGCTGCCGTGCACTTCCATGAGCACGGCATCGCCCTGGCAGGTCACCCGGGGCGTGAAGCTCAACGCCCAGTGGGTGAGGGCCTGCGGCCAGGGCCGGGGCCGCGCATCAGGCGGCGGGAGCCAGGCGGCCCAGAGCATGGTTCACCTCGTTGGCGGCCGGCTGCTCCGGCACCAGGGCCGGCAGCGGCAGTGCTTCGACCGGATGCAACAGCCCGTCCGGCCAGGCCTGCCCCAGACGCTGCTGGCGTGGCGACAGCACGGCCGACAACCCGCCCGGCACCGAGGGCAGGTTGAGCGGCTGCAGCAGCGGCGGCCCGCGCCGCTTGAGCAGATCGACCTGCAAGCTCCAGCCACTGGCCGAAGCCAGCCGCAGGCGCAGCGGCGCCGGGGACGACACCGCCGCCGCCGACCACGGCCGGCAGACGAACACCGGCCGGCCAGCGCCGGCCGAGAGCACCTGCAGGCGGCGCAAGGCCCCCGGGGGCACGCGGTCCAGCCACAGCAGCACGGCGGCGGCCCGGCCCCGCACCAGCTGCTCGGCCGCCCACAGCCGTTCGCGCACCGCATCGGCCTGCACCCAGACCAGGCGCGACGGCACCAGCCCGCTGCTCCACCAGCCGGGCGGATGCGGGGGCTCGGGCGACCCCACCAGCGCCACCGGCGCATCGGCACGGACCAGGGCCGGCATCAGCAGACGGGCTTCGAGCGTGCCGGGGCATTCGCACAGCAGCTCGGTCAGGCCTTCGGCGGGCCAGCCGCCGCCGGGCAGTTCGGCGTCCAGCGCCGGCCAGCCGGTCGGCCACACCGGGGCGGCCGGACGCTCCAGGCGGTCGGCCCGCCAGACCGTGGCCCCGCTCTCCAGAGACACAAGTTCCATGATCAAATCATCACCAAATACTGTTTATATATACAGTACACAAACGTGATTGACCTGTCCAGAAACGATTCCATACCCCCCGCTCTACCATCGGGCATGACCCGTCCCCACCCCACCGACCGCATCACCCCGGCCGAACTGCCGGCCCGCGTCTGGCAGGAACTGCAGCGCGCCACCGTCGACCGGCACCATGAATGGCGCACCCCGGTGCTGGCCAGCGTGGACGACGACGGCCTGCCCCAGGCCCGCACGGTGGTGCTGCGCCGGGCCGATGCCGACACCCGCACCCTCACCTGCTTCACCGATGCGCGCAGCCCCAAATGCGGCGATCTGCAGGCCCGTCCGCAGGCCGCCCTGGTGTTCTGGAGCCAGCGCCTGGGCTGGCAGCTGCGCGTCACGGCGCAGGCCACCATCGACACCACCGGCCCGGCCGTGCAGGCAGCCTGGGAGCGCGTGCGCCAGTCGGCGGCTGCCAGCGACTACCTCATGCCCCGGGCACCGGGCGCACCGCTGGACCCCGACGGCTCCCCGGCCCCGACCGGCACGTCCGACCGGCACCACCTGGCCATCGTGCACCTGCAGGTCACCCGCATCGACTGGCTGGAACTGCACCGCGACGGTCACCGGCGCGGGCGGTGGGACGGCAGCAGCACCGAGCGGCCGGAGCCGGCGGGCTGGGTGTGGCTGACGCCCTGAGAGCGGAAGGCCGACTCAGGGCGGCGTCGGAAAGGCGGGGGTTGAGCCCGGCCGCCGGGCATTGATCAAGGCCACCAGCGAGAGCATCACCGGCACTTCGACCAGCACGCCGACCACCGTGGCCAGCGCGGCACCGGAATTCAGCCCGAACAGCGAGATGGCCACCGCCACCGCGAGTTCGAAGAAGTTGGAGGTGCCGATCAGGCAGGCCGGTCCGGCCACCTCGTGCGGCAGCTTCAGCCAGCGGGCCCCCCACCAGCCGATGAAGAAGATGCCGTAGGACTGCAGGATCAGCGGCACGGCAATCAGGGCGATCACGCCGGGCTGCCGCACGATGGTCTGCGCCTGAAAGCCGAACAGCAGCACCACCGTGGCGATCAGCCCGATCACGGACCAGGGCTTGAGCGCCGCCACGAAGGCAGGCAGTGCAGCGGCCGAACGTTTGAGCAGCAGATGCCGGGTGAACATGCCGGCCAGCAGCGGCAGCACCACATAGAGCACCGTGGCCAGCAGCAGGGTTTCCCAGGGCACGGTGACGTCGGTCACGCCCAGCAGGAAGGCGGCGATGGGCGCAAAGGCCACCACCATGATCAGGTCGTTCACCGAGACCTGCACCAGCGTGTAGTTCGCATCGCCCCTGACCAGCTGGCTCCAGACGAACACCATCGCGGTGCAGGGGGCCACGCCCAGCAGGATCATGCCGGCGATGTATTCGCTGGCCGACTGCGGATCGACCCAGGGCGCAAACAGGTACTGGAAGAAGAGCACGCCCAGACCGGCCATGGTGAAGGGCTTGATCAGCCAGTTCACCACCAGGGTCAGGGCCAGGCCCTGCGGCCGCCGGCCCACCTGCCGGATGGCGCCCCAGTCGACCTGGATCATCATCGGGTAGATCATCACCCAGATGAACACCGCGACCACCAGGTTCACCTGTGCGAACTCCATGGCCGCCACGGCCTGAAACACGCCCGGCAGCCACAGGCCCAGCACGACACCGGCGCCGATGCCCAGCGCCACCCAGACCGTCAGAAAGCGTTCGAACAGTCCCATCGGGTCAGGCCGTCTGCCGGGCGATGCTGTTCAGCTCGGACTGCAGCGAGAGACGGTCCAGCTTGTCGATGGGCAGGTTCACCAGCAGGCCGACCCGGGTCCGCAGGGTCATGAAGGCATCGGTGAAGGCCTTCTGCTGCTGGACCTCGGAACCACCAACCTCGGCCGGATCGGCCACACCCCAGTGCGCCGACATCGGCTGCCCCGGCCAGACCGGGCACACCTCGCCGGCGGCCTTGTCGCAGACCGTGAGCACGAAGTCCATGACGGGGGCGTCCGGTGCGGCGAATTCATCCCAGTTCTTGCTGCGCAGGCCCTCGATCCGGAAGCGGTTGCGCTCCAGCAGTTCCAGGGTGCGCGGGTTGACGGCGCCGGCCGGGTGGCTGCCGGCGCTGTAGCCCCGGAAACGCCCGGCCCCGATCTGGTTGAGGATGGCCTCGGCCATGATGCTGCGGGCAGAGTTGCCGGTGCACAGGAAAAGGACGTTGTAGACGCGAGGGTTCATGTCGGCTCCTGGGGTGCAAGATGGGTGGGAAGCTGGAAACGAGGGCAGGCAGGACTGGCCCTGGCAACATTCGGCCGTGAGGAAGGTCAGCAGGCCGTCCATGGCGGCGAATTCGGCGCGGTAGATGATGTGGCGGCCGTCCCGCTCGGTGCTCACCAGACCGGCGTGGCTGAGCTCCTTGAGATGGAACGACAAGGCGGTGGGCGAGACGGCCAGCCGCTCGGCCATGTGACCCGGGGTGAGCCCGCCCTGCCCGGCCACCACCAGCAGCCGGAACAGCTTCAGGCGCGTTTCCTGGGCCAGCGCACCCAGTGCACGGACGGCATCGGCTTCGTTCATGCGGCCTCCTCGGGCAGCTTCAGGGTGATCAGCCAGCAGGCCAGCAGCATGGCGGCCGACCCCAGCAGGGCGTACAGCAGGCCGCCCCACTGGTAGAGCAGGCCGGACATCAGCGTGCCGAAGAAGCGGCCCAGGGCGTTGGCCGCGTAGTAGAAGCCCACGTCTTCCGCCGCCTTCTCGCTGCCGGCATAGGCCAGCACCAGGTAGGAGTGCACCGAGGAATTCACCGCAAAGGCCACGCCGAACAGGCTGAGCCCGACCACCACCACCCACTCCAGGTGCGGCACCTGCATCAGCACCGCCACGGCCAGGCCCACCGGCACCAGGGCCAGCAGGGCCGACCACAGGCGGGCGGCCGGCACCTCGGCGCTCAGGCCGTCGGCGCTGCGGCGCACGATCTGCGGCGCCAGCGCCTGTACCAGGCCGTAGCCGATGGTCCAGGCCGCCAGGAACCCGCCCACCATGGTGAAGGTCCAGCCCTGCGAGTACAGGAACACCGGCACCCCGACCACGAACCACACGTCGCGCGCACCGAACAGCACCACGCGCGCTGCGGCCAGGCCATTGATGCCCGCGTTCTTGGCGAACAGTTCCCTGGCGGACTTCGAGGCCTTGCTCTTGCCCATGAGCGTGGGCAGCGAAGTCACCACCCCCAGCAGCACCAGCGCCAGCAGGCCGGCCATCAGCCACAAGGACCCCTGAAACCCCAGCGTCTGCAGCAGCAGGCCACCCAGGAAGAAGCCCACACCCTTCATGGCGTTCTTGCTGCCGGTGAACCAGGCCACCCACTTGAACAGCTGACCGTTGTCCTGCTCTTTCGCGGCCGCCTGCGTCACCTTGATGGCCGACTTGCTGGCGGTCTTGGTCAGGTCCTTGGCCACACCACAGACACCCTGCGACAACACCACCCAGGCCACCGAGAGCGTGGCGGTCCAGCCCGGGTCCAGCATGGACAGTAAGCCGAAGCCCAGGATCTGCGTGCTCAGGCCCACCGTCAGCATGCGGGTGATGCCGTAGCGCGTGGCCAGCCAGCCCCCGATCAGGTTGGCCAGCACGCCGGCCGCCTCGTACAGCAGGAACAGGAAGGCCAGCGTGAACGGCGAATAGCCCAGCTGGTAGAAGTGCAGCAGCACCAGCATGCGCAGCGCGCCGTCGGTGAGGGTGAACCCCCAGTACGCGGCGGTGACGATGGCGTAGTTGCGCGCTGCGTTCTGCATGATCAGAGGCCCGCCTGTTCCATGTGGCAGGCCAGGTCAACCATGCGGCAGGCGTAGCCCATCTCGTTGTCGTACCAGGCATAGACCTTGAGCATGGTGCCGTCGGTGACCAGGGTGGACAGCGCATCGACGATGGAGCTGCGGGTGTCGCGGGCGTAATCGGCGCTCACCAGCGGGCGCTCCTCAAAACCCAGGATGCCGGCGAGATCGGACTCTGCCGCCGCCTTGAACAGCGCGTTCACCTCCTCGGCGGTGGTCTGGCGTTCCAGCTCGAACACGCAGTCGGTCAGCGAGGCGTTGAGCACCGGTGCCCGCACCGCATGGCCGTTGAGCTTGCCCTTGAGCTCCGGGTAGATGAGTGCGATGGCGGTGGCGCTGCCGGTGGTGGTGGGCGCCAGGCTGGCCATGGCGCTGCGGGCGCGGCGCAGGTCCTTGTGCGGGGCATCCACCACCACATTGGTGTTGGTCGGGTCGTGGATGGTGGTGATCTGGCCGTGCCGGATGCCGATCTGCTCGTGCACCACCTTCACCACCGGGGCCAGGCAGTTGGTGGTGCAGCTGGCGGCCGTGACGATGCGGTGCTGCGCCGGGTCGTACTGCGTGTGGTTCACGCCCACGACGATGTTGAGCACGCCCCCCACCTTCACCGGCGCCGCCACGATGACCCGCTTGGCACCCCGGTCCAGGTGACCCTGGATCGTCTCGGGCGTGAGGAACTTGCCGGTGCACTCCAGCACCAGGTCCACGCCCAGATCCCCCCAGGGGATGTCGGCCGGGCGGGCGTGTTCGCTGAAGGCGATGCGCCGGTCATCGATGCGTATGGCGTCCGTGCCCTCGGCCGCGATGTCGGCCCGCCAGCGGCCCTGCACCGTGTCGAAGGTCAGCAGGTGCGCGGTGGCGGCAGCGCCGCCCTTGATCTCGTTGACCGCCACCACGTCCAGCCGGTTGCCGGCCCGAGGATCGTCCAGCGGCCGCTCCGCCGCCCCCATGGCCGCCCGCAGCGCCAGCCGCCCGATCCGCCCCATGCCGTTGATGCCGATGCGTGTCATGAATGCTCCAACAATTCAATGAATGCTGAATTATTCCAGAGCCGTGTGACGTCCGGATGACGGCGGCAGACACCATGAAAAAGCCCGCTGCTCTTTCGAACAGCGGGCTTTTGAATAAATGGCGTGGCGGGATTCCAAGGAATCTTCTAAAACATTGATTTAAAACATCGTTGCACGTTGAATGTTGTTTTTGTTCCCCGATTTGTTCCCCGGTATTGGCTGCGCTACCTCCTGCAAGATGCCTGCCTGGCGACCGATACCACCAAGCAAAAATCCTAGTAACGTCAGCATTACCTCCACACGCTCACAGAGTCCCTCGATAGTTTGCTGATTTGAAGTTCTTTGGAGCAGTGACTTTTCCTCTGTATGAGGAATCCGGTGCGCGCTCCTCAGCCGCGGAAGGTGTCAAACTTTGGCCACTGGGCCCCGACAGCACCAGGTTATGTAGAGAGTGGCTGTGGAAGTACCGTCAAAAATACCGTCGATGAAGCCCCCTCGAAAACCTGAACCACTCGGAGGTAGAGAATTCCCCCAGACGGAGTCTCTACATGAAGAAGTCCAGATTCAGTGAAGCGCAGATAGTCGGCATCCTCAAGGAGGTCGAGTTGGGTGCGAAGGTCGGCGAGACGTGCAGGAAG
>NZ_NFUT01000002.1:0-653068 GCF_002127215.1 Hydrogenophaga sp. IBVHS2 | reverse complement strand
GATTCAACAAGACCTACCGCACCGAGGTGCTCGACTGCTACGTGTTCGACAGCTTGCAGGAAGTGCGCGACATGACTGCCGACTGGCTGCACCGCTACAACCACCACCGACCCCATGAAGCTCTCGGCCGAATCCCTCCGGTCGAGTACCGTGTCAAACTGTTCCCCAACCTCTACTTCTGACTGGCTCAGGAAATCGAGGGGACTTCAAATCGAAGGCCAGCGTTTGCGTTGTGTTCCAAGTCACCCGAATGCTGTCGCGCTCGCCGATCTCGTCTTCGATTGACTTGAAGTCTTCGTGGCTTCACGCGCGTCCTCAGGATTCTTGTCCTGCTCATCCCGGGCATCTTGGTACGGCTTGATCGGCTCTTTGTCGTCCATGTCGGGGTAGTTACCGGCATCTGCCATACCGGTCTCTTGTGGCTGCATGAACTTACCTAGGCCCCATTGCGCAACATCGCCGACGTGGCCGGTTGATGTGGCCCGCTGGCCTGTGTCGGTGTCAGTCAGCGCAGCAATCGTGCTGTAGCCCGAGCAACGCCTCCAATGCCGGTACATGTGCGGACCGGTCTGTGCGGCAGGATTAGCACAGTGCCCGTGAGGCTGGGTCGATCTGACCTAGGCCGGCCGGGAGTACGAAGATCAGACCTCTTCACACTTATGGGCGCCGAGCAGCGCCTTCCTTGTTTGCCGAAACTAGCGTGTCGGTGTCGTTTGCTAGCTGATAAATTCTTTTGACGGGCTAGAAACATACTGTATACTGCTAGCCAACCGCCTAAATCAGCTAGAGAATCAAATGAACGAGCTAAACTGGAAGCATTCAACGCTGCTGCACGGTGCTGCGGCAAGGGTGCCTGAGCGGCCCGGCTTGTACGTGATCGCAGCCACGAGGCGCGCGGCCAGCCTCCCGATGTCGCTTGACCCGATCTATGCCGGGCGGACTGAGAACCTACGTCGGCGGCTCATCGAGCACGCCGACCCATGGCGGGAGCACAACCGCGACGTGACTGCGGCGATGCTTGCCCAAGATCTTGAGTTTTGGTTTACCGAAGTCCCCAAAGAGCAGCTGACCTCACTGGAGCGCGAGCTGATTCGAACGATCAACCCGGCGGTCAACCGAGTCCGATACACCAAAGGAGCACATGATGAATGAACTGAACACCCTCGACCAGGAACTAGAGGAACTTGCCGCGATGGAAGCGAAGCGGCGGCGGCACTTAACCACGTTGCTCGACGAAGTGACCAAGGTCCAGAACAAATATCTGGCCTTCCGCGGCGAGATGGGCCGTCACATGGGAGTGCAGGGTCGCTGGCATAGAACCCCCTCGTACGTGGTGAACCACGACCTCGCCTGGATCGGGGCGAACATCAACATGGGCTCCGACATGCCATTCATGAAGAACAAAATTCAGGATGGATTGCTTACGATCGATCGCGCGAACATAGACGAGATCCAGCAGCGAATGCCAGACTGGTCACGACAAGCAGAGCTCAGTGCTTACCTGGCTCACAACAAGCACCGGAAGTTCGGGCCTATCTTGGCCGTCGTCAGTCCGGGATGGGTGAACGACCCGCAGCATGAAAACTGGTCTTCAGACCAGCGGGCGCTCAAAGGCGCGATTGGTTTTGAAGCTCTCGACTCGGGTGGGCGGGTTGGCCTAATTCAGCTCGACCCGTCGCAGGTGAGCATCTACGCTCTTGATGGACAGCACCGCTTGATGGGGATCAAAGGCCTGGCCGATCTCCAAGCAAACAAGCTGTACCTGAAGGACAAAACTGGAAAGGTCCTGAACCTCTTCCCACGGGAGGATTTCTTCAAGGAGATAGGCCTCGACGATGTCGAACTGCAAAATCTGCTCGGCGAAAGACTGCATATCGAATACATCCCAGCCATCCTTCCGGGCGAAACTCGCAACGAAGCGGTGCGACGCGTCCGGTCTGTGTTCTATGCGCTGAATGCATACGCGAAGCAGCCTACTAAGGGCGAGACGCTGTTGCTCAGCGAGACCGACGGCTATGCAATTGTGGCTCGTCGCGTCGGCGTAAATCACCCGTTGCTTCGCACAACCAGAAACGGCCAGACCCGGGACAGAGTGAACTGGGGCGGGTCCGCCTTGCCGGATGGAAGCGAGTGGTATACGACACTTGAAGCATTAAAGGAGATGGTGCAAAGCGTCCTCCGAGGCGCACGGCCCCAATTGATCAAGGCGTTCGACAAGAAATGGAAACGGGTCGAGTTACGCCCCGACGATGAGCAACTGGACGACGCGAGTGCTGTGTTTTCCGACTTTCTCACCCGCGTGCACGATCTGCCCGTGTTCCAGGCCATCGAGCGAAGCTCAGACCCAGTCCGTGAATTGGCCGAGTTCCGGCGCTTCGAAAATGGACGTGGTCATCTACTGCTTCGTCCGATCGGTCAGCAAATCCTGGCGGAGGCGGTTGGTCAGCTGATCGTAGAGGGCATGGCACTGGATAAAATTTTCGAAGCTCTTCAGGATCTTGACGCTAAGGGCCGCTTCGAGGCTCACCGGTACGAACACGTCTGGTACGGGGTAACGTACGACTTTCACAACAAGAAGATGGACACCCAGCTTTCGCACAGGAAATTGGCGGTAAAGCTGTTGATGTACTTGGTGCGCGGTGCCGCTGATGAGCTACGTAGGCAGCTTGAGCGCGAATTGCTGCCGATGAGGGTCATCGACACTGAGAGCAAGACGTGGCGCGACTTCTCCGGCAACGTGGCGGCCGTTAATATTGAGGCGGATTCCGAGGGACGTTTGACTTACTCAGCCAAGGGAATGGTCCTGCCGATGCCTCGGAGCTAATGATGACGCTGTCAGGAAAGCAGATTCAGAAGCTGGGAAAACGGTTGAAGGAGGCGGACGCTTCAGCCGAAGACCTTGCTTTACTCGACGAGTTCAGGCGCGAATTCGACGACAGGCTTCTTGCGATTTCGGGTGATGTCTCATCAGCTGTCCACTCCGCGGGGATCCGCTATTTATTGGCGGGCCGCGCGAAACGGACGAAATCAATCATACGAAAACTTAGGAGGCAGGCTAACCGGGACATGGACCTTTCGCGCATGGACGACATCGTCGGCTTGCGCGTGATTGTGCTCGATCCGGTAAGCCAGCAAGACGCGATCGACGTAATCAGGCGTGCCAACAAGGAAGTTCGGGAGCCTTTCGACTACCGCCACTTGCCAGCCGGACGCTACCGCGCGGTGCATTTGGTTCTAGGAGAGCCGTCCCGCCGAGTTGAAGTGCAGGTACGCACGCTTGCTCAACATTTGTGGGCTGACGCGTGTGAACGATTCGGAGAACGCGCCAAAGAAGGTGACCCCACGGACGACGAGCAGGGCTATCTGGACAAGCTGGGCGCTTTCTGCGTTGGCATTGATGGCGGTAGCGTCGATGGACCCGCGGCCTCCGATTTCTTGGGTCGTTATCGAGTTCTGCATTCTGGCTTCACTACCCCTCAGGCGCAGGGAGAGCAAATGCATTCTTATGTAGTAACGTATAACACTCTGACAGATCAGTTGGTCCGATGCGAAAAATTTCCGAGCACGTCTGAAGGCCGGCGTGAAGCACTTGATTTCTATAAGTATCAGGTTAGTCACTTGCTTGACACTGAGTTCGATGTGCTCGTGCTCAATTCGTCCTCGGAGGCTGCGCTAAGGGTCACACACCCTCGTTATTTCCCGGAGTGAACGCGCGACTGGATAGCGCCTGGTAGGCTACTGCCGGTTTCAAAGACATCTTGTCAAGGTGGAAAGTGAAACTGGCAGCAGCCCAGATGTTGTTATGTGGCAGACAGCTGCATATGATTTTTATTCACATCACTCATCGAGTGACCGAGCGATAAACGTGAAAAAATGTCTGAGCTGATCAACCTCTCTACCGGGCTACACCACGTCTCCCAGCCCACAATATCTTCATGCCCGTTCTGCCGCTTACCAGAGCACAGGGTGCTCTTGCGCAACAGGCTCGCTGTCGCACTCTTTGATGCTTATCCCGTTACCAGTGGCCATGCACTTGTAGTCCCTCTTCGCCACGTCGAGGATTTTTGGGGCTTGACTGCAGAAGAGCGCCTGGCTTGCCATGAATTGTTCGATGGCTTGAGAGGACTTATCACAGCAAAAGATCCTTCAGTGACTGGCTTCAACCTGGGCACAAATGCAGGTGCATCGGCTGGCCAGACAGTCTTTCATTGTCACTTTCACTTGATTCCACGAAGAGATGGTGATTGCGAGAATCCACGTGGAGGTGTTCGGCATGTGTTCCAAGACAAAGCCAACTACGATCCCAGTGCTCCATCACTGTCGATATGACCGCGATCAAACCGCTCCAACTATGGCATGACTACACGCGAGAGGAGGTGCATAGCATCTTTTCTCCGAACACGAAGTTCATACCACAGGCAGGAACATGGGGACTCCAGGGAATCGTGCGGGTGCCAGCTCGCCAAGGCGATTGGGTGTTCTTCGTCACGTTCGGCAAAGAACAGGGTGAACACGTCTTTGACGAGTCCATCACTACCGATGGTGTACTGAGCTGGCAGTCACAGCCATCTCAGCGACTTGATGACCCGGTTGTGAGGGAACTCATCGAGCACGACGACCGTACGAATAAAGTTCATTTGTTTCTGAGGTCAGTCAATCGTGCGCCCTACACCTACCTGGGCGTGCTGGGCTATCTGACACACGACAGCAGCAGGGAGCGCCCTGTTTACTTTCAGTGGCAACTCCTAAATTGGCCAGCGCCGCACGAAACGATCGACCGGCTTGGGCTCAAGCTCGTGGCGATTGATGGCTCAGCGAAAGAGCAAATACAGGCCAAATCAGCTCTACAGATAGTTGCGGCGCCCGAGCCTGGTACGGCGCGTAGCGGTGTGACAACCGAGTCTTTCCGCCAAGCAAAGACGCCTGACTATGCTGCCCAGGACTCAAAAAACCGCAAGCTCGGGTTGAAGGGCGAACTGCTCGTATTGAAGTATGAACAAGATCGTCTGAGGGTCGGTGGTAGGCCCGACCTAGCGGACAAAGTAACTCACACATCAGTCGTAGAAGGGGACGGCGCTGGGTATGACATCACGTCCTACGACCTAGACGGACAACCCCGACTGATTGAGGTCAAAACCACCAGGGGTGGATCGCGCACAAGCTTCTTCATCTCGCCTAACGAGCTTTCATGCAGTGCTAGGAATCCGCAGCACTATTACTTGTACCGGCTGTACTCCTTTAACGAGGATAGCGACTCCGCTTGCTCTTACGTGCTGACTGGAGATCTGAGCATGCAGTTGCGGCTACTTCCCACGGCTTACAGAGCTGATCTTTTGGGCGACGGTCCAGCTGGACATGTTCGGCGACCCTGAGCACTAACTGGCGATCGTGATGCTCTCGCATCGCTGCATCTAGCCCATTGGCCAGCCGGTGCAACGTCGCCGCGTGACAGTAGTTGAAGCGGCGTCGGCCGTCAGCCCCGGGCCCTGTGCCCGCTTCGGGCCATCAGCTGCGATGCTTGCTGAAGAAGAAGCAGGCACGAACCGCCCGAGGTCTATATCGGCTAGGTCCTCATGGACTCGGCACCCTCGCGCTGTTCACGCATCGCTGCATTCAGCTCCCTAGCCAACCGACGCAGCATCAAAGCGTGCCCGCCGGAGAATGCGTTGCGCGAAGTCTTGGTCTTACCCGCCGTGGTCTTGGGACCGGTGGACTGCTGCCACGGCCTCCATCGCTGGATCGCCTCGCGCTGGCGCTGGCGTTGCTCTAGGGTCCATATGCGTGCTGCCATCGTGTGCGTCCGGTAATAGTTCGTTTTGTCGCTTCTGAAAATTCTTCGCGTGCGGGTGCGTGCGTGGGCGCGTACTGGTTGCGAAATGCGCCCCGGTGCCGTTGTTCACCTGCTGCGGCCCGTGCGCAATATTCGTCTGCTTAGCAAAAACCACAGGCGGATTCTTGATTGCTGCCAGCGTTTCTAGCGTCGTGCGGCACTGGCTCTGCGCCTTGAGCGCCAGCCGCATATAGCGCTCGGTCGCGTCCATGTACTCGCCCATGTTCAATGCCGCGCGCCGCGCCATCTCGTTGAAGATGGCATCCAGGTTTGCAGCCTGCGCCGTGAGCACGGTTTCCGCGTGCTTCAGGTCACCGGCATGCGTGGCTTCCGCTCGCAATCGCAACACCTTCACGCACTCGGTCACGTCCAGACTGCCAAAGGTGCCTGCCGCGAAGGTGCGGGCGGTCAAGGCGTTCGCGGCAACACCGCCAAGCGCCACCCCGGCAACCTGGGCTTCATCGCTTTGTGCCGAGTCTTTCTCCACCTTCAGGCGGTCCGCGTCGGTGTTGCTCGCGGGCTTGGGGGTCATGGGTTTTGTCTTGCTCATGGTGTCGCAGCCTTGAATCCGTCACAGCGTTGCAGCACCAGCACCAGATCGCGCGCCAAGGCCGCGTCGCTCCCGCGAATGCAAACGCCGGCCTTGCGCCAGTTTCCACAGCCCCAAGGGCCAATGCCTTGGAGGTGGGCGCATTCCAGGCACAGCCGCCGGGCGTCCCTATCCCGGTCCCGCGTCGTCAACCGGTCGGCCTGATGCTCGACATCGGCCAGGGTCAGGCCCCGGTCGGTTAAGCGCGCCAGCCGCGCCGTGAAGGTGTCGATTTCCTGCCCGCTCATGGCCACGCTGTGCGGCCAGCACCAGCGGTCAGGGTCCGCCGTGACGGTGTCGCTCGCGGCCACTTCGCAGGCCTCGATTTCCGGCAACGGTGCCGCGGAACACGCTACAAAACCTACGGAAACCCCGCCCGCATCACCCTGGGGGGTTTCTGTAGTTTCCGTAGCGTGGGTTTCGTAGCCTTTCCCGTATTTCAATCGTGCAAGCCACCCGCCCATCATGCGGCCCCCTTCAACAGAATGGGGTGCAACAGGTAACGCTCACTGGGCCTGCCACGGCCCATTGGATCGCCGGATTGCACATTCTCACGTGCCAGCCATCCATAGTCAGCCATCAGGTCCGCCGCCTTGCGCACCGCGTCCGGTGTGCCCAAGCCCGCCCAATGCTTCACCGCCAACAGCCGGGGCGTGAAGGAATCCAGCAGCACGCCGTCGCTGTCGCACAGCTTGCCCGCCTTGATCTTGTCCAGCAGTTGCCGTGCCCCGGTCGATTCAGGTGTCACCGCCGCTGCGTAGATACGTTCGGCATGGCTTCGCAGGTAGTCACCCCATGCCAGCGCCCGCAAAAGTTCACGCGCATGGATCACGTCGCCGCTGTCGGGTGTGTCCACCAGCGCGAAGATCAGCGCCAGCGCCGGGATCAGCTTGCGGTACTTGGCCAGGTGTGACACCAGCGCCGGGTGCAGTTCATCGCCGCGAATGTCGGTTTCAAACCCGGTCAGCCATTCCACAAACAGGGCTTGCGCCTCGGGGGAAAACCGCCATTCCTCGGGGTCGGTGTCGCTGGCTGGTCGCAGGTCGTTCAATCGCTCGAAAACGGCCCATGCGGCCTGTTTGGCCGGTGTATCGGGCCATTGGTCCACGTAGGCGAATTCGCGGTTCACATCGGGCCACACGGCCAGCCCGAAGCGCTGCAACAAGCCATCATCACCCGCGCCGCCGGCCACGGCCTCGCGCACGTAGCTTTGCAGCTTGCCGGGTTGGATGCCGCCCAGCATGGCCAGACACACGCGCGGCACGAACGATTCGCCGCGCCCGATGCGGTCAACCGCGTGGCCTTGGTTGCCGTCATAGCCGGTCAGGTAGAAGCCCCGTGCACCTTCCTGCCCTTGCCGGTCCATGCTGCACAACAGGCCGTGGATTTCATCGCGGTACACCAGCAGGCCCCATGCGTTCGCCGTCAACAGGTCGGCCAGCTTTTCTACAGTGGCGTCGTTGACGACATAGCGCCGCATCGTCGGTTCCTCTGGCGTATCCACCGGGACCAGCATCGTTCGAGCTTTGGCCGGGTCTTTGCTGGCAACCGCGCGCGCCTGTTTCTCGTTGGCCTCTGCGGCGAGCTTGGCCACCTTGGCGTCAAGCTCCCATGCCTCATGCGCCGCCGTCCATTGCTCGCGCTCGCGGGCTTCCAGACGGTGCAGGGGCTTCAAGACCTCGGACAACGCGGGTGACTTCATCACCCCCGGCCTGCCCACGATGGCACCCCACAGATTCGGCACCACGCGCCAATCGTCGCGCGCCTTGGGGGCCACCACGGCACGCGCGCCGATCAGGCCCGACAAAGCCACCACAGCCCCCACCGCCGGAAAGTCCGGTGGGCACTGCATCCGGTGGGCAATGTCGGCCACCCAGCCGCGCAGCGCCTCGGGCAACAACTCGGGGTCAAACGCGAGCACCGCCGGCAAAGGATCGGGCAATGGTTCCGGTTCGGGCCACTTGGGCGCGTTCACCAATGGTTCGGCCTGCACCGCCGCCTCGATACATGCGCGCAACGCGTCGGCCCCCGCGATCTGGTGCAGGTCGTTGAAGTCGGTCACGCCATCGGGTCGGTCGCCGCCGAAGTCAGGGATCGCCACAAACCCGCCCACGATGCGCGCGGCTTCGGTCGCTTTGCTCAGGCCCGGGTTGCCAGGGGTGCGGGCGTCATCATCAGCGGCCATGAAGATTTTCAGTGCCGGGTGTTTGGTGCGCAGCGCTTCGGCCACGGCCCGCAGGTTGCCCGCATTGAAAGCAACGGCCACAGCATGCCCGGTAGCCTCATGGATGCTCGCGCCGGTGGCGTAGCCCTCGCACACGATCAACAGGCCGTCAGGCTTGCCAATGGCGTGATAACAGCCATTCACGCGCCCGCCGGGTTGAAAGCGCTTCACGCCATCGGGCGCGATGGTTTGCAGGCTGTGAATGGTGCCCGATGTGTCGCGCATCGGAATCAGCAGGTGGTGCCCGCTGCACCTCACGCCGTGAGCCTTGATGCCCTTAAGGGTCAGGTAGTCGTGCCCGGTTGCCGGTGTCGCAGCCTTCCAGGCCAGCGCCGCCGCATCGCGGGCCTGCTGCTGCACTCGGGCTTGTTCGGCCTCGCGTTGCGCCTGCATGGCCTTGATGCGCTGCCGGTGGGCCTCGCGCTCTGCCGCCGTCATGTCGCTGTCGGCCTTGGCGCACCAGCTCGATTGCAGGCCACTGCGCCAGCACCCGAAGGCCCCGGCCGGCATACCATCGTCGTGCAACACGTACCAGCCGGAATCGTCACCGCGCCGCCCATTGGTAGGGAAGCGGTGCAACAGGCCATCGGCCACCATGTCATCCGGTGGGGTCAGGCCAGCGGCCAGGATCGCGGCGCGGAATTGCTCGGTGGGATCGGTCGCCACGATCACAGCCGGCCCCCGATCTGCGCCAGGAATTGCGCCGCGTCGTGCAAGGTGGGCAGGTGGCGCACCAGCCCCCAACGTTCGGCCCAATAGGTCACTTCGCCGTCCGCCGGGTCGGTGCGGTGCAGCGCATGGCCCCTTAGCGCATATGCCGCGCGCAGCGTTGAGAAAGCTTTGTCGGCGCGTTCGCCAGTGGGAAAATCCAGATCGTTGATCGCACCGCCTGCCGTGGGATTGCCGTCCCCGGTGGGCATTTCTCTTGGGGTGGTGTTGATCGCCATGTCCACCCCCTCAAGCCGCCATCAGCACGGCCAGCTTTTCCGCTCGCTTGGCGTGTAGCTGCTTCACCAGGGCGCGGATTTGTTCATCGCTCGCGCCAGCAACTCGCGCCGCGTTGATGGCCTTCACCTCATCGTCGGGCCAGCCGCTTGACCTCTCGCCAATCTTGACCGGCTGAGTCCAGAGTCCAAGACGAATTAGGCCGTAGATGCTCGCGTGAGACCGATACCCCGCCTCATCCTTGCATTTCTCGATTCGCCAGATTGCCATTGTTACCCACCTTTAACCGGCATTGGTAGCCGTTGTTGTGATGGGCACAACTGTCGAATATTGATGCCGCGAACGGGGGCAACTGCCCAAGCCCAATAGGCATCTGCCCAGAAGCCCTTTATTTCATACGGGCAGCGAGCGCATCAGAAACCCTCTTGAGGTGGTTCTCGATCGTGGTCTCCCCGATTGAAACCCCCATTTTTGCCGCTGTACCTTGAATCAATGCGGCAGTTTTCGCATGCTTAGTGAAGTCGTAGCCGGCGTCCCTGCATAGCACCCCGATGATTGTCAGCAAGGTGTCACGCTCGCGGTTGCTTACGGGTTTTTCCAATGCAGTGCCGTCTAGCTTTGCCTGCAAAGCCAGTATCTCTGACGTTCGGACTACACGAGTGCAGTCTGTTCCATGGCCACCGGCAGGAAAGAAAGCGCCTTTGATCTTCTTCTTTTTTCCGTCTGCCTCAACTATCGTTTTATCTTCGAATTGCTCCTGCAGTGCCGCCCAAGTACCGTCACTTCGGTTTAGGAAGGTCCCCTCAATGTTCATCATTGTGACTTCCGGTCCGCCTATCAGGCTTTGAAGATCGTATTCAATATCGATTCGCTCATTGCCCATCATCGCCAGGTCCCAAAGACCGTCGATAGACACCACTTCTTTGTCAAAATGAATGAATGGAGTTTCAGACTGCAGCCGCTCACCCTCCTTGAGATCATTCAATAAATATCCATCTGCATAGGTGATCGTGCCACTTCCATCCAATGAAGGTAGTTCTCGGTGTTGCACGTCTTTATAAGGGATGATTCTTCCAATACGGGCCTTGGCACGATTAGGAAAGTGAACTGACAACTTGAGGTGACCATCAAGTGCCATTTGAAGAATATCCGCCTCGCCAACTTGTTCATTCACAATTTGCGATAAGTGCCTCGCAGCATCGGGGATGGTCACCCACTCTTTCAGCCTGAATAATTTGCTCACTATGTCCCCTGCAATTCCCCAAGAGAAGCCAGCATCGCCGGGTCAGGGCGTCCCGGTTTTCACCATCGGGGATCAGCCGATGGCTAGGCGTGGCATCAAACCATCAAGCCCTCTTCATCTGAATAACATCAGCGCCCGCAGCCAACTTGTCCAAGTAGTCCGCCCACCTCTGCATCATGTCGGCGCGCTGCTTCAGGTACGTGGTGCGGTTGTAGGCCCGCCCGTTGGCGTCTTTCACCGCGTGCGCCAACTGCGCCTCGATCACCAGCGGATCGAATTCCAACACCTCATCCAGCAGCGTGCGCGCCGTGGCCCTGAAGCCGTGAACGGTTTGCACATCGGGGCCATAGCCCAGCGTCAGCAGCGCCGCGCGTAGCGTGTTGTCGCTAATCGGGATGGATCGGCCTTTTTCGCCAGGAAACAGCAACACGCCGTCGCCGGTGATGTGGTGCAAATCGCGCAGGATGGTCACGGCCTGCGCAGGCAACGGCACCAAGTGCGGATCGCCGTTTGCCTTGCCGTCATATGTGCGCTTCATGCGCTTGGCTTGAATCGTCCACAGCGCCGCATCCAGATTGAATTCGGACCATTCCGCCGCGCGTAGCTCGGTCGGTCGCTGAAACAGCATCGGTGCCAGTTGCAGAGCCGCGCGCACCACAAGCCCGCCCTTGTAGCCCCGGATGGCCCGGATCAATTCGCCCACCTTCACCGGATCGGTGAGTGCCGCGAAGTGCCGGCCCTTGTGCGGCGTCAATGCGCCCTTCAAGTCCATCGCAACATTGCGGCCCGCCTTGCCAGTGGCCAACGCATAGGCGAATACACCCCGCGCCGTGGTTAGCACCCGGTGCGCCACATCCAATGACCCGCGCGCCTCTACCCGCCGTAGCGTCTGCAACAACTCCACCGGCTCGATGGCCGCAATGCGTCGCTTGCCGATCCAGGGGAACAGGTCTTTCTCAAGGTTGCGAAGCTCGCGCGTCTTGTGGTGCACGCTCCACAGCGCTGATTTCTTGCCGTACCACTCGCGCGCCACATGCTCGAAAGTCTCGCCTTCGCTCATGGCCTGCTTCAGCCGGTCCAGCATGCGCGCGTGCACCGGGTCGAGGCCATCCGCCTTTTTCAGCTTTGCCGCGTCGCGGGCCTTGCGCGCCGCCGTGAGCGTCACCGTCGGGTAACTGCCTAGCGCCATACGCTTTTCTTTGCCGCCCACGTACAGCTTCTGAAACCACCGCTTTGAACCTGCCGGCGACACCTCAAGGTACAGCCCGCCGGAATCGGTCACGCGCACCCGCCGCTTGTCAGGTGGGCATGTGGCGTTGCGGCACTGTGCGTCGGTCAGCATGGGTGTTCCCCGGTGGGTTGTTCCCCGGTGCCCCTGGGGGGCCTGTTCCCCGGTCAAAACAGGGGGTTGTTCCCCGATTTGGGGAAAAACGGGGTTTTGTTCCCCGGTATGTTCCCCGGCGCCGTGCTGGCTGTCAATGTCGGTCCCTGTACGTCTTAGCAGGGAAAACCATTGATTTTCCAAAGAAAAAGCCCGCTAGGTGGATATTCCTAGCGGGCTTCATCAGTACTAATGGTCGGCGTGGCGGGATTCGAACTCGCGACCCCTTGCACCCCATGCAAGTGCGCTACCAGGCTGCGCTACACGCCGACAAGCCTCGCATTATAGCCGGCGAAACAGCCCCTCTCAGGGCGTGATGCGAAGAAGTTCTCGGATTTCCAGCAGCTCGCGGCGCACATCGGTCCACACACCGGCCGGCGCGCTCACGACCGGGGCGGTGACCACCTCGTCATCGAGCTCGTCGTCGTGGATGACGCTGTCGAGTTCGACCACGTCGATGGCCTCGTCTTCACCCTGCCGGCGGTGTTCGCGTTCGGCCTGGGCGATTTCCTGCAGCTTGTTGCGGGCGCCGCTGATGGTGAAACCCTGGTCGTACAGCAGCTCGCGGATGCGGCGGATCATCAGCACTTCGTGGTGCTGGTAGTAGCGCCGGTTGCCGCGCCGTTTCATGGGACGCAGCTGGGTGAACTCCTGCTCCCAGTACCGCAGCACGTGGGGCTTGACGCCGCACAGCTCCCCGACCTCACCGATGGTGAAGTAGCGCTTGGCCGGGATGGGAGGGAGCGTTTTTTCCATTGAAAATCAAGGCGGTACAGACCGAACCTTGAAATTTACTCTAACACGCTGGCAGTGCCTACCAGCGGGCCGATTTGTGGGGGAGAAATGACGAAACCGCCGACGCCCATCGGGCATCGGCGGTTGAACGGTCGTCGTTCAGGTACCGACGGCAGCCGCCTGCACCTGCTCCTTGAGCTTGGGGCTGGCGTGGAACGTGACCACGCGGCGGGCCTCGATGGCCACCGGCTCGCCGGTGCGCGGATTGCGACCGGGGCGCGGGGCCTTGGTGCGGATCTGGAAATTGCCGAAGCCCGAGATCTTGACGTCGGTGCCTTCGACCAGGCTGTCGGTGACCAGATCGAAGAAGGCGTCGATCATGTCCTTCGATTCACGCTTGTTCAGGCCGATCTGGTCGAACAGCAGTTCGGCCAGCTGCGCCTTGGTCAGGGCCGGGGTTTCCAGGCTTTCCACTGCGAGTTCCATGCGGGGTTCCCTTGCGTGTTCAGGCGCGCAGACGGGCACCCACCCGCTGCTGCAATGATTCGAGCGAGGCCTTCACGGTGGCCTCGATGTCGTCTTCGGTCAGTGTAGCGTCGTCGCGGTTGAGGACCAGACGAACGGCAAGGCTGCGCTCGTCCGGCGCCAGCCCGCCGCTGCTGCCGGCCTTGGGGCGGTAGACGTCGAACAGGCGCGCCTCGCGCAGCCAGGGGTTGCCGGGCGCGTGGATGGCAGCCATGACCGCGTCGTGGGTGACCGTCTCGCCCACCACGATGGCCAGGTCGCGCTCCACCGGCTGATGGCGGCTGACCGGGCTGTAGACCGGCACCGGATGCTCCAGCACGGCGTCCAGATCGAGCTCGAACAGCACCGGCGCGGCACTCAGGTCGTAGCCCTGGCGCCAGCGCGGGTGCAGCTCGCCCACATGGCCGATGCAGCGCTCGCCCAGCCACACGCTGGCGCAGCGGCCGGGGTGCAGGGCCGGGTGTTCGGCGGACCGGAAGGCGGGCTGCTGCGGGGCCAGCAGGGCTTCGACTTCGGCCTTGACGTCGAAGAAGTCCACCGTGCGGGCCGGCTGGCCCCACTGCAGCGGTGCCACCGGGCCGAAGGCCAGACCGGCCACCCGGCGCGGCTGATCGAAGCCGGCCACCGTGGTGTCGGAGTCCGGGACCGAGGCGTCCTTGCGGAACACACGGCCCAGCTCGAACAGGCGCACCCGGTCGGCACGGCGGTCGAGGTTGAACCGGAGCACCTGCAGCAGGCTGCCCAGCAGCGACGAGCGCATCACGCTCATCTGGCTGGCGATCGGATTGAGCAGGCGGATCGGGTCGGCGTTGCCGGCCAGCTCGCGCTCCCAGCGCTCCTCCACGAAGCTGAAGTTGATGGTTTCCTGGTAACCCAGACCGGCGAGCTGGCGGCGCACGGCGAACGGGCCGCGCTTGGCCTCGGGCCGGATCCTGGCTGTGATGGGCGCCAGCGGGGGCGTCTGCGGCAACTGGTCGAAGCCGATGATGCGCACCACCTCCTCGATCAGGTCTTCCTCGATCTGCAGGTCAAAGCGCCAGGACGGCGGCACCACGGTCACCGTGCCCTCGCCTTCGCTCACATCCAGCCCCAGGCGGCGCAGCGCGCCGGCGCACTGCGCCTGGGTCAGCGGCATGCCGACCACGCGGTTGGCGCGGGCCACGCGCAGCACCACAGGGCGCTGCTCGGGCAGCTGGACCACCTGGTCGTCGATGGGGCC
The DNA here is from genome assembly GCF_002127215.1 of Hydrogenophaga sp. IBVHS2. GTDB lineage: Bacteria > Pseudomonadota > Gammaproteobacteria > Burkholderiales > Burkholderiaceae_C > Hydrogenophaga. The sequence continues at coordinate 638,377 of NZ_NFUT01000002.1, read as the reverse complement.
GGCCTGGCCGCCGCAGATGTCGAGCACCAGCTGCGTGATGCGTTCGATGTGCTCGACCGTGGTGGCCGGGTCCACGCCACGTTCGAAGCGGTGGCCGGCGTCGGTGCTGAAGTTGTAGCGGCGCGAACGTCCGGCCACGGCCTTGGGCCACCAGAAGGCAGCCTCGATGTAGATGTTCTGCGTGTCGTCCGACACCGCCGTGGCATCGCCACCCATGATGCCGGCCAGCGATTCCACCGCCAGATCGTCGGCGATCACGCCCACCTCGGCGTCCACCGTGATGGTGTTGCCATTGAGCAGCTTGAGCTGTTCGCCCTCGCGGCCCCAGCGCACCTGCAGGCCGCCGTGGATCTTGTCGAGGTCGAAGATGTGAGAGGGGCGACCCAGCTCGAACATCACGTAGTTGGAGATGTCCACCAGCACCGACACGCTGCGCTGGCCGCAGCGGGCCAGCCGCTCGACCATCCAGGCCGGCGTGGCCACGCGGGTGTTCACGCCGCGCACGATGCGGCCGCTGAAACGGCCGCACAGGTCGGGGGCCTGCACCTGCACCGGCAGGCGGTCCTGCAGGCTCACCGGGGCCGGCGGGAATGCGGGTTGCAGCAACGGGGCACCGGTCAGGGCCGACACCTCGCGGGCAATGCCCTGGATGCTCAGACAGTGCGCCAGGTTGGGCGTGAGCTTGAGCGTGAACAGCATGTCGTCCAGCGCCAGCTGTTCCCGGATGTCGCGGCCCACCGGCGCATCGGACGGCAGCTCCAGCAGGCCGCCGTGGTCTTCGGAGAGCTTGAGCTCGCGGGCCGAACACAGCATGCCCTGGCTCTCCACACCCCGCAGCTTGCCCAGCTTGATGGCAAAGGGCTTGCCGTCGTCACCCGGCGGCAGTTCGGCGCCCACCAGGGCACACGGCACCTTGATGCCGGGGCGCGCATTGGGTGCACCGCAGACGATGTTGAGCGGACTGCCCTGCCCCACGTCCACCTGGCACACGCGCAGGCGGTCGGCGTTGGGGTGTTGCACCGCCTCGATGATTTCGCCCACCACCACACGGGTGAAGGGAGGTGCCACCGGTTGCAGCTCTTCGACCTCCAGACCGGCCATGGTCAGGGTGTCGGCCAGCTGCTGGCTGGTCAGGTCGGGGTTGCAGAAGGCACGCAGCCAGGATTCAGGGAATTGCATGGGTCGGGCTCAACAAGGCTTCAGCGGAACTGCGAGAGGAAGCGGACATCGCCATCGAAGAACAGGCGCAGGTCGTTGACGCCATAGCGCAGCATGGTCAGGCGGTCCGGCCCCATGCCGAAGGCAAAGCCGATGTACTTTTCGGGGTCGAGCCCCATGTTGCGCACCACGTTAGGGTGCACCTGGCCGGAGCCGGCCACCTCCAGCCATCGGCCGGCCAGCGGGCCGCTCTGGAACTGGATGTCGATCTCGGCGCTGGGCTCGGTGAACGGGAAGAAGCTGGGGCGGAAGCGCAGCACCAGATCGTCGCTCTCGAAGAAGGTGCGGCAGAAGTCGGTGAAGACGACCTTGAGGTCCTTGAAGCTCACGTTCTCGCCGATCCACAGGCCTTCGCACTGGTGGAACATGGGCGAATGGGTGGCATCGCTGTCGACCCGGTAGGTGCGGCCCGGGGCGATCACGCGGATCTCGGGCATGGGCTGGCCGGCGTCCAGCGCGGCGCGGTGCCGCTTGACGTGCTGCACCGCATGGCGGATCTGCATCGGGCTGGTATGGGTGCGCAGCAGGTTGGGCGCCTTGGCCGATCCACCCTCGACATAGAAGGTGTCGTGCATGGAGCGCGCCGGATGGTCCTCGGGCGTGTTGAGCGCGGTGAAGTTGAACCAGTCGGACTCGATCTCGGGGCCGTCGGCCACCTCGAAACCCATGGAGCCGAAGATGGCCTCGATGCGCTCGAGCGTCAGGCTCACCGGGTGCAGTCCGCCGCTGCCCTGACCCCGGCCAGGCAGCGTCACATCCAGGGCCTCGGCCTTGAGCTGGGCCTGCAGTTCGGCATCGGCCAGCGCCTGGCGGCGCTCGGTGAGGGCGGCCTCGATGGCCTGCTTGGCCAGGTTGATGGCAGCCCCTCGGGTCTTCTTCTCTTCCACCGACAGGGCGGCCATGCCCTTCATCAGCTCGGTGATGCGGCCGGACTTGCCCAGGTACTGCGCCTTGGCGTTCTCCAGATCGGCCGGTGCGGTGGCCTGTGCGAATGCGGCGCGTGCGCCGTCGACCAGTGCGTCCAACTCGTTCATGTGTGGGGGCTGTGTGCGAAACCAAAGAAAAAAGGGATTGAAGCCGCGAGGTGTTCCCTCAAGCCCCAACCCCTTCGAGCGGCGGGTGGCTGGGCCACCCGTCCGTGAATCAAGCGGCCAGCTTGGCTTTGACTTGCTCCACGATGCTGCCAAAGGCAGCCGGGTCGTTCACCGCCAGATCGGCCAGGACCTTGCGGTCGATTTCGATCTGAGCCTTCTTCAGGCCATTGGCGAACTGGCTGTACGTCAGGCCGCATGCGCGGGCACCAGCGTTGATACGGGCAATCCACAACTGCCGGAACACGCGCTTTTTGGTGCGGCGATCACGGTAGGCGTATTGCCCTGCCTTCATCACCGCCTGCTTGGCGATGCGGAAGACGTTACCGCGGCGGCCGCGGAAACCTTTGGCCAGAGCCAGTACTTTTTTGTGTCGGGCGCGAGCCGTGACACCACGTTTGACGCGAGGCATGTGTTACTCCTTGTTCGTCGTTGATCAAATGCCCTGGCCGGGCAGCATCTGTGCCATGTGACCCATATTGGTCTCATGCACGGTCACCGCACCCCGCAGGTGGCGCTTGTTCTTGGTGGTCTTCTTGGTCAGGATGTGACGTTTGAAGGCTTGACCGCGCTTGACGGTGCCACCGGGACGAACGCGAAAACGCTTCTTCGCGCTGCTCTTGGTCTTCATTTTGGGCATCTTCATGCTCCTTCTTGATTTGTGCTCGTGAGGCGCCGCGAACCTTCCGCGGACTTGCTGGCCCCGAGCCACTTTTGTGTGGCCACCTTGCGGTGGCCGTTCGGGTCAGGGCACAAGGCCCTGCCCCGGTACCGCGCGGGGGACCAACCCCTCACGGACCGTTTCTTGCCGACAGCGGTCAGGCCGTCTGGCTGGCCGAAGGCGTTGCCGCCTCGGCCGGTTTGCTGGTTGCGCCCGGCTTCCTGCGACCCGGGGCAATCATCATGATCATCTGGCGACCTTCGAGCTTGGGGAACTGCTCCACCACGATCGTGTCGCCGAGGTCGTCACGGATGCGGTTGAGCAGGGCCAGCCCCAGTTCCTGGTGCGTGATTTCCCGGCCGCGGAACCGCAGCGTGATCTTGCATTTGTCGCCGTCGTCCAGAAAACGACGGATGTTGCGCATCTTGATGTTGTAGTCGCCGTCATCGGTACCCGGGCGGAACTTGATCTCCTTGATCTCGATGACGGTCTGCTTGGCTTTGGCTTCCGCGGCCTTCTTCTGCTCCTGGTACTTGAACTTGCCGTAGTCCATCAGCCGGCAAACCGGAGGGTTTGCGGTGGCTGCGATCTCGACCAGATCCACATCCAGTTCGCCGGCCATGCGCAGCGCTTCCTGAAGACTGACGATGCCCAGGGGCTCGTTCTCGGGGCCGTTGAGGCGGACCTCAGGGGCCATGATTTCCCGGTTCAGGCGGTGTGCGCGCTCTTCACGCTGGCGGCGGTCGCGAAAGTTGGTAGCGATGGTTTGTTCCTTGCGTGGGCAGATGTTGAAAAGGCGGCTTGCATGCCGCCATCGGCCAGCGCCATGGGCTCCGCGGCTGATGGGGCAAGGTCGTATGAAGGGGAATCAGGCCCGGGTGGCGACGTCGGTCGCGACCCGCTGGGCGAAGGCTTCCAGCGACATGACCCCGAGGTCTTGATTGCCCCGGGCCCGCACAGCCACGGCGCCAGCGGCCATTTCCTTGTCACCCACGACAACAATGAAAGGCAGCTTTTGCAACGCGTGCTCGCGTATTTTATAGGTGATTTTCTCGTTGCGCAGGTCGGTCACCACCCTAAACCCTTGATTCTGCAGCGTTTTCGCCACCTGGCGCACGTAATCGGCCTGGGCATCGGTGATGTTGAGCACCGCCACCTGGGTCGGCGCCAGCCAGGCAGGCAGCGCGCCGGCGTGCTGTTCGATGAGGATGCCGATGAAACGCTCCAGGCTGCCCACGATGGCGCGGTGCAGCATGACCGGCCGGTGCCGCGCGCCATCCTCGCCCACGAACTCGGCGTCCAGCCGCTCCGGCAGGTTGGGGTCGACCTGGATGGTGCCGCACTGCCACTGGCGGCCCAGCGCATCCTTGAGGGTGTACTCGATCTTGGGGCCGTAGAAGGCGCCCTCGCCCGGCAGGTACTCGAACTCGCAGCCTGAGGCCTTGAGGCCTTCGGCCAGCGCGGCCTCGGCCTTGTCCCAGCTCTCCTCGGTGCCGATGCGTTTTTCGGGTCGGGTGGAGAGCTTGTAGAGGATCTCGGTGAAGCCGAAGTCCTTGTAGACCTTCTGCAGCAGCGTGGTGAAGGCGGTCACCTCCGCCTGGATCTGGTCTTCGGTGCAGAAGATGTGGCCGTCGTCCTGGGTGAAGCCGCGCACCCGCATGATGCCGTGCAGGCCGCCGGTGGGCTCGTTGCGGTGGCACTGGCCGAACTCGCCGTAACGCAGCGGCAGGTCGCGGTAGCTCTTGATGCCCTGCTTGTAGATCAGGATGTGGCCGGGGCAGTTCATCGGCTTGAGGGCGTAGTCGCGCTTCTCCGATTCGGTGGTGAACATGTTCTCGCGGTACTTGTCCCAGTGGCCGGTCTTTTCCCACAGGGCCTTGTCCAGGATCTGCGGGCCCTTGACCTCCTGGTAGCCGTTGTCGCGGTAGACGCGGCGCATGTACTGCTCCACCTCCTGCCAGATGGACCAGCCCTTGGGGTGCCAGAACACGGTGCCGGGGGAATGCTCGTCCAGGTGGAACAGGTCGAGCTCGCGGCCTAATCTGCGGTGGTCGCGTTTCTCGGCCTCTTCGAGCATGGTCAGATACTGCTGCAGCTCTTCCTTGCTGGCCCAGGCCGTGCCGTAGACACGTTGCAGCATCTCGTTGCGGTGGTCGCCGCGCCAGTAGGCACCGGCCACCTTCATGAGCTTGAAGTGCTTGAGCTTGCCGGTGCTGGGCACGTGGGGGCCGCGGCACAGGTCCTCGAAGCCGCCCTCGCGGTAGAGGCTCACGTCCTCGCCGGCGGGGATGCTGGCGATGATCTCGGCCTTGTAGTGCTCACCCATGGCCTTGAAGTGGGCCACGGCCTCGTCGCGGGGCAGCACGCGGCGCTCGACCTTCTCGTCCTTGGCGGCGAGCTCGGCCATGCGCTTTTCGATGGCGGCCAGGTCTTCCGGGGTGAAGGGGCGCTTGTACGAGAAGTCGTAGTAGAAGCCGTTGTCGATGACCGGGCCGATGGTGACCTGCGCGTCCGGGTACAGCTCCTTGACCGCATAGGCCAGCAGGTGGGCGGTGGAGTGGCGGATCATCTCCAGGCCATCGGCGTCCTTGGCCGTGACGATGGACAGCGACACGTCGCGGTCGATGGTGAAGCTGGTGTCGACCAGACGGCCATCGACCTTGCCACCGAGCGCGGCCTTGGCCAGACCGGTGCCGATGGAGGCGGCCACGTCGGCCACCGTCACCGGCGCGGGGAAGCTGCGTTGCGAACCGTCGGGAAGCGTGATCTGGGGCATGGCGGATTCCGGAAAACAAAAAGCGCGGCAGGGGCCGCGCTTGATTGGGAAGAACAGGGAAACGGTGGGCAGGCGCGAACTGCGGGCCTCAAGGGGCCGGGAAGGACATGGCCTGAGTTCGCGGTGTCATAACCGATGCGCCTTTCTGGTTCTTGCTGATTGAACAGACCCGGAATTGTCCCACAAACTCCCCGCATGACCGGCCGCTCTGCCCTGCCCCGCCCGCTGCCCCGGCCCCTGCGGCCAGTCCTCGGCACCCTGCTGCTGATGCTGGCTGGCGCCACGGCACCCTGGGCCATGGCGCAGGGCAACACCGGTGGTGCGGCCCTGGGCATGGTCTTCGTCCGGCTGCCGGCGGGCGAATTCCGCATGGGCAGCGACGAGCCGGTGGACACGCTGGCGGCGGCCTACCCGGGCCTGGAGCGGTCCCGCCTGGAAGGCCTGAGCGACGAAGCGCCGATGCACCGGGTGCGCATCACCCGGGCTTTCGAGATGGCGCGGCACGAGGTCACAGTGGGCCAGTTCCGCGCCTTCCTGGCGCGCTCGGGGCATGTGCCCGAGTCGGTGGCCGACGGGACCGGCGGCTACGGCTGGCGGGCCGACTACAACCCTGCCACCACCGAACGAGGCGACGCCTTCGAGGGCCGGCTGCCGCGCTATTCGTGGCAGAACCCCGGCTTCGCCCAGACCGACGACCACCCGGTCACCAACGTCACCTGGAACGACGCCGTGGCGCTGGCCCGCTGGCTGAGCGCGACCGAGGGACGCACCTACCGCCTGCCGACCGAAGCCGAATGGGAATACGCCTGCCGGGCCGGCGGCACGGCGCGCTACCAGCACGGCGACGATCCGGCCGGCCTGGCCCGCAGCGGCAACACCTTCGACGCGCGCACAGCCACCCACTGGCCCGCCTGGCGCGACCAGGCCACCGCCGGCGACGACGGCCATGCCTTCACCGCCCCGGCAGGCGCCTACCCGGCCAACGCCTTCGGCCTGCACGACATGCACGGCAATGTGTGGGAATGGGTGAGCGACTGGTACGGTGAGGACTGGTACGCCCGCTCTCCGCAGGACGACCCGACCGGCCCGGCGGACGGCAACGTCAAGGTGCGCCGGGGCGGCTCCTGGCACACCTGGCCGCTGTATGCGCGGTGTTCGTTCCGCAACTGGAACACGGTGCAGACGCGCTACCCGCTGGTGGGCATCCGGCTGGTGCGCGAGGTGATCGACTGACGGGGACCAACGATCCGCCCATGAAAAAGCCCGGGACCGGCCCGGGCTCTTCTGTCTCCTCCTCCGCTCTGCGGCGGACCCGCGGATCAGTGGAACTGCTCTTCTTCGGTCGAGCCGGTCAGGGCCTTCACGCTGGACGAACCGCCCTGGATGACGGTGGTCACGTCGTCGAAGTAGCCGGCGCCGACTTCCTGCTGGTGCGACACGAAGGTGTAACCCTGCTCGCGGGCCTTGAACTCGGGCTCCTGCACCATGTTGACGTAGTGCTTCATGCCTTCGCCGCGGGCATAGGCGTGGGCGAACTGGAAGGTGTTGAACCAGTTGATGTGGATGCCGGCCAGGGTGATGAACTGGTACTTGTAGCCCAGTGCGGCCAGGTCTTCCTGGAACGAGGCGATCTGCTTGTCGTTGAGGTTTTTCTTCCAGTTGAAAGACGGCGAGCAGTTGTACGACAGCAACTTGCCGGGGCAAGCAGCTTGCACGGCCTGTGCGAACTCGCGGGCAAAGCCGATGTCGGGCACGCCGGTTTCGCACCACACCAGATCGGCGTAGGGCGCGTAGGCGATGCCGCGGCTGATGGCTTGCTCGAGGCCATTCTTGACGCGGTAGAAACCTTCTTGCGTGCGCTCACCGGTCAGGAAAGGCTTGTCGTTGGCATCGTGGTCGCTGGTGATCAGGTTGGCGGCTTCGGCGTCGGTGCGGGCCAGCACGATGGTGGAAACACCCATCACGTCGGCGGCGAAACGCGCGGCGATCAGCTTCTCGCAGGCCTCTTGCGTGGGCACGAGCACCTTGCCACCCATGTGGCCACATTTCTTCACGGCGGCCAGCTGGTCTTCGAAGTGCACGCCGGCAGCACCGGCGGCGATCATGTTCTTCATCAGCTCGAACGCGTTGAGCACGCCGCCGAAACCGGCTTCGGCATCGGCCACGATGGGCAGGAAGTAGTCGATGAATTCCGGGCTGCCCGGCTCGATGCCGCGGCCCCACTGGATTTCATCAGCGCGCTTGAAGGTGTTGTTGATGCGGCGAACCATGGTGGGCACCGAGTCGTAGGCGTAGAGCGACTGGTCGGGGTACATGGTCTCGGAGGTGTTGCCGTCGGCGGCCACCTGCCAGCCCGACAGGTACACGGCTTCCAGACCGGCCTTGGCCTGCTGCATGGCCTGACCGGCGGTGATGGCGCCGAAGGCGTTCACATAACCCTTCTTGGCGCCGCCGTTGACCTTGTCCCACAGCTTCTCGGCACCGCGCTGGGCCAGGGTGTATTCGATCGGCTGGCTGCCACGCAGGCGCACCACGTCGGCGGCGCTGTACCCGCGCTTGACACCCTTCCAGCGGGGGTTGGTGGCCCAGTCTTTTTCCAGGGCCTCGATCTGTTGGGCGCGGCTGAGTTGCTGATTCAGGGATTGCGGCATGGTGATGCTCCTTGAGGGGTTTGAAATCGGGTGGGGCGGTCCGGCATCGGTGGTTGAACCGGGACGGTGCCGTTGGGAAGACTTTAAGTCTTATAGAAGACCTGCGGATGCTCTTATGTCTTATATAAGAGAAAATATTTTCTTCAACAAAATCAACAATCTGATTTTGCAATTTCTCAATACAAAAATCATTTTCTTGGATTGAGAAAAAATCGTGCGGCGCAGCATCCCCTCTTTCCACATGACGGAACAGAAATCCTTCATCCTGAAAACCCTGCGCTGCGCTGAGGCATCATCGGCCCCATGACCGCTCTCCCCCTTCCCCGCTGGATGGCCTATGGCTGCCTCGCCCTGAGCATGGCCCTGGTGGGCAGCTATGTGGCGCTGTCCAAGCCGCTGGTGCTGGTGTTCCCGGTGTTCCTGCTGGCCTGGCTGCGATTCGGCGTGGGGGCGCTGGCCATGGCCACCTGGCTGCGCAAGCCGGCCGATGAGCCCCCGATCACGCCCCGCACGCGCTGGCTGCTGTTCCTGGAATCGTTCCTGGGCAACTTCCTGTTCTCGATCTGCATGCTCTATGGCGTGAGCCTGACCACCGCCGTGGCGGCCGGGGTGGTGATGTCCTCGATTCCGGCGGTGGTGGCGGTGCTGAGCTGGATCTTCCTGCGCGAGCGCATCGGCGGGCGCAGCCTGGCCGGCATTGCCTGCGCGGCGGTGGGCATCGGGCTGTTCTCGCTGCAGAAGCCGGCCACACCGGAGGCGGCCGGCTCGCTGGCCTGGCTGGGCAACCTGCTGGTGTTTGCTGCCGTGGTGTGCGAGGCCTCGTATGTGGTGATCGGCAAGCGCCTGACCGACGGCCTGGGGCCGCGCCGCATCTCGGCACTCATCAACCTGGTGGGCCTGGCACTGGTCACGCCCATGGGGCTGTGGGCTGCGCTGTCGTTCGACTTCTCGGCGGTGCAGGCGCCGATCTGGGTGCTGCTGGTGTTCTACGGGCTGGCGGCCAGCGTGTGGACGGTCTGGCTGTGGATGACCGGGCTGCGCACCGTGCCGGCGTCGCAGGCCGGCGTGTTCACCGTGATGCTGCCCATCAGCGCGGCGGCCATCGGCGTGCTGTTCATGGAGGAGCGGCTCACGCCGCTGCAGCTGCTGGCCTTCGGCATTGCGCTGCTGGGACTGGTGCTGGCCACGCTGCCGCAGCGGTCCAGGGCCTGAAAGCAGGCCCGGTGGTCAGAGGCACCACAGCCCGGTGGGCCGGGTGATGCCCATCCACAAGGCCCAGCCGGACGTGACCAGCAGGGCCAGGCCGGCCAGGCGGATGCCCCAGGCGCCGGAGCGCGCGTCCTTCAGGCGGAGCATCAACCACGGACCGGCCACCAGCGACACCGACGTGCCCAGGCAGAACAGCGCCATGACGGCCGCGCCCTCGATGGCGTTGGCCGTGAGCGAGGCCACCAGCAGCGCCGAATACAGCAGGCCGCAGGGCATGAGGGCCCAGCCCACGCCCAGCACCACCGGGGCACGCGGTCCGAGGCGGCCCATGACGGGTCGGGCGCGGCGCCAGATGCCTTGTCCCAGGCCATCGATCCAGGCCGGCTGCCGGGCCCGCACCAGCAGCACCAGGCCCAGCAACAGGGCCGCCACATGGAAACTGGTCCACAGCGGGCGCAGCACCGCGGTGTGGGTGCCCAGCCAGGCCAGGCCCTGCACCGACCCCGCGGCCAGCGCCCCGAACAGTGCATAGCCCAGCATGCGGCTGACCTGGAAGGTGAGCAGCGCACGGGTGCCGGAGCGGCCGGCGGCGCGCGCGATGCCGGTGCAGGCCGCCCCGCACATGGCCACACAGTGCGGCCCGCCCACCAGGCCCATGAACAGGGCCGTCACGGCCATCGATGTCTGCATGGAGCGACTGTAGCCTTGCGCTGGGTCAGATGATCTTCGAGAAGCGGGCGCGGTCCTGGTCGGTCTGCAGGTAGCGGTCGAACACCATCGCGATCGCCCGCACCAGGTACCAGCCGCGCGCCGTGACCTGCAGGCCGTTGTCGTTGACCTGCACCAGACCCGCATCGACCAGGGGCTGCAGGGCGACGAACTCCCGCGCAAAGTAGGTGCGGCTGTCGATCAGGTGGCCCAGGTCGATGGACTCGAACGAGAGTTCGCCCTGGCACATGATGGACATGATGACCGCACGGCGCAGCAGGTCGTCGCGGTTGAGGGCCAGACCGCGCACGATGGGCAGGCGCCCCTGGTCGAGCAGGTCGTAGTACTCCTCCAGCGTCTTGGCGTTCTGGCTGTAGGTGGCCCCGATGCGGCCGATGGCCGACACACCGAGGGCGATCAGATCGCAGTCGGGCCGGGTGCTGTAGCCCTGGAAATTGCGGTGCAGCCGGCCCTGGCGCTTGGCCACGGCCAGGGCATCGCCGGGCAGCGCGAAGTGGTCCATGCCCACGTACACGTAGCCGGCATCGCCCAGTGCGTCGAGCGAAGCCGACAGCATGGCCAGCTTGTCGCCCGGGCTGGGCAGCTCGGCACTCAGGATGCGGCGCTGCGGCTTGAACCGGCTGGGCAGGTGGGCATAGGCGTACAGCGCGATGCGGTCCGGCCGCAGCAGCGACACCTGGGTCAGGGTGTGGGCGAACGACTCCGGCGTCTGCAGCGGCAGGCCATAGATCAGGTCCACGTTGACCGACTCGAAACCGATCTGGCGCGCAGCCTCGACCAGTGCGAACACCTGCTCGGCCGGCTGCACCCGGTGCACCGCCTTCTGCACCGTCGGGTCGAAGTCCTGCACGCCGAAGCTCAGGCGGTTGAAGCCCAGGCGGTGCAGCACCTCCAGCCGCTCCCGGGTGACGGTGCGGGGATCGACCTCGACCGAATACTCGCCGCCCGGCACCAGGGTGAAGTGCCGCCGGATCATGTGCATCAGGTCGGACAGTTCCTCGTCCGACAGGAAGGTGGGCGTGCCGCCGCCCAGGTGCAGCTGGGACACCGACTGACCGGCCCCCAGGTGCTGGACCTGCAGCTCCATCTCGCGGGAGAGGTAGCGCAGGTATTCGGCCGCCTTGCCGTGGTGCTTGGTGATGACCTTGTTGCAGGCGCAGTAGTAGCAGACCGACTCGCAGAACGGAATGTGCACATAGATCGACAGCGGCAGCGCCAGTGATCCGGCCCGGCGCTGCTCCAGCGCCTGGGTGTAGTCGGCCTCGGTGAAGGCCTCGACGAAACGGTCGGCCGTGGGGTAGCTGGTGTAGCGTGGACCCGGCACGTCGAAGCGCTGCAGCAGGTCGTCGGGGATGGCATGGCTCACGGGCGTTGCTCCTGGGTTTTTCCTCGTATGGACGCACTGTGAGGCCGCCCGCCCCGGGCGGTATTGACAGGGATCAAGGGTCGGTCGCGACGGCATGAATCCGCACTGACGTGGTGCGAATGCATCGACACCCCCCGGTGCATGGGTTAACCTCGCATGAAAATCACGACCCGCTTATGGACGCCCAAGCCATCAAGGTCGCCTGCTCCAGCTGCAATCTGCGCGAACTCTGTCTGCCCATGGGGCTGAACGAGGCAGAGATGGACAAGCTCGACCACATCATCTCCACCCGCCGCCGGATCAAGCGCGGCGCCGCGCTGTTCAGCGCCGGCGACCGCTTCACCTCGCTCTATGCCGTGCGATCGGGTTTCTTCAAGACCTGCGTGACCACACCGGACGGCCGTGACCAGGTCACCGGCTTCCAGATGACGGGCGAGATCATCGGTCTGGACGGCATCGTCAATGACCGGCACTCCTGCGACGCCATCGCGCTCGAAGACGCCGAGGTCTGCGTGATGCCGTTCGACCAGGTGGAGCAGCTCTCGCGCGAGTTCACCACGCTGCAGCACCATGTGCACAAGATCATGAGCCGCGAGATCGTGCGCGATCACAGCGTGATGCTGTTGCTGGGCAGCATGCGGGCCGAGGAGCGTCTGGCGGCCTTCCTGCTCAACCTGGTGCAGCGGCTGCACGCCCGGGGCTTCTCGCAGTCCGAAGTGATCCTGCGCATGACGCGCGAGGAGATCGGCAGCTACCTGGGCATGAAGCTGGAGACGGTCAGCCGCACCTTCTCCAAGTTCGTCGAGGACGGCATCATCGATGTCAAGCAGCGCTATGTGCACATCAAGGACACCGAAGCGCTCAAGCAGATCGTCAATTCGCGCAGCTGCCTCTGAGGCAGCGCGGGCTCAGACCGGCCGGTTGATGTCCTCGGCCGGTCGGGCCAGCATCAGCGTCAGCGCCCCGGCCACCGCGGTGGCGGCCCAGAACACGAAGAACGCCAGCGTGTAGACCGCCTGCGGCGACAGGTCGATGCGGCCACCGCCGAAGGTGTGCAGATCCGCCGGATCGACCATCGCAAACACCACCATCTCCAGGACGCCGGCCACCAGAAAGGCCGGCCAGCCCACGATCAGCCAGGTGCGTGCGTTCAGGCGTGCGGTCATGTGCCCTCCCCGCCTCAGCGGTCCTGCGGCACCACCGGCGAGGCCGCGTGGTTGCGGGCCTGGTGGGCCGGCTGCAGCTTGATCAGGGCCGCCTCGCGCTCGGGGCCGCTCAGGGCACGGGCGTCGGCCAGATCGCGCTCGTAGGCGGCCTTGTCCAGCACCGGATCGGGGTGCCGGATGGCCAGCGTGACGGTGACGATGCAGCCCAGCACCACCACCAGCGGCCCACCCACCACCAGCCACATGGCCTTGACGCGCCACCAGGGTTCGGGGGCGGACTGCAGGGTTGACGCTGTCGTCGGGTTCGGGTTCATGTCGGTTCTCCGGTGCCGGCTCAGCGCGGCACGATGAAAGTGGATGACTCGGTCACGCCCAGGTCGGGCTGGTCGATGGCACGGATGTCGAAGGCGATCGGGTGCGATCCGGTGGTGGCCGAGCCGGGCGGGATCTGCACGCTCACGCCCACGGCACGCACCTCGGTGGGCTGGACCTCCACCACCACGTCCGGTCGGGGGGCCAGGGCGATGCCTTCCAGCCCCTGGACCGTGACCCGGTACCGCTGGGTGGCCTCGGTGGCGTTCATGATCTGCAGCCGGTAGACGTTCTCGATGCGGCCCTGCTCCACCATGCGGGCCAGCGCGCCCCGGTCGCGCATCACGTCGACCTTGAGCGGCGTGCGCAGGAACAGGCTGCCGAGCACCGCCAGCGTGATGGCGCCCAGGATGGCGGCGTACACCAGCACGCGGGGGCGCAGGGCGCGCCGGAGCATCTGCGCACGGCTCCAGCCGTTTTCCATGCCGTTCTGGGTGGCATACCGGACCAGGCCGCGCGGATACCCCACCTTGTCCATCACGTCGTTGCACACGTCGATGCAGGCACCGCAGCCGATGCATTCGTACTGCAGGCCGTTGCGGATGTCGATGCCGGTGGGACACACCTGCACGCACAGGGTGCAGTCCACGCAGCTGCCCAGGCCGAGGGCGGCCGGATCGGCCTTCCGGCTGCGCGCACCGCGCGGTTCGCCGCGTCGCTCGTCGTAGGTGACGATCAGGGTGTCGCGGTCGAACATGGCGCTCTGGAAGCGCGCATAGGGACACATGTACTTGCACACCTGCTCGCGCAGGAAGCCGGCGTTGCCGTAGGTGGCCAGACCGTAGAACCCGATCCAGAACGCCTGCCACGGGCCCAGCGACAGGCTGGCCACCAGCCCGGCGAGTTCATGGATGGGCGTGAAGTAGCCCACGAAGGTGAAGCCGGTCCACAGCGACAACGCCAGCCACAGGCCATGCTTGAGCGACTTCCGCCCGAGCTTGTGCAGGCTGGCGGGCGACTGGTCCAGCCGCTGCCGGGCCGACCGGTCGCCCTCCACCTGCTTCTCGATCCACAGGAACATCTCGGTGTAGACCGTCTGCGGGCAGGCATAGCCGCACCACAGGCGGCCGGCCACCGCCGTGAACAGGAACAGCGCCAGGGCCGAGATGACGAGCAGGCCGGTGAGGTAGATGAAGTCCTGCGGGTACAGGACGAAATTGAAGATGAAGAAGCGCCGCGCCTCCAGGTCGAACAGCACCGCCTGGCGCCCGTTCCAGCCGATCCAGGGCAGGCCGTAGAACACCAGCTGGGTCAGCCACACCAGCGCCCAGCGCCAGCGCGAGAGCAGACCCGAGACCGAGCGCGGGTAGATCTTCTGCCGCGACGCATACAGCGAGACCATCACCTCGTCGTCGCCGGTGGCGGCGGCGGGTACCGGAACGATGGGGATGACGGTCTTGCGGTCGGTCACGGGAGGGCTCGGTCAGCGGGCGGCAGGCTTGTTCGACAGACCCCAGACGTAGGCGGTCAGCACATGGATCTGGTCGGCATTGAGCTTGGTCGCCTGCGACGGCATCTGGTTGCTGAAGCCGTTGGTGATGGCCTTGACCACCGCCTCCTCGCCCCAGCCATGCAGCCAGGTGTTGTCGGTCAGGTTGGGCGCGCCCATGGCGGTGTTGCCCTTGCCGTCCATGCCGTGGCAGGCGGCGCAGGCGCCGAACTTGCCCTTGCCCACCGCCGCCTTGACCGAGTCGTGCGGGCTGCCCGAGAGGCTGAGCACGTAGTGGGCCAGGTTGCGCACGTCCTCGGCCGAACCCACGGCGGCGGCCATGGGCGGCATCATGCCGTTGCGCCCTTCCATGAGCGTGGTCTTGATGTCGGCCGGGGTGCCGCCGTAGAGCCAGTCGCCGTCGGTGAGGTTGGGGAAGCTGCGGGCGCCGCGGGCATCCGAGCCGTGGCACTGGGCGCAGTTGTTCTGGAACAGTCGCTCGCCCACGGCCATGGCCTGCGCGTCACCCGCCAGCTGGTCAGGCGCCTGGCTGCGGAAGGCGGCGTAGATCGGGGCGATGGCTTCCTGCATCTTCTTCACCTCGGCCGTGTGCTGGCCCTGCGAGGACCAGCCGAGTGCGCCCTTGTACTGACCGAACATGGGGTACAGCAGGCCATAGGCCAGCGCAAAGATGACGGTGATGATGAACAGGTAGACCCACCACTTGGGCAGCGGGTTGTTGAGTTCCTGCAGGTCGCCGTCCCACACATGGCCGGTGGTGTTGTCGGCATGGGCCTTGACCTTGGTGGTGCCGCTGATCCACAGCAGCACGGCGCACGCGATGATGCTGACCAGGGTCAGGCCGGCCACGTACCAGGACCAGAAGTCGTTGGTGAAGTCGCTCATGATGGTTCTCGGTTCGGTTGTCGGGTCACTCGTCCTGGAAAGGCAGGTGGGCGGCTTCCTCGAAGCCGGCCTGGTTGCGGCGGGACCAGGCCCACACCACGATGCCCAGGAAGGTGATCAGGCTCACCACGGTGACGATGCTGCGCAGGTCGTTGATGTCCATGGCGGCACTCCTTTACTTGATGGCGGTGCCCAGCACCTGCAGGTAGGCGATCAGGGCTTCCATCTCGGTCTTACCCTTGACGGCGTCGACCGAGCCCTTGACCTCTTCGTCGCTGTAAGGGGCGCCCAGGGTGCGCAGCACCTCCATGCGGCGGGGCAGTCCCTCGGCCTTGACGGTGCGCTTCTCCAGCCACGGGTAGGCCGGCATGTTGGACTCGGGCACCAGGTCGCGCGGGTTGTTGAGGTGCACGCGGTGCCACTCGTCGCTGTAGCGGCCGCCCACGCGGGCCAGGTCCGGGCCGGTGCGCTTGCTGCCCCACTGGAAGGGGCGGTCGTACACGAACTCGCCGGCCACCGAGTAGTGGCCGTAGCGCAGGGTCTCGGCCTGGAAGGGCCGGATCATCTGCGAGTGGCAGTTGTAGCAGCCCTCGCGCACATAGATGTCGCGGCCGGCCACCTGCAGCGCGGTGTAGGGCTTGAGGCCCTCCACCGGCTGGGTGGTGGACTTCTGGAAGAACAGCGGGACGATCTCGACCAGTCCGCCGACCGCGATCACCAGCACGATGAGCACGATCATCAGGAAGTTGTTGGTCTCGATCCGCTCGTGGGTGAAACCGGTGGGTTTGTCAGCTTGTGCCATGGGATGTTTCCTCCGGTGTTCAGGCGTGGGCGGGCTGGGGTGCGGGCACCCGGACCGCTTGGGCCTGGCCGCTGCGGGCGGTCATGACGACGTTCCAGAGCATCACCAGCATGCCGCCCAGGTAGAGCAGGCCACCGACCAGACGGATCACATAGAAGGGGAAGCTGGCCTTGACCGACTCGACGAAGGTGTAGGTGAGACTGCCGTCGGGGTTGACCGAGCGCCACATCAGGCCCTGCATCACACCGGCGATCCACATGGCGGCGATGTAGAGCACGATGCCGATGGTGGCGGTCCAGAAGTGCAGCTCGATGGCCGGCACCGAGTACATCTGCTTGCGGCCATAGAGGCGCGGGATCAGGTAGTACATGGAGCCCATGGTCACCAGGCCGACCCAGCCCAGGGCACCGCTGTGCACGTGGCCGATGGTCCAGTCGGTGTAGTGGCTCAGGGCGTTGACCGTCTTGATCGACATCATCGGGCCCTCGAAGGTGCTCATGCCGTAGAACGACAGCGACACGATCAGGAAGCGCAGGATGGGGTCGTCACGCAGCTTGTGCCAGGCACCGCTCAAGGTCATGATGCCGTTGATCATGCCGCCCCAGCTCGGGGCCAGCAGGATGAGCGAGAACACCATGCCGACCGACTGGGTCCAGTCCGGCAGTGCGGTGTAGTGCAGGTGGTGCGGGCCGGCCCACATGTAGGTGAAGATCAGCGCCCAGAAGTGCACGATGGACAGGCGATACGAGTACACCGGACGCTCGGCCTGCTTGGGGATGAAGTAATACATCATTCCCAGGAAGCCCGCCGTGAGGAAGAAGCCCACCGCGTTGTGGCCGTACCACCACTGCACCATGGCGTCCTGCACGCCGGCGTAGGCCGAATAGCTCTTGAACAGGTCCACCGGCACGGCCGCGCTGTTGACCAGGTGCAGCACCGCCACGGCCAGGATGAAGGCGCCGAAGAACCAGTTGGCCACATAGATGTGGCGCACCTTGCGCATGCCCACGGTGCCGAAGAACACCACCGCATACGACACCCACACCAGGGTGATGAGGATGTCGATGGGCCACTCCAGCTCGGCGTACTCCTTGCCCGAGGTCAGGCCCAGCGGCAGCGTGACGGCCGCCAGCACGATGACCGCCTGCCAGCCCCAGAAGGTGAAGGCGGCCAGCGGCCCCGCAAACAGCCGGGTGTGGCAGGTGCGCTGCACCACGTAGTAGCTGGCCGCGAACAGGCCGCAACCGCCGAAGGCAAAGATGACCGCATTGGTGTGCAGCGGGCGCAGGCGGCCATAGGTGAGCCACTCGATGCCGAAGTTCAGGGCGGGCCAGGTGAGCTGCGCGGCGATGATCACGCCGACCAGCATCCCGACCACACCCCAGACCACGGTCATGAGGGCGAACTGCCTCACCACCTTGTCGTTGTAGACCGCGCTGGCGGCCGATGGGCTGACGGACATGGGAAAACTCCTCTCTCTCTGTAGTTGTGTGTAGTGTCGGCAAACCCGGGTCGGGCGGGCTTGACGTACGTCAAGCCCCGCACGGATCGACCCGCCCTGATTCAGTCGTTGCGCAGGATGCGCTCGCCCTCGCGCTCGATGTTGTCGAACTGGCCGCCCTGCAGCGCCCACCAGAACAAGGCAATGACGCCGAACACCACCAGGATGGACAGCGGGATGAGCAGGTACAGGACGTCCATGGGAACTCCGTTGAAGGTCAGGGCCGTGACAGCCGCAGCGCATTGCCGATGACGAGCAGCGAACTCGCCGCCATGCCCACGCCGGCCAGCCACGGCGGCATCCAGCCCACCAGCGCCAGCGGCACGCACACCGCGTTGTAGAGGGCGGCCCACAGCAGGTTCTGCCGCACGGTGCGCAGTGTGGCGCGGGCCAGCACCAGGGTGTGCACCACGTCCATCAGAGCGCCGCTCTGGATCACGTAATCGGACTGCGCCTGGGCCAGGGGGGCCGCATGGCCGAGGGCAAACGAGGTGTCGGCACGTGCCAGCACCGGCCCGTCGTTCAGCCCGTCCCCCACCATGGCGATGCGGTGGCCGGCGCGCTGCCAGCCCTGCACTTCATCCAGCTTGCGCTCCGGCGAAGCCTGGGCCACCACCCGGTCCATGCCCAGGTGGGCGGCCACCTGGCGGGCGGCGGCGTGGCGGTCGCCCGACAGCAGCCAGCAGCGCACGCCCAGGGCCTGCAGCGCCTGCACGGCGGCCTGGGCATCGTCGCGCAGCACCTCGCACAGGACCAGCGTGGCCAGCCAGCCATGCCCGTCGGCCAGCCAGACGCGCGGAGCCTGCGGCGGCTGGCCGTCGTCGGGCGCGCCGATGCCCGCCAGGACAAAGGCGGCCGAGCCCAGCCGTGCGGTGCTGCCGTCCTCCAGGCGAGCCTGCATGCCCTGCCCGGCGATTTCGCGGCGGTCGATGAGTCCCGGCAGCGGCAGCGCCATGGCCGACGCATCGGCCTCGCGGGCGGCCACCGCTGCGCGGGAGGACGGGTGCAGCGAGCCCTGCGCCAGCGCCGCCGCCAGGTTCAGCACCTCGGCCCGATCGGCACCGGGCCGCACCACCAGGGCCTGCAGCCCCAGCCGGTCGAGCGTGAGGGTGCCGGTCTTGTCGAACACCATGGTGTCGATGCCGGCCAGGGCCTCGAACGCCTGCAGCCGGCGCACCAGCACGCCGCCCCGGGCCAGCCGGCCTGCGGCGGCCAGCATGGCCGCCGGGGTGGCCAGCGACAGGGCGCAGGGGCAGGTGACGATGAGCACCGCCACCGCCACCGACAGCGCCCGCGAGGGCTCCACCTGCCACCAGGCCACACCGGCGGTGGCGGCGGCCAGCAGCACCAGCACCAGGAAGGGTGCCGCAATACGATCGGCCAGCAAGGCCAGCCGGGGCTTGTCGGTGGAGGCCTGCTCCATCAGCCGCACGATCTGGCCAAAGCGCGTGTCCTGCCCGAGCGCGGTCAGGCGCACCCGCACCGGACCTCCCAGGTTGAAGCTGCCGGCCACCACCGCATCGCCGGCCCGGTGCTCCACCGGGCGTGACTCGCCGGTCAGCAGCGCCTCGTCCACCGTGGCACTCTCGCTCAGCAGCACACCGTCGCCCGGAAAGGCCTGTCCGGCCGGCAGCAGCACCACATCGCCCACGGCCAGCCGGCGCACCGACACCCGCTCCGGCGTGCCGTCGGCGCGTTCGCGCTCGCAGGTCTCGGGCAGGCGGTTCATGAGCGCGTCCAGCGCGCCGGCGGTGCGGTCGCGGGCCTTGAATTCCAGGTAACGCCCGCCCAGCAGGAAGAACACGAACATGGTGAGCGAGTCGAACCACACCTCGTGTCCCCACGGGCCTGCCGGGTCGAAGGTGGCCGCACTGCTGGCCAGGAAGGTCACGAGGATGCCGATGGACACCGGCGTGTCCATGCCCACGCGGCCGCGCTTCAGATCGGTCCAGGCGCTGCGGAAGAACGGGCCGCTGGCGAAGAACACCACCGGCAGGCTCAGCACCCAGCTGGCCCAGCGCAGCAGCTGCTCGATGTCGGCCGGGATTTCGCCCGGCTGTGCGACATACGCCGGCCATGCGTACATCATGACCTGCATCATGCAGAAGCCGGCCACGAACAGGCGCCACAGGGCCTGACGGGTTTCCTTCAGACGCGCATCGACCGACAGGGCCTGGGCCATGGGCAGCAGGCGGTAGCCGGCCTCCCCCACCGCGCGGGCCAGGCGGGACAGGCGCGTGGCCTGCGGGTCCCAGCGCAGCACGAGGCGGCGCGTGGCCGCGTGCACCCGGGCCTCCTGCACACCGGGCAGCGGCGCCAGGGCCGACTCCACCGCATCGGCGCAGGCCGCGCAGTACATGCCCTGCACCATCAGGACCGATTCGCGGCTGGTCTCGCCCGGCGCGGCGGGCCGGGTGAAGTCCTGCTGCTCGGCGGGATCGTCGAGCACCAGGAAGTCGTCGGTGACGGTCAGGGGCCCCCGATGCCCGGGCGACCATGGGGTCGAAGTCATGGAGCGCAGCTTACGGCGGCCCATCTGCGGCGGTGTTGACCCATGTCAAGGCGCCGCCGGTTTGCGGCGCTAACCTGCATCCATCACCCACACCGGAGGAGAAACCATGTACCGACGCATCCTGGTGGCCACCGACGGCTCCAAGCTCTCGCAGAAGGCGGTCCAGCACGCCCTCGACCTGGCCGACATCACCGGCGCCGATGTGGTGGCGCTCAAGGTGGTGCCGCGTTACCCGCAGTCCTACTTCGAGGGCGGCGTGGCCCTGGCGGCCGCCGAGGTCGCGCGCATCGAGAAGCAGTGGCAGACCGAGGCCCTGACGGCGGTGGAGGCGGTGCGCTCGGCCGGCCAGCTGCGCGGCATCAAGGTCAAGCCGGTGACCGCGAAGTCGGATCTGGTGTCCGACGCCATCATTGCCACCGCCAAGCGCCAGAAATGCGACCTGATCGTCATGGCCTCGCACGGCCGGCGCGGCATCAAGCGGCTGCTGCTGGGCAGCGAGACACAGCAGGTGCTGACCCACGCCAATATCCCGGTGCTGGTGCTGCGCTGAGCGGCAGGCGCAGAATGCGCCCCGCATGTCTGCTCCCACCGCACGCCCCACCCCCCCCAACGCCGGTCGTTTCCTGACCGGCTCCACCCTGGGCCACGTCACCTCCATGACCGCCGCCGGCTCGGTCGGGCTGATGGCGCTGTTCGCGGTGGACGTGCTCAACCTGTTCTACATCGCCCGGCTGGGTCAGCCCGAACTCACGGCGGCCGCAGGCTATGCCGCCACGCTGCTGTTCTTCCTGACCTCGTTGTCCATCGGGCTGGCGATTGCCGCCACCGCCCTGACCTCCCGCGCCCTGGGGGCCGGGCAGATGCCGCAGGCCCGGCAGATGGCCGGCGCCTCGCTGGCCTACATGGGACTGTCCATGGCGGCCTGCGCCCTGCTGATGGCCCCTGCCGTGCCCTGGATGCTGCAGGCCCTGGGTGCCCGGGGCGAAGCGGCGCAGGCGGCGGCGCGCTTCCTGTGGATCGTGCTGCCCTCGGCCCCGCTGCTGGGCCTGGCCATGGGCCTGGGCGCCCTGCTGCGCGCCGTGGGCGATGCCCGGCGTGCCATGGGCGTGACGCTGTGCGGCGCCGCCGTGGTGGCCTGCCTGGACCCGCTGGCCATCCTGACCCTGGGCTGGGGCCTGGACGGCGCAGCCGGGGTGACCGTGATCGCCCGCGCCGCGATGGTGGCCTTCGGCCTGCACGCGCTGGTGCGACGGCACCGGCTCTGGGCGTGGCCGACGCGCTCCAGCCTGCAGCAGCACTGGAAGCCCTACATGGCCATCGGTCTGCCGGCGGTGCTCACGCAACTGGCCACGCCGGTGGGCAACGCCATGGTGACCGGGGTGATGGCACCGTTCGGCGACGCGGCGGTGGCAGCCTGGGCCGTCATCGTGCGGATCATTCCGCTGGCCTTCGTGGCGCTGTTCGCTTTGTCCGGCGCGGTGGGGCCGATCATGGGACAGAACCTGGGCGCGCAGCGGCACGACCGCCTGCGCAGCACGCTGGACGACAGCCTGAAGCTGGTGGCGGTGTATGTGCTGGCGGTGTGGCTGCTGCTGGCGCTGACCCGAGGCTGGATCGCACAGGCGTTCGGGGCCACCGGGGAGGCGGCCGAACTCATCGAGTTCTTCTGCCTGTTCGTGGCCGGCAGCTACCTGTTCAACGGCGCGCTGTTCGTGGCCAACGCGGCCTTCAACAACCTGGGCTTCGCCTTCTATTCCACCGCGCTGAACTGGGGCCGAGCCACGCTGGGCGTGGCCCCCTTCATTGCCCTGGGCGGGCAGTGGTTTGGCGCCCTGGGCGTGCTGGCCGGCTATGGCCTGGGCGTGGTGGGCTTCGGGGTGGCCGGCATGTGGCTGTGCCGCCGGGTGATCCGGCGGATGGAGGCCCAGGCCGGTTGAGCCCCCTCAGCTGAACAGGCCCTTGTGCTGGTCGCGCAGCAGGTTCTTCTGCACCTTGCCCATGGTGTTGCGCGGCAGTTCGGGCACCACGAAGCACCGCTTGGGGATCTTGTAGTTGGCCAGCCGCGCCTTGAGCGCGTTGATCAGCGCCTGCGGATCGGGCTCGGTGCCGGGCCGGGCGATCACCACCGCCACCCCCACCTCGCCGAAGTCCGGGTGCGGCACGCCCACCACCGCGCTCTCGGCCACGCCGGGCATCTGGTTGAGCTCGCTCTCGACCTCGGCCGGATAGACGTTGTAGCCGCCGGAGATGATGAGGTCCTTGCTGCGGCCGACGATGGTCACATAACCACGCTCGTCGACCTTGCCCACGTCGCCGGTCTTGAAGAAGCCGTCGCTGGTGAACTCCTCGGCCGTCTTCTCGGGCATGCGCCAGTAGCCGCTGAACACGTTGGGGCCGCGCACCTGGATGCCACCGATCTCGCCGGTCTCCACCGGGCGGCCGGCGTCGTCCACCACGCGCAGCTGCACGCCGGGCAGCGGGAATCCCACGGTGCCGCCCCGGCGCTCGGTCTGGCCGGGATGGCGCGGGTCCTCGCGGTAGGGGTTGGAGGTCAGCATGATGGTCTCGCTCATGCCGTAGCGTTCCAGGATGGTGTGGCCGGTGCGCTCCCGCCAGGCCTGGAAGGTCTCGATCAGCAGCGGTGCCGAGCCCGACACGAACAGCCGCATGCCGGCAGCCGCCTCGCGGGTGAGGCCCGGCTCGGCCAGCAGGCGGGTGTAGAGCGTGGGCACGCCCATGAACACGGTGGCACGCCCCATGAGCTCCAGCACCGCCCGGGGCTCGAACTTGTTGAGCCACAGCATCGGGCTGCCGTTGATGAGTGCGCCATGGATGGCCACGAACAGACCGTGCACATGGAAGATGGGCAACGCATGGATCAGCACGTCGTCGGCCTTCCAGCCCCAGTAGTCGCGCAGCACGCGGGCGTTGCTCAGCATGTTGCCGTGCGAGAGCATGGCCCCCTTGCTGCGGCCGGTGGTGCCGCTGGTGTAGATGATCACGCCCAGCTCGTCGGCCGCGCAGGTGGCCGGGGTGTGCACGTCGCTGTGGTGGGCGGCGCGGTCCAGCAGGCTGCCGGTGCGGTCGTCGCCCAGGGTGAACACATGGCGGGTGCCGGCCTGGAAGGCGATCTTGGAGACCCAGCCGAAATTGGCCGGACTGCACACCACCATGGCCGGCTCTGCGTTGCCCACGAAGTACTCGATCTCGCCGGCCTGGTAGGCGGTGTTGAGCGGCAGGAACACATGACCGGCGCGCAGCGTGGCCAGGTACAGGATGAGGGCCTCGACCGACTTCTCCACCTGCACCGCGATGCGCGAGCGCGGCGGCAGCTTCAGCGAGTCGATCAGGTTGGCCACCATGGCAGTGGCGCGGTCCAGATCGCGCCATGAATAACGCAGGCCGGACTGGGCACCGCCCACGGTCTCCACGGCGGTGGCGTCCAGGTCGGCGGGGAAGGCGTCGCGCAGGGCGACATACAGGTTGTGGTTGCTCATGGCAGGCGGGGTGGTACAGGAAATATCAGGCGCCCCCGAACACCGGGGCGCGCTTGTGCAGGAATGCCGTGATGCCTTCGCGGTGCTCGGCGCTGTCGGCGTAGTCGTAGGCGCCGGCCAGCAGGGCGGCATCGGGTTCGGGCGGGCACAGGGCACGCAGGGTCTGCTTGTTAAGCCGCGCCGCCTGCGGGGCCAGGCCGGCCATGCGGGTGGCGCGCTCCAGCGCATCGGCCTGCACGTCGGCGTCATCGACCACCGCCTGCAGGAAGCCGCGCTGCAGCAGGGTGTTTGCATCCAGCACGGCGGCCTGCAGCAGCATTTCGCGTGCCGTGGCCAGACCGGCCTCGCGGGCCACCAGCTGGGCCTCGCGCGGGGCCATGGGGAAGCCCAGCCGCGCAATCGGCGCGCCGAAGCGGGCACCTTGGCCGGCCACACGGATGTCGCAGCAGCTGGCGATCTCCATGCCGGCGCCCATGCAGTTGCCCTCGATGGCGGCCACCACCGGCAGGTCGCAGTCCAGCATGGCGGACAGGCCGCCCCAGACGTCGTTCTCGTGGAAGTCGCGCAGCCCCTCCGGGCGGAACCGGAAATCCGGGTATTCGGCGATGTCGCCCCCGGCACAGAAGTGGCCGCCCTCCCCGCTCACCAGCACGGCGCGCACGCCGGCCAGTTCGCCCGGGCCGGCCTGCAGCCGCCGGAAAACGTCGGCCAGCTCGCGCCACATGGCGCGCGACATGGCATTGAGCCGACCGGGATGGCACAGCGTCACGCGGGCCAGCGCCCCTTCGATACCGAAGCGGATGTGGCCCACGCCGCGCATCAGTCCAGCTTGGCGCCCGAGGCCTTGACCACGGCAGCCCACTTGCGGATCTCGCCCTTGACGAAGCTGTCGAAGGCATTGCCGCTGAGGTCCGGGAACTCGGCGCCCTGGTTGGCCCACACGGCCTTGGCCTCGTCGGTGTTGACCGCCTTGCGGATCTCGTCGATGGCGGCCTTCTGGGCATCGGCCGGGGTGCCCTTGGGGGCCCACACGCCGTACCAGGTGGTGACGTTGTAGTCCGGCAGGCCCAGTTCGGCGGCGCAGGGCACGTCGGGGAAGGCCGGATTGCGCCTGGCGCCGGCCACCATGAGCGCCTTGATGCGGCCGCCCTTGATGTGCGCGGCCGACGATCCCAGGCCGTCGAACATCATGTCCACGTTGCCGGCGATCAGGTCGTTGAGGGCCGGGCCCGCGCCCCGGTAGGGGATGTGGGTGATGAAGGTCTTGGTCTGCTGCTTGAACAGCTCGCCGGCCAGGTGGTGCGAGGTGCCGCCGCCGGCCGAGCCGTAGTTGAGCTTGCCGGGACTGGACTTGACCTGCTTGAGGAAGTCCTGGAAGTTGCCCGGGATGCGCTTGGGGCTGACCACCAGCACCTGCGGCACGCTGGCCACCAGGATCAGGGGGATCAGGTCCTTCTCGATGTCGTAATCGAGCTTGGGGTACATGGCCGGGGCGATGGAGTGGTGCACCGCGCCCATGAACAGGGTGTAGCCGTCGGGCTGGGCCTTGGCCGCGATGCTGGCCCCCAGCGTGCCGCCGGCGCCGCCCCGGTTGTCGATCACCAGCGACTTGCCGGAGAGCCGGGTGAAGGCCGCGGACAGCGGCCGCGCGAAGGCGTCGGTGCCGCCGCCGGCCGGGAACGGCACGATCATGGTGACCGGCTTGGCGGGCCAGCCGGTCTGGGCGAAGGCGCCCGCATGGTGAAGGGCGGTGCCGGCCAGGGTGGCACCCAGCAGGTGGCGGCGTTGCAGCAATGGGCTCATGGTGTTGTCTCCGGGTCGTTGTGGTTGTGGGTGAAAGCGGTCAAAGGTACAGGTCTTCCACGGCGCCGGCCATCGGTATTTTTCCGGCTGCGAGCTGGGCGCGATGCCGGTCCAGGCGCTTGAGGTCGTAGAGGTAGTTGACCATCAGGCCATACGACTGCTTGACCCCTTTGGCCGAGGGGTCGGCACCCCAGTTCAGGCGCTCCACCCGCGCCCCGTTGCCCAGATGGAAGCGGGCCACCGGGTCCAGCGGCTTGCCGTCGGCCAGTTCGCGGGTCAGGTAGCGCGCGGCCCAGCCCAGCAAGGCCCGCCGCGGCGTGTCGTGTTCGCCCAGTTCGTCCCAGCGCTCCCAGGCCGCCAGCAGATCGGCCGGTGCCTGGCGCTGCAGCCAGGTCCGCAGCCCGGGAATCGGCGAGAGCGTGGCGAACACCTTGAGGCGCGGGAACTCGGCCTGCAGGGTTTCCACCACGTGCTTGATCAGCGAATCACCGAAGCTCACACCCCGCAGGCCGGTCTGGGTGTTGCTGATGGAATAGAAGATGGCGGTGGTGGCGCGGGTCAGGTCGTCCGGGGCGGCCGACTCGTCCAGCAACGGCGTGATGCTCTGGGCGATGTGGTTCATGAGCGCCACTTCCACGAAGATCAGCGGCTCGCCGGGCAGACGCGGGTGGAAGAAGCCGTAGCAGCGGCGGTCGCTGTCGAGCCGGTTCTTCACGTCGGCCCAGCTGCGGATGTCGTGCACCGCCTCGTACTGGATCAGCTTTTCCACCAGCGAGGCCGGCGAGTCCCAGCTGATGCGGCGCAGCTCCAGAAAGCCCACGTCGAACCAGGTGGAGAACATGTACTCCATCTCCACATCCAGCGCCTGCAGCGACGGCTCGCCCTTCAGGCAGGGCTGCAGTTCGGCCCGCATGTCCACCAGGAACCGGATGCCCTGCGGATGCGCGCTGATGCGCTGCAGCACCCGGCGCCGGGGCGAGACGGTGGCGCGGCGGAACCGCACCTCGGCCGCGGCCTCGTCCGGCGTCCCGGCGGCAGCGGCCAGATCGGCCTGGGCCTTGCGGACCTTCTCGGGGTCGGCCTTGAACTGCTCGCACAGCAGCCGCCAGACATCGCGCCGCTCGGGTGCCGGCGCGGTGGCGTACCAGTCCATCAGCAGCTGGGCCCGACGACCGCCCTCGACCTCGCTGACCATGGGGTCCACGATGGCCTGGATCTCGTCGAGCCGCTGGCGCAGGGCGCGCGGCGACAGGGCCTCGTCACCCTGGCGCAGCCGCGCCTTCAGCCGCTCGGCGGTGCTGCGCCGCACCGATGCAGGCGCCGATGAACGAAGCTTGCCCACCCGCTCGCTGATCCAGGTCGAAGCGTTCATGCCGAAATCCTTGAAGTGCGTTGGCGGGCCAGCTCGCGCAGCGCCTCGCGCTGACGCGTCAGGTGGGTGCGCATGGCCGCCTCGGCGCCCTCGGCATCGCGGGCCTGGAGGGCGGCGTACACCGCCATGTGCTCGGCCAGGCTCTGGGCCAGGCGACCGGGGGCATGCAGCTGCTGCAGCCGGGCCAGCCGCAGGATCTTGCGCAGGTCGCCGATCACCTGGGCCAGCCAGCGGTTGTCGGCCAGGGTGATGATGGCTTCGTGGATGGCGTGGTTGGTCTCGTAGTACTCGCTGATGCGCCGGGCCTGGGCATGGCGGTTGAGGCGCTGGTGCAGCACATCGAGTGCGGCCAGGTCGGCGTCGCTGGCGTTGCGCGCCGCCTCGAAGGCGCAGCGGCCTTCCAGCAGCGCGATCACCGGAAAGATCTCGTCCAGGTCGCGCTCGGTGATCTGGTTGACGAAGCAGCCGCGCCGCGGTTCGTGCCGCAGCAGTCCCTCGGCAGTGAGCACCTTCAGCGCCTCGCGCAGCGGCGTGCGGGAGATGCCCAGCTGCTCACACAGCGCCGGCTCGTCGATGAAGCTGCCGGGCGCCAGGCTGCCGCCGAAGATCAGCCCGCGCAGCCGGTCGGCCACGTCGTCGTGCAGGGAGCTGGGGACCAGGCGCATGGGGGGGGTGCGTGGGCAGGGTCAGGAAATTATCTGTAATTACGCGTAATGCTAGATCGGAGTCCGAAAAAATGGGCAGGTGCTTACCCTGCCCTCCGCGGTCGGATCGCTGGCGCTCAACGCGGCCGGCTGTGCCAGGCCAGCGCCAGCCCGCCCACGATCATCGGGACGCACAGCCACTGGCCCATGCTCATGCCCAGCGACAGCAGGCCCAGGTGGGCGTCGGGCTCGCGGAAGAACTCGGCCACGAAGCGGAACACGCCGTAGCCCAGCAGGAACAGGGCCGACACCTGGCCGGTGGCGCGGGGCTTGCGGGCATACAGCCACAGCAGCACGAACAGCAGCAGCCCCTCCAGCAGGAACTGGTACACCTGCGAAGGGTGGCGCGGCAGGTCGCCCGCACCCCGGAACACCATGCCCCAGGGCAGCGACGGATCGGCCACGCGGCCCCACAGCTCGCCATTGAGGAAGTTGCCCACCCGCCCGGCCGCCAGGCCGGTGGGCACGCAGGGTGCCACGAAGTCCATCACCTGCAGCCAGGGCCGGCGCCGGCTGCGGGCGAACCAGACCATGGCCAACAGCACGCCGATCAGGCCGCCATGAAAGCTCATGCCGCCCTGCCACACCGCGAACACCTCCAGCGGGTGCTGGAGGTAGTAGCCCGGCTGGTAGAACACGCAGTAGCCGATGCGCCCGCCGGCCACCACGCCCAGCACGCCCAGGAACAGGATGTCCTCGACGTCGCGCGGGGCCCAGGCCGGTTCGCGCTGGCTGGCAAAGGGCTCGTGCTTCAGGCGCAGGCGCCCGAGCAGCACGAACAGCACGAAGGCCGCGAGGTACGTCAGGCCGTACCAGTGGATGGCCACCGGACCCAGCTGCAGCGCCACCGGATCGATGGCGGGGTGAACCAGCATCAGCCTTCCAGCCTGGACAGGTCGCGCACCGCACCCTTGTCGGCCGAGGTGGCCAGCAGCGCGTAGGCGCGCAGCGCGGCCGAGACCTGGCGCGGGCGCGGCTGCTCGGGCTTCCAGCCCTTGGCGTCCTGCTCGGCGCGGCGGCGGGCCAGTTCCTCGTCGCTCACCAGCACGTTGATGCTGCGGTTGGGAATGTCGATCCGGATGCGGTCACCGTTGCGCACCAGGCCGATGGCGCCGCCGGCGGCCGCCTCGGGCGAGCAGTGGCCGATGGACAGGCCCGAGGTGCCGCCCGAGAAGCGGCCGTCGGTGAGCAGCGCACAGGCCTTGCCCAGGCCCTTGGACTTGATGTAGCTCGTGGGGTAGAGCATTTCCTGCATGCCGGGGCCGCCCTTGGGGCCTTCGTAGCGGACCACCACCACGTCGCCGGCCTTGACCTTGTCGTCCAGGATGTTCTGCACCGCGTCGTCCTGGCTCTCCACCACATGGGCCGGGCCTTCGAACACCATCAGGCTGTCGTCCACGCCGGCGGTCTTGACCACGCAGCCGTCCACCGCGATGTTGCCGCGCAGCACCGCCAGACCACCCTCCTTGGAGAAGGCATGGTCGTAGGAACGGATGCAGCCCTCGGCGCGGTCGAGGTCCAGGCTGGGCCAGCGGGTGTTCTGGCTGAAGGCCACCTGGGTGGGAATGCCGGCCGGACCGGCCAGGTAGAAGGTCTTGACCGCCTCGGACGGGTTGCGGGCCACGTCCCATTCGTCCAGCGCGTGCTTGAGCGTGGGGGCGTGCACCGTGGGCACGTCGGTGTGCAGCTTGCCGGCGCGATCGAGCTCGCCCAGGATGGCCATGATGCCGCCGGCGCGGTGCACGTCCTCGATGTGGTACTTGTTGGTGTTGGGCGCCACCTTGCACAGCTGCGGCACGTCGCGCGACATGCGGTCGATGTCGGCCATGTCGAAATCGATCCCGGCTTCCTGCGCGGCGGCCAGGATGTGCAGGATGGTGTTGGTGGAGCCGCCCATGGCGATGTCGAGCGTCATGGCGTTCTCGAACGCCTTCTTGCCGATGGCGCGCGGCAGCACCGAGGTGTCTTCCTGCTCGTAGTAGCGGCGGCAGAGTTCCACCACCGTGCGGCCGGCGCGCTTGAACAGCTCCTCGCGGTCGGCGTGGGTGGCCAGCACCGTGCCGTTGCCCGGCAGCGAGAGGCCCAGGGCCTCGGTCAGGCAGTTCATGGAGTTGGCGGTGAACATGCCCGAGCACGAACCGCAGGTGGGGCAGGCGGAGCGCTCCACCTCGGCCAGGTCGGCGTCGGACACCTTGTCGTCGGCGGCCATGACCATGGCGTCGATCAGGTCGAGCTTCTTGATCTGGATGGTGGCGCTGCCCGGCACGGCCAGGCGCACCTTGCCGGCCTCCATCGGACCGCCCGAGACGAACACCACCGGGATGTTCAGCCGCATGGCCGCCATGAGCATGCCGGGGGTGATCTTGTCGCAGTTGGAGATGCACACCAGCGCATCCGCGCAGTGGGCGTTGACCATGTACTCCACCGAGTCGGCAATGATGTCGCGGCTGGGCAGCGAGTACAGCATGCCGTCGTGGCCCATGGCGATGCCGTCGTCCACCGCGATGGTGTTGAACTCCTTGGCCACACCGCCCACCGCCTCGATCTCGCGGGCCACCAGCTGGCCCAGGTCCTTGAGGTGCACATGGCCGGGCACGAACTGGGTGAAGGAGTTCGCGATGGCAATGATGGGCTTGCCGAAGTCGCCATCCTTCATGCCGGTGGCACGCCAGAGGGCGCGGGCTCCGGCCTGGTTGCGGCCGGCGGTGGAGGTCTTGGAGCGGTATTGCGGCATGGTGTCTCGGGGGTCGTTGTGGGTGGTGGGCGACCGTGCATCGGTCAACCCGGGATTATCGGCGGGGCTCGATGCCCCTAGCGGCGATGCCGGTCCAGGCCCAGGGCCTTGCGCTGCTTCTCGATCCGGTCGGCCTTGCGCTGGTCCATCTTCTCCATCTGCTTGCGGCGGGTGTATCCCGAACTGTCGGCCCAGGCCCACCAGAGCACCGCCAGACCGAAAGGCGCCAGCACCACCCACCACGACCAGCCGGCCACCGGGCCGACCTCGAGGTACTTGAACAGCAGCAGCACCACGCCGGCAGACAGGAAATACATGGAAACCTCCGGTGAAGCGCGGGTAAACACCCGGCAAAAAGCAGTGAATCCGTGGCGTTTCGGGGGATTGAACCAACAGGGTCTGGATAGAATCCGACCGCTACCGCAACCACCCCCAGAGGACACAACCCCATGAAACGCACCCTGATGATTATGGCCTCGCTGGCCGTGCTGTCGGCCCCTGCCATGGCCGACGAGGCCCTGGCCAAGAGCAAGAACTGCCTGGCCTGCCACGCCATGGACAAGAAGCTGGTCGGCCCGTCCTACAAGGACATCGCCAAGAAGTACGCCGGCGACGCCAAGGCCGTCGACATGCTGGCCACCAAGATCCAGAAGGGTGGCGCCGGCGTCTGGGGTGCCATCCCCATGCCCGCCAACCCGCAGGTCAGCGACGCCGAGGCCAAGAAGCTCTCCGCCTGGATCCTGGGCATGAAGTGATGGCCTGCGCCTGCGGCGCAGCCCCGAAAAAAAACCCGCCTCGAAGGCGGGTTTTTTCATGGGCGAAGCAGGCTCAGTTGTTCTGGGCGAGCTGCTCCAGGATGGCCGGATTTTCCAGGGTGGAGGTGTCCTGGGTGATGGCCTCGCCCTTGGCGATGGAGCGCAGCAGGCGGCGCATGATCTTGCCGGAGCGGGTCTTGGGCAGGTTGTCGCCGAAGCGGATGTCCTTCGGCTTGGCGATCGGGCCGATCTCCTTGCCCACCCAGTCGCGCAGCTCCTTGGCGATGGCCTTGGCCTCGTCGCCGGTGGGGCGGGAGCGCTTGAGCACCACGAAGGCCACGATGGCCTCGCCGGTGAGGTCGTCCGGACGGCCCACCACGGCGGCCTCGGCCACCAGGTCGGTCTTGCCGACCAGGGCGGACTCGATCTCCATGGTGCCCATGCGGTGGCCCGAGACGTTGAGCACGTCGTCGATGCGGCCGGTGATGCGGAAATAGCCGCGGTCGGCGCTGCGCACCGCACCGTCGCCGGCCAGGTAGTAGCCGCGCAGCTCGTCCGGGAAGTAGCTCTTCTTGAAACGCTCGGGGTCGCCCCAGATGGTGCGGATCATGGACGGCCAGGGCTTCTTGACCACCAGGATGCCGCCGGCGCCGTTCGCCACGTCATTGCCGGTCTCGTCCACGATGGCAGCGGCAATGCCCGGCAGCGGCAGCGTGCAGGAGCCCGGCACCAGCGGCGTGGCGCCCGGCAGCGGGGTGATCATGTGGCCGCCGGTCTCGGTCTGCCAGAAGGTGTCCACGATGGGGCAGCGCTCGCCGCCCACATGCTTGTAGTACCACATCCAGGCCTCGGGGTTGATGGGCTCGCCCACCGAACCCAGCAGGCGCAGGCTGGAGAGGTCGGAGCGGGCCGGGTGCACCTTCTCGTCGCCCTCGGCCGCCTTGATGAGCGAGCGGATGGCCGTGGGCGCGGTGTAGAAGATGGTGCACTTGTGCTTCTCGATCATCTGCCAGAAGCGGCCGGCATTCGGGTAGGTGGGCACACCCTCGAACACGATCTGGGTGGCGCCGGCGGCCAGCGGGCCGTAGGCCACGTAGCTGTGGCCGGTGATCCAGCCGATGTCGGCGGTGCACCAGAAGATGTCGTCGGCCTTCAGGTCGAAGGTCCAGTTCATGGTCAGGTTGGCCCACAGCAGGTAGCCGCCGGTGCTGTGCTGCACGCCCTTGGGCTTGCCGGTGGAGCCGGAGGTGTAGAGCACGAACAGCGGGTGCTCCGCACCCACCATCTCGGCCGGGCAGGTGGTGGACTGGCCGGCCATGTCCTCGTGCATGAAGGTGTCGCGGCCGGCCACCATGTGGCAGGCGGTGGGGGTGCGCTGGAACACGATCACGTTCCTGATGGTGTCGCAGCCGCCCATGGCGATGCCTTCGTCCACGATGGACTTCAGCGGCAGTTCCTTGCCGCCGCGCAGCTGGTAGTTGGCGGTGATGACCGCCACGGCGCCGGCGTCCTGGATGCGCTCCTGCAGCGCCTTGGCCGAGAAGCCGCCGAACACCACCGAGTGGGTGGCGCCGATGCGGGCGCAGGCCTGCATGGCCACCACGCCTTCGATGGTCATGGGCATGTAGATGACGACCCGGTCGCCCTTCTTCACGCCCTTGGCCTTGAGAACATTCGCAAATTGCGACACTTTGGCCAGCAGTTCGCGGTAGGTGACGCGGGTGACCTCGCCGCCGTCGGCCTCGAAGATGATGGCGGTCTTGTTCTCGACCGGGGTGCCCATGTGGCGGTCCAGGCAGTTGAACGACGCATTGAGCTCGCCGTCCTGGAACCATTTGTAGAAGGGCGCCTGGGACGCATCCAGCGTCTGGGTGAAGGGCTTGTGCCAGGTCAGGGTCTCGCGCGCCAGCCGGGCCCAGAAGCCCTCGTGATCCCGCTCTGCCTCGGCGCACAGCGCCTGGTAGGCGTCCATGCCCGAGATGCGGGCGGCCCGGACGGTGGCGGCAGAGGGTTCGAAGACCCGGTTCTCGACCAGGGTGGATTCGATCGACGACGAGGGTGCGGACATGCGCAAGTCTCCTGAGATGTTGTTGAAAACCGGAACGCCGGGCACTGTGCGCAGGGGCTCTTACAGGCCACTGACACAGAGGCGACACCTACAATAGCAGGCTGCCCGTCAGGTGGGTACAACCCCGCCCGGACCACCACGCATTTTCCCTGCCCATGACCGATCCCGTCAAAACCAGCCCCATCCGGCCCCTGCCCAACCTGATCTTTGCCAGCCGCTGGCTGCAGCTGCCGCTGTACCTGGGCCTGATCGCCGCCCAGGGCATCTATGTGTTCCATTTCTGGGTCGAGCTGGTGCACCTGATCGAGGCCGCCTTCGGCAACGAAGCGGCGCTGCAGAAGCTCATCACCAGCATCGGCTACAAGAGCGACGTGGCCCTGACCGGCCTGAACGAGACCATCATCATGCTGGTGGTGCTGGCCCTGATCGACGTGGTCATGATCAGCAACCTGCTCATCATGGTGATCGTGGGTGGCTACGAGACCTTCGTGAGCCGCATGAACCTCGAATCCCACCCCGACCAGCCCGAATGGCTCAGCCACGTGAATGCCTCGGTGCTCAAGGTCAAGCTGGCCACGGCCATCATCGGCATCAGCTCCATCCACCTGCTCAAGACCTTCATCAACGCGGCCAACTACGACGAGAAGGTGCTGATGTGGCAGACCATCATCCATGTGGCCTTCCTGTTCAGCGCCATGGCCATCGCCCTGGCCGACCGCCTGATGCATGTGCCGGACAGCGGCAAGCACTGAATCTGCCCCCTCCCCCACCCACCTGTTGAGACCATGAGCACCATCCGCCAGGAAGACCTGATCGAATCCATCGCCGGCGCGCTGCAGTACATCAGCTACTACCACCCGGCCGACTACATCGCCCACCTGGCCCGCGCCTACCAGCGCGAGCAGAGCGCCGCCGCCAAGGACGCCATCGCGCAGATCCTGACCAACAGCCGGATGAGCGCCGTGGGTCACCGGCCCATCTGCCAGGACACCGGCATCGTCAACGTGTTCCTCAAGGTCGGCATGAACGTGCGCTGGGAAGGCTTTTCCGGCGGGCTGGAAGACGCGGTCAACGAAGGCGTGCGCCGCGGCTACAACCACCCGGACAACCAGCTGCGCGCCAGCGTGGTGGCCGATCCGCAGTTCCTGCGCAAGAACACCAAGGACAACACGCCGGCGGTCATCTTCACCGAGATCGTGCCGGGCGACACGGTGGAAGTGACCGTGGCCGCCAAGGGCGGCGGCAGCGAGAACAAAAGCAAGATGATCATGCTCAACCCCGGCGACTCGGTGGTTGACTGGGTGATGAAGACCGTGCCCACCATGGGCGCCGGCTGGTGCCCGCCGGGCATGCTGGGCATCGGCATCGGCGGCACGGCCGAGAAGGCGGTGCTCATGGCCAAGGAGTCGCTCATGGACGACCTGGACATGTACCAGCTGCAGGAAAAGGCCGCCAAGGGCGAGAAGCTCAGCCAGGTGGAAGAGCTGCGCCTGGAGCTGTATGACAAGGTCAACGCCCTGGGCATCGGTGCGCAGGGCCTGGGCGGCCTGACCACGGTGCTGGACGTCAAGATCAAGATGTACCCCACCCACGCGGCCAGCAAGCCGGTGGCCATGATCCCCAACTGCGCCGCCACCCGCCATGCCCACTTCGTGCTGGACGGCAGCGGCCCGGTCTATCTGGACGCGCCCAGCCTCGACCTGTGGCCCGACGTCAACTGGGTGCCCGACACCCAGAAGAGCACCCGCGTCAACCTCGACACCCTCACCAAGGCCGATGTGGCCGCCTGGAAGCCGGGCCAGACCCTGCTGCTCAACGGCAAGATGCTCACCGGCCGCGACGCCGCGCACAAGCGCATCCAGGGCATGCTGGCCAAGGGCGAGAAGCTGCCGGTGGACTTCACCAACCGGGTCATCTACTACGTGGGCCCGGTGGACCCGGTGCGCGACGAGGCCGTCGGCCCGGCCGGCCCCACCACCGCCACCCGCATGGACGGCTTCACCGAGATGATGCTGGCCGAGACCGGCCTGATCGCCATGGTGGGCAAGGCCGAGCGCGGCCCGGTGGCCATCGAGGCCATCCAGAAGCACCAGAGCGCCTACCTCATGGCGGTGGGTGGCGCGGCCTACCTGGTGTCCAAGGCCATCAAGTCGGCCCGGGTGGTCGGCTTTGAAGACCTGGGCATGGAAGCCATCTACGAGTTCGACGTGGTCGACATGCCGGTGACGGTGGCGGTGGACGCCGGCGGCACCAGCGCCCACATCACCGGCCCGGCCGAGTGGCAGAAGCGCATCGCCAGCGGCGAGTTCAAGGGCATCACCGTCGCCTCGGCTTGAACGCCAGCGCTCGCCACGTCGGCGTGTTCGACAGCGGGGTCGGCGGCCTGAGCGTGCTGCGGGCCCTGCGCACCGAGCTGCCCGGCGTGCGTTTCACCTACCTGGCCGACAGCCTGCACGCGCCCTACGGTGAACGCAGTGCCGACTGGGTGGCCAACCGGTCCCAGGCCATCGTGCGGTGGCTGCGGCAGGTCCACCGCATCGACGCGCTGGTGGTGGCCTGCAACACCGCCACCGCGCTGGCCATCGACGGCCTGCGCGCCACCCACGCCGACCTGCCCATCGTGGGCGTGGAGCCGGCCATCAAGCCGGCGGCCGAACTCAGCGCCAGCGGCCAGGTGGGCGTGCTGGCCACGCGCGGCACCCTGGGCAGCGAACGCTACCGCGCCCTGCGCCAGCGCCTGGAGGCCGCCGCCACCCGCCCGCTGCACATCCACGACCAGCCCTGCGACGGTCTGGCCGGGGCCATCGAGCGCGGCGACGCCGAGGCCATCGGACGCCTGGGCAACCAGCATGTGGGCTCGGTGCGGCAGGCCATGCCGGCCCTCGACACCCTGGTGCTGGGCTGCACCCATTACCCTTTTGCCATCGAAGTGCTGCAGCAGGCTGCCGGCCCGGCCGTGCGGCTGGTGGACACCGGCGAGGCGGTGGCCCGCCGCACCCGCCAGGTGCTGCAGCTGGCCACGGCCGAAGCCGGCCAGGCCCCGCAGGCCGAATCCGCCCTGCTGACCACCGGCGAGCCCGAGGCCCTCACCGCCGCTGCGCACCGCTGGCTGGGCTGGCAGCAGCCGGCGCAGCGCGTGGTGGTGCCCGACCTGGGCTGAGTCCGCTCAGGCGGGCGGTGGGGAGGCCAGCGCCGCGCGGCGCCCGCGATCCATGTCCACCGGCACCAGCAACACCAGGCCCAGCGCGAACAGCAGCGCGGTGCTGCCGATGGCCAGACGGTGGTTGCCGTCGGTGATCCAGGTGATGGCGCCATAGGTCAGCGGACCCACGATGCTGGCCACCCGGGTGGCGAAGGTCCACAGGCCATAGAACTCGGCCAGCTGGGCCGGCGGCGCCAGCACCCCTGCCATGGCCCGCCCGGCCGACTGGCTCGAGCCCATGCACAGGCCGGCGATGGCAGCGGCCCACCAGAACACCGCCTGGGTGGTGGTGAGCGCGGCCAGCACGCAGGTGGCCATCCAGCCCAGCAGCGTGAGGGCCAGGGCCCGCTTGTGGCCCAGCCTGTCCTGGCCGTAACCGAAGGCGAAGGCTCCTGCCATGGCGGCGATGTTGAGCACGAAGATCAGCACCATGGTCTGCTGCGGCTGGAAGCCCACCACCTGCTCGGCATAGATGGCCGCCAGCGCGATGGCCACCGCCACCCCGCCCTGGTAGGCCGCGGCGCAGGCCAGGAGCCACATGAAATCGCGGTAGTGGCGGGCCTGCCGCAGGGTGGCGCGCAGCTGTCGCCAGGCGGCACCCAGACCGGTGTCAGGACCGGCCGGCCGGGGGCTGGCATGTTCGCGCAGCAGCAGCAGCGAGGCGGTGCCGGCCACGGCAAACAGGCCGGCGGTGATCAGCATGGTCACCGGCACGAACTCGGCGGCCGGTCGACCGGCCGCCTGGGCCTGCAGCACCCAGGCCAGGCTCAGACCCAGCGCCAGCATGCCGCCCACGTAGCCCAGGCTCCAGCCCCACCCGCTCACCCGGCCCATGGCCTGCGGCCGGGCCAGCTCGGGCAGGAAGGCGGCCGCCAGCGACTCGCCCCAGGCGAAGAAGGTGTTCGACACCACCACCAGCAGCACACCCAGCACCACCGCACCCGGCCCCACCAGCGCCAGCGATGCCGTGCTCAGCACGCAGCCCACGGTGCACAGGGCCAGCAGCCGACGTTTGGCCCCGTGCTGGTCGGCCCAGGCACCGATGCCGGGCATGGTGAGCATGACGATCAGGTGGGAGGCACTCAGGGCCGCCGTCCAGGCCAGGGTGGCCCAGCTTTCGCCGCCGGCCACGGCACCCACGAAGTAGGCCGCGAAGACCGCCGTGAGCACCACGGTGGTGTAGCCGGAATTGGCAAAGTCGTAGAGGGCCCAGCCCAGCACCTCGCGCGGACGCACGCCAGGGTTGAGCGCGTCGGCAGAAAACAGCGGCATGGGTGGATGTCCTCAGGCCGCCCGGGCTTCAGTGCAGGTGGCGCGGCTTGCGCGGGCCGCCGTGGCCCGAGCCGCCATGGCCGCGCGGCGGACGGCCCAGCTGCATGGAATTGACCAGCGCGTCGAAGCGCTGGGTGAACAGCTGGTCGATGGCGCCCACCACATCGCCGAGCTCGGCGGCGTCGAAGTGGCGCTCCATGACGTGCACCACGTCCTGCACCAGCAGGTCGCGCTGGGTCTGCATGATGGCCGCCGGCGTGGGACCGACGAAGAACATGACGAAGTCGTCGCGGGCTTCCTCGCCCTCGGCCGGGTCTTCCTCGTCGTACTCGGTGTCGTAGAAGGACACCTCCAGCGGTGCGCCGGCCGCGCTGATCTCGTTGAGGCCCATGCAGGCCTCTTCCATGGTCTGGCGGAAGTCCTCGTCACCGGCCACCGTCCAGCAGATCTGCAGCACGTGGGCTTCCTGATCGACCCGGATGCCGGGCTCGTCCTCGTAGCTGCTGGCCGCAGCGGCGGCCAGCGAGCGGGCGCCGGCGTACTGCCACAGGGGTTTGAGCGCCTCCTGGATCTGCTCGTAGGCCACGTCCTCGCGCAGGGGCAGGTCGCCGTGCACATGGATTTCGAAGGGGGCGTTGAATTGGCTCATGAAAACTCGCTGGTCCGGTGATGTCCGGAAGGGTGGCCGGTGATGGTGTCCGGCCGTGGCTGGTGCCCCGAACCGGAATCGAACCGGTACGCCCTGGTGGGGGCGGCGGATTTTAAGTCCGCTGTGTCTACCAATTTCACCATCGAGGCAGACCCCCGATTGTCGCAGGTTGGGCCCGGGCGGCGATTTTCAGGCGCCGACGCGGCCGTAACCCGTGCCGGCCGGTGCCTGCGCATCCGCCAGCAGGTGCCCGGTCT
This sequence comes from Hydrogenophaga sp. IBVHS2, assembly GCF_002127215.1. Classification (GTDB taxonomy): domain Bacteria; phylum Pseudomonadota; class Gammaproteobacteria; order Burkholderiales; family Burkholderiaceae_C; genus Hydrogenophaga. Next base: position 599,675 of record NZ_NFUT01000002.1, on the reverse strand, counting down.
TCACGAAGATCAGGCAGCCCTCGCGCGAGAACGGCTGGTGCTGGCTCAGGTGCGGGCTGCGCAGCCAGCTGCCCGCCGGGTAATCGCCGTGCTCGTCGGAGAACACGCCCTCCACCACGAAGATCTCCTCGCCCCCGTAGTGCTGGTGCGGGTTGAAATACGTGCCCGGCGCCCAGCGAACCAGCGCGGTGTGGCAGGTGCCGAAGGACGAGAGCGGCAGCACCGACAGGCCGGGCACCAGGCCCGGGCGCAAGTCGGCGCGGCGGGTGTCGATGGCCAGCTGCGCCTGGTCCTGCGGGTCCTGGTAACGCAGCTTGACGAAGAGGGTGCAGCCCGGCTCCGAGAACGGCGCATGCCGCGAGCCCGGCGGGTTCTTGAGGTAGGTGCCGGGGCCGTGGTTGCCGCTCTCGTCGCTGAACACGCCCTCGAGCACCAGGATTTCCTCGCCCAGCCCGTGGTCGTGGGCGTCGAACCGGGCGCCCGGTGCGTAACGCACCACCGAGGTGGCGCGGGCCACCTCGTCGCCGTCGCGCTCGAGCATGCGGCGCTCCACCAGTTTCGAGGGTGACGGGACCCAGGGCAGGTCATTGCTGTGGACCACACAGCGCTGGGACCAGTCGGCACGGAGTTTCATGCGGAGATTCTGCCCCCGGCTGAGATACCCTGCACCGTGTCGGTGCATGGGCGGGCCCGACCGGTTAGAGTCGCGGGTTTGGTTCCCGGGCCCCCCATGCAAGGTCTCCAGCGCAAGCTCGTCTACGTCACGCTCTATGAGCTGATCGCCATCACCGCCTCCACCGTGATGCTCCAGCTGTTCTCCGGCAGCGACCTGGAGCGGGCCGGCGTGGCCGCCGTGGGCGCGGCCGTGGTGGCCGTGGTCTGGAACCTGGCCTACAACACCGCGTTCGAGTGGTGGGAATCCCGACAGGCCACCCGGGGCCGCAGCCTGGGACGGCGGGTGGCGCATGCCGTGGGTTTCGAGACCGGTCTGGTGATCACCCTGGTGCCGGCCTTTGCCTGGTGGCTGGACCTCACGCTGTGGGAGGCCTTCGTCATGGACATCGGCCTGATCGTGTTCTTCCTGATCTACACCTTCGTCTTCAACTGGGCCTTCGACCGGGTGTTCGGCCTGCCGGCCTCGGCCCTGCCCGCCGGCACGGGCGACGGTCAGCTGCAGGGCTGACCGCCGCCCGGTGCCTCACTGCGGCGCCAGGCTGACCTCCACGCTGTCGTCGGCCGAGGCCCGCAGGGCCGGGCCGCTGGCCGGCGGCTGCATCTGCGGCCGCGGCATCTGCGGACGCGGCAGGTAGGACGGGAACAGGCCCGGCACGCTGCCCAGGCTGGACAGCCCGCCGGTGTGCTGCTGCGTGGCCAGCAGGCCCTTGACCGTCAGCACCGTGGTGCCGTAGGTCAGCAGGTCCGCGTCGGTGTGCGGCAGGTTGTAGTTGCTCATGAACACCGGCAGGCCTTGCCGTCCCTTGAGCACGTAGGAGGTGGTGAACACCGCCCCGTTGCGGCCGAACAGCGCGAAGCGGGCATCCGGCTCGTACAGGAACAGATCGGTCTGCGGGTCGCTGACGTCCGGCGCGCGGTTGTCGGCCACCACGCGCACGCCCGCATGGTTGACCTCCAGCCGGTTGAGGGCGTAGACGTCCTCCAGGGCGTACGACGGCGCACTGAAGTCGAACACCGCATCGCTCACCCGCACGTCGGTCGATCGGATGCCCGCGCCGCTGGCGACGTTCAGGCGGGCCGCATCGGCCACGCTGCCCGGCTGGTAGCCGCCCAGGGTGAAGAGCAGCGGCGCCGGGCCACCGGTGTGCACGATGCCGGCCTGCACGCGCGGGGCACCCAGATCGATGCGGCGCTGGATGCGGCCTTCGCGCAGGCTGAGCTCGGTGGCGCTGAACAGACTGGCCTCTTCGGTGCGCAACACATCGATGCTCAGCGCCGCCTGGGTGTCGACCCGCACCCGGCGGCCGGTCAGGTTGCCGACCTGCAGCGCTTGGCCCGAGCGCAGGTCGATCAGGTCGCCCGACTCGATGCGGTCGCCGATGATGCTGCCGCCGGTGCGCACCGTGATGGCGGCGGTGGGAGCCGGCGCCAGCAAAGCCCCGAAGCGCAGCTCGCCCGGGGTGGCGATGGTGATGCTGCCCTGCTGGCTGGTGGCGTCGCGCATGTCGATGTTGCCACCGGCCTGCAGCCGCAGATCGTTGCCGGCCTGAGCATCGGCCGTGATCTGCAGCGCGCCCTGGGCCAGCACATCCAGCGTGCCCTGGGCGCTGAGCCGGTCAGCCCGCACCGATGCGCCACGCAGCGACAGCCACACATCCCCGCTGGCGCTGGAGGCGGCCACCGTCGGTGCGTCCACCACCAGCGGCCGCGCCGCCGAAGTGCCGATGCCGCTGCCCCCACCGGCCCCGTTGAGGTCCACCGACTCGCGGGCCTGCAGGTGCACCGCACCATCCCGTCCTTCGATGCGCCCCACCGCGTCCACGGAGAGGGTGCGGCCGGCCAGACCGGCGATGAAGACATCGCCTTCCGAGGCACGCAGCCGCAGCTGCCCCTCGGCGCCCGTGCCCTGCGCGTCCAGGTCCAGGCCGCCGGTGCGCTCCGAGCGCAGGCGGGCGAATGCCAGATCGATGTCGCCCGCAGCGGCCGTCACCGAACCCTGCTGCGTGATGCGCAGGTCGGCCTCGCCGCGCAGGCGCATGCCCTGGGTCAGGGCCAGCGCGGTGTCCAGCGTGAGGTCCAGGCCGTCACCGGTGGCGGTGTCGGGCACGCGCCAGTCGATCGAGCCGGCGCGGGACGCCTGGCCCCCCTGATCGGTGACCCGCAGGCCCTGGCTGCCGGCAGCGAGTTCCAGTGCGAAGCCGTCGCGCACCTGGAACGACAGGCTGCCCTCGGCCGTGCCGCCGGCGGCCCGGCCCACCAGCCAGCGGGCGTGTCCGGCCGGATCGACGCTGCCCACACGACCATCGGCCACGCTCAGGTCGATGCGGTGCGCCGCGATGTCCAGCGCGTCGGCACTGGCCAGCAGATCGCCCTGCCCCACCGTGACCTGCAGGCGGTCGCCCGAGGTCAGCTCGTCGAAGACCAGGTTGCCATCGTCCACCCGCTGCAGGTTGACGCTGCCGCCGGCGCGGGCCTGGATCAGGCGCAGGTCCTGGCCGGCCTGGCCGGCCAGGGTCAGGGCCTGGGTCTCGGTGCCGATGCCACCGCGACCGGCGTTGAGGATGATGCCGCCCGCGCCGGCGGTCATGGCGGTGCCGGTGGCCCCCAGGGCCCGCACGATGCCCTCCTCGGCCGCCACCCGCACCTGACCGGTACGGGCCTCGATGCGCTCCACCGGCAGGCTGCCGCGCGCCGTCAGGACCACGTTGAGGCCGGCGGTGGCGTCCAGGCCCTCGGTGGCGCGCACGATCAGCGGACGGTTCTGCCGCACGATGAAGGCGGCGGGACGGCCGTTGCTGCCATTGACGGTTTCCAGATCGCCCGGGCTGCTGGCCAGCAGCAGGGCCTGGCGCTCCAGATCGGTCAGGGTCCGGGTCGTTCCGTCCGGGTTGTAGAGATCGACCCGCAGGTTGTCGATGTAGCGACCGACAGAACCGGTGGCGCCACCCACGTCGAGCACCACCCGGCGGCCCGACACGTTGGTGTAGGTCGGTGCCGGCACCTCGGTGCTGCTGCGGTTGAGGGCCGCCGCACGGATCTGGTTGCTCAGCAGCTCTTCACCCCAGTAGCTGCCCCGGGTGAGCGATGCGAACAGATCGCTGTTCTGGGTCTGCATGTCGAAGCGGAAGCCGGCGTCGTAGCTGCGGAACGCTGCCGACTGCTGCCAGCTGTCATTGCCCCAGGCCTCGCTGAAGCTGCGCGACAGGCGCTGGTACAGACCGGCGGCGAATTGCTGGACCTCGGCATCGCTGACGGCCGCACCGGCGGACAGGCCCCGCTCGCTGCGCAGGCGCTGGGCCCACTGGTCGAGGATGTAGCGCTGCACCTGCTCGTCGGTGGCGTTCTGGGCCAGGCTGCTGGCCGCCCGGACCCGCTCGCGCCAGCTCTCGTCCACCCGCCCGATGCGGAAGCTGCCATCGGCCTGCACCTCACCGGCGTCCAGCAGGCGCCACCAGGTGTCGTACTCGCCCCGGATGCGCTGCTCGTAGGGACTGACCGTGTGGCGCACCGCATCGTCGCGCGCAGCGGTCTCGTCGAACATGGCGAGGCGCTGCTTCCAGACGGCGTCGATCTCCTCGGTCGAACGGATGTCCAGCGGGGTTTCCTCGCGCGCATCGCGCATGCCGGCGGGCGAGCGCAGGTAGACATCGCCCACCTCGGAGAGCACCTCGCCGACCCGCATGACCTCGCTGCCGCTGTTGCGGATGCGGATGTCCTGACGGGCCACCGCATTGATCACGCCGCCGCCGAGATCGAGGAAATCGGTCGGTGTGGCGCCATGGATGCCGCCGTTGCGGGACTGGAGGTCGACCAGCGCTGCCCGCACCTGGCCGGTGGCGGCAATGCTGCCCGCGGCATGCAGGCGGGCGGTGCCGGCATCGGCGCGCAGGGTGCCCAGGCGGACCGGGCCCAGCACGTCCAGCCAGACCGAGCCCTGGCCCGATGTGGCGCTCAGGCTGCCCACCGGGACCCCGCCGCTGAGGGTCATGTCGACCCGCAGCGGGCGGCTCAGGCCACTGAGATCGGGGGCCGCACCGATGTCGGCCCGGGCCGACAGCAGCAGCTCGCGCGCGGTCAGGGTGACGTCGGCACCGGCCCGGTTGCGGATGCCCAGGGCCGACGAGGTGTCCTCCAGGGAAGTCACGCCGGTGCGGTTGAGCAGCGAGCCGGCCAGCTCGATGCCGCCCTGGGAGGTGATCTGGATGCGCCCCTCCGGCGCACCGGCGGTGCGGATCGGGATCGGCGTGTCGGCCCGGACGCTGATGTTCTGCGTGGCGCGGATGCGGTTGACCATCACGAAGCGCCGTGTGGCCGCACCGTTGGCGGTGTAGCCGACCGTGTATATCGGTTCGGAGAGCACCGAGGTGGTGGTGGTCAGGGCCAGGTTCTCCCCCTGCCGGGCCGGATCGATGGAGACGCTGTAGTTCTGGTTGTTGACCCAGCCCGCCCCATCGAAGGTCCAGTCGGTGGTGCGGTAGTCCCACCAGGCGTTGGAGCCGGCCACCGGGTTGTAGATGTCGCGCTTGATGGTGGCGGTGCGGCTCCAGTTCAGGCGGGCACCGGCAACCGGGGCATAGCTGAGGTTGCCCACCTGGCCCAGGTACTCGCCGCTCAGGCCCGATGGCGGCTCCAGCGTGGTGGGCACGCCCCGCAGGGTGTAGCGGGTGAAGCCGGTGCCGGCGCCCGGGTTGGGGTTGTAGACGTACCAGGTCGTCAGCGGCTGGTTGCCCGAGACGTTCAGGCGATCGGTGATGCGCAGCGTGCTGTTGGCCAGCGTGCCGGTGTTGATGGTGGCCACCGACAGCTTGAACGGCGTCTCGTTGCGGATGTCGAACTGCGGCGCACCGCTGTTGAGCTGGATCAGGCCCAGCGTGCCGCCTTCGGCATTGAGCCGGCTGCTGTTGATGATCTGGCCGTTGAGCACGATGCGCCCGCCGTCGCCCCCGGACATGGGTCGGGTCACCAGGGTCTGGCTGGTGGTGTCGAACCAGATCGGGACCACCCGGTCACCCGGATTGACGGCCAGCGCCACCCCGTTGCCCATCGTGTCCAGCCGGTACTGACCGGTGCGCGGATCGATGTGGCCGGTGAGGCCTGCACGCAAGGCGCACACCGCATCGAGCAGGCAGTTCAGCACGCCGATCGTGTTGTCGCCCACGGTCACCGTCGCATCGCGGTTCACCCGCACCGACTGGTTGCCGGTCACACCCGAGCTGATGCGGCCGTTGACGTCCAGGATGGAAGCATTGAGGTCCACCAGCTGGCCGCCATTGAGGCCGGCCCGCGACCCGTCGGCCGGCGCGTTGGCCCCGCTGAACACCGAGCCGCTGGAAGAGCTGCGGGCGACCTGCACATAGACCGGGAAGAAGTAGCGGTTGTCGTACCAGCGCAGTTCGGCCGGGTTGGTGTTGCGGTAGTCCCCCGGAATCTGGCCGAAGTTGGGATCGGCCACATTGAGGTTGAAGTAGTTGCGGAACACCTCGCCCTGGTTCGCATAGTTGTAGACCCACTCGCTGTTGACGCCGCTGAGCACCTGCGAGAGCTGCAGCTGCGACGTGGACGGCGACCCGGTCAGCTGCCGCACCCGGTCGTCGGCGGCGATCATGGCGATCTGGAACGGCGTCATGTCGGAGGCGAACGCCGACCGCCGGGCCACCTGGGCCACCGCGGCGGCCCAGGCAAAGGCCGGGTCACCCCCCACGAAGTACGGCTGGTTGGGCGATCCGATCGAGATCGCGCCGTTGGGCGCCTCCTGGCGGATGGTGGCGGCGAAAACCCCGCTGGTCACGGCGATGTCGCCCCAGTCGTTGCGCAGCAGCACGTCGCCGGTGAGGTTGTTGATCTCGCTGCTCACGCCGTTGGGCAGGCGACCGGACTGGGCGAACAGCACCGGGCCTTTGCCGCCCTGGGGCGAGGTGTAGTCGGTGATCACCTCGATCTGCGGCTTGGCGTCGGTGCGGATGCGCGTCACCGACAACGAGCCCTGACCGCCCCGCACGAAATCGACGCGCCCGCCGGAGGCGGCATCCGGGATCTCGATGTTGTTGAGGATCAGGTGGCTCTCGCCGCTGTTGCGGATGCTGATGCGGGCACCGCCGGCCGCGCGCAGCGAACCGGTGCCGTTCACGGTGGAGGCATCGACCGTGATGCTGCCGCCGGCCGCACGCAGGTCGGGCAGGATGAAGGCATCGAGCGTCTGCTGGTTGACCAGCCCCGCCAGGCGCTGCAGCCGGTCCTTTTCCACCGGGTCGGTCTCGGAGGCGGCCAGTCCGTTGAGGTAGCCCGCTGCGTTCAGGCGGGTCTTGAGGAACACGCCCACCGGGCTGAAGCCGCGCAGGTCGGCCAGTGCGTCCAGCGGAGCAACCTGCCAGTCATCGTTGGTGCGCAGGGCGGCTGCGCCGGCATCGGTGCCGCCGTCGCTCACCTGGTAGGTGAGCTGCCCGGCGCCGTCGATGCGCACCTGCACGTCGCTGCGCACGCCGGCCGCCAAGCGACCGTTGACCGTCAGGCTGGAGTTGTACTGGACCAGCGTGGTGCCTTCGGCGGTCAGTTCCTGGGTGTTTTCCGAATACGGGTTGTGGCCGCTGGCCTGGACCTTGGCATCGGCCAGACCGCGTGCCGCCTTCAGGTTGACATCGCGCACCGACCGGATGTCGCTGCCGGCCTCCAGCACCACCGTGGCGTTGTCGATGGCCTGGCCGTCGGCAGCCAGCTCCGGCGTGATCGGGATGACCGCGTAGTTGTAGACATCGGTGATGGCACGGGCACCCAGCAGGTTGGCGGCTGCGCCTTCGGCCGACATGCCGGCCCCGATATGGGCCGTGTCCCAGGAGAAGATCGAGGTGTTGCGGCCGACCCGCACGTTCTCGTTCACCTTGAGCACCGTGCTCGACGATCCGCCGGCAATGCCGATGGCGCCATAGGTCTTGGTCAGCGCCTCGCTCAGCGCCTTGTGGTCGGCGCTGGTCGTCAGGGCAAACACACCCGAGCTCAGGATGCGCACCCGCTCGCCCAGCGTGGCCGACACCTGGCTGTCCAGATCGGTGTGGGCATCGGTGAACGGGGCCTGGATCGCGCCACCGGTGTTGAGCTTGACGCGGATGTCGGCGTCGCTCGTGGTGCGGGCGGTGATGGTGACGTTGCCCGGCAGGTAGTAGGGGTTGCCGCAGGTGCCGATGAGCACGTCGTCGGCCACGCGGGTGGCCGCCTCGTGGCGCAGCGTCTGGCGGGCCAGCACGGCGCCACCGCTGATGAGGCCGCCACCGGCGCCGGTGGCCACGTACTCGCTGTCGGGGTCGGTCGGGCTGGCGGTGCCCGGCACACGGTCCACCCCGTTGAGCGAGCTCAGGCTCACGCCCAGCACGCCCTTGATGGCGGCATGCCGGCCCACATCCACCGTGGACACCGAACGCCGGCCCGAGCCGGCATCGGTGTTGCTGTACTCGGCCTCGGTGCCGCTGGCGCCCACCACGCTGGCGTTGACCGCGTTGCCGTGCAGCGCATAGTTCGAGCGGTAGCGCGAGGCCACCTCGATGCGGTCGCCCCGCAGGTGCACGGCGTTGTCGGCATCGGTCCCGGTGGCCAGGGAGACGGTGGCGCGGCCGGTGTCGAGCACCTTGGCCGACGACGCCGCGCCCGAAATGATGCCGCCCGACCCGGCCAGGCTGCGCGCCAGCAGCCGGGAGGTGCCATCGGCCACGATGCCGATGCGTGACGGCGGCGCGATGGTGTCGCCCTCACGGGCATAGGCGGTGCGCAGGCCCACGGTCACATCGGTGTCGGTCTGTCCGTTGGTGCGCGCAATGGCGGCCCCCAGCGACAGCAGCCCGCCCACGCTGATGCCGGTGGCCACGGCGTCGCCTCGCACCTGGCTGGTCGCGCTCAGCGCCAGGGCACCCGAGCCCAGCGTCACATCGTCGCCCAGACGGGCCTGGGTGCGTGCGTTCTGGGTGGTCTCGGCCACAGCGGCGTTGGCGCCCACCAGCAGCGCACCGGTGCCGGCGATGGCCTCGGTGCGGGCGTCGGAGGTGTCGCTGGCCGTCACCCGCAGGGTCCCTTCGTGGAAAGTGCCGTCGGCACGCGGCGCGGTCCGCACCAGCACGGACGCACCGTCGGCGATCTCGGCTTCGGTCAGCGAGAGCACACGCGCTGTCGAGGCCGACACGCCCAGCGAGGCCGACGACGACACCGCCACACCGATCGAGCGGTTGGACTGCGTGGCCGAATGGGTGGCCAGCACGGCGATGTCACCGCCGGTGCTGCCCACCAGGGCCCGGTCGCCGATGCGCGCGCGGGTGACCATGCGGTCCCAGGTGCCGGTCCCGGCACCGGCACCGGAGGCGGCACCGGCACTCACGGCAATGGCCTGGGTTTCCAGCCGGCCGCTGGTGGTCGCTGCCACCCGCACGTCGCCGCTGGCCTGCACCCAGGTGCCCCCCAGACCCGCCGGGCTGGTGGCGGGCGTGAACGCCGCACCGCGACCGGTGCTGCCGACATCGGGGTTGATTTCCGCCCGCACCTCGCCGTTGCGTTCGGCCGTGGCCGACGACACACCGGCCGCCACCAGGCCCACACCGGCGCCCAGGGTGAACAGCTCGGCCTTGCTGCCGTCGGTGGCTTCCACCGTCACGTCCTTGCCCTGCACATCGCCGTCCAGGTGTGCGTACACCTGGTTGTTCAGCGTGGCATGGGCAATGGCTGCACCGAAGCCGACGAAACCGCCGCCGCCACCGGCCACGGTCACGCCGCAGACGGTGGTGTCGAGTCCACAGGCCACATCGTTGTCGCCGTTGTCCACGGTGTAGCTGCTGCCCCGCTGCAGATTGGCCGCCACCGCGCTGAGCGTGACATCGGGCTGCAGCCCGCCCTCGGTCTGCGGCCGCACCAGGCTGCGCACCAGGCCCGCCTCGACCGCGTTGTTGACGAAGGTCAGGCCGATGGAGCCGCCCACACCGACCGCGCCGCCCACACCCAGGGCGCCGGAGCCGTTGATGATGGAGGTCTCGCTGCGGGCGTCGATGTCGAGCGCGCCCACACGCACGATCGAGTCGCTCAGCAGTGCCTTGCTGCTGTTGGCACCGCTGCTCGAGAGCAGGCTGCCGACGTTGGTGCGGGTGCTGGCGCCGCCCAGGATGTCGGAGCGGGTCTGCGCGTCCAGGGCTTTTTCGTTGCGGCCCTCGACGCCGTCGTCGTTGGTCTCCTTGAGCTCGAAGACACCGTCCAGCGAGGCCGTGGCCTGCGCCGCCAGATCGAGCGATGAACCGCCCTTGCCGCTGCCGGTGAAGGCCTGCAGCGCCTCGGGGCCGGATGCGGGCGCCGTGCCCAGCATGATCAGCGAGAAGGTGCCGCCCACGCCGGCGTCGGTGCCGGCGCCCAGGCCGATGGCGTAGCTGTCGATCTGCTTGCGGTTGAGCGACTCCACCTCCAGCTTGGGCGCCTGCACGATGGAACCCGACACCGAAGCCAGTGCCTCGCTGCGGGCCACCATGATCGACACCGCACCGCTGGCGCCACCACCACCGCCCCAGCTCACGCCGGCCGAACCGGCGGCACGCAGGATGTTGCCCCGGTCCTCCGCCCGCACGCGGATGCCCCCGTCGACGACGGTCACCTCGCCCTGGGACCGGTCCTGGTTCTCGACCACCACGCCCCGGTTGCGGCCGCTGGCCTGCAGATCGGCCTGTCGCACCAGCGCCTGGGTGGTGCTGGAATGGACCGACACATCGATGACACCGGCCACGGCCGTGCCGCTGCTGCCGGCCACGGCCAGCACCACTTCGGCATTGCGCACGTCGGTGACGGCGTCCACGGTGATGTCACCGTCGCCCTCGACCTGTCCGCCCTGGCTGTCGGCCACCACGCGGCGCTGCAGCCCGAGGCGGCCAGCGGTGCGGTTGCCGTCGATCTCGGCCAGGGTGGTCTGCTCGCTCACCGCCACGATGACCGAACCGGCCCCCGCGCCGACGCCGGCCGACACCGCACCCGCACCCACCACGAACTTGGCGCCGGTGCGGCTGGAGGCGTCGATGTCGATGCGGCGGGCATAGACCTCGGCGTCGTACAGGCCGGCGCGCGTCAGGCCCTTGGTCACCGCCACCTCGATGGTGCCGGCGCCGGCCACGGCGCCGGCACCGGCCACCGACATCACGACCCCGGCCAGACCGCCGGTGCTCGACGCATTCACCGACAGGCGTCCGCCGGCGTCCACCTCGGCGTTGCGCACCTCGGCGATGGTGTCGGCCTGGTTCACGTCCACCGACACCGCGCCGGTGGCGGCGATCAGGCCGGAGCCGGCACCGGCCAGCGCGAAGTTGGCGCTGTACTGGTGGCTGGACGCCTGCACGTCCACATGCTGGTTGGCGCCGGTCACGCCGGCGTAGGACACGGTGGTGGTGTCGCGCGGGAGGATGGTTCCATTCTCCGCTTGCACCGAGGCATCGCTGGTGCCGTTGACCACCGAGCGGTCGACGTTGATGCGCGCCTTCTCGATGCGGGCGGTGGTGTCGCCGGCCACCACCTGGGCACCCAGGTTGCCGGCCACGCCGGCACCGATGCTGGCCGACAGCGCGCCGGTCAGCCCCATGGACTTCACATGGCGGATCGACGAGGCGTTCACCGCCAGACCGGTCACCTCGCGGGTGGCCTCGGTCAGGGTGGGCGCTGCGTAGTTCTCGGCGCTCTCGAAGCCGTCGTACACCACCTGCTCGGTGAGCTGGCCGTTGCCGACGGTCAGGCGGTCGCTGGCATCGGCCGCCCGGGCATTGACCACGGTCACGGCCGTGTCGGTGGCCTTGCCCACCAGCGCCTGCGTGCTGCTCTTGATGACGTTGGCCGACGCCGAGGCGCCCACCGCGGCCGAGAAGGTGTTGACCGAAATGGCGATGCCGCCGGCCAGCGAGGCGATCTCGCCCCGATCGCGCGCCTGGACCAGCACGTTGTGGTCGGCATCGACACGGGCCCCGCCGTCGATCTCGGCCACGGTGCTGTTGTTGATCACGTTGACGCTGATCGAACCGGCCACCGCCGCTTCCTTGCTGCCGCCCAGGCCCACGGCAATCACGCCGATGCTGCCGTTGGTGTCGGCCTGCACCTTCACATTGCGGGCATCGACGGCGGCGTCGGTGTCGGCCGGGTTGCCGCGCAGCGTGGCGCGGGTTTCGCTGGCCTGGGCGTTCACGCTGATCGCGGCACCGCCGGCACCGTTGCCGCCCAGGGCCAGACCCAGGCTGAGCAGGCGCGAGTTGGAGGCATCCAGCGCCACCAGCTCCACGTCGCCGGTGCTGTCGATGTCCGAGCCGATGTTCTCGGCCACGGTGACGTTGTCCACGCCCGAATTGGCGCTGGCGCCGTTGAAGGCCAGCTTGCCGGAGGCGCCCACCGAAATGGCGGCCGCCCAGATCTCGCCGTTGCTCAGGGCGCGCTGGCGCAGCCCGCCCGCGCCGGTGGACACCCGTGCGCCCGAGACCACGGCCTCGTTGCGCATCTGGATGACGTTGATGTTGACCGCTGCGCCGATGGCGGCATCGCCGCCGCCGTTGCCGGTGCCGGCCAGCGAGAAGATGCGCGAATCGCGGTCGGCGGCGTCGCTGGTGTCGCCGGCGCGCACCACCACGCCCTCGGCCTCGATGTCGGCCCCGGTGCCGATGCGGGCCAGGGTGGAGGTGCCGACCTCGTTGTAGGTGAACGAGCCGTTGAAGGCGGTTCCGCTGGGCGCAGCGCCGCCGCTCAGGGCCAGGGAGAAGATGTCGGTCTTCGACGATGCGTCGACCCGGGCGCCGCCATCGGGCAGGCGCACGGTGACGTGCTCCACCCTGGCATGCGTACTGGCCTCGCTGGTGCCCACCGCCAGGGCCAGGCCCAGGGCGGCCTTGCCCTTGGTGGAGACCACCACGTTGCCGCCCACGGTCCAGTTCTGGGTCTCGTCCTCGGCGGACACCCGCAGCGCGTCGTCGGCGCTGCCGGACAGGTTGACCGTGGTGGTGGTGCCCTCACGCCCGAGCAGCGCATGGGTGCGGTTGTTGTTCACCGTGGCCGCGCCCGAGCCCATGGCCGCGAACGAGCTGTTGTCGGTGGACACCGCCACCCCCACGCCGACGTTCACGCCCAGGGTGGAGGCCTTGGCCGACACCGCCATGCTGGCGGCGTCCACGTCGGCGTCGTACACCTCGGCAATGTGGTGCTTGTCGGACACCGACACCGCCAGACCCACGCCGGCGCTGTTGCCCTGGATGTTGACGTTGCCGGCAATGCCCACCAGCACCGAGCCGGCGCGGGTGGTGTCCCAGGTCACGGCCGGGGAGCTGTTGTCGGGATCGCCTTCGGGGCCTTCCTTCTGCGCGCTGATGTTGGGCTGGCCACTGTCGGTGGTGTTGGCCAGGAAGCCCTGGCCGAAGTCGGTGCGGTCCTCGTCGGCCTCGGCGGTGGCCTCGCCGCGCGGCGCGCCGGCAGCAAAGCGGGCATGGTGGGCATTGAACGCCGCCTGGACGGCCTGGGTCGGCTGGTCGCTGGAGACCACCGTGACGGTGCCGCCGGCATCGATGTCGGCCCGCTCGTTGGGCTGTCCCTGCACCGCCGCCGAGGTGATCTCGGCGCGGGTGGTGGTGGCCGCAAAGTTGACCGCCACCGATCCATTGATCGAGATCGAGGGCTTGTTGGCCCCGTCGCCGGCGCTGTTGATGGCACCGGCCGCGGCGGCGCTGACCAGGGTGGTGGGGTCGAAGGCGCCGACGGTGACGTCGTCCACCTGGCTGATGCGGCCGCCCCGGATGGCGGCCGTCACGTCGCTGTTGATCAGGCCGACCGCCACCGTGGCGCCGACCCCCTTGTTCTGCTTGACGCTGATGCTGCCGCCGCCCACCCCGGTGAGGGTGCTGTCGCGGGCGTACACCTGCACATCACCGTTGCCGCCGGTTGCGCCGGTGAGGGTGGAGCGCTCCACCAGGGCCTGCAGCGTGTTGTCCACCGCCGAGACCGATGCCGACACCGCCAGGCCCACGCTCTGCGTGTCGCCCTGGGTGCCGCCGCTGGACGCGGTCAGGCCCAGGCCGACCGAGACGTTCTCGCCCTTGCGTTCGGCCAGCACGTCCAGCGCACCGAAGTCCGACACGGTGGAGCGGCGCACCACCGCCTCGGCGGTGTTGGCCACGATGTTGATGGCCACGGCGCCCGAGCCGCCGGCCTTGGTGCTGACGTTGGGGTCCTTGCCGCGCGAGATGGCACCGGCACCCGAGGCACCGATGGCGTTGACCTGCTCCAGCACCGCCACCGTGAAGCGCGGCGTGTCGGTGGCGGTGTTGCGTGCCCCGAGGGTGGCGTCTTCCACCACGGCACGGGTCACATGGCGGGCGGTGTTGACCGCCGCATTGGCCGACACCGCCACATTGATGTCGAACTCCGACTCGGTAGGCTTGGGGTCCTTGCCCTCCTTGACCGCCACCTGCTTGGACAGGGTGTCGCCGATCTTGGGAATGCTCTTGAGCTTGTCGGCCAGCGCGTTGCGCTTGTTGTCGATGGCGGTGGTGGCCTGCGCCTTGAGCTTGCTGGCCGAGTCCTTGAAGTTGTCCAGCCGGCTGGGTTTCTTGTCCGGGCCGTAGTAGGTGTTGGGGTCGTCGTTGGCGGTGTCGGACGCCATCACGCCCAGGGCCACCACGGTGCCCTGGGTCTGGGCATCGACGCTGAAGGTGTCGGACACGCGCACGCCGCGCTCGGCCGGCGGGGGCAGCACCGGCGCCGTCACGCTGCGGCCCTGGCGCAGCCAGGGGTCGCTGGTGCCCACGTCGGTGCCGATGCGCGACTGGGTGTCGGTGCGCACGTCGTTGTAGGCCAGGCCCACGCCCACCGCCGCCGAGGACGACTGGGTGAACGCCAGCGCCAGGTTGACGGCGGTGATGTTCTGGTGCGCGTTCTGCACGAAGTTGCGGCTGGCCACCACGGCGGTGCTGTCGGTCAGGGCCCGCACCTGGTTGTCGGTCAGGATCACGCCGCCCAGCAGCGTGACGGCCGCCTGGTCCCCCTTGCCGCCGGAAGGCACCAGGGCCACCAGGGCATCGTTGGCGCGGGCATCGACCTCGATGGTGGAGGCCGCGGTCAGGCGCGCGGCCTGATCGACCACTGCGGCCACCTTGTGCTCGGTCTTGAGCACATTGACCGAAGCGCCCACGGCCACATCGCCGGACACGCTGCCGGGCTTGGGGATCAGTCCGGCGGCATTGCCGGCGGCGGTGATGGCGAAGGTGTCGCTGTCGGCCCGCACCGAGAGGCTGCGGTCGAAGCTGAGCTTGTCCTTGAGCACCACGCCCAGCACCGGGGGCGGCTCGTCCACCGGGAACACGCCGTACACCACCACCTTGCCGGGCGGCAGCTCGGCCGACGCCAGGCAGGCGGCCGGATCGGCCTCGAAGCTGCACAGCAGCTGGGCGGTGGCGGTGGTGTTGCCGGAGGGCGGCGCCACCAGGTTGTCGTCGAGCTCGGGGTCGACCTGGGCCAGCGGCGCATCGGGCCGGCGGATGTTGAGTTCCCAGGTGGCATCCACCGCAGCGGTGGCGGTGAGCTGGGCCTCCGGGGCCACCCAGGTGCTGGTGTTGTTCTTGAACTGGGTCCAGTTGACCGCACCGGCCAGGCCCACGCTGGTGCCGTCGTCACCGCCGTCCTTGGCCTTGCTGGTGGCCGACACATAGCTGGTCAGCACGTACTGCGGCAGACCGAAGGATGGCGGCTTGAGCGCCTTGATCAGCTTGGCCGGGCGGTTGCGGATGTCGAACTGGTCGTCCCACAGCACGTCCAGCGGCTGCAGGCTCTCGCTGAGCAGGCCGATGTTGGCGCCGGTGATGTCGGCGCCCTGGCCGATCACCACGCTGGCGTTGTGCTCGTAGAAGCCCACCCCCACGGCCGCCGAGATGGTCACGCCCACATCGTCCTTGCCCTTGGTCTTGGCCACCGAGATGTTGCGGGTGTTGTGGTTCTCGGTGCGGGCGACCACGGCCACGTTGCCGCTGGCGTCGATGGTGGTGCCCGGCATCACCTCGGCCGAGGCGTTGAGCGTGTTCATGGCCAGCGCCATGGTGGCCGAGGCCTGGAACGGCACGGTGAACTGGCCGTTGGTGTTGTTGCGGGCCAGGGCGTTCTGGAAGCTGGTGCCGATGTACTGGCCGATGGCGCCGGCCTTGCCCGGCGCCTTGGCCAGGTAACCCTTGGCAGCAAACTTCACCGCGGCCGGCACCTTCTCGGTGAAGCCGGTGGAGACCGCGTTGTAGTTCTGCCAGGTGGTGGTGTCGGACAGCACCGTCACGTTGCCCACGTTGCTCAGGTCCACCCCCAGGGTGGCGCGCGAGGTCAGGTTGCTCAGCGACACCGCACCGCCCACGCCCAGACCATCGGAGTCGCTGTTCGCCGGACCGCCTTCGCTGGCCTTGGGCGAGATGATCTGCATCTTCAGGTTGTTGAAGGTGTTGCCCACCTGGAACGCCTGGATGTCGACCGCGCTGGCACTGATGGTGCCGCCGGTGACCTCGGCCACGGCCGAGTTGTCGGTCTTGATCATGCTGAAGCCGGCATTGATCGGTGCGCCGGCCAGGCTGAACATCTTGACCTTGGAGATGGCGGTGGCGCTGTTGAGCGCCAGCACACCCAGCTTGCCGCCAGCCGTGATGCTGCCGCCCTCGATCAGGGTGCTGGCAGCGCCGCCGGTCTCGGCATAGGCGGCGGCCAGGGCCACCGCGTTCTGCAGGTTGTTGGTGGCGAACATCTTCATGGAGATGTTCGCGTCGGTGGTGGTCAGGGCGCTGAGGTTGATGTCGGCATCGGCCTGCAGCGTGGCGGTGCCGGTGACCCGGGTGGTGGCATCGGCGCGCGCGATCTCCACCGCCGCCGAGATGCCGCCCAGCAGGCCCAGGGCCTGCATGGCGAACTTTTCCTGGTTGCCGGCCGCGCCGGCATAGGCCATGGCGGTGGCGTCGATCTGGCGCGCACGCACCGTGCCGGCCAGCGTGATGCTGGAGTCGGTCTCGGAGATGACCAGGTAGTGGTTGGCGGCCGAATAGCTGGTGATCTCGACCCGGCCACCGGCGTGCGTGCCGTCGCCCTGGGCATAGATGCCGCTGCCTTCCTGCAGGTCGATGCGCTCGCCGCGCAGGATCACGTCGCCCGCCGCGCCGCCCATGTCGCCGGTTCGGCCGTCGCCGCTGCCGCCGTTGCGCGGCGGTCGGGTGATGATGGCCGCGTTGCGGCGCAGCGTGACGGTACCGCCGTTCGTGCCGCCCAGGGCCAGGTACTCCAGCGGCTTCTGCGCCTGGGTCTGCACCTCCAGCGGGGTGTCGGTGAACAGCGAGACCGTGGCGTCGGGCGAGCCCAGGCCGCTGAGGATGAGCTTGCCGCCGCCGGTGCGGATGCGCGCCCCCTCGCCGAGGGTGATGTCTTCGGACTGCAGTCGGAACACCCGGTCCGGGCTGGTCATGACCGAGGTCAGGTCCACATCGACGCCATCCAGGATGTCGATGGTCGCCGTGCCGAACGCATTGGCCGCCCGCAGCGTGAGGTTGCCGCCCCCCAGCAGGTTCTGCAGCGTGCCGGTGGTCACCGTGCAGTCCAGCGAGCAGTCGTAGGCCTCGTTGGCGCCGGCCGCCACCCGGAACGACTGGGCGCCCAGCACCGTGGTGCCGGCCACGCCGCCACCGGCGGCGCTGCGGTCGGTCACCGCCGTGGCGTCGATGCGCACGCGCGAGCCCAGGTACTCGATGCTGCCGCCGTTGCCGCCGGCGCCGGCACCCCGGGCTTCGCTGGTGCCCTGGATGAGCGTCATCTCGCTGGCGGGTGCACCGGCGCTGGACGCCTGGCTGCCGTAGACGATGGTGCCGCCATGCCCCTGCTCGGTGGCATTGGCCTGCACCAGGCCGGTGGAGGCCAGCGTCACCGCCCGGGTGATCACGCGCGCCGCACCCGGCTCGGTGCTGTCGGCGGTGGTGGTGCCGGCACCGTTGGCACCGGTGGGGTCGGTGCTGAGCAGCGATTCGCCGGCCACATCGAAGTTGGGATCGGCCCGCAGCGCGGCTTCCAGCTCGGACTGCGCGTCGTACACCCGACCGGGGATCGTGCCGATGCGGACCGATCCGCCGCCCCGGCGTCCGCTGGCATCGACCGTGCCGGCCACGGTGACGGTCTGGCCGGTCACGCTGATGGAGCCGCCCGTGCCCTCCCCGGCTGCCAGGGTGCCGGCACCGCGGTGGCTGGCATCGAGCCGGCTGCCGGCGGCCAGGTTGACCGCGCCCTCGGCCACGATCTCGATGACCCCGCCGACCTGCCTCATCACCACCGGTGCGTTGGCGCTGCCCGCATTGACGGCGGCGCGCAGGCCGGTGGCCTGGGCCGCATCGGCGCCGGCCCGCACCGCCCCGGTGGCGGTCACGTTGACAGTGGCACCCGCGTCGAGCCGCACGCCCTCGATGGCGTTGATCTGCCCTTCCACCCGGATCAGGCCGGTGCCGCTGCGCGGCAGCTGGCCCGCCACCAGACGCTCGGTCAGGGCGTCGCCGGTGGCGTTGCCGATGTTGCCGGTGATGCGGTCGAACTCGGCCCGCTGCGGCGTGTGCACGCTGACCCGCCCGGCATTGATCACCCCGTTGGGGCCGACCACCATGCCGTCGGGGCTGGCAAACACCGCATGGCCGCCGATGGCCCCGTTCTTCACGGCATTGACCGTGCCGTTGACGGTGATGGCGTTCTGGACCAGGTTGACCACGGTGTTCGCCGCGGTCGGGATGTGCACATTGACCGTGTTGCCCGAGGCCACCTCGAAGCGGGAGAAGGCATTGAAGGCGGTGCTGCCACGCACCGTGCCGGTGGTGATGTCGGTGCGCGCGCCATTGACGCTGATCTGGGTGCTGGTGACCGGGGTGCCGCCGCTGTTGAGCACCTGCAGGTTGTTGGCCTGGGCCTGGGCCGGCTTGACGACCCCGAAGGCCGAGGCCAGGGCCACCACCAGCGGCAGCGGTGCCGGCGGACGGCGGTAGGGCAGCCGGCGCACGCCGGATCGCAGCACCGGGGCCTTCATGCCGCTACCTCGTCGGTGGTCTGCGGCGCCGTGGCGTCGGACGGGGTGGCGGCCGGTGCGGCCGGTTGAGCGCGGGCGGCCATCATGCCCAGGCGGCGCGCCTGGCCCAGTGACACCAGGTGGGCGGCTGCGGCCAGCAGGTGGCCCTGGGTGAGCCAGCGCTGGGCCACATCGGGCGGCAGCTGGCGCAGGCGCTCTTCGTTGATGGCCTTGAAGCCGGTGAGCTGACCGGTGCTGCCGTCAGGACGCACGAACTGCAGCACCCGGTCCTCCAGCAGCCCCAGGCGGGCCACTTCGTCGCACCATGCATTGCTGGTGGTGAAGGCCTGGTGCAGCGTCAGCAGGAACTGCTTGGCCTCGGTCAGCGTGCGGGTCTCCTCGCCGGCCTCGTTGAAGAGCGGTTCGCCCACCGTGGTGTTGAGCCCGGTGCAGGCCTCGTCCACGCAGACCAGGAAGTTGGAAGCCTCGCCGGTTTCGGCCAGCGCAAACGGGTAGCGGCGCATGAAGGCCGGCACATAGGTGCCCTCCAGCCAGTGGCGGTCGGCGTCCACGAACAGGTTCTGCTGCGGCGCCAGTCCCAGCAGCGCGCACAGCGCATGCTGGCCCTCGCGCTCGATGAACACGCAGGGGTAATGCAGGGCGGCCTCGCCGAGCTCGTCCACCGCGATCGGCACCGAGTTGGTGGCCGCCGCAAAACCGTGGTCGATGCGCGAGGCATCGATGCGGTGCTCGCGGTGGCGCTCGCGGTTCAGGGTGACGAGTTGGTCGAAGATCATCAGCGTTTTCATGGTGGTTCTCCCTGGGGTCGCGAAGCGGTGGATGCGAAGTGGGTGGTGATCAGTAAAACTGCCAGTTCACCCGGAACAGAAAACGGGTGCTGTCCTGGTCGGCCACCACCTGATCGAGCGGGCGGGCCAGGCTGGCGGTGGCATTGAGGCGCGGGCTCCAGGTCTTGCTCAGGCCCAGCCCCACGCTGCGCAGCTTCTGGTCGGCCACGCCGGTGGTGGAGACCTTGCCGTTGTCGGCAAAGGCAAAGACATCCAGGCTGTCGCCGAAGCGGCGGTGCGCCTCCAGGACGATGTACTGACCGGTGTCGCCCAGCACCACGGCCGAGGGGTAGCCGCGCACGTCGCCCGGGTTGCCGAGCGAGAACTTGAGGGTGGCCGGGATGTCGGTCTCGCTGGTGCGCTGCAGGCCGCCGCGCACGTTGAACCACCAGTCGGTGCTGTACAGCCAGGCCCAGGAGCCGCTGAAGTAGCGCGTGGACACCTTGCGGTCGGGGGCACCGGGGGTGGTGTAGGTGGCCTGGTTGAGCGCGAGGTAGACGCTGGTCACGAAGCGTTCGGTGCGGTGCACGCCCTGGGCCGCCAGCGTTCGCAGCGAGGTGGTCGACTCGCCGATGGAGAAGGTGTCGATCTCGGTCTCGGTGCGGGTGCGCTGCAGGCCGGCCGACAGGTCCACGTCCACGCCGCGCCAGGTGGGCAGCGGGTGGGTCACGTTGAAGCCCACCACGCGCGAGCGGCCGTCCACCGACAGCCCGCCCAGACCCGAGGCCACCGTCTGCGTGCGGCCGCTGGAGAAGGTGGCGCCCACCCGGGTGCCCACGCCGTTGACCGGCAACGAATACAGCAGCAGCAGATTGGTCAGGCCGCTGCTCTTCTGCACCACCGCGCCCAGCCGGTCCGCCCCGGTGAGCAGGCGTCGGGCATTGGCCGTGAGTTCTAGCTGGTTGCGGCCCACGCTGTCGCTGGCCTCGTTGTGGGCCGTGGCCACGAGCTCCAGCCGCTGAGGCAGCTCCACGTCGGCGCCCACCTCGGTGGTGCCCGGCGCCTGGCCCGGCTTGAGGCTGGCATAGAAGCGGGTGTCCGAGCCGCGGTTGAACCGCGCCAGGCGTTCCTGCAGGCGGGGCCCGATGAACACCTCGCCCGGATTCAGGCCGAATACCTGGCCGGCCAGCGCCTGCACGGCGGGCTCGTCGCTGTTGGTGACCAGGCGCTCCACCCGCCCCTCGATCAGCTCCAGCCGCAGCACGCCGTCGGCGATGCGCTGGGGTGGCAGCACCGCCTGCGCTGCATAGTGGCCGGAGGCCCAGTACAGGTCGTTGATGCGGGCCACGATGGTCCGCACATCGTCCAGCGAGATCTCCTGCCCCAGCTGCCCGGCCCAGGTGGCCGAGAGGGCCTCGGCGTCCAGCAGCACCGACGGGTTGGTCTGCACCGACTGCAGGCGGAAGCGCAGGCCGGGGGCGGCGGGCGCGGCGGCCTCGGGCGCCGGGCCACGCTCCAGCAGCGGGCGCTCGGCCGCTGGCGGCACCGGGACCGGCACGGTGGGTGCCGGGCGAAGGATGATGGACGGGTCGGAGGTCGACGGCACGGATGGCGTCTGCGCGCCCGCCGCGCCGACACCGCCCGACAACACCATCAGCAGGACCGCTCGACCCCACCCAGAAGACACGCCCGGCAACTTCAGTTGCATCTGGTTACCCACATTCGGATTACCCCGTCGCCTACCCAGGCCACACGGAAAAGTGATCGGGGGTACTCACCCCACCGACGGGCGCATTCTCAAGATTTGTTACAAAGCTATCAATTGGACAAAGGTCCTATCACTTTTGTGTTCATTCAGGGGTTAACCCGAAGGTATCGGGGTGCTGCTTGGCCCGATTCGTCCCCACCAGTCGGGACATACCTATCGCCGGTAGCGCCGACCCCGGTCCGGCCGGTTGGCAGCCCCCCTTGAATGCGGGCCGACAGACGGTAAAGTCCGCCCCGTTCCTGCTACCTGAACGGGCGTGCTCTGCACCCGTGGATGCCCACCATGACCAGTTCTGCAACCGACGCCGGCCTGAGCGCTCGGCAGCGTGAGGTGTTGATCGCGCTGTGCCAGGGATGCTCCAACCGCGAGATCGCCCAGCGGCTCGAGATCTCCGAGAAGACCGTCAAGGCCCACGTCGGGGCCATCTTCGACGCCCTTCGGGTGACCAACCGGACCCAGGCCAGCGCCGTGGCCCACCGGCTCGGCCTTTATCCGCCGGCCGCCCGCTGAGGCGGCCGATCAGCGCGGCGCATCACCGGCCTCCACCAGCTCCACGAACGCGCGCGCCGGCGGCGAGAGCTGCTGCCGGTCGCGCATGGCCAGCAGCAGGCGGCGCCGGGTCCACAGGCCATCGAGCCGGCGCAGCACCAGGCCCAGCGCCGGTGCCAGCGGCAGTGCACTGGCACGCGGCAGGATGGCCAGCCCCAGCCCGGCGCTGACCATGCGGCACATGGCATCGAAGCTGCGCACCTGCACCCGCGCGTGCATCACCCGGCCGCAGGCGCCGGCGGCGGCAGCGATGTGCCGCATCAGCGAGGTGGACCGGTTCATGCCCACGAAATCGTGGTCCAGCGCGTCGGTGAAGGCCACCGTCTCCCGCACCGCCAGGGCATGGCCGGCCGGCACCAGCAGCACCAGTTCGTCGGTCTCGCACGGCAGGGTGTGCAGGCCCTCGGTGGGGGTGTTGTCGCCGATCACTGCCAGCTCGGCCACCCCGGTGGCCACGGCGCGGGCGGCTTCTTCGCTCAGCACGTCTTCCAGATCCACCTTGATGCCCGGATGCAGCGCCGAGAAGCGCGCCAGCGTGGTCGGCAGGAAATGCCCGAAGGCCGAGGTGTTGGCCCAGATGCGCAGATGGCCCTGGGTGCCGTGCCGGAAGTCGTTGAGGGCCAGCGCCATCTGCTCCAGCTGCGCCACCAGTTCGATGGCGTGGCGCTGCAAGGTCTGCCCGGCCGGGGTGGGCACCACGCCGCGCTTGCTGCGCTCCAGCAGCGGGTGGCCCACATGGGCTTCGAGTTCGGCCATGCGCTTGCTGGCTGCCGCCAGCGAGATGCCGTAGCGGTCGGCACCGGCGGTCAGGCTGCCGGCCTCCACCGTCATCAAAAAGAGCCGCAGCGAGCCGAGGTCGAAGCGGCCGAGGTTGATGGGAGCAGAAGACTGGGGGGTGTTCATCCGGCGATCCTCAACCACAGATTGAGGATGTGTCAATCAAACACGAACCGAAAGCGGGGGCGAGTCTTCAGAATCCGCGCGCTCAGTCCTCTACAACATCCTCACGGAGACATCCCCATGCTGAACCGACGCTCCCTCCTGTCCTGCCTGCTGGCGCTGTCCGGCACCGCCTTTGCGCAGGGCTACCCCACCAAGCCCATCACCTTCGTGGTGCCCAATCCGCCCGGTGGCGTGGTCGACACCTCGGCCCGCCTGATCAGCGACGGGGTGGCCAAGGCCCTCAATGGCTCGGTCATCGTCGACAACAAGGGCGGCGCCAGCGGCAACATCGCTTACGGGCAGGTGGCCCGTGCACCGAAGGACGGCTACACGCTGCTGATCTCGTACTCGGCCTACCACGTGGGCAACCCGTCGATGTTCTCCAAGCTGCCCTGGGACCAGAAAGACCTGGTGCCGGTGGCCCTGATCGCGGCGGCCACCAACGTCATCACCACCCACCCGTCGGTGCCGGCCAAGAACCTCAATGAACTGCTGGCCTACCTGCGCACCAACCCGGGCAAGGTGAACTTCGCCTCCCAGGGCGTGGGATCGCTCTCGCACGTGGGCACCGCCCTGTTCGAACAGACCACCAAGACCGAGATGACCCACGTGCCCTACAAGGGCTCGGGTGCCGCCATTGCCGACGTGCTGGCCGGCCAGGTGCAGTTCTTCATGACCACGCCGCCCTCGGTGCTGGGCCACATCCAGCAGGGCAAGCTGCGCCCGTACGCCGTGACCAGCAAGACCCGCCACCCCATGCTGCCCGACGTGCCCACCACCGCCGAGGCCGGTCTGGCCGGTTTCGAGCTGGAAGCCTGGGTCGGCCTGTTCGCCCCGGCCGGCACCCCGGCCCCGGTGATCGCCCAGCTCAGCGAGGCGGTGAAGAAGGTGCTGGAAGCCCCCGAGACCAAGGCCCGTGCGCTGCAGCAGGGCGTGGAGCCGCGTTACCTCGACCCCAAGGGTCTGGGCGACCTGGTGACCCGCGAGACCGCCTACTGGGGCCAGATCATCAAGAGCCGCAACATCACCGCCGAGTGACCGGAACCCCGCCCATGACCCGCACCGCTTTCCGCATCGGGCAGATCGTGCCCAGCTCCAACACCACCATGGAGACCGAGATCCCGGCCATGCTGCGCGCCCGCGAGGCCGTGGCGCCGGAGCGCTTCACCTTCCACTCCTCGCGCATGCGCATGAAGAAGGTGACCCAGGAGGAACTGGCCGCCATGGACGCCGACTCCGACCGCTGCGCGCTCGAGCTCTCGGACGCCCGGGTGGACGTGCTGGGCTACGCGTGTCTCGTGGCCATCATGAGCATGGGCCTGGGCTACCACCGGCAATCCGAGCAGCGCCTGCACCAGCGTACGGTCGACAACGGCGCCCCCGCGCCGGTGGTGACCAGCGCCGGGGCCCTGATCCAGGGCCTGCAGCGCATCGGCGCCAGGAAGATCGCGGTGCTCACGCCCTACATGAAGCCGCTGACCCAGCTGGTGGTGGACTACATCGAACACGAGGGCATCGAGGTGCTGGACGCGGTGTCGCTGGAGATCTCCGACAACCTGCAGGTCGGCGCGCAGGACCCGCGCGCGCCCATCGAGATCTCGCGCCGGCTGGCCACCGCCAACTGCGATGCGGTGGTGCTCTCGGCCTGCGTGCAGATGCCCTCGCTGCCCTCCATCCAGCCGGTGGAAGACCGCCTGGGCCTGCCGGTGCTCTCGGCCGCCGTGTGCACCACCCACGCCATGCTGACGGCCCTGAACCTGCCGGCCCAGGTGCCGGGTTGCGGCGCCCTGCTCTCGGGCCGCTACTGACATGGCCGCTGCGCAGACCACCGCCGCACCGACCCCGCAGGCCCTGGCCGGCGTGCGGGTGCTCGAGCTCGGCTCGCTCATCGCCGGGCCGTATGCGGCCGCGCTGCTGGCGCAGTTCGGCGCGGAGGTGATCAAGGTCGAATCGCCCGAGGGCGGCGACCCGCTGCGCCAGTGGCGCCGGCTGCACGACGGCACCTCGCTCTGGTGGTACTCGCAGAGCCGCAACAAGAAGTCGGTCACGCTGGACCTGCGCCAGCCCGAAGGCGCCGAACTGGCCCGGCAGCTGGCGGCCAGCGCCGACATCGTGATCGAGAACTTCCGCCCCGGCACCCTGGAGAAATGGGGCCTGGGCTGGGACGCGCTGCACGCGCTCAACCCGAAGCTGATCATGGTGCGGGTGTCGGGCTACGGCCAGACCGGCCCCTACAGCCAGCGGCCCGGCTTTGCCGCCATCGCCGAATGCATGGGCGGGCTGCGCTACACCTCGGGTTTTCCGGACCGGCCGCCGGTGCGGGTGGGCGTGAGCCTGGGCGACACCCTGGCCTCGCTGTACGGCACCATCGGCGCGCTGATGGCGCTGCACCACCGCAACAACGGGGGCAAAGGGCAGTTCATCGACGTGGCGCTGTACGAATCGGTGTTCGCCATCATGGAAAGCCTGGTGCCCGAGTTCAGCGTGCAGGGCTTCGTGCGGGAACGCAGCGGCGCCAGCCTGCCGGGCATCGCACCGTCCAACACCTACCGGTGTGGCGACGGCCTGTACGTGGCCATTGCCGGCAACGGCGATGCGATCTTCCGCCGGCTCATGACCGCCATCGGCCGCACCGACCTGGCCGACGACCCGGCCCTGGCCGGCAATGCCGGTCGCGTGGCCCAGGTGCAGCGCATCGATGAGGCCATCGGCCAGTGGACCGGCCAGCACACGCTGGAGCAGGTGCTGGACGTGCTGGAAGCCGCCGCCGTGCCGGCCGGCCGCATCTACACCGCCGCCGACATCGTGGCCGACCCGCACTACCAGGCGCGCGGCATGATCGAGCCGCACACCCTGCCCGACGGGCAACCGGTCTCGCTGCCCGGCGTGGTGCCGCAGTTGAGCGCCACCCCCGGCGCCACCCGCTGGATCGGCCCCGCCCTGGGCGAACACACCGACGAGGTGCTGGGCTCGCTGGGCCTGAGTGCCGAGCGCATTGCCGAACTGCGCCAGAAGGGCGTGGCATGAAGCGCGGACCCGATCGCATCCACATCCACGACGTGGCCCTGCGCGACGGCCTGCAGATCGAGCCGGTGTTCGTGCCCACCGCCGACAAGGTGCGCCTGTGCAACGCGCTGTCGCGCACCGGGCTGGACAAGATCGAGGTGACCTCCTTCACCTCGCCCAAGGCCATACCGGCGCTGGCCGACGCGGCCGAGGTGATGCAGCGCATCGAACGCGCCCCGGGCGTGAGCTACGCCGCCCTGGTGCCCAACACGCGCGGCGCCGAACGTGCGCTGGCCTGCGGCGTGGACGAGATCAACCTGGTCATGTCGGCCAGCGACAGCCACAGCCAGGCCAACCTGCGCATGAGCCCGGAGCGTTCGCTGCAGCAGTTCGAGGACGTGGTGGCGCGGGTGGCCCAGACACCGGCGGCACAGGTGGCCTTCAATGCCTCGCTGTCCACCGCCTTCGGCTGCCCCTTCGACGGCGATGTGCCGGCGCAGCGGGTGTTCGACCTCATCGAACGCATCGCCGCACTGGGCATGGATCGCATCACCCTGTGCGACACCACCGGCATGGCCCACCCGGCCCAGGTGGAACGCCTGTGCAGCGAGGTGCTGGCGCGCTGGCCGCACATCGCCTTCACCGCGCACTTCCACAACACGCGCGGCATGGGCCTGGCCAATGCCCTGGTGGCCTGGCAGGCCGGCATCACCCGCTTCGATGCCTCGCTGGGCGGCCTGGGCGGCTGCCCGTTTGCGCCGGGGGCCAGCGGGAACGTGAGCACCGAGGATCTGGTGCACATGTTCCAGGCCATGGGCGTGGACACCGGGGTCGATCTGGATGCCCTGCTGGCCGTGGCGGCCGAGCTGCCCCCGCTGGTGGGGCATGCCTTGTCGGGGCAGGTGCTGCAGGCGGGGCCGTCGACAAGGCGGCATGCGGTGCCGGCCTGAAACAGCGGTAGCCTGGCGCCGGGGTCAGCCCGCGCACCCCTTCAGGAACAACGCCTCCACCATCGCCGGCACGCCCACCCGGGCCACGCGGCCGCGGCGTTCGGCGTCGACGATGCCGGTGAGCAGGGCCATCAGCGCCTCGGTCTGGGCCTGGGCGGCGATATCGATGCGGAACACGCCTTCGCGCTGACCGCGCAGGATGAAGGCGTCCAGGGCCTCCAGGAAGGCATCGCAGCTGGTGCGGCCACGTTCGTCCTGGATGGTCTCGGGTTGCCAGTGGTAGACCAGAAAGGCCGCGAGTTCGCGTTGCTCCAGCTGGCCCTGCACGAAGCGGGTCAGCGCCTCGCGCGCCGGGCCTTCGTCCAGCCGCGCCTCTTCCATGGCGCGCTGCAGGCAGCCGGTGGCGTGCTGCATGAGGCGGTCGATGAGTTCTTCGCGGGTGCGCGAGAACCGGTAGAGGGTGGCGCGGCTCACGCCGACCGCCTGCGCCAGTTCCTGCAGGGTGGCACGGGGGTTGTCGACCAGGGCCAGCGCCAGGTTGGCCAGCAGGCGTTCGTCTTCGCCGTGGCCGGCGGACGGGGCGTCCTGACCGGTGGGAAGGTTCAAGGGATGGTCATCCAGGCTCATGACAGACGGATCGGCGGGTGTGCTCATGGTTCCCTGATGTTTGCACGCGGGTTGTATTTTCACCCATTTATATCCAGGTGAATCACAAAAGTTTCACACGGATCGCTAGAATTTCGGTTTTTCGCCGATCCACCGCCCTCCCAGCGGATCCGACGGCCCTACCCGGGCTGCTCGGTCCCTGGCCTTCTGGAGTACCCCATGCCAGCCCATTTCCTGGATGCACGGCGCATCCGTCATCTGCTTGCCCTGTCCCTGCTGACCACCGGTGCAGCCACCTTCCTGGCTGCCTGCGGCGGCCGGGCCGACGCCCAGGGCGGCCCGCCCCCGGCCATGCCGGTCAGCGTGGCCCCGGCGGTGCAGCGCACCGTCAGCGACATCGAGACCTTCAGCGGCCGCATCGAGGCGGCCGAATTCGTCGAGCTGCGCCCGCGCGTGGCCGGCACGGTCGACAAGGTGCACTTCACCGACGGCGCCACGGTGGCCCGCGGCCAGCTGCTGTTCACCATCGACCCCCGTCCGTTCGAGGCCGAGGTGGCCCGCGCGGCCGCCCAGGTGGCCGCCGCCCGTGCCCGCGCCGAGCTGGCCAGCGCCGAACTGGCCCGGGCCGAGAAGCTGCTGCAGAACAAGGCCATCTCGAAACAGGAAGCCGACCAGCTCGCTGCCAGCAACCGCACCAGCGCGGCCGACATCGAAGCCGCCGAAGCCGCCCTCAAGGTGGCCCGGCTCAACCTGTCGCACACCGCCGTGCGCGCCCCGATCGCGGGACGCATCTCGCGCGCCTCGGTCACCGCCGGCAACCTGGTCAATGAGCAGGTGGTGCTGACCACCATTGCCGCCAGCAACCGGGTGCACGCCTACTTCGACGGCAGCGAGCAGACCTTCCTGCGGGTGCGCGCTGCCGGTGCCAAGCCGCCGGTGGTGCGCATGGGCCTGGCCAACGAGAGCGGCTACCCGCACCAGGGCCAGCTCGACTTCGTGGACAACCGCCTGAACCCCCAGACCGGCGCGATCCGCCTGCGGGCCAGTTTCGACAACAAGGACGGCCGTTTCGTGCCCGGCCTGGCGGCCCGCATCAGCATGACCACCAGCGCCCCCTACACCGCCACCCTGGTGCCCGAGCGCGCCGTGGGCACCGACCAGGACCGCAAGGTGGTGGTCGTGGTGGGCCAGGACGGCCAGCCGCAGTTCCGTGTGGTGCGCCTGGGCTCCCTGCAGGACGGCATGCGCGTGGTGCTGGGTGACGCCGTCAAGCCCGGCGAGAACGTGGTGGTCGAGGGCCTGCAGCGCATCATGCCCGGCGTGCCGGTGCAGCCGCAGGTGCTCAAGGTGGACGAGCGCGGCATGCCGGTGTTCCCGGCGGCCGGAGCGCCCGGTGCGCCTGCCGCCCCCGCCGGCAACTGATCGGGAGGCCCGCCATGGACATCTCCCGGTTCTTCATCGACCGGCCGCGTTTTGCGGCCGTGCTCTCCATCTTCATCTTCCTGGTCGGCGCGCTGGCCATCTTCAAGCTGCCGCTCTCGGAGTACCCCGAGGTCTCGCCGCCGCAGATCGTGGTGCGCGCACAGTTCCCCGGCGCCAACCCGCGCGTGATCTCCGAAACCGTGGCCACGCCGCTGGAGGAGCAGATCAGCGGCATCGAGAACCTGCTGTATTTCGATTCGCAGGCCACCGCCGACGGCGGCATGACGCTGACCGTCACCTTCAAGATCGGCACCAGCCCCGAGGCCGCCGAGACGGCGGTGCAGAACCGCATCAACCGCGCCCTGCCCCGCCTGCCGGAGATCGTGCGCCAGATCGGCGTGACCACGGAAAAGAGCAGTCCGAACCTGACCATGGTGGTGCACCTGGTCAGCCCGGACAACAGCCGCGATGCGCTCTACCTGCGCAACTACGGCCAGCTCAATGTGCGCGACGACCTGCTGCGCCTGCCCGGCATGGGTTCGGTGCAGATGTTCGGTGCCGGCGACTACGCCATGCGCATCTGGCTCGACCCCAACAAGCTCTCGGCCCGCAACCTCACCACCGCCGAGGTGGTGGGTGCCATCCGTGAACAGAACGCGCAGGTGGCTGCCGGCACCGTGGGCGCACCGCCCGCCCCGGCCGGCACCGAGTTCCAGCTGGCGGTCAACACCCAGGGCCGGCTCACCACCGAGGAAGAGTTCGCCGACATCATCGTGCGGGCCGACCCGGCCACCGGTGGCCTGATCCGCATCCGCGACGTGGGCCGTGTGGAACTGTCGGCCGGCAGCTACGCGCTGCGCAGCCTGCTCAACAACAAGGAAGCGGCCGCCATCGCGGTGTTCCAGGCCCCCGGCTCGAACGCGCTGGCCCTCTCGGGCAGCGTGCGCGACACCATGGACCGGCTGGCCAAGAACTTCCCGCCCGGGGTGAGCTACAGCATCGTCTACGACCCCACGCGCTTCGTGCAGACCTCCATCGAAAAGGTGGTGGTCACGCTGCTCGAAGCCATCGCGCTGGTGGTGATCGTGGTGATCGTGTTCCTGCAGACCTGGCGCGCCTCCATCATTCCGCTGCTGGCGGTGCCGGTGTCGGTGGTGGGCACCTTTGCCTTCCTGCTGCTGCTGGGCTATTCCATCAACACGCTCACGCTGTTCGGGCTGGTGCTGGCCATCGGCATCGTGGTGGACGACGCCATCGTGGTGGTGGAGAACGTCGAGCGCAACATCGAGGAAGGGCTCAGTGCGCGCGACGCCACCATCAAGGCCATGCGCGAGGTGTCGGGCCCCATCATCGCGATTGCGCTGGTGCTGTGCGCGGTGTTCGTGCCGCTGGCCTTCGTGCCCGGCCTCACCGGCCAGTTCTACAAGCAGTTCGCGGTGACCATCGCCATCAGCACGGTCATCTCGGCCTTCAACTCGCTCACGCTCAGCCCGGCGCTCTCGGCCCTGCTGCTGCGCCCGCACGACGCGCCCAAGGACCGCCTCACCCGCGCCATCGACCGGGTGCTCGGTCCCTTCTTCGGCTGGTTCAACCGCGTGTTCGGCCGTGCCAGCACCCGTTACGGCCACCAGGTGGGCGGGCTGGTGCGGCGCAAGTCGGTGGCGCTGGTGGTGTACGCCGTGCTGCTGGGCGCCACCGCGCTGCTGTTCGCGCGCCTGCCGGGCGGCTTCGTGCCGGCCCCGGACAAGCAGTACCTCATCGGCATTGCGCAGCTGCCGGCGGGTGCCTCCATCGACCGCACCGAGGCCGTCATCCGCGAGATGAGCGACATCGCGCTGAAGGTGCCGGGCATCGTCGATTCGGTGGCCTTCCCCGGCCTGTCGATCGCCGGCTTCTCGGCCGCACCCAACGAAGGCATCGTGTTCTTCGGTCTGGCCCCGTTCGAGGAACGCACCACGCCCGACCTGAGCAAGAACGCCATCCTGGGTCAGGTCAACGGCGCCATCCAGAGCATCCAGGGCGCTCGCATGTTCGTGGTGCCGCCGCCTGCGGTGGACGGCCTGGGCAATGCCGGCGGCTTCAAGATCCAGGTGCAGGACCGCGGCGGCCTGGGTGAACAGGCGCTGTACGGCGCCGTCTGGGGCACGCTGGGTCAGGTCTACGGCAATCCCCAGTCCAGCATCGGCACCCCGTACTCGGGCTACGACATCAACGTGCCGCAGCTCTTTGCCGACGTGGACCGCACCCGCGCCAAGCAGATGGGCATTGCCCTGGGCGACATCTACGACACCATGCAGGTCAACCTGGGCTCGCTGTACGTGAACGACTTCAGCCGCTTCGGCAAGACCTACCAGGTCGTCGTGCAGGCCGATGCGCCGTTCCGGGGCGATGCCTCGGCCATCACGGCGCTCAAGACCCGCAACGCCGCTGGCGAGATGGTGCCGCTGGGCGCGCTCATGACGGTGGAACCCACCTTCGGCCCCACCCGCGTGACCCGCTACAACGGCTTTCCCTCGGCCGACATCAACGGTGCGCCCAACCCCGGCTTCTCGTCCAGCCAGGCCGAGGCCGAGATCGAGACCCTGCTGCAGCGCACGCTGCCGCGCGGCCTGAGCTACGAGTGGACCGAACTGGCCTACCAGGACCGCCTGACCCGCGATATCACGGTGCCGGGCACCACCATCAAGCTGCCGGTGCTGGCTGCGGTGCTGGCCATCTCGGTGCTGCTGGTGATCCTCGTGCTGGCGGCGCAGTACGAGAGCTGGAGCCTGCCGCTGGTGATCGTGCTGATCGTGCCCATGGGCATCCTCTCGGCGCTGTTCGGCGTGTGGCTCTCGAGCTTCCCGCCCTTCATGCAGCCGGGGGACCTGAACATCTTCACGCAGATCGCGCTGGTGGTGCTGGTGGGCCTGGCCTGCAAGAACGCCATCCTGATCGTGGAGTTCGCCAAGGAACTGGAAGACCGGGGCGAAGCCCTGCTGGACGCCATCGTGCACGCCTGCCGCATGCGGCTGCGCCCCATCCTCATGACCTCGATCGCCTTCTGCGCCGGCGTGGTGCCGCTGATCGTCGGCAGCGGTGCCGGCAGCGAGATGCGCCAGGCCATGGGCATCGCGGTGTTCTCCGGCATGCTGGGCGTGACCGCCTTCGGCATCTTCCTCACTCCGGTGTTCTATGTGCTGCTGCGCTCGCGCCGCGCACGGCGGCTCGCGGCCGCCGCACCGGCCGCCGCTTCGACCGAAGGAGGCCAGCATGTCTGAGGCCCGCATGATTTCCCGCCTGATGCCGCGCCTGTCCGCGCTCACCGCCGCCCTGGTGCTGGCCGGCTGCGCCGCCGTCGGCCCCGACCACCAGACCCCGCCGCTGGCGCTGGACGCATCCTTCATCCAGCCCGGCAGCGAGCGGCCCGACAGCCGCCCGGCGTCGCCCGACATCGTGGCCTTCTGGCGCGGTTTCAACGACGCACAGCTCACCGCACTGATCGAGCGTGCCGTGGCCGCCAACGGCGATGTGCGCATCGCCCAGGCCCGGCTGCAGGAAGCCCGCGCCGGCTTCGACGAGGCCGACTCCGCCAGCCGCCCCTCGGCCGGCTTCAGCGGCAGCGCCGAACGTGCGGTGCAGCCCATCACCCAGCGCCCCGGCACCACCCGCAGCGAGCGCACCGGCAACACGTTTGATGCCAGCTTCATTGCCAACTGGGAGATCGACCTGTTCGGCGGCGTTCAGCGCGGCCGCGAGGCAGCGGCCGCCCGCGTGAGCGCCAGCGAGGCCGGCATCTCGGCGGCCCACACCGCCGTGGCCGCCGAGGTGGCCCGCAACTACCTGGAGCTGCGCGGCCTGCAGCAGCGCCGGCAGGTGACCGACCAGGCCCTGAGCAACCAGCGCGAGTCGCTGCGCATCACCCAGGCCCGGGTCGATGCCGGCCGCGCCAGCGAACTCGACCTGGCCCGTGCCAAGGCGCTGGTGGCTGCCACCGAGGCCGCCCTGCCCGCCCTGGACAACGCCATCGACCGCACCGTGCTGCGCCTGGCCACGCTCACCGCTCAGCCTCCCCGGCCGCTGATGGCCTCGCTCGCGGCCCCCATGCCCCTGCCGAGCCTGCCGGTGACCGACCTGTCGACCCTGCCGGTGGGCACACCGCAGGGCTGGCTGCAGCGCCGCCCCGACCTGATCGTGGCCGAGCGTGAGCTGGCCGCTGCCACCGCCGACATCGGTGTGGCCAGGTCGGCGCTGTATCCGCGCCTGTCGCTCTCGGGCCTGCTGGGCTTCAACGCGGCGCGCGGCAGCGACCTGTTCGACGCCGCCTCGGGTCGCTGGGCGCTGGGCGCCGGCATCACCTGGACCCCGCTGGATGGCGGTGCCCTGCGCGCCCGGGTGCGGGCCAGCGAGGCCCGGGCCCAGCAGAGCGTGGCCCGCTTCGAGCAGACGGTGGCGCTGGCGCTGGAAGAGACCGAAGGCGCGTTCAGCAGCTTCAACCGCGAATCGCAGCGCGCCGCGCGGCTGGACGAGGCGGCCCGCCAGGCCGAGTCGGCTGCGCAGCTGGCCCGGGTGCGCTTTGAAGCCGGCGTGACCGACTTCCTGGCCGTGCTCGACGCCGAGCGCGAAGCCCTGACCCAGCGCGACGCCCTGGTGCAGGCCCAGGTGGGCACCGCCGGAGCGCTGGTGGCGGTGTACCGCAGCCTCGGCGGCGGCTGGACCCCACCGGCCCGCTGAGGCCGGTGCGGCGTCAGTCCGGGCGGGTGCCGTCCCAGGCGCGCTGCAGCAGTTCGCGCAACGCATCGCGCTGGGCCGGGCCGACCGGTCGCGGGTTGGCGTAGGGCTGGGCAGCGGCCAGGTCGGCGGCACGGTCCAGGTCGGCCTCGGCCATGCCAAGGGCCCGCAGCGACACCGGCGCTCCGTTGTCCCGCGCCAGGTCGAACAGACCCTGCGCCGCATGGCTGCAACCCAGCGCACGGGCCACGCGCGCCATGGCCTGCGGTGCGGCGTCGGCGTTGAAGGCCGTGGCCTGCGGCAGCACCACGGTGTGCACCTCGGCATGCGGCAGGTTGAAGCTGCCACCCAGCACGTGGCACAGCTTGTGGTGCAGCGCCATGGCCACCTGCCCCAGCACCGCGCCGCACAGCCAGGCGCCATAGAGCGCGTCGCTGCGGGCGGTCTCGTCACGGGGCCGCTGGCGCAGCACCGGCAGGGCACCGGCCAGGGCGCGCAGGCCTTCTTCAGCCATCAGGTCGGTCATGGGCGTGCTGTCGCTGGCGTACAGCGCCTCCACCGCGTGGGCCATGGCGTTCATGCCGCTGGTCACGCTGATGCCCACCGGCAGGTCGCGGCTGAGTTCGGGGTCGTAGATGACGGTGCGCGGCAGCACCCGCGCGTCGCGCCCGGTGCGCTTGATGCCGCCGTCGGTGATGCCGTGGATCGGGGTCATCTCGCTGCCGGCGTAGGTGGTGGGCACGGCCACGATGGGCAGGCCGGTCTCCAGCGCAATGGCCTTGGCCAGCCCGATGGTCGATCCACCGCCCAGCGCCAGGGTGCCATCGGCACGCAGGGTGCGGGCCGCCTCCACCCCCTCGATGGCCACACCCAGCGGCACATGCATCACCGCACGACCGAACACGCCGGCGCAGCGCGGCCCCAGCCGCTGTTGCAGGGACTGGGCCGCAGTGGACTGCCCGGGCGTGCTGAGCACCAGCACCCGGCGCAGGCCCAGCAGGTCGAGCTCGCGCTCCAGGTGGGCCAGGCTGCCGGCACCGAACACCACGCGGGTGGCCGCTGCCTGATGGATGAAGGGCCTCATGCGGACGCCGCCGTGCCTGCCGGATCGCGGTCGAGCACGATGTCCACCGACACCGCATGGCTGCCATCGGCCTGCTGCGGCCAGTCGGCCACCAGCGAGGGCCGCACGCCGAACACCGCGTCGCTCTCCAGGTACGGGTCGTAGCGGCGGAACACATGGGTGATGAGGGTGCGCCAGCCCGGCGCCTGCACCCGGAAATGCAGGTGCGCCGGCCGCCACGGATGGCGCCCGGTGGCCTTGAGCAGATCCCCCACCGGGCCGTCGTCCGGAATGGCATAGGGCACCGGCAGCACGGTGCGGAAATGGAAACGTCCCTGGGCATCGGCGCGCAGCACGGCGCGCGCCTGGTGCTGCTCCAGACCGTCGCGCTGCACGTCGTACAGGCCCTCGGCATCGGCCTGCCAGACATCGATCACCGCCCCGGCCACCGGGGTGCCGTCCACCCCGCGTACCGTGCCGGTCACGGCACACGCAAGGCCCTGCGCGCCCTGGGCCACGTCCGCCCCCAGGGGCAGCTCGGGCGCGCCCTCCACATGGAAGGGGCCGAACACCGTGGCCTCGGTGCAACCGGGCGTTCGGTCGTGGTTGAGCGCCACGGTGAGCATGGACAGGCCCAGCGTGTCGGACAGCAGGATGAACTCCTGCCGCGATTCGTTGGTGGCATGGCCGGTGCGGGTGAGGAAGCGGATGCCCTCGAACCATTCGGCCTCGGTGAGCTGCACATCGCGCGCAAAGGCATGCAGGTGCTCGACCAGGCTGGTCATGATGCGGCGCAGGCGCTCGTCCGGCGTGTTGGCCAGCCGATCGAGCACCTCGCGGGTGATGGCATGCGGCTCGGGCAGGGACGGGATGCTCATGCCGGCCTCACACGGTGCGGGCGCCGTCCACCGGGAACTCCACCCCGGAGATGAACGCGGCTTCGTCGCTGGCCAGGAACAGCGCGGCCGCGGCCACATCGTCCGGCCGCGAGAGCCGGCCCATCGGAATGGTGGCAATGAACTTCGCCCGGTTCTCCGGCGTGTCGGGCACACCCATGAAGGCTTCGAGCAGCGCGGTCTCGCCGATCACCGGGCAGATGGCATTGACCCGGATGCGATCGGGACCCAGCTCCACCGCCATCGACTTGGACAGCAGGTTCACCGCACCCTTGCTGGCGTTGTACCAGGTGAGTCCGGGGCGGGGCCGGATGCCGGCGGTGGAGCCCACATTGAGGATCACGCCGCCGCCCTGCGCCCGCATGAGGGGCACCACCGCATGGGTCATGTGGAAGATGGATTTCACGTTGATGTCGAACACCCGGTCGAAGGTGTCCTCGTCCACCTCCAGCATGGGCCGGTTGCGGTGGGTCCAGCCGGCGTTGTTCACCACCACGTCCAGCCGCCCGAAACGCTCGCGCACCAGCTGCACCGTCGCGTCGATGTCGGCACGGCGGGTCACGTCGCAGCGCACGCCCACGCTCAGGCCGCCACAGTCGCGCGCCACCGAGCGGGCGCCCTCCTCGTTCAGGTCGGCCAGCACCACGGTGGCACCCTCGCGGGCATAGGCGCGGGCGATGCCGGCGCCAAAGCCGCTGGCCGCGCCGGTGACCAGGGTGATCTTGCCTGCAAGCCTCGGACTGTTCGGCATGGTGGGGGCTCCTTCCCTCTTGTATGGAACTGCCCGCAGTGTCCGGATGGACCGCAGACCACGCCATTGCCGAATCGGTAAGGCTGCCTTTCAAGGCGTGCAGCGGAGGCATGGCCGCAGCAGGCGCCACCCGGGTTTTCACCAATCCGGGGGCGACAGCCATCGGCGCCCAGGGGTTACATACTGGCGGGCCCATCCGGTTCCCATCCCATGCTGCCCGACCTCGACTCCCTGGCCCTGTTCGTCAAGGCCGCCGAAACCCGCAACCTCACGCGGGCGGCGGAGTCGAGCTTCATCACCGTGCCGGCGGCCAGCCGGCGGCTGTCGCTGCTGGAGCATCAGTTCAAGGCGCAGCTGTTCGAGCGCCACTCGCGCGGGCTGGAGCTCACCGCCGCCGGCGAACGCCTGCTGCTGCTGGCCCGCGAGGTGCTGGCATCGGTGCACCACATGCGCGCCGAGATGACCAACTACGGCGCCGGCCACACCGCCGTGCTGCGCATCCACGGCAACACCTCGGCCATGGCGCAGTTCCTGCCGGCCGACATCGCCAGCTTCCAGCCGCAGCACCCCGACATCCGCCTGGTGCTGGAGGAGTGCTGGAGCGCGGATGCCATCCGCAAGCTGCGCAGCGGCGACATCGACCTGGGCGTGGTCGTCGAGGGCGTGGACACCAGCGGTCTGGTGTGCCTGCCCTACCGGCACGACCAGCTGGCCGCCGTGGCCCCGCCCGGGGTGGACCTGCCGGCCACGGTGTCCTTCGCCGACCTGCTGGAACACGACCTGGTGGGCCTGGAAGGCGGCAGCACGCTCACCCGCCTGCTGGAGTCGCACGCCACCGAGCTGCTCAAGCCCATGGCACTGCGGGTGCAGGTGCGCAGCTTCGAGGCGGTGTGCCGTGCGGTGGAGGCCGGCCTGGGCATCGGCGTGCTGCCCATGCAGGCGGCGCGTGGCACGGCACAGTCCATGAACCTGCGGGTGCTGCCCATCAGCGACAGCTGGGCCTCGCGCCAGATGCTGCTGTGCACCCGCACCCAGGCTGCGGGCGACTCGCCCCTGGCCGCCCTGCTGGCCCACCTGCAGCAGTGCGCCCGCCGCGCCGAAGCCGAGGCCGGGGTTCCGGCCTGATCAACGCTGGCTTTCGCAGCCGGCAATGGCCGGCCTGCCGCGCACTGGCCATGATGGCCGCATGAACCACACCACCACCCCGGGCTGGCTGCCCCGCAGTTACCTGTTCGTGCCGGCGAGCCGGCCCGAGCGCATCGGCAAGGCGCGACAGAGCGGCGCCGATGCGGTCATCGTGGATCTGGAAGACGCCGTGCCCGCCAGCGCCAAGGCCACCGCACGGTCGGCACTGGCCCAGGCCGCCGATGCGCTGGCCGGCGCGGCCGACGGCACGCTGTGGCTGCGCACCAATGCGCTGGACACGGCCGAGGCCGCCGAGGATCTGGCCCTGCTGGCGCGGCTGCGCGCCGGCGGTGCCCGCATCGGCGCCATGGTGCCCAAGGCCGGCGACATCGTGGCCCTGCAGGCCCTGCCCGGCGACCTGCCGGTGCTGGCCCTGATCGAGACCGCCCACGGCCTGGGACAGGCGCACCGGCTGGGCGCCATGCCGGCGGTGCAGCGGCTGGCCTTCGGCAGCATCGACTACGCGCTCGACCTGGGCGGCATCGACCCGGCCGATCACGCGGCCCTGCGTCACGCGCGATCCACCCTGGTGTGGGCCTCGCGCTGCGCCGATCTGCCGCCACCGGTGGACGGTGTCACCCCGGCCATCGACGACGAAGCCGCGCTGGCCGCCGACAGCGCCGAGGCACGCCGCCTGGGTTTTGCCGCCCGGCTGTGCATCCACCCGCGCCAGGTGGCGGCCGTGCATGCCGCACTGGCACCCACGGCTGAGGAAAGGGCCTGGGCCGAACGCGTGGTGGCCGCCGCCGGCGAAGGCGGTGCGGTGCAGCTCGACGGCCGCATGATCGACCGGCCGGTGCTGCTGCGGGCGCAGCGCCTGCTGGCGGCCGCGCGCTAGGGCCGCCCGTCTTTCCCGGGGTCCGTCAGTGCGGCCGGGTGGTGCTCACCGAGGGCCGCTCGGCCAGCGAGGCGGCCAGCGCACGCAGCGCCGGCATGGCCGGCAGCCAGGGTGCAGCGGTGAAGCGGAAGTCCAGGTAGTCCAGCGCATCGATGGCAGCCAGCACGTCCAGCGTGGGCGTGGCACCGGCCCGCAGCGCACCGGCGGCTGCCATGGCCTCCAGCCGCTGCATGCCCTCGGCCATGGAACGGCGCCGGCGCAGACCCACCGGGGTCTCGTCGAACAGCACCGGCGCGGTCACCTTGCGGATGATGATGGTGTGCACCGCCGCGTCGATCACGCCCAGGGCCACGCCGGCGCGGGCCAGCACGCCGGCCACATCGCTGCCCAGCAGGCTGGGGGCCTGAGGCCGGGAGGCCTCGAGCCACTGCACGATGAGCAGGCTCTCGGTGAGCGGCGTGCCGTCGTCCAGCACCAGCGTGGGCACGCGGGTGGCGGCGTTGGCCGCGCGCAGGCGGGTGTCGTCGGCCCAGGGGTCGACGATGGTGGGCTCGACCTGCACGCCCTTCTCGATCAGGGCCATGCGCGCCAGGCGCACATAGGGCGAAGTGGTGTTGGCCAGGAGTTGCATGGGATGCCTCTGTGCAATGGAACGGGGATGGGATCAGGCCGGCATGACATCGAAGCCCAGCCGGGGGAAATGCAGGTGCAGGTCGCCGGCCTGCGGATCGTTCCGGTGGATCACCACCAGCGACGCGCTGGCGGCCACCAGGGTGCCGCTCACCGGCACGCGGGCATTGTCGTCGGGGGTCACCGTCACCGGGGTGCCGGGCTGCAGGCCGCCGGGGTCGCCGTCGGGCCGCAGATGGGTCACCGGCACCGGGCGGGCCGCCTGGGCCACGGCCAGGGCCTCTTCGGGCGACAGGGCTGTGTGGCGTCCGTGGCCGATGGCGGCGATGCGGCCGTACCAGGCCTCCAGCCCCTGCAGGCCGACCAGGGCATCCACCTCGGGCGGTGCGTTCTTGCGCAGCAGCGAGGTGGTCTGCCAGCAGGCCAGGTCGAGCACCGAGGGCGTGCTGCCGAACAGGTAGTCGTGCCCGCGCGCAGCCGCCGCCTCCACCGCCTGCCTGAGCCAGGCGTACTGGGCCTGCAGCACCTGGCGGTGGTGGGCCAGGTCGGGCGCCATGGCGGCCTTGCTGATGTCGATGCCCAGGTAGCCTTCCTTGCGGTCCTTGATGAACTCCGGCGGCAGCGCATCGCCGATGTAGTGCACCAGCACGCCGATGGTGGGAATCCACACCTGGCGCTCCCAGGCGAAGGCCATGCCGCGCGCCAGGCCCTCGCAGCCGTTGGGGTAGAGCGTCGGGCCGGGCTGCAGGCGTTCGAGCGCCGGCAGGATGGCGTTGGTGTCGCAGAAGATGTCGGCCCCGACCTGCAGCACCGGAATGCGGCGGTAGCCACCGGTGAGTGCCGCCAGCAGCGGGCGCGGCGGCAGCGGCGCCACGTCCACCGAACGCCAGGCCAGGCGCTTGAGGCCCAGCGTGGTGCGGACCTTCTCGGAGAACGGCGAGAGCGGGTAATGGTGCAGGATGATGTCGTTCATGGTGGCTCCGGGGTGGGTCAGTACATGATGTGGCCGCCATCGACCACCACGGTCTGGCCCGAGACGAAGCCGGAGAGGTCGGACAGCATGTAGACCGCCGTGCCCACCAGATCGTCCGGCCGCTGCTCGCGGCCGATGGCGCGTGCCTTGAGGAAGCTCTGCTGCCACTCCACCGGGCGGTTGCGGGTGGCGTCGGTGATGACGAAGCCCGGGGCAATGCAGTTCACCCGCACGCCGTGCTGGCCCACTTCCTTGGCCAGGCCCTTGGTCATGGACAGCACCGCGCCCTTGGTGGCCACATAGTGCAGGTAGCCCGGCTGCCCGGCCACCGCCACCACCGAGGCGATGTTCACGATGGCACCGCTGTGCTGCTGCCGCATGGCCGGCATGACCGCCTTGCAGCACTGCCACACGCCCTTGACGTTGACCGCAAAGATGCGCTCCCACACGGCCGGATCGATGGCCTCGAAATCGGTCAGCTTGACCTCGCGGAAGTAGGCCGCGTTGTTGATCAGTCCGTCGATGCGGCCGAAGCGTTGCAGCGCCGCAGCGGCCATGGCCTGGGTGGAGTCGTTGTCGGCCACGTCGGTCTTCACATAAATCGCCTGCCCTCCCTGGCGGGCGATCAGGTCCATGGTCTCGTCGGCCGGCCCCATGTCGGCCACCACGATGTGGGCGCCCTGGGCGCTGCAGGCCAGCGCAAAGGCCTGGCCGATGCCGGTGGCGGCACCGGTGACGATGACGGTGCGGCCGTCGAGCAGGGGAGGAAGGGACATGGTCGGCTCCGTTCTTGTGAGAGATAAAAAGGAAGTTCAGCGGCGGGCCGGCGGGGCAGGACAGCGCCCGTCGCCCTCGCACTCTTCGGCCATGAGCACGCGCACCACGCGGTCGCGCACCGGGCCGGCCAGGTCGATCTCGATGGCCCAGGCACCGCTCATCTCCAGCGTGAGCTGCCCTCGGTATTCGCCGGGCGCCGCCGTGGGCAGTGCCCTGACCGGCTTGACCGTGTGGGCCATGGGCATGGAGGGCATGGTGGCGCCCAGGGTCACGGTGGCACCGGTCAGTGGCCGGCCATCGGAGGCGCGCAGGCGCACGGTGCAGTCCAGCAGCGGCCCCATGCCGTGGGCCTCGCACGCCAGATCCACCTGGGGCCGGCGGGACTGCGCCGCCGCCGGAAACACGACCGGCAGCAAGGCGGCCACCAGCAACAGCTGACGAAGGTTCATGGGCTTCTCCGGAACTGGCGCCACGCGGCGCCGATGCGGTGGACCGTGGCCTCGTCCAGCAGGCCACGCGGGCGAAAACGCAGGAACAGCGCCACCAGCCCGCCGAACACCACCATGCGCCAGCCGGCGAACACCTTGGTGGCCTCCAGCAGGCCGATGTCGAACATCACACCCAGCAACGGCCCCAGGGCCGTGCCCAGCCCGCCGATGAGGGCATAGCCCACCGCGTGCACGCCCAGCATGGGGTCGAACAGCGCCGGCTCGATGTAGGTGGCGCGGTGGGCGTACAGCCCGCCGCCGATGGCCGCCAGCGCGCCGGCGGCCGCCACGGCCAGCAGCTGCAGCCGCAGCACCGGCAGGCCCTGGCTGGCCGCCAGCACCTCGTCGTGGCCCACCTGGCGCAGCGCCAGCCCCAGGCGGCGCGGCCGCAGCCAGGCCAGTGCCAGCAGCGCCGCCCCCAGCACACCTAGGCACAGCAGCAGGAAGCCGCCGGGCGAGACATCGTTCTCCAGCAGCCAGCGGATGTCGCGGAAGCCTTCGGTGCCCTGCGGCCCGACGATCTCGCCCTCGACCTCCCGCGTGAAGTGCAGCCGCATCAGCGCAATCCGCATCATCTCGGCCAGGGCCAGGGTGGCCACCGCATAGTTCAGGCCCGACAGCCGCAGGGTGGGCCAGGCCAGCAGCGCCGAGACCAGCGCACCCACGGCAGCCCCCAGCAGCAGCGACGGTGCCAGTGCCCAGCCCGCCAGGGTGGAGGCCATGCCGCTGGCATAGGCACCGAGTGCAAAGTAGGCCTGCTGGCCGAACGAGATGCGCCCCACCAGCAGCACCAGGTAGGCCGAGAGCGCCAGCAGCGACAGGATGGCGATGTCGGTGGCCACGCCCACCGCCTGCTCAAGCGGCATGGCGCCAGCCTCCCCCACCGGTCAGGCCGGCCCGGCCGGCCGGGCCGGCCACCAGCACCAGGAACAGCAGCGCGTAGGTGGCGAACTCGCGCCCCACCGCACCGAACGCGGCCTGCGCGTGCGCCTCCACGATGCCCAGCAGCCAGCCCCCGATCAGCACGCCGCGCACGCTGCCCAGGCCACCCAGCATGGCCGCCACCAGCCCTTTGGTCAGCATCCACATGCCCAGCATCGGCGTGACCTGGCCTTCGAGCGACAGCACGGCAAATGCGGCCACGCCCGAGATCGCACAGGCCACCAGGAAGGCGGTGGCCTGCACCTGCCCCACGCGGATGCCCACCAGCCCGGCCGCGGTGCGCTGGGTGGCCGCCGCCCGCCAGGCCAGACCGCCCCGGGTGCGCAGCAGCCACTGGCCCAGGGCCAGGGTGATGAGCACCGCCAGCAGGGCCACGGCCAGCCGGTCCGGCCGCAGGAACAGGCTGCCCACGGCCCATTCGCTCTGCGCAGCGAGGTTGGGGAATGCATTGAGGTGGCGCGGCAGCAGGTTGACCGCCAGCTGTTCGAGCTGCATCCACAGCGCAAAGCTCGATGCCAGGGCCACCACCTCGGCACCGTCGAAACCGCCCCCCACCCGGGTGGCACTGCCCCGGCCTTCGTGGCCCTGCGCAACGGCCGCCCCGATGGCACCGAAGCACAGCCGCTCCACGTACAGCCCGATCAGCGCGGCCAGTCCCACCACCACCAGCGCCACCCCCCACACCGGGAACGCATGCCGCGCGAACAGCCAGGCGCCCACATAAGCGGCCAGCATGGCGGTGGCGCCATAGGCCAGGTTGAGGCGGCGCAGCGTGCCGAAGGTCAGCGTCAGGCCCAGCCCCACCAGGGCATAGGCCGAACCCTCCAGCCAGCCATCGAGCGTACGCTGCAGGAACTCGAGCACCGCCGCTCCTGCCGGCTCAGGCGGCGCGCCGCTGCCCGAGGTAGGCGCGCTGGATCACGTCGTCGCTGCTCATCTCGCCCGGGTTGCCCGAGAAGGTGACGCGGCCCTGCTCCATCAGGTAGAACTGCTGGGCCACCTTCAGCGCCATGTGGGCGTTCTGCTCCACCAGGAAGATGCTCACGCCCTCGCTGTGCAGCTGCCGGATGATCTGGAAGATCTCGGCCACCACCAGCGGGGCCAGGCCCACCGAAGGCTCGTCCATCAGCAGCAGGCGCGGGCGCGACATGAGCGCGCGGGCCACGGCCAGCATCTGCTGCTCGCCACCCGACAGGGTGCCGGCCATCTGGTCGACGCGTTCCTTCAGGCGCGGGAAGCGCACGAACATGCGGTCGATGTCGTCGCGGATGCCGTTGCGGTCACGGCGGCGAAAGGCGCCGGCCTGCAGGTTTTCGCGCACGGTCAGTGCCGGGAACACCAGCCGGTTTTCCGGCACCAGGGCCAGGCCGCGCGCCACGATGTCGGCGCTCGACTTGCCCACCAGTTCCTCGCCCTCGAAGCGGATGGAGCCGGCCTTGGGCCTGAGGATGCCGGCCACCGTCATCATCAGGGTGGTCTTGCCGGCGCCGTTGGGCCCGAGCAGGCAGGTGACCTGGCCGGCCTGCGCCGACAGGCTCACGCCCTTCAAGGCTTCGATCTTGCCGTAGGCGGTGGCCAGTCCGTCGATCTGCAGCATGGTGTGTCTCCTCAGGCCGCCTGGGCCACGGTGTCGTCCGAACCCAGGTAGGCGGCGCGCACGGCCGCGTTGTCCTGCACCTCGGCGGGCGTGCCCTCGGCGATCTTGCGCCCGAAGTTCAGCACCGCCACCCGGTCGCAGACCTCCATCACCAGCTCCATGTGGTGCTCGATCAGCAGGATGGTGTGCCCGCGGTCGCGCAGGGCGCGGATGCGCTGATCGAGCTCCTCGATCTCCTCGGCGTTCATGCCGGCGGCCGGTTCGTCGAGCAGCAGCAGTTCGGCGCCGGACGCCGCCGCGCGGGCCAGCTCCAGCCGGCGCTGTTCGCCAAAGCTCAGGTTGCCGGCCAGGGTGTCGGCCTTGTCGGCCAGGTTGCTGAAGGCCAGCAGCTGCCTCACCTCCTCGCGGGCCTGGCGGCCCGAGGCCAGCCAGCGCGACTTCACGCCGGCCCAGCCGCTCTCGCGCACCACGCGGGCGGCCCAGACGTTCTGCCACACGCTCAGGTTGCCGAACAGGCGGATGTTCTGGAAGGTGCGGGCGATGCCGAGTTCGGCCCGGGTGTGCACCGGCAGGGTACCGATGTCCTGGCCCTTGAAGCGCAGGCTGCCGGCGCTGGGCTGGTAGAGCCCG
The DNA here is from genome assembly GCF_002127215.1 of Hydrogenophaga sp. IBVHS2. GTDB lineage: Bacteria > Pseudomonadota > Gammaproteobacteria > Burkholderiales > Burkholderiaceae_C > Hydrogenophaga. The sequence continues at coordinate 555,467 of NZ_NFUT01000002.1, read as the reverse complement.
GCGATCAGGTTGACCGTGGTGCTCTTGCCCGAGCCGTTGGGACCGATCAGGCCCAGGATCTCGCCCTTGCGCACCGTGAGGTCGAGCTGGTCGAGCGCCTTGACCCCGCCGAAGTGGCGGCTGAGCTGCTGCAGTTCAAGCATGGGCCTTCTCCTCGGTCGCGCCGCGCGGGGCCGGGGCTTCGGGCCCGCGGCCGCCGCGCAGCAGCCGGCCCAGGGGCGAGGTGATCATGCCGCTGGGACGCACCAGCATCATCAGCAGGATGAGCGCACCGAACAGCAGGCTGCGCCAGTCGCCCAGGAAGCGCAGGCCCTCGATCAGGAAGCCCTGGATGAAGACCACCGCCAGCACCGTGCCCAGCAGGCTCGAGAGCCCGCCCAGGATCGGGTAGGCGATGGCAAAGGTGGCCAGCAGGATGGTGAAGTTGGAATGCTCGATGTGGGTGGTGTAGTGCGCGAACACGCTGCCGGCGATGCCGGCAATGGCCCCGCCGATGCCGAAGGCAGAGACCTTGGCCGCCGTCAGGTTGATGCCGGCGCTCTGCGCGGCCACCTCGTCCTCGCCCACCGCGCGCCACAGCGTGCCTACGCGGGAGCGGTCCAGCCAGGCCAGCACCAGCATCACCACGGCCACCAGGGCCCAGATGAGGGTGACGATCTCGCCCGAGGTCCAGCCGTTGCTGGGGAAGTAGCGGATGCCGCCGAAACCCAGGCTGCCGTCGGGGCCGACCAGGTTGCCGTCGGGGCCGGGCACCCGCCAGGTCAGGTTGAAGAACACCAGCCGCACGATCTCGGCGAAGGCGGTGGTGGCCACCACCAGCATCAGGCCCTTGACCCGCAACGCCGGAAAGCCCACCGCGATGGCCACCAGGGCCGAGATCATGGCGGCCGCCGGCACCGCCAGCCACAGCGGCCAGCCGGCCATGGCGGTCAGCATGCCCGAGGCATAGGCGCCGATGGCAAAGAAGCCGCCCTGCGCCAGCGAGACCTGACCGGTCTGCAGCACGCACCAGGCCGAGAGACCCAGCAGCGTGTGCACGCCGATCACCTGGGCCAGTCCAAGGTAGAAGTCCATGAGTCGGGTCCTTTCAGTCGCGGCCGGCAGGCGGGGCGAACAGGCCACCGGGCCGGAACACCAGGAAGGCGAACAGCAGCAGCATCACGTAGATGTCGCGCTCGCTCACGCCGCGCCAGTACTGGAAGAGGTTCTCGAAGCCGCCCACCAGCAGGCCGGCCACGATGGCGCCCGGGATGCTGCCCAGGCCGCCGATGACGGTGACCACCAGGCCCTTGACCGTGAGGGGCAGCGTGAGCAGCGGCGACAGCACGCCGATGGCCGCCCCCGCCATGGCTCCCGCCGTGCCGCCCAGCAGACCGGCGATCACGAAGGTGCTGAGGTTGGTGGTGGTGATGTTCATGCCGCACAGGCGGGCCGCCGTGCCCTGCTGCGACACCGCCCGCGTGGCCAGGCCCAGCCGGGTGCGCTTGAGCAGCAGCGTCAGGCCGACCATGGCCGCGCAGCCGAGCACAAAGACGAACAGCAGGTCGCCGCGCAGCGAGAGCGGGCCGATGTCGATGTTGGAACCCACGAACATGGCCGGGTAGTTCTGCGGCATGCCGGCCGTGGCGTGCACGATGGCCTCCTCGATCAGCAGCAGCATGCCCACGGTGGACATGAGCGTGGCCAGCGGCTTGTTCAGCGGCAGGAAGCGGAAGCAGATGACATACACCAGCGCACCCAGCACCCCGCCCACCAGGGCAGCGGCCACGAACACCAGGGCCGGCGGCGCGGTCTGCACGATGAGCAGGCTCAGGTAGGCGGCGCCGACCGAGGCCGCGGCATAGGACAGGTTGATCTTGTGCATCACGCCGAAGATGAGCGTGAAGCCGATGCCAATCAGTGCGTAGATGGTGCCGAACAGCACACCATCGATCACCGACTGGACGAGGTCCAGCAGGTCGAGGTAGGTCATGGGAGCGGTGCTGAGAAGGAAGGGGAGAGGCGCCCCGCACGGGGGCGCCTCCTCATGCCGTCATGCCGGCCGGGCCCGCATCAGGGCTTGTGGGCCACGGTCCAGGCACCGCCCTTGGCCTGCACGAACAGGTAGGGCTTGATGGCCTCGCGGTCGGCCGCACGGTCCACCGGTCCGAGCAGGCCCTGGGTCTGCTTGAGGGCGGCCAGGCCGTCGCGCATCTTCTTGCGGTCGGCGGCCAGGGTCTCGGGCTTGCCCATGATCTTCTGGTCCTCGATCACCTTCTTGAGGGTGAACACGTTCTCCCAGGCGGCCGCGTTGTGCAGGTCCATGTTGGACTTTTTGGCGGCCACCGCCTCGGCGGCGGCCTTGGCCTCGGCGGTCACCGGTGCGAAGCTGGTCGGGATGATGATGCCCTCGGCCTGCTGGGCGCAGCCCTGCAGCGTCTCCATGCTCGACGAACTGGTCAGGCCGATCATGAGCTTGGGCTTGACGCCCTGGCGCTGCATCTCCTTGAGCACGCCGCAGGTGGTGAACGGGTGGGCCGAGATGGCCACCACGTCGGCATTGGCTCGCTTCATCTCGCGCACCTGGGTGCTGAAGCTGGTGTCGGCCAGCAGCCATTCGCTCTGGCCCAGCACCTCCAGGCCGGCCTTGCCGGCGTTGTCCTTCATGACGTTGAAGGTGGCGTTGCTGTGGGCAAAGTCCTTCTCCACGCCGCCCCAGAAGGTCTTGAGGTCCTTGCGGGTGGCGGCCACCCACTCGAACACCGACTTGTACATGGCGGCTTCGCTCGGCACGTTGCGGAACGACCATTCGGAGATGCCGGCCAGACCGCCCTTGGCGGCCACGTCGGTGTAGATGGGGAACTGGATGCCCGAGTCGCTGGCATCGCCCACCTTCTTCTGCAGGATGCCGAACACCGGCTCGGCCACGTTGCTGCAGGTCGGGCCGATGGCGACGATGGCATCGGGCTGGGCGGCGATGCGGCGCAGCGCGTTGATACCCTCTTCCGCGTTGCAGCGGTCGTCGAGGTAGTCGATCACGATCTTGGCCTTGGCGCCGTCGCCCAGCGTCACGCCGCCGGCGGCGTTGATCTTGTCGGCCGCCGCCTGCATGGCGGCCTCGCTCTGGATGCCGAAGATCCGCACCACGCCGCTCTTGGCGCCGAAGCCGTAGATCTTGATGGTGCGTTCGCCCGTCTGGGCCTGGGCCGGTGCTGCGGCCAGGGCCATGGCGCAGGCCACGGCCGAGAAGATGGCGGTGAATCGAAGCATGTCTTGTCTCCTGGGTTGGTGATCGCCAGTCGAGTCGGGAATGCTGGCGTGGGCGCAGTGTGGGGTGGATGCCGCCCGATGCCCATTGAGAAGTGGGCAAAGCTGCGTTAAGCCCTGAGCAACGGACGTGTTGCGGTGCGGGCAATGCACGCTTCGAACAAAAGCAATTCCAAGCGCCGGCGGTGCGTACCCACAATGCGCCCCACCCCGAACACTGGAGACATCGCCATGACCACCACCGCCGCCATGAACGCCGTGCCCGGCCGCCTGAACTTTTCGCAGACCGGCACCGTGGCGGCCCTGACCCACCGCCACTTCATCAACGGCGCCTGGGTGGAATCGGCCGACGGCCGCACCGTGCCCACGCTGGCCCCGGCCACCGGCCAGCTGATCGCCCACCTGGCCCGGGGCGGCCAGGCCGAGGTGGATGCCGCCGTGGCGGCCGCCCGCGCCGCACTGGATGGCCCATGGGGCCGCATGACGCCGACCGAACGCGGCCGCCTGCTGATGAAGCTCTCGGCCCGCATTGCCGAGGAAGCCGAACGCCTGGCCTGGATCGAGGCGCACGACACCGGCAAGCCGATCACCGTGGCGCGCAACGATCTGCAGGCCCTGGTGCGCTACTTCGAGTTCTATGGCGGTGCGGCCGACAAGATCCACGGCCACACCATTCCCTTCCTGGCCGGCTACGACGTCAAGCTGGTGCGTGAGCCGCACGGCGTGACCGGGCACATCATTCCCTGGAACTACCCCGCCCAGATGTTCGGCCGCACCCTGGCCCCGGCCCTGGCCATGGGCAATGCCACCGTGCTCAAGCCCTCGGAAGAGGCCTGCCTGAGCTGCCTGGAGGTGGCCCAGCTGGCGCACGAGGTGGGCTTCCCGCCGGGCAGCATCAACATCGTCACCGGCATCGGGCCGGAGGCCGGCGCGGCCCTTTCCGGTCACCGGGGCATCGACTTCGTCACCTTCACCGGTTCGCCCCAGGCCGGCGAGCTGGTGCAGGCCGCCGCCGCGAAGAACTATGTGCCGGTGGTGCTGGAGCTCGGTGGCAAGTCGCCCCAGGTGGTGTTTGCCGACGCCGACCTCGACAAGGCCGCCGCCACGGTGGTCAAGGCCATCACCCAGAACACCGGCCAGACCTGCTCGGCCGGCAGCCGGGTGCTGGTGCAGCGCCCCATCTTCGACAGCTTCATGGCCAAGGTGAACGCGGCCTTTCTGGCGCTGCGTGTGGGCACGCCGCAGCAGGACCCGGACCTGGGCCCGGTGATCAATGCCCGCCAGCGCGAACGGGTGCTGCGCTACATCCAGGAGAACCGCGAGGCCGGCGTGCCGGTCATGGCCAGCACGCCGCTGCCGGACAGCCTGCCGCGTGAAGGCCAGTTCGTGCCGCCCACCGTGTTCGGCCCGGTCGACCCGCAGTCGCGGCTGGCGCAGGAGGAGGTCTTCGGTCCGGTGCTGGCGGCCATTCCGTTCGACGACGAGGAGGATGCGGTGAGCATCGCCAACGGCACCGACTACGGCCTGGTAGCCAGCGTCTGGACGCGCGACGGCGACCGCCAGGCCCGCATGGCCAAACGCATCCGCAGCGGCCAGCTGTTCATCAACTGCTACGGCGCCGGCGGCGGCATCGAGCTGCCGTTTGGCGGCACCAAGCGCAGCGGCCACGGCCGCGAGAAGGGCTTCATCGCGCTGGAAGAGATGAGCACCGTCAAGACCGTCGTGCACCACCACGGCTGAACACCGGGAGACGCGATGAGCGCCCAACACCGCCCCAAGCCGCTGGACGGCATGCTGGTCGTGGCCCTGGAACAGGCCGTGGCCGCGCCCTGGTGCACCAGCCGGCTGGCCGATGCCGGTGCCCGGGTCATCAAGATCGAACGGCCCGAAGGGGACTTCGCGCGCGGCTACGACCGGGCGGTGCACGGCGAGTCGTCGTATTTCGTGTGGATCAACCGGGGCAAGGAATCGATCGCCCTGGACCTGAAACAGCCCGACGACCTGGCCCTGCTCGAGCGCATGCTGGTCCAGGCGGACGTGTTCATCCAGAACCTGGCACCCGGCGCCACGCAGCGGCTGGGCATCGGCTCGGACGCACTGCGCCAGCGCCACCCGCGCCTGGTCACCTGCGACATCAGCGGCTATGGCGACCACGGCAGCCTGCAGCTCATGAAGGCCTACGACCTGCTGATCCAGGCCGAGAGCGGGCTGATCTCCATCAGCGGCGCACCGGGCGAATGGGGCCGCATCGGCGTGTCGCTGTGCGACATCACCGCCGGCATGAACGCGCTCATCGGCATCCAGCAGGCGCTGTTCCAGCGCGACCGCACCGGGCGCGGATCGGGCATCCAGGTCTCGCTGTTCGACTCGGCGGCCGAGCTCATGGGGGTGCCCTACCTGCAGACCCGCCACGGCGGCAAGGCCCCCGAGCGCGTGGGCCTGAAGCACCCCACCATCGCGCCGTACGGGGCGTTCACCTGCGCCGATGGCCGCGACATCCTGGTCTCGATCCAGAACGAACGCGAATGGGCCGACTTCTGCCGCGAGGTGCTGCGCCGCCCCGATCTGCTGACCCACCCGCAGTTCGCCAGCAACGCGGTGCGGGTGGAGAACCGGCCGCTGGTGGACGGCACCGTGGCCGAGGTGTTTGCCGGCCTGACCTCGGCCGAGGTGATCGATCGCCTGACCACCGCGCGCACCGCCTTCGGCAGCGTGAACTCGGTGCAGGACCTGATCAGTCATCCGCAGCTGCGCACCCGCCGCATGAAGGTCAACGGCCATGTGGCCGAGGTGCCTGCCCTGCCCTGGATCACCGAGTGGGAGGACGACAGCTACCGCGAGATGCCGGCCATCGATGCCCAGGGCGAGGCATTGCGCCGCGAGTTCGCCGCACCCGGGCCGGCCGATAATCCGGCCCGCCATGACACGACTCCGCACCGAGCTTCAACGCCTGTTTGACCTGCCCGACGGCAGCCTCGGCCCGCACCAGGGCCGGGTGCGCTGCCTGTGGATCGAGCTTGCCCGCCCGGCCGACTGGGCACCGCTGCGCACGCTGTGGTCGGCGCTGCAGACCGAGCTGGAACTGCCGGCACCGGCCATTGCCGTCTCGGGCGACGGCGGTCTGCAGCTGTGGCTGTCGCTGGCGCAGCCGGTGCCGGCCGCCGAGGCGGCCGCCTTCCTCGATGCCCTGTGCAGCACCCACCTGCCCGGCCGGGCCGAGCTGAAGCCGGGCCGCCTGCGCTGCTGGCCCGACGCCGGCGGCCAACTGCCGCCCCCGGCCCGCGTGCCGGCGCCGGTCCGCACCGGTGAGGAGCCGCGCTGGTCGGCCTTCGTGACGCCCGACCTGCCGGCCGTCTTCGGCGGGGACGCCTGGCTCGACCTGCCTCCGGGCGACGATACGCAGGCCGACCTGCTCTCGCGCCTGACGCCGATCCCGCCGCAGGCCTGGGCAGCGGCGCAGGCGCGCCTGCAACCCCGGCCGGTGCCGGCCACGGTGCCGGCGGTATCGCCGCCCGCATCCCCCGCCGGACCCGCCACCACCCCCGTGGCCTTCCTGCGCTCGGTCCTGAACGATCCGCAGGCCCCGCTGGCGCTGCGGGTGGAGGCGGCCCGTGCGCTGCTGGCCGCCGGCCTTGGCGACACGGCCTGAACCGGCCCCCGGCCTATCATCGTTCCATGCTTTCACCCGAACAGTTCTTCGGCTTCCTGCTGGCGGCCGTGCTCATCACCGCCTCGCCCGGCCCCGACAACCTCATGGTGCTGAGCACCGGCATGGCGCGCGGCCGGCGCCACGGCATCGCCTTCGGCCTGGGCTGCGCCGCCGGCTGCCTGAGCCACACGGCACTGGCGCTGGCCGGGGTGAGTGCGCTGGTGGCCGCATCGCCCGCCGCCTTCACCGCGCTGCGCTGGGCCGGTGGCCTGTACCTGGTGTGGCTGGGCGTGCAGGCGCTGCGTCATGCCGGCCAGAGCGGCCTGGGCAGCGCCAGCGCCGGCAGCGAGACACCCGGCCGGCTGTTCGCCAGGGGGCTGGTGGCCAATGCCATCAACCCCAAGGTGGTGCTGTTCTTCCTGTCCTTCCTGCCGCAGTTCGTGCAGCCGGCCCAGGGCGGCGTGGGCCTGCAGATCGGCCTGCTGGGCCTGCTGTTCACGCTGCAGGCCGCCGTGCTGTTCGGCCTGCTGGGCTTTTTTGCCGGCAGCGTGGGGGCATGGCTGCAGCGCCGGCCCGGCGCCGGCCTGTGGCTGGACCGGGTGGCCGGCGCGCTGTTCGTGGGGCTGGGCCTGCGGCTGATCCTCTCACGCTGAGCGCGCCCGCTCGCGCAGCGCGAACTTCTGGATCTTGCCGGTGGCGGTGGTGGGCAGCGGCCCGAACACCACCTTGCGCGGCACCTTGTAATGGGCCAGGTGCTCGCGGCACCACTGGATGATCTCGGCCTCGGTGGCCTGCATGTCGGGCTTGAGCTGCACGAAGGCGCAGGGTGTCTCGCCCCATTTCTCGTCCGGCCTGGCCACCACCGCCGCCAGCTGGGTGGCCGGGTGCCGGTACAGCGCGATCTCCACCTCCACGCTGGAGATGTTCTCGCCGCCGGAGATGATGATGTCCTTCTTGCGGTCCTTGATCTCGATGTAGTGGTCGGCATGCCAGACCGCCAGGTCGCCGGTGTGCATCCAGCCACCCTGGAAGGCGTCAGTGGTGGCGGCCTCGTCGTCCAGGTAACCCAGCATCACGGTGTTGGAGCGGATCAGGATCTCGCCGACGCTCTGGCCGTCCTGCGGCATGGCCTCGCAGGTGTCGGGGTGGCCCACCCGCTGCGCCTCCACCACCGGGTAGCGCACGCCCTGGCGGGCCATGAAATTCGCCCGCTCCTCCAGCGGCAGCCCGGCCCAGCCGGCCTGCACCGCCGCGTAGGTGCTGGGCCCCTGCAGCTCGGTCATGCCGTAGATCTGCAGCACCTGGAATCCGATCTCCTCCATGGCCTTGATGACCTTGGCCGGCGGCGGCGAGCCGCCGGTCTGGATGTGCACCGTGTGCCGGTAGGTGCGGCTCTGTGCCGCCGGGGAGGCGGTCAGCATCGACAGCACCGTGGGCGCGCCGCACATGTGGGTCACGCCGTGCTCGCCGATGAGCCGGAAGATGAGCTCGGGGTCGACCGCGCGCAGGCAGACCTGGGTGCCGCCCATGGCCACCGTGCTCCAGGCAAAGCACCAGCCGTTGCAGTGGAACAGCGGCAGCGTCCAGAGGTAGACCGGGTGCAGCGGCAACGGCCAGGCCGAGATGTTGCCCATGGCCTCCAGGAAGGTGCCCCGGTGGTGGTAGACCACGCCCTTGGGCCGGCCGGTGGTGCCGGAGGTGTAGTTCAGTGCGATGGGCGCGTATTCGTCGGCCGGCGGCGTCCAGGCAAAGGCCGGATCGCCTTCGGCCAGAAAGTCCTCGTACAGGCACTGGCCGATCCGCTCGCCCGGGCCCTGGTAGAGCACATCGTCGTGGTCGATCACCCGCACCGCGTGCTGTGTGCGCTGCAGCGCAGTGGCCACCACCGGTGCGAACTGTCGGTCCACCACCAGCACCCGGGCCTGCGAGTGGGTCAGGATGTAGGCCACGGTGTCGGGATCGAGCCGGGTGTTGATGGTGCACAGCACCGCACCGGCCATGGGCACACCGAAGTGCGCGTCGATCATGGCCGGCACATTGGGCAGCATGACCGCCACCACGTCGCCGGCCTGCACGCCCTGCCGCTGCAGGGCCGAGGCCAGGCGGCAGGCGCGCTGGTGCAGTTCGGCATAGCGGATGCGCTGCTCCCCGTGCACCACGGCCACGCGGTCGGCAAAGATCTCGGCCGAGCGCTGCAGGAAGCCCACCGGCGTGAGCGGCACCCGGTTGTGCGGCCCGGGCACCAGGCGGCTCCAGCGGTCGCCGGGGGCGGACGTGGAAGGGGTGGATGACGGGCCTGCGCTCATGACTCCTCCTGCGGATGACGGCAAAAGGTCAGTGTCGGCGCGGGCGGCCGGGCCGTCCATGGGAAGAAACGCGGGGGGGTGCCCCGGGCCCGGTCAGGCGTGTCCGGTCTCGCGGTAGCGGCGGCGGCGGGCCTCGTCCATCACCGCATTGAAGGTGACCGGTGCCAGCATGGTGGTCACCACGCCCATGAGCACCAGCACCGAGAACATCTCGCGGCCGATGAAGCCGCGTTCGAACGCGATGCTGGCCACCACCAGCTCCATGGCGCCGCGCCCGTTGAGGATGAAGCCCAGGCCCAGGGCCTCGCGGCCCGACATGCCGATCAGGCGTCCGCCCCACCAGCCGGCCAGCACCTTCGACGCAATGGCGGCACCCAGCACCGCCGCCACGAAGCCCAGATCGGTCAGCGCCTCCACATGGAACTCCAGCCCCAGGTAGGCAAAGAACACCGGCGCCAGAAAACCGCCGGTGATGGAGCCCAGGGTGCGCTTGAGGTCCTCGTAGCGCGCAGCCACGAAGTGGCGCTGGTCGAGCAGCAGCGCGCCGAAGAAGGCCCCGATCACGAAGTGGAAACCCAGCCCTTCGCTGAGCGAGCCGAAGGCCAGCACGAACACCACCACGATGCCGAACAGCGCCTCGGGACCGAACAGCGCGGCCAGCTTCTCCGGCCCGGCCGACACATTGATGCCCCGCTTCTCCAGCCAGCCGAGCAGCAGGTTCAGGCCCACCACCGCCGACACCAGCACCAGCAGCTTGACCATCACCACCGAGCCGGTGGAGAGCACCTGCTCCCAGGTGGTCTGTTCGGGCAGGGCCAGCAGGATGCCCAGGATGAACAGAGCCATCACGTCGTTGATGATGGCGGTGGAGATCGCGTAGCTGCCGATCGGCGTGTCGAGCATGCCCAGCTCGTCGAGCATCTTCACCGCCACCGGCAGCGCGGTGATGGAGATGCACAGCCCCAGGAAGATGGTGCGCATCAGGTCCAGGTCGAAGGCCCAGGCCACCAGCACCCCGGACCCGAAGGGCAGCGCGAATGCGATCAGCGCCACCACCAGCCCCCGGCCGCGCATGGCCCGGGCAATCTCGTGGAAGCTCATCTCCAGGCCGGCGGCCAGGATCACCAGAAAGATGGCCAGCGACGCGATGCCGGACAACGCGGCGCTGGGTGCCACCAGGCCCAGCACCGAGGGCCCGAGCAGGATGCCGGCCAGCATCTCGCCCACGATGGCCGGCTGGCCCCAGCGCGCAAACAGGTGGCCCAGCACGCGGGCCAGGACGATCAGGACAAGGAGGCTGGTGAGGATCTGCATGAACCGCTCAGTGTGCCCCAGCCGTGCCGCGCTGCAGCCAGTCGATGAAGGCGGCCACCTCGGGCCGCAGGCGGTCGCGGCTGCGGCGGTGCAGGAAGTGCATGGGCCGCGCCAGGTGCTGGTGGCGCTTGCCGCCCCAGACCTTGAGCTCGCCATTGCGCAGTTCGCGTTCGGCCAGGCGGGCACTCTCCAGCGCCACGCCCATGCCGTCCACCGCCGCCGAAATCGCCAGCGCGGCCCGGTCGAAGGACAGCTTGGCGGTCTGGGTCGGTGGCCAGCCATTGAGGGTGAACCACTCGGCCCAGGTGACATCGCTGAGCTGCGACTCGATCAGGGTGAGCGAGGCCAGCGCCGGCGGCTTGCGGGCGTCGGGCATGAGGGACGGCGCGATCAGCGGGACGATGGACTCCTCGCCGAGGTCGCTCACCTCGATGCCCGGAGACCGGCGCGCACGGCCGTAGGCGATCCACAGGTCGATCTCGCGGGCAGCGCCCAGGTCCACCGGGTCGGAGCCGGTGGTCAGCCGGATGCTGATGTCGGGGTGCCGGCGGCGGAAGTCGGCCAGGCGCGGCCCGAGCCACTTGACGGCAAAGCTGGGCGCACAGTGCAGCGACAGCACCTGCTCGCCATCGGGCAGGGCCACCTCGCGGCAGGCCATGTCCAGCGCATCGAACAGCCGGTGCAGCTGGTCGAACAGGCGCTGTCCGCTGGCGGTGAGCTCGATGCGGCGGTGGTGGCGCTCGAACAGGTCGCGCCCGAAATGGGCCTCGAGGTGGCGGATCTGATGGCTGACCGCCGAGGGCGTGATGTGCAGCTCGTCGGCCGCCAGCATGAAGCTGCGGTGGCGGGCCACGGCCTCGAAGGTCCGCAGCTGCATGAGGTGGGGCAAGCGACGCATCACGGGCAGTGTAGCGGCGCCCCCCGCGCCGCTGCGTGACGGATCCGGCCTCAGTCGAACAGGTCGGGCTCGGTGCGCACCAGGTCGTTCCAGAGGGTCTGGAAGTGCAGCCAGCCGATGTACTCGCTGCCCACATGCTCGCGGCTGTAGCGGGCCCGGTCGGCCGGCACCAGGCGGGGCGTGGCGCCGGTGGCCATCACCGCCAGCTGCTGCTGGCAGCAGCGCTCCAGCGCGATGAACCAGAAGGCCGCCGCCTCGATGCTGTGGCGGCTGGCGGTGAACAGGCCGTGGTTCTGGTGGATGGCGGCCTTCACGCCCTTGAACCAGTCGGCCACCTTCAGGCCGGCCTTGACCTCCACCGCCACCTGGCCAGCCTCGTCGCCGATGACCACATGGTCTTCAAAGAAGGCGGCAGCGTCCTGCGAGATGGGCTCCAGCGGCTTGCCCAGCGACGCAAAGGCCGTGCCGTACACCGTGTGGGCATGGCACATGGCCACGATGTCGGGGTGCGCCTCGTGCACCGCCGCGTGCAGCACGAAGCCGGCGCGGTTGACCGCATGCCGGCCCTCCACCACCTGGCCCTGGCGGTCCACCAGGATCAGGTTCGACACCCTGACCTGCGCGAAGTGCACCGCCATCGGGTTGGTCCAGTACAGGTGCGGATGCTCCGGATCGCGGATGGTCAGGTGCCCGGCGAAGCCGTAGTCGAACCCCTGGCGCGCAAAGGCCCGGCAGGCGCCCACCAGCCGCTCCTTGAGGTACTGGCGGGTGCGGGCCACATCGTCGAACTCGGGAATTCCGGGGAAGATCAGGCCGGGCTGGTCCGGCTGGTAGATGGACACCTTCGGATGGACCAGCGGGTCGTGAAGGTATTCCTTCTGGCCGAGGGCTTCGAGTTTTTCCAGCAGGGCGGACATGTTTGGTCTCCGGGGGTGGTTCTGTGCGCCGGATGATGCGCCCTGCCTCGCCTGCTGACAAACGATCGATTCTCCAATTGAGCTGAAATCAGCTCATGCGAAACAGCGGCTGCCCTGCCTTCACCCGCCCCCCCTCACCCACGCCCGGCTCCGGATCGAACCCCGGCGGCAGCAACAGGATGATGGTCGAGCCGTGCTCGAACCAGCCCATCTCCTGGCCCTTGGCCAGGCTGGCTGTGCGCTCGATCCGGTGCGGCCCGGGCCAGCGCAGGTGCAGCGTCACATCCAGCCAGTGAAGCCGGATGCTGGCCACCAGCACGGCGGCCACCGGCACCAGCACCAGCGGGGCATCGGCCAGCCAGGGCAGGCGGCATTCGATGACCGCGCGTTCGTTGCGGCAGAACAGCCGCTCGACCCGCTTGAGCGCGATCGGGTTGACGTTCCAGGTGTCGCCGCTGAGGTAGGTGACCCGCTCGGCCACCAGATCCTGCGGCGCATGGAAGCGGTGGTACATGCTCGAGGTGAGCCGCAACGTGAGGTAGCGGCCCCCCTGCATGCGCCGGGCCAGTTCGGGCGAGCGCAGCAGCTCGGACAGCGGATACGGCGACCCCTTGGCCTGCAGCACCTGGGTGCCGTCGATGCGGCCCTGCGCGCCGACGATGCCGTCGCTCGGGCTGCACAGCACCGCCGGATCGGGATCGAAGGGACGCAGACCGGGCTTGAGTTCGCGGGTGAAGCAGGCCTGCAGGCTCTCGAAGCGGGTCTGCCGGGCTTCGCTGAGGTCCAGGTCGGTGAACAGCCGCCACACCGCGATCGACGCCCGGGTCAGCGCCGGGCTGCGGATGCGGCTGAACCAGCCCATGAACCGGGTGGCCGCAATGCGGGGTATGCGGTTGGTCAGCAGGAAGTTGAGGTCTTCGTTCAGCAGCAGCCGATCGCGCCAGCGGGCCAGGTTCATGGTTCTGTCAAAGCGGTGGACTACAACTCTGGCATCCCCACTTTGCAGGCTTGTGTCAGATGAACCTGGGCCGACTCTCTCCCGCCGACCAGCTGCTCGCCGCGCTGCCCCTGATCGGGCCGCGCCTGCTGCTCTCGCGGGCCAAGCACCGTTCCCTGGCCGGTCATTCGCGCATGGCCAAGCGGCTGGCGCGCTGGATCCCCGGCTACAGCCACCAGGGCGACGCCTTCTTTGCCGCCGACGGCGCGGCCCCGGCCACCGTGGCCCGTCGCCGGGCCGGCTTTGCCGAACTCGCCCAGCAGCTGCAGACCCTGGCCCCGCGCAGCCTGGCCGCCACCCAAGAAGCCCGCTCCGGCCTGCCGGACCTGCAGCTCACCAGCCAGTACCGGGTGCCCTACCCGTTCAGCGACATGGTCAAGGCCCACCTGCCGGTGCCCTCGTTCTGGGCCCGGGCGCAGGGCACCGGCCTGATCGATCTGGACGGCAACCGGTTCTTCGACCTCACCGGCTCCTACGGCGTGAACCTGTTCGGGGTCGACTTCTACCGGCAGACCATGGCCGAGGGCGCCGGACTCGGCGATGCGCTCGGGCCGGTACTGGGCGGCTACCACCCCTGCGTGCTGGACAACCTGCGGCGGCTGCAGGCGATATCCGGGCAGGACGCGGTGTCCTTCCACATGTCCGGCACCGAGGCGGTGATGCAGGCGGTGCGCCTGGCGCGCTACCACACCGGCCGGCGCAAGCTGGTGCGCTTCTGCGGGGCCTATCACGGCTGGTGGGACGACGTGCAGCCCGGTCCCGGCAATCCGATGCCGCCGGGCCACGTGTACACCCTGCGCGACATGGACGAGCGCAGCCTGCAGGTGCTGCGCCGCCGGCGCGACATCGCCTGCGTGCTGGTCAATCCGATCCAGGCCATGCACCCCAACCGCAATGCCCCCGGCGACACGGCGCTGGTCACCGGCCGGCACCACTCCGCCGTGTCCCGCGAGGCCTACGCCCGCTGGCTGCAGCGGCTGCGCGAGGTCTGCACCGAGCGCGGCATCGCCCTCATCTTCGACGAGGTGTTCCTGGGCTTCCGGCTGGCCCCGGGCGGTGCGCAGGCGTACTACGGCGTGAAGGCCGACCTGGTCACCTACGGCAAGACGCTGGGCGGCGGCTTCCCGGTGGGGGTGGTGTGCGGCGCCTCGCGCTGGATGCAGCGTTACCGCAGCGAACGCCCGGCCGACCTGTGCTTTGCGCGCGGCACCTTCAATGCCCACCCGCATGTGATGGGCGCCATGAACGCCTTCCTGCGCCGCCTCGACACCCCCGAGGTGCAGGCCCTGTACGACGGCATGGACGAGCGCTGGCAGGCCGAGCGCGAGCGCTTCAACCAGGCCCTGACCGAGGCCGGCGTGCCGGTGCGGCTGGACGGGCTGAGCACGGTGTGGACGGTGAACTTCCTGAGTCCGTCGCGCTACCACTGGATGCTGCAGTTCTACCTGCGCCGCCAGCGGCTGGCACTGAGCTGGGTGGGCAGCGGGCGGCTGGTGTTCGGCCTGCAGTACACGGCGGCCGAGCTGAGCGCGGTGCGCCAGGCCTTTGTGCAGGCCTGCCGCGACATGCAGCAGGACGGCTGGTGGGATGCGGTGCCCCATGCCGGTCCCTCGCTGCGCCGGCGCATCGCCGGCGAGATCTGGGACGCCCTGCGGCGCTGAGCCGCCGGGATCGCCTGGATCGGCTCAGGCGCGCCGGGCCCCAGGCTCCAGCCACTCGCCGCGCAGCAGGTGCAGCGGCGCCCGCCAGTACAGCCGGATGTCGTGGAACGGGTCGGTGACGATCTTGCAGGCCCACACCAGCCCGGTGCGCAGGTTCTGCGTGGCCCACAGCTGCAGCACCCGCAGCACCAGGCCACCCACGCCCAGCCACAGCCACAGCCAGCCGAGCTGGTGCAGGAAGCCGGCGATGTCGGCGTGCGGCTCGAACACCCCCCACAGGCCGGGCTGAATCCACAGCAGCAGCGGTGTGCCGGCCCAGGCCAGCATCAGCGCCACCTTGCGGCGCAGGTTGTAGCCCACCTTGACGGCTTCCTTGTACGCGTGGGTGACCTGGTTGATCTCGTCGAAGCCGCGCGGCTCGAAAAAGAAATGTCCGGCCTGGCGGCTGACCATGGACACGGTCCAGGCCAGCAGCGCGGCCCAGGCCGGGTTCACCAGCAGCAGGCCGTAGGCCACCAGAAAGCTGATGGCGCTGAGCAGGTGCAGGCTCTGGTTGATGCGGCTGTGGTGGTAGTAGCGGTGGTCGTCCCAGCGCTGGTCGGCGAGTTCCTGAAAGAAGGGCTTCACGGTCGGTGCACTCCATGCAACAAGGGTGCGACGGATGCTGGCCACCCGGCGTGTCAGCACGTTGACGGAGCGGTGCATCTGCCGTGACAGCGGCGGTGTCCTGTCATGCCGTTGTTACGGCGCTGACGCAACATGCCCGCATGAACATGCCCACCGCACCGGACGACCTGCTGATCGAACACCTGCCGGTGGCCCGGCCCAGCCTGCGGGTGGCGGTGGTGACCGAGACCTATCCACCGGAGGTCAACGGGGTGGCGCTCACGCTGCAGCAGCTGGTGCAGCGGCTGCAGGCGCGCAACCACCAGATCCGGCTGGTGCGACCCCGCCAGCCGGCCCACGACGGGCCCCGCGATGCAGCGGGCCCGCTGGCACGGCCCGAGCTGCTGGTGCGCAGCCTGCCGGTGCCGCGGTACCCGCAGCTGCGCATGGGTCTGCCCATGAAGCGGGCCCTGGTGCAGGACTGGAGCCGCCAGCGGCCCGATCTGGTGCATGTGGCCACGGAAGGCCCGCTGGGCTGGTCGGCGGTGCAGGCGGCCCGCAAGCTGCGGCTGCCGGTCAGCACCGACTTCCGCACCAACTTCCATGCCTACACGCAGCACTACGGCATGGGCTGGCTGCGCAAGCCGATGGCCGCCTACCTGCGCCGCTTCCACAACCTGGCCGACTGCACCATGGTGCCCTCGGCCGACCTGCAGGCCGAACTGGCGGCCCTGGGCTTCGAGCGCCTGCTGCGGGTGGGCCGGGGCATCGACACCACTCGCTTCGACCCGGCACGGCGCAGCCCGGCGCTGCGGGCGTCCTGGGGGGTGGCCGACGACCAGCCGGTGCTGCTGTGGGTGGGCCGGCTGGCACGCGAGAAGAACCCCGAACTGTTCATCCGCTGCTGGACCGCCATGCGCATGGCCCGACCCGATCTGCGTCTGGTCGTGGTGGGCGACGGGCCGGCCCGCGAGCTGCTGGCCCAGGCCTGCCCGCAGGCCATCATGGCCGGAGCGCGCCATGGCGACGACCTGGCCATCCACTACGCCAGCGCCGATCTGTTCGTCTTTCCCAGCGTGACCGAGACCTACGGCAACGTCACGCCCGAGGCCCTGGCCAGCGGGCTGGCGGTGCTGGCCTTTGCCTATGCAGCGGCGGCCGAGCTGATCCACCACGGCGACAACGGCCTGAGCGTGGCCCGGGGGGACGATGCGGCCTTCCTCGATCAGGCGGTCCGGCTGGTGCGGGAGCCAGGTCTGGCGGCGTCGCTGCGGCAGCAGGCGCGCCACACCACCCTGGGCATCGGCTGGGATGCAGTGACGGGCCAGGTGGAGGACCTGTGGCAGGCCCTGGTCGCCCAGGGCACACCCCGTTGGCCGGCGGTGTGAGTCGCAGGCCCGTCAGGCCGGCAGGACCCGGCGATCGGCCGCCGGTGCGGCATCCATCAGCCGCACGCGCCCGCGCCGGCCGATGCCGTGGTATTCGATGCCCAGTTCGTCCATCAGGCCCGGCTCGTACAGGTTGCGGCCGTCGAACACCAGCGGCTGGCGCATGGCCGACAGCACGCGGGACCAGTCCGGGTTCTGGAAGCACTTCCACTCGGTGAGCACCAGCAGGGCATCGACATCGGCCACCGCCGCCAGGGGCGAGTCCACCAGCGCCACGCTGCCCGGCACCCGGTCGGCGCCACCATCGACCGGCGCATGAAAGGCCGCCACATGGCCGGTGGCCTGGCGGTCGGCCACCAGGGCACGGCGCGCTTCGGCCATGGCCACCGGATCGTGGGCCCGCAGCTCGGCACCGCGTGCCAGCAGCGCGGCCACGACAGCCCGGCTGGGCGCATCCCGCATGTCGTCGGTGTTGGGCTTGAAGGCCAGTCCCCAGACGCCGATGCGCCGCCCGTGCAGATCGGGGCCCAGCCGCTCGATCACACGGCGGGCCAGCAGGTCCTTCTGCTGGCGGTTGACGGCCTCGGTGGCTTCCACCACCCGCATGGGCAGGCCGTGCAGACCCGCGGCATGCACCAGGGCCCGTGTGTCCTTGGGAAAGCAGCTGCCACCGTAGCCGGTGCCCGCGTACAGAAAGCTGTGGCCGATGCGGCTGTCCGAACCGATGCCGCGCCGCACCGCATCCACATCCGCCCCCAGCGCATCGGCCAGACCGGCGATCTCGTTCATGAACGAGATGCGCGTGGCCAGCATGGCGTTGGCGGCGTACTTGGTGAGCTCGGCGCTGGCGGTGTCCATCCACAGCGTGCGCTCGTGGTGGCGGTTGAACGGGGCATACAGGCGGGTCAGCAGCAGGCGGGCCTGCTGACCTTCATCGCCGGGCGGCAGGCCCACCACGATCCGGTCCGGCCGCATGAAGTCGTCGATGGCCGCTCCTTCCTTCAGGAACTCGGGGTTCGACACCACCGCAAAAGGCAGGTCGGCGCAGCCCCGCTCGGCCAGCCGCTCGCGCAGCACCCGGGCCACCCGGTCGGCCGTGCCCACCGGCACGGTCGACTTGTTGATCACCACCTTGAAGCCATCGATGTGGCGACCGATCTGGTCGGCCACCGCCAGCACATGCTGCAGATCGGCCGAACCGTCCTCCTGCGGTGGCGTGCCCACCGCGATGAAAATCAGTTCGGCCGCCCGGACCGCAGGGGCCATCTGGGTGGAGAAGCGCAGCCGGCCGGCGTCCAGGTTGCGCCGCAGCAGATCGTCCAGCCCGGGCTCGTAGATCGGCACACCGCCGGCCTGCAGCACCGTGACACGGCCATGATCGCGGTCGACACAGACCACCTCGTTGCCCAGTTCGGCCAGGCAGGTCGCAGTGACCAGGCCCACATAACCAGCTCCCACCACAGCGATCTTCATGTGCACCTCCGGCATTGTGGGTGCCATGGTTCCGGCGGGGTGTGACAAGGACTTGGCGGGGGCATGACAGCGCGATGAATCCGCCCCGCGCGGCGTGTCATGCCGCCTTCATGTGAGTGCCACCGAGGCGTCACGGCGCCCGGGCAGCATTCCCCGCATGCACAGCCCCGCCTGACCACCCACCGGGATACCCATGTTCAAACCCTACCTGGATGACGACATGCCGCGCCCCGGCAGCCAGTACCGGGCGGTGTTCATCTCCGACCTGCATCTGGGCACGCCGGGTTGTCAGGCGCAGGCCCTGCTGGCCTTCCTGCGCTCGCACCAGAGCGAGTACCTGTACCTGGTGGGCGACATCATCGACGGCTGGCAGCTGCGCCGCCGCTGGTTCTGGCCGCAGACCCACAACGATGTGATCCAGAAGATCCTCAAGCGCGCCCGCAAGGGCTGTCGCGTGGTGTTCGTGCCGGGCAACCACGACGAATTCGCCCGCCACTTCGTGGGCCACCACTTCGGCGGCGTGGTGGTCGAGCAGGAGGCGGTGCACACCACCGCCGAAGGCAAGCGCCTGTGGGTGGTGCACGGCGACCACTTCGACGGCGTGATCCAGTGCGCGCGCTGGCTCGCCTACCTGGGCGACAACCTCTACGAACTGGCCCTGCGGCTGAACCGCCATCTCAACCACTGGCGTGCCCGCCTGGGCATGCCCTACTGGTCGCTCTCGCAGTACCTCAAGCTCAAGGTCAAGACAGCGCTGAACTACGTCACCCAGTTCGAGGCCGCCGTGGCGGCCGAGGCCCGTCGCCGGGGTCTGGACGGCGTGGTGTGCGGCCACATCCACCGGGCCGAAATGCGCATGATCGACGGCACGCTGTACTGCAACGATGGCGACTGGGTCGAAAGCCTCACCGCGCTGGTCGAACACATGGACGGCCGGCTGGAGATCGTGCACTGGGCCCAGACCCACGGCGCCGCCCAACCGTCGACCGCGCCCGAACCCGAACAACTCGCTCCCGCAGCCTGACCCCCCGCCCATGCGTGTCTCCATGCCCCGTGCGCTGCGGCGCCTTGTCCTGTGGTCTGCCTGCGCCGCGCTTGCGCCGTTCGCTCAGGCAGAGACGCCCATCACCGGCACCGGCGCCACCTTCCCCGCCAAGGTCTATCTGCAATGGGCCGAGGACCACACCCGCCTGAGCCAGCAGGCCGTGAAGTACCTGCCAGCCGGCTCGTCGGCCGGCGTGAAGGCGGTGTCCGAAGGCACGGTGGATTTCGGGGCGAGCGATGTGCCGCTGTCCGCCGCCGAGCTGGAGAAACGCGGCCTGTTCCAGTTCCCCACCCTGGTGGGCGGCATCGTGCCCTTCGTGAACCTGCCCGGGGTGGCCAGCGGGGAACTCCGGCTCGATGCCGCCACCCTGGCCCGCATCTGGGCCGGCAGCATCACCCGCTGGAACGACAGCGCCATCCGCGCCCTCAACCCGGAGCTCGATCTGCCCGCGCTGCCCATTCAGCGGGTGGTGCGCAGCGACGGCTCGGGCACCACCACGGTGTTCGTGCAGTACCTGCGGCAGGCCGCCCCCGAACAGGCAGCGGCCATCGAGCCCGATGGCGGTCGGGCACGCTGGCCGGGCAGCACCATCGGCGCCGACGGCTCGAGCAAACTGGTGGCGGCGGTCAGGGCCACGCCAGGCGCCATCGGCTACGCCTCCAGCGACTACACCCTGCGCGACCGCCTCACCGCGGTGAGCCTTCGCAACCCGCGGGGCGAATTCGTGCAGCCCGATCTGCCGGCCTTCCGCGCGGCCATCGTGGCCGGCGGGCTGTTCAAGAACGGCCTGACCCCCACGCCCCTGCTGGACACCCCGGGCGCAGGTGCCTGGCCCATCGTCACCGCGACCTATGTGCTGGTGCCCAGCCGGCCCACGTCGGTGGAACGGGCATCCCGCACGCTGAACTTTTTCTACCGCTCTTTCCTGCTGGGCGACAAGGCCGTGGCGGGCACCGGCTTCGCGCCGCTGCCGGTGGCCACGCAGGCCCGCATCGTGAGCCTGCTGACCGGCTTCCGGACCCGCGATGGCGTGCTGGTGCCGGTGATCGGCCTGGCCGACCCGACAGCCGCACGCTGACCGGCGCGGCCAAGAAAAAACCCGCCGGAGGCGGGTTCATCGAAGGGCCTTGGGGCCGGGGTCTGGAGGCGCGATCCGGAGTCGAACCGGACTAGACGGATTTGCAATCCGTTGCATAACCGCTTTGCTATCGCGCCGTGTAGCCTGCTGCAAAAAAGGGAAGCAGCGCTTCCCTTTTTTTGTGGATGTCTGGAGCGGGAAACGAGGTTCGAACTCGCGACCTCAACCTTGGCAAGGTTGCGCTCTACCAACTGAGCTATTCCCGCATGTCCGGCGTTCACTTTCGATCTTGCCGAAGACCATGATTATAGCCCAGAAAATCGGCCCGCCTCAAGGGCTGCCTGATTTTCCGGGGCTGGCCTCAGTGCTTGGTGGCGTCGGCGCTGCCGGCCGCCGGACGGGCCGAGGCGGCGGCGATCTGCGCCGCCACTTCCTCATCGGTCAGCGGCACCGGCTGACGTTCCAGCGCGATGGTCAGCACCTTGTCGATCCACTTCACCGGCACGATCTCCAGGCCTTCCTTGACGTTGTCCGGGATGTCGGCCAGGTCCTTCACGTTCTCTTCGGGAATGATCACCGTCTTGATGCCGCCACGCAGGGCCGCCAGCATCTTTTCCTTCAGACCGCCAATGGCCGTGACCTCGCCGCGCAGCGTGATCTCGCCGGTCATGGCCACGTCGGCCCGCACCGGAATGCCGGTGAGCGCCGACACCAGGGCCGTGGTCATGGCAATGCCCGCGCTCGGGCCGTCCTTGGGCGTGGCGCCGTCGGGCACGTGGATGTGCAGGTCGCGCTTGTCGAACTGCTCGTCCTTGATGCCCAGCACCCGGGCGCGGCTGCGCACCACGGTGCGGGCGGCCTCGACCGATTCCTTCATCACGTCACCCAGCGAACCGGTGCGTGTGATGACGCCCTTGCCGGGCATGGTGGCCACCTCGATGGTGAGCAGATCGCCGCCCACCTCGGTCCAGGCCAGACCGACCACCTGGCCGACCTGGTTCTGCTGCTCGGCGCGGCCGTAGGTGTACTTGCGCACGCCCAGGAATTCGCTGAGGTTCTCGGCCGTCACCTTGACGGTGGGCTGGTACTTCTTGAGCAGCAGGCCCTTGACCACCTTGCGGCAGATCTTGGAGAGCTCGCGCTCCAGCGAGCGCACGCCGGCCTCACGGGTGTAGTAGCGCACGATGTCGCGCACCGCGTCTTCCTGCACCTCCATCTCGCCGTCGCGGATGCCGTTGTTCTTGATCTGCTTGGGCAGCAGGTAGCGCACGGCGATGTTGGTCTTCTCGTCCTCGGTGTAACCCGAGAGGCGGATGACCTCCATGCGGTCCAGCAGCGCCGGCGGAATGTTCATGGAGTTCGAGGTGGCCACGAACATCACGTCGGACAGGTCGAAGTCGACCTCCACATAGTGGTCGCCGAAGGTGTGGTTCTGCTCGGGATCGAGCACCTCCAGCAGGGCACTGGACGGGTCACCGCGGAAATCGGTGCCGAGCTTGTCGATCTCGTCGAGCAGGAACAGCGGGTTGCGCGTGCCGACCTTGGACAGGCTCTGCAGCACCTTGCCCGGCATGGCGCCGATGTAGGTGCGGCGGTGACCACGGATCTCGGCCTCGTCGCGCATGCCGCCCAGGGCCATGCGCACGTACTTGCGCCCGGTGGCCTTGGCGATCGACTGCCCCAGCGAGGTCTTGCCCACGCCCGGCGGGCCGACCAGGCACAGGATGGGCGCCTTCACCTTGTCCACGCGCTGCTGCACGGCGAGGTATTCCAGGATGCGGTCCTTGACCTTCTCCAGACCGTAGTGGTCCTCGTTCAGCACGCCTTCGGCATGCGAGAGGTCGTGCTTGATCTTGGTCTTCTTGCTCCAGGGCAGGGCCACCAGCGCATCGATGTAGTTGCGCACCACGGTGGCTTCGGCCGACATGGGCGACATCAGCTTGAGCTTCTTGAACTCCGCATCGGCCTTCTTGCGCGCTTCGGCGGGCATCTTGGCGGCCTTGATCTTCTTCTCGATCTCTTCGATGTCCGCGCCCTCTTCGCCTTCACCCAGTTCTTTCTGGATGGCCTTGACCTGTTCGTTCAGGTAGAAGTCGCGCTGGTTCTTTTCCATTTGCCGCTTCACGCGGCCACGGATCTTCTTGTCGACGTTGAGGATGTCGACCTCGCGCTCGAGTTGTTCAAACAGGTTTTCCAGCCGCTTGTTGACCGGGTCGAGATCGAGCACGACCTGCTTGGACTCCAGCTTGAGCGGCAGGTGGGCCGCAATGGTGTCGGCCAGACGACCCGGGTCGTCGATGCTGGAGATGGAGGTGAGGATCTCGGACGGGATCTTCTTGTTGAGCTTCACGTACTGGTCGAACTGCTGCATGACCGCACGGCGCAGCGCCTCGAGCTCGTTGGCCTGGGTGTCCACGCGTTCCTGGGCCGGATCGACCGGGGCGACCGTGGCGATGAAGTGCGCCTCGCCATCGGCGATCGACAGCACCTTGGCCCGCTGCACACCTTCGACCAGCACCTTCACCGTGCCGTCGGGCAGCTTGAGCATCTGCAGGATGGTGGCCACACAGCCCATCTCGAACATGTCCTCGGGCGAGGGCTCGTCCTTGGCGGCGGCCTTCTGGGCCACCAGCATGATGCGGCGCTCGGACTCCATGGCGGACTCGAGCGCCTTGATGCTCTTGGGCCGTCCCACGAACAGGGGAATGACCATGTGCGGGAAGACCACCACGTCGCGCAGGGGCAGCAGGGGCAGGTCGACCGGCGTGCTGGGCAGGGGGGTTTGACCGGACATTTCAACCTCGACAAAAGGGCCAGATGGGGCTGGCGGGCGCAGCATCAACCGCGCCGGCGAAAGGGTTGTCCAAACGGGGGCCGCAGGCCTCAGGCCTGCTTGGCGGCCTCCCGGTAGACCAGCAGGGGGGGCTTGTTCTCTTCGATGGTGGACTCGTCCACCACCACCTTCTCGACGTTGCTCATGCCCGGCAGTTCGAACATGGTGTCGATCAGCGCGTTCTCGAGGATGGAGCGCAGTCCGCGGGCGCCGGTCTTGCGGGCCAGCGCCTTGCGGGCAATGGCCTTGAGCGCAGCCGGACGCACTTCCAGGTCGGCGCCTTCCATGGAAAGCAGGCGGGCGAACTGCTTGACCACCGCGTTCTTGGGCTCGGTCAGGATCTGCACCAGCGCGTCCTCGCTCAGCTCGGCCAGCGCGGCGATCACCGGCACGCGCCCGACCAGCTCGGGAATGAGGCCGAACTTGATCAGGTCTTCCGGCTCGATTTCCTGGAAGGCCTCGGTGATGGAACGCTGCTGCTTGCTCTTGACCGTGGCGCCGAAGCCGATGCCGGAAGCCTCGGTGCGGTTCTCGATGATCTTTTCCAGCCCGGCGAACGCACCGCCGCAGATGAACAGGATGTTGGTGGTGTCGACCTGCAGGAAATCCTGGTTGGGGTGCTTGCGGCCACCCTGCGGCGGCACGCTGGCCATGGTGCCCTCGACCAGCTTGAGCAGGGCCTGCTGCACGCCCTCGCCCGACACGTCGCGGGTGATGGAGGGGTTGTCGGACTTGCGGGTGATCTTGTCGATCTCGTCGATGTAGACGATGCCCTGCTGCGCACGCTCCACGTCGTAGTTGCAGCTCTGCAGCAGCTTGGCGACGATGTTCTCGACGTCCTCGCCCACGTAGCCGGCTTCGGTGAGGGTGGTGGCGTCGGCCATCACGAACGGCACGTTGAGCATGCGGGCCATGGTCTGGGCCAGCAGGGTCTTGCCCGACCCGGTGGGGCCGATCAGCAGGATGTTGCTCTTGGCCAGCTCCACATCGTCCTTGCGGGCGGTCTGCTTGTGGCGCAGGCGCTTGTAGTGGTTGTAGACCGCCACGGCGAGTGCGCGCTTGGCGGCGTCCTGACCGATGACGTAGTTGTCCAGGTTGGCCTTGAGCTGGGCCGGAGTGGGCAGTTCGTCACCCGAGGCCTTGACCGACTCCACGCCGGGCAGTTCGTCCCGGATGATGTCGTTGCACAGGTCGATGCATTCGTCGCAGATGAAGACCGAAGGCCCGGCGATGAGCTTCTTGACCTCGTGCTGGCTCTTGCCGCAGAAGGAGCAATACAGGGCTTTTTCGCTGGAGGCGGCTTTTTTGTCGGCCATGAAGTCGTGTTCCGGAATCGTGATGTCAATGATAGTTCAATGACCTGGCCGCCGAATCCGGCAGAAAAGGGCGCAATGCACCCCCTTTCTGCCGGTATGGATACCCCCGGAAGGGGTCAGGCAGCCGTGGGTCGCTTGTCGATGACCTTGTCGATCAGGCCATATTCGGCCGATTCGGCCGCCGACAGGTAGTAGTCGCGCTCGGTGTCGCGTTCGATCTTCTCCAGCGGCTGGCCGGTGCGCTCGGCCAGGATGCGGTTGAGCTGCTCGCGGGTCTTGAGGATCTCGCGCGCGTGGATCTCGATCTCGGTGGCCTGACCCTGGGTGCCGCCCAGCGGCTGGTGGATCATGACCTTGGAGTTGGGCAGCGCAAACCGCTTGCCCTTGGCGCCGGCGGCCAGCAGGAAGGCGCCCATGCTGGCGGCCATGCCGATGCACAGGGTCGACACGTCGGGCTTGATGAAATTCATGGTGTCGAAGATCGCCATGCCGGCGCTCACCGAACCGCCCGGGGAGTTGATGTAGAACGAGATGTCCTTGTCGGGGTTCTCGCTCTCCAGGAACAGCAGCTGGGCCACCACCAGGTTGGCCGACTGGTCATTGACCGGCCCCACCAGGAAGATCACCCGCTCGCGCAGCAGGCGGGAGTAGATGTCGTAGGCGCGTTCACCGCGGCCCGACTGCTCGATGACCATGGGCACCATGCCCAGACCTTGGATGTCCATTGCGCTCATGTTTTTCTCCGTAGATGGATGCGTTGGCATGGGGTACTGTAACCAACCCGTCACCTTCATTTTCCCCTCAGGGGTTTGGCGGGCGGGAATCGGTCACATGGGGGCGGCACGGGCGAAAAAAAGGGCGGCAGCGCCGCCCTCTTTCCGGACCGACCGGCCGGCGATCAGGACTGCTGCATGAGCTCGTCGAAGGCCACGGCCTTGTCGGTGACCTGGGCCTTGGCCAGCACGAATTCCGTGACGTTGTTCTCGACCACGATGGCCTCGACCTCGGCCATGCGGCGGTTGTCGCTCTGGTACCAGCGCACCACGTCGGCCGGGCGCTCGTAGGAAGCGGCCAGCTCGTTGATGTGGGCTTCGATCTGCTCCGGCTTGGCGAACAGCTCGTTGGCACGCACCAGCTCGGCCACGATCAGGCCCAGGCGCACGCGGCGCTCGGCCTGCGGACGGAACAGTTCTTCCGGAATCGGGGCCTTGTCGGCGTCCTTGATGCCGCGCTGCTTCAGGTCGGCACGGGCGCCCTCGACCATGCGGTCGAGTTCGGCCTGCACCACCGACTTGGGCAGGTCCAGCTCGGAGGCGGCGATCAGGGCGTCCATCACGGCGGCCTTGTTGCGGGCCTGCAGGCGGAACTTGGTCTCGCGCTCGAGGTTCTTGCGGATGTCGGCGCGCAGGGCGTCGACCGTGCCCTCGGCGATGCCCAGCGAGCGGGCCAGCTCGTCGTTGACGTCGGGCAGGTTGGCGGCTTCGACCTTCTTGACGGTCACCAGGAAATCGGCGGTCTTGCCGGCCACGTCCTTGCCGTGGTAGTCGGCCGGGAAGGCCAGCGGGAAGGTCTTGCTCTCGCCAGTCTTCATGCCGCGCACGGCGTCTTCGAACTCCTTGAGCATCTGGCCGTCGCCGACGATGAACTGGAAGCCTTCGGCCTTGCCGCCCTCGAACGGCTCGCCGTCGATCTTGCCTTCGAAATCGATGGTCACGCGGTCACCGTCCACGGCAGCTTCGGCCTGGGCGCGCTGGGCGAAGGTGCGGCGCTGCTTGCGCAGGATGTCCAGGGTGCGGTCGATGGCGGCATCGTCCACGGCGGCGGACAGCTTCTCGACGGTGGCAGCACCCAGGTCGCCGATCTTGACTTCGGGGTAGACCTCGAAGACGGCGTCGAAGGACAGCTGGCCTTCGGGCGCGCCTTCCTTCTCGGTGATGCGGGGCTGGCCGGCCACACGCAGCTGGGCCTCGTTGGCGGCCGAGGCAAAGGCCTCGCCCACCTTGTCGTTCATGACCTCGTAGTGCACCGAGTAGCCGTAGCGCTGGGCCACCACGTTCATGGGCACCTTGCCCGGACGGAAGCCGTCCATCTTGACGGTGCGGGCCAGGCGCTTGAGGCGGCTGGCGACTTCGTTCTGGATGACGTCGGCCGGCAGCGTCAGGGTGATCTTGCGCTCCAGCTTCTCCAGGGTCTCAACGGTCACGGGCATGGTGTTCTCCAATGAAATTCGGGGTCATTCGGGCCGAGTGGGAACGGAGTTGGTGTGGTGCGCGGGGGGGGACTCGAACCCCCACACCATTGCTGGCGTCAGGACCTAAACCTGGTGCGTCTACCAATTTCGCCACCCGCGCGCCGGCTTGTGCCACGGCCGGTGGCCCACTTCTCACGGCAACCCACGATTGTAGCCGCAGCGTCCCGGGCCGCCCCGGGACCCGGACTCAGGTCGGGCGGCGCACCCGGAACCAAGCCGCATACATGGCGGGCAGCGCCAGCAGGGTGAGCACCGTGGCCACGATCAGGCCGCCCATGATGGCCACCGCCATCGGCCCCCAGAACACGCTGCGCGAGAGTGGGATCATGGCCAGCACGGCGGCCGCGGCGGTCAGCACGATGGGGCGCATGCGGCGCACGGCGGCCTCCACGATGGCGTCCCAGGCCGGCACGCCGTTGGCCCGGTCCTGCTCGATCTGGTCGATCAGGATCACCGAGTTGCGCTGGATCATGCCCATGAGGGCGATCACGCCCAGCAGCGCCACGAAGCCGAACGGCCGATCGAGCAGCAGCAGTGCCCCGGCCACCCCCGCCATGCCCAGCGGACCGGTGAGGAACACCAGCAGCGACCGGCTGAAGCTCTGCAGCTGCAGCATGAGCAGGGTGAAGGTGATGAACAGCATCAGCGGCACGCCGGCAGCGATCGACGCCGACCCCTTGCTGCTTTCCTCCACCGCACCGGCCACGCGGATGCGGTAGGCGCCCTGCCCTTCGGCCGCCCAGCCGGCTTCGAGCCGGCGCAGCGCCGGCAGCAGCTCGGCCGTGACGGTGGCGCCCTGCAGGCCCTCGCGCACGTCGCTCTGCACCGTGATGGCGTATTCGCGGTTCTCGCGCCACAGCACGCCGGGCTCCCAGGCGAACACCGGCTGCGCGATCTGCAGCAGCGGAATGACGTTGCCTTGCGCGGTGGGCAGGTAGGCGTTGGCCAGATCGGTCATGGCGTCACGTTCGCTCAGTGGCTGGCGCAGCACGATGTCGATGAGCTCGTCGCCCTCGCGGTACTGGCCCACGGTGCTGCCGGACAGCAGGGTGCGGGACGCCCGGGCGATGGACTGGCTGGTCACGCCCAGGGCGCGCGCCTTGTCCTGGTCGATCTGCAGGCGCAGCTGCTTGACCGACTCGTTCCAGTTGTCGTTCACGCCCCGGGTGTTGGGGCTATCTCGCAGTGCCAGCTTGACCTGGTCGGCCAGGCCGCGCAGCACCGTGGGATCGGGTCCTTCCACGCGGAACTGCACCGGATACGGCACCGGGGGTCCGTTGGGCAGCAGCTTGACGCGGCCACGCACCTCGGGGAATTCGGTGGCCATCAGGGACGGCAGGGCCTTGCGCAGGCGCTCGCGGGCCTTGAGGTCGGTCGGCAGCACGATGAGCTGCGACACATTGGTCTGCGGAAAGATCTGGTCCAGCGGCAGATAAAAGCGCGGCACGCCCGAGCCCACCCAGGTGGTCACGGAGGTCACGTCGGCTTCCTTCTGCAGGCGCTGCTCGAAGCGGCGGGTGACCTCGTCCATGGCGCGGATGCTGGCCCCTTCGGGCAGCCAGATGTCGACCAGGATCTCGGGCCGGCTGGAGTCGGGGAAGAACTGCTGCTGCACCTTGCCCATGCCGGCAATCCCCAGCACGAAGGTCAGCACGGTCGCGCCGATGGTGATCCAGCGGTGCTCCACGCACCAGTCCACCAGCGCGCGGAAACGCACATAGAACGGACCGTCGAACACCTCGCCATGGGGCTCGTGGTGGGCCTGCCCGGGGTGGCTGCCGGGTCGGCGCAGCAGCAGCAGCCCCAGGTAGGGCACGAACATCACGGCCACCACCCAGGAGATGACCAGGGCCACCACGGTCACGCCGAAGATGGCGAATGTGTATTCCCCGGTGGCGGAGCGGGCCAGGCCGATGGGCAGGAAACCGGCCGCCGTGATCAGCGTGCCGGTGAGCATGGGCATGGCGGTGGCGTCCCAGGTGAAGGTGGCCGCCTTGACGATGTCGTAGCCCTCCTCCAGCTTGCGCACCATCATCTCGACCGCAATGATGGCGTCGTCCACCAGCAGGCCCAGTGCAATGATCAGCGAGCCCAGCGAGATCTTGTGCAGGCCGATGCCCCAGTAGTGCATGGCCAGGAAGGTGATGGCCAGCACCAGCGGGATGGTGATGAACACCACCAGGCCCGGCCGCACGTCCAGCACATAGCGCTTCCAGCCGGTGCCGCCCGGTCGCCGGTGCAGACCCAGCGACAGGAAGCTCACCGCCAGCACGATCACCACCGCCTCGATCAGCACCTTCACGAACTCGTTGACCGACCGGGCCACTGCCGCAGGCTGGTCCTGCACCTGCACCAGCCGCATGCCCGCCGGCAGGTTGCGCTCGATGTCGGTCACGGCCAGCTTCAGGGCCTTGCCCAGGGCAATGATGTCGCCGCCCTTGGCCATGGAGATGCCCAGGGCGATGCTGTCGGTGCCGTCGTGCCGCACCAGGACGCCCGGCGGGTCCTGGTAGCCGCGCACGATGTCGGCCACATCGCCCAGGCGCAGCTGGCGTCCGTTGGCGGCACGGATGGGCATGGCGCGCAGCTGCTCCACCGACTGGAAGGCACCGCCCACCCGCACCTGCACCACATCGGCCGGCGACTGCACCGTGCCGGCCGACTCCACCGCGTTCTGCTGACCCAGCTGGTCCAGCACCTGGGTCAGGTCCAGCCCCAGCACCGCCAGGCGCTGCTGCGAGATCTCGATGAACAGCTTCTCGGGCTGCGCGCCGAACAGCTCGACCTTGCTGACGTCCTTCACCCGCAGCAGCTGCTGGCGCACGTCGTCGGCCACGTTCTTGCGTTCGGCCGGGGTGAAGCCGTCGCCCTGCAGCGCATAGATGACGCCATACACGTCACCGAACTCGTCGTTGAAGAACGGCCCGATCACCCCGGCCGGCAGCTGGCCCCGCAGGTCACCCACCTTCTTGCGCACCGTGTACCAGATCTGCGGCACCTCGGCCGGCGGCGACGAATCGCGCAGCTGGAAGATGATGAGCGCCTCGCCGGGCTTGGCATAGCTGCGAATCTTGTCGGCGTGCGGCACCTCCTGCAGCGTGCGCTCGATGCGGTCGACCACCTGCTCGGCCACCTCCTGCGCCGTGGCGCCGGGCCAGTAGGCCTGCACCACCATGGCCCGGAAGGTGAAGGGCGGATCTTCGTCCTGCCCCAGCTGGAAGTACGAGGCCACGCCCAGCACCATCAGCACCACCATGAGGTAGCGGGTGAAGGCCGGGTGGTCCAGCGCCCACTGGGAGAGGTTCATGCGCGATATCCAGCCGCGCTCGGCCGGTGCAGCGTTCACAGGGTCGTGCATCGAAGCCTCACTGAGCGGGGTTGAAGCGGACCACCTTCTGGCCCGGCGTGAGCACATGCACCCCGGCCGCCACCACTTCCTCGCCGGGCTTCAGGCCGCCGGCGATGACCAGATCGTTGCCGTCGGCCGTGGCCACGTTCACGTCACGGGGCTGCACGGTGCCGGAGGCGGCGTCGAACACCCAGACCTGGCTGCCCTTGCCCGGGCCGGCGGCCATGACCGCACTGGTGGGCAGGCGCAGCACCTGCGAGGGGGCCAAGCCGGGCACGGTATCGAGCACGATGCGGGCCGTCGCACCCAGCGGTGCCGGGGCATCGGCCGGCAGGGCGACGCGCACCTGGTAGGTCCGGGTGGACGGGTCCGCGCTGGCGGCGACCTCGCGCACCACCGCCTTGAGGGCGGGCCCACCTTCGCCGGCACTCCACAGACGCACGGTAGCGCCCAGTCCGGGACGCACCGTCACCAGCCGGTCTTCCGGCACTGCAAACACCACATCGCGGGGGCCGTCGCGGGCCACGCGCACCACCGGTGCGCCGGCCGCCACCACCTGCCCCGGCTCGGCCAGCACCGCCACCACCACGCCGGCAGCGTCGGCCTGCAGGCGGGCATAGGCCGCCTGGTTGCCCTGCACCGCCCGCTGGGCCTGGGCCTGCTGCAGCGTGGCCTCGGCCGAACGCAGGCTGGCCTGACGGCGGTCGATCTCGGCCGGGCTCACGAAGCCCTGCGCCAGCAGATCCTGAAAACGCTTGAGGTCGGCCGCCGCCAGATCGCGCTGGGTGCGGGCCGCCGCTTCGGCCGCCTGCGCGGCCTGGCTGGACAGGGCCAGATCCCCCTCGTCCAGCCGGGCCAGCAGCTGACCAGCCTTCACCCGCTGGCCGACATCGGCCGGTCGTTCGACCAGCTTGCCGCCCACCCGGAAGCCCATGGCCGACTCGGTGCGGGCCCGGACGTCGCCCGCGTACTCGGCGGTGGCCGACAGACCGTCGGTGCCCACCCGGATCAGCTTGACCGAACGCACCGGCTCCGGCGGCACCTCGGGACGGGAGCAGGCCGCCAGCACGGCGCTGGCGCAGATCAGGACACAATGCACGGCTTTCATGGCGAAACCCTCGTTTTGGCGACCGTTGACGGCCGACCAATTTAATGACTGACCGGTTAGTAAGCGAAATTGTAGTGGCAAACCTACCTTCCATCGGCAACAGCCCGGCCATGCCGCTGGGCGGAAACGTGGGTCATTACGAGAACTTCCCGGTGGCCTCCTGGCTGTGCCCGGCGTCCCTGCGGCCGGCGGTGGCGGCCATCTACCAGTTCGCCCGCACGGCCGACGACATCGCCGACGAAGGATCGGCCGATGCCCCCGAGCGCCTGGCCGATCTGGCCGCTCTGGGCGAACAGCTCGATCTCGCCCTGCAGGGACGGGACGCGGCGCGCTGGCCTCAGCTGTGGCCGCCGCTGGTGGCTGCAGTGCAACGGCACAGCCTGGATCCCACGCTGCTGCACGACCTGCTGAGTGCCTTCGCGCAGGATGTGCGCCACACGGCCAGCGGCCACACCTACGCCGACCTGCCCGAGCTGCTGGACTATTGCCGCCGCTCGGCCAACCCGATCGGGCGTCTGCTGCTGCAGCTCTACAGCGTGACCGGCGACGAAGCCCTGCGCCAGAGCGATGCCGTGTGCAGCGCACTGCAGCTCATCAACTTCTGGCAGGACATCGGCCGCGACCTGCCCAACGGCCGCAGCTACCTGCCGCAAGACCAGCTGAGCCGCCATGGCCTGACGGTGGACGACTTCCACCACCGTCCGGACGACCGGGCCCGCGAAGCCCGGCTGGACGGGCCGCGCCGCGCCGTGGTGCAGGCCCTGTGTGCCCAGGCCCGCGAGCTGATGCTGCAGGGCGCCCCCCTGGTGCACCGCCTGCCCGGCCGGGGCGGCTGGGAGCTGCGCGCCGTGGTGCAAGGCGGCCTGCGGGTGCTGGACCACATCGCGGCCATCGACCACCGCACCTGGGCCACCCGCGTCACGGTGCGGCGCCTGGATATCCCGGTGGTGCTGTGGCGCTGCCTGCGGATGTGAATCCCTGCTTGGCCGATGGACTTAAAGTTCGGCCATGCAGACGCATACCCCCCACCACTCCCCAGGCCTGCGCTGGCTGCGGCGGGCAGGGACTGCGCTGAGCCTGCTGGCCCTGCTGCTGGCCGGGCTGGTACTCGTGCACCAGATCACGCCCCGTCCGGCGGTGACGCTGATCCGATGGCTGTTCGACGGAGGCGCGCGCAATGCGGCAGTCGCCCTGGAGCGCCATGTGCCCGAGGGCGTGCAGGCCCTGCGAGACCAGCCAGTCTCGACGCGCTCCGGTGATGTGCCCGGCCTGCCGCTGGACTTGTACCGCCCGGCCGGCTGGACCCCGGAACAACGGTTGCCAGCCATTGTGTGGGTGCATGGCGGCGCCTGGGTGGCGGGCGACAAGCGCGATGTGGACCCGTGGCTGCGGCTGCTGGCATCGCATGGTTTCGTGACCGTGGCACCCGCCTACACGCGAGCGCCGGAAGCCCGGTTCCCCACACCACTGCACCAGCTCAACGCGGCGCTGGCCCACCTGGACCAGCAAGCGGACGTGCTGGGCATCGACCGCAGCCGCATCCTGCTGGCCGGCGACTCGGCCGGGGCTCACCTGGCGGCACTGCTGGCCCACATCCACGTGCAGCCCGAGCACGCGCAGCGCATCGGCATCCGCCCGGCCCTCCGGCCGGCCCAGCTGCGAGGCACGCTGCTCTTCTGCGGACCATTCGATTTCGACCGGATGAACTTCGACGGAGCCTTCGGCCCGTTCCTCAACACAGTGGTGCGGGCCTTCTTTGGTCAGCGTGATGCGCGCCAGAGTCAGGCCTACCGCGATGCCGCGGTGCTGCCCCACCTGGATGCATCCTTCCCGCCGACCTTCGTGTCGGCGGGCAATGCCGACCCGCTGCTGGACCAGTCGCTGCTGCTGCACAACCGCCTGCAGACCCTGGGTGTGCCGGTTGAGGGGCTGTTCTTTGCTGCGGATCACCAGCCGCCGCTGGGCCACGAGTACCAGTTCAACCAGGATACCGAGGCGGGCCGCCGGGCGCTGGCAGCCGCAATCGATTTCGCCCGTCGCCGCACCGCCCTCTGAGCACGGCAACAGGCCTCAGGCCACCACGGCCCGCGCCAGCGCCTGGTCGATGTCCCAGAGGATGTCGTCGATGTGCTCCAGCCCGACCGAGATGCGCACCATGTCGGGCAACACCCCGGCCTTGAGCTGCTGCGCCGGATCGAGTTGCCGGTGGGTGGTGCTGGCCGGATGGCTGATGAGGGTGCGGGTGTCGCCGATGTTGACCAGGTGGCTCATGAACTGCGCCGACTCGATGAAGCGCACGCCGGCCGCCAGCCCGCCTTCGGCCCCGGCTGTTGCCGCCGGCTTCACACCGAAGGCCAGCAGGCCCGAAGCCCCGCGCATCTGGCGGCGCATCAGGTCGTGCTGCGGGTGGTCGGGCAGCCCGGGGTAACTGACCCAGGCCACGCGCGGGTCGTCGCGCAGGAACTGCGCCACCGCCAGCGCGTTGCTGCAGTGCCGCTCCATGCGCAGCGGCAGGGTCTCGATCCCCTGCAGGATCTGCCAGGCGCTGGTGGGTGCCAGCGAGGCGCCCCACACGCGCAGGCCCTCCATGCGGCAGCGCATGGTGAAGGCAAAGTCGCCGAAGGTCTCGAAGAACTTGACGCCGTGGTAGCCCGGCGAAGGCTCGGTCATGCCGGGAAAGCGGCCATTGGCCCAATCGAAACGACCGCCCTCCACGACCACGCCGCCCAGCGTGGTGCCGTGGCCGGCCAGGTACTTGGTCGCGCTGTGCACCACCACGTCGGCCCCCAGCGCCACCGGGTTGCACAGGTACGGGCTGGGCACGGTGTTGTCCACGATCAGGGGCAGGCCGTGGGCATGGGCCACGTCGGCCACGGCCGCGATGTCCAGCACCACCATGCTGGGGTTGCCCAGGGTCTCGGCATACAGGGCGCGGGTCTCGGGCCGGATGGCAGCGGCAAAGGCAGCCGGGTCGGTGGCGTCCACAAAGGTGGTCTCTATGCCGAACTTGCGCAGGTTCACCGCCAGCAGCGTCACGGTGCCGCCGTACAGCGAGCCACCGGCCACCACATGGTCGCCGGCCTGCAGCAGCGTGGTCAGGGCCAGGGTCTCGGCGGCCATGCCGCTGGCGCAGGCCACGGCAGCCCGTGCGCCCTCCAGCGCGGCCACACGTTCCTCCAGCGCGGCCACCGTGGGGTTGGACAGGCGCGAGTACACATTGCCGAAGGTCTGCAGGTTGAACAGGCTGGCGGCATGCTCGGCGCTGTCGAACACGAAGCTGGTGGTCTGGTAGATGGGCAGGGCCCGGGCGCCGGTGGCGGCGTCGGGGATCTGGCCGGCATGGATGGCCAGCGTTTCGGGGCGGAACTGTCGGTCGGCCATCAGACGGGCCTCCGCGCCGAGATCACCCGCGTGTTCACGCCGGCCCAGTGCAGGCCGCCGAACAGCCGGGCATGCTCGATCTTCACGCAGCGGTCCCACACGCTGTCCAGGCCGGCGGCGGTGGCAATGGCGTCGGCCTCGGCGCTGCGCAGGCCCAGCTGCTGCCACAGGCAGCGCGCCCCGATGGCCACCGCACTGCGGGCCACGGCGGGCATCTCGTCCTCCTTGCGGAACACATCGACCATGTCGACCGGAAACGGGATGTCCTCCAGCCGGGGGTAGCTGGTCTCGCCCAGGATCTCCGGGTAGCGGGGGTTGACCGGCACGATGCGGTAGCCGTGCGACTGCATGTACTTGGCCGCGAAGTGACTGGGGCGGTGCCATTCGGCCGAAAGACCGACGACGGCAATGGTGCGGCAGCTGCCCAGCAGGCGCCGCAGGGTGGGGATGTCGTCCTGCATGCGGGCATTGTCGCCCGGTGCCCGGGCCGTCGGCATCCGGCCGATCCCTCGGGCGGGTCGCCGTCTATTAATTAATTCCGAATTAAATTCGGTGGCGTACGCAGCCGGTCCGGCATTGGATTCAACGAATCGGGGCAAATGGTTACCAAATGAATCACGCTCGTCATTCGTGAAAACGTCACAAAACAAAAGGCCCGCAGAGCGGGCCTTTGCAGTGTGACGTCAGGCGACGATCACTTCTTCTTGCAGGCTTCCTTGTCGGCGTTCTCCTTCTTGGAGCAATCGACCTTCTCGTCCATCTTGCCGCCGGCGTGGGCTGCGGCGAATGCGGCGGGAGCGGTGGCCAGAACGAAGGCCGACACGAGAGCAGAAATGAACAGTTTCATGTGATTCACCGTAAGGTTGTTGGTTTGTCCGGGAAAGCGCAGACAGGGCGAACTCCCGAATCTGCGAGTGCTATTCTGGCGTATCCCTGAAGAATTTTGTTCATCTTTGCGGTTAACCATGAAACCAACTGTGGAAATGGCCGGATGCAAGGGTAAACCCTACGGTCATATTGCGACCGTGCTGTTTGCCGCGCTAACTGCCGGGGTCAATCTGCCCGCCGGGGCACAGGCCCGCTTCGTGCCGGCGCCCGACCGGGTAGTCGTGCCGGTATCGGTGCAGGCCACCGCCGGCGCGGGGTCGTCGCTGAGGGAAGCCGAACGCGCCTGGCGGGCCGACCCGAAGCGGCAGGACACCGCATGGCGCTATGCCCGCGAAGTGTTCGTGCTCGGCCTGCGCGAAGGCGACCTGCGCTGGTACGGCGCAGCCCGTGCGGCCCTGCAGCCCTGGTGGGACGCTCGCCAGCTGCCGGCCGAGGGCCATTTCATGCGGGCACTGGTGCGCCAGGGCTTCCACGACTTCGAGGGCGGCATTGCGGACCTGACCGCCACCATCGCCCAGGAGCCGCAGCGTGCCGAGGCCTGGTCATGGCGCTTTTCGCTGTATTTGCTGACCTCGCGCCTGGACGAGGCCCGTACCGACTGCACCGAGCTGGGCCAGCGGTTCGGCGCGGTCGAAGGCCAGGCCTGCCAGGCCACGCTGCAATACCGCACCGGCCAGGCCGAGGCAGCGGTGCCCACATTCGAGCGCCTGGTGCAGCAGCCCGACCTCCAGGGCCCGCTGGCCCAGGACTGGCTGCGTTACCACCAGGGCATGGCGCTGGTGGCCGCGGGGCGGCCGATGCAGGCGGCGCAGGTGTGGCAGCAACATCTGCAGCGACACCCGGGTTCGCATCTGGTGCGCCTGTCGCTGGCGGAAACACTCAATGCCGCCGGTCAGCATGCCCAGGCCCTGGAGGCCAGCCTGGCCACGGTGCAGCCCACCGACGCCTTGCTGGTGCAGGCGCTGCTGGCGGCCAGCGCCCTGCGCGACCCGCGCGCGGCCGATCTGGAGAACCAGGTGTCGCAACGCATGGCCGCCCAGGCCCAGCGCAACGAGGCACTGATCGAGCGGCCTCAGATGATGTTCTACATCCGCCACCGCGCCGACCTGCCGCGCGGCCTGGCGCTGGCGGTCCAGAGCTGGACCGAGCAGCAGGAGCCGGCCGATGCAGCCCTGCTGATCGAAGCCGCCCTGGCCAGCGACCGCCCGGCCGACGCCCGACCGGTGCTGGACTGGATGCGCCGCACCGGCTACACCGACCCGGTCCTGGCCAGCCTGGCCCGGACCCTGCAGACCCGGCTCGGCCGATGAGGAGCACCGGCTTGACCCTTCTGACCCGACCGATGCGCCGGCTCGCGCTGCACCTGCTGGCCTGTCTGGCGCTGCTGCCCGGCCTCGTGCTGGCCCACTCCAGCAGCAACAGCTACCTGCTGGTGGAACAGCGCGGGTCCGCGCTGGTGCTGCGCGCCGACGTGAACCTGCGCGACATCGATCTGCTGTTCGACCTGGACCGTGACCGCGATGGCCGCGTCACCTGGGGCGAGGCCTCGGCCCGCAGCATCGAACTGCAGACCTGGCTCGACCGCGAACTGCAGCTGCGCAGCGACAGCGGGCGATGCCGGCAGGTGCCCACGCCGCTGATGGCCAGCGAGCGGGCCGACGGCTTCTACCTCAGTGCCGAATCGGCCATCGAGTGTCCGGGCGAGCTGGCCGGGCTCACGCTGCGCTACGGGCTCATCTTCGAACGCGACAGCCTGCATCGCGGCCTGATACGGGTGCAGACCGACGCCCTGCAGACCAGTGCGGTGCTCAGCACCGATCAGCCCGAGGTGCGGCTGGTACCGTCCAGCCGGGCAGACGACGGCGGCATCGGCAGCACCCTGTGGCGTTACATCACCGAAGGCGTGTGGCACATCTGGATCGGGCTGGACCACATCCTGTTCCTGCTGAGTCTGCTGCTGCTGGCACCCCTGCAGCGCCAGCGCGGCTGGCTGCTGCACTGGCCGGCCCGCGACGCGCTGCGCAGCTCGCTGATGGACGTGGTGGCGGTGGTCACGGCCTTCACCGTGGCGCACAGCATCACGCTGGCGCTGGCACTGACCCGGGTGGTCGAGCCGCCCCGGGCCATCGTGGAGACCCTGGTGGCGCTCTCGGTGGTGCTGGCCGCGCTCAACAACCTGATGGGCTGGTTCGCGCTGGAGCGCTGGCGCATGGCCTTCGTGTTCGGCCTGATCCACGGCTTCGGCTTTGCCACCGCACTGATCGACCTCAACCTGCCGGGCAGCCAGCTGGCGGTGGCGCTGGGCGGCTTCAACCTGGGCGTGGAGCTGGGCCAGCTGGCCATCGTGGCGGCCTTCTTCCCGCTGGCCTGGTGGCTGCGCATGACCGGCTTCTACCGAGCGGTGGTGGTGGCCGGGGGCTCGCTCGTCATTGCCGGCATCGGCACACTCTGGGTGCTGCAGCGCCTGGGCCTGATCACCTGATTTCTCACCCTGTCTATCACAAGGAGTTCCATGAAAACCGATCGCCTCCTCTCCCACGGTGCCCGCTGGGCCGCCTTCCTGACGCTGCTGGCCCTGGCCCAGGGCGCCCACGCCCATGCCGGCGCCGACAACCTGGCCGGCGGCTTTGCCAGCGGCTTCGTGCACCCCATCCTGGGCTGGGACCATGTGGTGGCCATGGTGGCGGTGGGCCTGTGGGGCGCCTTCATGGGCGAGCGCGCGGTCTGGACGCTGCCGGTGGTGTTCCCGGCCGTCATGGCGCTGGGCGGTGTGCTGGGTCTGGCCGGTGTGCCGGTGCCGCTGGTGGAAGAAGGCATTGCCGCCTCGGCCATCGTCATCGGCGCCATGGTCGCGCTGGGCAGCCGTCCGCCGCTGTGGCTGGCCGCCGTGGTGGTGGGCGCCTTCGCCATCTTCCACGGCTACGCCCACGGCACCGAGCTGCCCGACGCCACCAACCCGCTGATGTACACCGCCGGCTTCATGGTGGCCACCGGCCTGCTGCACCTAGGCGGCATCGTGCTGGGCATGGCGGTGCGCTGGCCCCAGGGCGTCCAGCTGGTGCGCGGCTGCGGCGTGGTGATCTCCGCCATCGGCGTGGGCTTTCTGGCCGGCTGGTTGTGAAACCCGGACGCACCGCACTGACCGGCGCGCTGGGGCTGGCGCCGCTGGCCGCCCTGGCCCATGGCGCCATACCGGGGGCCACCCCGTTCTATGTGGGCCTGCTGCACCCGCTGCTGGCACCGGCCCATGTGCTCATGCTGCTGGCCCTGGGCCTGTACCTGGGCCGGGTGGATGAACCGAGGAAGGCGGTCGCCATCTGGGCCCTGGCGGCAGGACTGGCGATCGGCGGCCTGCTCACGGTGCCGCTGGCCGATCCCGACACCGACCGCGGCCTGCTGCCACTGGCCCTGACCTGCGCCGTGCTGGTGGCCGCCGACCGCACCGGGCCTGCTGCCCTCGTCGCCACCCTGTGCGCGCTCTCCGGCCTGCTGGTGGGCCTGGGCTCGGGCGACCCCGGATTTGCGCCGTGGCAGCGCTTCCTGACCATCGGCGGCAGCGTGGTGGGCGCCCTGCTCATCACCGGGCAGCTGGCCTTCTGGGGCGAACTGCTGGGCCGCCAGCCCCGCCTGGCCCACGGCACCGCCATCGGTCAGCGCATCCTGGGCGGCTGGCTGGTGGCCATCAGCCTGCTGATGCTGGTGCTGGGGTGGCTGGGACCGCTGACACGGTCGACGGGCTGACCGCAGATCCTGCCGGCCACGCCACCATCCCCTCCAGTTCGATCCCCACCGCCCGGCCGGGCGAGGTCCAGCGGTGCAGCCAGCCCAGCACGGTGAGGTGGCAGCGCAGCTCTGGCTGCAGGCCTTCCACCAGCAGGTCACCCTGCTCGTTCAGGCAGAAGCGCCAGCGCCGGTCCCGGCTCTGCCAGAGGCCTTGCCCGACGCGATGGCCGCCGCGCAGCAGGTGGCCGTCGATGACGATGCAGCCCTCGCCCGGTGCGTCGAGCACCATGTCGTGGCCGTGGTGGCTGTTGAAGGCGTGGATGTGGAAATCGATCTCCGCCGGATCGGCGGTGATCAGGCATGCCGGAATACAACCTGGGTTGGGTTGGGTCATGGGAATGCTCCGTTCGAGACCCCAGAACCGGCGCAGCCGCCGGGTGGCGGACGCGTGAGATGGAGGGGTGGCGCATTACGCGGCCACAGCCTCGGAGAAGTCATGACGAAAGACTATTGATTTCATGCCCGTAGCCGAACGGCAAAGGCCGATGGCCCTGGGCCATGGGCAAGGGCTTCCTATACTTCCCCCGGCATGACCCTTCCACCGCTCCCTTCTCCCGGCGCCGCACCGCTCTCGGTGGTGCTGTTCCATCTGGCGCACGACGACACCCGCGACCGCGTGGCCATCGGCGACCTGCTGGCCGCTCTGGGCGATCGGGCCCTGGGTGCGCTGATGTTCGTGTTCGCCGCGCCCAACATCTTCCCGGTGCCGCCGGGTGTCTCCACCGTGCTCGGGGCGCCGCTGCTGTTCCTGTCGCTGCAGCTCATGCTGGGGCTCAGGCCCTGGCTGCCGAAGGTGGTGGCGCAGCGCTCGATCGCGCGGGACGATCTGGCGGCGCTGGTGCGCCGGCTGATTCCCTGGCTGCAGAAGGCCGAACGCCTGCTGCGGCCGCGCTGGCGCTTCATGGTGCGCCCGCCGCTGGAGAACCTGGCCGGTCTGACCTGCCTGCTGCTGGCCGTGGTGCTGATGCTGCCGGTGCCGCTGGGCAACACGCTGCCGGCGTTGGCGATTGCGCTCATGGCCCTGGGCGTGCTGGAGCGCGACGGCCTGTGGATGCTGGCGGGCTGGCTGGGTGCGGCCGTGGCCACCGCCGTGGTGTCCGGCGTGGTGTGGGCCATGATCCAGGCGGGGCTGGCGCTGCTGGCCCGCATGACCTGATCCCTGCATGACCACCCCCACCATCAGCCGCCGCGAGGCCTTCCTGTTCTGGCTCAAGCTGGGCTTCGTGAGCTTTGGCGGGCCGGCCGGTCAGATCGCCATCATGCATGCCGAGCTGGTGGAGCGGCGCCGCTGGATCAGCGAACGGCGTTTCCTGCACGCCCTCAACTACTGCATGCTGCTGCCCGGCCCCGAGGCCCAGCAGTTGGCCACGTACATCGGCTGGCTGATGCACCGCACCTGGGGGGGCCTGGTGGCCGGCGGCCTGTTCGTGCTGCCCTCGCTGTTCATCCTCGTGGGGTTGAGCTGGGTCTATCTGAGCTTCGGTCACACGCCGCTGGTGGCCGGGTTGTTCTACGGCATCAAGCCGGCGGTGGTGGCCATCGTGCTGCACGCGGCGCACCGCATCGGCACGCGGGCGCTGAAGAACCGATGGATGGCGCTGATCGCTGCGCTGGCCTTCGCTGCCCTCACCTTTGCGGACACGCCCTTCCCCGCCATCGTGGCGGTGGCAGCTCTGGCCGGCTGGGTCGGCTCGCGGCTGGCACCGGGGGTGTTCACGCCTT
Source organism: Hydrogenophaga sp. IBVHS2 (assembly GCF_002127215.1). Lineage (GTDB taxonomy): Bacteria > Pseudomonadota > Gammaproteobacteria > Burkholderiales > Burkholderiaceae_C > Hydrogenophaga. Next base: position 514,258 of record NZ_NFUT01000002.1, on the reverse strand, counting down.
CGGGCTCCGGTCACGCCGCCAGCGGCCAGCCCCATGCGCCGGCCGTGATCGACGACGACACCCCCACCCCGACCCACGCCCGGTTCAGCCGCCGCCGACTGCTGCAGGTGCTGGCCTGCGGACTCGGCCTGTGGCTGCTGGTGATGGGCGTCCTGGTGGCCACCGTGGGCTGGCAGGACACGCTGACGCAGATGGGGCTGTTCTTCAGCAAGGCCGCCCTGCTCACCTTCGGCGGTGCGTATGCGGTGCTGCCCTATGTGTACCAGGGCGCGGTGGAACACTTCGGATGGCTCACCGGCCCGCAGATGATCGACGGGCTGGCCCTGGGCGAGACCACGCCGGGCCCGCTCATCATGGTGGTGGCCTTCGTCGGTTTTGTGGGCGGCTGGCAGCAGGCGGTGCTGGGGCCCGAGGCGCTGCTGGCCGGCGGCATGCTGGCCGCCGCGCTGGTCACCTTCTTCACCTTCCTGCCGTCGTTCATCTTCATCCTGGCCGGCGGCCCGCTGGTGGAGGCCACGCACGGCAAGCTGGGCTTCACCGCACCGCTGAGCGCCATCACCGCTGCGGTGGTGGGCGTCATCCTCAACCTGGCCGTGTTCTTTGCCCAGCACGTGGTGTGGCCGCAGGGCTGGAGCGGCCGGGTCGATGCCGTGGCCGGTGCGCTGGTGCTGCTGGCAGCGCTGGCGCTGTTCCGCTTCAAGCTGGGCGTGATGACGCTGATCGCCGTCAGCGCGGTGGCCGGCCTGCTGATCACCCAGGCCGCGCCGGCGTTGCTGGCGCCCTGAACCGACAACGCCCATGCCCGCCAACTACGCCCGCTTCCTGCTCAACCGGGAACGCACGCTCTCGGCCAACCGGCAGCTGGGCTGGGCGCTGGCCTTCGTGGCGGGTGCCATGAACGCCGGCGGCTTCCTGGCGGTGCAGCAGTACACCTCGCACGTCACCGGCAGCCTGTCCATGCTGGCGGATCAGCTCGCGCTGGGGCAACTGGGCCTGGTGGTGGACGCCACGGTCAGCGTGCTGGCGTTTCTTGCGGGCGCCATCGTCAGCTCGGTGCTGATCCTGGAAGCGCGGCGCCGCCGCCTGGCCAGCGAATACGCGTTGCCGCTGCTGCTGGAAGCCGCACTCATCCTGCTCTTCGGCCTGGCCGGCTCGCAGCTCTCGCGCTACGAGGGCCTGCTGGTGCCGTTCACCGTGGTGCTGCTGTGTTTCATGATGGGGCTGCAGAACGCGGTGGTGACCAAGCTCTCGGGTGCGGTCATCCGCACCACCCACATGACCGGCGTGGTCACCGATCTGGGCATCGAGATCGGGCGCGCCCTGCACAGCCGCCGCACACCGGCCGAAGGCGAGGCGCCGGTGCGCACCGACGGCCCGCGCATCGTGGTGCTGGCCGGGCTGCTGCTGGCCTTCATGGCCGGTGCGGTGGCCGGGGCCTTCGGCTTCAAGGCGGTGGGCTATGTGTTCACCGTGCCGCTGGCCCTGGTGCTGGCCGCGCTGGCGGCGGTGCCGGCGCTGGACGATCTGAGGCGCTGAGGCAACCCGCCCCGCCTGCCGACGGGCGTCAGTGCAACGGCGAAAAATCGGAGGCGATCCGCCAGCTCGGTCGGTGCGAGTCGTACACCGTCCCTTTGAAATCCACGGCGGCATTGCCTTTGAGCACCCTTCGGGTCAGTGCCTCCGGCGCGTAAAGCCCACTGACCCGATGCCAGGGCATGATCACCGGACTCCAGGTGTAGGTGTGCCGGCCCAGCCTGGCCGGAACCCGCAGGTCACCCATGAGGCCCACGCCGCCCGACAGCCAGCCGAACTCGATGCCGCGTTCGGCCAGACGCTGTCCCAGCTCCTCCAGAAAATGTTTCGAGCCCGCATGGCAGGAGTGAAACTTGATCACACCGACCCGCCTGAGCCCTCCCTGAGCCAGTCGATCTGCAATCTCTGTCGCCGAAAAGTTGTCGCAGTACTTCGAAGTGCCGTGGGCCACAAAGTCGAGACGGCTCTTCAATGTCAGACCGGAAAACGTGTCGCTGTCGAGCTTCTTGTCCGACCAGGCGTTTCGGTCCACCGTCAGATCGACGGTGTGCACCGTGTGCCTGACCTTGACAGCTCTGGCGGTGCTGCCGTTCCAGTCGTCGAATTCGGCCCCGGGCACGACCACCCGCATGTCATGGGCATCGGCCTTTTCGGCGTTCTGACCGCCTGCCGCCCAGGTGAAGCCGCTCGTGTCCGGTGTGACGTGGCCCCGGACACCCCGCACCAGCGAAGTCCCGAGTGCGAAGGTGAGGCCCAGCGGGACCAATCCCACCCCCAGCGCGGCACGCACAGGCCATGACAGCGCGACGCCTGCCAGTGTCAACACATCGCCTGGCGTGACGGGACGTTCCGTCACCTCCGCCACATCCACCTGGGCGGGCCTGGCACCGCTTTCGCATTTCTCCCGCCGCGACTGCCTCAGCAGATCAGGCTCGGCACGATCTTCGGATGATTCCGACGACCCGCTTTGCGATGGGGCCAACCGCTCCTGAGCGCCGTTTCGAACGGATGAAGTTCTGTGCATGTCGAGTCTGTGCAGGGAAATGGACCACGGAAGCAGGGACGCATCCTGTCGGGATGCAGACCCGTGGGACTTCGTGACCGCAGGCTTCAGGATGCGCCCGCCGCCCGTCGCGCGGCCGGACGGCGGTGTCACCTAGGCGATGCCGGTGCCGTCCCCCTGCGGGTCCACCCGCTTGGCAGACTCTGTAAGCATGCACACAATGCGCCGCGTGCCCGGGCCTGGCTTGCGGCACGCCACTTTCATAACGACACCGGAGACACGCCATGCATTCGTCCTTCACCCATCGCCCGGCCTTGCTGGCCGCCGCCGCCGCACTCGCCCTGGCCGGCTGTGCCCAGACCGTCGTGGCGCCCCAGGCCGCCGCGCCCGCACCGGCACCCGCTCCGGCGGTTGCGGCCCCTGCTGCCGCACCGCAACCGGCCTGGAAACAGGGCATGCCCGCCAGCATGGCCAGCTCCACCCTGGCACCGCTGGCCGGCAAGCTCACCGTCACGCCGGCCGACCAGATCCCGCTGGATCGCGTCAAGCTGCCCCCGGGGTTCAAGGCCGAGATCTGGGCCACCGGCCTGCCGGGCGGCCGTGCCATGGCCATGGCCGACAACGGCAAGATCTACGTGGGCACGCGCGGCATCGGCCGGGTGTATGAGGTCACCGACAACGGCAGCTCGCGCAGCGTGCGCGTGGTGGTGGACAAGCTCAACCAGCCCGCCGGCGTGGCCTACAACAAGGGCTCGCTGTACGTGATGGCGATCGACAAGGTGCTGCGCTATGACGGCATCACCACCAACCCGGCCGCCGCCCCGGTGGACATGACCGCCGCCTTCAAGCTGCCCAAGGAGCCGCACCACAACTGGAAGTACATCGCCTTCGGTCCGGACGGCAAGCTTATGTGCCCTTCGGCGCACCCTGCAACATCTGCGAGCTGCCCACCCCCGAATACGCCCAGATCCGCCGCTACAACCCCGACGGCAGCGGCATGGAGGTGGTGGCCACCGGCGTGCGCAACACGGTCGGCTTCGACTGGCACCCCACCACCAAGGAACTGTGGTTCAGCAACCATGGCCGCGACTGGATGGGCGACGACATGCCCAACGACACCCTGCACCGCATGCAGAAGGTGGGTCTGAACTACGGCTTCCCGTACTGCCATGAAGGCAAGCTGCCCGACACCGACGTAAAGAAGGCCAACGCCTGCGCCGGCGTGGAGCAGCCGGTGGCCCTGATGGGCCCGCACGCCGCCAGCATGGGCGTGATGTTCTACACCGGCACCATGTTCCCGCCCGAGTACCGCGGCGCGCTGTTCAACGCCCGCAAGGGATCGTGGAACCGCACCACCAAGACCGGCTTTGATGTGGTGGTGGTCAAGGCCGGAGCGGACGGCCGCAATGCCAAGGTCGAGCCCTTCATGACCGGCTTCATGAACCCGGCCGACCAGAGCTTCTGGGGCCGCCCGGCCTATCTGGCGCAGATGAAGGACGGCTCGGTGCTGGTGTCGGACGAACAGCTGGGCGCCATCTACCGCATCAGCTACAGCCGGTGATGACGCTCCTGTCCTCGCTGACACGCACGCTGGCCACCCTGGCGGTGGCCGGCACCGTATCGGGTGCCCATGCCCAGACGCTCTCGCCCGAACTGCAGGGTCGTCTGCAGGCCTGCGCCGCCTGCCACGGCGCGGGCGGGCAGTCGGTGCTGCCCAACATCCCCTCGCTGGCCGGGCAGCCGCGCGTCTTCCTGGAGAACCAGCTGGTGGTCATCCGCGAAGGCCTGCGCGACATACCGGCCATGAAAGGCCTGCTGGACGGCGTGAGCGATGCCGACCTGAGCGCCATGGCCGGCTACTTCGCGTCCACCCCCATCAAGCCGGTGCCGGGCACCCGGGACGCGGCCCGCTTTGCGCAGGGCCAGCGGGTGGCCGACGGCAACCGCTGCGCCAGCTGCCACCTGCCCAGCTACGCCGGGCGCGAGCAGATGCCCCGCCTGGCCGGCCAGCGCGAGGACTATCTGCTGCACTCCATGCGCCAGTTCCAGCGCAACCAGGCCGTGGGCCGCGACACCATCATGGCCGCGTCGCTCTACGGCATTGCCGACGACGACGTGGCGGCCATGGCGCACTACTTCGCGCACCTCGCGCCCTGAGCGGGCGCCGGCATCCCGCTAGATCAGCGCAGCATCCAGGCCGTCGTCGCCTCCACCACGGCACCGTCCAGGCCGGCAAAGCCGTGGTGGCCGGCGGCCTCGCACGGGTCACCGCGGTTGATGCCGCCGTCGAACCACAGCAGCTCGCTGCGCGCGGCGCCGCTCAAGGCCGACAACAGGGCCGGCGCCTTGTCCGGGGCGCAGTGCGAACAGCCGTCCTGGCGGTGGTGCACCAGCAGCACCGGCACCTTGATGCGGTCCAGCGGCATGGCCGGCACCGCCCGGCCCTGCGGATCGCTGAGGATGGTCGCGGTCAGCACCAGACCGTCCGGTCCGCGCGGTGGCGGCAGTTCGGTGCCCACATAGCCCGCCGACTGCGTGCCCCGGCTGGTGCCCGCCAGCCACACCGGGCCGGTTGACCGCGACCGCAGCCAGGCCACCAGGGCCTCCACATCGGCCAGGTGCTCCGGCTTCTGCCGCTGGCCCGACAGAAAGGGCGGCGATTGCCGGTCCGACGGCGCATCCGGCACCAGCACGTTCAGACCGGCTGCTGCCCAGCGCGCCCGTGTGCGCACCAGAAAATTCCCCCCGCCCCAGCCGATGCGGCCATCGCTGCCCAGCTGCAGGCCCCCGTGGCCGCCGGCCAGCAGCACCACCGACGCCCGGGCCTGCGGGGCTTCGAGGTACAGGGCACGCACCGTCACGCCGGGGCGCGTGGGCACATCCACCACCGTCTCGGCGGGCTGGGCCTGCGCGGTCGCGGCCAGCCCCAGCACCACGGCCGCCAGCCAGGGGCGCCATGCGGTCATTCGACGGGTGTTCATGCAGAGTCCTCCTCGGCCGGATTGTGGCGCTCCCACGCCTGAGGTTTCCCCGGTTGACAGGCCCCGGGCCTGCCGCAAAGGTGGGGGTTTTGGTCCGCCCCGGGAGACCCGCATGCACGCCAGCCAGCGCCAGCACATCGCCACCGTCATGGAAGTGGCCGCCGACGGCGCCGGTGCGCGCGCGGCCGCCCGGCACGAGCAGGTCATCCGAGAGTCGTGGCTGCGCTGCGTGCACGAGCACCGGCTCGACCCCACCCGCATGCAGGAGGCCGTCATCCTGCCGCAGGCCCGCCTGCGCGAGCACCAGGACCAGATGGAAGCCTTCCTGCACATCGCCCGCCATGGCCTGCAGACGCTCTACAGCACCGTGGCCGGCCTGGGCTATGTGGTGCTGCTGACCGACGCGCGCGGCGTCACGGTGGACTTTCTGGGCGACCTGGTGTTCGAGCCCAGCCTGCGCAAGGCCGGCCTGTACCTGGGCGCTGACTGGAGCGAGCAGCACGCCGGCACCTGCGGCGTGGGCACCTGCATCAGCACCGGACAGGCACTGACGGTGCACCTGGACGACCACTTCGACGCCACCCACATCCCGCTGACCTGCACCACCGCCCCGGTGTACGACAGCGAAGGCCGGCTGAGTGCGGTGCTCGACATCTCGCAGCTCAGCTCCAGCCAGCCCAAGGACAGCCAGCACCTGGCCCTGCAGCTGGTGAAGAACGTGGCGCACGACATCGAGAACGCCGCCTTCCTGCACCGCCACCGCCCGCACTGGGTGCTGCGCCTGTCGGGCGCGCCGCAGTTTCTGGACGTGCAGCCCGAATACCTGCTGGCCCTGGACGACAACGGCGTGGTGGTGGGCCACAACCGCCGCGCCCAGCTGGCCCTGCAGCGGGCCGACGCGCAGCCGGTGCTGGGCCAGCGCTTCGACCGGCTGTTCGACCTGGGCTTCGATCAGCTCGGCCGCTTCGTGCCCGGGCGGCCCGGCGACCAGCGCGCCGTCATGCGCAGCGGCGGGCGAGAACTGCTGTTCCTCTCGGCCACTCCACCCCCGGCCCGCGCCAGCCGCAGCGCCGAGCGGCCGGCGGCCAGCGTGCCCGCACCCCTGGCCGCCCTCAGCGGCGGTGATGCGGTGCTCGACCGCCAGATCGAACGCGTGGCCCGGCTGGTCAATTCGCCCATCAGCCTGCTCATCACCGGCGAGACCGGCTCGGGCAAGGAGTACTTTGCCAAGGCGGTGCACGCCGCCAGCGAACGCCGGGCCCGGCCTTTCGTGGCGGTGAACTGCGCCGCCATCCCCGAGAGCCTGATCGAGAGCGAGCTTTTCGGCCACCTGCCCGGCAGCTTCTCGGGCGCCGGCCCCAAGGGCAAGCGCGGCCTCATCCAGGAGGCCGACGGCGGCACCCTGTTTCTGGACGAGATCGGCGACATGCCGCTGCCCCTGCAGGCCCGGCTGCTGCGCGTGCTGTCGGAGCGCGAGGTGCTGCCGGTGGGCGCCACCCGCGCCGTGCCGGTGAACATCCGCGTCATGGCCGCCACCCATGCGCCGCTGGAGGCGCTGGTGCGCGCCGGGCGCTTCCGCGACGACCTGTACTACCGGCTCAATGGCGCGCACATCGCCCTGCCGCCGCTGCGTGAGCGCAGCGACCTGGGCGTCATGATCGACCGCCTGCTGGGCCAGCAGCCGCAACGGCGCAGCCTGGACGCCGCCGCCCGCGCCCGCCTGCTGGCCCACCCCTGGCCGGGCAACCTGCGCGAACTGCGCAACGTGCTGGACTACGCCGCCAGCGTCGGCACCGAAGGCCGCATCGGCCTGGACGACCTGCCCGAACTGCGCAGCGCCGACACGCCGGCCCGCCCTGCCACCGCAGCACCCGCCGCCACCGACCCCGACTGGCTGCAGGCCCTGCGTGAACACCACTGGAACGTGAGCGAGGTGGCGCGCCGCCTGGGCCTCTCGCGCATGACGCTCTACCGCCGCATGCAGCGCGCCGGCGTGGTGCCCCCCAACCGGGCCGGCTGACAACGCATGACCTGCACGTGACCGGCGCCTACCTGCAAGGCCTGGCCCTGGGCCTGGGGCTGATCGTGGCCATCGGCGCGCAGAACGCCTTCGTGCTGCGCCAGGGCCTCAAGCGCGAACACGTGGGCAGCGTGGTGCTGCTGTGCGCCGTGTGCGACGCGGTGCTGATCGCTGCCGGCGTGTTCGGCATGGCGCAGGCCCTGGGTGACAGGCCCGGTGTGGCGCGTGTGCTGGCGCTGCTGGGCGCGGCCTTTCTGGCCTGGTATGGCTGGCGGGCCTGGTCGCGGGTATGGCGCCCCGAAGCGCTGCAGGCCAGCGGGACCGGCCCGGCTGCTGGCCGGGGTGCGGTGCTGGCCCAGGCCGCCGCCTTCACCCTGCTCAACCCGCACGTGTACCTGGACACGGTGCTGCTGGTGGGCAGCATCGGCGCCCAGCAGCCCGCCGCGCTGCGCGGCGGGTTCGTGGCCGGGGCCTGCACCGCCAGCGCGCTGTGGTTCAGCCTGCTGGGTTTTGGCGCCCGCTGGCTGGCACCCTGGTTTGCCCACCCGCGCGCCTGGCAATGGCTGGACGCCCTCATCGGCACCACCATGTGGGTGCTGGCGGCATTGATGCTGCGTCAGGCGGTGGCGGGCCTGTAGGCGTTGCCGCGCACCGGTCCGGCGAACGCGTGTTGGTGCGGCTGGGCTGCTGACGGGCGGATGGGATGGGGCGAGACGATCATCACCAAACGGTGACGAATGAGCGACCTCATCCCCGATCCCGACGCTGCCTCCCCATCTGCCCTCCATGCGCTGCTTCTGCCTTCCCCGACCCACTGCAAAAGGCCCGTCTCCCCAGACGGAATCACCGGCGCCCTTGGCAACCAGCCACTCCCCCAGCAAGAACCCCAAAAGCAAGCCGCAGGCCGAGCTGGTGAAAGAAGCTGGCCAACCGTCCCCTCGCAGTTCCGCCCCACTCAAGCGGCAGCCTCAGTGGGCAGACGCTGACCCGCCCACGCCGCGCAGCGATGCCGTGTCATGCACGGGTCTGCTCGACCCGACCTTTCTGGACCGGCTGGCCCTGCACGTCGACCGATTCCCGCCGATGGCGGCTGAACTCACCCAGCTTCGCACCGCCACCCATCAGATGCGGACCGCCGAAAAAGCCCTGGCAGCCGCTGCCACAGGCTCCGGTCGCGACAACGAACTGGCCCAGGTGCAGGCGGCACGGCTGGCCCTGCGTACCCAGGTTCGACGCATGCAGATGGTGCTGCAGGGTCATCAAAAAGAGTTCGGCCACTACACACCGAACCTGTCGAAGGTGACCCACCACTCCAGCTGCCGGGCCGACTGGAAGCGGCTGCAACGGGTGCTCAACAGCATCGACAACGTTCAAGCAGAGGCCCTGAACCTTGACACGCCGACACCCACGCCCCGCGATGCCATGGTTGCCTCCCGCTGGGAGAAACTATGCGGGCAGCGAGAACGTGTCACCACAGCGCTGCGCAAGGTCGGCCACCACGCCTCAACGGGCAACTGGCAGGCAGCGAGCCTGGGGTTGCGCGTGGCGCGTCAAGATCTGGCGGACCTGCTGGACGTGGCGCAGCAGCTTGCGCAATCAGGCGACGCGCTGCTGCTCGACCCGCACGAATACCTCGGGCTGAACGCCATGCTGAAAGAGACCCCTGTCCGTCAAAGCGATCTGACTCGGTTCCAGCGTTACATCGACCAGCGTCTCGCATGAACGCTTCAGGCCACCGGCCGGCCCAGCCGCCGGCTGGCGCGCGAGATGGCGTAGTTCACCGCGCAGTACAGCACCGCCACCACCAGGTACACCGGCACCAGCGTGTTGTGGTTGGCCACCAGCACGCGGGCGTTCTGCAGCAGCTCGCCGTAGGTGACCACATAGCCGAAGGTGGTGTCCTTCACCACGATGACCAGCTGCGCCACCAGCGCCGGCACGATGAAGCGCAGCGCCTGCGGGAACACGATGTAGCGGAACACCTGGGCCTGCGTCATGCCCAGGCTGCGCGCCGCATCCGCCTGGCCGCGCGGCACGGCCAGCACGCCGGCGCGGTACACCTCGGCCACCACGGCGGCGGTGCTCAGGCCCACCGGCAGGGTCAGCATCCAGTAGGTGCTGAGCTTGATGCCCGCCTGCGGCAGCACCAGAAAGCACACATAGATGAGCAGCAGCGTGGGTGTGCCGCGCAGCAGCTCGATGAGGGCCACCGTGGGCCAGCGCACCACGCGTGGCTGCGCCAGGCGGCCCAGCAGCAGCACCAGGCCCAGACTCAGCGCAATGACCGCCGCCATGGCGGCCGACGCCAGCGTGCCCAGCAGACCCTGGGCCAGAAACGCCCAGGTGCTGCCCTGGGCGAACAGGCGCCACAGGCGCGCGTCCAGCTGCCCGGCCTGCTGGAACTGCACCACCACCACGGCCGCCAGCGCGGCCAGGGCCAGGGCGGCCAGCGCGCTCAGCACACGCGCCGTGGTGCGCGCCTGCGGGCCGGGCGCGCCGAACAGAACGTCTTCCAGCGGGCGGTTCATCGCAGGATCCGCAGGCGTCTGTCCAGCGTGGCGCCCACCCAGGCCACCAGCAGACCGCTGACCACATACAGCGCAGCGGCCACACCGAAGGCCGCCATGCCGGCCGCCGAGTCGGTGGCGATCTTGGACACCAGCGCGGTGAGTTCACGCCCCGGCATGGGCACCTGCGAGGCCAGCGAGGTGGACAGCATGAGTGCGATCAGCAGCGAGGTGAGCGGCTGCACCACCGAGCGCAGCGCCTGCGGCAGCACCACCGCCAGCACCACCTGCGCCGGCCGCATGCCCAGGCTGAGCGCGGCCTGCGCCTGCCCGCCCGGCACCGTGTTGATGCCGGTGCGCACATAGTCCGCCGTGAAGGCGGATGCCACCAGCATCAGCGTGAGCACCACGCTGGGCTCGTAGTCGATGAGCACGTTCAGGTCGGGCAGCGCGAACACGATGAACACCAGCAGCGCCACGCTGGGGATGTTGCGGAACACCTCCACATACAGCGTGAGGGCCGCGCGCAGCGGCGGCAGCGGCAACAGCCGCAGCAGCGCCACCCCCGTGCCCAGCAGCACGCCGGGCACGAAGGCCATGAAGGTGAGCTTCCAGGTCAGGCCCAGCGCCTGCACAAACGCAGGGCCGTGCCCGGCCAGCAGCTGCGCCAGTTCGTTCACGGGTCAGCGGTCAGGGAATGGCGGGCGGCGTGGGCACGGCCGTGCTGCCGGTGCGCTGGCCGATGGTCAGCGTCCACAGCCTGGCCCAGGTGCCGTCGGCCTGGATCTTCTTGAGGAAGCCATTCACGAAGGCCACCCCGTCCGACCCCTTGGGCAGGCCGATGCCGTAGGCGTCCTGTGCGCCAAAGGGCGCGCCGGCCAGCCGGGCCTCCGAACCACCCAGGCTCAGCGTGTTGAGCAGCAGCGTGTGGTCGGTGACGTAAGCCTCCACCCGGCCCTGGCGCAGGGCATTGAGCGATTCCTGGTGGGTCTGGAATTCCTGCACCACCGCCTTGGGCGCGAACTGCGCCAGGATGGCCGGGCCGGTGGAGCCGGCCTGCGTGGCCACCCGCTTGCCCGCCAGATCGGTGTGCGACTGGATGGCGGTGTTGCTGGCCTTCACCAGCACGCCCGCCTGCGAACTGAAGTAAGGCCCCGCAAACGACACCTTCTCGGCCCGCGCCGGGGTGATGGAGTAGGTGGCCAGCACCACGTCCACCTGGTTGTTGATGAGCACCTGCTCGCGGGTGGACGAGGTCACCTGCGTGAACTGCACCTTGCCCGCATCGCCCAGGATGTAGCGGGCCAGCATCTGCGCCAGCCCGGCATCGAAGCCGCGCAGCCGGCCGTCCTTCTCGTTGAGCAGCGAGAACAGGTTGGAGGTCTGCGTGCCCCCCAGCCGCACAGTGCCCGCCTGCTTGATCTTGCTGGCCCAGGGGCTGGCGGCGATGGTGGCCGCGTCCGCCACCGGGCCCTGGGCCACCAGGGCGTCGAAGGCGGGGGCGTTGAGGGGTGTGCCCTGGGCAAAGGCCGGAGCAGAGGCCAGCAGGGTGAATGCGAGGGCGGCGGTTTTCAGGAGGGAGGGGATCGGCATGCGGTTCTCTCGGACTGGCTGCGGGGGAGGTCGATATATAGCAGCTACCGGAAGAACGGCCGGAAGGTACGGTTGCGGCGCAGCTTCAGCGGTACGCGACTTGAAGGTCGACAAGGGGTTCTGGGCAAACACGCTTGCAGCTCCAAACCAGACTAACGGTTATGAATTTGTGAGATTTTGGTTATGACTTGGTGACAAAGGCAGCGCACTCCTTCATCACCAAGGCCCATCTTCATGAGACCTCACCTCTTCCACAAAGCATCGCGCCCGCAGAACGTCGGCAGCAACGATAAGACCCCGCCCAAGCCGGAAAAGTCTGGCAACACCAGCTCCAGCAAGGCCGAAAAGCCTCTGGCAAGAAGCTCAGCCCGAGGCTTCCGAAAGCTCACGCGTCAGACGGCCGGGCGGCCAGTTCATGTAGAAACGCCCCACCTCAAGACGAGCAAAGGGCTCGATCCGATGACGCAGCTCAAAAACCTGAGCTGGCTGGCGATCTTGTCCAAGCAAAGCATGGTCGATATCACGTCTCTGGCCGGTGAACTCAGTCGATCCGGAAGCGACAACGACGCAATCTACGCGAATCGGCTCCGCCAGCTGACACAGCTGGCCCAGCGCCTGCAGGAGACGATGGACAAGATGGCCAATCTCAAACGCATTGACGCCGATGGGGTGAAGAAACTGGCCGTCACGGCAGGCGCGTTGCGGGCGATCTTTCAAAGATTGAAAGGTTGCCCGTTCGAAGAATACGGCGCCAAGTCCGTTGCATCGCGCATCGAAGGCCTGCGCCAACAGGCAGACATCGCACTGAAGGAACTGCCCGCATCTGCACGGCCCAACGCGAGTGATATCGACGCAGAGATCAGCGCCCTCAGCACCAACGACAGGACTGGGTTCAAGACCAGCCATGCAGCGACAACGGGACCTTTGTGGTCATATTTCGGGCTTGATGCACTTTCAAGGTTGCCCAGCTATCTCTCCATGCCAGAGCTCCGGGAACTGCGCAGGCTGCCGGTCAAGGACTTGGGCAACATCATCGACCGTTACAACAAAACCGCCGATTCAGACCCGTCGAAGGTGGATTTGGCCGTCAAGGTCCTTGTCGGGCTCGAATCGATCAAAGTTGCGCTGGATGCATTTCTCGACCGAGCTGCTGGCGACAAATACCTCCAGAAGAACCATCCAGAGGAGCTGACGGTCCTCAAGATGGCGTCCAATGCACATGGCAACAGGATGGAGCAATTTCAGAAAGCGTTGATCGGCCAACAGCAGCTGGACCACGACGGGCAGTCCTGACCCTCGCGGGCAACCACCGCCCTCCCTCGACGAAACGGGACTGCTGCATGAAGACGCCACGCGCGGGGCAGGCTTCGATCGCTGACAGCGCCGCTCAAGCCTTCGGATCAGCCCCGTAGCTGTTGCTGCCGGTGTTGCCGGCGCGGACCATCCACACCAGCAGCACCAGCGGGCCGATCAAGGGCACAAAGTTCAGCAACTGCCACCAGCCCGACTTGTCCCGGTCGTGCAGGCGGCGGGTGGTGACCGCCAGGTAGGGCAGCAAGGTGCCCAGGATGAACAGGCCGGTCAGCAGGCCCATGCCGGCATCGGCCGACCAGAAGCCCAAGGCCCGGTCAACCACGGTGAGCGCCACCAGCGCCACCAGATAGAACAGCACGAACCACCAGTACTCAGCCCGCCGGGCGCGGCCCGAGAAGGTGGCGTACTGCTTCAACACGTGAATGAACCACTGCATGAAATCTCCCTGAGGTTGTTGTGATGCGGCGCTCATGATGCCGCAGCCTCAGCGGGGCGCTGTGGCATGGGCGCGTCAGCCGCCTACCACCCCCTGCGCCCGCAACCGCCGCAACCGGCACGGCGGCTCGGGCACATCCACCCCGGCATCGCGCGCCTGCTGCACCACCAGCGCGGCGGTGTTGTCGGCCACCAGCGCCATGGCCTGCAGGGCGTGGTCCAGCAGCTCGGGGTTGCGCAGAAAGTCGGGCGACTCGCGCGCCTGCCGCAGCACGGTGCACAAGGCCGACAGGCCATCCAGACCCTCCAGCGACAACGCAGCCAGGCTGGCCAGCGCGGCCGCGTGCGGAACGGGCGGGGGAACGGGGGTGGACATGGGAACAACTCCTCGTGGAAGCTGACAGAACCCACCCCGCGTGCGGGTAGCAAAGAGGGTGGACGGGATGTGAAAACACGCCGATGAGCCGTGCCCCGAGCGTTACCGCTTCGGGCATCCCGTCCGCAAAACGCGGCTTGCACGTGCGCGCAAGCCAGTCGCTGCCCGGGAGGGCAGCGAGCTAGTTGTTTGGACGAAAAGGGCACCCGCTTGCGCGGGTGCCAAGACAGACATCGGTGGCGTTTTCAGCGCCTGGCTTTTTCAGAGCCGGGTGGATTGTCAGGGCAGTCTGAGAGCGCTGGCTAGCCGAGTGTCGGGTGAAAGCTCATTCAAGACCGAAACCAAGGGAACGGGCAACTTTGGATATCCGCTTCAGGCTGTTTGCTGACGTTCGTTGCTTGGCATCGCACTGACGCATTGCTGCTCAAGGCGGTCGATGGTTGACGCGCTCCAGGTTGTCTGTTCGCGCGGATGGCCATTCAGGACTCAGACCAAACGACCGCTGTATGTGCTTGGTTGGCCAGCTCGAGCATGTTGACCAGCGGCACCAACCGCTGCGAGAGGCGGACGTCCGGGTCGACCTCGTTCACCTGATCGAGCTGCTCCAGCGCCGATCGCTCATCCCTGGAACGCAAGGCATGGTCTTCTCGCCTCGCCTGCTGCAGGATGTCGATGGCCATGGGAAGCTGATCCGGGCTGATCACGCCCTGGGGCGTGAGTTCTTTGCCGATCAGCCGCAGAGCGCCCTGCGCATCGGCACCCAGCATGACGAGATCGGCGGTGGCCTGTGATTGGAATCGGTACAGCATGGGTGGCTTTCGGTTGACGTCAGGGGCGTTCGGGTCGGCACGGGGTGCCGGGTACCACCGAGGGTGGCGCCACCGGACACCGTACGCCAACCGGCCGCTCAGTACAAGCCTGAAAGTCAGACAGGCATGCGATGCCGGCCTCCCATGCAGCGGGCGACCGATCCATGCCAGGGCAGGGCTGTGCGCGGGCCCCGGTCGCCTCATAATCGACCATGCCCTTGCCCCTCCACCGTGATCCGGCCCCACCCGCGCCGGCCTCGGTGCGGGTGGTGGGGCTGGGAGCCTCCGCGGGCGGCCTGGCGCCGCTGGAGGCGTTCCTGGCGGCGGTGCCGCCCGACAGCGGACTGGCCTTCGTGGTGGTGCAGCACATGGACCCCACCCGCAAGGCGCTGTTGACCGAACTGCTGCGCCGCTGCACCGCCATGCCGGTCACGGAAGCCACCGACGGGCTGCGGCTGCAGCCCGATCAGGTGTTCGTGATTCCCCCGGGGCAAGACCTCACGGTGACTGGCGGTCACCTGCGCCTGAATCCACCCACCCAGCCGCGCGGCCTGCGCCTGCCCATCGACCACCTGTTTGCATCTCTGGCGGCCGACGGCGGCGCGCGGTCCATTGGCGTGGTGCTCTCGGGCATGGGCTCGGACGGCACCCTCGGGTTGCAGGCCATCCATGAGGCCGGTGGCCTGACGCTGGTGCAGTCGCCCGAGACCGCACGGTACCCGGCGATGCCGCAGAACGCGCTGGCCCATGCCGGCGTGGACATCGTGGCCGCTGCTGGCGAGCTGCTGGCGCGCTTGCTGGCGGCCCTCGGCGAGCCGGCAGGAACCGGCAGCGCCGCGCCGCCCGACCCCGCTGCCAGCCTGGACGCCATCCTGCAGCGGCTGCGCGAACACACCCGGCACGACCTCTCGGACTACAAGCCCAGCACGCTTCGGCGCCGTATCGACCGGCGGCTGGCCGTGCATGGGCTGAGCAGCCTGGCCGCCTACGCCGATCTGGTACGCCGCAATCCGTCGGAGCTCGATCTGCTGTTCCAGGAGGTGCTGATCGGCGTGACCCAGTTCTTTCGCGATCCGGAGGTGTGGGACGAACTGCGCGACCAGGTCATGCCCGCGCTGCTGGACCGCGTACCGCCCGGCCAGTTGCTGCGGGCCTGGGTGGCCGGCTGCTCCACTGGCGAGGAGGCCTACACACTGGCGATGGTGCACGCCGAGGCGGCCGACGCGTTCACGCAGCGCACCGGTCGGCCTGCGCCGCTCCTGCAGGTCTTTGCCAGCGATCTCAGCCCGACCGCGATCACGGTGGCCCGGCGCGGGCAGTACGGTCCTCGCGTGGCCGAGGAGGTGGGGCCGCAGCGGCTGCAGCGGTTCTTTCGTCCCGCGGGAGACGGTTACCGGGTGGCCCCGTCACTGCGCGATCGTGTGCTGTTCGCCCGCCACGACGTGATCCTGGATCCCCCCTTCACCCGCCTGGATCTGCTGTCGTGCCGCAACCTGCTGATCTACTTCAATGCCGCCCTGCAGCGCCGGCTGCTGCCCCTGTTCGGGTACAGCCTGCGCCCCGGTGGTGTGCTGCTGCTGGGCAGTTCCGAGACGGTGGGGCCGGCACAGAACCTGTTCACCCCGATCAATCCGCGCTCGCGCCTGTACTGGCGCAGCAGCCATACTCAGTCGGCCGGCGCGGTGGACTTCCCAGTCAGTCCGCGGCCTGCCGATCCCACCCACACCGAGGACTTGCCCTTGTCAGCATCATCTCCGTCGTCGACCAGCCTGCAGACCCTGGCCGAGCAGGCACTGCTCCAGGCTTTCGCGCCCGCTGCGGTGCTCGTCAATGAACAAGGGGATGTGCTCTATGTGCATGGCAGCGTGGGCGCGTACCTGGAGCCGGCGGCCGGCAAGGCCAACTGGAACATCCATGTCATGGCCCGACCCGGCATCCGCACGCCGGTGGCGGTGGCGCTGCGCCAGGCCCGTGTCGAGAGCCGGGCGGTTCAGCTGCCCGACCTGCCGCTGGACCCGGGCGGCGCCGACACCGCTGTGGGCGTGACGGTGGCACCGGCACCGCAGGCCGGTCTGTTCATCGTCGCGTTCCGGCCGGCCCTGCCCCTGTCGCCCGACCGGCCGGTCGCCGCCGGCCGCGATGCCACCGACGAGGCCCTGCGGGCTGAGCTGCTGTGCTGCAAGGACGAGATGGCGGCGCTGCGGCGCGAGATGCTGGCTTCGGCCGAGGAACTGCAGGCCGCCAACGAGGCCCTGCAATCCACCAACGAAGAGCTGCAGTCGGCCAACGAGGAGCTAACCACCTCGAAGGAAGAGTCGCAGTCCATGAACGAGGAACTGCAGACCCTCAATCAGGAACTGCAGACCAAGCTGGATGATCTGGCGCTGGCCCACAGCGACATGCAGAACCTGCTCAACAGCACCGACATCGCCACCCTGTTCCTGGACAACGACCTGCAGGTGCGCCGCTTCACCGAGCCGGTCACCCGCCTGATCCATCTGCGCGAGAGCGACATCGGACGCCCTCTGAGCGATCTGGCGACCACCCTGAACTATCCCGAACTCGACGCCGACGCGCGCCAGACCCTGCGCACATTGACCTTCACCGAAAAGGAAATCACCACCAGCGACGGGCATTGGTATATGGTGAGAATCAAGCCGTACCGGACCCTGGCCGATTTGATCCAGGGCGTGGTGATCACGTTCATCGACATCACCGCGGCCAAGGAGCTCGAATCGCGCTTGCGCCAGGGCTGACACCGGCAGGACTCAACAGGAGGTCTGCGCATGCATCCCAACGACATCGCCTACAACTTGCCAGGACTGCGCAGGCGTGCGCAGGTACTGCTGGATGAGGGCCGTGTGCCCGAAGCTGGCCGCTACGACGCATCGGACGCCTTGCGCGTGCTGTGCCGACTGGCGCTGGACCAGGGCACTGCACCCGAGGCCCTGGCGCTGCTGCACGAGCTGCAGGTGCACCAGGTGGAGCTGGACCTGCAGCACGAGGAGATGGTGAGGACTCAGCGGGCGCTGGAGGAGGAGCTGCGGCAGCAGGTCATCCTGTTCGACAAGGCCCCGGTGGGCTGCCTGCTGCTCGACGACGCAGGCGTGGTGCGTGGCTTCAACCACGCCGCACCAGGCCTGCTGGGCCTGCCGCCCGGATCCCTGGAGGATGTGCTGCTGGTCGGCCTGCTGACCGAGGCCGGGCGCGAGCAGCTGCACCGGTTGCTGGTGCTGGCCACTGCGGGCGCACCGCCCCGAACCCGCACGCTGCAGTTCAAGCCTCAGTCCGGCATGGCCGGGCTGCTGTTCGCCACGGCCGAACGCAACGCCACCGGCGATGGTTTTCTGGTGGCGCTGATGGCCCCGCCGGTCGACTGAGGCGTCAGCCTCAGAGGTTGCCGCGGATCACCCGCAGCAGTACCACCACGATGGCCACCATCAGCAGCAGATGGATCATGCCGCCCATGGTGGTGGAGGTGACCAGGCCGAGCAGCCAGAGCACCACCAGAACGAGTGCAAACGTGTAGAGCATGTGAGGTTCCTTCAGGGGGTCCATGTCACTGCGATTCGGTGCTTCAGCGGCTGCGCCACCAAAGGGCCGCCACCAGGGCGGTGATCAGGACGGCACCGACCACACCCGCCGATGGCCAGCGCCTGCGGCTGGTCGCCACGGCAGGCGGTGCAGCCCGGTGCCGCTGCCAGGCCAGCCACAAGGCCGAGACCGCTGACAGCCAGGGTTGCCAGGGTGCAGACCCTAGGCCTTGGAACAGGCTGCCCAGCGCGCCCGGTGCGCCACCCGATCGGCTGCGGGTGTCCTGGTCCAGCGTGCGCAGCCACTGCACGCGGCTGTGCTGCAGCCGTTCAAGGGCAGTGGGCCACGGACTCATGGGCGCTGTCCCGCGTGGCGCAGCCATTCGGCATCCAGGGTCAGCTGACGGCCCAGTTCGGTCAGTGTGTTGCCCGGCGCGGTCCGCCCCTGTGCGAGCCAGAGCAGACCGGCACCCAGCAGCGGTACCGCCGGCACCAGCAGCCAGACCCAGGTCTGTGTCGACCAGAGCATCACCGCCACGCCGGCGAGCACGCCACCCACCGCCAGCAGGGCCAGCGCGGTGACCTGGCACAGCAGCTGGCGCCTGAGGCGCTGCCCGTCCTGCGAAAGCCCGGCGGCCAGCAGGGCGGCGTAGGCCGATCCGTGTTCGGCCAGCAGCTCCGGGTGCCGCAGTGCCAGTTGCAGGGCCGGGTGGATCAACGTCCGGCTCCGGGGTGACGGCTGAACAGCGCGGCCAGACCGACCAGTGCCGCGCCGGCGGCCGCGGCCATCAGCACCGAGGCCACCGGATGCGCCTGCACATAGTGGGTGGTGGCATCGCGCGCCTGCAGCGAGCGGTTGCGCACCGAGTTCCAGCCCTGCTGGGCCATGTCTTCGGTGCCGTCGACCAGGTGGCGCAGCGCGCTGCTGCCTTGTGCACGCGCATCGTCGGCCGCCTGTGCCAGTTGCTCGGCACCGTTGTGCAGGGCGCGCCGGCCCAGCTGCAGCGACTGGTCGGCGAGCTGGCTGCCCGAACGGGTCAGGTTGGCGAGGTCTTCGCCGGGGGTGGGTTGGCTGGGGTTCATGGTGGGTCCTGGTTCAGTGGGTGGGAGGTGGGGGGGAGCTGCCGCGATCACTTCAGCCGCATGTCGTTGCGCACCGAGCGCACGCCGGCCACGCCCTGGGCCACGCGCAGGGCCATGTTGATGTCGGTCTGCGAGCCGACAAAGCCGCTGAGCTGCACCACACCCTTGAAGGTCTCGACATTGATCTCGGCGGACTTCAGGGAGGGCTCGTTGAAGATGGCGGCCTTCACCTTGGTGGTGATGGCGGTGTCGTCCATGTACTGGCCGGTGCTCTCTTGCGTGGGCGTGGACTGGCAGGCGCTCAGGCCGGTCAGCGCGGCCAGGGCCAGCACCAGGGCGGCGGGCAGGTGTCGGTGTTTCATCGGGTTCTTTCGGAAGGTAGGGCGGGCTGCCAGGGGCCGCGGAATGAAGGCGGGGGAGCCACTGTGCAAGGCGATGTCGTCCGCGTCTGTGCGCCAGCGCACCGATCTGGCGGCCGCCAGGCCTCAGGCTGCATCTCCAGCACCGAATGGCGCAACCCGTACCGTTCGGGACTCCGCTGGTACCGAAGAAGGACTTCACATGAACTACCAGGAACAGGACACCTACGGGATGTACTCCGCCCACCAGACCGGCGGCCCCGGCCCGCAGCTGATGGGGGCCCACACCTTGCACGGCAACGATGTGGTCAACCGCCGTGGCGAGAGCCTGGGCGACATCAAGGAAATCATGCTCGACATGCACACCGGCCAGGTGGCCTACGGTGTCGTCTCGTTCGGCGGCTTCATGGGCATGGGCGAGAAGCTGTTCGTCGTGCCGTGGGCCGCGCTGAAGCTGGACCCGGTGCGCAAGTGCTTCGTGCTCGATGTCGAGAAGGAGCGCCTGAGCCAAGCCACCGGTTTCGACAAGAACCACTGGCCCGACATGGCCGATGCCGGCTGGGCCAAGGGCATCCACGAGTTCTATGGCCAGACCCGCGGGTACGACCAGTCGCCCCGGAGCGCGTCATGAACCCGCGCCCGCGTCCTGCCGTGCGGCGTGCACGCACCGCAGCGTTGTGGTCGGCCAGCATCGTCGGACTGGCGCTGCAGGGAGGCTGCGCGGGCATGACGCCCCGCGAGAAGAACACGGCCATCGGTGCCGGCGTGGGTGCGGTGGGGGGCGCAGTGCTGTCGGGTGGCAGCGCTATGGGCACCGTGGGGGGCGCCGCCATTGGCGGGGTCATCGGCAACCAGGTCGAGCCCGACAAGAAATGAGAGTGCCTACCTCGGTTCCCATGGCGTCGCGCCTGGAGCGCGACGCCATGGGCGACATGGCGGTGGACCCGCACGCCCTGTGGGGCGCGCAGACCCAGCGCGCCCTGCAGCACTTCCCGGCGGTGGGCGAGGGCATGCCGCTGCCGGTGATCCGGGCGCTGGCGCTGGTCAAGGGCACTGCCGCCCGGGTCAATGCCTCGCTGGGCATGCTCGATGCGCTCCAGGCCGACGCCATCGCCAGGGCCGCCGAAGAGGTGCTGGCCGGCGACCATCCGCGGGCCTTCCCGCTCTCCCTCTGGCAGAGCGGGTCGGGCACCCAGACCCACATGAACATGAACGAGGTGCTGGCCAACCGCGCCTCCGAACTGCTGGGGGGTGGCCGGGGGCTGGCCCGCACCGTACACCCCCATGACCAGGTCAATCTGGGACAGTCGTCCAACGATGTCATGCCCACCGCACTGCACCTGGCGGTGCTGCTGACCAGCCGCGACGAGCTGGTGCCTGCGCTGGAGGGGCTGCGCCACACGCTGGATGCGCAGGGCCTGCAATGGGCCGACCTGACCAAGGTCGGGCGCACCCACCTGCAGGATGCGGTGCCGGTCACCCTGGGGCAGGAGGTGTCGGCCTGGTCGCACCAGCTGGCGCAGGCGCAGCAGGGCTGGCTTGGTCTGCTGGTGCCGGTGCACGAGCTGGCCATCGGCGGCACGGCGGTGGGCACCGGCCTCAATGCCCACCCCTTGCTGGCCGAGCACATGGTGGCCGCGCTGGCGCAGGCCACCGGGCTGCCGCTGGTGCGGGCGGCCAATCCGTTTGCGGCGCAGTCGGCTCACGATGCGCTGGTGGCGGCCCACGGCGGGCTGCGCACCCTGGCCGTGGTCCTGATGAAGATCGCCAACGACCTGCGCTGGCTGGCCAGCGGCCCACGCTGCGGCCTGGGCGAGCTGGCGCTGCCGGCCAACGAGCCGGGCAGTTCCATCATGCCGGGCAAGGTCAACCCCAGCCAGTGCGAGTCGCTGATCATGGTGGCCGCGCAGGTCATGGGCAACGATGTGGCCATGGGCTGGGCCGGCACGCTGGGCAACTTCCAGCTCAACACCGCGCTGCCGTTGATGGCGCGCAACCTGCTGCACAGCCAGCGCCTGCTGGCCGGCGCCCTGCGCTGCTTCGAGCAGCATGGCGTGCGCTGCATCGAGCCGCAGCCGCGCCGCATGGCCGAGCATCTGGCGAACAGCCTCATGCTAGTCACGGCGCTGGTGCCGCACATCGGCCACGACAACGCGGTGCGGGTGGCGCAGCGCGCCCAGGCCGACGGCAGCAGCCTGCGTGAGGCGGCGCTGGCCTGTGCGCTGGTCTCGCCCGAACAGTTCGACGCCTGGGTGCAGCCCGAGGCCATGACAGGGCCCCGCCATGATCCGCATTGAACTGGAGGTGTCCCTGCGCTACGAAATCGACATCCAGGGCGCGGACTTCATCTTCCAGATCCACGCTGCGCAGACCAATAGCCAGATGGTGTCGCTGGAGTCGCTGCAGCTCAGCCAGCCGGTGGCCTGGCAGGTGCACACCGATCCCTGCACCGGCAACCGGCGGCTGCGTCTGCGTGCCGGTCCGGGCCTGCTGGCGTTGCGCTATGAGGCCACCGTGCAACTCACCCACCACCGGCATGCACCGGCCGCGCTGGCCGAGGTGCCGGTGTGTCGGCTGCCGTCCGATGTGCTGGGCTACCTCTACCCCAGCCGCTACTGCGAGTCCGACCGGCTGGGCCGGCTGGCCATGCAGGAGTTCGGCCAGTTGCCTCCGGGTGGATCACGGGTGCTGGCGATCGCGCAGTGGGTGCAGCGGCGCATTGCCTTCCGCTCCAGAAGCTCGACCTCGGCCACCTCGGCCGTGGACACCCTGGTCGGTCAGGTCGGTGTGTGCCGGGATTTTGCGCACCTCATGATCGCGCTGTGCCGGGCGCTCAACATACCGGCCCGCTTCACCACCGGCACCGACTACGGCGCCGACCCCAGCCTGGGGCCGCCCGACTTCCATGCCTATGTGGAGGTGTTTCTCGGCCAGCGCTGGTACATCTTCGATCCGTCCGGCACCGCCATCCCCATGGGGCTGGTGCGCTTCGCCACCGGGCGGGACGCCAGCGACGTGGCCTTCGCCACCATCTTCGGCAATGTGGTCACCCATGCCCCGGTGGTCAGCGGCAGGGCGGTGGTGGACCCCTGTGCCGGTGCGCATGAGCCGCATCATTGCACCGAGACCCTGTCGACCGATGCACCGTAGCGCCGGGGATCAGCGCGCCACCAGCGCCTGTCGCAGCTGGCGGTCGGCGGCGTAACAGCTGCAGGCGCGGGCGGCCAGGGCGACCCGGTCCAGCACCGTGAGCTCGCCCCGGTGGTAGCGGATCAGCCCTCCCTGCTGAAACTCGCTGGCGGCCACCGTCACACCCACGCGGCGCACCCCCAGCATCAAGGCCATGCATTCCTGCGTGATATGGAAGCGGCTGCTGTGCGCGGCATCCTGGCACACCAGCAGCCAGCGGGCCAGGCGCTCGCTCAGGTGATGGAAACGCCCGCAGGCCGCGGTCAGGGTCTGTTGCTGCAAGTGCAGCAGCGCTCTGGCCTGCACCAGCCGCAACAGCGACGGGTGCAGGGCACACTCGCGCCGCAGCGCCTGCGCACCGATGCGCCAGCTCAGCCCCGGGCCCTGCACCACCGCGCGCCACGGGGCCTTGCCCAGGCCCAGCAGCAGTTCGGCGCCCAGCATGTCGTCACGCCCGACCATGCCCACCTGCAGCGAGGGGTAGGCGTCCATGTCGATCAACAGCGCGACGAAGCCCTCGGTCAGGAAGTACGCATGGCGCAGTGGCTGGCCGGGCTGGCCCAGTTCGGCCGAGGGGGCCAGCACGAACGGCTGGCAGCGGGACAGCAGCGCCTGGCGCACGCGCCGTGGCAGCTGCCGGATCAGCAGGTTGTCGGTAGGTGGCATGCACGGGGCTTTCGGTGAACGGTCGGTGCAACCGGTGCCGCGCCAGTGTGCGGTGCGCCACCGCACACGACTGTGTGGCAACGCACCGATGGCGGCCCGCCGCGCCCATGTTCGGCATCGCACCGACGCGCGGTCGCCGGCCTTCTACAAAGGGCGGGCGCATCCCGCGCGAAGTGCGCTCTGCATCGGAAGGAAACAACCCATGACATCCACCACCGCTCACCGTCTGCTGGGGCTGGCCAGCCTCGGCCTCCTGGCCGTGGCGCCCGCCATGGCGCAACAGCCCGGCTTCTACTACGGCGGCATCGCCGCCGGGCAATCCAAGACCGACACCGACCCCTACGGCCTGACCGCCGGCCGGGTGCCCGGGGTGGGCGCAGCCAGCGCCGTGACCGACGAGAAGGACACCGCCTACAAGCTGTTCGGCGGCCACCAGCTCAACCGGAACTTCGGTCTGGAGCTGGGCTACTTCAACCTGGGCCGTAACGGCTTTGCCGCCACCACCTCGCCGGCCGGCACGCTGAGCGGCCAGACCAAGGTGCAGGGCATCAGCCTGGATCTGGTGGGCACGCTGCCGCTGACCGACCGGTTCTCCGCCCTGGGCCGGATCGGCGGGCAATACGCCTGGTCGAAAAGCCAGTGGGCCGGCACCGGCGCTGCCGCCGGCGTGCCCGGCAGCAGCAGCCGCCGCGACGGCGGCTACAAGGTCGGGCTGGGTCTGCAATACGAGCTCACCCCGTCGATGTGGGTGCGGGGCGAGATCGAGCGTTACCGCATCAAGAACGCGGTGGGCCAGCGCACCAATGCCGACCTCATCAGCGTGAGCCTGGCGTTCCCGTTCGGGCACGCCGCGCAGCCGGTCCGCGCGGTGGCGCCGGCCTATGTGCCGCCCGAGCCGGTGGCGGCTGCGCCGGTGGCACCGGTGGCGGTCGTGGCACCGCCCCCCGCACCACCCGAGCCCCAGCGGGTGAGCCTGTCGGCCGACGCGGCGTTCGGTTCCAACCAGAGCGGGCTGCGCCCGCAGGGCCGCACCGACCTCGACCGCTTCAGCCAGCAGCTGAAGGGCGCCCGCTACGACACCATCAGCGTGGAGGGCCACACCGACCGCATGGGTTCGACCACCGCCAACCAGCGCCTGTCGGAACAGCGGGCCGCGGCGGTGAAGGACTACCTGGTGGTGCAGCGCCGCATAGACCCGGCCCGCATCAGCGCCAGCGGCCTGGGCGAAGCGCGGCCGGTGACGGCGGCGGGCGACTGCAACGACCGCCTGCCGCGCACTCGGCTGATCGAATGCCTGCAGCCCGATCGCCGGGTCGAGATCGAGGTGCAGGGCACCCGCTGACCGGGCGCACCGCCGGCCCTGCTGCTCAGTGCGCCAGGCGGTGCGGCAGCAGGCGTTCGTATTCCTTCTTGACCACCGAATAGCACTCGCAGACCCGGGTCTCCAGGGCGGGCCGGTCGAGCACCGTGATGTGTCCGCGCGCATAGCGGATCAGGCCCATGCGCTGCAGCTTCAGGGCGGCTTCGGTCACGCCTTCGCGGCGCACGCCCAGCATGTTGGCGATCAGCTCCTGCGTCATGACCAGTTCGTTGCCGCTCAGGCGGTCCAGGCTGAGCAGCAGCCAGCGGCACAGCTGCTGGTCCAGCGAATGGTGGCGGTTGCACACGGCGGTCTGCGCCATCTGGGTGATGAGCGCCTGCGTGTAGCGCAGCAGCAGGTGCATCAACGGCGCCGACTGGTTGAATTCCTGCTTGATGCGCTGGGCGCTGAGCCGCCAGCCGCTGCCGGCGCTCTGCACCACGGCGCGGCTGGGTGTGGTCTCGCCACCCATGAACAGCGAGATGCCCACCAGTCCCTCGTGGCCGACCACCGCGATCTCGGCCGAGGCACCGTCTTCCATCACATAGAGCAGCGAGATGATGGCCGTGGACGGAAAGTAGACATGGCTCATGGTGCCGCCCGATTCGTACAGCACCTTGCCCAGGGGGAGCTCGGTCGCCTCCAGATGCGGGGCAATGCGGGCCCATTCATCCGCAGGTATTGAGGCCAGCAGGTCGTTGGCCCGTCGGTCAGGCGCGATGGCCATGGGTGAACTCCTTGGAGGGGGTCGGAAAAATGGGGTCCGTGCGACCGGGTGGAGTTGTCAGGCGTCACCCCTCACTGTATCTGCCATTGCACTTTCAAGGTCTGCCCGGTGCCTGCGGTGACGATCCAGTGGTCGCCAGCGGTGCGCACGGACCCGTTGCCCTGCACCACTTGGGGCGCGCCGCGGCCGGCAGCCGGCACGGTCCAGCTCAGTCGTTCTAGGCCCGCAGGGCTGCTGGCCGAGAAGCCGCCGGTGCGGCTGGCCTGGGGCAGCGGCTGCCATTGCACCTGCTCGCGCCGGCTCATGAAATCGGCCATGGCTTCCATGGTGTACCAGCGAAACCGCCCCGCCTGCTCCAGCCGGGACGATTCCGCCATGAGGGCGTCGATGCTGGCCAGGTGCTGCACGGCGGCCGGCGGGTGGAAATAGAACAGCCGCACCAGGTGCTGGTCGGTCACGAAGCGGGACAGCGACCTCAGGTAGTCGGTCATGTCCTGCGGCGTCACCTCGGGTTCTGCGTTCTCGAGTTCCTCGAAGGTGGCCACCCGGTGGTAGCTCGACACCGGAAAAGCCCACAGGTCGGAGCGGCGCGCACGCACCCCCTTCTGGTACGACCGGGTGGGCCCCAGCCCGTTGTCGCCGGTGAAGTAGTAGCCCTTGAAGCCCTCGCGCTGCAGCCATTCGGTGGCCCATTGCGGCTGGTTGCCCATGGGAGCCGAGTAGCTGCGTGGCACCTGGCCGGTGGCCGTCCCGATGCTGGCCTGGTTGAGCGCCAGCAGGGGCTCGAACCGGTCGCGGTTGCTCTCGTCGGCCTGTTTGCCGAACAGGTTGTGGTTCCAGCCGCCGTGGTTGCCCACCTCATGGCCGGCATTCACCATGCGGCGCAGGAAGGCGGCCATGGGCGGGTTGTCGTTGATGCCCAGCCCCAGACCGTCGCCCTCGCGCTCGGCGTCCGGCCCGGCCGTCACATGCAGAGAGAACGGGCCGCGTCGGAACCAGCCGTTGGCTTCGAGCATGGCCAGCGGCGTCTGGGCGGCGTTGGAATCCACATGCAGGTTCAGCACCAGGCCGCCAATGCCGTCGGGGGCCGCCAGCAGCCGGGGCTGCTGCAGCATGGCATCGGCAAAGTGACCCAGCAGCCGGTGCAGCAGGTAGCTGTCGGTGCGGGTCTTGAGGTAGCCCAGCGGCAGGTTGGCAAACAGCACCGAGCCCTGGCCGTGCGGATGGACCGAGACCAGCACGTCGTTGCTGTCGGACACCAGCAGCGCCTGGGCGCCGGTGGGCGGTCCGGTCCGGAAATGCCCGTGCTCCAGCCGCGCGTAGCCATAGGTGGTCAGTTCGCCCAGTGGCAGGCGGTCGGAGTCCTGGAAATCCATCTTGCCCGGCTGCAGCGCCAGCAGCTGTTCGCTCTCGCGGCTGCCGTACACCCGGCCCAGGGCCATGGTGCGGTCCTTGAGTTCGGCGTACATGGCGTAGCGCACGCCGGCCAGCCCGGACAGGCGCGACTGGTCGGCGGCATAGCGGCCGGTCTGGCTGTCCAGCAGCGCAGCGTCGAACACCATGAACAGATGGCCGCCCGCCTCCACATGGCGGTGGAGCTGGTTGATCAGCATCTCGGAGGCCTGCGGGTGCACCGTGTCGGGCAGGATGACGCCGGCGATGCGCTGGCGGTCGCCACCGTAGCGCAGGAAAGCGTCGTCGGTCATGGGCATGACCGACAGGCCTTCCTCGCGCGCGGCATCGAGCCAGGCCTGCGTGACCGGCAGATCGAGTGCCGCCTCGTTGGGCAGCAGCAGCACGATGGAGGGATCGCTCTGGCGCGAGCGCGAGTAGAGCGCCGCCACCACCGCCAGCAGCAGCAACGCCAGCAGCAGCACCCGCAGCCGTGGGGAGAAGTGGACCCGCCAGCGCATCACACCCTCCCGCTGGAGCCCAGCGCCTGCGCCGGTGCCCGGCTGACCAGCCAGGAATACAGCGCCACGAACACCATGAGGTCCATCACCGCGCCGAAGCACAGGTAGAGCAGCGGCATGAACAGGGCCGAGAGGTGCTGCACCACCACCGCATGCAGCAGCGCCTTGTGCGGCAGCATGACCGCGAAGTACCCCACCATCAGCGCCGGGTAGATCAGCTTGTGGTGCAGCGGCAGGCGCAGCACGCCCCAGCCCAGCGCCAGCAGCAGCGGCATGGCCAGCATCAGGTAGAAGCCGGCGTTGAGCATGGCCGCCAGGTGGCCGGTCATGGTGTAGGGGAAGCGGTCGGGCGCGAACATGAAGAACAGCAGCGCGCTGCCCTGCACCACGCACAGGGTGCGGACCAGGTACTTCAGGGGGATCTGCCGGTCGCTCATCCACCAGGTCGAGGCGAAGGCGGCGATCACGCCGGCTGCCGTGAGCACGCCCGTGATCGGATCGGGCACCAGCGCAGCGGCATAGCTCACCTGCCATTCCAGCGTGGCGGCGTCGCCGGTGCGCACCAGCTCCAGCGGCAGGGCCAGCCGCTCGCTCCACCACAGCATGATGCGGTGCCACAGGGCCATCAGCGGGTTGCGCAGGACCAGCAGCAGGGCACAGGGCAGCACCGCCATCAGCAGCAGTTCCGCCGCCACACGCGGCGTCAGGCGCAACCGGCCCGGCGGGGCCGGCCGGCTGCCGGCGGCATGGGCGTCGGTCAGCTGGCGGGCCGCATGGCGCAGGGCGTCACGCTGCGCGGGCTCGATCTCCAGCAGGCTGGCCTTGTTCATGGCAGTTCCCAGAACAGCGCCAGCGTGGCGCCCCGGCGCCGGTAGAACGGGTTGCTGTAGCGTTCCACGCCCGCCACCACGCCCCAGTCGGCGCCCAGCCAGTGGCGCAGGTTCAGGCTGGTCTGGTGGCTCTTGAAGTTGGTCAGCGCGGTGCCCACGCCGATGGTCTGGTAACCCTCGCCGCCCCAGGCATGGCGGGCCGTGACCTGGGTCTGCTGGTCGCGGCCCCAGGTCAGGGCCAGGAACTGCTGCTGCGTGTCCACACGACCCGGGTTGCTGCGGTTCAGGCGCACCTCGCCCTGCACGATCCACGGGCCGCTGAAGTAGTAGGTGCCCCCGATGCTCACGCTGCGGTCGGTGTGTCCGTCAGGAGCGCGGTAGTAACCGGCGCCCAGGCTGGCGATCAGGTTGCGCTCGGCCAGCAACTTGCGGTGCAGGAAGGCATCCACCCGGAAGTCGGGCAGGTAGGACGCACCGTCGCCCGCGCCCACCGAGAGGCTGCCGAACCAGTCGGCATCGAAGGAATAGGTGTCGCCGATGCCGATGAAGCGGCCCGATTCGCCAAACCGCTTCATGGTGGCCAGCTCGCCCTGCAGCACATGGGCGCCGGTGGTGTGCGAGCCGCGCACACCGACCTCGCTCCAGTCGCCCAGACCGGCGCTCAGGCGCTGGCGGCTGGTGTAGAGCAGCAGCTCGGTGGGCCGTGCCTCGGGGTCCTGCGCGGCTTCGGGGTCTGGCAGCGGTACCGGCTGGGGCGAGGCCAACGCGGGCTCCAGGGGTGATAGCTGGGCGTGTGCCGGTGGGGTCGACAGGGCCAGTCCGAGGGCCATGGCGGTGGCATGGACCAGCGTGCTGCCCGCCCGGGGGAAGGAGGGGGTCAGGTGACGCATGGGGTGTCTCCGTGCTCAGGCCGGCTGGGCCAGGATGTCGGCGATGCGCTCGGCCGAGTGGCCGTCGCCGAAGGGGCTGGTGGTGAGCTGCATGGCGCGGTAGCGCACCGGGTCGTTCAGCAGCTCGTCGGCCGCCTGCACGATGCGTCCGGTGTCGGTGCCCACCAGGCGCGCTCCGCCGGCCTGCACCAGTTCCTGCCGCTCGGTGCTGTCGCGCGCGATCAGCACCGGCCGGCCCAGCGCGGACGCTTCTTCCTGGATGCCGCCCGAATCGGTCAGGGTGAAGTGGCAGCGGGCCAGCACGGTGATCAGGCCGGGGTAGTCCAGCGGCTCGGTCAGGCAGGCGCGGGCGCGGCTGTCGGCCGGGAGCCCGGCAAACGAGGCTTCCACATCGGTGCGCACCGCCGGATTGGGGTGGATCGGCCAGACCACGATCAGGTCCGGGTGGCGCAGCAGCAGCTCGCCCACGGCGGCTGCGATGCGGCGGATGGGCTCGCCCCAGTTCTCGCG
Source organism: Hydrogenophaga sp. IBVHS2 (assembly GCF_002127215.1). Lineage (GTDB taxonomy): Bacteria > Pseudomonadota > Gammaproteobacteria > Burkholderiales > Burkholderiaceae_C > Hydrogenophaga. The sequence goes on along the minus strand of NZ_NFUT01000002.1, from coordinate 484,627 downwards.
CCGATGGGCCGTGACCAGCAGCAGCCGCGAGGCGGCGTGTTCGGCCAGGAACCGGCACACCGGCAGCGGGAGAGCGGCCACCGCGTCGCCGTTCATGTGTTCGCGCACCCACAGCGCGGTGTCGATCACCGTGTTGCCCACCAGGTGCACCTGCTGCTGCGGCACGCCTTCGCGCAGCAGGTTGTCGCGCGACTGTTCGGTCGGCGGGAAGTGCCAGTGCGCCAGCCGGCCGATGAGTTCGCGGTTCTTCTCCTCCGGGAAGGGCTCGCGCTCGCCGGTGCGCAGACCGGCCTCGATGTGGGCCACCGGGCGGTCGTTGTAATAGCCCGCCATGGCACCGGCCAGCGCGGAGCTGGTGTCGCCCTGCACCAGCACCACATCGGGTCGGGTCTCGCTGACGATGCGGTCCACGTTGTCCAGCAGGTCGGCGGTGAGGTTGCCCAGCCGGGGCGAGCTGCGCTGCAGCTGGATCTGCAGGTCGGGGCCCATGTCGAAGAAGCGGTAGAGCACATGGGCCATGGCCTCGTGCTGGCCGGTGTGCAGCACCTGGATGCGGTCGCCGCGCGCCTTGAGCACGCGGTGCAGCGACGCCATCTTGATGATCTCCGGGCGGGTGCCCATGCAGGCGAGGTAGGTGGTCATTGGCAGTTCTTCTCGGAGGGGAGGGGGGAGATGTCGCGGGCCTGCAGGATCTGCTGGACCACTTCGTCGGTCACGGTCCAGTGGGGGCTGTGGCGCGCCGGCAGGGCCTTGTGCTGCCAGCAGCGCACCGAGACCAGGTCACCGCGCTGCAGCGCCACGGTGGCGATCAGTCCCCAGGCGAAATCGGTTTCGACCTGGCGCAGCCACTCGGCGCGGTGCTGGTGCATCCAGCGGCGGTAGTGGAGGTGGGGCCCGCCCGGAATGAGCGGGAAGTCCACCGTGTGCGGAAAGATCTGCGCCACCGCGTCGGGGTAGAAGCGGTGCGCCTCGTTCTTCTGCTCGGGCTGGGTGGAGACGTGGTAGCGCTGCTGTGCTTCGTCCCAGAACACCTGCTGGATCGATGCGCCGAACGAGGGGCGCTGGGGGTTCTGCGCCGCGGCGTGGGCGGGCTTGTAGGTCCAGACCTCCAGGTTGTCCATGAACAGGCCGTGCATGTACACCGGCGAGACCAGATACACCCCGGTGGGCGGGCTCACCAGCCGCTGCAGCGTGGCGGCAGCAGCGGCCTGGCTGCGCTCGAAGGCCGGCTCCTGCCGCACGGCCGGCGGCAGGCTGTCGATGAAACGCATCCACAGCGCCAGCAGGGCGTCGTCGGCATCGGCCGTCTTGCAGGCGGTCCAGCTGGGGCCGGTGCGGCAGAAGCGGTCGAAGGTGGCATCGGGCTTCTGGCGGGCCAGCAGCCAGCGCGCCCAGGGCACGTCGTAGGCCCGGGTGTCCAGCCCGTGCTGGCGCGCCAGCAGCAGGGCCTGCAGCACGAAGTACGGGTCCACGGTGCTGCCCCGGCGCTGCACCGTGATGGCGCCGGCCGCATCGGCATACCCGGGCAGCGTGAGTGCAGCGGCCTGGACCGGTGTGCCCATGCCCAGCAGGGCCAGCAGACCCAGCAGGTCGAGCAGTCGGGTCATGCCCATGACGGCCCCCGCACCAGGCCGGCCTGCGCGGCCTGCAAGCTGCCGTGCACCACCACACCGTCGTCCACCAGCATGTCGCAGGCGCTCACGCTGGTGGGCGCCCGCGCGCTGCCCAGCTGTACCCCGGCGCCGAGCTGCAGCAGCGATTCGGCCAGCACCGGACCGCCGATGACGGCATCACAGAACACGCGAATGCCCTGGTCGGAGATCACGCTGCCGGTCACCACCGTGCCCATGCCGATCACGATGCCCCGGTGCGCCTTGATGTCGCCCTGCACCCGCGCACCCGCACCCACCGAGAGCACGCCAGTGACCACCAGCGAGCCCTGCCAGTGGCGGTGGTCCTGCAGGGTGCAGTCGCCCTCCACCCGCCAGCCGCCATCACCCCAGGGCTGTGCGCCGGGCAGCGGCGGGTGGGGCGTCAGCGGGTGGTCGTGCAGCGGCCTGGGCCGGCCGGCCGTGACCGGCGGTGCGTCGCGATGGCGGCCAAACACGATCACCGGCGCCTCGATGCCCCGGAACGACGCATGGCGGGCCATCGCCACCACCCGGTCCGAGCGGATCTCGGGCAGCGGTTCGGCCGCGGCCGCCGGCCGCAGTGCCTGCCGGTCGGTGGGTCGCTGCCATTCCAGCCACGCGGGGGCGAACGGCCCGATCAGCAGCACGCCGCACAGCAGCAGGAACCCCAGCAGCGCCAGCTCCGGACCGGGGTTCATGAGCGCACCGCCCCGGCAGGCAAGGCCGCGTCCGCAGCGGGTGCCGCCCGGTAGCGCAGCGTCTTGTGCCACACCAGCTCACGGTCGAGCAGGTGGTCGAGCACCGATTCCAGCAGCGCCTGCGAAATGGCGAACAGGCTGGCAAAGAAGCACAGCAGGTTGATCGGCAGCAGCCGGATGCGGCGGCGGTGGCCGTCGATCAGCACCGCCATGACGATCTCGAGAAAGGCCGCAAAGTTGCCCAGGGCGCCATAGGCCACCAGCGCCATCAGCGGAATGAACACCGCCACCAGCGAACCCGCGTTCAGGTAGTACAGCGCCAGGGCCAGCAGCCAGCCCACCAGCAGCAGCGGCGGCATCAGGAACACCTGCAGCAGCAGCAGGCCGTCGATGCGCTCGCGCAGCGTCACATGGCGGCTCTTCAGCAGCGCGCGCCAGTAGCGGAACAGCACCTGGTTGTGGCCCTTGGCCCAGCGCCGCACCTGGCGCATGCGCACCGCCCACTCCTCGGGCACCTCCTCGTAGCACTCGGCCCGGTTGTTGTAGATGGTCTTCCAGCCGTTGATGAGCAGGCGGAAGGTGATGTCGGTGTCCTCGGCCAGGGTGTCGTCGTGCCAGCCGCCCACGGCTTCCACCGCCGACAGCCGCACCCCGCCCACGGTGCCGCCGTACTGGGGCACGGCGCGCAGGTTCATGCGCGCCTGCTGGTCCACCTGGTAGCCGGCCGACCGCTCCAGGTCCAGCAGCCGGGTCAGCAGGTTGGTGCCGGCATTGATGGGCACCACCCGGCCCATGACGGCGCCCACCTCGGGGTCGAAGAACGGCGCGGCCAGCTGCCGCAGCAGGCCCGGCGAAGGCGTGTAGTCGGCATCGAAGATGATGGCGATGTCTCCCACCGCCAGGGCCATGGCTTCCTTCAGTGCGGCCGCCTTGCCCGGCTTCCCGCCGGTGCGGTGGAACGGCACGATGCGCCCCGGATGCCGCGCCACATGGGCATCGATGATGGCCCGTGTGCCGTCCTGCGAGCGGTCGTTGACCGGCACGATGCGGATGCGGTCGGGTGGGTAGTCGGTCTGCAGCAGCGCATCGAGGCAGCCGGCGATCACCTTCTCCTCGTTGTGCGCCGCGATGAACACCGTGATCTGCGGCCAGTGCGCCGCCCGGATGCCCTGGTAGGGGTAGCGCTGGCCGCCGAACAGCCGGCTGAGCGTGAACACCACGTGCCGCACGCCGTAGGTGGTCATGACCAGCACGATGGCGCCCAGCACCAGCGCCAGCGCCAGCAGCAGCGGACGCTCGGCCCATGAGGCGGTGAGCGTCATGGCGGCGGCGCTGGCCATGGGCTGGCCGGCCAGCGGTGTGTCGGCCATGGCGGTCTGCAGGAAGGCGGGTGGGGGTGTCACGGTGGTTCTCCGGTCGAGGAGCCGCGATTCTCTGGACGCATCCAGCCGGGGTCTGTATGCCAGCGCACACAGCGCCGTGGCGGTCTGCGACGGTGCGTTCGGCAGCGCACAGACCGGTGCAGCCGCAATTCCTAGCCTCGGCATCCCTTCCTGCCCACCAAGGACACCCCATGCAGCAGCACCGCATCTTCGGTACCGACGGCGTACGCGCCCGGGTCGGCATTCCTCCCATGACGCCGCAGGCCGTAATGCAGCTGGCGCAGGCTTTCGGCTCGATCCTGGTCGAGCAGAGCAGCGGCTCCGGCTGCAGCGGGACGATGGGTGATCGGCCGGCGGTGGTGGTGGGCAGCGACACCCGCATCTCCTGCAGCATGCTCGAGGCCGCGCTGCAGGCCGGTTTTGCCGCGGCCGGTGTGGACACCGTGCTGTGCGGTGTGCTGCCCACACCCGCTGTGGCCTACATCACCCGCCTGCGCGGCTTCCAGGCCGGCGTGGTGGTGAGTGCCTCGCACAACCCGTTCGAGGACAACGGCATCAAGCTGTTCTCGGGCCGGGGCGACAAGCTGGACGACGCCATGGAAGCCGCCATCGAGGATCGCATGGCGCAGCCGCAGGCCTGCGTGCCGTCGCGCCAGCTCGGGCAGGGCTGGCGGCTGCCCTCGGCGGCCGGGTTGTATGTGGACTTCTGCCAGCGCAGCCTGCCGGCCGATGTGGGCCTTCAGGGCATGCGGATCGTCATCGACGCGGCCCACGGCGCCTGCCACGAGGTGGCCACCGAAGTCTTCGAGCGCCTGGGCGCGCAGGTGGTGGCGGTGGGCAGCGCGCCCACCGGCATCAACATCAACGACGGCGTGGGGGCCACCTGCCCGCAGCACCTGGCCGACGCGGTCTGCCACCACCATGCCGACGTCGGCATCGCACTGGACGGCGATGGCGACCGTCTGGTCATGGCCGATGCCGCCGGGCGCATCTTCGATGGCGACCAGCTCCTGTACCTGCTGGCACTGGACGCCCGACGCCGGCAGGAAAGCTGCGACGGCGTGGTGGGCACGGTCATGAGCAACTTCGGGCTGGAGCAGGCGCTGCTGGCGCAGGGCATGGGCTTTGCCCGCGCCGATGTGGGTGACCGCCATGTGCTGCAGCTGCTGCACCAGCGCGGCTGGCACCTGGGCGGCGAGACCTCGGGCCACATCCTGTGCCTGAACCGCCACACCACCGGCGACGGCATCATCGCGGCCCTGCAGGTGCTGGGCGCCATGCGCCGCTGGCGCCGCGACCTGACCCAGCTCTGCGAAGGCCTAACCCTGCACGCGCAATGCCTCATCAGCGTGCCGCTGCCGGCGGGCAAGCGCTGGACCAGCGAGAGCACCCGCCGCTGCGTCAATCACACAGAACGCGCCCTCAAGGGGCAAGGGCGTGTCCTATTGCGCCTGTCGGGCACCGAGCCTGTGGTGCGCGTGATGATCGAATGCCCGCAGGCCCAGCGTGCTGCAAGACTCGCACGGGCACTGGCCGCTGATGTGGCTCAGGCCTTGGCCGACTCACCCAGTCAGGCTACGACCACCGCATGATGTCCGAATGTTCAAAAAGCAGAAGCTAGTGAGCACCGTACGAGCCATGAAAGTCATCCCACAGCGCGAATGCTGGCCTCGCTTCAATCCATAACTCAGTTGTCCCGACGATCTCGGCGCTTGGCTGCAGAACGTGTTTCAGTGCTGCTCTGGTTGGGAAATTGCACAGTGGATTACGGATTCAAATGTTCACTTTTACTGCCCGCTGAGTCCGGGCACGATCAGTCGTTCTTATGTTCGTTACCGCACGGCAAGCAGCACGCGCAACCCTGATACTCAGATTGCCGCGTCCGGGCCGTGCCCATAACTCCGGAGAAAATCGTGCAAGCCATCAAACGCGTCCGTAAAACCATTGAAGCCGATCCACTTTCTGATGCTTCAAGAACTTTCGCGGCTCTGGTCATGGCACTCGAGTCGGGTAAACGGTTCAAAGTGAGCGACTTGTACCTGTTGAGCTACGACGACTTCGAGCATGCCATCACGCTGTTGAAAGAATGGCGCCTGGACCGTCACTACAGCAGCAAGTTCCGGCTTCTTGACACGTCAATGGTCGCACTCGATGGCAAGCCTGAAGCATAGATAGGCATTCGGCTGCGTTTCCAAGAATCATCTGATAAACGACGTGCTCGCCTAGGGTAGCCTTGTTTTTGGTTTGATGGGATTTTGTTTCGGGCGCGTCGATTTTCCGTCAACGCCTCCCCTCCCACTACCGAAGCACTGCCAGGCCGCACAGACGGCTCTGGCTCGAGGCTTGAACAACCGTGCGACAGCTGTCATCCCAGGGGCTGCTTTCGCTGCAAAGCAGTCACACATCGTGAACTTCCGAAGCCTAACTGCTTGTCGATTCATCGGAACTCAAACGCTCCAATGCCCCCCGGCTCTTCCCGCAGATAGGCCTTGTCCAGTGCCGGCGCTATCTGCTCCCCATACTTGAAGATCGCATCCACCAGCCGTTGCCTCGCCGGGTACAGGGCCACGCGGCTGGGGTGCCACGGCGACTCGTTGAGCATGCCGATGCGGGGGTTGTCCAGCCCGTAGCGGGACGGGAAAAAGAAGTGCCGGACGACCAGGAAGTGGCCAAAGTCTCCGAAGCGTGTGTAGGTCAGCGACAGCGCGTTGTAGTCGTGCCGCACGCCGCGCCGCGCAAGATCGGCCAGTGACCTCTGGGTGTAGGCGCTGTTGTTCTGCAGGTACCCGTCAGATATCAACGTCAGACATTTCTGCTTGAACAAGCGGGTACCGAAATCGTTCTTCGCAATGACGGGCGAGATCTTGCAGGGCTCGTCGTTCCAGGTGATGTTGGGGCCACCGACCTTCATGGTGATTTCGATGGTGTGGTGCAGCACAAAGCCCTGTTCGTCCTTCACCACCTGAATGAGTCGGATATCGCGCATGTCGGCTGCGTCGTTGGCGAGTGACTTGCGCAGCACCGAGTCCGACACCTCCCAATCGCCCGGTGGCAGGGGGATCGTGGCCACCGTACTGTTGCCACGGGCCTCCTTAACGGCGACATGACCGCTCACTGTCTCGCCCATGGTTTGGGCTGACGAAACAACCGGGGCGAGGCAGGCCATCAGCACGCCAAGAAGGACGGTCCACTTTGTCTGCTGCATGCGGTTGCTACTCCTGGTTAGTGAGTTCAGATCAACCCATGCTATCGGGCAGGCACTTCTGTGCACAGTCAGTAGTTGCAGCGTAGTCAGATCGGGGGATATGCCCCGGTGGAGTTCTGTGGGAGGGTCAAACCCCAAGCGAGTACGAACGCGGCAGTGGTGTTGCCGTACCGTTTAACGAAGCCTGATCACCAGTACCCCAAGACGCCCCGAAACCAAATCGTCCCAACAAGAACCCCATGGCTTTGCACGAGTGCCCTTACACCTTCCATGAACTAGCCACTACCGTGCTTCCTGCTCACATGGCACGAATGAGAGTCGCTCTGAGGGAACCCAGACAGATGTCAATGTATGCGCGTCCAGGAGTTGGCCCCGGTACCTTGGTCAAAGAACTGGGCATGACGAAGGACGTTTCTGGCTGCTACGTGCTCATTGAAACGGATAAACCCATCTATGTCGGCATTTCGCGCACTGTGATCGGAAGGCTCAGGCAGCATGTCTTCGGCAAGACTCACTTCGATGCGAGCTTGGCTTTCCGTGTTGCCATGGCCAGACACCCAGACAAAACCATTTCCAGCTTGACCAGATCCGAGGCCATGCAAGACGCACTGTTTGGCACTTCGTTCGCTGAAGCACAGGCCTATTTGCGGTCCTTGCAAGTTGCTTTCGTTGCCATCGAGAACCCGCTGGAGCTATACGTTTTTGAGCCGTATTGCGCTCTAAAGCTGGACACGCACCAATGGAACTCTTTTGAAACGCACTGAGTTGTTTCAAGTCGATTCCGACAGCGCCTGAGTCCCGGCTGCTCCGCACAGTTGTATGAAGGTTTGCAGCCAATCTAGCCAAGGGTCCGTGAAGCGAAGAGGGGATGGGTGTCAGTCCCCCCGCACCCTCTCCACCTCCACCCGTCCCCCCTCCCCCACCCGTCCCCGCACCTGCGCCGCCTCCCCCGCCCGGGGCATCTTGTCCAGGCGCGCGCCGGGGGCCATGTGCAGCGGCAGGCCGTCCAGGCGGCCCTGCGCGTCCACCGTTCCACCCAGCCTCACCCGGGCGCCCAAGGGCACCGGGGCGGGCTGGCCTTGGGCGTTGCGGGCGCCTTGGGCGATCCAGTCGGCGATCAGTTGGGTGTCTTCGGCGCTGAGCCAGGGCGGGCCGTTGTAGGGCATGCGCGGGCGGGAGTGGCCTTGCACGCGGCGCAGCAGTTCGCTGACGCCGGGCTGGCCGGGGACGACGCGCACGCGGTCGGCCGTCGATAACGTGGCCTCGTAACTGGTGAGGCGGTAGCCCTCGGGCGGGGGGCCCATGGCGCCGTTGTCGGTGTGGCACTGGGCGCAGCGGGTGGCCAGCAGCGGGGCCACGTGCACCCACGTCACGGGTTGGCCGGGGGCGGGGCGGGTGGCTGTTGTGGAGGCGGCGGAGGCTGTGCTGGCTGCGTCGGGTTTTGCGGTGGGCGTGCCTTCGGGCAGGCCGGCGCTGATCCAGCGTTCCAGGCGGGCTACATCGGCGTCGGGCAGCCAGGGCGGGCCGGTCATGGGCATGCGGGGCAGGCTGCTGCCTTTGACGCGGCGGACGATTTCGCTGCCGGCGGGGTGGCCGGGCTGCACCACCGGGCCACGGGTGCTGCCTTTCTTCAAACCTTCCAGGCTGTCGAGCCGCAGGCCGACGGCGGCGGCGCTGGCGTTGTGGCACATCACACAGCGCTCGGCCAGCAGGGGGGCCAGGGTGGCCCAGGTGTCGGTGGGTTGGGCTTGGGCGCCGGTGGGCCAGGCGGCGATGAGCAGGAGGGCGGCCAGGGTGCCGCGCAGGCGGTGCACGGGGTTGCCGGGCTTCAGCGCCCGGCCAGGCGGGCCGTGGCGGGGCCGAAGGCGATCAGCATGGCCAGGGCGGCAGTGGCAGGCAGGGTGGCGGCAGAACGGGGCATTTCTCTTCCTCCTGAGGTGTTTTGCGGCATGTTAGGCGGGGAAGACGGTGCAATCAATACAAAAGCATGCACAGCTTGGCGCTCCAGACCCAACAACCGGTCCGTGGTGGACTGCTAAAGTCAATGCGCCACCCTCTTCACGCCTTTCATCAGCGATTGCCTCAACGATGAAAACCGATGAAGACGGCGTTGAAGGCGGAACCATCTATAAAACTTCAGGGAATGTCAGTGACAGTCAAAAAGCGAATTCGGCAGTTGCTCCGGCACTTGTCAGCGGGGATGCATGAGCGGGAGGAAATCGTCGCCGTGTCCTTGTTGGGGGCACTGAGCGGTCAAAACACCTTTTTGTATGGCCCTCCGGGCACGGCAAAAAGCCTCATTTCAAGGCGCATTGCCTGTGGATTTGAGGATCCCTCCTATTTCGAATGTTTGATGAACCGGTTCAGCACACCCGAGGAGGTGTTCGGACCTGTGTCCATCAAGGAGCTGAAAGAAGACCGATATGTAAGAAAGACCGAGGGTTATCTGCCCACGGCAGAGTTCGCCTTTCTTGATGAAATCTGGAAATCCAGCCCGGCCATCCTGAACACACTGCTCACGCTCATCAATGAGCGTCGGTTTCGGAACGGAGACCAGATCGAGAGCGCCCCGCTCAAGGCATTGATCGCTGCATCAAACGAGACGCCGGGAGACAACCAGGGCCTCGACGCCTTGTACGACCGTTTCATCGTCCGGCTGCTGGTGCCCCCGATTACACGATCCGACCACTTCAACAGCTTGCTGGACAGCCCTCCGACCGAGGCGCATGTGGACGTGCCGAAGGAGCTGATCATCAAGAAAGACGAGTGGGAATCCTGGCGCCGGACCATCCAGTCATCCGTCCGACTGTCCCCTGAGACGAGCACGATCATCCACTTGGTCAGAAACGCCCTTCAGGCCCAACACGACACACTGAAGGTCTACGTGTCCGACCGGCGCTGGCAGCGCGCCGCCATGCTGTTGAAGGCTGCCGCGTTTTTCAATGGTCGGAACGAAACCAATCAAAGCGACGCACTGCTGCTGGAGCATTGCCTCTGGACGAACGCCGAGAACCGGCAGGCAGTTGCAGAGATCGTCGCCAACGCTGTTCGGCAATCAGGGTTTGCCGGTCAAGCCGACTTGGCCGCGCTGGATCGTGCCAAAGATGCTGTCGAGAAGGAAATCCACCAGGAGCTCTATCACTCCGAAGATCTGTACGCCACGGTTGAACATGCAGGGGAGGAATATTTCCGAGTTGAAATACCACCCCACAACTCACTGAGAAACGGACTGCTCAGGGCCCTTTTGATTCCTTCCAAGAAACTGAAAACATCTGAAACATTCAGTCCGCTATCCGTTAATGGCTCGGTATTGAATGAGATTACTTGCAAATTCGACCGCCAAGGCGCTTGCGAGGTCACGCTGGACGCCTTGTACACCACCCGCAAGGTGATCAAGGTCGCACCCATCGTCCTGTTCCACAAAGGCACCAAAAAAACCGGCGTCAACGACCGGCTCGTTCAAGCGCTGACGCTGCAGGTGCTCGAGTTGAAGACAGAACTGGAGAAAGTCCGGGATCAGGCCCTGTCCCGGGCCGAGGCCTACCGACTTGCGATGGCTTCCACCTTCGTTCCCGAGGAAAAGACAACGTTGACTTTCGAGGGTGCACAAGAGGAAGTCGAGCGCCTGAACCTTCGCGTGCTGGACTGTGAGCGGTTGACGAGCTTGTGTCGGTGATGCTCAAGAACACTACCCAGGCGATAGCACTGGCCCTGGTGAATGACCTGCAGGCAACGTCTCCCTCGTGGACTGACGCTGCTCGGGACCATGTGACCCTTCGTTCCGAAGAATGGGCCAGACAGACGCAGCGCGAAATACTTGCGAACAACCCCTTTGTGTCGCGCGAGCAGGATCTGGCCCAATTTGCCGGCCTGGTTGACCAGCAGGCCATATCCAAAGAGGAATGGCGCACCGCCGTCCAACGTTTCGATGAGCTGTGCAGGCTGAGCGGCAGACCTTTCAACCCGACATTCTGGGAAGAACAACACATCGATCAAGCATCCACACAGAAACGCGGGAAGAAAGCAAAAACAGAGTCGCATCAGCAAGCCCGGAGGGCCGCCGGGTTGCTTGTTGACCAGTGGAGGGAGACCCTCGACAGGGCCGTCAGCGCGTGGGAGCTTCAGGAAGTCACCCAGCGACGCGCTGCACTGCGAAACGAACTGGAAGCGTTTCTGGAGTTGATGAGCGCACTGGCCCGACAACTCGATGCCTTGGGGGTCGGGACCGGCATTCTGGTAGACCTTTCGAAGGGACAGCTTTCGCCGCAGAACATCGACCAGTTGAAACGCTGGGCGCGTTACCTTGCCAACGATGAAGGCATCAAAGCCCTGTGCGATGTGCTGGGCAAACTTCGTCAGCTGGAACTGTCGGAGCGGATCGAACAGGTGAACTCGGTCTATGTCCAGGACGTGTGGCAGCCCGACCCCAATTCGCGGGAAGAGATCATCGGGGTACGGCTAGGCCGGGATCTGGAGCAGGCCTTGCCCTGCGAGCTCGCCATGCTGGGCGATCCGGACACAGCCGTTCTGTTTGACCTGAAGTACATCGAGTCCCGGTTGATGTGCTTTGACATGCGGGGCCTGCGACTGGTCGGTGAACTGCACGAGCGCGTGACAGAACAGCACACCACCGAAGCGGACAAGCTGGGCCCCATGATCATCTGCGTTGACACCAGTGGATCGATGCACGGAATGCCGGAGACCATAGGCAAAGCGATGGCGTTGTACATGGCGGGACATGCACGCGAGCAAAAGCGGGACTGCTACCTGATCAATTTTTCGACCAGCATTGAAACACTGGACCTCAGCCAGAAGGACGGCATGCAGTCTTTGATGCGCTTCCTGGAAATGTCTTTCCATGGTGGTACCGACATGGCGCCCGCCTTGAGACATGCGGTGGGCCTGATGCAGCAGGAGAAGTTTGCCAAAGCCGATCTGCTCGTGATTTCAGACTTCGTTGCCGGGCGCCTGCCTGCGGACGTCAGAGACTCCATTGAGAAACAGCGCATCAATGGGAACCGATTCCACTCATTGGTGATTGCCGAGGGATTTCACCTTCAGGAGGTGCGCTCCCTGTTCGATCAAGAATGGGTTTATGACCCGTACAGCAGTCAGATCAGCGAGCTCGTGGGCTTCCAGCGGGCTGTGACAGGGGGCTCGGTTCAGTGATACGGATGCGGGCGGGACGCCGCATCGAATCACCTGCAGCTGAATCATCAGGACAGATCAACAGCTGGATCTTTGCCTGTCGCAACCGCAACTGCCGCGGTTTGACGCGCACCCGACAGCATGCAAACTTCAGGCCTTGAACCTATCCAATCCCACCTTGGGGACACCGCCTTGACCACCCTGCCCGACCCCATAGACCTCACCCGCACCCTGGTGCGCATCAACACCCTGCCGCCGGGCGGGCTGGAGTCGCGCTGCATCGAGCCATTGGCCGATTTGTTGTCTTCTGCCGGCTACCAGTGCCGGGTGGTGGACATGGCGCCGGGGCGCGGCACGCTGGTGGCGCGCATCGGTGGCCGGGCCGACCGTGCGCCCATTGCCTTCACCGGCCATGTGGACGTGGTGCCGCTGGGTTCGGCCGGGTGGACGCAAGACCCGTGGGGCGCCGACATCATTGACGGGCGGCTGTACGGCCGGGGTTCGTCCGACATGAAGAGCGGCGTGGCCGCCTTCACCGTGGCGGCGCTGGCCTGTGCCGACAGGGCGCGCGATGGCGCGGGCATCACGCTGATCATCACGGCCGGTGAAGAGACCGGTTGCGACGGCGCCTTTCACCTGGCGCGCCAGCCGGAGGCGCGGCAGTGGGTGGGCCAGGCCGGGGCGCTGGTGGTGGCCGAGCCCACGGCCAATGCGCCGCTGCGCGGGCACAAGGGGGCCTTCTGGCTCAAGGCGCTGGCGCAGGGCAAGACCGCGCACGGCTCCATGCCGCACCTGGGCGACAACGCCATCTACAAGCTGGCCCGCGCCGCACTCGCCCTGGAGCAACACGACTTTGCCACCCCGCCCCACCCGGAGATGGGTTCGCCCTCGCTGACGGTGAGCACCATCCAAGGTGGCATCAACATCAATTCGGTGCCCGACGCGGCCGAAATGACGGTGGACATCCGCACCGTGGCCGGCATGCCGCATGCGCAGGTGCTGCGTTGTCTGTGTGCCACCGCCGGGGGCGAGGTGCGGCTGGAGCCGCTGCTGGACCTGGAGGCCGTCTACACCGGCCCGCAGGACCCGTGGATGCAACGGGTGCAGGCGCTGACTGGTGAGACTTCGGCCCGGCACCCGGCCCTGCCCATCGAGCCGGCGCGGGCGGCGGTGGCCAGCTACTTCACCGACGCGGCCGCCCTGCGCCCGCTGCTGGGCATGCCGCCCACGGTGATCCTGGGGCCGGGCGAGCCATCCCAGGCGCACCAGACCGACGAGTACTGCGTGGTGGACCGCATTCCGCAGGCGCAGCAGCTGTTCGAGGCGCTGGTGGCCGACTGGCATGCCGAATGAAATTTGCCATCAACCAATTCAAATGAATCCACACGAACGCGATTACGCCAGCCCCGCCGTGGCCCAGGCCCGGGCCGATCTGGCGCTGGCCCTGCGGGCTGCGGCGCACTTTGGTTTGTCGGAGGGCGTGTGCAACCACTTCAGCGTGGAGCTGCCGGACGGCTCGGGCCGCTTCCTGCTGAACCCGCGCGGCCTGCTGTGGAGCGAGGTGCAGGCCGACGACATCGTGATGGTGGATCTGCAGGGCCAGCCGCTGGCCGGCCGGCATCCGGTGGAATCGACCGCCATGCACATCCACAGCGGCATCCACCGCATCGCGCGCAAGGCGGTGGTGCTGCACACCCACATGCCGCATGCCACGGCGCTCACGCTCACGCGGCAGCGGGCGCTGGACACGGCCCTGTCGCAGAACGCCATGCGTTTTCATGGGCGGGTGGCGGTGGACGCGCACTACAACGGCCTGGCGCTGGACACGTCGGAAGGCGACCGCATCGCCCGCGCCATGCAGGGGGCCGACGTGGCCTTTCTGGGCAACCACGGCGTGGTGGTGTGCGGCCCGCGCATCGACCATGCCTTTGACGACCTGTACTACCTGGAGCGCGCCTGCCAGGCCCAGGTGCTGGCGGCCTCCACCGGCAGCCCGCTGCAGCCGGTGCAGGCCGATCTGGCCGCGCGGGTGGCGGCGCAGATGCAGGGCGAGCGGCTGCAGTCGGAACTCTTTTTCGAGGCTTTGCGTCGGACTCTCTGACATTGAGAACATCACGTATGTCCGTGATTCGTCAGAGGTACGCCATGTCTGAACACACTTCCACTCGCCGCCGCCTGCTGCTGGGCGCGGCCGCCCTGCCGCTGCTGGCCACCACCGGCTGCGCGCTGGTGCCGTTTGAAGCGCTGCCACCCCTGGCCCGCAGCCCCCTGCCCGGCCCCGGGCCGGACGCCCGCATGCGCGCCCCGGCCGTGGGCCAGCGCTGGACGTATGCGTTGTTCAACCAGTTCAACAGCGCCCAGCTGGACACGGTGACCGAATCGGTGGCTTCGGTGGGGGACACCACCGTGGTGGCCCGCCGCTCGGCCAGCGGGCGCGAGCTGCCGCAGGAAACCCACCGCGCCTGGGGCCAGCTGCTGCGCGACGCCGCCTGGGACTACCCGCTGAACGTCGACGAGGCCGTGCCCCTTTGGCCCGCCGGCTGGGTGCCGGGCAGCCGGCAGTCGCTGTTCACCCGCTACCGCATGGATGGCGGCTCGTTCCGCTTTGCCATCCAGGTGCAGGCCGACTCTGTTGCCTGGGAACGCATCACGGTCAAGGCCGGCACCTTCAATGCCCTGCGGGTGGAGCGGCTGATGCGCCTGCAGCACGAAGACTTCACCCGCCTGGACACCACCCGCCGCGACCGGCTGTGGCTGGCACCCGAGGTGGGCCGCTGGGTGGCCCGGGAAACCTCGGGCCGTTACCTGCTGGGCGGCAACGGCTTCAAGTCGCAGGCCGAGTCGCTGGAAGACCACTTCCGGTGGGAGCTGACCGACTGGGCGTGAGATGGCCGGCTCCCAGGGTTAACCCGGTTCAGCCGGGTTTTGTTTTGGCCCTATTCTTTGTATACAGAGCTTTGTATACAGAATACATAGAGCCAAAACCACCCCACCACCCGAGGAGAGACGCCCCGTGAACACCCGCGACAAGAACACCCTGGAGCCGACCGAGAAGAAGCTGATCCCCTACGGTGGCTACTTCACCAACAAGGTGCCGGGCCACGACCCGGAACTCACCGAGGTCGGCCCGGGCACGCCCACCGGCGAGTACATGCGCCGGTTCTGGCACCCGGTGTGCATGGCCATGGAGCTGACCGACACGCCGCGCTTTTTGAAGATCCTGGGCGAGGAACTGGTGTGCTTCCGCGACGGCAGCGGCCGCATCGGCCTGCTGCACGCTCACTGCGTGCACCGGGGCGCTTCGCTGGAGTACGGAAAGATCGAGGAGAAGGGCATCTCGTGCTGCTACCACGGCATGGTGTTCGACATCGACGGCACCTGCCTGCGCGTGCCCTTCCCGCAGGGCGAGGAGGAAGAAGGCGAGCGCTACCGCTGCAGCATCCGCCAGGGCGCCTACAAGGCCTTCGAGCGGCACGGGCTGATCTTTGCCTACATGGGCCCGCCGGAGGAGGAGCCGCCCTTCCCCGAATGGGAAGGCAACTTCACCGTGGCCGAGGGCGACGAGCTGGTGCCCTACAGCAACTTCCAGCACGCCAACTGGCTGCAGGTGCAGGACAACGCGGCCGACAACTTCCACACCATGGCGCTGCACGCCAAGCGCCAGGTGACCGGCGAGCACTACCAGGGCACCACCTTCGACGAGGTGGGCGCGGCCAGCATGGAGGTGCCGCCGGACATGCATTTCGTGCCGATCCATGGCGGGCGCGGCCTGGCCTGTTCGGGCGCGCGCCGCTCGGACGACGACCACATGTTCATCCGGGTGCAGCACCAGGTGCTGCCCAACCTGAGCCTGCACGCCTACACCTCGGAAGACGGCAAGGCCAAAAAGCTGTTCAGCCGCTTCCACATGATCCGCTGGACCGTGCCGGTGGACGACCAGAACAGCAAGATGATCGGCTGGCGCGTGATGGGCCCGGGCATCGACACGCGCGGCGTGGGCGACAAGAGCCTGGTGGGCTACGAGACCATCGACTTCCTGGAAGGCCAGGTGGCCATGCGCCGGCCCGAGCGCTTCGGCCAGTACAAGCTGGAAGACATGCCGCCGATCCCGAGCGACCACCGCGCGCGCGCCAACTACAAGGATTGCCAGTACGCCCCGGGCGACTACGAGGCCATCATCAGCCAGCGGCCGATCGCGGTGCATGCGCTGGAGAACCCCACCAAGTTCGACGCCGGCCTCTACATGTTCCGCAAGCTGCTGCGCGATGCGGTGCGCGGCACCAACCCCAAGGCCACGCCGCAGGAGTTTGCGAACTGGCTGCGCGAGAACGGCGGCGCGCCCAACAGCTACTGCTCGGGCAATGTGTTCGACCTGCCGGTGGGCCGCACCCGCGAGGAAGAGGTGACGCTGCGCCGCCACCTGGCGCGCGAGGTGGTGGCCATCATCACGCAGGCCGAATCGCTCAAGGGCGCGGCGCGGGCCGACTTCGTGAAGGCGAAGATGGAAGCCTTGCAACAGGACGTGCTGGCCCGGAGGGCCGCTTGAGCACGCTGAACCTGCGGGTGCAGGCGATCCGCCGCCAGGCCGAAGGCATCCATGCCTTCGAACTGGTGCGGCCCGACGGCGGCGATCTGCCCGAGGTGCAGGCCGGCGCGCATGTGGATGTGCACCTGCCCGGCGGGCTGGTGCGCTCGTATTCGCTGGCCGGCGACCCGGCCGAGCGCTGCTGCTGGACGCTGGGCGTGCTGCGCGAGAAGGCCGGCCGCGGCGGCTCGGCCGCGCTGCACGACAAGGTGAAGGTCAGCGATGTACTGGCCGTGGGCGAGCCGCGCAACGCCTTTGCGCTGGTGCCGGGCGCACGGCACAGCGTGCTGCTGGGCGGGGGCATCGGCATCACGCCGCTCAAGGCCATGGCGCACACGCTGCGCAATCGGGGCGAGTCGTTCGAGCTGCACTACTGCGCGCGCACGCCGGGCCACGCAGCGTTTCTGGCCGAGCTGCAGGCCCTGGTGCCGGCGGGCCGGCTGCACCTGCACTTCGACCAGGGCGACCCGGCGCGCGGGCTGGACATGGCCGGGCTGCTGCGGGTGCCGGCCGACGGCACCCACCTGTACTACTGCGGCCCGGCCGGCTTCATGCAGGCCTGTGCCGACGCCAGCGCCCACTGGCCCGCGGGCACGGTGCATTGCGAGCACTTCAAGCCCCCGGCGAACACGGCGTCCGACCTGCCGGCGGGCGGCTTCGAGGTGCGGCTGCAGCGCCAGGGCATCACCGTGCCGGTGGCGCCGTCGCAGTCCATCGTGCAGGCGCTCGAAGCCGCCGGGCAGGCGGTGCCCACGTCGTGCCTGTCAGGGCTTTGCGGCGCCTGCAAGGTGGGTTACCTCGAAGGCGAGGTGGAACACAATGACTACATACTCGGCGACGATGAGAAGGCCCGGTGCCTGACGCTGTGCGTGTCCCGCGCGCGCAGCCCGCTGCTGGTGCTCGATCTCTGAACCCTCTTCCCCACCGCCCTGCCCCACCGACCCCCATGAACCTCGCCAAGATCAGCAGCCGAACCGACTATGTGGACGAGGTCTACAAGACCTTGCTGGACGCCATCAGCGCCGGCACGCTGGCGCCGGGCGAGCGCATCACCCAGGAGGACCTGGCCGAGCAGCTGAACGTGTCGCGCTCGCCGGTGCTGCAGGCCCTGCGCCTGCTCAAGAAGGACGGGCTGCTGCAGGAGGCGCCGGGGCGCGGGCTGGTGGTGGCGCGGCTGGAGCCTGAGCGCATCGGCCACCTGTACCGGGTGCGGGGTGCGCTCGATGGGCTGGCGGCCCGGCTGGCGGCCGAGCGCGGTGAGCGCATCGATCCGGCCCTGATCACGGCCGGGCGTGCGGCGGCGGCCGGCTCGGACGTGAAGGCCATGATCGAGGCCGACACCGCCTTCCACAGCGCCATCTACGCAGCCTCGGGCAACCCGCTGCTGATCGAGAGCGCCTCGCTGCAGTGGGTGCACCTGCGCCGCGTCATGGGCGCGGTGCTGCAGCACAGCACCGGTCGCAGCACCATCTGGGACGAGCACGAGGCCATCGTGCAGGCCATCCACGACCGCGACCCCGACCGGGCCGCGCAACGGGCCGAGCACCATGCCACGCTGGCCGGGCGCAATCTGGTGGAACACCTGCAGGCGCTGCAGTCGACCACGCCCCTGGCAGCCTGACACCGCGGGCGGTGCGCATGACCCCGGCCACCGACTGCTTCGACCTGCCGTTCGACGGTCCCGCGCCGTTCGACGGCCACCCGCGCCTGTGGCGCCTGCTGATGGGGCTGGCCTGCCTGCTGGCGGCCCTGTTGCTGCCGGTGACCGACCGGGCCTGGGCCTGGTGGAACGTGGCCACCCTGGGCAACATGGCGGTGGCCGCCGGGGTGCTGGGGCTCACCGGTTTTCTGCTGGGGTTCCGGGCGCTGAGCAGCGATCTGTTCCGGCTGCATGCGGCCCGCATTGACACGCACGGTGTGGGGCTGCACTGGAGCCATGCGCCGACCCTGCTCGGGCCGGCGGTGAGCCAGCAACGTTTCGTGCCCTGGGCCGAGGTGCGCAGCGTGGTGTGGCGCGAGGGCCTGGCCGAGCACGAGTTCCGGCAGCTGCTCGATCTGGAACTGGCGCAGCCGCTGGAGGGCGAGCGGACCCGGGTGTCGCTACCGGTGAGCGAGGGGCGGCAGGTGGAGCGCTGTCAGCGCCTGCTGCGCCACCTGCCGGCGAACGCCACACTGCCGGCCTGGATCAGGAACGGTCCTGCGACAGGGCCTGCGCCTGGGCCGGCGGGGTGGTATCGATCTGCCCGTCCTTGACCGGCAGGGTGTCGCCCGGCTTCCATGAGGTGCGCACCACGCCCTGCTTGCCGTCCAGGGTGAACGTCACGTCGTAGCCCACCAGCTGCTGCGTTTTCTCCTGCACCATGCGGCAGCGGCGCTCGGTGGTGGTGACCACATCGTTCTGCTGCATGTTCTTCTGCACCTGGTTGCCGGCGTAACCGCCGCCCACGGCACCGGCCACGGTGGCCAGGGTCTTGCCGCTGCCGTTGCCCACCGCGCTGCCCAGCAGGCCGCCGGCAATGGCGCCCACGGCGGTGCCGGCAATGCGGTGCTGGTCCTGCACCGGGGCCTGGCGGCGCACGGCCACGTCCTCGCACACTTCGCGCGGGGTGGAGACGGTCTTGGTCACTTCCTTGACGCCCACCACCTGGGCCACCTCGGGCTGCATGTAGCGGTAGCCGCCCACGGCGCCGGCACCCAGCACCACCATGGCCAGACCACCCACGACCAGGCCTTTCATCATCGATTGATCCATCACATACCTCCTGTGTGCCGGCAACGGCCGGCGTCCTGGGGCGCAATCTAGCCGTGGCGGTCAGGGGGCCTGTTACCGCAGGTATCGCGATACCGCTGGACGCTTACACCTGGCTGCAACTCTTTACCACCCGGGGGTACCTGGACCAGCGCCGTTCATGGGCGGTGCGGGGGTGACACCTGTCACGCCGGGGGAGTGACAGCTGCCACCCTGTGACAGGGACGGCCCGGGGCCGGGTCCCTTGCAGATCAAGCACTTGGCGCTGCACCGGCCCTGGCACGGGTCTTGAGAACACTGCGGCACCGGCCCGTGTCGAGGCCGGCCAACGGAGACACAACACATGCAATCCAAGACGCCCTCCCGGCGGGCCGCCGACTGGCTGTCCGATCTCGAGACCGCCCTGAGCTCGGGCGACATCGCCGCAGCCACCGCCCTGTTCGATGCCGACTGCTATTGGCGCGACCTGGTGGCCTTCACCTGGAACATCCGCACGCAGGAAGGCCAGCAGGCCATTGCCGACATGCTGCGCGCGCGCCTGGCCGACACCGCGCCCAGCCACTTTGCACTGGAGGGCGAGGCCACCGAGGCCGACGGCGTGATCGACGCCTGGTTCACCTTCGAGACGAAGGTGGCGCGCGGTCGCGGTCATCTGCGGCTCAAGGGCAGCGAGGGCGGCGACAAGGCCTGGACCTTCCTGACCACCATGGCCGAGCTCAAGGGCTTCGAGGAGAAGCGCGGCGAGCGGCGCATCAAGGGCGCCGAGCACGGCGTGCACCCGGGCCGCCGGAGCTGGCTGGAAAAGCGCCAGGACGAGGAAGCACGGCTGGGGTATGAGGAGCAGCCGTATGTGGTGATCATCGGCGGCGGCCAGGGCGGCATCATGCTGGCGGCGCGGCTGCGCAAGCTGGGCGTGCCGGCCATCGTGGTGGAGAAGAACCCGCGCGCCGGCGACAGCTGGCGCAACCGCTACAAGAGCCTGCACCTGCACGACCCGGTCTGGTACGACCACCTGCCCTACCTGCCCTTCCCGGACGACTGGCCGGTGTTCGCGCCCAAGGACAAGGTGGGCGACTGGCTGGAGATGTACACCAAGGTGATGGAGATCAACTACTGGGGCAGCACGGTGGCGAAGAAGGCCACCTTCCACGAGGACACCGGCGAGTGGGAAGTGCTGGTGGAGCGTGATGGCCAGCCGGTCACGCTGCGCCCGAAGCAGCTGGTGTTCGCGCTCGGCGTGTCGGGCTATGCCAACGTGCCCAAGATCGAGGGCGCCGAGACCTTCGAGGGCGAGCAGCACCACAGCAGCAAGCACCCCGGACCGGAGGGCTACATCGGCAAGAAGGTGGTGGTGCTGGGCTCCAACAACTCGGCGCACGACATCTGCGCGGCGCTGGTGGAGCACGGGGTGGACGTGACCATGGTCCAGCGCAGCAGCACGCACATCGCCCCCAGCGATTCGCTCATGGAGCTGGCCCTGGGCGGGCTCTACAGCGAGCAGGCCGTCAAGAGCGGCATCGACCACCACAAGGCCGACCTGATCTTTGCCAGCGTGCCCTACAAGATCATGCACACCTTCCACATCCCGGTGTACGAGGAGATGAAGAAGCGCGATGCCGACCTGTACGGCCGCCTGGAGAAGGCCGGCTTCATGCTGGACTTCGGCGACGACGGCTCGGGCCTGTTCATGAAGTACCTGCGGCGCGGTTCGGGCTACTACATCGATGTGGGGGCCAGCGAGCTGGTGGCCAACGGACAGATCAAGCTGCGCAGCGGCGTGAACTTCCAGCGGATCAAGCCCAAGAGCGTGGTCCTGACCGACGGCACCGAGCTGCCGGCCGACGTGATCGTCTATGCCACCGGCTACGGCAGCATGAACCACTGGCTGGCCGACCTGGTGTCGCCCGAGGTGGCCGACCGGGTGGGCAAGGTGTGGGGACTGGGCTCGAGCACCACCAAGGACCCGGGGCCCTGGGAGGGCGAGCTGCGCAACATGTGGAAGCCCACCCAGCAGAAGCAGCTGTGGATCCACGGCGGCAACCTGCACCAGAGCCGGCACTATTCGCAGTTCCTGTCGCTGCAGCTCAAGGCGCGCTACGAGGGGCTGGACACGCCGGTCTACGGGCAGGCGCCGGTGCACCACCTGCGCTGAGCCACAGCGCAGCGGCCACCGTCGGCCTCACATCAGGCTGCTGGTGGTCAGCAGGCGCTCCAGCGTCTCGCGCAGGCGCTGGGGCACGATGGGCTTGGCCAGGAAGGCGTCCATGCCGGCCTCGTGGGTGCGCAGGCGGGCCTCGTCGAAGGCGTCGGCGGTGAAGGCCACCACCGGCACCCGGGGGCGGCCCTGCTCGGCCTCCCAGGCGCGCAGCCGGCGCGTGGCCTCCAGGCCGTCCATGACGGGCATCTGCAGGTCCATGAGGACCGCATCGACGGCCGAGCCGGCGAACAGCAGCTTGAGGGCCTGCGCACCGTCTTCGGCCACCCGGACCTCCAGCCCCATCTTGCCGAGCAGGATCTCGATGAACTTGCGGTTGATGGGGTGGTCGTCCACCACCAGCACCGTGCCCTTGAGCGGCGGACCATCGTCCATCCGGGCCGGCGGCAGCGCGCCCGGCTCGGTGTGGCCCACCGGCTGGCGGACCACCCGGGCCGGAATGCGCAGCCAGAACCGCGAGCCCTTGCCGGGTTCGCTCTGCACGCCGGTGCGTCCGCCCAGCAGCTCGGCCAGGCCCTTGACGATGGACAGGCCCAGACCGGTGCCGCCGAACTGGCGGGTGATGGAGCCGTCCACCTGCGAGAACGGCTTGAACAGCAGGGCCACCTGTTCGGGCGCGATGCCGATGCCGGTGTCGGTGACGGTGAATTCCAGCACCGCGCGCTCGTCCTCGCACGAGACCTCGCGGCCTTCCAGCCGCACCTGGCCGGACTGGGTGAACTTGATGGCGTTGTTCAGCAGGTTCAGCAGGATCTGGCGCAGGCGGCTGGCATCGGTCACATAGCGCCGGCCGGACGGACCGTTCCAGGCGGCGGTGAAGCGCAGGCCCTTCTGCTCGGCCACCTGACGGAACAGCTCGGCCGATTCGTGCACCACATCGAAGGGCACGGTGGGGCCGAGGTCGAGCTCGACGTTCCCGGACTCGATCTTGGAGAAGTCCAGGATGTCGTTGAGCAGACGCAGCAGGGCCTCGCCCGATCCCATGATGGTCTGCGCGTACTCCAGCCGCTCGGCCTCGGAGAGGTCGGGCAGCAGCAGCAGCTGGGCCATGCCCAGCACGCCGTTCATGGGGGTGCGCAGTTCGTGGCTCATGGTGGCCAGGAAGCGGCTCTTGGCCTGGTTGGCGCTCTCGGCCTGCTGGCGCGCCTGCACCAGCTCGGTGATGTCCACCCGCAGTGCCACCACGTAGCCGCTGGGCGTGGGCCGCCCGATGTCGCGCACCCAGCGCTCGCCGATGCGGTGGACCGTGGAGTGTCCATGGCGGTGTTCCTGCAGCCGCTTGTCGAGCCAGCGCTTGAGCTCCTCGGGCGAGCCGTCCGGGTGGTGGTGCCGCCACCAGGCTTCGGCCATCTCCCTGAAATCACGCCCCGGCACCACGCCCCCGGGCAGATCGGCATAGCTCTCGCGGAACCGGTCGTTGGCATAGACCAGCCGGTCCTGCGGATCGAAGATGACGAAGGCTTCCTCGATGGTGTCGATGGCGTTGCGGAAACGCTCTTCGCTGAGGCTGAGTTCGGCGGTGCGCTCGGCCACCCGGGCTTCGAGCCGGGTGTTGATGTCGTCGTAGGCGGTCAGGGCCTGCTGCAGGGTGCGGGCGAGCAGGCCGATCTCGTCCTGGCCATGGTCGTCGGACACGGTGCGCGAGCTGCCGTCGGCGACCGCCTGGCAGTCCTCCACCAGCCGGTTGAGCCGCGCGGTGATGCGGCGGGCCATCACGCCCGAGATGTGCCAGGTCAGGCCGCACAGCAGCACGGCCAGCAGGGCTGCGAGGGCCAGCCGGGTCATGATCGGCCCGAACCACGGGTTCTCCATGCCGTACAGGCGGATGCCCAGCGCGCCGTTGCTCACCGGCGGCTCCAGCGGCATCAGCACCGTGGTCGGGAAATGCCTCGGCACATCCTGTGGCAGCGCCAGCGCCTGCCCGGAAGCGGCCGAGTGCGGACCGCTGCCGGCCACGATGCTCTCCAGCACCTGATCGCCCAGCATCAGGTCCACACCGAGTCCGTCACCCAGACCGGCGGCGCGGCGATGGAACTGGGCGTCCAGGTCGACCACACCGACCATGGCGCCGATGGCATCGCGGGTGTAGGGATAGACCACCGGGAACGCCATGACCAGGCTGGGTCGACCACCCGGAGAGAACACCCTGAGGTGGGGTTTTTTCTCGCGCATGGCGGTGGCCACCGCCGACTGCCACTCGGTGGTGGTCACGGAACCGGGCAGCTCGCCCGCCATGGGTCGGCCCTGGTAGTCCACCAGCATCAGGGGCATGGCGTCGGGGCTGCGGGAGGTGCCTTCCAGGAAGGGCTTGAGGTAGGCATCGCGACCGGCCGAGTCGGTCAGGCTGGTCCAGACCAGCGTGCTCTGGCTGAGGTCGCGCAGGCTGCGCAGGTGGAAGCTGATGTCGCTGGACATGGCATCGCCCAGCACGCGCGCGGCGCCATCGTGGGCACGCTCCTCGTTGGCCGGCACCTCGATCACGGTGATGACCAGCCAACCGGCCACCAGCGTGGCCACGATGGTGGCCGAGAGGGCGAAGGCGATGCGCTGGATGCGGCGGGCCAGCGGCGGGGGGGTCTTGAAGAAGGGCATCACGGGCGTCGAGACGGCGGCGTCATGGGGATGAGCTCGTCGCTGGCGGTGTAACGGGCAAAGAAGATGCGCTCCGGCCCCAGGGCGTCGTGGCGGGTGGGCGTGAACGGCCGGGCATACCGCTGCACCAGACCGTCGTAGGGCCCCAGCTGTTCCAGCGCGGCACGCACCGCCTTGCGGTCGGTGCTGCCGGCCTTGTCGATGGCGCGGGCCAGCAGGTGCATCAGGTCGTAGGCGTGGGCCACACCCACCGGGCTGGGCACCTTTTCGGGGGCCGCATGGCCCCAGCCCCGCTGCAGGGCTGCCAGCACCCGTTGCGCGGCCGGCGAACGCGCGCCCACGAAGCTGTACGACTGCACCACCACCAGATCGATCTCGTCGAGGGCCGGACCCGCCATGCGGGCGAAGTCGCCGCCGGTGATGCCCCAGTGGCTGATGATCGGCAGCCGCTGGTCCCTGGGCAGGCCGGCCATCTCGCGGATCAGCAGCGAGCCTTCGGTCTCGTTGGCCACCAGCACGATGGCCTGGGCGCCCGCCTCGCGCAGGGCCTGGTAGCTGGCCATCAGCGAGGCGTCGCCCCAGTGGTACCAGCGGTGGGCCACCAGCCTCATGCCGGGGGCAGTGCCCACGGCGGCTTCAAGGGCCGCCTTGTTGCTGCGGCCCCACGCGGTGTTGGGCACCAGCAGGCCCAGCCGGCCGATCCGGTGGTGTTCGCGGGCAAAGCGCACGAAGGCCGGAGCGACCCAGGCGTCCTTGATGGACAGGCGGAAGGTGTAGCTGGGCTGGTAGGGGTGGTCGGTGATGCCGTCGGCCGACCCCCACGGATCCATCAGGGGCAGCCCCAGCTCGTGCACCAGGGGCAGGGCCTCGATGTAGATCGGGCTGAACTTGCCGCCGAACACGGCCACCAGGTCGGGCTGGGCCGCGAGCTTGCGCAGGTTGTCCAGGCCCACGGCCGTGATGGAGCGGTTGTCGGTCGTGACCAGGGACAGCTTGCGCCCGCCGAGCACACCGCCGGCCTGGTTGATCTCCGCCATGGCGATCTCGATGCCCTGCTGGATGGCCTGGGCCGAGGTGCTGGTGCGGTGGCCGAACTCGGCGTCCAGCCCCACATACACCGGCCCGGGCTGCGCGTGCAGGCCCCGGCCGGCACCGGCGCACAACAGCAGCAGGCAGATGAACCAACGACGCATGGGGCAAGCCTCGGGAAAGAAGATCCCCCTATTCTGGGGGGTTGAGACCGATCCGAACCGTGCAAAAGCACCGCAGATTGACACGCATCAAGCCCCCGGGCAGCGATGATCGACCGATGACCCCCTTTTCCCGGCGCCCTGCGGGTGCCTTCCTGGTGCTGGCCAGCGGCCTGGTGGCCGCCCTGCACATCGGCAAGATGCCGCCGGCGCTGCCGGTGCTGGCCGAGAGCCTGGGCGTGACGCTGCTGCAGGCCGGCTTCCTGCTGTCGGTGGTGCAGCTGGCCGGCATGCTGGGCGGTCTGCTGGTGGGCCTGCTGGCCGACGGCGCGGGCCTGCGCCGCAGCGTGATTGCCGGCCAGGCCGTGCTGGCGCTGGCCAGCCTGGGCGGCCTGCTGGCCCAGGGACCGGCGTCGCTGCTGGTGCTGCGGGCCCTCGAAGGCCTGGGCTTCCTGCTGGCCTGTCTGCCCGCGCCCAGCCTGATCCGCCGGCTGGTGGACCCGCAGCGGCTGCCGATGCACCTGGGCCTGTGGGGCACCTACATGCCCACCGGCACGGCGCTGGCCCTGCTGCTGGCCCCGCCGGTCATGGGCCTGCTGGGCTGGCGCGGGCTGTGGACCCTGCTCGCCCTGGCATCGGCCGGCATGGCGCTGTGGCTGTGGCGGGCGCTGCCGGCGGACCCGCCCCACGCCCCTCGCGCGGTGGCCGGCGTCCGTGCCGGGCTGAGGGACCGGGCCGCGCCGCTGCGGGACACCCTGGGCCGGGGCGGGCCGTGGGCGGTGGCGATGGCCTTTGCCCTGTACTCCAGCCAGTGGATGGCGGTGGTCGGCTTCCTGCCCACGGTGTATGCCCAGGCGGGCATTGCGGCCGGTGCGGCCGGCGCGCTCACGGCCCTGGTGTCGCTGGTGAACGTGGCGGGCAATCTGGGCGCCGGCCGCCTGCTGCAGTCCGGCTGGCCGGCCTGGCGGCTGCTGCTGACCGGCTTTGTGGCCATGGGCAGCATGGCGGTGCTGGCCTTCGGCCAGCTGGCCGACGGCACCGCACTGCCGCCGCTGGCGCGCTATGCGGCGGTGCTGGGCTTTTCCGCCCTCGGCGGGCTGGTGCCGGCCACGCTGTTCTCGCTGGCGGTGCGGGTGGCGCCGGGTGAACGCGCCGTCTCGACCACCGTGGGCTGGGTGCAGCAGTGGTCGTCGGCCGGGCAGTTTGCCGGCCCGCCGCTGGTGGCCTGGGTGGCGGCCCAGGCCGGCGGCTGGCAGTTCACCTGGGTGGTGACCACCAGCGCCGCCGTGCTGGGTGCGCTGCTGGGCCTGTGGCTGCGCCGGGTCAGGGCTTGACCAGGATGCTGTGCGGCACGCGCCCCACGGCCACGGTGCGGATGGCCTTGGCCGATGCGGTGTCGACCAGCGTCATGTCGTCGGACAGGCCGTTGCTCACATAAAGGGTCTTGCCGTCGGGGTGCAGCGTGAGGCCCCAGGCGCGCTTGCCCACCAGCACCTGGCGGCCGGGCTTCTTGCTGGCCACGTCCACCTCGGTCACATGGTTGGCCTTGCCCAGGCCGACCCACATGGTCTTGCCGTCGGGGCTGAGCGTCATGCCCACCGGGGTGATGTCGGCCTCGCGCATGCCCTGCACCGCGAACTTGATGGTGGCCTTGACCGACTGGTCGCGGGTGCTGACCACGCTCACCGAGGCATCGAGCTCGTTGGTGACCCACAGCTCGTTGCCGCCGTCGGCCAGCACGAAGCGGCGCGGCCGCTTGCCGACCTTGATGTTCTTGACCACCTTGCGGCTGCCCAGATCGATGTAGTGCACCACGTTGGCCACCTCCGAGGTGACATAGGCGAACTTGCCGTCGGGGGTGACCAGCACGCCCTCGGGCTCGCCGCCGGTCTTGACCGTGAACAGCGGCTTGCGGGTGGCCAGGTCGTAGGCCGCCATGACGTTCTCGTCCTCGATGGACACGTACACCGTCTTGCCGTCCGGGCTGAGGTCGAAGATTTCCGGGCTGTCGCCCAGCGGCACGGTGCCGGTCATCTTGCCGCTGGCCACATCCACCACGCCGAGCTGGTTGCTGTCGCCGCAGCACACATAGATGGTGCTCCTGTCGGCGTTGAACATCATGTGGCGCGGGCGCTTGCAGGTGTCGATGGCCGAGGTGGCCTTGCCTTGCGTGTCGAACACATAGATCTTGTGGTCCTTCTCGCTGGACACGAAGACCTGGGCGCTGGCGGCGGTGGCCAGCAGGGTCAGGGTGGCCAGGGCCAAACGGGTGAGCTGCAGCATGGGTTTTGTCTCCTCGGTGTTGTGGGTGTGCCGGACTGTGACAGACCGGTGTGTTCCGGGCAGCAATTCCGGTGCCAGGGCCGCTGGCTAAACAGCCCATGAACAGCGCGGGGCGACTGTGCCAATCTGGCACAGGGTGTGTTGCTCAGGCGCCGTCGGCCTCGAAGGCCGCGCGCACCATGTCGATGAACACGCGGGTCTTGGGCGGCATGAGCTTGCGCCCCGGGAACACCACCGCCGCCGGCTCGGGCGGCAGCGACCAGTCGGGCAGCACCCGCACCAGCGCGCTGCGCTGGGCCTCGGCGCGGGCCAGCAGGTCGGGCACGGCGGCCACGCCGGCCCCCAGCACGGCCAGGCGGATCATCATCTCCGGCGAGTTGGCCGACACCCGCGCCGGCGGCAGACCTTCCCAGCGCTCGGTGCCGCGCAGCAGCACCCAGGGCGCGGTGGCGCCGCGCGGGCCCAGCAGACCCACGGCCGGCTGCGACAGCAGGTCGTCGGGGTGCTGCGGCAGGCCATGCCGGCGCACATGGTCGGGCGAGGCATACAGGCCGCTGCGCAGCGGCCGCAGCCCGTGCGCGGCCAGCAGGCCGTCGTCCTGCAGCGGGCCGATGCGAACGGCGGCATCGAAACCCTCGCCCAGCAGGTCGACCCGGCGCTGCGACAGGTCGACATCCAGCGCGATGTCGGGGTAGCGCTTCATGAAGTCCGCCATGGGCGCGGCCAGCAGCAGCGTGGCCAGATCGCTGGGCATGGACACGCGCAGCCGGCCGCTGGGCACGGCGCTGCGCTGGGCGCTCAGCGCCGCCACCGCCTGCACCTCGGCGGCCACCTGCCGGGCATGGTCGAGCAGCAGCTGGCCGAACTCGGTCAGCGTCTGGCGCCGGGTGGTGCGCCACAACAGGCGTTCGCCCAGCCCCTGCTCCAGCGCGCTCAGCCGCCGCGACACGGTGGACTTGGGCAGGCCCAGCCGGTCGGCGGCGCGGCTGAAGCTGCCCAGCTCGGCCACCTGGGCAAAGATGAGCAGGTCGTTGGGGTCGGGGACGAAGCCGGGATCCGGCCGGTATTGATCCATCATTGGAACAATATTATCCGTAAGTCGGTATTTTTCTCTCATGGGGATCAATCTACAGTCCTGCCACCGATCCACTTTTTCAGGAGATTCCCCATGAATGCCACCGCTTCGTCCCCCTTCCAGAACGCCTCCCTGCTCGCCGCCCGCGCGCTGATGGCCCTCATGTTCGTGCCCGCCGGCATCAGCAAGATCACCGGCTTTGAAGGCACGGTGGGCTACATCGCCTCGGTCGGGCTGCCGCTGGCCGCCGCCGGTGCGGTGGCCGCCATCGTGGTGGAGGTGCTGGGCGGGCTGGCGCTGCTCGCCGGCGCGGGCACCCGCATCGCGGCGCTGGTGCTGGCCGCCTTCACGCTGGCCGCCAGCGTGTTCTTCCATGCCTTCTGGGCCGTGCCGGCCGATCAGGCCTTCGTGCAGCAGCTGATGTTCTTCAAGAACCTGGCCATCGTCGGCGGCTTGCTGGGCCTCGCCGCAGCCGGTGCCGGCGGCTGGAGCCTGGACGCCCGCCGCCAGGGCTGAGTGCCCCGCAACCGCCTCAGGCGGCCGGTTGCCTCATGACGGCCCGGGCATCGTCCGCCGTGAAGGGCTTGCACACGTAGCCGTCCAGGATCGGCAGCGCTGCCGCACGCTGCCGGTCTTCCGCCCAGTCGGACGACGACACCATGATCACCTGCAGGGGATTCAGCGGCCGCAGCCGGTCCTGCAGTTCCTGCGCCAGATCGAACCCCGACATCTGGGGCATGTTGATGTCCAGCAGCACGCAGGTGCTGCAGCTGATCCGGTCGTCCAGCAGGAACCGCAAGGCATCGCCGGGACGCTCGAACACCCGCACCTCACCCCGGAAGCCGGCCTTCTGCAGGGCCAGGCGGTGGAAGAAGTTGTCGGCGTCGTTGTCGTCGACCAGGATGAAGCGTTCGGGTGCCATCAGCCTCCCTGGTCGGGCCACTGCAGCAGCAGCCGGGGTGCCTGCAGCGGGTCGCCGGCATCGGCCATGGTGCCGTGGTGCAGGCGCAGGATGTGCCGGGCGGTGGACAGACCCAGCTCCTCGAAGGCCGGCTGGTCCGGCTGGTCCGCCAGCAGGGACACCCGCGCCGGCGTGAGCGGCTCGGCCGACGCGTCCAGGCCGGCATCGATCTGGACCCAGCCGTCCACCTGCCGGGCGCGGATGACGATGGGCAGGTCCCTGGTGGCCCGGTGGATGTTGAGCACCACGGCCCGCAGGGCCAGCTCGAACAGGGGCGGCTCGACCTCGACCATCAGATACGGGTTGATCGCCACCTCGACCGGGCGCCCGCCGAGATCGTCCTTCAGCACCTCCAGGGCGCGGGCCACGCAGCCGCCCAGTGGACATGAGCGGGGTTGCAGGTCCCGCAGATCCTGCTCGCCCACCAGACGCAGATCGTCCAGCAGGCGGGCCAGCCGACGTCCCCCCTGCTGCATGAACGCCAGGCAGCGGGCCTGCGTGTCGTCCAGCCCGCCGGGCAGGGCCGACCGCAGGCTGTCCTGCAGCAGCGGCGCGGCGTGGTTGATGGCATTGACCGGCTCGCGCAGGTCGTGCGAGATGGCCTGCAGGAACTTGCGCTGCATGCGCTGCTTGCCCTGCAGGGCGTCGATGGTGCGGGCCAGCTCCCGGGCCTGCCGGCGCAGCTCGGTCACGTCGCGGTGGCGTTCCACCACGCCTTCGACCCGGCCCTCGTCGTCGTGGGCCGGGCCGTAACGGATCTCCATGTGGCGCAGACCCAGGCCGGGGTAGGTGTGCTCGATGTCGATCTGCACCTCCTCGCCGGCCATGGCGCGGTGGATGGCCGGCCGCAGGTGCTGGCGGTACAGGGTCTCGCCCACCAGGTCGGGCAGCGACATGCCGATGATCTCGGGCCGCCGCTCCACCCAGTACAGCTCGAAGGCCGGATTGACCAGCCGGTAGCGGTGCTCGCGGTCGATGAAGGCCGCCATCTCGCGGCCGTGCTGCAGCACATGCCGCACGATGCGTTCGCTCTGCTGCACGCGCTGGACCATGCGATGCGCCTCGTCGCGGCGCTGCGACTCGTTCTGCAACAGGCTCAAGGCCAGCGCCGCCAGATGGCCCAGCATCCGCAGCTGGTGCGGCTCGAGTTCGCGGTGCTGGCTGTCGAGCACGCATACCGCGCCCAGGGCGTGACCCTGCGGCGTGACGATGGGAGCGCCGGCATAGAACTGCACCTCGCCGCTGCGCACCAGATCCAGATCGGCAAAGCGCGCGTCGCGGGTCGCGTCGGGCACCACCAGCACCCGGTCGTTGTCCAGGATGGTGTGGGTGCAGAAGGCCTGGTCACGCGGAGTCTCGGTGACGTCCATGCCCAGGCGGGCCTTGACCCACTGGCGGTGCTCGTCGACCAGGGTGATGAGCGCCATGGGCGCGCCGCAGATGTCGGCAGCCAGCGCGGTGACGTGGCTGAACGCCTCCTGCGGCAGGGTGTCGAGGACCTGCAGGCTCCTCAGCTCGGCCAGGCGGTCGGCTTCGTTGGCGGGTAGCGGATACGGCATGACGGGGATTCAGGGTCTGTGGCCGGGTCGGGAATTCGATCAGGGCGGGGCATCGGGCACTGCGTACACTTCGCCAACCCCGCGCCTGTCATGACCCCACAAGAATACGTCCAGCAAAAGGCCGCTGCATCGGGCAGCAGTTTTTATTACGCATTTCTCTTTCTGCCACCGGTTCGGCGCGCGGCCATCACCGCGTTCTATGCCTTCTGCCGCGAGGTGGACGATGTGGTGGACGAAGTCACCGACCCCGGCGTGGCCCAGACCAAGCTGGCCTGGTGGCGGCGCGAGGTGGCCCAGGCCTATGCCGGCAGCCCCAGCCACCCGGTGATGCAGGCGCTCATGCCGCTGGCGGCCGAACACGGCATCGAGGCTCGGCACCTGGACGCCGTCATCGAAGGCTGCCAGATGGACCTGGAGCAGAACCGCTACCTCGATTTCGCCAACCTGCAGCGCTACTGCCATCTGGTGGCCGGCGTGGTGGGCGAGGTGGCTGCGCGCATCTTCGGCCAGACACAGGACGGGACCACCGCCTATGCGCACCGCCTGGGCCTGGCGTTCCAGCTGACCAACATCGTGCGCGACGTGGGCGAGGACGCCACACGCGGCCGCATCTACCTGCCCATCGAGGAACTGCAGCGCTTCGATGTGAAGGCCCATGAGCTGCTGCGGCGCGGGCCGGCACCCGGGACCGACGCCGCCGACTTCCAGCGCCGCTTCCGTGCCCTCATGGCCTTCCAGTGCGAACGTGCCCTGGCCACCTACGCCGAAGCCCTGGCCCTGCTGCCGGCGGCCGACCGGCGCGCCCAGAAGCCCGGGCTCATGATGGCCAGCATCTACCGCACCCTGCTGCAGGAAATTGCCGAGGACCCGCTGCTGGTGCTGCACCAGCGGGTGAGCCTGACGCCGCTGCGCAAGTTCTGGCTGGCCTGGAAAGTCCAGGCACTGGGTCGGCTGTGAGCACCACCGACCCGTCGCTGTCGGTGGCGGTGGTCGGCGCCGGCTGGGCCGGCCTGGCCGCAGCGGTCACGGCGGCGGCCGGTGGTGCGCGGGTCACGGTGTTCGAGGCGGCGCGCGAGGCCGGCGGACGCGCCCGGGCCCTCGACGTGCCCGGACCCACTGGCCCGCTGCGGCTGGACAACGGCCAGCACATCCTGATCGGCGCCTACACCGAGGCCCTGACCCTCATGGCGCAGGTGGGGCTGGACCCCCGCCGCGAACTGCTGGCCCTGCCCCTGGGCCTGCCGCATGTGGACGGCACCGGCCTGCAGACGCCTGGCTGGGCCTCCCGCTGGCCGGCACCGGCCGCGCTGCTGGCCGCGGTGCTGGCCGGCACCCGCGGCTGGACCTGGGCCGACCGTGCGGGCCTGCTGCGGGTATCGCTGCGCTGGCTGCGCCAGGGCTTTGCCTGCGCGCCGCACCAGAGCGTGGCCGACGTGTCGGCCGGGCTGCCGGCGCGGGCCATGGACGAGCTGGTGGCGCCGCTGTGCGTGTCGGCCCTGAACGTGCCGCCCGAACAGGCCAGCGGGGCGGTGTTCCTGCGCGTGCTGCGCGATGCCCTGTTAGGCCCCGGCCACGGCGGCTGGGCGGCGTCGCAGCTGCTGCTGCCGCGCACCGATCTGGGCGCACTGTGGCCCGATGCGGCCCTGCGCTGGCTGGGCGATGCAGCCCCCGTGCCCGCCGAGGTGCACCGGGGAGCCAGGGTGCTGACGGTGGAGCGCCAGGCCGAAGGGTGGACACTGACGGTGGCGGACCCGGACGGCACCCGACCGGCCCGCTTCGACCGCGTGGTCTGGGCCACCGGCCCCACGGTGGCGGCCGCCGCACTGGCCGAGGTGAACCCGGGCTGGGCCACGACCTGCGGACACCTGCAGCACACCGCCATCACCACCGTGTACCTGCACGCGGCGGGACAGCGCCTGCCCTCACCCATGCTGGCCCTGCGCAGCGCGCCGGCGCAGTTCGTGTTCGACCGGGGCTGGCTGCGGCCGGACGATGCACAGGCCCAGGGGGTGCTGGCCTTCGTGATCAGCGCCAGCCAGGGTGAACGCGATGCGCTGCAACAGGCGGTGCTGGTCCAGGCGCGCGACGAGCTGGGCCTGCAGCCCCGCACGCTGACGCCACTGCAGACGGTGACCGAAAAGCGCGCCACCTTTGCCTGCACGCCGGGCGTGCAGCGACCGCCGATGACCGTGGCGCCCGGCCTGTGGGCGGCCGGCGACTACACCGAAGGCCCCTACCCCGCCACACTGGAGGCAGCGGTGCGCAGCGGTGTGGCTGCTGCGCAGGCGGCCCTGGGCCGCTGAATCAGGCCATGCCGCGGGCCTGGGCGAAGCCCGGGCGCGCCACGCAACGGCCCAGCCACTCGGCCGTGACCGGGTGGGCCTGCATCAGCGGGCCCGACATGCGCGCCCAGCCCAGCACGGTGGCCACCAGCAGGTCGGCCAGCGTGAAGCGGTCGGCCGCCAGCCAGGCGTGCCCGCGGGCCTTGGCAGCGGTCAGTTCGGCCTCGATCACGCGGAACGGCACGGCCAGGCGGCGCTCGGCGGCGTCGGCCAGCTCGGGTTTGCGCTGGTCGGCCGGCATGACCATGCGGTGCATCAGCACGGTGAGCGCGTCGGCCTCGGCCTCGCTGGCGGCCCAGAAGGACCAGCGCAGGGCCTGGGCATCCTCGTACGGGGTGGCGGGGGCGATGCCCACACCGTCGGCCTTGCCGTGGTGGCGGGCGATGTAGAGCGCGCAGGCCATGCTCTCCCACACCACCACGCGGCCCTCGGGACGTTCGTCCACCACGGCCGGAATATGGCCGTTCGGGTTGATGGCCAGGTACTCCGGCGTGCGGGTGGCGCCACCGGCGTAGGGGGTGGGCACGT
Source organism: Hydrogenophaga sp. IBVHS2 (assembly GCF_002127215.1). Taxonomy (GTDB): domain Bacteria; phylum Pseudomonadota; class Gammaproteobacteria; order Burkholderiales; family Burkholderiaceae_C; genus Hydrogenophaga. The sequence continues at coordinate 450,484 of NZ_NFUT01000002.1, read as the reverse complement.
GCTGGAACGGCACGCCCAGTTCCAGGGCGGTCCAGAGGGGGCGGGATGCGCGCGACGCGCCGATGCCGTAGATGGTGAGGCTCATGATGAACAGGGGGTTGGGTCGGGGAAGAAAGCGGATTCAGGCCAGCAGGCGGCACAGGTTGAGCAGGTCGGGCACGGTCAGGTGCGGCGGCGGCGCATCGGCGGGCCAGGGGTGATCATGCCGATTCACCCAGGCCACCTGCAGGCCGGCAAGCAATCCACCCACGCCATCGAGGTGGATGTCGTCGCCCACATGCAGGATGTGCTGCGGCTCGGCGCCGGCCGCCTGCGCGCCGGCGTGGAAGATGCGGGCATCGGGCTTGCCCACGCCGAACTCGCGCGCGCTCAGTGCCGCCTTGAAGTGCCGGCCCAGGCCCACCCGGTGCACGTCGGCATTGCCGTTGGACAGGGCCACCACCGGGTAACGCTCGGCCAGCCATTCGAGGGCCGGCAGGGCGTCCTCGAACAGCTCGACCCGCTGGCGCTCGGCAAAGAACACCTCGAAGGCCGGCTCGGCCAGGGCCGGGTCGTCGCCGGCGCGCTCCAGCACCAGGCGGATGGATTCGCGGCGCAAGGCGCTGAGGTCGTGGTGCAGGTCGGGTCGGGTGGCCTGGATGTGATTGCGCACCTCGCGCAGCGCGGCGGCCGATCCGGCCAGGGCAGCAGCGGCCGGGGCGTGTTCGGCGAGCCAGGCGGCCAGCACCCGCTCGGCCCGTTCGATGGTGGGCCAGATCGGCCACAGGGTGTCGTCCAGGTCGATGGTGATGCCCCGCACCCGCTCGGGATCGAAGGCAGCCGGGGAGCGGATCTCGGGGGTATTCATGGCTGCGGGAGAATAGCGCATGTCTTTCCAAGCCGAACCCCCGTATTCCCATGGCCAGGAGCCCCGCACGGCGGTCCTGCTGTGCAACCTGGGCACCCCCGACCAGCCCACCGCGCCCGCCCTGCGCCGCTACCTCGGTGAATTCCTGGGCGACCCCCGCGTGGTGGAGATTCCCCGCCTGGTGTGGATGGCCATCCTGCACGGCATCATCCTGCGGGTGCGGCCGGCCAAGTCGGCCGCCAAGTACGCCGGCATCTGGACGGCGGAAGGCTCGCCGCTGAAGGTCTGGACCGAGCGCCAGGCCGCCGAGCTGGCGCAGACGCTGCAGCAGCGCGGTCACCAAGTCACGGTGCGCTACGCCATGCGCTACGGCAACCCGTCCATGGCCTCGGTGCTCGACGAGCTCAAGGCCGCCGGCGTGACCCGGGTGCTGGTGCTGCCGGCCTACCCGCAGTACAGCGGCACCACCACCGCCAGCGTGATCGATGCGGCCATGCAGTGGGCCGGCCAGGTGCGCAACCTGCCCGAGTTCCGCTTCATCAACCGCTACCACGACCACCCGGGCTACATCGGCGCGCTGGCCCACACCATCCGCGCCCACTGGGCCCAGCACGGCCGGGGCGACCACCTGGTGATGAGCTTTCACGGCGTGCCCGAGCGCACGCTGCACCTGGGCGATCCCTACCACTGCGAATGCCACAAGACCGCCCGGCTGGTGGCCCAGGCGCTGGAGATCCCGCGCGAGAAGGTGACCGTGACCTTCCAGTCCCGCTTCGGCAAGGCCAAGTGGCTGGAGCCCTACACCGAACCCACGCTCATCAAGATGGCGGGCGAAGGCCTCAAGAAGGTCGACCTGGTCTGCCCCGGCTTCACCAGCGACTGCCTGGAGACGCTGGAGGAGATCAACATGGAAGCGCGCGAGGCCTTCCTGCACGCCGGCGGCGAACAGTTCAGCTACATCCCCTGCCTCAATGCCGACCCGATCTGGCTCCAGGCACTGACCGACATCACCGAGCAGCACCTGCAGGGCTGGCCCACCCGGGCGCCGGTGGCGCCGCAGGAGCTGCAGGTGGCCCGCGAACGCGCCCTGGCCATGGGCGCCACCCACTGACCCGACCCACCGACGCATGAAGCGACCGGCCGACGAGACGACCCCCACGCGGTACCGCCTGGACAAATGGCTCTGGGCGGCCCGGTTCTACAAGACCCGGGCACTGAGCATCGAAGCCATCGAACGGGGCCGGGTGCAGGTCAACGGCCAGGCCGCCAAGCCCTCGCGCGAGGTGCGCTGCGGCGACACCATCGTGCTGCGCGCCGGCTTCGACGACCGCACGGTCGAGGTGCTGGCGCTCAGCGATGTGCGGGGCTCGGCCAGCGTGGCCGCCCTGCTCTACCGCGAGACCGACGAATCCATCGCCCGCCGCGCCGCCGCGGCCGAGCAGCGGCGGCTGGCGCCTGAACCGGCTCTGGCCCAGACCCAGGGCCGCCCCACCAAGCGCGACCGCCGCCAGCTCGGCGACTGGGGCTCGCGCTGGACCGCCTCGGTCGACAGCTGACCCTTGGGGCGGCTCAGCGCCGCCAGCCCAGCCACACCACGGTGGCCACCACCATCAGCCCGCCGAGCACCTGCACCGGCGCAATGGCCTGGCCCAGCAGCGCCCAGGCCAGCACCAGCGCAAAGATCGGCTCCACATTCATGATGGCCGAGTTGCCCACCACGCCCAGGCGCGGCAGCACGGTGAACATGAGCGTGAAGGCGCTTCCATACAGGATGACCAGGGCCACCAGCCCCCACCAGCCGGGTGCCGACTGCGGCCAGTGCGGCCCGCCCTGACCGACCACCGCCAGCGAGGCCAGCAGGGCCACCAGGCCCAGCGTGGCGGCGCTGCGCAGCCGCCCGTCCAGCCCGGCGGTGCCGTGCTGGGTGAGCACCAGCGCCAGCCCGAAGGTGGCCGAGGCGGTGAACGCGAACGCCACGCCCGCACCGATGCGGGCCCAGTGCGCCGCCGCCGCCAGCCCGGACGCCGCGCCCGACACATCCAGCGCCAGGGCCAGCCCGAGCAGCATCACCGGCATGGCCTGCAGCAGCCGGGGCGGCGTGCGCTCGCCGTACACCAGCCGCGCCCACAGCGCGGTCCACAAGGGGTAGGTGTTGAAGGCCAGCAGGGCCAGGGCCACCGGCATGCGGGCCACGGCGGCATACAGGCACAGGCTCTGCACCGCGATCAGCAGGCCGATGCGGGGCAGCATGCGGCGCTGCTGCGGCGTCACCGCCCAGGCCACACGCTGCAGCCGCAGCAGCAGCATCAGGGCCAGCGCGGTCACGCCGCTGCGGCACAGCACGGCGGTGGCCACGTCCAGACCGTGATCGAAGGCCAGGCGGGCACCCACGTGGTTGGCGCCCATCATGCAGGCGATGAGCAGCAGGGTGGCAAAAGCGGTGCGGGAAATCGAGGCGTTCATGGGTGCTGCCGGATTCTGGGGTCGGCGACCCAGGCCGCACCAGCACCTGCAGGACAGCATCCCGGCCCCTTGCCCGCCGCCCCCGCGTTCGGCTTCAATCGCAGGCATGACCACCCTGCCTGCTCCCCCGGACCGCCCCGCCCGCGAACGGGTGCTGACCTGGTTCCTGCCCTTGCTGCCGGCCATCACCGGCGTGCTGCTGCTGGCACTGGCCATACCGGCCAACGAAAACAGCGTGGGCGCCGAGCTGCGCACCCGGGCCACTTACCGGGTGGAGCGCTTTGCCGATGCCTACGCCGCCCAGATCGCCAGCGTGCTGGCGCGCAAGGCCAGCGAGATCGAGCTGCTGGCGGCCATGGCCTCCGGGCCCATGCCGCTGCCGGCCCTGCGCGAGCAGATGCAGCAGCAGAAGCAGCGGTCCAGCGCCTATGTGTGGATCGGTCTGACCGATGCCGCCGGCCAGGTCCTGGCCGCCAGCGACGGCCTGCTCGAGGGTATCTCCATCGCCGGCCGGGGGGTTTATGTGAACGGCCGGCAGGGCCTGTGGTTCGGATCGCTGCACCCGCCGGTGGCGCTGCGCCAGCCCTTGCTCGACGTCGGCATGTCGGTGCCGGACGAACTGGCCGACATCGCGTTGCCGGTGCAGGACGCGCAAGGACAGCTCAAGGGCGTGATGGCCACCCACCTCAATGCCCGTTACCTGGAGGATCTGCGCGCGGCCCTGCTCGGCAGCTCCGGGGCCGACCTGGGCCTGTCACTCTCGCTGGTCGACGCCGACGGCCGCCTGCTGCTCGGGTCACGCAGCGGATGGCGTGAGGGCGCATGGTCCGAGCTGATGGCCCTGCCGGCGGGCCAGGCTCTCCAGCGCCAGGACGACCAGGGCCACGAGATCCTGATCGCGAGGGCGCCCGTCCTGCCAGGAGACTCCGATCTGCGCACAGGATGGCAGGTGGTGGCCGCACAGCCTGTGGCCAAGGCACTGGCGTCGGTGCATGCGCTCGAACGCGATCTGCTGCTGTGGGGCGGCAGCGCCACGCTGCTGCTGGGCTTGAGCGGCTTCGCCCTGGCCCGGCGACTGGGCCGCCCCTTCAGCAACGCGGAGCGCCGCCTGCGCGAGCAGGGCGAGGTGCTCAGCGCGGTGGTCGATGCGGCCAGCGACGCCATCGTCGGCGTGGACGAACGCGGCCGGGTGGCGTTGTCCAACCCGGCGGCCGCCCGCATCTTCGGCCGGCCGGCCGAAGCGATGCGGGATCTGCCCGTGGAACAGCTGCTGCCGGAGGCAGCCGGGCGCCCGCTGCTGCCGTGGCTGGCACCCGCAGTCAGCGGCGACGCCGGCGATGCGGGGGTGAGGCAGGTCGGCGGCCTGCGCGCCGACGGCACGGTGCTCGAGCTGGAGGCGTCGGTGTCCGAAGTGCGGGTGCGAGGGCAGCGGCTGGTCACGGCCATCCTGCGCGACGTGACCGAACGCAGCCAGGCCGAGCGCGCCCTGCGGCGCTACCGCAGAGAACTCTCGGAACTGACCCAGCGCCTGCTCGACCAGGAAAAGACCACCACCCGCCGCCTGGCCCAGACCCTGCACGACCAGCTGGGCCAGACCCTGGGCGCCATCCGGCTGTCGTTCGATGCCTTGTGCAGTATGCGCCCGGCCGATGCCGATACCCGCTGGGTGGCGCGCGAGCACAAGCTCGGCGAACTGGTGGACACCGCCATCGCCGAGGTGCGCCAGGCCCTGGTGATCCTGCGCCCGCCGCTGCTGGAGAGCGCGGGGCTGGAGGCCGCCCTGGACAACGAGGTGCGCAACCGCCGCGGCGATGCCGGCCCGGTGGAACTGGAGCTGGTGGTGTCGACCGAGGCCTGCCAGCGCCGCTGGCCGGCCGAGGTGGAATACGCCGCCTTCATGGTGGCCCGCGAGGCCCTGTCCAACGCCCTGCTGCATGCCGGCGCGAGCCGGGTGCAGCTGACAATTGCCGGCCATGACGACCGGTTGTGCGTGTCGGTGCAGGACGACGGGGTCGGGCTGAGCGAACACCTCGAACAGGGCCGCCCCGGGCACCTGGGCATGGTCGGCATGCGCGAGCGTGCGCTGGCCATCGGCGCGCGTCTGGCCGTGGGCAGCGGGCCGGCGGGGGGCACGCTTGTCACCCTCACATGGGATGCCCGCGCCGATACGGCTGGGCTATCCTGCACAGAAGCATGAGCACCATCTACCTGGTCGACGACCACGCCATGATGCGGGACGGGCTGCGGGCGGTGCTGGAGGGCGCCGGCCACCGGGTGGTGGGCGAGTCCGACCAGCCCGTGCAGGCCCTGGCCGACCTGGCCCGCCTGCAACCCGAGGTGGCGTTGATCGACCTGCACATCGGCCTGCATTCCGGCCTGGAACTGCTCGAACAGATCCAGCGGCGCGAGCTGGCGGTGCACGCCATCATTCTGACCATGTCGGCCCAGCCGCGCCATGTGGCCGAAGCCATGCGCCTGGGTGCCCGGGGCTATGTGCTCAAGGGATCGCCCTCGCGCGAGGTGCTGGCCGCCGTGGAAGCGGTGCTGCAGGGGCGCCGCCACCTGGGCGGCGAGGTGGCGGAACTCGCGGTGCAAGGCATGATGAACACCGGACCGGCCACCGGCCTGGCCGCCCTGTCGACCCGCGAGCAGCAGGTCATCCTGATGGTGGTGCGCGGCCACACCAGCGCGGCCATCGGCGAGGCGCTGCACCTCTCGCCCAAGACGGTGGAGTCCTACCGCAGCCGGCTCATGGCCAAGCTGGGCGTGAGCGACCTGCCGGCCCTGGTGCGGCTGGCGATCCGCGAAGGCCTGATCAGCGCCGACGAGAACTGACCGGGTCTCCGGCAGTGTTCTGTCCAGGTTTCCCGGCAGCGCACACCCCGGGCGGCGCGGCACATTTGTGCCATGAGCACCGACACCGCCCCTGCCCCGCTGATGCCTCACCCCGCCCTGGAGACGCTGGAGGTGTGGCTGATCTGCCGGCGCGGCGAGCACCAGGCACGCGCCCGCGAAACCCTGATCACGCTGCTGCAGCCCTGGAGCCTGCGGCTGAGTCTGCGTTGGATGCCGGACGCCCGGGAACTGGTGCAGCAGATGCCGCAACGCCCGGCATCGCTGGCGGTGGTCGAAGCGCGGGCCGACCGGGCCTGCCAAGGCCAGCTGCTGTCGGCGCTGGAGCGGCAGCACATCGAGACCCTGTGCATGGACGACCTGGCCGACATGGGCAACGGCGCCGCGCGCAGCTGGTGCTGGAGCGAGCTGCCGCGCGCCATGCAGCTCTGGATGCGCCGGCACGGCGTGGGTGGTTGAACCCGCGCCACCGATGCCCGGCTGATAAGGCTCAGTAGGTGATGGTCAACACCACCTGATCGGCATACACCCCCACAGGCACGTTCTGTGCCGCCGGCAGCCGGCCGTAGACCGTGTGGTTGCGGCTGCCCTGCAGGCACACCAGACCCAGCAGACCGGTGCTGATGCTGCCCGACACCAGCGTTCCCGACGCACCGCCGTCGCCCCAGGGCTGGGTGCGGGCCGCATCGCTGAACAGGTCGTAGCGCAGCCGGCCGGTGCCGGCCGCCATCTGCCGCACACCGCCGCTGGGCGTCTGCCCCACCGACAGCGACAGGGTGTAGGCCACCTCGCAGGCCAGCAGCAGGTAAGTGGGCGTGCAGCGCACCTGCACCGTGGCGCTGCTGTCCACCCGCGGGCCTTGCGGCGACACATAGGTGCCGAAGGCCAGCGGCGTGGCGGTGACGGTGCAGGCATGGGCCTGGGCGGCCGACGCTGACAGCGCCAGCAGCGCAGCGAACCACCAGCGCCCCTTCATGGCTGCAGCTCCCGGCAGGTCAGGGGACCCAGTGTGGGTTGCACGCCGACATCGGGCGGCAGCTCGAAATCGACCTGGCACACGCCGCCGCTGCCCTCCACCAGCAGGCGGTTGCGGTCCTGCAGATCGCCCAGGAACACCTCGCCGTCCAGGCCGAAGGGCACACCGGCCCCCGGGCCTTCGGCATCCAGCCGGGCACGGGAGCCCGGGGCCACCGGCCGGCCGTCGATGTGCCGCACCTGCAGCAGCGCTGCTCGGCTGCGACGCACCGGGAACCGTGCCGAGACCACCATGTCCGAGGGCGGCCGCAGTCGCACCTCCGGCAGGCCCACCAGCATGTCCATGGGCAGCCGCTCGGGCGAGATGCCGATGATGTTGTCCTCCCAGGGCTGCAGGCCATGCACCCAGGCCCGGCCCTGGTCATCGGTCACCGCCACCTCGCGCCGGTTGAGCTGCACGCCCACACCGGGCAGACCGGCCACCTCGATGCGGGCCACCACGGCGTCGCCCAGCGCACGGCTGGCCACCGGCCGGTCCCCCATCCAGATCAGCCCGCCCTGCCAGGTCAGGCGCTCGGCGGTGTCACCGCTGGCGGCACGGGCGGCCTGCAGTTCCAGCCGGCCCTGATCGCCCAGCCAGCTCCAGCCCGCCACCGCACGGCTGGCGCCACTTCCGGCCTGCAGCCGCCAGCCGGCACCGCCGGTCTCGGGTTCGTGGCGCTGCACCTGCACCGCCGTGCCGGCATCGGTCCCGCCCTGGAACCGGGTGGCCAGGCTGACATCGCGCTCCAGCGCGCGGGTGAACATGACCGCCACGCTCCAGCGCTGTTCGCGGCGCAGGGCGCTCAGGCCCATCTGCCAGTCGCCACCGATGCGCTGCTGCACCGATGCACTGAACACCCGTTGCGCCACGCCGCCGGCGCTGCGCTGCCAGACCTGGCCCAGCGAGGTGCTGGCCCGCCCCCAGGTCCAGCCACCGAACACACTGGCGCGCCGGGCCGGCGGCAGGCTGCCGTCGATCTGGCGCACTCCGCGCTCGGCGGTCTCGATGCGCCCGCTCAGGTGGTAGCGCGGCGTCACCCGCTCCAGCCCCAGGCGCAGGGCCTGACCCTGCTGGCCGGTGGAGCGGCTGCCGGTCCATTGCAGACTCACCACCCCCATCTGCGCCGGCACCCAGTGGGCGGCCAGGTGCAGGTTGCGCACCGCTGCGCCGCTCTCCACCCGGGCCAGGCCGGTGAGCGTGTCGGTCAGGCCCTCGCGCCAGGCCAGTGCCGCGATCGAGCCCTGGTAACGGTCGCCGGGCAGACCGTAGTTCAGGCGCAGCCGGCCGGCCTCGGCACACTGCTCGCGCACGCCGGGACGCAGCAGGCGCGGGCTGGCATAGAAGGGCACGGTGCGCACCTGCTCGATGCCCTGCACATCGCGCTGCACCAGCCGCACCTCGCCAGCCCCGGTGACCGCCGGCAGGTTGTCGAGCAGGAAGCGCCCCGGGCCGACCGACAGGCTGCCGGCCGGCTGGTCGTTGATCAGCAGGTCCACGCCGCTGGGCACCTGGGCCGAGCCCTGGACCAGGGGCAACGGGTACTGCGGGCGGTCGGGCTGCAGGCCGAAGTCGGTGCGCAGCTGCACGCCGGCCATGCGCACCGTGGGGGCCAGCTCGCCACCGCAGCTCAGGGTGTCGCCCACCGTGGTGCGCCACAGGCCTTCCGGGTCGGCATGGCGCAGCGAGGTGTCCAGCCGCTGCATGCGGGGCTGGCCGGGCAGCGTGCCGCCCTGGCGCCACAGGGTGGTCTGGTGCAGCACGGTCTGCGGCCACAGGCCGAAGGCGCGCAGGTCGGTCAGGGTGCTGGCCTGGCTGCCGGCGCGGTCGCGGTCGAGGTTGAAGCTGTAGTCCAGCGACAGCCCCGGGGCGGCATGGGTTTCCAGCACCGGTATGTCGATGCGGGAGGCCTGCCAGGGCAGTCGGCGCGACACGAAGCCGTCGGCCTCCACGCTGAGCAGCAGGGTCTGGGAGGCGGCCAGCAGCCGGGGCTGCCAGACCGTCAGGCTGTGGTGCGGCCGGCCATCGATCAGCCGGGGTTCGTCCTGCGGCGCCAGCTGCCAGGCGGCCAGGCTCTCGACCGGGGCCAGGAACTGCCCGTCGATCTCCACCACCGGGGCGGCCTCGTCCAGGGCATGGCCGTTGATGCGCACATCCAGCCAGCGCACCACCGGTGGCGCGGTCTGCGCCGCCGCATCACCGACCAGCAGAAGACCGACCAGCCCCACCAGCAGGGCCAGGACTTCAGGGCGATGCGGGACCATCGAACTGCGCCCGCAGACGTCCGGCGTCGCTGTCGGCCTCCAGCCGCAGGGGCCGACCGTGCCATTCGCGCGGCAGCGTCCAGCGACAGCCACCGCCCGGCAAGGCATAACAGGGGCCCAGGGACTGGGCGGGCAGGCCGTCGGACTGCAGCCGCAGCTCGCGCACATGCACATGGCGTCCGCCGTCGTTGCTCAATGCCACGCTGCCCGCATCCTGGCGCTGCCAGCGGGGTGCGGGGTCCGGCACGGCCTCGCCGACGCCGAACACCGGCAGGCTCACCCGCAGCAGCATCTGCACGCCACCGTCACCGGGGGCACCCGGGGTGGCGACCTGGGACAGCCACAGCCGCCAGCTCTGCTCCCGGCCCGGCGGCAGCGGCTGGCGCAGGCCCACGCGCACCACCTGCTGGGCACCGGGCGCCAGTTCAAAAATGGGCGGATTGACGATGAGGTCGGCCGCCGGCTCCAGGCGGTCCTGCGTGGCCTCCTGCGACCACAGCCACACCTGCGCCTGCACCAGCACCGGACGCTCGGTGGGGTTGCTGACCACCAGCTGGCCGGCGGCCTGGCGGGCGCCCAGGTCCACCCGCACCGGGCGCACCTGAAAAGCCTGGGACGGCAGGGCCATCAGGGCCGCCAGCACACCGGCGATGAGCAGGCGCGGGTCCATGGCGGGCTCAGTAGGTCGCCGTCACCGTGATGGTGTCGGAGTAGCTGCCCACCGGTGCGGTGGCGTTGGAAGGCACCCGGCCGTAAACGGTGAAGGTCTGCGACACACCGGTGCCGGTGCTGCTGCGCACGCTGGTGCCCGCGGTGCCGTCACCCCACAGGGTGGAACGGGCGGCGTCCTGGTAGAGGGTGTAGGTCAGGGTGTCGGAGCCGCTGGTCATGAGGCGGCTGGCCACTGTGGCGCCCGACCCGGTGCCGGCGTCCAGCGCCAGGGTGTAGGGCGTGCCCAGGGTGCAGGTGGCCGTCACTGTGACGCTGCCGTCGCGCTGCACACCGGGGGTGACCACCCCGAAGGCCAGCGGCACGCCGCCCACCACGGTGCAGGCCGGCAGCACCGTGGCGGTCACGGTGAAGGTGGCGGTACTGGTCTGGGCCTGGGCCGGCAGGGCGGCGGCCAGGCACAGGACCGCCATGCCGACCAGCCCCAGCCGGGGGCGACCGGGGTGGACGGAGGACGAACGAAGGACGGGGTTCGGGTACATGGATGCGCTCCTTTTCGGAAATCATATCCGCTCTATCGGCAGCCGGACCGGGTTAATTTGTGAGGAAACCTTGATTTTTGGTGCCGGAATTCATGCTTTCCCCGGCGAATTCACCCCCACCAGCGGCAGACCGCTGTGGTCCTTCACCCCCACCAGCGGCAGACCGCTGTGGTCCTTCAGCCCCACGCCGGTCAGGCCCAGGCGGCGGCCCTCGGCCACCAGCCAGGCGAGACGCCGGGCGGCAGTGACCGGGTCCTGCCCGGCCGGGCGCACGTTGGAGATGCAGTTGCGCTGGGCATCGCTGCAGCCCACGCGGGGCGCGTGGGTGAGGTAGATGCCCACGCTGTCGGGCGAGCTCAGGCCCGGGCGTTCGCCCACCAGCATGGCCACCATGCCGGCTCGCAGGCGTTCACCCACCTCGTCGCCCACCGCCACCCGGGCCTCGCGCACCAGCACCAGCGGCCCCAGGCGCAGCCCCGGGTCCAGCGCCTCGCGCAGCGCGGCCAGCAGGGCCGGCGCATGGCGCTGTATGCCCAGGGGCGACAGGCCGTCGCCCACCACCAGCACCAGGTCGGGCGCTGCGTCGGACGGCTGCAAGGCCTGCGCGTCGGCCTCGTCCAGCCGGCGACCCAGGTCGGGCCGCAGCAGGTATTCGTGCCGGCTGCGGGCGCGGCTTCGCAGCACCCGCACGTCAGGCCAGCCCTGGGCCTGCACCTCGGCCACCAGGGCGTCGGAGTCCAGCGGCAGGTGGATGGCGTCGCGCGCCTGGGCATGGGCCAGCGAGAAGGCCAGCACCTCGCGGGTGGTGGCGCTCACGCCGCTGCGGCCCAGGCCGATGCGGGCCGGGGTGTAGCGGCGCAGGTGGGCCCAGGGGTCGTCGCCGGTGTCGGGCGGATCGGGCGGAAGCTCGGGCAGGTCGCTCATGCTGCGGGCAGGCTCAGGTGTTCGCCGGCCGATCGCCAGGCCTGCGCGGCCGGCAGCAGGCGGCCGGTGGCATCGGTGATGTCCATGCCCTGCAGCCAGGCCTCGAACTCGGGCGCCCGCTTGAGGCCCAGCAGCTCGCGCAGCACCAGCGCGTCGTGGAAGGAGGTGCTCTGGTAGTTCAGCATCACGTCGTCCGCACCCGGCACGCCGATGAGGAAGTTCAGGCCCGCCGTGGCCAGCAGCACCATGAGGTTGTCCATGTCGTTCTGGTCGGCCTCGGCATGGTTGGTGTAGCAGATGTCGCAGCCCATGGGCAGGCCCAGCAGCTTGCCGCAGAAGTGGTCTTCCAGCCCGGCGCGGGTGATCTGCTTGCCGTCGAACAGGTACTCCGGCCCGATGAAACCCACCACCGTGTTCACCAGCAGCGGCTGGTAGCGGCGGGCCACCGCGTAGGCGCGGGCCTCGCAGGTCTGCTGGTCCACGCCGTGGTGGGCGTTGGCCGACAGCGCACTGCCCTGCCCGGTCTCGAAATACATCACGTTGCGGCCCACCGTGCCCCGGTTCAGCGACTGCGCCATGGCATGGGCCTCGTCCAGCAGGGCCAGGTCGATGCCGAAGCTGCGGTTGGTGCCTTCGGTGCCCGCGATCGACTGGAACACCAGGTCCACCGGCGCGCCCAGCTCGATGGCCCGCATGGTGTTGGTCACATGGGTGAGCACGCAGCTCTGGGTGGGGATGCCCCGGCCGATCACATCGGCCAGCACATGGTTCAGGCGCACCAGGTCGGGCACGCTGTCGGACACCGGGTTGATGCCCACCACCGCGTCACCGGCCCCGTGCATCAGCCCGTCGATCAGGCTGGCGACGATACCGGCCGGGTCGTCGGTGGGGTGGTTGGGCTGCAGCCGCACGCTCAGGTGACCGCGCAGACCCTGGGTGTTGCGAAAGCGCGTGACCACCTCGCAGCGCCGGGCCACCAGCATCAGGTCCTGGTTGCGCATGAGCTTGCTCACGGCGGCCACCATCTCGGGCGTGAGGCCGGGGGCCAGGGCCTGCAGCACCGGCCCCGTGGCCTGGGCCGACAGCAGCCAGTCCCGAAAGCCCCCCACGGTGAGGTGGCTGATGGGCGCAAAGGCCGCCGCGTCGTGCGTGTCGATGATGAGCCGGGTGACCTCGTCGTCCTCGTAGGGCACCAGGGCGTCGGTCAGGAAGCGCTGGAGCGGCACATCGGCCAGCGCCCAGCGCGCCGCGATGCGCTCCTGCTCGGTGCTGGCGGCCAGCCCGGCCAGCGCATCGCCCGAGCGCAGCGGCGTGGCCTTGGCCATCAGCTCCCGCAGCGAATCGAAGCGGTAGCGCAGCGGCCCGAGGGTGACGTCGAAGCTCACTTGGCGGTACCCAGCATCTCGTCGGCCGGTGCCGCGTCACGCTGGCCCGAGGTGAGCGCGAAGTACACCCAGGCCACCGCCATCAGGCCCAGGAACAGGCCGGTGATGATGGGGTTGAAGTACACCAGCGCGCCCAGGCACACCAGGCCGAACACCAGGGCAATGGCCGGCAGCACCGGGTAGAACGGCGCCTTGTACGGGCGCTGCAGGCCCGGCTCGGCCGCACGCAGCTTGAACAGCGAGGCCATGGAGACGATGTACATCACCAGCGCGCCCAGCACCGCCATGGTGACGATGTTGGCCGTCAGCGGCTGGCCGCCGATGGTGATGAACTGGTCGGAGAACACCGCCAGCACGCCCACCACACCGCCGCCCACCAGGGCGCGCACCGGCGTCTTGAAGCGCGGGTGCACCGCGGCAAAGTAGGCCGGCAGGTAGCCGGCGCGGGCCAGCGCATACATCTGGCGCGAGTAACCCAGAATGATGCCGTGGAACGAAGCCACCAGACCGAACAGGCCGATCCACACCAGCATGTGCAGCCAGCCGCTGTTCTCGCCCACCACCACCTTCATGGCCTGGGGCAGCGGGTCGTTGATGTTGGAGAGCTGGCGCCAGTCGCCCACGCCGCCGGCCATGATCATCACCAGGAAGGCCAGGGCCACCAGGGTCAGGATGCCGGTGATGTAGGCGATGGGGATGGTGCGTTTCGGGTCCTTGGCTTCCTCGGCCGCCATGGCCGCGCCCTCGATGGCCAGGAAGAACCAGATGGCGAACGGAATCGACGCGAAGATGCCGGCCCAGGTGGCCATGGTGAACGTGCTTTCACCGGCCCAGCCGTTGGCCACGAAGTTGGCCATGGACCAGCCCGGCGCCACCACACCGGCAAACACCAGCAGCTCGCCCACCGCCAGCAGCGTGACGATCAGCTCGAACATGGCGGCAATGCCCACGCCCAGCGCATTGAGGGTGATGAAGATCACATAGGCGCCCAGCGCCGCCACCTTGGGGTCGAGCGCCGGGTACTGCACGTTCAGGTAGGCGCCGATGGCCAGCGAGATGGCCGGCGGCGCGAACACGAACTCCACCAGCGTGGCATAGCCCGCAATGAAGCCCCCCGTGGGACCGAAGGCGCGGCGCGCATACGCAAACGGCCCGCCCGCGTGCGGGATGGAGGTGGACAGTTCGGTGAAGCTGAAGATGAAGCTGGTGTACATGACCGCCACAAACGTGGTGGCCACCAGGAAGCCCAGCGTGCCGGCGCTGGCCCAGCCATACGACCAGCCGAAATACTCGCCGGAGATCACCAGGCCGACGGCAATGCCCCAGAGGGAGAAGGCACCCAGGACCGGCTTGAGGTCCCGGGACACCTGTTGGGATGGTTTTGACATGGAGTTGCTCGCAGTGCACCTGAAACGGCTCAGGCAGCCTGCGGCGCATGGTGCCGCCAGCCCCGGCGGGGCGGTATCCGGATTCGGCAACACCGCCATGGTGCGGCGATTTTTTCCGAAACGGGATATGCCTCCCCGGGTTTTCCGTAGGGCGGGCTTCTGGCACGGAACTTGATACTTCTGCCCTCACCCGCGGCCTGCCGCCGGAACCACCCCATTTCCATGCCCCATACGCCCAACCTGGTGCACCCGCCTGCCGACACCGACGACGGCAGCGCCCAGTACCGCATCAAGCGCTCCCGCGAGGTGCATGTGCACGCGGACAACCTGGCATCGTGGGAACAGCGCTACGAACAGACCTCACACGGCCTGTTCAGTGGCCAGGTGCGCGAGCTGATGGACGCCGACATCCAGGTGTTCGAGGAAGAAGCCAGCTGCGCCACCAGCCAGCACTGCCGCCCCTGGGACGGCGGCGTGTGGCTCGGCCTGGCCGTGCCCGAGGCGCCCGAGGGCCTGCGCTTCATGGGCCGCCCGGTGGACGGGCAGCAGCTCATGCTGGCCAGCAACGGCCACCCCTTCGACCTGCAGGTGCCCGCCGGCTGCGGCCTGTACGGCGTGGTGCTGCACCGCGACCGCGTCATCACCCACCTGCAGCAGGTGCACCACCGCGACTGGCCCCAGGCCGCCCACCTCGCCCCCAGCGTGCAGCCGCTGACCGTGCTGCAGCGCCTGCGGCTGGTGGGCATGCTGCGCGAGGTGCTGCGATCGCTCCAGGCCGAGCCCGGCGTGCTGCGCTTCGACGCCAGCCGACAGGCCCTGCGCGACACCCTGCTCACCGTGCTGGCCGACACCCTGGCGCCCGACGCCGTGTGCGACGCCGCCCCGCCCGCCCTGCGCCGCCGGCAGGACATCGTCGACCGCGCCCGCGAACTCGTCATGGCCCACCCCGACCAGCCGCCCCGCGTGGAGCAGCTGTGCGTGCAGCTGCACGTGACCCGCCGCACCCTGCAGAACTGCTTTCAGGACGTGCTGGGCATGAGCCCCGCCCACTACCTGCGCACCGTGCGCCTGAACGCCGTGCGCCGCGAACTCTGCGACGCCACCCCCCACACCACCATCGCCGACATCGCCGCCCGCTGGGGCTTCTGGCACATGGGCCACTTCTCGCAGGAGTACAAGGCGCTGTTCGGCGAGACGCCGTCGCAGACGCGCCAGCACGAGGCGGTGTGCTGAGCGGGACGGGCAACAAAAAAGCCCTGCAGCGAACTGCAGGGCTTTTTCAATGTGGCGGAGTGAGAGGGATTCGAACCCTCGATGAGGCTCTACACCCCATACTCCCTTAGCAGGGGAGCACCTTCGGCCACTCGGTCATCACTCCGGAAGCCCCGCATTATGCCTCAATTCGGCAGCGGGGCCGGGCGCTCTCAGCGGCCGATGGTGTCGGCGGTCTGGTCCAGATCGAACTCGCGGTGCAGGGCGCGCACGGCCAGTTCCATGTACTTCTCGTCGATGACCACCGAGGTCTTGATCTCGGAGGTGGAGATCATCTGGATGTTGATGCCTTCGGTGCTCAGGCAGCGGAACATGCGGCTGGCCACGCCCACGTGGCTGCGCATGCCGATGCCCACGATGCTGACCTTGCAGATGCGGGCGTCGCCCAGCACTTCGGTGGCGCCCATGGCCGGAGCCACCTTGCTCTTGAGCAGGTCCATGGCCTTCTGGAAATCGTTGCGGTGAACGGTGAAGCTGAAGTCGGTCTTGCCGTCCTTGCTCACGTTCTGGATGATCACATCGACCTCGATGTTGGCATCGGCCACGGCGCCCAGGATCTGGGCGGCAATGCCGGGGGTGTCGGGCACGCCGAGCACCGAAATCTTGGCTTCGTCGCGGTTGAAGGCAATGCCGGAAACGACGGCTTGTTCCATGGTTTCTTCTTCCTCAAAAGTGATCAGGGTGCCGGAGGCGGCTTCTTCGGTCAGGTCGATGTCCCAGGGGGTGAAGCTGGAGAGCACGCGCAGCGGCACGCGGTACTTGCCGGCAAATTCCACCGAACGGATCTGCAGCACCTTGGAGCCCATGCTGGCCATCTCCAGCATCTCTTCAAAGCTCACGCGGTTCAGGCGCCGGGCTTCGGGCACCACGCGCGGGTCGGTGGTGTAGACGCCGTCCACGTCGGTGTAGATCAGGCACTCGGCGGCCTTGAGGGCGGCGGCCACGGCCACGGCCGAGGTGTCGCTGCCGCCACGGCCCAGGGTGGTGATGTTGCCCTCGGGGTCCACGCCCTGGAAGCCGGTGACGATGACCACCTTGCCGGCGGCCAGGTCGGCGCGCACGCGCGCGTCGTCGATGCTCTCGATGCGGGCCTTGGTGTAGGCGTCGTTGGTCTTGATGGGCACCTGCCAGCCGGCGTAGCTCACGGCTTCCAGGCCTTCGGCCTGCAGCGCGATGGCCAGCAGTGCCGAAGACGCCTGCTCGCCGGTGGAGGCCAGCATGTCGAGTTCACGGCCGTAGGCGCGGCCCGGCTTCTCGGGGGCGACCTCCTTGGCCAGGGCCAGCAGGCGGTTGGTCTCGCCGCTCATGGCGCTGGGCACCACCACCATCTGGTGACCGGCCTTGTGCCACTTGGCGACACGGCGGGCGACGTTGCGGATGCGCTCGGTGGAACCCATGGAGGTGCCGCCGTACTTGTGAACGATCAAGGCCATCGGGATGTCTGTGCAGAGAGGAACAAACGGGCCCGCGCGGCGTGGCGCCGGCAGGCAAAACCTCGGGATTATACCGAGGGGGTGTAGTGCAGCGCCCCGCCCTGGCGCACCACAAACCCGGCGGCCACGCGCAGCTCGATGCGGTGGCCGCGCGTGGTGCAGGCGGCCACCTGGGGCAGCAGCGCGTCGAGTTGCGCGGCGCTGGGGGCCACGCCATGGCACTGGCGCAACCAGTGGCGGATGAGGTTGGCCTGGCGGTCGACGCTCAAGGTCTGCAGCGCGGCAATGGCCGGCGGCAGGCCGACTTGCTGCGCATCGAGTGCGGCCAGTTCGTCGAGCAGGCGCTGGGCCTGGGCCGCGTGGCGGGCGGTGCGGGCCAGCGCGGGCACGGCATCGCCCAATGCGCCGCGCCAGGCCGGCAGCAGCTGGTGGCGGATGCGGTTGCGGGTGTAGCGCGGGTCGGTGTTGGTGGGGTCGTCGATCCAGGCGTGGCCGGCGTCCCGCAGGTCTTGCCGCAGCACCTCGCCGGGCACGGCCAGCAAGGGCCGGCCAAAGCCCGTGCCGTGGCGCTCGAAGCGCTCCGGCATGGCGGCCAGCCCGGGCAGGCCGGCCCCTCGGCTCAGGGCCAGCAGCACGGTCTCGGCCTGGTCGTCGGCGTGCTGGCCCAGCAGCACCACCGCCGCGGCGGGCGCCTCTGAGGCCAGTTGCGCCAGGGCCTGGTAGCGCCACTGGCGGGCTGCGTCTTCGGGGCTCTGGCCGGGCTCGGGGCGGGCGTCCACCCGAGCGATGCGCAGGGGCACGCTCAGGGCTTGCGCGGTGTGTTCGGCATGGGCCGCAAAGCCGTCGGCCGCAGACTGCAGGCCGTGGTGCACATGCAGCGCCACCACCGGCCGATGGCCCAGGGCCACGGCGGCATGCAGCAAGGCGGTGGAATCGGCCCCGCCGCTGAAGGCCACGGCCAGCGGGCCGGACGGCAGGGTGTGGCCGTGGCGTTGCCACCAGCCGGCCAGGGCCTGGCCGGCGGCGGACTCAGCGGCGCTCGCGGGCTTCGGCCTTGGTGTCGGTGAAGCGGCCATAACCGTCCAGGCGGGCGTGGCGGCGCTCCAGCAGTTCCTTGACCTTCAGGTCCGAGACCTGACGCCAGGCGTCGGTCAGGGCGCGCTTGAGGAAGGCCGACATCTGCTTGTGGTCGCGGTGGGCGCCGCCCACCGGTTCGTTGACGATCTTGTCCACCAGGCCCAGGGCCTTGAGGCGGTGGGCGGTGATGCCCAGGGCCTCGGCCGCGTCGCTGGCGCGCTCGCTGGTCTTCCAGAGGATGGAGGCGCAGCCCTCGGGGCTGATGACCGAATACACCGAGTACTGCAGCATGAGCACCTGGTCGGCCACCGAGATAGCCAGGGCGCCACCGGAGCCGCCCTCGCCGATGATGGTGGAGATGATGGGGACTTCGAGCTGGGCCATCTCGAAGATGTTGCGGCCGATGGCTTCGGACTGGCCACGCTCTTCGGCGTCGATGCCGGGGTAGGCGCCGGGCGTGTCCACGAAGGTGAAGACCGGCAGCTTGAACTTCTCGGCCAGCTTCATGAGGCGCAGGGCCTTGCGGTAGCCCTCGGGCTTGGTCATGCCGAAGTTGCGCAGGCCGCGTTCCTTGGTGTCACGGCCCTTCTGGTGGCCAATCACCATGCAGGGCTGGCCATTGAAGCGGGCCATGCCGCCGACGATGGACAGGTCGTCGGCAAAGTGGCGGTCGCCGTGCAGCTCCACGAAGTGCGTGAAGATGTCGCGCACATAGTCCAGCGTGTAGGGTCGGTCGGCGTGGCGGGCGATCTTGGTGATCTGCCACGGCGTGAGGTTGCTGTAGATGTCCTTGGTGAGCTGCAGGCTCTTGCCGGCCAGCTGTTCGATCTCTTCGGAGATGTCGACCGCGGATTCGGTCTGCACGTAGCGCAGTTCCTCGATCTTGCTCTCGAGCTCGGCGATGGGCTGCTCGAAGTCGAGAAAATTCTTTTTGGCCAAGATGGGCTCCTGTCTTGCCTGTGGGGGGTGGGGGTCAGTAGCTGACCGGCACCGGATCCAGCGATCGCCAAATATACCAAGTGGCCACGCTGCAATACGGTGCCCACGACGTGGCCACCTCGCGGATCTCCGAGCGGCTCACCGGCTCGCCCGAGAAGTAGCAGCGGCTGATGCCGTTCTGCAGGCCGATGTCGTCCAGCGGCAGCACGTTGGGACGCATCAGGTGGAAGATGAGGAACATCTCGGCGGTCCAGCGACCGATGCCGCGGATGGCCACCAGCTCGGCAATGATGGCCTCGTCGTCCATGTCGGCCCATTGCTTCTCGTGCACCTGGCCATTGGCAAAGTGCAGCGCCAGGTCGACCAGGTATTCCACCTTGCGGGCCGACAGGCCGGCCGCACGCATGTCGTCGACCTTGAGCTTGAGCACCTGGGCCGGCGTCATGCGGCGCGAGAGCGCCGAGAAGCGCTCCCACACCGACTGCGCGGCCTTGACCGAGATCTGCTGCCCCACGATGCTGCGCGCCAGCGTGACGAAGGCATCGCCACGCGACTGCAGGCACACGCCGGGGTGCTGCGGAATGAGCTTCTTCATGACGCGGTCGCGCTTCATGAGATGCCGGCAGGCCTCGACCCAATAGTCGGGTGCCTCGGGTCCGACGTCGGGCAAGACGGATGACGATCCGGAGGGCGACATCAGGCGCGTTCCCAGGTGGTGCCGGACGGACCGTCCTTGAGCACGATGCCCTCGGCCAGCAGGGCGTTGCGGATGCGGTCGGCCTCGGCGAAGTCGCGCGCCTTCTTGGCCGCCGTGCGGGCCTCGATCTGCGCCAGGATGGCGGCCTCGTCGGTGGCGGCAGCAGCGCCACCGCCTTGCAGGTACGCCGAAGGATCGGCCTGCAGCAGGCCCAGCACGCCGCCCAGGGCGCGCAGCAGGCCGGCGCGCTGCGCATCGCGGCTGCGGTTGACCTCGGAGGCCAGATCGAACAGCACGGCCAGGGCTTCGGGGGTGTTGAAGTCCTCGTCCATGGCCGCCTTGAAGCGCGCGGCCAGCGGGTCGGTCCAGTCGATGGCGACCGGCGCAGGCGGCACCTGCTGCAGCGCGGTGTACAGGCGCTTGAGCGCAGCACGGGCATCGTCGAGGTGCGCGTCGCTGTGGTTGAGCGCGCTGCGGTAATGGGCGCGCAGCATGAAGAAGCGCACCGTCTCGGCGTCGAACCTGGCCAGCACGTCGCGGATGGTGAAGAAGTTGCCCAGGCTCTTGGACATCTTCTCGTTGTCCACCCGCACAAATCCGTTGTGCATCCAGAAGCGCGCCAGCGGCACGCCGGTGGCGCCCTCGCTCTGGGCGATCTCGTTCTCGTGGTGCGGGAACTGCAGGTCGGCGCCACCGCCGTGGATGTCGAAGCTCTCGCCCAGCATCTCGCAGCTCATGGCCGAGCATTCGATGTGCCAGCCCGGGCGGCCGCTGCCGTAGGGGCTGTCCCACTTGGCGTCAGCGGGCTCGTCGGCCTTGGCGGCCTTCCACAGCACGAAGTCCAGCGGATCGGCCTTGCCGTCGTTCACCGCCACGCGCTCACCGGCCCGCAGCTCGTCGAGCGACTTGCCGGAGAGCTTGCCGTAACCGGGGAACTTGCGCACCGCGAAGTTCACGTCGCCGCCATCGCTGCGGTAGGCCAGGCCACGCTCTTCGAGGCGGCGGATGATGCCCAGCATCTGCGGCACGTAGTCGGTGGCGCGCGGCTCGAAGGTGGGGCGTTCGATGCCCAGGGCATCGGCGTCCTGGTGCAGGGCGTCGATCATGCGGTCGGTGAGCGACTGGATGGTCTCGCCGTTCCTGAGGGCGCGGGCGATGATCTTGTCGTCGATGTCGGTGACGTTGCGCACATAGGTCACCTTCAGGCCGCTGGCCTTGAGCCAGCGCTGCACGATGTCGAAGGCCAGCATGGAGCGGGCATGGCCCAGGTGGCACAGGTCGTAGACCGTCATGCCGCACACGTACATGCGCACATGGCCCGGCTCCAGAGGCTCGAACGGCTCCAGACGCCGGGTCAGGCTGTTGTGGATTTTCAGGGTCATGGGAAGACGATCGGGGCGCGGCAGACGGCAGTGCGGGCGTACCCCTCAGATACAATCCGCCAGTATATCCAGCCCCCTCCGGCGCCCGCACCGGCCGCCGGTTTCCAGCCCTCGAAGGCCCTCGTGCCGTCGACCGTTTTCCGAGGTCCCATGCTCCATCTCGCGAAATCCCCCCTCCCCGCCGTCCGCTCCGCCCTGCTGGCCTGTCTGACCGCCGGCCTCCTGGCCACCGGTGCGGCCCATGCCCAGCAGGCCGAACACGCCGAGGTCAACCGCCTGCTGCGCGCCGGCCAGTTCACCGAGGCCCTGGCCAAGGCCGATCAGCACCTGGCGGCCAACCCCAAGGACGTGCAGATGCGGTTCCTCAAGGGTGTGGTGCAGAGCGAGAGCGGCAAGGTGGCCGAGGCCATGACCACCTTCACCGACCTCACCAAGGAATTCCCCGAACTCCCCGAGCCCTACAACAACCTGGCGGTGCTGCAGGCCAACCAGGGCCAGTTCGAGAAGGCCCGCGTGGCGCTGGAGATGGCGGTGCGCACCAACCCGTCGTACGCCACCGCGCACGAGAACCTGGGCGACGTGTACGCCAAGCTGGCCGCGCAGTCGTATGCCCGGGTGCAGCAGATCGATCCGGCCAACACCACGGTGGGCCCCAAGCTGACCATGGCCCGCAACATCTTCACGCCGCCCAAGGCGGCGGGCACCCAGCGCAAGTGATGCCATCCATGACCACCTTCCATTTCACCCGCCGCTTCCTGGCGGCCGCCCTGCTGCTGCCCGCCCTGTCCCTGCCCGCCCTGGCCCAGGACAAGGCGCCCCGCGTCAAGCTCGCCACCACCCAGGGCGACATCGTGCTGGAGCTCTACCCCGACAAGGCCCCGCGCACGGTGGAGAACTTCCTGCAGTACGTGCGTGACGGCCACTACGACGGCACCGTGTTCCACCGGGTCATCAGCAACTTCATGATCCAGGGCGGCGGCTTTGACGCCAAGCTGCAGCAGAAGCCCACGCGCCCGCCGGTGCCGCACGAAGGCCAGGAAGCGCTGGCCAAGGGCGGCCCGCGCAACGTCACCGGCACCATCGCCATGGCGCGCACCAACGACCCGCAGTCGGCCACGGCGCAGTTCTTCATCAACGTCAAGGACAACGCCTTCCTCGACCCCACGCCCATCCCGCCGGGCGATCCGGTGCCCAAGTTCGAGTACCGCGGCCGCACCTACGAGAACGTGCCGCGTGCCAACCTGCTCAATGCACCCGAGCTCTTCGGCTACACCGTGTTCGGCCGCGTGGTCGCCGGCATGGACGTCGTCAACAAGATCAAGGACCTGCCCACCGGTGCCGCCGGCCCCTTCGGCTCGGATGTGCCCCGCACCACCGTCACCATCACCAAAGCCACCCTGGAGAAATGAACATGGCCAATCCGAAAGTTGAACTGCACATCGCCGGCATGGGCGTCATCACGCTCGAGCTCGATGCCGAGAAGGCGCCGCTGTGCACCACCAACTTCCTGTCGTACGTGAACAAGGGCCACTACAACAACACGGTGTTCCACCGCGTGATCCCCGGCTTCATGATCCAGGGCGGCGGCTTCGAGCCGGGCATGAACCAGAAGCCCACCGACGCGCCGATCAACAACGAAGCCAACAACGGCCTGAAGAACGACACCTACACCATCGCCATGGCCCGCACCAGCGATCCGCACTCGGCCACGGCGCAGTTCTTCATCAACGTGGCCAACAACGGCTTCCTCAACCACACCGCACCCAGCGCCCAGGGCTGGGGCTATGCCGTGTTCGGCAAGGTGGTCTCGGGCGCCGAGATCGTCAAGCAGATCGAGGGCGTGCCCACCGGCCGCCGCGGCTACCACGACGATGTGCCCAAGACCGACGTGGTGATCGAAAAGGCCGTGGCGGTCTGATCGCCACAGCGGTGGAGCGCCCGACGTCGATGGATCTGCCCGAACTGCAGGCGCCGGCGGGCTGGCGCACCATCGACGTCGTCTCCGACCTGCACCTGCAGGCCTCCGACCCCGACACCTGGCGGGCCTGGCAGGGCTTCCTGCAACGGCCCGACCGGGCCGATGCCCTGTTCATCCTGGGCGACTTCTTCGAAGTGTGGGTCGGTGACGACCTGCTGGATGTGCCCTCCCCCGGTGCCGACACCGCCGACCGGGCCTTCTGGCGCCAGTGCGCCGACGAACTGCGGGCCTTTGCCCAGCGCACCCCCACCTTCTTCATGGCCGGCAACCGCGACTTCCTGCTGGGCACGGCAGGCCTGGCGCGCTGCGGGCTCATCGGGCTGAACGACCCCACCGTGCTGGCCTTCGGCGGCCGGCGCTGGCTGCTCAGCCATGGCGATGCGCTGTGCCTGGCCGACACCGACTACATGGCCTTCCGGGCCGAGGTGCGCAGCGCCGACTGGCAGCAGACCTTCCTGGCCCGGCCGCTGGCCGAGCGGGAAGCCACGGCGAAGGGCCTGCGCGAACGCAGCGAGGCGCGCAAGCGCAGCCTGGGCGCCGACCCCTCCTTGTGGGCCGATGTGGACGCCGATGCCGCACGGACGTGGCTGCAGCGCGGCCGCGCCGAGGTGCTGATCCACGGCCACACCCACCGGCCCGGCGAACACGATCTGGGCCACGGATGTCGCCGCGTGGTGCTGTCCGACTGGGACGCGGCCGCCACGCCCCGCCGGGCCGAGGTGCTGCGCATCGGCACTGGCGGCTGGGAGCGCCTGAGCGCATGAGCCTGCTGCAGCGCTGGATGCGCCGCTGGCGCCGCCCGCCCGCGATTCCGGATGCGCTCTGGGCATCGGTGCTGGCCGAGCTGCCCTTCGTGACCGCGCCCGGCCAGCCCGACCCGGCACGGCTGCGCGGACTGTGCGCGCATTTTCTGGCCGAGAAGGAATTCCACGGCGCCCACGGCCTGGCCGTGACCGACGCCATGGCCCTGTCGATTGCGGTGCAGGCCTGCCTGCCGCTGCCCCACATGCACCTGCCCGACGGTCGGCCACCGCGCCAGCCCTGCGACCTGCTCGACTGGTATGCCGACTTCGTGGGCATCGTGGTACAGCCCGGTGCGGTGCTGGCCCGGCGCGAGGTGAAGGACGCCACCGGTGTGGTGCACCAGTACACCGAGGCCCTGGCCGGCGAGGCCATGGACGGCGGACCGCTGATGCTGAGCTGGGAAGACGTGGCCACCGCCGGCGAAGGCGCGGCACAGGGCCACAACGTGGTCATCCACGAGTTCGTGCACAAGATGGACATGCACGACATCGCCCTGGGTGAACACCCCGGCGGCAGCCCGCCGCTGCCGCGCGGCTTCCTGGGCCACGCGAGCGGCGCCGATGCCCGGGCCCACTGGCAGCGGGTGATAAAGGCGGCCTTCGAGCGCTTCACCGAGGCGGTGAGCCTGGCCGAGCGCTTCGGCGGCGAGCCGCCGTGGCTCGACGAGTACGCGGCCCACAGCCCGGCGGAATTCTTCGCGGTGACCTGCGAGGCCTACTTCGTCAACCGGGAACGCTTCGGCACCGAGTTCCCGGAGCTGCTGCCGCTGTACGACGGCCTCTTCCGCATCAACGCTTGAGCAGGGCCTTGAGCACCGTCTGAAGGCGGCGCGCGGCGGCCCCGTCGTGGGCACTCGCCAGCACGGCGGCCACGTCCTTGCCCCAGGTCTCGGCCGGGGCCGGTGCGTTGCGGCGGGTCAGCAGCGTGAGCTGCAGCAGGCGCCGCTCGCTCAGGTGCTCGGCCGGGGTCGGCACCTCGGCCGCCATTTCCAGGCGCAGCAGGGTCTCGCCACCGAGCGCCGTCGGGGCCTGGGCCAGGGCGGCGGCCCAGGCACTGCGGTCGGCAGCGCTCACGGCCTTGCCCAGGGCGGCAGCGGCCGGCAGGGCCGCGGCGTCCCGGGTCTGCCAGGCATGGAGGACCTGCGTGAGCACCTCGCCGTGGGCCTGCTCGGCCAGGCGGCGCAGCGCCATCTGGGCGGCTTCCTGGGCCTGGCGCTGCGCGCGGAAGGCGGCATCGCCCAGGCGCGGGCCGCGCGGGGCGCGGTCGTCGCGGTCGAAGCGACCGCCGCGGGCATCGCGGAAGCCGTCCCGGCCTCCATCGCGACCGCCGTCACGACGGCCGTCGCGGCGGTCATCCCGCCGGCCCTGGGGCGCCGGCGCCTCGCCGCGCTTCTGGCCAGGGCGGTCGTCGCCGCGCATGGCGACCAGCTTGCGCTGGGGCGCAGGCGGTGCGGCGGCGGCCGGTGCGGCCTCGCCATCAGCCGGCGCCGCCGGTGTGTCCGCGCTGGCACCGGCGGGCGCAGAGGGCTCGTCGGCCGGCGCAGCCATGGCGGCCTCGAGTGCCGCCATGGCGGTCTTGATGGCCTGGGCGTCACCCGATGCGCTGGCGGCTTCCAGGGCGCGCGAGGCATCCAGCACGCGCTGGTCGTGCGCACTCAGCGCCACCGCCTGGGCCTGACGTTCACCCGACTTGCGGGCAAAGGCGGCATCGATGGGTTCGCGGAAGGCTTCCCACAGTTTCTGTTCCTGCTTGCGCTCCAGCGGCACCGCATGGGCCTCGGCCTGCCAGCGCTGCTGCAGGGCCTTGACGGCATCCAGGCGCAGGCTGGGTGCAGCACCCAGGGCGGTGGCCTCTTCGATCAGGGCCTTGCGGCGGGCCACGCTCTCGGCCTGTGCGGCTTCCAGCCGGGCATGGGCCTCGTGCATGGCAGCCTTCCACTGGGGCTGGATGTCGGCGAAGGCCTTCTCGCTCAGGTGGCCGGCCTCGCGCCAGCGTTCCGAGAAGGCATGCAGTTCGCGGATCTGGGCTTTCCAGTCGGTGCTCTGGGCATGGTCGGCGGTCCAGTGGCGCACCGCGTCGATGATGGCCATGCGCTGCGCGCGGCTGGCATCGGCCTGGGCCCGCACCTGGGTGAGCCAGGCCTCGACCACCTTGTAGGCCTGGTTGCAGGCCTCGTCGAAGCGCTTCCACAGCGCATGGTTGGGCTGACCGCCCTGGTCGGTGGCCTTCCACTGCTCGCGCAGGGCGCGCAGGGTCTCCTGCATCTTGCGACCACCGGGACGCTGGCCTTCGGGCGCCTGCAGCAGGGCCTCGGCCTTGGCCACCAGTTCCTCGCGGATCTGGTCGGCGCGCCAGCGCTGCCAGCCTTCGAGCTCGCCGGCCTGGGCCAGCACGGCCTGCACACGGGCGTCCAGTTCGGGGCTGATCAGCCGGCCATGGGCCTTGAGGGTGGCACGCAGATCGGACGCCGCCTTGGGCGTGGCCTTGCCATGGCCCTGCGCCACTTCGGCTTCGAGCACGCCCAGGGCTTTCTCGACCTCGGCGGCGGCACGCTGACGGCGCTCCTGCTGCACCTGCGGGTCCACCGGCGGCTTCTCGGTGCGGCGCTCGGCCACGGCCTGCGGCTCCTCGCCACGGGCCACCCGGATCTCGTCGGCCCAGACCGGCACGGCCGGCAGCGGGACCTGCGGATCGGCATCGGCGGCCACGGTCAGGGCCAGGGCGGCCTGGAAGGCATCCCACACCAGCTGCAGCTGCTGGCGCGAAGCCTCCAGCATGGGCGGGAAGCGGCCCTCGACGCTGGACCACTGGGCATGGGTCATGAGCACATCGATCTGCTGCTGCCACTGCGCGACATCGGTCTGCAGGGCGCCTGCGGCGGCCTGGGCCTCGCGCCAGGGCTTGGTGGACAGCACCTCGATGCGCTGGGCAATCAGCACCGCCGCTTCGCGTTCCACCTGGGCGGCGTGCTGCAGGTCTTCGATGGCCTTGACGCGCTCGGCCAGCTGCTGGCGCAGCGTGGCCAGCGGCTCGCGCGACAGCGGCGCGCCGGCGCGGGCGGCATCGCGCTGCCAGGCCAGGGCATCGGCCAGGTTCAGGCGGGGCTGTTCCAGCAACGTGCGCGCCTTCTGGGTCCATTCCTCGGCCATCTGTTCCTGGGTTTTCTGGCGCCGGATGTCGTCCAGCCGCTCCTTGACCGGTTTGGCCGCACCGCGGTCACGGTGCGAGAGTTCGCGGAACACTTCCTGCATCTGCTCGGCGGACGGGTCGGTGGCCAGCCACTCGCGCACCCGGGCGGTGCGCTCGCCCGAGGTGGGGGCCGAGAAGGCGCCACCGGTCAGGGTGTCGAGCGGATGGGGCGTGGCGGACTTGGGCGATGCGGGCGTGTTCACGGCAGATCGGGGCGATGGGCAAAAGGTGGGGACCGCGCGGACCGCGCGGCCAAACGCTTATTGTCGCCGCGATCGCGGGGCGTTCAACGTGGCGCCAGCTGCAGCTCGGCCTGCGGCTTCCAGGCGTCGCCGGCGGCCTTCAGGCGCGGGGCACCCAGGAAGAGCCGGTCTTCGGGCACCGAGCGGGTGGACAGGAAATCCTTGACCGCCACCGCACGGGCCACCGCCAGTTCGCGCATGGCGTCCTCGTTGACCGGCACCGCGGCCATCAGCAGCTTTTCCATGTCGGCCACCGGGATGTCCTTGGCCAGACCGACCAGGTTGCGCGGCTTGGCCACGTCGGCTCGGCGGTAGACCTCCTTGAGCAGATCGGGGTACTCCTGCGCGCTCACGCTCACCGTGGCCGGCACGGCGGACCCGCTGCGGGCGAGCTGGCGGCGCTTCTCGGCCTGCACCTGGGCATCGAGCCGGGCGCGCTGGTAGCCGGATCGCTCGGCCTCCAGATCGCTGTGGCCCATCACGGTGAGCTGCAGGGCCGGCCGGCTGGCCAGCGCCTGGGCCACCGACTCCAGCTGCCGCCGGCCTTCGTCGGCCAGCGCGGCCGAGCCGGGGGCGAAGGCCACCTGGCTCATGTCGGGACCGTCGGCGGCGAACGCCCCGGCGATCAGCGCAAAGGGCGAGGTGATGGCCTTGCCGATGAGGTTGAAGATCAGCTTGACGATGATGGGACCGAGCCGGAACTGCGGGTCGTTGAGCGATCCGCTGACGGGCAGGTTGATGTCGATCACGCCGTTGCGGTCGGCCAGCAGGGCCACCGCCAGCTTGACGGGCAGGTTGGGCGCGGTGCTGCCCTCGATGCGTTCGCCGAAGCTGAGCTGGTTGAGGATGATCTGGTTGCTGGCGCTGAGCTGGCCGTCGGGATCGATGCGGTAGGCCAGGTCCACGCTGAGCTTGCCGCGCTCGATGCCGTAGCCGGCGTACTTGGCGCTGTACGGGGACAGCGGCGGCAGCTCCAGGTCGCGCACTTTGGCCTGCACGTCCAGGGCCAGTGGCTGGGCCAGCGGGTTGATGCGCCCGCCGATGTCGAGTGCGGCCGTGCCCTCGGCCCGGCCCTTGAGCGACAGATCGGCCAGGGCCAGCGGCTCGCCGGGCGAGGCCGGCCGGCTGGCAAAGGCGCTGAGGGTGCCGGTGAGCTCGCTGAGGTTGGCGGTGTAGTTGGGCCGGATGAAGCGGTCGGAGAACAGCACCCGCCCATTGACCAGACTGACCGGGCCGAAGCGGATGTCGGGCGGCTGCGAAGCCATGGGCGGGGCCGCCGGGGTTGCCACCGGCGCGGAGGCGGCCGTCGGGGTCGATCCGGCTTCCGGGGCCGGCTTGACCAGCCCGCGCAGGTTGATGCGACCCTCCGGGTCGATCACGATGCGGGCGTAGTAGTCGCTCAGCACCGTCTCGGCCACCGCCAGCCGCAGGGCCTCGCCGGGGGCGGTCTGCAGGCGGATGCCGCGCACCTGCAGCGATTTCCAGGTGAGCAGTTCTTCGGCCGGCACGATGCTGTGGGCGCGCAGGTCTTCCAGGGCGGCGTCGGCGGTGAGCTGGATGCGCGGTCCGCTGGCGGCCAGCTCCAGATCGAGCTGTCCGCGCAGGCTGGCATCGGCCCGCAGCAGCTCGATGGCCAGCCGGTCGCCGAAGTACGGCTCCAGCGCATGCAGGGGCAGGCGTTCGATCTGCAGGCGGCTGCGGGTGCGCAGGCCGGCGTCGGGCGCCGGCAGGCGCAGCTGGCCGTTGACCGACAGCCGACCCGCCTCGTTGCCCCGGTCGGCCTGGGCCACCCGGGCCTGCAGGCTCAGGGGCATGTCGGGCTGCACGGCGGCCAGGGGGGCCAGATTCTGCAGCCGCAGGTCCAGGCCCGAGACGACCAGATCGACGGGGCGGGCCACGGCGCGGTCGGTCCAGCGCAGGCCGCCGCGCTCGATGCGCAGGTCGGCCACGGTCACCTGCCATGCGGGGGCAGCGGACGCCGGAGCCGGCACCTTGGCATCGGCGGCGTTCGCGGCGCCCGACGTAGCGGCCGCTGGGGTGGCAGGCCGCTCGCGCAGCCAGGACTGGAACATCCAGCGGCCCTCGGCGTCGCGTCCGGCCTGCACCCGGGGTTCCTCCAGGCGCACTGTGCCCAGGGCCAGCCGCGAGGCCGGCCAGGCCAGGTCCACATCGGCCAGCTCCAGCCGTTTCCACTGCGCCAGCGGCTGGCGGGCCGGGCCGAGTCGCAGTGCGTCCATGGCCAGCTGGCTGGCCTGGACCCGCACGGCCATGGGCTGGCCGTCGCGGGCCGCGTTCCACTCAAGGGCCAGATCGGCGCTCAAGGCCCCGGCCGCCTCGGGCACCAGGAACTGCTGCATATAAGGAGACACCGCCGCCAGCGGCCAGCCCTGCAGCCCCAGCTGCAGCTGTACCCGGGTGTCGCTCACCTCGCCCCGCAGGTTCAGCGGCACATCCGCCAGCCGGGCGCTGGCTTCCAGAGGGGCCGGCGGCATCGCGGGCCAGGCCACGGCACCCAGGCGCATCTGCAGCTCGGTCAGGTCGAGCGCGGCGGCCGGGCGGGTGGCGGCATCGCGCCAGTCGATCCGACCGGCCTTGAGCTCGAACGACGCGACGCGGACCTGCCAGGGCGACGGTGCCGGGGTGGCGGCAGCAGGTCGGGCGGGCGCTGCGGCGGCGGGACCGGCCGCCGTCCGTGGGGCCAGGCGGGCGACCATGCGCTGCAGGTTGGTCTGGCCGGCGGCGTCGCGGCCCAGCCGCAGGTGCAGTCCGTCCAGGGCCACCGGTCCCAGGGTGACCTTCCGCTGCAGCGGTTCGACCGACTCCAGCGCCACCTGCAGCCGGTCCCATGCCAGCCAGGGCGGATCGGCCGGCGTGGCAGTTTCGGCCAGACGCAGCCCGGCCACCCCGACCGAACCCGACAGGCGCACCTGGGGTTGTGCCCGTTGCTCGAAGTCGAGGCCCAGGTCGATATCCAGCACGCCGGCCAGTGGACGGACCGGCAGCGCCGACGGCCAGTACGGCAGATAGGGGGCCAGATCGAAGCCGGGCATGCGCAGCCGCGCCTGCGTGGCATGGGTGTCCGCGAACGGGGTGGTGGTGGCCGACGAGTCGAACTCGCTGCCATTGAGCCGGAATGCCAGCCGGGGCCGGGTGACCACATCGCGGCGGGACGCCAGGTTGCTCAGGAAGGGCACGCCCAGCTCGATGGCCTCCACCCGGTGCACCACACCCACCGGGCGGTCGTCCAGCGTGAGCGCTCCGCCGCGGACCTCCAGGTTGAACAGCGCAAAGCGGGCCGGTTCGGTCGGGGTGTCGGCGGGCGGGCTGGCCTGGCGCAAGCGCTGGATGATGTCGTCCACGCTGTACTGGCCCTCGCCCAGGTGGGCGAGGTGCACCACCGGCTGTTCGACGCGCAGGGCATCGATCACCGGGGCCAGCCGAAGCAGCGACTGCAGTTCGGCATCCACATGCAGGCGCGCCACCGTCAGCAGGGGTTCGGCGTCGGCCGAAGCACCGGCCACGCGCAGGCCGACCAGATCGACCTCCAGCGCCCAGGGCCGCACCGCCACCGCCTGCAGCGTGACGGTACGCCCCAGCGCGGCGCTGGCCCGGGACTCGATCTGGCTCTTGATCAGGGGCGGCAGACCCGCCCACGCCGCACACCACAACAGCAGCAGACCGGCCAGCGCCCGGACACCCCAGCGCCGCCAGCGCACCGGGGCGTTCCAGGTCTGTTGCCAGAGGCTTGAGGTGCGGGCAGAGGTGTCGGCGGCGGTCATGCCCGGGAGTGTCGCGCATGCCGATGAACGGCCACAACCGGGAACATCCCTCCAGAAACAAGAAACCCCGACAGGCCAGGCCTGTCGGGGTTGACGGCGGGCAACATGCACTTGCCGTCGGTGGGGCACGGCGGGAGGGTGTGGTCCCGTCGGCCAGGGAGCAAGAGATTGCTCCCGGAGGGGTCCGGTCAGCGGCTGCACCGCTTCGGCCGGCTCATGCGTTCCGTGCCGGAACGCGATGCCAATGTACCCCCCTCCGGTATGCAGTTCAAGGGTGGTTCCGCCCTGCGGTCATGGGGAATTTTTATGGGGCCGCCCCACCCCATTCGCCGACCCTGGAACCCGGTTTCAGGACGCGAAAGGTCGAGAAAAGCCGATGGACGGTCATCCAAGCGACACAGGGAGCGATCCGCCGGCAGCCCGCGCCGGGCCTGGGGTCGGCGCTCGGAGGCTCGAAGCAGCCCGATCTTCATATTACCTATAAATCTATAAAACCAGGTTTAAAACATTGACTCGATATGATCGCCTCCCTACCATCCGCGAACTTTGCCCTTAGGGGTATTCCCGGACCGCTGCCGCCCCACCCGGCGGAGTCGGCCCCCGGCGCACCGAAGTGCCGGACCCGATGGCGTCCCCCGTCCTACGAGACCGGCCTTCCCGCGAATGCCGGCCTCGCCGCGAAAGGAGCGACACATGAACAACCCGAAGCGACAGACAACGGCCTCCAGCCGGTTCCTGGCTTCCACCCGAACCGCCATGGCCGATGCCTACCGCGGCTTCTACGACATCACGCACAACAGCCTGGCGCTGCTGGGCACCGTGCTGGCCGTGGCCGTGGTGGTGCTGGGTTTCCGCGCCGATCTGCGCGCCAGCGCCGAGGAGCAGCTGCTGGGCTGGCTGCTGCAGCGCCAGGAAGCCGCCGCCACCGAACAGCTGGTGGAAGCCGAACCCACAGCCGTGGACCGCGTGACCGCCGCCGACCTCTCGGCCCTGCCGGAGCAGCAAGCCAAGGTGACGCAGTGGCTCAGCCGCAAGTACCGGGTGGCGCCGGAGCCGCTGGCCGCCCTGGTGACCGAAGCCTATGCCGTGGGCGAGAAGGCCCGGCTCGACCCGACCCTCATCCTGGCCGTCATGGCGGTGGAATCGCGCTTCAACCCGTTCGCGCAGAGCCCGGTGGGCGCGCAGGGCCTGATGCAGGTGCTGACCCGGGTGCACACCGACAAGTACGAAGACTTCGGCGGGCAGCTGGCGGCCTTCGACCCGGTATCCAACCTGCGGGTGGGCGCCCAGGTGCTGCAGGACGCCATCCGCCGCGCCGGCTCGGTCGAAGGCGGGCTGCGCCTGTACGTGGGCGCGGTCACGACCGACGGTGGGTGGTACATCGACCGGGTGCTGGCCGAACATGCCCGCATCCAGAGCGTGGCACTGGGCCGCCCGGTGCCGCGCATGGCGCCTGCGGCCCAGCCGATCCCGGTCAAGCAGCAGGAAGGTCAGCCGGCCCGTCCGGTGCCGGCGGCCGACATCGAGGCGGTGGTGCCGCCCGGGTCACCCTCGCCGGCAGCGGTGATCCCTTCCTGACCCTGCGCCGGGCCCGGGGGCTCGGCTAGAATCCGCGCGTGCGCAACTGGCGATAGGCGGTCACCCCACGGGTCGGCCGCTGACGTGGCCCCCCGGCCTGCCCGGGACAACCACTGGGAAGCGCACCGCCCGGACCCGATGGTGCGTGCGTTCAGCCGTTCGCCTGGGCAGCCCTTGTCAGCGCACAAGGATCCAACCCTTCACAGGACTGCCTCCTCAGGATTGCCATGTACGACCGCAACATCCTCATCGAACAGACCGACCCCGAGCTGTTTGCCGCCATCCGGGCCGAGAACGCGCGCCAGGAACACCACATCGAGCTGATCGCCAGCGAGAACTACGCCTCGCCCGCCGTCATGGCTGCCCAGGGCACCCAGCTCACCAACAAGTACGCCGAAGGTTACCCGGGCAAGCGCTACTACGGCGGTTGCGAACATGTGGATGTGGCCGAGCAGCTGGCCATCGACCGCGTCAAGGCCATCTTCGGCGCCGACGCCGCCAACGTGCAGCCGCACTGCGGCGCCTCGGCCAACGAAGCTGTCTTCCTGGCCTTCCTCAAACCCGGTGACACCATCATGGGCATGAGCCTGGCCGAAGGCGGCCATCTGACCCACGGCATGGCGCTGAACATGAGCGGCAAGTGGTTCAATGTGGTCTCCTACGGCCTCAACGCCAGGGAAGAGATCGACTACGACGCCATGGAGAAGAAGGCGCACGAGACGAAACCGAAGCTCATCATCGCCGGCGCCTCGGCCTACAGCCTGCACATCGACTTCGCACGCTTTGCCAAGGTGGCCAGGGACGTGGGCGCCATCTTCATGGTGGACATGGCACACTACGCCGGCCTGATCGCCGCCGGCGTCTACCCCAACCCGGTCCCGCACGCCGACGTGGTGACCTCCACCACCCACAAGAGCCTGCGCGGCCCGCGCGGCGGCATCATCCTGATGAAGGCCCAGCACGAGAAGGCCATCAACAGCGCCATCTTCCCCGGCCTGCAGGGCGGCCCGCTGATGCACGTGATCGCCGCCAAGGCGGTGGCCTTCAAGGAAGCGCTCACCCCCGAGTTCAAGCTGTACCAGCAGCAGGTGATCCGCAACGCCCAGGTGGTGGCCGAGACGCTCACCCAGCGCGGTCTGCGCATCGTCAGCGGCCGCACCGAGAGCCACGTGATGCTGGTCGACCTGCGCGCCAAGGGCATAACCGGCAAGGAAGCCGAGGCCGTGCTGGGCCAGGCCCACATGACGATCAACAAGAACGCCATCCCCAACGACCCCGAGAAGCCGATGGTCACCAGCGGCGTGCGCATCGGCACCCCGGCCATGACCACCCGCGGCTTCAAGGACGAGGAGGCCCGCGCCACCGCCCACCTGATCGCCGACGTGCTGGACAACCCGCGCGATCCGGCCAACATCGAAGCGGTGCGCGCCAAGGTCAACGCCCTGACCGCCCGCTTCCCGGTGTACAAGTGATGCCCCCCGGCGGCGCGCGATGAAATGCCCGTTCTGCGGCCATCTGGAGACCCAGGTCGTCGAGACCCGGGTCTCGGAGGACGCGGACTTCATCCGCCGCCGCCGCCAGTGCGGCCACTGCGAGAAACGCTTCACCACCTACGAGCGACCGGAGGTGAGCTTTCCGGCGGTGGTCAAGAAGGACGGCCGGCGCGTGGACTATGTACCGGCCAAGCTGCGTGGCTCGTTCGCGCTGGCCCTGCGCAAGCGGCCGGTGAGCACCGAACAGGTGGACGCGGCCATCGAGCGCATCGAAGAGAAGCTGCTGAACCTCGGCGCCCGCGAGGTGCCGGCGGCCCGGCTCGGCGAGATGGTCATGCGCGAGCTCAAGAAGCTCGACAAGGTGGCCTACATCCGGTTCGCCAGCGTCTACCGCAGCTTCGAGGACATCGACGAATTCCGCGCGCTGGTCGACGAGGTCAAGCGCTGATCCCGTGTCGGACGCCGACCTGATCCACCTGCAGGCCGCGCTGGATGCCAGCCGGCTCTCGCTCACCCTGTCCAATCCCAATCCGTGCGTCGGCTGCGTGCTGGTCGCTCCCGATGGCCGCGTCATCGGCACCGGCCACACCCAGCAGGCCGGCGGCCCGCATGCCGAGGTCATGGCGCTGCGCGACGCCGCCGCCCGCGGCGAACCGGTGCAAGGCGCCACCGCACACGTCACGCTGGAGCCCTGCTCCCATTTCGGGCGCACGCCACCGTGCTGCAACGCTCTGATCGAGGCCCGGGTGGCCCGCGTGGTGGTCGCCTGTGGCGACCCCAATCCGCTGGTGGCTGGCCGCGGACTGGATCGCCTGCGCGAGGCCGGCATCGCGGTGGACCTGCTGCCCGGCGATCATCCGCTGGCCCGGGCGGTGCGCGAACTCAACACCGGATTCTTCGCCCGCATGGAGCGCGGCAGACCCTGGGTGCGCATGAAGCTGGCCGCGTCGCTCGACGGCATAACGGCCCTGGATAACGGCCAGAGCCAGTGGATCACCGGTCCTGCCGCCCGGGCCGACGGACATGCCTGGCGGGCCCGGGCCTGTGCGGTCCTCACCGGCATCGGCACGGTGGCCGAAGACAACCCCCGGCTGGATGTGCGAGGGCTGCCGGTGTCGCGCCAACCGGACCTGGTGGTGGTCGACTCCCACCTGCGCACACCGCCGGATGCGCGGCTGTTCGAACCGGCCCACGGCGGGCTGCCGCGCCGCATCCACCTGTTCCACGCGGTGCGCGATGCTTCCGCCGAAGCCACGCTGGCCGCCCGCGGTGCCCACCTGCAGTGCCTGCCGGGTGACGGTGGCAAGGTGGATCTGCCGACCATGATCGACGCGCTGGGCAGGCTCGACTTCAACGAACTGCACGTGGAGGCGGGCTACAAGCTCAACGGCTCGCTGCTGCGCGCCGGCCTGGTCGACGAGCTGCTGGTGTATCTGGCGCCCCGGTTGCTCGGGCAGGGCGCCGGACTGGCACACCTGGGGGAGTTGGAGCGACTGGCCGATGGCGTGGCCCTTCGCTGGATCGACGTGACACCGATCGGCGATGACCTCCGCCTGCGGGCCGAGGTCGACCGCTGATCGGTCCGCCAACAATCGATCAAAAAGCATTCATCCATTCGTCGATGATCCTGAATCATCTGTCGATATGAATACTTTGTAGCTATTACCGACCTCTACAGTGGCGGGCATGAAACAGCCCACCACCTCCCTGCCCACACCCCCCTTTTCTCCCGCTTCGCGAGGACTCTCGCTGATCGAGACCATGGTGGCGGTCGCCATCCTGGGGGGCCTCCTGGCCATGGCCGCTCCCAGCTTTGCCCGCATCGGCGAACGCTACAGGGTCAGCGGGGTGCAGCAGGACCTGGAAAACAGCCTGCACGCCGCCAGGGTCGAGGCCATCAACCGCAACCGGGCAGTGACGGTGCGCAGGATCGCCGGCTGCCCGGAGGCCACCGACCCGGGCGACTGGCGCTGCGGCTGGGAAAGCTTCATCGACCGCAACCGCAACCACCAGCGCGACCCCGATGAACCGCCACTGTCACACCATGAGGCCATCCCGGGTCACAGGATCCTGCTGGAAGGCCCGAACCGCGACAGCCTGACCTACTCGCCCCTGGGCCGTACCGAGGTGGCACTGCAGAGCCTCACCATCGTGCCCGACCGGCCAGCCGGAGCCCCCGGCAGCGGCCAGCGTCTGTGCCTGCTGTACGGCGGGACCCGCCTGCAGGTGATCGACATCCGGCAGGCATGCTGAAGGCAGGGCCAGTCGCCATGGCACGCCCAGACGCATCCAGGGGCTTCACGCTGGTCGAAATCCTGGTGGTCATGGCCATCCTCACCATCCTGTCGGCGATGGCGGCGCCGGTGATGGCCGACATGGTGGTCCGGTACCGGATCGACAGCCTGCGCACCGATCTGATGCAGTCGATGCAGCAGGCACGGGCCGAAGCCTTGGCCAGGGGCAACACGGTCACGCTGCGTCGCGTCACCGGGTGCGCGACCCCGCTGGTCGACGCCAAAGACTGGAGCTGCGGCTGGACTGCGTTCGTGGACATGGACGCCGACGGTCTGGAAGAAGCCGGTGACACCCGGCTGCAGGTGGTCTCCGTGCCACCGGGAACCCGGCTGAGAAAGGCCACCGACCCGGCAGAGACACAGCAGTTCAACCAGTTCGCTCAGGCGGTCATCCTGGGTCAGCGTTTCGAGCTCAGTCCCGCCGACACAAGTTACGTGGCACTGGCCGGTTCCTTGTGCTTCTCGACCGGGACTCGGCTTCGCTACAAGCCAGGGACGGGGCCATGCTGAGCCGTCAACGGGGAACGACGCTGCTGGAAGCGCTGATCGCACTGTTCGTGGTCGCGTTCGGCCTGCTGGCCATGGCAGGCCTGCAGATACGCACGCTCAGCGAGACGCGCAACAGCGCGGCCCGCAACACCGCGGCACAGATGGCCTCCGATCTGCTGGACCGGATGCTGCTGAACGTGGAGCTGTTCGCCACCGCAGAGCCGGCAGCGTTTTATGTGACCAACTGGGACACGATGCCGAACGCGCCCGTGGACTGCCAGACCCGGCCATGCACCTCCTCGGAGCTGGCGCAGTTCGACCTCTGGCAATGGAAGCGCGCCGTCGCGCAACTGCTGCCCGAGGGCGACGCCATGGTGTTCCGTTCGGCCACCGACACCAACCAGTATGGCGTGCTGTTCCGCTGGCGACGGTTGACCGCACGCCAGGAAAGCACCGCATCAGCGGCCATGCAGACGCTGTTCGCGGCGGCCGACGAGGTCAAGGATGGCCTCGGGCAAAGCGGTGCCGGCCAGGCCGGCGTGAGCTGCCCCGCCGACTACATATGCCACTTGTCGTTCCTGCGGCCATGAATCCCGGACATTCGACAAGGCGCGAGCCTCCGACGCGGCAACGGGGCCTATCGCTGGTGGAGGTGCTGGTGGGCATGGCCATCGGGCTGATGGTGACCCTGGCTGCCGTCTCCAGCCTGGTCTTCGTGCGACTCTCGGCAGCCACCGCCGAAGACGCCTGGCGCCTGCAGCAGGACGCCAACACCGCCTTCCGCATCATCGGCTGGCAGCTCAGACAGGCCGGCGCCCGACCGTTGCTGGCGGTCGCGAACACCGGGACGGTGGAGTTCGCCAGCGGCTACACGGGCTACGGCGTGGCCGAGGCGCCGCTGCCGGTATCGGGTTCCGACGGCGGTGGCACGGCCCCGGACGTGCTGAGGACCAGCCTGCAGAACGATGTGGGGGCCGATGCCAGGGACTGCCTGGGGCTGGCGCCGGCCGGAGGCGTCGTCAACATCATCAACCAGTTCTCCCTGGTGGACGGCAACCTCTCGTGCACAGGGGTCAGCAATACCGCATCCATCGCCAGCGGGGTCGAAGACATGCAGGTCTGGTACGGCGAAAACACACCCGCCGGATTCCAGTACAGCACTCAGCCTGTGGCCTGGAGTGCCGTGACGGCCGTGATGGTGTGCCTGCGCCTGGTGGGTGAACGCCCGGCCCAGGTCAGCACCGACACCACGGGCTGCAATGACGAGGTGGTCGCCGCTGACGGCCGCTTGCGACGCAGCTTCGTGCGGGTTTTCCAGATCCGCAATGTCCTGGAAGCAGGGAAATGATGCGAAGCCTCTCCGGAACACTGCCCTGCAGCGCCGCGCGTGACCGCCAGCAAGGCGCTGCCGTCATCGTGGTGATGGTGCTCATGATGCTGGCGGTGCTGACCGCCCTGGGCACCAGCCGCAGCCAATGGCTGAGTGAGCGCATGGTGGGCAGCGAGGCCGACCGACAGCGGGCATTGGCGGCTGCAGAAGCCTTGCTGGCCGACGCCGAGCTCGACATTCGCGGATATCGGTTCGACAACACCCTCTGCAGCACCAACCGGGCCGTGATCGGTTGCCGGGACAACCTGGGCGGTCGACCGTGGTTTCCGCTGGACAATCAGGACTACGCCATGGCGGCGCTGCCGGTGATCGGCAGCGGGAACAGCTGCATGGACGGCATCTGCTTCACCGGCAATCCCGGCACCTGGACCCCGCAGTTCCTCAAGGACAACGTCGCGGCGCTGACGCAGCCCGGCGTGGCGGCCACCTACGGGCAGTTCACGGGGGCAACGGCACAGGCAGCCGGCAACCCCTTGTTGTCCCGCACCACACCCAGGGCCTGGTACTGGGTGGAGGTATTTCCCTACAACTCGATGGGACAGACCTCGCGGCCGCTGTTCGGCGTGCCGCTGCCCCCAAACAACAGCCCCATCGTCTTCCGCATCACGGCACATGTGCAGGGCATGAGACCTGGCACACGGGTCTGGGTCCGATCGGTTCTGGTTCTTAAATCCAACAGCTCGTGAGTCCACTCATGCCAACCATTCCAGTGCACGTATCACGTCCCTCCCTGCTGGCGGTGCTCATGGGACTGGCAACCATCGGCGCACAGGCGACGCCGATGGTGCTGTCCCAAAGCCCGCCGGCGAGTGTGAAGGAGCCACCACCCAACGTGATGCTCACCATCGACGATTCGCGCAGCCTGGGGGCAGGAGGCCTGCAGGCCCTGAAAGACGCCTTGAAGGCCACATTCGCCGACACCGGCGTCCCCGATGGCGTCATCCGCCTGAGCTGGCACAGCCTGAACCGGTGCCGGATGCTGCCACTGAGCGCCTCCACCGATCCGGCCTGCGGGGCCTACAACGGCATGCGCTTGCTGGACCCCGGTCACCGGAAGAACTTTCTCGACTGGGTCGACAAGGAGCTGTACTTCCCGGCCACCGGCTCCAACAACACGGCATCCCATCTGGCCACCCAGCGCGTGGCCGACTACTTCAAGGCCAAGGGCGATTACAACCCGTGGCGCAACGAACCCGGCAACACCGCCAACAAGGAGGAGCTCTCCTGCCGCAAGTCGTTTCATGTCTTCATGACCGATGGCGCCTGGAACTACACAGGACAGTTCGAAGGACAGACCGACGGCAACAGCATCAGCATGGAGGGCAACGCCGATGGCAGCAGCAAGCGATTGCCCGACGGCGTGCGGTATGACGTGTCCAGCGGCAACACCGCCACACGCCTGTACCGGGACCCCTGGGGCTCGCCCCAACTGAGCACCTTTGCGGATCTGGCCTTCCATCTCTGGTCCACCGACCTGCGGCCGGATCTGACCGACAACGTGCGGTTCCGGCAGAACGTGACCACCCCGGAGACCATCGGCACGCAGACGCTGGCCCCCTACTGGAATCCCAAGAACAACCCGGCCACCTGGCAGCACCTCGTCACCTACACCATCGGCTTCACGGCCGCGGCCACCACCTGGGCAGGCGATCCGGTCTGGACAGGCGACATGTACAGCGGTGCCGGCGTCAACGGTCTGACCAGCGGGACGACCACCTGGGCGTCGCCGCTGTGCGGCGCCAGCCAGAACGACCCCTGCCCCTTCGACACCGCCGCCGGCCGACGTGCGCAGGAACTCTGGCATGCAGCGCTCAACGGGCGCGGCCGCTACATACCCAGCCAGACGGCAGCCGATCTGGGCAACGCCTTCAAGTCGATCCTGGATTCCATCCAGTCGGAATCCCTCGGCGGAGCGGTGAGCATCTCAGCCAACACACGCAAGCTGCGGCAGGACGGGTTCATCTACCTGGCCTCCTTCAAGACGGAACCCTGGATGGGCGACGTGACTTCATCCGATGTGACCGCCGGCAGTGTCAATGTGGAAGCCACCCCCAACTGGAGCGCGGCCACGCTGCTGGATGCCGCGAACCCGGCCAA
Organism: Hydrogenophaga sp. IBVHS2; assembly: GCF_002127215.1. Lineage (GTDB taxonomy): Bacteria > Pseudomonadota > Gammaproteobacteria > Burkholderiales > Burkholderiaceae_C > Hydrogenophaga. The sequence continues at coordinate 410,001 of NZ_NFUT01000002.1, read as the reverse complement.
CCGGGTGATCATGACGTTCAACGGGTCGCAGGCGATGGAATTTCTGTGGGCCAACCTGACCACCGCCCAGAAGAACGCCCTCAAGGGCACCAGCGGTACCGATGCGCAGGGCCAGGACCGCCTGAACTACCTGCGGGGCGATCGGAACAAGGAAGCCAGCCAGAGTGGAGGCACGCTGAGAACGCGGGGGTCCCGGCTGGGCACCATCGTCAACTCCAACCTGTGGGTGAATGCGTCCAGCCCCGTCTACCCGGTCGAATACCCGGGACACGCCGAGTTCCGCAAATGGGTGCGCGAAGTGAACGGCGGGTCGCCGCGGGCCCCCACCGTCTTCATCGGTGCCAACGACGGGATGCTGCACGGCTTTCACGGCAACACCGGGGTTGAGCGGCTGGCCTATGTGCCATTGGGCGTCTATCCCAAGCTTCTGTCCTATACCTCCCCCACCTACACCCACCAGTACCTGGTCGACGGCAGCCCGTTCGCAGGCGATGTGGATGTCAGCCAGAGCGGCACCGGCAATGGCGCCACGCCCCTATGGAAAACCATGGTGGTGAGCCCGCTGGGCGCTGGCGGACGGGGTTTTGCGGTCCTGGACGTGACCTCCACCGCACCCGCTGAAATCAAGCGGGCCGCCACTGTCGTGGCCGACCGGTCTCTGGGCTCGGCCGAGGTCACCGCCGGCTACAGTGGCTTCGAAGACGTCGGCCACATCGTCACCAGTCCCACGACGGACGTGGCCAACCCCATCCGCGCCGATCAGTTCGTCAAGCTCAACAACGGTCGCTGGGCCTTGTTGATGGGCAACGGGGTCAACAGCATCAACGAGCGTCCGGTGCTGCTGATCCAGTACCTCGATGGCGTCCGCGAGATCAGCTACCTGGTGGCCCATGCGGCCAAGAACGGCGGCAACGGGCTGGGTGCGCCCCGACCGGTCGATGTGGACGGCAACGGCACCATCGACGTGGTGTATGCCGGCGATCTGCTGGGCCAGTTGTGGAAGTTCGACCTGACCAGCACCGACCCCCTGAAATGGGGCGTGGCGGCATGGAACAGCGCCAGTGTCTGCAACAGCGCCACCAGCACCTGCCAGCCGCTGATGACCGTGCGCAGCGCCAACAACAAGGCGCAGCCCATCCTGGTGGCCCCGACCTGGCTCATCCATCCGCTGGGGGGATTGGTGCTGAATTTCGGCACCGGTCAGCTGCTGGAAGACAAGGACCGCAGGGACACCACCACCCAGACGATCTATGGCGTGTGGGATTCCAGCCGCTACACCCGCACCGCGCAGGGCGTCACAGCACAGCATGGTCCGAACATCGCGGCCGGTGCGGCCCGCAGCAGCCTGGTGGAACAGTCGTTCACCGGACCGGTGACCAAGACCGCCGACAGCTTCGACATGCGCAGCTTCGTCAACTCATCGCGCGTGTCGGTGGCGTACTCGACGGCGCTGGCCACGGCACCACGGGGCTGGTACATCGATCTGCCTGTGGCGGGTGAGCGGCTGCTCAGCCACCCGCAATTGCTGGATGGGCAGCTGATCCGGTACGAAACGCAGGTGCCCCCCACCTCGCCGGAAGAAGGACTGTGTTCGGCCTCGATCCGCTCCGAACAGGGTTATGTGATGGTGCTCAATGGCCTCACCGGCAACGCCCCTAAAAACGCGGTGTTCTACAGCCCGGACACCACGCTGGATCTGTCCAGTGCGTCCCGGGTGCAGTTCGGCAATGGCGAATCGCTGCAGGTGGAATCCGGGAGGCAGCTGTTCCTGATCAGCACGAATGTGGGCAAAGGCGGCGGGACTGGCGGGACTGGCGGGACTGGCGGGACTGGCGGGACTGGCGGGACTGGCGGGACTGGCGGGACTGGCGGGACTGGCGGTCCAAACGAAAGGCAAAACCAGCGGGAACAACTGCAGATCGAGCGACAGAGCGCCACCCCCAGAACCGTTGACTGGCGCATCCTCCCATGACCCGGCCACACACGGGTCGCCAGAGCGGCCTGACCCTGATCGAGCTGATGGTGGTGGTGGCCCTGCTGGGGGTGCTGCTGAAGCTGGCCCTGCCCAGCTACGAGCAGTACGTGATGCGGGGACACCGGGGCCAGGCCCGGGCCACGCTGATGCAGGTGGGCCAGTGGCTGGAGCGGGTGGCCACCGCCCAGGGCACCTACCCGCCCGTGGCCCAGATTCCGGCCGACCTGCTCAAGGTGGAGGGCTCGCGCTACTCGGTGACCGTGGTCACCACGGCCACCACCTTCACACTGACCGCCACCCCCTCCGGACGACAGGCCACCGATGCCTGCGGCACCTTCCGGCTGGACCACACGGGAGCGCGCAGCCAGGTGCAGGTGGCGGGGCAGGCCGTACCGGCCAGCGCCGACGAATGCTGGAGCCGCTGACGCTGCAGCCCTGATCCGGGCAAGGGGGCTGCAAACCCTGCGAAAATAGCCGGATGTTTACCGGCATCATCACCGGCGTGGGGCGTATCGCCGACCTCCACGCGCTGGGCAGTTCTTTGGACCACGGCAAGCGACTGAGCATCGAGGCGCCCGCAGGCTACCTCGATGATGTGGGGCTGGGCGACAGCATCGCCCTCAACGGCGCCTGCATGACGGTCACCTCGCTGGACCTGCAGGCCCGGCGTTTCACCATCGACATCTCGGCCGAATCGCTGGCCCGCACCACCGGGCTGGGCCAGGCCGGCACCCCGGTCAATCTGGAAAAGGCCCTGCGCCCGCAGGACCGGCTGGGCGGCCACATCGTCTCCGGGCATGTGGACGGCATCGGCCGGGTCACACGTTTTGCCCAGGTCGGCGAGAGCTGGGAACTGCGGGTGATGGCTCCGCCCGAGCTGGGCAAGTACCTGGCCTACAAGGGCTCGATCACGGTCAACGGCGTGAGTCTGACGGTCAATCGGGTGGCCGACAGCGCGGCAGGCTGCGAGTTCAGCATCAACCTCATCCCGCACACGGTGGGGAACACCACCCTGGGCACGCTGGTGGCCGGATCGGCCGTCAACCTCGAGATCGACACCGTGGCCCGCTATGTGGAGCGCATGCTCGCGGCCGGCGCCACCTTCACCAAGGACCCCGCATGAACGCCCCCCATTCCCTGGCACCGGTGGCCATTTCCCCGGTCGAGGACATCGTGGCCGACATGAAGGCCGGCCGCATGGTGATCCTGGTCGACGAGGAAGACCGCGAGAACGAGGGCGACCTGGTGCTCGCCGCCGACCATGTGACGCCCGAGGCCATCAACTTCATGGCCCGCTTCGGCCGGGGTCTGATCTGCCTGACCCTCACCCGCGAACGCTGCGAGCGCCTGAAGCTGCCACCCATGGTGCCTCGCAACGGCACGAAGATGGGCACCGCCTTCACGGTGTCGATCGAGGCGGCCGAAGGTGTGACCACCGGCATCTCGGCCGCCGACCGCGCCCGCACCGTGCAGGTGGCGGTGGCCCCGAACGCGCAGGCGGCCGATCTGGTGCAGCCCGGCCACATCTTCCCGCTGCAGGCGGTCGAGGGCGGCGTGCTCATGCGGGCCGGCCACACCGAGGCGGGTTGCGACCTGGCCGCCATGGCCGGCTGTTCACCGTCGGCCGTGATCTGCGAGATCATGAAGGACGACGGCACCATGGCCCGCCTGCCGGACCTGCAGCTGTTTGCCGCCGAACATGGCCTGAAGATCGGAACCATCGCCGATCTGATCGAACACCGCAGCCGCACCGAGTCGCTGGTGCAGCGCCTGGGCAGCCGCCCGCTGCTCACCGCATTCGGCGAGTTCACCGCCCATGCCTTCCGCGACCAGCCCAGCGGCGCCCTGCACCTGGCCCTGGTCAAGGGCAGCTGGCAACCGCAGGACGAGGTGCCGGTGCGGGTGCATGAGCCGCTGTCGGTGCTGGATGCGCTCGAGGTGGGCCGATCCATGCACAGCTGGAGCCTGGAAGCCAGCCTGCGCCACCTGCAGGACACCGGCCGCGGCGTGGCCGTGCTGCTGAACTGCGGCGAGGACGCCACTCAGCTGCTGGCCCAGTTCGAGGGCACCGCCCGCTCGGCCCAGGCTCCGGAGCGTGGCCGCATGGACCTGCGCACCTACGGCGTGGGCGCCCAGATCCTGCGCGAATGCGGGGTGCAGCGCATGCGCCTGATGGGCAACCCCCGCCGCATGCCCAGCATGACCGGCTACGGCCTGGAAATCACCGGCTTCATCGGCCGCAACACCTGAACCCACAAGGAAACCGCCCCATGTTTGGAGCAGACAAAGGCAGCGCCGGCCCCCTGGACGGTCGCAAACTCCGCATCGGCATCGTGCAGGCGCGCTGGAACGAAGGCGTCACCGGTGCCCTGTTCGAGGCCTGCCACGCCGAACTGCTCGCCCTGGGCGTGCAGGACAAGAACATCGCCCATGTGAAGGTGCCCGGCGCTCTCGAAGTGCCGGTGGCCCTGCAGGCCATGGCCGAGCGCGACGACTTCGACGCCCTCATCGCCCTGGGCTGCATCATCCGCGGCGAGACCTACCACTTCGAGCTGGTGGCCAACGAATCCGGCGCCGGCGTCACCCGCGTCTCGCTGGATTACCGGCTGCCGATCGCCAACGCCATCCTCACCGTCGAGAACGACGAACAGGCCCGCGCCCGCCAGACCGAGAAGGGCATCGACGCGGCCCGGGTGGCGGTCGAGATGGCCCACATCATCGACTCCATCGGCTGACCCATGAACACCCCTGATTCCGACAAGAGCACGGCCCGCGCCGGTGCCCCCCGCAAGGCCTCCGACAAGTCGGCCCGCACCCGCGCCCGCGAGTTCGCGCTGCAGGCCCTCTACCAGCATCTGGTGGGCCGCAACGAGGCCGCCGACATCGACAGCTTCACCCGTGACCTGGCGGGCTTCCACAAGGCCGACAGCGTGCACTTCGACGCCCTGGTGCACGGCTGCATCGGGCAGGCCGCTGCGCTCGATGCCCTCATCACCCCGCGCCTGGACCGGCCGATGGCCGAGATCTCGCCCATCGAGCACGGCGTGCTGTGGATCGGTGCCTACGAGTTCCAGCACTGCCCGGACGTGCCCTGGCGCGTGGTGCTCAACGAGTGCATCGAGCTGGCCAAGGCCTTTGGCGGCACCGACGGCCACAAGTTCGTCAATGGCGTGCTGCACCCGCTGGCCGCCCAGCTGCGCCCGGTCGAGGTGGCGGCCCAACCCGCCCCGCGCGGGCGCTGAGGCCATGGGCCTGAAGATCGCCGGGCGCGCGGCCCGGATCGAACCGTTCTACGTGATGGAGCTGGCCAAGGCCGCTGCACGGCAGGCCGCCCAGGCCGGCGCCGGCACCCGGCCCATGATCTATCTGAACATCGGTGAACCCGACTTCACCGCACCGCCGCTGGTGCAGGAAGCCGCCACCCGCGCCATTGCCGACGGTCGAAGCCAGTACACCCAGGCCCTGGGCCTGCCGGCGCTGCGCGAGGCCATCTCGGGCTGGTACGCGAGCCGCTTCGGGGTGGACGTCGACCCCGGTCGCATCGTCATCACCGCGGGCGCTTCGGCGGCCCTGCAGCTGGCCTGCCTGGCGCTCATCGAGGCCGGCGACGACATGCTCATGCCCGACCCCAGCTACCCCTGCAACCGCCAGTTCGTGCAGGCCGCCGAAGGCCGCGCCGTCATGATCCCCGCCGGCCCGGAACAACGCTTCCAGCTCAGTGCCGAACAGGTGCGGCAGCACTGGACGCCCGCCACACGCGGTGTGCTGCTGGCCTCGCCCTCCAACCCCACCGGCACCTCGATCGCCCGCCAGACCCTGACCGACATCGCCGCCCATGTGCGCGAACGCGGTGGCGTGACCCTGGTGGACGAGATCTACCTCGGCCTGAGCCACGACGAGGCCTACGGCCACAGCGCCCTGGGTCTGCCCGACGGACTGGGCGAGCAGGTGGTGAGCATCAACAGCTTCAGCAAGTACTTCAACATGACCGGCTGGCGCCTGGGCTGGCTGGTGCTGCCCCCCGAGCTGGTGCCGGTGGTCGAGCGCATGGCGCAGAACCTGTTCATCTGCGCCAGCACCATCGCCCAGCATGCGGCGCTGGCCTGCTTCCACCCCGACAGCCTGGCCGAGTACGAGCGGCGCCGCGCCGCCTTCAAGGCCCGACGCGACTGGTTCATCCCCGAGCTCAACCGCCTGGGACTCACCGTGCCGGTCATGCCCGACGGAGCCTTCTATGCCTGGGCCGACGTGAGCGGCCTGTGCCGCCGCTGGGGCATTCCCCCGGCCGGCCCGCGGCCCGACGAGGGTGGCAGCTGGGCCCTGGCCTTCGAGCTGATGGAACGCTGCCAGCTGGCCACCACGCCGGGGCGCGACTTCGGGTCGGCCGACCCGGGCCGTTACCTGCGCTTCTCCACCGCCAACTCGATGGAGCAGCTGCGGGAGGCCGTGGCCCGGCTGGAGGCCGCCCTGTGAAAACGGCACCGGCGGCCCTGGCCCAGGCCCGCTTCCGCTGGCCGGTGCGTGTGTACTGGGAAGACACCGATGCCGGCGGCATCGTGTTCTATGCCAACTACCTCAAGTTCTTCGAGCGGGCGCGCACCGAATGGCTGCGCTCGCTGGGCATCGAACAGCAGCGCCTGCGCGAAACCACAGGGGGCATGTTCGTGGTGGGCGCCACCGAGCTCCAGTACCACCGCCCGGCCCGGCTGGATGATTTGCTCACGGTTACAGCCACGGCCCGGGAAACCGGCCGGGCGTCGCTGACAATCGCGCAGGCCGCCTGGCGACTGCCGCCGGGCGATGCCGGCGCTGCGGAACTGCTGTGCGAAGGCAGCATCCGTATCGGCTGGGTCGATGCCGCCACCCTGCGGCCAGCCCGCATGCCGCCTGCGGTGCTGCAAGCCCTGGCGGTGACCTGAAACCTTCCGGCGTTTATTTCCTCAGACACCCATGACCCCAGATCTTTCCATCGTCCAGCTCATGCTCAATGCGAGCTGGGTTGTCCAGGCCGTGGTGCTGCTGCTGATCCTGATGTCGGTCATCAGCTGGGCCGCCATCTTCCGCAAGCTCGCCACCCTCAAGCAGGTGCGCGCCAAGAACGAGGACTTCGAGCGCGACTTCTGGTCGGGCACCAGCCTGAACGACCTGTATGCCGCCGCCACCCAGAACGCCCGCCAGGGCGGCCCGATGGAGCGCATCTTCGCCAGCGGCATGCGCGAATACCAGAAGCTGCGCGAGCGCCGCATCACCGACAACGGCGCCCTGCTCGATGGCGCCCGCCGCGCGATGCGCGCAAGCTTCCAGCGCGAGCTCGATGTGCTGGAGAGCAACCTGTCCTTCCTGGGCACGGTGGGCTCGGTGGCGCCTTATGTGGGTCTGTTCGGCACGGTGTGGGGCATCATGCACGCCTTCACCGGCCTGGCCTCGCTGGCCCAGGTGACCTTGGCCACGGTGGCGCCCGGCATTGCCGAAGCGCTGGTGGCCACCGCCATCGGCCTGTTTGCGGCCATTCCTGCGGTGGTGGGCTACAACCGCTTCGCCCACGACATCGACCGCGTGGCCAACGGCATGGAGACCTTCATGGAAGAGTTCTCCAACATCCTGCAGCGCAACCTGGGCGCCCAGGCCGGCACCCCGTCGGGTCACTGACATGGCCAAGCTCGCCGCCCGCGGCCGGGGCCGCCGCACCATCAACGAGATCAACATGGTGCCCTTCATCGATGTGATGCTGGTGCTGCTGATCATCTTCATGGTGACCGCACCGCTGATCACGCCGAGCCAGATCGCCCTGCCCAGCGTGGGCCAGGCCGCACGCCAGCCGGACCGCTTCGTGCAGGTCGTCATCGACAAGGACGAACAGCTGCAGGTGCGCGACGGCAACCAGGGCGGTGACTCCCCCCCGGTGCCCATGGGGCAGCTGGTGGCCCGCGTGAAGCAGCTGCAGGCCGCCGACCCGGCCTCGGGCGAAGCACCCCAGGGCGGCGTGCCGGTGATCATCAGCGCCGACAAGTCGGTCAAGTACGAGGCCGTGGTGCGGGTCATGGACACCCTGCAGCGCGCCGGCATTGCCCGCGTGGGGCTGGCGGTGCAGACCAGCCGCTGACGGCGCCGTCTCCGAACCTGTCCGTATCGCCATGCCCTCGACAAGCACCTTCTCCCACAGCACGCTGGACCGCAGCAGCCTGGCGCCGCCGCGCGCCGACCGCTGGGGTCCACCGGTGGCCAAGGCGGTGGTGGTGCACGGCCTGCTCATCCTGGCGCTGACCTGGGGCGTGCAGTGGAACAAGGACGTGGAGCTGGCCACGGTGGAAGCCGAGCTGTGGTCGCGTGTGCCGCAGCAGGCCGCACCGCGCGCGGTGGAGCCCCCGCCTCCGCCGCCCGCCCCCCCGGCACCGCAGCCCCGTCCGGAGCCGCGCCCTGCCCCGCCACCGCCAGGCCCGACAGAAGCCGAGATCGCCACCGCCAAGGCACGCGAGAAGGCCGAGGCCGACAAGCGCGAGGCCGAGCGTCGCGCCGCCGAGAAGCGGGAGGCCGAGCGCAAGGCAGCGGCCGAGAAGGCCGCCGCCGAGAAGAAGGCGGCTGCCGAGAAGGAGCGCCAGCAGAAGCTGGCCGAAGACAGGAAGCGGGCCGAAGCCGAGAAGCGTGAAGCCCAGCTCAAGGAGCAGCTGCGCCAGGACCAGCTGCGCCGCATGATGGGCCAGGCCGGGGCCACCGGCGGGCCGCAGAGCACCGGCACCGCCCAGCAGTCCAGCGGCCCCACGCCGGGCTATGGCGCCAAGGTGGCCGCCCGCATCAAGCCCAATGTGGTGTTCACCGAAACGGCGCCGGGCAATCCCCGGGCCGAGGTGGAAGTGCGCACCGCCCCGGACGGCACCATCACCGGCAGCCGGCTCATCAAGAGCAGCGGCAACGCGGCCTGGGACGAAGCCGTGCTGCGCGCCATCGACCGCACCGGCAGCCTGCCCCGCGACACCGACGGCCGGGTCCCGCCCTCCCTGGTGATCGGCCTGCGCCCGCTCGACTGAGCGGGATCAGTCGAACACGATTTCGGCCTGCTGCTGGTGGGCCTGGGCCATCCAGCTGGCCAGCGCTGCATCGGTCGGGAAGAACAGCGAGCGGTCGTCCAGCTGCAGCTCGCACTGGGCACCTTCGCGCAGCAGCGACAGCCGCACCGGCAGTCCCCGCACCAGCTCGCCCTGCTCGGTGATCTCGCGCCGTGGCGGGAATTCGCGCACCAGCTGGGCCACCGCCGGCGCATGGCCGTTGACCGCCACCCGCAGGTACTTGCCGAAGCGGCACCGGGCGGCCGCCAGGTCCCACACCTGCTGGATCTTGAGCCGCAGGCCGCCCGAAAAGCGGTCGGGCTGGGCCACGGCCTGCACCACGATCAGCTCATCGTCCTTGAGCGTGTTGCGGTGGGCGTTGATCAGGCCCTCGTCGGCACTGACCTCCAGCACCGCCGACTTGTCGTCGAGCTTGAACAGCGCGAGCTTGCCGCGCTGGCCATTGATCACACGGAAGTCGGTCACGATGCCGGCCAGGATGACCGGGTCGCGGCTTTCCTTCACTGCCTCCAGGGGCGTGCGGGCAAAGCGCCGGACCTCGCGCTCGACCTCGTCGAACAGGTGGCCCGACAGATAGAAGCCGATCGCGCTCTTCTCGTGGGTGAGCCGTTCCTTCACGCCCCAGGGCAGCGTGGCCACCAGCCCGGGCTCCTGCGTGCTGGAGCCATGGTCGTCGCCGCCCAGCATGTCGAACAGGCCACCCTGGTGGGCATTGGCCTGGGTGGTGGCGGCGTAGTCGAAGGCCAGGTCCACCGAGGCCAGCAGTTCGGCCCGGTTGAGGTGGATGCTGTCGAACGCCCCGGCCTTGATCAGCGCTTCCACCGTGCGCTTGTTGATGCGGGTGCGGTCGACGCGCAGGCAGAAGTCGAACAGGCTGCGGAAGGGGCCGCTCTCATGGCCGTTGGGGCCTTCGCCCCGACCTTCCCTGGCCGCCACGATGGCCTCGATGGCCTGCTGGCCGGTGCCCTTGATGGCGCCCAGGCCGTAGCGGATGGAACGGTCGGTGACCGGCTCGAAGCGGTGCACGCCGCGGTTGACGTCGGGCGCCTCGAAGGCCATGCCCATCTTCACCGCGTCCTCGAACAGCACCTTGAGCTTGTCGGTGTCGTCCATCTCCACCGTCATGTTGGCGCAGAAGAACTCGGCGGTGTAGTGCACCTTGAGCCAACCCGTGTGGTACGCCAGCAGTGAATAAGCGGCGGCGTGCGACTTGTTGAAGCCGTAGCCCGCGAACTTCTCCATCAAGTCAAAGACCTCATCGGCCTTTTCTTCGGAGATGTTGTTCTTCGCGGCACCGGCGCGGAAGATCGCGCGGTGCTCGGCCATTTCCTCGGCCTTCTTCTTGCCCATGGCACGGCGCAGCATGTCGGCGCCGCCGAGCGAGTAACCGCCCAGAATCTGCGCGGTCTGCATCACCTGTTCCTGGTAGACCATGATGCCGTAGGTCTCAGACAGCATGTCGGCCACCAGCGGGTGCGGGTACTCGATGGCCTCCTTGCCATGCTTGCGGTTGACGAAGCTGGGAATCAGGTCCATGGGACCTGGGCGGTACAGCGCGTTGAGAGCGATCAAGTCTTCCAGGCGGCTGGGCTTGGCGTCGCGCAGCATGCCCTGCATGCCGCGGCTTTCAAACTGGAACACGGCTTCGGTCTGGCCACGCGAGAACAGGGCATAGACCTTGGGGTCGTCCAGCGGCACGTCCTCGAAGCGGAAGTTCTCCTGGCCCTGGTGGCGCTTCATGATGAATTCGCGCGCGATCTCCAGGATGGTGAGCGTGGCCAGGCCCAGAAAGTCGAACTTCACCAGGCCGATGGCCTCCACGTCGTCCTTGTCGTACTGGCTCACCGCCGATTCACTGCCGGGCTGAGCGTAGAGCGGGCAGAAATCGGTGAGTTTTCCCGGGGCGATCAGCACGCCACCCGCGTGCATGCCCACGTTGCGCGCCATGCCCTCGAGCTTCTGCGCGAGTTCGATGAGCGTCTTGACGTCGTCTTCCTTCTGGATGCGCTCGGCCAGCACCGGCTCCATCTCGATCGCGTAGTTGTTCTTGTCGCCCTCTTTTTTCGGGTTGGGCGGGTACTGCAGCGTGACCGACATGCCCGGCTTGTTCGGGATCAGCTTGGAGATGCCGTCGCAAAAACCATAGGAGAAATCGAGCACACGACCCACGTCGCGGATGGCCGCGCGCGCGGCCAGCGTGCCGAAGGTGGCGATCTGGCTCACCGCGTCCTTGCCGTACTTGTCCTTGACGTAGTCGATCACGCGGTCGCGGTTGGTCTGGCAGAAGTCGATGTCGAAGTCGGGCATGGACACCCGCTCCGGATTCAGAAACCGCTCGAACAGCAGCTTGTACTGCAGCGGGTCCAGGTCGGTGATCTTCAGCGCGTAGGCCACCAGAGAGCCGGCACCGGAGCCACGGCCCGGGCCCACCGGGCAGCCGTTGTTCTTGGCCCAGTTGATGAAGTCGCCCACGATCAGGAAGTAGCCGGGGAACCCCATCTTGAGGATGGTGTTGATCTCGAACTCCAGCCGCTCAACGTAGCGCGGGCGCTGCCGCTCGCGCTCGGCCGCATCCGGGTAGAGGTGGGCCAGCCGCTCCTCCAGCCCCTCGAAGGAGGACTGGCGGAAGAAGTCCTCCATGGGCATGGGCACGCCGTTGACCAGCGGCGTGGGAAAGTTGGGCAGCTGCGGTTTGCCCAGCACCAGGGTGAGGTTGCAGCGGCGCGCGATCTCCAGCGTGTTGGCCACCGCCGAGGGCACATCGGCAAAGAGCGCGGCCATCTCGGCGGCGCTCTTGAAGTACTGCTCGCGGGTGAAGCGGCGCACCCGGCGGCTGTTGCCCAGGATCTCGCCTTCGGAAATGCAGACCCGCGCCTCGTGCGCCTCGTAGTCGTCGGCCTCCAGGAACTGCACCGGGTGGGTGGCCACCACCGGCAGGCGCAGGCGGGCGGCGAGCTGCACCGTGGCGGTGACATGGCGCTCGTCGTCGGCGCGGCCGGCGCGCTGCAGCTCCAGGTAGAAGCGGTGGGTGAACAGGCTGGAAAGCTGCAGGGCCACGTCGGCCGCGCGCCGGGCGTCACCCGCCATGAGCGCCTGTCCCACCGGCCCGGCCTGCGCGCCCGACAGCAGGATCAGTCCGCCGTTGAGCTCTTCCAGCCAGGCGCGCTGCACCACCGCCTGACCGCGCCCGTCGTTGCGGGTCCAGGCCCGGGCCAGCAGTTCGGACAGGTTGAGGTAGCCCTGGCGGTCCTGCACCAGCAGGATGGCCCGCGGCAGGGCCGGCTGGTGGGCACCCGGCAGGGCGCCGGGGGTCTCGTCGGTGAAGCCCTGCAGCATCACTTCGGCGCCGATCAGGGGCTTGACCCCGGCGCCGCGGGCGGCCTTGTAGAACTTGATGGCCCCGAACAGGTTGTTCAGGTCGGTGATGGCCAGGGCGGGCTGGCGGTCGGCGGCGGCGGCGGCCACGACATCGTCGATGCGGTTGGTGCCATCGACGACGGAGAACTCGGTGTGCAGGCGCAGATGGACAAACATGCGCCTGATTTTAGGGACTGGGCCGGACCGGCCGGGTCAGTCCTTGAGGATGGACAGGACTTCCGACCGGAACTCCCGGTTGTAGAGGATGGCCACCACGATGAGCGTGGCCAGCACCATGGCCACCGGCGAGACGAACCAGGCCAGCAGGGCGAACGAAAAGTAGTAGGCCCGCAGGCCGTCGTTGAAGGTCTCGGCGGCCGACCCCACCATGGCCGCCGCACGGTCAGCGAAATGCTGCCGGTCGAACTGACCGCTTTCGAACGATTCGGGCGGCGGCATGGAGCCGATGACCAGCGCCACGAAGGTGTACTGCCGCATGCACCACGAGAAACGGAAAAACGAGTAGACGAAGATGGACACCAGCACCACCACCTTGAACTCGAACACGATGAGCGTGGTGGCCTGGGCGAAGGGAATCTCGCTCATCAGCTCGGCCGCCTTGTCGGTGGTGCCGAGCAGCGCGAACAGCGCACCGATGACCAGGATGGAGGTCGACGAGAAGAAGGCCGGCGTGTTGGACAGGGTCTGGGTGATCAGGCCATCGAGCATGCGCGGGTCGCGCGCCGTGGTCTGCTGCATCCAGTAGCGCCGGTAACGGTTGGTGGTGTCCAGCAACGAGGGACGGTGGCGCGACCAGACCTTGGCAAACCGGGCGTAGCCCACCCACAGGGCAAAGAAGCAGGCCAGGGCCAGCCAGTCGGCCCAGGGGATGAGGCTGATGATCTTCATGGGATCGGTGTGCAAGCGGTGGCGGAACCGCCCGCACTGTGCCACAGGCCGGCCGGAACCGGCCGGTCCGAGTCGGCAGGGGGATCAGCCCTTGAAGCGCTTGGCCACGGCGGCCACCCGCTCGCCGAACTGGCGGGCGGTGTCCACATCGCCCTGCGGGATCTTGTCGGCACCGGCGTCGGACGGAGCCTGCACCAGCAGACCCACCGAGCCGCCGAGGTTGTTCACGTCGGCGCGGGTGGAGGCCAGCTTGTTGGCCGGCGCCATGCCCAGACTCACCCACAGGCCGCCATGCTGGGCCGACAGGGTGGACAGGTAGGCCAGGGTGGAGCCCTTGTCGCCGTTGAGGCTGGCACTCACCGTGAAGCCGGCGAAGAACTTGTCCTGCCAGGCGCGGGTGAACCAGGCCTTGGACGAGGCGTCGGCGAACTTCTTGAACTGCCAGCTCGGACCGCCCATGTAGGTCGGGGTGCCCATGATGATGGCGTCGGCCGCGGCCAGGGCGTCCCAGGCGCCCTCGGGCAGGTCGCCCTCGGCATCGACGGCGATCAGATCGGCACCGGCGCCCTGGGCCACGGCCTGGGCGATGAACTGGGTGTGGCCGTAGCCGGAGTGGTAGACAACAACAACTTTTGCCATGGTTTGCTTTCAGGGTTGTGCGCCGGTCGGCGCGGGGTGGAAGGAAATCGGAAAGGTCAGCGGCTGAAGGACGGCTCCAGCAGGCCCATGTCGCCGCGCTGGAACGCCTGGGCATAGGCCGCGATGTCCTGCCGGCTGTTGCCCACGAACGGGCCATAGGGCACCACGGGTTCGCGCAGCGGAACGCCGGCCAGCAGCACCGCATGTGCGCCCGAGGCACCGGAGTTCAAGGTCAGCACCGAACGGCCGGCCGCGTCGGTCGGCGCGGGCGACAGCACCACGGTCTGGTCGGCACGGGCCGCCTCATCGTTGGCCTGCAGCGAGCCGGCGGTGACGATCAGGAAGCCGTTGGCCGCGTTGTCCACCGGCAGATCGATCTGGCTGTCCGGCTCCAGGGTGATGGCCAGCAGATCGACGTGGGTGGACCAGCGCGGGTCGGCCGCGATGGGCGAGTTCAGGCCGGCAAACGACCCGGCGGCCACCTTGACCTGCACGCCTGGGCCCTGCCAGACCGGCATGTCGGCGCGGTCCACCTTGAACACGGCGGCCGGGTCCTGCTTGTGGCTGCGCGCCATGTTCACGAAGATCTGCAGGCCGATGGCGGCGCGGCCCGGCTGGCTGGGGGTTTCCTCGTGCACGATGCCGCGGCCGGCCTGGGTCCAGTGGAGGTCGCCGGGCCGGATGGTGCTGTGATCGCCCAGCGAGTCGCGGTTGATCACGCCGCCGGGCGAATCGTCCAGCAGCAGGGTCACGGCGCTCATGCCGCCGTGCGGATGCGGCAGGAAGAAGTTCTGCGGCATGTGGAACAGGTCGACGCCGATGAAGGGGTCGATCAGGCCCAGGTGCTCCGGGTGGAACATGCGGGCATGGGTGCTGGCGTCGAAGGCATGGTGGGGCATGTCCACCACCGAGTGCACCGCGCGCCGGGTCAGGAGTTCGGAGCCGCACATGGCCGGGCCCTCGGCTCAGGCGGCCAGGTCGAAGACCAGCACTTCCGCGTCGCGGGCATGGTCCAGCACCAGCTGCGACTCGTCGCGCACCGCCACCGCGTCGCCGGTCTTGAGCGCCTGCCCATTCACCGACAGCTCGCCACGCACCAGGTGCACATAGGCCTTGCGGGCCGGGTTCAGCGCCAGACGGGCCGACTCGGCGCCATCGAACAGGCCGGCGTAGATGCTGGCGTCGGCATGCAGCTTGACCGAACCGTCGGCCGCATCGGGCGAGGCCACACGGCGCAGCCGGCCCCGCTTCTCGGCATCGGCAAAGGCCTTCTGTTCGTAGCTCGGCGGGATGCCGCGCACATCGGGCTCGATCCAGATCTGCAGGAAGTGCGTCTCGCTGTTCGGGGCATGGTTGAACTCGCTGTGCATCACGCCGGTACCGGCGCTCATGCGCTGCACCTCGCCGGGCGGGATGCCTTCCACGTTGCCCATGCTGTCCTTGTGGGCCAGGTTGCCCTGCAGCACATAGCTCACGATCTCCATGTCGCGGTGGCCGTGGGTGCCGAAGCCGGTGCCGGGGGCGATGCGGTCTTCGTTGATGACGCGCAGGTTGCCCCAGCCCATCCACTGCGGGTCGAAGTAATCGGCAAACGAGAACGAGTGCTGGCTGCGCAGCCAGCCGTGGTCGGCATGGCCTCGGGCTTCGGAACGGCGGACGATCAGCATGGCGGGTCTCCTGAGAGGGTGGCGGGGACGATTCCCCGCTGTCGATGGGCTCGATTCTGGAGATACGCGCAGCCAAATCGGCTGCATGATTTTGATGGCATCATTCAAACCGTTTGAATGAAAGGAGCTGCCATGCCTGCCACCGCATCGCCCCGGTCCGCCCTGTCGGCCGAGAACCTGGCCCTGCTGGAAGCGGTCTCGCGCCTGGGCAGCATGGCGGCTGCAGCGCGCGAGCTCGGCATGGTGCCCAGCGCCCTGACCTACCGCATCCGCCAGATCGAGGATGCGCTGGACGTGCTGCTGTTCGACCGCAGCGCCCGGCGTGCGGTGCTCACCCCCGCCGGTGCCGAACTGCTGCGGTCGGGCGAGCACCTGCTGCAGGAACTCGATGCGGTGGCCCAGCGGGTGCGGCGGGTGGCCACCGGCTGGGAGCCGCAACTCTCCATTGCCGCCGACGCGCTGATCGCGCGCGGCACCCTGTTCGAGCTGTGCGAGGCCTTCTATGCCACCGGCGCACCCACCCGGCTGCGGCTGCGGGCCGAGACGCTCTCGGGCACGCTGGAGGCACTGCAGAGCGGCGCGGCCGACCTGGCCCTGGGCGTGTCGGTGGAGCTGGCCATACCGGGCATCCAGGTGGCGCCGCTGGGCAGCGTGCCCTTCGTGTACGCGGTGGCGCCCCACCACCCGCTGGCGGCCGCCACCCACGCGCTGTCGGACGACGAGCTGCGCCGCCACCGCGCCGTGGCGGTGGCCGACAGCACGCTGCGCGGCCGCGGCGTCACCCACAACCTGCAACCGGGCCAGGATGTGCTCACCGTGCCCACCATGCAGCACAAGCTCGAAGCCCAGTTGCGCGGGCTGGCGGTGGGCTTCCTGCCGCAACCGCTGGCCCAGCCCTACATCGACGCCGGGCGGCTGGTGGTCAAGCCGCTGCAGCGCACCTCGCGCACCCAGCGCGCCGCCTACGCCTGGCGCCAGGACACCGGCCCGCAGGGTGCCGGCCGCGCCCTGCAGTGGTGGCTGGAGCGGCTGCAGCACCCCAAAACCCGCCATGCCCTGCTGCACAACCACCACCAGAGCTGAAGGCCGCTGCTACATTCGGCTCCACCCCTGAACACACCCCGCACGCCACCATGACCACTCGCCGGCCCACCCGCGCTCCCAAGTCCATCCCTGCCGCGGCCGCTGCGCCGTTGCGGCACATCGCCGTCATCGGTGGCGGCATGGCGGGCGTGACCTGCGCCCGCACCCTGCTGCAGGCCGGCCACCGCGTCACGCTCATCGAGAAGAGCCGGGGCTTCGGCGGCCGCATGTCGACCCGCCGCACCGAGTTCGGCGGCTTCGACCATGGCGCCCAGTACTTCACCGTGCGCGATGCGCGCTTCGAGCAGGTGCTGCGGCTGACCGCCACCAGTGTGGTGCGACCCTGGAGCGCCAGCACGGTGCGCGTGCTCGACGAATTCGGCCACGTGCTGGCCAGCGCCCCGCCTCCCACCGAACCGCACTTCGTGGCCACGCCGGGCATGAACGCCCTGGTGGCGCTGTGGGCGCAACCGATCGCCCGGCCCGAACAGCACGGCGGCCTGCCGGCGCAGGCGCTGGTGCAGGTGCGTGTGACCCAGATCGAACGTGACGCCCTGCACCCGCAGCAGTGGCAGCTGCGGGCCGAGGATGCCGAGGGCGGTCAGCGCGTGCTCGGCGGCTTCGACCAGGTGGTGCTGGCCATTCCCCACCCGCAGGTGCACGACCTGCTGCTGGCCTCCGGCCTGGCACCGGAGTTGCGGCAGGCGCTGGCACCGGTGCATGTGGCCCCGTGCTGGACGCTCATGGTGGCCTACCCGCAGGCCATGCAGCCGGGCCTGCCGCACCTGGGCCCGCAATGGAATGCCGCGCGCAGCACCCACCACCGCATCAGCTGGCTGGCCCGTGAATCGAGCAAGCCGGCGCGGGACCCGATCGAGCGCTGGACGGTGCAGGCCAGCCCCGACTGGTCGACCCGCCACCTCGAAGACGACGAAGAGCGCGT
Organism: Hydrogenophaga sp. IBVHS2; assembly: GCF_002127215.1. Classification (GTDB taxonomy): domain Bacteria; phylum Pseudomonadota; class Gammaproteobacteria; order Burkholderiales; family Burkholderiaceae_C; genus Hydrogenophaga. The sequence goes on along the minus strand of NZ_NFUT01000002.1, from coordinate 392,364 downwards.
CAAGGCCAAGCTGCTCAAGGGCTTTGCCGAGATCACCGGCATCCGTGCCACGCCCACCCACGCGGTGGTGCACCGCTGGCGTTATGCCCAGACCCGCACCCCGCTGGGCCGTTCGCACCTGATCGACCCGGCACTGGGCATCGGCCTGTGCGGCGACTGGTGCCTGGGCCACCGGGTGGAAGACGCCTTCGTCTCGGGCCTCGAACTGGCCCTGGCCATGGCGTGAAGCCGCGCGGCCGGTTCGCGCCGTCGCCCACCGGGCCGCTGCACGCCGGTTCCCTGGTGGCCGCACTCGCCAGCTGGCTCGATGCCCGTGCGCGTGGCGGCGTCTGGCTGGTGCGCATCGAGGACGTCGACACACCACGCTGCGTGCCGGGGGCCGATGGATTCATCCTGCAGCAGCTCGCCGCCTGCGGCCTGACGCCGGACGAACCGGTGAGCTGGCAATCGCAACGCGGCCATCGGTATCAGGCGGCGCTGGAGCGCCTGCTCTCCACCGGTTCGGCCTACCCCTGTGCCTGCTCACGCAGCGACATCGAAGCCGCGCTGGCCGCCGCTGGACGCCCCCGGGAACGGCATCAGGCCGCCGTCTACCCCGGCACCTGCCGCCCAGGTCTGCAGGGCCGCCAGGCCCGCGCCTGGCGGCTGCGCCTGCCCGATGCCGCCACGGTGCACTGGCTCGATGCCCGCCTGGGGCCGCAGCAGCAGGATGTGGCTGCCGACGTGGGCGACTTCGTGCTGCGCCGCGCCGACGGCCTGTGGGCCTACCAGCTGGCCGTGGTGGTGGACGACGCCGAGCAGGGCATCAGCCATGTGGTGCGCGGCGCCGACCTGGCCGACAACACGCCGCGCCAGATCCTGCTGCAGCGCGCCCTGGATCTTCCGCCGGTGGGCTATCACCATGTACCGCTGGTGCTGGGGCCCAACGGCGAGAAGCTGAGCAAGCAGAACGGTGCCGCAGCGCTCGACCTGAGCGATCCGCTGGCCGCGCTGCAGTCGGCCGCCAGCGTGCTGGGCCTGCCGCCGGCCGGCGGCGGCGTGGCCGAGGCGCTGGCGCTGTGGACCCGGGCCTGGCAGGCCGCCTGGTGCGCGGCCACCTAAAATCGCAGGCTTTGCCCGCCCGCCATGACCGACCCCCGACACGCCCTGCCCCGCCCCGCCCCCACCGACGTGGAGCACCTGCGCGTGGTCAAGAGCTATGTGCTGCGGGCCGGTCGCACCACCGCCGGCCAGGCACGGGCTTACGAGGTGTTCGGCCCGCGCTTCATGGTGCCCTACGCACCGCAGCCGCTCGACCTGGCCGCCACCTTCGGCCGCCAGGCACCCACGGTGCTGGAGATCGGCTTCGGCATGGGCGGCGCCACCGCCCACATTGCCGGCGTGCGGCCGCAGGACAACTTCCTGTGCTGCGAGGTGCACGAGCCCGGCGTGGGCGCCCTGCTCAAGCTCTGCGGCGACAACGGCCTGGAGAACATCCGCATCGTGCGGCACGACGCGGTCGAGGTGATGGACCACATGCTGGCCGACGGCAGCCTGGACGGCGTGCACATTTTCTTCCCCGACCCCTGGCACAAGACCAAGCACCACAAGCGCCGGCTGATCCAGGGTCCGTTCGTGAACCGTCTGGCCCACAAGCTCAGGCCCGGCGGCTATGTGCACCTGGCCACCGACTGGCAGCCCTATGCCGAACAGATGGTCGAGGTGCTGGCCGCAGAACCCCTGCTGCGCAACACCGCCGACCCGGCCCTGGGCGGCTACGCGCCCAAGCCCGACTACCGGCCGCTCACCAAGTTCGAGAACCGGGGCCTGAAGCTGGGCCATGGCGTGTGGGACCTGGTCTGGTCCCGCGTCTGACCCGCTGACACGGCGGCCCGGCATGGCACACCGGCCCAAGAACCCCCTGGTACCGGCCCGCGACGGCGTGTCGCCGAGCTGCGTGGCCGTGCCGCACGACAAGCCCTGCCCCTGGCCCACGGTGCTGGACTTCCTGGCCGATCGCCTGTGCGCCGTGGACCGCGAAGGCTGGGCCAACCGCCTGCGCCAGGGCGAGGTGCTGGACGACACCGCCCGGCCCCGCAGCGCCGACAGCCCCTGCATCCCGGGCGAGCGGCTGTACTACTACCGCCGGCTGGACCATGAGCAGCCCATCCCGTTCGAGGCCTCGGTGCTGTTCCAGGACGCCCATCTGCTGGTGATGGACAAGCCGCACTTCCTGCCGGTGGTGCCCACCGGCCGCTATGTGCAGCAGAGCCTGCTGGTGAGGGCCAAGCGGCAGACCGGCATCGACACCCTGAGCCCGCTGCACCGCATCGACCGCGAGACCGCCGGCATCGTGGTGTTCAGCATCCGGCCACAGGACCGCGATGCCTACCAGGCGCTGTTCCGCGACCGTGAGGTGGACAAGCAGTACCAGGCCATCGCGCCCTGCCCCGACGGTTTGCCGCTGCTGCAAGGCCACGTGCGCCGCAGCCGCATCGAGGAAGACCCTGGCGGCTTCTTCCGCATGCACGAGGTGCCGGGCGAGCCCAACAGCGAGACCCGCATCACCGAACAGGAGCGCCAAGGCCGCTGGGCGCGGTACGCGCTGGAGCCGGTCACCGGCAAGCGGCACCAGCTGCGGGTGCACATGGCCGCGCTGGGGCGGCCGCTGGCGGGTGACCAGTTCTACCCGGTGGTGCGGCGCGGACCAAACGAGGTCGAGGACTTCTCCGAACCGCTGCGCCTGCTGGCGCAGGCCATCGCCTTCACCGACCCGGTGACCGGGCAGGCCCGGCGCTTCGAGAGCCGGCAGGCGCTGGACTGGCCGGCGGACTGACGTCCCCGGCCCCACCGCGGGGTCAGGCCCGCTCGGCCACCCAGCCCTGCACCGACTTCAGCGCCGCGTCCAGTCCCGAGGCGTCGGTGCCGCCGGCCATGGCCATGTCCGGCTTGCCGCCACCCTTGCCGCCGACCTGCTGGGCGACGAAATTGACCAGTTCACCGGCCTTGACCTTGCCGGTGCTGTCCGCCGTGACGCCGGCGGCCAGCTGCACCTTGCCGCCGTCCACCGCCGCCAGCACGATGGCCGCGGTCTTGAGCTTGTCCTTGAGCTTGTCCAGGGTGTCGCGCAACACCTTGGCATCGGCCCCCTGCAGCACGGCGGCCAGCACCTTGATGCCCTTGATGTCGACGGCCTGGGCCATGAGCTCGTCGCCCTGGCTGGAGGCCAGCTTGCCCTTGAGGGCCGCCACTTCCTTCTCGAGGGCGCGCACCTGCTCCAGCGTCTGGCCGATGCGGGCCTGCAGTTCGGCCGGCGAGGCCTTGAGCGCCCCGGCCGCCTGGGCCACGGTGGACTCCAGCGACTGCAGGTAGGCCAGCGCGTTGGCGCCGGTGACCGCCTCGATGCGGCGGACGCCGGCGGCCACGCCGCTCTCGGCCACCACCTTGAACAGGCCGATGTCGCCTGTGCGGCCCACATGGGTGCCGCCGCACAGTTCGCGGCTGCTGCCGATGTCGAGCACGCGCACCGTGTCGCCGTACTTCTCGCCGAACAGCATCATGGCGCCGGTGGCCTTGGCGGCCTCGATCTCCATCACGCGGGCCTGCGTGGCGGCGTTGGCCAGGATCTCGGCGTTGACGATGGCCTCGATCTGGCGGATCTGCGCATCGGTCACCGGGGCGTTGTGGGCAAAGTCGAAGCGGGTGCGATCGGCGTTCACCAGCGAGCCCTTCTGCTGCACGTGGTCGCCCAGCACCTCGCGCAGGGCCTTGTGCATCAGGTGGGTGGCGCTGTGGTTGCGCACGGTGGCCGCGCGCAGCGTGGTGTTGACGCGGGCATTGACCGCATCGCCCACCGCCAGCGTGCCCTGGGCCACGCTGCCGTGGTGGCCGAACACGTCGGCGCGGATCTTCTGGGTGTCCTCCACCACGAAGCGGGCCGCACCGGCCACCAGTTCGCCTTCGTCGCCCACCTGGCCGCCGCTCTCGGCATAGAACGGGGTGGTGTCGAGCACCACCACGCCCTGCTGGCCGGCCTTCAGCGCGGTCACCGGGGTGCCGTCGAGGTACAGGGCCACCACTTTGGCCGGGGCCTCCAGGTGCTCGTAGCCCACGAAGGTGTTGCCGGCACCGGTGTACTCCAGCGCCTTGTCCATCTTGAACTTGCCGGCGGCACGGCCCTGGGCCTTCTGGCGCTCCATGGCTGCATGGAAGCCGGCTTCGTCGACGCTCAGGCCACGTTCACGGCACACATCGCCCGACAGATCGAGCGGGAAGCCGTAGGTGTCGTGCAGCTTGAAGGCCACGTCGCCAGGCAGCACCTTGGCGCCGTCGGCCAGGGCGGCGTCCAGGATCTCCATGCCGTTGGCCAGGGTCTCGTAGAAGCGCTCTTCCTCGGCCTTGAGCACCTCGGTGATGCGCTGGGCCTGGTTGGCGAGGTTGGGGTAGGCCTCGCCCATCATCTTCACCAGGTCGGGCACCAGCTTGTGGAAGAACGGGGTCTTCTGGCCCAGCTTGTAGCCGTGGCGGATGGCGCGGCGCACGATGCGGCGCTGCACATAGCCGCGGCCTTCGTTGCTGGGGATCACGCCGTCGCTGATGAGGAAGGCGGTGGCGCGGATGTGGTCGGCGATCACCTTGAGCGAAGGGTTGCTCAGGTCGGTGGTGCCGGTCTCGCGGGCGGCGGCCTTGATCAGCACATCGAAGATGTCGATCTCGTAGTTGCTGTGCACATGCTGCAGGATGGCGGCCAGCCGCTCCAGGCCCATGCCGGTGTCCACGCAGGGCGCGGGCAGCGGCGTGACCGAACCGTCTTCCTTCATGTCGAACTGCATGAACACGTTGTTCCAGATCTCGATGAAGCGGTCGCCGTCCTCGTCCGGGCTGCCCGGCGGGCCGCCGGGGATCTCGGGACCGTGGTCGTAGAAGATCTCGCTGCAGGGGCCGCAGGGGCCGGTGTCGGCCATCATCCAGAAGTTGTCGCTCTTGTAGCGGCCGCCCTTGTTGTCGCCGATGCGGATGATGCGACCCTCCTGCTTGACGCGCTCGGGGGTCCAGCCGGCCTTCACAAAGATGTCTTCCCAGATGGCATGGGCCTCGTCGTCTTCCTGGTAGACCGTGGCGTACAGCCGGTCAGCCGGCAGTTTGTAAACCTGGGTCAGCAGCTCCCAGGCCCAGTTCAGGCTTTCCTTCTTGAAGTAGTCGCCGAAGCTCCAGTTGCCCAGCATCTCGAAGAAGGTGTGGTGGCGCGCGGTGTAGCCCACGTTCTCCAGGTCGTTGTGCTTGCCGCCGGCGCGCAGGCAGGCCTGGACGGATGCAGCGCGCACATAGCTGCGCTTGTCGGTGCCCAGGAACACGTCCTTGAACTGCACCATGCCGGAGTTGGTGAACATCAGCGTGGGGTCGTTGCCCGGCACCAGGGGGCTGGACGCCACCACGGTGTGGCCCTTGGCGGCAAAGAAGTCCAGGAAGGTCTTGCGGATGTCGGCGACAGAGGCGGGACGGGTCATGGTGGCCTTGGCAATGGAGCGGAGGTGGGCTGATGCCCCCGGGGGCACCCCGGCGGCGTCAAAGCCCGCTATTTTCCAACACTTCCAGTGGCCCGGCGCGGCGGGTCACCACCGGTACTGCAGGGTCGTCCGGCCCGGGCTATCCTGCCGGATTCCGCACTGGCGCCCGGCCAGCCTGCGCCACCCACCGACCGGAGACACCCCATGGACATGAAAACCTCGCCCCTGGCCCTGCTCAAGGACCCCAGCCTGCTCAAGACCGACGGCCTGATCAACGGCCAGTGGGTCACGGGCAGCAGCCGCTTCGACGTGCTGGACCCGGCCACCGGCCTGAAGCTGGCCGACGTGGCCAACCTGGGCCCGGCCGACGCGCAGGCCGCCATCGATGCGGCCAACGCCGCCTGGGCCGGCTGGCGCAACAAGACCGCCAAGGAGCGTTCCAACATCCTGCGCGCCTGGTTCAACCTGCTGATGGCCAACCAGGACGATCTGGCCCGCATCCTGACCGCCGAGCAGGGCAAGCCCTACCCCGAGGCCAAGGGCGAGATCGCCTACGGCTCCAGCTTCGTGGAGTGGTTTGCCGAAGAGGCCAAGCGCGTCAACGGCGAGACCCTGCCCACCTTCGACAACAACCGACGCTTGCTGGTGCTCAAGCAGCCCATCGGCGTGTGCGCCGCCATCACGCCCTGGAACTTCCCGCTGGCCATGATCACCCGCAAGGTGGCCCCGGCCCTGGCCGCCGGCTGCCCGGTGATCATCAAGCCGGCCGAGCTCACCCCGCTGACCGCGCTGGCCGCGGCCGAACTCGCGGTGCGCGCCGGCATTCCGGCCGGCGTCATCAACATCCTGAGCGCCGACAGCGAGCAGAGCATCGCCATCGGCAAGGTGCTGTGCGCCAGCGACGTGGTGCGCCACCTCTCCTTCACCGGCTCCACCGAAGTGGGCCGCATCCTGATGGCGCAGAGCGCGCCCACGGTCAAGAAGCTCAGCCTGGAGCTGGGCGGCAACGCGCCCTTCATCGTGTTCGACGACGCCGACATCGACTCCGCCGTGGAAGGCGCCATTGCCAGCAAGTACCGCAACGCCGGCCAGACCTGCGTGTGCGCCAACCGCCTGTATGTGCAGGCCGGCGTGTACGACGCCTTCGTGGAGAAGTTCGCCGCCCGCGTGGCCGCCTTCAAGGTGGGCAACGGCTTCGACGACGGCGTGGTGCAGGGCCCGCTGATCGAGGACGCCGCGGTCGACAAGGTGCAGCGCCATGTGAACGACGCCGTGGCCAAGGGCGGCCGCGTGGTCACCGGCGGCCAGAAGCTGCCGGGCCAGTTCTTCCAGCCCACCGTCATTGCCGACGCCAAGGGCGACATGCTGTGCGCCCGCGAGGAGACCTTCGGCCCGCTGGCCCCGGTGTTCAAGTTCCAGACCGAGCAGGAAGCCATAGCGGCGGCCAACAACACCGAGTTCGGTCTGGCCAGCTACTTCTACAGCCGCGACGTGGGCCGCATCTTCCGCGTGAGCGAGGCACTCGAATACGGCATGGTGGGCATCAACGTGGGCATCCTGGCCACCGAGCACGTGCCGTTTGGCGGCGTGAAGCAGTCGGGCCTGGGCCGCGAGGGTTCGCACCACGGCATGGACGACTATGTGGAGATCAAATACCTCTGCGTCGGCGATGTGCTGAAGTGACCGCATGAAATTCGACTGGCACAACCCTTACCCGGTCTCGCGCGCACCGCTGCTGGCGCGCAACGTGGTGGCCACGTCGCAGCCGCTGGCGGCACAGGCCGGGCTGCGCATGCTGATCAAGGGCGGCAACGCGATCGATGCCGCCATCGCGGCGGCGGCCGCGCTCACCGTGGTGGAGCCCTGCTCCAACGGACTGGGCAGCGACAACTTCGCCATCGTCTGGGACGGCCAGCGGCTGCACGGCCTGAATTCCAGCGGCGTGGCCCCGTCCACCTGGACGCCGGATTACTTCCGGAACAAGCACGGCAAGATTCCGCTGCGTGGCTTCGATGCGGTCACCGTGCCCGGCGCGGTGGCGGGCTGGGTGGCGCTGTCGGAGCGCTTCGGCGCGCTGCCCTTTGCCGACCTGCTGGAGCCCGCCATCGAACTGGCCGAGGCCGGCTATGCGGTGGGCCCGGTGGTGGCCGACAAATGGGCCCGCGCCGTGCCGCAGCTGCAGGACCAGCCCGGTTTCGCCCAGGCCTTCATGCCGCGGGGCCGCGCACCCCGGGTGGGCGAACGGTTTGCCTTCCCGGATGCCGGGCGCACCCTGCGCGCCATCGCCGCCACGAAGGGCGAAGCCTTCTACCGGGGCGAGGTGGCCCAGGCCATCGACGCCTTCGCCCGCGAGCACGGCGCACAACTGCGTGCATCCGACCTCGCCGCCCACCAGGTGCAGTGGGTCGACACCATCCACACCGGCTTTGCCGGCCACACGGTGCACGAGCTGCCGCCCAATGGCCAGGGCATTGCGGCGCTGATGGCCCTGGGCATGCTGGAGCAGCTCGACATCGGCCGTTTCGGGCCCGACAGCGTGGAGAGCGCCCACCTGCAGATCGAGGCCATCAAGCTGGCCTTTGCCGACACCTACCGCTGGGTGGCCGACGAGCGCTTCATGACCGAAGTGCGGGCCGCCGACCTGCTCGACCCCGCCTACCTGCGCGAACGCGCCCGGTTGATCGACCCCCGGCGCGCCATCGACCCGGGTGCCGGTCACCCGCCGCGCGGGGGCACGGTGTACCTGAACGCGGCCGACGCACAGGGCCGCATGGTGAGCTTCATCCAGAGCAATTACCTGGGCTTCGGCAGCGGCGTGGTGGTACCGGGCTGGGGCGTGAGCCTGCAGAACCGGGGCCATGGCTTCACCCTGCAGGACGGCCACCCCAACCAGGTGGCGCCGGGCAAGCGGCCGTTCCACACCATCATCCCCGGCTTCCTGAGCCGCGATGGTCAGCCGGTGATGGCTTTCGGCGTCATGGGCGCCAACATGCAGCCGCAAGGCCATGTGCAGACGCTGGTGCGCATGCTGGTGCATGGTCAGCAGCCGCAGGCCGCCTGCGACGCGCCGCGCTGGAAATGGGGCCAGGGGCTGGACGTGGACTTCGAGCCCACCATGGCGCCCGCACTGCGCGAAGGCCTCAAGGCCCTGGGTCACCGCTTCGAGCCCGCCGCCGACGCCTACCTCGACTTCGGCAGCGGCCAGTTCATTGCCCGGCTGAGCGACGACCTGCAGGACGGCTATGCCGCCGCCAGCGACTCGCGCCGCGACGGTCAGGCCGTGGGCTACTGAGTCCGGTTCAACGGAACAACCGCCGGGCGTGCACGCCCAGACCGTTCGCCACGCTGGCGTTGCGGTCCCCGTGCACCGCCCGCGCGGCCGGCAGCCGTTGGCCGATGCGGCGGGTCAGTGGAGCAAAGCCGGTGGAGCCGCCGGTGAAATACACCACCTCCACCGCCTCCGGCGACACGCCGGCCATCTGCAGCGTCACGTCCACCGCCTGGGCTATGCGGTCCAGGTCGGCGTCGAGTGCCTCCAGCGCGCGGGTCGCGTCGAACGGCACCTGCAGCCCCGGCGCCAGCAGGGCCAGATCGATGGAGGCAGAACCGCCCTCGGCCACCGCGATCTTGGCGTCCTCGGCCCGGGTCAGCAGGGCATGCCCCAGGCGCTCGTCCACCACCTGCATCAGCCGCCGGTGGTGTTCGGGCTGGCCGTAGAAGCCCTTCATGCGCTGCAGCTCGGCCCTGCGCGGCGGGGTGTACACGGTGTTGATCAGGTGCCAGGTGGCCAGGTCGAAGTAGACCCGGCTGGGCACCTCGCGCGGCGGGGCGCCGTCGGCCCGGGTCGGCCCCAGTGCGCGGTAGCCGCAGGCCGGCAGGATGGCGGCCAGTTCGACCTGGCGATCGAAGTCGGTGCCGGCGATGTGCACCCCGTGGTTGGCCAGGATGTCGTCGCGGCGGTCCAGCCGATCCCGCCGCCGGGGTCCGACCCGCACCAGCGAGAAGTCGGAGGTGCCGCCGCCGATGTCGGCCACCAGCACCAGCGCTTCGTGGTCGGTGGTCTGCTCGAAGTCGAGCGCCGCCGCAATCGGCTCGAACTGGAAGCTGATCTCGGTCAGACCGCAGGCCCGGGCGGCGTCTTCCAGCGCCTGCTGGGCCTGGGCGTCGCGCTGCGGGTCACCGTCGACGAAGAACACCGGCCGGCCCAGCACCGCCCGCTCCAGCGGCGCCCCGGTCCGCTCCTCGGCCAGGGTCTTGAGCCGCTGCAGGTAGCCTGCAATGACATCGCGGTACCGCACGGCCCGGCCTTCGCCCACATCGGTGCTCTGGTCGGCCAGGGTGGAGCCCAGGATGCTCTTCATGGAGCGCATGAGGCGGCCTTCCTGGCCTTCCAGGTAGGCCGCCAGCGCGGCCCGGCCGTAGATGCGTTCGGGTGGCTCATGGCCGGCCAGCCCCTCGACCCGGTAAAACACGGCCGTGGGCATGGTCACCTGCCCGGCCTCCAGGGCCACCAGCGCCATGCCGGCGTCCGCCGTGGGCACCGCGATGGCGGAATTGGAGGTGCCGAAGTCGACGGCGCAGAACAGACGGGGGTCGATCGGCATGAGGGGGCGGATTCTAGTCGCTAGAATCCGGGTCGCGCGGGTGTAGTTCAATGGCAGAACGGCAGCTTCCCAAGCTTCATACGAGGGTTCGATTCCCTTCACCCGCTCCACTCAATCGAGGCCTGGCCATGGAAGATCCCCGCTGCTGCGGTACCGGCACCTGCATCATCAACGCCGAAGGCTTCTGCTGGTGCGGGCAGCGCTGGGACGGCGAGAAGATGTGTTTTCCGGCCGCCGAACCCGCTGCCCGGACCGACGATGACGGCGCCGAGCCGTCTGCCCCGCCGGCTGCCGACCACTGAGACCCGGCCTCAGGTTCCCACGCCCAGCAGGGCCAGCAGGCCCAGCACCGCAAAGATGAGTGCCGCCACCGCATGAACCGCGCGGATCGGCACCTTGCGGGTGATGGCATCGCCGAAGAACACCACCGGCGCATTGGCCAGCATCATTCCCAGCGTGGTGCCGATCACCACCGCCACCAGCGGTTCGTACTGCGCACCCAGGGCCACGGTGGCGATCTGGGTCTTGTCCCCCATCTCGGCCAGGAAGAAGGCCCAGGTGGTGGCCGCGAACACGCCGAAGTGGCTGCGCGAGGGCGCGTCATCGTCGTCGAGCTTGTCGGGGATGAGCATCCACACCGCCATGGCGATGAAGGAGATCCCCAGCACCCAGCGCATCACCTGCGGGCCGATGGCGGCCATGAGCCAGGCACCGGCCGCGCCGGCCAGCGCATGGTTGAGCACGGTGGCCACGAAGATGCCGGCCACGATGGGCCAGGGGCGTTTGAAACGGGCGGCCAGCACCAGCGAAAGCAGCTGGGTCTTGTCGCCCATTTCAGCGAGGGCGACGATGCCGGTGGACAGGAGGAAGGCTTCCAAGACGGGACTCCATGGGCCGGTGCGGACGCAATGACCGCAGCGCCTCCCCGGCCACGGTGGAGGCGATGCGGTCAAAGGTCTTGCCAGGCTGGAAGCTGCACGCGCCATGGCCGGAAGGCCAAGTCTGTTGACGCGTGCCCCGGCGCATGGCGCGCCGGGCGGCTACTCCCCAATGACGAGGTGGCGGGAGTATACCCGCCGGGGCATGACGCTCAGATCAGCGTGACGCCGGTCTTCGACTGGATGAACTCGCGCGTGACGCCGGGCGCCAGCTCGACCAGCTTGAGGCCCTCGGGGGTGACGTCCATCACGCCCAGGTCGGTGATGATGCGGTCGACCACGCCCACGCCGGTCAGCGGCAGGGTGCACTTGGGCAGGATCTTGAGGTCCTCGGTGCCGTCCTTCTTGCGGGCCACATGCTCCATGAGCACGATGACACGCTTGACGCCGGCCACCAGGTCCATGGCGCCGCCCATGCCCTTGACCATCTTGCCCGGGATCATCCAGTTGGCCAGATCGCCCTGCTCGCTGACCTGCATGGCGCCCAGGATGGAGAGGTTGATCTTGCCGCCGCGGATCATGGCAAAGCTCTGCTCGCTGCCGAAGATGCTGCTGCCGGCGATCGTGGTCACGGTCTGCTTGCCGGCGTTGATCAGGTCGGCGTCCACCTCGTCCTCGGTCGGGAACGGGCCGATGCCCAGCATGCCGTTCTCGCTCTGCAGCCAGACCTCCTTGGTGGAGGGCACATGGTTGGCCACCAGGGTCGGAATGCCGATGCCCAGGTTGACGTAGAAACCGTCTTCGAGTTCGTGGGCCGCGCGGGCGGCCATCTGGTCTTGGGTCCAGGCCATGGTCAGACTCCTGCCTTTTCGGTGAGGGTGCGTTTCTCGATGCGCTTTTCGGGGTTCGGGTTGTGCACGATGCGGTGCACATACACGCCCGGCAGGTGAACCTGGTCGGGGTGGATGGCGCCGGTCTCGACGATCTCCTCGACCTCGACCACGCAGATGCGGCCGGCCATGGCAGCGGCCGGGTTGAAGTTGCGGGCGGTGTAGCGGAACTGCAGGTTGCCGCTGCGGTCGGCCCGGTGGGCCTTGACCAGCGACACATCGGGCACCAGCGAACGTTCCATGACGTAGGTCTCGCCGTCGAACTCGCGCAGCTCCTTGCCCTCGGCCACGATGGTGCCCACGCCGGTCTTGGTGAAGAAGGCCGGGATGCCGGCGCCGCCGGCGCGCAGCTTCTCGGCCAGCGTGCCCTGCGGGGTGAACTCCAGCTCGAGTTCGCCGGCGAGGTACTGGCGCTCGAACTCCTTGTTCTCGCCCACGTAGCTGGAGATCATGCGCTTGATCTGGCGCGTCTCCAGCAGCTTGCCCAGGCCGAAACCGTCGACGCCGGCGTTGTTGGAGATGACGGTCAGGCCCTTGACGCCGCTGTCGCGCAGGGCGTCGATCAGGGCCTCGGGAATGCCGCACAGACCGAAGCCGCCCACGGCCATGAGCTGGCCGTCGGCGACGATGTCTTTCAGCGCATCGGCGGCGCTCGGGAAAATCTTGTTCAAGGACTGGCTCCTGTGAAACGGTGGAAGGGGCAATCCCGCACGATACTACGTAAAGCGCTACGTAGTATTTCGTAAAGAACAACCCCTCCCCTTCCTGCGTCCCGATGACCGTCGATTACCGCCTGGCCTTCGACCTCGCCCCGGTGGGGCTGGCTCTCTCGCGCGAACGCACCATGGTCGACTGCAACCAGGCGCTGTGCGACATGTTCGGCGCCAGCCGCGACCAGCTGGTGGGCCAGAGCTTCCAGATCCTCTACCCCAGCGCCGACGAGTACGAGCGGCTGGGCGCCCGCATGGCGCCCCTGCTGGGCCGCAGCGGCACCTATGGCGACGACCGCATCATGAAGCGGGTGGGCGGGCCCCAGGCCGGCGAGACCTTCTGGTGCCACGTGACCGGCCGTGCGGTGGACCGCAGCGCGCCGCATGCCGCCGGCATCTGGAGCTTCGAGGACCTGTCCGAGCGCCGCCCGGTCAAGGCCGAGCTGACCGCCCGCGAACGCGAGGTGGCCGCCCTGCTCATGGACGGCCTCACGAGCAAGCAGATCGGCAAGCTGCTGGCCATCAGCCACCGCACGGTGGAGGTGCACCGGGCCCGCCTGATGCGCAAGTACCGCGCCCACAGCACGCCCGATCTGGTGCACCGGCTGCTGGGGGGCTGACAAAAAACCCCGGTTTGCGGGGCCGGCACCGGGCTACCTATACTGCGGCGGTCCATGAAGCTGCTTGTTGTCGACGACCATCCGCTGATGCTGGACGGCCTGGTGCAGATGGCTGTACAGGCCCTGCCGGACCACCAGATCCTGCCCGCCCGCAGTCTGGCGGAAGCCATGGTCCATGCCGGGTCCGATCCGCCGCCCTCCCTGGTGCTGCTGGACCCCGGGCTGCCGGACACCAGCGGTGCCGGCGCCATCCGCTGTCTGGTGAGCGCCTTGCCGGGCAGCGCGGTGGCGGTCATTTCGGCCAACGACCACCCGCCCGATCAGGAGGCGGCCTGGGCGGCTGGTGCGCAGGCATTCATGTCCAAGGCGGCGCAGCCCCAGGAGCTGATCGGCGGGCTGCAGGCCCTCTCGCGCGGAGAACGGGTGCTGATCACGCGCCAGCACGGCCGGGTGGCGGCACCGGACGCCCCATCGGCCCAGCACGGTCTGAGTGCCCGGCAGCTGGAGGTGCTGGAGGCGGTGTGCCAGGGGCTGTCGAACAAGGTCATCGCGCAGCAGCTCGACATTTCGGAGAAGACGGTCAAGGCGCACGTGACCGCCATCTTCGAACGGCTGCAGGTGGTCAACCGCACGCAGGCGGCACTGGCGGCCCGCCGGTTGCACCTGGTGCGCCAGGACCTGCCGGCACCGGACTGATCAGGGGCCGGTCGCCGGGCGCAGGCTGCTCAGGGTGCGATGCAGCGTTTCAGGGTCGACCGGTTTGTGCAGGATGGCGCACTGGGCGGCCTGCACCGCGTGCAGGACGTCGGCGCCGGTATCGCCGGTGATCACCAGGGCCGGCACCGGCTGATTGAACTCGTCGCGGATGCGCTCGATCACCTCCAGCCCGTTGGCAGCAGCACCCAGCCGGTAATCGCACACCAGCAGATCGGGGGCCCGCGTCATGGCCGCCGCGCGCACCATGGCATCGTCCATGCCGGACGCGGTGATGACCTCGCATTGCCACGAGGCCAGCAGGGCATCCATGGCGGCGCGGATCTCGACCTCGTTGTCCACCAGCAGCACCACGGCACCGGCCAGCTGTCCCTGGCCCGGTGGCGTCGGCACGGTGGCCCGGGCCGGGCTCGGCACCGCATCGCCGGCCGCAGGCAGGGTGATCGAGAAACGCGTGCCCTGGCCCGGACGTGAGCTGAGCTCCAGCGGGGCGGCCAGCAGGCGGGCCAGTCGTTCGACGATGGCCAGCCCGAGCCCCAGCCCCTTGGACCGATCCCGCTCCACATTGCCGACCTGAAAGAACGGCTTGAAGACCGCGCGCTGCTGATCGCCCGAAATGCCCACGCCGCTGTCCCACACCTCGATGCGGATCTGCCCGTTGCGCCGGCGGGCTGCCACCAGCACGCCGCCGCGTTCGGTGTAGCGGATGGCATTGGAGACCAGGTTGCCCAGCAACGAGGCCAGCAGGTGGCCGTCGGTGCGCACGGTCAATCCGCCTCCCCGCCAGCGCAGGCGCAGCCCGCGCTGGCGGGCTGCCGGCCCGAACTCGGTGTCCAGCCGGGCGAAGACATCGGCCAGCAACAGCGGTGCAGGCCGCACCGGGATCACGCCCGCATCCAGCCGCGACATGTCCAGCAAGGCATCGAACAGGCCGGTCATGGCCTGGATGGAGCCGCGCATGTCGGCCACCACCCGCTGCTGCGGCGGCGGCAGCACCGCCGACTGCAGCAGGTGGGTCTGCAGGGCCAGGGCGTGCAGGGGCTGTCGCAGGTCGTGGCTGGCGGCGGCCAGGAACATCGACTTCTCGCGGCTGGCCTCCTCCACCTGTTCCTTGCGCAGGGTGACCTCCCGCAGCAGATCGAGGTTCTCGAAGCGCAGCCGGAACGACTCGATGACCGAGCGCCCCAGGTTGTGGGCGAAGGTGCTGATGACGGGCAGGTAACCCAGGCTGATCAGGCCCAGGATGCGCAGCATCAGTGCCTCCTGGAACACCAGGGCCACCGCGATCGGCAGGATGGTGGGAAAGGTGTAGGCGTAGAACGCCGGCAGGTAGGACGCCGAGGCAATGGCCGAGAGCGACCCCATGCTGGCGATCAGGAACATGAAGAACAGCTGGTACTCGATGTGTCCGGCCGGGAAGACCAGCCAGGTGCCCAGGCCCCAGATGCAGCCCGATGCGGCCGAGCCGGCGATGGCCCACCGTGCCCAGCGGTCGGTGTCCTCCACGCCCGGTGCCGCACGCCGGTACGCCCGCCACAACAGTCCGCGGCCGATGGCCTGCGCCAGCATCAATCCGGCCCACAGCACCCACTGCCAGGTCGGAATGACGCTGTGGGCCGCCAGCAGGTAGGTGGTGGACGAGAAGACGCTGCCCAGGAAGGACGCCGGCATGCTGGCGTACTGGGCACGGATCTGCTCAGCCCGCACCCGGGCGTCGATGCTCATGCGTCGGTGCGCGTCACTGGGGCTGGTAGCCGCTGTCCCGGATGATGCGGGCCCAGGCCTGGCGGTAGGCGGCCTCGCGGCCGGCCAGCTGCTCGCCGCTGCTGTGCGCCACGCTCAGGCCCATGGCGGTGAGGCGGTCACGAACATCCGGCTGGGCCAGGGTCTTCTGCAGGGCGGTGCTCAGGCGGTCGAGTGCGGCGCGCGGCGTGCCGGCCGGCGCGAACAGGCCGTAGTACGGCACATCCTCGAAGCCCTTGATGCCGAGTTCGGTGAAGGTGGGCACATCGGGCAGCTGGGCCTGGCGCTGGGTGCCCATGACCGCCACGATGCGCAGCTTGCCGGCCTTGTGGTTCTCGATGAAGTCGGGGACCGAGCCCACGCCGGCCGGGATGGTGTTGCCCAGCATGTCGGCCATCATGGGTGCGCTGCCCCGGTAGGGCGCCGCCACCAGGTCCAGGCCGTTCTGCTGGCCCAGCACCTGCACCGCGAACTGCGGCGTGGAAGCCGGTGCCGGAATGCCCACGGTGCTCTTGCCACCACCGGCCTTGACCGAGGCAATCCAGCCCTTGAGATCGGCGGCCGGCGTGCCGCCCGACAAGGCCACCGCATTGACGAAGGTGGCGAATCCGGCCACCGGCACGAAGTCCCGCGCGGGGTCGAACCCGGGGTTCTTCATGGTCAGCGGCAGGATGGTGACGCTGTGGTCATGGCTCAGGAAGACGGTGTTGCCGTCGGGCGCGGCGGCCTTCAGCGCCTGGGCCGCCAGCTGGCCGCCGGCACCGGGCTTGTTCTCCACCACCACGGGCTGGCCCAGCTCGTCCTTCAGGCGCTCCGCCAGGATGCGGGCGATGGCATCCGTCCCGCCCCCGGGGGGAAAGCCCACCAGCACCCGCAGTGGCGTCTGGGCGTGCAGCGGGGTAACGGACAGCAGGGCCAGGGTCAGGCTGGCGGCGGTGGCCAGCAGGCGGCGGCGGGTCGGGTGCAAGCGCATCGGAAATCTCCTGAAAGGTTCAACGGGACGGGTCTTCGACCACACCGGCAGCGGTGCGGAAGGCTTCGACCGCGGTGGGCACGCCGCAGTACACGGCGGCCTGCAGCAGCACC
This sequence comes from Hydrogenophaga sp. IBVHS2, assembly GCF_002127215.1. Lineage (GTDB taxonomy): Bacteria > Pseudomonadota > Gammaproteobacteria > Burkholderiales > Burkholderiaceae_C > Hydrogenophaga. The sequence goes on along the minus strand of NZ_NFUT01000002.1, from coordinate 375,633 downwards.
TCCTGCAGCTCCTCGGGCGTGGCGCCGTTGTTGAGGGCGCCGCGCACATGGCCCTTGAGCTCGTTCTGCCGGCCCAGGGCGGTGAGCATGGCCACGGTGACCAGGCTGCGGGTCTTCAGGTCGAGCCCGCCGCGCTGCCACACATCGCCCCAGGCCTTGCGGGTGATGTGCTGCTGGATGGGTTCGGTGAACGGGGTCATGCCGGCAAAAGCCGCCTCGACGAAAGCGTCGCCCATGACCTGGCGGCGCATGGCCAGGCCGCGTTCGAATTCGGGATCGGAGCCGGCGGGGGGTTGGGGAATGGACATGGCGGGCTGAAAGGGGTGGGTGTCGGGATCGGCGGCAACGATAACGCAGGCGACCCACCCGGCCAACCGCCGAAGGCAGAATCGCGACACCTGTCCGACAACCCGCGACCTGCCCCAGGAGACCCCATGAGCCGCTACCCCGCCCCCGACATCAACGACCTGCCCGACGACATCAAGGCCCGGGTGCTGGAGGTGCAGGAAAAAGCCGGCTTCGTGCCCAACGTGTTCCTGGCCCTGGCACGCCGACCGGCCGAGTGGCGGGCCTTCTTCGCCTACCACGACGCCCTCATGACCCCCGAGACGGTGGGCCGCACCAGCGGTCTGACCAAGGGGGAGCGCGAGATGATCGTCACCGCCACCAGCGCCGCCAACCAGTGCCTCTATTGCGTGGTGGCCCACGGCGCCATCCTGCGCATCTACGAGAAGAAGCCGCTGGTGGCCGATCAGGTGGCCGTCAACCACCGCAAGGCCGACATCAGCCCGCGCCAGCGCGCCATGCTCGACTTCGCCATGAAGGTCTGCCAGCAGTCGCACGCCATCGAGGACGCCGACATCGATGCCCTGCACGCCCACGGCTTCACCGACGAGGACGCCTGGGACATTGCCGCCATCACGGCTTTTTTCGGCCTGTCCAACCGCATGGCCAGCTTCAGCGGCATGATGCCCAACCCCGAGTTCTACCTGATGGGCCGCCAACCCAAGCCACGCTGACCCGCCACCGGAGCCACCGACTTGACCACTGCCCAGGCCAGAGCCCTTGACGACGACCCGCGCCAGTGGCTGGGCAACACGCCCCAGCTGGAGTGGAAGCATCCGCGCCTGCGCCTGCTGGCGGTCCGGCTGACGCAGCTCAGCTACCGCCCGCACGACAAGGCCCTGGCCCTGTTCCGCCATGTGCGCCAGATGCCGTTCGGCTGCGTGGGCGACGGCACCGGCGTGCCGGCGCTCACCGTGCTGCGCCTCAACCGGGGCGACTGCCACACCAAGTCGACGCTGCTGGTGGCGCTGCTGCGGGCCATCGGCCTGCCGGCACGGCTGCGGCTGGTGTCGCTCAAGTCCGACTTCCTGCAGGGCATCATCGATCTGGGCCAGAACCCGGTGGAGCACTGCCAGGTGGAGGTGTGGCTGGAAGACCGCTGGGTGCGTTTCGACAGCCATGTGATGGACCCGCCCCTGGTGGAAGCCTGCCGGACGCAGCTCTCGCTGGAGGGCCGCACGCTGGGCTACGGTCTGCATCTGGACGGCGCCACCGACTGGGACGGCCAGACCGACGCACTGTCTCCCACCGTGGCCGGGGACGAACGCAGCCTGCCGGTGCGCGACTGGGGCTGCTACGACGACCCCTACAGCTTCTACAGCTCCACCGACGAGGTGCGCAGCAAACTGGGCTGGAGCAGCCGCATGGTGTGGATGCTGGGCGCCCGCCGGGTCAACCAGCGGGTGCATGTGCTGCGCACCATGGCCCGCGAGCCGGTGGAGATCCAGCGCAGCCTCTGACGCCGCCTGACGGGACGGTCAGTCCTGCAGGTGCCGGCGCATGCGCTCGGGGAGGGGCGCCGATTTCTGGTTCGGGAAGTCCACCCACACCGTGGTGGCGCCACCCGAGGCATAGACCGTGTCGGGATCGTCGGTGCGCGAGAGGGTGCACCAGCTCTCGAAACTGCTGCGCCCGGGGTCGCTGACCGACATCACCGCCAGCACCTCGCCCGGGTATTCGAGCTGGCGGTGGAAATTGCAGAAGGCATTGACGATCACCGGCCCCTCGCCGCGCGGGTCGGGCTCGCAGCCGATGCTGCGCATCCACTCGATGCGCACCGTCTCGAGGTAACGGAAGTACACCGTGTTGTTCACATGGCCCATGGCGTCCATGTCGCCCCAGCGGATGGGGATGACCATGCGGAACACCTCGCGGCGGTGGGCAGGCAGTTCGAGTTTCATGTCGGGGCAGGGTCGGGTTCAGCGGTGGGCCCGGATCGAGGCCACGATGCCCAGCACGAACAGCAGGCAGGCGGTCCACTGCAGCGGCGCGGGCCACGCGGCCTTCCAGGCAAAGGCGTAGATCAGGCCGAAGACGGTCTCGCTCACGATGAGCTGTCCGGCCAGGCTGGCGCTCAGCCGGCGGCTGGCCATGTTCCACAGCACCGAGGCGATCCAGGCCGCACCGATGCCGGTCACCACGCACACCAGCACGAAGGTGCCGAAACCCGGGCGGGCCATCAGCTCGGGCAGCGGTGTGCCGGCCACGGCCCAGATCCCCAGCGCCCCCAGGCCGGCCGCCACGCCCAGCCAGTTGGCCCAGACGGTGGAATTGACCTCCGGGTGGCGCGCCAGCCAACGCGCATTCAGCAGGCCGAACGCGGTCCAGCAGGCCATGGCCATGGCGGCCAGCACCACCCCCCACAGCACGCTGCCCGCTCCCTCGGTGCCGCCGTGGGTGGTCTCGCCCATCATCAGCGCCATGCCGGCCAGGGTGAGCACCAGGCCGGGCACCAGCGCCCGCCAGCGCAGCCCCTGCGGCTTGCCCAGCAGCATGATGGCCACCGGGATGGTGCCGATGATGAGCACCGGCAGGGCTGCACCGGCGGCCTGAATGGCCAGCACCAGCAGCAGGTAGTAGCCGGTGTAGCCCAGCACGCTCAGCCACACCGCCGCACCCGCCTGCGACCAGGTCGGCCGCTGCAGCGTGCCGCGCAGTGCATTCCACACCAGCAGCAGCAGGGCCAGCAGCCCGCACGACAGGTAGCGGCCCACGGTGAGGTCGATGGAGCTGAAGCCCGGCGCGATCAGCGGGGCCACGAAGGTGGTGCCCCAGAAGGCGCCCGCCCCGAGGCCGGCCGCAATGCCCAGCGGCATGCCCGGCGGCCAGCCGGCAGGACGGTTCAGGACGGAAGCCGTCATGTCAGACCGCAAACCCGTCGTCGGCGGCGATCACCGCGCCGTTGATGAAATGGCTTTCGGCCGAGCACAGCATGACCAGCAGCGCGTCCAGGTCGGCCGGCGTGCCCACGCGCTTGCGCGGCAGCATGGCGATCAGCTTCTGGCCCTGCTCGGTCTGCCAGTGGTGGTGGTTGATCTCGGTGTCGATGTAGCCCGGGCAGATGGCGTTCACATTGATGCCGAAGCGGCCCCACTCGGTGGCCATGGCGCGGGTCATGTGCACCACGGCCGCCTTGCTCATGCAGTACACGCCGATCTGCGGCAGCACCTTGAGGCCGGCCATGGACGCGATGTTGATGATGCGCCCGCCCACGTAGGTGCCCGGCGCGGCGCCCTTGGCCCGCGCCAGCATGCGCTTGCCGACCTCCTGGGCCACGAAGAAGGCACCCCGGGTGTTGGTGTTGAAGACGAAGTCGTAGTCTTCCTCGGTCACGTCCTGCAGGCGCTGGGTGGTGCTCACGCCGGAGTTGTTGATCAGGATGTCGATCGGCCCGACCTCGGTCTCGGCATGCGCCACCGCCGCCTTGATGGAGGCCAGGTCGGTCACGTCCATGGCCACCACATGGGCCTGTCCGCCGGCGGCTTCGATGTGGGCGCGCAGGTTCATCAGCCGGTCGGTGCGGCGGCTGGCCAGCACCACGGCGGCCCCGGCCTGGGCCAGGGTCTTGGCGAACTGCTCGCCCAGGCCGCCGGAGGCGCCGGTGATCAGGGCCACGCGGCCGGAGAGGTCGAGGGTGTAGGCCATGGAAGGTCTCCTGGGACGTTGAAGGAAGGGGAAAATAAGAACGACCGTTCGATTTTGTGCGGGCGCCGCATAGAATGCGGTCCGGCCGGTGACAGGGGCATACGCCCGCCGGTGTCCGATCAACCCCCTTATTCTCTGCGAGATCCCCCATGACGCACGACGAGATCCTGGCCCAGTTCGGTCCCCGGGAGGCCATGGAATACGACGTGGTGGTGGTCGGTGGCGGCCCGGCCGGCCTGTCCACCGCCATCCGCCTCAAGCAGCTCGCCGCCGAGCGTGGCCATGAGGTGAGCGTGTGCGTGCTGGAGAAAGGCTCCGAGCCGGGCGCCCACATCCTCTCGGGCGCCGTCATGGACCCGCGCGCCATCACCGAGCTCTTCCCCGACTGGAAGGAACGCGGCGCCCCGCTGAACCAGCCGGTGACCGGCGACGACGTGCTGTTCCTGAAAGAGCACTCGGCCACCCGCACGCCCGACTGGCTGGTGCCGGGCTGCTTCCACAACGACGGCAACTACGTCATCAGCCTGGGTGCCGTCACCAAGTGGCTGGGCGAGCAGGCCGAGGCCCTGGGTGTGGAGATCTTCCCGGGCTTCACCGCGGCCGAGGTGCTGTACGCCGACGATGGTTCGGTGCGCGGCGTGGCCACCGGCCACCAGGGCCTGGGCAAGGACGGCGAGCCCACCGACAGCTTCCAGCTCGGCATGGAGCTGCTGGCCAAGTACACCGTGTTCGCCGAAGGTGCGCGCGGTCACCTGGGCAAGCAGCTGATCGCCCGCTTCCAGCTCGATGCCGGCAAGGACCCGCAGAGCTATGCGATCGGCATCAAGGAACTCTGGGAAGTGCCGCCCGAGAAGGCCCAGCCCGGCCGCGTGGTGCACACCGCCGGCTGGCCCATGGACAACAGCACCTACGGCGGCGGCTTCCTGTACCACCTGGAAGGCAACAAGGTCACCCTGGGCTTCGTCACCGGCCTGGACTACCAGAACCCCTGGCTCAGCCCGTTCGAGGAAATGCAGCGCTGGAAGACCCACCCGGCCATCCGCGCCCACATCGAGGGCGGCAAGCGACTGGGCTATGGTGCCCGCGCCATCACCGCCGGCGGCATCCTGAGCCTGCCGCGCACCGTGTTCCCCGGCGGCGCCCTGGTGGGCTGTGACGCCGGCTACCTGAACGCCGCCCGCATCAAGGGCAGCCATGCGGCCATCAAGACCGGCATGCTGTGCGCCGAAGCCGCCTTCGACGCCCTGGTGGCCGGCCGCAGCGGCGACGAGCTCGAGGCCTACCCGGCCGCCTTCGAGCAGAGCTGGCTCAAGGAAGAACTGGAAGGCTCGCGCAACTTCAAGCAGTGGTTCAAGAAGGGCAACACCGTGGGTGCGCTCATGACCGGCATCGAGCAGTGGCTGCTGCCCAAGCTCGGCATGAAGAGCCCGCCCTGGACCATCCACCGCACCGAGGCGGACCACACCCGCCTGCGCCCGGCGGCCGAGATGCCGCAGATCAGCTACCCCAAGCCGGACGGCAAACTCACCTTCGACCGGCTCTCCAGCGTGTTCGTGTCCAACACCAACCACGAAGAGAACCAGCCGGCCCACCTGACGCTCAAGAACAGCACGGTGCCGGTGCAGATCAATCTGGCCAGGTACGCCGGACCCGAGAGCCGCTACTGCCCGGCCGGCGTGTACGAATACTTCAAGGCCGACGACGGGGCCGACCGCCTGCAGATCAATGCCCAGAACTGCGTGCACTGCAAGACCTGCGACATCAAGGACCCGACCCAGAACATCGTCTGGGTGACCCCCGAAGGCGGTGGCGGCCCCAACTACGCCGGCATGTGACGCCCCCACGCTCCACCGCTGCGCGGGTCGCTTCCCCCCGAGGGGGCTGATTCGCCTTGGGGCGGCCCGGCGGCGAATCGTCGGATAAACTTCAGGGCTTGTCAGGAGAGAGCCCCGCCAGCCGGGGCCGCCGAAGGCGCAGGAGGTCCGCTTCCCCGGGAACGAGGCCCTGAACGCTCAGGCAAAAGGACTGGCAGCCAGCCGCCGCGAGGCGGCTGTTCCCCCCTGGAGAGAGGCCGCACCCGATGCGGCCCACCGAAGGAGCAAGCGCGGCATCGCCCGGGCGAATCTCTCAGGTAGAGCGGACAGTGGGGCAGCACACGGCAGCACCGGGGGTGGGCCGTGTTTCGCCCGTCAGGGCCTGCCCGCCTGGAATCCCGCTGCCGTGTCCGACCCTGCCCTGCTCCACACCCCGCTGCACGCACTGCACCTTGAACTCGGCGCCCGCATGGTGCCGTTCGCCGGCTACAGCATGCCGGTGCAATACCCCGCCGGCCTGATGGCCGAGCACCTGCACACCCGCAGCGCCGCCGGCCTGTTCGATGTATCGCACATGGGCCAGATCTCGATCCGTGGCGCCGACGCTGCAGCCGCCCTGGAGTCGGTGATGCCGGTCGATGTGATCGGCCTGGGCGTCAACCGCCAGCGCTACGGCCTGCTGCTCAATGAGCAGGGCGGCATCCTGGACGACCTGATGTTCGTCAACCGCGACATCGCTGGCGGTGGCGACCTGTTCCTGGTGGTCAACGGCGCCAACAAGCAGGCCGATCTGGCCCACCTGCAGGCACGCATCGGTCAGCGCTGCCAGATCACCGCCCAGTTCGACCGGGGCCTGCTGGCCCTGCAAGGCCCGCAGGCCGTGACCGCGCTGCAGCGCCTGCTGCCCGGCGTGGAGGCGCTGGTGTTCATGACCGGCGCGGCCTTTGTCTGGAACGGGGCCGACCTGTTCGTGACCCGCAGCGGCTACACCGGCGAGGACGGTTTCGAGATCTCGCTGCCGGCCGACGTCACCGACGCCTTTGCCCGCGCCCTGCTGGCGCAACCCGAAGTCAAGCCGGTGGGTCTGGGTGCACGCAACTCGCTGCGGCTGGAAGCCGGTCTGTGCCTGCACGGCAACGACATCGACCCCGGCATCACCCCCGTCGAAGCCGGCCTGAACTGGGCGCTGCAGAAGGTGCGCCGCACCGGTGGTGCACGGGCCGGCGTCTTCCCCGGTGCCGAGGTGGTGCTGGGCCAGCTCGACGGCACCGTGCCGCTCGCCCGCGTGCGCGTGGGCCTGGTGGCCGAAGAGCGCGTGCCGGTGCGCGAACACACCCCCCTGCAGGACGAAGCCGGCCAGAGCCTGGGCGAGGTCACCAGCGGCCTGCTCGGCCCCACCACCCAGACGCCGATTGCCATGGGCATGGTGCCACCCTCGCACGCCGCTGTCGGCACCCGGGTGCTGGCCATCGTGCGCGGCAAGCCGGTGCCCATGCGCGTGAGCGCCATGCCCTTCGTGCCCAATCGTTATCACCGCGGCTGAACGCCGGTTTTCGTTCCCCTACTTTCTTCACCAGGAGCCCGACATGACCACCAAGTACACCGAAGACCACGAATGGATCACCGTGGATGGCGACATCGCCATCGTCGGCATCACCCACCATGCGCAGGACGCGCTGGGCGACGTGGTGTTCGTCGACCTGCCCGAGGTGGGCCGCAGCTTCAACCAGAAGGACGTGGCCGGCGTGGTCGAGTCGGTCAAGGCCGCCGCCGACGTCTACATGCCGGTCAGCGGCGAGGTGGTGGAAGTGAACGAGGCCCTGCGCGCCGACCCGTCGCTGGCCAACAGCGACCCGCTGGCCGCCGGCTGGTTCTTCAAGGTGCGCCTGTCGCAGCCGTCGCAGCTCGACGCCCTGCTCGACAAGACCGCCTACGACGCCTTCTCGGCCAACGCCTGATCCCCCTCCGCTCTTCACCACCCCGCAGGACACCGCCATGCTGATGCCCTCCGTCAAGCCCCTGGGCGACCTTGAGAACCCCAGCGAATTCATCGCCCGCCACATCGGCATCGGCCCGGCCGACGAGGCCCACATGCTGTCGGTGATCGGCGAGGCCTCGCGCCGCGCCCTGATCGAGGCCATCGTGCCGCGCAGCATCGCCCGCAGCACCGGCATGCAGCTGCCGCCGGCCATCTCCGAAGCGGCGGCGCTGGCCGAACTCAAGGGCATCGCGCAGAAGAACCGGCTGGTCAAGAGCTTCATCGGCCAGGGCTACCATGGCACCCACACGCCCGGCGTGATCCTGCGCAACATCCTGGAGAACCCGGCCTGGTACACCGCCTACACGCCCTACCAGGCCGAGATCTCGCAGGGCCGGATGGAGGCCCTGGTGAACTTCCAGACCATGGTGACCGACCTCACCGGCATGGACATTGCCAACGCCTCCATGCTGGACGAGGCCACCGCCGCCGCCGAGGCCATGACCCTGGCCAAACGGTCGGTCAAGGCCAGGGGCCAGCGCTTCGTGGTGGCCGGCGATGTGCATCCGCAGACGCTGGAAGTCATCCGCACCCGGGCCGAGCCCATGGGCATCGAGGTGGTCACCGCCGACAGCCAGGCCGAGTGGGATGCGCTGCTCGAGCGCGACGACTACTTCGCGGTGATGGAGCAGTACCCGGCCACCTCCGGCCGCCTGGGCACCGACACCGGCGACACCCTCAAGGTGCACGCCCGGGGTGCGGCCTACATCGTGGCCGCCGACCTGCTCGCGCTGTGCCTGCTCAAGCCGCCCGGCGAATGGGACGGCGGCGGCGCCCAGGGCGGTGCCGACATCGTGGTGGGCAGCACCCAGCGCTTCGGCATGCCGATGGGCAATGGCGGCCCGCACGCCGCCTTCATGGCCTGCCGCGACGCCTTCAAGCGCAGCATGCCCGGCCGTCTGGTGGGGGTGAGCGTGGACCGCCACGGCCACCCGGCCTACCGGCTGGCCTTGCAGACCCGTGAACAGCACATCCGCCGCGAGAAGGCCACCAGCAACATCTGCACGGCACAGGTGCTGCCGGCGGTGGTGGCCAGCATGTATGCGGTCTACCACGGGCCCCAGGGCCTCAAGCGCATCGCACAGCGCGTGGCGGCCTACACCGCCATCCTGGCCCAGGGTCTGGAGCAGCTGGGACAGCGGCTGGAACACGCGCAGATGTTCGACACCGTCACCGTGCTGACCGGCGACCGCACCGAGGTCCTGGTGCGCCGCGCGCTCGATGCCGGCATGAACCTGCGCGACCACGGCGACGGGCGCATCGGCATCACGCTGGACGAGACCACCACCCGCGACGACATCGCCGCCCTGTGGCGCGTGTTTGCCACCGAGGGCCAGGCGCTCCCGTCCTTCGACGGCTTCGAGAAGGGCGTCGAGCCGCGCATCCCGGCCGAACTGCGCCGCACCAGCGACTTCCTGACCCACCCGGTGTTCGACCGCCATCACTCCGAGACCGGCATGCTGCGCTACATCCGCAGCCTCTCCGACAAGGACCTGGCACTCGACCGCAGCATGATCCCGCTGGGCTCGTGCACCATGAAGCTCAATGCCACCAGCGAGATGATCCCCATCACCTGGCCCGAGTTTGCCAACGTGCACCCGTTTTCCCCGGCGGACCAGCGCGAAGGCTACCGCCTGCTCGACCAGCAGCTGCGCGACTGGCTGTGCCAGGCCACCGGCTACGCCGGCATCAGCCTGCAGCCCAATGCCGGCTCGCAGGGCGAGTACGCCGGCCTGCTGGTGATCCAGGCCTGGCACCGCTCGCGCGGTGAAGGCCACCGCAACATCTGCCTGATCCCCAGCAGCGCCCACGGCACCAACCCGGCCAGCGCGCAGATGGTGGGCATGCAGGTGGTGGTGACCCAGTGCGACGAGAACGGCAACGTGGACATGGCCGACCTCAAGGCCAAGTGCGAGCAGCACAGCGCCAACCTGGCCGCCGTGATGATCACCTACCCCAGCACCCACGGTGTGTTCGAGACCCAGGTCAAGGACCTGTGCGCCCTGGTGCACCAGCACGGCGGCCGCGTGTATGTGGACGGTGCCAACATGAATGCCCTGGTGGGCGTGGCCGCCCCGGGCGAGTTCGGCGGTGACGTGAGCCACCTCAACCTGCACAAGACCTTCTGCATCCCGCACGGCGGCGGCGGCCCGGGCGTGGGCCCGGTGTGCGTGGTCGAAGACCTGGTGCCCTTCCTGCCGGGCCATGCCACCGGCGGCGTGCCGGTCAATGGCGTGGGGGCCGTCTCGGCCGCGCCGCTGGGCAACGCGGCGGTGCTGCCGATCTCGTGGATGTACATCCGCATGATGGGCGCCGAAGGCCTGAAGGGCGCCACCGAAGTCGCCATCCTGTCGGCCAACTACATCAGCCAGCGCCTGAAAGGCCACTTCCCCACGCTGTACGCCAGCGAGAACGGCCATGTGGCCCACGAATGCATCCTGGACCTGCGCCACTTCAAGGACAGCTGCGGCGTGATGGCCGAGGACGTGGCCAAACGCCTGATGGACTACGGCTTCCATGCCCCCACCCTGAGCTTCCCGGTGGCCAACACCCTGATGGTCGAGCCCACCGAGAGCGAGACCCTGGAGGAGCTGGACCGCTTCATCGACGCCATGATCGCCATCCGCGAGGAGATCCGGCTGGTCGAGAACGGCACCTGGCCGCAGGACGACAACCCGCTGAAGAACGCGCCGCACACCGCCGCCAGCCTCATGGCCGGCGAATGGACCCACCCCTACAGCCGCGAGGTGGCTTCCACCCTCAAGGCCGACCGCCCCGGGACCAAGTACTGGCCGTCGGTGGGCCGGGTGGACAACGTCTATGGCGACCGCAACCTGTTCTGCAGCTGCGTGCCGCTGAGCGAGTACTGAGCCGCCTCACGCGGGGCCGGCCGACACCGCGTCGGCCGGCAGCCAGGACGGCAACGCCTCGCGCACGATGCGCAAGGCCGGTGCGGCCGAACGCCGCGCCAGCGTGACCATGCCGAAGCGGCCGGTGGCATCGAAGGCCGGCTGCAGCGGCACCGGCACCAGCCCCGGTGCGGCAGCGCACACCGTGAGCACCACCACATCGCTGTGGCGGGCCACCTCCACCAGGTGGTGGGTCTCGTCGCTGCGCAGGGTGACGCAGTCGTCCGGGTTGGCCTGCGCGCCGTACCGGGCCATCAGCAGCCGGGCCACCTCGTCGCTCAGCGGGGTGGAGGCCATGGGATAGGCCAGCACATCGCCGAACGACAGCGCCTTGCGCCGGCGCAGCAGGGGATGACCGGGCCGCACCAGAAAGCCGGCCGACAGCTCGAAGACCTGATCGATCCGCAGATCGGCCGCCGGCCGCACCGAGCGCACGTCGACCACGGCCGCGTCCAGCCGCTGCTCGCGCAGCGCATCGATCAGCACCGAGGTGTTGCCGCGCGAAATCTCCACCTGCAGGCGCGGGTGGTGCCGGGCCATGTGGGCCAGCAAGGGGCGTGACAGCAGCACGCCGGGCGCCGAACTCAAGCCCACCCGCAGCCGACCGATCAGGCCGGCCTGCAAGCCCTGGCTGACCTGCTTGAGGGCCTCGGCCTCGGAGACCAGCCGACGGGCCCGCTCCAGCACCTCCTGACCCAGCGGGGTGAGGGCAATGCGCCGGCCCAGGCGGTCGAACAGGGGCGCACCCAGCTCGTCTTCCAGCGCCTGGATGCTGCGGCTGAGCGCCGGCTGGGTCAGGAACAGCAGGCGCGCCGCCTGGGCAAAGGAGCCGGCCTGGGCCAGGCCGACCAGATGGCGAAGCTGGGTGAGCGTCATGAAAACCTCCACTCGAATGCATCGATTATTGACTTGCAATGCATTGGACTTGGGTTTTTGTCGGACCTAGCATGCAGAAAACTTCATCCGGAGAACCGCCGTGAGCACCACCGCCCTGGAACCGACCGCCGCCACCGCACCCGAAGCCGTGCCGGGCGGGTTCGCCGAGTTCGTGGCCTTGCGCCGGGACCTGCACCGCCATCCCGAGCTGGCCTTTGCCGAACACCGCACCGCCGGCGTGGTGGCGGCGCAGCTGCGCCACTGGGGCTACCACGTGACCGAGGGCGTGGGCGGCACCGGCGTGGTGGGCCGGCTGCAGCGCGGTGACAGCACGCGCTGCATCGGCCTGCGGGCCGACATGGACGCCCTGCCCATCACCGAGGCCAGCGGGGCCGCCTGGAGCAGCGTGCATGCCGGCTGCATGCACGCCTGCGGCCACGACGGTCACACCGCCATGCTGCTGGCCGCCGCCCGGCACTTGGCGCTGCACGGTCGCATTGACGGCACGCTGCACCTGATCTTCCAGCCGGCCGAAGAAGGCGGGGGCGGCGCCCTGAAGATGATGGAAGACGGCCTGTTCGAGCGCTTCCCGTGCGACGCGGTCTTTGCCATGCACAACATGCCGGGGGTGCCGCAAGGCCATCTGGTGTTCCGCAGCGGGCCCATGATGGCCTCGTCCGATTACGCCACCATCACCCTGCAGGGCACCGGGGGTCACGGCGCCATGCCGCACCGCGCCAATGACCCCATCGTGGCCGCCGCTTCGGTGGTGCTGGCACTTCAGACGGTGGTGTCGCGCAACGTCGATCCGCTGCAGCCGGCGGTGATCACCGTGGGCGCCATCGAGGGCGGCAAGGCCAACAACGTGATCCCCGACGCGGTGCGGCTGGAGCTCAGCGTGCGCGCCCTCGACCCCGCCGTGCGCACGCTGCTGGAGCAGCGCATCCGCGAGCTGGTGGCCGCGCAGGCGCAGAGCTTCGGCGTGCAGGCACACATCGACTGGCGTCCCGGCTATGCGGTGCTGGTCAACGACGCGCAGCAGACCCGGCGCGCACTGGCGGTGGCGCAGCGCCATTTCCCGGCCGACCAGGTGCAGGCCGAGGGCCCCATGCTCACCGGCAGCGAAGACTTCGCCTTCATGCTGCAGCGCGTGCCCGGCAGCTACCTGCTGATCGGCAACGGCGCGGGCGACCAGCACGGCGCGTGCATGGTCCACAACCCCGGCTACGACTTCAACGATGCCAACATACCCACCGGCGCCCGCTACTGGGTGGCGCTGGCAGAAGACCTGCTTTCCCCCCAACCCTGAGAAACGAGGAGACTGCCATGAACGTCATTCAACGCCTTCGCCCGCTGCTGGCCGGCCTGCTGCTGGCGGGCTGCGCCGCCGCATCGGCCCAGACCTTTCCCAACCGCCCGGTCACGCTGCTGGTGCCCTACCCGGCCGGCGGCCTGTCGGACGTGATCGCCCGCAGCGTGAACAACGCGCTGTCCAGGTCCCTCGGCCAGCCGGTGATCGTGGAGAACCTGGGTGGCGCCAGCGGATCCATCGCGGCCCAGAAGCTGCTGTCGCAGCCGGCCGACGGCCATGTGGTGTTCCAGGGCTCGCCCAACGAGCTGATCCTGGCGCCGCTGGCCATCGGCTCCATCAAGTTCAAGAGCGAGGACTTCCGGCTGGTGCAGATGATCGCCACCGCGCAGATCGCCTTCGTGGCCCGCAAGGACATTCCCGCCAACAATGTGGATGAGCTGCTGGAACACGCCCGCAAGGCGGCAGCGGCCGGCCGTCCCATCACCTTTGCCAGCGTCGGGCCGGGCTCGTTCTACCACCTGCTGGGCGAGCACCTGTCCAAGGTCACCGGCATTCCCATGATCCACATCCCCTACAAGGGCGCGGCCCCGGCCGATCAGGACCTCATGGGCGGTCAGGTCGACATCTTCCTCGCACCCTACGGCCGCAAGTACGACGAGATGCACAAGCAGGGCCGGGTCAAGGTGCTGGCCATGCTCAACGGCCAGCGGCTCGACGGCGTGAAGGACTACCCGGCCATCAGCGAGAGCAAGGCGCTCAAGGACTTCCAGTTCAACATTTGGACCGGCTACTTCGTGCGCAAGGACACGCCCGAGCCGGTGGTGACCGCGCTGCACAAGGCCATCACCGACACGCTGTCGGATCCGGCCGTGCGCACCCAGCTGGAGAACAACAGCCAGCTGGTGGCCGCACCCCTGCCGCTGACCGCCGTGGGCAAGGCCTATGCGGACGGCATCACCCAGTTCCGCGGCATCGCCCGCTCCATCAACCTGCAGGCGCAATAAACCGGGATCCATACCCCACCCGCCACGGTTAAACTCGTGGCTCCTCCTTCGGGAGGGCACCGCATCGGGAGAGCCCGGCCACAGGCCGGCGCCGAAGGAGCAACCGCCCCGGAAACTCTCAGGCCCCAGGACCGGTCGGTGCCGTCAGACACACTCTGAAGAGCGGTCCGTTTCGTCCACGGACACACCGCAGGAGCAAGTGGCACCCCGCGTGCCATGAATCTCTCAGGTTCCAAACAGAGGGGGCGTCCGCCAGGCCATCCGGGTCGGGCGGACCCATTCCCCCATGACGTTTCTGGAGCCTGATCCATGCCTTCGATCGCCATCATCGGCGGCGGCATCACCGGTGTCACCACCGCCTATGCCCTGACCCGCCGCGGTTTTTCCGTCACCCTGTTCGAGCGCCACCGCTACCCGGCGATGGAAACCTCGTTCGCCAACGGCGGCCAACTCTCGGCCAGCAACGCCGAGACCTGGACCCACCCCTCCACCCTGTGGAAGGGCCTGAAGTGGATGTTCCGGCCCGATGCACCGCTGCTGGTCAACCCGCGCCCGAGCTGGCACAAGCTGAGCTGGTTTGCCGAGTTCGCGGCCAGCATCCCGCGTTACCGGCAGAACACCGTGGCCACCGCCAGGCTGGCGATTGCGGCACGCGAACACCTGTTCGGCTGGGCCGAGGCCGAGGGCATCGACTTCGATGTCAAGAAGGCCGGCATCCTGCACATCTACCGCCACCGCGACGGCTTCGAACACGCCGCCCGGGTGAGCGAGCTGCTGGCCGAAGGCGGCCTGCCGCGCCGCGCGGTGACCCCCGAAGAAATGAAGGCCATCGAACCCACGCTGGCCGGCTCCTACTACGGCGGCTTCTACACCGAGAGCGACGCCACCGGCGACATCCACCGCTACACCAACGGCCTGGCCCAGGCCGCCGAGAAGCGCGGCGCGAAGATGGTCTGCGGCGTCGAAGTGACGAAGGTGCAGAGCGACGGCGAGAAGGCCCGGGTGTGGATCGCCGGCGAAGACGGCCCGCGCACCTTCGACGGCATCGTGGTCTGTGCCGGTGTGGTCAGCCGCGATGTGGCCGCCCAGCTGGGCGACCGGGTCAACATCTACCCGGTCAAGGGCTACAGCATCACGGTCAACCTGCTCGATGAAGCCAGCCAGCAAGCCGCCCCCACGGTGAGCCTGCTGGACGACGAGACCAAGCTGGTGACCAGCCGCCTGGGCGACGGCCGCTTCCGGGTGGCCGGCACGGCCGAGTTCAACGGCGTGAACCGCGACATCCGCGCCGACCGCATCGCCCCGCTGGTGCGCTGGGTGAACCAGTGCTTCCCCGGCGTGAGCACCCGCCAGGTGGTGCCCTGGGCCGGCCTGCGGCCCATGATGCCGGACATGATGCCGCGCGTGGGCCCCGGCCGCCGCGCCAACGTGTTCTACAACACCGGCCACGGCCACCTCGGCTGGACGCTGTCGGCCGCCACCGCCGAAGCCGTGGCCGAGACGGTGCAGCAGTGGGGCGAGGCCCGCCAGCCGCGCCTGCACGGCGGCCTGGTGCTGCCGGCCAGCGCCCGCTGAACCGGACCACCAGCCTGCCCCTGCGGACCATGGGGCGCAGGGGGCGCCGGTACACTGCCGGCTTCCCCTGAACCGCCCCATGTCCACCGACCCGCTGCGCGTGCTCTCCGTCATCCCGCCGATGACGCAGCTCAACACGCCCTACCCCTCCACCGCCTACCTCACCGGCTTCCTGCGCTCGCGCGGGGTGGACGCGCACCAGACCGATCTGGCCCTGGCCCTGGTGCTGGCGCTGTTCCAGCCGAGCGGGCTGGACGCCATCCGGCAGCGGGCCGACGCCTTGCCCTTGAAGCAGCGCAGCCCGAGCGTGCAGGCCTTCCTGGCCGACTTCGCGCGCTACCGCCGCACCATCGGCCCCACCATCGCCTTCCTGCAGGGCCGCGACAGCACGCTGGCCCATCGCATTGCCGCGCGCGAGCTGCTGCCCGAAGGGCCACGCTTTGCCGCGCTGGAACAGTACGAGGACGACGGATCGGGCGATCCGCTGGCCTGGGCCTTCGGTGCCCTGGGTGTGCAGGACAAAGCCCGCCACATTGCCACCCTGTACCTGGACGACCTGGCCGACGTGATCCGCGATGCGGTGGACGAGCGCTTCGCCTTCGTGCGTTATGCCGAATCGCTGGCCAGCAGCCAGCCCAGCTTCGGGCCGCTGGCCCAGGCGCTGGCGGCGCCCCCAACGCTCATCGACGAGATCCTGCAGCGCCTCACGCTGCAGGCGATCGAACAGCACCGACCCACGCTGGTGCTGCTGTCGGTGCCCTTCCCCGGCGCGGTGTACGCCGCCCTGCGCATCGCCCAGACCATCAAGGCACAGCATCCGGAGGTGCACATCGCCCTGGGGGGCGGCTATGTGAACACCGAGCTGCGCGACCTGCGGGAGCCACGCCTGTTCGACTTCGTGGACTTCGTGACCCTGGACGCCGGCGAACGCCCGCTGCTGGCGCTGCTGGAGCACCTGCAGGGCAAGCGCGGCCGGCAGCGGCTGGTGCGCACCTTCGTGCGCAACGACGAAGGCCAGGTGCAGTACATCAACCTCGCCGAACCCGATGTGCCCTTCGAGGATGTGGGCACCCCCACCTGGGACGGCCTCCCGCTGGACCGTTACCTCAGCCTGGTGGACATGCTCAACCCCATGCACCGGCTCTGGAGCGACGGCCGCTGGAACAAGCTGACCGTGGCCCACGGCTGCTACTGGAAGAAGTGCAGCTTCTGCGATGTGAGCCTTGACTACATCGGCCGCTACGAGACCGCCACCGCCCAGACCCTGGCCGACCGCATCGAACGCATCGTGGAGGAAACCGGCCAGACCGGCTTCCACTTCGTCGACGAAGCGGCACCCCCCAAGGCGCTCAAGGCCCTGGCCGAAGAGCTGCTCCAGCGCGGCCTGC
Organism: Hydrogenophaga sp. IBVHS2; assembly: GCF_002127215.1. Taxonomy (GTDB): domain Bacteria; phylum Pseudomonadota; class Gammaproteobacteria; order Burkholderiales; family Burkholderiaceae_C; genus Hydrogenophaga. The sequence continues at coordinate 358,727 of NZ_NFUT01000002.1, read as the reverse complement.
CCATCAGCTGGTGGGGCAACATCCGCTTCGAGAAGACCTTCACCCCCGAACTGGCCCAACTGCTGGCCGACAGCGGCTGCATCGCCATGAGCGGCGGGCTGGAAGTGGCCAGCGACCGGCTGCTCAACCTGATGAAGAAGGGCGTGTCGGTGGAGCAGGTGGCCCGGGTCACCAAGGGCTTCAGCGACGCTGGCATCTTGGTGCATGCGTACCTGATGTACGGCTTCCCGACCCAGACGGTGCAGGACACGGTGGACGCGCTGGAATACGTGCGCCAGCTGTTCGAGAACGGCTGCATCCAGAGCGGCTTCTTCCACCGCTTCAGCTGCACGGTGCACTCACCGGTGGGGCTGAATCCGCAGGACTACGGCATCGAACTCATCCCGCTGCCACCGGTCACCTTCGCGCGCAACGACATCGGCTTTGTCGATCCCACCGGCGTCGACCACGATGCTCTGGGCACCGGCCTGCGCAAGGCGCTCTACAACTACATGCACGGCGTGGGACTGGACGAGGACGTGCGCGCCTGGTTCAGCCACCTGCCCCATCCGGTGCCCCGGCCCACGGTGAAGAAGCACCGGATTGCGCGGGCGCTGCAGACCTCTTCGTCCGCTCCATGAATTCACTTCAACAGATCATGCAAGGTGCCCTGCAGGCGCATCGGTCCGGCCACCTGGACGCCGCCATCCAGGGCTACCGGATGGCCTTGGCGCTACAGCCGGATCATCCGGGCATCATGAATCAGTGGGGCATCGCAGAGCTTCAGCGCGGCAATCTGCAGGAGGCACGGCGACTGCTGGAAGCCTCGCTCCAGCGCGCGCCGCAACAGCCGGATGTGCTGTGCAATCTGGCCTACCTGCTCAACCAGCTGGGTGAACACGCCCGAGCCGTCGAGGCCTGCGACCGTTCGCTGGCGCTGGAACAGCCCAATGCCGGCGCCCTCACCAACAAGGGGGAAGCATTGCGCGGGCTGGGCCGGGCAGACGAGGCGCTCGCCTGCTTCGAGGCAGCCCTGGCCTTGCAGCCTGGCCGGGCCGACTACCTCTACAACCGCGCCAATGCCCTGTTCGACCTGCACCGGCTCAGTGAGGCCATCAGCGATTTTCAGGAGGCACTGCGGCAGGCGCCGCAGGTGCGGCAGATCCGCATCAATCTGGCCGCGGCGCATGTCCGGAACAACGAAGTGCGGGAGGCGGTCGCGCATCTGGAGGAGGCGGGGCGCATGGACCCCTCCGACCCGCTCGTGTGGATGAACCTGGGCGCTGCACATGACGCACTACGGGAATCCAGCCGGGCTGAGCAGTGCTTCCGGCGGGTCATCGAACTGCAACCCGGGAATGCGCTGGGCCATGCCAATCTGGGCCAGCTGCTCAACGGCACGCGCCGGCACACCGAGGCCATCCAGCATTTCAGCGAGGCGCTCCGGCTCGATCCCACGCTGCACGCCTGCCGTGGCGGCCGGCTGATGGCCCGGCGACATATTTGCGACTTGGACAGCGAACAGGAGGAGCAGATCCTGCTGAAGGCAGCGCTGGCCGAGGGAAATGCCGCGCTGACACCGTTCGAGGCCATCCTGACGCAGGACGATCCGGCCGTGGTGCTCCAGGCCACCGAAAACTTCGTAGCTCATCGACTGGGAACGCCCCCAGCAGTCGGCATGCTTCCGACCGCAGGAACCACCACCCGGCGGATCCGGGTAGGCTACTTTGCGGCCGACTGGGGCGAGCATCCGGTCACCTACCTCCTGGCGCCGACGCTGGAGGCGCACAACCGCGAGGCGGTGGAAGTTCATGTTTTCCTGACAGGTCCACAACCTCCCTCTCCTGGGCTGGACCGCGTCCGGCTAGCGGCCGACCACTTCCACGATGTGGTAGGTCAACCGGTGGCGATGATTCAGGAGCGGGCCCGGTCAGCGGGCATCGACATTGCGGTGGATCTGGGCGGGCACACCCTGAACAACCGGGCCGACCTGTTCGCCGCGCGGGTGGCACCGGTGCAGGTCAGCTATCTGGGCTACCCCGGCCCCAGCGGCATCCCGGCGATGGACTACATCCTGGCCGATGACGCGCTAATTCCTGCCGAGCTGCGGACTCACTACACCGAACACGTGGCCTGGATGGATGCCTACCAAGCCAACGACGCCTGGAAGCCCATCGCCGGCAACACATGCCGTGAGGATCACGACATCCCTGGTGACGCCTTCGTGTTTTGTTGCTTCAGCAACAGCTTCAAGATCAGCCCGGCCACGTTGTCCATGTGGATCGACATCCTGCAGAAGGCACCGCGCAGTCACCTGTGGGTGTACGCGGACCATGCCGACAGCCGCGGCCACCTTGCAGCAGCCCTGGCCAGGGCAGGCATCGGACCGGATCGCCTGCACTTTGCTGGGCGAGTCGATCGCATCGACTACCTGGAACGCATGGCGCTGGCAGACCTGTACCTGGACACGACACCGTACAGCTCGGGCACCACGGCCAGTGATGCCCTGCGGGCAGGCCTGCCCATCCTCACGCTGGAAGGAAGGACCTTCTCGGCACGCATGTGCACCAGCGTGCTGCGCAGCGCGGGCCTGAACGAGCTGATTGCACCGACACCGGCGGCTTACGTGCAGCAGGCCGTGGCCTGGGCCAGGGATCCCGAGGGGCTTCGGGCACTGCGGACGCGGCTGACCGGCACCGTGGGATCGTCGCGCCTGTTCGACACGGCGCGCACGGCAAGCCAGCTAGAGTCGCTGTACCGGCAGATGCAGGATCTCAAGGCAGCGGGTGCTCCACTCAAGGACCTCCGGGCAGGGTGATCAGGGCGGTGCTCATGCGCTGCGGGCGTGATCGAAGATCAGGCAGGTGGTGGTGGCATGGGCGTAGATCTTGCCGTCCGGACCCAGGATGCGGCCTTCGGCCGTGGCCACCTGCCGGCCCGCATGGATCACCTGACCCTCGGCCCGCACCAGCGGCACCGCATCGGTGAGCGGACGCAGCATGTTCACCTTCAGTTCCAGCGTGGTGTAGCCCTGGCCCGCAGGCAGCATGGTGTGCACCGCACAACCCACCGCCGAATCGAGCAAGGTGCAGAACCAGCCGCCGTGCACCGTGCCCAGCGGGTTGTAGTGGCGCTGTTGCGGCTTGCCCTGGAACACCGCCAGACCCGGTTCCATGTGCACCGGCACGAAGTCCATGGTCTCGCCAATCGGCGGTGCCGGCAGGTCTCCGGCAAAGATGGCGGCGAACACCTCCATGCCGGTCATGCCGAACACCTTTTCGCGCGGGGCAGTGCCAGAATCGCCCAGGCGGCTGCGCACGTGCCGCTCGGCCTGCTGCCATTCTTCGAGGGTCCGCTGTACCGACATGACATCTCCTTTTCTATTGCATCTACAATCGTTTTATCTGCAATTTATAGCATGAAAGAAAACGTCCTGCCGCAAGGCTGCACCAACTTCAAGATCCGGCAACTGGGTCGCATGGTGACGCGCCATTACGACCAGCACATGGCCGCGGTGGGCCTGAAGAACACCCAGTACGCCCTGCTCTCGCATGTGGTCAAGCTCGGACCGATCCGTCCGGGTGATCTGGCCCGGCGCCTGCAGCTGGATGCGTCGACCCTGACGCGCAATCTCCAGCCCATGGTGGCGCAGGGATGGCTGGTGGTGGGCGCCGGGGACGACGCACGCAGCCGGCTGATCGAAGCCACCGACGCCGGCCGAGCGCTGCGCGCCGAAGGACAGCGCGCCTGGAAGGCGGCCCAGACGGCCCTGAACCAGAAGCTGGGCGTTGAACAGGTGGTGGCCCTGCACCGCCTGCTGGACGCCAGCATGGCGGCGCTCGACGACGGATCCGAACCGCTGGTGCGCTGATGCCCGCGCCGGGCTCAGACCTCGCCTGCAGCGATGCGCCGCAACGCCTGCTCGAACACCGCCGCCGGCTGCCCCCCGGAGATGAGGTGGCGCTGGTTGACGATGACCGCCGGCACCGAATGGATGCCGTTGCCGGTGTAGAACGCCTGGCGCTCGCGCACCTCCTGCGCGAATTCATCGCTGGCCAGGATGGCACGGGCGCGGTCCTCATCCAGCCCCGCTTCGGCCACGCAGGCCAGCAGCACCTCGTGGTGGCCCATGGCCTCGCTGCGGGTGTGGCAGGCCGTCAGCAGGGCTTTCTTCAGGGCCATCTGCTGCCCTGATGCGCCTTCCTCGGCGGCCCAGTGCAGCAGGCGGTGGGCATCGAAAGTGTTCCAGATGCGGCCGCGACCGCCGGGGTTGAAGGTGAAGCCGACCTCGGCGCCCCGGGCCCGGATCGTCTCGCGGATCTGGGCCTGCTGCTCGGGCGTGCTGCCGTACTTCTGGGTCAGGTGCTCGCCGATGTCCTGGCCCTCGGGACCCATGTGCGGGTTCAGCTCGAACGGCTGGAAGCTGATGTCGGCCGTCACGCTGCCCTGCAGGTTCTGCAGTGCCTGTTCCAGGGCGCCCAGGCCGACGGCGCACCAGGGGCAGGAGACGTCGGAGACGAAATCGATGTGCAAGGTGTTCATGGACGGCATGTTAGGCCCGAGGCCTGCGAGACAATCCGGGGCTGTCGCAAGCCCCTGCCTCCGTTCCGGACTCCCTTCCATGACCGACCGCTACGCCGTCATTGGCCATCCCATCGCCCACAGCAAGTCGCCCCAGATCCACGCAGCCTTCGCGCAGGCCACCGGGCAGGACCTGAGCTACACCGCCATCGACTCGCCGCTCGAAGGCTTTGCCGACACGGTGGCGGCCTTCCGGGCCGGCGGCGGTCGCGGCGTGAATGTCACCCTGCCCTTCAAGCTGGAGGCCTGCGCCCTGGCCACCGACCCGAGCGAGGCGGCGCGCCTGGCCGGTGCGGCCAACGCGCTCAAGTTCGAGGATGAGCGGATCTGGGCCGAGAACTTCGACGGCGTGGGGCTGGTGAACGACATCCAGGTGAACCTGGGCCACGCCCTGCGCGGGCGGCGGGTGCTGGTGCTGGGCGCCGGTGGTGCCACCCGCGGGGCACTGCTGCCGCTGGCCGCGCAAGGCCCTGCGGTGCTGGTGGTGGCCAACCGCAGCGCCGACAAGGCGCACGCCCTGCGCACCGACTTCGCCGCCCACGCCGCGCTGCAGACCGGGGGCTATGCCGATCTGGCCGGCGAGTCCTTCGATGTGGTCATCAATGCCACCTCGGCCGGGCTGAACAACGAGACGCTGCCGCTGCCGCCCGGTCTGTTCGCGCCCGGTGCGCTGGCCTACGACATGGTCTACGGCAAGGGTCTCACGCCCTTCCTGCGGCAGGCGCAGCAGGCCGGCGTGACCGCCTTGGCCGACGGTGTGGGCATGCTGGTGGAACAGGCAGCAGAAGCCTTCGTGTGGTGGCGCGGCGTGCGGCCCACCACCGCCGCCGTCATCCGCAGCCTGTCGGTGCCGCTGGTTTAAAGTGCCAGCATTCCGGAGACCTCCATGCCCGCCATCCTGCTGCTCAACGGCCCCAACCTGAACCTGCTCGGCACGCGCGAGCCGGGCGTCTATGGCGCCACCACGCTGGCCGATGTGGAAGCCCGCTGCCGCACCACGGCCGAGCGCCTGGGCTTCACGCTCGAAGCCCTGCAGAGCAACCACGAAGGCACCCTCATCGACGCCATCCACCAGGCCGGCGTGCGCCACCGCAGCGGCGAGCTGGCCGGTGTGGTGTTCAACCCGGGCGCGTTCACCCACACCTCGGTGGCCCTGTTCGATGCCATCAGCGGGGTGAAGCCGCTGCCGGTGTTCGAGGTGCACATCTCCAACGTGCACGCGCGCGAGAGCTTCCGCCACCACTCCTACGTGTCGCCGGCCGCCGCCGGCATCGTGGTGGGCTTTGGGGTGGACGGCTACGAGCTGGCCATCGAAGGGCTGGCGCGGCGCGCCCGCGCGGCTTGAGGCTTCAGCTGCGCCGCAGCCACCACACCCGCAGCGCGCACAGCGCAGCCACCGCGCCACAGGCCGACGACAGCCAGAACACGCTGGCCAGGCCCAGGGCCGAGCTCAGCAGCCCCCCGATCAGTCCGCCCACCACGCCGGGCAGGCCGTAACCCAGCACCGCGTACAGGGCCTGGCCGCGCCCGCGCAGCCGTCCGGGGAAGTGTTCGCTGATCCACGCAATGCACACCGTGTGGTGCGCCGCAAAGGTGATGGCGTGCAGCGCCTGCGCCAGCACCAGCACAGCCAGCGACGAGGCCAGTGACGCGGTGATGCCCATGCGCAGCGCCATGAGGCCGGCGGCCAGCACCAGCCAGGCCGGCAGCGTGAGCCGCGGCAGCCAGCGGCCCTGGGTGAAGAACCAGCCCACCTCGATGGCCACCGACAGCGCCCACAGCAACCCGATCACCGTCTTGCTGTAGCCCAGCGAGTCCAGGTAGAGCGACAGGAAGATGTAGATGAAGATGTGCGCCAGCACATGGAAGAACACCGCCGCGAAGAACCAGGCCACCGGCGGCTGGCGCAGGACCGGCCAGATGCGCGGGCGGGCCTGCTCGATGTGCACCGGCTCGCGGGCATCGGGCAGGCGCCAGGTGCTCAGCGCCACGGCCGCCAGCGTGGCCAGGGTCCAGGCCGGGAAGCTGCTCATGCCGGTGTGCTCGAACCAGGCGCCGGCCACCACCACCGTCACCAGAAAACCGATCGAGCCCCAGACCCGCACCCGGCCGTAGCGGCGGGCATCGAAGCTGCCGTCGCGGCTGACCAGATGGGCCAGCGCGGCCTCGCTCATGGGCATCATGCCGCTGGTGTGGGTGAACATCATCAACAGCACCAGGAACAGCCCGGTGGTGCCCAGGTCGAACCACAGGCCCAGCGAGGCCAGCAGCGCCACGGTGGCGCCGTAGCGCAGCAGCCGCACCCGTTCGCCGGTGTGGTCGCTCAGCCAGCCCCAGCCGTAGGGCGCGAACAGCCGCGTGGCGGACTGCACCGAGGTGAGCACGCTGATGGCCAGCAGGCCGTAGCCCAGCTCCTTGAGCCACAGCGGCAGGTACGGGTTGAAGAAGCCGATGTGCGCGAAATAGCTGGCGCTCAGCCAGGAGAACGGCCGCACCGCCGAGGCAGCGGCCATGTCAGCTCCGCTGGCGTTCGGCGATGTCGGGGGTGACGGTGCTCACGTCGCCGCACTGGGCGCGGTGGCGCAGCGCATGGTCCATGACGACCAGGGCCAGCAGGGCCTCGGCGATCGGCGTGGCGCGGATGCCCACGCAGGGGTCGTGGCGGCCCTTGGTGATGAGCTCGGTGGGCTCGCCGTTGACATCGATGCTCTGGCGCGGGATCAGGATGGAGCTGGTCGGCTTGATGGCGATCGACACCTCCAGGTCCTGGCCGGTGCTGATGCCGCCCAGCACGCCGCCGGCCTTGTTGGCCGCAAAGCCCTCGGGCGTGAGGCTGTCGCCGTGGGTGCTGCCCTTGTCGGCCACGCAGGCAAAACCGGCGCCGATCTCCACGCCCTTGACCGCGTTCAGGCCCATCATGGCGTGGGCGATGTCGGCATCGAGCCGGTCATACAGCGGCTCGCCCAGACCCACCGGCATGCCGCTGGCGGTGACGCGGATGCGGGCACCGCAGGAATCGCCGCTCTTGCGCAGCGCCATCATGTAGGTCTCCAGGGCCGACACATCGGCCACCGGCGCAAAGAACGGGTTGTGGCGCACATGCTCCCAGCCCTCGAAGGGGATGGCCACCTCGCCGATCTGGGTCATGCAGCCGCGGAACTCGATGCCGTGGCGCTCACGCAGCCATTTGCGGGCCACCGCGCCAGCGGCCACGGTGGGGGCGGTCAGGCGGGCCGAGCTGCGGCCGCCACCGCGCGGGTCGCGGATGCCGTATTTCTGCCAGTAGGTGTAGTCGGCGTGGCCGGGCCGGAAGGTCTGCAGGATGTCGCCGTAGTCCTTGCTGCGCTGGTCGGTGTTGCGGATCAGCAGGGCGATGGGGGCACCGGTGGTCTGCCCCTGGTAGACGCCGGAGAGGATCTCCACCGCATCGGGCTCGTTGCGCTGGGTGACGAAGGGGCTCGTGCCGGGGCGGCGGCGGTCGAGGTCGGTCTGGATGTCGGCTTCCGTCAGCGCCAGGCCGGGCGGGCACCCGTCGATCACGCAGCCGATGGCCGGGCCGTGGGATTCACCGAAGTTGGTGACGCAAAACAGGGTGCCTAGGGTGTTGCCGCTCATGCGGCCCGATTATCCCCGAGCGGCACCGGTCGTCTGGCCGCCGGCGGCTTCGCCTTCCTCGTCCTGGGGCCAGTCGCGGATGTAGGCCTTGAGCATGCGGTTCTCGAAGTTCTGGCTGTCGACCACCGCCTTGGCCACGTCGTAGAAGCTGATCACGCCCATGAGCATCTTGTTGTCCATGACCGGCATGTAGCGGGTGTGCTTTTCCAGCATCATGGGGCGGACCTGATCGAGCTCGGTCTCGGGGGTGCAGCTCATGGGGTGGTCGTCCATCACGGTGCGCACCACCTTGCCACCCAGGCTGCCGCCATTGCGGGCCAGGGTGTGGATCACCTCGCGGAAGGTCAGCATGCCCACCAGTTCGCCGTGCTCCATGACGGCCAGCGAGCCGATGTCGTACTGGGCCATGGTGTCCACCGCTCGCTGCAGTGAGTCCTCCGGCGAGATGGTGTAGAGCGTGCCGCCCTTGACGCGCAGGATGTCGCTGACTTTCATGGCCGTTCTCCTCGGAATCTTGTGTCGTCCACCCGACCGGGCAGAGGAGCAATATAGCCCACAATACTTCGCGAAACCACATCAGGAGACACCCCCATGGCCGGTCATTCCGACCCCGGGTTCGACACGCTGGCGCTGCACGCCGGCGCCCAGCCCGACCCCGCCACCGGCGCGCGCGCCGTGCCCATCCACCTGAGCACCTCGTTCGTCTTCGAGTCGAGCGACCACGCAGCCGCCCTGTTCAACCTCGAGCGCGCGGGCCATGTGTACAGCCGCATCAGCAACCCCACCAACGCGGTGTTCGAGCAGCGCATGGCCGCGCTCGAAGGCGGCGTGGGCGCGATTGCCACGGCCAGCGGCCAGGCCGCGCTGCACCTGGCGGTGGCCACGCTGATGGGCGCGGGTTCGCACATCGTGGCCAGCACCGCGCTGTACGGCGGCAGCCAGAACCTGCTGCACTACACCATGCGGCGCTTCGGCATCGAGACCACCTTCGTCAAGCCCGGCGACATCGACGGCTGGAAGGCCGCCGTGCGACCCAACACCCGGCTGTTCTTCGGCGAGACCGTGGGCAACCCCGGCCTGGACGTGCTCGATATGCCCACCATCGGCCAGATCGCGCGCGAGGCCGGTGTGCCGCTGCTGGTCGACTCCACCCTGACCACGCCTTACCTGGTGCGCCCGCTGGAGCTGGGGGCCGACCTGGTCTATCACTCGGCCACCAAGTTCCTGAGCGGCCACGGCACCGTCATCGGCGGCGTGCTGATCGACGGCGGTAGCTTCGACTGGGACGCGGCCCACGCCCGTGACGGCCGCTTTGCCGAGCTCAGCGAGTCCTACGACGGCTTCCACAACATGGTGTTCACCGAAGAATCCACGGTGGGCGCCTTCCTGCTGCGCGCGCGGCGCGAGGGCCTGCGCGACTTCGGTGCCTGCATGAGCCCGCACACCGCATGGCTGATCCTGCAGGGCATCGAGACGCTGTCGATGCGCATGGACCGTCACATGGCCAACACCGAGAAGGTCGTGCAGTTCCTGGCCAGCCATCCGCTTGTCTCGCGCGTGGGCCACCCGCTGCTCGAATCCCACCCCAGCCATGCACTGGCCGAACGCATCCTGCGCTTCGGCGCGCGCGGTGCGGGCTCGGTGTTCAGCTTCGACATCGCCGGCAGCCGGGCCCAGGGCAAGGCCTTCATCGAGTCGCTCAAGATCTTCAGCCACCTGGCCAATGTGGGTGACTGCCGCTCGCTGGTGATCCACCCGGCCAGCACCACCCACTTCCGCATGAGCGACGAGGCCCTGGCCGGCGCCGGCATCGGTCCGGGCACCATCCGCCTGTCCATCGGCCTGGAAGATGCCGACGACCTGATCGACGACCTCAAGCGCGCCCTCAAGGCCGCAGAAAAGGCAGCCTGAGCATGGAACTCACCGTCAACGGTGCGCGCACCTACGTCTACACCGGCGGCAAGCCCTTCGATGCCGCCAGGCCCACCGTGGTCATGATCCACGGCGTGCTCAACGACCACAGCGTCTGGGCCCTGCAGAGCCGCTACCTGGCGCACCACGGCTTCAATGTGCTGGCCGTCGATCTGCCGGGCCACTGCCGCAGCCAGGGCGAAGCCCCGGCGTCGGTGGAGGCGGCGGCCGACTTCGTGGGCGCGCTGCTGGATGCCGCCGGCGTGCCGCAGGCCGCACTGGTCGGCCACAGCTGGGGATCGCTCATTGCCATGGAAGCCGCTGCCCTCTTCCCCGAGCGCATCAGCCATCTGGTGCTGGTGGGGACGGCCTACCCGATGAAGGTGTCGCCGGCCCTCATCCAGGCCTCGCTGGAAGAGCCCGAAAAGGCGCTGCGCATGGTCAATGTGTTCTCGCGCAGCACCCTGGCCGCGCCGCCCTCGGCGCTGGGCCCGGGCACCTGGGTGTTCGGCGCCGGCATGGCCCTGGGCCGGCGGGTGCTGCGCAGCAACCCGGCGGTGAACGTGTTCCACCGCGGCTTCGTGGCCTGCGACAGCTACGCGGGTGGCGAGGCGGCCATGCAGAACGGCCGCTGCCCGGTGCTGTTCGTGCTGGGCTCGACCGACCAGATGACGCCTCCGAAGGCCGCCCTGGGGCTGATCGACGCCGCACGCGCCGCTGGCCGCACGGTGGAGGTGACCCGGGTGCCGGTGGGCCACCACCAGATGACCGAAGCGCCCGACGCCACCCTGTTCGCCCTGCGCGACTTCCTGCAGCGCCGCAGCGCGCTGCCGGCCTGACCGGATCAGGCGTTGACGACCGGCGGGGCGCCCGGGGGCAGCACGCCGGGCGTGAGCGCCTGGGCCAGCGTCAGATCGGCCCAGCGGCTCTGGTCCCAGAAGCGCAGCGTGCTGGCCTGCCGCGTCAGCAGCAGACGCTCGACCAGCGGGGCCATGGATGTGGCCGCCGGATCGATCAGCACCACATACCGTTCGCCCTCCTCGTGCAGGCGGCCCAGCCAGTCCAGCGCCACCAGGGCCCCGACCGGTTCCTCCAGCTGCAGCGCATCGACCCGCAGGGCCTGGGCCAGGGCTTCCAGGCTCATCCCCCGGGGGGCAGTGTCCCGCACGGCAAGCAGGCGCTCCATCACCTCCAGCGCCAGCTGGAAACTCCAGCCGGGGGTGTCGCCCCGCCGGGCCACACCGGCCAGCAGGCTGGGCAGGTAGGCGGTGACCACTGCGCCCAGCAGCACGATCACCCAGGCCACGTAGAACCAGATCAGCAGGATGGGCAGCGTGGCGAAGGTGCCGTAGACCAGCGAATAGGTCGGCACCGCCTTGAGGTACCAGCCCAGCAGCTGCTTGGCCAGCTCCAGCGCGGTGGCGGCAAACAGACCGCCGACCAGCGCATGCGACCAGCGCACCCGGGTGTGCGGCACATAGTGATAAAGCGCCGCCAGCCCGCCGGTCACCAGCACCAGCTGCAGCGAGTCGAGCAGCAGGCGCACCGAGCCGGTCAGGCTGCCGGGCACGCCCCTGGAGTAGGCAATGGCATAGGACGTCACGGTGACGCTGCCGGCCAGCAGCAGCGGCCCCAGGGTGAGCACCGCCCAGTACACCAGCACGCGCTGGGTCAGCGAACGCGGCTGGCGAACGCGCCAGATGTCGTTGAGCTTGCGGTCGATGGTCAGGATCAGGGCCAGGGCCGTCACCAGCAGCACCAGTGCGCCGGCCCACCCCATCTGCGAGGCCTTGCTGGAGAACTGGTTGAGGTAGGTCAGCACCTGGCGGGCGATGTTGTCCGGCACCAGGCTCTGCACCAGCCAGCGCTGCAGCGTGACCTGCAGCCGGTCGAACATGGGGAAGGCACTGAACACCGCCAGCGCCACGGTGAACAGCGGCACCAGCGAGATGGTGGTGGTGAAGGTCAGGCTGCTGGCGGTGACGCCCAGGCGGTCTTCGCGAAAGCGTTCGCGCAGGGTCATGGCCGTGTTGCGCCAGGGGAAACGGCGGGCGTTGCGCCCCAGGGTGCGCAGCAGGGATTCGGCCGCAGCGAGCCGGTCGGACAGGGTCATCCCGGTATCATGCCAGCCCGCCCTGCCCGCCCCCGTCGGCTTCCCCGCACACCGCCATGACCACCCAGCCCTTTGCCGCCGTCCAGACCACCCGCTGGCTGGCCGTTGCCAGCCTGATCGGACTCATCCTCACCGGACTGGCCTGGGAAATGGTGGTGGCCCCGCTGCGCCCAGGTGGCTCGTGGTGGGCCCTCAAGGTGCTGCCGCTGGCCTTGCCGCTGGCCGGCCTGCTCAAGAACCGCATGTACACCTACCGCTGGGTCAGCCTGCTGGTGTGGCTGTATTTCACCGAGGGCGTGGTCCGGGCCACCAGCGGCGAATCGGGCGCCTCCACCCTGATGGCGGTGCTGCAGACCCTGCTGTGCCTGGCCCTGTTCGTGGCCTGTGCGCTGCATGTGCGCATCCGGCTCAAGGCGGCCGGCAAGGAGGCCGTGGCGGCCGATGCGGCGGCGGCCGCCGCCGAAGCCGAAGCCCGGGTGCAGCCCGCCGCACCGCGACAGCCCTGAAAGCCGCTCATGAACGCTCCAACCCTGATCGACGCCTTGCGGGCCGCCGTGGGCGACGCCCATGTGCTCACCGCCGACCGGCATGACCTTAGCGCCTACGAGCAGGACTGGCGCAAGCGTGCCCGCGGCCGCGCCCTCGCCGTGGTGCGCCCCGGCAGCACGGCCGAGGTGGCCGCCGTGGTGAAGGCCTGCCTGGCGGAAGGCGCGGCCCTGGTGCCGCAGGGGGGCAACACCGGGCTGGTGGTGGGTTCCACGCCCGACGACTCCGGCCGTCAGGTGGTGCTGAACCTGGGGCGCATGAACGCGGTGCGCGGCATCGACAGCGCCAACCTGACCATGACGGTGGAAGCCGGCTGCGTGCTGCAGTCGGTGCAGGAGGCCGCCGAAGCGGCCGGCCTGCTGTTCCCGCTGAGCCTGGCGGCCGAAGGCAGCTGCACCATCGGCGGCAACCTGGCCACCAACGCCGGCGGCACCCAGGTGGTGCGCTACGGCAACGCCCGCGAGCTGTGCCTGGGCCTGGAGGTGGTGACCGCAAAGGGCGAGATCTGGAACGGGCTGGGCGGGCTGCGCAAGGACAACACCGGCTACGACCTGCGCGACCTGTTTGTGGGCAGCGAAGGCACGCTGGGCATCATCACCGCCGCCACCCTCAAGCTGCACCCGCAGCCGGCGGCGCGTCTCACCGCCTGGGCCGCCGTGCCGACCATGGAAGCCGCGGTGGACCTGCTGGCCCTGGCCCACCGGCATCTGGGTCCCGGCCTGACCGGGTTCGAGGTGATGGGCCAGTTCGCGCTCAGCCTGGTGGACCGGCATTTCCCGCAGCTGCGGGTGCCGCTGTGGCGCGACAGCCCGTACTGCGTGCTGCTGGAGAACAGCGACAGCGAGAGCGAAGAACATGCGCGGACCCAGTTCGAGCGCCTGCTGGAAACCGCGCTGGAGGCCGGCACGGTAAGCGACGCGGTGGTGGCCGAGAGCATCGCCCAGGCCCAGGGTCTGTGGCACATCCGCGAGAGCATCCCGCTGGCACAGGCCGAGGAAGGCCTGAACATCAAGCACGACATCAGCATCCCGGTGTCCCGCATTCCGGCCTTCTGCGCCGAGACCGACACCCTGCTGGCGCGCGAGATTCCCGGTGTGCGGCTGGTGAACTTCGGGCACCTGGGCGACGGCAACCTGCACTACAACGTGCAGGCCCCGCTTGATGCCGACCCGGCGCGTTTCCTGGCCGAGCAGGAAACCCGGGTGAACACCCTGGTGTTCGATGCCGTGGCCCGCCACGGCGGCTCCATCAGCGCCGAGCACGGCGTGGGCAGCCTCAAGGCCGCCTGCCTGCCGCACTACAAGGACGCTGTGGCCCTGGGGCTGATGCGCTCCATCAAGACCGCGCTGGACCCGCAGGGCCTGATGAACCCGGGCCGCGTGCTGGCCTGAGCCGGCCTTTTCGATTCGGGGGAAAATCCCTCCTTGCCCCCGGACACCCTCGATACCCCCGTCACCATGCCTGATGCCGCCACCCGCCCCGTGCGCTCCCAGTACGAAGACTTCATGCGCCACGTCTACACCACGGGCGTGAAGAAGACCGACCGCACCGGCACCGGCACCACCAGCGTGTTCGGGCACCAGATGCGCTTCGACCTCAACGAGGGCTTCCCGCTGGTGACCACCAAGAAGGTGTTCCTCAAGGCGCTCATCGTGGAGCTGCTGTGGTTCCTGCGCGGCGACAGCAACGTGAAGTGGCTGCAGGAGCGCGGCTGCACCATCTGGGACGAATGGGCCCGTGAAGACGGCGATCTGGGCCCGGTGTACGGCGTGCAGTGGCGCAGCTGGCCCACCCCCGAGGGTGGCCACATCGACCAGATCAGCGAGGTGGTGAAGCAGCTGCGCACCAACCCCGATTCGCGCCGCATCATCGTGAGCGCCTGGAACGTGGCCGACCTGAACAAGATGGCGCTCATGCCCTGCCACGCCTTCTTCCAGTTCTATGTGGCGCCGCCGCAGGCGCCCGGCGAGCGCGGCAAACTCAGCTGCCAGCTCTACCAGCGCAGCGCCGACATCTTCCTGGGCGTGCCGTTCAACATCGCCAGCTATGCGCTGCTGACCCACATGCTGGCCCAGCAGTGCGATCTGGACGTGGGTGACTTCATCTGGACCGGCGGCGACTGCCACATCTACAGCAACCACCACGAGCAGGTGGAACTGCAGCTCTCGCGCCAGCCCTTCCCCTACCCGACGCTGAACATCCGCCGCAGGCCCGACTCGATCTTCGACTACCAGTACGAGGACTTCGAGGTGCTCGACTACCAGCACCACCCCGCCATCAAGGCGCCGGTGGCGGTCTGATGCCGGCCGCCCTGCTCAGCCGCCGCCAGCTCTGGGGTCTGCTGGCCCTGACCCTCATGTGGGGGGTCAACTGGCCCATGATGAAGCTGTCGCTGCAGGAGATGCCGCCGCTGTACTTCCGTGCCAGCACCATGTGCCTGGGCGCGGCCTGGCTGTTTCTGTACGTGCGCGGCCAGGGCGAGCGCATGTGGCCCCGGCGGGACGAATGGGCCACCATCGCCTGGCTCGGCCTGCCCAACGTGCTGGGGTGGCACACGCTGTCCATCTTCGGGGTGCAGGCGCTGGCATCCGGGCGTGCCGCCATCCTGGGTTTCACCATGCCCATCTTCACCGTGCTGCTGGGCGCGCTGTTCTTCGGCGAACGCATCACCCCCCGGGTGCGGGTCGCCGTGATCAGCGCCGGCATCGCCATCGGCCTGCTGCTGTGGCACGAGCTGCAGAGCCTCAGCGGCCGCCCGGTGGGCATTGCCTGGATGCTGGGCGCCGCCCTGTCGTGGGGCCTGGGCACGCTGCTGTTCCGCCGCGCCAGCTTCACGCTCTCGCCCATGGTGGTGACGGTGTGGATGCTGCTGCTGGGCAGCGGGGTGGTGTGGGCGCTGGCCATCGCATTCGAGCCGGCCCCCGATGTGTCGAGCTTCAGCGGCGCCATGTGGCTGAGCCTGCTGTACGGCGTGCTGATCAACTACGGCGTGGCCCAGCTGATCTGGTTCGGTCTGGCGCGCCACCTGCCGCCGGCCACCAGCGCCATGAGCGTCATGGCCATCCCGCTGGTGGGCACGCTGAGTGCCACCTTCATCGTCGGCGAGATCCCGCACTGGCAGGACTGGCTGGCCATCGGCTTCGTGATGATGGCGATCGCCAGCGTGCTGCTGCCCGCGCCCGGCCGAACCGTTGCAGCTTCCCGCACCTGAACCATGGCCACCCTGCCCCGCCTGCACCTCATCCTGGCCCGCGCTGCCAACGGCGTCATCGGCCGCGACAACCGCATGCCCTGGCACCTGCCGGAAGACCTGGCGCACTTCAAGCGCACCACGCTGGGCTGCCCGGTGGTCATGGGCCGCAAGACCTGGGATTCGCTGCCGCCGCGCTTCCGGCCGCTGCCGGGCCGCGCCAACATCGTGCTCAGTCGCGACACCGCCTGGCAGGCCGACGGCGCTCAGCGCGCCGCCTCGCTGGACGAAGCCCTGGCCCTGTGCGCCGGCCAGCCCGATGTGTGGGTGATCGGCGGGGCGCAGATCTATGCCCAGGCCCTGCCCCGCGCCAGCACCGCCGTGATCACCGAAATCGACCGCGCGTTCGAGGGCGATGCCTTCGCCCCCGCCTTCGGTCCGGAATGGGTCGAGACCCGGCGCGAAGCCCATGTCTCGGCCGACGGCCTGCCCTTTGCCTTCGTGACGCTGGAGCGCCGGCCATGAGCTACGCCGTCAAGGAAGTCTTCTACACACTGCAGGGCGAAGGCCTGCGAGCCGGCCGCCCGGCCGTGTTCTGCCGCATGGCCGGCTGCAACCTCTGGAACGGCCGCGAGGAGGACCGCGAGACCGCCGTCTGCCGGTTCTGCGACACCGATTTCGTCGGCACCGACGGCGTGCGCGGCGGCAAGTTCGCGCAGGCGGCCGCCCTGGCGGCCCTGGCGGCCTCGCTCTGGCCGCAGGGCCAGGGCCACCGCTACATCGTCATCACCGGCGGCGAGCCCATGCTGCAGATCGACCAGGCACTCATCGACGCCCTGCATGCCGAGGGCTTCGAGATCGCGGTGGAAACCAACGGCACACTGCCGGTGCCCGAGGGCATCGACTGGATCTGCGTCAGCCCCAAGGCCGGCGCCGACTGGGTGCAGCGGCGCGGCCACGAGCTCAAGCTGGTCTGGCCGCAGCCCGGGCTGCTGCCCGAGGCGGTGGAAGCCCTGCCCGATGTGCAGTTCGACCACTGGCTGCTGCAGCCCATGGACGGCCTGATGCGCCAGCAGAACACCCGGCGCGCGATCGACTTCTGCCAGGCCCATCCGCGCTGGCGCCTTTCGCTGCAGACCCACAAGATCCTGGACATCCCATGAGCACGAGTCCCACCCCACCCGTTGCGCTGCACGAACTCTCGCAGCGCTTCTACTTTGAATCGGCCCACACCCTGCGCCGCACCATCGAGGCCGAAGGCAGCCGCCGGGTGCACGGCCACACCTACGAGGCCGAGGTGACGGTGCGCGGCACGCCGGATGCCGGCGGCATGGTGATCGACCTGGCCTACCTGCGCCGCACCATCGCGGTGCTGCGCGAGAAGCTGGACCACCACTTCCTGGACGAGGTGGAGGGCATCGGTATCCCCACGCTGGAGAACCTGTGCAGCTTCATCCGGCGTGAGCTCGAACCGCAGGTGCCCGGCCTGTGCGCCGTGTCGGTGTGGCGGCAGGCCAGCGGCGACCGCTGCGCCCTGCGCTGGTGAAACAGCGCCCTGCTCAGGCGGGCGCCAGCCGGAACACCGCGACCGCCTCCACCATCTGACGCGCCTGCTGGCGCAGGCCGGCCGCAGCGGCAGCGCTTTCTTCCACCAGCGCCGCGTTCTGCTGGGTGACGTCGTCCATCTGGCGAACGGCTTCGCCCACCTGGGCCACGCCGTCGCTCTGCTCGGTGCTGGCCTGGCTGATCTCGCCGACGATGTCGGTCACGCGCTGGATCGCCTGCACCACCTCCTGCATGGTGGTGCCGGCCCGATTGACCTGCTCCGTCCCCTGCGCCACCCGCTCCACGCTGGTGTTGATCAGCGCCTTGATGTCCTTGGCTGCTGCGGCACTGCGCTGCGCAAGGTTGCGCACCTCGCTGGCCACCACCGCAAAGCCACGGCCCTGCTCGCCGGCCCGCGCGGCTTCCACCGCGGCGTTGAGCGCGAGGATGTTGGTCTGGAAGGCAATGCCGTCGATCACGCCGATGATGTCGCCGATGCGGCGGCTGCTGTCGTTGATGTCCCTCATGGTCTGCACCGCATCACCGACCACTGCGCCGCCCTGCTCGGCGATGCGGCTGGCGGTCTGGGCCAGTTCGCTGGCATGGCTGGCACTGCCGGCGTTCTGCCGGGCCGTCTCACCGAGCAGGCCGGCGGTGGCCGACGTCTGTTGCAGCGCCGAGGCCTGCTGCTCGGTGCGGGAGGACAGGTCTTCGTTGCCCTGAGCGATCTGGGTGCTGGCGGCCGCCACGCCCTCGGCACTGGAGCGGACGTGGGACACCAGGGTCACCAGCGACTGCTGCATGGCCTGCAAGGCCGCCAGCAGCGGCGAGAACTCGTCGCGCCCGTCGTCATGAACAGGGGTGGAGAGGTCGCCGTCACGAACCCGTTCAGCCGTCTCACGGGCCTGCGCCACGCGGCGCTGCAGCAACCGGGCCATCCAGAACGAGAAGGCCAGCAGGCCCGCCGCGATCAGGATCACCACCGTCGCCAGAGACGACGCGATCACCGACACCGTATCGCTGATGGCGCCGATGTCCCCCTCCAGGGCGCCTTCCTGGTAATGCACACCCTCGTCGACCACCGCCAGCACCTTGTTGCGGGCGGGAATGGTCTCACGGACCAGGAAATCGAAGGCCTGCTCCTTCTGGCCGGCCAGCACCAGCGCCAGATTGCGCTCGGCCACCGACCAGAATTCGTCCATGACGGGCGGAACCCTGGCGAACTGGCTCCTGCCCTTGGCGGTGTAGAGGCTCCTTTCGTAGCGCTCCAGGGCCTGGTCGATCTGCTTGCGATAGCCGGCAATGTCGGCCAGCGCCTCCTGCTGCTCACGCTCGTTGCGGGCCAGCATGGCATGGCGCAGCTGCAGGGAGGCGCGGGTGATGGCCAGCTCCACCTCGGTCATGGCGAGCAGCTGGGGCACCCGGACGGCCTTGGTTTTTTCGGCACGGGCGCGCACATCGGACAGCCCGATGTAGGCGTACGCCACCACGGCGACCAGCGCCAGCGAGACCAGCGCGCTCAAGGCGTACAGGCGGCGGGTGAGACCCCAGACAGGGGCAGATGGGTTCTTCTTGTTCACTGCAGACTCCTTTTCATGAGCTTTGAGGCGATACAGCAACGGTGCTATCGACCGATGAATGCCGATAGTTTGTCTCCAAGCGGTCTGTTTTGAAGAATGAACGGATAGCCAACCGGGGGGCGCGTGATGTTTGTCCCGAAGTCGGTGCGGGATTCCTGCACAACCAGGACATCCGTCACGCCTGCGTGTCCCCTTGCGTCGGCAGGCCCTGCCGTCCGCCCGCCGCTAGACTCGCGGGCTGATCCGCAAACCGCCGACCCCACCCGAACCCATGAAACTTGCCACCTGGAACGTCAACTCCCTCTCGGTCCGTCTGCCTCAGGTGCTGGACTGGCTGGCCGCCCACCCGGTGGATGTGCTGGCCCTGCAGGAACTCAAGCTCACCGACGACAAGTTCCCGGCCCAGGCCCTGGCCGAGGCCGGTTACCAGGCCCAGTGGTTCGGCCAGAAGACCTACAACGGCGTGGCGCTGCTGAGCCGCCAGCCCGCCACGGACGTCGTGAAGAACATCCCCGGCTTTGCCGACGAGCAGTCGCGCGTGCTGTGCGCCACCATCGATGGCGTGCGGGTGATCGGCGCCTACTTTCCCAACGGGCAGGCTCCGGGCAGCGACAAGTTCGCCTACAAGATGGCCTGGCTGACCGCGCTGCGCGAATGGGTGAAGGCCGAGATGGCGGCGCACCCGCAGCTGGTCCTGATGGGGGACTACAACATCACCTTCGACGATGCCGATGTGTGGGACCCGGACGGCCTGCGCGAGACCATCCACTGCACCACCGAGGAGCGCACCCACCTGCAGGCCCTCATCGGTCTCGGACTGCACGACGCCCACCGGCTGTTCGAGCAGCCGCCCAAGAGCTTCAGCTGGTGGGACTACCGCATGCTGGGCTTCCAGAAGAACCGGGGCCTGCGCATCGACCACATCCTGATCACCGATGCGCTCAAGGCCCGGGCCACGGCATGCACCATCGACCGCGCACCGCGCAAGAACCCGCAGCCCAGCGACCACGCACCGGTGGTGCTCACGCTGGGCTGAGGCTCACTCCAGGTCCAGTTCCTGGATCTTGCGGGTGATGGTGTTGCGCCCGATGCCCAGCTTGTGCGCCGCCTCGATGCGGCGACCGCGGGTGTTGGCCAGCGCGGTCTGGATCAGTCGGGTCTCGAAACGGCGGGTGAGCACGTCCCACACATCGGTCCGACCGGTCTCGAGCAAGGCCAGTGCCTCGGCCTGAAGGCCCTGCTCCCAGGAAAGACCGGCGGCATCGGATGCCGGTGCCGAGCCGTTCAGCGCGGCCGGGACCGCCGCCGGCACCGCCGCTGCCGCAGGCACACCGGCCACCGGTGACGGCAGGGCCGCACCCACCGGATCGTCGGCGCCGCTCTGCGCCGTGGCCACACTGCCCAGCACTTCGGGCGGCAGGTCCTTGACCTCGATCACCTGGGCCGGCGCCATCACGGTGAGCCAGTGGCACAGGTTCTCCAGCTGGCGCACGTTGCCGGGAAAGTCGAAGCCGCCCAGCAGCTTGAGCGCCGGTTCGGAAATCCGCTTGGGCTCCACCCCGAGCTGGCGCGCGCTCTGCTGCAGGAAGAACCGGGTCAGCATGGGCACGTCTTCGCGGCGCTCGCGCAGCGCCGGCAGCCGCAGGCGGATGACGTTGAGGCGGTGGAACAGGTCTTCGCGGAACACCCCCTCCTTGACGCGCTGCTCCAGGTTCTGGTGGGTGGCGGCGATCACGCGCACATTGGCGCGCACCGCACTGTGGCCGCCCACGCGGTAGAAGTGGCCATCGGACAGCACCCGCAGCAGCCGGGTCTGCAGGTCGAACGGCATGTCGCCGATCTCGTCGAGGAACAGGGTGCCGCCGTCGGCCTGCTCGAAGCGGCCGCGCCGCATGGTCTGCGCGCCGGTGAAGGCGCCACGCTCATGACCGAACAGCTCGCTCTCCAGCAGGTCCTTCGGTATGGCGGCGGTGTTGATGGCCACGAACGGACCGCTGGCACGGGGCGAATGCTTGTGCAGGGCGCGGGCCACCAGTTCCTTGCCGGAGCCGGATTCGCCAGTGATCAGCACCGTGACCTGGCTCTGCGAGAGGCGGCCGATGGCACGGAACACGTCCTGCATGGCCGGGGCCTGGCCCAGCATCTCGGGCACGGCGCTCATGCGTTCCTCGGCCACCTCCTCGCGCTGGCTCTCTTCCACCGCACGGCGGATCAGCTCCACCGCCTTGGGCAGGTCGAAGGGCTTGGGCAGGTACTCGAAGGCGCCGCCCTGGAAGGCACTGACCGCGCTGTCCAGGTCGGAGAACGCGGTCATGATGATCACCGGCAGCCCCGGCAGCCGTTCCTTGACCTTGTCCAGCAGCTCCAGGCCGGAGCCACCCGGCATGCGGATGTCGCTCACCAGGATCTGCGGCCCCTCGGCGTCGGGCGTGTCGGTCAGGGCCCGCAGCACTTCCTGCGGGTTGGTGAAGCTGCGCGTGGGCAGGTTCTCGCGCAGCAGCGCTTTTTCGAGCACGAAGCGGATCGATTGGTCGTCATCCACTATCCAGATCGGCTTCATGTGTCGGTGGTCCTTGTTCGGGCGCTTGTGTGTGATGTCTAGGGCAGCGGGATCAGGATCTTGAAGTCCGTGTGTCCCGGTGTGCTTTCGCACTCGATCAGGCCGTGGTGCTGCTGCACGAAGGTCTGTGCCAGCGTCAGTCCCAGGCCGGACCCACCATCACGCCCCGATACCAGGGGAAAGAAGATGCGGTCCTTGATCGAGTCCGGCACGCCGGGCCCGTTGTCCATCACATGCAATTCCAGTGCCAGCCGATAGCGCTGCTTGCCGAAAGTCACCTGCCGACCCACCCGCGTGCGGAAAGTGATGCGCGCATCGCCCGCCGCGATGCGCTCCGACAGCGCCTGCGCCGCGTTGTGCGCGATGTTCAGCACGGCCTGGATCAGCTGCTCGCGGTCGCCCCGGAACTCCGGAATGGAGATGTCGTAGTCGCGCACCACCCGCAGGCCACGCGGGAATTCGGCCAGGATCAGCGAGCGCACCCGCTCGCAGACCTCGTGGATGTTGACGTCGCCCACCACGTGGGGGCGGCGGTGCGGCGCCAGCAGCCGGTCCACCAGCGACTGCAGCCGGTCGGCCTCGTGGATGATGACCTGGGTGTATTCGATCAGCTCCCTGGAATCGAGCTCCATCTGCAGCAGCTGGGCCGCGCCCCGGATGCCGCCCAGGGGGTTCTTGATCTCGTGGGCCAGGTTGCGGATGAGTTCCTTGTTGGCCTGCGCCTGATCGATCAGGCGCTCCTCGCGCTCCTGCCGGGTCTGCTGCTCCAGCGGCAGCAGTTCCACCACCACTTCGGTGCTGTTTTCGGTCTGCGCCACCACCACATGCACCGGCAAAGGATCGTGTGCAGCACGGCGCAGGAAGGCGTCGTACCGCAGCGCGGCGAACTCGTTGCCGCGGGCCCCGGACAGGGCGTTGTCGAGCAGTAAGGGGTCGGTGAAGCAGTCCTGCATGCGCGCGCCGGTGATGCTGCGGCGCGACATGCCCAGTGCGTCCTCCAGCGCTGCATTGGCGTACAGCACGCGGCCCTGCAGGTCGACCACGGCCACCAGGGTGGCCAGCAGGTCGAGCGACTGAAAGCGGCCGGCGGGGCCCGAGGCCCCGGGGGTGGCAGCGGCGCTCACCGCCCGCCCGGCTGGCCGCCCAGGCGACCGAGCTCGCGCTGCAGACCGGCCACGTCCGCCTCGGCCCGGGCCACGGCGGCCTTGAGTTCGGCCACGCGGTCCAGGTAACGCTGGTGGTTGCGGCCTTCGATGCCCTGTTTTTCGGGCTCGCCGTTGGCGTAGGCGCTGCGGGCTTCGGCCAGGCGGGCCTCGGCGCGGCGCAGCTCGCCTTCGAGGATCGCCCGGGCGTCGCTGTCGCGGGCGCGCTGCGACGCGCTGTCGATGCGCTCGCCGCCACTGCGCTCGGACGATGCGCCGGGCGCGCTGCCGGACGGCCGGCTGGCCGGCGTCGCTGGCCGGGGACCCTCGATGACGGTGATGTTGCCGCCGTCGATCACGGTGCAGTTGCGCGACTTGGCGACCTGGGCGTTGTTGGTGTATTCGTTGCCGCAGCGGTAGATGCGGTCCTGGGCCAGGGCGGGCAGCAGGCCGAAGCTGCTCAGCAGGGCCAGGCTGGCAAGGCGGCTCGGGGACAGGAACGGGTTCTGGGCAGGCACGGTGGCGGCTCCATGGGGACAGACACGAGATCGGGCAGTATGACCGAATCGATCGACCAAAGTGCCCCGTGCGCCAGCGCAGCGGATGGTCTGGCTGGACGACGGGCAAAAAAAAGGACGGCCGAAGCCGTCCCTGGTGCCCGATCGGTCGATCAGAGCGAGTAGTACATGTCGTACTCGACCGGGTGCGGGGCCATGCGGAAGCGGGTGACTTCCTGCATCTTCAGCTCGATGTAGGCGTCCAGCATGGAGTCGGTGAACACGCCGCCCTTGGTCAGGAAGGCACGGTCCTTGTCGAGGTACTCCAGGGCCTGGTCCAGGCTGTGGCACACGGTGGGGACCAGCTTGTCCTCTTCCGGCGGCAGGTGGTAGAGGTCCTTGGTGGCGGCTTCGCCCGGGTGGATCTTGTTCTCCACGCCGTCCAGGCCGGCCATCATCAGGGCCGAGAAGCACAGGTACGGGTTGGCCGAAGGATCCGGGAAACGCGCCTCGATGCGGCGACCCTTGGGGTTGGCCACGTACGGGATGCGGATGGAAGCCGAGCGGTTGCGCGAGCTGTAGGCCAGCTTCACCGGGGCCTCGAAGCCGGGCACCAGGCGCTTGTAGCTGTTGGTGCCAGGGTTGGTGATGGCGTTGAGGGCACGGGCGTGCTTGATGATGCCGCCGATGTAGTACAGGGCGAAATCGCTCAGGCCGGCGTAGCCGTCACCGGCGAACAGGTTCTTGCCGTCCTTCCAGATGGACTGGTGCACGTGCATGCCCGAGCCGTTGTCGCCCGCGTAGGGCTTGGGCATGAAGGTGGCGGTCTTGCCGTAGGCGTTGGCCACGTTCCAGACCACGTACTTCAGGACCTGGGTCCAGTCGGCGCGTTCCACCAGGGTGGAGAACTTGGTGCCGATCTCGTTCTGGCCGGCGCCGGCCACTTCGTGGTGGAACACCTCGACCGGTATGCCCAGCGACTCGAGGATCAGGGACATCTCGGCGCGCATGTCCTGGGTGCTGTCGACCGGGGGAACCGGGAAGTAGCCGCCTTTGGTGGTGGGACGGTGGCCGCGGTTGCCGCCTTCGAGCTGCTTGCCGGTGTTCCAGGGGGCTTCGTATTCGTCGATGGCGAACATCACGTTGCCGGGCTCATTGCTCCAGCGCACGCCGTCGAAGATGAAGAATTCGGGTTCCGGTCCGAAGTAGGCGGTGTCGCCCAGGCCGGAGGCCTTCAGGTAGGCCTCGGCGCGCTTGGCGATGGAACGCGGATCGCGGTCGTAGGCCTTGCCGTCGCTGGGCTCGACCACGTCGCACTGCAGGAACAGCGTGGTCTCTTCGAAGAAGGGGTCGATGTTGGCGGTGTTCGGGTCGGGCATGAGCTGCATGTCCGACGCTTCGATGCCTTTCCAGCCAGCGATGGACGAACCGTCGAAGGCATGGCCCGAGGTGAACTTGTCTTCGCCGAAGGCGGAGATCGGCACGGTCACGTGCTGTTCCTTGCCACGGGTGTCGGTGAAGCGGAAGTCAACGAACTTGACCTCGTTGTCTTTCACCATCTGCATCACGTCTGCGACGGTCTTGGCCATCAAATGCTCCTGTACGGGTTGGAAGGGAAAAAGCGGTACGGCCTTGGGTAAGCAGCTTTCATGCCACCGCAACCGTCGATCGACCGGCGTGCACCGTTTGCGCGATGCAGGCACCAGCGCGGGATTATCGCCCAGGCCCACGGGCTTGCACCGGCGCGATCGAACGGCCGTCACCGCCAGAATGCACCATCAAGGTGCAAACTTGGATGCATTAATTTGGTGCAGCGGCTTTTCGCACCATTTCGGGGCCCAGCTGGGCACCCACTTCGCGCAAACCGGCCTGCAGCGCGAGGTAGGCCGCTTCCACCGCGGCCGTGGCGCCCTTGACGCCGAGCTCGATGTGCCGCCCCCACTGCGGATGGTCCACGCTGGGCAGGCTGAAGACCTTGACCGCGTGATCGGCCTCGATGCGCTCCATGAGCGGCGTCAGGGCCGCCTCCATGGCGCCCATCACG
Source organism: Hydrogenophaga sp. IBVHS2 (assembly GCF_002127215.1). Lineage (GTDB taxonomy): Bacteria > Pseudomonadota > Gammaproteobacteria > Burkholderiales > Burkholderiaceae_C > Hydrogenophaga. Next base: position 333,424 of record NZ_NFUT01000002.1, on the reverse strand, counting down.
ATGACCGACTTCTCCAGGCCGGCGACAGCCTGGTGGAGGTGCGGATACAGCTCGTCCAGCGCCCACTCGATCATGGGCCATGCCATGACCGGGAAACCCGGCACGAAGTGCACCGTGCCGCCGCCCGGGCCGTCCAGGCTGAAGCCCGGGATCTTGTTGTACGGGTTGGGGATGATGCGCGCGCCCTGCGGGAACACGCCCATGTTGTAGCGGTGCACGTTGTCGGGCCGGGTGGGGTCGAACGGCACGCCCTGCTCGGCGGCAAGGTCGCGCATGCGGGACTCGATGAGGTCGCGAGCCTGCGGATGGAGCACCAGCTCGCGGCCGAGCGCCGCACCGGCACACTGGCGCGTGTGGTCGTCGGGGGTCGCGCCGATGCCGCCGCACGAGAACACGATGTCGCCGCTGCCGAAGGCCTGGGCCAGCGCCGCGGTGATGCGCTGGCGGTCGTCTCCCACCAGCTGGCACCAGGCCAGCGACAGGCCGCGCGCCTGCAACAGCTGGATGACCTGGGTCATGTGTTTGTCCTGGCGTTTGCCGGACAGGATTTCGTCGCCGATGATGATCAGGCCAAAGGAAGACATGGGTCGTGTGAAGAACGGTCAGAGCGGGGGTGGCAGCGGCGGCGGATCGGACGCCGCCGGCGAGGCTGCGGGGGTATCGACCACCTCCACGGGCACCACCAGCGGCTCCTGGCGCAGACGCTCCAGCGCCGCCAGGCAATAGTGGGCAAACCACAGCGACGCAAAAGCGAACACCAGGGTGTAGACCCAGATGGCAATGGGCACGAGCAGCGGTGCCAGCGCGATGAACATGGCCCCGGACGCCCACAGCAGGCTGGGCGCCGCGCCCACGTAGCCGCTGAGCACGCCCATCACCAGCAACGAGCTGCGGTGCCGTCGCATGAGGGTCCGGCGCTCCTCGGCCGTGGCGTGTTCCGACAGTGCGTCGTAGGTGAACACGCGGTAGGTGAGCCAGCCCCAGATGAGGGGCGGCAGGATCAGCACCAGGGGCGGAATGAACCAGGCCGGCACCGACAGCACCAGCGCCACCAGCGCCAGGGCGGTGGAGCCGGTGGACCACAGCACACTGGCCAGCATGGAGCCGCCGTGGCGCCGCTCCAGCGCGCCGAAACGTCGCCGGGCCACCAGATCGACCATGGCCGGCGTCATGAACAGCGACACCAGCAGCAGGCACAGCACCACGATGGCCGGGGTGGCCAGCACCAGCACCACGAGCGGCGCGAACACGGTGCGCAGGGTGCCCAGCCCCATCCGGTCCAGCCAGGACAGGAAGGCCTGCACCAGCTCGAAGGCCTCGAACCAGGCCGTGACACCCGCCACGGCCGGCTCCCAGAAGAAATAACCCAGACCGAACGACAGCACCACCATCAGCACCAGCGGCAGGATGGACAGGCCGATCACACGGGGGTGCACGCAGTAGGCCACGGCGCGCCAGAAGGCATCGAACATCAACGACATGCCGCGAAGAATACAACGCGCCTCTTCAACACAGGCGACAGCGCGCCGGGCGCCCTGGCCCCTAGCATGGGCGCCATGCCCCGCATCGACATCCATGGGGTCGGCCTGGAGGTGGAACGGATTCCGGGACCGACCGACCGCGCACCGCTGGTGTTCCTGCACGAAGGACTGGGCAGCGTGTCGCTGTGGCGCCAGCGCGGCCGGTCCTGGCCGGCCGACCTGTGTGCCGCCACCGGTCGCAGCGGCTGGGTGTACTCGCGACGGGGCTACGGCCAGTCGGACCCCGTGGCCGACGGGCGAGGGCCGGGACGGATGGACGGGTTCTGGCACATCGGCCGGCACGAACCCGACTACATGCACCGCGAGGCGCTGGACGTGCTGCCGGCCCTGCTGGACGCGCTGGGTGTGCAACGGCCGGTGCTGATCGGCCACTCCGACGGCGCCACCATCGCGCTGATCCATGCCGCCCGGCATGCCGTGACCGCCACCGTGGTGATGGCGCCCCATGTGTTCGTGGAGGACATCGCCATCCAGGCCATCAGCACCGCCCGGGACGCCTATGACAGCACCCTGCGCGACCGGCTGGCGCGCCACCATGCCGATGTGGACAACGCCTTCTGGCAGTGGAACGACGTGTGGCTGAGCGATGCCTTCCGCCGTTTCGACATCCGGGACGAATGCGCCGGCATCGCCACCCCGTTGATGCTGGTGCAGGGCCGGCAGGACGAGTACGGCACGCTGGAGCAGCTGCGGGCCATTGAACGGGCCGTGCCGCATGCCATGACGCTGGAAATCGACCACTGCGGCCACAGTCCGCACCGGGATCACCCGGAAGCGCTCACCCGGGCCGTGGCCGCATTCCTGGCGCCGTTCCCGTAAAACGTCACTTTCAGGGTGCTTTTTCAACAAAATTCACACAAAGGCGTGCTTTTTGGCTCAAGTCGGTTGAAGCCAGGGGCTGCGGCAGGCGGTTCTCAATACACTTTGATACAGATCGACCGCCCATCCCCCCATGAACACCCTTTCCTGGACCTCGCCATGGCTGCTCGCCGTGCTGCTGCCCGTCGTGGCAGTGCTCGGCGCGTGGCTGCAGCGGGTCTGGACCGCCCGCAGCACCCGCGCGCGGCGGAAACTGCCGGATCACTGGCCGCTGGGCCTGCGTTCGGTCGTCAACAGCGAGGAAGCCCGGGTGTGGCACTGGCTGGCCCGTGCCTTCTACGACCACCACATCATGATCAAGATGCCGGTCACCCGCTTCACCCTGCCCCGGGAGAAGCAGGAAAGCATGGACTGGTACAAGCTGCTGGGCGGGGTGTACTGCACCTTCACCATCTGCCGCGCCGACGGCCGTGTGGTCGGGTGCGTGGACGTCCCCGGCACCGCCGGCATCCCGCGCAGCACGCGGGCCGTCAAGCATTCGCTGCTGAGCCAGTGCCATGTGCCGTACTGGGTGGTGCGCTCCAACGGCCTGCCCACGGTGGCCGAGATCCGGGGCGAGTTCCTGGGCGAGTCGCCGATGAGCCAGGCCATGCGCGAACGCGAGATGGAAGAGCGGGCCATCATCGCGGCCCAGAACAGCCTGCGCACCGCCATCCACCGCCAGCGCACCTCGCGCGGCCACAGCGACTTCGGTCCCTTGAGCAACTGGCCCAGCAGCCAGGCCGGCGAGCCGCGCAGCGACCTGCCGTCGCAGTGGCAGGACAACTCCTTCCTCGCGCCGCTGGACAGCCGGCGCGGTGACCTGCTTTAAGCCCGCGCCCGCGTCGCGTCAGGCCTTGGCGGTCAGCGAGGCGACTTCCTCGGCCGTCAACCAGCGCCACTGGCCCGGCGCCAGCGCGCCCGGCAGATCGATCCGGCCGATGCGCGAGCGGTGCAATCCCTCCACCCGGTTGCCGGCTGCCGCCACCATGCGCTTGACCTGGTGGTACTTGCCCTCGGTCAGGGTGAGCTGCAGGTGGGTCGGTGCCACCAGCGCACAGGCCGCTGCCTTGACGGGTTTCGGGTCGTCCTCCAGCACCACGCCGGCCAGCAGCCGGCTCACCAGCGTCGCATCGCCCGCGTGCTTGAGGGTGACCTCGTACACCTTGGGCACATGGTGGCGCGGCGAGGTCATGCGGTGGATGAACTTGCCGTCGTCCGACAGCAGCAGCAGTCCGGTGGTGTCCTGGTCGAGCCGGCCCACCGCCTGAACCCCCGCCGATGCACCGCCTCCCCGCTCCCGCAGCGGACCGGGCAGCAGCGTGTAGATGCTGGGATGGGCTCCCGGCTTGTGCGAACACTCGTAGCCGGCCGGCTTGTGCAGCATCAGATAGGCCCGGTCGTGGAAAGCCCAGGCCTGCCCCTGCACCCAGAACTGCAGACCGTCGGTGTCGAAGCACTGCAGGGGATCGGTGCACACCGTCCCCTGGTCACCCACCGCCACATGGCCCATCTGCACCAGCCCGAAGCAGACCCGGCGCGTGCCGAAGCCCTGCGAAAAAAGAATGTCCTGCAACGCCATCATGGTGGGCGGGATTGTGCCTGCCCGCGGGCGTGCGCCGCGGCTGGCGAAAGACGGTGTCGTTTCGCTCCCGGCGGGCGTCGCTCCGTCGCACCCCGGTGGTCGGGCGCCCGGCGGTCCGCGACAGTACGCCCATTTCCAGGAGGTACTGCCATGTCGTTCACTCCCGTGATTGCCATCCACACAGCGGCAGCGCTGTCGGCGGTCGCCATCGGCCCGCTGGCGCTGTGGTCGCGCCGCAGCGGAAAGGAACAGGCCCGCCTGCACCGGGCCGCCGGGTACGCCTGGGTCATGTTGATGGTGATGACCGCGGTCTCGGCCCTGTTCATCCCGGCGGCGCGGCTGCCGAACATTGCCGGCTTCGGGCCGATCCACCTGCTGATTCCCCTGGTGCTGGGCATGCTGGTGCTGGCCCTGCGCTACATGGTGCAGGGTCGGGTGCAGGCCCACCGGGCGACCATGCTCAGGACCTATGTGGGCGCCTGCCTGATCGCCGGTGCCTTCACCCTGATGCCGGGGCGCCTGCTCGGCGACTGGGTGCGCAGCCTGGTGGCCTGAGGCCGACCACCGGGCTTTCGCACCATACTCGGGCATGAGCCTTTTCGGTCTGTCTCCCCTGGGCGTGAGTGTCGGACGCCGCTTCGGCATCACCTTGGCGACCAACACCACCGTCGCCGTGCTGCTGGCGCTGTCGGGCCACGAAACCCTGTGGATCAACTGGGTCTACGCCCAGTGCATCGGCCTGCTGATCTGGATCTGGATCGACGGTGGCCGGTTCGTGTTCCACCCGCGCGGTCAGCTCACCGGCTCGCGCATGGCGCTGCTGGTGATGACCGGCGTGGTGGCCGGCTACAGCGTCGGCTGCATGCTGGCCAACGTGTTGATGGGGCGACCGGTGCTGGATGGCCTTCAAGGGTTGCCCACCACCACCTTGCAGATCATGGCGGTGTCGCTGGTGGCGGCCGGCATCACCACCTATGTGATCACCAGCCGCGAGCAGCTGGCCATGGCCCGGCAGGCCTCGGAAGCGGCCCGTCGCCAGGCCACCGAGGCTCGGCTGCGGCTGCTCGAGTCGCAGCTGGAACCGCACATGCTGTTCAACACGCTGGCCAACCTGCGGGCCCTCATCGGCTCCGACCCGACGCGTGCCCTGGCCATGCTGGACCGGTTCGACAGCTTTCTGCGGGCCACCCTGCAGGCCAGCCGCAGCGGGCCCGGTCACCACACACTGGCCCACGAGTTCGCTCGACTGGCCGACTACCTGGCGATCATGGCGGTGCGCATGGGCCCGCGCCTGACCCACTCCCTGGACCTGCCGCCCGACCTGCGGCACCATCCCGTTCCCGCCTTGCTGCTGCAGCCCCTGGTGGAAAACGCCATCCGCCACGGACTGGAACCCTCGGTGGCCGGCGGGCACGTGGCCGTGACGGCCCGCGAGGTGGATGGCGCCCTGCAGCTGGTGGTGCAGGACAACGGCATCGGCGCGGACGGGCCGGGCGCGGGCAGCGGTTTCGGTCTGGCCCAGGTGCGTGAAAGGCTGGCCAGCGCCCACGGTGCTGCGGCACACTGCGACTGGCACAGCCGCCCCGGCGAAGGCACCCGCGTCACCCTGCGCCTGCCCCTGTCCACCGCCCACGCCGACACCACCGCCCGCGCCGCATGAGCCCGACCGCCCTGATTGCCGAAGACGAGCCGCTGCTCGCCCAGGCGCTGTGCTCCGAGCTGCAGCGCAGCTGGCCCGCGCTCTCCCTGCTGCCGGTGGTGGCCGACGGACACAGCGCCGTGCAGGCGGCACTCCGGGCCCGGCCGCAGGTGCTGTTCCTGGACATCCGCATGCCGGGCCAGAGCGGCCTGGAGGCCGCCGCCGACATCGCCGAACACTGGCCCCCGGGCCTGCCCTTCCCGGCCCTGGTCTTCGTCACCGCCTACGACCAGTACGCGGTGCAGGCCTTCGAGGCACAGGCCATCGACTACCTGCTCAAGCCGGTGCGGCCCGAGCGGCTGGAACGCACGCTGGAGCGCATCCGCCAGCACCTGGACCGGCCCGCCGTCACCGGCCACCCTGAGGCCGGCGAACAGCAGCTGCACGCCCTGCTGGGCCGGCTGCACCAGCTGCTGGAACCTGGCGGCACCGCGCTGCCCGCCACCGCATCCCCGGGGGCCGAACCGCTGCGGCTGATCACCGCGAGCGTGGGCGCCACGGTGCGCGTGGTGCCTGTGGAGCAGGTGCTGGCATTCGAGGCCGCCGACAAGTACGTGCGCGTGCTCACGGCCGACGCCGAGCTGCTGCTGCGCACACCCCTGAAAGACCTGCTGCCGCGCCTGAACCCCGACGAGTTCTGGCAGATTCACCGTGGCACCGTCGTGCGCGCCCAGGCCATCGCGGAAGCGGTGCGGGGCGACAACGGCAAGCTCAGCCTGCGCCTGCGCGGCCGGCCCGAACGCTGGCCGGTGAGCCGGCTGCACGAACACCGCCTGCGGCCGCTGTGACGGCCTTTTCCCCGAAAGGAGACCACCATGCCCTACACCCTGCGCTTCCAGCGCGTGCTGCGCGCTCCGCCCGAGCGGGTCTTCCGTGCCTTCATCGACGCCGCTGCGCTGGCCAAGTGGAACGCACCCGACGGCTTCACCGCCACGGTGCATGAGCTGGACGCCCGCCCGGGCGGCCGCTTCCGCATGTCGTTCACCAACTTCAGCGCAGGCCAGACCCACAGCTTCGGCGGCGAGTTCCGCGAGCTGGTGCCCAACGAGAAGATCGTGGCCACCGACCGCTTCGACAGCCCGGACCTGCCCGGCGAGCTGGTCACCACCACCCTGTTCAAGGCAGTGGGCAGCGGCACCGAACTGAACATCGAACAGGCCGGCCTGCCCGATGCCCTGCCCCCGGACAGCTGCATCGTGGGCTGGCAGCAGTCACTGGAACTGCTGGCGCGGCTGGTGGAACCGGAGATACCGGGGGGGTGAGGATCGGCGTTCCGGGCAGGGACGCCGATGCTCAGAGGCCATCGCGGGCGCAGCGAAGCCGCTGCGCGTCGAGCAGCTCGATGGAGGCGCGGTTGCGCTGGATGCAGCCGCGCGTTTCCAGCTCGCGCAGCGACTGGTTCACCGTTTGCCGGGACAGCGCCAGCATCAGACCGAGCTGCTCCTGCGAGACCTGCAGCACCCGTTTGCTGCGCCCTGCCCATGTGCCGTAGCCCTCGGCCATCAGCAGCAGGCGGCCCGCCACCCGGCGGGTGGGTGGCAGCAGGGCCAGCTCCTCGACGCTGGCAAACGTCAGGCGCAGCTTCTGGGTCATGAGCAGCCCGAGATCCCGCCAGTGCTGTGGCCGCTCGGCGAGTTCGGCCAGCAAGGTGGCCTGCGGTATGCGCAGGAGTTCGCAATCCTCCTGCGCCCAGGCATCGTGGGTGCGCGGCGCGCCATCGAAGACCGCGATCTCGCCGAACCACTGGGGCGGCTCCAGCATCGCCAGCAGGGCCTCCTGGCCGGACGCGGTGATCGCGGTCACGCGGATCACCCCGCGCAGGACGCCGTACAGGCCATCCGGCGCCTCGCCGCGTGCGAACAGCCGCTGTCCCGCCGCCAGCGACATCGGCTCCGCCTGGGTGAGCAATGCGTCGGCGAAGGTCGCAGGCAGTCCGGCGAACCAGCTGCCCGCCATCGCAATCCGATGCCAGTCATCACGGCAGACCATGTGTTTCAGCCCTTTCGGAGCGGGTGACGCGCTTGTGTCGTCGGCCCGACAGTAGACATTCTGTGCCGGCGCAAACAATCGGCGCTTTCGCACTGGAGACACGATGAAGAGCCTGGTGGATCAACTCTCGAACTACGCGGCCTACCACCGCGACCCCCGCAACATCGCGACCCATTTCGTCGGCATTCCGCTGATCGTGCTGGCGATCACGGTGCTGCTCTCCCGACCGGCCTTCCCGGTGGGCGGCCTGGCGGCATCGCCCGCCGTCGTCGCCGTGATCGCCGCGTCGGCCTATTACCTCCGGCTCAGTCCCGGGCTGGGTGCGGTGATGACGGCGCTGCTGGCGCTGTGCGCCTGGTTCGGTGCGTGGGCGGCCCAGCTGTCCGGCGCGGCCTGGCTGACCATCGGGATCGGCGGCTTCGTGGTGGGCTGGGTGTTCCAGTTCGTCGGCCATTTCTGGGAGGGCCGCAAGCCCGCATTCGTCGACGACCTGATGGGCCTGATCATCGGTCCGCTGTTCGTGGTGACCGAGGCGCTGTTCGCGGTGGGGCTCCTGCAGGGCCTGCAGCGAGAAATCGAGGCGCGATCAGGGCCGGTGCGCCACCGTGGCACCCGGCAGGCGGCCTGACCGCTGCTTTTCGATCGGGTTGGCCGTGAGCCCTTCGGCCGGGTACGCCCGCATGAACTCACGCGCTTTCTCCGGCAGGGCGGCGTTCAGCCAGGCACCATAGCCACCTTCGTTCAGGATGGCCGGCATGCGTTTTTCGCTGCCCGGGGGACCGTAGCGGCGCATCAGCGAGTGGCTGTTGGCGTTGACCGTGAGCAGGCAGAAGCTGACGATGACCTCGCCATCGGCACCGGCCCAGCGCTCCCACAGCCCGGCCACGCCCATGGGCTGGCCGTCCACCCGGGCCACGCGCGTGGGCAGGGCCTTGCCGTTGCGCCAGTCGTCCACCTGGAACGCCATCAGGGGCACGATGCAGCGCTGTGCACCCAGCCAGGCCGCGCGAAAGTTGTTGGAAGTGCTGGCGGTGTCGGCGAAGGCATTGACCAGCTTGGTGGACCGCAGCCTGGCGTCGGACGCGGACTTCACCCACGGCGGCACCAGGCCGAACTGGCCGACGACCCGCTCTCGCACCACGGCCCCTTCAACCGCATCAGGCTCCGCCCGCTTGCGGATGAACACACCCGGCCGGCGGGGCCAGACCTGCGGACCCACCGTGGCGTCCTCGGGCGGGTCGACGTCGAAGATCTCCCGGTACAGGTGGGCGGGGCGCAGGCATTCGTATTGGGAGCTCATGGGCCCGATGGTAGGCCCTGCGTTGCCGTGCCCTGATCAGCCGCGCAGCCGGAACGCGCCCACCAGGTCGGCCAGCTGCTGCGACTGGCTGCGCAGGCTGTCGGCGGCGGCGGCGCCCTCCTCCACCAGCGAGGCGTTCTGCTGCGTGACCTGGTCGAGCTGGGACACGGCATGCCCCACCTGGGCAATGCCGTCGGCCTGCTCCTGGCTGGCCAGGGTGATGCCCTCGATGAGCTGGGACACGCGGGCCACCTGCTCGACGATCTGACCCACGCTCTGGCCGGCCTGGGCGACCAGCCCGGTGCCCGATTCGACCCGCTCCACACTCTCGCCGATCAGGCCCTTGATCTCCTTGGCGGCCTGCGCGCTGCGCTGGGCCAGGTTGCGCACCTCGCCGGCCACCACGGCAAACCCGCGGCCCTGTTCGCCCGCACGGGCGGCTTCCACGGCCGCGTTCAGCGCCAGTATGTTGGTCTGGAAGGCAATGCCGTCGATGACACCGATGATGTCGCTGATGCGGCGGCTGCTGTCATTGATGCCGTGCATGGTCTGGACCACGCGGCCCACCACCTGACCACCTTCTTCGGCAGCCCGCTTGGCCTCTCGGGCGATGCGAGCGGCTTCGCGCGAGGTCTCGGCGTTCTGCTGCACGGTCGAGGTGATCTCTTCCATGCTGGCGGCGGTTTCTTCGAGGTTGCTGGCCTGCATTTCGGTGCGGGACGACAGGTCGGCATTGCCGGAGGCGATCTGGGCGCTGCCGGTGGCGATGCTCTCGCTGCTCTGGCGAACCGACGACACCATGGTCACCAGGCTCTGGTTCATCGCACGCAGCGCGGTCAGCAGTTGCCCCGTCTCGTCGGTGCTGCGGACCTCGATCTGTGAGGTGAGGTCTCCGGCGGCCACGGTCTGGGCCACCGTCACGGCCTGGGCGATGGCGCGGGTGGTCTGCCGGGCAATCGCCAGCATGACCAGAGCCCCCAGCGCCACCATGACGCCGATGCCGACGCCCAGCCGGATCAGCCGCTGCATGGCGCCGGCTGCTTCGGCCGCGAGTTCATCGGCCAGCACCTTGAAGGCCTCGTCGATCAGGGCAAATTGCGCATCGATCTGAGCGGTGGTGGCCGCGAAGAATGCGTTGGGCGCCATGGACAACGCTTCCGCTTTCAGGATTTCCTGGTCGACCAGTGCCACGGCCGCATCCGCAGCGGTCCAGGCGGCACCCGCCTTGGCATTGATGGCTGCACCCAGCCGTGATTCGGCTGCCACGGCCTTCTCCAGGCTTCGCCGGGCTTGCGCCATGTGCGAGCGCGAGATGTTGGCCAGCGCGGACAGGTTGGATCGTTGATCGGCACCCAGTTCGCGCCGCGCCAGCACCAGAGATCCCTGGGCGCGCGCCTGCCCCAGCGACTCGGTCAGGCGGGGCATGTGCACCAGCACCGACTGGATCAGGAAGTAGGTGTGGGCATTCGGGTCCAGGCTCAGGCCTGCGGTGTCGTTGATCTCTTCGATCAGGGCCAGCATGGCGGCAATCAGTGCGGTGTGCCGCGCAAAGCTCTGCGGCCCCGGAATAGCCTTGGCCGAGACGTCGGCTGCCAGTGCCTTCCATTGATCTGCGAGTTCGCGGTGGCGGCTCTCCAGGGCGGGGGTCTTCAGCGGGGCCAGGGCATCGCCCAGGCGGGCAAAGGCAGCATCGACATCGGTCTGGCGCTGTGCGCGTGTGTCCTTGACCGAATCGTTGCCGCCCAGAAAGTTGGCCGACAGCCCCCGGTGCTGCTGGGTGAGCTGCAGCAGCTTCAGGGCGGCCCCCGCGGAGGGAATGCCCTGGGTCTCGCTGTTGGCGGCCCGCCAGACCACCAGCTCGGCCCGCACGGCCATGGCCGTGGGCAGTGCTGCCATGACCAGCGCGATGACGCCGATCAGAAGGAATTTGTGCGCCAGGCGCACATTGCCGAGCCAGCTCTGCATGAAAAACCCCTCTTCCCGTTGAATGGATCCATGGGGTTTATCGGCAGCCGCCCGTGTCGCTGAAACGCGGGACGGACCTGGGCAGAAGAAAAAAAATCCCGACCGGGTGAGGGTCGGGATTCGGGATGGTGGTGGAGCTGGGGGGATTCGAACCCCCGTCCGCAAGCCTTTTCCGCGCAGTTCTACATGTGTAGCCGTCTGGTTTGATCTCGCCGGTTCCACCGCACAGCGGCACGCTGTGGAATCGGCCAGCCCCCTTGGATCTCGACCTGCATCAAGGAGCACGATGCAAGTCCAGTCGATGTGAATGACCTTGCGGCTTCAGGCCTTGCGGCCCTCGGCACAGCCCATCGACGAGCTGCTGCAAGGACCGGAGAGGTTAGTCCCCGGATACGATCCGCTTACGCCAGTTTGTACTTGGTGTAAACGGAATCGTTTGCTGCTTCGTTTGCAGTTAGTTTTTTTCTGCTGATTTACGAGGTGACAGAACCTCGACATGCCCTGCTGCGTGTCCGAACCCACGTCGAAACCAGTGCAGCCCCAAGACTGAGCAGTTTAAGGCAGTTGCAGGTATTTCAAGACCTGCAGCGGAGAAAGAATGCGGGCGTCGGCTGGCCAGTGGTCGGTGGTGGCCTGTGGTCCGAGGTAGCCGTAGCAGGCGGCCAGGGTCTTCATGCCGGCGCTGCGGCCGGCCAGCATGTCCCGTTCGTCGTCGCCCACGTAGATGCAGCGCTGCGGCGCCACGCCCAGCCGGAGGGCCGCTTCCAGCAGCGGTGCGGGGTGCGGCTTGGCATGCGGCGTGGTGTCGCCGCACACCACGGTGGCGGCGCGGCGCAGCAGCGGCATGGCGGCCACCAGCGGATCGGCAAACCGGTGCGCCTTGTTGGTCACCACACCCCAGGCCAGGCCCCGCTGCTCCAGTGCGTCGATCAGCGGTGGCACCTCGTCGAAAGGCCGTGTGTGGCGGGTCAGGCGGGCCTCGTAGGCGACATAGAACTCCTCCCGCAGGGTGTCGTAGTCGGCATGGTCCGGGGTGACATCGAAGGCCACCTGGAGCATGCCCCGGGCGCCCGAACCGGCGTGGGGGCGGTAGGCGGCCATCGGCAACGAATCCCAGCCCCGCCGGATGCGCATCTCGTCGGCGGCGCCCCCCAGGTCGGGGGCACTGTCGATCAGGGTGCCGTCCAGGTCGAACAGCACCGCCTGCACCTCGGCCAGCCCGCTCATGCCTTGCGGGTGGCGAACAGGTAGTTCACGCTGGTGTCCTCGCTGAGCCAGTAACGGCGGGTCAGCGGGTTGTATTCCATGCCCTTGGTGTGCTGCAGGTCCAGCCCGGCCTGGCGGGCATAGCCAGCCAGCTCGCTGGGGCGGATGAACTTGGCGTATTCGTGCGTGCCCTTGGGCAGCAGGTTGAGCACGTACTCGGCGCCGACGATGGCGAACAGGAACGACTTGGGATTGCGGTTGAGGGTGGAGAAGAAGACCCAGCCCCCCGGCTTGACCAGGGTCGAACAGGCCTGAACGATGGAAGCGGGGTCCGGCACATGCTCCAGCATTTCCATGCAGGTCACCACATCGAAGCTGCCGGGCTGTTCGGCAGCCAGGTCCTCGGTGCTGACCTCGCGGTACTCCACGCGCGGGGTGGATGCCTCCAGCGCATGCAGCTGCGCCACCCGCAAAGCCTTGACCGACAGGTCGATGCCCAGCACGTCAGCCCCCTGGCGGGCCATGGCATCGGCCAGGATGCCGCCGCCGCATCCCACATCCAGCACACGCTTGCCGGACAGGCCCACCAGCGAGTCGATCCAGGTCAGGCGCAGCGGGTTGATCTGGTGCAGCGGGCGGAATTCGCTCTCCGGGTCCCACCAGCGGTGAGCGAGTTCGGAGAATTTGGCCAGTTCGGCCGGATCGGCGTTGGTGTGGGTGGTCATGGGGCGATTATTGGCGGAGGCATAAAAAAACCGCGCCGGAGCGCGGTTTTGTTGATCAGGCCGAGGGCCGATCAGTTCTTGCGGGTGCCGACGACTTCGACTTCAACGCGGCGGTTCTTGGCGCGGCCTTCGCGGGTGGCGTTGTCGGCCACCGGCTGGGTCAGGCCCTTGCCTTCGGTGTAGATGCGGTTGCTCTCGATGCCCTTGCTCACCAGGTAGGCCTTCACGGCTTCAGCGCGACGGACCGACAGGGCCTGGTTGTACTTGGCGGCACCGGTGGAGTCGGTGTGGCCCACGGCGATCACGACTTCCAGGTTGATGCTGCCGACCTTGCTGGCCAGGTCGTCCAGCTTGGCCTTGCCTTCGGGCTTGAGGACGGCCTTGTCGAAATCGAAGAAGGCGTCGGCGGCGTAGGTCACCTTGGTGGCGGCCGGAGCGGGAGCCGGAGCCGGGGCAGCAGCGGCGGGAGCCGGAGCGGGGGCCGGAGCCGGGGCAGCAGCGGGAGCGGCGGCCGGAACGATGGCGCCGTCGCAGCCCTTGGCGGCGGTGGCGGGGGTCCAGGAGGCATCGCGCCAGCACAGTTCGTTGGTGCCGTTCTTCCAGACCAGTTCACCGGTGCCGTTGCGCCAGTTGTCGATGGTCTGAGCGCCAGCGGCCGTTGCCATGGCGGCGGTTGCAATCAGCATTGCCACTTTGTTGAGTTTTTTCATGGTTTTCCTCTAGGTAAGCCGCAGACAGACTGCGATGACGTAATGGACGTTTCAGACAGACGGTTGTCCGAACGCTCCGAACATTGTGCCACAAGCGGCATTGGGTTAACCCTGAGCGGTCGCCACAGCCCGAATCCCGCCCTGGCGCGGCGGTCGGGAAGATGGTCACGTTGTCGTGATGCAACAGCAGGGAACGGAAAGCCCGCCGGGAAGCGCGCCTTAAAATCGCCGATTGCCTTCAACCTCCCAGAGACTGACCGCCCATGTCCCAGTTCGCCAAAGAGACCCTGCCCATCAGTCTTGAAGAGGAAATGCGGCGCAGCTATCTGGATTACGCCATGAGCGTGATCGTGGGTCGGGCGCTGCCCGATGCCCGCGACGGCCTCAAGCCGGTGCACCGGCGCGTGCTGTACGCCATGCACGAGCTCAACAACGACTGGAACCGGCCCTACAAGAAGTCGGCCCGTATCGTGGGCGACGTGATCGGCAAGTACCACCCGCACGGCGACTCGGCGGTGTACGACACCATCGTGCGCATGGCCCAGGACTTCTCGCTGCGCCACATGCTGGTGGACGGCCAGGGCAACTTCGGCTCGGTGGACGGCGACAACGCGGCGGCCATGCGCTACACCGAGATCCGCCTGTCGAAGATCGCCCACGAGATGCTGGCCGACATCGACAAGGAAACCGTCAATTTCGGGCCCAACTACGACGGCTCCGAAAAAGAGCCGCTGGTGCTGCCCAGCCGCCTGCCCAACCTGCTGGTCAACGGATCGGCCGGCATCGCCGTGGGCATGGCCACCAACATTCCGCCGCACAACCTCAACGAGGTGGTGGACGCCTGCCTGCACCTGCTCAAGAACCCGGACGCCTCCATCGACGAGCTGATGGAGATCATCCCGGCGCCCGACTTCCCCACCGCCGGCATCATCTACGGCATCTCGGGCGTGAAGGACGGCTACCGCACCGGCCGTGGCCGGGTGGTCATGCGGGCCAAGTGCCATTTCGAGGACATCGACCGCGGCCAGCGCCAGGCCATCATCGTCGACGAGCTGCCCTACCAGGTGAACAAGAAGACCCTGCAGGAGCGCATTGCCGAGCTGGTGCACGAGAAGAAGATCGAGGGCATCAGCCACATCCAGGACGAGTCCGACAAGTCGGGCATGCGGCTGGTGATCGAGCTCAAGCGCGGCGAAGTGCCCGAGGTGGTGCTCAACAACCTCTACAAGCAGACGCAGCTGCAGGACACCTTCGGCATCAACATGGTGGCCCTGGTGGACGGCCAGCCCCGCCTGTGCAACCTGAAGGACCTGATCCAGGTGTTCCTGGAGCACCGCCGCGAGGTGGTGACCCGCCGCACCGTGTTCAACCTGCGCAAGGCGCGCGAGCGCGGCCATGTGCTCGAAGGCCTGGCGGTGGCGCTGGCCAACATCGACGAGTTCATCCGGATCATCCGCGAGAGCCCCACCCCGCCGGTGGCCAAGGCCGAGCTGATGACCCGCAGCTGGGACAGCCAGCTGGTGCGCGAGATGCTCACCCGCGCGAAGGCCGACGGCGGCACGGTGAACGCCGACGACTACCGGCCCGAGGGCCTGGAACGCGAGTTCGGCATGCAGGGCAACGGCCTGTACCGCCTCTCGGAAACCCAGGCCCAGGAAATCCTGCAGATGCGACTGCAGCGCCTGACCGGTCTGGAGCAGGACAAGATCGTGGCCGAGTACAAGGACGTGATGGGCGAGATCGACGACCTGCTCGACATCCTGGCCCGTCCCGAGCGCGTGTCCACCATCATCGGCGACGAACTCACCGCGGTGAAGCAGGAGTTCGGCCAGACCAAGCTGGGCGCGCGCCGCAGCGAGATCGAGCACAACGCCCAGGACCTGGCCACCGAAGACCTGATCACGCCCACCGACATGGTGGTCACGCTCAGCCACAGCGGCTACATCAAAAGCCAACCGCTCTCGGAGTACCGGGCGCAAAAGCGCGGCGGTCGCGGCAAACAGGCCACCGCCACCAAGGAAGACGACTGGATCGACCAGCTCTTCATTGCCAACACGCACGACTACATCCTGTGCTTCTCCAACCGGGGCCGCCTGTACTGGCTCAAGGTGTGGGAAGTGCCGGCGGGTTCGCGCGGCTCGCGCGGCCGTCCCATCGTCAACATGTTCCCGCTGCAGGACGGCGAAAAGATCAACGTGGTGCTGCCGCTCACCGGTGCGGCCCGCAGCTTCCCGTCCGACCGCTACGTGTTCATGGCCACCTCCATGGGCACGGTCAAGAAGACGGCGCTCGATGAATTCAGCAACCCGCGCAAGGCCGGCATCATCGCGGTCGACCTGGATGAGGGCGACTACCTGATCGGCGCCGCGCTCACCGACGGCCAGCACGACGTGATGCTGTTCTCCGACGGCGGCAAGGCGGTGCGCTTCGACGAGAACGATGTGCGCCCCATGGGCCGCAATGCGCGTGGCGTGCGCGGCATGTCGCTGGAAGACGGCCAGAGCGTGATCGCGATGCTGGTGGCCGAGGACGAGCAGCAGAGCGTGCTGACCGCCACCGTCAACGGCTACGGCAAGCGCACCCCGATCGGCGAGTACACCCGGCACGGCCGGGGCACCAAGGGCATGATCGCCATCCAGCAGAGCGAGCGCAACGGCAAGGTGGTGGCCGCCACGCTGGTGCACGCCGACGACGAGATCATGCTGATCACCGACAAGGGCGTGCTGGTGCGCACCCGGGTGTCCGAAATCCGCGAGATGGGCCGCGCCACGCAGGGCGTGACGCTGATCTCGCTCGACGAAGGCTCGGTGCTGTCGGGTCTGCAGCGCATCGTGGAAAACGACGCCAACGTGCCCGACACCACCGAAGCACCCGACGCCACGGAACCCGGCGACGGCGCAGCGTGATGGCGCGGCCGTTCAACTTCTCGGCCGGACCGGCCGTGATGCCGGAAGAGGTGCTGGCCCAGGCCGCGCGCGAGATGCTCGACTGGCAGGGCACCGGCATGGGCGTGATGGAGATGAGCCACCGCGGCAAGGCCTTCATGTCGATCTGCGAGCAGGCCGAGACCGATCTGCGCGACCTGCTGGCGGTGCCCGAGAGCCACCACATCCTGTTCATGCAGGGCGGTGGTCTGGCCGAGAACGCCATCGTGCCGCTGAACCTGTCGCAAGGCGGTGCGGTGGACGTGGTGGTGACCGGCAGCTGGAGCCAGAAGTCGCTGAAGGAAGCGAAGCGCTACGCCGATGCCCGCGCCGCTGCCAGCAGCGAAGCCGACGGCCACACGCGCATCCCCGATCCGGCCACCTGGCAGCTGCGCGCCGATGCCCGCTATGTGCACATCTGCAGCAACGAGACCATCCACGGTGTGGAGTTCCACGAACTGCCGGACCTCCAGGCGCTGGGCTGCAACGCCCCGCTGGTGATCGACTTCTCGTCCCATGTGGCCTCGCGTCCGGTCGACTGGAGCCGCGTGGGACTGGCCTTCGGCGGTGCCCAGAAGAACCTGGGCCCGGCCGGTCTGACCCTGGTGGTGGTCCGCGACGACCTGCTCGGCCACGCGCTCGACATCTGCCCGAGCGCCTTCAACTACCGCACGGTGGCCGACAACCGCTCCATGTACAACACGCCGCCCACCTACAGCATCTACATGGCAGGCCTGACCTTCCAGTGGCTCAAGCGGCAAGGCGGCGTGGCGGCGATGGAGCAGCGCAACATCGCCAAGGCCCGCCTGCTCTACGACTGCATCGACCGCTCGCAGCTGTACGAGAACCGGGTCGACCCTGCCGTGCGTTCGCGCATGAACATCCCCTTCTTCCTGCGCGACGAATCCCGCAACGAGGCCTTCCTGGCCGGTGCGCAGGCCCGTGGCCTGCTGCAGCTCAAGGGCCACAAGTCGGTCGGCGGCATGCGCGCCAGCCTCTACAACGCCATGCCCCTGGAGGGCGTGCGGGCGCTGGTGGACTACCTGCGCGAATTCGAACAACAAGCGGCCTGAGACAGCCCGACATGACCCAACCCCAGCAATCCCAGGCCCTGGCCGAGCTGCGCGTCAAGATCGACGCGCTCGACCAGCAGCTGCTCTCGCTGCTCAACCAGCGCGCCCGTGTGGCCGAAGAGGTGGGCGAGATCAAGCGCCGCGAAGGCTCGCCCTTCTTCCGTCCCGACCGGGTGGCCCAGGTGATCGAGAAGATCCAGGGCGCCAACCAGGGCCCGCTGCTCAACCAGCACGTGGCCGCCATCTGGCGCGAGATCATGTCGGCCTGCCTGGCGCTCGAGACGCCGCAGCGCGTGGCGGTGCTCGGTCCGCAGGGCACTTTCTGCGAACAGGCCGCCATCGAGTTCTTCGGCAGTGCGGCCAACCTGATCTACTGCGCCAACTTCGACGAGGTGTTCCACGCCACGGCCGCCGGCACCGCGCAGTTCGGTGTGGTCGGCATGGAGAACTCCACCGAGGGCGTGGTGGCCCGTTCGCTCGATCTGTTCCTGCGCTCGCCGGTGCATGTGGTCGGCGAGGTGAGCCTGCTGGTGCGCCACAACCTGCTGCGCCAGACCAATTCGCTGGAAGACATCCAGGTGGTGATGGCCCACCCGCAGGCCCTGGCCCAATGCCAGAACTGGCTGACCCAGCACCTGCCGCAGGCCGAGCGCCGCGCGGTCTCGAGCAATGCGGAAGGTGCTCGCCTGGCCGCCACCGACCCCACCTGGGCAGCGATTGCCAGCGAGCGCGCGGCGTCGCAGTTCGGCCTGCACATCGTCTCGCACGCGATCCAGGACGAGGCCTACAACCGCACGCGCTTTGCCGTCATCAGCCTGCCGCAGACGATGGCCATGCCGCCGGCTTCCGGCCGCGACTGCACCAGCATCGTGGTGTCGGTGCCCAACCGGCCCGGCGCGGTGCACGACCTGCTGGTGCCGCTCAAGCAGCACGGCGTGTCCATGACCCGTTTCGAGTCGCGCCCGGCCAAGTCGGGCCAGTGGGAGTACTACTTCTACATCGACATCGCCGGGCATCCGTCGCAGCCCGCGGTGGCGGCGGCCCTTGAAGAACTCCAGCGTCTGTGCGCCTACTACAAGGTGCTGGGCGCTTACCCGGTGAGCGAATGATGTTCGAACAACTCGGATTGATCGGCTGCGGACTCATGGGCGGCTCGTTCGCCCTGGCGCTCAAGCAGGCCGGTCTGGTCAAGCGCGTGGTGGGCTACAGCAAGTCGCCCTCCACCACCGAACGGGCCCGCCAGATGGGCGTGATCGACATCGAGGCACCGTCGGCGCTGCTGGCGGTCTCCGGCTCCGACGTGGTGCTGCTGGCGGTGCCGGTGGCCGCCACCGAAGCCACCTTCAAGGCCATCCGGCACCTGGTCCACAAGGACATGCTGCTGATGGACGTGGGCTCGACCAAGCGCGACGTGGTGGATGCCGCCCGGCGCGTGCTGCGCGATCAGGTGGGCGTGTTCGTGCCGGCCCACCCCATTGCCGGCAAGGAGCTGGCCGGCGTGGAGCACGCCGATGCCGACCTGTACCACGGCCGGCAGGTCATCCTCACGCCGATCGAGCGCACCCAGACCGCCCAGATCGAGCGCGCCACCCAGCTCTGGAAGGCCCTGGGCTGCCATGTGCGGCAGATGTCGCCCGAGTCGCACGACGCCGCCTATGCCGCCGTCAGCCACCTGCCCCACCTGCTGGCCTTTGCGCTGATGAACGCCATCCAGAACCAGAAACAGGGCGCCGATTTCCTGGCCCTGGCCGGCCCGGGCTTCCGCGACTTCACCCGCATCGCGGCCAGCGATCCGGCGATCTGGCGCGACATCCTCATGGCCAACCGCGAAGAACTGCTGGGCCAGTCGCAGCGTTTCCGGCAGGCGCTCGAAGCGCTGGAGAACGCGGTCAAGGGCGAGAACCCCGACGCCCTGGAAGCCCTGATCGAACAGGCCAGCATCGCCCGCGCCCAGTGGCGCATGAACGCCATCCGCCCGCAGGGCTGAGGCGCCGACCACCGCCCCATGTTCTCCACCGCCTTCCTCGACCTCCCGCCGCTGCAGGCGGCCGGCGGCACGGTCCGCCTGCCCGGCTCCAAGAGCATCTCCAACCGGGTGCTGCTGCTGGCGGCACTCAGCACCGGCCACACCGACGTGGTCGATCTGCTCGACTCCGACGACACCCAGGTCATGCTGCAGGCCCTGCGCGAGCTCGGCTGCCGCATCGAGCCGCAGGCCGATGGCGCCCTGCGGGTGCATGGTCTGGGCGGCGAGCTGCCGGTGCGCCAGGCCGATCTGTTCATGGGCAATGCCGGCACCGCCATGCGACCGCTCACCGCCGCGCTGGCGCTGCTGGCCACGCGCCACGGCGGGCGTTTCGACCTCAGCGGCGTGCCGCGCATGCACGAACGCCCGATCGGTGACCTGGTCGATGCGCTGCGCCAGCTGGGCTGCCCGGTCGACTGCCTGGGTCAGCCCGGTTACCCGCCGCTGCGGCTGGGGAACGGCCAGCCGCACCCGCTCAAGCTGGCCGAGCCGATCCGGGTGCGCGGCGATGTGTCGAGCCAGTTCCTCACCGCGCTGCTGCTGGCGCTGCCGCTGGTGGCGCAGACGCAGGACATCACCATCGAGGTGGTGGGCGAACTCATCTCGCGCCCCTACATCGAGATCACGCTCAACCTGCTGGAGCGCTTCGGCGTGCGGGTGCAGCGGGACGGCTGGCAGCGCTTCACCATCCCGGCCGGCAGCCGCTATGCGTCGCCCGGCCGCATGCCGGTGGAGGGCGATGCCTCGTCGGCCAGCTACTTCATCGCACTGGGGGCCATTGCCCCGGCGGCGCCCGGCACCGACGGCATCACCATCGAAGGCGTGGGCCTGTCGTCCATCCAGGGCGACATCCGCTTCGTCGAAGCGGCCCGCCTGATGGGCGCCGACGTGCAGGGGGAGGCCAACGCCCTGCGCATCCGGCGCGGCAGCTGGCCGCTCAAGGCCATCGACCTGGACTGCAACCACATCCCCGACGCCGCCATGACGCTGGCGGTGATGGCGCTCTTTGCCGATGGCACCACCACCCTGCGCAACATCGCCAGCTGGCGGGTGAAGGAGACCGACCGCATCGCCGCCATGGCCGCCGAGTGCCGCAAGCTCGGCGCCACGGTGGAGGAAGGGGCTGACTTCATCCGCATCACGCCGCCCGAGCGCTGGCGGCCGGCGGGCATCCACACCTACGACGACCACCGCGTGGCCATGTGCTTCTCGCTGGCGGCCTTCAACCCGGCTGCGCTGCCGGTGCGCATCCTGGACCCGCGTTGTGTCGGCAAGACCTTCCCCGACTACTTCGAGACCCTGTTCGGGGTGTGCGTGGCCGACCCGAAGCAGATCCCGGTGATCTGCGTGGATGGCCCCACCGCGTCGGGCAAGGGCACGCTCTCCAGCGAGGTGGCCGCCCGCCTGGGTTACCACTGGCTGGATTCCGGCGCGCTCTACCGGCTGGTGGGCCTGGCCGCCACCCGCCAGGGCCTGAGCCTGGACGAGGCCACGCTGCGCGAACCCGATCAGGCCCGCCGGCTGGGGGCGCTGGCCGCCGGCCTGCGGCTGCGGTTCGCCGATCAGCGCATCTGGCTGGACGGCGAGGATGTGAGCGAGGACTTGCGCACCGAGGCCGCCGGTATGGCCGCCTCCCGCGTCTCGGTCGTGCCCGAGGTGCGCCAGGCGCTGCTCGAGCTGCAGCACGGCATGCGCCGGCTGCCCGGCCTGGTGGCCGACGGCCGCGACATGGGCACCGTGATATTCCCTGACGCACCGCTCAAGGTGTACCTGACGGCCAGCGCCGAACAACGGGCCGAACGCCGTCATAAGCAATTGATTTCAAAGGGAATCCCTGCTAGACTCGATGACCTTCTGGCAGACCTCAGGGCGCGCGATGACCGGGATTCCAACCGGGCCCATGCACCCCTGAAGCCCGCCGAAGACGCCCTGATGCTGGACAACTCCTCGCTCGACATCGAATCCTCGGTGCAGCAGGTGCTGGACTGGTGGCAGGACAAGGTGGTGTTTGCGGAAGGCCGCGAACCCCGCTGACCGGCCCAGACGGCCCCGCCGGGCGATCCCAGCCCGCAGGCCCGATGGTTCTTTTCAACCAACCCCGTGGTGCTGCGCACCACAACTGCAACGCCGCCCAACCGTCGTATCCCGCCACCCGATGCAGGTCTCCTGCGCCCGTGGTGCACGCCGACGCTGAGCGGTCTTAGGAAACTCCATGTCTGAATCTTTTGCCGCCCTGTTCGAAGAGTCCCTGAAACGCGCTGAAATGCGCTCGGGCGAGGTCATCACCGCCGAGGTGGTCCGCATCGAACACAACCATGTGGTGGTCAACGCCGGCCTCAAGTCGGAAGCTTTCGTCCCGCTGGCCGAGTTCAAGAACGACCAGGGCGAGCTCGAGGTGCAGGTCGGCGACTTCGTGTCGGTGGCCATCGACTCCGTCGAGAACGGTTTCGGCGACACACTGCTGTCGCGCGACAAGGCCAAGCGCCTGGCGTCCTGGATGGCCCTCGAGAAGGCCCTGGAATCCGGCGAGTTCGTCACCGGCACCACCGGCGCCAAGGTCAAGGGCGGCCTGAAGGTCATGGTCAACGGCATCAGCGCCTTCCTGCCGGGCTCGCTGGTCGACAGCCGTCCCACCAAGGACCTGACCCCGTACGAGAACAAGACCCTGGAATTCAAGGTCATCAAGCTCGACCGCAAGCGCAACAACGTGGTGCTGAGCCGCCGCGCCGTGGTGGAAGCCTCCATGGGCGAAGAGCGCGCCAAGCTGATGGACACCCTGAAGGAAGGCGCCATCGTGCACGGCGTGGTCAAGAACATCACCGAATACGGTGCGTTCGTGGACCTCGGCGGCATCGACGGCCTGCTGCACATCACCGACATGGCATGGCGCCGTGTTCGCCACCCGAGCGAAGTGGTCACGGCTGGTCAGGAAATCACCGCCAAGATCCTCAAGTTCGACACCGAGAAGCACCGCGTCTCGCTGGGCCTCAAGCAAATGGGCGATGACCCGTGGATGGGCGTTTCGCGCCGCTACCCGCAAGGCACGCGCATGTTCGGCAAGATCACCAACATCGCCGACTACGGCGCGTTCGTGGAACTCGAGCCGGGCATTGAAGGCCTGGTGCACGTGTCTGAAATGGACTGGACCAACAAGAACGTGGCCCCGTCCAAGCTGGTGTCGCTGGGCGACGAAGTCGAAGTCATGGTGCTCGACATCGACGAAGACAAGCGCCGCATCTCGCTGGGCATGAAGCAGTGCCGCGCCAACCCCTGGCACGAGTTCGCAGAAGCCACCAAGCGCGGTGACCGCGTCAAGGGCCCCATCAAGTCGATCACCGACTTCGGCGTGTTCGTCGGTCTGGCCGCTGGCATCGATGGCCTGGTGCACCTGTCCGACCTGTCCTGGAACGAAACCGGCGAAGCCGCCGTTCGCAACTACAAGAAGGGCCAGGAAGTCGAAGCCATCGTGCTGGCCATCGACGTGGAGCGCGAGCGCATCTCCCTGGGCATCAAGCAGCTCGACGGCGACCCGTTCACCACCTTCGTGTCGGTCAACGACAAGGGTTCCGTGGTGACCGGCAAGGTCAAGACCGTGGATGCCAAGGGCGCCGAGATCGACCTGGGTGAAGACGTGCTGGGCTACCTGCGGGCCTCCGAGATCAGCCGTGACCGCGTGGAAGACGCGCGCAACGTGCTGAAAGAGGGCGACGAAGTCACCGCCGTGGTGGTCAACGTGGATCGCAAGACCCGCAACATCCAGCTGTCCATCAAGGCCAAGGACATGGCCGACCAGAACGAAGCCATGGCCAGCCTGAACCAGAACACCGGCAACGCCGGCACCACCAGCCTGGGCGCCCTGCTGCGCGCCAAGCTGGACAACAGCAACAACTGATCGGCTGCGGCACCTTCTTCTCCCCATGACCCGAAGCGACCTCGTCGAAGCCCTGGCCAGCCGTTTCAGCCAGCTCACCCACCGCGATGCGGAGTTCGCCGTCAAGGCGATCCTGGACGCAATGGGTGACGCCCTGGTGCGTGGCCACCGGATCGAGATCCGGGGCTTCGGCAGTTTCTCGGTGAACCGCCGTTCACCCCGCATCGGGCGCAATCCGCGCTCGGGCGAGAGCGTCATGATCCCGGAGAAGCGGGTGCCCCACTTCAAGCCCGGCAAGGCCCTGCGCGAGCAGGTCGATGCCCGCACCGCCGAGATGCTCGGACGGGAAGGCAAGC
Source organism: Hydrogenophaga sp. IBVHS2 (assembly GCF_002127215.1). GTDB lineage: Bacteria > Pseudomonadota > Gammaproteobacteria > Burkholderiales > Burkholderiaceae_C > Hydrogenophaga. Next base: position 309,596 of record NZ_NFUT01000002.1, on the reverse strand, counting down.
CGGGCGGCTGAAGACCGCTGGCTACAATCGGCTCCCACCACAGAGGGGATGCCGTGAAGTACCTCATGTGGCTGCTCAACGCAGCCCTTTTTTTTGTCCTTTTCGCCTTTGCGCTGAACAACCAGGACAAGGTCACGCTGCACCTGTTCTTCGGCGCACGCTGGCAGGCACCGCTGGTGGTGGTGGTGCTGCTGTCCATGCTGATCGGCGTGTTCCTGGGCGTGGTGGCCATGGTGCCGCTGTGGCTCAAGGCCAAGAAGGCGCGCCGGCGTGCCGGCACGGCCGGTGGCAGCCCCACCACCGCCTTCGGCGGCGACACCACCCTGCTCCCCACCGACCCGATCGAACGACGACATGGACTTTGACCTGACCTGGCTGTTGTGGGGCCTGCCCCTGGCCTTCGCCCTCGGCTGGGCAGCCTCCCGCCTGGATCTGCGGCAGTGGCGCATGGAGAGCCGGCAGGCCCCCAAGGCCTATTTCCGGGGCCTGAACCACCTGCTCAACGAACAGCAGGACCAGGCCATCGACGCCTTCATCGAGGCGGTCCAGGGCGATCCGGACACCACCGAACTGCATTTCGCGCTGGGCAACCTGTTCCGCCGCCGCGGCGACTACGACCGTGCCGTGCGGGTGCACGAACACCTGCTCTCGCGTGCCGATGTCAGCGGCAAGGACCGAGACCGGGCCCAGCATGCGCTGGCACTCGACTTCCTGAAGGCCGGCCTGCTGGACCGGGCCGAAGCCGCCCTGCAGAAGCTCCAGGGCACCTCGTTTGCCGGCGAGGCCATGCTGGCCCTGCTGGGCATCTATGAGCGCTCGCGCGACTGGCCCAAGGCACAGACCGTGGCACGCCAGCTCGATGCCCAGGCCGAAGGCAGCTTTGCTTCGCGCCTGGCGCACTACCGGTGCGAGGAAGCCGAGCTGGCGCTGCGCGAAGGCGACCGTGGCCGCGCCCGCGCGCTGCTGGACGCCGCCGTCCGCGAAGCCCCGCAGGTGGCCCGCGCCTGGGTGGTGCTGGCCAGCCTGCGCCAGCAGGAGGGCGATGCCGCCGCGGCGCTCGATGCGCTGCTGAACCTGGCGCGTCACGCCCCCCAGGCCCTGCCGCTGGTGGCCCGGCTCATGACCGACCTGGGCCAGCAGACCGGACGCCAGCCGGACGTGGCTGCCGTGCTGCGGGCGGCCGACGAGCGCAGCCCCTCCATCGACATCACCGAGGCGCTGGCCGCCATGGAATCCGACCCCGCCGCCTCGCGGGCCCGCTACCTGCAGCACCTGGAGCGTGAACCTTCGCTGGTGATCGGTGCGCGCTGGCTGTCCGGCGAGACCCTGTCCGATCCACAGGCCCAGGCGCCGGTGCAGCGCACGCTGGAACAGGCCAGCGCGCCGCTCAAGCGCTACCGCTGTGCGGCGTGCGGTTTCGAGGCCCGCCAGCATTTCTGGCAGTGCCCCGGCTGCCAGGCCTGGGACAGCTACCCGGCCCGTCGGGTCGAGGAACTCTGAGCCCAGGCCGCCTCAGGCGCTGCCGTAGCCCCCGCCCCCGGGCGTGTGGATCTCGAACACATCGCCGGGCTGCATCTCGGCCTGGCCGATGTGGCCCAGCCGTTCTTCCGATCCGTCGGCCCGCACCACCCGGTTGATGCCCGGTGCGCCGGGCTGCCCGCCGGCCATGCCGAAGGCCGGATGCACCCGCCCGTTGGACAGGATGCTGGCGGTCATGGCCTGCAGGAAGCGGATGCGGCGCACGCCCCCGTCTCCCCCGCGCCACCGGCCGGCGCCGCCGGAGCCGCGCCGGATCTGGTAGCTCTCCAGCCGCACCGGGAAGCGGAACTCGAGGATCTCCGGATCGGTCAGGCGGGAGTTGGTCATGTGGGTCTGCACGACCGCCGTGCCGTCAAAGCCTTCACCGGCCCCGCTGCCGCCCGAGATGGTCTCGTAGTACTGGTAGGCGGCGTTGCCGAAGGTGAAGTTGTTCATGGTGGGCTGGCTGCCCGCCATCACGCCGAGCGCGCCGTACAGGGCGTTGGTGATGCAGGTCGAGGTCTCGACGTTGCCCGCCACCACCGAGGCCGGCGGGTTCGGGTTGAGCATGCAGCCCGCCGGAATGATGACCTCCAGCGGCTTGAGGCAGCCGGCATTGAGCGGGATGTCGTCGTCCACCAGGGTGCGGAAGACATACAGCACCGCGGCCATGCACACCGCCCGCGGCGCGTTGAAGTTGTTCGTCTGCTGCGGGCTGGTGCCGGTGAAGTCGATGGTGGCGCTGCGCCGGGCTGCATCCACCCGCACCGCCACCCGGATCTGCGCGCCGTTGTCCAGCGGCAGGGTGAAGGCGCCGTCCTGCAGGCGGGTGATGACGCGCCTCACCGACTCTTCGGCGTTGTCCTGCACGTGGCGCATGTAGGCCCGCACGACATCCAGGCCGAACTGATCGACCATGCGCCGCAGCTCCTGCACGCCTTTCTCGTTGGCCGCGATCTGGGCCTTGAGGTCGGCCATGTTCTGCTGCGGGTTGCGGCTGGGGAACTCGCCGCTCTGCAGCAGCGCGACCATCTCGGCCTCGCGCAGCACGCCGCCCTCGACCAGCTTGACGTTGTCGATCTGCACGCCCTCCTCCTCGATGCGGGTGGAGAACGGCGGCATGGAGCCGGGGGTGGTGCCGCCGATGTCGGCATGGTGTCCGCGTGAACCCACATAGAAGGTGGGCTGCGGTGCATTGCCCACGTACACCGGGGTGATGACGGTCACGTCCGGCAGGTGGGTACCGCCGTGGTACGGGTCATTGAGCACGTACACGTCACCGGGCTGCATGCGACCGGCGTTCTGGCGGATCACCGTCTTGATGCTTTCGCCCATGGAGCCCAGATGCACCGGCATGTGCGGGGCATTGGCGATCAGGTTGCCCTCGGCGTCGAACAGCGCGCACGAAAAGTCCAGCCGCTCCTTGATGTTGACCGAGTAGGCGGTGTTCTGCAGCTGCAGACCCATCTGCTCGGCGATGTTCATGAACAGGTTGTTGAACACCTCCAGGAGCACCGGGTCGACCGTGGTGCCGGCGGCATGCCGCACGGTGCGGGGCACGCGGCGCTCCATCACGATGTGGTCGAGCGCGGTGAGCTGGGCCTCCCAGCCCGGCTCCACCACGGTGGTGGCGTTCTTCTCCGCGATGATGGCCGGCCCCGGCACCACGTCGCCCGGGCGCAGGTCCTCGCGCACCACCAGGGCCGCGTCGCGCCACTGGCCTTCGGCGTACATGCGCACCGTCTCGCGGCGCGGCACCTCGCGCGGCCCGTGCAGGGCCTGACGCGGCTCCGACGGTGCATCGCCCGCCACCACCGCCTCCACCGACACCGCCTCCACCATGAGCCGCTTGCCCTGCATCAGGAAGGCAAAGCGCTGGCGGTAGGCCGCCTCGAAGGCCGATTCGATGGCGTCCAGCGGGCCGAACGGCACCACCAGGGCGGCATCGCTGCCCTCGTAGCGCACATGCACCCGGCGGTGCACCGTCAGCTCGCCCGAGCCGGCCTGCTGCTGCCGCAAGGCCTCGGTGGCCTGCAGGGCCAGATCGTCCAGCGCCTGCTGCACCGTGGACAGCGCGACGGCGTCCAGCGGCAGTTCGATGGAGCGCTCGCGGATCACGTTCTGGTCGGCCAGGCCCATGCCATAGGCACTGAGCACCCCCGCCAGCGGGTGCACGAAGACACGCGTCATGCCCAGCTCGTCGGCCACCAGGCAGGCATGCTGACCGCCGGCGCCGCCGAAGCATTGCAGCGTGTAACGGGTGACGTCGTAGCCCCGCGCCACCGAGATCTTCTTGATGGCATTGGCCATCTGCTGGACCGCGATGCGGATGAAGCCCTCGGCCACGTCCTCGGCGCTGCGCCCGGTCTGCTGCGCCAGGGCGCCGAACCGTTCCTGCACCGCCTCGGCGGACAAAGGCTCGTCGGCACGGGGGCCGAACACACGGGGAAACCAGGCCGGCTGGATCTTGCCCAGCAGCACGTTGGCATCGGTCACCGCCAGCGGGCCGCCGCGCCGGTAGCTGGCCGGGCCGGGGTTGGCGCCGGCGCTCTCCGGGCCGACGCGAAAGCGCGACCCGTCGAAACTCAGCAGCGATCCGCCACCCGCTGCCACGGTGTGGATGCTCATCATGGGTGCGCGCATGCGCACGCCGGCCACCTGGGTCTCGAACTCGCGCTCGAAAGCCCCGGCGTAGTGCGACACATCGGTGGAGGTGCCCCCCATGTCGAAGCCGATCACCTGGCGGTGGCCGCCCAGCGTGGCGGTGCGGGCCATGCCCACGATGCCGCCAGCCGGACCGGAGAGGATCGCGTCCTTGCCCTGGAAGCGATGGGCGTCGGTCAGGCCCCCGCTGGACTGCATGAAGAACAGCGGCACGCCCGGCATCTCGCTGGCCACCTGCTCCACATAGCGGCGCAGGATGGGCGAGAGGTAGGCGTCGACCACCGTGGTGTCGCCCCGGCTGACGAACTTCATCATCGGGCTGGTCTGGTGCGAGGTGCTGACCTGGGTGAAGCCGATCTCGTGGGCCAGCCGGGCCGCCGCCGCCTCGTGCGCGGTGTGGCGATAGCCGTGCATGAACACGACGGCCACGCTGCGCAGGCCGGCATCGAAGGCCGCCCACAGGCGTTCGCGCAGGTGGGCCTCGTCCAGCGGCTGCACCACGGAGCCGTCGGCCGCCATGCGTTCCTGGGCCTCGATCACGCGGCTGTAGAGCAGCTCGGGCAGCACGATGCGGCGGTCGAACAGGCGCGGGCGGTTCTGGTAGGCGATGCGCAGCGCATCGCGGAAGCCCTGCGTGGTGACCAGCAGCGTGGGTTCGCCCTTGCGCTCCAGCAGCGCGTTGGTGGCCACGGTGGTGCCCATCTTCACGCAGGCCACCTGCTCGGGCGTGACCGGCTCGCCGGGGGCCAGCCCCAGCAGGTGGCGGATGCCGGCCACCGCCGCATCGCGGTACTGCTCGGGGTTTTCCGACAGCAGCTTGTGCGTGACCAGCGTGCCGTCCGGACGCTTGGCCACGATGTCGGTGAAGGTGCCGCCCCGGTCGATCCAGAACTGCCAGCGGGGGTCGGTTGGGTTCGTGTTCATGGCGTCAGAGGGATGCAGCCGAACGGGCGGCCTGGTCGTAGATGCCGGAGAGCACGCGCAGCAGACGCGCCAGCTCGCCGATGTCGTGGTTGAGCGCGTCATCGGCCTTCAGCGCATTGATCAGGCAGCCCTCGCGGATCTCGCGGTAGCGGGTGACGAAGGCCTTGCCCTCCTCGGTGGGGCCGTAGGTCACTTCCTTGCCGTTCTTGCTGGAGACCACCACGCCCAGACCCTGCAGCTTCTTGAGCGAGTAGTTGATGAGGTGGGTGTCTTCCACATTCATGATGAAGGCGATGTCGGCCAGGCGCTTGTCGCGGGCGCGGTGCGTCACGTGGTGCAGCACCAGCACGTCGAGTGCGGTCAGGTCCTTCAGGCCGGCGGCGCTCATGCAGTGCACGATCCAGCGGTAGAAGGCATTGCCGGCCACGATGAGACCGAACTCGAACTCGCTCATCTCGGCGCTGTGCGGCGACACCAGATGGGCCGACGACACGATGCGCTGGCCCACGGCGCCCGTGGTGGGACCGGTGGTGCGGGTGGGGGCGGTGGAGCCGGGTTTGCCTCGGGCCATGCGGATCTCCTCAGAGGGACGGGTGCGGAAACAAGGGCGTGAACGGGAGCGCAGTGTAGGCCTCGTTCTGACGATTTGCCAACGTTTTGTCGACATTAATGGAAAACCCTGATCACGATTTATCGACGCAACGCTAGAGTCCGCTCACCCCTTCCGCCCCCACCAGGAGATCTCCCCATGAAACGCCGCCTGTTCAGCCTGACCCTGGCCGCCAGCGCCCTGGCCTGCTCCCTGCCCGCCGCCGCCCAGACCGCCTGGGACCTGCCCTCGGCCTACCCGGCCACCAACTTCCACACGGTCAACCTCAATGCCTTTGCCAGCGACGTGGAAAAGGCCACCGGCGGCAAGCTCAAGATCACGGTGCATGCCAACGCGGCGCTGTTCAAGGCCCCCGAGATCAAGCGTGCGGTGCAGGGCGGACAGGCCCAGATCGGCGAGATCATCCTAGCGGCCTACCAGAACGAATGGGCCATGTTCGGTGCCGACGGCATTCCGTTCCTGGCCACCAGCTACGAAGACTCGCGCAAGCTCTACGCCGCGCAGAAGCCCATCCTGCAGAAGAAGCTGGCCGAGCAGGGCCTGATGCTGCTGTATTCGGTGGCCTGGCCGCCGCAGGGCATCTACAGCAAGAAGCCGCTGGCCAGCGCCGCCGACCTCAAGGGCAGCAAGTGGCGCGCCTACAGCCCGGCCACCTCGCGCATCGCGCAGCTGGTGGGCGCACAGCCGGTCACGGTGCAGGCAGCCGAGCTGTCGCAGGCCCTGGCCACCGGCGTGGTGGAAACCAACATGACCTCGGGCGCCACCGGCGTGGACAGCAAGCTGTTCGAACACCTGAAGTTCTATTACGACGTGCAGGCCTGGCTGCCCAAGAACGCGGTCATCGTCAACAAGCGGGCCTTTGACGCGCTGGACAAGGCCAGCCAGGACGCCCTGCTCAAGGCCGCGGCCGACGCCGAGACGCGCGGCTGGGCGGCATCCCAGAAGGTCAACACCGATTCGCTGGCCACCCTGCGCGCCAACGGCATGACGGTGGAACCCGGCAGCGCCGCGCTCAAGGCCGACATGCAGAAGGTGGGCGCCACCATGCTGCAGGAGTGGCTGGGCCAGGCCGGCGCCGAAGGCCAGCAGATGCTCGACGCCTACCGCAAGTGAACCCCGGGCCCACAGCCGACGCCGACGGAACGAACGATGCGAAAGACCCTCGACCTCCTCTACCTCGGCGCCGGCTGGCTGGCCGCCCTGTTCATGGTGGGCGTGCTGGTGATGGTGCTGGTCTCCATCGTCAGCCGCCTGGCCGGCATTTATGTGCCGGGCACCGACGCCTACGCCGGCTACGCCATGGCCGGCGCGGGCTTCCTGGCGCTGGCCTACACCCTCAAGCAGGGTGAACACATCAGGGTCACGCTGGTCATCGGACGCCTGCAGGGCGGTGCGCGCAGGGCGCTGGAGCTGTGGTCGCTGGCGGTGGGCACGCTGCTGGCGGGCCTGCTCTGCGTCTACAGCTGGCGGCTGGTCTACCAGTCGAGGTTGTTCCACGACATTTCCACCGGCACCGACGCCACCCCGCTGTGGATTCCGCAGCTGCTCATGGGCCTGGGCTGCACCGTGCTGCTGATTGCCCTGCTGGACGAAACCGTGCTGGAGTGGCGCGGCCTGCGCCAGCAGCACGCCGGAGACACCCGCCATGAATGACCTGCTGATCACCGGCCTGCTCATCGTCTCGCTGTTCCTGCTGCTGGGCAGCGGGGTGTGGATCGGTCTGACGCTCACCGGCGTGGCCTGGATCGGCATGGAGCTGTTCTCCAGCCGCCCTGCCGGCGACGCCATGGCCCTGACCATCTGGGGTTCGGCCAGCAGCTGGACGCTGACCGCACTCCCGCTGTTCATCTGGATGGGCGAGATCCTGTTCCGCACCCGGCTGTCGGAGAGCATGTTCCGCGGCCTGGCACCCTGGGTGAACGCCCTGCCCGGCCGGCTGCTGCACACCAACATCATCGGCAGCACCATCTTTGCCGCCGTCTCGGGCTCGTCGGCAGCCACCTGCGCCACCATCGGCAAGATGACCATCCCCGAGCTGACCCGCCGGGGCTACCCGCCGGAGAAGATCGTGGGCTCGCTCGGCGGGGCCAGCACGCTGGGCCTGCTGATTCCGCCCTCGATCATCATGATCGTCTACGGCGTGGCGGCCGAGGTGTCGATCGCCAGGCTGTTCGTGGCCGGCGTCATTCCCGGCCTGCTGCTGGCGGTGCTGTTCAGCGGCGCCATCGTGGTGTGGGCGCTGCTCAACCCGCAGGCAGTGCCGCGCAGCGACGGCAGCCTGAGCTTCATGGACAAGCTGCGCGAGAGCCGCCACCTGATCCCGGTGGTGCTGCTGATCGGCGGCGTCATCGGCACCATCTACAGCGGCATCGCCACCGCCACCGAAGCCGCCGCCGTGGGCGTGGTGGGCGCGCTCATCCTGTCGGCCTCGCAGGGCTCGCTGTCGTGGCAGAGCTTCCGCGACGCGCTGCTGGGCGCCACCCGGCTGTACTGCATGATCGCGCTCATCCTGGCCGGCGCGGCCTTCCTCACCCTGGCCATGGGCTACATCGGACTGCCCCGCCACCTGGCCGAGTTCGTGGCCAGCCTGAACCTCTCGCCCGGCGTGCTGCTGGTCGCGCTCGCCCTGTTCTACATCCTGCTGGGCTGCTTCCTGGACGGCATCTCCATGATCGTGCTGACCATGGGCGTGATCCTGCCCACGGTGCAGGCCGCCGGCATCGACCTGGTGTGGTTCGGCATCTTCATCGTCATCGTGGTGGAGATGGCGCAGATCACGCCGCCGGTGGGCTTCAACCTCTTCGTGCTGCAGGGCATGACGCGGCGCGACATCGCATGGATCGCCAAGGCCTGCCTGCCCTACTTCTTCCTGATGGTGCTGGCCATCCTGCTGCTGTACTGGTTTCCCGGGCTGGTGACCTGGCTGCCGTCCCGCATGTGAGGGACCGGCACCACGACGGCTAAGATCACGACCCCGCCCCGAGCGGGGTCTGTTCCGTCTGGAGTTCCCTTTTCGTGTTCAAGAACCTCACCCTCTACCGCATCGCCCCGGGCTGGAACCCGTCGCTCACCGAGATGGAAGCGGCCCTCGATGGCCACCGCTTTGCCCCCTGCAGCGCCTCGCAGGAGAAGTCGGTGGGCTGGGTGGAGCCGCGCGGCGAGGCCCATGGCCCGCTGGTGGAATCGGTCGACAACCAGCGCATCCTCAAGCTGCAGATCGAGAGCAAGGCCGTGCCGGGCGCCGTGGTGCGCAAGAAGGCCCAGGAAGCTGCCGACCAGATCGAGGCCACCACCGGCCGCAAGCCCGGCAAGAAGGAAACCAAGACCCTGCGTGAAGACGCCCGCCAGGCCCTGCTGCCCATGGCCTTTGCCCGCCAGCAGAACGTGTGGGTGTGGATCGACCCCGGGCGCGGCTGGCTGGTGACCGACGCCAGCAGCCAGGGCAAGAACGACGAGGTGATCACCGCCCTGGTGGAGGCCTTCCCGGGTCTGGCGGTGTCACTGCTCAACACCCAGATGACGCCGCAGGCCTGCATGGCCCGCTGGCTGAGCGCCGCTGACGCACAGGAATGGCCTGAGGGCCTGGCGGTGGAGCGCGAATGCGAACTGCGCTCGACCGACGAGGAACGCTCGGTGGTGCGCTTCACCCGCCACCACCTGCTCACCGACGAGGTGCGCCGCCATGTGGCCGAAGGCAAGCTGCCCACCCGCCTGGCCATGAGCTGGGAAGGCCGCGTGGGCTTCGTGCTGACCGAGAGCATGGCGCTGCGCAAGATCGCCTTCCTCGAAGGCGTGTTCGAGGACCGGCCGGCCAACGAGGAAGAGACCTTCGACAGCAACGTGGCCATTGGCACCGGCGAACTGCGCCAGGTGCTCGATGCGCTGATCGAAGCCCTGGGTGGCGAGCTGCTGCCGGGCCAGGTGCCTGCCCTGCCCTCCCTCGATCCGGCGGCTGCGCCCGTGCTCGCCACCCCGGCCGATGACGGCCCGCCGTTCTGACCATGGGCAGCGTGCTGGCCTTGTGTGTGGGCGCCTGCGCCGGCGCGGTGCTGCGCTGGCGGCTGGGCCTGTGGCTCAACACACCCGGTGCCCTCCTGCCCTGGGGCACCCTGGCAGCCAACTGGGTGGGTGCCTACGCCATCGGCCTGTGCATGGCCTTCTTCCAGAGCCAGCCGCAGCTCGACCCGGTGTGGAAACTGGCCATCGTCACCGGCCTGCTGGGGGCGCTGACCACCTTCTCCACCTTCTCCATCGAGGTGGTCACCCTGCTGCAGCAGGGCCGGCTCGCCCTGGCCGGCGGCGTGGCCGCCCTGCACCTGACGGGTTCGCTGGTACTGACCTGGCTGGGCCTGAAGACGCTGGGGTGAGCGCGGACGGAGTCAGCCCCCGCCGCGCTGCATGTACAGGTCGAAGCGCTTCATGAAGGCGTAGCGCTGCGCCGCGTCCAGGCCCTCGAACCGGTACGACACCCGCAGCACCGGCATGCGCATGAGCGCGATCACGCGCGGAGGGCGTGGCTCCCACTGGATGTGCAGCTGCCCCGGCGGAATGTCGATGCGCACCGAGGCACCGCTGCGGGTCCATGCGCATTCGCCGATGGCCGCCGGCAGCCAGCCCAGCCACTCGGCCTCGGTGCAGCCCATGTCGCGCTGGAAGCGCTCCTCGTAACTCGACTGCATCGGGGTTCAGCCGCCCGCGATCGGCGGCCAGATGGCCAGCACATCGCCTTCCTGCAGCGTGGCCGACAGGCGTTGCTCGGGATGGATGTACTTGCCATTGACCAGCACCAGGTGCACCAGTTTGTGCGGCATGCCGAACGGCTCGATGACCTGGCTGATGGTGGTGGCCGGGTCGATGTCGAGCTCGATCTGGTTGCTGCGGCGGGCTTCCGGCGGCAGGTAGTCGGTGAGGGTGGCGAACAGCTTGAAGGTGATTTTCATGGTCAACGTCGGCGCGCGTCGTCGGCGCCTGCCCATTGTCCCTGTGCCTGGGCGGCGGCCAGGTAGGCGTCCATGAGCTTGGTGGGGTCCTCCATGAGACGGTGCTTCCATTCGCCCAGGCGCACCTGGCCTTCGACCAGGCCGCGCATCACGCCCACGTGCTCGGTCCAGCCGACCGAGTTGCAGCCGACCATCACGTCGTCCTTGAACTGCAGGCTGAGGTGGCGGCCGGTGGCCTTGTCGGTCAGCTCCACATGCTCGCCGCCGGGCACGCCTTCCCAGTTGCCGAAGCTGGTGGAGATCATGCCCAGGGTGTCGAGCACGTTGATCTGGGTCACGCCCTTGAGGTCGGCCTTCTGGCCCACCATGTTCAGCGCGGCGACGCGGGCCTGCTCGGCCGCGTTGGGCTGGATGGCGCTCACGATGGTCTTGCCGCTGACCTTGTCGAAGGCCTCGGCGCAGTCGCCGGCGGCGTAGATGCCGGGCACGTTGGTCTGCAGGTGCTCGTCGGTCAGCACGCCTTGCAGGCAGGTGATGCCGGAGTCCTTGAGGAAGCCGATGGCCGGGCGAACGCCGGTGGCGCTGATCACCAGGTCGGCCTGGACCGTCTGGCCGTTGCCCAGCTTGACCCGCAGGCCGCTGCCCTGCGGCTCGCTGCTGCCCATGCCCAGCGCACTGGCGATCTTGCTGATGACGCCACCGCTGGAAGGCGCGCTGGCGGCCGACTCGATGGCCTCGACCTTGGTGCCGGTGTAGACCTTCACGCCCTTGGTCTCGCACCAGTCCTTGATCATGCCGCCGGCGGTCGGGCCCATCATGCGGGGCACCATGCGGTCGCCCATCTCCACCACCGACAGCTCCACGCCGCGCTGCTTGAGGGCTTCCATGATGATGCAGCCGATGAAGCCGGCGCCCATCTGCAGCACCTTGGCACCCGGCTGGGCCAGCTTCATGATGGCGCGGGCGTCTTCCAGGGTCCAGCAGGGGTGCACGCCGGGCAGGTCCATGCCGGGGATGGGCGGACGCACCGGGTGCGAGCCGGTGGCGATCAGCAGGCGGTCGAAGGTGAGGGTCTGGCCGTTGTCGAGCGCCACGGTGCGCGCAGCGGCATCGACCTTGGTGGCCTTGGCGCCCACCTGGGTGATGCGCAGGTTGGCAAAGTGCGCCGCGCTCTTGCGCAGGTAGGTGCCGGCCTCCTGGATGTTGCCGATCAGCAGATAGGGAATGGCCATGCGCGAGTACGGCGGCTCGGGCTCGTCACCCACCAGGGTGATGGTGTCGGCCGGGGCGTGCTTGCGGATGGTTTCGGCGGCAATGACGCCGGCCGGGCCGGCGCCGAGGATGACGTGGTGCATGGAAGTCTCCGGAAAAGAAAAAGGGGGCAGCGCATGGACTGCCCCCTCGGGGTTCAGGCGGAACGCGCGAGGGCAGCCGCCCTCACAGGCTCAGGCGCTGCTTGGTCTCGGCGGTCGGGCGGCCTTCGGCGTCCCAGCCGCGTGCGGCGTAGTACTTGGGCAGCATCTCCGGCAGCTTGCTGACCATGCCCTTGGAGGCACCGGTCTTGGCGGCTTCGGTCAGCAGGCGCTTGGGCAGCGAGTCGTCCTTGGCGGTGAAGCCGGCGGCGTTGTTGAACTCGCGCTCCATGTTCCAGATGCGCTCGCCGATCTTCTCCAGCTCTTCGGTGGTGAACTCTTCGTTGCAGGCGGCCTGCAGCTGGGGAGCCAGGTCGGCCACGCCCCAGGCGAAGGTGGTGAACACGCACAGGCCCGAGGAGTCGAACGCGGCGGTGGCGTCCTGGAACGCCTTCACCAGCTCCGGCTTGCCTTCGCTCTCGACCGGATCGGTCTTGACCGGAATGCCCAGCACTTCGGACGCGATGGTGTAGCCGCGCAGGTGGCAGGCGCCGCGGTTGCTCGTGGCGTACGCCAGGCCGATGCCCTGGATCGCGCGACCGTCGTAGGCCGGGAACTCCTGGCCCTTCACGCTCATGGACAGGTCGGGGTGGCCGTATTTTTCGGTCAGGCGCTTGGAGCCCATGCCGATCTCCTTGCCGAAGCCTTCGCCGCGCGCGGTGATCTCGGCAAAGTGGGCCAAGGCTTGCGCCGAACCGAACTTGGCGTCGATGCCGAGCTGCTCGGCGGTGAGCACGCCCATTTCGTAGAGCTCCATCACCGCGCCCACGGTGGCACCGAAACTGATGGGATCAAACCCTTCTTCGTTGCACAGCAGGTTGGCGTATTGCAGTGCTTCCAGATCGTTCACGCCGTTGGCAGCACCCAGCGCCCAGGCCGCTTCGTACTCCAGGCCGCCGTTGGCGCCCCAGTACTGCGGCTTGTTCTTCACGGTGAAGTGGTTCTCGTCCATCTTGCTGATGCGACCGCACGCAATGGTGCAACCGAAGCAGGCCTGGTTGGTCACCAGGTGCTTCTTGCCGTCGCTCTCGCGCGGGGTGACCATGGCTTCGGCCGAGATGTCCTTCGCGCCTTCGAACTGCACGTCGCGGTGATTGCGCGTGGGCAGTGCGCCCATCTCGTTGATCACGTTCATGAGCACCTGCGTGCCGTAGGCCGGCAGGCCCTGACCCGTCACCGCGTTCTCGGCCAGGATCTTCTTCTTCTCGAAGGTGGTCTTCATGAAGGCCTTGGGGTCGCGGATGTTGCCCACGCCCTTGGTGCCGCGCACCGCGATGGCCTTGAGGTTCTTGCTGCCCATCACGGCGCCCACGCCCGAGCGGCCGGCCGCGCGGTGCAGGTCGTTGACGATGGCCGCGTACAGCACCTGGTTCTCGCCGGCCTGGCCGATGGAGGACACGCGCACCAGCGGGTCCTGCAGCTGGGTCTTGAGGACCTCTTCGGTCTTCCAGACGGTCTGGCCCCACAGGTGCGAGGCATCGCGCAGCTCGGCCACGTCGTCATTGATGTAGAGGTACACCGGCTTGGCCGACTTGCCTTCCACGATGACCATGTCCCAGCCGGCCATCTTGAGCTCGGCACCCCAGTAGCCGCCCGAGTTGGAGCAGGCAATCGCCCCGGTCAGCGGGCCCTTGGTGATGACGGTGTAGCGGCCGCCGGTGGAGGCCATGGTGCCGGTCAGCGGGCCAGTGGCCCAGATCAGCTTGTTCTCGGCCGACAGCGGATCGACCTTGGGGTCAACTTCGCTGATCAGGTACTTGCTGCCCAGACCGCGCGAGCCCAGGTAGGCGCGGGCCCATTCCTTGTTCAGCGGTTCGGTTTTGACGGTGCCCGCGGTCAGGTTGACGCGGAGGATTTTTCCAGCCCAAGACATGTTTGGCTCCTTGTGTTTGACTGGGTGATATCAGGCAGCGGTGGGCTGGTTGCCCAGCTTGTCGGCCCACTGCTTCATCTTGTCCATGCCGGTCCAGTTGGCATCGATGAAGGTGATCGCGCTGGTCGGGCAGGCTTCGGCACAGGCCGGCTCGCCGCCGCACAGGTCGCACTTCTGGACCTTGCCGGTTTCCTGCACGTAATTGATGGTGCCGAACGGGCAGGCGATGGTGCAGACCTTGCAACCCACGCAGGTGGTCTCGTTGACCACCTTGGCGCCGGTGGCCTTGTCCACCGTGATGGCTTCCACCGGGCAGGCATGCAGGCACCAGGCTTCGTCGCACTGGGTGCAGGTGTAGGGCACCTTCTTGCCGGTGTGATGGAAGTCGAACACCTTGATGCGCGACTTGGACGTGGCATAGGTGCCGTAGTTCTCGAAGGAACACGCCATCTCGCACTGCAGGCAGCCGGTGCACTTGTCGGGGTTGATGTGAAGGATTTTTTGCATCTGTGTCTCCAGGTGGGGCAGAGACCGCCCTTGGCGGCTGCTTATGCGGATCTCTTCATAGGATTGTTTGGGGACAAGGCCCTTTCCTCTTCAGGGTTTACCCCTGATACCCCCCCGGCCACCCAAAAAGTCTCACTTTGAGACAGCGCCCGGCCACGCCCGGGCGAGGGTGAATCGAAGCGGCACGAGGCCGCGGGGGGGCCTGCGGGGCGACAATCACGGCCATGGAAAACCTTGACCTCACCGTACTCCGAACCCTGCTGGACTGGCGCCGCCAGGGCCGGCGCGCCCTGCTGGCCACGGTGGTGCGCACCTGGGGATCGTCGCCCCGCCCGGTGGGCTCCACCATGGCCCTGTGCGAGGACGGCGCGGTGGTCGGTTCGGTCTCGGGCGGCTGCATCGAGGACGACCTGATCTACCGCTACAGCCGCGCCCACACGGCACCGGGCGGCGCAGCGGCTGCCGGTGTGACCCACGACATTCCGCACGGTCCGCCGCAGCGGGTGAAGTACGGCGTGTCCGCCGACGAGGCCCACCGTTTCGGCCTGCCCTGCGGCGGCACGCTGGAACTGGTGCTGGAATTCGACCCCGACACCACCCTGCTCGCGACCCTGGTGGACGAACTGGCCCGCGGCCATCTGGTGGAGCGCGCCACCGACCTGACCACCGGGCAGGTGAGCCTGCACGCGGCGCTGGCCCCGGCCCCGCTGCTCGACGACGGCCAGACCCTGCGCAACACCTTCGGCCCCGAGTACCGCATGCTGCTCATCGGTGCCGGCCAGCTCACCGAGTACCTGGCCACCATGGCGCTGTTCAGCGGGTTTGCGGTCACGGTGTGCGACCCGCGCGAGGAACACCGGGGCGGCTGGAACGTGCCCGGCGTGACCCTGACCAGCGACATGCCCGACGACGTGGTGCGGGACTTCGGCCTGGACCGGCGCAGCTGCGTGATCGCCCTCACCCACGACCCCAAGCTGGACGACCTGGCCCTGCTCGAAGCCCTGGGTTCGGACGCCTTCTATGTGGGCGCGATCGGCTCGCGGCGCAACAACGAGGCCCGGCGCGCCCGGCTCATCGAGCACTTCGGGCAGACCGAGGCCAGCCTGGCGCCGCTGCGCGGCCCGATCGGCATCTTCATCGGCAGCAAGACGCCGCCGGAGATCGCGGTCAGCGTCATGGCCGAGGTGCTGGCGGTCAAGAACGGCGTGCCGCTGCCACGCGACATGCAGGTGGGCTCGGCCAAGGACGCCATCGAGCCGGCCAGCGGGCCGGTCTGCTCGGCCGCCCTGCCGCCGCAATGAGGGCTGCGGGTGTTCCAGGTTGCAACAACCGGGCCCGTCTGAGGGCTGGCACAGGGATTGCCTCGCACCCGGCATAACCCCGAGTGCGTTGCAGGGCCACCGCTACGGGGAAGGCGGTGCCGGCTGGTTTAATGACCGCCAGCATCACAGACCACGATGCACGAGACAACCCGGACATCCCCGTGAGCCTGAACAGCCCCCTGCACCCCGGCGCCGCCCCGCGCCTGAGCCAGATCGAGAAGGCACGCCACGCCGCCCTGCATGCCGGCGAACTGCAGGGAGCCAGCCACCTGGCGCCCTGGGTCCAGCGCTCCTGGCAGCGCTGCCTGGCGATGGGCATGGACCCGTCGCGCAGCATCGCCTTCGAGGCGGTCAGCCAGTCCCGCACCCGGCTGCTGCTGGAGGCCAACCAGCCCCTGCTCAAGGCGGCCGCGCCGGTGATCCGGTCCCTCTCGCGCGCCATGGCCAACACCCGGTACTTCGCCATCCTCACCGACGCCCAGGGCGTGGTGATCGACGTCAATGGCCCGGTGGACCGGCAGGACCCGCGAGCCGCCGACATCGCCCGCGTGGGCGTGGACCTGTCGGAACGCACCGTGGGCACCACCGCCATCGGCACCACCCTCTCGGAGCTGCAGCCGGTGTGGCTGCACCGGGGCGAACACTTCTTCGAGTCCACCACGGTCTACAGCTGTGCCGGAGCACCCATCTGGGGGCCGGACGGCCACTGCGTGGGCATGCTCGACCTCACCGGCATCAACGTGCCGGAGCAGCCGGCGCTCAAGCACCTGGTGGCCCAGTCGGCCCGCAGCATCGAGAACGCGCTGACCCTGTCCATGCCGCACGCCCTGATGCTGCGCATGAACTGGCCGGGCCGGGTGCTGGGCGACGACAACGACGGCCTGCTGTGCCTGGACGAGGACGGTCTGATCACCGCGCTCAACCGGCCGGCCGCCGACATGCTGGACATCCCGCCCGGGGTGGAGCCGGGCCACTGCACCCAGCATTTCGCGGTGCCCATGCAGGCCCTGTTCGATGCCGGGCGTGCCCAGGCCCCGGCCACCGAGATGCCGCTGTGGTCGGGCCTGCGGCTGCAGGTGCTGGCCCAGGGCGACCGACCAGCCCGATCCGCGGCACGGTCGGCCACCGGCGCCCATGCGGTGCCGCTCAAGGACATCGAGACCGCCCTGATCCGCAAGGCGGTGGACGATGCGCGCGGCAACGTGATGGACGCCGCCCGGGCACTGGGCATCAGCCGCGCCACGGTGTACCGCAAGCTGGGCGCCGGGCGCGGCAAGCGCTGACATCCCCGGGGCGGCAGGCCCCGGTGCGTCGGGTCAGGGTGCGGTGAGCGTCAGCCCGTGTTTCTGGAAGATGGCCAGCAGCTCGCCGCTGCTGCGCAGCTGGGCCAGCGCCCCTTCCAGGGCCAGACCCAGCTCCTTGTGCTCGGCCTTGATGGCCATGCCCACCGTCCAGCCGGTGTCGGGCACGCCCGGCAGCGACAGGGCGGAGAGCCGCACCGGGCCGCTGCCCGGCTTGATGCCGGCCGCGAACAGCGCCGACTCGGCCTGTGCGCGGGTGACGTAGGCCGCAGCGGCCTTGCCCTCGATCACGGCCTTCACTGCGTCCTGCCCGGTGGCGTGGATGCCCACCTGCGCCCGCAGCAGCCCGCCGCCGTAGCCCATGAGCGCACTGGCCGCGCCAGCGCCACGCTCAGCCGCCAGCACCTGGCCCTTGAGGTCGTCGGCCGACTGCACGTCGGCGATCTTCCGGGTGTCGTGGGCCAGCACCAGCTGCTGGCGCATGTAGGGCGCCAGCACGATGACCTGGCGGTTGCGCTGCATCAGGTAACGGTCCACCGGCACCTGCATCATCACGTCGGCCGGGCCATAGCCCAGGTAGTGCCCGCGCCAGACCATGTTGCGCAGGTCGTCGTTCATGTTCTCGCCCGCATCGAACGGCAGCAGGGCCAGCCGCAGGCCCATCCGGGTGGCCAGGGCCTCGGCGATCGACACGTCCAGGCCGGTGACGGCATTGGCGGGGCCGTCGGAGAACGGCGCGTTGTCCTTGTAGACGGCCACCTTCAGGGCACCGCTGGCCTTGATGCGGGCCAGATCGGTGAGTTCGGTCTGGGCAACGGCGTGGCCCAGGGTGCCGGCCAGGCCGGTGGCCACCAGGGCGGCCAGTGCCGTGCGACGGCTCGGACCGTGGGGGGGAATGCGGTTCATGGGAATGTCTCCTGTGCGGGTGGGAACGGCCCGGTGGTCCGGGCTTCTGGTGTCGGCGAACCGGCCGGTGTTCAGGGCTCGCGGCGGGTCTCGATGTAGGTGCGGATGGCCCAGATCGCTTCCTGGGTCAGCGTGCCCTCGAACGGCGGCATGTAGACACGGCCGTCGCGCACGCGGCCCCGGCGCACCGTGGCCATGTAGAAGTCGTCCATCTCCTTGAAGCAGGCGGCCTTCTTGGCCGCGTCGGCCAGGCCGGTGCAGTCGCCGTCGAACTTGCGCAGGTCGGGTGCGATACCGCCCGAGATGGCTTCCAGGCCGTGGCAGCGGGCGCAGTTCTGGTTGTAGGCCGAGGTGCCGATGCGCAGCGCCTCTTTCTGGGCCGGCCCGGTGCTGTAGGGGTTGGCGTCGAGCCACTTGGTGCCGAGTTGCGGCAGGGTGCTGGTGTCCACCGACTGGGGCGTGACATCGCCATGGGCCCAGGCGGTCTGCAGGGCCAGACCCAGGACGGTGGCGGTCAGGCCACGCAGCAGGCGGGATGAGAGGGGGGCATTCATGGGGCAGGGTCTCCGGACGTTCTGATGGGATGGTGAAAACGGTCTGGGATGCCTGGTCTGCAAGAAGCAGGCCACCACCCGGGCGTTTCAGGCTGGTTCAGATCGGCCAAATTGACCCGCCCGGGTGTTCCAAATTGAACCACCGGGCCGCCCGGAACACGGCGCCGCCCTGTGGCCGGCTCCTTGCTACAGCCTGACCACGAGGGAAATGACATCAAAACGTGACAGCCTGCTCCATACCGGGATTGCCCGTGTTGATGGCTGACACACATATGACGAGAATCTCATGAGTGAAAGCGACAACACACCCCGGAACAGGGGAGCTGCCGTGGCGGCAGACGACGAGCGCTGGGTGGGGGACTACTGGGGTGGTCTGCCACCGGAACCAGGAGACCACATGAGCGCAGCCATCTACCCGCACCCAGGGAACCGTGCGGCCGGATCGGGGGAGGAGCCGTCCCCGGGTCGGGCACATGCGGGCGCAGCGCCGCCGTCGGAGTCTGCCGAGCTCATCCACCAGTCGCACCGGCGCTCCCAGGCCTTCGGCATTGCGGCCAACGACGAACCCGACTTCTCAAGCCCGCGCAAGGGCGACCTGAACGATGTGCTGGCGGAGAACCGCTTCCTGTTCCAGCACGCGGCCCCGGTCATGGAGACGCTCTACGACCAGATCGTCAACACCCACAGCATGGTGCTGCTGACCTCGGCCAAGGGCATGGTGCTGCATTCGCTGGGCGACACCGACTTCCTGGAGAAGGCTTCCCGGGTGGCCCTGATGCCGGGCATGGACTGGTCGGAGCGCACCAAGGGCACGAACGCCATCGGCACCGCATTGACCGAGGAAGAGGCCCTCACGGTGCACGGCAGCCAGCACTACCTCAATGCCAACAAGTTCCTCACCTGCTCGGCCTCGCCCATCTTCGATCCGTACGGTCAGGTCATCGGCGCCCTGGACGTGACCGGCGACCACCGCAGCTACCACCAGCACACGCTGGCGCTGGTGCGCATGTCGGCCCAGATGATCGAGAACCACATGTTCGCCGACATCTTCCCGCAGGCCATCCGCATCCACTTCCACACCCGCTCCGAATTTCTGGGCACGCTGGTCGAAGGCATCGCGGTGTTCTCGCAGGAGGGCCGGTTCCTCTCGGCCAACCGCAGCGCGCAGTTCCAGTTCGGCCTGCCGTTCTCGGCGCTCAAGGCCCACACCTTTTCCTCGCTGTTCGGCATCCCGGTGTCGGCGCTGATCGACCTGTTCAGCGGCTCGCTGGCCAACCCCAAGCAGCTGGTCATGCACAACGGTGTGTCGGTGTGGTGCCGCGCGCGCATCAAGGCCTCGCACCCGTGGTCGGCCAGTGCCACCGGCGCACCGGCGCAGGATGCGGCTGCCGGCGCGCCGCCCGCCGAGGCAGCACCGGCGGCCGCGGCACAGCCCGTGCAGTCGACGGCACCGGCCGCTGCAGCCTCCCACCGCAAGCCCAATTTCTCGTCGCTTCAGTACCTCAACACCGGCGACCCGCAGGTGGCCTCGGTCATCCACAAGCTGCGCATGGTGTCGGGCCGCGACATCCCGGTGATGATCCTGGGCGAGACCGGCACCGGCAAGGACCTGCTGGCCCAGGCCATCCACGGCGACTCGCCGCGCCATGCCCAGCCCTTCGTGTCGGTGAACTGCGCCTCCATCCCCGAGACGCTGATCGAGTCGGAGCTGTTCGGCTACGAGGAAGGCGCCTTCACCGGCGCGCGCAAGAAGGGCGCCATCGGCAAGATCCAGCAGGCCCACGGCGGCACGCTGTTCCTCGACGAGATCGGCGACATGCCCAAGCACCTGCAGGCCCGCCTGCTGCGCGTGCTGCAGGAGCGCAAGGTGAGCCCGCTGGGCGCCGGCAAGGAGGTCGATGTGGATGTGGCGGTGGTGTGCGCCACGCACAAGAACCTCAAGGAGATGATCGCGCGGGGCGACTTCCGCGAGGACCTCTACTACCGCCTCAACGGCCTGGTGGTGCGGCTGCCGGCGCTGCGCGAGCGCACCGACTTCGAACTGGTGGTGCGCAAGATCCTGGGCACCCTGTGCGAGAACGGGCGCGAGATCGGCATCGCGCCCGACGTGATGGCGCTGTTCCAGCGCTACCCCTGGCCGGGCAACTTCCGACAGCTGCACAACCTGCTGCGCACCGCCGTGGTCATGGTGGGCTGCGACGGCGTGATCACCCGCGACCATCTGCCGGACGATTTCGTCGAGGAACTGGCCCAGATCGACTCGGTCACGCCCGTGCCCTCCACCATGGCGGCGCCAGCCGGCACCACCGCAGCACCACAGCCGGTGGCGCCCGCCGCGCCGGCCATGGCGGTCCCCGAGCCGACGGGCGCCGCCCCCGAACTGCACAGCCTGCAGGACGTGGCCCTGCAGGCCATGGCGCAGATGCTGCGTCTGCACAAGGGCAATGTGTCGGCAGCGGCCAAGGCGCTGGGCGTGTCGCGCAACACCATCTACCGCAAGAAGGACCTGCTACCGCCCGACCTGCTCCAGTGAGCCGGACGGGGCAGGCCCACGGTCCATCCACACCGGCTCCAGCTCGCGCCAGGCGCGCTGGGTGTTGAAACCCTGGCGCGATCGAAAGCCGGACCAGCCAGCCCATTCGTCCATCTGCACCGACTGCAGCTCGCCGGCGTGGCGACCGGCGTCCATGGCGGCCAGCACCCGGTCGTGCAGGGCCTGCAGATAGCGGCGGGTGGCCTCGAGCATGCGGGCATCGCCCACGCGCGAGCCCACCACCCAGCGCGGCCGGCGCTGCTGCAGCCGGTCCAGGGCCTGCAGCCACTGCAGCACGCTGCCCTGCGCCAGCTCGGGCAGGCGGCCCTCGTAGGCCAGACCACCCACCCACAGCACCTGCTGCTGCGGCAGCCACAGCACCAGATCGCTGGCGGTGTGGCCGCGCTCGGTGCCCAGCACCTGCAGCTGCAGCCGGCCCACGGCCAGCAATTCGCCCTCGCTGAGCACCCGCTGCGGCCAGACGATGGTGGTGCCGGTCATGGCCTGCTCGCCGGCACGCTCGGTGAGCGAGGCCAGGCAATCGGGGCAGCGGGCCACCATCGCCTCGCGGGTGCCGGCGTTGGCGGCGATGGGCCGGTCGGCGAAGGCCGCATTGGCCAGCACGTTCTCGGCATGCGCATGGGTGTTGACCACCCCGACCACCGCAGCCTGGAACCGGCAGGCAATGGACGCCCGCACCCGCAGCCCGTGCTGCAGCCCGGGCCCGGGATCGATGACCAGCGCCTCGCCGCCATCCACCACCAGCGACGTGGGGGCCACATGGCCGCCGTTGACCGCGGAGACCTCGTGGTTGGCCGCATCCCACACCCAGACGCCCGGGGCCAGTGCGCGCCAGGGCACCGGTTCGGCCTGGTCGCAGGCCGGCAGCGCCGGCGGCGCAGCCCGGGCCGATGCCGCCAGCACGAGCAGCAGCGCAGCCAGCAATGCCCGGCGGGGCGTCATCCGCGCACCACGCGTTGCAGCACGGCACGCGTGGCCGGCTCGTGCCCGAGGTGACCGGCCGGTGTGATGTGCAGCTCCACCGCCCCGCCGTGCTGCGCCCCCAGTGCCGCCCAGCGCCGGCTGTTGTCGGGCGGGCAGACCGCATCGAAGCGGCCATGGACCCAGGCCACAGGAACACCGTGCCGGGCCAGGTGCACGACCGCGCGGTCGAGCGTGGCCGGCCGCACACCGGCACGGCCCTGCAGCACCGCTGTCTGCACGCGGAATTTCTGCCAGGCCGCTCGGTCGCTGCGCTGCCGCTGCGGCCGCTCCAGGGCCGCCTGCGCGCGGCGCCAGCGGCGATGCAGTCCGGCCAGCTCCCGGGCCACCGCCGGTGCGTGGGCCGCGCGTTGGGAACGCGCGTGCAGCAGGCTGCGCCGCATGCCCTGCCAGGCCAGCGCCTGTTCGCGCAATCCCCAGCGGCGCAAGGCGCGCAGCGATGCAACAGAGGGTGTTGCAGATTGAAGCAGCCGGGTCAGGCGGGACAGTGCCTGCGCCGTGGAGGTGGCCTGCGGCACCGGTGCGGCGATGCCACGCCGACTCGGGGTTTTCCCGGGGCGGCGGTGCGGCACCAGCACGTTGTCGAGTTCGCGGCGGGTCAATGCAAAGGCACCGCGCAGCACCAGGCGCTGCACACGGTCGGTGTAAGTAGCCGCATACAGCAGGGCCGGCACCGTGCCCCACGAGCCGGCCAGCACCGACCAGCGTTCGACCCCCAGGTGCCGACGGAGGTCTTCCAGCTCCGCCACCAGCGTGGCTGCGGTCTGCGCGACGTCCTGACCGCGCGGACGCGATGCGCCGCTGCCGCGCTGGTCGGGCATGAAGGCCCGCTGCGAGGTCGGATCGATGGCCTGCCACAGGCCGGCGTTGCCGCCGGTGCCCGGGCCGCCGTGGATGACCAGCCAGACCTCGCCCTGCGGGTTTCCCCGTACGTTCCAGGCCATGCGCCCACCCCGCCGCAGCCGCATCGAGCCGGGGTTCAACCCCACAGGTTGCCGGGGCGTCACCGAAGCGACGGGCGCAACGCTTGAGGTGGCATCAATATTGCGGTACATGTTCGGGTCTGGCAGCAGTTCGGTTGCCGGATCAGCAGACATGTTTCATGCCAACCCACTCAGGAGACTGAAGATGCAATGGACGACCCCCGCCTTCACCGACATGCGTTTCGGTTTTGAAATCACGATGTACATCGCCAACCGCTGATTGCTGGCGTTGTGATCGAAAGCGCACGGGTGCAAACGCGTGCGCTTTTTTCTTGCCTGAGCGGGTCCTCTGCATGGGCCCATTCTGACTGTTGTTGTGACTGCTGACATGCGCATCCGGGTTCTGGGTTCTTCGGCCGGCGGGGGCTTCCCGCAATGGAACTGCAACTGTGCCAACTGCGCCGGCGTGCGCGCCGGCACGCTGAACGCGAGGCCGCGCACACAGTCGTCGATCGCGGTCACCGCCAACGGCACCGACTGGCTGCTGGTGAATGCCTCGCCCGACGTGCTGCAGCAGATCCGCGACAACCCCGAACTGCAACCGGCCCGCGCGGTGCGCGACACCGGCATCGCCGCCGTGCTGCTGATGGACGCACAGATCGACCATGTCACCGGCCTGCTGATGCTGCGCGAGCGCAGCACGCCGCTGCCGCTGCTGGCCACCCCGGAGGTGTTTTCCGACATCTCCAACGGCTTCCCCATCACCCGCATCCTGTCGCACTACTGCGGCGTGGCGGCCACCGAACTGCCCATCGACGGATCGGCCCTGCCGGTGCCCGGCCTGCCGGGCGTTGCGGTGCAGACCGTGGCGCTGGCCTCGCAGCCGCCACCGTACTCGCCCTTCCGCGGCAAGCCCCGCCCCGGCGACAACGTGGGCCTGCTGCTGAACAACCCGGCCACCGGTGCGCGGGTGTTCTATGCGCCGGGCCTGGGCGGCGTGTCGGACGATCTGCTGCAGCTCATGGCCGGCTGCAGCGTGGTGCTGGTCGACGGCACCTTCTGGACCGAAGACGAGATGATCCGCAACGGCCTGTCGAAGAAGCCGGCGGCCGAGATGGGCCACCTGCCGCAAAGCGGCCCGGGCGGCATGATCGAGGTGCTGGACCGCCTGCCGCGCAGCGTGCGCAAGATCCTCATCCACATCAACAACACCAACCCCATGCTGGTGGAAGACTCGCCCGAACGTGCCGTGCTCACGCAGCACGGCATCGAAGTGGCCTTCGACGGCATGGACATCGCGTTCTGATCTTCCCCTCTTCCATGGACATCGCCCGCACGCCCCTGCCCGACCCCCTGCTCCCGCCCTGGAGCCGCGAGGAGTTCGAGGCCCAGCTGCGCGCCAAGGGCCGCGCGTACCACATCCACCATCCCTTCAATGTGCGCATGAACGCCGGCGGCTGCACGCCCGACGAGCTGCGCTGCTGGGTGGCCAACCGCTTCTACTACCAGATCTGCATCCCGCGCAAGGACGCCGCCATCCTGGCCAACATGCCCGACCGCGAGCACCGGCGCCTGTGGGTCGAGCGCATCCTCGATCACGACGGCCATGGCGACTTCGAAGGCTCGAGCGCCGGCGGCATCGAGGCCTGGACGCGCCTGGGCGAGGCGGTGGGCATCTCGCGCGAGCAGCTGTGGTCGCTGCAGGGCGTGGTGCCGGCGGTGCGCTTTGCCTGCGACGCCTATGTGAACTTCGCCTCGCGCGCGCCGTGGCAGGAAGCGGTGTGCTCCTCGCTCACCGAGATGTTCGCGCCCCAGATCCACAAGGACCGCCTGGCCACCTGGCCCACGCACTACCCGTGGATCAACGAGGAAGGCCTGAGCTATTTCCGCAAGCGCATCCCGCTGGCCGGACGCGATGTGGACCATGGCCTGCGCGTCACCCTCGACCACTTCACCACCCGCGCGGCCCAGCACCGTGCGCTCGACATCCTGCAGTTCAAGCTCGACATCCTGTGGACCATGCTCGACGCCATCGAAAAGGCGTGCCAGTGAACATGAACGAACCGACCGAACCGACCGCCGCCAGCGGCACGACCGAACTGCCGCTGCACCCGCGCCTCAACCGCCGCTTCCGTCTGCAGTACGAAGAGACGCAGCTGCGCCATGTGCTGCTCTACCCCGAGGGCATGGTGCAGCTCAACGACACCGCCGCCGAGATCCTCAAGCGCTGCAAGGGCGAGCACACGCTCGATCAGATCGTGGCCGATCTGGAGGCGGCGTTCCGTGTGCAGGGCATCGGACCGCAGGTGCGCAACCTGCTTGAAGAGGGCGTGCGCCGTGGCTGGATCGAGTGACGTGGTGAAGCTGGCCGACCGGCCCGTGGGCCAGCCCCTGTGGCTGCTGGCCGAGCTCACCTACAAGTGCCCGCTGCACTGCGTGTTCTGCTACAACCCCACGCAGCATGCGCAGGTCAGCAACGAGCTGACCACCGCGCAGTGGGTGGACGTGATGCAGCAGGCGCGCAAGCTGGGCGCGGCCCAGCTGGGTTTCTCGGGCGGCGAGCCGCTGCTGCGCGACGACCTGGAAGACCTGGTGGCCGAGGCCCACCGCCTGGGCTACTACACCAACCTGATCACCTCCGGCGTGGGCCTGACCGAAGCCCGCGCCCGGCGCCTGAAGGATGCCGGCCTGGACCATGTGCAGCTCTCGTTCCAGGACAGCACCCGCGAGCTCAACGACTTCCTGAGCCACACGAAAACCTTCGAGCTCAAGCAGAAGGTGGCGCGCATCATCAAGCAGCACGACTGGCCCATGGTGCTCAACTGCGTGCTGCACCGGCACAACCTGCCGCATGTGGACAAGATCATCGAGATGGCGCTGGCCCTGGATGCCGAATACCTGGAACTCGCCAACACCCAGTACTACGGCTGGGCCTGGGTCAACCGCGACCAGCTCATGCCCACGCGCGAGCAGCTGCAGGAGGCCGAGGCGGTGGTCAACCGCTACCGCCAGCAGATCGGCAACCGCTGCCGCCTGCTCTTCGTGGTGCCCGACTACTTCGAGGAACGCCCCAAGGCCTGCATGAACGGCTGGGGCGCGGTGTTCCTGTCGGTGGCACCCGATGGTCTGGCCATGCCCTGCCACAATGCGCGCAACCTGCCCGGCCTGGCCCTGCCCAACGTCACCACCACGCCGCTGGCCGACATCTGGCACAAGAGCCAGGCCTTCAACGCTTACCGGGGCGAAGACTGGATGCAGGAGCCCTGCCGCAGCTGCGACGAGCGCCACAAGGACTTCGGTGGCTGCCGCTGCCAGGCCTTCCAGATCGTTGGCGATGCCGCCGCCACCGACCCGGTGTGCAGCAAGAGCCCGCACCATGAGCAGGTGGTGAAGCTGGTCCGCGAGGCCCCGAGCCGGCGCGAGATCCCCATCGTCTTCCGCAGCGACGCGAATTCGCGCGAGCTGCACCCGACCCCGGCGGACACCCGGTGAGCAGCACCGCCCACCATCGCATGCTGGGTGCAGCGGTGGTGCACCGGCTGCCCGGCCTGCAGCGCAGCCCGTTCGCGCTGGAGCGTGCCGAGAACGGGCTGTTCCTGCTGTGGCTGGCCTGGATGGGCCTGCTGCTGCTGGCCACCTTCCTGCTGTGGCGCGCCGGGGCCTGGCACCGGCTGGTGGCGGCCGACCCCACCTTCCTCACCGTGGTCATCACGCTGCTGTTCTTCGGCTGCTCGATCTGGGCCGGTCGCCGGGCCTGGGTGCTGGGGCAGCAGCGGCGGCAGCTCGATGTGTGGATCGCCCAGGGCGCACCCAGCGGCGCCGGCCCCGACTGGGCCGAGGAATACCGCCGCGGCTGCAGCGCACCCGGCGCGGACCGCGGCACCTGGATGCAGGTGCTGGGCGAACGCGCCCACGGTCCGCACGAAATGGCCTGGTGGCTCAACGGCATCCAGCTCAAGCTCGGCCTGCTGGGCAAGGTGATCGGCTTCTCCATCCTGGCGCTGCAGCTCGGCGACATGCAGAGCTTCGACGCCAGCCAGTCCAGCCAGCTGCTCAAGAGCCTGACCGGCGGCCTGGGCATTGCCCTGCTGACCACCGTGACCGGACTCACCGGCAACATCCTGCTGGGCCTGCAGCTGATGCGGCTGGACCGCTTTGCCGATGCGCTGGTGGCCGACACGCTGGCCAGCGCCGAGACGGCCCTCAACCCACCCGACACCGGAGCTGCGCATGGCCATCGGCCGCCCGGTGCGTGACACCGAGACCGACCCGTTCTACGACATGTTGTTCAACATGTTGATCGCGTTCGTCTTCTGCTTCGTCATCGCCCTGCTGGCGTTCAACCCCAAGTCGCGCAAGGCCGGCGACATCCCGGCCAAGGCCGAATTCATCATCACCATCAGCTGGCCCGACGGCAACCCGAACGACATCGACGCCTGGGTGAACGAACCCAGCGGCAAGACGCTGTGGTTCCGCCAGCGCGACGCCGGCCTGCTGCACCTGGACCGAGACGACCGGGGCGAGAAGAACAGCAGCGTGCTGGTCAATGGCCGCGTGGTGAGCAGCCCGATCCGCCAGGAGATCGTCACCGTGCGCGGGATCGCGCCCGGCGAATACGTGGTGAATGCCCACTATTACGACAGCCGCGACCAGCAACCGGTGGACGTGTCGGTGAGCGTGGTCAAGGTCAACCCCGAAGCCCAGATCGTCTTCACCGGCACGCAGCAGATTCCCCGCAAGGGCGACGAACGCACCCTGGTGCGCTTCACGCTGGACGACAGCGGCAGCGTGACCGACCTCAACACCCGTCCGCTGACCATCGTGCAGCGCACCGGCCTCTGACCATGACACCTGACACGGGCGCCACGCCATGATCCCTGCCGTCTCTTCCCAGCTGTTGCTGCTGGTGATCGTCTATGCCCTGCTGGCCTTCCTGCTGCTGGTGCTGTGCCTGGCCACGCGATGGCGCTGGTGGGTCAAGGCCGGCGGCGTGGTGCTGGTGACCGGTTTTTACCTGCTGGCCCATGGCACCTTCCTGGGCATGGCCGGCTGGCCCAGCGACGACCGCCTGCCCGAGAAATTCGTGCTGCTGGCTGCCGTGTTCGACGAGCCCAGCCCGGCGCGCGGGCATGCCGGCGCCATCTACATCTGGGTCAACCCCATGAAGGACAACCAGCCCCTGGCCATGCCGCGGGTGCACCGCCTGCCCTACGAGAAGGACCTGCACCGCATCCTGGGCGACGGCATCAAGAAGGCGCGCGACGGCAACACCCAGATGGGCAGCACCGAACCCATCCGGGGCCAGGGCGGGTTCGCGTGGCTGCGCCCGCCCGGCAACGACAAGCTGCAGATCAAGCTGAGCGATCTGCCCCGAGCGCAGCTGCCGGAGAAATGATGACCCGCCGCACCGCTGCACGCGCAGCGCTTCTGCTCTTCCCCGTCGCCCTGCTCTCCGGCTGCGGCAAGGCCGACCTGGGGCCGGTGTGGTTTCCGCTGAAGGAAGGCACGGCCATCACCTACGAGGTCACTCAGACCGGAGAGGACGCGCCGCCGCCGCAGGAATGGACGCTGCGTGTGACGGCGCCCGCCACGCTCGACCAGGTGCCGATGGCCGTGCGCCACCACTCGCTGGGCGTGAGCTACTACCTGCGGCACGACGAGCAGGGCGTGCGCCGCATGGCCACACGCATGGACATCGACGAAGAACCCACGCCCGAGAAGGAGCCGCTGTGGGTGCTCAAGGCGCCCTACACCGTGGGCACCGAATGGACCACGCCCACCGTGCCCTACCTCATCCTGCGGCGCAACGAATACCCGCGCGAGCTGCGCTACAGCCACCGCGCGCTGATGCAGTGGCGCATCGAGGCGGTGGACGACACCGTCACCACACCCAGCGGCACCCACAAGCCCTGCCTGCGGGTGGCAGGCCGGGCCGAGCTCAACCTCTACACCGACCCGGTCAACGGCTTCACCAACGTGCCCCTGATCAGCCGCGAGTGGTACTGCCAGGGCGTGGGCCTGGTGAAGTTCGAGCGCGAGGAAAAGGTGCCGCCGGGCTTCCTGACCGGGGGGACGTTGACGGCGGAGGCAGTGCGCTGAGGAGGATCAGGGCTTCTCGATCCGGATCTGCGTGATCCAGCGCGCACCCGGGGCAAAGTCGTCCCGGTCGGTCGGGCTGTACAGGGGCTGGTCGGGCCGATCCGGCGGCACGCCCAGGCGGTTGAGGTCGATGGCCTGCGGTTCGCCCACCAGCGCAGCGCCCTCCTCTCGCAGCTGGAACACCATGCCGTTCCACAGCTTGGCGCCGTAGTCGCGCGGCTGCTTGAAGAAGAACAGCAGGTGGTGCTCCAGCCAGGCTAGGTCGCCCGGCTTCACGCGGGCCGGGCTGGCATACGGGTACGGCACGAAGCAGCTGATCTCCACCTCGGCGGGCAGGCACTTGAACTCGCGCATGGAGAGGAAGTGGTCGCGCATCACCGCCGGGTCGACGCTGACCTTGAAGGCCGCCCCGCCCTGCGGCTGCGGCATGAATTCGACCCGGCCGATGGCGGTGCGTGCCCCATCGCGGGTCACGGCCACCAGGGTCTTGGTGCCGCTGTAGTCGAAGGCCTGCACGCCACCACAACCCCCGAGCAGGGCCATGGTCAGGAGCAGGCGAAAGCTCATGGCTTGATGGTCAGCACCCAGGCCGAGAGCAGCTTGAGGTCGGACGGGCTCAGGCTGGCGTGCGGCGGCATGGGGATGCGGCCGTACTTGCCCTTGGAGCCGTTCTGGATCGACTGCGCCAGGGTGGCGGCAGCGTCCTTGTCGCCGGCGTAACGCTCGGCGATGGTGGCAAAGGCAGGGCCGACCACCTTCTCGGCGTTGGCATGGCACGAATAGCAGCCGCTGGCCTTGGCCAGTTCGACGGCGGCGGCCGCGTCCAGGGCATGGGCCGGTGCGCCCAGCAGCGCAGCCGCACCGATGGCAACGGACAGGGAGAGAGGGAAACGCATGTGATTCATCCGAAAAAAAAGGGTGGCGGGCTTGCGCCGCGCCACCCCTCACCCACACAACTTACTTCATGAGCTTGAAGGTCCAGACGGAACCGCCCTGCTCCAGGAAATTCACCTTCTTGGCGACTTCACCGCCCCACAGGGGAACGGCGCCACCCCAGCCGGAGACCACGCTGATGTACTGCTCGCCGTCCTGCATCCAGGTGATGGGCGGGGCCACCACGCCGGAGCCGGTCTGGAACTGCCACACCACCTTGCCGGTCTTGGCATCGGCGGCCTTCAGGAAGCCTTCCGGGGTGCCCCAGAACACCAGGTCGCCGGCGGTCATCACGCCACCCCACAGCGGGGCGTTGTTCTTGACTTCCCAGGCCACCTTGCCGGTCTTGGGATCGATGGCGCGCAGCGAACCGATGTGGTCGTCGAACAGCGGCTTGATGGTGAAGCCAGCACCCAGGTAGGCCGCACCCTTCTTGTAGGTGATGGGCTCGTTCCAGATCTCCATGCCCCATTCGTTGGTGGGCACGTAGAACAGGCCGGTCTTGGGGCTGTAGGCCATGGGCATCTGGTTCTTGCCGCCCAGGAAGCCCGGTGCCGAGAACACGCTCTTGCCCTTGGTGCCGTCGCCGCCGGCAGCCGTCGGGTCGCCCGGGCGGTTGTCGTCGACGAAGTTGGGACGGCCGGTCTTCAGATCGATGCCGGTGGCCCAGGTCACCTTCTTCACGAACGGGAAGGCGTTCACCAGCTTGCCGGTGGTGGCGTCGTTCACGTAGAAGAAACCGTTGCGGTCGGCCTTGGCGCCCATGCGCTTGCCGTCCATGTCGAACGTCACGAACTCGTTCACGCCGTCATAGTCCCAGCCGTCGTTCGGGGTGTTCTGGTAGTGCCAGACGATCTTGCCGGTCTTGACGTCGATGGCCACGGTGGAGGCCGAGTACAGGTTGTCGCCCTTGCGCACGTGGCTGTTCCACGGACCCGGGTTGCCGGTGCCGAAGTAGGCCAGGCCGGTCTTGGGATCGTAGGTGCCGCCCAGCCAGGTGGCCGCACCGCCGGTTTTCCAGGTCTCGCCCGGCCAGGTGGCGTTGGTGGTGCCGGAGATGCCGTTCTCCTTGCCGTCCTTGTAGCCCATGTGGCCTTCGACCACCGGACGGGTCCAGACCATCTTGCCGGTCTTGGGATCGCGGGCTTCCACGCGGCCCACCACACCGAACTCGCCGCCGGACACGCCGGTCAGCAGCAGGCCTTCGGCGATCAGCGGGGCAGCGGTGTAGCTGTAGCCGGCAGAGTAGTCATCGATCTTCTCGCGCCACACCACCTTGCCGGTGTTCTGGTCCAGGGCCACCAGCTGGGCGTCCAGAGTGCCGAAGATCACCAGGTTGTCATAGAGGGCAGCGCCGCGGTTGATCACGTCGCAGCAGGGCATGATGCCCTCGGGCAGACGGTGCTCGTACTTCCACAGCTTCTGGCCGGTCTTGGCGTCCACTGCATAGATGCGCGAGTAGGACGCGGTGACGAACATCTTGCCGTTGTGCACCAGCGGCTGGCTCTGCTGGCCGCGCTGCTTTTCGCCACCGAACGACATCGACCACACCGGCACCAGCTTGTTGATGGTCTTGGCGTTGATGTTGTTCAGGTTCGAGTGGCGCTGGCCCTGGGTGCCCATGCCCCAGCTCAGCACGTTGTCGGGGGAATTGGCGTCGTTGGCGATCATGGCGTCGGTCACGCCCTGGGCGCTCACCTGCGCGGTGGCGGCCAGCATCAACAGGCTCAATAGGGTGCGTTTCACTGTCGGTCTCCTGCTCTTGGGGTTGATGGCGGCGACCACACCCTTGTGCGGTCGCTGGTGACACCCCGACCCCTCCGGTCTTTGGGTTGCACAGACCCCAAAGGGCAACATCTGTGCCAGGGTCTGCCACCCGGGAATCCTTCGTGTAAACCCCTAGAAAAACCGCCCACTGACCGTCCGGACCGGCCGGCTGCAACACTGCCGGCGCCACGCACTGTTCATGGACTGTTCATGCGTGTTCAGAAATGAATCACCCGTCGGTGCAACAGTCCTGAACGGTCCGGTACAGGACTGTCCCGGCCGTATCAGCCGCTGTGTCAGCGAGCCTGCAGCGCCTGCTGCTCGAAGCGCGGGTACCACTGGGTCAGGCTTCGGTGCAGCTCGGCCGGCTGGGCCGCCCAGCCGGCGAATCGGGCCGGCACCGGGGTGCGCAGCAGCTCGCTCAGGTCGACCCCGCGCTCGGCGCTCTCGCGCATCAGGGTGGTCATCCAGCGCAGCCAGTCGCGGGTCTGCTGCAGGCCGGACAGGCCGGTGTGCACCGGGCCGTGGCTGGGCACCACGGTGCGGAACTTGCCCTGGGCATGCCAGCGCTCCAGCACGTCCAGGCTGGCCTGCCAGGCCGCAAAGTCGGCGTGCGGCGTGGTGGGCACCCGGTCGGCAAAGACCAGGCCGCCGGCGTAGAGCACGCCGGTGGTGGTGTCGATCAGCACCAGGTCGTCGGCGGTGTGGCCGCTCAGGCGGTGCAGCTCCAGCGTGTGCCCGCCCAGGCGCAGGGTCTGGGGCAGGCGGGCCGGGTCGATTGCTTCGGTCGACGGCGTGGATTCGGTGCCCTTCATCCAGTCGCCGCACAGGCGGTAGAGGTTGTCGGCATAGGCCCGCCCCTCGGCCTGCATGCCGGCGATGCTGCCGGCCAGCGCCGCCGTGGGCACGCCGGCCCAGGCCTGGTGGCCGAAGAAATAGTCGGGGTGCAGGTTCAGGCTCAGCACCCGCTGGACCGGACGGGGCGTGGTGCGGGCCACGGCTGCGCGTTGCTGCTCGCCGTACAGGCGCGAAGGCCCGGTGTTGATCACCCAGGTGCCCTCGGGCGTGGCAATGAAGGCGGTGTTGATGATGTTGCAGCCGTTGCCCCGGCTGAAGTCCTCCACCGCGCCTTCGATCACCCAAGTGTCGGCCGCGAGCTGGCGCGGCTGCAGGCGGTAGTCGGGCAGCGTGAGCGAGGTCTGGGCCTGGGCCCAGGCATGGCCCAGCAGGCCGAGCAGCAGCCCGGCGAGCACCAGGCGCGGCTTCACGCCTGCACCTCGGCGCGGATG
Source organism: Hydrogenophaga sp. IBVHS2 (assembly GCF_002127215.1). Taxonomy (GTDB): domain Bacteria; phylum Pseudomonadota; class Gammaproteobacteria; order Burkholderiales; family Burkholderiaceae_C; genus Hydrogenophaga. Next base: position 276,519 of record NZ_NFUT01000002.1, on the reverse strand, counting down.
CGGTTGCCGTTGTTGTCGCGCCCGTGCAGCAGCCAGGTGCCGGCGGCCTCGCGCGGCAGCTCCAGCGTGAGCAGCGGGTTCTCCGACACCGGCTCGTGCAGCGCCAGCCGAAGCCAGGGCTGACCGGCCGCATCGTCGAGCTGGAGCTGCTCGATGTAGAAGGCCGGCACGCCGGCCACCAGCCCGGTATCCATGGGGTGCATCACCCGCAGGCGCAGGCGGCGGCTGCCTTCGATGGCGTTGGGGAACACGCGGGCCTGCACCTGGTTGAGGGTGCGGCTCCAGGAGCCGTCGGCCCGGGTGGCGCCCGGCACGGTGCAGCCGCCACCGGCGGCCTGCACCCAGGTGCTGCCCACATGCCACTGGCCGTCGCGCGTCTTCACCATCGCGCGCACCGGCGATGCCTGTTCCATGCGGATGCGGAAGGCCAGCACCGGCAGCGCCCGCAGCGGCTCGTAGGTCAGCACTTCGCGCACCGGGTTGCGGTCCACCACCACCTGGATGCGCTCCACGCCGCCACCGGTGCCGGCCAGGGCGCGCGCGTCGACCTGCAGCGGCACGTTCATGGCGTCGTCGGCAAAGGTGGGGCCACGCACCACCACCTCCGGTGCAAAGCGCATCGGGGCCTGGCCGAGGTACTGCTTGCGCAGGGTGGGCCACTGCATGGAGCCCAGCGGATCGCCACCGGTGAGGTCGTCACTGGCGTGCGCGCCGGTGGCCGACAGGGCGGCGCCCAGCAGCAGGTGACGGCGGTTCAGTCGGATCGGATCGTTCGGCATGTCGATGTCCTCAGCCCCCGCCCTTCTGGCGGATGAAGCCGCGCTGCGGGTCGTAGCCCCACAGCGCCAGCGCAAAAAAGATGGCGCCACAGCCCAGCACCACCGCCCACGACAGGGCATTGAGCTGGCCGTACATGGCAAACCGCATGGCCTCCACCGCGTGGGTGAAGGGGTTGAACTCGGCCAGGCGCAGCAGCCAGACCGCCCCCGACTCCTCCAGCTTCCACAGCGGGTAGAGCGCCGGGCTGATGAAGAACATGGGGAAGATGACGAAGTTCATGGTGCCGGCAAAGTTCTCCAGCTGCTTCACGTACACCGACAGCATCAGGCCCAGGGCGGCCAGCAGGGCGGCGCCCGCCGTCATGGCCAGCAGCAGCCCCGGCAGGTGGAGCAGACCGAAGTCCACACCGAAGGCCCGGGCGATGGCCAGGAACACCACCATCTGCAGCACCGACAGCACGGTGCTGGCCAGCAGCTTGAAGCCCAGCAGCCAGCCGCGCGCCAGCGGTGCGGTGAGCAGCAACCGCATCACGCCCATCTCGCGGTCGTAGACCATGGACAGCGAGCTCTGCATGCCGTTGAACAGCGCCACCATGCCCAGCAGGCCGGGCACCATGTAGACCTTGTATTCGATGTAGGTCTCGTAGGGCGGGATGATGGCCACGCCGAACACGTTGTGAAAGCCCGCCGAGAACACCACGAACCACAGCAGCGGCCGCACCAGGGCCGAACCCAGGCGCGAGGGCTGGCGCACGAAGCGGCCGATCTCGCGGCCCACCACCGCGCGCAGGGCGCGCAGCAGGTGCAGCCCCAGCGGAGGGCGCGGCAGGGTCAGGTCGACCGGGTTCATCGTGCCTTGCATGTGGTCTCCGCTTCGTCCACGCCCAGGGTGTCGAGCACGTCCTTGGGGTGCAGCACGCCGTCCAGCGGGGCCAGGCCCACCACGCCGTCGCCATGCGCCAAGAACAGCGGCTGGCGCAGCTGGCCGTCCCAGGCGCGGAAGCTCAGGCGCGGGCCCTTGAAGCCGTCGATGTAGCTCTGGCCGGTGCGCAGGCGCTGGATGTGCTGGGCCACCGGCGCGCGCGGGGCGTCCACCAGCGCAGCCGCCACCGCCTTGGCCGCCGCCCAGGCCGCCCAGTCATGACCGAGCATGGGCCGGCTCTCCTGCCTGGCAAACCGGCGGGTGAGCTGCGGTCCGCCGTTGCGCTCCCACTGCGGATGCCAGGGCTGCGCCGTCAGGCCGTTGGCGCCTACCACCGGGCGCGGCCACTGGGTGGCATAGGGCAGCAGCCGGGCGAATTCGCCGTTGGCGTCCATCACCGCCACCACCTCGTGTTCGCGCTCGCCGGTCAGCAGCCGGGTGTTGGCCAGGTCGCGGTCGCGCGGGTCGCCGGTGAGCTTGAAGGGCTTCTGCTGGGTCACCTTCAGGCCATAACGCCGGGCACTGCGCAGGAAGGCCTCGGTCTGCAGCGCATCGGCCGCGTCCGGCCCGGTGAGCAGCAGCACCTTGCGCCAGTTGCGCGCCGCCAGGTACTGGGCCAGGGCATCCGACAGCATGGCGCGGCTGGGGTAGGTGTGCAGCAGGTGGGGGGCGCACTGGGCACCTCGCAGGCTGTCGCTGTCCAGCCCGGCGTTGACGATCAGCGCGCCACCGAGTGCGGCCGGTGCGGTCTGCACCAGCTGGCGCAGCAGCGGCTCGGGCAGGTCGGCCACGATGTGCTGCACCCGGGCGGCCTTGAGTTCGGCCAGGGCCTTGGGCAGGCCGGCCGCGTCGTTGATGAGCAGCTCGCGCACCGGCATCTCGACCCCGGCGGCCTCCAGCTCGAAGGCCGAGTCCTCGGCACCGAGCTTCACGCCCTCGAGGGCGCGGCCGGCCGGATGGCCCGGGTAGGCCCGCTCCATGCGGCGGTTGGCATAGCGGGGGTCGTCGGCCAGACCGATGACGGCCAGCGGCACGGTCACCGGTTTCGCGGCGGGCTGCGCCCGGGCGGCGCTCGGCGCCAGCGCGAGGCCACCGATCAGGGTCGCGCAGACGAGGGACAAGAACACGGAAACAGGCAACGGCGTCAGGGGCATGGTGTGGGTTGGCAGCAAATTCGATGCCAGCCAAACAGGAACGGAAATTGCAGCGACATGGTCAGCGTGCCAGCGTGCGTCGCATCTCCCTGTAAACCCTGAGACAAGGTCCGCCGGCATGACACCTCCCCATCCCTCCCGACGCCGCTGCCTGAGCTGGGCCGTGGCGGCTGCGGCGGCCAGCCACCTGCCGGCCGTGGCGGCGCGCGCGTCGGGCCCTTTCCCGAGCCGGCCCATCCAGCTCATCGTGCCCTGGCCGCCCGGGGGCGCCACCGACCTGGCCCTGCGCGTGCTGTGCGACGAGGTCCAGCCCCTGCTGGGCCAGCCGGTGGTGGTGATCAACAAGCCCGGGGCCGGCGGCACCCAGGTGGCACCGCTGCTCAAGATGGCCGAGCCCGACGGCCATACCATCGGCCAGGTGCCGGTGACGGTGTACCGGCACGCGCTCATGAACCATGTGCCCTGGGACCCGCTGCACGACCTCAGCCCGATCCTGCAGGTGTCCGGGGTGACCTTCGGCGTGCTGGTGCCGGCCGCCAGCACCTTCCGGACCTGGGGCGACCTGATCGACTGGGCACTGGCCCACCCCGGCGAGCTGATCGTGGGCAGCACCGGCATCGGCACCACGGCCCACCTGGCCATGGAAGACGTGCTGATGCGCCACGGCATCCGCCCGGTGCATGTGCCCTACCGGGGCACGGCGGACCAGATGCTGGCGGTGGCCGGCGGCCAGATCATGGTCGGGGTCAACTCCACCGGTTTCGTGCCCTGGCTGGAGCAGGGCAAGGTGCGGCTGCTGGCCACCTTCAATGCGGCCCGCAACCCGCGCTGGCCCGAGGTGCCCACCCTGCGCGAACTGGGCTATGCCAACGCGGTGCACAGCTCGCCCTGGGGTCTGGCCGCGCCGCGCGGCACGCCGCCGGAGGTGGTGCAGCGGCTGCACGACAGCTTTGCCAAGGCCATGTTCAGCGAGCGCCACCAGCGCGAGCTGGCCCGTTACGATCAGACGCTGGAATACCTCAACACCCGGGACTACCGGCAGGCCCTGATCGAGACGGTGGAACGCGAGAAGCGACTGCTGGCGCGCATGAACCTGCTGGCCCGCCCCGCCGCCCCGCCCACAGGCTCATGACCGCTCCTGCCGATCCGCCCTTGTCGACCACCCCGCTGCTGCAGACCCATGGCCTGCGCAAGTCCTACGGCAGCAAACCCGCCCTCAAGGGCGTGGACCTGGCCCTCTTCCCCGGCCAGATGGTGGCCTTGCTCGGCCCCAACGGAGCCGGCAAGAGCACGCTGCTCTCGCTGCTGACCGGCCTGTTCACGCCGGACGACGGCCGCATCGAGGTGCTGGGCCACGACATGCGCCAACACCCCAGCCGTGCCCTGGCCGGGCTGGGCGTGGTGTTCCAGCAGAGCGCGCTCGACCTCGACCTCAGCGTCCAGGCCAACCTGCAGTTCCACACCGACCTGCATGGCATGCCCCGCGCACTGGCCCGCGAGCGCATCGACCACGGCCTGGGCCTGCTGGGCCTGCAGGCCCAGGCCGGCGCGGTGGTGCGCAGCCTCTCGGGCGGCAACCGGCGCAAGGTGGAACTGGTGCGCTCGCTGCTGCACCGCCCGCGGGTGCTGCTCATGGACGAAGCCACCGTGGGCCTGGACCCCGCCTCGCGCCAGCAGCTGCTCGATGCCGTGCGCGACCTGTGCAGCCGGGACGGCATGGCGGTGCTGTGGGCCACCCACCTGATCGAGGAAGCGCGCGCGGCCGACCGCCTGCTGCTGCTCCACCAGGGCCAGGTACGCTTTGACGGCAGCACCAGCGAATTCATGGCCGCGGCCCAGGGCAGCGACTTCCAGGCCGAGGTGCTTCGGCAGCTCGGCCGCACCGGAGACTGACATGCCCACCCCGCGTTCCGTGGCCCTGCCGGGCGACATGACCCTGACCTGGATGGAGGCCTTCAATGCCGGTTCCATTTCCAGCATCACTGCCTTGTATGACCCGTCGGCCGTGCTGTGGGGCACCACCGCCACCGACCTCATCGACAGCCCGGCCGGCATCATTGCGTACTTCGAACGGGTGCTGACGATGCAGCCGGCGCCGCAGGTCCGGCTCGGACCCCACCGCCTGCGCGTGCTGGACGACATGGCCCTCATCAGCGGCCACTACGAGCTGCAGCTCGGCGGGCAGCGGCTGCCGGCGCGCTACAGCATGGCGCTCAGGCGCAGCAACGACCGCTGGCTGATCGTCGACCACCACTCCTCGCTGCTGCCCTCCACCTGAACCCGGTGGCTCAGAGCCGCTGGCGGAGTTCGGTCTTGAGCACCTTGCCGTAGTGGTTCTTGGGCAGGGCATCGAGCACCACATAGCGCTTGGGCCGCTTGAAGCGCGCCATCTGCGCCAGGCACTGCGCATCGAGCTCGCCCAGGTCGAGCGGGGTGCCGGGGGCGGCCACCACGAAGGCCACCACCACCTCGCCCCATTCGGGGTCGGGGGCGCCCACCACCGCCACATCGGCCACACCCGGCGCGGTCAGCAGCACCTCCTCCACCTCACGCGGGTAGATGTTGCTGCCGCCGCTGATGATGAGGTCCTTGCTGCGGTCCTTCAGCGTCAGGAAGCCGTCGGCGTCCAGCACACCCATGTCGCCGGTGAAGAGCCAGCCGTCGCGCACCGTGGCCGCCGTGGCCTCGGGCTGGCGCCAGTAGCCCGCCATGACCGTGTCGCCCTTGACCAGCACCTCGCCGAGCTCGCCGGGCGGCAACGGCAGGCCCTGTGCATCGGCCACGCGCACCTGCACCGGGGTCTGGGCCACCCCCACCGAAGCGATGCGTTCGGCCCAGCGGGGATGCTGCACATCGGCCAGTGCCGCACGGGACAGCGCGGTGATGGTCATGGGCGATTCGCCCTGGCCATAAATCTGCACGAAGCGCGGCCCCATCACCTCCAGCGCCCGGCGGATGTCGGCGGCATACATGGGCGCGCCGCCATAGACGATGGTCTTGAAGCAGCGTGCTGCATGGTCGGGGTCCAGCCCTTCCGCCAGCGCCTGCTCCACCAGCCGCCGCACGATGGTGGGCGCGGCGAAGGTGGTGAGCGGGCCGTGGTGGCGGCCCAGCGCGAACATTTCCTCCGGGTCCACACCGCCCGATTCGGGCACCACATGGCGGGCGCCGGCCATGAGGTGCGGGATGGCATACAGGCCGGCACCGTGCGACAGCGGCGCGGCATACAGCATGGCGTCGCCGGCATGAAGGGTGTCCACATCCAGGCCATAGGTCAGGCCCATGGCCATGAGGTTGCGATGGGTCAGCATCACGCCCTTGGGCCGTCCGGTGGTGCCGCTGGTGTAGAACAGCCAGGCCAGATGGTCCGGCGGGGCGTCGAAGGGTTCGGACAGGGTGCCGGCCACCTCGGCCAGCAAGGCATCGGCCTGCGGGCTGTCCACGTCGATCTGCACCGGCACGCCGGCCAGCGGCTCGCTGGCTACATCGGCGCTGGTGAAGGCCCAGCGGGCCTCGGCGTTCCCGGCGATCCACGACACCTCGCGGGGGTGCAGCTTGGCGTTCACCGGCACCGCCACCAGCCCGGCCCACCAGAGCCCCCACAGCAGTTCCAGATACCGCGGGTGGTTGCGCATGAACAGCAGCACCCGGTCGCCGGGCCGCAGGCCGGCCTCGGTCAGACGACGGGCCAGTGCGGCGCTGCGGCCCGCCCATTGCGCATGGGTGGCCCAGCGCCGGGGTCCCAGGTGGATGGCCGGGCGGTCGGGGTGCAGCTGCGCCTGGCGCAGCAGAAGGTGGGCAAGGCTCATGGGGCGGCAGTGTGTCACGCGCACAGACCGCGCGCTGTCACCTCAGGTGGTGTAGTCGCCGCTGGCCTCGGGCTGGAACAGCAGGGCACTGACCCGCGCGCTGCCGCGCTGGCCGCCCGGCCCGGTCCAGCGGGCGGTGTCGCCCACCCGCAGGCCCAGCAGGGCCGCCCCCACCGGCGAGAGCACCGAGATGAAGCCCGCGGACGGCTCGGCGTCATCGGGATAGCACAGGGTCAGGCGGCGTGGCCGGTCGGCCCCGGGCTCCTGGACCTCGAACTGCGAATACATGGTGATCACATCGGACGGTACCGCGCGCGAATCGACGGTGTCGGCCCAGGCCAGCAGTTCGTCCAGGGTGTCGGAAGGGGCACGATCGACCAGCTTGTGCAGTCGGACGGCGTCGAGTTGGGTGAGCGTGCGCCCACCATGGAACAGATTCATGGAGATCTCCCGAAGGGTGGCCGCAGACGGCCACGGCAGCGCGGGGCGAGGGGCCCGGCGACAGGAGATGCGCGAATGTGAAGGGGGGAGCGTGTCGCCGGGCTCAGGAAAGTGCGGCCGGCGCGCGGCGGCGGCAACAGTTCGGGCGGGACACGGGGGGTTTCATGCCCGGTAGTGTAGTCAACCCGGCAGCAACACCCTGTTCAGGGTGCCCCGAAGCCATAACGGGCGAACGCTGCCTGGGCCGGCGGCTGCAGCAGGGCCTGGGCAAAGTCGGCCGCCGCGGGCGACGCATCGCGCCTGACGGTCAGACCATACGCAGCGCCCACCTGCAAGGCCGGCGGCACCGCCACCACCTTCAGGCGCGGCAGCTGGCGCTGCGCCGCCACGGCGTTGGTGCAGTAGGTCAGGAAGACGTCGGCCTGGCGCTGGTCCATCACCCACTCATAGGTGCCACGGCCCGCTGGCGGGCGCGGCGAATCCGGCCCGCCGGTGAGCTGCAGGGCCTTGCGGTCCAGCGTGGCGTAGGCACCGGGCTGCAGCGCGTCGGCACGCCGGAACAGCTCCCAGGCATAGTCACCCGAGGGATCGGCCTTGGGCGTGGATGTGCCCACCTGGATCGCCGGGTCCAGCAGCGTGGCCAGCAGCGTCTGTGGCGTGGTCGACACCTCGGCCTGGGTCAGCGCGCACAGGCTGTTGCGCACGAACACCTGCGGCGCCTGCCAGCCCCCAGCGGCGGCCAGCCGCTGCGGATGCTGGGTGTCGGCCGAGGCGAACACCTGGGCCGGTTCGCCCTTCTCGATGCGCTCACGCAGCAGCCCCGAAGCCGCGAACGTGAGCTGCAGCTTCTGCCCGGTGCGGGCCTCGTGGTCGCGCGCGATCTCGGTCAGCACCTCGCGCAGGCTGCCGGCGGCATAGACGGCCACCGGCGTGGAAGACACAGGAGCAGGAACAGGCGACGTCATGGCACACCCGGCCAGCACGAAGGGAAGACCGAGTGCGAGCCTCATTTTGCGTTGGGGAAGAAGAGCTGCTCGCCACCGATCTTGTAGCTGGCGATGGTGGCCTGACCGGCCGGGCCGGTGACCCAGTCGACAAACTTCTGGCCTTCGGCGGTCTTGACCTGCGGGTGCCTGGCGGCACTCACCAGCATCACGCCGTACTGGTTGAACAGGCGCTGGTCGCCCTCCACCAGCACGGTCAGGTCGGCCCGGTTCTTGAAGTTGAGCCAGGTGCCGCGGTCGGCCAGCACGTAGGCGCCCTGGGCGGCACTGGCCGCGATGTTCAGCGCCGGGCCCATGCCGCAGCCGCACTCCCGGTAGCCCGAGCCCTTGTTGGCCTCGGTGTCGGTCAGTTTCCAGAAGCGCAGCTCGGCGGCATGGGTGCCGCTCTTGTCGCCGCGCGAGATGAAGGGCGCATTGGCTCTGGCGACCTTCTTGAGCGCGGCCACGATGTCGCGGCCCCGGGTGCCGGCCGGGTCGGCCTTGGGGCCGATCAGCACGAAATCGTTGTACATGACCTCCTGGCGCCTGGCGGCAAAGCCGTCGGCCACGAATTTTTCTTCGGCCAGCTTGTCGTGCACGAACAGCACGTCCGCATCGCCGCGGCGGGCCATGTCGATGGCCTGGCCGGTGCCCAGGGCCACCACCTTCACGTCGATGCCGGTGGCCTTCTTGAACCCGGGCAGCAGATGGCCGAACAGGCCGGACTGCTCGGTGGATGTGGTGGACGCGATCACGATGCTGGCCTGCGCCAGCGCGGGGGCGCTGCCCAGCAGGGCGCAGGCGCCGACGGCGGCAGCGACCACCAGTGGCATGAAACGGATCACAGGGCCTCTCCTTGTACGAACAGATCGGCCTGCGGGCAGACGGCGCGCAGGATGTCGTGGCTGAAAAAGTCGTGGACCGGCAGGTCGGCCAGCAGGCGGCCCTGTTCCAGGTAGACCACCCGGCTGGCCAGGCGCTTGACCTGGCCCAGGTTGTGGCTGCTGAACACCAGCGTGGGCGCGCGGCCGCTGGCGGTGGGGGCCTGGGTGAAGGCGGCGATCAGGGCCTCGACCTCGCGCTTGGCATGCGGATCGAGGCTGGCGGTGGGCTCGTCGAGCAGCCAGACGTCGGGCCGGAGCGCCCATGCACGGGCCAGCGCCAGGCGCTGCTGCTGCCCGCCCGAGAGGGCACGGGCGTTGCGCTCGGCGATGTCGGTGAGCTCGACCTTGGCCAGGGCCTGCAGCGCCCGCTCGCGCGTCTCGCGCCAGGGCACGCCCTGCATCCACAGGCCCAGCGCGATGTTGCGGCGTGCGCTCAGGCGCAGCATGTGCGGCCGCTGGAACAGCATGGCCACCTGGCGCTGCTCAGGCGTGTGGATCTCGCCGGCACTGACCGGCTGCAGCCGGTGCAGCGTGCGCAGCAGGGTGCTCTTGCCGCTGCCGTTGGCACCCACCAGCGCCACGCGCTCGCCCTCGGCGATGCGCAGGAAGATGTGGTCGAGCGCCGGACGGCGGCCCGCCGAGCCCAGATGCACGCGCACGCCGCGCAGGTCGAAGCAGACCGGGGACACGGCCGCAGCGGCCGCGTGGGCCAGGGTCTCGGGCAAGGGCTTCATGCCGGCACCGCCACCGGCATCAGGCCGTCGGCGCGCTCGCGCCAGCGGCGCAGGGCCGAGACCAGGGCATTGAGCAGCAGCACCACCGCCATCAGGACCAGTCCCAGGCCCAGGGCCAGCGGCAGATCCCCCTTGCTGGTTTCCAGTGCGATGGCGGTGGTCATGACGCGGGTGAAACCTTCGATGTTGCCGCCCACGATCATCACGGCGCCCACCTCGGAGATGGCGCGGCCGAAGGCGGTGATGAGCACGGTCAGCAGGGCGTAGCGTTCGTCCCAGGCCAGCAGCAGGCTGCGCAGCCCGGTGCCCGCGCCCAGCGAGCGCAGCTGCTCGCCGTGTTCGCGGTCCGCGTCTTCCACGGCCTGTCGGGTCAGCGCCGTGACCAGCGGCAGCACCAGCACCGCCTGGGCCAGCACCATGGCCTGAAAACTGAACAGCCAGCCCAGGAAACCCAGCGGGCCGGAACGGGACAGCAGCAGGTAGATGATCAGCCCCACCACCACCGCCGGGATGGCCAGAAACGTGTTGAGCAGGGTGAGCACGCTGTCCCGCCCCCGGAACCGCACCACCCCCAGCCACGCGCCCAGCACGATGCCCACGCTGCAGGCCAGCAGGCAGGCGGTGGCGCTGACCGCCAGCGAGCGCAGCACCACCGCCCAGAGGGCGGCGTCGCCGGAGAAGATCAACTGCAGCGCCGTGGTCACGCTGCCCGCAAACGTGTTCATGTTGCGGCGCAGCTTAATCGCACGGGCCTTGTCCGGCTCTACGTGGATTCGCGGTATGAACCGACCGACATACGTTACCCGGTAACCCCCGTATCGGCTTGAGGCACACTGCGCATCCATGCGAAGCATCGAGCTGTCCTACACCATCGGCCAGCCCCGGACCAGCGGCCCGGGCGCACCGGCCTTGCTGCGCAACCCGATGATGGACGTGCTGCACGCGGTGCGCACGCAGGGGTCGATCTCGGCGGCGGCGCGCAGCATCGGCCTGTCGTACCGGCATGTCTGGGGTCAGTTGCGCGACTGGGAAGTGGAGCTGGGCCAGCCCCTGATCTTCTGGGAGCGTGGACAGGCCGCACGCCTCACGCCCTTCGGCGAACGGCTGCTGACCGCCGAACGCCTGGCCCAGGCCCGGCTGGGGCCGCAGCTGGAGCACCTGCGGGCCGAGATCGAGCGGGCCTTTGCCCGCGTGCTGGACGGCGAGGGCGAGGCCGACGCCGGTCAGCACGATCTGCTCACCCTCTATGCCAGCCACGACCTGGCCCTGTCGGCCCTGCAGGAACACACCGCCCAGGCGGCCGACCGGCTGCACCTGGACATCCGCTTCTGCGGCAGCGTGGATGCCATCCGCGCGCTCAACGAAGGGCGCTGTTCGCTGGCAGCCTTCCACACCCAGCCGTTTGCCGCCGCCGGCAGCATCAGCGCCCGCACCTACCGGCCGCTGCTCAAGCCGGGTCTGCACAAGATCATCGGTTTTGCCCGCCGCTCACAAGGTCTGATGGTGGCACCGGGCAACCCGCTGCGGCTGCGCGACATGGACGATGTGGCCCGGCTGCAGGCCCGCTTCGTCAACCGCGCCCTGGGCACCGGCACCCGCCTGCTGGTGGACGAGCTGCTGCTGCAGGCCCAGCTGCTGGAAGCCGACATCGAGGGCTACCACCGCATCGAAGGCTCGCACGCCGCCGTGGCCATGGCGGTGGTCGGGGGCACGGCCGACGTGGGTGTGGGGACCGAGTACGCGGCTCGCCAGCACGGGCTGGACTTCATCCCGCTGGTGCAGGAGCGCTACCTGCTGGTGTGCCTGAAGACCTCGCTGGAGACACCGGCCATGCAGCGCCTGCTGCAGCACCTCACCAGCGCCGCCTGGGCGCAGCGCCTGCTCACGCTGCCCGGCTATGCGCCGGACCACTGCGGCGAGGTGGCCTCGATGAAGCGCCTGCTGCCCTGGTGGACCTGAGCCCCGGAGGGCCTCAGAAGGCTTCCTTCTCGGCCTCCAGATAGGCCAGGCTGATGTACTTGCCGATGTTGTTCTCGAAGCCCTGCATGCCGGCCGCACGCGAAGCCACGCGCGGGTCGCGCAGCACGGCGGCTCGGGCCGCGTCCATGGGGGCACCGTCCTTCACCGCCTGCACGCAGGGCTCGTAGATGCCGGCCATGAAGTCACCGTAGTCCTTCAGAAGGTCCCTGGACGGCAGGCCATGGCCGGGCAGCCAGGTCTGATCGCCGGCAGCCTTGTGGAGCGCGGCGTAGTACCTGAGCGTGCCGACATACGAGCCGTCGTCCATGTTGGCGATGCGGTTGCCCATGGCCACGTCGCCCACGTAGGTCACCCGGTCTTCCACCACCTCCACGCTGAGGTCGGACGGCGTGTGGGCCGTGCCGTAGTGGTGCAGCCGCAGCCGGGTGTCGCCGAAGTCGAAGGTCTGGCCGTGCGCCACCGTGCGGTTGGGCGCCACCACCTTTGTGCCCAGCGTGGCGCCCTGGGTCCAGCGCTCCATCATGCTGCGCCAGGCGCTGCCTTCAGCCCCTTCGATCTGTGCCCGGGTGTGGGCCAGCGCATGGATGGGCAGGTCGGCACCGAAGGCGTTGACGAAGGCATGGTTGCCCAGCCAGTGGTCGCCGTGGTAGTGGCTGTTGAAGATGGCCACCACCGGCTGTGGTGTGACGGTGCGGATCATGCGGAGGGCCATCTCGCCGATCTGCAGCGAGCAGCCCGAATCCAGCATGACCACACCCTGCTGGGTCACCACGAACACCACATTGGCCATCAGACCCTGGTTGGCGGCGGTGGGAAAGCCGTCGCGCGCATGCACCAGCCAGACCCGTTGCGACACCCGCTGCGGCGGCACATCGGGCACCGGGGGGCCGGCGATGAAGTGCTGGGCCTGCTGGGCGAACAGACGGACTTCTGGGAATGCGGCGAGGCCGGCTGCAGCGCATGCCGAGCCGCCGGCCAGGCGAAGCCAGTCCCGGCGCCGGATGCCGGAAGGGGAAGTCTGGATCATGGGCATCAGGCGTCTCCTGTTTATATAAGCATTCAATTATTTAACCACAGCATCCCCGGCGGAAGGATCACGTGCCCAACGCACTGATCACCCAAATCTCAGAAGAAATCACGGTCCCGGTGTGACCCATGGCCCATCGCCATTCACGCGGGAACCCCGATGATTCGCCGATCCGTTGTCCAGCCATCCACCCCGCCCCGTTCCGCGCCCGAAGCACCGCTGGACACCGGGACGTTGCGCGGTGAAAGCCCTTCATCCCTCCACATCCCGACGCGCTGGCGCTGGACCGTGGCCACCAGCGCACAACGGGCATTGACCGAGATCTATGTGCCCGAACTGCATGCCCACGCCAGGCAAGTGGCCCACCTGCAAGGCCGCACGGCGCGCGATCAGGACTTCCCGGTGGAACTGCTGCGTTGCGTGCCCTGGGGTGCGCGCCGACCGGCGCTGTTGATCGTCGGTGGCATGGGACCCCTGGCAGGGGCGCAGGCCATGCATTCGGCGCTGGAGCGTTTCGGACATGAACGCGAAATCGTCCTTCTGCAACTGTGCAGCGTGCCCGACCGGACACTGGCGCTGGCAGAAAACGAGCGGCTGGGTGTGCCCTCGCCCCTGCACCATGAGGTGGTGCAGGCCCTGCGCCAGGGCATTGCCGCAGCAGAAGCCGAACTGGAAACCCGCCACCTCGGCCCGGTCCATGTCGTGGTGGCCTGCAACACGGCGCACAACTTCGTGCCCGGTGTCATCGAGCTGAACCGGCCCGATGAAGCGCCCGGCTGGCGGTTGCAGTCGATGGTGGAAAGCGTGGCCCGATCCCTGACCGACACCACAGGTCGGGGCGGCCTACCTGTACTCGTCCTGGGCACCGACGGCACCCTCAGGACCCGGCTCTACCTCGATCCGCTGCAGACAGGCGGGGTGACCTGCGTGGTGCCGGACCCCGTCGCCCAGACCAGCCTGATGGCAGCCATCTATCAGGGGGTCAAGGCCTTCGATACCGATGCGGTGCTGCACCATGGACAGGCCCTCTTCCGCCAGCTGATCACCACCGGGGCGGTGGGGACGGCGCAGCCCTTCGTGGTGCTTGCCGCCTGCACCGAAGTGCCCGAGATCGTGACCACACTGCGCGAGCGGGGAGACAACGATGTGCGGGACCTGCTGGTCCGGGCGACGGTGGCGGACCCGCTCCGCATCACCCTGGACCACATCGGCCGGCTGGATGCCGGCCAATGAAGCTTGGCCGCCTTACTGGGCGGGCTGGTCGGACAGGTTCCTGAGGTTGGCCCGCAGTTCTTCGCTCATGGGGGCATTCAGGTTGATGCCCTTGGGCGGGATCGGCGACTCGAACCACTTCTTGTACAGCTGAGTGAATTCGCCGGTGCGGATCAGATCCTTCAGCGTGTCGTCCACCAGCTTCTTGAAGGCCGGGTCGTCCTTGCGCAGCATGATCGCGTAGGGCTCGACCTGGATCGTCTCGCCCACCACCGCCAGCGATGCCGGGTTGACCGCACTGGCACGCACCCCGTAGAGCAGGATGTCGTCCATGCCGAAGGCATCGGCGCGTCCCTGCTGCACCAGCAGGGCGGATTCCGCATGGTCCTTGGCCGAGATGAGGTCAAAGCCCAGACCGCGATCGGCATTGAGCTTGCGCAGGACCTGCAGGTTGCTGGTGCCGGTGGTGGAGACCACTTTGCGGCCCTTGAGGTCGGCCACCGAGCGCACCGGCGAGTCGGCCCTCACCAGGAAGCGCGTGCCGGTGTAGAAGTAGTTGATGCTGAAGGCCACCTGCTTGTTGCGCTCGGCATTGTTGGTGGTGGAGCCGCATTCGATGTCGACGGTGCCGTTGGTGAGCAAGGGGATGCGGTTCTGCGCCGTGATGGCCTGGGTCCTGACAACCAGATCGCTGCGACCGATGACCCGCCGGACCTGGTCGACGATCCGTCCGCAGATGTCCCACCCGAAGCCGGTGGGCTGGGCATCGGCCCCCAGGTACGAGAAGGGCAGCGAAGCCTCGCGGTAAGCGATGGTGATGGCGCCAGAGGTCTTGACCTTGTCCAGCGTGGACGGCGACTGGGCCATGGCTGGGCCGGACAGGGCAAAAACCAGGCAGCAGGACAGCAGGGATCGGTACAGGAGCATGGAGGATTCCGGTTGGGGTTGATGAATGCCCAAATGAATACTTTGGTATTCATTCTGGCGCCCGCAATATACCCATCGGCAGGCCCTGGGGCCACGCCGTCCGGAAGCTCATGGCTGGCGTTTCAGCCCAGACGCCGCGCGATCTCCCCCACCAGCTGCCGCGCCAGGCTGAGCTTGTCGGCGCGGGGCAGTTCGGTGCTGCCCTGGGCGTCCACCAGCAGCAGCGCGTTGTCGTCGCGGCCGAAGGTGTCCGGGCCGATGTTGCCCACCAGCAGCGGCACGCCCTTGCGCGCGCGCTTGGCCTGGGCATGGGCCAGCAGGTCGTGGCTTTCGGCGGCAAAGCCCACGCAGTAAAGGGCGCCGCTGAGTGCGCGCTCGCTGGCGGCCACCCCGGCCAGGATGTCCGGGTTCTCCACGAAGGCCAGCGTGGGCGTGGCGCCGCTGCCGTCCTTCTTGATCTTCTGGTCGGCCGCGCGGGCCGGGCGCCAGTCGGCCACGGCAGCGGCGGCCACGAACACGTCGGCCCGGGGGGCGGTGGCCTGCACCGCCGCCTGCATGTCCAGCGCCGACTTCACGTCGATGCGCTGCACGCCGCGCGGTGTGGGCAGGCCCACCGGCCCGGCCACCAGCGTGACCTGGGCGCCGGCCTCGTGCGCGGCGCGGGCGATGGCAAACCCCATCTTGCCGCTGGACAGGTTGGTCAGGCCTCGCACCGGGTCGATGGCCTCGAAGGTAGGGCCGGCCGTGACCAGCACATGGCGGCCCTGGAGCGATTTCGGCTGGAAGTGGCGCTGCACCTCGTACAGCAGCTCGTCCGGCTCCAGCATGCGGCCGTCCCCGGTCTCGCCGCAGGCCTGGTCACCCATGCCCACGCCCAGCACCACGGCGCCATCGGCCTGCACCTGCGCCACATTGCGCTGCGTGGCGGGGTGGGCCCACATCTCGCGGTTCATGGCCGGGGCCAGGAGCAGGGGCACCCGCTCGACCGGGCGGGCCAGGCACAGCAGGGACAGCAGGTCGTCGGCCCGGCCCTGGACCAGCCGGGCGATGAAGTCGGCACTGGCCGGGGCCACCACCACCACGTCGGCCTCGCGGCCGAGGTTGATGTGCGGCATGTGGTTGGGCTGGCGCTCGTCCCATTGCGACAGATACACCGGCCGGCCGGAGAGCGCCTGCAGGGTGGCCACGGTGATGAAGCGGGTGGCCGATTCGGTCATGACCACCTGCACGGTGGCGCCGGCCTTGATCAGCCCCCGACAGAATTCGGCGGCCTTGTAGCAGGCGATGCCGCCCGAAAGGCCCAGAACCACGTGTTTTCCGCTCAGATCGTTCATGCCGCGCAATGTAGCAGGGGCGGTGCCGCGCGGCCGGGTGCCCGAGGGGGGGCCCCTATAATTCCCATTTCCACCTCCTGCGAGCAAGCGGCTCGCCCGAGTCATGACCAAATTCGTGTTCGTCACCGGCGGTGTGGTGTCCTCCCTGGGCAAGGGCATTGCTTCTGCTTCTCTTGCTGCGCTGCTTGAATCGCGCGGCCTCAACGTCACCCTCATCAAGCTCGACCCGTACATCAACGTGGACCCGGGCACCATGTCGCCCTTCCAGCACGGCGAGGTGTTCGTCACCGACGACGGCGCCGAGACCGACCTGGACCTGGGCCACTACGAGCGTTTCATCGAAACGCGGATGAAGAAGAGCAACAACTTCACCACCGGCAAGATCTACCAGTCGGTGCTGGAGAAGGAACGCCGGGGCGACTACCTCGGCAAGACGGTGCAGGTGATCCCGCACGTCACCAACGAGATCCAGGAATTCATCCAGCGCGGCGCCGGCATCGGCACGCCCGATGCGGTGGATGTGGCCATCGTCGAGATCGGCGGCACCGTGGGCGACATCGAGTCCCTGCCCTTCCTGGAAGCCGTGCGCCAGATGAGCCTGCGCATGGGCCCCAACAACTCGGCCTTCGTGCACCTGAGCTACGTGCCCTGGATCGCGGCGGCCGGCGAACTCAAGACCAAGCCGACCCAGCACACCGCCCAGAAGCTGCGCGAGATCGGCATCCAGGCCGACGCCCTGCTGTGCCGCGCCGACCGCCGCATCCCCGACGAGGAGCGCGCCAAGATCAGCCTCTTCTCCAACGTGCCCGAGTGGGGCGTGATCAGCATGTGGGACGTGGACACCATCTACAAGGTCCCGCGCATGCTGCACGAGCAGGGCCTGGACGGCCTGATCTGCGACAAGCTGCGCCTGAACACGCCGCCGGCCAACCTCAAGCGCTGGGACGCCCTGGTGCACGAGGTCGAGCATCCGCAGGCCACCGTGACGATCGCCATGGTGGGCAAGTACGTCGACCTGTCCGACAGCTACAAGTCGCTCAACGAGGCGCTGCGCCATGCCGGCATGAAGAACCATGCCAAGGTCAAGATCGAGTACATCGACTCCGAAACCCTCACCCCGGACAACGTGGCCGGTGTGCTGGGCCGGTTCGACGCCATCCTGGTGCCCGGCGGCTTCGGCAAGCGCGGCACCGAGGGCAAGATCTGCGCCGCCCGCTACGCCCGCGAGCACAAGGTGCCTTATCTGGGCATCTGCCTGGGCATGCAGGTGGCCACCATCGAATACGCGCGCCACGTGGCCGGTCTGACCGGTGCCAACAGCACCGAGTTCGACCCCGACACCCCGCACCCGGTGATCGCGCTGATCACCGAATGGAAGGACGCCGACGGCAGCATCCAGCAGCGCGATGCCAGCTCCAACCTGGGCGGCACCATGCGCCTGGGCGCGCAGAGCTCCGACGTGGCCCCTGGCACCATCGCCCACAGCATCTACGGCCCGGTGGTCACCGAGCGGCACCGCCACCGCTACGAGGCCAACGTGAACTACCTCGACCGCCTGCGCGAGGCCGGCCTGGTGATCTCGGCCCTGACCCAGCGCGAACAGCTCACCGAGATCGTCGAGCTGCCGCAGAACGTGCACCCCTGGTATGTGGGTGTGCAGTTCCACCCCGAGTTCAAGTCCACCCCGTGGGATGGTCACCCGCTGTTCAACGCCTATGTGCGCCAGGCGCTGACCCGCCACAAGCCCTGATGCCGGAGGCCAGCCCATGAAGCTCTGCGGATTCGACGTCGGCCTGGACCGGCCCTTCTTCCTGATCGCCGGACCCTGCGTCATCGAGTCCGAGCAGCTGCAGATGGATGTGGCCGGCCAGCTGCGCGACATCACCGCCAGGCTGGGCATCCCCTTCATCTTCAAGAGCAGCTTCGACAAGGCCAACCGCAGCAGCGGCACCAGCTTCCGCGGCCCCGGTCGCGACAAGGGCCTGGAGATCCTGGGGCGCATCCGCCGCGAACTCGGTGTGCCGGTGCTGACCGACGTGCACGCCGAAGACGACATCGCTCCCGCTGCCGCCGTGTGCGACGTGCTGCAGACCCCGGCCTTCCTGTGCCGCCAGACCGACTTCATCCATGCCGTGGCGCGCAGCGGCAAGCCGGTGAACATCAAGAAGGGGCAGTTCCTGGCGCCGCACGACATGAAGAACGTGATCGACAAGGCCCGTGCCGCCGCGCGCGAAGCCGGCCTGGACGAGGACCGCTTCATGGCCTGCGAACGCGGCGCCAGCTTCGGCTACAACAACCTGGTGAGCGACATGCGCTCGCTGGCCATCATGCGCGAGACCGGCGCACCGGTGGTGTTCGACGCCACCCACAGCGTGCAGCTGCCGGGCGGTCAGGGCACCAGCAGCGGCGGCCAGCGCGAGATGGTGCCGGTGCTGGCCCGCGCCGCCGTGGCGGTGGGCGTGGCCGGCCTGTTCATGGAAACCCACCCGGACCCGGCCAAGGCCCTGTCGGATGGCCCGAACGCCGTGCCGCTCAAGCACATGCCGGCCCTGCTGGAGACGCTGCTGGCGCTGGACGCCGTGACCAAGCGCAACGGCTTCCTGGAAAACGATTTCAACCACTGACCCACGCACCACCATGCCCGCCTACCTGATTGCCGACGTCACCGTCACCAACGAAGAACAGATGAAGGTCTACCGCGAGTGGAGCACCCGCGCCATGCAGGAGCACGGTGCCGAGGTGCTGGCCCGCGGTGGCCGCACCCTCAGCCTGGAAGGTGGCTGGACGCCCCAGCGCATCGTGGTGCTGAAGTTCAAGGACCTGGCCTCGGCCCAGGCCTATTACGACTCCGAGACCTACACCCGCGCCCGCGAGGCCCGCGAAGGCGCCGGCTCGATCCGCATGATCGCCGTCGAAGGCGTCTGATCCCGTTTTTTCATCTCCAAGGCAGAAGAACCCATGAGTGCAATCGTTGACATCGTTGGCCGCGAAGTGCTGGACAGCCGCGGCAATCCCACCGTCGAGTGCGACGTGCTGCTGGAATCCGGCGTGATGGGCCGGGCCGCCGTGCCCTCCGGCGCCTCCACCGGCAGCCGCGAGGCCATCGAGCTGCGCGACGGCGACAAGGGCCGTTACCTGGGCAAGGGCGTGCTGCGCGCGGTGGAGAACATCAACACCGAGATCAGCGAGGCCGTGCTGGGCCTGGACGCCTCCGAGCAGGCCTTCCTGGACAAGACCCTGATCGACCTGGACGGCACCGACAACAAGGGCCGCCTGGGCGCCAACGCCATGCTGGCCGTCTCGATGGCCGTGGCCCGGGCCGCTGCCGAAGAGGCCGGCCTGCCGCTCTACCGCTACTTCGGCGGCATGAACGCGGTGCAGATGCCGGTGCCCATGATGAACGTGGTCAACGGCGGCGCACATGCCAACAACAACCTGGACCTGCAGGAACTCATGATCATCCCGGTGGGCGCACCGAGCTTCCGCGAAGCCCTGCGCTGGGGTGCCGAGGTGTTCCACGCCCTCAAGAAGATCATCCACGACAAGGGCATGAGCATTGCCGTCGGCGACGAAGGCGGCTTTGCCCCCAACGTGCCCAGCCACGAGGCCGCGCTGCAGATGATCCTGGAAGCCATCGACAAGGCCGGCTACACCGCCGGCGAGCAGATCGCCCTGGGCCTGGACTGCGCCGCCAGCGAGTTCTACAAGGACGGCAAGTACCACCTGGAGGGCGAAGGCCTGACGCTGACGGCCGAGGAGTGGACCAACATCCTGGCCACCTGGTGCGACAAGTACCCCATCATCAGCATCGAGGACGGCATGGCCGAAGGCGACTGGGACGGCTGGAAACACCTCACCGAACGCCTGGGCAAGAAGGTGCAGCTGGTGGGCGACGACCTGTTCGTGACCAACACGAAGATCCTGCAGGAAGGCATCGACAAGGACATCGCCAACTCGATCCTGATCAAGATCAACCAGATCGGCACCCTGACCGAGACCTTCGCTGCGATAGAGATGGCCAAGCGCGCCGGCTACACCGCCGTCATCAGCCACCGCTCGGGCGAGACCGAGGACAACACCATCGCCGACATCGCCGTGGGCACCAACGCCGGCCAGATCAAGACCGGCTCGCTCTCGCGCTCGGACCGCATGGCCAAGTACAACCAGCTGCTGCGCATCGAGGAAGACCTGGGCGACGTGGCGGTGTACCCGGGTCGGGCCGCCTTCTACAACCTGCGCTGATCCCTCCATGGCCAGCCGCCTCATCCCTGCCCTGCTGGTCGGCCTGCTGCTGATGCTGCATGCCCAGCTGTGGCTGGGGCGGGGCAGCGTGCCCCGGGTGGCCGAGATGAAGCGCGAGCTGGCCGCTCAGGTCGAGGCCAACGAACAGGCGCAGCAGCGCAACGACCAGATCGCCAGCGAGGTGCGCGACCTGCAGGAGGGCCTGGACATGGTCGAGGAACTGGCCCGCCAGGACCTCGGCATGGTGCGGCCCAACGAGATCTTCGTGCAGGTGGCCGCCCCCGGTCTGAAGCCTGCGGCCGCGCCGCGCTGACGGTCTGCCGATGCCGGTCTGCATCGCCCTGCTGGGCGGCGAGTCCAGCGGCAAATCCACCCTCTGTCTGGAGCTGACCCAGGCCCTGCGCGCGCACGGCCTGCGGGTGGTGCAGGTGCCCGAGCACCTGCGCGCCTGGTGCGAGGCCGCCGGCCGCGCGCCCCTGGCCCACGAACAGTCGGCCCTGGCCGCGGAACAGGACCGCCGGATCCAGGCCGCCATGACCGACGCCGTCGACGTGGTCGTGGCCGACACCACCGGTCTGGTGGTCGCGGCCTACAGCGCGCACTACTTTGCCGACGACAGCCTCTGGGCCCGGGCCTTGCAGCAGCAACGCGGCATCGACCTCACCCTGCTGATGGGGCTGGACCTGCCCTGGCAGCCCGATGGCCTGTTCCGCGACAGCCCTGCCGTGCGGCAGGCCATCGACCGCTTGCTGCGCACCGCCCTGCAGCAGGCCGGCCTGCCCTTCACGCCGGTGTACGGCCAGGGCGGGCAGCGGCTGGCCCAGGCCCTGCGGGCGGTGCAGAACCGGCTCGGATCACGGCTGGAGCGCCCGCTGGTGGCCAGCGACGCCCTGCTGGAGGAAGGCAGTGGCCGCTGGAGCTGCGACAACTGCAGCGACCCGGAGTGCGAGCACCGGCTGTTCAGCAGCCTGGTGCGGCAGCGCGGCGCCGGAACGGCCTGAAACCGGGTCAGTGGGTCTGACGGTTGACCGGCGGCTGCTGGTCGACCTGCAGGAACACCTGGGCGGCGTCCACCGGATCGAAGCGGTACTGGGCGCCGCAGAAGTCGCAGCCCACCTCCACACCGCCCTGCTCGGCAATGATGGATTCCACCTCGTCGCGGCCCAGGCTGCGCAGCATGCTGCTCACCCGTTCGCGCGAGCAGGTGCAGGCAAAGCGCGGGCCCTGCTCGCCACTCAGCGGCTCGAAGCGGCGCACGTCCTCTTCCCAGAACAGGCGGTGCAGGATGGTGTCGGCGTCCAGCGTGAGCAGTTCCTCGCGCTTCAGGCTGGCGGCCAGGATGGCGATGCGGTTGTAGTCCTCGTTGCGGCCGATGTGGTCTTCGTCGCTGCGGGCCACACCACTGCCGGCCAGGTTGGCCTCGCCCTGCAGCGGCAGACGCTGGATCAGCAGGCCGGCGGCCACCTGGTCGTTGGCGGCCAGCACCAGCCGGGTGTCGAGCTGTTCGCTCTGCAGCATGTAGTGCTCGATGACCTCGCTGATGCGCTCGAGCTTCTCGTGCCGGTCGCCGAACAGCGGCACCACGCCCTGGTAGGGCTGCTGACCGGGCAGACGGTCCCTGGGGTCGAGCGTGATGGCGCAGCGCCCCTGGTTGGTGACGTTGACCATGTGCGAGAGCGGCGCGTCCGGCGCCACCTCGCCCATGACGGTGGCGGTGGCCCGCAGCGCCAGGTCGGGCTGCACCTCGGCCACGGCCAGCTTGACCGGGCCGTCGCCCATGATCTGCAGCGTGAGGGAGCCGTTGAACTTGATGTTGGCCTGCATCAGGGCGGCGGCCGCCGTCATTTCGCCGAGCAGCTCGGTCACGGCGGCCGGGTAGCCGCCGGCCTGGGCACGGCGGCGCAGGATGTCCTGCCAGGCATCGGTCAGGCGCACCAGCATGCCGCGCACCGGCAGGCCTTCAAAGACGAATTTGTGGAGTTCGGACACAAGGGGCTTTCAGGAGGGAACGCGGGCACATCGGGATCAGCCGATCTTTTTCAAGCCCTGGCGGTAGCGGCGTGCGTTGTCGATGTAGTGCTCGGCGCTGCGGCGCAGACCGGCGATCTGCTCGGGGGTGAGCGTCTTGATGGCGCGCGCGGGGCTGCCGATGATCATGGAGCCGTCGGGGAACTCCTTGCCCTCGGTCACCAGGGCGCCGGCACCCACCAGACAGTGCCTGCCGATCTTCGCGCCGTTGAGCACCACCGCACCGATGCCGATGAGCGACTCGTCGCCGATGGTGCAGCCGTGCAGCATGACCTGATGGCCCACCGTCACGTGGCGGCCGATGGTCAGCGGAAAGCCCACGTCGGCATGCAGCACGCTGCCGTCCTGCACATTGCTGCCCTCGCCCACGGTGATGGTCTCGGTGTCGCCGCGGATGGTCACGCCGAACCAGACGCTGCTGTCGGCGGCCAGCGTCACGCTGCCCATGACCTGGGCGTTGTCGGCCACCCAGGCACTGGGGGCCAGCTGGGGCGCGGTTCCGTCGAGTTCGTAGATGGCCATGCGGTGCCTCCGGGGGTATGAAACCTAGAATTGTAGGGATGACCCCCTGCCCGGCTTCCGCCCCCGAGACTCATCCCGCCACCGGCCTGCGGGAGGCGGCCCTGCAGGCGCTGCAGCTGCGCGACCCACCGGCCAAGGTGGCGGCCACCCATGCCCTGTGGCAGCGGCTGACGGACCTGCCCGACGGGGGCGGCCCGGTGCTGGCCGCCGAGTCGGCGCGGCGGCTGGAGGCACCGCCCACGGGCCTGCCCGGCCGCCCCGACCGCCCTGCCCTGGTGCCGCCGGCCGACGTGCCGCACCGCACGCCGTTCACCCCCGAAGGTCTGGCGGCGCAGATCCATGCCATTGCCCACATCGAGTTCAACGCCATCAACCTGGCGCTGGACGCGGTCTGGCGATTTGCCGGCATGCCGGCCGACTACTACCGCGACTGGCTTCGGGTGGCCCACGAGGAAGCCACGCACCACGGGCTGCTGGCCGGCCTGCTGGCCTCGATGGGCCATGCCTATGGCGACTTCGAGGCCCACGACGGACTCTGGACCATGTGCGTGCGCACCCAGGACGACATCACCGCCCGCATGGCGCTGGTGCCCCGCACGCTGGAAGCCCGCGGACTCGATGCCACGCCCCTGATCCAGCGCCGGCTGCGCCAGGTGGCCACGCCCCATGCGCTGCGGGCGGTCGAGATTCTGGACATCATCCTGCGCGACGAGATCGGCCATGTGGCGGTGGGCAACCGCTGGTACGGCTGGCTGTGCGAGCAGCAGGCCCTGGACCCGGTGGCCCACTACCGGGTGCTGGCGCGTCGCCACGCCGCGCCGCGTCCCCGCCCCCCGCTCAACGAAGCCGCCCGACGCGCCGCCGGCTTCTCGGATGCCGAAATGGCCGCCTTGACGGCAGCGTAAACCCCGCCCGGGGGACACCCAATGGCGGTTTGTCACGCTTCGGTCGGATCGATCTCTCATACAGCACCGGGTAGTGCATCCAAACGGGGTCCGACGGCGTAGCATCCTCACAATGAACAGGGAAATGGCAGCAGCCCCATGAGCAGCCAGCACGTTCCGCTGGACGAATACCTGGGTCGCGCGTTCGATCGCACCCCGGTGTCGATGATCGTCGTCAACCAGGCGGGCGAGATCACGCGCGCCAATCGCCTGGCCGAGCAGACCTTCGGGTACGACAGCGACGAGCTGATCGGGCAGCGGGTGGAGGTGCTGGTGCCCGAACGCTTTCGCCATGCCCACCCCGGCTACCGGCAGGGCTTCCTGGCCGAGACCTCGGCCCGGCCCATGGGCGCCGGGCGCGACCTGGCCGGCCGCCGCAAGGACGGCAGCGAGTTCCCGGTGGAGATCGGCATCAACCCGGTGGAGACCGGCGAGGGCCCCATGATCCTGTCGGTCATCCTCGACCTGTCCGAGCGCAAGCAGAGCGAACGGCGCATCCAGGAGGCGCTGGCCCAGAAGGACCTGCTGCTGCGCGAGGTGCACCACCGGGTCAAGAACAACCTGCAGGTCATCCACAGCCTGCTCGACCTGCAGGCCATGCGGCTGCAGGACCACGATCTGGTGGGCGCACTGCGCGAAAGCCAGAACCGCATCCGTTCGATGTCGCTGATCCACCAGACGCTCTACCAGTCGGACAACGTGGCCCAGGTGGACTTCACCCGGTTCCTCGACGAACTGGTGCGGGGCCTGACCGATTCCTACCGGCTGGTGGCCGGACAGGTGCAGATCGGCGTGCAGGCCAACGGCATCAAGCTGCCCATCAACGAGGCCATCCCCTGCGGACTGGTGATCAACGAGCTGGTGAGCAATGCCCTCAAGCATGGGTTCCCGGGCGGTCGCAGCGGACGCATCGATGTCGAGCTGCGGGAGCCTTCACCGGGCGAGGTGGTGCTGTCGGTCCGCAACGACGGCGTGCCCATCGCCGAGGGCCAGAACCTGCGTCAGACCCAGACCCTGGGCCTGCAGCTGGTGCAGCTGCTCACCCGCCAGCTCGGCGGCGTGCTGGACATCCACCGCGGCGAGCCGGTGCGGTTCGAGCTGCGGTTCAAGGTGGGAGCGGCGGCATGAAGGGGCCGGCCAAGATCCTCATCGTCGAAGACGAAGGCATCGTCGCCTTCAACCTGCAGCAGCGCCTGCAGCACATGGGTTACCAGGTGGCCGGTGTGGCCGAGTCCGGCAGCGAGAGCCTGCAGCTGGTGGAGTCCGAACGGCCGGACCTGGTGCTGATGGACATCCACATCAAGGGCGAGCTGGACGGCATCGATGTGGCCGGCGCACTGAGCCATTCGCCGCACGGCGCGGTGCCGGTGATCTACCTCACCGCCTACTCCGAAGACGCCACGCTGGAGCGGGCCCGCCTGACCCGGCCCTACGGGTATCTGATCAAGCCGTTCTCGGAGCGCGAACTGCACGCCACCATCCAGATGGCGCTGGAGCGCCACCAGATGCAGCTGGCCCTCAACGAGAACCAGCGGCTGCTGGCCCAGGCCCTGCAGTCGGCCGACATGGGCAGCCTGGAATGCGACCCCGAGGCCGGCACGGTGCGCACCGCCGGCGCCAGCGCCCGCCGCATCGGCGTGGCCGAACACGTGCCGGTGCCGCTGGCCACGGCGCTGCGCATCGTGGTGGACGAGGACCGCCTGGCCGTCAGCCGCTGCCTGCTCGGGCAGGTGCCGGGCCGCTTCAGCCAGGAATTCCGCAGCCAGGTGCCCGGCCAGGGCCTGCGCTGGCTGCGCATGGACGGTGCCACCCTGGAAGACGGCCGCACCAACTGCGTGGTGCAGGACATCACCGCCACCAAGCAGGCCGCGCAGGCGCTGCAGCAGGTCAACGAGGCGCTGGAGGCCCGGGTGCAGGAGCGCACCCGCGAGCTGCAGCAGAGCCTCAAGGAACTGGAAGCCTTCAACCACACGGTGGCCCACGACCTGCGGGCGCCCATCCGGGCCATCTCAGGCCTGAGCCAGGTCCTGCTGGAAGACCACCGGGACACGCTGGGGCCCGAGGGGGCCGCCGTGCTGCAGCGCATCGCCGGCTCGGCGGTGCACATGGGCAGCCTGATCGATGCGCTGCTCAACATGGCCCGGCTGTCGCGCCAGGACATGCGGCTGGGACGGGTCGATCTGGGCGAACTGGCCGGCGAGGTGGTCGCGCTGCTGCGGGACGGCGATCCCCAGCGGCCGTGCGACATCGCCATCACCTCCGGCATGGTGGTGCTGGCCGATCCGGCCCTGATGCGCAGCGTCATGGACAACCTGCTGCGCAACGCCTGGAAATTCAGTGCCCGCGAGCCGGTGACCCGCATCGAGGTCGGCAGCGAGACCCTGGGCGAGGAAACGGTGTACTTCGTGCGCGACCACGGCTGCGGCTTCGATGCGGGCAAGGCCTCGCACCTGTTCGACCCGTTCTTCCGCCTGCATGCCGAACGCGACTACGCCGGCACCGGGCTGGGCCTGAGCATCGTGCACCGCATCGTCACCCGCCACGGCGGGCGGGTGTGGGCCGAAAGCGCACCCGGCCAGGGCGCCACCTTCCGCTTCACGCTGGGCACCACGGGCGGGAGCGACAATCGGGCATGACCCCTGCCCGATTCGACACCCTTCCCCTGGCCCCCGGCCTGCTCGAAGCCCTCAAGCGCCTCGGCTTCGAGCACATGACGCCGATCCAGGCGGCGGCCCTGCCACCGGCCCTGCTGGGCCGCGACCTGATTGCCCGGGCCCGGACCGGCAGCGGCAAGACTGCCGCCTTCGCCCTCAACCTGCTGACCCAGCTCAACCCGCGCCACTTCGGCGTGCAGTCGCTGGTGCTGTGCCCCACCCGCGAGCTGGCCGATCAGGTGGCCACCGAGATCCGGCGCCTGGCCGCGGCGTCCGACAACATCAAGGTGGTCACGCTGTGCGGCGGCGTGCCGCTGCGCGGCCAGCTGGCCACGCTGGAGCACGGCGCCCACGTGGTGGTGGGCACGCCCGGTCGGGTGCTGGACCACCTGCAGCGGCAGAGCCTGGCACTGGACGGGTTGCGCACCCTGGTGCTGGACGAGGCCGACCGCATGCTCGACATGGGCTTTGCCGACGACATCGCCGCCGTGGTGCGCGCCTGCCCGGCGCAGCGCCAGACCCTGCTGTTCTCGGCCACCTACCCGGACGACATCGCGAAGCTCTCGGCCCGCATCCTGCGCGACCCGCTCACCGTGACGGTGGCCGACGCACCGCAGGCCGGCCGCATCGAGCAGCGCTGGTACCAGGTGACCGAATCGCAGCGACTGCACACGGTGGGCCGGCTGCTGATGCACTTCCGGCCGGCCAGCACCATGGCCTTCTGCAACACCAAGGCCCAGTGCAACGACCTGGTGGCGGTGCTGCATGCCCAGGGCATCGGGGCACTGGCGCTGCATGGTGACCTGGACCAGCGCGAGCGCGATCAGGTGCTGGTGCGCTTTGCCCACCGCAGCTGTCCGGTGCTGGTGGCCACCGACGTGGCCGCGCGCGGACTGGACATTCCCAGCCTGGCTGCCGTCATCAATGTGGACACCACGGCGGACGCCGAGGTGCATGTGCACCGCATCGGCCGCACCGGCCGGGCCGGCGAGGACGGGCTGGCGCTCAACCTGGCCAGCCTGGACGAGATGGGCCGGGTCGGCCGCATCGAACAGCTCACCGGGCAGGAGGCGCAGTGGTTCCCGCTGGAGGACCTCAAGGACACCGGTCGGGGGCCGCTGCTGGCCCCCATGGCCACGCTGCACATCCAGGGCGGGCGCAAGGAAAAGATCCGCGCCGGCGATGTACTGGGCGCGCTCACCGCCGACCTCGGCTACACCCGCGAGCAGGTGGGCAAGATCAGCATCAACGACTGGTCGACCTATGTGGCACTCGACCGCAGCGTGGCGGCCGAGGCGGCGCGCCGCCTGGCCTCCACCCGCATCAAGGGCCGCAGCGTCAAGGTGCGGCTGATCGGCGATCTGGAACTGTCGGACAATCCGGGTCCATGAACGACAGCACCACCTCCCCCGCTCCCGACAACCGCCCCGCCCTGCCCGACCGCCTGAGCATCGACCCGCGCAGCCCGCACCACGTGGCCGCCGTGTTCGAGCACGACATCGGCATCGTCTTCAATGGCAAGGAACGTTTCGACGTGTCCGAGTACTGCATCAGCGGTGGCTGGATCAAGGTCCCGTCGGGCAAGACCCTGGACCGCAAGGGCCAGCCGCTGCTCATCCAGCTCAAGGGCCGGGTCGAGGCCTTCTACAAGTAAGCCGCTCGGGCAGCGTCAGCCGCGCGGGTGGTGCCGAGCCACCAGCGTCTTCAGGCGCTCGCGCGCCACATGGGTGTAGATGGTGGTGGTGGAGATGTCGGCATGCCCCAGCAGCAGCTGCACCGCCCGCAGATCGGCCCCGTGGTTGAGCAGGTGGGTGGCAAAGGCATGGCGCAGCGTGTGCGGCGACAGGTGCACCGTGATGCCGGCCTGCTGCGCATAACGGCGCACCAGCTGCCAGAACATCACCCGGGTCATGGCCTCGCCGGCGCGTGACCCGCGCGAGGTGACGAACAGGTCGTCGCTGGCCTGCCCGCCCAGGACGTCCGGCCGGCCCTCGGCCAGCCAGCGCTGCAGCCACTGCCCGGCCACCTGACCGAACGGCACCAGCCGCTCCTTGTTGCCCTTGCCGGTGACGCGCAGCACCCCCTCCGACAGCGACACATGCCAGGCCTTGAGCGTGACCAGCTCGCTCACCCGCAGGCCGCTGGCGTACATCAGCTCCAGCATCGCGCGGTCGCGCAGGCCCAGCGGGGTGCCGGTGTCGGGCGCGTTCAGCAGCGCCTCCACCTGGGCTTCGCTCAGGGTGTGCGGCACCCGCAGCGCCTGCCTGGCGGGCATGAGGCGCAGCGTGGGGTCGGCGTCGATGAAGCGCTCGCGCAGCGCCCACCGGAAGTAGCGGCGGAACACGGTGAGCCGCCGGTTGGCGGTGCTGGCCCGGGTCTGCGCATGCCGGGCCGCGAAGTAGGCGTTGATGTCGGCCTCGGTGGTCTGCAGCAGGGTCTTGCCCTGCGGCGCCAGCCAGTCGCCCAGCAGGACCAGATCGCGCCGGTAGGCCTCCAGCGTGTTGCGCGACAGGCCTTCCTCGAGCCACAGGGCATCGATGAAGGCCCCGGCGAGGTCCTGCGGACCGGCCGGCGCGCGGGAGGCCGTGGCGGTCATCAATCCAGCTTGAGCTTCTGCTTTTCGACCACCTGCTTGTACACGCCGAACTCGGCCTTGATCTGCTCGGCGAACTGGGCCGGGGTGTTGGCCACCACCAGCGAGCCGGTGTCCTCGATGCGCTTCTTCACCGCCGGATCGGCCACGGCCTGCAGGGCGGCCGCGTGGATCTTGTCCACCACCTCCTTGGGCATGCCCTTGGGGCCGATCAGGCCGTAGTAGGCCATGCGGTTGACGGCCTCCAGCCCCACTTCCTTGAAGGTCGGGATGTTGGGCAGACCGGCCACGCGCTCGGGTGCGGCCACCACGATGGCGATCAGGCGGCCGTCGCGGATGAAGGGCAGTGCCGAGGGCAGGTTGTCGAAGATGATGGGCACCTGGCCACCCACCGTGTCGTTGAGCGCCGGGCCGGCACCGCGGTACGGGATGTGGGTGATGAAGGTGCCGGTCAGGCTCTTGAACAGCTCGGTCTGCAGGTGGCCGATGCCGCCGGTGCCCGAGGTGGCATAGCTGTACTTGCCCGGGTTCTTCTTGATCTCGGCCAGGAAGCCCTTGTAGTCGCGCGCCGGGAAGCTGGGGTGCACCGCGATCACGTTGGGCGTGGCGGCGATGTTGATGATGGGCGTGAAGTCGGTGAGCGTGTTGTAGGGGATCTTGGGGTTGATCGCCGGGTTGGCGGCCGTGGTGGACACGGTGGCCATGCCGATGATGTGGCCGTCGGCCGGCGAACGCGCCAGCTCGGACGCACCGACCACGCCGCCGCCGCCAGCCTTGTTCTCGACGATCACCGACTGGCCCAGGGCCTTGCCCAGCGGCTCGGACATGACGCGGGCAATGATGTCGGTGGTGCCGCCCGGTGCGAACGGCACCTGCAGGCGGATCGGCTTGTTGGGGAAGGCCTGGGCCCAGACGGCAGCGCCCGGCACGGCAAGGCCGGCCAGCACGGCGGCGGTCGTCAGGGCATGGCGTCGGTTCAGCATGAGAGGTCTCCTTGTGGGTATGGATGAAATGCGTCCGGCTCCAGGGCCGGGCCGTCGTGGGTGACCCGTGAATGTACCAACCGGTTCCCGCCTTGCGATCCGGAGAACCACAGACGGGGAAAACCCCGATATGGCCCCGGCGCAGCCGCTATGCTCGGGCGGTGAACCACGCCCAGCTGCTTTTCCCCGACTTCGCGCTCATCCTGTGCGGCTTCCTGCTCTGCCGCTTCACCGCCCTGGACCGCAAGGTGTGGGAGCCGGTGGAGGCGCTGGTGTACTACTTCCTGTTCCCGGTGCTGCTGTTCCAGGCCATCGTGCGCAACCCGCTCGATCTGGGCGCGGCCTCGCACCTGATGGGTGCGGGCATCACCCTGGGTCTGTGCGGCATTGCGCTGGCCTATTCGCTGCCGCGCTGGCCCTGGGTGGGCCGCCGGCTGGACACCCGGCTGCATGCGGCCAGCGCGCAGGTGGGTTTCCGATTCAATTCCTTCATCGCCCTGGCCCTGGCCGACCGGCTGGCCGGCGCGCCGGGGGTGCAGATGATCGCGGTGATCATCGGCGTGTGCGTGCCGCTGTTCAACGTGGCGGCCGTGTGGCCCATGGCGCGCCATGCCGGGCGCGGTTTCGTGCGCGAACTGCTGCGCAACCCGCTGATCATCGGCACCACCAGCGGCCTGCTGTTCAACCTGGCGGGCGGGTCGATACCGGTCTGGATGGAGCCCACCGTCACCCGCATCGGCCAGGCCTCGCTGGCGCTGGGCCTGATGGCCGCCGGCGCCGGCCTGCAGTTCGGTCTGCTGGCCAGCGCCAAGACCCTGGGGGGCCTGGTGCTGGCGGTCAAGCACCTGGGCATGCCGCTCATGGCCTTCGGCATCGCGCAGCTGTTCGGCCTGGACCCGCAGCAGACCCTGGTGCTGCTCATGTTCTCGGCCGTGCCCACCGCGTCGAGCTGCTATGTGCTGGCCGCGCGCATGGGCTACAACGGGCCTTATGTGGCCGGGCTGGTGACGCTCTCCACCCTGCTCGGCATGGTCAGCCTGCCGCTGGCGCTGGGCGTGCTCGGCGGGCGCTGACCCCGGGTTCAGCGCGCGGTCGCCAGGTCCATGCGGCGCTGCAGCCGCGCGGCCTCGGCGGTCTGGCCGGCCTGCAGGGCGCGGTCGCGCTGCACGCCCAGCCAGGCCAGCAGGGGACGGCGCCAGCCCCGGGCGGACGCGGTGTCCACCGCCAGCGCCACCTCGGCCGGCGTGATCTGCCCGGTCTGCAGCCGCACCCCGGCCGCCACCAGACGCGACAGCGGGTCGGCCACATCGGCCAGCGGCTGGCGCTGGGCCGGCGGCAGCAGGGCACGGTCGGCCTCGGTGGCCCGCCCGGCCAGGTAGCGCGCATAGGCCTGCTCGGGCGGCGCGGCATCCACGGCCAGTGCCTCGAACGCCGGGCATGCGCCCGGCTGCAGGGCCGCCACGCGGGTGGCGCAGTGGTGCAGTTCGGCGCGGGCCAGCAGGGCCGGCTGGCCGGTGGAGCGCAGCTCGCGGCGGGCGCGCTGCAGCTCGGCCTCGGCCACCCGGTCGTTGCCCTGCAGCCAGGCTTCGGCGGCCCGGTCCAGCGAGATGCGGGCGGCCATCTGCCAGTCGGGCGGTGGCGGGGTGCTGCTGCACGCGGCCAGCGCAGCGCACAGCACCAGCAGAACCAGGGACGTGTGCGCTCGGGTCATGGCAGCTTCACCTCGGCATCGCGGGCGAACGGCCAGCGGCGGTTGAGGTCGAGGATGAGGCCGTCGACCCGGCGCAGGCTGGCCTCCACCTCGGCGCGCAGGGCGGTGAGGTCGACCGTGGCCTCGCGGGTGTTGGCCGCCACACCCTGGGCTTCCACCAGCACGGCATCGAGCTTCTTCAGGCTGCCGCGGGTGTCGGCCAGCAGGGCGTCGAGCTGGCGCACGGTGGCCTGCACATCGCCCACCAGGCCGGCAGGGCGGCCGTCCGGTCCGGGTGGCTGGCCCTGGCCGAACACCTGCCGGTCGGCATTGGCCACCAGCGTGTCCAGGCGGGCCAGCAGCGCATTGCTGCGTTCGATGGCCTGCAGCAGGCGGCGGGCGTCGGCCTCGTTGCCGGCGACCATCGCGGCCATGCCCTGCGGCCCGGCCAGGCGGCCGGTGGCCACCTCCACATGGTCGAGCGAGCGGGCCAGGGGCGCATCGGCGCGGGTCAGTGCATTGAGGTTGCCCAGCAGGTCGCGCACGGCGGCGGTGAGCTGCGGAATCTCGGCCGCCGCGTCGCCGCGCAGCACGGTGCGCTCGGCGCCGTCGAGCAGCGGCGGGTCGTCCAGCACGCCGCTGTAGGCCCGCAGACGGGTGCCGCCCACCAGGCTGCGCTCCAGCGTGAAGATGCTCGACGTGCGCAGCCAGCGGGCGTCGCGACGCGGCACGTCCACCAGGATGCGCGCCCGGCCGTCGTCGGCCAGTTCGATGCGGGCCACCCGGCCGATGGCGAAGCCGGCGAAGGTCATGTCCATGCCGACCGACACGCCCTCCGAGTCGTCGGCCACCAGCACCACCCGCTGGGTGGGTTCGAACACGCCCCGGGCATGCAGCACGTACACCACCGAGCCCGCCAGCAGGGCGAGCATCAGCACGATCAGCGCCGTGGCCTTGAAGGCCAGGAAGCGCACCGGCGGGTCGGCATCGGGGGGCAGGACGGGGGTCATGGGCGGACGGGGGATTCAGGCGTAGTTGCCCAGCAGGGAGCCGATCTCGATCAGCAGCAGGGCCGAGAACAGGCGGGCGAAGGCGGCCATGTCGCTCTGACGGCGCAGGCGTCCGGCGGCATCGGGCCGGGCTGCGGCGGCCAGCGGGACCACCGCCACGGCCAGCGCGAACAGCCCGGTCTTGACGCCGAAAATCAGGCTGACGGCCGGGCTGAAGATGCCGCCCACGGCGTGCGTGTAGGCCGGCAGCCCCCAGGGCGAGAAACCGTACACGGTGACATAGGCCAGCAGCAGCGCGGTCACCCCGGCCAGACCGGCCAGCAGCAGCACCGCGAAACCGCTGGCCAGGGCGCGCGGGAACAGCGCCAAGGCCACCGCCGCATGGGCGTCCGGGGCGGTCACGGCCTGCCGCCGGCGGGCCAGCAGGGCACGCACCTGCTGCGCATCGGGCAGGGCATGCCGCAGCGCCACGAAGACGGCGGCATACAGCGGGATGAGTTCGAGCACCAGGGTGCGCACCAGCACCTCGATGGCGTACTGGGACAGGCCGTAGCTGGCGGCCGTGGCCACCACGATGCGGATCAGCACCAGGCTGGCCAGGGCACTGAGCACCAGGAACCAGGTCAGCAACGGCAGCGTGGCCCGCACCAGCTGGACCAGCACCGAGCGCCGCGTGGCCGGCAGCCGGTAGGTGGATGGCGAGAGCGACAGCACCACCATCAGCGCACCCAGCCGCAGCAGGTGCAGCACGCCACCACCCAGCCGCCGCAGGCCCTGGCCTGCCGGCAGTGCATCGATGGCAAGGGTCAACCGGTCCATGCGCCGGATGATAGGCGGGTGGGGTGCAACAGCCTGTAAGTCCTTCCGCCGCTGCTGCCCGGCTGGTGAAAACGCGCATGGCACAAAGGGCGGGCTGACGGTGGAATCGGCTACCTGCCCCCTGTCCGAACCGATCCGCCATGTCCCACCATCCCGACCCCGCCATCCGCCGCCAGACCATCGCCGACGCCCTGCACCGCACCGCCCTGCGCCTGCCCGACAAGACCGCCATCGTCTGCGGCGACGTGTGCTGGACCTATGCCGACTTCAATGCGCTGGTCACCCGGCTGGCTGCGGGGCTGGCCCACATCGGCGTGGCCGAGGGCGACAAGGTGGCGGTGCTGGCCCGCAACTCGCACGCCTTTGCCGCGCTGCGCTTTGCCATTGCGCGCCGGGGCGCGGTGCTGGTGCCGATCAACTTCATGCTCAAGGCCGACGAGGTGGCCTACATCCTGCGCCATGCCGGTGCCCGCACCCTGGCCACCGACAGCGGTCTGGCCGATCTGGCCCGCGCCGCCGCCGCGCTGGACACCGCCGTGGAACAGTTCATCTGGATGCCGGGCGAGGACCCGAGCGAACCGGTGGAACGGATGCACCGCTTCGACCACCTGGCCGCCTGCGGCGAACCCCTCCCCCCGGTGCGCCTGGGCAGCACCGACCTGGCCCAGATCGTCTACACCAGCGGCACCGAGTCCAGCCCCAAGGGCGCCATGCTCACCCACGACGCGGTGCTGTGGCAGTACGTGAGCTGCGTCATCAATGCCGAGATCGCCGAGGCCGACGTGGCCCTGCATGCCTTGCCGCTGTACCACTGCGCGCAGCTCGACGTGTTCTTCGGCCCGGCCATCTATGTGGGCAGCACCAACATCATCACCGGCAAGCCGGTGCCCGACCACCTCCTGAAGCTGCTGGAGCAGCACCGCATCACCAGCTTCTTTGCGCCGCCCACGGTGTGGATCGGCCTGCTGCGTTCGCCGGCCTTCGACCCGGCGCGGCTGGCACACCTGGCCAAGGGCTACTACGGCGCGTCCATCATGCCGGTGGAGGTGCTCAAGGAACTCGCATCGCGCCTGCCCTCGGTGCGGTTGTGGAACCTGTACGGACAGACCGAGATCGCGCCGCTGGCCACCATGCTCGGCCCGCAGGACCAGCTGCGCAAGCCCGGCTCGTGCGGCAAGGCGGTGCTCAATGTCGAGACCCGGGTGGTGAACGACCGCATGGAGGACGTGGGTGTGGGCGAAGTGGGCGAGATCGTGCACCGTTCGCCGCACCTGATGCTGGGCTACTTCAACGACCCCGAGCGCACCCGCGCCGCCTTCGAGGGCGACTGGTTCCACAGCGGCGACCTGGCGGTGGTGGACGACGAGGGCTTCATC
This sequence comes from Hydrogenophaga sp. IBVHS2, assembly GCF_002127215.1. Taxonomy (GTDB): domain Bacteria; phylum Pseudomonadota; class Gammaproteobacteria; order Burkholderiales; family Burkholderiaceae_C; genus Hydrogenophaga. The sequence goes on along the minus strand of NZ_NFUT01000002.1, from coordinate 241,472 downwards.
ACCGTGGTCGACCGCAAGAAGGACATGATCAAGACCGGCGGCGAGAACGTGGCCAGCCGCGAGGTGGAGGAAATGATCTACCGGATCGGCGCGGTCAGCGAGGTGGCGGTGATCGGCCTGGCCGACCCGAAATGGGTCGAGGCGGTGACCGCCGTGATCGTGGTCAAGGCCGGCCACCAGCTCACCGAGGACGAGGTGATCGCGCACTGCAACACCCACATGGCGTCGTTCAAGTCGCCCAAGCGGGTGGTGTTCACCGACGCCCTGCCCAAGAACCCCAGCGGCAAGCTGCTCAAGCGCGAGCTGCGGTTGCGCTACGCGCAGGCCTGAGGGCCAGGCTCAGGGGGCCGGCGCCAGCGACCAGGCCACCTGCTCCCGCACCACGGCACTGGGGTGGTCGGCGCGGGTCTGCAGCGCGGCCCGGGCGGCCTGGGCCGCCTCGCCGCTCAGGCCGCCGTGCAGCGCATTGCCCAGCGCCAGCGCGATGTTGCGCAGCCAGCGCTCGTGCCCGATGCGGCGGATGGCGCTGCCTTCGGTGCGGCGCAGGAATTCGGCCTCGGTCCAGCCGAACAGTTGCACCAGCGTGCTGCCGCTCAGGCCTTCTCGTTCGTCGAAGTCCGGCAACGGCGAGCGCTGCGCGAACTTGTTCCAGGGACACACCAGCTGGCAGTCGTCGCAACCGTAGATGCGGTTGCCCAGCAGCGGCCTCAGGTCCGGCGGAATGGGGCCGTCGTGCTCGATGGTCAGGTAGCTGATGCAGCGCCGCGCATCCAGCCGCTGCGGCCCGGTGATGGCCTGGGTGGGGCAGGCGTCGATGCACGCGCTGCACCGGCCGCAGTGGTCGCTGACCGGCTCGGTGGGGGGCAGGGCCAGGTCGACGAAGATCTCGCCCAGGAAGAACATGGAGCCGGCCTCGCGGTCCAGCACCAGGGTGTGCTTGCCGCGCCAGCCCAGGCCGCTGCGGGTGGCCAGTTCGGCCTCCAGCACCGGGGCCGAATCGGTGAACACCCGGTGGCCGAACGGTCCGATGTCGGCCGCAATGCGGTCGGCCAGCTTCTGCAGCCGCTGGCGCAGCACCTTGTGGTAGTCCCGCCCACGGGCATAGACCGACACCACCGCCTCGCCCGGGCGCTGCAGGCGCTGCAGCTCGCGCCCGGTCCAGTCGGTGGGGGTGCCGGCCGGCAGGTAGTTCATGCGGGCGGTGATGACGCTGAGCGTCCCGGGCACCAGCTCGGCCGGGCGGGCGCGCGTCATGCCATGACGGGCCATGTAGTCCATGCCGCCATGGCAGCCGTCGGCCAGCCAGGCCTGCAGGCCGGGTTCGGCCGAGCGCAGGTCGACACCCGACACACCGATTTGGGAGAATGCGAGCTCTTGCCCCCAGACGCGTATGCGGGAGACCAGTTGAGCGACATCCAGACCCGTGTTCATGCGGCACCGATTGTAGGAAGCGGTGTGTGGCATGGCCGCTGGCCCCACGAGGAGGCCACGCAGGCCTTCGCGCAGCGGCTGGCCGCCTGCCCGGCGGTGGCCCATGCCACGCTGGCGCTGCAGGGCGATCTGGGCGCCGGCAAGACCACCTTCGTGCGCCACCTGCTGCGGGCCCTGGGCGTGCGCGGGCGCATCAAGAGCCCGACCTACGCGGTGGTGGAGCCGCACACCGCCATCGACTGCCCGCTCATGCCCCCGGGCGAGGCGCTGTCCATCTGGCACTTCGACTTCTACCGCTTCACCGACCCGCGCGAATGGGAAGATGCCGGCTTCCGCGAACTTTTCGGCAGCCCGGGCCTCAAGCTGGTCGAGTGGCCCGAGCGGGCCGCCGGTTTCATGCCCGCCATCGACCTCACGCTGGACATCGACCCCGACCCCATGAACACCGATCCCGATCACGACGGCTCGCGCCTGGTGCGCGCCACCGCCCACACACCGGCCGGCCAGCGGCTGCTGGAGGCCATCGCCGGATGACCCGCCTGCCCGATCCCGCCCGGCGCAGCCTGCTCCAGGTCGGCTCGCTGGTGCTGCTGCTGGGACCGCACCACATCGCGCGCGGCGCCAGCGTGCTGGCGGTGCGCATCTGGCCGGCGGAGGACTACACCCGCGTGACCATCGAATCCGACACGAAGCTGGTCTCGCGCTCCAGCTTCGTGGACAACCCGCCCCGGCTGGCGGTGGACATCGAAGGTCTGGACCTGATGCCCGGCCTGCGCGATCTGGTGGCCCAGCTGCGCTCGGATGACCCCAACATCGCCGGCATCCGGGTGGCGCAGTACGCGCCGAACGTGGTGCGGCTGGTCATGGACCTCAAGCAGGCGATGAAGCCGGAGGTGTTCAACCTCGATCCGGTGGCGGCCTACCAGCACCGGCTGGTGCTGGACCTGCGCCCGGTCAACCCGCCCGATCCGCTGGAGCAGCTCATTGCCCAGCGCATGCGCGACCTGGACGAAGCCAGCGCCCGGGCTGCCCGCCTGCTGGGTCTGGAAACCCAGGGCAGCGGCGCGACCGTCACCCCCGAGCGCGCCACCCGCCCCGATCCGCTGGGCGACCTGATCGCCCGCCACGACCCGCCGGCCAGGCCACCGGCCGAGCGCAGCACCCCCGTCCCCCGCAACGACCCGCCGGTGGCGTCCGCACCGACCCCGCCCGCCCGACCGGCCGCGCCGTCGGCCAAGGCCCGCGAACGCGCCCGCACCGAGCGCCTGATCGTGGTGGCCCTGGACCCGGGCCACGGCGGCGAAGACCCGGGTGCCATCGGCCCCGGCGGCACCCACGAGAAGAAGGTGGTGCTGCAGATCGCGCAGAAGCTGCGCGACCGCATCAACGCCACCACCGTCAACGGCAACCCGATGCGCGCCTTCATGACACGCGACGCCGACTTCTTCGTGCCGCTGCAGGTGCGGGTGTCCAAGGCGCAGCGCGTTCAGGCCGACCTGCTCATCAGCATCCATGCCGATGCGTTCTACAGCCCGCGCCCCCAGGGCGCCAGCATCTATGCCCTGAGCACACGGGGCGCCAGCAGCGCCGCCGCCCGCTGGATGGCGAACAAGGAAAACGCGGCCGACCTGGTGGGCGGCATCAATGTGCGATCGCAGGACGCCACGGTGCAGCGTGCCCTGCTCGACATGAGCACCACCGCCCAGATCAACGACAGCCTCAAGCTCGGCAACTCCATGCTGGGCGAGGTCAAACGCGTGGGCCGGCTGCACAAGCCCCGGGTCGAGCAGGCCAACTTTGCGGTGCTGCGTGCGCCCGACATTCCCAGCGTGCTGGTGGAGACCGCCTTCATCAGCAACCCCGACGAGGAAAAACGCCTCAACGACCCGAAGTACCAGAACGACCTGGCCGATGCGCTCATGCGCGGCATCGTGCGGTACTTCGAGGCGAACCCGCCGCTGGCGCGCAACCGCCAGATCTGAAAACCTTCCGACCCCAAGCAGCATGGCCCACCAGTACACCGCCGACATCCTCTGGGAACGCGGCGACCAGACCTTCACCGACAACCGCTACAGCCGCCGCCACACCATCCGCCTGGACGGCGGGCTGGAGGTGGCCGGCTCCTCATCGCCGCTGGTGGTGCCGCTGCCCTACTCCGACCCGGCCGCCATGGACCCGGAAGAAGCCTTCGTGGCCTCGCTCTCCAGCTGCCACATGCTGTGGTTCTTCTCCATCGCGGTGCGATCGGGCTTCTGCGTCGATCGGTATGCCGACCATGCCGTGGGCGTGATGGCCGCCAACCAGAACCGCAAGTTCTGGGTCTCCCGGGTCACGCTGCACCCGGCGGTCACCTTCTCCGGCCGCCAGCCCACCCCCGAAGAACTGGCCGACATGCACCACCAGGCCCATGAGGAGTGCTTCATTGCCAACTCGGTCAAGACCGAGGTGGTGGTGGAGCCGCAGACCACAGGAGAGTGACCATGCCGCTGTCCGTGCACGACCTGGGCTACGAGCCCGACGACCTGAAAGTCACCGTGTCCGAGATGCTGGTGGCCACCGCCGACCAGTCCGACGAGGCCCTGGACCGCACCATCACCGAGGTGCTGCGCACGCTGCGCGAGCGGCTGAAGATGGACGTGGTGTTCTGTTCCGAGTTCGTCGACGGCCAGCGCGTGATGCGGCAGGTGGCCGCAGATGCTGCGCGACCGGTCGTCAGGGTCGGCACCTCCGACCGGCTGGAGGAGAGCTGGTGCCACCATGTGGTGGAAGGACGCCTGCCGGGCTTCCTGCCGGACGCAGCCCAGCACCCGCTGGCCCGGGATCTGTCGGCCAGCCTGCCGTTTTCCATCGGCACCCACATCAGCGCACCCATCGTGCTGAGCAACGGCGAGGTGTATGGCACCCTGTGCAGCTTCACTTTCAGCCCGCAGGACCGCCCGAATCCGGAAGATCTCAAGACGCTGGAGATGACCGCCCGCCTGACCGCCATGCGGCTGGAAGCGGGCCGGAAGTCGGGCCAGGCCGGCTGACGTCTCAGACCGGGTAGATCAGCGAGTTCAGCACCATCTCGCTGTCGTAGACGCAGTGGCGCTCCTGCAGTCGCAGGCCGGCATCGGTGTGCACGAAGGCGTCGATGTAGCGCCCGACCTGGAACACCTCGCTGGTGCTGCCGGGCCGGGTGCGGAACACCGCGTAGCTGGCCTCGGCCCGCACCGGATCATCCACCGTGCCGGCACCGCCATGGGTGATGCGCGAGCTGCCCACCACATGCCGCGTGTAGTACGGCGCGTGGTAGATGGTGGTGGTGGCGCCGACCACGCGGTCGCGCATCATGGCCTGGCTTTCCAGGTGGATCAGGCACAGCGGCAGGCCACGGTCGAAGTTCTCGCGGCCCTGCACCTTGTAGCGGGCATCCGGCACGAACAGATCGGGCCACTCGGCGAAACGGCGGTCGTCCAGCACGGCGGCATAGTCGGCATTGAAGGCATCGATCTGCTGCCGCAGGGCCAGGGCATCGGGTGTCGGCAACGGCATGCTCAGACCCCCATGGCCCGACGCCAGTAGGCGTACATGGAGCGGATCAGGGTCTCGGTGACCATGTGCTCGGTGGGTGGCTTGCCCACATCGTCGTCCTTGCCGCCCAGCTCCACCAGCGTGGCGCCGCCCTCGCCCCACTGGCGGAAGCCGTCCTGGCTGAACTCGATCACCTCGCCGTCGTCGGCGCTCACGAAGCCGGCCGGGCCGAACAGGTTGGCCTGGCGCAGCCGGCGGGTGGTCATCTCCTCGGTGTCGTCGGCAAAGCCGAAGTGCGTCCAGACGAAGTCGAACTCGCCCGGGCCGCGCGGCACGATGTGCCGGGTGGACAGCGAGTTGACCTGCTGCTGCACGATGAGCCCTGGGAACAGCGTGATCATGGTCACCGTGGGCGTGATGGGCGTGCCCGGGTTCGACGGGTCGTCGATGGTCCACCAGGGCTCGGGCACCACATCGAGCAGGCGCGGGTCGCCCAGCTTCATGTCGGCCTTGAAGCTGGTCACGCCCTCGGTGACCGCCTTGTTGGCGCCGCCGTCGTTGCGGCGCGAGAGCATGACCGCATGCCGGCCGTGGCGGTCCATCACCATGCGGCTCTTCTGGTCGGCGCGCCACAGGCCGAAGGTCACGAACCAGGTGTGCAGCAGACCCGGGTGGTAGGGGTCCTTGATGTTCTCCATCATCAGCTTCCAGTTGCCCGGAATGCGCTGGCGGTTGGTGCCCAGCAGGCGCAGCTCGCGGCCCGCAAAGATGCGGTCCAGCCAGGGCATGACCTCGCTGCCCAGGTAGTCTTCCAGCGGTTCGGCCTCCTCGCTGAAGGAGGCGAACACCAGACCGTGCAGCACCGCCACACGCAGCTTGGTCAGGCCGTTCTTCGACAGATCGAAGTCCGTCGGCATGCCGCCGTGCACGCATTCGCCCTCGGGACCGGCGGCCTTCACCCCGTCCTTGAACGGCAGGCCGGCCAGGTCGCCATTGAGCTTGTAGGTCCACTGGTGGTAGGGGCACACGAAGCTGCGGGCGTTGCCGGTGTGCCCGTCCATGGGCGGCTGGCAGAAGCGCACGCCCCGGTGGGCACAGCGGTTCTCGACCACGCGGATGCCGTGGTCGGTGTCGCGGTCGCGCGGGGCCACCCGGTCGCGCACCATGATCACCTGGCGCTCGCCGACCCAGCGCAGCTGGTAGTCGCCGGTCTTCGGGATCTCGATAGCCAGCCCTATGTAGTTCCAGTGCGGGCCATAGAACAGGCGCTCGAGCTCCTGCTGGTACAGCGACGGATCGGTGTAGGCCCAGTACGGAATCCGGCTGGTGCCCGGGTCGGGCCAGCGGACCAGGGGTTGGGGTGCGTTCATGCGGCCTCCGACTTCAGGGGGTGGCTGTGTTCGTGCGGGCCTTCCAAGCGCCGAACAGCGCAATGAGGCCCGGTATCAGGATGAGTGCCCAGATGATCTTGCTGAGGTTCGCCTGCACCCAGGGCAGGTTGCCGAACCAGTAGCCCGCCAGCGTGAGGCCCACCACCCAGATGAGGGCACCGATGACGTTGAAGGCGGTGAAGCGGCCGCGGTTCATCTCGGCCACGCCGGCCACGAAGGGTGCGAAGGTGCGGATGAAGGGCATGAAGCGCGCCAGGATGATGGTGATGCCGCCGTAGCGCTCGTAGAAGGCATGCGCCTGGTTGAAGGCGTTGCGGTTGAACAGGCGCGAGTTCTCCCACTGGAACACCTTCGGGCCGAAGTGGCGGCCGATGCTGTAGTTGGTCTGGTCGCCCAGGATGGCGGCGGCCACCAGCAGGCCCATGGCCAGCGGCAGGCTCATGAAGCCGGCGCCGCACAGCGTGCCCACCACGAACAGCAGCGAATCCCCCGGCAGGAAGGGCATGACCACCACGCCGGTCTCGGTGAAGACGATGAGGAACAGCAGGGCGTACACCCAGGCGCCGTAGGCCTGCACGAAGGCCTGCAGGTGCTGGTCGACATGCAGGATGAAATCGATCAGGAAGGTGATGAGCTCCATGGTCGGGGATTATCGGCCCCGCCTTCCTACAATTTGCCGATGACCGCCACCGCTTCCGCCGCCCCGCGCCCGATCCGCGAACTGCCCGACGAACTCATCAGCCAGATCGCGGCCGGCGAGGTGGTGGAACGGCCCGCCTCGGTGGTGCGCGAGCTGGTCGACAACGCGCTGGACGCCGGGGCGAGCCAGATCACGGTCCGGCTGCAGGCCGGCGGCGTGCGGCTGATCAGCGTGGAGGACGATGGCCACGGGATTCCGCGCCACGACCTGCCGCAGGCGCTCAAGCGCCACGCCACCAGCAAGATCGCCAGCCTGTCCGACCTGGAGTCGGTCGGCACCATGGGATTCCGGGGCGAGGCGCTGGCCGCCATCGCCTCGGTGGCCGAGGTCTCGCTGCTGACCCGGGTGGACACCGACCCGGTGCCGCATGGCTGGCTGCTGAATGCCCGCAGCGGCGAGCTCGAACCCGCCGCCCGCCAGCGCGGCACCACCGTGGAGGTGCGCGAACTGTTCTTCGCCACGCCGGCCCGGCGCAAGTTCCTCAAGACCGACGCCACCGAGCTGGCCCACTGTGTGGAATCGGTGCGCCGCCATGCCCTGGCCCGACCCGATGTGGGCTTCGCCATCTGGCACGACGGCCGCCTGGTGGCCCAGTGGCGCGCAGTGGCGACACCGGACACCGGCGCGCCATCGGCGGCACTGGCCGGCCTGAAGCAGCGCCTGGCAGACGTGCTGGGCAGCGACTTCGTGGAGCAGGCCGTGCCGGTGGCCTGGCCGGCCGAACCGGGACCGTCCACCGCCGTGCAGGTCTGGGGCTGGGCCGGGGTGCCCGACGCCGCCCGCTCGCGCGCCGACCTGCAGTTCACCTACGTGAATGGCCGCTATGTGCGCGACAAGGTGATCCAGCACGCGGTGCGCAGTGCGTATGAAGACGTGCTGCACGGCCAGCGGCAGCCGGTGTTCGCGCTGTTCATCGCCCTGGACCCGACGCGGGTGGACGTGAACGTTCACCCGACCAAGATCGAGGTGCGCTTCCGCGACAGCCGCGAGGTGCACCATGCGGTGCACCAGGGCGTGCAGGGTGCCCTGGCCGCACCCCGGGCCGGCGCCGCGCCGGTGGCCCCGCCGGTGGCGGCACCCACGCTGCCGTCCGATCCGCTGCATTCGGCCCGACAGGACCGGCTGGTCTTCGGCGCCACCAGCCCCTCGGAGGCCGCACCGGCCTGGTCGGGCCCACCCGATACGGGTGGCGTGCCGGTGAACGACCTGGCCGCGCTGTGGCAGCCCGGCGCGGCGACCGGCCCATCGATTGCTGCAGCGGCACCGGCACTGCCCCCGTCGCCACCGCAGCCGCTGCCCGACGGCGACTGGCCGCTGGGCCGCGCCGTGGCCCAGATCCAGGGCGTGTACATCCTGGCCGAGAACGCCCAGGGTCTGGTCATCGTCGACATGCACGCCGCCCACGAGCGCATCGTCTACGAACGGCTCAAGCAGCAGCTCGACGCGCAGTCGGTGCCGATGCAGCCGCTGCTGATCCCGGCCACCTTCGCCGCCACCCCGACCGAGGTCAGCACCGCCGAGACCGCCACCGAGGTGCTGGCCCGGCTGGGCCTGGAAGTCACCGCCCTGTCGCCGCGCACGCTGGCGGTGCGGGCCGTGCCCACCACGCTGGCCCAGGGCAATCCGGTGGAACTGGCCCGCAGCGTGCTGGCCGAACTGGCCGAGCTGGCCGGGGTCGACGCCGCCAGCGTGGTGCAGCGGGCGCAGCACGAGCTGCTGGCCACCATGGCCTGCCACGGCGCGGTGCGCGCCAACCGCCGGCTCACCCTGGACGAAATGAACGCCCTGCTGCGCCAGATGGAAATCACCGAGCGCAGCGACCAGTGCAACCATGGCCGGCCCACCTGGCGGCAGCTGGGCATGCGCGAGCTGGATGCACTGTTTTTGCGCGGCCGTTGATCAAGATCCCGGTCGGACGCCCCAAAAAAGTACTCGACGCACCAATCAAAGGCGTTTCGGTGGGCGGAATGCCGTTTTCGCATAATGTCATGCACTTTTTTGGAGCATGACCCGATGAAACACGCGTCCGTTCACGACTTCCTGGCCCAGGTGGCCCTGCGCAATCCGGGCCAGCCGGAATTCCTGCAGGCCGTCACCGAGGTCATGGAAAGCCTGTGGCCCTTCATTGCCGCCCACCCGCGTTACGCCGAACAGGGCGTGCTGGAACGGCTGGTGGAGCCGGAGCGGGTGGTGATGTTTCGCGTGGCCTGGGTGGACGATCACGGCCAGGTGCAGGTGAACCGGGGCTATCGCATCCAGCACAGCATGGCGATCGGCCCCTACAAGGGTGGCATCCGTTTCCACCCCTCGGTGAACCTGTCGGTGCTGAAGTTCCTGGCCTTCGAGCAGACCTTCAAGAACGCCCTGACCACCCTGCCCATGGGCGGCGGCAAGGGCGGCGCCGACTTCGATCCCAAGGGCAAGAGCCCGGGCGAGGTGATGCGCTTCTGCCAGGCCTTCGTGACCGAGCTGTACCGCCACGTGGGCCCCGACACCGACGTGCCGGCCGGCGACATCGGCGTGGGCGGGCGCGAGGTCGGCTTCATGGCCGGCATGTACAAGAAGCTGGCCAACAGTGCCGCCAGCGTGTTCACCGGCAAGGGACTGAGCTTCGGAGGTTCGCTGATGCGGCCCGAGGCCACCGGCTACGGCACGGTGTACTTCGCCCAGGAAATGCTGCGCACCCGGGGCCGGTCGTTCGAGGGGCTGCGTGTGTCGGTGTCCGGCTCGGGCAACGTGGCCCAGTACGCGGTGGAGAAGGCCATGGCCCTGGGTGCCAGGGTGGTCACCGTGTCGGACTCCAGCGGCACCCTCATCGACGAGGACGGCTTCACCCCGGAGAAGCTGGCCATCCTCATGGACGTCAAGAACCAGCACTACGGCCGGGTGAGCGACTGCGCGCAGCGCACCGGCGCCCGGTTCGAGGCCGGGGTGCGCCCCTGGCATGTGCCGGTGGACGTGGCCCTGCCCTGTGCGACCCAGAACGAGCTCGATGCCGACGACGCCGCCACCCTGATCCGCAACGGTGTGGTGTGTGTGGCCGAAGGCGCCAACATGCCATCGACCATCGAGGCGGCCAAGGCCTTCGAGGCCGCCGGCGTGCTGTATGCACCGGGCAAGGCCAGCAATGCCGGCGGCGTGGCCACATCGGGCCTGGAAATGAGCCAGAACGCCATGCGCCTGGGCTGGACCCGCGACGAGGTCGACCGCCGCCTGCTGGAGATCATGCAGGGCATCCACGCTGCCTGTGTGCGCCACGGCCGGCGCGCCGACGGCGCGGTGAGCTACACGGACGGCGCCAACATCGCCGGCTTCGTCAAGGTGGCCGACGCCATGCTGGCCCAGGGCATCACCTGAGGCCGGGCCGGGCGATCAGGCCCGGCTGAACTTTTTGGTCCCGGGGTGCTCCACCCTTTCCATGAAGCGCCTGATTGCCCTTCTGGTGGTGTCGCTCGGTCTGCTGGCCGGGTGCGCAACGCTGGACGAGAAGCAGCGCCAGTGGATCTTCCAGCCCTCGGACCGCACCTGGTCGGGCGGATCGCTGGCCGCCGAAGACATGGACGACGTGTGGATCGAGTTCACCTCGGCCGAAACCTCGGAGCCGGTCAGGCTGCATGGCCTGTGGCACCCGCACCCCGACCTGCGCCAGCGCGCCGATGCCCCGGTGCTGCTGTACCTGCATGGTGCGCGCTGGAACGTGACCGGATCGGCCTTCCGGATCCGGCGCATGCAGGAGCTGGGATTCTCGGTGCTGGCGGTGGACTACCGGGGCTTCGGCAAGAGCACCCGGCAACTGCCCTCCGAGAGCCTGGCCGCCGAAGACGCCCGCGCCGCCTGGGACTGGCTGGCGCAGCGCCACCCGGATCGCCCGCGCTACATCTTCGGCCACTCGCTGGGCGGGGCCATCGCCATCGAACTGGCCCGCCAGGTGAAGGACGAGCGGGGCACCCTGGTCGAAGGCACCTTCACCTCCATCCCCGATGTGGTGAGCACCTTCCGCTGGGGCTGGCTGCCGATCTCGCCCCTGATCACGCAACGTTTCGAGTCGGTGCGCAAGGTGGCCGACATCGGCTCGCCGCTGCTGGTGGTGCACGGCAGCGAGGACCGGCTGATCAAGCCCGAACTGGGCCAGAAGCTGTTCGAGGCGGCGCGCGGCCCCAAGGCCTTCGTGCTGGTCGAGGGCGGTTCGCACCACAACACCAACTCGGTGGGGCAGCCGCAATACCGGCAGGCCGTGGCCGAGCTGTTCGGTCTGGGCGAGCCACCGCAAGCCATGCGCTGAAGCTGGACCGGGCAGGGCTTCTGCTACCCTCGACCGGATGTCCGCTTCCCCTTCCACAGCCGCTGCACCGGCGGCCATGAGCCCCGGTTTCGTGGTGCTGGCCCTGGCCCTGCTGCTGGGCCTGCAGCCGGTGGCCACCGACCTGTACCTGCCCGCGCTGCCCGCGCTCACCACCGGCTTTGCAGCACCCATGTCGCAGGCGCAGCTCACGCTCACCGCGCTGCTGCTGGCCTTCGGCCTGTCGCAGATGGTGTGGGGGCCGCTGTCGGACCGCTTCGGGCGCAAGCCCATCCTGCTGATCGGCCTGGGTGCCTTCGTGGCGGCTTCGCTGGGCAGCGCGCTGGCCGGCAGCATGGAACAGCTGATCACCTGGCGTGCGGTGCAGGGCGCCGCACTGGGCGCGTCGGTGATGTGCGCCCGCGCCATCGTGCGCGACCTGTATGCACCGGCCGAAGGCGCCCGGTTCATGTCGCGCGGGCTCACCGGCCTGGGGGTCATCGCCTGCTGCAGTGCGCCGCTGGGGGGGCTTTCGTCCGACCTGCTGGGCTGGCGCGCTGCGCTGCTGCTGATCGGCGTGTTCGGGGCGGTCACCCTGGCCATCATCGCGTGGCGCTTCCGCGAGACGGTGCGCCAGCCCAACCCGCAGGCCCTGCAGCCCCGGGTGCTGATCGGCAACTGGGTGCGCATCGCGCGCCACCCCACCTTCCGGGCCTATGCCCTGCTGGCCACGGCCTCCTACGGCGGCCTGTTCACCTTCCTGGCGGCGTCGTCCTTCGTGTTCATCCAGACGCTGGGGCTGAGCAAGACGCAGTACGGCCTGCTGATGTTCACCATGTCGCTGAGCTACATCGCCGGCACCGTGCTGTGCCGCCGTCTGCTGGCCCGGCTGGGCGTGCGGCGCACCGTGGCGGTGGCGGGCGGGCTGTCGCTGGTGGGGGGCAGCACCATGGGGCTGCTGGCGCTGGCCGGCGTGCAGGCGGTGTGGGCCATCGTGCTGCCGTTCTATCTGTTCATGGTGGCCCACGGCGTGCACCAGCCCTGCGGCCAGAGCGGCGCGGTGGCACCGTTCCCGCAGTCGGCCGGTGCGGCATCGGCACTGGCCGGGCTGATCATGATGGTCACCGCCTTCGGCATGGGCAGCTGGCTGGGTCACAGCATGGCCGCCTTCGGCCCGGGCCAGGGCAGCGTGCTGCCGTTGACGCAGGGCATCTGGTTCTGGGGCGTGCTGTGCGCCCTGTGCGCCTGGACCCTGGTCCGGCGACACGGCGAAGCACCCGCCACGCCGCTGGCCGCGGCATCCACGACGCCCTGAATCCGGCATGAACCCTGCTGCCCGCCCGCGCTGCATCGCCCTGGCCGGCCCCACGGCCAGCGGCAAGAGCGCGGCGTCGCTGGCGCTGGCCGGGCACTGGCCGGTCGAGATCGTCAGCGTCGACTCGGCGCTGGTGTACCGGGGCATGGACATCGGCACCGCCAAGCCCACCCTGGCCGAACGGGCCCAGGTGCCGCACCACCTGATCGACGTCATCGAGCCGACCGAGGCCTACGGCGCGGCCGCCTTCGTGCGGGATGCCACCCGGCTGGTGGACCAGATCGCCGCGCGCGGCCGCACCGCCGTGCTGGTGGGCGGCACGATGCTGTACTTCAAGGCCCTGCTGGTCGGGCTGGACGACATGCCCACGGCCGATGCAGCGGTGCGCGAAGCCATCGAGGCCCGGGCCCGGGCCGAAGGCTGGCCGGCGCTGCATGCCGAGCTGCAGCGGGTGGACCCGGTGACCGCCGCACGGCTGTTCCCCAACGACGCACAGCGCATCCAGCGGGCGCTGGAGGTGCATGCGGTGTCGGGCCGGCCGATGTCGGCCTGGCAGAGCGGCCGCACCCACAATCCGCAAAGCCCCTTGCTGCCGCAGCACCTGATGTCGCTCGAACCGCAGGACCGTGCCTGGCTGCATGGCCGCATTGCCGAACGCTTCGATGCCATGCTGGACGGCGGACTGATCGACGAGGTGCGTGCGCTGCGCGCCCGGGGCGACCTGCACCCCGACCTGCCCTCCATGCGCTGCGTGGGCTACCGCCAGACCTGGGAAGCGCTGGACCGCAGCGACCCGCCCGACCCCGACACCCGCGCCGACCTGCGCGAACGCGGCATCGCCGCCACCCGGCAACTCGCCAAGCGCCAGCTCACCTGGCTGCGTTCCATGCCCGAGCGCCGCGTGGTGGCCTGCGACGCGCCAGATGCACTGGCCCAGGTGCTGGCCATCGCCACCGACTGGCTCGGCCCTTCAACGTCGACACCATGACACTGCAGCTCCACCAACTCTCCAAGCAGTACGGCACCACCCGCGTCTTCAGCCAGGTGAACCTGCAAGTGGCGCAGGGCGAGTTCGTGGCCATCGTCGGCGAATCGGGTGTCGGCAAATCGAGCCTGCTCAACTGCATGGCCGCGCTGGACACCTGGAGCGAAGGCCGCGTCACCTGGACCGGCACCGACGGCCAGGTGACCGACCTCGGTGCGCTCGACGAGACCGCGCAGGCGCTGTGGCGCCGCGCCCACCTGGGCTTCGTGTTCCAGGCCTTCCATGTGCTGCCGCACCTGGACGTGGCGCAGAACGTGGCCCTGCCGCTGATGCTGCTGGGCCGCCGCGAACCGCAGCGGGTGGACGAACTGCTCGCCGCCGTGGGCCTGCAGGGCCTGGGGCAGCGGCTGCCGGCCGAACTATCGGGCGGACAGCTGCAGCGGGTGGCCATGGCCCGCGCCCTGGTGCACCGACCGGCCCTGGTGCTGGCCGACGAGCCCACCGGCAACCTGGACCCCGCCACCGCCGCCACCGTGATGGACGTGCTGCAGCAGCAGACGCGCGAACACGGCGCCTCGCTGGTGCTGGTGACCCATTCCACCGGAGCGGCCGCCCGGGCCGACCGGGTGCTGCAGCTGCGCGACGACGGCCTGCACCCCATGGCGCCGGCGCATTCCGTTACCGCCATGTAACTTGATTACATTAAGATCGAATTTTTCCGTAACCGCCCGATGCCCATGTCCGACTCCGCCGCCCCCGATCGTCCACTCGACCTGGTGATCTTCGGCGGTGCCGGCGACCTGTCGGTGCGCAAGCTGCTGCCGGCGCTGTTCGCGGCCCACCGGCACGGCCATCTGCCGGCGCAGGCGCGCATCGTGGTGCTCGGCCGCCAGCCCTGGGACCGGGGCGGATTCCTGGATTTCATCCAGGACAAGGTGGCCGGCTTCGTGGGCCAGGAAGACCGCCAGGGTGACCACTGGCCCGGCTTCCTGGACCGGCTGGTGCATGCCACGCTGGACGCCACCCGCCCGCAGGACTTCCGGGCCCTGGGCGAGCTGCTGCGCCCGGGCGCCGACCGCGTGTTCTACCTGGCCACCGCACCCACCCTCTTCACCGACATCTGTGCCCAGCTCGATGCCGCCGGGCTGATCACCCCCGACAGCCGCGTGGTGCTGGAAAAGCCGCTCGGCCACGACCTGGCCTCGGCGCGCCGCATCAACGACGAGGTGGCCCGGCATTTCAGCGAAGACCGCACCTACCGCATCGACCATTACCTGGGCAAGGAGACGGTGCAGAACCTCATGGTGCTGCGCTTCGGCAACGCCATCTTCGAGCCGCTGTGGCGGGCATCGAGCATCAAGAGCATCCAGATCACGGTGGCCGAGAGCGTGGGCGTGGGCAGCCGCGCCGGCTTCTACGACGGCACCGGCGCCCTGCGCGACATGGTGCAGAACCACCTGCTGCAGCTGCTGTGCATCGTGGCCATGGAGCCGCCGGTCTCGCTCGACCCCGATGCGGTGCGCGACGAGAAGCTCAAGGTGCTGCGCTCGCTGCGGCCCATGAGCCCGGCGGACGTGGTGCGCGACACGGTGCGCGGCCAGTACACCGCCGGTCACATCGACGGACAGCGCGTGCCCGGCTACCAGGACGAGGCACAGGTGCCCGAGGGCAGCCGCACCGAGACCTTCGTTGCGCTGCGGGCGCGCATCGACAACTGGCGCTGGGCCAACGTGCCCGTCTTCCTGCGCACCGGCAAGCGCATGGCCGAGCGGCGCAGCGAGATCGTGGTGGAGTTCGCCGACCTGCCCTGCTCGCTGTTCCCCGACACCCCTCGTCAGCCGGTCAACCGCCTGGTGCTGCGGCTGCAGCCCGAAGAGCATGTGCAGCTGCAGATGATGGCCAAGGAACCGGGCAGCGGCATGCGGCTGCGTCCGGTGCACCTCGACCTGGACCTGCAGTCGGCCTTCACCGAACGCCGCGCCGAGGCCTACGAGCGGCTGCTGGTGGATGTGATCAAGGGGCGGCTGACCCACTTCATGCGGCGCGACGAGCTGGAGGCCGCCTGGTCCTGGATCGACCCGATCCAGCAGGGCTGGGCCGCGCTGGGCGAGGCGCCGCGGCCGTACGCCGCCGGCAGCTGGGGCCCGGCTTCGGCATCGAGCCTGCTGGCCAGCGAGAACGCCGCCTGGGCCGAAGCGCACTGACCACGAGAACCGCCATGCCGCCGAACGACGCCGTCCCCCTGCCCGCCCCGGTGCACGAGCACCTCCATCAGCCGGCCGACACCCTCTGGCCCGCGCTGGCAGCGCACATCGGGCAGGCGCTGGAGGCGGCCATGGCACAGCGGGGGCAGGCCACGCTGGCGGTCTCGGGTGGCCGCAGCCCGGTCCCGCTGTTCGAGGCGCTGCGCCGCCTGCCGCTGCCCTGGGCCCGGGTGCATGTGATCCCGGTCGACGAGCGTTGCGTGCCGCCGCTGCACGCCGACAGCAACGCCGCGCTGGTGCGCCGCCACCTGCTGCAGGAACACGCCATCGCGGCGCGCTTCGTGCCTTTCTTCGATGCCCTGCCCGACGCTCCCGAGGCGCTGGACACCCGCGACCTGGACGAGCTGGCCCGCGCGGCCAGCCGGCGCATGGCGCCGCTGCTGCCGGCCGACGTGGTGGTGCTGGGTCTGGGCGAGGACGGTCACACCGCCTCGCTGTTCCCGGACGCACCCGGCACCGCCCAGGCCCTGGCCACGGCCGAGGCGGTCGCCTGGACCCGCCCGAGCCGGGCACCGCATGCCCGCCTCACCCTGAGCCTGACCGCGCTGCGTGGTGCCGGGCTGCTGGAACTCCCGCTGTGCGGGGCGGTCAAGCAATCGGTGTACCGCCAGGCGCTGCAGGCGCCGTCGTCGGCGGAACGCCCCCTCTCGCTGCTGCTGTGCGGCACCACCGACCGGCCACTGCCGCCCATGCATGTCTGGCTGGCTCCCTGAACCCCGATGCCCATGAGCCCTGTTCCCGTTCCCCTTCATCCGGTGCTGGCTGCGGTCACCGAGCGCATCCGCCGCCGCAGCGCCGCCAGCCGGGCCGACTACCTGGCCCGCATGGCGCAGCAGCGGCGCGATGGCCGCCAGCGCGCCGGCCTGGGCTGCGCCAACATGGCCCACACCACGGCCGCGCTGCCGGCCGACGACCGCCTGCGCATCCATGCCGAGCGCGCACCCCACATCGGTGCGGTCACTGCGTACAACGACATGCTCTCGGCCCATCAGCCGTTCGAGCACTACCCCGCCCTCATCCGCGACCATGCGCGCGCCATCGGCGCCACCGCCCAGGTGGCCGGCGGCGTGCCGGCCATGTGCGACGGCATCACCCAGGGCGAGGCGGGCATGGAGCTGTCGCTGTTCTCGCGCGACGTGATCGCGCTGTCGACCACGGTGGCGCTCTCGCACAACGTGTTCGACGCCGCGCTCATGCTCGGCGTTTGCGACAAGATCGTGCCCGGCCTGCTGATGGGCGCGCTCTCGTTCGGTCACCTGCCGGTGGTGTTCGTGCCGGCCGGCCCCATGGCCAGCGGCCTGTCCAACGACGACAAGGCGCGGGTGCGCCAACAGTACGCGCAGGGCCAGGTGGGCCGCGAGGCGCTGCTGGCCTCCGAAGCGCAGGCCTACCACAGCCCCGGCACCTGCACCTTCTACGGCACGGCCAACAGCAACCAGATGCTGATGGAGATCATGGGCCTGCACCTGCCCGGCAGCTCCTTCGTGCCGCCGCACGGACCGCTGCGCCAGGCCCTCACCCGCGCTGCGGTGGAGGCTGCTGCCACGCAAGCGGCACCGGGCGGGGTGATGCTGGCCGAGGTGGTGAACGAATGCAGCGTGGTCAATGGCATGGTGGGCCTGCTGGCCACCGGCGGATCGACCAACCACACCCTGCACCTGGTGGCCATGGCACGCGCGGCCGGGGTGCTGATCGACTGGGACGACTTTGCCGAGCTCTCGGCCGCCGTGCCGCTGCTGGCCCGCATCTACCCCAACGGCAGCGCCGACGTGAACCACTTCCATGCCGCCGGCGGCATGCCCTGGCTGGTGCGCGAGCTGCGCAGCGCCGGGCTGCTGCACGACAACGTGACCACCGTGGTGGGCCAGGGCCTGCTGCCCTACACCCGCGAACCCTGGCTGGATGGCGATCGGCTGGCCTGGCGCGACGTCCCTGCCGCCAGCGGTGACGCCGCCGTGCTGCGCCCGGTGGCCGAGCCCTTCAGCGCCGATGGCGGCCTGCGCCTGTTGCGCGGCAACCTGGGCCGCAGCGTGATCAAGGTGTCGGCGGTCAAGCCGCAGCACCGGGTGGTGCGGGCGCCGGCCCGGGTGTTCCACGACCAGGCCCAACTGCTGGCCGAATTCGCCGCCGGCGGCCTGCGCCACGATCTGGTGGCCGTGGTGCGTTACCAGGGGCCGCGCGCCAACGGCATGCCCGAGCTGCACAAGCTCACACCGGCCCTGGCCGTGCTGCAGGATGCCGGCCATGCGGTGGCGCTGGTCACCGACGGCCGGATGTCGGGCGCATCCGGCAAGGTGCCGGCGGCCATCCACCTCAGCCCCGAGGCCCTGGCCGACGGACCCATCGCCCGCGTGCGCGACGGCGACTTCATCACCCTGGACGCCGAACGCGGCCTGCTGCAGCTGGAGGTGGACGACGCCACCCTGGCCGCACGCACGGTGCAGCACCCCGACCTGTCGGCCAACGGCCACGGTGTGGGCCGCGAGCTGTTCGCGCTGTTCCGCCAGCACGCCGGCGTGGCCGAGCAGGGTGCCTCGCCGCTGTTCGCCCCGCTGCCCCATCCCCTGCCCGGTCCGTTGCCATGAGCGCCACCCGCCTGCCTGCCCTGCCCGCCTTCCGCTCCCGCGTGGTGCCGGTGGTGGTGATCGACGACGCCCGCACCGCCGTGCCACTGGCCCAGGCGCTGCTCGAAGGCGGCATCGATGTCATGGAGATCACCCTGCGGTCGGATGCGGCGCTGGACGCCATCGAGGCGGTGGCCCGGGCCGTGCCGGCCATGCACCTGGGCGCCGGCACCGTCACCCGCGCGGCCGACGTGCCCCGCGTGGTGGACGCCGGTGCCCGCTTCGCCCTGTCGCCCGGCTGCACCGATGCGCTGGTGGACGCCGTGCGGGCCGCGGGCCTGCCCTTCATTCCCGGCGTCATGACCCCCGGCGAGGTGATGCGGGCCCGCGAGCACGGCTTCCTGCTCCAGAAGCTCTTTCCGGCGGTGCAGGCCGGCGGTGCCGCACTGCTCAAGGCACTGGCCGCCCCGCTGCCCGATGTGCGCTTCTGCCCCACCGGCGGGCTGACCCCCGACAATCTGCCCTCTTTCCTGGCCTTGCCCAATGTGGCCATGGCCGGCGGTTCCTGGCTCACCCCGGCCGATGCCCTGGCCGCTGGCGACTGGTCCCGCATCACCCGGCTGGCCCGCGAGGCCACCGCCCTGTCCCGCTCCGCATGACCGTACCTGCACCCCGTCCCCACCCCGTCGACCTGCCCGCCTGGCAACGCCTGGCCGCACTGGCCCAGGCACCCCAGCCGCACCTGCGCGAGCTGCTGGCGTCCGAGCCCGGCCGCACGCAACGCCTGACCCTGCAGGCGGCCGGCATCACGCTGGATGCCACCCGCCAGCGCCTGACCCCCGAGGTGGAAGCCGCCCTGGTGGAGCTGGCCGTGCAGGCCGACCTGCCCGGCCAGCGCGACGCCATGTTCCGGGGCGAGGCCATCAACACCACCGAGCAGCGCCCGGTGCTGCACGTGGCCCTGCGCGGCGGTGCGGCCACGGCCGACGCACCCCACCCCTGGCCGGCGGAGGTGAGCGGGAGTGTGGCGCGCGAGCTCGACCGCATGACCGGCTTTGCCGAGCAGCTGCGCGCCGGCCAGATACTGGGATCCAGTGGACAGGCCTACACCGACGTGGTGAACATCGGCATCGGCGGCTCCGACCTCGGACCGCGCATGGCCACCGAGGCCCTGGCCCACCTGGCCCACCCGGCGGTGCGGGTGCACTACCTGGCCAACCCCGACGCCTGGGCGCTGTGGAGCGTGCTGCGCACGCTCGATGCGCGCCGCACCCTGTTCATCGTGGCCAGCAAGACCTTCACCACCCAGGAAACGCTGGCCAACGCCGCCACCGCGCGCCGCTGGCTGCGGGACCAGGGCATCCCCGACCACGGCCTGCACCGGCATCTGGTGGCAGTGACTGCCGCCCCCGACGAGGCCGCGAAGCACGGCCATCCGCCCGAGCGCACCTTCCTGTTCAGCGACTGGGTGGGCGGGCGCTATTCGCTGTGGTCCGCGCTGGGCCTGCCGCTGGCGGTGGCCATCGGGCGCGACGCCTTCCTGCAGCTGCTGGCCGGCGCCCGTGCCATGGACCAGCACTTCCTGCAGGCCCCGCCGGCGCGCAACCTGCCCATGCGGCTGGCCCTGCACGGTGTGTGGAACCGCAACTTCCTGGCCATGCCCAGCCTGATGCTGGCCGCCTACACCGCGCGCCTGGGCCGCTTCACGCCCTATGTGCAGCAGATGGACATGGAGAGCAACGGCAAGCACACCCACCTCGACGGCGTGCCGGTCACGGTGGACACCGGTCCCGTGATCTGGGGTGGTCTGGGCATGGACGGCCAGCACGCCTTCTACCAGCTGATCCACCAGGGCCGTCACAAGGTGGCGGTGGACTTCATCGGTGTGCGCACCGACGACACCCCGCTGCCGCTGGCCGCCGACCATCTGGCCCTGGTCAACCGCAACCTGCTGGCCCAGGCCGAGGCCATGGCCCGGGGACGCAGCCTGGAGGACACCCTGGCCATGCTGCGCCGGCAGGGCATGCCCGAGGCCGAGGCACAGGCCCTGGCACCGCACCGCCAGTTTCACGGCAACACGCCCAGCCACATCTTCTGGCTGGAGCAGCTCGATCCGTCCAGCCTGGGCGCACTGGCCGCGCTGTTCGAGCACCGGGTGTTCTGCCAGGCGGCGCTGTGGAACATCAATGCCTACGACCAGTGGGGTGTGGAACTGGGCAAGACCCTGGCCAAGGCGATGGAACAGGGGCGGTAGCCGGCAGTCGGGCCCCGCGGCGGATCATGAATTGGTGAGGAGTGGAAGCCCACATCGGCTCCACCCAGCCGGGTTCTTCGACCCCGACCCCGACCCGCCATGCAAGGTACATCCACACCCGACACACCCACCGGCAGCGCCCGACGGCCTCCTGACCGGTACCGGACCTCCGCCCCGACACACCCGACCGAACCGAGGCCGGCCCGGCCCACACGTTCGGCCCCGCAACGCCACACCTTCGACCCGACCCGGGTCAGCCAGATTCCCGTGGGCCTCCGGGGTCCGCTGCCCGAGTGGGCCCGCCCGAAGGGGCTGAGCCCCGCCGAACTCGACGCGCTCCGACAGGCCGGCTTCACCGAAGACCGCATCGACGACTGGCCCCTGCCGGACCATGCGGCCCGCACATGGCAGGCCCTGCCCTCCGCGCCGGGCAGCGGCATGCCCGCCCCGCTGGGCATGACCGAAGTGAACCGGCGCAGCGCACACGGCGGGACACAGCACCTCTGGTTCATGCCGATCCACAACGAACGGGACCTGCAACGGCTGCGGCAGGGGCTTTTCCTGATGGCGCTGGCCCGGACCCTGGGGATGCCCGGGGCCGCGCCGGCGGTCCTCGCCGCGTTTGAACACACCGGCCAGGGCCTGACCTACGGCATGCTGATCCCGTTCGATCCCGATGCGCTGCCCGCCGTCGATGCCGGTCTGAACCCGCTGCTGCACGAACACATCGGCCAGTGCGTGGCCCTGGACTGGCTGGGCTTCCTCATCGGTCGGCCACTGGCGCCGGCAGAGCTGGTCTGGATGCCCCAGGACAGCGGGCATCGGCTGTGCCCGAGGCTGCCCCTGGATGGGCCGGTGGCACCGTCGAAGCAGGCCGGCCCGGAGCCGGTCCTGCCCGATGTGATCGACCGGGCCCTGTTGGACCGCCTCGAGCAGATCGACCGCGATCGGTGGGCACGCGATGCCGCCCGGGCGCTGGGTCCGCAGGCCGCAGCGGCGTTCGTCCGGCGGCTGGACATGGCCCGGGACGACCTCGGCAACCGGGTCGCGGTGCGGGAGGCCACGACGGACTGGACCAGCCCCGAGATCCGGCGCGACCTCGGCACCGATCGGACCTGGCAGCGGCTGGAGGGTGTGCGAACCGGCCAGCTCGGCGCGCTGCAGGCCCGCGAGTGCAGCCGCCACGACAGCCTTGCGCTGCGCATTCCCCTGGAACAAGGGTTGGCCCGGTGCCATGAATCCCGCGACCCGAAGGGCGTGCCGCCGCGCAGGACGGCCCAGGATGTGGAGCCGCTGTCCCGTCCCGAGGACTATCCGGTCCGCAGCGCGCTGCGGCTCTATGAGCGGGCGCTGGACCAGCCGCTGCAAGGGGCGGCCAGGGGGCTGCACGAGACCCGTGCCCTCAACAAGGAGCTGGTCAGGTTCCTCGACAAGGCGCAGGCCACTGCAGCGGAACACGGCAGCGCCCTGCCCGACCACCTGATCCGCCTGCGCCAGCAGGTCAAGTCCGAGAGCCCGCTGATCGACCAGGCCCTGTCGCTGCACAGCGCGCTGGTCATGCGCGGTGCTCCGTCACCCGTCGATGGCTGGTCGCCACGGCGGCTGATGTACCTGGCGGCCTGCGGCGCCCGTGCCGACACGGTGGCGCCGGCCCTGCACTGCGGCGCCACCGGTCAGGAGATCCGCGATGCCCACCTTCGTGGGCTTTCACCCAGCTGGCCCCTGCTCGGCCAGGCCCTGCTGCAGGCGGGTGCCCGGCAGCACCACACCACGGTCCAGGCCCTGCGCCCCGGCACCGGCCGGGCGCAGCTGGCCGAGGCGATGCAGCAGGTCCGTGACAGTCAGGTCAACGCGCCGACGCCAACGCGCCTCGGCACCCGGATGGGTCCAGCCGAACGCGACAGCCCCACGGTCAGCTTCGCGCAGGAACTGCTGCTGCACACCAGCCTGCTGTGGCTGGATGGCGGCCGCATGGGCCGCGCGGTGCAGACCGCCCGGGCATTCGACCGCGCGGACGCCACCCTGGCCACGACCGACCTGAGGGACGCCGCCCTGCTGGAGGAGCGGCGCCAGAATGCCCTGACCGCACTGGCCCTGCTGCACGCCGAGCTGAACACCCTGTGGCGTGCGCTCGATCCCTCCGAAACGCAGGCGTGCGACATGCTGCGGGCGCTGCAGACCCGTCTGGCCGGGCGCCATACGCAGCTCGCCGCCCTGAAGGCACACGCCCAGGCGGTGGGACTGCGCCTGCCGCCCGGGCTGGCGCGCCACCCGCACGCGGGCGACCTGCTGAGCCTGACCGCTGCCGGCGGTCCCGACCTGGACTACGCGGTGCACGGACTGCTGCTGGGCTGGGAAGGCCACGACATCCTGGCAGCGCATGCGGCCCGGTGGCCGGCCTGGGTCATGGAATGGGGCTCCGGCTTTGCCGACGCACAGACCCGCCTCGACCTGGCCCAGGCCAGCGTGAACCCGATCCTGCAGCGGATCGCCAAGCCGTTCTGAACACCCCATGATCCCTTCCAGCGCCCCCTGCTTCACCGCACCGTCCATACCGTCCCCCAGCCCTCAGCGGGCCTGGCAGACCCCCGACCTCCACCGCCATCCCACCCGTCTGAATGCCCGCAAGCACCCACCCGAGCGCTTGCTGCTGGAAAGGGTCGAGGTGCCGGAACCCGAGCAGCCGCCGGTTCGCCCCCTGCACGAGCTGGTGGGGATGCTGCACGTGCATGCCCTGCGGTGTGCCCGTCAGGCCGGCATCACCCGCTTGCAGTGGAACCTGCCGGCGGCCGAGCTCCTCACCGCCCTCGAACAGGCACAGGAGGTCGGCGGCACATGGGTGCGTCTGTGCCAGCAACTCACCATCGGCTCACCCGACGCCGTGAACAAGGTGAACAAGGTGCTGAACTTCGTGAAGGCCCGGCTGGAGGACGCACTGTCGCGCACCGACGCGGTGCCGGGGTTCAGCGATGCCCTGCCCGACCTGCAGGCGGCCATCGCCGGCGTGACCGGCCTGCTGCAACAGGCCGGCGGCATGCCGGACTACATCGCATCGGTCCGCCCCGCCGACGGCCGCTGGGACCGCGAGCCACCGACAGTGGCCCAGGTGCTGCTGATGATGCAGGCCCCGGCGCAGGACCCGTCCACGGTCAGGGCCCGGCTCGAGGACGGGCAGCGCCCTGCCGACATTGTCTGCGCCCCCACGCCGGCCACCGCGTCGGACATGGACGCCCTGCGCCGGCAGCTTGCGCAGCGGATCGGCAACCCCGACCTCGCCCTGCCGCTCAACGAGGTGCAGATCCTGCTGGACACGCCACGGATGCCGCTGGAGGTCATCGAGCAGGGGCTGCGTTGCGGCCTGAGTGCCACCGACACCCGGGCCCTGTTCCAGGCCGGTGTGCCGATCCATCCCCAGACCGCACCCGATCCGGTGCTGCGCGCGCACCTGGCATCGCTCAAGCCGGTGACCACCCAGCAGGTCGGCAAAGGCATGGTGAACCAGGTGCACTTGCATGGCTGGACCGACGGGGCCAAGACCTGGACCTACACCTGGCGGCCGGAACACCCGGACGCAGAAGCCGACGCCATGACCGATGTCGGCATACCCACCCGCCGGGCCACCGACTGGCACCGACCCGGCCCCAACCTCACCGGTCGGCAGGTGCTCACCCACCGCCTGGGTGCACTGCTCGGGCTGGGGCGCCACCTCCTGGTGACGGCCTCGTACACGGCGGTGATCGACGGCCTGTACGGCTCGCTCAACGAATACGTGCCCGGCCTGCAGAAACTGCTGATCCAGAGCCCGCACGACCTGTCGCTGCCGCCGGACGACCTGCAATGGCTCTGCACCTGGGCCGATGCCCCCCGGCTGCTGGCCGACATCGCCCGCTGGCAGGGCCTGACCCGGCTGACGCTCACCACCAGCGGGCTGCGGGCGGAGGTGAGCGAGGCGCAGCTGGGCGGCAGCTCAGTCCATCTGCCCCTGATCCGGCCCCTGGATGTGACCCGCCCGGAGGTGCGCCGCCAGATGGTGGTGGCGGTCTGGTTCCACCTGCTCACCGGTCAGGTGGACTGGAACGCGGGCAACGTGGCCTTTGCCGCCGACCCCGATCGGCCGGACCGGCAGCGCCTGGTGCTGTTCGACAACGACCTGGCCTTCGGGCGCTGCCTCATGCACCCCGAAGACGCCTGCAACAACCAGCGCCACCAGCCCCCCGGTCCCCGCGTTCGCCCCGCCTGGTCGGTGCTGCACGGCACCCGGATGCCAACGGTGATTCCGGCCGATCTGGCCAGGGGATTGCTCAAGCTCACACCCCAAGAGATGCGGGCCTGCGGCGCCACCGGCCTGATCCGCCTGCCCGAGTGGCGGGCCCTGGAATCGCGGCTGCACCACCTCCAGGAACAGGTGCGGGCACTGCAGCCGCACGGCTGGCTCGACAGCGAAGCGGACTGGCTGTCGGCCGAGACCACCACCGCGCTGGGCCTGGACGATCTGCCGGCGCAGGCGCAGGCCATTGCGGACGATGTGCTCCATCCCCCGAACGGCCGCGCCGACACCACGCGGCTGCGGGACATCGAATCCGACAGCCTGATGCGGGCGCTGGCGGTGGGACAGACCGTGGCCCGACGCCATCCGGAACAGCGGTGGTTCCCGGCGGTGCTGGATGAAGCGGCCATCCGCTCGGCGGTGCGGCAGGAGCGCGAACGGCAGTCACGGAACAGGGACGGCTCGGCATCGCAGGGGATCATGCATTCGTGAGGACTGTGGGGGGCGGATGGCCCCACTCACCGGGCCTCATCACTGTCCCGTTCCCCATGAGATCCTCCACCGACATCCCCTCCTTCCTGCCTTTGCGAGGCCTGCGCGCTCCGGAACCCCAACGGAACACGCGCTCGCCCCGCACCGATCCGTCGCCGATCTCGCCGCCACCCCGAAGGTCATCCAGCGGGTCCGTCACCCCCCGCGAGACCACGCCGTCCGAGCCCCCGGTGTTCATGGGCCTCACCATGCCGCCCTCCCTGGATCTGTTGCTGGAGAAGCTGGAACGGCCCTTGAGCCACATCCGGGAAGCGGACCGCCTTGTCGAGCTGGCCGCCTTGCCCGTGCCCAAGCACACCTATGCCATGTACACCCTGGGGCCCAACCTGTCGGTCTGCCAGGCTGAAGCGGAGCGATCGTCCAACGAGGGTGTGGCCCAGCAACTGGCACGGCAGGCCGAGGGGTTGAAGGCCCTGCCCTCCCGCCTCCAGGCGCTGGACATCGCCATGCGCAAGGATCCGGATCACGGCCCCGACATGGCCCGGGCCCTGCTGAAGTGGACGCTGGCCGAGCTGCTCGACTGCCTGGCCGCCCCGGTGCTGTCGGCCGATCTCCTGCTGCTCGGGCTGCGCGAGGGCCTGTCGGCCGCCGAGATCATCCGCCTGCACCGGGCTGGCCTCACCATCGGGGATGTGCGCCGGGTTCGTGCGGCCTACCAGGCCAACGGACGGCCCACCCCATCGCTGTCCGATATCGCCCTCCATGGCCAGGCCCGGGACCACGATGTCGACTGGGCGGCCTGGGGAACCGGCCTGGGATTCAAGCCCGACGAGCTGTCCGCCCTGGAGAAGGCCGGCTGGAACCCGGACGCCACACCGCCCCCGCCAGCACCGGACGCCACGGCCCGGAACCTGCGCCACCTGCAACCCCGGAAGAAACACTCTCCGGACGGCTGGGTCGAGCTGCAGGACCCCCTGCAACGGTCGACCGTGGCGCGTTACCGGTTCAAGGCCTGCCGCTGCGGCAGCCCCGAGGCGCAAGCGCTGCGCCGCGGCTTGTTCGTGCAGGGCCTGGCCGGACTGCTGGGTCTGGGCCATCGCATGCTGCCCCTGCATGCCCATGTGCTGACCATCGATGGTCAGCCGGTGTACGGGGTGTTGATGGGGCCCCTGCCCCCGGACACCTGGATGCTGCGATTCGGCCGCCGGACGGAGACGCCCTGGGCCCGGCAGCAGGCGGTGGAGCAATCCTGGCTGGAATGGCTGGGGCATGTCCGGTGGCCAGATACCGGACAGTTCAGGCAGGACACGGACCAGGGGACGAATGTTCTGCTGGGCCTGCCTTCGCTGGTCGACGACTCCGTTGATCTGGAGGAGCAGCCGGTGCAGTTCGTCAACTTCAACCAGCCCGGAACGCCGCCCGACACCTTGAAGAGCCGACTGCGGTCCTTGACCCTGAATGCGCTGGAACCCGTCCTGAGCGGCCTCACCCCCCTCGAGCAGGGAGCCTTCAGGCAGCGTTGGAACACCATGGATCTGGCGGATCCGGTGGACCTGGAAGCACGGCCACCCCAACGCAGGATCACCCGCCTGGACACGGCACGCACGGCGTTCGCCCTGTCCCCCCGCGCACCGCGGCACCGCACCTGGTTGGAACGTCTGGAACGGCTCCAGCCGGAGCCCCAAAGTCCCCTGGGCCTGGCGGCGCAGCGTCTGGACACGCTGGAGAAGGCTCCGGTGGACGCACCGTGGGCCTCCAGGGCCCTGCACTGGGGCCGCCTTCAGCGGGCACGGGCTGGTCTGGCACGCGAGCTGGAGGGCTGGTCCGCCGACCATCTGCGCCCCGAGAACCGCTCCGCAGCGCGCCGACAGCAACAGGCGCTGCAGCTGCGGCTGCGGCATGTGGAAGCGCCGGCACGGCCCGTGTCCGAAACCGCCATGGACCGGGAATGGCCTGCCGGTGCGGAAGCCGAAAGCCGGCAACTGCTGACCAGCAACCTGAAGTCCTACGAGCATTGGCTGATCGGCCCGCTGGAGAACGTCCAAACGCTGCAGACGCTGTGCAACGGGAACATCAAGCTGGTGGCGCAGCTCGACAAGCTGGCCAAACAAGCCCTCGATGCATCCCCCAACGCCGCGCTGCCCGGCTGGCTGACCCAGGCCCGCCAGACCATCAAGGCCAACCAGGTCAGCCTGCTGAAGGCCGAGGCCCTGGCACAACAGATCGAGGCCATGACACCGGGCGAGCTGCAGCGCAGAAACGGCACGCCGGCCGAGCTGATGGCCCTGGCTGATGTGATGGACTGGGCCGAACCCGGATGGCAGTTGGCGTGGAAGGCCGGCGCCACCCCGAGCGACCTCATCCACCTCAACGCGACCATGCCGCCGAAACACCAGCACACCGCGTGGCTGCTGCTGGCCCGGCAGCTGCTGCAGCAACAGGCAGTGGCGCTGCAACTCAAGGACCCGTCATCGCTCCAGGCGGTGTACCCCCTGTCCGAGATCGCGCTGATGGCCCGGGCTGCCATGACAGCCGCCCCCGCGCAGTCCGATGCACCCACCCCATACCGACCGCCGGCGGATGGCCTGGCATCGCAGGTCCGTGCCTTCATCGCCCGGCACCGGCCCGACGGCGGGTCGATGGATTCGTCCGGGCCGGACACGCCGTGGGCAGCGGTCGAAATGGCGGCATCGGACCTTGACCAGGCCTTGCGGTCCTTGCACGGCCTGTCGGTGGCGGACCAGTCCATACCGACCGTTACTGCCGCAGCCCTGAAGGCGCTGACTGCGCTCGACACCGCCTTGCTGGCCCTGTACGACCACACGTCGACCCCCGATGGCGTCAAGGCGCACATCCACGACACGCTGCAGGACGTCAGCCATCGCGAGCGGGAGGCCTTGCTCCAGCTGCCGGCCATGGCCGCCGCGCTGCCCGCCGACAACCCGATGCCCCTGCCCCTGCTGATGTGCCTGCTGTCGGGCCGGGACCCTTCAGCCCACCTGCCCGACAGCCTGGCGGTGCTGCAGCAGCAACTGGTGCCGGGCTGACCCACAGCCCCTGCACTCGGACCGTGGCCCGGTTGTTCCGGCCACGGCGGCACGCCAGACGGACGGTTCGCGGATTGGTGATGGATTGGTGACCAATCTGCATTCCCCCGACAAGGATTCGCCATGAGCCGCGTGCAGACCCCCGCTCCCTTCAACCCCATCCCCACCGCCAATGCCCATTCCGAAAAAAAAGCCCCCAACGCTGCTTCAGCGGGCAAACCCGACCGACCGTTGCTGGGCAGTGCGCGCGCCAGACAAGTAGTGGTTCGGAAGCCCGCCGTCAGTTGGGCTCGGGTAACAAAGGTCAGTGCAGCTGCTGGCGTTGCTGCTCCCCAACCCAGCAACCGGGCTCCAAGCACCGACCCGGTGACGGGAAAGTCCCGCGTACGAGGTGAGGAGGCCGTAGCCACACCCGAGCCTGGGTCAGAGACACTGGCACATCTGCATGCCTGCCGAACACGGCATTACCGGGCGTTTGCCGGATACAACCAGAAACTACCCGAGGAGCTGTCAGCGGCGGTGGCCTACTCACGTCTGTGCCAGACCACTGACATCAAGAACCGGAAAGACCTCGAGGCCTTGGTGCATAAGGCCCAAAGTCTCGCCCAACAGGCCCACCTCCCGGACCGGGGACCCGGTCGCAACAACTACAAAGCCTGGCAAAAGGACTGGAATGACCACCTGCGGAAAGACCTCCTTCTGCTGAACCGATTGGTGAGCCATACCGAGGAGGCAGCACTGGCCGATTTCTGTCTGCAGCGCGGTTCGATCCATCTCTCCGATCTGCTGGAGGTGATGCACAGCGATCAGTACCCGCTGAAGAACCTCAAGACACTGTTCAGCGAAGGGCACACGGCAGAGACCCTGGCCACTGGTCTGCGCAACGGCCTGCATGTCGACCATCTGGAGGCAGTGACACCCAGCGAAGCGCTGGGCGTAAAAGACATTTCGGAGCAACAGCGGTCCAACCGATTCAGGCGCCTCGTGGAATACAGGCTGGCGCTGCCGTCCGAGACAACCGGAACCCAGTTCTTCCTCCTGGCTCGACAAGCCTTCGAGGAGCGGATGGAGCCCGCAGAAATGCCCGACTTCGCTTATCTCATTCAAAGCAAACAGTACTCGCTGGAGGAGCTCAAGACACTGTCCAGAGAGGGACACAAGGTAGGGATCCTGGCCACCGGGCTGCGCAACGGCCTGCATGTCCACCATCTGCAGGCCTTGACACCCGGCAAGCCGTTGGCTGTTGAAGACATGTCGGAGCAGCAGCGGTCCAACCAATTCAGGCGCCTCGTGGAATACAGGCTGGCGCTGCCGTCCGAGACAACCGGAACCCAGTTCTTCCTCTTGGCTCGACAGGCCTTCGAAGAGCAGATGAAGCCCGAACAACTGGCCGCTGTCGACGGTGTGGGACCAACCGTTCTCCGCTTGTTGAAGAATGGCAAATCGCTCGGTGGGTTGGCCGAACGCTTGCAGGCTTATCGGGCTGAGTTGCCGGACATGGACCGCAAGGTCTTGGCCGGCATTGCCGGGCAAGCGCTGGACTGTGATCTGCCGGCGCAGCACTTGAAACCGATGGTGCTGGCGGGGGTGCCGATCCATCAACAGCTGAAGCCAGACAGCGAACTGACCCGAAGGTTTGCTAAAGCCCGGCGGATGGAGACCCGGACACTGGCGGGCGGACAGTCCGGCAGCCCGGTCAAGCTGGTGACCCTCACGCTCGCAGACGGAACCGAACAGCAGCTGGTCACGAAACAGCTCAACAGCTGCCCTCTGGTGGCCCCCTCCGCCCACATGGGCGGCGGCATCGTCTTCCATTTTGATCAGTTGACCCAGACTGTGGAAACTGCTTTTGTGCAGAAGACCGGCAAACCGATGGACGCCAAACAGAAGCAGCAGGCCCAGGCCTCGCTGACCGCTGCATTCCATGAAGCCCTGCTCAAAGGCAGCAGTACCCTGGAATGGCGGCTGAACTTGGAGGTATGGGACAGCAAACAACAGGTTTTCAAGCCATGGGAAAAGGCTTGCACGGAAGCGATGCCCCCGCTTGAACAGCTGCCCAACCTCTATGGGCGGGATCTGGCCATGCGCAAGCTGGCGGCGTTCCTGGGCCAACCGGGGCTGGTGGCACCGGTCAAGGTGGCCATCGTCGATGGCGTGTATTGCGAGGTGTCGGACTACAACCCCAACCTGGGCAGTGAGGTGCTGACAGCGACGGGCGACGCCATACTGAAGCTGGACAAGAAAGACCTCAAGCGCGCCGTGAATTCAATGTCTGCCGACGACCTCAACGCGCTGGGCTGGAGTTACGGATTCGACTCGGTCCGCTGGGCCGAAGATCGCCAGAGCCTTCGGTTTCAGCCCAAGGAATCGGACGGCGCCTTGCCGGGGCGGGTCTTCATGAACCGGGTTGATGCCGATGACCCCGCTGTGCGCCAGCGCCATGCCGACCACCACACCTTGCATTTTGTGGGCAACGACCCGGACAACCACGGCGGCAATTACAGCAAGGGTGCATCCTGGGACCACGATGCATCGTTCGGCGTGAGACAGAACTACGGCGCCCAGCCGCCGAAGGTGATTCGGTCCTCCATGCTGAAGGCCCTTCAGGATGAAGGCCGCTGGAACACCTTCAAAGGCGAACTGGCCGGACTCATCAGCCCGGACGAAATCAATGCCCTGTCCGAACGCCGCACACAGCTGCTGCAGGCCCATCCACAGCCAGTTGACGATGGTGGTTGGGGTTCAGACCAGGTCGGGGACGCCATGGGACTCGCAGTCATCAAGGCGGCGCGGAAAACATTCGATGAGGCATGGAAGACCGCCAAAGACGAGGAGGCATTGAAGGCCGCCAAGAAAGCTGCGTACAGCGACTGGTCGTTCACCGAGAGGACCTCCGACAACCGGCATGCCGCCCCCCTGGCGGTCCACCTCTTCGAGTGGGAAGACGCCTTGATCAGCATGGAGATCAAGAATCAAGAGTCCAAGCAACCCAGCATGGCCGTCTTCGACGACTACGCCATCCGGCAGCAGATCCTCGCGCGAGCGAAGCAGGCCAAGCTCGGGTCGGCTCAGGTCTGACCCGCCCTCACCCGCCGCAGATCCGCGCCTTCGCTTCCGCGTATTCCCGTTTGAAGCGGGCCACCAGGTCGGCGGCGGGCACCACCTCGCGGATGGCGCCGATGCCCTGGCCGCAGCCCCAGATGTCGCGCCAGGCCTTGGCGGCATTCGCGCCTTCGCCGGTGCTGAAGTTCATCTTGCTGGGGTCGCTCTGGGGCAGGTTGTCCGGGTCCATGCCGGCATTGCGGATGCTGCCCTTGAGGTAGTTGCCGTGCACGCCGGTGTAGAAGTTGCTGTAGACGATGTCGTCCGAGTTGCTCTCGGTGATCATCTGCTTGTAGCCGTCCACAGCGCGGGCCTCGTGGGTGGCGATGAAGGCCGAGCCGATGTAGGCGAAGTCCGCCCCCATGGCCTGCGCGGCCAGGATGGCGCCGCCCGAAGCGATGGAGCCCGAGAGCGCCACCGGGCCGCCGAACCATTCGCGGATCTCCTGGATCATGGCGAACGGGCTCTTCACGCTGGCGTGACCGCCCGCACCGGCGGCCACCGGAATCAGGCCGTCCGCGCCCTTCTCGATGGCCTTGTGCGCGAACACATTGTTGATGACGTCGTGCAGCACCACACCGCCCCAGCTGTGCACCGCCTGGTTCACATCTTCGCGCGCGCCCAGGCTGGTGATGACGATGGGCACCTTGTACTTGGCGCACACCTGCAGGTCGTGTTCGAGCCGGTCGTTGCTCTTGTGCACGATCTGGTTGATGGCAAAAGGCGCGGCCGGGTTGTCGGGATTCGCGCGGTCGTGTTCGGCCAGGGCTTCGGTGATCTCGTGCAGCCACTCGTCGAGCTGGGAGGCCGGGCGGGCGTTGAGCGCGGGCATGGAGCCCACCACACCGGCCTTGCACTGGGCAATGACCAGCTTGGGGTTGCTGATGATGAACAGCGGCGAGCCGATCACCGGGAACTTGATGTTCTTGAGTACCGGCGGCAGGCTGCGGGCGGGTGCGGTCATGGTGTCTCCTGGGTGGGTGTGATCAGAACGCGTCGGCGGTGAGTGCGGTCACGGCCTCGGCGCCTTCGACGATGGCATCGCGGATGCCCGGCGCGCGGCTGAGGATGTGGTCGGCGTAGAAGCGGGCGGTGGTGATCTTGGCCTGCATGAAGGCCACGTCCTGTCCCTGGGCCGACAGTCGTTCTGCCACCAGCAGGGCACGGCCCATCTGCCAGCCCGCCATCAGGTTGCCGGCCAGCATGAGGTACGGCACGCTGCCGGCAAAGGCGGCGTTGGGGTTGCTGCGGGTGTTGGCGGCAATGAAGTCCACCACCTCGATGAAGGCTTCGCGGGCGGCCTTCAGGCGCTTGGCCACGGCCTGGGCCTGCGCGCTGCCGGCGGCCAGCTCGGCCTCGGTGACGGCGATCTGGGCGGCAATCGCCTTGGCGGTGGCACCGCCGTCGCGCGCGGTCTTGCGGCCCACCAGGTCGTTGGCCTGGATGGCGGTGGTGCCTTCGTAGATGGTCAGGATCTTGGCGTCGCGGTAGTACTGGGCCGCGCCGGTCTCTTCAATGAAGCCCATGCCGCCGTGCACCTGCACGCCCAGGCTGGTGGTCTCCAGGCTCATCTCGGTGCTGTAGCCCTTGACCAGCGGCACCATGAATTCATAGAAGGTGGCGTTCTGCTGGCGCACCGCGGCATCCGGGTGGTGGTGGGCGGCATCGAAGGCCGCTGCGGCCACGCTGGCCATGGCACGGCAGCCCTCGGTGGTGGCGCGCATGGTCATGAGCATGCGCTTGACATCCGGGTGGTGGATGATGGGCGCGGCGGTGGTGAAGCTGCCGTCCACCGGGCGGCTCTGCACCCGGTCACGGGCGTACTGCACCGCCTTCTGGTAGGCCCGCTCGCCGATGGCGATGCCCTGCACGCCCACGGCATAACGGGCGGCGTTCATCATGATGAACATGTACTCCAGGCCGCGGTTCTCCTGGCCCACCAGGAAGCCGGTGGCGCCGCCGTGGTCGCCGTACTGCAGCACGGCAGTGGGGCTGGCCTTGATGCCCATCTTGTGTTCCACGCTGACGCAGTGCACGTCGTTGCGCGCACCCAGCGAACCGTCGTCGTTCACCATGAACTTGGGCACCACGAACAGGCTGATGCCCTTCACGCCTTCCGGCGCGCCCACCACGCGGGCCAGCACCAGGTGCACGATGTTGCCGGCCATGTCGTGCTCGCCATAGGTGATGTAGATCTTGGTGCCGAAGATCTTGTAGGTGCCATCCGGCTGCGGCTCGGCGCGGGTGCGCACGGCGGCCAGATCGGAGCCGGCCTGCGGCTCGGTCAGGTTCATGGTGCCGGTCCACTCACCGCTGACCAGGCGACCCAGGTACTTGGCCTTCATCTCGTCGCTGCCGGCGGTCAGCAGGGCCTCGATGGCGCCGTCGGTGAGCAGAGGGCACAGTGCAAAGCTCATGTTGGCGCTGTTGAGCATCTCGCCACAGGCCGCACCGATGGTCTTGGGCAGGCCCTGGCCACCAAACTCCACCGGGTGCTGCAGCCCCTGCCAGCCGCCCTCGGCGTACTGGCGGTAGGCCTCCTTGAAGCCCGGGGTGGTGGTGACCACACCATCCTTCACGAAGGACGGGTTCTTGTCGCCCTCCCAGTTCAGCGGGGCGATCACACCCTCGTTGAGCTTGGCGCACTCCTCCAGCACCGCCTGCGCGGTTTCCAGACCGGCGTCCTCGAACCCCGGCAGGGCCGCCACCTGGTCGATGCGCGCCAGGTGCTCGATGTTGAACAGCATGTCCTTGATGGGGGCTACGTAACTCACTGCGGGTCTCCTGATGGGTTCGGTCACGGTGTCTGCGGCCGTGTCGGGTGCAAAAAAAGGGCATCACGACGATGCCCTTGGGGGTGCGATGCGCTCAGAGCTTGGCGATCAGTTCGGGCACGGCCTCGAACAGGTCGGCTTCCAGGCCGTAGTCGGCCACGCTGAAGATCGGGGCTTCGGGGTCCTTGTTGATGGCCACGATGACCTTGCTGTCCTTCATGCCGGCCAGGTGCTGGATGGCACCCGAGATGCCGCAGGCCACGTACAGCTGGGGAGCCACGATCTTGCCGGTCTGGCCGACCTGCCAGTCGTTCGGCGCATAGCCGGCGTCCACCGCGGCGCGGCTGGCGCCCAGGGCGGCACCCAGCTTGTCGGCCAGCGGGGTCATGACCTCGTTGAACTTCTCGGCGCTGCCCAGCGCACGGCCACCGGAGACGATGATCTTGGCGGCGGTGAGCTCGGGGCGGTCGCTCTTGGCGATCTCGCTGCCCAGGAAGCGGCTGCTGCCGGCATCCGCCACGGCGGCCACGGTGTCCACGGCAGCCGAACCACCGGTGGCGGCGGCGGCGTCAAAACCGGTGGTGCGCACGGTGATCACCTTGGTGGCGTCCGCGCTCTGCACCGTGGCAATGGCGTTGCCGGCGTAGATGGGGCGCTCGAAGGTGTCGGCGCTGATGACCTTGGTGATGTCGGACACCTGGGCCACGTCGAGCAGGGCGGCCACGCGCGGGGCCACGTTCTTGCCGCTGGCGGTGGCGGGGAACAGGATGTGGCTGTAGCCCGCGGCCAGCGCCAGCACCTGCGAGGCCACGTTCTCGGCCAGGCCGTGCTCGAAGCCTGGGGCGTCGGCATGGATCACCTTGGACACACCGGCGATCTGCGCGGCAGCGGCGGCAGCGGCGCCAGCGTTGTGGCCGGCCACCAGCACGTGCACGTCACCCCCGCAGGCAGCAGCGGCGGTCACGGTATTGAGGGTCGCGCCCTTGATGGAGGCGTTGTCGTGTTCGGCAATGACGAGTGCGGTCATGAATGTTCTCCTGTGTGCGGCGCGGGGGTCAGACGACTTTCGCCTCGTTTTTCAGCTTCTCGACCAGCACGGCCACATCGGCCACCTTGATGCCGGCACCGCGCTTGGGCGGCTCGCTGACCTTGAGCGTCTTGATGCGCGGGGCCACGTTCACACCCAGGTCTTCGGGCTTGAGGGTGTCGAGCGGCTTCTTCTTGGCCTTCATGATGTTGGGCAGCGTGACATAGCGCGGCTCGTTCAGGCGCAGATCGGTGGTGACCACGGCCGGCAGGCTCAGGCTCAGGGTTTCCAGGCCACCGTCGACCTCGCGGGTGACGTTCACGCGGCCATCGACCACCTCCACCTTGCTGGCGAAGGTCGCCTGCGGCAGGCCGGCGAGCGCGGCGAGCATCTGGCCGGTCTGGTTGCAATCGTCGTCGATGGCCTGCTTGCCCAGGATGACGAGCTGCGGCTGTTCCTTGTCGACCAGGGCCTTGAGCAGCTTGGCCACGGCCAGCGGCTGGAGCTCTTCGGCGGTCTCCACCAGGATGGCCCGGTCGGCGCCGATGGCCATGGCGGTACGCAGGGTTTCCTGGCACTGGGCCACACCGCACGAGACGGCGATGACTTCGGTCACCACGCCCTTCTCCTTGAGGCGCACGGCCTCTTCGACGGCGATCTCGTCGAAGGGGTTCATGCTCATCTTGACGTTGGCGATGTCGACGCCAGTGCCGTCGCTCTTGACGCGCACCTTGACGTTGTAATCCACCACACGTTTGACGGGAACGATGACCTTCATGTTGCTGGGCTCCAGGTTGGGGATGGTTGTCGTGCTGGCCGGTCCGAATTGACGTGCACGTCAATTCGGATTGTATGTCTGCCCCGGGCGGTATCCGGACAGCTCGGGCGACAAAAACGAACGGTCGTGCTTTTTCAGGATTATAGGCGGGTACTCCTGCCGGTACGCAATCTCCCCCCGCCGTGCTGCGACAAGCGTCGCCCGGGCAACATTCACCGACCTTTCGGTCGGTGAATTCGGGTAAGTCTGGAGCCTGTGCAGCGGTGGGCTCCCGTACAGTGCTCCGTAGCCCACAGAGGCACCCACACCCTCGGAGACAAGCCCATGAAGATTCGCCTGTTCGCCACGGTCGCAGCTGCGGCCGCGTTGTTTGCCACCACCTCGGTGAGCGCCCAGACGGTGTTCACCGTCTCGAGCTGGCTGCCGCCGACCCATGCCGCCAGCGTGGCCCAGAAGACCTGGTGCGACCAGGTCGAGAAGGAAAGCGCCGGCCGCATGAAGTGCAACATCCTGCCCAAGGGCGTGGTGGCCGCACCCGGCACCTTCGATGCGGTACGCGATGGCCTGGCCGACATCTCCTACACGGTGGACGGCTACACCCCGGGCCGGTTCATCTTCACCCAGGTGGCCGAATTCCCGTTCCTGGGCGACAGCGCGGTGTCCACTTCGGTCGCGTACCAGCGCATCTACAACAAGTACTTCGCACCGCTGGGCGAGCACCGGGGCGTGAAGGCGCTGGCGGTGTTCACGCACGGCCCGGGCATCATCTTCAATGCCAAGAAGCCGGTGACCTCGGCCGCCGAGGCGGCGTCGCTGAAGTTCCGCATCGGTGGCGGCAACATCAACGAGCTCTCCAAGGCCATGGGCTGGAACACCACGCTCAAGGCCGCGCCCGAGTCCTTCGAGCTGCTGTCCACCGGCGTGATGGACGGCACCTTCTTCCCGGACGAGTCCATCACCTCGTTCAAGCTCTCCATGATCAAGCACGCCACCACCTTCCCCGGCGGCCTGTACAACACCAGCTTCGTCTTCATGATGAACCAGGACAAGTACAACAAGCTGAGCCCGCAGGACAAGGCGGTCATCGACAAGCTCTCCGGCGAGCACGCCGCCCGCCTGTTCGGCGAAGGCTGGGACCGCATGGACGCGGCCAGCCGCGACAACCAGAAGGCCCAGGGAGTGCAGCGCGTGATGGCCGACAAGGCCTTCGTGAAGGCGGTGATGGACAAGCAGGACTACCTGGAGACCACCTGGGCCGCCCGCGCACAGGTCAAGGGCCTGAAGAACCCGCGCGACGTGCTCAACGAGTTCCGCGCCGAGATCAAGAAGGTCAAGTGACCGTCGTCCTCGGCTGACCCGCTGCGGCGGGTTCACTTCAGGCCGGCGCCGCAGCCCGCACGCTGCACGCCGGCCTCATTGCATCCGGAAGCACAAGAACATGCTCGCCTCGTTGGAAAGACTGCTGCGCTGGACCACCGGCCTGCTGGCCGCTGCGGCCCTGTTCGCCATCATGTGGCTCACGGTGGTGGACGTCTCGGGCCGGCGCTTCTTCAGCCAGTCGGTGCCGGGCGGTCTGGAGCTGACCGAGATCCTGATGGTGGTGGTCATCTTCGGGGCCATGCCGCTGGTGTCCTGGCGCAACGAACATGTGGTGTTCGACTCGCTCGATGCCTTCCTGGGTGATCGCATCAAGGCAGTGCAGGCCCGCGTGGTGCACCTGATCTGCGCCGCCACCTTCGCGCTGCTGGGCTGGCTGCTGCACACGCGCGCACAGCGGTTCGCCGAATACGGCGACACCACGGTCTACCTGCAGTGGTCGATCGCACCGGTGGCCTGGCTGATGGCGGGCCTGCTGGCGGTCACGGCGCTGGTGCACCTGCTGTTCGTGTTCGTGCAGGCCCCGGACGTCAGGCGCAGCGGAGAGCCGACATGATCGAAGCCGCACTGGGTTTTCTGGGGGTCTTCATCCTGGCCTTCCTGCGGGTGCCGCTGGCCCTGTCGATGGCGCTGGTGGGGCTGGTCGGGCTGGGCCTGATGCGGGGCTGGACGCCGGCCTTTGCCAGCACCAGCCAGGTGATCTTCGAGACCGGCTTCCAGTACGTGCTGTCGGTCATTCCGCTGTTCGTGCTGATGGGCAACTTCGTGGCCCGCGCCGGCATGGCGCGCGAGCTGTACGCCGCCGCCAACGCCTTCGTGGGGCACCGGCGCGGCGGGCTGGCCATGGCCAGCATCATCGCCTCCGGCGGCTTCGGCGCCATCTGCGGCTCGTCGATTGCCACCGCCGCCACCATGACCCGCGTGGCCTACCCCGAGATGAAGCGCCACGGCTACCGCGACACGCTGGCCACCGGGGCCATCGCCTCCGGCGGCACGCTGGGCATCCTGATTCCGCCGTCCACCATCATGGTGATCTACGGGATCATCACCGAGACCGACATCGGCAAGCTGTTCATCGCCGGCATCCTGCCCGGCCTGGTGGCCATCGTCTGCCTGTGCCTGGCGGTGGTGGTGGTGACCTGGCGCGATCCGCTGGCCGGCCCGCCGGCCGAGCGCACCGACTGGGCCGGCCGCCTGCGCGCGGTGCGTGGCATCTGGGGCGTGGGCGTGCTGTTCGCCCTCGTCATCGGCGGCATCTACGGCGGCGTGTTCACCGCCACCGAAGGCGCCGGTGTGGGCGCGGCCGGTGCCTTCCTGTTCGCGCTGGCCCGGGGTTCGCTGACCTGGCGCAGCCTGCTGGACATCCTGATGGAGAGCACCCGCACCACGGCCATGCTGTTCACCATCCTGATCGGCGCCATGATCTTCACCAGCTTCGTGAACTTCACCAGCATGCCGGGCGACCTGCGCGACTGGCTGCTGCAGTTCAGCCCCCACCCCATCATGGTGGTGGCGGCCATGATGGTGATCTATGTGCTGCTGGGCCTGGTCATGGAGGAGCTCTCCATGGTGCTGCTGACCATCCCGGTGTTCTTCCCGGTGATCGTCGGCCTGGGCTTCGACCCGGTGTGGTTCGGCGTGCTGATCGTCACCGTGGTGGAGATCGGCATGATCTCGCCGCCGGTGGGCATGAACCTGTTCGTCATCAACTCGCTGCTGCCCTCGGTCAAGCTGGCCGACATCTTCAAGGGTGTCTGGCCTTTCGTTCTGGCCGACGTGGTCCGCCTGGGCATTCTGGTGGCCTTCCCGGCCATCGCCCTGTGGCTGCCGGGCTTCATGGGCCGGTGATGGCCTTGGGCGCGGCGACGGCGGCAGGACCGTCGCCCGCCTTCACATGCAGCACCCGCTGCGGGTAGGGAATCTCGATGCCGTGCCGGCGCAGCGCATCCAGGATGGCCAGGTTGATGGCCGAGCGGATGTTGAGCTGGCCGTTTTCCGGATCGGCGATCCAGTAGCCCACGGTGAACTCCAGACCGTCGGCACCAAAGGCCGACAGGGCCGCCGACGGACCCGGGTCCTTGAGCACCCGCTCCTGCGCGGCAGCGGCCTCGGTGAGCAGGCGGATGACCAGATCCACATCGCTGTCGTAGGCCACCGAGACCACGGTGGACAGCCACACGCGGGCGTCGGCCAGAGACAGGTTCTCCACCCGGTTGATGATGAGCAGCTCGTTGGGCACGATGGATTCGCGCCCGGTGGCCGAGCGGATCAGGGTGTAGCGCGCATTGATGTCGGTGATGCGGCCCTCGAAGTTGTCGACCCGCACCATGTCGCCGATGCGCATGCTGCGCTCGGCCAGGATCACGAAGCCGCTCACATAGTTGGACGCCAGTTTCTGCAGGCCGAAACCCAGACCCACGCCGATGGCGCCACCCAGCACCGACAGGGCCGTGAGGTCGATGCCCACGGCCGACAGCGCAATGATCATGCCCACGAACAGCAGCAGCGCCCGGGTGGCATTGCTCACCGCCTTGCGCAGCGACAGGTCGCTGCCGGCGGCATGGCGCAGCAGCCGGGCCTCGATGGCCGAGGACACCCACAGCATGAGGATGAGCACGGCGCCGGCGGTCAGGCCCCCTTCGATCAGGGTGCGCACGCTCAGCGTGCTGCTGCCGACCTTCCAGGTGATCTGGTCGAGCTCGGCCAGCACCACCGGCAGCAGGCCGCTCACCCACAGCACCATGGCCAGCCAGGCCACCCAAGAAATGGTGCGCTCCAGCGCCCGCACCCAGGGCGCCTGGGCGAAGGCCACCTGCAGCACCTTCACCCCGACCCGGATCACCACCAGCGACACCAGCACCGGGATGATCACCTTGAAGGCCGCCAGCGGCACCCACAGCGACAGCAGGGCCCGGGCCAGGTAACCCAGCAGCAACAGCAGCACCGGGAACAGCACGCCATCGATCAGGCGGCGACCGAACAGGACGCTGGTGTGGTTCTGGCCCGCCGCTGCCGAGCGGCGCACCAGCCAGGCCAGGCCCCAGGCCAGGAGCACCGCCAGGGCCAGGGCGGCAAATTCGATCAGGACGGTGGGCTGGAGGAAGGAAGCGGCCCAGAGGCCGAGATCGTCGATGGGTTTGGGAGCGGAAGCGGCAACGGTCATGGGTTCGGGAAAACGGATCAGGCGCGCCAGGACGGCACGCGTTTGTCGATGAAGGCCTGCACGCCCTCCTGGGCCACCGGATGGGCCATGTTGCAGGCCATGGTGTGGCCGGCGAGCTGGTACGCGGCATCCATGCCGGTCTCGAGCTGGCGGTAGAACAGCTGCTTGCCCAGGGCCAGCGCCTCGCGCGGCTTGGCCAGCAGCTTCTTCACCAGAGCCTCCAGCGCGGCGTCAAGTTCCCCGGCGGGCACCACGCGGTTCACCAGACCGCGAGAGAGCGCCTGCTGCGCGTCGATGAAGTCGCCGGTCATGAGCATCTCCATGGCCTGCTTGGGCAGCAGGTTGCGCGACAGCGCCACACCGGGGGTGGCACAGAACAGACCGACATCGATGCCGTTGACGCCGAAGGTCGCGCCCTCGGCCGCCACCGCCAGATCGCACTGCGCCACCAGCTGGCAACCGGCTGCCGTGGCCAGGCCCTGCACCCGGGCCACCACCGGCACGTCCAGCGCACGCAGCGACATCATCAGGCGCGAGCAGCGCGCGAACAGCTCCTGGTAGTAGGCCTGCTCCGGGCGGGCCTTCATTTCCTTGAGGTCGTGGCCGGCGCAGAAGGCCCGGCCTTCGGCAGCGATCACCAGCACGCGGGCGGCAGGATCGGCCGCCACCTGCGCGACGCCGTCGCGCAGGGCCGCGAGCATGGCCTCGGACAGCACATTGAAGGCCTTGGGATGGTTCAGCGTGAGGGTGTGCACGCCGCGGTCGTCGCGGTGGTGCAGCAGCAGGTCCTGCGGTACGGTCATGGAAACACTCCGGATGTCAGACGTCGGCCAGCACGCGCAGATGGGCCTCCACGCTGCGGGCCAGGGCGCTGAGGGCATAGCCGCCTTCCAGGCAGCTCACGATGCGGCCTTGCGCGTGGCGCTGGGCCACTTCCTTGATGCGGGAGGTCATCCACGCATAGTCCTGCTCCACCAGCCCGAGCTGGGCCATGTCGTCCTCGCGGTGGGCATCGAAGCCCGCGCTGATGAAGATCAGCTCGGGCCTGTGGGCATCGAGCCTGGGCAGCCACATCACGTCGATCAGCTCGCGGATGTCCATGCCCTTGGTGTACGCCGGCACCGGAATGTTGACCAGGTTGGCCGCCGTGGAATGGTCGCAGGCCGGGTAGAACGGGTGCTGGTAGAAGCTGCACATGAGGATGCGGTCGTCGCCGGCGACGATGTCCTCGGTGCCGTTGCCGTGGTGCACGTCGAAATCGATGATGGCCACGCGCTGCAGCCCATGGCGTTCCAGCGCGTAACGCGCCGCCACCGCCACGTTGTTGACGAAGCAGAACCCCATGGCCTGGCCGCGGGTGGCGTGGTGGCCGGGCGGGCGCACCGCGCAGAAGGCGTTGGCCAGCTCGCCGGCCATCACCGCATCGGTGGCGTCGATGGCCGCGCCGGCGGCCATCAGGATGGCGTCCCAGCTGTGCAGGTTGATGGAGGTGTCGGGGTCGATCTGGGCGTGGGACGGGCCGCCGGCCGCCACCTCGTCGCGCAGGTTGTCCGAGAGGCCGCGCAGCGCGGCCAGGTGCATGCGGTCGTGGGCGAGTTCGAGGTCGGCGATGGAGGCCGGGGTGGCCTCGCGGCGCTCCAGCGCCACGTCCAGCCCGGTGATCAGCAGCCGGTCCTCGATGGCGCTCAGGCGCTCCGGGCATTCCGGGTGGCCGGCGCCCATCTCGTGTCTCCAGCAATCCTTGTGGGTGAAATAGCCCGTGGCCTGTCTCATGGCGGAATTACGGTAAGGTTCGCGGCATTCCAGCCCGCACCGATCCATGCAAGCCGACGCCCACATCCAGCATCTTCTGACCCAGCTTAACACGGTGATCGTGGGCAAATCACGGCAGGTCCACGACTGCGTGGCCTGTCTGCTGGCCGGGGGCCACCTGCTCATCGAGGACGTGCCCGGCGTGGGCAAGACCACCCTGGCCCACGCGCTGGCACGGTCGTTCGGCCTGCAGTTCTCGCGCGTGCAGTTCACCGCCGACCTGATGCCCACCGACCTGATCGGCGTCTCGGTGTACGAGCGCGGCCGCGAAGGCTTCGTGTTCCACCCCGGGCCGGTGTTCGCCCAGGTGCTGCTGGCCGACGAGATCAACCGCGCCAGCCCCAAGACCCAGAGCGCCCTGCTCGAGGCCATGGAGGAAAAGCAGGTCACGGTCGAGGGCGACACGCGCGACCTGCCCCAGCCCTTCTTCGTGATCGCCACCCAGAACCCGCACGACCAGCTCGGTACCTACGCCCTGCCGGAGTCGCAGCTGGACCGCTTCCACATGCGGCTCTCGCTGGGCTACCCCGACCGCCAGGCCGAACGCGCCCTGCTGCGCGGCGAAGACCGGCGCGAGATGCTGGAACGCCTGAGCGCGGCCCTGACCCCGGCCGACCTCACCCGGCTTCAGCAGACCGTGGCCCGCATCCACACCGCCGAACCGGTGCTGGACTACCTGCAGGACCTGGTGAACGCCACCCGCAGCGGCCGCTGGTTCGCGCAGGGCCTGTCGCCCCGCGCGGCACTGGCCGTGGTGCGGGCCGCCAAGGCCGAGGCCTTCCTGCAGGGCCGCGACTATGTGGCCCCCGACGACATTGCTGCCGTGCTTCCGCAGACCACCGCCCACCGGCTGGTGCCGGTGAGGGATGCGGGCCGCGGTGCGGTCGAGCAGGTGCGCGCCATGCTGGACGCCGTCCCCCTGCCCTGAGCCGCATGAAGACGCCGCTCGGCTTTCTGCGCCGCCGGCTGCAGGCCTGGCTGTTCCAGCGCCTCAAGGCGTCCGACACGCTGGTGCTCACCCAGCGCAATGTCTACATCCTGCCCACCCGGCCGGGATGGATGCTGGCCATCACCCTGCTGGTGCTGCTGGTGGCGAGCATCAACTACCAGCTCAACCTGGGCTACCTGCTGACCTTCCTGCTCGCCGGCTGCGCGGTGGTGGGCATGCATGTGTGCCACGGCAACCTGCGTGGTCTCACCCTGCATCTGGATACCCCGGTTCCGGTGCACGCGCACGAGGCGGTGCGGCTCGACATCCGGCTGGTGAGCGAAAAACGCGGCGAGCGCCTGGGCATCGGCCTGGGCGTGCTGCACGATGACGGCTCGCCGGCCTCGCTGGCCTGGACCGACGTGCCCGCGCAGGGCAGCAGCACGGTGCGCGTGGCCTGGCAGGCACCGGGCCGGGGCCTGCACCGGCTGCCGGCGCTGACCGCGCAGACGCTGTTCCCGCTGGGCACCTTCCGGGTCTGGACGGTGTGGCGCACCGCATCCGAGGTGCTGGTGTATCCGGCGCCGGAAGACCATGCGCCGGCCCTGCCCCCGGGCGAGCCGCTGGCCGGCGGCCACGGCGCGGCCCGTGCCCAGAGCACCGGCGAGTTCGACGGCGTGCGCGCTTACCGCCGGGGCGATCCGGTCAAGGCGGTGGTCTGGAAACGGGCCGCCCAGGCCTTTGCCAGCGGCCGCGACGATCTGGTCAGCCGCGACACCCTCTCCAGCGAGCGGGTGCAGCTCTGGCTGGACCACTCGCGCTGCGGCGGTGCCGGGCTGGAAGGCCGGCTGCAGCGCCTGACCGCCTGGGTGCTGATGGCCGACCGGCTCGGCCTGTCGTACGGGCTGCGCCTGCCCGGGCGGGAGATCGCCCCCGACCAGGGGCTGGCCCACCGCAACCGCTGCCTGGAGGCACTCGCACTGTGCTGAACCGCCTCATCGACACCCTGTCTGCCCTGCCGCGCGAAGCGCGCGACACGCTGTTCCTGCTGGCCGTGATCGCCTGGGTGGTGCTGCTGCAGAGCGCCCACATTCCGTGGTGGTGCAGCGGCATCACCGCCGGCGTGCTG
The DNA here is from genome assembly GCF_002127215.1 of Hydrogenophaga sp. IBVHS2. GTDB lineage: Bacteria > Pseudomonadota > Gammaproteobacteria > Burkholderiales > Burkholderiaceae_C > Hydrogenophaga. Next base: position 196,880 of record NZ_NFUT01000002.1, on the reverse strand, counting down.
GTGTGGCGGGCGGTGCTCACAGTGCGCGGCGCGCCCCTGCCGGGCTGGATCTGGCGGGCGGTGCTGCTGGTCGTCACCCTGGGTGCCACCTTCTTCACCTTCCGCACCCTCGTCGGGCGGGATGCGGGCGTGACGCTGATCGTGGTGCTGCTGGCGCTCAAGACGCTGGAACTGCGGGCCCGGCGCGACGCCTTCGTGGTGTTCTTCCTGGGCTTCTTCACCCTGCTCACCCACTTCTTCTATTCGCAGTCGCTGGTCACCGCAGCGGGCATCCTGATCGCGCTGCTGGGTCTGCTGACCGCGCTGGTCAACGCCCACATGCCGGTGGGCCGGCCGAGCCTGGCCCGCTCGGCGCGCATCGCCGGCTCCATGGCATTGATGGGGGCCCCCATCATGCTGGTGCTGTTCCTGCTGTTCCCCCGCCTGGCGCCGCTGTGGGGAACGCCCGGCGACCCGGAAACCGGTCGCAGCGGTCTGTCGGGCCAGATGCGGGTGGGCCAGATCGCCCGCCTGGCACTGGACGAGAGCATCGCGCTGCGGGTGCGCTTCAACGGGCCCACGCCGCCCCAGGACCGCATCTATTTCCGGGGACCGGTGCTCTCCACCTTCGACGGCCGCGAATGGCGCCCGCTGGAATCGGACTTCGGGCTGGGCAACCGCCTCAGCGCCGATCTGCAGGTGGCCGGTGAGCCACTGGGCTACGAAGTGACCATGGAGCCGCACGACCGGCCCTGGCTGTTCGTGCTGGAAGGCACGGCCACGCCGCCCGAGGTGCCCGGCACCCGGGTGCGCATGAACGACGAGCTGCAGTGGCTCACCCAGCGGCCCATGGGATCGCTGGTGCGCTTCACCGCCCAGGCCTACCCCGAATTCCGCCATGGCCCGCAGCAGCTGGTGCTGGGGCTGCAGGACTTCCTGACCCTGCCCCCCAGCTACAACCCGCGCACCCTGCAGCTGGCCCAGCAGCTGCGCCGCCAGTACGGCCCCGGGCCGGAGAACGCCCCGCGCCTGGTGCAGGCCGCGCTCGACCTGCTGCGCACCGGGGGCTACAGCTACACGCTCGACCCGGGCGTCTACGGCCGCGACACCGCCGACGAGTTCTGGTTCGACCGCAAGAGCGGCTTCTGCGAACACATCGCCAGCAGCTTTGCCATCCTGATGCGCGGCATGGACATCCCGGCACGCATCGTCACCGGCTACCAGGGCGGCGAGGTCAATGCGGTCGACGGCTTCTGGACCGTGCGCCAGCGCGACGCCCATGCCTGGACCGAGGTCTGGCTGCAGGGCCAGGGCTGGGTGCGGGTCGACCCCACCGGCGCCGTCATGCCGGGCCGCATCGGCTCGTTCGACCGGCTGGCCGCACCGCAGACCGGCGTGGCCGGCGCCCTGACCGGCGTGCTGCGTAACACCTTCAGCGACGCGCTGGTCAACCGCATGCGCCAGACCTGGGAGGCGGTGAACAACCGCTGGAACCAGTGGGTGCTGAACTACACCCAGGGCCGCCAGCTCGATCTGCTGCGATCGCTGGGCTTCGAGTCGCCGAGCTGGACCGATCTGGCCAAGGTCATGGCCGGTCTGCTGGCCCTGGCCAGCCTGCTGGGCGCCGCCTGGACGCTGTGGGAACGCCAGCAGCACGAGCCCTGGCTGCGCCTGCTGGAGCGGGCCCGCCGGCAGCTGGTCAAGGCGGGCCTGAGCGTGCCGCCCCAGGCCCCGCCCCGCACCCTGGCCGCTGCGGTGCGGGCGCATTGGGGCGAGGCCGGCGAGCCGGTGGCTGCCTGGCTGCTGCGGCTGGAGGCGCAGCGGTACAGTCCGGGGGCAGCGACCCCGCTGCGCGACCTGTCGCGGGCCTACCGCCAGCTGGCCTGGCCCGCCCCGAACCGACCATGACCCTGCGTTCCCTGACCTTTCGCCCTGCCCTGATCCTGTCGGCCCTGCTGGCCACCCTCGTCCTCTCTCCGGTCCACGCAGCCCCGCCCCGCAAGGCCGAGCCGCGTCCGGCGCCGGCCCCCTTCAGCTACAGCCAGAGCCCGGCGGCCATGGCCTTTGCCGACGATCTGGCGAGCCGGCGCGACCTGGACCCGGCCTGGGTACGGGCCCAGATCGGCGCCGCGCAACGGGTGCCGGCCATCATCCGCGCCATCACCCCGCCACCCGCCACCCAGCCCAAGAACTGGGCGGCCTACCGCGCGCGCTTCATCGAGCCCATCCGCCTGAACGCCGGCCAGCGCTTCTGGGAAGAGCACGCCGCCACCCTGACCCGCGCCGAAGCCCGCTTCGGCGTGCCGGCCAGCCTGATCGTGGGCGTGCTGGGCGTGGAATCGCTCTATGGCCGGCACACCGGCAACTTCCGGGTGATGGACGCGCTGGTCACGCTGGCCTTCGATTTCCCCTCGGTGCACCCGCGCGCGGCCGCGCGCACCGAGTTCTTCCGCGGCGAGCTGGAGCAGTTCCTGAGCCTCATGAACCGCAGCGGGCGCGACCCCCTGAGCCTGCTCGGCAGCTACGCCGGTGCCATGGGCTGGCCGCAGTTCATGCCCAGCAGCTGGGCCAAGTACGCGATCGACTTCGACGAGGACGGCCAGATCGACCTGTTCAACAGCCCGGCCGACGTGATCGGCTCGGTGGCCCATTACTTCCAGGTGTTCGGCTGGCAGAGCGGCATGCCCACCCACTACCCGGTGCGGGTGGAGGCCGGACGGACCGATCTGGACACCCTGCTCGCCCCGGACATCCTGCCCACCTTCAGCGCCACGCGCATGCAGTCGCTGGGGGCCGGGCTGGAGGGCGCCGCTGCCGCCCACACCGGTCCGCTGGCGCTGGTGGAGCTGCAGAACGCCGGTGCCCCGTCCACCTATGTGGCGGGCACCGAGAACTTCTATGTGGTCACCCGCTACAACTGGAGCAGCTACTACGCGCTGGCCGTGATCGAGCTGGGCGAGGCGGTGCAGGCCCGGGTGGAGGCAGCCCGCAACGCGCCGCGCTGAGCGCTCAGAAGTCGAAGCCGATCTGCTGTGCCGCCACCTCGGCGGCGCGCCGCTGGCGCGGCCCGGCCAGCTGCTCGGCCCGGCGCTGCTTCGAGCCGTGCCGCCGCACGATGTCGGCCTGGCCGGCCTGCACCTCGCGCCGCGCGCGCAGGGCATGCACCCGGTCCTTGGCCCGGCGGGTGGCCGGCTCCAGATCGACCACCGGCGTCACCAGGTCCACCCCCGGGGTCAGCCCCAGGCGCTGCTGCAGGTCGGGCGGCATCAGCCAGGGCTGGAACAGCCAGGTGTCCGGCACCCGCTGCAGCGCGGGCAGCCAGTGCCGCACGAAGCGGCCGTGCGGGTCGTGGTCCTGCGCCTGCTTGACCGGGTTGTAGACCCGCGTGGTGTTGATGCCGGTGGTGCCGCTCTGCATCTGCATCTGGCTCCAGTGGATGCCGGGCTCGTAGTCGAGGAATTCGCGCGCCAGCCATTCGCCCACCGGCCGCCAGTGCAGCCACAACGGATAAGCCGCCACCGACACCAGCATGGACCGCATGCGGAAGTTCAGCCAGCCGGTCTCGCGCAGCATGGCCACGCAGGCGTCCACCATGGGCCAGCCGGTGCGGCCTTCCATCAGGGCCTGCAGGTGCGCCGGGTTGTGCTCGGCCTCGCGCAGGCCGTTGTAGCCCCGGTGCATGTTGTGGTGCTCGATGGCCGGCTCGGATTCCAGCTTCTGGATGAAGTGGCAGTGCCAGTGCAGCCGGCTCAGGAACGCGGCCAGCCCGGCGTGCTGGCGGGTGCCGGCCAGCTCGGCGTCGTGCATGCGGGCCCGGGTGGCCTGCACCACCTCGCGCAGGCCCAGGGTGCCGAAGGCCAGGTGGGCCGACAGGCGCGAGCAGGCGTCGGGCGCGGTCAGGGGCGACGAGATGCCGCCCCGGTAACGGGCGCTGCGCTGCTGCAGGAAATCGGTCAGTACGGCTTCGCCCTGGCGGCGCCCGCCGCGCTGGCGCTGCGGCGGCTCGTGGGTCGGCAGGCCCAGGTCGTCGGCGCTGGGCCAGGGTGTCGGGTCCCAGGCCTCGGGCGGCACATGGGCCGGCTCCAGCCGTGGCGTGAGGGCCTGCGGCTCGGCCATCAGGCCTTCCCACTGCCCGACCCAGTGGCGGCGCTGCTTGAGGCCGCGCACCACCCCGAAGCCGCGGAACTCGCGCCACGGCACGCCCTGGTCGCGGCACCAGCGCAGCACACGCCGGTCGCGCTCGAAGCTGGCGGCATTGCCGGTTTCCTGGTGCGACAGCAGTTCGGCAAACGGGGCGTGGTGGTGCAGCCGGTCTAGCACGTCCACCGCATCGCCCACCGCCCAATGCAGTCGACCCCCGAGGGCGCGCAGGTCGGCGGCCAGGTCCTTGAGGCTCTCCTGCAGGAAGCCCAGGTGCTGGCGCGCCGCATCGGGCTGGCGCCACAGAGCGGGCTCCAGGATGTAGAGGCACAGCACCGGGCCCTGGCGGGCGGCCTCCAGCAGCGGGGCATGGTCCTGCACCCGCAGATCGCGCTTGAACCACACCACCCGGTACGACATGGGCGGCATTGTGGAGAGGGCGAAAAAAAGCCGGACACGGGGTCCGGCTTGTCCGACTGACCGGGAGGGTCAGTGCACGCTTCGGCAGGGCCGATCAGCGCGGGGTGCGGCGCGGTGCCGGGCGGCTGCCCCGGTCGTTGAAGCCGCTGCGGTCGGCGTAGTTGCGCTCGCCGCCACGGTCACCGAAGCCACCGGGCTTGCCGGCGCGGGCCGGGGCGCGGTCGTCGAAACCACGCGGGGCTGCGGGGCGCTGGTCGCGGAAGTCGCCGCGCGGTGCGCCGCGTCCCTCGAAGGCCGGGGCCTCACGACCCTGGAAGCGCGGGTCGAAACGACCGTCGCGGCTGCGGTCGACCATGGGTGCGTCACCCCGGGTGTCGGCGCGGAAGTCGCCACGCGGAGCGCCCCGCGAGTCACCACGCGGATCGAAGCGCGGTGCGCTGTCGCGGTTCTCGAAGCGCGGGCCGCGCGAGGGCGGGCCGCTGCGGCGGTCACCACCGCGGTCGTTGCGGCCGCCGAAGCGGTCGCCGCCGCCGGGACGGCCACGGCCGAATTCCGGTTGCGGGGCGCGCATGCGCGGCTCCAGGCCGGGAATGACCTCGGCGGTGAAGCGCTGGCGGGTGTAGGCCTCGATGTCGGCGATGCGGCGACGGTCGCGCATCTCGGCAAAGGTGACCGCCAGGCCGTCACGGCCGGCTCGGCCGGTGCGGCCGATGCGGTGGGTGTAGTCCTCGGCCTTCATCGGCAGGCCGAAGTTGAAGACGTGGGTGATGGTGGGCACGTCGATGCCGCGCGCGGCCACATCGGTGGCCACCAGGATCTGCACCTGGCCGCTGCGCAGCGCCATCAGGCGGCGGTTGCGGATGCCCTGGCTGAGGGCACCGTGCAGCGCCACGGCCGAGAAGCCAGCCTGCTGCAGGTCGTTGGCCAGGCCGTCGCACTCGATCTGGGTGCTGGCAAACACGATGGCCTGGTTGATGGTGGCATCGCGCAGCCAGTGGTCCAGCATCTTGCGCTTGTGGTCGGCGGTGTCGGCCCAGAACAGCACCTGCTTGATGTTGGCGTGCTGCTCCTGCGGGCTGTCGATCTGGATCTTCTGCACCTGCGAGCCGTTGTCGTGCATCACGCGCATGGCCAGCTGCTGGATGCGCGGCGCAAACGTGGCGCTGAACATCATGGTCTGGCGGCGCTGGGCGGTCAGCAGGTTGACCTCGGCCAGGTCGTCGGCAAAGCCCAGATCGAGCATGCGGTCGGCCTCGTCCACCACCAGGAACTGCACCTGGTCGAGCTTGAGCTGCTGCGAACGCTGCAGGTCGAGCAGGCGGCCCGGCGTGGCCACCACCAGATCGGCGTTCTGCAGCTTGGCGATCTGCAGCTGGTACGGCATGCCGCCCACCACGTTGGCGATGCGCAGACCGCGGCAGTGGCGCACCAGATCGATGGCGTCGTGTGCCACCTGCTGGGCCAGTTCGCGGGTCGGGCACAGCACCAGGGCGCCGGGGGTGGCGGCCTTGAAGTGGCGCGGGTTGGTCGGGTCCTTGCGCTTGGGTGCCTTGGGCGGGGCTTCGCCACGGGCCAGGGCCTCGGCGGCCAGGCGGTCGCGCTCGGCGCGCTCGCGGGCGGCGGTTTCGGCGCGCTGCTGCAGCAGGGTGTGCAGCACCGGCAGCAGGAAGGCCGCCGTCTTGCCGCTGCCGGTCTGGCTGGAGACCATCAGGTCGGCGTAGCGGGTCTCGCCGTCGGCCAGCAGGGCCTTGGGCATGACGCGGGCCTGCACGGCGGTGGGCTGGGTGTAGCCCAGATCGGCCACGGCGGCCACCAGTTCAGGGGCCAGGCCCAGCGCGGCAAACGCGCTGGCGTCCACCGGACCGGCTTCGACCGCAGCGGTCTCGGCCGTGTCAACGGCGTCGACGAGGGTGTTCAGGCTGTCGTGCGCGGCGTCGCCGCGTTCTTCAAAAGAGTCGCTCATGTCTGTTCCGGCGCAGAAGCGCCAATGATCAGATCGGGCCAGGGAGCAATGCGTCCCGGCGCCGGATCCGTTCGTGGTTACACAACATCAACCACAAACGGTCCGCGCCGGTGCGTCAGGGTGACGCTGCTGGCGATGGCCCCGGTTCGAAGCTGCCGGCTGCCAGGGGCAGCGGAGTTCGTGGTCGGGGGCCGGGTGTATGAGGCCAATGCACAAATCTGCCCGGTGAATCCAGGGCAGCCTGTGATTGTCGCACGTTTCCGGGAAAACCCTGAATATTTCTTCCCGGTCAGGCCAGCACCGCGCGCACGATGTGGAACAGCACCGCCGCGAGCACGGCCGTGGCCGGCACGGTGACGATCCAGGCCGCCACGATGCGCATCACCGCCGAGCGCTTCACGATTTCCTGCTTGTAGGCCTTCTTGAAGGCCTTGCGCTCGTTCTTGGCAAACAGCGCGCCCTCGCTGGCCTCGCGCAGCTTGGCGCGGCGCTTCATCTCGGCCAGCATGCGCTTCTTCTCGTGCACTTCCGCCGCCTCGAAGCGCTGCAGATAGCCCTCGACCTCGTTGCGGTCGGCCCCCTGGTGCCCGGCCCGCACGGTGGCTTCCATCTTGGCGTAGTTGACCTTGAGCAGTTCGCGCAGGAAGCCCACGCCGAACACCGCGCCGATCGAGATGTGGGTGGTCGACACCGGCATGCCCAGCTGCGAGGCGACGATGACGGTCAGCGTGGCGGCCATGGCGATCGAGAAGGCACGGATGTTGTCCAGCTCGGTGATCTCCTTGCCCACGGTGCGGATCAGACGGGCCCCGTACAGGGCCAGGCCCACCGACAGGCCCAGCGCTCCCAGCACCATGATCCACAGCGGCGTGCCGGCCTTGGTGGCAATGGCGCCGGCCTTCACCGCCTCGTAGATGGCGGCCAGCGGGCCGATGGCGTTGGCCACGTCGTTGGCGCCGTGGGCAAAGCTCAGCAGCGCGGCCGAACAGATCAGGGGCCAGGTGAACAGTCGGTTCACGCCGTCCTTGCTGTTGTCCTGGTGCTGCGCCATGCGGGCGATGGGCCGGCGCACCAGCGCCCAGGTGACGATGCCGATCAGCAGCCCCCCCACGATGCCGGTGAGGAAACCCACCTTCACCAGCTGGCCCAGACCTTTGAGCAGCATGTACGAGCCGTACGACCAGGCCATGGCGCCGATCAGCAGCGGCACCACGCGGGCGGCGGCTTCGGTCTTGTCGGACTTGTAGGTGACGCTGCGCTTGATCAGGTACAGGAAGGCCGCGGCGATCAGTCCCCCCGACAGCGGCGAGATGATCCAGCTCACCACGATGGACGAAATGGTCCCCCAGTTGACCAGCCCCCAGCCACCTGCCGCAATGCCGGCGCCCATGACCGCACCGATGATGGAGTGCGTGGTGGACACCGGCGCCCCCAGCGCGGTGGCCAGGTTCAGCCAGAGCGCACCCGCCAGCAGGGCGGCGAACATGACCCAGGCGAACAGCGCCGGATCGGTGATCTCGGCCGGATCGATGATGCCGCCCTTGATGGTGCCCACCACGTCACCGCCGGCCACGATGGCGCCCAGCGCCTCGAACACGGCGGCCACGAAGATGGCCCAGCCCATGGTCATGGCCCCCGAACCCACGGCCGGCCCCATGTTGTTGGCCACATCGTTGGCGCCGATGTTCATGGCCATGTAGGCGCCCACCGCGGCCGCCACGATCAGCAGCCACACCGCCGAGGTGCTCAGGCCGGCGCCCGACGCGCCGGTGAGCGAGGCATACACCCCGGTGAGGACGAGGAAGGCAATGGCGCCGGAGAGCTGCAGCAGCTCCTGGTGGCGGGCGAGAAACTTGTTTTTTCTGGGCATGGGCGCGTTGTGCAGGTTTCGTGAATGTCACGATTCTGACATTTTCGACCTGCCGTTCCCGCCGCCGACTCAGCGCAGGAAGTGGGTCCGGTAGTGCTCCAGTTCGTCGATGGACTCGTGCACGTCGGCCAGCGCGGTGTGCTTCTGGTGCTTCTTGAAACCCTCGTAGACCTCGGGCCGCCAGCGCTTGGCCAGCTCCTTGAGGGTGCTCACATCCAGGTTGCGGTAGTGGAAGAAGGCTTCCAGCTTCGGCATGTACTTCACCAGGAAGCGCCGGTCCTGGCTGATCGTGTTGCCGCACAGGGGCGAGGCGTTGCGCGGCACGTAGCGGGCGATGAAGTCGATCAGCTGCTGTTCGGCCTGGGCCTCGGTCAGCGTGCTGGCCTTGACCTTGTCGATCAGGCCGCTCCTGCCGTGCGTGCCCTTGTTCCAGGCGTCCATGGCGCCCAGCAGCGCGTCGCTCTGGTGGATGACCAGCACCGGGCCTTCGATGCGGGGGGTGAGCTGCGGGCCGGTGATGACCACCGCGATCTCCAGCAGCCGCTCCTTTTCGGGGTCCAGCCCGCTCATCTCGCAGTCCAGCCAGACCAGGTTCTGGTCGCTCTTGGCCAGTCCGGCCACGGGGGTGTCGGCGCCGGGCGCCTCGGGGGTGGAGGTGTCGGAAGTCATCCGGCCATTGTCGCTCATGGCCCTGGCCGGCCCGTGGCCGGGGCCGGTTCGCTAGACTCGCGCCCATGGACACTGCCTCGCTTGCCTTCACCGCCGTTTTCTGCGCCCTGTTGCTGGCCGGGTTGCTCACCCGCACCGTGTTGGGCAGCCGCCAGATCCGCCATGTGGTGCGCCACCGCGATGCGGTGCCGCCGGCCTTTGCCCACACCATCACGCCCGAGGCCCACCGCAAGGCAGCCGGCTACACCGTGGCCAAGACGCGTCTGGCCCTGCTCAATGCCTCGTTCGAGGCCGCCGTGCTCATCGGCTGGACCCTGCTCGGCGGGCTGGACTGGCTCAACGGACAACTGCTCGATCTCATGGGCGGGGGCCTGCTGCAACAGCTGGCGCTGCTGGGCAGTTTCGCCGTCATCGGCGGCCTCATCGGCCTGCCCCTGTCCTGGTACGCCACCTTCCGGGTCGAGGAACGCTTCGGCTTCAACAAGACCACCCCGGCGCTCTGGCTGGCCGACCTGATCAAGGGATCGGTGGTGGGCGCGCTCGTCGGCCTGCCGATCGCCGCGGTCGTGCTGTGGCTCATGGGCGCCGCCGGCCCGACCTGGTGGATCTGGGCCTGGGGCGTCTGGATGGGCTTCAACCTGCTGGCCCTGGTGCTCTACCCCACGCTGATCGCACCGCTGTTCAACAAGTTCGAGCCGCTGGCCGACGAGACCCTCAAGGCCCGTGTGAGCCAGCTCATGCAGCGCTGCGGTTTCGCCACCAAGGGCCTGTTCGTCATGGACGGCAGCCGGCGCAGCGCCCATGCCAACGCCTACTTCACCGGCTTTGGCGCGGCCAAGCGGGTGGTGTTCTTCGACACCCTGCTGCAGCGCCTGGCCCCCGGCGAGATCGACGCCGTGCTGGCGCACGAGCTGGGGCACTACAAGTGCCGCCACATCCTGCAGCGCATGGTGGTCATGTTCGGCATCAGTCTGGCCGGTTTCGCCCTGCTGGGCTGGCTCTCGGCCCAGGCCTGGTTCTACAGCGGCCTGGGCGTGCAGCCCTCCATGGACACGCCCAACGATGCCCTGGCCCTCATCCTGTTCATGCTGGCCGCGCCCCTGCTGAGCTACTTCCTGTCGCCGCTGCTGGCGCAGCTCTCGCGCAAGCACGAGTTCGAGGCGGATGCCTATGCCGTCTCGCACACCAGCGGCGACGACCTGGCCAGCGCCCTGCTCAAGCTCTACAAGGACAACGCCAGCACGCTCACGCCCGACCCGCTGTTCGCCCGCTTCTATTACTCCCACCCCCCGGCCAGCGAGCGTCTGGCCCGCCTGCAGACCGCCGCACCGGCCGCTGCCTGAACCCGCATGAACCCCATCCACCAGAACCGCAAGGCGCTCGGCCCGACCGAGATCGTCACCCAGCTCACCCAGCTCAACGGCGAATCCGCCAACGGCTGGAAACTCATCGACGGCGCGCTCGAGAAGCACTGGAAGTTCGCCAACTTCCACGAGACCATGGCCTTCGTGAATGCGGTGGCCTGGATTGCCCACCGCGAGGACCACCACCCCGACATCGCGCTGGGCTACAACCGCTGCTCGCTGCGCTTCAACACGCACGACGTGAACGGCATTTCGGTCAGCGACTTCTTCTGTGCCGCCGCGGTCGACGCGCTGAACGCCTGATGGGCGATCTGCCGACCGGTCTGGTGGTGGCCGCCCACGGCCGTCACTGTCTGGTGGAGAGCGATGACGGCACCCGCCGCATCTGCCACCCCCGGGGCAAGAAGAACGCCGTGGTGGTGGGTGACCGGGTGCGCTGGCAGGTCAGCGGCGACGAAGGCAGCATCGAGCAGGTGGTGGAGCGGCGCAACCTGTTCTACCGCCAGGACGAGCTTCGCACCAAGTCGTTCGCCGCCAACCTCGACCAGGTGCTGGTGCTGGTGGCCGCCGAGCCCGAGTTCTCCGAAACGCAGCTGGCGCGTGCACTGATCGCCGCCGAAGCCGAAGGCATCGAGGCCCTGGTGGTGCTCAACAAGTCCGATCTGACCGAAGCCTTCGAACGCGCCTGGCAGCGGCTGGCGCCCTACCGCCGCATGGGCTGCAACGTGCTGCCCCTGTGCCTGCAGGCCGGCGCCGAACACGGACTGGACGAACTGCAGCATCGCCTGCAGGGCCGCTGCACGCTGGTGCTGGGGCCGTCCGGGGTGGGCAAGAGCACGCTGGTCAACCGGCTGGTGCCGCAGGCCGGCGCGCAGACCGGCGAGATCTCCAAGGCCCTGAACTCCGGCAAGCACACCACCACCAGCACCACCTGGTACTGGGTCGATGACGACCGACAGACCGCGCTGATCGACTCACCGGGCTTTCAGGAGTTCGGTCTGCACCACATCGAAGCCACGCGGCTGGCCTCGCTCATGCCCGACCTGCGCGCCACGCTGGGCGATTGCCGTTTCTACAACTGCACCCACCTGCACGAGCCGGGCTGCGGCGTGCGCGCTCATGTGGGCGCCGACCCGTCGACCGATGCCCTGGCGATCGGCGAGCACCGTTACCGCCTCTACGGCCAGTTCTTCGAAGAACTCTCGGCGCCGCAGCGCTACTGAGGCCCTCGGCAGGGCTCAGATGCGGGCCAGGGTCAGCAGCGCCAGCAGCAGCATCCACAGCACCACCGAGCGCCACACCAGACCGACCACGCTGCCCAGATGGGCCAGCTGGGGGTCGGGGCGGGCAGCGGGATCGCCCTCTTCGGGCGGAGCCGACCCCTCGGGCAGGGGCATCAGGCGCACATTGATGGCACCCGAGGTGGCGGCCAGCACCACGCCGTCGCTGCCCACGGCGAAGCGGTCGGCGTCGCCGCGCCAGCTGGCCACCGCCTCTTCGAAGTTGCCGACGATGGCGAACCCGATGCCGGTGAACCGGGCCGGCCAGTGATCGATCCAGCGCCAGGCGCGGGCCGCCGCCTGCTGCAGGGCCGGACTCGGGGTGCCGTCCAGCCGCTCGCGCCAGTTGCGCGACAGGTACTCGGCCAGCCGGTACAGCACGGCGCCGGCGGGCCCCAGGCCCACCACCCAGAACGCCAGGAAGCAGATCAGCACACCGAACACGTGCCGGTGGGCCGCCAGCACCGAATGCTCGATCACCTGCCGCAGCAGCTCGGCCCGGGGCAGGCTGGTGGGCTCCACCCGCAGCCAGGTGGCCAGCTTGCGCCGGGCGGCCTCGTCATCACCCTCTTCCAGCGCACGCCGGATCTCGCTGAAGTGGTGGCTGAACTGCCGGAATCCCAGGGTCACGTAGAGCACCGCCACCAGCCACACAAAGGCCAGCAGGACACTGAACTGCATGAGCAGCAGGTGCACGCCCGCCGCCACCGTGGTGGGCAAGGCCACCGCCAGCAACCAGGCCACCCAGCCCTGGGGGGTTTCGCCGGCGTCGAGGTTGCGGCGCACGGTGCGGGCCCAGGAACGCAGACCGGCATGCACCGGGTTGTCGTAGGCCAGAGGTCGGGCCTGCTCGATCAGCAGGGCGAGAAGAATGGCAAGGAATCCCATCCCGCGATGATAGTGGGGGCTCGCATGCCCCCGGCTCAGACGGCGGTGAGCAGGCGGTAGAAGTTGCGCAGCATGCCGGCGGTGGCGCCCCAGATGAAGCGCTCCCGGCCGCCGTCGTCGAAGGGCATCGAATACCACTCGCGACGCTGACCCTCGAATTCGAAAGCATGGCGGCGGTGGTGGCGCGGGTCCATCAGGAAGGCCAGCGGCACCTCGAACACGTCGGCCACTTCATGGGGATTGGGCCGCAACTCGAAGCCAGGCTGCACCAGCGCCACCACCGGCGTGACGGTGAAGGCCGTGCCGGTGACATAGGCCGGCAGGGTGCCCAGCACCTCCACGTGGTGGGCCGCCAGACCGATCTCCTCGTCGGCCTCGCGCAGCGCGGCGGCCACCGCATCGGCGTCTTCAGGGTCGATGCGCCCACCCGGTAGCGCTATCTGTCCGGAATGCGTGCTCAGGTGGGCGGTGCGCTGGGTCAGCAGCAGGCTGATCCGGTCGCGCACCACCAGCGGCAGCAGCACCGAGGCCTCGGCCGGGGCCCGGTCGGTGAAGCGCGGCTCCTGGCGCAGCTCGGGCGTCCAGACCGGCGGTTGTTGGAACAGCCGACGCAGACCGTCGGGGGTGAGCACCGAGGCCCGGGGCTGCGGATCGTGCAGACCGGTGGCCACCACCGGCACGGTGCGGGGGTCGAAGGGTGGAAGTCGCTGGGACATGGTGGCGGGCGGACGGGCACAAAAAAGCCGCTCCGGGGAGCGGCTTTCTCGGGCGTGGGACCGGGCGGCCGATCAGGCGCCCAGCTTCTCCTTGATGCGGGCCGACTTGCCGCTGCGGTCACGCAGGTAGTACAGCTTGGCGCGGCGCACATCGCCACGGCGCTTGACTTCGATCTTGGCGATCAGCGGGCTGTACAGCGGGAAGGTGCGCTCCACGCCTTCGCCGTTGGAGATCTTGCGCACGATGAAGCTGGAGTTCAGGCCGCGGTTGCGACGGGCCACCACCACGCCTTCGTAGGCCTGCACGCGCTTGCGGGTGCCTTCGATCACGTTGACGCTGACGATCACGGTGTCGCCGGGGGCGAACTCGGGAATGGTCTTGCCCAGGCGGGCGATTTCTTCCTGCTCGAGGATTTGGATGAGGTTCATGGTTTCCACTTTCACGATCATGACCGCGCTGCACTAAAGGCTGCGGATCCGGCGCGGAGCTCGGCCACAGCGGCCGGTCAGAGGATCGAATAACCCGGAATTATAGCAAGCCCTGCGACCGCAGGAAGGATTCGTCGGCCCGGCTGAGACGCCCGGCCTGCCGGGCCAGATCGATCAGGTCGGGGCGCAGGCGGGCGGTGAGCTGCAGGCTCTGCTCGCGGCGGTAGCGGGCGATGTGGGCATGGTTGCCCCCCAGCAGCACCTCAGGCACGCCCGACGGCCCCTGCGGACCGTCCCAGACCTCGGGACGGGTGTGGTGCGGGCAATCCAGCAGCCCGTCGAGCGCCGCATTGAAGCTGTCCTGCTGGTGGCTGCCTTCGTCATTGAGCACGCCGGGCTGCAGGCGGGCCACCGCATCGATCAGGGCCATGGCCGGCAGCTCGCCGCCCGAGAGCACGAAATCGCCCAGACTGATCTGACGGTCGACGCAGGTGTCGATGAAGCGCTGGTCGATGCCTTCGTAGCGGCCACACACCAGGATGGCGCCGGGGCTCTCGGCCCAGCGTTCCACCGCCGCATGGTCCAGCCGCTCGCCGATGGGAGAAAACAGGATGACCGGGCTGCGGGCGTTGTCGGGCTCGGCGCGGTCGGCCCGGATGGCCTGCAGGCAGCGCCACAGCGGCTCGGCCATCATGACCATGCCCGGCCCGCCGCCGAAGGGGCGGTCGTCCACCCGGCGGTAGTTGCCGTCGGCATGGTCGCGCGGGTTCCACAGCCGCACGTCGACCTGGCGCGACTCGAAGGCCCGCCGGGTGATGCCGTGCTGCAGGAACGGCTCGAACAGTTCGGGGAACAGGGTGATGACGTCGAAGCGCATGGGGCCGGCCCGGGCTTCAGTAGTCGGTGCCCCAGTCGGCCTTGATGCGGCGGGACGCGCGGTCCACCTCGTCGATGTAGGCGGACACGAAGGGGATGAGGCGTTCGCCCACGGTCTCGACGCCGTCCTGCACCAGCGGGTATTCGAGCACCAGCACCGAGGTGGGTCCGGTGGGCATGAGATCGCGCACCACGCCCAGGTCGACGCCTTCGCGGTTCACCACCTGCAGGCCGATCAGGTCGACCCAGTAGTACTCGCCCTCGGGCGTGGCCGGGAAGGCGCTGCGGGGCAGGCTGATGCGCACGCCCTTGAGGGCCTCGGCGGCATTGCGGTCGTCCATGCCGTCGAGCCGGGCGACGATGCCGTCGGCGTGGGTCTTGATCTCGGCCACGCGCACCGAGACGGCGCCCTGGAACGCCGAAAAGCCGCGCGCGAACCGGGGCTCGGGCGGCTGGAGGTACCAGTCTTTGGAGGCGAACAGCGCTTCGGTGTCGGCGCTGTGGGGCTGGATGCGGACCCAGCCCTTGATGCCCCAGGCCTCGCCGACCCGCCCGAGTTCCACTGCGTCGGCCGGCAGGGCCGACGCCTGAAATGCCGTCGTCATGACGGGACGGGTCTGCGGCGGCCGATCAGGCTGCCGGGGTGGCAGCGGCGGCCTGCTTGATCAGGCGGGCCACGGTGTCGGACGGGGTGGCACCGACGCCGATCCAGTGGGTCAGGCGGTCCTGGGCGATGCGCAGCGGCTCTTCACCACCACGGGCCAGCGGGTTGTAGAAACCGATGCGCTCGATGAAACGGCCGTCGCGACGAGCGCGCTTGTCGGCCACCACGATGTTGTAGAACGGACGGGCCTTGGCGCCGCCACGGGAGAGTCGGATCACGACCATGATTTATCCTTCGGGTGGTTCGGCAACGCCGCGAACATCGCAACGTGCCAGCGGATCTTTCGAACCGCTTTCGGATCACAGCCCGCATGCCTTCCCAGGCACCCGACACAGCGATCCAATCATTGCAGCGCTCCAGACACGACTGACCACCCGGTCAGCGGAACACCACAAAACCCGCGATTATAGCCCGCCCTCCCGCCCAGGGAACGGCACCACACTCCCCGCCCCATGCCCCTGATCCGCCCCAGCCGCGACGCCGACATCCCGGCCATCACCGCCATCTATGCCCACCATGTGCTGCATGGCACCGGCACCTTCGAGACCACCCCGCCCACCGAAGCCGACATGACCGCCCGACGCGCCGACGTGCTGGGCAAGGGCCTGCCCTGGCTGGTGGTCGAGGACGACGCCGGCACCGTGCGCGGCTTTGCCTACGGCAACTGGTTCAAGCCCCGGCCAGCCTACCGGTTCTCGGTGGAGGACTCGATCTACATGGCCCACGATGCGGCCGGCCAGGGCCTGGGCCGGCTGCTCATGACCGAACTGCTGGCCGCGCTGGAGCGCGCTGGCGTGCGGCGTGTGATGGCCGTCATCGGCGACTCGGACAACGCCGGGTCGGTGGGTCTGCACACCGCCATGGGTTTCGAGCATGCGGGCACCATTCGCTCGTGCGGCTGGAAGTTCGGGCGCTGGCTGGACATCGTGCTGATGCAGCGCAGCCTGGGCAGCGGCGACACCACCCCGCCGAAGGAAGACTGATGGCCGCGCCCCGCAACAAGACGATCACCGTGGTGCTGGCCGTGCTTGGCGGCACCCTGGGCCTGCACCGCTTCTACCTCAAGGGTCTGGGCGACTGGGTGGGCTGGCTGCACCCGGTGCCAACGGCGCTGGGCTGGTGGGGGGTGGAGCGGGTGCTGGCCTACGGGCAGGACGACAAGCTCTCGTGGGTGCTCATTCCGCTGCTGGGCCTGTCGATGGCCACCGCCTGCCTGGCCGGCATCATCTACGCGCTGATGGACCGCGAGAAATGGAACCGCCAGTTCAATCCGGACCATGCCGCCGATGCGCCTGCCGGCGGCACCAGCTGGGTCACCATCGGCGCCCTGATCGCCGCCCTCATGGTGGGCACGGTGTCCTTCATGGGAAGCCTCGCATTCGGCATCCAGCACTACTTCGAGTACCAGATCGAGGAAGCCCGCAAGATCAGCCAGTGAGGGCCATGACCGCACTCAGCGTGACCATGGCCAGGATGGTGGACAGCCCCATGCTGGCGGTGGTGAGCTCCTGGTCCACCTCGTAGCGCTGGGCGAACAGGAACACGTTGGCGCCCACCGGGAGTGCTGCAGCCACCACCATCACGGTGAACTGCAGGCCGTCGATGCCGGCCATCCAGCACGATGCCGCCACCAGCACCGGCAGCAGCAGGTTCTTGGAGGCGGCGATCCACAGCGCATCGCGCAGGTGCCCGCCCAGCGGCGTGCGGGCCAGCGTCACGCCCACCAGCACCAGCGAGATCGGGCCGAAGGCGCTGCCCAGCAGCTGCAAGGGCTTGTCGACCACCGCCGGCAGCCCCCAGCCGGTCTGGGCGTAGAGCAGCCCGCACAGGATGGGCAGCGGAATGGGGTGGATCAGCGCCCCCTTGAAGGCCGACCACGCGGTCTCCAGCACATGGGGGGCGCGCTGCCCGCCGGCCCGCGCCTCGCGCGCCACCGCCAGCTCCAGCACCACCGAGCCCAGGGTCAGCAGGATCAGGGCGTGCACCGACACCAGGGTCAGCAGCGTGACCAGGCCGGCCTGTCCGTAGGCCAGACCGATCAGGGTGATGCCGATCATCACCATGTTGGAGAAGGTGCCGGCCAGCGCCCGCACCACGCTGGCCCGGTTGAAGCCGCGCCAGGCAATCGACCCGAACAGCAGCAGCAGTGCGGCCGGAAAGTAGGCCGCAATCGGGCGCAGGTCGAGCGACTCGAAGCGCACGCTGCTCATGGTGCGGAACAGCAGCGAGGGAATGAGCAGCAGGAAGACCAGGTTGGAGAGGTCCTTGACCGCGCTCTCGCGGATCCAGTCGCGACGGCCGGCCAGGAAACCGGCGGCGATGAGGAGGAAGACGGGCGTCAGGGACGCGATGACGGGGTGCTCGGCGAAGTTCACCCGCCGATCCTAGCGCCGGCCCGCGCCGGCTCCGCCCGCCCGGGTCGCCTGGGCGCCACCCCGGGGCGGGCAGGGCTCAGTGGGCGTCCGGCCCCGGTTCGCCGGCGCAGGTTGCACAGGTGCCGTGCACGGCGAGATCGATGCGCCCGCCCTGGTGGCCGAGCCGGGCCAGGGTGTGCTGCAGCTGCTCCACCACCGCGCGGGTGGGTTCGGCGGCGTCGGGCAGGCGGAACTGCTGGTGGCAGGCGTCGCATTCGAATCGCGGCACGGCGGCGTCGGCCGGGCCGTCGGCCAGCGTGAAGCGCCAGGTGCGGTCGCCATCGGTGTGGCGTTCCAGCACGCCGATGGCGGCCAGCCGGTCCAGCAGCCGGTAGAGCGTGACCCGGTTGACCGCAGGCCCGCGGGCCTGCAGGGCCTGGAGCACCTGGGCATGGGTCAGGCCCTGCTCCGGGCGCGCCAGGAACAGGCCGATCACGGCCCGCGTGGCCAGGGTGCGACGCAAACCGGCCTGCGTCAGACGGGCCTGGATGTCGGGCGGCACGGCCAAGGGCTCGGTGGCGGCATGGGGGTCGCGGGACGCGGAACGGGTCACTCGGGCTCCTGCGGGCGGGACGGATCCCGCCGGGTGATTATTGCAATCGGGTTGCGATATGATCGCCGGATCGCAACTCGGTTGCAAGATCATAAAGCCGCCGTGGCCCACTCCGCCCTCATCGACCTCCATGACCTGACCCTGGGTCACGACCGCCACCCGGCGGTGCACCACCTCAACCTGTCGGTGCACGCAGGCGATCTGGTGGCCGTGGTCGGGCCCAACGGGGCCGGCAAATCCACCCTGCTCAAGGCCCTGGCCGGCCGGCTGGCGCCACTGGGCGGCCACCTGCACGCACCGCCCGCCGACGCGGTGGCCTGGCTGCCGCAGGCCAGCAGCATCGACCGCAGCTTTCCCCTGAGCGTGGCCGAGTTCGTGATGCTGGGCCGCTGGCACCGTCTGGGGCCGTGGCGCAAGCCGTCGGCGGCCGACCGCGAGGCGGTGCAGCACGCCATCGGGGCCGTGGGCCTGACGGGTTTCGAATCGCGGCCGATCGGCACGCTCTCCGGCGGCCAGTGGCAGCGCGCCCTGTTCGCCCGGCTGGTGGCCCAGGACGCGCGGGTGGTACTGCTGGACGAGCCCTTCACCGCCGTGGACCCCCGCACCACCGACGAGCTGCTGGCCCTGCTGCACCGCTGGCACGGCGAAGGCCGCACCGTGATCGCGGTGCTGCACGACCTGGAGCAGGTGCGCCGCCACTTTCCCCTCACGCTGCTGCTGGCCCGCCACCGCGCGCGCTTCGGCGCCACCGCCGACGTGCTGACCGATGCCCACTGGGACGAAGCCCAGCGGCTGCAGGAACCGTTCGAAGAAAAGGCCGAGGTGTGCGAGGTGCACGACCCGCACACAGGCCATGAAGGGCACGCGCCCCACGGAGCGCACCCATGATCGATCTGCTGTGGTCGCCCTTTGCCGAGTTCGCCTTCATGCGCCATGCGCTGCTGGGCTGTCTGGCGCTGGCCCTGGGGGCCGCCCCGGTGGGGGTGTTCCTGCTGCTGCGGCGCATGAGCCTGACCGGCGATGCCATGGCCCACGCCATCCTGCCCGGTGCCGCCGTGGGCTACCTGGTCAGCGGCCTGTCGCTCACCGCCATGACGCTGGGCGGCATTGCCGCCGGCCTGCTGGTGGCCGTGGGCTCCGGCCTGGTGGCGCGCCACACGGTGCTGCGCGAAGACAGCAGCCTGGCGGCCTTCTACCTGCTGTCGCTGGCCAGCGGGGTGCTGATCGTCTCGGTCAAGGGCAACAGCGTGGACCTGCTGCATGTGCTGTTCGGCACCGTGCTGGCGCTGGACAACGATGCGCTGCTGCTGCTGGGCGGCATCACCCTGACCTCGCTGATCGGCCTGCGCCTGCTGTTCCGACCGCTGGTGATCGAAAGCCTGGACCCCGGCTTCCTGCGCGGCATGAGCCCCTGGAGCGCCATCGCCCACCACGGCTTCCTGGTGCTGGTGGTGCTGAACCTGGTGGCCGGCTTCCATGCCCTGGGCACGCTGCTGGCGGTGGGGCTGATGGTGCTGCCCGCCGCCGCGGCGCGCCTGTGGGTGACCCGCATCCTGCCGCTCATGGGCCTGTCGGTGGTGCTGGCCCTGGGCGCCAGCCTGGCCGGCCTGCTGATCTCCTTCCATGCCGACTGGCCCACCAGCCCGGTGATCGTGCTCTGCCTGGGACTGGTCTACGCCCTGTCGATGCTCGCCGCGCCCGAAGGCCTGCTGCGCCACAGCCGGCCCGGGCATTCGCACCTCCGTGCCTGAACTCCCACTGCGTTCTCCTGCCATGACGACCCTGATCCGCCGCCCCCTGCTCGCCGCCCTGCTCTGCCTGCCGCTGCTGGCCCAGGCACAGACCCCCGCCAGCCCGCCGGTGCGGGTGGTGGCGAGTTTCAGCATCC
Source organism: Hydrogenophaga sp. IBVHS2 (assembly GCF_002127215.1). GTDB lineage: Bacteria > Pseudomonadota > Gammaproteobacteria > Burkholderiales > Burkholderiaceae_C > Hydrogenophaga. The sequence goes on along the minus strand of NZ_NFUT01000002.1, from coordinate 176,767 downwards.
TGGGCGACTGGGTGCGGGCGGTCGGCGGCGACCGGGTGGCGGTGGACGTGCTGGTCGGACCGGGTGCGGACGCGCACGTGTTCCAGCCCACGCCGACCCATGCCCGCCTGGTCGGGCAGGCACAGGCCGTGTTCTCCATCGGCATGGGCTTCGAGGGCTGGCTGAGCCGGCTCCTCAAGTCCACCGCGTACCGCGGCCCCCAGGTGGTGGTGTCGCAGGGGATCGAAGTCCTGCGCGAGGGCGGACGCAAGGAGGCCAAAGGCCACCACCACGGCCACGCCCACGACCACGGGGGCGTCGACCCGCATGCCTGGCAGAGCGTCACCCAGACCCTGGTGATGGTCGGCCGGGTGGCCGACGGCCTGTGCAAGGCCGATCCTGCGGGCTGCGACACCTACCAGGCCAATGCCCGGAACTACGCCGGCCAGCTCAAGGCACTCGATCAGGAGATCCGTCAGGCCTGGAGCGGTGTGCCGGCCGACCGGCGCAAGGTCATCACCTCGCACGACGCTTTTGGCTACTACGCCCGCGACTATGGTGTGCGTTTCCTGGCCGCCCAGGGCGTGAGCACCGAGAGCGAGGCCTCGGCCCAGGGTGTGGCCCGCCTGGTGCGGCAGATCCGGCAGGAGAAGGTCAAGGCCCTGTTCGTGGAAAGCATCGCCGACCCGCGCCTGATGGAGCAGATCGCCCGCGAGACCGGCGTCAAGCCCTCCGGCGCGCTGTTCTCGGATTCGCTCTCGCCCGCCGGCGGCCCGGCCGCCACCTACATCGATCTCATGCGCCACAACACCCGCGCCCTGGTGACAGCCGCCCGCGGCGACTGAGGCCATGCTGCCGGCATGCCGCTGACCCATCTCCTGCTGGCCCTGTCCGTGGTGGCGGTCTGGGGCACCAATTTCGTGGTGATCCGCTGGGGCCTGGACGGCCTGCCGCCCTTCCTGTTCGCCACGCTGCGTTTTGCGCTCTCGGCCCTGCCCTGGCTGCTGTTCGTGCCGCGCCCGACCGCGCCGTGGTCCAAGCTGGCGGCGTTCGGGGTGCTGCTGGGCGTGGGTCAGTTCGGCCTGCTGTTCCTGGCCATCGACGGCCGCATTGCGCCCGGTCTGTCGTCGCTGGTGGTGCAGACCCAGGTGTTCTTCACCATCGGGCTGTCGATGTGGCTGCTGCGCGAGCGGATCCGGCCCTGGCAGATCGCCGGCCTGCTGCTGGCGGTGGGCGGCTTGTCCATCATCGGCTCGCACCTGGACGCCAGCGTCACGGCCGCCGGCGTGGGCCTGGTGCTGGGAGCGGCCTTCTTCTGGGCCTGCGCCAACCTGGTGGTGAAGTCGCTCGGGCCGGTGAACATGCTGCACTTCATGGTGTGGAGCAGCGCCTTTGCGGTGCCGCCGCTGCTGGCCATCTCGCTGGCGGTGGAGGGGCCGCAGGCCATCGGCCATGCGCTGCAACAGGCCGGTCCCGGCGTGTGGGCCAGCGTGCTGTGGCAGGCCCTGGGCAACACCCTGTTCGGCTACGGCGCCTGGAACTGGCTGCTGGCTCGGCACCCGGCCGCCACCGTCACGCCCATGGCCCTGCTGGTGCCGATCTTCGGCATGGGCGCCTCGGCGCTGGCGCTCGGCGAGGGCCTGCCGGGGTGGAAGCTGCTGGCCTGCGGGCTGGTGCTGGCCGGCCTGGCGGTGAGCGTGCTGTGGCCCCGCCTGCTGGCCTTCACTTCACGAAACGGCTGAAGGTCTGGCGGAACTTGGCCACCTTGGGTGCGGCCACCGCCATGCAGTAACCCTGGTAGGGGTTGCGCTCGAAGAAATCCTGGTGGTAGTCCTCGGCCGGCCAGTAGTTGGCCAGCGGCAGCACCTCGGTGACGATGGGACGCGGATAGACCTGTTCCTGCGTCAGCGCGTCCACGAAGGCCTGGGCCTCGGCGCGCTGGGCTTCACTGGTGGCGTAGATGCCGCTGCGGTACTGGGTGCCCACATCGTTGCCCTGGCGGTTGAGCGTGGTGGGGTCGTGGATCAGGAAGAAGATGGCCAGGATGTCGCGCAGGGTGATGACCGCCGGATCGAACTCCAGCCGCACCACCTCGTTGTGCCCCGTGTTGCCGGTGCAGACCTGCTCGTAGCTGGGCCGCTGCACATGGCCGTTGCTGTAGCCGGACTCCACATCGTTGATGCCGCGCACCTGCACGAACACCGCCTCGGTGCACCAGAAACAGCCGCCGCCCAGGACGATGACCTCGCGGCCGGCAGAAGGGGTGTCGCTCATGGAAGGCTCCGTGTGTGGTGGGGATCAGCCCGTCACTCTAGCGGCTGGGCCATGGCCCTGACGTGGTCCAGGAATGCCGTCAGGGCCACCGGCTCGCGCCCGGTCTTCCACAGGCAGCGGGTTTCGTAGTGGGGCGTGGGCCGGTCCAGCGGCACGAAGGCCGCACCGGCCAGGCCGCTCTGGCGCAGGGCGGCGGGCACCAGCGCCACCGCCAGACCCTGCGACACCACCGCCGCCACGCTCAGCCAGTGGCGCAACTCGTAGCGGATGGCCGGCGCGAAGCCGTGGTCGGTGCACAGCCCCAGCAGACGCTCGCGGTAGTCGGGCGAGACGGTGCGCGAGACCAGGGCAAACGGCTCGGGGGCCAGATCGGCCAGGTGGATCTTCCTGCGGCGGGCCAGCGGATGCGCTGCCGGCAGGCAGGCCACGAAAGGCTGGCGCGACACCAGCACGCTCGAGAATCCCGGCGGCACGCGCGGCGTGTGCACGAAGCCCACGTCCAGCCGCTCATGGCCCAGGTCCACCAGCTGCTCGGCCGAACTCAGCTCGTGAAGCACCAGCCGCAGGCGCGGGTGGTCGGCCTCGAAGCGCTGCAGCAGCGCCGGCAGCCCCAGGTGCAGCAGCGTGCCGGCAAAACCGATCTGCAGATGCCCCAGCAGACCGTTGGCCACATCGCGCGCCTCCTGCACCGCCTGCCCGGCCTGGTCGATCAGGGCCCGGGCCGCCGGCACGAAGGCCTGCCCGGCTGCGGTGAGCTGCACGCCCCGGCTGTTGCGCTGGAACAGCGCCGTGCCCACCGAGGCCTCGAGCTGCTGGATGTTGAGCGACAGCGGCGGCTGGGTAATGGACAGGCGCTGGGCCGCCCGGCCGAAATGCAGCTCCTCGGCCAGCACCAGGAAATAGCGCAGGTGGCGGAATTCCATCGATATGCCTTCTGTATGGATGAATACACCATCGATATTAGACAGGCATGCATGCTGGCCGGACAATCACACCCATCACATACCCCCCGGAGACACGACATGCTCGCACCCACCAAGGCCAAGGCCAGCTTCAGCTGGGAAGACCCGTTCCAGCTCGACCTGCAGCTCACCGACGACGAGCGCCAGGTGCGCGAGGCCGCCCACGCCTACTGCCAGGAGCGCCTGGCGCCGCGCGTGACCGAGGCCTTCCGCAAGGAGATCACCGACCCGGCCATCTTCCGCGAGATGGGCGAGCTGGGCCTGCTGGGCGTGACCATCCCCGAGGCCTACGGCGGCGCCGGCCTGAACTATGTCTGCTACGGCCTGGTGGCCCGCGAGGTGGAGCGGGTGGACTCCGGCTACCGCTCCATGATGAGCGTGCAGAGCTCGCTGGTGATGGTGCCCATCTTCGAATTCGGCACCGAAGCCCAGAAGCAGAAGTACCTGCCCAAGCTGGCGCGGGGTGAATGGATCGGCTGCTTCGGCCTGACCGAGCCCAACCACGGCTCCGACCCGGCCGGCATGACCACCCGGGCCCGCAAGGTGGACGGCGGCTACAGCCTCAGTGGCAGCAAGATGTGGATCAGCAACAGCCCGATCGCGGATGTGTTCGTGGTCTGGGCCAAGGACGACGAAGGCGCCATCCGCGGCTTCATCCTGGAAAAAGGCTTCAAGGGCCTCTCAGCCCCGGCCATCCATTCCAAGGTGGGCCTGCGCGCCTCCATCACCGGCGAGATCGTGATGGACAACGTGTTCTGCCCGGAAGAAAACGCCTTCCCCGAGGTGCGCGGCCTCAAGGGCCCGTTCACCTGCCTCAACAGCGCGCGTTACGGCATTGCCTGGGGCGCGCTGGGCGCAGCCGAGGACTGCTACTTCCGGGCCCGCCAGTACGTGATGGACCGCCAGCAGTTCGGCCGCCCGCTGGCCGCCAACCAGCTGATCCAGAAGAAGCTGGCCGACATGCTCACCGAGATCAGCCTGGGCCTGCAGGGCTGCCTGCGCCTGGGCCGGCTCAAGGACGAGGGCCAGGCCCCGGTGGAGCTGACCTCCATCCTCAAGCGCAACAGCTGCGGCAAGGCCCTGGACATCGCCCGCCTCGCGCGGGACATGATGGGCGGCAACGGCATCAGCGACGAGTTCGGCGTGGCCCGCCACCTGGTGAACCTGGAGGTGGTCAACACCTACGAAGGCACCCACGACATCCATGCCCTGATCCTGGGCCGGGCCATCACCGGGATTCAGGCATTCAGCTGATCCCTCAACCCCCGGGTGGCTTCACCCGGGCTTTACGTGGGCGACAGGGTGGCGACATCGCCGTCGTCGACCGATGGGCTATAGTTGCTGACCCACCGGTCATTAGACGTATGGCACCGCCCGCTCTCCCCTCCCCCACCACGGACGACACACCGCCCGTCCGCCAGCGCCGAACCCGGCGCAAGGAGGCACGCCCGGGCGAACTGCTGGAGGCAGCGCTCTCCCTCTTCGTCGAGAAGGGTTTTGCCGCCACCCGGGTGGAAGAGGTGGCCGCTCGGGCGGGTGTGTCCAAGGGCACGCTGTTCCTGTACTTCCCGAGCAAGGAAGAACTCTTCAAGGCGGTGGTGCGCGAGACGATCGCCGGCCGCTTTGCCGAATGGAACGAGGAGTTCGAACGCTTCGAAGGCGACAGCGTCGAGCTGGTGCGCTACTGCATGAACAGCTGGTGGGAACGCATCGGCCAGACGCAGGCCTCGGGCATCACCAAGCTGGTGATGAGCGAGGCCGGCATGTTCCCGGAGATCGCGGCCTTCTACCAGCAGGAGGTGATCCGCCCGGGGCATGACCTGATCCGGCGCATCCTGCAGCGTGGCATCGACCGGGGTGAATTCCGGGCCCTGCACCTGGATTACGCGGTCTATTCACTGATCGCACCCATGATCTTCCTGCTGATGTGGAAACACTCCATGTCGGCCTGCACCCCCAGCTCCGCCCCGATCGACCCGCTGAGCTTCATCGACACCCAGGTGGACCTGCTGCTGCGCGGCATGCTGGTCCGCCCCACGCCATCGACCCGCCCATGAAACGCCCCCTGTCCCGTTCGGCCAAGATCCAGCTCGGCCTGCTGGTGTTGCTGATCCTGGCGGTGGCCTGGGGTGTGGTGCGCGCACTGGACCGCCGGGCCACGCAGGCCAAGGCGGCGGCACTGGCCGCGCAGAGCCTGCAGACGGTGCCCACCTACCAGCTCGGCCCGCGCGACGTGATCGCGGTGCTGCAGGCCGATCTGGAGGTCACGGTGCCGGTGTCGGGCACCCTGAAGGCGGTGGAGACGGCCGCCATCAAGGCCCGCGTGGCCGGCGAGGTGCAGGGCCTGACGCTGCGTGAAGGCGACCGCGTGAAGGCCGGCCAGGAAGTGGCCCGCATCGACAGCACCGAGGCCCAGGCCCGGGTGCGTCAGGCCGAACAGCAGGCCACGGCCGCGCAGGCCCAGGTGGCCATTGCCCGCCGCACCCAGGACAACAACCAGGCGCTGGTCAAGCAGGGCTTCATCTCGCCCACCGCGCTGGACACCTCCACCGCCAACCTGGACGCCGCCGAGGCCAACCACCGCGCGGCGCTGGCCGCGCTGGACATTGCGCGCAAGGGGCTGCAGGACACCCGACTGCGCTCGCCGCTGACCGGCTTCGTGTCGGCCCGCCCGGTGCAGGACGGCGAACGCGTGGGCGTGGACGCGCGGGTGCTGGAGGTGGTGGACCTCAGCGCCTTCGAGGTCGAGGCCACCGTGGCGCCGGGCGCGGCCGCTCCGCTGAAGGCCGGTCAGACCGCGCTGCTGCGCATCGAGGGGCTGGTCGAGCCGGTGAAGGCCACGGTGGCCCGCATCAACCCCAGCGTGCAGGCGGGCAGCCGCAGCGTGCTGGTGTACCTGCGGGTACCGGCGGTGCAAGGCATGCGCCAGGGCCTGTTTGCCCAGGGTCAGGTGGTCACCGGGCGGATGCAGGTGGCCGCCGTGCCGCAGAGCGCGGTGCGCAACGACAAGCCCCAGCCCTACATCCAGGTCATCCGCGATGGCGCGGTGGTGCACCTGCCGCTGGCCGACGGTGCCACCGGCCTGCTGGACCGCGAGCCGATGCGCGCCACGCCCGACCTGGCCCCCGGCACGCCGGTGCTGTCGGTCACGGCCGGCCTGATCCGCGACGGCACCCCGGTGCGCCTGCCGCAGCCCTGACCCCCGACACGCACGGAACACGACAGCACCATGTGGTTCACCCAGGTCTCGCTGCGCAACCCGGTACTGGCCACCATGGTCATGCTGGCCTTCGTGGTGCTCGGCGCCTTCTCCTTCCAGCGGCTGCAGGTCGACCAGTTCCCCAACATCGACTTCCCCGTGGTCGTGGTCACCACCGCCTACCCGGGCGCCTCGCCCGAGATCGTGGAGTCCGAGGTCACCAAGAAGGTCGAGGAATCGGTCAATGCGATCGCCGGTGTCAACACCCTGACCTCGCGCAGCACCGAAGGCCTGTCGGTCGTGATCATCGAATTCCAGCTCACGGTGGACGGTCGCAAGGCGGCCGAAGACGTGCGCGAGAAGATCGGCATCCTGCGCCCGGTGTTCCGCGACGAGGTGGAGGAGCCCCGCGTGCTGCGCTTCGATCCGGCCAGCCGCTCCATCTGGTCGGTGGCGGTGATCCCGGAGGCGGTCAACGGCCGTTCGCCCAGTGCGGTGGAGCTCACCACCTGGTCGGAGCAGGTGCTCAAGAAGCGGCTGGAGAACGTGCGCGGCGTGGGCTCGGTGACGCTGGTGGGGGCCACGCGCCGGGCCATCAACATCGACCTGAATCCGTCCGCCATGGAAGCGCTGGGCGTGACCACCGAACAGGTCAACGCCGCCGTGCGCAGCGAGAACCAGGACCTGCCGGTGGGCACGCTCAAGACCGACCGCCAGGAGCAGGTGGCCCAGGTGCTCTCGCGCCTGAAGAACCCGGCCGATTTCGAACAGATCATCGTGGCCCGCCGCAACGGCCAGCCGGTGCGCCTGGGCCAGGTGGCCCGCGTGACCGACGGCGTGCAGGAGGTGGAGAGCCTGGCGCTCTACAACGGCCAGCGCACCCTGCTGCTGCAGGTGCAGAAGGCCCAGGACGAGAACACGATTGCGGTGGTCGACGGGCTCAAGGGTGCCCTGGATGCTCTCAAGGCCGAGGTGCCGCCGGGCGTGCGCCTGGAGCCGATCGCCGACGGCTCGCGGCCGATCCGGGTGTCGGTGCAGAACGTGCGCCAGACGCTGATCGAAGGCGCCATCCTCACCGTCCTCATCGTCTTCCTGTTCCTCAACTCCTGGCGGTCCACCGTCATCACCGGGCTGACGCTGCCCATCGCCCTGATCGGCACCTTCTTCTTCATGAACCTGTTCGGGTTCACCATCAACATGATCACGCTGATGGCGCTCACGCTGTCGGTGGGTCTGCTGATCGACGATGCCATCGTGGTGCGCGAGAACATCGTGCGCCATGTGCAGATGGGCAAGACACCCTATGCCGCGGCCATGGACGGCACGCAGGAGATCGGGCTGGCGGTGCTGGCCACCACGCTGTCCATCGTCGCGGTGTTCCTGCCCATCGGCTTCATGGGCGGCATCATCGGCAAGTTCTTCCACGAGTTCGGCATCACCATGGTCGCGGCGGTGCTGATCTCGATGTTCGTGAGCTTCACGCTCGACCCCATGCTGTCCTCGGTGTGGCACGACCCGGCGGTGGAACACCACGGCGGCGCGCCTGCAGCCCGCCGCACGCTCTATGACCGCACGCTGGGCCGCGTCACCGGCTGGTTCGACCGCTTCCAGGACGAGCTGGCCGACACCTACCAGTCCGCGCTGCGCTGGTCGCTGGGCCACAAGGCGGCCACCATGGCGCTGGCCGTGGCCACGCTGGTGGCCAGCCTGTTCGTGATCCCGCTGCTGGGCACCGAATTCGTGCCCAAGGCCGACTTCTCGGAAACCTCGGTCAGCTTCCACACGCCGGTGGGCTCGTCGCTGCAGGCCACCGAGGCCAAGACGCGCGAGGTGGAAGCCATCCTGCGCGAGTTCCCCGAGGTGAAGTACACGCTGTCCACCATCAACACCGGCAGTTCGCTGGGCGCCATGTACGCCAGCATCTATGTGCGGCTGGTCGACCGCAAGGACCGCAGCCGCAGCGTGGACGCCATGTCGTCGGTGCTGCGCGAACGCCTGCGCAGCGTGCCGGGCATCACCGTCACCCACGTGGGCCTGCTGGATGCGGTGGGCGGCAACAAGCAGATCGAGTTCTCGCTGCAGGGCGACGATCTGGACGAACTCGAACGGCTCACGAAGACCGTGATGGAGCGCATCCGCCCCATCGTCGGCCTGGTCGATCTGGACGCCAGCGTCAAGCCCGACAAGCCCACGGTGGACGTGGTGCTCAAGCGCGACGTGGCCTCCGACCTGGGGCTCAACACGCAGTCGGTGGCGGCCAGCCTGCGCACCTGGGTGGCCGGCACCACCGTGGGCAACTGGCGCGCCCAGAACGGCGAGAGCTACGACGTCAACGTCCGTCTGGCCCCGGAGAACCGCCAGCGCACCGACGACCTGCGCCAGCTGCCCTTCGTGCTGGCCAGCGCCAGCGACGGCAGCAGCCGCGTGGTGCCGCTGGGCCAGGTGGCCGAGCTGGTGGAGGCCACGGGCCCGAACCAGATCAACCGGCGCAACCTCAACCGCGAGGTGTCGATCAATGCCAACGTGTACGGCCGCTCGGCCGGCGAGGTGACGGCCGAGATCCAGAAAGTGCTCGACGGCATCGCGCTGCCGCCGGGTTACCGCACCGAGTTCGGCGGCTCCACCAAGAACATGCGGGAGTCGTTCGGCTACGCAGTCTCGGCGCTGGCGCTGGCCATCATCTTCATCTACATGATCCTGGCCAGCCAGTTCCACAGCTTCCTGCAGCCGCTGGCGCTCATGACCTCGCTGCCGCTGACGCTGATCGGCGTGGTGCTGGCGCTGCTGATGTTCGGCTCGACCGTGAGCATGTTCTCGGTCATCGGCATCGTGCTGCTCATGGGCCTGGTGACCAAGAACGCCATCCTGCTGGTGGACTTCGCCATCCGCGCCCGCGAAGGCCTGGACGGCCAGCCCCCGATGGAACGCGAACAAGCCCTGCTGCTGGCTGCCCGCGTGCGGCTGCGCCCCATCCTCATGACCACCCTGGCCATGGTGTTCGGCATGGTGCCGCTGGCCTTTGCCCTGACCGAAGGGTCGGAACAGCGCGCGCCCATGGGCCAGGCGGTGATCGGCGGGGTCATCACCTCGTCGGTGCTGACCCTGGTGGTGGTGCCGGTGGCCTACTGCTACCTCGACGACCTGGCCCGCTGGCTGCGCCGGCTCTGGACACCCCCCCGATAAAATCGTGGGTTCCCCGCTCAACATCGCCACAGGAGTACTTCGATGACGTCCCCCGCAGGACTGGGCCTCAGCCCGGAACAGGCCCGCTTCAACATGATCGAGCAGCAGATCCGCCCCTGGGAGGTGCTCGATGGCCGCGTGCTCGACCTGCTGGCCCGGGTGCACCGCGAAGACTATGTGCCCGAAGCCCACAAGGCCCTGGCCTTCGCCGACCTTGAACTGCCCCTGACGGCCCAGGGCACGGACGGCCCGTGCATGCTGGCGCCCAAGGTGCAGGCCCGCCTGCTGCAGGACCTGCAGCTCAAGCCCACCGACCGCGTGCTGGAGATCGGCACCGGCAGCGGCTACATGGCCGCCCTGATGGCCGGACTGGCCCGCCAGGTGGTGACCCTGGAGATCGACCCCGCCCTGGCCGACATGGCCCGCGCCAACCTGGCCCGCCAGGGGCTGACCCAGGTCGAGGTGCGGCAGGCCGATGCCGCCGCCCAGGACTTCGCGGCGTGCCGCCAGGGCGCACCGTTCGATGCCATCGTGCTGGGTGGCTCGGTGGCCGAGGTGCCGCCGGCCCTGCTGTCGCTGCTGGCCCCGGGCGGGCGGCTGGCGGCCGTCGTCGGTCACGAACCGGTCATGCGGGCCACCATCGTCACCCGCACCGGCGAAGCCGCGTTCCAGACGGCCCAGCCCTGGGACACGGTGGCCCCGCGCCTGCTGAACTTCCCTGCGCCCTCGCGCTTCCGTTTCTGAGTCAGACCGCCATGCAGTCCATCACCCCGGCCCAGCTTTCCCAATGGCTTGAACAGGTGCGTCAGGAGCGGCCCGACGGCCCCCTGCCGCTGGTGCTGGACGTGCGTGAACCCTGGGAACTGCAGACCGCGTCGGTCCGTCCCGACGGCTTCGAGCTGCTGCACATCCCGATGCGCACGATCCCGGCCCGGCTGGCCGAGCTCGACCCGCAGCGGCCGGTGGCCTGCCTGTGCCACCACGGCATGCGCAGCGCCCAGGTGGTGCATTTCCTGAACAACCAGGGCTTCGAGTCGGTGGTCAACATCCACGGCGGCATCGATCGCTGGTCCCAGGAACTGGATCCGGCCGTTCCCGTCTATTGATCGACCGTCTGCCAAGGAACACCATGAACCTGCTGTCCGTACCGTCCCTGCCCGTGCGCTCCGTGCTGCGGCAGATTGCCGCCGCCGGCCTGCTGGCCCTGGGTGGCGTCACCCAGGTGCAGGCACAAAGCCTGCTGGAGCTTTACCAGGCGGCGCGCGACTTCGACGCCACCTACCTGGCCGCGCGGGCCCAGTTCGATGCCAGCCAGGCCCAGGCCGATCAGGCCCGGGCCGGCCTGCTGCCCCAGGTGGGGCTGGGCGCCGGGGCCAGCTGGAACAACCGCGACAGCAGCAACAACCTGCTGGACGGCTCCAGCAGCAGCCGGACAGCCACCCTGTCGGCCAGCCAGCCGCTGTACCGGCCGGTGGCCAAGCTCACCGACGAGCAGGCCACCCTCACCCGCGACATCGCCCAGGCCCGGCTGACCCAGGCCGAGCAGGATCTGGTGGTGCGCACCACCCAGGCCTACTTCGACGTGCTGGCGGCCCAGGACACGCTGACCTTCGTGCAGGCCCAGAAGACCGCCGTGTCCGAGCAGCTGGCGGCCGCGCAGCGCAACTTCGAGGTGGGCACCGCCACCGTCACCGACGCCCGCGAGGCCCAGGCCCGCTTCGACCTGGTGGTGGCCCAGGAAATCGCGGCCGAGAACGACCTGCGCGTCAAGAAACTGGCCCTGGACCAGCTGGTGGGCCGCAGCAACACGGCGCCCCGCCCGCTGGTGCTGCCGGTGAACCTGCCGCCACTGAGTCCGGCCGATCCGCAGGCCTGGCTGAACATGGCCGGCGAACAGCACCCCAGCATCGTGCAGGCCCGGCGCAACCTCGAGATCGCCCAGCTCGAGACCGGGAAGGCAGAGGCCGGCCACAAGCCCACGGTGGACCTGGTGGCCTCCTACGGCACCAGCCGCGCCCCGTCGTCCATCCAGGGCATCCCCGGCAATGTGCGCACCAACACCGGCAGCGTGGGCGTGCAGCTCAACCTGCCGCTGTTTGCCGGCTTCGCGGTGCAGAACCGGATCAAGGAGACACTGGCGCTGGAGGAAAAGGCCCGCAACGACCTCGAAGGCGCGCGCCGCGGTGTCGACCAGGCCGCCCGCAGTGCGTTCTTCGGTGTGGTGTCCGGCCAGGGCCAGGTGAAGGCGCTGGAAGCCGCCGAGGCCTCCAGCCAGAGCGCGCTCGACGCCAACCGCCTGGGCTACCAGGTGGGCGTGCGCATCAACATCGACGTGCTCAATGCCCAGAGCCAGCTGTTCCAGACCAAGCGCGATCTGGCCCAGGCCCGCTACAACGTGCTGCTGGGCAACCTGCGGCTGCGACAGGCCGCCGGCGTGCTGACGCCGGACGACCTGCGACCGATCAATTCGCTGCTGTCGCAGTGACGCTCCCATCCCTGCATTCATGAACCCGTCGTCCCCCGGTGCTGCCTGGCAGTGCGTGCTGATCTGCTGGGGCACCAAGTACCCGGTGTCCATCGTCAACCGGCTGGTGCGGGCGATCGCGGAGCACAGCCCGGGCGTGGCCCGCTTCACGCTGCTCACCGACCGTGACCGCGAGGGCCTGGACCCCCGCGTGACCCCGGTGCAGATGCCGGCCTTCTTCCTGCAGCCCCCCCTGATGCGGGCCGGCTGCCAGGCCAAGCTGTGCATGTTCGAGCCCGGCGTGCTGCCCACCGACCTGCCCGCCATCTACGTGGACCTGGACACCCTGGTGTTCGGCGACCTTGGTCAGGCGCTGTCCCTCATGGACACGCCTCAGACCGTGGCCATGCTGCAGAGCGCCATCATCCCCTTCGGTCCGGTGGGGCGGTTCATCCACCGGCGCACACAGGGCCGCAAGTACGCACGGGGCAATTCGTCGCTGGTGGTGTTCCACCCGGCGCAGTGCCACTACATCGCACAGCGCTTCCGCGAACTCTTCGCGCAGCACCCGGATCTGGGTTACCGCCCGATGGCCGCCGACGAACGCTTCATCAGCTGGGCCGCCCAGCCCCACATGAAGGCCCTGAGCGGGCGGTTTGCGGTCAAGCTCACGCTGGAGTACATGTCGCGCATCCGGGTGTGGCTGTGGATCAAGCCGCTGCTGCCCTGGATCCGCGCGCGGCGCCGCCAGCAGGTGGCCGTGACCCTCAACGGCATCGACATCAAGCCCGAGAACCTGATGAAGCTGCGCGACGGCGACGTGGTCACCGACAACAAGGGCCGTGCCCTGATCTGGTCGGGCTGGACCCTGGGCGCCATGCGCCAGCGCATCCTGGATTTCTACGCCGGCGTGGTCTGAGCCCGCCAGGGCGCCTCAGGCCCCGGGCGTGCGCGCCCTCACCTCGGCCAGCACCACCTCGCCGGGGTGCGGCAGATCCCCGGCCGCCACGGCGCGCAGGTACTGCCGGCGCATGCGCACCTGCAACTCGCCCGCGTTCTTCTTGAGGTAAGGCACGCCCATCCACCGGATGGCGGCATAGCACAGGGTGGACACCGGGTTGCGGCGGTCGACCGCCGCCTGCAGCTGCGCCAGCGCCCGATCTCGCCAGCCCGGGGCCGATGGCGATTCGGCCAGCAGGGCATCGCCCTGGCGCTGCAGGGACTCGTCGGTGTAGGCCGCGTAATCCAGCACCTTGCGCAGTTCTTCGTCCGGCAGCCCGCGCAGGAGAGCCATCAGCCGATCCCGCGAATGGATGCCTTCGCTGGGCACACCGGCGCCCATCAGGGTGCGCGAGAAGCCCCGTTCGCCGCGCTTGACGGTGAGCACCTTGTTGCTGCTGCAGACATAGTCGCTCCAGTAGCGACGGAACACCTTCGACTGCCAGAGCGGGCGCTTGAAGTGGAAGAAATAGGACAGGAAGATGCCCGCATGCTCGGCGTCATGGCCGCCCGGGTCCACAAACCGGAAGGCGCCCGTGAACGAGGCCGGCGAGGCTTCCATGGCAGGCAGCAGGGCATCGCTCGGCACCACCGGGTACCAGATGCTGTCGTTGAGCATCACCACCTGCGCCGGCTCCACACCCCAGTGCTGCAGCAGGCGGATGCCATCGCGATAACCCCCGAAGTCGTAACCGAAATTGGGCCGTTGCACAAAGCGCCAGACCCAGGGGCGCAGGCGCTCGACATCGGTGGCCGTCACGGCGTGGTTGGCCACCAGCAGCACCGCGTGGCCCTGGCGGGCCAGGTGCTCGCAGGTCTGGCGGCATGAATCGCTCAGGCCCGCCGGCTGGAACACCAGGAAGATGGCCACCTTGTCGGTCAGCGGATGACCACCGTCCTGCACGTGGCAGTCGGCCGGAAAGCGGGCGTCCAGCCGGCGCTGGCGCCAAGGGCCGATCAGCCGCTCCGGAACGGCCTGCAGCTGCTGCTGCAGCGACGCCCATTCCCGACGCAGCTTCCACAGGGGGATCATGCGGTGCCGGCCCCGGCGGTCGGGGAAGGGCGGGACGGCCAGGCCGCCATCAGGAGCGGCAGCACGGTGGCGAACAGATGGCGCTCGGTCGTGACCCAGAACGGTCCGTTGATGAAGCCGTCCACGAGCAGCACCGCGAGGAATCCGGTGACCAGCGCGCGCTGCGCACCATGACTGCGCCACACCAGCGCCGCCAGACAACCCAGCACCCACAGGTACATCAGCAGGCCCGGCAGACCATGGTCCACCAGAAAGAACAGGTACTGGTTGTGCGGATGGATGCACGACACCGAACACTGGGCCCCGATCGAGTAGATGGCGGTAGACAGCACCCGGTAGCCGCCGGGACCGTGACCGATCCAGGGACTGTCCAGGAACATGCCCCAGGCGTTGCGCCACATGTCCAGCCGGGCGCCGATGGAGGTGGAGACCACACCGGCGCTGTCGTACTGGCGCGCCTCGGCCAGGGCCTGCGTGACCCTGGCCACGATCAGGGGCGAGCTGAAGGCCAGCACCACGGCACCCGCCACGAGCAGCACCACCATCGTCCAGCGGACCCGGGCGGATTCGATGGTCATCACCATGGCCAGCCCCATGGCAAGCACCGTGACCTGGCCGGTCCGGCCTTCCAGCAGGTGCGTCACGCTGAACACGCCCAGCGCGGCCACCAGCGCCCACCCCCATCGCAGCAGCGGCTGCTTCGCATCGATCGCCTGCGACACGACCCAGGCCACGAACACCGACATGGCCAGCCCCTGGGCGATGTAGTCGTTGAAGATGTGGTGGGACACACCGAAGCCCCGCTGGTACGAATCGGCCCAGGGGATCTGCACCCAGATGCTGGCGTAGGTCGAGCCCAGGGTGATCAGGCAGCCGACGGCAAACGCCCACCAGCCCCGCTGGCGCCAGCGGGCGTCGTCGAAGACGGTGAGCAGGACCAGCATCAGCGGCAGCTTGCTGTACACGTACAGGTGGGAGCCGATCACCTTGCGGTCGGCCTCGGTCCACGCCATGCCCAGCAGCATCCAGGCCGACAGCAACACCACCGGCAAGGTCAGCGGGCTGGCGCGCAAGGCGTCCCATTTGCGCTGCCAGCGGCCCGAACCGGCCCAGCCGATCAGCAGGAACAGGATGCTGATGTTGACCAGGGCGATCGAGGTCGGCACGCCCAGCAGCAGGCCCACCGCGGACCACCGCGCCATGCCGTCGAAGAAACCGGTGGCGCGGTCCAGCCAGCCGCGCGCGGGCCATGCCAGGGATGCATCAGTCATCGGCAAACACCTTCTGCAGCGGCCGCTCCCAGAACGACGCCTGCTGCAGCACCTGCACGAAACGGGCAGCGGCATCACCGGCGCCGAAGGTGGTGTCGGGCGCCAGGCGCCGCCCCCAGGATTCGGTCAGGAAGCGGTCGATCACATCGACGTCGAACGCCGAACAGGGTGTGATCGACGGGCCGCTGGCGCGCCGGTTCTGGCGGGTGCCCACGTCCAGGCTGGGCACACCCAGGAAGGGCGCCTCGCGCACGCCGGCACTGCTGTTGCCGATCATGGCGCTGGCATGGCGCATGAGTTCGCTGAAGTAGGCAAAACGCATGGACGGGATCAGGCGGAAGCGCTCGGGCGGCAGGCCCTCCAGCACCCGGAAGATGTCTTCGGTGCCGGGGTCGTTGTTGGGCGCGATCACCACGAAATGCCGCCCGCTGGCCTGCAGCCGGCCGAACAGCGACTGCGCCTGCGCGCCGATGCTCGCCGCCTCGGAGGTGACCGGGTGGAACACCGCAATGCCGTAGTCATCGAACGGGATGGCGTAGCGCTCCTTGACCTGCTGCAGCGTCACGCCGCTGGGGCGGGCATGGGTGTCGAGTTCGGGCGAGCCGATGTTGAACACGTTGGCCGCCGCCTCGCCCAGGGCCAGCACCCGCTGGCGCGCCGGCTCGGAGCTCACGAAATGCGCGCTGCACAGCTTGGTGTTGCAGTGGCGGATGGACTCGTCGATGGTGCCCGACACCTCGCCGCCTTCGATATGGGCCGAGGGGATGTACTTCATGGCGCAGACGATGGAGGCGGCCAGCGCCTCCACCCGGTCGCCGTGGATCACCACCAGATCGGGCCGGTGCTCGTGCAGGAAGTCGGAGAAGCCGAGCACCGTCTTGGACAGGATGAACTCCTGCGCATCGCCTTCGCGCTGGTTGTGGAACTCGTGGATCTCGGCCCCGGGAAAGCGCCGCACCTCCAGCCGCGTCTCGCCGTAGCGGCCCATCATGTGCATGCCGGTGACGAAGAAGCCGATGGCGAATCCCGCCTGCTGCGCGGCCAGGGCCAGCGGTTCGAGCTTGCCGTAGTCGGCGCGGGTGCCGGTGACGAAGAGCAGGCGACGTGCCATGGCCATCAGGTGTTGACCAGCGGAGCCACGCCGTCCAGATCGGACCAGCGCAGCTGCTGGTTGCGGCGCACCGAGCGGGTCAGGCGGGCGCCCACCAGGCGATCGAAGTGCTGCACCGAGATCTCGCCGGAGCCGGGCCGG
Source organism: Hydrogenophaga sp. IBVHS2 (assembly GCF_002127215.1). Taxonomy (GTDB): domain Bacteria; phylum Pseudomonadota; class Gammaproteobacteria; order Burkholderiales; family Burkholderiaceae_C; genus Hydrogenophaga. The sequence goes on along the minus strand of NZ_NFUT01000002.1, from coordinate 160,151 downwards.
CGGGCCCAGATGTCCTGCTCGGTGACGACATGGCCCGCAGGCAGGTCACGGTCGGCCACGATGGAGCCCCGCGCGAAGCGGTACACATCTTCCTCGGGCGCGGTGCGCACCTTGGGGTTCATGAGGGCGGTGTGCACCTCGCGCGAGCGGTCGATCAGGAAACGCAGCTCGGCCGGGTCCATGGAGCACGGAATGTCCGGGCCCTTGCGGTAACGGGTGTCGGTGAAGTGGCGCTCCAGGATGCAGGCGCCCAGTGCGACCGAGGCAATGGCCATCTCGGGGCCGATGCTGTGGTCGGAGAAGCCGATCACCGCCTTCGGAAAGGCCCGCCGCAGCTCGCCGATGCCCTGCAGGCTCACGATCTCCGGCGGCGACGGGTAGAGGTTGGTGCACTCCAGCAGCGCGTACTCGATGCCGGCCTGGTCCAGGGCTTCCACCGAAGGCCGCAGGCTGTCGATGGTCTGCATGCCGGTGCTCATGATCACCGGCTTGCCGAAGCTGGCGATGTGCCGGATCAGGGGCACATGGTTGCATTCGCCCGAGCCGATCTTGAAGGCCGCCACGCCGATCTCGGCCAGAAAGTCGGCCGCAGCGCGCGAGAACGGGGTGGAGATGTAGATCATGCCCAGCGACTCGGCGTAGCGCTTGAGCTCGATCTCGTCGTCCTTGCCCAGGGCGCACTCCTCCATCACATGCCAGATGGACTTGTCGGCGTTGGGCGGGAAGATGGCCTTGGCCTCGTCGGTCATCTCGTCGTCGACGAAATGGGTCTGGTGCTTGACCATCTCGCAGCCGGCCTTGGCCGCGGCCAGCACCATGCCCTTGGCCACTTCCAGGCTGCCGCCGTGGTTGATGCCGATCTCGGCCACCACCAGGGGCGGCTGGGTGGGAGAAATCTCGCGGTGTGCAATCTTCATGGGTGCTCCAGGGCGTGTCGGGCGAGCAGGCGCTCGGCCTGCTCAAAGTCGTCGAGGTTGTCGATGTCGTGGCTGCGTTCGGCCGGCATGGTGATCACGCCCACCGCATCGGCGGCCAGGCTGCCGGTGGCCACCAGGCGCGCGGCGTCGAACACATAGACGGCCCCATTCGGCCGCACCACCGGCGGCAAGGACTGGCGGTTGGCGAAGCAGTGCTCGGGGGCCGACAGCGGCACGAACCGCTGACCGTCCAGCCGGCCCCATTTGAGCACGCCCCGGTCGGCCTCGGTCACGCTCATCACCAGCCCGTAATCACCCGTGGCGAACAGCGCCAGCGCGGCGCGGATGTCGTCCGCCGTGCGCAGGGGCGAAGTGGCCTGCAGCAGCACCACCGTGCCCTGCACATCGCCCTGCTGCAGGGCGTGCACCAGCACCGGCGCCATGGGCACCGCGTCCCCGGCGAGTTCGGGCGGGCGGGGGATGCCATGCACCTCGGGAGGCAGCCCGGCCTGCAGCACCTCGGGCAGGTCGGTGGTGATCAGCACGCGCGCGGCTCCGGCCGCCAGGGCCTGGTCCAGCGCATGCCGGTACAGGGGCTTGCCACCGAGCGGACGCAGGTTCTTGCCCGGCAGGCCCTTGGAGCCGGCGCGCAAGGGAATGACGGCGGTCCAGGCCGGCAGGTCGAGGGGCATGAGGGAAGGTCCAGGGCGGGGGGCGCCGCAGCAGGGGCGTCGCAGGGCATAACTATACTGAACGGGCTACGGGCAAGACGCCTGCCAGCCCCACCCCACCCCCTGTGTCCGAACGGTCCCTTTTTTCATGACCCTTGCGTTGCCGTCGTCTGTCCGACCGTCGCCGTTCCGCTGGCAGACCCGGGTGCTGTTGGTCTTGTACGGACTGGCGTGGCACCTGATGCTGCCGGTGTTCCTGCTGTTCCTGTGGCGTCGCGGCCGCAAGGAACCGCTGTACCGCCGGCATTGGGGCGAACGCTTCGGCCGGGTCGACACCGCGCTGCAGCGGCCGGTGTGGGTTCACTCGGCTTCCATGGGGGAGCTGCGCGGTGCCGCTCCCCTCATCCGCGCGCTGCTGGCCGCCGGCTACCCGGTGCTGGTGTCCACCCTGACGCCGGCCGGTCGCACGGCTGCACACACCTTGTTCGCCGAGGACATGGCCGCAGGACGGCTGCAGGTGTGCTTCGTGCCGCTGGAGCTGGGCTGGGCCGTGCGGCGGTTTGTGGCCCACACCCGGCCGCGCGCTGCGCTCATGACCGAGATCGACACCTGGCCGGTGCTGCTGGCGGGCATACGCCGCTGCGGTGTGCCGCTGGGCATGGCCAATGCTCAGTACCCGCGCAAGAGCATCGAGCGCGACCGGCGCGTGGCCTGGGGATTCCGGGCCGACATCTTCCGGGCCTACGAACTGGTCATGTGCAAGTCAGAGACCCATGCACAGCGCTTCCGCGACGTCGGCTGCGAGCGGGTCGAGGTCGTCGGCGAGACCCGCTTCGACCTGCCGCCCAACCCCGCCCACCTGGCCGCCGGCCAGGCCCTGCTGGCGCCCTGGCAACTGGCCACCGGCGTGGTCGGGGGGCGGCCGGTGCTGTGCTTTGCCAGCGCCATCGTCGGCGAGGACGAACCCTTCATCGATGCCATTAGCCAGGTGCGGCAAGGTGTGGCCGCTGCCGGCCTGCCGCCGCTGCTGGTGGTCTATGTGCCGCGCAGCCCGCAGCGCTTCGACGCGGTGGCCGAGCTGCTGGGCGCAGCCGGCCTGCGGGTGAGCCGTCGCAGCCGCGACCTGGACGCGGCGCTGCAACCCAACGCCGACAGCCCCGACATGGCCACCGTCGATGTGCTGCTGGGCGACTCGCTGGGGGAGATGTACTTCTATCTGGCGCTGTCGCAGGTGGTGGTGGTGGGCGCATCCTTCGTGCCCATGGGCGCCCACAACGTGATCGAGCCGCTGGCCCTGCGCAAGCCGGTGATGGTGGGCCCCAGCATCTGGGGCATCGAGTACCCGGGCGTGGAGGCGCTGGAGGCCGGCGTGCTGCAGCAGCACATGGACATCCCGGGCCTGTCCCGCGCCCTGGTCGATCTGCTGACATCGCCCGAGCGGCAGGCCCTGGCCACCGCCGGCGCCGAAGCCTTCTACGCCGAGCACGGCGGCTCGACCCGGCGCCACATGGCGGTGCTCGGGCCCTGGCTGGAGGGCCGGGCATGACGCTGGCGCTGCGGGCCTACGTGGCGCTGTCGCACCTGCTGACCCCGGTGTGGCACCTGGGGCTCAGGCACCGTCTGCGGCGCGGCAAGGAAACCCCCCGCAGCGTGCACCAGAAGCTGGGCCACGAATACGCCGACCGCCCCGAGGGTCCGCTGGTCTGGGGGCATGCCGTGGGCGTGGGCGAAGCCATGGCCCTGGCCGGGCTGTTCGCGCGCATGGCACAGGCCCGGCCGGAGGTGCACTTCCTGATCACCACCACCGCCCGCACGTCGGGCGATGCGCTGCGCCGCACCGGCCTGCCCGACGGCGTGCAGCACCAGTTCGCGCCGGCCGACACGCCCGGTGCCGTGCACCGCTTCCTCGACCACTGGCGTCCCGACCTGGCCGTGTGGTGCGAGATGGACCTGTGGCCCACCCTGATCGCCGCCACGGCCGCGCGGGACATTCCCCGCGTGCTGGTCAATGCCCGGCTGAGCGACGCGTCGATGGCCAAGCGACGCTGGGGCCGCTGGATCTACCGCGCCTTGCTGCCCGGCTTCGACCGGCTGTTCGCGCAGAACGACACCAGTGCCGCCCACCTGGTGGCGCTGGGTGCCCGCCCGGACCGCGTGGCGGTGAGCGGCACCATCAAGTCGCTCACACCGCCGCTGGCCTGCGATGCCGACGACCTGGCCGCCTGGCTGGCCGCGCTGCGGACCCGCCCGGTCTGGCTGCTGGCCTCCAGCCACCCCGGCGAGGAAGCCCTGGCCCTGCAGGCCCACCGCGGTCTGCTCGAACGCCACCCGGATGCCCTGCTCGTCATTGCGCCACGGGCACCGGCCCGGGGCGCCGAAGTGGCCGCGCTGTGCCAGCCGCCGGCCCCGCTGCGCAGCGCCGGCGTGCACCTGCCCGACGGCGGCGCGGTGTACGTGGCCGACACCATCGGCGAGATGGGCCTGTGGTACCGGCTGGCGCCGGTGGCGCTGGTGGGCGGGTCCTTCGCGGCGGTGGGCGGCCACAACCCGCACGAACCGCTGGCCCTGGGCTGCCAGGTGCTGCACGGGCCGAATGTGTGGAACTTTGCCGAGAGCTACGAACAGCTCGACGCCGCCGGCCAGACCCTGCCGGTGGCCGATGCAACGGCCGTGGAACAGGCGGTGGAAGCCGCCTGGGCAGGGGCTGCTCAGGCCGGTCAGCCGCTGCCGGTCGACCCCCGTGCCACCGCCGTGCTGCAGCACCTGCTGGGGCTGCTGCCGCACTGACCCGGACGGCGCCGAACGCTCAGTGGGCGGCCGCGCCCACCACGGCGTCGGGCTTGGCCTGGCGCAGCAGCGCCAGCATGTGGGCCTCGATGCGGTGCAGCGCCTCCACCGTCTGGCCTTCGAAACGCAGCACCAGCACCGGCGTGGTGTTGGAGGCCCGGATCAGCCCGAAACCGTCCGGCCAGTCGATGCGCACGCCGTCGATGGTCGACAAGCGCGCCGGCGCGTCGACCTTCACCTGCTCGACGAGGCGCGCCACCACCGCGTGCGGTTCGCCTTCGGCACAGCCCACATTGAGCTCGGGTGTGCTGTGGCTGGTGGGCAGCGCTTCCAGCGTGGCGCTGGCATCGGCATGGCGGCTGAGGATCTCCAGCAGGCGCGCGCCCGCGTAGGTGCCGTCGTCAAAGCCGAACCAGCGCTCCTTGAAGAAGATGTGGCCGCTCATCTCGCCGCCCAACGGGCTGTTCAGCTCCTTCATGCGGGCCTTGATGAGCGAATGGCCGGTCTTGTAGATGTGGGGCTGGCCGCCGGCCGCCTCGATGGCCGGGCCCAGGCGCTGCGAGCACTTCACGTCGAACACGATGTCGCCACCGGGCACGCGGGTGAGCACGTCCTGCGCGAACAGGATCATCTGGCGATCGGGGTAGATGTTCTGGCCCGACCGGGTGACGATGCCCAGGCGGTCGCCGTCGCCGTCGAAGGCCAGGCCCAGCTCGGCGTCGGTCTCGGACAGGGTGCGGATCAGGTCTTGCAGGTTCTCGGGCTTGCTGGGGTCGGGGTGGTGGTTCGGGAACTCGCCGTCGACCTCGCTGAACAGCTCGATCACCTCGCAGCCCAGCGCGCGGAACAGTGCCGGGGCCGAGGCGCCGGCCACGCCGTTGCCGCAGTCCACCACGATCTTCATGGGCCGGGCGAGCTTCACATCGCCCACGATCCGGTCGCGGTAGGCTCCCGCCACGTTCACATGCCGCACCCGGCCACCATCGGCCGGCACCGCTGCGTCCTGCTCGATCAGACGGCGCAGGGCCTGGATGTCTTCACCGAAGATGGCCCGGCCGGCCAGCACCATCTTGAAGCCGTTGTAGTCCTTGGGGTTGTGGCTGCCGGTCACCTGGATGCCGCTGCGGCACAGGGTGCTGGCCGCGAAATACAGCATGGGGGTGGTGACCATGCCCACGTCGATGACATCGATGCCGGCGGCCACGAGACCCCGGATGAGGGCCGCCGACAGGTCGGGGCCGGACAGGCGCCCGTCGCGACCCACCGCCACCGTGGTCTCGCCCTGCTGCCGCGCCACCGAGCCGAAGGCCCGGCCCAGGGCTTCGGCCACCGACTCGTTCAATGTGGCGGGCACCACACCCCGGATGTCGTAGGCCTTGAAGATGGACGCGGCAACCTGCATGCAATGCTCCCTGTGGAATCAAACCGAGGATTGTAGGAATCGGCCCGGGCCCGTCCTGTGAACCGGCGGTAAACACAGGTCCGGAAACGGCCATGCCGCACGGCATTCCGGCCCTACCATCGCGGCATGTCCACGACCCGGATCACCGATGCACAAGCCCTCACCGAGGGCCATGGCCCGGCCTGCGCGGACGATGCCCGCTACCGCGCCCTGTGCTCGCGTGACCGCCGGTTCGACGGCCGCTTCTTTGCGGGGGTGACCAGCACCGGCATCTACTGCCGGCCGGTGTGCGCGGTACGAACGCCGCGGCGGGAACACTGCCGGTTCTTCGACCATGCCGCACAGGCCGAACAGGCCGGCTTCCGGCCCTGCCTGCGCTGCCGGCCCGAACTGGCACCGGCCGAGCGTCCGTGGTCCACGCTGGATGCCGGTGACATCCTGTTGCAGCACGCCCTGCGCTGGCTGAACGATCCGCAGCAGCACCTGGCCGGCGACGGCCCCACGCTGGCCCGGCTGGCCGGCCACCTGGGTGTGACCGACCGCCATCTGCGCCGGGTGTTCGCGCAGCACCTGGGCGTGTCGCCGTTGCAGGTGCTGCAGACCCGGCGCCTGCTGAGCGCCAAGCAGCTGCTCACCGACACCGATCTGCCGGTGGCCGAGGTGGCGCTGGCTGCGGGTTTCGGCAGCCAGCGGCGCTTTCATGCGGCCATGCGCCAGCACTACGGCCTGCCACCGCTGCAGATCCGTGCCAGCCGGGCCCGCACCCGCCAGCCGGGTCTGGTGTGGCTGGGCTGGCAGGGACCACTCGATCTGGACGGCCTACTGGGCTTCCTGGCGGCCCGCGCCCTGCCCGGCGTTGAAACGGTGGACCGGACCGGCCTGCGCTATGCCCGCACGCTGCGACTGACCGTGGCCGGGCGGACCCATGCCGGCTGGTGTGCGCTGCAGTTCGAGCCGCAACGTGAACGGGTCGGATTGATGGTGAGCGACGGCCTGCTGGCGGTGCTGCCGGTGGTCATGGTGCGACTGCGCGCCCTGCTCGATCTGGATGCCGACCCCGTCGCCATGGCCACCGCGCTGGAACCCACCCTGCCCGGCGCGGCCGGCCTGCGGGTGCCCGGCACGGTGAACGGCTTCGAGCTGGCGTTGCGGGCCATCCTGGGCCAGCAGGTCACGGTGGCGGCGGCGCGCACGCTGGCCGGCCGCGTGGTGCAGGCGTTTGGCGACCCCTGCCCGGACACACCCCCTGCCCTGCCCGGGCTGGAACGCCTGTTCCCGCCGGCCGCCCGGTTCCTGGCGCCGGATGCGGCCGAGCGGCTAGGCCAGCTCGGTGTGGTGCGGCAGCGCCAGCGGGCCATCGTGGCCCTGGCCGAGGCGGTGGAGCACGGCGGTCTGGATCTGAGCCCGCACGCCCGGGTGGACACCACCATCGCTGCCTTGCAGGCGCTGCCGGGCATCGGGCCGTGGACCGCCCACTACATCGCCATGCGCGCCCTGCGCTGGCCGGACGCCTGGCCGCCGGGCGACGTGGTGCTGCTCGAGGCCCTGGCACCCCGGTCGCCGGGGCTGTCCCCGCGCGAACGCCAGCGGCACGCCGATGCCGTCGCAGCAGCCTGGCAACCCTGGCGCAGCTACGCCGTCATCCGGCTGTGGGCCGACCATTCACCTGCCTCCAACGCCTCATGAAAACCCCTGCACCCCGAGCCCCCATGGTCTGCACCGATGTCGACACCCCGCTGGGCAGACTCCTGCTGGCCGCCACCGGGACCGGCCTGGCCGGCGCCTGGTTCCACGAAGGCCAGCGCGACACGCCGGCCCCCGACGCGGTGGCCCGCTGGACCCGCGATGCCACGCATCCGCTGCTGCAACGAACGGCGCAGGTCCTGGAGCGCTACTTTGCCGGTGACACCGCAGGCTTCGACCTGCCGCTGGACCTGTCGGCCGGTACCGGATTCCAGCAAGCCGTCTGGCAGGCCCTGTGCCTGATCGAACCGGGCCGCACGGTGAGCTACGGCGAGGTGGCGCGCGCCATCGGCCGACCCTCTGCGGTGCGGGCGGTGGGTGCTGCGGTCGGCGCCAATCCGGTCAGCGTCATCGTGCCCTGCCACCGCGTGATGGGCGCCAACGGATCACTGACCGGTTATTCTGGCGGGCTGCACCGCAAGGTGGCCCTGCTGGCGCTCGAGTCCGGCGAACCCCGGCTGATCTGAACGCCTGCCCGCGCAACCCGCCCCATGCCCCCCATCCTGATCCTTGAGTTCGTCGCCCTTGCAGCCCTGTGGGGCTCGTCGTTCCTGTTCATGCGCCTGGGCGTCGCCGACTTCGGCATCGTCGCCACCGCCGGCCTGCGGGTCGGGCTGGCGGCGCTGTTCATGCTGCCGGTGTTTCTGGTGTCCGGGGTGTGGGCCGATTTCCGCCGCCGCCTGGGCCCCATCCTGTTCGTGGGCCTGCTGAACTCGGGCATTCCGTTCATGCTGTTCGCGTTTGCGGTGCTGCACATCCCCACCGGGCTGACCTCCATCCTGAACGCGACCGTTCCCCTGACCGGGGCGCTCGTCGCCTGGATCTGGCTGCGTGAACGCCCTGGCCCTTCGCGCATGCTGGGTCTGGGCATCGGCTTTGCCGGCGTGTGCCTGCTGGTCATCGGCAAATCGGGGCTCAGCGGCCTGGCCGCGTCGTCCAGCCCGCTGGCGCTGCTGGCCATGGGTGCCTGCCTGCTGGCCACCGTCTGCTATGGCCTGGCGGCGAGCTTCACCAAAAAGCACCTCGGCGGTCTGCACCCGCTGGCCACGGCCAGCGGCAGCCAGATCGGTGCCGCACTGGCCCTGGCCATCCCCACGGCGGTGTTCTGGCCCAGCCAGCCGGCCAGCGCCACCGCCTGGTGGGCGGTGGTCGCCGTGGCGCTGCTGTGCACCGCCATTGCGTATGTGATCTTCTTCCGCATCATCGAGAAGGCCGGCCCCAGCAAGGCACTCACCGTCACCTTCCTGGTGCCGGTGTTCGCCATGTCCTACGGCGCCGTGTTCCTAAACGAACGCGTCACCGCCTGGATGGTGGGCTGCGGGCTGGTGATCGTGTGCGGCACCGCCTTGTCCACCGGGCTGGTGCGGGTGGGATGGCTGGAGCGGCGGGTGGCCTGAACCCCGGAGATCGGGAATTCGGTTCCAGAAAGCACAACGGGTTGCGCGATTTCTCGTGCAACCCGTTGATTTGTTTGGCGGAGTGGACGGGGCTCGAACCCGCGACCCCCGGCGTGACAGGCCGGTATTCTAACCAACTGAACTACCACTCCTGGCAGTTGGCGTTCGTTCTTGCGAACCAAGTGCCACCACTTGTGCCTACGTGCCTTGCGGCATGTTTGGCGACCCTACGGGGATTCGAACCCCGGTACTCACCGTGAAAGGGTGATGTCCTAGGCCTCTAGACGATAGGGTCATAACCTGGACTGGAATCTCGCATTGTAGCAGTGTTCAAGATCGAATCTCTGACCCTGCCGCACTGCGCGACTCCGAATTGTTGGTGGAGGTAAGCGGGATCGAACCGCTGACCTCTTGCATGCCATGCAAGCGCTCTCCCAGCTGAGCTATACCCCCACAGGGTTTGCTTTCAACCCACTTGGCTCGGCATCGAACAGCTTTTGAAGTCTGTCTGTCTGCGTTGCGTCGTGTGCATCAGCAAGCCTCAAATTATAGACCACTTTTCAGGCGTTCTGCAAACGCCTCACCACAACTTTTTTGTCGTGCAGTGCCAGCACCGCGTCCAGCGACGGCGTCTGGGCCGTGCCCATGACCAGCACGCGCACCGGCATGGCGAGCTGCGGCATCTTCAGGCCGTGCTCGGCCAGCACCGACTTGATGACCGCAGCGATGGCCGCCTTGTCCCAGGGGCAGGCTTCCAGTTGCTGCGCCAGCGACCGCACCGCAGGCCGGACGGCATCGGTGACGTGCTGGGCAAGCTCGGCCGCATCCGGCTGCACGTCCGCATAGAAGGCCCGGGCCCAACCGGCCAGCGCCACGGTGGTGTCGCAACGGTCCTTGAACAGACCGCAGATGGCGGGCAGGCGATCGTCGGCCTTCAGACCCAGGCGCTGCAGCTGCTCGGCCACCAGCGGCGCCAGCTCGGCATCGTCCATGGCCTTGAGGTGCTGGGCATTGACCCAGCGCAGCTTGGCCTCGTCGAACTGCGCGGCGCTGCGACCCAGGTGGTCCAGATCGAACCACTGCAGGAACTGCTGGCGGCTGAAGATTTCGTCGTCGCCGTGGCTCCAGCCCAGGCGGGCCAGGTAGTTCACCATCGCATCGGGCAGATAGCCTTCGTCGCGGTACTGCGTCACCGGCTTGGCGCCGTTGCGCTTGCTCATCTTCTCGCCCTGCTCGTTCAGCACGGTGGGCAGGTGGGCATACACCGGCGGCTCGTGGCCCAGGGCCCGGAAGATGTGGATCTGGCGCGGGGTGTTGTTCACATGGTCGTCGCCGCGGATCACATGGGTGATGCCCATGTCGATGTCGTCGACCACGACGCAGAAGTTGTAGGTGGGCGTGCCGTCCGGACGCGCGATGACCAGATCGTCGAGCTCGTTGTTGCTGATCTCGATGCGGCCCTTGACCTTGTCGTCCCACACCACGCTGCCACCGGCCGGGGTGCGGAAACGCAGCACCGGCTGCACGCCCTCGGGCACCGGCGGCAGGGTCTTGCCCGGCTCGGGGCGCCAGGTGCCGTCGTAACGCGGCTTCTCCTTGGCGGCCATCTGGCGCTCGCGCAGGGCGTCGAGTTCGGCCACGCTCATGTAGCAGGGATACACATGGCCGGCCGCCTTGAGCTGCTCCAGCACCGCCTTGTAGCGGTCCATGCGCTGCATCTGGAAGAAGGGGCCTTCGTCGTGGTTCAGGCCCAGCCACTTCATGCCTTCGATGATCACGTCCACGGCGGCCTGCGAGGAGCGCTCCAGGTCGGTGTCCTCGATGCGCAGGATGAAGTCGCCCTGCTGCGAGCGCGCAAAGGCCCACGGGTACAGGGCCGAGCGGATGTTGCCGAGGTGGATGAAGCCGGTCGGGGACGGCGCGAAACGGGTGCGTACTTTCACAGGGTTCACAGGGTGTCCAGACCACGCGAGAGGTCGGCCTTGAGATCGTCGAGGTGTTCCAGGCCCACGGCCACGCGCACCAGGTTCTGCCGGATGCCGGCGGCCTGGCGCTGGTCTTCGGTCAGGCGACCGTGCGAGGTGGTGCCGGGGTGGGTGATGATGGTCTTCACGTCGCCCAGGTTGGCGGTGACCGACATGAGCTGCGTGGTGTCGATCACATGGAAGGCACGGCGGCGGGCCTCGGCCGCATCGGGTGCCTTCACGTCGAAGGACAGCACTGCACCGCCCATGCCCGACTGCTGGGCCATGGCCAGCTCGTGCTGCGGATGGCTCCTGAGGCCCGGGTAATACACCCGCTCGACCTTGGGATGGGCTTCCAGCCACTGCGCCAGTTCAAGTGCGCGGCGCGACTGCGCTTCCATGCGGATGCCCAGCGTCTCCATGCCCTTGAGCACCACCCAGGCGTTGAAGGGGGAGAGGCTGATGCCGGCACTGCGCATGACCGGGATGAAGGTCTTGCGCACCAGGGCCTCGCTGGCGCACAGGGCTCCGGCCACCACGCGGCCCTGGCCGTCAAGGTACTTGGTGCCCGAATGGATGACGATGTCGGCACCCAGCGTGGCCGGCTGCTGCAGCGCCGGCGAACAGAAGCAGTTGTCCACCGCCAGCAGCGCACCGGCGTTGTGGGCGATGTCGGCCAGTGCGCGGATGTCGCACACGTCGGTCAGCGGGTTGGTGGGTGTCTCGGCAAAGAAGAGCTTCGTGGTGGGACGCACGGCGGCCTTCCACTCGGCCACGTCGGTCTGCGAGACGAAGCTGGTCTCCACGCCGAAGCGGGCGAACTCGGTGCCCAGCAGCTTGATGGTCGATCCGAACACCGAGCGCGAGCACACCACATGGTCACCGGCCTTGAGCAGGCCCATGCACAGCAGCAGGATGGCGCCCATGCCGCTGGCGGTGCCCACGCAGGCTTCCATGCCTTCGAGCGCGGCCAGCCGCTGCTCCATGCTGGCCACCGTGGGGTTGGAGAAGCGCGAATAGATGTAGCCGTCTTCCTCGCCGGCAAAGCGGCGGGCGGCGGTCTCGCTGTCGGGCTGCGTGAAGCTGCTGGTGAGGAACAGGGCCTCGGCGTTCTCGCCGTACTGGCTCTTGTCGACCGCTGCGCGCACCGCCAGCGTGTCGCGGTGCAGACCTTCGGGCAAGGGCTTTCCGGTCATCAGGCCACCTGTGCATTGGGCAGGGCCAGACGGGAGGTGTCCTCGGTGCCCTCTTCGACCTGGTCCCGACCCTGGTTGAGCCGGGCGATGTCGTCGGCGGTGATGTCGCCGGTGACGTACTCGCCGTCGAAGCACGACGCATCGAATCCGCCGAGCCTGGGATTGAGCTGGCCCACGGCCTGCTTCATGGCGTCCACGTCCTGGTAGATGAGCGCATCGCAGCCGATGATCTGGCGCACCTCGTCGACCGTTCGGCCGTGGGCCACGAGCTCGTCGGGCGTGGGCATGTCGATGCCGTACACGTTGGGAAAGCGCACCGGCGGCGCAGCGCTGGCCAGATAGACCTTGCGGGCACCGGCGTCGCGCGCCATCTGCACGATCTCGCGGCTGGTGGTGCCGCGCACGATGGAGTCGTCCACCAGCAGCACGTTGCGGCCCTTGAACTCGCTGCCGATCACGTTGAGCTTCTGGCGCACCGACTTCTTGCGCACCGCCTGCCCCGGCATGATGAAGGTGCGGCCCACGTAACGGTTCTTCACGAAGCCTTCGCGGTAAGGCAGACCCAGCAGCTGGGCCAGCTCCATGGCGCTGGGGCGCGACGATTCGGGGATGGGGATGACCACATCGATGTCGTTCGGCGGCACGGTGGAGATGACGCGCTTGGCCAGCGTGGCCCCCAGGTTCAGGCGGGCCTGGTAGACCGAGATGCCGTTGATGACCGAGTCCGGCCGGGCCAGGTACACGTATTCGAAGATGCAGGGCTTGAGCGACGGGGCCGCCGCGCACTGTTCGGCCTGCACGTTGCCCTGCAGGTCCACGAACACCGCCTCGCCGGGCGCCACGTCGCGTTCCAGCTCGAAACCGGTGCCCTCCAGCGTGACCGACTCGCTGGCCAGCATCACGCTGCCACCCTGACGGCCCAGGCACAGGGGCCGGATGCCGTAGGGGTCGCGGAAGGCCAGCAGGCCGTGGCCGGCGATCAGCGCCACCACCGCATACGAGCCGCGCACCCGCTGGTGCACGCCGCGCACGGCGGCAAACACGTCGGCGGGCTTGAGGGTGAGGCCGCGGGTGACCTTCTCCAGTTCGTGCGCCAGCACGTTGAGCAGCACCTCGGAATCGCTCTCGGTGTTGATGTGGCGGTGGTCGGTCTGGAACAGCTCCTGCTTGAGCGCATGGGCGTTGGTGAGGTTGCCGTTGTGCACCAGCACCAGACCGAACGGCGCATTCACGTAGAAGGGCTGCGCTTCTTCCTCGCTGAAGGCGTTGCCCGCCGTGGGGTAGCGCACCTGGCCCAGACCGCAGTTGCCCGGCAGCGAGCGCATGTTGCGGGTGCGGAACACGTCGCGCACCATGCCCTTGGCCTTGTGCATGAAGAACTTGCGTCCTTGCTGCGTGACGATGCCGGCCGCGTCCTGGCCCCGGTGCTGCAGCAGCAGCAAGGCGTCATAGATGAGCTGATTGACCGGGTCCTGGCTGACGACACCCACGATTCCACACATGACGGGATCCTTCGAAAAATCTTTACGGTATGTAGGCCGCCACGGTCTGTGGCAGCAGCGGGCGCAATTCGTGCAGGGTGGCCGACAGCAGGCGGCCGCCTTGCGACTCGGTCCACCAGCCGGCGTCGTGCTGTCCCAGCATGTTCACCACCAGCGCCAGCGCCAGCAGCAGCACGGCGCCCCGGGCCAGGCCGAAGCCGCCGCCCAGGATGCGGTCAACCGGTCGCAGCCCGACGCTGGTGACGGCCTTCTGCACCAGCCAGGCCACCAGGCCACCGGCGAAGACCACCGCGATGAACACCAGCACGAAGCCGATGGCCAGGCGCAGATGCTCGGAGAGGCTGTCGGCGGGCAGCCAGGCCGCCACGTCGGCCGCGTAGATGGGCGACAGCACGAAGGCGGCCACCCAGCCTGCCACCACGATCACCTCGTACATCAGCCCGCGCCACAGCCCGATCAGGACCGACAGCAGCAGGATCAGCAGCATGACGATGTCGAGGGCGACCATGGCGATCTCAGAGGGTGAGCACGGCAGCCGGCAGGCCGAGTGCCTTGATGCGCGCGGCCGCCTTGTCGGCATCGGCCCGGTTGTCGAAGGGACCGACCCGCACCCGGGTGCGCTTGCCCTCGGGCAGGGTCGCCGTGTGCACATAGGTCTTCAGACCGGCCTTCTCCAGCTTCTGGCGCACGTCGCGGACACGGTCCTCTTCGGCGTAGGCGCCCACCTGCACCACCAGCCGGGCCGACGCTGGCGCACTGGCGGGCTTGGGGTCGGTCTGGCCCTTGAGCAGGGCTTCGGCGCGGGCACCGTCGGTGGCCGCCGGGCGGGCGGGGGCCGGTGCAGGGGCCGGCGCGGGAGCGGGCGCCTCGGCCTTGGGGGTTTCGGTCCTGGCCACGTCGACCTTGGCGGTCTCTGCCTTGGGCGCCTCGGCCTTCGGCGCCTCGGCCTTCGGCAGCTCGGCCTTGGGGGCCGGCTCGGGGGACTCGGTGATCATGGGCAGCTTGCCACCGGCCACCGGGGCCGGGGCAGCGGCGGGTGCGGCCGGGGGCTTGGCCGCCGGGGACGGGGTGTTGCGCGCCGGAATCTCGATGGGGATGTCCACCGGAATCGGTCGCGGCTGGGTGTCGAACAGGAGCGGGAAACCGATCACGCCCACGGCCACCAGCACGCTGGCGCCGATCAGGCGGTGGCGCGCGCGGCGGCGCACCGCGTCGATGGTGGGGGTGGGGGCACTGCCTGCGGAGCCGGAGCGGGGGTTGACCATGCGGTGGGATACCAATTCGCCATCAACGGCTGGCGGTGGCACGGGGCTGGCCGGGGCATCAGCCCTTCAGGTGTTTGGCGGCCAGCCGGGGCACCCCGTCCTGCAGCACGCCACCCACCGTGTGGAAGGAACCAAAGACCACGATTCTATCAGCGGGGTCTGCCGCAGCGACGGCAGCGGCCAGGGCGGCGCGGGGGTCCGGGAAGGTGCCCGCCACCCGGGCGGCGGGACCGGGTCGCCCCTGGATGGCCGATGCCACCACGCCGGAGAGTTCGCGGGCCGGCAAGGCGCGGGGCAAGGGCAGATCGGTGACGTACCAGTGGTCGACCAGCGGCGCCACCCGCTCGATCATGGCGGTCAGGTCCTTGTCGGCCATGGCGCCGAACACCGCATGGGTGCCGGGGTAGAAGCCCATGGCGTCCAGGTTCTCGGCCAGGGCCGCCACCGAATGGGGGTTGTGGGCCACATCCAGCACCAGGGTCGGGTTGCCCGGCACGATCTGGAAGCGGCCCGGCAGCTCCACCAGGGCCAGCCCGGTGCGCACCGCCTGGGCGGTGACCGGCAGGCGCGGGCGCAGGGCCTCGATGGCGGCCAGCACGCCGGAGGCATTGACCAGCTGGTTGGCCCCGCGTAGCGCCGGATAGGCCAGGCCGGGATAGCGCCTTCCGCCCCGGTTGGGGTGGGTGGCCCAGCCCCACTGC
The DNA here is from genome assembly GCF_002127215.1 of Hydrogenophaga sp. IBVHS2. Lineage (GTDB taxonomy): Bacteria > Pseudomonadota > Gammaproteobacteria > Burkholderiales > Burkholderiaceae_C > Hydrogenophaga. The sequence continues at coordinate 144,606 of NZ_NFUT01000002.1, read as the reverse complement.
TGCTGGTCGCCGGCGAAGTGGAAGTCCAGCCCGACGCGCCAGAGGTCGGCCCCGATCTCCAGGGCCCGATCGAGCACGCTTTGCGGCGGCATGGGGTCGCTCACCACCACCGGACGGCCGGTGCGCATGATGCCGGCCTTCTCGCGGCCGATGGATTCGCGGTCCGGGCCCAGCAGGGCCATGTGGTCCAGGGCGATGCAGGTGATGACGGCACAGTCGGTGTCGATGATGTTCACCGCATCCAGCCGCCCGCCCAGGCCCACCTCCAGAATGGCCACATCGATGCCCGCCCGGGCCATGGTGCGCAGGATGGCCAGGGTGGTGAACTCGAAGTAGGTCAGGCTGATCTCGGGCTGGTCGGGGCCCTGCCCGCGCCGGGCCTGCTCGACCTCGGCCAGGGCCGGCACCAGAGCGGCACCGTCGACCGGGCGGCCGTCGATGCGGCAGCGCTCTTCAAAGTGCACCAGGTGGGGCGAGGTGTACAGCCCGGTGCGGTAGCCGGCCTGTCCGTAGATCGATTCGAGCATGGCGCAGGTGCTGCCCTTGCCATTGGTGCCGGCCACGGTGATGACCGGACACGGCAGCGTCAGGTCCATGCGGCGGGCCACAGCCTGCACCCGCTCCAGGCCCATGTCGATGGCCTGGGGGTGCAGCCGCTCGGCGTGGGCAAGCCAGTCGGCCAGGGTGGCGGGGTGGTCGGGAACGGGGATGTCGAGCATGGGCAGGATTGTCCCATCGGCCCCGATCGGCCCGGCCCGTCGGGGACAATCCGGGCATGACGACCCCCACCTCCCCCACCACGGTGTTCGGCATTCCGAACTGCGACACGGTCAAGAAGGCCCGCGCCTGGCTGCAGGACCAGGGCATCGAGCACCGATTCCATGACTTCAAGAAGCAGGGCGTGCCGCCCGAGGCGCTGGACCGCTGGCTGGCATCCGCCGGGTGGGAGCTGCTGGTCAACCGCAAGGGCACCACCTGGCGCGGTCTGGACGAATCGCTGCGGGCCGGCGTCACCGATGCCGCCTCGGCCCGCGCCCTGCTGCTGGCCCATGCCAGCGTGATCAAGCGGCCGGTGGTGGAGTGGAGCGATGGCCGCATCACCGTGGGCTTCGACCCGGTGGCCTGGGCCGCTGCCTAAAATCGATGGTTTCGCCGATCTTCCAACCCGCTTTCCCCACCGCCCCCATGACCACCACCCAATTCAGCGGCGTGACCGTCGCCACCCAGGCCAATGTGTACTTCGACGGCAAATGCGTGAGCCACGGCATCACGCTGGCCGACGGCACGAAGAAGTCGGTCGGCGTCATCCTGCCGGCCACCCTGACCTTCAACACCGGCGCACCCGAGATCATGGAATGCGTGGCCGGCTCGTGCGAATACCTGCTGGCCGGCAGCAGTACCTGGGTCAAGAGCAGCGCCGGCGAAAAATTCGATGTGCCCGGCAACAGCAGCTTCCAGATCCGGGTAACCGAGCCCTACCACTACATCTGCCACTTCGGCTGATCCACGGACCCACGGACCCGACCATGGCCACCATCCTCCAGAACCTCCCCCTGCAACAGAAAGTCGGCATCGCGTTTTCCGGCGGTCTCGACACCAGCGCCGCGCTGCTGTGGATGAAGCAGAAGGGTGCCATCCCCTACGCCTACACCGCCAACCTGGGGCAACCCGACGAGCCGGACTACGACGAGATCCCGCGCAAGGCCATGGCCTACGGCGCCGAGAAGGCCCGTCTGATCGACTGCCGCAGCCAGCTGGCCCATGAAGGCATTGCCGCCCTGCAGTGCGGCGCCTTCCACATCAGCACCGCCGGCGTGACCTACTTCAACACCACGCCGCTGGGCCGTGCCGTGACCGGCACCATGCTGGTGGCCGCCATGAAGGAAGACGATGTCCACATCTGGGGCGACGGCTCCACCTTCAAGGGCAACGACATCGAGCGCTTCTACCGCTACGGCCTGCTGACCAACCCCAGCCTGAAGATCTACAAGCCCTGGCTGGACCAGCGCTTCATCGACGAGCTGGGCGGCCGTGCCGAGATGAGCGCCTTCATGACCGCCAACGGCTTCGGCTACAAGATGAGCGCCGAGAAGGCCTACAGCACCGACAGCAACATGCTCGGCGCCACGCACGAAGCAAAAGACCTCGAACATCTGAACAGCGGCATCTCGATCGTGAACCCCATCATGGGTGTGGCGTTCTGGAAAGACGAGGTCGTGGTCAAGCGCGAAACCGTGACGGTGCGCTTTGAAGAAGGCCAGCCCGTGGCGCTCAACGGCGAGACCTTCGCCAGCCCGGTGGACCTGATCCTGAAGGCCAACGAGATCGGTGGCCGCCACGGCCTGGGCATGAGCGACCAGATCGAGAACCGCATCATCGAGGCCAAGAGCCGCGGCATCTACGAGGCCCCGGGCCTGGCGCTGCTGTTCATTGCCTACGAACGCCTGGTGACCGGCATCCACAACGAGGACACGATCGAGCAGTACCGCATCAATGGCCTCAAGCTCGGTCGCCTGCTCTACCAGGGCCGCTGGTTCGATCCGCAGTCGATCATGCTGCGCGAGACGGCCCAGCGCTGGGTGGCCCGCGCCATCACCGGCGAGGTGACCATCGAGCTGCGCCGCGGCAACGACTACAGCATCCTCAACACCGACAGCCCGAACCTGACCTACGCGCCGGAGCGACTGAGCATGGAGAAGGTGGAGGACGCACCGTTCTCGCCGCTGGACCGCATCGGCCAGCTGACCATGCGCAACCTGGACATCACCGACACGCGCGGCAAACTGGGCATCTATGCCAAGAGCGGTCTGCTGTCGCTGGGCGAGGGGGCACAGATGCTCAAGCTCGAGGGTGGCAAGGGGGACTGAACTTCCCTGTGTTCCCCGAAAAGGCCGCTCTCTGGAGCGGCTTTTTTGTGGGCGATCGAAGGGCCGCGCACCACCATCGTGTGGACGGGCTGGGGCGGGTGCCGGGCCGCCGGCCCCATTCGCGGTTGCCACAGAGCCTGCGTACCCACACAGCGTTGACGAAGAAACACCAGCGCACACGGGCAGCCCCCCGCGAGGTGGGCCAGAGGCCCGGCACCCGCCCCAGCCCGTCAGAAGAAGCAGACGAGCAAAACCGACAAGAAACCGGTCAGATCACCACAGGCTCAGGCTCCAGCCGGATCCCGAAGCGCTCGTACACGCTGGTCTGGATGGCTCCCGCCAGCGTCATCACCTCGCCGCCGGTGGCCCCGCCCCGGTTCACCAGCACCAGCGCCTGCTTTTCGTAGACCCCTGCGTTGCCCACGCCCCGGCCCTTCCAGCCGCAGGCGTCGATCAGCCAGCCCGCCGCCAGCTTCACCGTGCCGTCGGGCATGGGGTAGTGCACCACCCGCGGCTCGCGGGCAATGATGTCGGCGCACTGCTCCGGCGTGACCGTGGGGTTCTTGAAGAAGCTGCCGGCATTGCCGATGACCGCCGGGTCCGGCAGCTTGGCGCGGCGGATGTCCACCACCCAGTCGAACAGGGTGCGGGCGTCGGGCGCTGTGTTGCCGGTCTCGGCCATGCGGCGCTCCAGGTCGGCATAGCCCAGCACCGGCTGCCAGGGCCTGGGCAGCCAGAAACGCACCCGGGTGATGAGGGCGCGGCCGGCCAGACCCAGGCCACGCGCATCGGCCGGCGCATGCTTGAACACCGAATCGCGGTAGCCGAAGCCGCACTGCGCGGCGTTCAGGGTGAAGGGCTCGCCGGTCTGCAGGTCGATCGCGTCCAGCGAATCGAACCGGTCCTGCAGCTCCACGCCGTAGGCGCCGATGTTCTGCACCGGCGAGGCCCCCACCGTGCCCGGGATGAGGGCCATGTTTTCCAGGCCCGGCCAGCCCTGCTCGATGGTCCACTGCACGAAGGCATGCCAGTTCTCGCCGGCGCCGGCTTCCACCAGCCAGCCCTTGTCGGTCTCGCGCAGCAGGCGGCGGCCCATGATCTCGACCTTGAGCACCAGGGGGCGCACATCGCCGGTGATGACCAGATTGCTGCCGCCGCCCAGCACGAAGGGCGGCTGCTCGGCGGTGAGCGCCGACCACTGCGGATCGGCCCGCAGCGCGGCAATGTCGGACTCGTGGCGCAGGCGCGCCAGGTGCAGCGCGCGGGCCACGATGCCGAAGGTGTTGTGGGGCTGCAGGGGTACCTGCTTCTCGACTATCATCCGCCGATTCTCTCACCCGGGCCGCCGCGTCCGGCCTTGAGGCCAACGCCTGCAGCCCTTCCGCAGACCCTTTTCCCGCCCACCACCATGCCATCTTTCGACACCGTTCTCGAAGCCGATTTCGTCGAGGTCAAGAACGCCATCGACCAGGTCTCCCGCGAGATCGGCACCCGCTTCGACTTCAAGGGCACCAGCGCCGCCATCGAGCTCAAGGACAAGGAGATCACCCTGTTCGGCGATGCCGATTTCCAGCTGCAGCAGATCGACGACGTGCTGCGCAACAAGCTGGCCAAGCGCAACGTGGACGTGCGTTTCCTCGATGTGGGCAAGGTCGAGAAGGTGGGTGGCGACAAGGTCAAGCAGGTGGTGAAGGTGCGCAACGGCATCAGCACCGAGGACGGCAAGAAGATCCAGCAGGTCATCAAGGGCAGCAAGCTCAAGGTGCAGGCCGCCATCCAGGGCGATGCGGTGCGCGTGACCGGCGCCAAGCGCGACGACCTGCAGGCCGCCATGGCCCTGATCCGCAGCGAGCTGAAAGACCTGCCGCTGTCGTTCAACAACTTCCGCGACTGACCTCCCCATGCACCGCCCTGCCCTGACGTCCCTGCTGCTGGCGGTGACGCTGGGCTCGGGCGTGTCGCTGCCGGCGGCCGCGCAGCAGGTGGCCCTGGGCGGTGTGTCCGGCTCGCGCGCACTGCTGATCGTGGAGGGCGGCGCACCCCGCTTCGTGGGCGTGGGTCAGACCCACCAGGGCGTGAAGCTGCTCAAGCTCGACGGCGAAGTGGCCACGGTCGAAATCGATGGCCGTCGCCAGACCCTGCGGGTGGGCGAGGCCCCGGTCAGCCTGGGCGGTGGGGCCGCACCGCAAGGCAGCGGCCGGGTGGTGATGACGGCCGACAGCCGCGGACACTTCTCACCGGCCGGCCAGATCAACGGGCGCTCGGTGCAGTTCCTGGTGGATACCGGAGCGACCGAGGTCATCCTGAGCGAGAGCGAAGCGAAACGCATCAATCTCGACTTCGCCAAGGGTCAGCGGGTGACGGTGTCCACCGCCAACGGCCAGGTCAACGGTCACCGCATCCAGCTGGACTCGGTGAGGGTCGGCGAGGCCCAGATCTATGGTGTGAGCGCCATCGTGCTGCCGCAGCCCATGCCGTCGGTGCTGCTGGGCAACAGCTTCCTCAACCGCTTCCAGATGCAGCGCACCAACGACCAGCTCACGCTGGAGCGGCGTTACTGAAACGTTCAGGCCACCGCGGCCGTGACCACGATCTCGATGCGCCAGGCCGGGTCGGCCAGCGCGGCCTGCACCGTGGCCCGGGGCGGCGCCGCACCCGGCACCACCCAGGCGTCCCACACCGCGTTCATGGCGCCGATGTCGGCGATGTCGGCCAGATAGATCTGCGCGCGCAGGATGCGCGACTTGTGGCTCCCACACTCGATCAGGCGCTGCTCGACCTGGGCCAGCACGTCGGCGGTCTGACCGGCGATGTCGGTGTCGCCGCGCTCGGGCACCATGCCGGCCAGGTAGACGATGCCCTGGAACACGGCGGCTTCGCTGTAGCGCGTGGCCATGCCGACCCGGTGGATGTAGCGCTCGGGAGAACTCATGGCATCACTTCTTTTTGGCGCCCAGGCGGCTCTCGGTGCCGGCCAGCAGGCGGTTGATGTTCTCGGCATGGCGCCAGATCAGCAGCACGCCCATGACGGCCAGGGCCAGCACCATCACACCCGGCGCGTCCCAGGCCACGCCACGCCCGAGCAGAAAGTAGGCGGGCGCGAACACCGCGGTCACGATGGCCGCCAGCGACGAGAACCGGAAGAAGTACGCCACGATGATCCAGGTGGCCAGCGAAGCCAGCCCCAGCCAGGGGTTGAAGGCCAGGATGACACCGGCCGCCGTGGCCACGCCCTTGCCGCCCTGAAAGCGGAAGAACACCGGGAACAGATGGCCCAGGAAGGCCGCCAGACCCACCAGGGCCACCGTGCCGGCACCCAGACCGTACGGTTCACCCCAGCCCTGCACCAGCACCACCGGCAGCCAGCCCTTGAAGGCGTCGAGCAGCAGGGTGAGCACGGCCGCCTTGCGGTTGCCCGAGCGCAGCACGTTGGTGGCGCCCGGGTTCTTGCTGCCATAGGTGCGGGGGTCGTTCAGGCCCATGAGGCGGCTCACCAGCACGGCAAACGACAACGAGCCGATCAGGTAGCTGGCCACGGTGGCCAGCAGCGGGTAGAGGAAGTCCAAGGGAATGCTCCGAAGCGGTCTGGGCGGCTGGGCCCGACGGACAGGGCCAGTTCTGCCGGCCTATTCTGCCAGCGCGCACTGCACCGGCGTCGCACCGAGCGGCCCGGCCAGCACCGCAGGATCGATGCCCACCAGAAAGCCCCGCCGCCCGCCATTGATCCAGATGCGGGGCAGCCCGAGCACCGTGGATTCCACATACACCGGCATGTCACGCCGCAGGCCGAACGGCGAGGTGCCACCCACCAGATACCCGCTGTGGCGGTTGGCCACCTCCGGCTTGCAGGGTTCGACCGATCGGACCCCGATCTGCCGGGCCAGGTTCTTGGTGGACACGGTGCGGTTGCCGTGCATGAGGATGGCCAGGGGTTTGGCGTCCTGGTCCTGCATGATCAGGGTCTTGACCACCGCGAAGGGGTCCAGCCCCAGCACCTGGGCGCTGTGCTGGGCACCTCCGTGCTCCAGGTACTCGTACGGATGCTCGGTGTAGACCACGCCATGGGCCTTGAGCCAGGCGGTGGCCGGCGTCTCGCTGACGTGAACCTTCTTGCCCATCGGCCTGCCCTGTCACTGGGCCGGGTCGCGCAGCTCCCAGCGGACCTGGTCGATGGCGGCCAGCAGTTCGGGCGACAGCTGCACGTTCCAGGCGTCGATGCATTCATCGAGCTGGGCCACGCTGGTCACGCCGATGATGGTGCTCGCCACGCGCCAGTTGCGGTAGCAGAAGGCCAGCGCCAGCTGCGCCGGCGTGAGCCCGTGTTCGCGGGCGAGCGCGTTGTAGCGGCGGGCCGCGGCCAGCGACTCCGGTCGGCCCCAGCGCTGCTTGCGCATCGATTCAAAAATGGCCATTCGGCCGTGGTCGCCCGCCAGGCCGGTCTCGTCGTACTTGCCCGACAGCAGACCGAAGCCCAGCGGCGAGTAGGCCAGCAGCGACACGCCCAGGCGGTGGCAGGTCTCGTCCAGCGCGTTCTCGTACGACCGGTTGATCAGGCAGTACGGGTTCTGCACCGTGGCCACGCGCGGCAGTCCGCGCTCGTCCGCCAGCCGCACGAACTCGTGCACGCCCCAGGGCGACTCGTTGGACAGGCCCACGGCCCGCACCTTGCCGGCCTTGACCAGGGTGTCCAGGGCATCGAGCTGCTCGTCGATGGCGGCGCAGGCGCGGTCCTTGGTCGGGTCGAAATACAGGTTGCCGAACACCGGCACGTTGCGCGCCGGCCAGTGCAGCTGGTAGAGGTCGATCACCTCGGTCTGCAGGCGTTTGAGGCTGCCGTCGCAGGCCGCGATGACCTCGGCCCGGGTCAGGCCGGACTGGTCGCCCCGGATCCAGGGCATGCCCCGCGAAGGCCCGGCCACCTTGGTGGCCAGCACGATGCGCTGGCGCATGCCGGGGCGCGCGGCCAGCCAGCGGCCAATGATGGTTTCGGTGGCCCCACAGGTCTCGGCGCGCGCCGGCACCGGGTACATCTCGGCGGCATCCAGAAAGTCGATGCCGCGCTCCACCGCGCGGTCCAGGATGCGGTGGGCATCCGGCTCGGCCACCTGCTCGCCGAAGGTCATGGTGCCCAGGCAGATGGGCGATGCGCGCAGCGGGCTCCGGCCCAGGGAAACAGGGGTCATGTGAAACATTCGTAAACAGAGGCGATACAGGGTGAGGGTATAAGTTTAGGCCTGTCACACCCCCGACCCTCCGGAGAACCCACATGAACACCTCCTCTGCACCCGCTGCCGCTGCATCCCGCTTCACGCTTGGCGTGGTCACCATCGCCCTGGTGCTGTCCGGGTGCGCGAACATGAGCGAGACCCAGTCCGACTCGGCCAAGGGTGCCGGCATCGGCGCCCTGGCGGGCGCCGTGCTGGGCGGACTCACCGGTGGTTCCAAGGGCGCCACGCAGGGCGCCGTCATCGGTGCCGGCGCCGGCGCGCTGGGCGGCTACATCTGGTCGACCCGCATGCAGGAACAGAAGAAGGCCATGGAGAAGGCCACCCAGGGCACCGGCATCGGCGTGAGCCAGACCGCCGACAACCGCCTCAAGCTCGATGTGCCGGCCGATGCCGGCTTCGCCGTCGGGCGCTCGGCCATCAGCCCGGCGCTGGCCGGTGTGCTCAACCAGTTCGCCGGCACCCTGCAGCAGAACCAGATCACCCAGGTGACCATCGTCGGCCACACCGACAACACCGGCAGCGACGCCATCAACAACCCGCTGTCGGTGGACCGCGCCAACGCCACCCGCGACTACCTCGTGGGCCGTGGGGTGTCGGCCGCGCGCTTCACCACCGATGGCCGCGGCTCGCGCGAGCCGGTGGCCGACAACGGCAGCGCCGCCGGACGGGCCGCCAACCGGCGGGTCGAGATCTACGTGGCCGAACCGGCCACCACGGCTCAGCGCTGAGCCTGGCGCGCCCGCTCCTCCTCCTGCAGGCGCAGCACCCGTCGCTGCACCTTGCCGGTGGTGGTCATGGGCAGGGCGTCGATGAACTCGATCTCCTTGGGGTATTCGTAAGGCGCGAGCTGCCCCTTCACGTGCGCCTGCAGCGAGGCCACCAGCGCCGGATTGCCGGTGTGTCCGGGGGCCAGCACCACATAGGCCTTGACCACCGCGCCGCGTTCGGCGTCGGGTTTGGGCACCACCGCCGCGTTGGCCACGGCCGGGTGCTTGACCAGACAGTTCTCGATCTCGCTGGGGCCGATGCGGTAGCCGGCGGCCTTGAACACGTCGTCGCTGCGGCCCTGGTACCAGAGGTAGCCGTCGGCGTCCTGCACCGCCAGGTCGCCGGTGCGGCACCAGCTGGAAGCCGGGTCGCCGGTGAACTTGGCGCGGGTGGCGCGGTCGTTCTTCCAGTAGCCCAGGAAGAACACCGGGTCGGGGTCGCCGTGCACATCGAGCCGGTGCACCGCCACATCGCCCGGCGTGCCGGGCGGGCATTCGCGGCCTTCGTCGTCGATGACGGCCACCCGGTGGCCCGGATAGGCCTTGCCCATGCTGCCGGCGCGCGCGGGGTAGAGACGGTCGCAGTTGCCCACGATGTAGTTGATCTCGGTCTGGCCGAACATCTCGTTGACCACCACGCCCAGCTGATCGCGGCAATAGGCGAACACCGCGTCGCCCACGGCCTCGCCGGCACTCATGATGGCCTGCAGCCGGAAACGGAACTGCTGCGAGGGTTGCGGAAAGGCCTTCATCATGGCCTTGAGCGCGGTGGGGAACAGGAAGGTGTGGGTCACACCGTGCCGCTCGATCAGCTCGAAGGCGACCTGCGGGCCGAAGCGGCCGTTGTGTGCCACGATGGGCCGACCGAAGTACAACGTGGGCAGCAGCGCATCCATCAGGCCGCCGGTCCAGGCCCAGTCGGCCGGGGACCAGAACACGGCCTTCGAGGGCTGGCGCGCATCGAACGGGTCGAAGCCGAACCAGTTCTGGCTGCACACGAAACCGGTCAGGTTGCCGATGAGCGCCCGGTGCGGAATGAGCGCCCCCTTGGGGTTGCCGGTGGTGCCGCTGGTGTAGATGAGCACCGCCGGATCGTCGGCATGGGTGCTGACCAGATCGAACCGGTCAGCTGCCTGCGTGCACAGGGCGGTCCAGTCCAGCACCGTGCCGTCGGCCGGCGCGTCCATGCAGACCACATGGCGCAGCAGCGGGCTCTCCGCCGCCACGGCCTGTATGCCGGGCAGCGTGCCGGCATCGCACAGGGCCACCACCGCCTCGCTGTCGTGCAGCCGGTACGACAGCGCCTCCGGCCCGAACAGCTGCGACAGCGGCATGCCCACCGCACCCATCTGCAGCACCGCCATGTAGGCCACGGCGGTCTCGAACCGCTGCGGCAGCACGATGGCCACCCGGTCGCCCCGGCGCACGCCCAGGGAGGCCAGCACATTGGACAGCCGGTTGGACTGGGCCTGCAGATCGGCGTAGGTGAATGTGCGGTCGGGCTGGCCGGGAGCGGTGTCGATCACCGCGGTGGTGCCGGCGTGCTTCCGGTCGGCCGCCCAGCGCCGGGAACAGACCTCGGCCATGTTGAACAGGTCCGGCACCTGCCAGCCGAATCGGCTGTGCAGGGCCTGGTGCAGGTCGGGGCGCGGGGTGTCGCTGCCTTGACGGTGGGGCATCGTCTGTCTCCGGGGGCGTCTCTATGATCGGCCGAATGTACCAAGCACGTCGACCCTCCCGCAGCGAATTCCGGCCGGTTCGCGGTCTGTCCTATCACCTTCGCGTCTGGGGCGAACCCGACCCGCAGACGCCGCCGCTGGTGCTGGTGCACGGCTGGATGGACGTGTCGGCCTCGTGGCAGTTCATGGTGGATGCGCTGTCGCAGGACCGCTGGATCGTGGCCCCCGACTGGCGCGGCTTCGGTCTGACCCGGCGCGATGGTCCGCCGGTGGACAGCTACTGGTTCCCCGACTACCTGGGCGATCTCGATGCCCTGCTCGATGACCTGTCGCCCGACCGGCCGGTGGACCTGGTGGGCCACAGCATGGGCGGCAACGTGGCCACCATCTACGCCGGGGTGCGGCCGCAGCGGGTGCGCCGGCTGGTCAACCTGGAGGGCTTCGGCATGCCGGCCACGCGCGCTGCACAGGCGCCGGGCCGCTACGCCCAATGGCTCGACGAGATCCGGGACTGCCGTGCGGGCAGCAAGGGCCTGCAGACCTACGACGACGTGCAGGGCGTGGCCCGCCGCCTCATGAAGACCAACCCGCGCCTGCCGGCCGACAAGGCCGAATGGCTGGCCGGCCAATGGGCGGCGCCCGGACCGGACGGGCGCTGGACCATCCTGGGCGATGCCGCCCACAAGGTGGTGAGCGCCTACCTGTACCGGGCCGACGAGGCGGTGGCGGTGTACGAGCGCATCACCGCGCCCACCCTGTCGGTCACCGCCAGCGACGACAGCCTGGCCCAGTGGTGGAAGGACCGCTACACCCTGGCCGACTACCGCGAACGCATCCGCCACATTCCGCATCTGCAGGAGACCGGGCTGCCCGATTGCGGCCACATGCTGCACCACGACCAGCCGGCCGAGCTGGCCCGCCGGGTGGAAGCCTTTCTGGCGGGGGGCTGAACCGCACGGATACACCTGGTTGCGGCTGGTCGGCGGCGGTTCACAAGAGACTTCCGCCACAACAGGCACACTCCCGGGATGTCCATCCCCTGCCGCCCCACCCTTCGCGCCTTCCTGGTCCTGGCCGCGCTGTCCGCCGCCAGCCTGGCCCACGCCGGACCGACCGACACCCTCTGCCCCGGTCTGGGCGACGACGCCGAGCCGACCCGGCCGAAGTACGAGCTGTTCTATTCGCCTTACACCCACCACTGGACCTACTCGCCCGAGCACCGCACGGTGCATGCGCTGAGCCTGAGCCGCCGGCTGGAGAATGGCCGCTTCTGCGGATTCAGCCTGTTCAACAACTCCTTCGGCCAGCCATCCGCCTACGCCTTCGTGGGCAAGGAATGGGCCGGCCTGCTGCCCTCGGTGCCGCAGCTCAGCGTGGGAGTGACCGCTGGCATCATTTACGGCTATGTGGGTCGCTACAAGGACAAGGTGCCCCTGAACGTGGGCGGTTTCTCGCCGGCGGTCATCCCGTCGGTGAGCTGGCGCCTGACCGATCAGGCCGCCCTGCAGGTGCAGCTGCTCGGCACGGCCGCCATCATGGTCGGCGGGACCTGGCGGTTCTGAGCGTCGGCCTGCGCCGGGTGGCGGGGGCGTGAGAAAATCCCGTCTTTACCCAGAACACCGCAGGAACAACGCCATGGAAGCCGAACGCAGCAACGCCATCCGAAGCCAACTCGAAGACCTGTCCGCCCGGGTCGTCGAGCTCCGGAGGTATCTTTGACTACGATGCCAAGGCCCTGAAGCTCTCGGAGGTCTCCAGCGCGCTGGAAGACCCCACCGTCTGGGACAACCCCAAGCGCGCCCAGGAACTGGGCAAGGAAAAGAAATCGCTCGAGGACGTGGTGGTGGTGCTCGACCGCCTCACCGGCGAACTGGCCGACAACCTCGAACTGTTCGAGATGTCGGCCGCCGACGGCGACGACGCCGGCCTGGAGACCATCGAGGCCGAATCCGCCAACCTCAAGGCCGATGTCGAGAAGCTCGAGTTCCGCCGCATGTTCAACAACCCGGCCGATCCGCTGAACTGCTTCGTGGACATCCAGGCCGGCGCCGGCGGCACCGAGGCCTGCGACTGGGCCAGCATGCTGCTGCGCCAGTACCTCAAGTACGCCGAGCGCAAGGGCTTCAAGGCCACGGTGGAAGAAGAAACCCCGGGCGACACCGCCGGCATCAAGAGCGCATCGATCAAGATCGAGGGGGACTACGCCTTCGGCCTGCTGCGCACCGAAACCGGCGTGCACCGCCTGGTGCGCAAGTCGCCCTTCGACTCCTCGGGCGGTCGCCACACCAGCTTTGCCAGCGTCTTCGTCTACCCGGAAATCGACGACACCATCGAGATCGACATCAACCCGTCAGATGTGCGCACCGACACCTTCCGCGCCAGCGGCGCGGGCGGCCAGCACATCAACAAGACCGACTCGGCCGTGCGCCTCACGCACATCCCCACCGGCATCGTGGTGCAGTGCCAGGACGGCCGCAGCCAGCACAGCAACCGCGACGTGGCCTGGCAGCGCCTGCGCTCGCGCCTGTACGACTTCGAGATGCGCAAGCGCATGGAAGAGCAGCAGAAGCTGGAAGACACCAAGACCGATGTGGGCTGGGGTCACCAGATCCGCTCCTACGTGCTCGACCAGAGCCGCATCAAGGACCTGCGCACCAACGTCGAGATCTCCAACACCCAGAAGGTGCTGGACGGCGATCTCGATCCCTTCATTGAAGCCTCCCTCAAGCAAGGGGTTTGAACATGATGTCCCTCCGTGAAGGCCCCAGCACCCTGGTGCGGCGCGAAGACTACTGCCCCCCGGCGTACTGGATCGACACCGTCGACCTGAGCTTCGACCTCGACCCCGCCAAGACGCGCGTGCTCAACCGCATGCGCCTGCGCCGCAACACCGCCGTGGCCGCCCAGCCGCTACGGCTGGACGGTGAAGACCTGAACCTGGCGCGGGTGCTGGTCAACGGCGCCGGCTGCTCCTTCCGCATGGACAACGGCCAGCTGGTGCTGGACAACCTGCCCGAAGGCGAGGCGCCGTTCGACCTGGAGATCTTCACCACCTGCGCGCCCGACAAGAACACCCAGCTCATGGGCCTGTACGTGAGCCAGGGCACCTTCTTCACCCAGTGCGAGGCCGAGGGCTTTCGCCGCATCACCTACTTCCTGGACCGTCCCGACGTGATGGCCAGCTACAGCGTCACGCTGCGCGCCGACAAGACCCGTTACCCGGTGCTGCTGTCCAACGGCAACCTGGTGGACAGCGGCGATCTGGAGGACGGCCGTCACTTCGCCAAGTGGGTCGACCCGCACCGCAAGCCCTGCTACCTGTTCGCGCTGGTGGCGGGCAACCTGGTGGCGCGCGAGCAGCGCATCGTCTCGCGCAGCGGCACCGAGCACCTGCTGCAGGTGTTCGTGCGCCCCGGCGACATAGACAAGACCGAGCACGCCATGAACTCCCTCATGGCCAGCGTGGCCTGGGACGAAGCCCGCTTCGGCCTGCCGCTCGATCTGGAGCGCTTCATGATCGTGGCCACCGCCGACTTCAACATGGGTGCCATGGAGAACAAGGGCCTGAACATCTTCAACACGAAGTACGTTCTGGCCAACAGCGCCACCGCCACCGACACCGACTTCGCGAACATCGAATCGGTGGTGGGCCACGAGTACTTCCACAACTGGACCGGCAACCGCGTGACCTGCCGCGACTGGTTCCAGCTCTCGCTCAAGGAAGGCCTGACCGTCTTCCGCGACCAGGAATTCAGCATGGACCTGTGCGCCGACCCGTCGGCGCGCGCGGTCAAGCGCATCGAGGACGTGCGGGTGCTGCGCACCGCGCAGTTCCCGGAAGACGCGGGGCCCATGGCGCATCCGGTGCGGCCCGACCAGTATGTGGAGATCAACAACTTCTACACGGTCACCGTCTACGAGAAGGGTGCCGAGGTCGTGCGCATGATGCAGACCCTCGTCGGGCGCGACGGCTTCGCCAAGGGGATGAAGCTCTACTTCGAGCGCCACGACGGCCAGGCCGTGACCTGCGACGATTTCGCCCAGGCCATTGCCGACGCCAACCCCGACAGCACCCTGGCCCGTCTGCTGTCCCAGTTCAAGCGCTGGTACAGCCAGGCCGGCACGCCGCGCGTGAAGGTGCGCACCGAGTGGAATGCCGCCGAGGGCAGCTGCACGCTGCACTTTGCGCAGTCGTGCCCGCCCACACCGGGCGCCGCCCTCAAGCAGCCGTTCGTGATCCCGGTGGCCATCGGGCTGCTGGATGCCGATGGCCGCGACCTGCCGCTGTCGGCCGAGCAGCGCCTGTTCGTGCTGACCGAGGCGGAGCAGAGCCTGCGCATCGACGGCCTGAGCGCCGAGCCGGTGCCCTCGCTGCTGCGCGGCTTCTCGGCCCCGGTGGTGCTGGAGCACGACTACACCGACGCCCAGCTGCTGGCCCTGCTGGCCCACGACAGCGATCCGTTCAACCGCTGGGAAGCCGGTCAGCGCCTGGTGCTGCGCCGCGCGCTGGCTGCCATCGCCACACCCGGCCCGGTCAACCCGATGCCGCTGGACCGTGCGGTCATCGACGCGCTGCGCGCCGTGTTGCGCCACGACACGCTGGATGCCGCCTTCAAGGAACTGGTGCTGACCTTCCCGAGCGAGACCTACATCTCGGAGCAGCTCGAGGTGGTCGACCCGCAGCGGGTGCACGCCGTGCGCGAGGCCATGCGCCAGCAGCTGGCCACCGCCCTGCACGACGACTGGGCCTGGGCCCTGGACACCCACAGCGACAGCGGCGGTTACCGCCCGGACCCGCGCAGCGCCGGCCGCCGTGCCCTGTGCGGCCTGGCCCTGACCATGCTGTGCCTGGGTGCCCGCGCCAGCGGCGATGCGGTGTGGCCTGGCAAGGCGTACCAGCGCTTCAAGGATGCCGGCAACATGACCGACCGCTTCAACGCGCTCTCGGCCCTGGTCATCAGCGACCATGCGCTGGCCCGCGAGGCGCTCACCCGCTTCCACACCCTGTTCCGTCACGAAGCCCTGGTGCTGGACAAATGGTTCGCGCTGCAGGCCGGCGCGCCCGACCGGGGCGGCAACATCCTGCCGGCGGTGCGGCAGCTGCTCAACCATCCGGACTTCTCGCTGCGCAACCCCAACCGGGCGCGCAGCGTGATCTTCAGCTACTGCAGCGCCAACCCGGGCGCCTTCCACCGCACCGACGCCGCCGGCTACGTGTTCTGGAGCGACCGCGTGATCGAGATCGACCGCTTCAACCCCCAGGTGGCCGCGCGCCTGGCCCGCGCCCTGGACCGCTGGAAAAAGCTGGCCGAGCCCTACCGCAGCGCGGCCCGCGAGGCGATTGCCCGCGTGGCCGCCCAGACCGAACTCAGCAACGATGTGCGCGAGGTGGTCACCCGCGCCCTGGCCGACTGAAAGCCCACCCCATGAGCAAGAAGATTTCCCTCACCCGCTACCTGGTCGAGCAGCAACGCGTCGACGGCAAGATCCCCGCCGAGCTGCGCCTGCTGCTGGAGGTGGTGGCCCGTGCCTGCAAGACCATCAGCCAGGCGGTCAACAAGGGCGACCTGGGCGGCGTGCTCGGCTCGGCCGACTCCGAGAACGTGCAGGGCGAGGTGCAGAAGCAGCTCGACATCATCGCCAACGAGGTGCTGATCGAGGCCAACGAATGGGGCGGTCACCTGGCCGCCATGGCCAGCGAGGAAATGGAAGGCATCTACCTGGTGCCGAACCGCTACCCGCAGGGCGAATACCTGCTGCTGTTCGATCCGCTCGATGGCTCCAGCAACATCGACGTGAACGTCAGCATCGGCACCATCTTCAGCGTGCTGAAAAAGCCCGACGGCACCGCCGGCGTGAGCGAGCAGGATTTCCTGCAACCCGGCGCACAGCAGGTGGCGGCCGGCTATTGCGTGTACGGCCCCCAGACCACCCTGGTGCTCACCGTAGGCGACGGCGTGGCCATGTTCACGCTCGACCGCGAACAGGGCTCCTTCGTGCTCACCCGCGAGAACGTGCAGATCCCGCCCGACACCAAGGAGTTCGCCATCAACATGAGCAACATGCGCCACTGGGATGCCCCGGTGAAGCGCTATGTGGACGAATGCCTGGCCGGCAAGGAAGGCCCGCGCGGCAAGGACTTCAACATGCGCTGGATCGCCAGCATGGTGGCCGACGTGCACCGCATCCTCACCCGGGGCGGCATCTTCATGTACCCCTGGGACAAGCGCGAACCCGAGAAGGCCGGCAAGCTGCGCCTGATGTATGAGGCCAACCCCATGGGATGGCTGGTGGAACAGGCCGGTGGTGCCGCCACCAACGGCCGCCAGCGCATCCTGGACATCGTCCCCTCCAAGCTGCACGAACGCGTGAGCGTGATCCTGGGCTCGCGCAACGAGGTCGAGCGCGTCACCGCCTACCACCTGGAACGCTGAGCCAGCCCCGCCCCGGCGGGGTGGCTGGCTATAATCTCGGGCTGTGCCGGAATAGCTCAGTCGGTAGAGCAGCTCATTCGTAATGAGAAGGTCGGGGGTTCGATTCCTCTTTCCGGCACCACCTTCAAGACCCCGCGCCCTTCTGGGTTGGCGGGGTTTTTTGCGGGCCTACGGCCGGCCATGGCAGCGGCGACTAGGATGGCCCCCCATGCCCGCCCCTCCCGACGACTCCCTGACCGTGCTCTACGACGGCGCCTGTCCGCTGTGCCGGCGCGAGATCGCACACGCGCAAGGTCTGGCCCAGCGCAGCGGAGGAGCGGGACTCTGCTTCGTCGACATCAGCCAGACCACCGACCCAGCGCTGCAAGCCGAGCAACAACGCCTGCTGGCGCGCTTCCATGTGCAGAAGGCCGATGGATCGCGGCTGGATGGAGCGGCTGCCTTTGTGGCCATGTGGGCCCGCCTGCCGGGCTGGCGCTGGCTGGCCCGGCTCTCGCGTCTGCCCGGCATGCTGTGGCTGATGGAGCGTTCGTACAACGGCTTCCTGCGTGTGCGCCCTGCCATGCAGTCCCTGGCCCGGCGGCTGGAGCCGGCGGCCGAGGCGTCCGGTCCGGGATGGTCAACGTATCTGGTGCGCGAACTGCGCTCCGACCATGCGGGCGAGACCGGCGCGGTGGAGATCTACCGGGGCATCGCCGCCGTCGCCCGACGGCGCGGTGATGCCGAACTGCTGGCCTTCGCCCAGGCGCATGGCGCCACCGAATCCGAGCACCTGCGCCTGATCGAGACCTGGCTGCCGCCTGCGCAGCGCAGCCGCCTGCTGGGCCCCTGGCGGCTGGCGGGCTGGCTCACCGGCGCTCTGCCGGCGCTGGCCGGACGGCGTGCGGTGTACGCCACCATCGCCGCGGTGGAGACCTTCGTCGACCGGCATTACCAGCAGCAGATCGACCACATCCGCGCACACGGCGGGCCGGATGGCCTGCTGCCCCTGCTGATCCAGTGCCAGGCCGACGAATGCCACCACCGGGATGAAGCCGCCGCTCTGGCGGGCGCGCCATCCTGGCCACTGCGGCTGTGGTGCCGTGTGGTGGGCAGCGGATCGGCCGCGGCCGTGGTGCTGGCCCGCCGTATCTGACCCCCTCCGTTTTGCCGAACCCGATGCTGGAAATCGCCGCTGTCCTGGTCGTCGCGCTGCTGTTTGGCGGCATGACGCTTTACTCGTTCGGCTTTGCCGCCTTCCTGTTCACCGCGCTGCCCATGCCGCAGGCCCGCGCCACCATCCGGGCGGCGTTTCCGCACTTCTACCTCTTCGTGCTGGGCACCGCAGCACTGGGTGCGGCCTTGTGCGCCGGCATCGACAGCCTGTCGGCCCTGCTGCTGGCCGCCATCGCCATCACGGTGGTGCCCACGCGCCAGCTGCTCATGCCGGCCATCAATGCCGCCACCGATGCCGGCCAGAAAAAGCGCTTCGCGTGGCTGCATGGCGCATCGGTGCTGATCACGCTGGTGCATATCGGTCTGGCCGGCTGGGTGCTGGCACGGATGGTCTGAGTTGGCCGACGTTCACCTGGCGCTGGATGCCGCCACTGCCAGCGAGATCATCCAGATGGCTCTGAGTGACCATGTGGGGTTCGAGCAGATCCGTGCCCAGCACGGTCTGAACGAAGACCAGGTGAAGGCGCTGATGCGCCGCGAACTGGCGCCGGGCAGCTACCGGGCCTGGCGGCGCCGGGTGCGACGCTTCTCGGACCAGCGCGCCCACTACAAATGAGCCGGCGCCCTCAGGCACGGGACACCTGGGGTCGCCATGCGGCCAGCCCCGCCGCATCCAGCCGTAGGCGCACGCCGAGCGACCCCAAGCCGGCGCGCACCGGCGTCTTGCGCAGGCCGATCTCCAGCGCCAGCACATCCGGGTAGGCAGCGCAGGCCTGCACGATGCGGGTCATGAGGCGCTCCTGGGTGTCGTATTGGCCATCCCCCGCCAGGCGATCGATCTCGACCACCAGCGGGTCGTAATCGAACACCCGCTCCATGCCGTCGGCATCGATCAGCACCAGATCGGGCCGGATGTGCAGCGTGAGGTCGAGCCAGTGGTGGTCGGGCACGGTGTCGTGCGGACCATAGGTGCCGATGTCGGCGTTGATGCGCAGGTCGCGCAGTTCGATGGTGCTGCAGCGGTTCATGGATGGGCTTTCGAGCGGGGGTTCAGGGGCCGAACCAATGTGTCAGACATATGAAAAGAAGCCCGAGGCATGAGGGGTGTCGTAAATCAGTGAATACCCCGGCTATTTTTTCCATAACGACAAAATGTCCCACGTGATTGGGGAAAATACTCCCGTCCCCCTGCACGGTGCAGGAGACGAAGGCCCCGCGGCCTTGACCTCATTCCACACGGAGTCACATCCTCATGAAAAAGAGCCTGATTGCTCTGGCCGTTCTGGCCGCTTCCGGCGCCGCCATGGCGCAATCTTCCGTCACCGTTTACGGCCGTCTGGACGCATCGGTGGGTTCCGGCAAGGTCGGCAACATCACCAACGGTGTGGGCCCCGCCAGCAACACCCAGCTGTTCAACAGCAGCCTGACCAGCAGCCGCCTGGGCTTCCGTGGCACGGAAGACCTGGGCGGTGGCCTGAAGGCCATCTTCGCGATCGAGACCAGCGTTGGCGTCGACAGCCCCGTCGCCTCCAGCCTGGGTGACCGCGCTGCCTTCGTCGGCCTGTCCGGCGGCTTCGGCACCATCAAGCTGGGCCGTCACGACACCTCGTTCGACGACATCCGCGACCTGATGGTCAGCAGCAACCTGTGGGACTCCACCAACTTCGCCTCCACCGAGACCATCGTGGGCACCACCGGCTTCGCTGGCGTGGGCAACCTGGCTGATTACGGCGACCGCGCCAGCAACCAGATCCGTTACGAGTCGCCGACCTTCGGCGGCTTCTCGGCTGGCGTCAGCTACGCCTTCGACGAAGTTGCTGCACCGACCAAGCAGGACCGTACCGCGTTCAACCTGCGCTACAAGGCCGGCAACCTGGACGTCGGCTACGGCTACCAGGAGAACAAGGACAACACCGCTCTGGCCAGCAACATCGAGTACAACACCCTGGCTGCTGCCTACAACTTTGGCGCCTTCCGCGTTTCCGGCGGCTGGAACCAGGCCAAGAACAAAGGCGCAACCCCCACCAAGGCCGACACCTACACCGTCGGTGTGAACGTGCCGGTCGACGCACTGGACTTCTCGGTGGGCTACAGCACCTCCAAAGCCAAGCGTCCCGCAGGCACCTTCGAGAAGGGTGATGCCTTCTCAGCTGGCGTGACCTACTCGCTGTCTAAGCGCACCCGCCTGTACGCGCTGCTGACCAATGGCGATATCGAGAACGCCGCCGGCGTGAAGACTCGCCAGCGCGACATCTACGCCGTCGGCGTGGCACACACCTTCTGATCCTGACCGACCGGAATTCCGGTTCTCCCAGGTTCGTTGAAGCCCTCCGGTCGCAAGGCCGGGGGGCTTTTTTCTTGCGCCGACCAAGGGTGTTGCGCGGACACCAAAAACTCACAGTACCCGGCAAGGTACCCGCATTCGGGGGTTTCGATACTGCGGCGGCCGCAGGCACGGTGCCTGTGGTGCATGCATGCCGACCGGCATGACACAACCCCTGGAGATCTCCGGTAATGAACAGCAAGCAACTGATTGCAGTGGCCGCCATGGCCCTGTCGGGCGCCGCGATGGCGCAATCGTCGGTCACGGTTTACGGCCGTCTGGACGCCTCCATCGGCTCGGCCAAGGTGGGTCCGGTGGCTGCCGGCGTCGGCCCGGCGAGCGTGGACCAGATGTTCTCGAACAACATCACCACCAGCCGCCTCGGTTTCCGCGGCACCGAAGACCTGGGTGGTGGGCTGAGCGCGCTGTTCATCATCGAGACCGGCCTGACGCCGGATGCCCCGGGTGCCACCACCTTGGGCAACCGCGCTGCCGTGGTCGGCCTGTCCGGTGGCTTCGGCACCATCAAACTGGGTCGGCATGACACCTCGTTCGACGACATCCGCGATCTGAGCACCAGCAGCAACCTGTGGGATTCGGGTCAGCTGGCCTCCACCGAAACCATTCTGGGAGCTGATGCAAACAGTGCCGTTCCGGCAGTCTTCGGCGTGGGCGGCGGCACGGGTGCCACCAACGCGCTGCCCGACTACGGCGACCGGGCCAGCAACCAGATCCGCTACGAGTCGCCGTCGTTCAGCGGCTTCACCTTCGGCGCGAGCTACGGCTTCGGAGAGGCCACGAAACCTGCGAAGACCGACATCACGGCATTCAACCTGCGCTACAAGGCCGGTGACCTGGACGTCGGCTACGGCTACCAGGAGAACAAGAACATCAACGCCACACTGGTGGATACCACCATTGAGTACAACACCCTGGCTGCCGCTTACAACTTCGGCTCGTTCCGCGTGTCCGGTGGCTGGAACCAGGCCAAGAACCAGACCGATCGCAAGTCCAACACCTACAGCGTCGGTGTGAACGTACCGGTCAGTGCATTCGACTTCTCGGTGGGTTACAGCACAGCCAAGGCCAAGCAGGCGGGTGCCACCTTCGAAAAAGGCAGCGCCTTCTCGGCCGGCGTCACCTACTCGCTGTCCAAGCGCACCCGTGCCTACGCAGCCCTGACCAACGGCGACATCAAGGACGCGGCCGGCACCAAGCTTCGCCAGCGCGACATCTACGCCCTGGGTCTGATCCACACCTTCTGATGAAGGCTTGAAGCGGCCCGCCATATGCGGGCACTTCAAGGCAAAGCCCGCCCGCCCACAAGGCCGGCGGGCTTTGTCATGCCAGACCCGGATTGCCCTTCATGCCGTCGATGCGCGGGCTGTTGATGCGCACGCCCTTGACCACTTTCTTGTCGCGCAGGTAGCCGGCCACCACGTCCCAGATGGGCTCGCCCTGGGCGCCTTCCTGCACCGAGGCCCAGCCGGCCACCTTGTACTTCTTGCCGGCCTCGATGGGCTTGCCCTTGAGCATCATGTTGTGGATGCGCTGGCCCATGGGGGCGGTGGGCCGGATGGTGTAGGTCATGCCGCCCACGCGCACCATGTCGCCGCCCTGCTGGTAGTAGGGGTCGGGGTTGAAGATGTTGTCGGCCACATCTTCCATGATGGTCTTGATCTGTTCGCCGCTGAACTCGTTGAGCGTGGTGGCCGGATAGGTCAGTGCCACCTGGTCCATCAGGCGTTCGTAGGTGATGACGTCGCCCGGCAGCAGCGAGGTGCCCCAGCGCACGCCAGGCGAGAAGGCGATCTCGGCGCCCTTGTTCTGCATCAGGGCGTCGCAGATGACCTGATCCCACGAACCATTGAAGTTGCCGCGGCGGTAGAGCAGGTCTTCGGTGACGGCGAGCTTCTCGTCCAGCCGGGCCTTGAAGGGGGCCCGCACGCCATCGATGAAGGCCTGCATGGTGGGGTCGGCCTTGAGCAGGTTGCTGAAGACGGGCAGCAGGCGGTACTGGTAACCCTGCACGCGGCCGCCGCGCACGTCGAAGTCGAGCACACCCAGGAACTTGCTGTTGGAGCCGGCGTTGGTCACCAGGGTCTGCCCGCCGCCGTTGCGCACCACCACCGGAGCCGGCATGCCGTCGTGGGTGTGGCCACCCAGGATGGCGTCGACGCCGCGCACGCGCGAGGCCATCTTGATGTCCACGTCCATGCCGTTGTGCGAGAGCACCACCACCACCTGCGCACCCTCGCCCCGGGCCAGGTCGACCATCTTCTGCAGGTGTTCGTCCTGGATGCCGAAGGTCCAGTCGGGCACCATGTAGCGGGGGTTGGCGATCGGGGTGTAGGGGAAGGCCTGGCCGATGACCGCCACCTTCACACCGTTCATCTCGCGCAGCGCGTAGGGCTTGAAGACGAGGTCCTCGAAGTCGGTGGTCTTGATGTTCTGGGCCAGGAATTCCATGTGGCCCTTGAGATCCTTCTCGACGATCTCCTGCACCCGCTTCGCCCCGAAGGTGTGCTCCCAGTGCGAGGTCATCATGTCCACGCCCAGCAGCTTGCAGGCGTCCACCATGTCCTGGGCGTTGGTCCACAACGAGGTGGCCGAACCCTGCCAGGTGTCGCCGCCATCCAGCAGCAGCGCGTGCGGCCGGCTGGCGCGCATCTGCCGGATCAGGGTCGCCAGGTGGGCAAAGCCGCCCACCTTGCCGTAGGTGCGCGCCGCCTGGGTGAAGTCCAGGTAGCTGAAGGCATGGGCACTGGCGGTGCCGGGCCGGATGTTGAAGTGCTTGAGCAGCTTCTCGCCCACCAGGTGCGGCGGGCGACCCACCGCTTCGGCCACGCCCAGGTTCACGCTGGGTTCGCGGAAGTGGATGGGCGTGAGCTGCGCGTGGCAGTCGGTGAAGTGCAGGAAGCTCACGTTGCCGAAGGTCGGCACGTCGTACAGCCGTTCGCCGGCACCCGGGGTCGCGGCCAGCACGTCGTGGTGATCCAGCGCCATGCCGGTGGCGCTGGCCACGGCCAGCATCTGCAGGAATTCGCGGCGGCTCAAGCTCATGGGGGCCTTCTTGATAACTGATGACTGATATTTACGACGGAGAAAAGCCCCGGGCGCCTTGGGCTTCCGGGGCCAGGGGCGATCAGCGATTGACGGGCGATGCCGGGTCGAGCAGCAGGGCCATCACGTGGCGCAGCTGGGCTTCGGTCAGGATGCCCTTGTGGCCCACGCGCGGCATCTGCGAGCAGGCGTTGTAGGCACGCGCGTTCCACAGCTTGCCCCAGGTGTACTCCAGCATCGGCCGGGCGGCGGGGCTGTTCGGGTCGGTCACGCCGCGCAGCTTGCCGTACTGGTACAGGCTGGGCCCCAGGGTGCCGAAGGAAATCTCTTCCTTGCTGATCTGGTGGCAGTTGTAGCAGTTGCCGCCGTTGGCATCGCCGGCCTTGTCGGTCCAGGTAAGGCCGCGGCCGCTCTGGGCAATGGCCTCGCCCTGCTTCCAGTCGCCCAGGAACTGGCCGTCCGACGGCCATTTGACCGTCTTCATGTTGGCGTCTTCGATGGCCTTGGCCAGCTTCTCGTCCAGCGGCTTGCCTTCGATCTCGGCGGTCGCACAGGCTGCGTTGGCCTGGTCCTGATCGAGGCGGTCGAGGGTGGCAATGCCGCGCGCCTGGAAGGACTGCTGCAGCATGGTGGCGGAGGCCTTCTCGACTTCGGCGGGAGAAGGTTGACCGACCTGGGTAGTCGCTGCAACGGCCGCCACGATCACGGCTACGATGGCGAATGGAGTCATCTGGATATCCCTTCAGCGCTTGATGGCAGGCACGATGGACTCGGCCGACTTGGCGTTCACGCCCATGTAGACCGACAGGGCCAGGGTGGCGTCGCTGCCGAACTTGGGCTCGGGCCAGCGCATCTGGCGGAAGCAGTCGTTCAGGCGCAACTGCATGCCCCACATCTGGGAGTTGGACACGCGGTAGGCCGGCCAGGCGGCAAAGCCGATGCCGTCGCCGGGGTTCCTGGTGAGGTTGGGCAGGTCCTGCAGGCGGATGCGCTTGTCATCGGCGCCGTGGCAGGACGCGCACGAGAAGTCGTGCGTGCCGCCGCGCGTGAAGAACAGGCGCTTGCCGGTCTCGTACATCAGCTTTTCCTGCGCATGGCTCTGCGGCAGGTTGAACTTCATGCCGCGCGAGGCGGTGGCCACATAGGTGGCCAGGGCGGTGACGTTGGCCATCTCGCCGCGACCGAACGGGGTGCGCATGATCTCGTCGGCCTTGAAGCCCTGCAGCGTTTCCATGCAGGTGATCAGGCGGGTCTCCAGGTCCTGCACGCGGCCGGTGTCCTTGAAGTAGCGCGGCAGCTCGACAAAAGCACCGGCGATCACGCCCGGGCCCTTGCCCAGATCGCACTGCTCCAGCGACGCGTTCTTCGGGCCCCGCTTCTGCTTCCAGAGCTCCTCGCCCTTCATCTCGAACAGCTCGGCCGGGTTGCCGTCCTGCAGCATCTCGCGGTACTTGGCGATGCCCTCGGCCGTGGACGACTGGGCATGCGCAGCGGCAGCAGCCAGCAGACCGGCGAGCGCCAGCGCGGCACGGGGAATGGTGTGTGTCATGGAATGTCTCCTCCTATGTCTTCGACCACAGGCTTCGTCGAGCCGCGTGTCTGGATCCAGGGTCACCGTGGGTCCGGCTCCGCCGGCCCACCGGTGACGCCCCCCTGGGGGGGTCGCGCGCAGCGCGGCGGGGGGGTCAGCTGATCACCGCTTCGTCGGTGCGGCTGTCGCCCTTGTTGTCGGTCCACTTGACCACGACCTTGTCGCCCTTGGCGCCGCCCTTGAACTTGAAGGACAGGAAGGGGTTCTGGGCCACAGCGCCGCTGAACTGGGCCTGCAGGACCACCTTGCCGTTGTGGGTGGCCTGCACGTCCTTGATGTGGTGCGCCGGGATGGTGGCGCCGTTCGCGTCCTTGCGGGTGCCGGTCTCCATGATGTGGGACATGAGCACGCGGACGGTGGTTTCGTCGCCGGCGACGGCGGCGCGGATGCGCATCGGATCTGCCATGGGAATCTCCTGAGATGTTCGGTGGGAAGGATCGGCTCGGGACGCGGGCGTTCAGCCGCCGCAGCCGCCGAGGGTGACCTTGGTTTCCTTGGTGGCCGAGTACAGCTTGCCGTCGGCCTTGACCACGGCGATCACGTTGGAGCTCTGGCCCATCTTGATGCGGGTCTGCACATCGGCATTGGTGCCGGCAGGGATGGTGAAGGCCGCCGCCAGGGGCGAGGGGTTCTTCTCCACCACGATCATGATGTCGGTGGTGTTGGGCAGCTTGCTGACCGCGCCCACCGGCACCACGGCGCCGTTCTCGGCGATGTCGGGGGCCACCACGGTGACCTGGTCGCTGGTGGCCGGCGTGCCGCCGATGGCCTTGAGGGCATCGGCCAGGTTCTTGGCCTCGAAGCCGGCGGCGCTGACGGCAGCCTGGGCCTGGCTCTGGGTGATGAGACCCAGCGACACGAGGGTGGCAAAAGCGCCCGTGGACTGGAGGGCAACGCGGCGTGAGCGGTTCATGGATGGCTCCTGTGGAAAAAAGCGAAGGGCGAGTGTACCGAGGGGGGCATGGCGCTGCGACTGTGGGAATTACGGGCGCATCGCGGTCATGGTCAATCGAAAGGCTCCATTCGTGGTGCTTCAGCGGGCGCCCGCAGCGATCCAGCGGGCCATGGCCTGGGCATCGGACTCGGAGAGCTGGGGCTGGGGCGGCATGGGCACCGGGCCGAACACGCCGGAGCCACCGCTCCTGATCTTGCCGGTCAGGTAGGCCTCGGCATCGGCACGGCCTTTGTACCTGGCGGCAATCTCGTTGAAGCCGGGACCCACGATCTTGCTGGTCATGCCGTGGCAGGCAGTGCAGGAATGCTTCGAGAGCAGGCCTTTCACGTCAGGGCCGGTGGCGGCAGCAGCGGCCACCACCAAGGGTGCAGCAGCGGCACCCTTGGGCAGGCTGGCCGGCGGCGGGCGGGTGGTGTCGGCGCCGCGCACCGGGCCGACGACCCGGTTCTGCTCCAGGATGTTGCCGTGGGCATCGCGGGCGAAATCGGGCAGGTAGGAGCGCACCGCAGCCTCGGTCGGGCAGTCCTTCATGCAGGCCACGTTCTTCACATCGCCCTTGCCGTTCACCTTCCACAGCGGCTCGTGGAACACCATGCCGTTGCGGTTGGGCATGCGCTGCTGCACCTCGGCGATGTTCTTGTCGCTCAGGGTGAAGTCGGCCGGCACCACATCGGCCAGGTGCAGGATGTAGGCCACCACGCCATAGACCTCTTCGGTCTTGAGCGACTTGGGCGCGTTCCAGGGCATGGCGCGGTTGATGTAGTCCCACAGCGTGGAGACCGTGGCCACCTTCATCATGGTGGTCTTCTGGGGGAAGGTGCTGCCCTGCTCCAGGTTCTTCACCCGGCCGCGCTCGATGTCCGCTTTCGTGGTGCCGCCCACGATGGGCGTGAACACCTCGTTGGATTCACCGAACACGCCGTGGCAGGACGCGCACTGGGCCTCCCACACCCGCTCGCCCAGCGACACGCTGCCCGCACCAGCCGGCAGGCCCTTGAAGTCCGGGCGTACGTCAATGTCCCACGCCTTGATCTCGGCCTGGGTGGCCGGGCGCCCCAGTTCATGCCAGGGCTGAGCCTGCGCGAACACCGGTAGGGCGACAGACGATGCAACCAGTGCGAGGGCAGCAAGAACGGGGCGCATGATCAGAACACCTGAACGTTGGAGACTTCGCCGTTCTCGGCCACCCGCCACGACTGGATCGCGTTCTGGTGGTAGACCGAGCGGGTGCCGCGCACCGCACGAAGCTGGTTGATCTTGGGCTGCACATAGCCGGTGCTGTCGATGGCCCGGCTCTGCAGGATGGCGGGCCTGCCGTCCCACACCCAGTCGATGTTGAAACGGGTCAGGGCCTTGGGCAGCACCGGGCCTTCGAGCCGTGCGGTGCGCCAGTTGCGGCCGCCGTCCACGCTCACGTCGACCCGTTTGATGGCGCCCCGGCCCGACCAGGCCAGACCGGTCACGTTGTAGTAGCCCTTGTCCAGCAGCGTCTGACTGCCCGAGGGCGTGGTGATGACGCTCTTGCACTCCTGGATGCCGGTGTACTGGCGGTGGGTGCCGTCGGGCATGTGGTCGATGTAGTGGATGGCTTCGTCCTTGGTGGCCCATTTCTGGTCGCCCACCTCCAGACGCCGCAGGTACTTCACCCAGCTCACGCCCTGAATGCCGGGTACGACCAGACGCAACGGATAGCCGTTTTCGGGCCGCAGCATCTCGCCGTTCATGGCCCAGGCGACGATGCAGTCGTCCATGGCGCGCTCGATGTCGATGGTTCGGGTCATGGACGAACCGTCTGCGCCTTCGGCCAGCACATACCGGCCCAGCTTCCTGTCGTAGCCGCACATCTCCAGCAGGGTGGACAGGAGCACGCCGGTGAATTCCGAACAGCTCAGCATGCCGTGCGTGTACTGCACCGACGGCAGCGCCACGTTGCCCCACTCGGGCGCCGTGTTGGCACCGCATTCGATGAAATGGATGCGCGAGACGCTGGGCAGGCGCATCAGGTCGTCCATGGTGAAGACGCGCTCGCGCTTGACCAGGCCGTGCACCATGAGCCGGTGCTTCGAGGGGTCGATGTCCCACCAGCCCTGGTGGTGCCGCTCGAAGTGCAGCCCGTTGGGCGTGATGATGCCGAACAGGCCCTGCAGCGGCGTGAAGCTGACCGAAGCCTGGTTGACGCGGGTCAGGCCCGGACTCTGGCGGCGCTGCAGGTTGCCTTCCCACCTACTGGGCTTGCCGTAGCCGTCGGTGGCCACGCCCTGGCCCAGGCCGGTGGTGTGTTCGGGCAGCTTCAGGATGGCGTCCTCGCCTTCGGCCCGGGCCGGACGGGCCGCACCGGCGGCCGCCACCGCACCCGCACCCATGGCCAGCGCCTTGCCCATGAAGGAGCGGCGAGCCTTGCGCGCGGCCTCCATGCGGGCGGCGTCCAGGTGGTTTTCCGGTGCCGGCAGGATGCGGCCGATCACATGGCGAAGGTCGTCGGACACGGGGTCTTCCTTGAAAAGGCACAGAGAAGCGGACGGCCCGCGCAAGTGCCCGGACCCATAAACATGAATATATGAGTGATTGCTAATATTTGGATGGGTACTAACCCTCATCTCCAATACCCTCTCGGCGCCGTCATGCCGCTGCGACGCCATGGGGGGTGTCTGCTACATTTTCCGAGGACCTTTCCCGACGAGATGCTGGAGATCACGATGCACACCACGTTGAAATGGCTGGCCGCAGGCACGCTGCTGGCCGCTTCCCTGGGCGCCCAAGCCCAAGTCAATCAAGTCAAGGTGTGGGCTGCGGCCTGCGCCAACTGCCACGGCACCGACGGCCGGGCACAACAAGGCGGCTTCAACCTGGCCGGCCAGAACAAGGACGAGATGCTCGCCAAGTTGCTGGCCTACAAGAACGGCCAGCGTCCCGCGACCATCATGCACCAGCTGACCAAGGGCTACACCGACGAGCAGCTGGCCCAGATCTCGGCCTACTTCGCCGCACAGAAACCCTGAGGAGCGCCACCATGAAACGCCGTCAATTCGTACAGACGCTGGGCGCAGGCTCGGCCGTGGCCGGACTGGGTCTGCTGGGGGGTTGCGCCAGCACCGGGGGCAGCAGCGCCAAGGTGGTGGTGATCGGTGGCGGCTACGCCGGCGCCACCGCCGCCAAGTACGTGCGCATGTTCTCCGACTACCAGATCGACGTGACGCTGATCGAGCCCAGCGCCATGTTCGTGTCGTGCCCCATCTCCAACCTGGTGGTGGGCGGTCACAAGACCATGGCCGACATCACCACGCCCTACGACAACCTGAGCAAGCGCCACGGCGTGCGCCTGGTGCGCGACCGGGTGGACAGCATCGACGCCACCAAGCGCACGGTGAAGCTGGCCGGTGGTGCCGAACTGCCCTACGACCGGCTGATCGTCTCGCCCGGCATCGACTTCCTCAACGACATCCCGGGCCTGAACAAGCCCGGCGCACAGGACAAGGTGCTGCACGCCTGGAAGGCCGGCCCCCAGACCGCCGCCCTGCGCGCCCAGCTCGAAGCCATGCCCGACGGCGGTGTGTTCGCCATGTCGATCCCGCTGGCGCCCTACCGCTGCCCGCCCGGCCCGTACGAGCGCGCCTGCATGGTGGCCAGCTACTTCAAGCAGGCCAAGCCGCGCAGCAAGGTGGTGATCTTCGACGCCAACGACGACATCACGTCCAAGAAGGGCCTGTTCCTCAAGGCCTGGGACGAGCACTACAAGGGCATGATCGAGTACCGCCCCAAGCACAAGGTGGTCGATGTGGATGTGGCCACCAGCACCCTGAAGTTCGAGTTCAACGACGACTTCAAGGCCGCCATCCTCAACGTCATTCCCAACCAGAGCGCCGGCAGCATCGCGGTCAAGACCGGTCTGGCCACCGCCAACAACCGCTGGTGCGAGGTGGACTTCCTGACCTTCGAATCCAAGGCGCAGAAGAACATCCACGTGCTGGGCGACGCCATCCAGGTGGCACCGCTCATGCCCAAGTCGGGTCACATGGCGAACCAGCACGGCAAGACCTGCGCGGCCGCCGTGGTGTCGCTGCTGCAGGGCAAGGAACCGCCGGCCCTGCCGATCTACGCCAACACCTGCTACAGCTTCGTCACCGCCACCGACGTGGTGCACGTGGCCAGCGTGCACCGCTACGACGCCGAGAAGAAGACCATGCTCACCGTGCCCGGATCGGGCGGCCTGTCGGCACAGGCCAGCGCGCTGGAAGGCCAGTACGCCATGGCCTGGGCGCGCAACATCTGGGCCGACACCCTGGCCTGATTCAGGACAGCAGCGCCGACACGTCGGCGATCACCCGGTCGGGGCCGCAGGCCTCGATCGGGTCGCCCATGTTGTAGCCATAGGGCAGCGCCCACACCGCGATGCCGCCATTGCGGGCGGTGGCCACGTCGATGGACGAATCCCCCACGAACAGCGCCTGCGCCGGCGCCACGCCGAAGTCGTGCAGGCAGGTGCGGATGGCGGTGGGGTCGGGCTTCTTGACCGGCAGCGTGTCGCCGCTGATGACCCGGTCGAACATCGGCATGAGCCGGTGGGCATCCAGCACGGTGCGGGTGTAGCGGTCTTCCTTGTTGGTCACCACCACCAGCCTCACGCCCTGAGCGCGCAGTTCGGTGAGGGTCTCGCGCACCTGCGGATACAGGTGGCTGCGGGTGCCGCAGCGGGCCAGGTAGTGCCGTGCGAACACGGCTTCGGTCTGCGCAAACCCGGCGCTGTGCCGCACCGAATCGGCGGATGAGCCCTCGCACCAGGCCAGCGCCTGGATGAGCAGCTCGCGTGTGCCGTGACCGATCCAGCCGTTCACCTGCTGCTGCGTGACCGCCGGCTTGCCGACTGCGGCCAGGGTGTCATTGACCGCGTCCGCGATCTCGGGCGCGGTCTCGATGAGGGTGCCGTCCAGATCGAACAGCACCAGTTCGAAGCGCCGCATCATGCCGGGCCCAGCGCGCGCTGGCGCCGCTCCATCATGCGCCAGATGAAGGGCGTGAAGATCAGCTGCATGGCCAGCTCCATCTTGCCGCCCGGGACCACGATGGTGTTGGCGCGGCTCATCCACGACCCGTTGATCATGCTCAGCAGGTACTGGAAGTCGATGCCCTTGGGCTTGGCAAAACGGATCACCACCATGCTCTCGTCGGCCGTGGGCACGTCGCGCGCCACGAAGGGGTTGGAGGTGTCCACCACCGGCACGCGCTGGAAGTTCACATGCGTGTGCTGGAACTGCGGGCAGATGTAGTTCACGTAGTCGGGCATGCGGCGCAGGATGGTGTCGGTGACCGCCTCGGCGCTGTAGCCGCGCAGGTGCTTGTCGCGCCAGAGCTTCTGGATCCACTCCAGGTTGATCACCGGCACCACCCCCACCAGCAGGTCGGGGTAACGGGCCACGTTCACCTCGGGCGTGACCACCGCGCCGTGCAGCCCTTCGTAGAACAGCATGGCGGTGTCGGGCGGCAGCGGCTCCCACGCGGTGAAGGTGCCGGGCTCCTGGCCGTAGGGTGCGGCCTCTTCGGCGTTGTGCAGGTACTTGCGGCTGCGGCCCTGGCCGGTGGCGGCGTATTCGCGGAACAGCGCCTCGATCTCCTCGAACAGGTTGGCCTCGGCACCGAAGTGGCTGAAGTTCATGTCGCCGGCGCGTTCGGCCTCGGCCATGCGCTGTTTCATGGCCTGGCGGTCGAAGCGGTGGTAGCTGTCGCCCTCGACGATGGCGGCCCTCACGCCCTCGCGGCGGAAGATGTTCTCGAAGGTGCGGGTGACGGTGGAGGTGCCGGCACCGCTGGAGCCGGTGATGGCGATGATGGGGTGGCGTTCGGACATGGGGGTCTCTGAGGGAGGGCGATCAGGCCGCGTCGCGGAACAGGCTGCGTTCGGCGAACAGGGGGTTGCTGTCCTTCCACGACAGCGGCTCGGCGTGGTAGCGCTCGATGCGCTCGACCTCGCTGCGCGAGCCGAACACCAGGCCGATGCGCTGGTGCAGCGAAGTCGGCTGCACCGACAGCACCGGCTCGCGGCCGGTGCTGGCCCGACCGCCGGCCTGCTCCATCAGCATGGCAATCGGGTTGGCTTCGTAGAGCAGGCGCAGGCGCCCGGCGCGGGACGGGTCCTTGCTGTCGCGCGGGTACAGGAACACGCCGCCCCCCATCAGGATGCGGTGCGCCTCGGCCACCATGCTGGCGATCCAGCGCATGTTGAAGTCCTTGCCGCGCACGCCGCTGCGCCCGGCCATGCATTCGTCCACATAGCGCTTGACCGGCGCTTCCCAGAACCGGCTGTTGGAGGCATTGATGGCGAACTCGTGGGTTTCTTCGGGGATGCGGATGGCCGGGTGGGTCAGCTTGAACTCGCCCAGGTTGGGGTCGAGCGTGAAGCCATGCACGCCACTGCCCACGGTGAGCACCAGCATGGTGGTGGGGCCATAGATGGCGTAACCGGCAGCCACCTGCCGGGCGCCGGGCTGCAGGAAGTCGTCCACCGTCACGTCGCGGCCGGTGGCCAGCACGTCGGCCGGCGCCCGCAGCACGCTGAAGATGCTGCCCACCGACACGTTCACGTCGATGTTGCCCGAGCCATCCAGCGGGTCGAACACCAGCAGGTACTTGCCGCGCGGGAACTCGCGCGGCATGGGCCAGGGCAGTTCCATCTCTTCCGACGCCAGGCCGGCCAGGTGGCCGCCCCATTCGGTGGCGCGGATGAACATGTCGTTGCTCAGCACGTCGAGCTTCTGCTGCACCTCGCCCTGCACATTGGTGCTGCCGTGCGAGCCCATCGCGTCGCCCAGGGCGCCGAAGGACACACTGCGGGCGATCGCCTTGCAGGCCAGCGCCACGTTGAGGATGAGGGCATTGAAGTCACCGCTGGCCTCGGGGTAGCGGCGTCGTTCCTCGATCAGGAACTGGGTCAGGGTGGAGCGGCGGGAGAGCGGCATGGCATGGGCACCGGGGAACGGCAAGTGGGTCGATCAGGGGGAGGCAACCGGCAGGGTGAACACCCGGCTGGCGCGGATGTCTTCGGGCTGCAGCGTGACCAGATCGTCCTCGGAGAGAGGCCGGTCGCGGTCGGCAAACAGGCGGCTGGCCTGGCGCAGGCGGATGCGGTCCAGCGCATTGCGCACGCTGCGGGCATTGGCAAAGTGCGGCTGGCCCTGGCGGCGCTGCAGGTACTCGGCAAACACCTCGCGGGCGCCCGGGGCCAGGCGGTAGTTCATGGCACCCAGCATGCGGTCGCCAATGGCCAGCAGCTCGTCGTGCGCGTAGTCGGGGAAGTCGAGGTGGTGGGCCACCCGGCTGCTCATGCCGGGATTGCTCTGGAAGAAGGTGTCCATGCGGTCCTTGTAGCCGGCCAGGATGACGACCAGGTCGTCGCGCTGGTTCTCCATGACCTGCAGCAGGATCTCGATGGCTTCGCCCCCATAGTCGCGCTCGTTTTCGGGCTTGTAGAGGTAGTAGGCCTCGTCGATGAACAGCACGCCGCCCATGGCCTTCTTGAGCACCTCGCGCGTCTTGGGTGCGGTGTGGCCGATGTACTGGCCCACCAGATCGTCGCGCGTGACCGCCACCAGATGGCCTTTGCGCACATAGCCCAGCCGGTGCAGGATGGTCGCCATGCGCAGGGCCACGGTGGTCTTGCCGGTGCCGGGGTTGCCGGTGAAGCACATGTGCAGCGACGGGGTCTGCGCCTGCAGCCCGTGACCCATGCGCAGCCAGTCGATCACCAGCAGCGCGGCGATGTCGCGGATGCGCTGCTTGACCGGTTGCAGCCCCACCAGGTCGGCATCGAGCTCGGCCAGCACCGGCTCGACCTGGCTGTGGGCCAGCACCTCGCCGACGGTGCGGGGCGCACTGCGGGGCACGGCCACGGCGGCGGGCGCAGCCCCCTCGGCGGCACGGGTCTCCGACCCCGGAATGGCGTAGAGCATGTTCATGCCGGCCTCAGTAGCGTTGGGCCTCGGGTCGGTCCGTGGCGTAGCTGTGGATGGTGTAGCGGATCTGGCGACCGTCGGCTTCCTGGCGCACCAGACCGAAGCCGGGCTCGGTGGTCGGCCGGTTGACCATGAAGCTCATGGCGATGCTCTCGATGCCGCGCGTGCTGTCGAAGGCCATGAGGCGGATGTAGTGCTGCGGAAAGGTCTGGCGGCAGCTCGCCAGCTCCAGCATGACGCCGGCCGCATCCGTCAGGTCGAACATCGGCATGCCGAACATCTCCCAGTAGGTGTTGCGCGGGTGCGGGTCGTCGGTGTATTCCACGCTCCAGGCGTAGCCACGGGCCAGGCCGTAGTCGATCTGGGCACGGATCTCGTCGTCGCTGAGGTCGGGCAGGAAGCTGAACTGGCCCTGGGTCACGCGGCCGGTGGGGTTGGTCATCATGGCGTTGGCTCCGGTGGTGCGGTGGATCAGGCCACGGCGGGCGTGACGGCGTAGTCCGACGTGTCGGTGGGCGTGTAGTTGAAGCTGATGTCGCCCCAGGTGTCGAGCGCCTGTTTCAGCGGCGTGCAGAAACGCGCCGCCGCCTTCAGGATCTCGGGACCCTCGTTGAGGATGTCCTTGCCCTCGTTGCGGGCCTTGACCATGCATTCCAGCGCCACCCGGTTGGCCACGCCGCCGGCCTGGATGCCGGCCGGATGGCCGATGGTGCCGCCGCCGAACTGCAGCACCACATCGTCGCCGAACAGGTGCAGCAGCTGGTGCATCTGGCCGGCATGGATGCCACCGCTGGCCACCGGCATGACCTTCTTCAGGTCGCACCAGTCCTGGTCGAAGTGCAGGCCGCGCGGCAGGTCCTTGCGGGTGAAGCTGTCGCGGCAGACGTTGTAGTAGCCCTGCACCGTGAGCGGGTCGCCCTCGAGCTTGCCCACCGCCGTGCCGGTGTGCATGTGGTCCACGCCCGCCAGGCGCAGCCATTTGGCGATGACGCGGAAGCTCACGCCGTGGTTCTTCTGACGGGTGTAGGTGCCGTGGCCGGCGCGGTGCAGGTGCAGGATCATGTCGTTGCGTCGGCACCATTCGCTCAGGGACTGGATGCAGGGCCAGCCCACGATCAGGTCGATCATCACGATCACGCTGCCCAGGCTCCTGGCGAACTCGGCGCGCTCGTAGATGGCCTCCATGGTCCCGGCCGTCACATTCAGGTAGCTGCCCTTGACCTCGCCGGTGGCCGCACTCGCCTTGTTGACGCCGTCCATCACGTACAGGAAGCGGTCGCGCCAGTGCATGAAGGGCTGCGAGTTGATGTTCTCGTCGTCCTTCATGAAGTCCAGTCCGCCCTTGAGGCCTTCATAGATCACGCGGCCGTAGTTGCGCGCACTCAGGCCCAGCTTGGGCTTGGTGGTGGCACCCAGCAGCGGGCGGCCGAACTTGTCCAGGCGCTCGCGCTCCACGATCAGGCCGGTGGGCGGGCCCTTGAAGGTCTTCACATAGGCCACCGGGATCTGGATGTCCTCCAGCCGCGCCGCCTTCAGGGGCTTGAAGCTGAACACGTTGCCGATCAGGCTGGCCGTCATGTTGGCGATCGAGCCTTCCTCGAACAGGATGATGTCGTAAGCCACCCACGCGAAATACTCGCCCGGCCGGCCCGGCACCGGCTCCACCCGGAAGCACTTGGCGCGGTAGTTCTCGCAGGCGGTCAGGCGGTCGGTCCAGACCACGGTCCAGGTGGCGGTGCTGCTCTCGCCGGCCACGGCCGCGCCAGCCTCGACCGGGTCCACGCCGTCCTGCGGCGTGATGCGGAACAGGCACACGGTGTCGGTGGCGCTGGGCTCGTAATCGGGCACCCAGTAGCCCATCTGCCGGTACTTGAGCACGCCCGCGCTGTAGCGCTTCTTGCTGTCGGTGATCTGGGTGGCGTCGGCCCTCAGGCCCGCGTCGACGGGTGCATTCATGGTGTCTCCTGGTGAGCGCCGCCGCCGGGATCGGGTCAGCACGGGTGCCATGGTGGAACGGCACTGCTATAAAGGCCAGTCAAACTTTGTTGGCTTTCGATTCAGGAAAGGCTGAACCATGAACCTGAGCTTCAGGCAGTTGCGGGTCTTCCTGGAAGTGGCCCAGCGCGGTGGCATCACGGCGGCGGCCAACGCCCTGCACCTCACGCCGCCGGCCGTGTCGATGCAGATCAAGGAGCTGGAGAACCAGGTCGGCCTGCAGCTGTTCGACCGCCACGGCCGCACCCTGACGCTGTCGACCGCCGGCGAATACTTCGTGGTGCATGCCAAGCGCATGCTGGGCGCCCTGCGCGACGCCGAGAACGCCATGGCGCGGTTCAAGAAGCTCGAACATGGCCTGCTCACCGTGGGCATGGTGAGCACCGCCAAGTACTTCGTGCCCCGCCTGCTGGCCCTGTTCCGCGAGGAGCACCCGGGCATCGAGGTGCGGCTGACGGTGGCCAACAACCGCGAGGCGCTGATGGCGCAGATGGAGGCCGGCGAGGTCGACCTCTCGATCATGGGCCGACCGCCGCCGGAGCTCTCCACCCGCAGCGAGGCGTTCGCCGCCCACCCGCTGGTGTTCGTGGCGCCCCCGGGCCATCCGCTCATGCGCATCGGCCATCCACCGCTCAAGGCGCTGGCGGGTTAC
The DNA here is from genome assembly GCF_002127215.1 of Hydrogenophaga sp. IBVHS2. GTDB lineage: Bacteria > Pseudomonadota > Gammaproteobacteria > Burkholderiales > Burkholderiaceae_C > Hydrogenophaga. The sequence goes on along the minus strand of NZ_NFUT01000002.1, from coordinate 107,954 downwards.
CCCTTCATCGTGCGGGAACAGGGTTCGGGCACGCGCAGCGCGATGGAGAGCTTTTTCGCCGAACAGCGCTTCGAGCCGCAGATCACCATGGAGATGAGCAGCAACGAAGCCCTCAAGCAGGCGGTCATGGCGGACATGGGCATCAGCTTCCTGTCGCTGCACACCGTGGGCCTGGAGCTGCGGCTGGGCCTGCTGCAGCGGGTGGACGTGGAAGGCACGCCGGTCATGCGCACCTGGCATGTGGTGCACCTGCAGAGCAAGGTGCTGTCACCGGCTGCGGAAGCCTTCCGCTACTTCGTGATCGAGCGCGGCGAAGCCCTGCTGGTGGAACACGACACGCCGCTGCTCAAGGCCTGAGCCTTGCGGGCTCAGGCCGGCACCGCCACCCCGGCATGCCAGGCGCGCAGGTCGGCCACGCCCACGCCGTCGAGGTCGGGCAACACCCGCAAGGCGCCGTCGAACACATGGTGGCCGCTGAAGGCGGTCGGGGTGATGACCGTCTGGAGCCCGGCAGCCCGCGCGGCCAGCAGGCCGTTGCGCGAATCCTCGAAGGCCAGGCAACGGCCGGCGGGCACATCGAGGTCCCGCAATACCTGCAGGTAGACCTGCGGGTTCGGTTTCTTCACCGGGGCCGACGATGCATCGCCCACCGCCGCGAAGTGGGTGCGCCAGTCCGGCCCCATGGCGGCGCGCAGCAGGGCCGCAATGTTGACCGGCGAGGTGGTGGTGGCAATGGCCAGCTGCAGACCGGCGTGCAGCGCTTCCTCGATGAGGTGGAGCACGCCGGGGCGCAGGCTCACCCGACCGTCGAGCACGGCGCTCTCGTAGTAGGCGGTCTTGATCTCGTGCAGCCGCTCGATGCGGCTGCGCACCGCGCCGTGGTCCAGCTCCCGCAGCTCGGGGTAGCGCTCTTTCCAGAAATGGAGCATGCGCTCCTTGCCGCCCGAGATCTCCAGCAGGTCGCGGTAGCGGGCCTCGTCCCAGTGCCAGTCCATGCCTTCCTCGGTGAAGGCGTGGTTGAACGCCTCCAGGTGCACACGTTCGGTGTCGGCCAGGGTGCCGTCGACGTCGAAGATCAGGGCTTGCAGCATGGTGGGGCCTTTCGGTGGCCGGGGTGCCGGCAGGTGGGAGGGGGGCAACCGGTCCAATGTAGGGGTGCATCGCCGCCAGGGGAATTCAGGAAATCTTCAGACCCCCTTCAGCGATGACTGAAGACACCCCGGTGGGTGTCCAATACGGGGCATGAGCACGCCACACCCCCTCGAACAGCGACTGATCGATCTGGAAATCCGGTTCAGCTTCGCCGATGACCTGCTGGACACCCTCAATGCCCAGGTGGCCCGGCAGCAGGACCTGATCGACCGCCTGCGGGCCGAAGTCGCCGAGCTGCGCCGCCGCCGGGAAGACGAGCCGGGCGGGGAGCCGCGCAGCCTGCGCGACGAGCTGCCGCCGCACTACTGACCGCGGCTCACTTGCCGCCGCGCCCCCGGCCCTTGCCCCCGCCGGACGAGCCCGACGACCCGGACGATCCCGAACTGCCGCTCTCCCCGCCCGAGCTGCCCGAGCTGCCGCCGTCATCGCCACCGCCATCGCTGCCGCGGCCACGCCGGCCACCGCCGTCGTCGCCCCGCTCGCCGCTGCTGCGCGCACCGCGGCCGCCCTCGCGGCCCAGGTAGAGCTCGTCCACCCGCCAGCGGCCATCCTCGCCGCGCCGGACCTTCACCTGCACCGGTCGACCGGTCTGCAGCGCGTCCAGCGAACCACCGAACACCCGGGTCGTGGTCTGCAGCTCCACCTGCTCGTAGCCGAGCTGCACCACCTGCCCCTGGCGGGACTGCACATAGCCCTGCAGCACGGCCTGGTTCGTGGCCTCCCCGATGGCACGGCGGATCGGCTGCACATCGACGCGGCTGGCGGTGAGCTGTTGTCCGTCCCAGAGCCCGACCACCAGCACCTCGTCCCCCGGCCGGGCCTGCGCCAGCCCGGGGGGCACCTCCACCCGGGTGCCGGCCACTTGCAACTGCCCCTGGGCATCGCGTGCCACGCGCCCCAGCAACCGGGCGCGCGGCTCGATGCCCGCCCCACGGACCAGCGCGGACGCCCGGATCTCGTCGGCCGCACCCCGATGCCCGCTGATGCGCACCCAGTCGCCGCGCTGCAGCCCGGCAGCGTCGGACGGATTGAGCAGCACCACCCGCTGCCCCAGCGCGGTGAGCTCCCGCCGCGCAACGTCCACCGTCTCGACCGGCGCGACCAGGGTGTCGATCACCTCGATGCGCCAGGCGGTCACTTCGCGGCCGACACCGGTGGCGGCAATCGCCACCAGCTGACCCACCGCCAGCTCGCGCGGCCCCACCGACACGCCGTCCCGGCGCAGCTGGGTATCGGGCTGCAGCTCCACCTCCACCCCGTTGACACAGACGCTGGCGAAACCGGTCACCACGCCCACGATGCCGGTGCCGCCCAGCCCCGGCGGTCCGGCGTCTGCCGTGCGCCCGGTGCCACCGATGCCGTCCCCGCCACCGGGCGGTACCGCCGCCACCGCGCCGGTACCGCCCATGCCGCCGGGTGATGCCAGGGCCGGGTTGGTCTGCGACGGGGCCAAGCAGGCCGGAGCGGGACGCGGGGCGGCAGGGTCGGTGCCTGGTCGCAGCCACGGTGCATCCAGGGCGGCGCAGCCGGACAGGGCCACCATGGACAGGAGAAGGACAAGTCGTTGGCCGGTCATCGTGGCGCTCCGTCGGCCGTGGCATCGACCGTCTCGCTGAAGAAATAGACCCCCAGGGTGAATCGCTCCTGCGCGGGCGGTTGATCGGGGTCGTCGGGACGGTGCGCCGCCTGCAGCCGCTGCACCTCGTCGTTGAGCACCAGCAACGCCTGCATGCCCTGGGCTCGGGCCAGGTCGCGCAGCACCGCCACATCGGCAGCGGTAAGGCCGTCGGCATGCACGCAGCGGTCGAAATGTGGCTCGCCCCCCAGCAGGTTGTGGGTGGCGGCGGCCGCGTGGTCGTGGAGCTGGTGAATGAAGTAGTGCAGCTTTTCGTGCTCGTCGGCCGACGGCACCAGGGCCTGCGGCTGCAGGCAGACCCGGTCCTGGTCGTCCAGCACCACCAGCCCACGGTCCAGCCACTCGTCCAGCAGCACACGGGGGCGGATGTCGGTGCTGATGCCGGCCACCAGGGCCTCGAACGAGCGCTCGCCGCCATCGCTGGCCAGCCGGGGCAGCGGCAGCGGCTGGCCGCGCCGGTTGCGCCAGGCCGCATCACCCACCCAGCGGGCGAACACCTGCGCCGTGAGCGGAACCGGTGCCGGCAGCGTGCGCGACGGGTCCAGCGCGCGCAGGCGGCTGACGTCCTTGCGGTGCACGCCGCTGAGCAATGACACGCGGCTGTCGGTGGGGGGCTTGCCATCGATGCGGAAGTCGGCGTCGGCCACCTCCACGAACAGGCCCTTGAGCAGATCGGCCAGATACGGGTAGGTGATGCCACGCGCCACCATCAACCGCACCAGCGGGCGCAGCAGACGGCGCAGCCCGGCCGTCAGTGCCTGGGGCGGCTGCGGGGTCGCTGGGTCGGGGCGGGGGCTGGCTGACATCTGGACACGATGGTAACGCCAAGCGTGGGAAAAAAACCCACAAAAACGTTGACGTGGGAATATTTCCCACAGATACTGGGTTCGTGGGAAATATTCCCACACATCAACACAAGGAGCCTTCCATGAAGACGTCGCGCCGCCCCCTGCTGGGAACCCTCATCACCGTACTCGTCCTGTCCCTCGGGTCGGGCATTGCACTGGCCAAGAACGGCGGCTCCGGCGGGGGGTCCGGTGGCGGTTCGGGCGGCTCGGGTGGGTCTGGCAGCAGCTCGGGCGGCGGCAAGGGCGGCAGTGCCTCCTCGTCCTCGTCTGGCGGCCATGGACATGGCCACGGGCATGGTCGGGGTGGTGATGGCGCGGGCGACGGCGGCGAAGGCGGTCATGGCCAGGGCCGCGGCCGAGGCCGGGGAGGTGACGATGGCGGCACGGCCGATGGTGGCGGCCGCAATCGCGGCGCCGACGATGGCGGACGCACCCGCGGCGCCGACGACAGTGCCGGTGCCTCCCGCCGCGCACGGGGTTCGGACGACGGCCCGAACCACCGCTGATCACGGCAGGTCAGCCGTCGCTGTCGTCGCCCGCATCGGCGGCGGGCAGCGGCGTGATCAGGACCCGCTCGATGCGGCGGCCGACCAGTTCGGTCACCTCGAAGCGCCAGCCCGCGCAGTCGACGGCTTCGCCCTGCGCCAGCAAGGCGCCGGCCACCGTCTGCATCAGGCCGGCGACCGTGTTGTAGCGGCCCCGGTCCTCGTCGGGCAGTTCGTCGATGTCCAGCCGGGCCTTGAGCTCGGCCACCGGCATGGCGCCATCGACCAGCCAGGCCCCGTCCTCGCGCCGGGTGGCCCAGGCGTCCACCGGGGTCTCCGGCTTGAGCTCGCCGGTGATGGCCTCCAGCATGTCCAGCGGCGTGAGCAGCCCCTGCACCACGCCGTATTCGTCCACCACGAACACCATGCGGGTGGCACGTGAGCGGAACTGCTCCAGCAGCTCCATGCCGCTCAGGGTCTCGGGCACGAACACCGCCGGCTGCAGATGTCCGGCGATGGCGTCCTGCACGCCTTCGGCCTGCAGGGCCAGCAGGCGCGGCAGGTGGACCACGCCCACCACGTCATCCAGCCCGCCCCGGCACACCGGGTACCACGAGTGGCCGGTGGCCCAGGCCTTCTGCACCGCCTCGTCGATGGTGTCCTGGGCGTCCAGCCATTCGATGTCGGAGGCCGGGATCATGATGGAGGTGAGCTGGCGGTCGTCCAGCTGGAACACGTTGCGCACCATCTGGTGCTCGTGCTGCTCGATGATGCCGGCATCCACGCCCTCTTCCAGGCTGGCGTTGATCTCCTCCTCGGTCACATGCTGGACCGCATTGGTGTCGATGCGCAGCAGCTTGAGCGTCCATTGCGTGGTGTGGGTGAGCAGCCAGACGAAGGGCTTGGCACCCTTGGCCACCCAGGCCATGGGCCGCGACACGAAGCGCGACACCGCCTCCGGATACAGCTGGCCGATGCGTTTGGGCACCAGTTCGCCGAACACGATGGTGATGAAGGTGATGACCACCACCACCACGGCCGTGGCCACGATGGAGGCCGTGCCCTCGGTCATGCCCATGCCCTGCAGCCACAGCCCCAGGTCGTCGCTGAACGCCGCCTCGCCCACGATGCCGTTGAGCATGCCGATGGACGTGATGCCCACCTGCACCGAAGACAGGAACTGCGTGGGGTTGTCCATCAGATCGAGCGCCGTCTGCGCGCCCTTGTCGCCGGCCTCGGCCATGGCCGCCAGGCGCGCCTTGCGGCTGGACGCCAGCGCCAGCTCCGACATGGCGAAGGCACCGTTGAGCACGGTCAGGAAGGCAATGAGCAGGAAATCCATAATCGGACGATGGCTGTTTACTTGATCGGTGATGTGCAGGGCTGCGACGACGCGCTGGGCCGCCTGCTGGACGAGGTGGGCTTCTCGGCGAGCCGTGACACCGCGTATGTGCTGGGGGATCTGGTCAACCGGGGGCCAGCTTCACTGGCCACGGTGCGACGCCTCATGACCCTGGGGAGTTCCGCCCACTGCCTGCTGGGCAACCACGACCTGCACCTGCTGGCGGTGTCGCAGGGCATCCGGCCGCCGCACCGCAGCGACACGCTGGACGACATCCTGCAGGCGCCCGACCGCCCTGCCCTGCTGGACTGGCTGCGCCAGAGGCCACTGGCCCTGCAGGCCCATGGCTGGCTGATGGTGCATGCCGGCGTGCTGCCCCAGTGGGACGCTGCACAGACGCTGGCGCTGGCCGACGAGCTGGCGCAGGTGCTGCGCAGCGCCGACTGGGCCGACTTCCTGCGCGGGATGTACGGCAACACACCCGACCGCTGGAGCAACGGCCTGCAAGGCAGCGACCGGCTGCGGGTGATCGTCAATGCGCTCACCCGGCTGCGCTTCTGCACCGCCGACGGCGTGATGGAGTTCAAGACCAAGGACAGCGCCGGTGCGGCACCGGAAGGCTTCATGCCCTGGTTCGACGTGCCGGGCCGGCGCAGCGCGGACGAACGCATCGCGTTCGGCCACTGGTCCACGCTGGGCACGGTGGACCGGCCGGGCCTGCTGGCCCTGGACACCGGCTGTGTCTGGGGAGGATGTCTGACGGCGGCCCGCCTGGGCGACGGAGGCTCTTCGGTGGAACGCATGGCGGTTCGCTGCGAACAGGCGGCGAAGCCCGGCAAGGGCTGAGGGATCAGCTGCCCTGCCCGTCGGGGGCGGCTGCGTCCGCACCCGATGCGACCGGCTCCGGCTCGGTTGCAGGCGGGGGGCTGCGGAACAGCGCCGGCACCTTGCGGCGGGTCTTGATGTTGGGCGACAGGCGCGCGGGCTGCTTCTGCGCCGATTCCCAGGGCGCGGGCGCAGCAGCGGCACCGCTGGGCTCATACGGCTTGTCGAACAGCGGATCGGCCGGCGCACGGGGTGCACGGGCCGGGCGCACCGGCGCAGACCGGGCCTCGCGCGGGGCACGGTCCTCGCGCTCCCCACGTTCGCTGCGCTCACCGCGTTCGCCATCGCGCTGCCAGGCCCGCTGGCCGTCGTTGAAGCGGCCGGCCGGACGGCGGTCGGCTTCCAGCTCCAGGGCTTCGAGCTCGAACTTGCGGCCCAGCAGCTTCTCGATGTCGGCCATCTGGCGGGCATCGCGCCCGCTCACGAAGGACACCGCCAGCCCGGACGCGCCCGCACGACCGGTGCGGCCGATGCGGTGCACATAGTCCTCGGCGTTGAACGGGATGTCGATGTTGAACACCGCCGGCACATCCTTGATGTCCAGACCCCGGGCGGCCACGTCGGTGCAGATCAGCAGATCGACCGCACCCGACTTGAAGGCCTCCAGGGCCTTGAGGCGTTCGTCCTGGCTCTTGTCGCCGTGCAGGGCGGTGGTGTTGAGGCCGTCGCGCTCCAGCGCGCGGGCCAGCCGGGCGCAGCCCAGCTTGCTGTTGACGAACACGAAGGCCTGCTTGATGCCCCGCTCGCGCACGATCTGGCGCAGCACGGCACGCTTGTCGTCTTCCTCGACCCGGTAGAAATGCTGCTCCACCGTGGACGCGGTGGCGTTGGAACGGGCCACCTCCACGGTGATCGGGTCCTGCAGGTAACTGTTGGCCAGGCGCTTGATCTCGGGCGAGAAGGTGGCCGAGAACAGCAGCGTGGTGCGCTGCTTGGGCAGGTACGACAGGATGCGCTGCAGGTCGGGCAGGAAGCCGATGTCGAGCATGCGGTCGGCCTCGTCCAGCACCACGTACTCGACCTGGTTGAGCACCGCGTTCTTGGCCTCGATGTGGTCCAGCAGGCGGCCCGGCGTGGCCACCAGCACCTCAACGCCCTTCTTCAGCTCGGCGGTCTGCGGTTTCATGTCCATGCCGCCGAACACCACCGTGCTGCGCAGCTGGGTGTACTTGGCGTACAGCCTGATCTGTTCGGCCACCTGGTCGGCCAGCTCGCGGGTGGGCAGCAGCACCAGGGCCCGCACCGGATGCCGGGCCGGCGAGGTGGACGCGTTCTCGTGCTTGAGCAGGCGTTGCAGCAGCGGCAGCGAGAAGGCAGCGGTCTTGCCGGTGCCGGTCTGGGCCGCTCCCATCACGTCACGGCCGGTCAGCACGTGCGGAATGGCCTGCGCCTGGATGGGCGTCATGCTCTCGTAGCCCATTTCGGCCACGGCGCGCGCCAGGGACGGCGACAGGTTGAGTTCGGAAAAGGATTGGGTCATTGCGGTCGAAGTTAGCCCCGTATTGTCGCACCGCAGGGTTTTCAGACCGAAATCGGGGCAGAACCGGTGCGTTGACCGTTGAAATCCGTCCAGCAAGCCTGTTCGAAGTCGTAGAGCTTGCAGCGTCGGGCGGTCTCGAAATACCAGCGCCACGAAAAGCGCTGCACCACGATCCGGCCGGGCAGGGTCTGCTCGAGCAGCTGCTGCGCGCCCGGCAGCCGGTAGAGCGGGATGCTCATGTCCACATGGTGCGCCGTGTGCTCCATGATGTGGTGCATGAGGGCACCGATGCGCCAGGGGAACACCAGGTGCACCGTGGTCGACACGAAAGGCGCGGCGCTGGCCCAGGCGGTCTTGTCGTCGTGCCATTGCACGGCGGTGTGGGTGTGGTGCACATACACCACGAAACCGATCATGGCGTTCCAGAACAGGAAGGGCACCACGAAACCATAGCCCAGCATGGGCAGGACGGGACGGTCCAGCGCCAGGGCGGCCCCCGCCAGACCACCCACCCATGTCACCCCGGCGGCCAGGGCCAGCAGGCTGTCGAGCCAGAACTCCCGCCGACGCGTGGCCATCCGCGCACGGCTGGGGAAGAACATGCGCAGCCACCACATCTCGATCAGGTAATACAGCGCCGGCCCCCAGCCGCTGCGGTAGAGGCGCTCGAGCCACCGACGCGCAGGACTCAGGGCCAGGAACTCGGCCCGTGTGAGCGGTGCCCACACGAAATCGACCCCCTTGAGATTGGTGTAGCCATGATGGACCAAGTTGTGGCCCACCTCCCACAGGCTGTAGGGGGTGAGCGAGGGCAGGAAAGCCAGCCGGCCGAGCCAGCGGTTCAGGCGCCGATGCGGTGTGAAGCTCTGGTGGCAGGCGTCGTGCCCGATGATGAACAGCCGCCCGATCATGAAGCCCAGGGCCAGACCGCACAGCAGGCGGGCCCACGCCGCCTCCAGCCACACCGTGCCTGTCAGGAAGGCGGCATACAGCAGCAGATCGGTGGCCAGCAGGCCCAGGGCCAGGAGCGTGCGGCGATCGGCCCAGGGGGTGAGCCAACCCCGGATCACCTTGCGGTGCGGCAGCGGCTGGTCGAGGGGGACGGTGGGCGGCAGGAGCGGGGGCAGCATCGACATGGGCCGGCATGCTAGGCCCGGGCCGCCCCGGGCGGCTTGACGCAGGTCAAGCCCCGGCGACTCAGGCCTTGGGCAGCGTCACACCCACCTGGCCCTGGTACTTGCCGCCCCGGTCCTTGTAGGACACGTCGCAGACCTCGTCGCTCTCGAAGAACAGCACCTGGGCGCAGCCTTCGCCCGCGTAGATCTTGGCCGGCAGGGGCGTGGTGTTGGAGAACTCCAGCGTCACGTAGCCTTCCCACTCGGGCTCGAACGGGGTGACGTTGACGATGATGCCGCAGCGCGCATAGGTGCTCTTGCCCAGGCAGATGGTCAGCACGTTGCGCGGGATGCGGAAGTACTCCACCGTGCGGGCCAGCGCAAAGCTGTTGGGCGGGATGATGCAGACGTCGCTGTGGATGTCCACGAAGCTCTTCTCGTCGAAGTTCTTGGGGTCCACCACCGTGCTGTGGATGTTGGTGAACACCTTGAATTCGGGCGCGCAGCGGATGTCGTAGCCATAGCTGCTGGTCCCGTAGCTGATCACCTTGCGACCGTCCACCTGCCGCACCTGGTTGGGCTCGAAGGGCTCGATGAGGCCGTGTTGCTCGGCCATGCGGCGGATCCAGAGGTCGCTTTTGATGCTCATGGGCGGCGATTGTAGGGGGGCGTCGGAGCACCCAAAACCTTCTGAATTTTCAGTTTTTCCTGAAAATTCAGCCATGACCGGTATCATCCTTGCCATGCCGCTACAAGACCAGCTTCCGCCCCTGAACCGCGAGTTCGTGGCCCATTTCGGCGAGATGGGCAGCAAATGGGGCATCAACCGCACCGTGGGGCAGATCTATGCCCTGCTCTACATCTCGCCCCAGGCCCTGTGCGCCGACGAGATCGCCGAGACCCTGGGGTTCTCGCGTTCCAACGTCAGCATGGGCCTGAAGGAGCTGCAGGCCTGGCGCCTGGTGCGCCTGCGCCACCAGCCGGGCGACCGGCGTGAGTTTTTCGAGGCGCCGGCCGATGTCTGGGAAATCTTCCGCGTGCTGGCCGAGGAGCGCCGCCGCCGCGAGATCGAGCCCACCCTGTCCATGCTGCGCACCGCCCTGCTGGAAACCCCCAAGACCGAGGCCGAGCAGCATGCCCAGAACCGCATGCGTGAAATGCACGACCTGATCGACCGCCTCATGACCTGGTTCGACGATGTGCAGAAGCTGGCCCCCGAGACCGCCCTGCAGCTCATGGGCATGGGCGCCACGGTGACGCGCGTGCTCGAACTCAAGGACCGCCTGACCGGTCGATCGTCGCGCCAGAACCCGCCCGCCGCCGCCTGAACGTTTCACTGCCCCCGGAGCCCCGCCATGGACGCCCTCATCCTGTCGCGCATGCAGTTCGCGGCCAACATCAGTTTCCACATCCTGTTCCCGACCATCACCATCGCGCTGTGCTGGTTCCTGCTGTTCTTCCGCCTGCGCTTCGTGCAGACGCGCGACCCGGCCTGGGAAGAGGCCTATTACTTCTGGACCAAGGTGTTCGCACTCACCTTCGCCCTGGGTGTGGTCTCGGGCATCGTCATGAGCTTCCAGTTCGGCACCAACTGGCCGGGCTTCATGGAGAAGACCGGCAACATCGCCGGCCCCCTGCTGGGCTACGAGGTGCTGACCGCGTTCTTCCTGGAGGCCAGCTTCCTGGGCATCATGCTGTTCGGGCGTGGCCGGGTGAGCGAACGGGTGCACCTGATCGCCACCTTCCTGGTGGCCTTCGGCACCACCATGTCGGCGTTCTGGATCCTGAGCCTCAACTCGTGGATGCAGACACCCGCCGGCTACGAGATCGTCAACGGCGAGTTCCTGCCCACCGACTGGCTGGCCGTGATCTTCAACCCGTCGTTCCCGTACCGCTTCACCCACAAGCTGCTGGCCTCCACGCTGACCGCCTCGTTCCTGATCGCCGGCCTGTGTGCCTGGCAGCTGCTCAAGGGCAGCGCCACGCGGGGCACGCACAAGGCCATGCGCGCGGCCATCACCGTGGCCGTGGTGGCCATGCCGCTGCAGTTCCTGGCCGGTGACATGCACGGCCTCAACACGCTGGAACACCAGCCGGCCAAGGTGGCCGCCATGGAAGGCATCTGGGAGACCGAACGCGGCGCCCCGCTGACCCTGTTCGGCATCCCCGACAGCGAGGAAGGCACCACCCACTACGCCATCAAGATCCCCAAGCTGGCCAGCCTGATCCTGACCCACGACCTCAATGGCGAGATCAAGGGCATCAACGAGTTCGGTGATTCCGCACCGCCGGTGGGCCCGGTGTTCTGGGGCTTCCGCGTGATGGTGGGCGTGGGCACGCTCATGATGCTGGTGGCTGCGGCGGCCGCCTGGCAGCTCTGGAAGGGCCGCCGTGAAGCGCAGGTGAAGCTGCCCCGCCCGGTGCTCTGGAGCCTGGCCGGCATGACCTTCTCGGGCTGGGTGGCCACGCTGGCCGGCTGGTATGTGACCGAGATCGGACGCCAGCCCTATGTCGTCTACGGCGCCCTGCGCACCAGCGAGGTGGCCACCAGCGTGCCGCCGCCGATGATCGCGCTCACCCTGACGGCCTACATCGTGGTCTATGGCCTGCTGCTGGTGACCTACATCGGCGTGCTCAAGTACATGGCCGAGAACCCGGTGAAGCACGCACCGGTGCCGGTGACCGGCGCCGACCTCGGCAAGGCGGGGGTGTGACCATGGCCTGGCCCGAACTGCTGCCGCTGATCTTCCTGGCCGTGATGGGGCTGGCCCTGCTGGCCTATGTGGTGCTCGACGGCTACGACCTGGGGGTGGGCCTGCTGCTGCCCCTGGCCGACGACGCCCAGAAGGACACCATGATCTCGAGCATCGGCCCGTTCTGGGATGCCAACGAGACCTGGCTGGTGCTGGGTGTGGGCGTGCTGCTGGTGGCCTTTCCGCATGCCCACGGCCTGGTGCTGCAGGCCCTCTACCTGCCGGTGGCCATCATGCTGATCGGCCTGATCCTGCGCGGTGTGGCCTTCGACTTCCGGGTGAAGGCCCCCCTGCAGTACAAGGCGTTCTGGAACAAGGCCTTCTTCGCCGGCTCGCTGCTCGCCAGCGCGTCGCAAGGCTGGATGCTGGGCAGCTACATCACCGGCTTCGATCCCGGCCCGCTGGGCCTGGCCTTCAGCCTGGGCATCGCCATCACGCTGCCGGCGGCCTATACCCTGCTGGGCGCCGGCTGGCTGATCATGAAGACGGAAGGCGAGCTGCAGGTGCGCTCGGTGTTCTGGGCACGGCGGGTGCTGTGGCCCATGGGCGCAGCGCTGGTGGGCATCTCGGCGGCCACGCCGCTGGTGAACCCGGCGGTGGTGACCAAGTGGTTCAGCTTCCCGATGGTGTTTGCGCTCCTGCCGGTGCCGCTGATGTGCGCCGTGGCCTTCTTTGCCGTGCGCTGGGTGGTGACCCGCCCGGAGGTGGTGAAGGCCGGTTACGGCTGGGTGGTGTTTGCCGCCACGGTGCTGATCTTCGTGCTGGCCTTCTTCGGCCTGTCCTACAGCATTTATCCGGACATCGTCATCGGCCGCATGACGGTGTGGCAGGCCGCCATCGGCACGGCTTCGCTCAACGTGATCTTCGTGGGGGTGGCCATCACCCTGCCGGTGATCATTCTGTACACCGCCTTCATGTACAAGGTGTTCTGGGGCAAGGCCAAGGCACTGAGCTACCAGTGACCCCGATCAGGGAAATCGGGCCTGGCGGACCAGGGACGCGCTGGCCCGCATCTGCTGGCGGTGCTCGGCCATGGCAGACCGAAGGTGGGCAGCGACGCCGGGCTTGCGCTCGAACAGCACGCGTTCGGCAGGCGCCAGTCCGCGGGTGCCATCCGGCGGTGCGAAGGCTCTGAGGTCGAGGTGCGACAACGAAATGCGCATGCGGAGCTCCTGGGATGAACGACAAGGGCGGGTCAGGCGCGCGCAAAGTGGGCATCGAGCACCACCTCTTCCACACCAAGTTCGCGCGTCTGCAAAAAGTACCACCATGCATGGGCGGCACCCTGAATGTCGAGGACCGTCCGGCGCAGGGCCTGCAGATCCAGTTCTGCCACGCGTTGCTGGCCCCTGAGCACGATCTGCGAGCCGCTGAGCACGATGCCGCACACCACATCGTCCTGGGTGGCGAGCCAGGCATTGACCCGCAGCACGGTCTCGTACATGAGGAGCCGCTGGTCGGGGGGCACCTCGCCCAGGGTCATGCTGAACACCAGCCGCTCGGGGTCGGGCAGGGCATCGACCAGCAGGATGTCTCCGCCCTCGAACCCCACGGCCCAGGACGGCGGACAGTCGTCGGTGGGCTCGTGGTAGGTGATGGCTTCGACAGAAGGAAGCTCGTGGGCCAGGGCAGACCACAGGGCATCCATGCGTTACGTGACTTGAAGCGACACCGGCAGCTCCCCCGCTGAGACGAGATGCTGGTGTGTGACGCGGCCCGGATCCTGGTTCCGGGCGCTCGTCGACGGGAATGCGCCGTCAGTGCGCTGCGGGAACGACCCGCTCCACCGCCCGTTCGTCTGCCAACACGATGAGCGCAAACAGCAGCTCCTCTAGGCTGCCGGCCTGCGCTGCCCGGCGGGCCAGCAACGGCGTGGCCTGCGGGTTCAGCACCACGAAGTCGGCCTCACACCCGGGCATCAGATTGCCCACGATACCCTGCAGGCCCAGGGCCTGCGCGGCCCCCGCCGTGTGCAGCCACCACAGGTGCGAGGGCGCCAGGCTCTCGCCGGGTTTGGTCTGGCCCTCGCGCGCCACGGTGTAGGCCGCCAGCATGGTGTGGAACGGCGAGAAGCTGGTGCCGCCCCCCACATCGCTGGCCAGGCCGTGCCGCATGCCGGCGGCGCGGGCGGCCGCAAAGTCGAAGAAACCGCTGCCCAGGAACAGGTTGCTGGTGGGGCTGGCCGCCGCAGCCGTGCCGGTGGCGGCCATCAGCGCGCGATCGACCGCATCGAGGTGGATGCAGTGCGCATACACCGCCCGCTCGCGCAGCAGGCCGAAGCCGCCATACACCTCCAGGTAGCTGCGGGCCCGGGGATAGAGCTCGGCCACCCAGCGCACCTCGTCGCGGTTCTCGGCCACATGGGACTGCACCCACACGTCCGGATGGCGCGCGGCCAGCTCGCCCGCACCTTGCAGCTGGGCGTCGGTGCTGGTGGGCGCGAAGCGGGGCGTGATGGCGTAGCCCAGGCGATCCACACCGTGCCAGCGGCGGATCAGGGCTTCGGTGTCGATCAGGCTCTGTTCGGTGGCATCGCGCACGCCGTCGGGGCTGTGCCGGTCCTGCAGCACCTTGCCGGTGATGAAGCGCAGGCCGCGCCGCCGTGCCTCGGCCATGGCGGCGTCCACCGAGGCCACATGGGAGGTGGCGAAGGTCAGCGCGGTGGTGACACCGTGGCGCTGCAGCTCGTCGAAGAAGAAGGTGGCGACCTCGGCCGCATGGGCCGGATCGGCAAACCGGGCCTCGTGCGGAAAGGTGTAACGCTCCAGCCAGGGCAGCAGGCCGTCGGCCGGCGAGCCGATGACGTCGGTCTGCGGGTAGTGCAGGTGCAGGTCGATGAAGCCCGGTGCGATCAGGCGGCCGGGCCAGTGCGTGACCGGCACATCGGGATGGCGGCGCGACACGTCCGCATGGCCGCCGGCATCGATCACCACATTCCAGCCTTGCGGCCCCGGGCCGACCACCAGCAGGCCGTCGGTATCGAACAGCGGCTGGCCGTGGTCGTCGAAGCGCAGCAGGGAGGCGCGGTACGCGTGCATGGTCGGATGATGCATTCAGGGGAGCCCAAAAACAAAGGGCTGCCCGAGGGCAGCCCTGGCACGGCGCGAGGGGGGATCAGTTCGGGACCTTGCCCTCGACGCCCTTCACATAGAACTTGATGCCGCCCAGGAAGGCGTCATCGGCCTTGGCGCCCTTGGGCAAAACTTCCTTGCCGTCCTGACCGACGATGGGGCCGGTCCAGGGGTGGAAGCTGCCGTCCTTCAGGCCGGCCTTGATGGTGTCGACCTTGGCCTTGATGTCGGCCGGCACGTCCTCGGCAACCGACACCATGTCGATGGCGCCTTCCTTGTGGCCCCACCAGACGCCGCCGGTGGTCCAGGTGCCTTCCAGCGCGTCCTTGACGGCCTTGACGTAGTACGGGCCCCAGTTGATCACGGCCGAACCCAGGTGGGCCTTGGGGCCGTAGGCGGTCATGTCGGAATCCCAGCCGAAGGCGCGCTTGCCCATCTTCTCGGCGGTCTGCAGCACGGCCGAGGAGTCGGTGTTCTGCATCAGCACGTCGGCGCCGCCGTTGATCAGGGCGGTGGCGGCTTCGGTTTCCTTCGGCGGGTTGAACCAGTCACCCACCCAGACCACGCGGGTCTTGACCTTGGGGTTCACGGACTGCGCGCCCAGCGTGAAGCTGTTGATGTTGCGGATCACCTCGGGGATCGGGATCGAGCCGACCACACCCAGGGTGTTGGTCTTGGTCATCTTGCCCGCGATCACGCCGGCCATGTAGGCGCCTTCGTAGGTGCGGCTGTCGTAGGTGCGCATGTTCTCGGCGGTCTTGTAGCCGGTGGCGTGCTCGAACTTCACGTCCTTGAAGTCGGGCGCGACCTTGAGCATGGGCTCCATGTAGCCGAAGGTGGTGCCGAAGATCAGCTTGTTGCCCTGGGCGGCCATGTCGCGGATGACGCGCTCGGCGTCGGCGCTCTCGGGCACGCTCTCGACGAAGCTGGTGGACACCTTGTCGCCGAACTCGGCCTCGATGGCCTTGCGGCCGTTGTCGTGGGCGAAGGTCCAGCCGCCGTCGCCCACCGGGCCGACGTAGGCGAAGGCGATCTTCAGCGGCTCGGGCTTGGCCGGAGCGGGGGCCGCGGCGGGCGCCGGCGCAGGGGCAGCGGCTTCTTCCTTCTTGCCGCAGCCGATCAGGGCTGCGCTGGCCAGCGCGGTCAGCGCGGCGGCTTTGATCAGGGATCGTTTGCTCAGGTCGGTCATGGAGGGGCCTTGCGGATGGAGGGTTGGATACCGGACGGGGTGTGAAACCCGGAATTATGTCCCGGGGTGGAACGGCTTCCCGAGCGAGCCGGGCATGTTCACCCGGATCCAGGTCGGATTGCGGGAGATCAGCACCAGCACCACGATGGTGGCCAGGTAGGGCAGCATGGTCAGGAACTGGCTCGGCAGCTGCACGCCCATGCCCTGCAGGTGGAACTGCAGCATGGTGACGCCGCCGAACAGGTAGGCACCCAGCAAGACACGTGCCGGCCGCCAGGTGGCAAAGGTGGTCAGGGCCAGGGCGATCCAGCCCTTGCCGGCGATCATGCCCTCCACCCACAGCGGGGTGTACACGGTGGACACATAGGCCCCCGCCAGACCGCACAGGGCGCCGCCGGCCACCACCGCCAGCAGGCGGATGCGGCGCACCGGATAGCCCAGCGCATGGGCCGACTCGGGGCTCTCGCCCACGCTGCGCAGCACCAGACCGGCGCGCGAGCGGTACAGGAACCAGATCAGCCCCAGCGCCAGGGCCACGGCGGCGTACACCGTCGGATGGTGGCGGAACAGCGCCGCACCGAAAAAGGGAATGTCGGAGAGCACCGGAATGGCGAACACCACCTGCTCGGGCAGCTTGTGCTGCACATAGCTGGTGCCGGCGAATGCGGAGAAGCCGGCCCCGAACAGGCTGAGCGCCAGGCCGGTGGCGTACTGGTTGGTGTTGAGCCAGATCACCAGCACCCCGAAGAGGGCCGCCAGCAGCGCGCCCGCGCCCATGCCGGCCACGAAGCCCAGCGCGGTGCTGCCGGTGTGGACGACGGTGGCGAAACCCGCTAGGGCGGCGCACAGCATCATGCCCTCGGCCCCCAGGTTGACGATGCCGGCCTTCTCGTTGATGAGCAGGCCGAGTGCGGCAATCGCCAGCACGGTGCCGGCGTTGAAGGTGGCTGCCAGCAGCAGCGCGGTCGATTCCATGGTCAGGCCTTTCCGAAACGCACGCGGTAGGCCACCAGGGTGTCGCAGGCCAGCAGCGAGAACAGCAGCAGACCCTGGAACACCCCGGTGATGGACTTGGGCAGGCCCAGGCGCGACTGCGCCAGTTCACCGCCGATGTAGAACATGCTCATGAGCAGCGCCGAGAACACGATGCCCACCGGGTGCAGCCGCCCCACGAAGGCCACGATGATGGCCGCAAAGCCGTAGCCGGCCGGCACGTACGGGGTGAGCTGGCCGATGGGGCCGGCCACCTCCAGCGCGCCGGCCAGCCCGGCCGCACCGCCGGACAGCAGCAGCGCGGTCCAGAGCGCGCGGCGCGACGAGAAGCCGGCGTAACGCGCCGCCGCCGGTGCCAGACCACCCACGGTCTGGGCATAGCCGGCGCGGGTGCGGAACAGGAAGACCCAGACCGCCGCCACCCCCGCCAGGGCCATGAGCAGGCCGATGTTGACCCGCGAGCCGTCCATCAGGCGCGGCATCTGGGCCACCTTCTCGAAGGTCTTGGTCTGCGGGAAGTTGTAGCCCTGCGGGTCCTTCCAGGGGCCGTAGACCAGGTAGTTGAGCACCTGCACCGCCACATAGACCAGCATCAGGCTGACCAGGATCTCGTTGGCGCTGAAACGGTCGCGCAGCAGCGCGGTGATGCCGGCCCACACCATGCCGCCCAGCACGCCGGCCAGCAGCACCGCCCCCACGATCCACGGGCCGGTGCCCGGGCCGGCCTGCAGCGCCACACCGCTGGCGAGCACCGCGCCGATGATGTACTGGCCCTCGGCACCGATGTTCCACACGTTGGAGCGGAAGCACACCGCCAGGCCCAGCGCGATGATCAGCAGCGGCGTGGCCTTGACCAGCAGCTCGGAGACGGCATAGGCGTTGCGCAGCGGCTCCACGAAGAACACCTGCAGGCCGCGCACCGGGTCCTTGCCCAGGGCCGAGAACAGGAGGGTGCCGATCACGACCGTGATCAGCAGCGCCAGCAGCGGCGAGGCCAGGCTCCACCAGCGCGACGGCTGGGGACGGGGTTCAAGCCGCAGCATGGTCCACCCCCTGTGCCGCGCCGTCCCACAGGCCGGACATCCATTCACCGATGCGCTCCACCGTGGCCTCGGCCCGGGACAGCGGAGGCGACAGCCGCCCCTTGGCCAGCACCTGCAGGGTGTCGGCCATCTCGAAGAGTTCGTCGAGCTCCTCGCTGACCAGCAGCACGGCGCAGCCGGCATCGCGCAGGGCCAGGATGGCGGCACGGATCTGGGCCGCCGCGCCCACGTCCACGCCCCAGGTGGGCTGGCTGACGATGAGCAGCCGGGCGCCATCGCGCGCACGCAGCGCCTCGATCTCGCGCCCGACGATGAACTTCTGCAGGTTGCCGCCGGACAGCGAACGCGCCGCGGCGTCCGGGCCATGGGCCTTGACCTGGTAACGACCGATCAGATCGGCCGCCTGGCGCCGCAGGGCGCCCACGTTCAGCCAGCCCAGGGGCCCGACCGCCTCGCTGCGGGACAGCAGCAGGTTGTGGGCCAGCGACAGGGTGGGCACGGCACCCCGGCCCAGCCGTTCCTCGGGCACGAAATGCAGGCCCAGGGCCCGACGTTGCTGCGGCCCCAGGGCCGACACGTCCCGGCCCGCCAGGCGGATGCTGCCGGCCGGCGCCCGGGTGTCCTCGCCCGACAGCGCCATCAGCAGCTCGCGCTGGCCGTTGCCGGACACGCCCGCCAGGCCCAGCACCTCCCCGGCGCGCACCTGCAGGGCGATGGCGCCCAGCGGGGTGCCGAACGGATCGCTGCACGGCAGGCTCAGGCCCTGCACCTGCAGCACCGGCGCACCCGGGGTGGCGGGGTGGGCCTCCAGCGGCGGCGGCTCGGCACCGATCATCAGGCGGGAGAGCGACGCGTTGCTCTCGGTGCGCGGGTCGCAGGTGCCGCTCACGCGGCCGCCCCGCAGCACGGTGCAGGCGGTGCACAGGCTGCGGATCTCGTGCAGCTTGTGGCTGATGTAGAGGATGCTGCAGCCCTGCGCCGCGAGCTGGCGCAGCACCTCGAACAGGCGCTCCACCGCCTGCGGCGTGAGCACCGACGTGGGCTCGTCCAGGATGAGCAGCTGCGGGCGGCCCAGCAGCGCGCGGATGATCTCCACCCGCTGCATCTCGCCCACCGACAGCGTGTGCACCGGGCGCTCGGGATCGATGTCCAGCCCGTATTCGGCCGCCTTGGCCGCGATGCTGGCGGTCACCTCGGCCAGCGTGAGGCTGCGATCCAGGCCCAGCCAGACGTTTTCGGCCACGGTCAGCGTCTCGAACAGGCTGAAGTGCTGGAACACCATGCTGATGCCCAGCGCACGCGCTTCCTGCGGGTTGCGCACCTGCACCGGCTGGCCGTTGAACAGCACCTGACCGGCGTCGGGCTTGACCGCGCCGTAGATGATCTTCATGAGGGTGGACTTGCCGGCGCCGTTCTCGCCCAGCACGGCATGGATCTCGCCGGGCTGCACGGTCAGGGCCACGCCGTCGTTGGCCACCACGCCGGGGTAACGCTTGGTGATGCCGTCAAGCCGCAGGCGCGGAACAGGGTTGTGCGGTGTCATGGGTGTGCGGGAGGAAGCGCCGGGCGGCCGTGCGCCCGGCGAAGCCGGGCAATGTAACACCCGACCGGGTAGCCCATGCCGCCCGGCCCCCAGGCCGATAAAAACCGCCGAAAACACCGGGACATCCCACGTTCAGGCGCCCCCATCTGTAACACAATGAATCGACGTGCCGCCAGGCGCCCCACCGGCGCAGAGAGGACGATGTGTCCGCCTTCCTTGGCGCCGACCCCGGCGCCTTCGGCTCTTTTGCCGACCACCTGCCAGGAGCCTTCTTCCGCTCCCGCACCAGCCCCGACGGCCGGCGGCGGCTGGAATACATGTCGCGCGGGTGCGCGGACATCTGGGAAAAGTCGCTCGAAGAGCTCGATGCCGACATGAGCTCGCTGTGGGCCATGGTGGACCCGGCCGACATGCCGGCCATGAAGCTCAGCATCGACGAATGCGTGGCCACCGGGCGGGACTGGGACTGGCAATGGCGCATCTGCACCCCGTCGGGGCGGCGCAAATGGCTGCACGGGCTGGGGCGGGTGCAGCGGGCGCCGGGCGGCGACATCATCTGGCATGTGTTCGTGGTGGACCAGACCGACAACCTGGTGGCCCGGGAACGGCTGCGCGAGAGCGAAGACCGGCTGAGCCAGCTGATCGAGGGCATTCCGAACGTCGCGGTGCAGGGCTACGACAGCCAGCTGGTCTGCCGCTTCTGGAACAGCGCCTCCGAGCGCCTGTACGGCTACAGCAGGGCCGAGGCGGTGGGCAGCAGCCTGCTCGACCTGATCATTCCCGAGGCCATGCAGCCCCTGGTGGTGCAGGCGGTGGACACCATGCTGCGCACCGGCCAGGCCATCCCCAGCGAGACACTCACGCTGCGCAACCGGGACGGCTCGCCGGTGCACGTGCATTCCGGCCATGTGCTGGTGGAGGTGCCGGGTCAGGCCCCGATGTTCTTCTGCATCGACTTCGACCTGTCGGAGCGGCTGGCGGCCGAGGCCACGCAGCGGGCCCTGACCGAACAGCTGCAGCAGGCCCAGAAGATGGAGGCGCTGGGCACGCTGGCCGGCGGCATCGCGCACGACTTCAACAACATCGTGGCCGCCATCCTGGGCAACACCGAACTGGCGCTGGGCGACGTGCCTGCCGACTCCCCGGCGCATGTCAGCCTGACCGAGATCCGCAAGGCGGCGCGGCGCGCCCGCTCGCTGGTGCAGCAGATCCTCACCTTTGCGCGCCGGCAGGCCCAGGGGCGTGCGGCGCTGGACCCCGGCGAGGTGCTGCGCGAGACCCACGGCATCCTGCGCTCCACGCTGCCCGCCGGTGTGCAGCTGCGCTTTTCGGTGCCGCCCGAGCTGCCGTCGGTGATGGGCAATGCCACCCAGCTGGCCCAGGTGTTCCTGAACCTGGTGACCAATGCCATCCAGGCGGTCCAGGGCCGGGACGGCGCCGAGGTGGTGGTGGCGGCCACCGCCTGCGCAGGTCCCCCCGGCCTTGCGGACGGCAGCGTGGAGGTGATGGCGCCGTCCGATCGGACCCTGCGACCGGGCCTGAAGGTGGAGGTGCACGACAACGGTCATGGCATCGACCCGTCGGCGGTCGGCCGGCTGTTCGAACCGTTCTATTCCACCAAGCCGACCGGTCAGGGCTCGGGGCTGGGCCTGTCGGTGGTGCACGGCGTGCTCATGGAACATGCCGCCTGCCTGCAGCTGCGGTCGCGCCCGGGCGAGGGCACCAGCTTCACGCTCTGGCTGCCGGCCACCACCGAACGTCCGGCGGTGCCCGACGACCCGGCCGCCGCCCCGCTGCGGCCCGGCGCGCACAGCCACACCCTGCTGTACGTGGACGACGATGAGGCGCTGATCTCGGTCATGTCGCGCATGCTGGCCCGCCAGGGCTATGTGGTGGAGTCGATGGACAACCCGCAGGAAGCCATCGACCGGTTGCGCGAGCCGCAGCGGCGGCCCGACGTGGTCATCCTGGACTACAACATGCCGCAGATGTCGGGCATCTCGCTGGCGCGGGCCATCCGCACCCTGGATGCACGGCTGCCCATCATCCTGACGTCCGGCCACGTCACCGACGAGCTGCGCGATCAGGCGCGGGCCGCCGGCATCGACCATGTGATCGAGAAGCCCGACACCAGCCGCGAACTGGCCGGCCTGATCGCCGGCCTGGCCGGCCGCCATGCGCCGGGCTGATCAGCATTCCGACCAGCGCCGCACCAGGTTGTTGTAGAGCCCGGTCAGGCGTACCAGGGCGGGGTCGGCCTCGCCGTGGCGCTGGCGCAGCTCCATCAAGGCCTGGTCCATCTCCCACAGGTGGCGGCGGCATTCGGTGTCCTTGACCGCGCTCTGCAGGAACAGGTAGCAGGCCAGGCGCTCACCGCGCGTGACCGGCGTGACCTCGTGGATCGACCCGGACGGATAGATGACCAGGCTGCCGGCCGGCAGCTTGACGCGATGGCTGCCATACGTGTCTTCAATGTGCAGTTCGCCACCGTCGTAATCGGCCGGATCGCTCAGGAAGAGGGTGGCCGAAATGTCGGTGCGCAGGCTGCTGCCGTCGGGCAGGTAGCGCAGCGTGCTGTCGGTGTGCCAGCCGTAGTGGCTGTGCTCGGGTGTGTAGCGGTTGAACTGCGGCGGCACCACCTTGTTCGGCAGCGCAGCCGACAGCAGCAGCGGCGAGCGGTTGAGCGCCCGCATGACCATGCGCCGCAGGTCCGGCAGCGGCCCGAAGTCCTCGGGCAGCTGCTGGTTGCGTTTGGCCGCGAGCGCCTGCGGCCCTGCACTCAGGCCGCTGGCCCAGGGCGCCTGGGCCAGCAGCGCGCGCACCGCCGCCAGTTCGTCCGCCGACAGGATGGCGTCGAAGCTCACCAGCATGGTCGGCCTCAGAAGTCGTGACGCAGGGTCACGATGAACTGCCGCCCCGGGCCGGGAATGCCCTGCCCGCCGCCCTCGGCCAGCTGCTGGATGTAGCGCTTGTCGAAGGCATTGAACAGGTTGAGCCGCACCTGGGTCTTGGGCGAGAACTTGTAGGTGGCGTACAGGTCGGCCACGGTATAGGCCGGTATGCGCACCACCCGGTTGGCATTGCCCGCCGGCGGCGAGGGCTCCACGCCGCTGGTCTGCTCCGACACATGCTGCAGACCGCCACCCAGTGTCCACTGCGGTGTGACGTCGTAGGTGGTGAACAGGTTGAAGGTGTGCTGCGGCGTGCCGCCCAGGCCCTGCCCCACGGCAAACGGATTGGTCGGTGCGGCGGTCACTTTCGAGTCGAGGTAGGTATAGCCGCCGTAGAGCTTCCAGCGCTTGCTCAGGTTGCCGGCGGCCAGCACCTCGAAACCGTTGATGTGGTACTTCACATTGGGAATGGTCACCGCACCCGGGACGGCGGCCGGGAAGCGGCCTTCGCTGGTCTCGGTGCGGAACACCGCCATGTTGAGGTCGAGGTCGGAGCCGATGTCCCATTTGGCGCCCAGTTCGATGGCCTGCACCTTCTCCGGCGGGGTGTTGAAGGTCGGGCCGACCACCGCCTCGGTGGCACCGCCGCCGGCCAGCTGCACCTGGTTGCGGTCGAAGCTGCCCGAGATGTTGTAGGCATTGCCGTAGGCCGCGTACAGCGAGGTGTCGGGCCGCAGCTTGTAGACCAGGCCTGTGCTCCAGCTGAACTCGGTGTCCTTGCGCACATGGTCGGTGTTGTTGACGGCCAGGGCGCCGGTGAAACCGCGCCGGTTGGCCTCGGCGCGCACGCTGTCCCAACGGCCGCCCAGGCTGAACTCCCAGCGGTCGGACAGCTTCATGGTGTCCAGCGCATAGATGCCGACCTCCTCGGTCCGGAAGCTGTAGACCGTGCCGTCGTACACCGGCGTGGCCGCGCCCAGCACCCGCAGCGCCGGGTTGTAGAGCGAGGTGCTGGGGCCCTGGGTGTCGCGGCGGCGGCGGTTCTCGTAGGTGTAACGCGCCACCTCCACACCGGTCACCAGGTCGTGCTGTACCGTGCCGGTGGCAAAGCTCCACAGCAGGTCGGTCTGGTTGTTGAAGCCCTGGTCGGTCTGGTCGCGCGGCTTGGTGTCGCCCCGCGCGGTGGTGGCATTGACGATGCGCGGTGACGACGTGATGGAGTCGTTCTCGACCTGGCTGATGCGGGTCTGGTTGCGCAGCACCAGACCGTTGCCGAAGCTGTGCTGCACCGACAGGCCCACCTGGTTGACCTCGACCTTCTTGTAGTCGTCCAGGTGGCCGTAGAAATTGTCGAAATCCAGCCCTGGCGGCAGCACGCCGCCGTTGCCCAGCACGTTGGTGCGGTCCAGCGGCAGGCCAGCATCAGGCAGATCGTCCTGGCGGGTGTGCAGGAAATCGACCGTGATCTGCGTCGGGCCCTTGAAGCCCCAGGTGTAGGCGGCGTACAGGCCGTAGCGGCTCTCCTCGGCCACGTCCCGTCCTGGCTTGTCGCTCTGGTGGCGCATGAGGTTGATGCGCACCGCGCTGTTGTCGTCAAGTGGACGGTTCAGGTCGGCGGTGGCGCGGAAATAGCTGTCGGTGCCCACACTCACCTCGGCGCGGTTGAAGGCTTCCAGCCCGGGTTTCTTCGTGACGAAGTTGATGGTGCCGCCGGCCGACCCCCGGCCAGAGAAGGCCGAATTCGGGCCCTTCACCACCTCGAGCTGGTCGATGTAGAACGGATCGCGGAAGTAGTTGCCCAGGTCGCGCGTGCCATTCACATTCAGATCGTCACGGGCGTTGAAGCCCCGGATCTTGAGCTGGTCGCCACCGGGCGGGTTGCCCTCCCCGGCCTGCAGGCTGATGCCCGGGATGTTGCGCAGCGCGTCCTTGATGGAGGTGACGTTCTGCTCTTCCAGCAGGTCGCTGGGCAGCACGCTGATGATGCGCGGCGTGTCCTTGAGGTCGCGCGTGTATTTGATGCTGTCCATCTGCTGGCCGCGGAAGTCGATCACCCGGACCTCGTCGAGCACGGCACCCGCCGCAGCGGCAACAGAGGGGGAACTGGCGGTCTGGGCCAAGGCCGAACCGGCCAGGCTGGCGGCGGCCAGGGCGATGGCACGGGGTCGCAGGTGGCGCAACGCCGCCGAGGAAAAAGCAATGGACGATGTCATGGTATCCCTGATGAATAATAAGCGTGATGCGAATCGTTCGCATCTATATTATTAATCCAGATTTAACATTTCACCGATTTCCGGGCGGCTCCCTAGGGACATCCCCAGCCCCGGTGGCCCGACGAGCACCACCCCGCCCGGTATTCTTGGGCCCATGAGCCGACCGATCAGCCTGCTTCTCTCCCTGGCCTGCGCCGCGGCCCTGGCCGGCGAGCAGGACCTGGTGCGGCGCGACGTGGAGGCCGGGCGCCTCAAGCCGCTGGCCGACATCCTGCAGTCGGTGCAGGCCAGCCACCCCGGGCGTCTGCTGGACGTTCAGCTGGTGCCCGGGCCGGCCGGCCAGCGCTGGTACCTGTTGCGCCTGATGCAGAAGGACGGTTCGCGCACCGAGGTGCATGTGGACGCCGTGACCGGGCAGGAGGTGGCCGCACCGGCACGGCGGCCGGCCGGGGTGCTGTCGATCACCGAACTGCTGCGCCGGGCCGACGCGCTGCGCGGCACCACCGTGCTGGAGATCGAGCTCGAATCCGCGCCCGACCAGCGGGCGGTCTACGAGGTCCGGCTGCTGCCGCCCGGGGGCCAGCGGCAGGTGCTGCGTCTGGACGCCTACAGCGGTGCGGTGCTGGATCTGCCGGTGCCCGACCGCAGCGCGGTCGGCAAGCTGATGCCCCTGGTCAACCTGCTGGAGCCGCTGGAGGCGCGCTACGCCGCCCGCGTGACCGAACTGGAACTGCGCCGCGAACCCGCAGGCCGCCTGTACTACGACATGGCCCTGCTCAACGCGCAGGGCCGCCGCCTGAGCCTGCTGGTGGACGCCACCACCGGCCAGGTGATCAACGACACCGAACCCCGCCGATGAAAGTCCTGCTGGTCGAAGACGATCTCGCGCTGGCGCGCGGCATGAGCGACGCCATGGTCCGTGAAGGCATGGTGGTGGAACATTGCCACGACGGCCCCTCGGCCGTGCGCCAGGCGCAGGACCCGGGCACGCCGGGCGCGGTGGATGTGGCGGTGCTCGACCTGGGCCTGCCGGGGCTGGACGGCCTGTCGGTGCTGCGCCAGTGGCGGGCGCGGGGCCGCAGCTTCTCGGTGCTGGTGCTGACCGCCCGCGGGCGCTGGAGCGACAAGCTGGAAGCCTTCCAGGCCGGCGCCGACGACTACCTCACCAAACCCTTCCTGATGGAGGAGGTGGTCACCCGGCTGCGGGTGCTGCAGCGCCGCCAGGTCGGCCTGCCCCGCCCGGTGGTGCACCAGGGCCCGCTGGGCTACGACACCGTGGCCGCCACCTTCAGCCTGGACGGCCAGCCACTGACGCTGACCGCGCAGGAGCAGCGCATCCTGGCCCACCTGATCACCCGCGCCGGTGCGCTGGTGACCCGTGAGGACCTGATCCGCCATGTCTATGCCCGCGATCTCGACCCGGACTCCAACAGCCTGGACGTGCTGATCGGGCGCATCCGCCGCAAGCTGGCGCCGCATGCCCTGATCCACACCGAGCGCGGGCGCGGCTACCGGCTGCAGCACGACCATGCCGGCACGGCGCCGGACTGAACGGCTCAGCCTGGCCGGGCGCCTGACGGTGCTGGGCCTGCTGGCCGCCCTGCTGTGCTCGGCGGCGGCCGGCTGGTGGCTGCGCACCGAGCTGCACGCCGTGGTGCTGCGCAGCCTGGAGGGCGAGCTGGCCGATCGGGCCGAACGCATCGAGGCCGAGCTGGTGGCCGACGGCCGCCTGAACGATCCCAACTTCAGCAACCAGCTGCTGGAGTTCAATGCCATCTTCTCCGGCTGGTACTGGACCATCGGGCTGCAGGGGCGGGAGCTGCGTTCGCGATCGCTCTGGGACGCGACCCTGGCGGTGCCGCGCGACACCGCCCTGCCCGGCCGCTCCGGCGTGCTGCTGCAGACCCGGGGCCCGCGCCAGGAGCGCCTGCTGGTGCTGGAAAAGGACCTCGATGCCCTGGGCATGCCCGCCACGCTGCGGGTGTTCGGGCCCATGGAGCAGGTGCTGACCGACCTGGACCGCATCGACCGGGTGCTGCTGGGGGCCGCCAGCCTGTTCCTGCTGGCGGTGGCCATCGCCACCTGGCTGCAGGCCCGGGTGGGACTGCGCCCCCTGCAGCGGCTGCAGGCGGCGCTGGGGGCGGTGCAGACCGGACACGCGCCGACCGTGGTCCGGGCCGGCCAGGGCTTCGGGCCCGATCTGGACCCGCTGGCCCGCACGCTGGATGCGGTGCTGGAGCGCAACGCCCGGGTGGTGGAACGGGCCCGCCACCAGGCTGCCGACCTGAGCCATGCGCTGAAGAAGCCGCTGACGGTGCTCTCGCTCGAAGCCCAGCAGTCGGCACCCGACCGCACCACCCTGCAGACCCAGGCCCAGGCCATGGAACGCGTCATCGACCGCCACCTGGCCCGGCTGGCCAGCGGCGCCGGCAGCGTCGGGCGCACCGATGCGGCGGCTGCCGCACGCCAGGTCCTGGCCCTGGTGCAGCGGCTGCACGCGGCGAGGGATCTGCGCTGGACCCTGCAGGCGCCCGGGCCGGTGTGGTGGAACGGTTCGCCAGCCGATCTGGAGGAAATGCTGGGCAATCTGCTGGACAACGCCGGCAAGTGGGCCCGCAGCGCCGTGACGGTGAACGTGACGCCGGCCGATGGCGGCGTGCGCATCGCCATCGAGGACAATGGCCCCGGCCTGCCCCCCGAACAACGCGAGGCCGCCCTGCAACGGGGACAGCGCTTCGATCAGCAGGCCGAGGGCCACGGCCTGGGACTGGCGATTGCCAGCGACATCGCCGAGACCTATGGCGGCACGCTGACGCTGGAAACCGCCCGCTGCGGCGGGCTTTGTGCGGAGCTGCGGCTGCCCTGAACTACACTGCGCCCTGCTCCGGGGTGCACGGACCGCAAGGTCCGGCGCTGAGACGGCTGAATGCCGAACCCGTGAACTTGATCCGGTCAGTACCGGCGTAAGAAGAGCGCATGCCCTCCCGGGCATGTGGATGCGGTCCCGCACGCAGCGGCGGGCCGTTCCACGGTCGGGCGGGTGGACCTCCGGAGCAACCCTGCCACCGTGTCGTCCACCAGGAGCCCAGCATGAATGCACCCGACCGCTTCAGCGCGATCACCCGCGAACCGTTCCCCCAGTCCCGCAAGATCTACGTGCCCGGCGAGCAGCCCGGCGTGCAGGTGCCCATGCGGGAGATCGCACTCACCAACGGGGAGCAGGTGGTGGTGTACGACACCTCCGGCCCCTACACCGACCCGGCGGTGGACATCGACGTGCGGCGCGGCCTGCCGCCGGTGCGTGCCGCCTGGGTGGAGGCCCGGGGCGACACCGAGGCCTATGCCGGGCGCACGCCCCAGCAGCTCGACGACGGTGTGCGCAGCGACACGCCCGATGCGGTGCAGCTGCAGCGCATGGCCGCCCTGCGCGAACAGGCCGCCGCACTGCAGCGCGCGCCCCGCCGCGCCCGCAGCGGCGCCAACGTTACCCAGATGCACTACGCACGGCGCGGCATCGTGACGCCGGAGATGGAATACATCGCCATCCGCGAGAACGGCCGGCGCGAGTGGATGCAGCAGTACCTGAACGACCCGGCCCGCGAGGCCCGGCTGCGCGGCGATCCGCGCGGCGCCCGCATCCCCGACATCATCACCCCCGAGTTCGTGCGCGACGAGGTGGCACGCGGCCGGGCCGTGATCCCGGCCAACATCAACCACACCGAGCTGGAACCGATGGTCATCGGCCGCAACTTCCACGTGAAGATCAACGCCAACATCGGCAACTCGGCCGTGACCTCCAGCATCGAGGAAGAGGTGCAGAAGCTGGTTTGGGCCATCCGGTGGGGCGGGGACACGGTGATGGACCTCTCCACCGGCCGCAACATCCACACCACGCGCGACTGGATCGTGCGCAACAGCCCGGTGCCCATCGGCACCGTGCCCATCTACCAGGCGCTGGAGAAGGTGGGCGGCGTGGCCGAGGACCTGAGCTGGCCGCTGTTCCGCGACACCCTCATCGAGCAGGCCGAACAGGGGGTGGACTACTTCACCATCCACGCCGGGCTGCGGCTGGCTTTCATCCACCTCACCGCCCAGCGCCGCACCGGCATCGTCAGCCGCGGTGGATCGATCCTGGCCAAGTGGTGCATTGCCCACCACCAGGAGAACTTCCTCCACACCCACTTCGAGGAGATCTGCGAGATCATGAAGGCGTACGACGTCACCTTCTCGCTGGGTGACGGCCTGCGGCCCGGCTCGCAGGCCGACGCCAACGACGAGGCCCAGTTTGCCGAGCTGCGCACCCTGGGCGAGCTCACGCAGATCGCCTGGAAGCACGATGTGCAGACCATGATCGAAGGCCCCGGCCATGTGCCCATGCACCTGATCCAGGCCAACATGGACGAGCAGCTCAAGCACTGCCACGAGGCCCCCTTCTACACCCTGGGTCCGCTGACCATGGACATCGCGCCGGGCTACGACCACATCGCCAGCGCCATCGGGGCGGCCATGATCGGCTGGATGGGCACCGCCATGCTGTGCTACGTCACGCCCAAGGAGCACCTG
Source organism: Hydrogenophaga sp. IBVHS2 (assembly GCF_002127215.1). Taxonomy (GTDB): domain Bacteria; phylum Pseudomonadota; class Gammaproteobacteria; order Burkholderiales; family Burkholderiaceae_C; genus Hydrogenophaga. The sequence goes on along the minus strand of NZ_NFUT01000002.1, from coordinate 78,752 downwards.
GGCCTGCCGGACCTGGACGATGTCAAGCAGGGGATCATGGCCTACCGCATCGCGGCCCATGCGGCCGACCTGGCCAAGGGCCATCCCGGGGCCCGCGCACGCGACGATGCGATGAGCCAGGCGCGCTTCGAGTTCCGATGGCGCGACCAGTTCGCCCTCGGCCTGGACCCGATGACCGCCGAGTCCTACCACGACGAGACCCTGCCCAAGGACGCCTCGAAGGAGGCGCATTTCTGCAGCATGTGCGGCCCCAAGTTCTGCTCCATGAAGATCACGCAGGACGTGCGCGACTTTGCCGCCGCGCGCGGCCTGAGCGAGCAGCAGGCGCTGGCCGAAGGCATGGCGGCCAAGAGTGCGGAGTTCCGGGCCGCCGGCGGCGAGTTCTACGTGCCGGTGGATTCGATCACCGCCCACAAGGGTTGAGGCATGGCACGCATCGGCATCGCCGGCGCCGGCGTGCTGGGCCGGCTGCTGGCCTGGCAGCTCGCGCGCGCAGGCCATCAGGTCAGCGTGGTCGACCCGGCACCCGGACCGCAGGCACCGGCGCTGTCGGCTCCCGCCGCCGGACCCCGCGCCGCCGGCTTCACCGCCGCCGGCATGCTCAGCCCGCTGGCCGAGCTGGACCATGCGGACGGCCGCATCGCCGCGCTGGGCTGGCGATCGATCCCGCTGTGGGCCCAGGTGGCAGCAGCGTTGCCGGCCGAGCCGCCGCTGATGCGTTGCCACGGCAGCCTGCTGCTGGCCCACCGCAGCGACCTGGGCAGTGCGCAGCGGGTGCTTGCGCGCCTGCAGGCCGCCGCCGGCCCCGAGGCGGTGCGGCCGCTGGACGCGGCCGGCCTGCACGCGCTGGAGCCGGCCCTGGCTTCGGGCCTGCACGCCTGGTCGCTGCCGGGCGAAGGCCAGGTGATGCCGCGCGAGTTGCTGCAGGCCCTGGCCGAACACGCCACCGGCGTGCAGTGGCACTGGGGCCGCCAGGTGAGCGACGTGCGCCCCGGCGCCCTCCTGCTGGACGGCGGCAGCACCCTGACCTGCGACCTGGCCATCGACGTGCGCGGCCTGGGTGCCCGCCGCGCCGGCCTGACCCTGCGCGGCGTGCGCGGCGAGATCCTGTGGCTGCACGCGCCTGGCGTGCCGCTGCATCGGCCGCTGCGGCTGCTGCACCCGCGCCACCGCATCTACCTGGTGCCCCGGCCCGGCGATGTGGTGGTGGTGGGTGCCAGCGAGATCGAGAGCGAGGACCGCTCGCCCATCAGCCTGCGCACCGCCGTGGAACTGATGAGCGCCGCCCACAGCGTGCTGCCCGAACTGGCCGAGGCCCGGCTGCTGCACCACGACACCCAGCTGCGCCCCGCCACCCCCGACCACCTGCCGCATGTGCACCACGAGGACGGCCTGCTGCAGATCAATGGCCTGTTCCGGCACGGCTGGCTGATCGCACCGGCCCTGGCGCAGGACGCCTTGCAACTCGCCGGCCTGCACACGGCCGGTCACACCGAAGGAGCCCCGGCATGAACCCGCATTCCGCTGCCCGTTCCGTCAACGGGTTCGCCACGGTCGACCTCGACGGTCACCCCTGCACCCTGCCCGTCGGCACCACCCTGGCCGACCTGCTGGCCCTGCGTGGCGTGGCCCCCGACGCCGTGGCCACCGCCGTCAACCAGCGCTTCGTGCCCCGCGCCGCGCGTGCCACCACCGTGCTGCACGAACGCGACCGCATCACCACGTTCGAACCCATCACCGGAGGCTGACCATGCACCACCACCCGGCCGCATCCCCCATCGACAACGGGCCCGACACCGCCTGGACGGTGCACGGCACCCCGCTGCACAGCCGGCTGCTGCTGGGCACCGCCGGCTACCCCTCGCCCGCCGTGCTGGAGCAGGCGCTGCAGGTCTGCGGCACCCAGGTGGTCACCGTGGGCTTGCGCCGGGTGCTGGCCGGCGGTGGCGACAACGGCTTCATCGGCCAGCTGCTGCCCGGCCTGCGCCAGCGCGGCGCCCGGCTGCTGCCCAACACCGCCGGTTGCCGCACCGCACGCGAGGCCGTGGCCCTGGCCCACATGGCGCGCGAGCTGTACGGCACGCACTGGATCAAGCTGGAGGTGGTGGGCGACGAACACACGCTGCAGCCCGATCCCTGGGGCACGCTGGAAGCCGCCACCGAACTGGTGCGCGAGGGCTTCGCGGTGTTCCCCTACTGCACCGACGATCTGGTCAGCTGCCAGCGCCTGCTCGATGCCGGCTGCGAGGTGCTCATGCCCTGGGGCGCGCCCATCGGCTCCGGCCAGGGCCTGATCAACCCGTGGGCGCTGCGCACCCTGCGCGAGCGGCTGCCGGATGCCACGCTCATCGTCGATGCCGGCATCGGCACGCCCAGCCATGCCGCACAGGCGCTGGAACTGGGCTTCGATGCGGTGCTGCTCAACTCGGCGGTGGCCCAGGCGCGCGACCCGGTGGGCATGGCCCGGGCCTTCGGCCATGCGGTGCAGGCCGGCCGTCTGGCCTTCGAGAGCGGTGCCATGGCGCCGCAGGCAATGGCAGTGGCCAGCACGCCGGTGGCCGGTCGTCCCCTGCTGATCGGATGACGCCATGAACGACCGACCCACCCCCCCGCCCCCCGTGATCTGGAGCGTGGCCGGCCACGACAGCGGCGGCGGCGCCGGCCTGTCGGCCGACCAGCGCGCGGCCGACGCCTTCGGCGTGCACCTGTGTCCGGTGCTGGCGGCCATCACGGCCCAGAGCACTGTGGCCGTCACCCGCGTGGCACCGATCCCGGCCGACCTGTTCACGGCGCAGCTCGACACGCTGCAGGCCGATCTGCCGCCCCGCGCCATCAAGACCGGACTGCTGGGCGATCCCGAGCAGGTGCAGGCGCTGGCGCAGCGCATCGACCGGCTGCGCGCGCAAGGCCCGCTGCCGGTGGTGGTGGACCCGGTGCTGCGCGCCACCACCGGCGCCACCCTGGCCGACGACGCGCTCCGGCAGGCCCTGGTGCGCTGGCTGCTGCCCCGGGCCAGTCTGGCCACGCCCAACCGGCGCGAAGCGCTGGCCCTGCTGGGGCTGCCGCCGACCGACACCACTGCGTCTCCGATGCTGGCCGCCGCGCTGCGGGCGCTGGGTGCCGAGGCGGTGCTGATCACCGGGGGTGACGAGGGCGGTGCGCTGTCGTGCGACTGGCTGGATTCGCCGCACGCCCGTGGGTGGCTCGCCCTGCCCCGCCTGGCCTCACCGCACAACCACGGCACCGGCTGCACGCTGGCCAGCGGTGCAGCGGCCGCCATGGCGCTGGGCTGGGTGGCCACCGACGCCGCCGTGCTGGGCAAGATGCTGGCCACGCACGCGCTGCGCCACGCACGCCCGGTGGGCCAGGGCGCCGGCCCGGTGATCGCCACCCCCGGCTTCGGCCACGACCCCTCGCTGCTGCCGGTGCTCTCGCCGGGCGAAGCGGCCCCCCGCTGGCCCAACCCGGCCGAGCGCAACAGGCCGGGCCCACAGGGCGTGTATGCCATCGTCGACAGCGCCGCGCGCGTGGAGCGCTGCATCGCCGGCGGTGCCGCGCTGGTGCAGCTGCGCATCAAGACCGACGGCGCCGGGGTGGCGTCCCCCCCTCTGCGCACCGAGCTGTCGCGGGCCATCGAGGCCGGCCGGCGCAGCGGCGTGCCGGTGGTCATCAACGACCACTGGCGGCTGGCACTGGAGCTCGGGGCCGTTGCGCTGCACCTGGGCCAGGAAGACCTGCTGGCGCTGGATGCCGACGATCACCGCCTGCTGGCGCAGGCACGCGCATCCGGTGTGTCGCTGGGTCTGAGTTCGCACAGCCTGTGGGAACTGTGCCGTGCGCGTGCCCTGCAGCCGGACCTGATCGCCTGCGGTCCGGTGTGGCGCACGGCCACCAAGGCCATGCCCTGGCACCCGCAGGGTCTGGACAACCTGGCCTGGTGGGCGCACATGGCGGGCGCGCCGGTGGTCGGTATCGGCGGTGTGCTGGCCGCCGAGCAGCTGGCGCAGGTGGCCAGCACCGGAGCCGCACTGGGCTGCGTGGTGCGTGGCCTGGGCGAGGACCCGGCCGCCCGACTGCCCGACTGGTCGGCCGCCTGGGCCCGGGGTCGGCAGGCAGCGGCCTGGCCGGTGCCGGCGCTGCCACATCCGACGCTGGGGCAGAATCCGCCGGCACATCTCACCGATCCATGACCGACGACGACCTGCCCCCGCTCCAGCCCACCCCGCCCGGTCTGTACCGCCATTACAAGGGCGGCTGGTACGAGGTGATCGACACGGTTCGGTGCAGCGAGACCCTGCAGGGCATGACGCTGTACCGCGCGCTCTACGGCGGCTTCGGCCTGTGGGTGCGACCGGCCGCGATGTTCGGCGAGACCGCCGACTTCGAGGGTCGGCGGCAACCGCGCTTCATGCGCCATGACGTCGCCGGCCTGCAGACCGTGGACCTGCCCGGTGCCCGCGCCCTGGTGGCCCACCTGCGGGGACTCGCCCGCCGTCAGGGCATCGACATCGACGCCGCCTTGCGTCCACCACCGCCCGAGCCCACCACCTGCTGTGGCCGTGGCTGCAACGGCTGCGTGTGGGAAGGCTTTCATGCCGCACTGGGCCACTGGCGGGACGAGGTGGTGGTCCGGCTGGCTCAGGGCTGACGACAGGCTTTCATCAGGGCTGAACGGCCGATCCGGCGGGAACCGGTGGCGTCCGGGCTGTGACCCAAGGGCTGCAACCTTGCACGTCCATCCGGGAGACACCGTCCATGTCCAGTCAGCCAGCTTCATTGCCACCGCCCGAACGGCTCCTGAACGAACTGCAGACGGTCATGCCGATGCTGGCGCTTCATGCCACCGACGGGGCGTCGGTGTGGCAGCTTCAGATGTGTCCCCACGTCATCCGGCTGCGATGGCTCGACAACCCTGCCCGGCTCGAACTGACCCTGGCGATCGGCGAACTGCCCGACGATGCGCCGGCGGCCCTGTACCAGGCCCTGCTGGCCTACAACGGCGTGGCCGGCCTGAACCGCAGCATGCGCGTGGCCTCGGAAGGGCCGGGTCATGCGCTGCACCTGCTGTGCGATCAACCGGCGGGCGCGTGCTCGGCCGCCGATCTGCAGGCCGCCTTGCTGGACCTGATCGACGCCGCCCAGAGCGTGCAGATCTGGCTGCATGTACAGCTCGACAGCGAGCTGGCCACCGCCGACGAGATCCTGTCCCTCCACTGAGCCCGGGTCAGAATAGCCGTCCCTGGACCGGGGCCTCATCGGCCCTGAAAAGCCGTGTGTCCAGGGCGGCGCGCTCGCGCGCGAGTCCCAGGCGGTCGCAGGCGCGCACGAAGCGCTGGCGCAGCAGGTCGGCCCACAGGCCACGGCCCTTCATGCGGCGGGCAAAGTCGGCGTCGTAGTCGCGGCCACCGTGCAGGTCCTGCACCCGGGCCATCACCCGCTCGGCCCGCTCGGGCAGGTGCACCGAGAGCCACTCCCGGAACAGGGGCGAGAGTTCCCACGGCAGACGCAGCACCTGGTAGAAGGCGCGGCCGGCACCCGCTTCGCGCGCGGCCTGCAGCACCTGCTCCATGTCGTCGTTGACGAACGGGATCTGCGGCGACACGCTGACCCCCACCGGAATGCCGGCCTGGGCCAGCGTGCGGATGGTGCGCAGCCGGCGGTGCGGGGCCGCAGCCCTGGGCTCGAGGGAGCGGGCCAGGTCGGCATCCAGCGTGGTGATGGTGACGTACACCGCTGCCAGACCCTGGGCGGCCATGGGCGCCAGCAGGTCGATGTCGCGCTCCACGCCGCTGCCCTTGGTGACGATGGCCACCGGATGCCGGGCCTCGCCCAGCACCTCCAGCAGGCTGCGGGTGATGCGCAGCTCGCGCTCCACCGGCTGGTAGGCGTCGGTCACGGTGCCCAGGGCCAGCAGGTCGGCCTGGTGGCGCGGACGGGCGAGCTCGCGGCGCAGCACCCCGGCCAGGCCGCGCTTGGCGATCAGCCGGGTTTCAAAGTCCAGGCCCGGCGAGAGGTTGAGGTAGCTGTGGGTGGGCCGCGCATAGCAGTAGATGCAGCCATGCTCACAGCCCCGGTAGGGGTTGAGGCCGTAGCGAAAACCGATGTCCGGCGATTCGTGGCGGGTGATGGCGCTGCGGGCGTCTTCCCAGGTGACGGTGGTGGCAGGCGGGGGTGGGCCGTCGCCTTCATCGGCCGGCCAGCCATCGTCAAAGCCCTCCCGCCGCTGGCTTGCAAAGCGGTGCGCATGCCAGCTGGCTGCCCCGCGGCCCTTGTGGACCTGAATGCCGTGAACCGTGGCCATGGCGCCTCCCGATACTGTTCATGCATACAGTATAAGGAGGGTGCCGCTCAGAGGATCAGGATGGCCCGGAAATCGTTCACGTTGGTGTGGGTGGGGCCGGTCACCACCAGGTCGTCCAGCGCCTGGAAGAAGCCATGGGCATCGTTGCGGGCCAGGTGATCGGTCACCTTCAGCCCCTGCGCCGCTGCGCGCGCCAGCGTGCCCGGGTCGACCCGGGCACCGGCGTTTTCTTCCATGCCGTCGATGCCGTCGGTATCGGCCGCCAGTGCCCAGATGCGCGGATGCCCGGCCAGCGACTGCGCCAGTCCCAGGCAGAACTCGCCGGCGCGGCCGCCCTTGCCCCGGGTCTGACCCGGCTGCAGGGGCCGCACGGTGACCGTGGTCTCGCCGCCGCTGAGCAGCACGCAGGGCGCCTGAAAGGCACTGCGACCCAGGGCCACCGATCGGGCCAGCGCCGCATGCACCTTGCCGACCTCGCGCGATTCGCCTTCCACCTCGTCGCTCAGGATGTGCGCGGGCAGCCCCAGCGATGCGGCCAGTGCGGCGGCCGCTTCCAGGCTCTGCTGCGGTGTGGCGATCATGCGCACCTCCTGGCCGGCAAAACGCGGATCGTCCGGCTTGGGCGACTCCAGTTCGCCGGCCTCGAGCCGCGCACGCACCGCAGCAGGCAGGGCGATGCCGTAGCGGTCCAGGATGGCCAGCGCGTCGGCACAGGTGCTGGCGTCGGGCACGGTGGGGCCGCTGGCGATCACGCTGGGGTCGTCGCCCGGCACGTCGCTGATGGTCAGGGTGATCATGCGGGCCGGCGCGCACAGCGTGGCCAGGCGCCCGCCCTTGATGCGGGAGAGGTGCTTGCGCACCGTGTTCATCTCGCCGATGTGCGCGCCGCATTCCAGCAGCTCGCGGTTGATGCGCTGCTTGTCCTGCAGGGTCAGGCCCTCGCAGGGCAGGGTGAGCAGGGCCGAACCGCCGCCGGAGATCAGGCACAGCACCAGATCGTCGGCGGTGAGGCCCTGCACGGCGGCCAGGATGCGTTCGGCCGCCGCCATGCCGGCCTCGTCCGGCACCGGGTGCGAGGCCTCCACCACCTCGATGCGCTGCGGCAGGCCTTGCGGGCGCGGCGGCGTGTGGTGGTAGCGGGTGACCACCAGACCCGACAGCGGCGCCTCGGCCGGCCACAAGGCCTCCACCGCCTGCGCCATGGCGCCCCCGGCCTTGCCGGCACCGATCACCACGGTGCGGCCGCGGGGGGGCGGCGGCAGGTGGGCACCCAGCGTGTGCAGGGGCAGGGCACGCTGCACCGCAGCGTCGTACAGACGGCGCAGCAGTTCGGCAGGAGGCATGTCTTGGAACGGGGCGGTGGCGGAAGTCATATGACGATTGTGCCGTCCGCCGCACCACCGGTCAGGCGGCCGCCTCCGGGCCCGCCGGCAGCCGCAGCGGCCGCTCCTCGAACTCGGTGTTGAGGACCACGGTGCTGGTGGTGCGGGCCACGCCGGGGATGGCCTTGATCTGGTAGAGCACGTCTTCCAGCGCCCGGGCATGGGTGGTGCGGATCTTGGCCAGGAAGTCGTATTCGCCGGCCACGCTGTGCAGCTCCAGCACCTCGGGCATCGCGCGCAGACGCGGCGCCACATCGCGGCAGTGCACGCCACCGTCGTTGCGGATGGCCACGAAGGCGGTGAAGCGCAGACCCACCTTGTCGGGGTCGACGCGCAGCGCAAAGCGCTCGATCACGCCGCGTTCCAGCATCTTCTTCACCCGCTCATGCACCGCCGCCGTGGAAAGACCCACCTCGGAGGCCACATCGCCGTAAGAACGTCGGCTGTCCTGACTGAGCGCCGTCAGAATTCCGGCGTCTATCTCGTCGAGCTGAAAATTTGCTTGCATATGGATGGGATTCCGTTGAAAATTCGGGCCTCAGCTCCTGCGCCGAACATTTTCCAGTCATTCAGCCGCCATGCCGTCCATTTTCAATGCAAACACCGATGGTCGCCAGTCCTGGCGGCTGATGGTCGCCCTGCTCACGGTCTACATCGTCTGGGGCACCACCTATTTCGCCCTGGATGTGGGCATGCAGACGCTGCCCCCGCTGCTCATGAACGGCAGCCGCTTCGTGGTGGCCGGTCTGGTGATGCTGGCGATCGCGCGCTGGCAGGGCCTGCCCTGGCCGACCCGCGCGGAATGGCAGGCCAGCGCCCTGATCGGCGGGCTGATGGTGTTCGCCGCCATGGGGCTGGTGATGCTGGCGCAGCGGCTGGGCATCGGCTCGGGCCTCATGGCCACCGTGGTCACCACCATGCCCATGTGGCTGGCGCTGTGGACCCGCTGGGGCGGCGAGAAGGTGCCGCTGACCAGCTGGGTCGGCCTGGTGCTGGGTGCCGGTGGCGCCCTGCTGCTGGCGCTCGAAGGCGACTTCTCCACGACCCTGCTGGGCACCCTGTGCGCCTTCGGCGCGCCACTGGCCTGGAGCATCGGCTCGTACGCCTCGCGCCGGCTGAAGCTGCCCGCACCGGCCATGGCTTCGGGTGCGCAATGGCTGCTGGGCGGCCTGATGGGCACGGTGGCGGCGCTGGTGCTGGAGCCGGCCACGCGGTCGTTCAGCCTGTCGCAGGTGAGCCTGGCCTCCGGTCTGGCCTGGGTCTACCTGATGGTGGCGGGCACCCTGATCACGCTCAATGCCTACCTGTGGCTGCTGCAGAACACCAGTGCGGCGCTGGCCGGCAGCTATTCCTTCGTGAATCCGGTGGTGGCGCTGGCCGTGGGCGTGGGCCTGGGTGGCGAACGCCTGACCGGCTGGGTGTTCGTGGCCCTGCCCCTGATCGGTCTGGCCCTGGCCCTCATCCTGTATGGCCATGACCTGGTTGTCTGGCTGCAACGCCTGCGTCCCGGGCGGACGGTGACGCCATGAGCCTGTGGCGCCCTCTGCTGGCCGGTGCAGCCGGCTTCGTGCTGGCCGCCCTGGTGCTCAAGCCGCTGGGCCTGCAACTGACCGGGCTGCCCGACGGAGGCTGGACCTTCGTGCTGGTGGGCGCACTCAGCGTGGGCCTGTTCGAGGAAGGCACCCGTGCCGCGCTGCTGCGCTGGCAGGGCTGGCCCACCGGGCGCACGCTGGCCGGGCTGGCCCTGGGCTGGGCGCTGGCCGAGCTGCTGCTGGTGGGCGTGGCCGGCAGCCTGCAGCTGTGGCTGCTGGCCTCGCAGCCCGATCGGCTGGCCCGGACCTTGGCGGACCTGCCGCCGCCGGCAGCGGCCGTGCTGGCGCGTCAGGTGTCGGCCGTGACCGACGCGGGCGGGTGGATCGTGCTGGCCCTGCCGCTGGAGCGGCTCGCCGCCTTCAGCCTGCAGATCGTGTTCACGGCGCTGCTGGCCGGCACATCCGCAGCACCACGTCGGCGCTGGTGGCTCAGCCTGGCGGGCGTGATGGCCCTGCACGCCGCCGTGGACGTGCCGGCCGCCGGCTTCCAGGCCGGCCTGTGGCCCCCGGCACCGGTGCAGGTGCTGTATGCGCTGGTCGGCCTGGCCCTGGCCCCCTGGGCCTGGCGCTGGTGCCGCCGTCAGCTCAGGCAGCCGCCGGCGCCGACAGCACCGCCAGCAGCCAGCGGTTGAGGTCGGCCACCTCCTCGGGGTACACGGTGTGCCCCATGGCATAGGTGTGCCACTGCACCGGGTAGCCCAGCGCGGTGAGCGCATCGCGCGTGGCCTCGCCCCGCTCGGGCACCACGATGTCGTCCTCGGTGCCGTGGGCCAGGAAGACAGACGTGTCGCGGTTGGCTGCACTCGCCTCGGCCGCCAGGCTGCCGGCCAGGGGCAGGTAGCCCGACAGGCCCGCCAGACCCGCCAGCCGCTGCGGCGCACGCAGGCCGGTCATGAGCGTCATGGCACAGCCCTGCGAAAAGCCCATGAGCACGATGCGGCCCGGTGGCACACCGCGCTCCACCTCGCGATCGATGAGCTGCTGCACCCAGCCGGCCGCCTCGCGCAGGCCGGGTTCGTCCTCGCGGCGCGGCAGCGATGCGTCGGTGGGCGGCGGGAAGATGTCGTACCAGGCCGGCATGGGGTAGCCGTTGTTCAGGCTGACCGGACGCACCGGCGCGCTGGGAAACACGTAGCGCACCACGCCGATGGCCGAGAGGTCGAGCTCGCGGGCGATCGGCACGAAGTCGTTGCCGTCGGCCCCCAGGCCATGCAGCACGATGATGCTGGCGGCCACCGGCGCGCCTTCGGGGCCGGTCTGGCCTTCCAGGATGTTCAGGGGCAGGTCGTTCATCCGGCCAGCATAACGGCACGCGTTTTCTGGGGAGCGCTCTCCAATCGCGAAGTTCCCCGGGGAAAACCCACTGAATAGAACGACCGTTCGCAGGTAGATTGCCGGGCTGACACCCATCACCCACAGGAGTAACCGCTTCATGAGTTCCGTCGCCCCCGACCTGCTGGCGCTGCAACGCCTCTACCACTGGGAATCCACCGCCCCGCAACGCGTGTCCCTGACACAGCCCATGGGGAACGGGGTGGTGCAGGACCACACCTGGGGCCAGGTGGCCGATCAGGTCCGCCGCATGGCCGCCTACCTGCAGGCCCAAGGCTGGGAGCCGGGTTCGCGGGTCGCCATCCTGTCCAAGAACTGCGCCTGGTGGATGATGTCCGACCTGGCCATCTGGATGGCGGGCTACGTCTCGGTGCCGCTCTACCCCACCCTGGCGCCGGACACCATCCGCCAGATCCTCACCCACAGCGGGGCCAAGGCCTGCTTTGTCGGCAAGCTCGACGGCTGGGAAGGCATGAAGCCGGGCGTTCCCGCCGACCTGCCCTGCATCAGCTACCCTCTCTCGCCGAAAGACGCCATCGACAGCTACACCGGCTGGGACGCCATCTGCAGCAAGACCGCGCCGCTCCAGGGCAACCCGGTGCGCAACGGCGACGAGCTCTGCACCCTCATCTACACCTCCGGCACCACCGGCATGCCCAAGGGCGTGATGCACAGCTTCGCCAACTTTGCCTGGGCCCTGGACAAAGGCCTGGGCCGGATCCCGCTCACCGGCAGCGACCGCATGCTGTCCTACCTGCCGCTGGCCCACGTGGTCGAGCGCATGCTGGTGGAGCACGGCTGGCTGCGCACCGGCATGCACGTGTTCTTTGCCGAATCGCTCGACACCTTCGCGGCCGACCTGCAGCGCGCACGTCCCACGGTGTTCTTCTCGGTGCCGCGCCTGTGGGTCAAGTTCCAGCAGGGCATCCACCAGAAGATGCCCGATGCCAAGCTGCAGAAGCTGCTGGGCCTGCCCCTCATCGGCGGGCTGGTGCGCCGCAAGATCCAGAAGGCGCTCGGCCTGGACCAGTGCAAGTTCGCCGCCGGCGGTGCCGCACCCATGCCGGTGTCGCTGCTCAACTGGTACGAGCGACTGGGCATCCGCATCAACGAAGGCTACGGCATGACCGAGAACCTGGCGCTCTCGCACATCACGGTGGCGGGCCAGGACCAGAAAGGCACGGTCGGCCCGGCCTACGAAGGCGTGGAGCAGCGCATCGACCCGCAGACCGGCGAGATCCAGATGCGCAGCCAGGCGCTCATGCTGGGCTACTACCTGGAGCCGGAGAAGACCCGCGAGGTGTTCACCGAAGACGGCTGGCTCAGGACCGGCGACAAGGGCAGCATCGACCAGCGCGGCTGCCTGCGCATCACCGGCCGGGTCAAGGACCTGTTCAAGACCGGCAAGGGCAAGTACGTGGCGCCCTCGCCGATCGAGGACAAGCTCATGATGCACCCGGCCATCGAGGCCTGCGTGGTCACCGGCGCCAACCTGGGTCAGCCGCTGGGCATCGTCATGCTCAACCCGGACGCTGCGGCTTCGGTGGCCGATGCATCGGCCCGCGCCGAGCTCGAAACCTCGCTGGCGGCCCACCGCAAGTCGGTGAACGCCACCCTGGACCCGCACGAGCAGATGCAGGCACTGATCGTGGTCACCCAGCCCTGGACGGTCGACAACGACATGATCACCCCCACCTTCAAGGTCAAGCGCAACCGCATCGAGGACGTGTACGGCCGCCACTACGAGGGCTGGGAAGCCAGCGGCAAGCCGGTGATCTGGATCAAGGACTGACGCTTGCGCCACCCATGAAAAAGCCCGCCGATGGCGGGCTTTTTGCTGTTCGGCCCGAGGGCCGGTCAGATCCGGTAATCCTCGATGCTCTTGCCGGCAGCCAGCACGGCACGCACCCACTCCGGCTTGCGGCCCGGGCCACCGGCCCACAGCTCGCCGTTCGGGCCCTTGTACTTCGCCGGTGCCGCCGATTTGGACTTGCCGGGTTTCTTGGCCGAAGGGGCGGCACCGCCCAGATCGGCCACGGTGATGCCGTACTGCTTCATCTTGCCCTTGATGTCGGCAATCACGCCGGCAATCTCGGCTTTGCGGGCCTGTTCGGCCTGGGCCATCAGGGATTGGGCTTGCGCCATCAGTTCGGAATAGGTGGGCATGAAGGCATTCCTTTCAGGATCCGCCGCGGCGGCATGTCAGAAGAACACCGGAACGGAATTAAATCGGGTGATGAATTCAACGGACCGGCTGTCCCCGATTCTAATCACGTTTGAACCGGCGGCAGCCAGCGATCGAGTTCTTCCGGCAATTCGGCATGCAATTCCAGTGACTGGCCACTGATCGGGTGATTCAATCGCAGGCGCCACGCATGCAGAAACATGCGGCGGCAGCCATGCCGGGCCAATTCGCGATTGAGATCGAAATCGCCGTATTTGTCGTCGCCCAGGATGGGGTGGCCGGCGCTGGCCAGATGCACCCGGATCTGGTGGGTGCGCCCGGTCTTGATGGTGACCTCCAGCAATGTGGCACCCTGGGGGCAGCCCGGCAGGACGGGAATTCTGCGGGCCACACGGACCAATGTGAGCGCATGCTGACCGTCCGGATCTTCTGCCGTGGTCACCCGCACCCGGCGTTCGCCGTCCGGCAGCAGGAACTTGTGCAGCGGTGCATCCAGCCGGCTCAGCCGGGCCGGCCAATCGCCGCGCACCAGCGCCAGATAGGTCTTGCCGGTTTCCCGGGCGCGGAACTGGTCCTGCAATTGCTTGAGCGCGCTCTTCTTCTTGGCGATCAGCAGCAATCCGCTGGTTTCACGGTCGAGCCGGTGCACCAATTCCAGCAGGCGGGCGTCCGGCCGGCTGCGGCGCAATTGTTCGATGACGCCGAAACTCACGCCGCTGCCACCGTGCACCGCCACGCCGGCGGGCTTGTCGATGGCGATGAAGGCCTCGTCTTCATGTACCACCCGGAATTCCCGCGCCGGCACGGCGGCGGCCGCCTTGATCTCGGGCTGGGCCGAAAGGCGCAATGGCGGAATCCGGAGAATGTCGCCGGCCTGGACGCGGTCATCGGCCGAGACGCGGCCCTTGTTGCGGCGCACTTCGCCGGAACGGATGATCCGGTAGATGTGGGTCTTGGGCACGCCCTTGAGCTCGCGCATCAGGAAATTGTCGAGGCGCTGGCCGCTGGATTCCTCATCGACGGTGATGAAGCGGGCGGCGGTGGGCGAAGCGGATTCGGACAAGGCAAATGAGCCACCATGGCGGCAGTGGCATGTCTATAATGCAGAGCGCCCGCAGTGTGCTGTAAGTGATTGATTCGCCTTGAGTTTAAGGCAGAGCCATCACTCGGAGCATGCACCGGTCCCCCGCCGCCGATGTTGGTGGCCGGACACCGGCGGGCAGGATGCCATCCCGCATCACCCGCTCAAGGCAGCGGCCCGGTCACCCCGTCGGTGAACGCGCTCCTGGACTGTGCGGTGGACGCTGCGGGCGAAACTGCTGAAGACTCTCGAACCCGATACGGAATACCCCAATCGCCCAGCCAGCCCATGGTCACCATGCGGCTGGGCGAGGATGAAGCGAATACCGCAGCGCTGGCCGGAAACCTGTCCATGAGACCCCCCCGTCCTCCCCTGCGCCCCGACATCCACGCGCCTACGCCCTGACCCGGCGGTTCGACGCGGCGCCGCACGGCGCCGCCCGGATGACATCCCCCGATCCCTCGGGTCAACGGCTCTCCGGCAATTCCTCCCCCCGTTCGCGCCTCCTCCGCAGCTTCACGGCAATGCGGCGTCGCGGGCCATCGCCCGTGCGCCCTGGTGTGTTGTTACGAAGGAAACGCCAACATGAAGCGCATGCTCATCAATGCCACGCAGGCCGAAGAACGCCGCCTGGCCATCGTCGACGGACAGAAGCTCCTCGACTACGAAATCGAGATCGAAGGGCGCGAACAGCGCAAGGGCAACATCTACAAGGCGGTGGTGACCCGCGTGGAGCCCTCGCTGGAAGCCTGCTTCGTCGATTACGGCGAAGACCGCCACGGCTTCCTGCCCTTCAAGGAAATCTCGCGCCAGTATTTCCAGGGCAACGCATCGCCCTCCCAGGCCCGCATCCAGGACGTGATCCGCGAAGGCCAGGAACTGCTGGTGCAGGTCGAGAAGGAAGAGCGCGGCAACAAGGGCGCGGCACTCACCACCTTCGTGAGCCTGGCCGGCCGCTATGTCGTGCTGATGCCCAACAACCCGCGCGGCGGCGGCGTGAGCCGGCGCATCGAGGGCGAGGACCGGCAGGAACTCAAGGCCGCGCTCGACCAGCTCGAGTACCCCAACGGCATGAGCATCATCGCCCGCACCGCCGGCATCGGCCGCGACGCGCCCGAGCTGCAGTGGGACCTGAACTACCTGCTCAAGCTGTGGAACGCCATTGACGGCGCCGCACAAGGCGGCAAGGGCGCCTACCTGATCTACCAGGAATCGAGCCTGGTGATCCGCGCAATCCGCGACTACTTCAACAGCGACATCGGCGAGATCCTGATCGACACCGACGACATCTTCGAGCAGGCGCACCAGTTCATGAGCCACGTTATGCCCGAGCACGGGCACCGCGTGAAGCGCTACCGCGACGACGCACCGCTGTTCTCGCGCTTCCAGATCGAGCACCAGATCGAGACCGCGTACAGCCGCATCGTGCAGCTGCCCAGCGGCGGTGCCATCGTGATCGACCAGACCGAAGCGCTGGTGGCGGTGGACGTGAACTCGGCCCGCTCCATCAAGGGCGGCGACATCGAAGACACCGCCACCCGCACCAACCTGGAAGCGGCCGACGAAGTGGCCCGCCAGGCCCGCCTGCGCGACCTGGGTGGCCTGATCGTGATCGACTTCATCGACATGGACGAGTCGAAGAACCGGCGCGACGTGGAAAACCGCCTGCGCGACGCGCTGCGCCAGGACCGCGCCCGTGTGCAGTTCGGCGCCATCAGCAAGTTCGGCCTGCTGGAAATGAGCCGTCAGCGCCTCAAGCCCGCGCTGAACGAAGGTTCGTCCATCCCCTGCCCTCGCTGCGGTGGCTCGGGCCACATCCGCGACACCGAGTCGTCGGCGCTGCAGATCCTGCGCATCATCCAGGAAGAGTCGCTCAAGGACAGCACGGCCGCCGTGCTGGTGCAGGTGCCGGTTGAAGTGGCCAGCTTCCTGCTCAACGAAAAGCGCACCGAGATCACCAAGATCGAACTCAAGCAGCGCATCAGCGTGCTGCTGGTGCCCAACAAGTCGCTGGACACCCCGCACTACAAGCTGGAACGCATCAAGCACGACGACCCGCGCCTGGACAACCTGGACGCCAGCTACAAGCTGGCCGACGAGGTCGAGGACGTGGCCGCCGTGACCCGCCGCAGCCAGGAGCGCACCAACAAGCAGGAACCGGTCATCAAGGGCGTGCTGCCCGACGGTCCGGCCCCGGTGGCCGCGCCCAAGCCGGTGGCGGCTGCTCCGGTGCCCGCTGCCCCTGCCGTGGCGCCTGCACCGGCAGCCCCGGTGGCCGCACCGGTGGCGGCCAGCCCCGGTTTCTTCGGCTGGCTGAAGTCGCTGTTCGGCGGCAGCCCGGCGCCCGCACCGGCACCGGCCGCCCCCGCACCGGCCACTCCCGCGGCCGACAAGACCGAAGGCCGTGATGGCCGCCGTGACGGCCGTGGCCGGGGTGGCCGTGGCGGCGAGCGCAACGGGGAGCGTGGCGAACGCGGTCAGCGCGATGGCCAGCGCCAGAACCAGGGCCAGCGCGCCGCCCAGGGCGAGGGCCGCGAACCCCGCCCGGTGGAGGGTCGCGAGAATGGCCGCAACGAGCGCGGCGAGGGCCGCAATGGCGAAGGCCGCCGCGGCGGTGAACGGGGCGAGCGCACCGAGCGCGGCGAAGGCCGCCGCGACGGTCGTCGCGATGGACGCCGCGAAGCCCCCGTCACCGACGGCATCGAAGCGCCGGCCAGCGCCGATCAGGCGGTGGTGGCCGATGGCGCACCGACCGCCGAGGGCCAGGAGCCGCAGCGCCGTGGCCGTGGCGGCCGGGGTGGCGAGCGCCGCCGGCAGGATGCCGACGCGGTGAACGCCGAGGCTGGCCAGACCAGTGCCGACGGCAACGCAGCGCCGGACGCGTCGACCGAATCGTCCGAGGGTGGCGAACAGCGTGCGCCGCGCGAGCGTCGGGGCCGCGACCGTTATGGCCGTGACCGCCGCCAGGGCGGTGCCCGCGACGACGCCGAATCGCCGGTGCAGGGCCAGGATGCGGTTCAGGCCGACGCCGTGCCCGCATCGGTGGGCGATGAAGCCCCGGTCCGCAGCTACTTCACCCAGCCGGCCGCAGCCGCGCCTGCGGCCGAGCCAGCGGCTCCCGCCGACGTGCCCGCCGCGCCGGAACGCCGTGAGCGCGCCGAACGCAGCGAGCGTGCGCCGCGCCGCAGCGCCCCCGAGCCGCAGGCCGCCCCGGTGGCTGCCGCGCCCGCTGCCCCCCGGGGCATGCCCAAGGTGCAGCCCTTCGAACTGCCGCTGAACGACCTGGACGCCGTGGCACGCTCCAGCGGCCTGGAGTGGGTCAACTCGGACGCCGCCAAGGTGGCACAGGCACAGGCGGCCATTGCCGCCGAGCCGCGCCCGGTTCACGTGCCGCGCGAGCCCAAGCCCCCGGTGGTGATCGACGAGGGCCCGCTGATCCTGGTGGAGACCCGCAAGGACCTGCGCGAGATGACGCTGCCGTTCGAAGCCCGCTGAGCCCATCAGGGCCGACAAGAAAAAGCCGACCCCAGGGTCGGCTTTTTTCATGGGCGGGTACGGGGGGTCAGTCGATCTGGGCGGCCGATTTCCAGGCCGCCTGCGCAGCGGCTTCGTCGCCCCGTTCCTCGGCCAGCCGGGCCAGCGACCGCCAGGTGCGGCGCAGCAGCACCGGGTCGTTCAGGCCATGGCGTGCCTGCCCCAGCAGCTGGGCCGCCTTGCCCCAGAGCTGGCGCTGCATGCAGGCCTGACCGGCGAGGTACTGCAGGCAGGCATTGCCCGGCCGCTGGCGCTGCCGCTGCTCGAGTGCCGCCAGGCCGGGGGCATCCAGGCTGGCCAGACCGGGTTCGATGGTGGTCACCATCTGGTGCTGCTGTGTGCTGCTGAGCTGGTCGAAGCCGGCCCACAGCGGTTCCAGCCATTCGCGGATCTGCTGGTGCAGCAGCGCCGGGTCGGCGGCCTGGGCGGCCAGGCCGCTGGCCCGGCGTGCGGCGGCCAGGGCAATGTCGGGGGTCTGGCGTTCGGCGGCGTCCAGGCCATCCCAGACCTTCTGGAGCTGGGCGGGGTCGTGGGCCTCGCGCAGGGCATCGAGCAGCAGGCTGCGGATGACGCTGCGGGCCGCGTCGGGAGAAAAGGCGCGGTGCTTGGCCAGCAGCCGGGCGGCATCGAGCGCGTCGGCGGTGGCATGACCGAGCTGGGCCATGCGCAGCTTCAGACGCACCGCCTGGATGCGGCGCGTGGTGCGCTGGGGCAGGTCGGCAAAACGGGCCCGGGCGCCGGCGGCGTCGCGGTCTTCCAGCGCCCAGTGGACCGCGCGCAGCATGGCGCCTTCGGTGGCCTCGGGCGCGTTGCGCTGCAGATCGGGCTGCAGCGCCGCCTGCAGGAAGCGGTCACGCTGGTCCTTGTTCTGCAGCGACTGCGCGCTCTCGGCCACCATCAGGTGGGCCAGCACCACCCACTGATGCCGCCGCGGCCACTCCGCCGAGGCCGGCTGCTGCAGCAGCTCCACCGCATGCCGGGCCGCCATCTGGGCCCGCACGAAGCGGCCGGCCAGCTGGTGCGACAGCGCATCCAGGATGGACGACACCACCGCCCGTTCGGCCTGCAGGCGCCGCCAGCGCCGGGCCTGTACCGGCAGATCGCGCAGCAGGGCCAGCGCCCGCAGCGCCAGGTGCACCAGCAGGAACAGCGCGATGCCGCCGAACAGGAACAGGTTGAAGGAAATGTCGTAGCGCAGCGGCGGCCAGAACAGGGTCACGCTGGCGTTGTTGTCACCCATGAGCAAGGCAGCCGCCACGGCGAGAGCCGTCAGACCCAGCAGCCAGAACACGCTGCGCATCGCGCCCTTCTGACGGCTACGCATCAGCGGCCTCCGGCGGCCACCGCAAGGGCCGCCAAGGTATCGTCCGGACGTGGCATGGGGCTGCCGGCAAGGTCCTTGCGCAGACGCGCCAGCGTGGTGCTGGCGCTGGCCACCGGCCCGGCACCGGCGTCGAAGTAACGCTCGATCAGGGTCTCGATGGCGATCACGTCCACCTGGGCGGCCGACATGTTGCGCGCGGTCACGGCCAGGCGGGCATTGAGCAGCCGCAGCTTGATGTTCTCGCGCAGGAAGAAGGACTGCTCGGGCGCCAGCAAGGCGGCCTCCGGGTGGTCGATCCGGGTGACCCGGACCAGGTCGCGGGCACTGTCCAGCGCGTCGGTCCCGATCTGGCGCCACAGGCGGCTCCACCACTGCGCGACGGCGTCACGCCAGCCGGCCGGGGGGGTGGCGCCGGCTTCCGGATCGTCGGTGGCCGCCGCCTTGGCCGGCGCCGGTGCGGCCGGGGCCGACACGCCGGCCCGCCGCAGGCCGACCTCGTTGAGCAGGGGCCAGTTGTCCACCTGGCGGCTGAGGTCGTCGAGCTGCAGGGCCAGGGTGGGGATGTCGGCCAGCGGGGTGGACTGCAGCCGGTCGATGTCGCGTGCGATGGCCCGCTGCACCGGGTTCAGCCGGGGTTGCGCCGAACGCGCAATCCGCTGGTCGGCGGCCTTGAGCGCGGTCAGCAAGGGCTGGGCGCTGCCGGTGAGCTGGGCCTGCTGCACCGCCAGCCGCACGGTGGAATCCAGATCCTGGATCAGGTTGTCGTCGCGCGACCGGGACAGCGAGAGCATCAGCTCTTCCAGCTGGGTGCGCTGCAGGCTGACCTCGGAGAGCCGCACCTCGGCCACGGTCAGGCGGGCCTGCAGTTCCTGGGCCAGCTCGTCGGAACGGGCGGCCTGCGCCTGGGCCTTGGCCACCTGCTCCGCGGTCTCGCGGGCGCGCTCGGCCAGCTCGACCTGGGTGGTCGAGAGCTTCTGCCACTGCAGGCCGGCGAAGGCCAGGGCACCCACGGCAAGCACCAGCGCAAGGGCCGGCAGGCCGATGCCGGCCTGGGGCGCAGAAGGCCGCTCGGCCCGCTCGGGTCGGGGGGGCATGTCGGCTGCGGGGGTCGGGTCGGTGGCGCTCATGATGGTGTTCAGAGGGATTCTAGGGTGCGCAACACCTCGGGCAGCACCGGTCGGGCCTGCACCACACGGCCGAAACCGTGGGACTGCGCGGCCTCGGCAATGCGGGGGTGGGTGACCACCGCGCAGGCGTGCGACCAGTCGACGCCGGCCGTGCGCCCCGGCAGGGCGGCCAAGGCTTCGGAAGCGCTGAGCAGCCAGACCGATCCCGGCGCGGTCAGGGCGGCCAGCCGCTGCAAGGCCGGCGGGTCGAACACGGCGGGGCGGCGTTCGTAGGCCACGCAGACCTCCACCTGTGCGCCGGCCTCGCGGCAGCGGGCCATGAGCCAGTCACGGCCATGGCCGGCCAGACCGCCCTCGGGCGCGTCGGCCTGGGCGTCGGAGCGGCCACGCACCACCAGGATGCGCCGACCCGGACCGACCTGCGCGCTCACCACCGGCCACAGGTGCTCGGAATCGAACTGTGCGGCGTCGGACGGCGGGCTGTCGATGCGGTCGGCCGGGAGCCCCAGGGCACCCAGCGCATGGGCCAGCACCCGTGCCGTGCCGGGACCCGGTGCCCAGAATCGGGTGGCGGGCGTGATGGCCGGGCGCACCAGACCGGGCGAGTTCATGAAGCGCTGGACCGCCGAGCCGCTGACGAACATCAGGGCGTCGCAGGCGGACCATTGCGCGCGCCAGTGGGCCAGGGCGTGGCGCAGGGCAGGTTCCTGGGGATCGCCGATGTGGATCAGGGGCCAGGCCTGGGCGGCCCAGCCCTGCGACCGCAGCACCTCGACCCAGGCACCGGCCTCGGGTTCGGGGCGGGTCACCACCACCGGGCCGAGCCGGCTGATGGCAGGCCCGGACCGGTGCTCGGCCATGGCCTCAGGCCTCCTTGAGCACCGGTCGCGCCCCGGCCTGCTGCAGGGCCAGGGCCACGCGCTGCCCCAGCGCTTCCGCTTCCGCCAGGCTGCTGGCGGCCGACTGCGCCGACGTCTGCACCAGACGCGCGTCGCCTTCCGGATCGCCCCAGGCGGCCTGGAGCTGCAGCTGGCCGTCGGCGGTCCAGTCGGCGTGGGCCGCCAGCGGCATGGAGCAGCTGCCGCCCATGGCCCGCGAGACGGTGCGTTCGGCCGCCACGCGCAGCCAGGTGGGCATGTGCACCAGCGGGCGCAGGGCCTCGACCAGTTCGGGTCGGCCGGCCCGGATCTCGATGCCCAGGGCACCCTGGCCGGCCGCCGGCAGCGAGGTGGTGATGTCGAAGATGGCGCGGATGCGCGATGCCAGTCCCAGGCGCTTGAGGCCGGCAGCGGCCAGCACGATGGCGTGGTACTGGCCTTCGTCGAGCTTGCGCAGCCGGGTGTCGAGGTTGCCGCGCAGGGGTTCGATGCGCACGTCGGTGCGGCCCAGGGCATCCAGGGCGGCGCGCAGCAGCACCACGCGGCGCAGGCTGGAGGTGCCCACCACGCCGTCCTTGGGCAGATCGGCGAGTCCGGTGCAGTGCGGCGAGACCCAGGCGTCGCGCGGGTCCTCGCGTTCCATCACGCAGGCCAGCTCGAAGCCGGGCGGCAGGTCCATGGGCACATCCTTGAGCGAATGCACCGCAATGTCGGCCCGACCGTCGTCCAGTGCGGTTTCCAGCTCCTTGACGAACAGGCCCTTGCCGCCCACCTTGGACAGGCTGCGGTCGAGGATCTGATCGCCCAGCGTGGTCATGCCCAGCAGCGTGACCCGGTGCCCTTGCGCTTCCAGCAGGGCCTTCACATGCTCGGCCTGCCACAGCGCCAGACGGCTCTCGCGGGTGGCGATGGTGATGGCCAGGGGGGAGGCGGACGGGGCAGACGGCATGGCTGACGGGAAGCTGGCGCCCTGCAGACCGAGGGCGTGTTGGGCACCCGGCAGAGCCCGGGCAAGGGTCCATCGGATGCTAGCATGGCCCACCGCCCGTCCCGACCCCGCGCCCCGCGCGCCACACCCCGCCAGAGCCATGAGCCGAACGCCCGCGCGCCGCGCCGCTGCGCCCTCCCCCGCGTCCAAGGACCAGCCCCTGATCGACGACATCCGGCTGCTCGGCCGCATGCTCGGCGACGTGATCCGCGAGCAGGAAGGCGAAGCGGCCTACGGCCTGATCGAACAGATCCGCCAGCTCTCGGTGGCCTTCCGCCGGCACGACGACGCCTCGGCGGACAAGGCGCTGAAGAAGCTGCTCAAGGGGCTGTCCAGCGACCAGACGGTGAGCGTGATCCGGGCCTTCACCTACTTCAGCCACCTGGCCAACCTGGCCGAGGACCGGCACCACATCCGCCGCCGTGCCGTGCACGAACGCGCCGGGCAGCAGCAGCAGGGCAGCCTGGGGCTGGCGCTGGAGCGGCTGCGCAAGGCAGGTCTGGCCCCCGATGCCGTGGCCGAAGCGCTGCGGCAGGCCCATCTCTCGCCGGTGCTCACCGCCCACCCCACCGAGGTGCAGCGCAAGAGCATCCTGGACGCCGAACGCGCCATCGCGCGGCTGCTGGCCGAGCGGGACACCGCCTCGCCCCGCGAGCAGGCCGACATCGACCGGCAGATCCGCGCCCGCATCACCCAGCTCTGGCAGACCCGGCTGCTGCGCTTCACCAAGCTCAGCGTGGCCGACGAGATCGAGAACTCGCTGAGCTATTACGAGACCACCTTCCTGGCCCAGATCCCGCGCCTGTACCGCGAACTGGAAGACGGGCTGGGCCGGCCGGTGGCGCCGTTCCTGCGCATGGGCCAGTGGATCGGCGGCGACCGGGACGGCAACCCCAACGTGACCGCCGACACCCTGGAGCTGGCCCTCAGGAGCCAGGCCGAGATGGTGCTGCGGCATCACCTGACCCAGGTGCACCTGCTGGGCGGCGAGCTCTCGGTCTCGGCCATGCTCTCGGGCGTGACGCCGGCCATGCAGGCCCTGGCCGAACGCTCGCCCGACACCAATGCCCACCGGCAGGACGAGCCCTACCGCCGCGCGCTCACCGGCGTCTACGCCCGGCTGGCCGCCACCCTGCAGGCGCTGACCGGCACCGAGGCCGCGCGGCATGCGGTGGCGCCGCAGCATCCGTACGCGTCGGCCGAGGAATTCCTGGCCGATCTGCAGACCATCGAGGCCTCGCTCAAGGCCCACCACGGCGAAGCCATGGTGGAAGCCCGGCTGCGGCCCCTGATGCGCTCGGTGGAGGTGTTCGGCTTTCACCTGGCCACGCTGGACCTGCGCCAGAGCTCCGACCAGCACGAACGCGTGGTGGCCGAGCTGCTGGCCCACGCCCGCATCGAAGCCGACTACAGCGCCCTGGACGAAGCCTCGCGCCAGGCGCTGCTGCTGCGCGTGCTCGGCGACGCCCGCCCGCTGCGCGTGCCCGGGGCCGACTACAGCGAGCACACCCGGGGCGAACTGGCCATCTTCGAGACCGCCCGCAGCGGCCGCGAGCGTTTCGGTCCGCACGCCATCCGCCACGCCATCATCAGCCACACCGAAACGGTGAGCGACCTGCTGGAAGTGCTGGTGCTGCAGAAGGAATGCGGCCTGCTGCACGGCACGCTCGACCGCGACGCCCGGGCCGACCTGATCGTGGTGCCGCTGTTCGAGACCATCGAGGACCTGCGGCAGGCTGCGCCCATCATGCAGGCCTACTACGCCCTGCCCGGCATCCAGGCCATGGTGCAACGCGGCCGCAGTGCCGGCTACCACGAGCAGGACGTGATGCTGGGCTACTCCGACAGCAACAAGGACGGCGGCATCTTCACCAGCAACTGGGAGCTCTACCGCGCCGAGATGGCGCTGGTGAAACTGTTCGACGGCAGCCCGATCCGCCTGCGCATGTTCCACGGCCGGGGCGGCACGGTGGGGCGCGGCGGCGGCCCGAGCTACCAGGCCATCCTGGCGCAACCGCCAGGCACGGTGCGTGGACAGATCCGGCTGACCGAGCAGGGCGAGGTCATCGGCTCCAAGTACGCCAACCCCGACATCGGCCGGCGCAACCTGGAAACCCTGGTGGCCGCCACGCTGGAGGCCACCCTGCTGCCCACCGCCAAGCCGGCACCGAAGCGCTTTCTGGAAGCGGCCGATGCGCTTTCGCAGGCCAGCATGGCCGCCTACCGTGCCCTGGTGTACGACACACCGCGCTTTGCCGAGTACTTCTTCTCGGCCACGCCGATCCGGGAGATCGCCGAGCTCAACATCGGCTCGCGGCCGGCGTCGCGCAAGGCCAACCAGCGCATCGAGGACCTGCGCGCCATCCCCTGGGGCTTCAGCTGGGGCCAGTGCCGCCTGACGCTGCCGGGCTGGTACGGCTTCGGCTCGGCGGTGCAGGGCTTCCTCGACCAGGACGGCCCGTCCGGCCGCCCGGCCCGTCTGGCCCTGCTGCAGCAGATGGTGCGGCAGTGGCCCTTCTTTGCCACCCTGCTCTCCAACATGGACATGGTGCTGGCCAAGAGCGACCTGGCGCTGGCGTCGCTGTATGCCGAGCTGGTGGAAGACAAGCGCCTGCGCCGCCGGGTGTTCGGCGCCATCGAGGCCGAGTGGCACCGCACCGCCGAGGCGCTGACCCTCATCACCGGCGAGGCCGACCGGCTGGCCGGCAACGCCGCGCTGCAGCGCTCGATCCGCCACCGCTTCCCCTACATCGACCCGCTGCACCACCTGCAGGTGGAGCTGATCCGGCGCTGGCGCACCAACGCCCGGCCCAGCGACCGGGACGACAAGGTCAAGCGCGGCATCCACATCGCCATCAACGGCATCGCGGCGGGCCTGCGCAACACCGGCTGACACTCCCCGGGGTGATGGCTCGCCACCTACAATGGGCCGGTGGACATCCTGACCAACGCCGACCTGCATTGCCACTCCGTCGTCTCCGACGGCACCCTCACCCCCGAGGCCCTGGCCCAACGCGCCAAGGCCAACGGCGTGGAGCTGTGGGCGCTGACCGACCACGACGAGCTGGGTGGTCAGGCCCGCGCCATCGCAGCAGCCCGCGCCGTGGGCCTGCCCTACCTGACCGGTGCCGAGATCTCGGTGACCTTCCTGGACATCACGGTGCACATCGTGGGCCTCGGCATGGACCCCGACCACCCCGAGCTGGTGGAGGGTCTGCGCGCCACCCGCGGTGGCCGCGAACAACGCGCCCGCGAGATGGCCGACGACCTGGCCCGCGTGGGCATCAAGGGCGCCTTTGAGGGCGCGCTGCGCTACGTGGGCAACCCGGACCTGATCTCGCGCTCTCACTTTGCCCGCCACCTGGTGGACACCGGCGTGTGCAAGGACATCCCGGAGGTGTTCCGCAAGTACCTCACCGAAGGCAAACCCGGCTTCGTGCCGCACCGCTGGGCCCGGCTGGGCGATGCGGTGCGCTGGATCGTCGGTGCCGGCGGCGTGGCCATCATTGCCCACCCGGGACGCTACGCATTCACGCCCACGCAGGAATACGCGCTGTTCACCGAGTTCAAGGGCCACGGCGGCCAGGGCGTGGAGGTGGTCACCGGCGCGCACAACGCGTCCGACGTGGTCAAGTACACCGGCTTCTGCACCGAGTTCGACCTGGCGGCCTCCCGCGGCAGCGATTTCCACAGCCCCGACGAGAGCCACACCGACCTCGGCCAACTGCCCGACCTGCCCGGCCACCTGACGCCGGTGTGGTCGCTGCTGTCGTCCCGCGTCCACTGATGTCGGACGCGCTGCAGAGCCCGGGCACCCGGGCGCTCACCGGCATTGCCTTTCTGGTCACGGCCACGGCCTGCTTCGCGGTGCTGGACACCACCGTCAAGTACGTCGGTGCCTTCATTCCGGTGCTGGTGGCGGTGTGGTTCCGCTACATGTTCCAGGCGGTGCTGGTGTCGGCGGTGATGCTGCCGCTGCGCGGCCGCAGCCTGCTGCGCACCGCACACCCCCGCTTCCAGCTGCTGCGCGGCGGCCTGCTGCTGCTGGTGAGCGTGCTGTCCTTCCTGAGCGTGCAGTACATGCCGGTGGGCGAGTTCACCGCCATCGTCATGATCTCGCCGCTGGTGGTCACGCTGCTGGCCGCGCTGTTCCTGCACGAGCGGGTCACGCCCATGCGCTGGGTGCTGGTCATCGGCGGCTTTGCCGGCGCCCTGATGGTGGTGCAGCCCGGCGGCGGTGTGGTGGGCTGGGCCAGCCTGCTGCCGCTGGTGATGGTGATGCTGTACGCCGCCTTCCAGATCCTGACCAGCCGCATGGCGCGCACCGAAGACCCCATGACCATGCACTTCTACACCGGCTGGGTGGGGGCTGCGCTGTCCACCGCCATCCTGCCGCTGGTGTGGCAGGCCATCCCGGACGCACGCACCTTCGGCTTGCTGTGTCTGGTGGGGCTGATGGGCAGCATCGGCCACTTCCTGCTGATCCTGGCGTTTGCCCGCACCCCGGCGGCCACGCTCACGCCGTTCCTGTATGCACAGATCGGCTTTGCCATGCTGTGCGGCTGGGTGGTGTTCGGGCATGTGCCCGGGCCGCTGGAGCTGGCCGGCATCGGGCTGATCGTGCTCTGCGGCGCCACCGCCAGCGTGCTGGCCTCGCGGGCGAAGCAGCCGGTGGAACCGCCCGAACCCTGAGGGACGTCGATGTCGCAGCTGTTCAGTGTCCATCCCGAGAACCCGCAGGCCCGGCTGCTGAAGCAGGCGGTGCAGCTGCTGCAGGGCGGCGGCGTGCTGGCCGTGCCCACCGACTCCAGCTATGCGCTGGTGTGCCACCTCGACGACAAGGCCGCCGCCGACCGGCTGCGCCGCATCCGTCAGGTGGACGACCGCCACCACCTCACCCTTCTCTGCCGCGACCTGAGCGAACTCGCCAGCTATGCCCGGGTGGACAACCGCCAGTACCGGCTGCTCAAGGTGGCGACGCCCGGGCCCTACACCTTCATCCTGGAGGCCAGCAAGGAAGTGCCGCGTCGGGTCAGCCACCCCTCGCGCAAGACCATCGGCCTGCGGGTGCCCGACCATGCCGCCCTGCGCGCCCTGCTGGAGCTGCACGGCACGCCGCTGCTGGCCACCACGCTCATCCTGCCCGGTGACGACGGCCCGCTGAACGACCCGGAAGACATCCGCGAACGCCTGCAGCACGACCTGGCCGGCGTGATCGATGCCGGTGCCTGCGCGCTGGAGCCCACCACGGTCATCGACCTCACGCCCATGGGCACCGGCGGCGAGCCGGAGGTGCTGCGTCAGGGCCAGGGCGAACTGGCCCGCCTCGGGCTCTGAGGCGCCGCGTCTGGGACAATCCACCGATGGACTTTGCCCTCATCATCCAGACGGTCACGCTCTACGCGATACCGGTGCTGTTCGCCATCACGCTGCACGAGGCCGCCCACGGCTATGCGGCGCGCCACTTCGGCGATCCCACCGCCCACCTGCTGGGCCGCATCACGGTCAACCCGGTCAAGCACATCGACCCGGTGGGCACGATCGCCATGCCGCTGCTGCTGTACTTCGCCACGGCCGGCGCCTTCCTGTTCGGTTATGCCAAGCCGGTGCCGGTGAATTTCGGCCGGCTGCGCAACCCCAAGCGCGACATGATCTGGGTCGCCCTGGCCGGCCCGGGCGCCAACCTGGTGCAGGCCATCGGCTGGCTGGTGCTGCTGTATGTGCTGCTGGGTGCCGGGGTGGACGAGCGCTTCTGGCTGCAGATGTGCCGGGCCGGTGTCACCGTGAACCTGGTGATGTTCGCCTTCAACCTGTTCCCGCTGCCCCCGCTGGATGGGGGCCGCATCCTCGTGGGTCTGCTGCCCTGGCGGCAGGCCGAGATGGTGTCGCGGGTGGAGCCCTACGGTTTCTTCATCGTGCTGGCGCTGGTGGTCTCGGGACTGGTGGGCAGCTACTGGCTGCGACCGCTGATGGACCTCACCCTCTCGGCCATCGAACTGCTGCTCACCCCGCTGCGCCTGCTCCTGACCTGACCGATCCTTCTGCCTTCCCTCTGCCATGCAACCTGTGCGCGTCCTCACCGGCATCACCACCTCCGGCACCCCCCACCTGGGCAACTATGTGGGCGCCATCCGCCCCACGGTGCGGGCCAGCCGCCTGGCCGACGTGGAGAGCTTCTACTTCCTGGCCGACTACCACGCCCTCATCAAGACCGGCGACCCGGCCCGCGTGCAGCGCTCCACCCTGGAGATCGCCGCCACCTGGCTGGCCTGCGGGCTGGACCCGGAGAAGGTGACCTTCTACCGCCAGTCCGACATCCCCGAGATCCCCGAGCTCTGCTGGCTGCTGACCTGCGTGACCGGCAAGGGCCTGCTCAACCGGGCCCATGCCTACAAGGCCTCGGTCGACAAGAACACCGCCGCCGGCACCGAGCCGGACGACGGCGTGACCGCCGGCCTGTTCATGTACCCGGTGCTCATGGCGGCCGACATCCTGATGTTCAACGCCCACCAGGTGCCGGTGGGCCGCGACCAGGTGCAGCACATCGAGATGGCACGGGACATCGCATCGAGCTTCAACCACCTCTACGGCGAACACTTCACCCTGCCGGAGGCCGCCATCGAGGCGCATGTGGCCACCCTGCCCGGGCTGGACGGCCGCAAGATGAGCAAGAGCTACGACAACACCATCCCGCTGTTCGTGCCGCGCGAGCAGCTGCGCAAGCTGATCATGGGCATCGTGACCGACTCGCGCCTGCCCGGCGAGCCCAAGTCCACCGAAGGCTCGGCCCTGTTCCAGCTCTACCAGGCCTTCGCCAGCGAGGCCGAGACCGCCGATCTGGCCCGTGCGTACGCCGAAGGCATCGCCTGGGGCGAGGCCAAGGAACGGCTGTTCGAGCGGCTGGACCGCGAGATCGCGCCGATGCGGGCCGTGTACGACGAGCTCATGAAGGACCCGGGCCGCATCGAGGCCGTGCTCAAGGCCGGCGCCGCCAAGGCCCGAGCCACCGCCACGCCGTTCACTGCCCGGCTGCGCCATGCCGTGGGCCTGCGCCCGCTGGACCAGGTGGCCGAGGTGCGCAAGACCAAGGGCGCCAAGGCGGCCGGGCCGGTGTTCAAGCAGTACCGGGAATCGGACGGCCGTTTCCACTTCAAGCTGACCGACGCCCGCGGCACGGTGCTGCTGCAGAGCCGGGGTTTCGAGGCCCCGCGCGAGGCCGCCCAGGCCATGGCCCGCATCCAGGCCGAGGGCCTGCCTGCCGTGGCCGACCTGCAGGACCGGCTGGAGCCGGCTCCCGATCCGTCGGCCCTGGCGGCGGCGCTGGCGACCCTGGCCACCCCCGAAAGCTGACGTCACCCGAAAAGGGGATATACCCGGTACACAACCCGGCCTTTGTGAGAAATAGGGATGTATCCCGTGTTTTATATGTCCCTCATTCGGCCGTAAAGGCACCACAATAAGGCCATTCTGATACTTGACCACCCGAAGACCGCGCCCGCCATGAGCATCTTTGTTATTGACGATCACCCCCTGATGCGTGAAGCCGTGGTGATGCTGCTGCGCCGCCTTCGCGCCTCCACGCAGGTGGTGGAACTCGAGCGGCTGGCCTCGGTCAGCAAGGCGATTGCCGAACACGGCGAACCCGAACTGGTGTGCCTGGACCTCAAGCTGCCGGACACCAACGGCGTCTCCGGGGTCCGCGAGGTGCGCCAGATGCTGCCCGACACCTCGCTCATCGTGCTGTCCGCCTCGCCGTCTTCCGACTACGAAGACCTGGCCCGCGAGGCCGGCGCCGACGCCTATGTCGAGAAATCGGCCGGCGCTGCCCAGATTGCCAAGGTGCTGCGTGAGTTCCTGGCCGAAGAGGCCGGTGACGACGAGAACGCCCCCACCATCCCCGACAAGCTGTCCAAGCGGCAGAAACAGCTGCTGGTGATGCTGGACCGGGGCCTGTCCAACCGCGACATCGCCGAGCAGCTCAGCATCAGCGAGCACACGGTCAAGGTGCACCTGTGGCGGCTGTTCCGCCGGCTCAACGTGAAGAGCCGCTCGCAGGCCAGCCACCTGGCCCGCACCGCCGGCCTGCTGGACCTCTGACCGCCCGCGGCGGCCTCAGGTCGGGTCGCCCGTACGGGACGACCGGCCGTTTTCCACCGTGGTCAGACCACCGGGTTCCTGCTGCGTGAAGGCCGGCAGGAGCACGCGAAACACGCTGCCCCGGTTGGCCTCCGAATTGAGCGAGAGCTGATAGCCCATCAGGGAGGTCAGCTTGGACACGATGGTCAGTCCCAGGCCCAGGCTGTCCTCGGTGCCCTGGTGCTGGGACACCCGGAAGAACTCCTGGAAGATGGCCTGCTGGTGCTCGCGGGCGATGCCCACGCCGGTGTCCCAGACCTCGAACACCAGCATGTCGTCCCGGTGACGCAGACCCAGCAGCACACCACCGGCATGCGTGTGCCGCAAGGCGTTGGAAAGCAGGTTGCCCAGGATGCGGCGCAGCACCACCGGATCGGACCACAGCACGGTCGGACGGGTGTAGGTGCGCAGCCGCAGGCCCTTGCCCTGGGCCACCGGCTCGAACTGCAGCTGCAGGTCGGCGAACAGCTTCTCCACATCCACATGCTGCAGGTTGACCTTGTAGTTGCCGGCGTCGATGCGGGTCAGGTCAAAGAGCGAGTCGAACAGCTCATTGATGGCCCGGGTGGACTGCAGGATGCGCGGCGCGATGTCGCGGGCCATTTCCGGCTCGCTGGCCAGCCAGTCGGCGTACAGGCTCAGGGCGTGCACCGGCTGACGCAGGTCGTGAGCGGCCGAGGCCAGGAAGCGGTTCTTGGTGGCCACGGCCCGCAGGGACGCCCGGGTCTGCAGGGTGAGCGAATCGATCAGCTCCTGGTTGGAGAACTGCAGCTCGAAGCTGGACCGGTGCACCTGGTGCAGGCGTGCGCCGGCCACCAGCATCAGGAACCAGAACACGATCATGAGACTGCCGAACAGGATGCCTTTCTGCAGAACGTCGGGCTGATCGATGTGCAGGGCCGTCAACCCGATCACCGCCAGCAGCACCGACAGGGCCAGGCTGTTGGCGTAGCTGCGGAACACCGGCAGGCAGGCACTGAAGCCGGTGAGGTTGAGCAGCCCCTGCCCCAGCACCACGACGGCGCAGACAAACTGCGTGGTCACGCTGGCCTGCAGGTAGCTCAGGACGACCGGGCCGGCCCACAGCACGGCCACGGCCGCCCAGCTCCAGCGGTAGCGGTGCACGAAGTCCAGCCGCTGGGGACCCTCCACATGGTCGTACTGGAGGCGGTACAGGCCGATCAGCCGGTAGCGGTAGGCCAGCATGGCCAGCATGAGCAGCGTCCAGACCACCAGCGCCGCCGTGTTCACCTCCCCGGCCATGAGGTAGACCATCACCGGCAACGAGATGCTGGCGGCCAGCAGCGACGGTCCGACGTTGTCCATCAGGACGCCGATGAGCTGCGAATCGACCCACTGGTCCCGGACCTCGGGCGACGCAGGCATGTGCTGGTAGGTGGCGGGCTGGGTGTCGACGAGCATGGGAGCTGGCGGTGGCGGCGGTGCATTGTCGCATCGGCGCGGGCGCTGCCGGCGTGCAAAAAGGCGCACCGGGCGGTGCTGCTAGAATGTCGGGCTTCGGCACACGGAGAGATGGCAGAGTGGTCGAATGCACCGGATTCGAAATCCGGCGTACAGTTTTGGCTGTACCGAGGGTTCGAATCCCTCTCTCTCCGCCAGCGACGATCCCAGGCCCCTGCAGTCCTCTGCAGGGGCTTTTTCATTCCTCCATGGCCCAGGCGGTGCGGTGGCCACCGATGTGCTGCACATGGGCCAGCAGCTCCCGGAAGAACGGGTGTGCGCCCAGGGTGGACGAATCGCCCACCAGCAGGAGCTTGCGGCGGGCGCGCGTCATGCCCACGTTCATGCGGCGGATGTCGGAGAGGAATCCGATCTCGCCCAGGCGGTTGCTGCGGGTGAGCGAGATCGCGATGATGTCGCGCTCCTGGCCCTGGAAGGCGTCGACCGTTCCGACGCTGAGCTGGCGCTGCCGCATCAGGCCGCCCAGGAGCGGCTCCTGCTCGATCGCGTCCTGCAGGCAGTTGATCTGCGCGCGGTAGGGGGCGATCACGCCCAGGGTGAGCGGATGCTCGGCATGCCCGGCGGGGTCGTAGGCCGCCAGCAGCTGGTTGAGCCGCCGCAGCAGCAGGGCGGCCTCTTCCGGGTTGGCGGTGGACCGGCTCTCGGGAACGGTCCGTTCCACGAAGCCGAATCCCGCCGTGTCCAGGAACTCCACCGGCAGGTCCGGCGCGAACACCGGGTCGTAGGCCGCCAGACCGGCATGACGCACCCGCGGATGTGCCTGCAGCCGCCCGCCATAGAACCGCTGCGAACTGAACGCCATGATCTGCTCGTGCATGCGGTATTGCAGGGTGAGCATGCGGGCGGTGGCCGGCTGACGGCGGATGCACTTCTCGAACAGCGTCTCGCGCAGGCCTTCTCGGGCGGCCTGCTCGCTCTTGACCGTGGGCGGCAGCTGGTGGTGATCGCCGGCCAGCACCACGCGCTGGCCTCGGGCGATCGGAATCCAGCAGCCCGGCTCGATGGCCTGGGCGGCCTCGTCGATGAAGACGGTGTCGAAGACCAGGTCGCGGATGCCGCGCTGGCTGGCGCCCACCAGGGTGCAGGTGATGACCTGCACCGAGTCGAGCACGTCCTGGGTGATGAAACGCTCCAGATCGTCGGCCTGCAGGAACAGCTGCCGCGCCTCGTCCCTGAGCCGCTGCCGTTCCTGCCGCTCCTCGTGCCCGTAGTGGCGCACGTGTTGCTGGGCGGTCTGGCGGTACTGGTCGGCCGTCTGGCGCAAGGCCCGCATCCGGCCGTAACTGCCATGGGCCATCACCCGGGCATCGAGCGTGTGCGCCAGCAGCAGGTCGGACACCCGGCTGGGGTTGCCCATGCGGATCACGTTCACGCCGTGAGCGGCCAGCTTCTCGGTGAGCAGGTCCACCGCCGTGTTGGAGGGTGCGCACACCAGCACCCGCCGCTCGCGCCGGATGGTCTCGCGGATGGCCTGCACCAGGGTGGTGGTCTTTCCGGTGCCGGGCGGGCCGTGGATGATGGCCACATCGCGGGCCGAGACCACATGGCGCACGGCTTCGAGCTGGGAATCGTTGAGCGGGCTCGGGTAGACGAGATCGTCGGCCCGGGTGGCGTCGAAGCGGGCCTGCCGGGCCCCCAGCAGCACGTCGCGCAGCTCGGCGAGCCGGTTGTCCCGGGCGCGCAGCACCTCGTTCAGGGCCTGGTTCATCTCGCGGTAGCTCACCTCGTCGAAGGTGAGGTCGATGCCCAGCCTGCCGCCCGCGAGCACCCAGTCGGGCAGGTCCTCCCGGTGGGTGGTCAGCTGCAGCCGGTTGCGCCGCAGGCGGGTGATGACGCCGCTCAGCGTGGGCGGATCGCCCGCCGGCCCCTGGGCCGGACCGAACAGCGCGGCGTTGCGACCCACCTGGAACAGGTGAAGTCCTTCCTCGCCGGCGGGGCGCTCCAGCTCCAGCACCACCTTGCCGCCAAAGCCGATGTCTTCCTGGGTGATGGTGACGGGGTGCCAGGTGACGCCGCGCCGCTTGCGTTCCGCGATGCCGGCCTTGGCGCTCTTGAGCCTGAACTGCGCCTGGTCTTCCTGCTGCTCCAGCTGCATCAGGGCCTGCACGTGGCGCAGTTCTCGCACGACCGCGTCAGGTTCAGCGGGCGTGAAGGCCGCGTCGGTCGGGGTCATGCGGGGGTCGACCGACCCGATCCGGTCGCCGGCGATGCAGGACCCGCCAGGTCCGGGCGGTGCGTGAGGCTGTTGCGGATGGACCGTTTCTCGTGGTGTCGGTGGCGCCGGGGCATGAAGGAACAGGGTCGGGGCGAAAGCTGCGAAGGATGACCCGGAAGCAAAAGCCCAGCGGGCCGGGAGGCCATCCTCTCATGCGGTGGCCAGCCACGCCCGCCAGCTGCCCAGGTGGGTGATGTCGGTGGCGCCGTCCAGGCCGGCCGGCTCGCACACGAAGCCGCTGACCCAGCTGCCGTCGGCCAGGCGCACCTTGCCGATGCCCAGGGGCGCGGGGATACCGTCGACGAAGCTGCCGAAGTGCTCGGCCGGCACCTCCCACACCTCCATGTCGATGGCGGCGCCGCCCTCGGCCACGCGCACCATGCCGGGCCGTTTCACCGGGCCGCCGGCCAGGGCATAGAAGCGGTATTCCGGGGCCGATTTCACCGCCGCCAGCAGGCGCGCGCCACGCTGGATGAGCTGGCCGTTCAGGGGAAGGCCGCTGAGGTGGGCACCGCACACCGCCACCCGCACCGTGCCGGCCTGCAGGGCGCCCGCGCCCGGGGCACCCGCACCCAGGGCCGGGGTTTCTTCCAGGGCGACCTCGGTGGCTCCCAGCCGCAGCGTCTGCGCGCGGTGGAAGCGGTCGGCCAGCCGCAGCAGCGGCACGTCGCGGAAAGCAGGCGCGGCCAGGGTGACGCCCCAGGGCAGTCCGGCGGCGTCGCCGCTGTCCTGGAACCCGGCGGGCACCGCGACCGCGCTGTAGTCCAGCAGGTTCATGAAGTTGGTGTAGTAGCCCAGCTGACCATTGAGGCGGATCGGGTCGGCCTGCATGGCCGCGATGCGGAAGGTGGTGCCGGCGGTGGGGGTGAGCAGGCAGTCGATGCGCTGCCACACCGCGTTGCAGACCTGCTGCAGCGCCTGCAGGCGGTAGCGCGCCACGAAGGCGTCGGTGGCGCTGTAACGCTGCGCACCCTGGACGATGGTGCGCACCGGCTCGAACACCGCCTCGGGCTTCCGGTCGATGAAATCGCGGATGGCCGCGTGGCGCTCGGCCACCCAGGGGCCGTCGTACAGCAGCCGGGCGGCTTCGAGGAAGGGTTGCAGATCGATCTCCACCGCCGTGCCGCCCAGCGACTCCAGCCGCCGCACCGCCTGCTCGAACAGGCCGGGGGCGGCCGGGTTGTCGAAGAAGGCCAGGTCCTGCGGGCGCGGCACACCGAAGCGGAACGGCCCGGCCGAAAAGTCGGGGCCGAACGGGCGGGCGGCGCGGCTGTAGGCGTCGGCCGGATCGGGCACGGCCGCCACCGCCAGCACCGCCTGGGCATCGGCCGCCGTGGTGGCGAACACCGACACCGTGTCCACCGTGCGGCAGGCCGGCACCACGCCGGTGGCCGACAGCAGGCCCAGCGTGGGCTTGAGCCCGATCAGGTTGTTGAAGCTGGCCGGCACCCGGCCGGAGCCGGCGGTGTCGGTGCCGAGCGAGAAGCTGGCCCAGCCCAGGGCCACCGACACCGCCGATCCCGCGCTCGACCCACCCGAGATGAACTCGGGCCGGAACGCATTGCCGCAGGCGCCATAGGGCGAGCGGGTGCCGTTGAGGCCGGTGGCGAACTGGTCGAGGTTGGTCTTGCCCACCGGCACCGCCCCGGCCGCGATGAGCTGCTGCACCACGAAGGCGCTGCGCTCGGGGGTGTAGGCAAAGTCCGGGCAGGCCGCCGTGGTGGGAATGCCGGCCAGATCGATGTTGTCCTTGATGGCAAACGGCACGCCGTACAGCGGCAGGCTGGCCGGGTCGGCCGCCTCCAGCGCCTGCAGGTACGTCTCGAGTTCGCTGATCTGCAGGCGGCGGATGAACACATGGCGGTCGTCGGCCGCGCAGCGGCGCAGGGCTTCAGCGATGACGGCGCGCACCGGCGTGCCGGCGGCATAGGCCTGGCGCAGGCTGGCGATGTCGAAGGAAAGTGTGTCCAGGTTCATGGCGGTTCCGGGTTGTCTTGAGAAAGGGGGGTGGCTTCAGGCCTCGACCAGCACCATCACGTCCTGGCCGGCGGCCACCGGGGCGCCCTCGCGGCACATGAGCCGGTGCACCGTGGCGCTGGCCGGGGCCAGCACGCTGAATTCCATCTTCATGGACTCCACCACCATCAGCACGTCACCGGCCTGGACCTGCTGGCCTTCGCTGACCAGCACCTGCCACACGCTGCCGGGCACGCTGCTGGCCACGGTGCGGCCGCCCGGGGGCAGATCGATGTCGGCTGCGCCGCCGGCATCCACCGACGCCGCTTCCTCGAAGGTGATCTGCCCGCTGTCGACCCAGCGCTGGCGCTCGGCCTCGAAGGCCGTCTGCTGCCGGGTCTTGAAGGTCTGTATGCCCTCGGCGTTGTCGGCCAGGAAGCGCCGGTACTCGCGCAGGCTGAAGGTGGTGGTCTCGATGCGCAGCGGACAGCCGCCGTGCGGGAAGGTCTGGCGCATCCGGTGCAGCTCGTCCTCGCTCACCGGGTGGAACCGGATCTGGTCGAAGAAGCGCAGCAGCCACGGCTGTTCGAACACGCCCTGCCCGTGGCGCCAGCGGTTCCACATCTGCAGCGTGCGGCCGACGAACTGATAGCCCCCCGGCCCTTCCATGCCATAGACGCACAGGTAGGCGCCGCCGATGCCCACTGCGTTCTCGGGCGTCCAGGTGCGGGCCGGGTTGTACTTGGTGGTGACCAGCCGGTGGCGGGGGTCGACCGGCGTGGCCACCGGTGCGCCCAGGTACACGTCGCCCAGGCCCAGCACCAGGTAGCTGGCGTCGAACACCACCTTGAACACGTCGTCGATGCGGTCCAGCCCGTTGATACGGCGGATGAACTCGATGTTGCTCGGACACCAGGGCGCGTCCTTGCGCACCGACTGCATGTATTTCTCGATCGCCAGCCGGGTCTGCGGGTCGTCCCACGACAGGGGCAGGTGCACGATGCGGCTGGGCACCTCGATGTGGTCCACCGGCGGCAGCGCGGCCTCGGCCTCGATCAGCGTGGCCAGCAGGGTCTGGCGGTCGATGAGGGCGGGGTCGAAGTGCAGCTGCAGCGAGCGGATGCCGGGCGTCATGTCGATCACGCCGTGCAGGCGCCCTTCGGCGATGCGCCCCTGCAGGGCGGTCATGAGCACATGCACCCGCAGGCGCAGCTCGATGTCGAGCACCAGCGGCCCGAACTCGACCAGCACATAGCGGTCGCCGGCCTGGCGCACCACCATGCGCGGAATGTCCTCGGCCTCGCGCGCCGGGTCGTCGTGGATCAGCGGGCTGGGGTGGGCGGCGGCATCGTCCTGCGGCGGGCCGGGCAGCCGTGCCGCCGCCGCATCCGGGGCCTGGATGACCGACTCGATGGCCGCCGAGCGCTGCAGCGCCTGCGCCAGCGACAGCCGGTGGAAGCGCACCGTGTCGCCCGGGCGCAGCTGGCCAAGCTTCCACAGCTCGGCGTCCACCACCACCGCCGGGCAGACGAAGCCGCCCAGGCTGGGGCCGTCGGGGCCCAGCACCACCGGCATGTCGCCGGTGAAGTCGATGGCGCCGATGGCGTAGGCGTTGTCGTGGATGTTGGACGGGTGCAGCCCCGCCTCGCCGCCGTCGGTGCGGGCCCACTGCGGCTTCGGGCCGATCAGGCGCACGCCGGTGCGGCTGGAGTTGTAGTGCACCTCCCAGCCGGTGGCAAAGAAGGTGTCGATGTCGGCCGGCGTGAAGAAGTCGGGCGCGCCATGCGGCCCGTACAGCACACCGATGTCCCAGTGGTGGGCATAGGCCGGCACCGCGGCCGCCGTGGCCTGCCGGCCCGGGGTGCCGGCGCCGGGGGCGGCCAGGTGCAGCGTGTCCCCGGTGCGCAGGTGGCGGCCGGCATGACCGCCGAACTGCCCCAGCGTGAAGGTGCTGCGGCTGCCCAGGTACAGCGGCACATCGAGGCCGCCGCCCACCGCCAGGCACAGCCGGCAGCCGGACTCGGCGCGGCCGATGGCCAGCACGCTGCCGGCAGCCACCGCGTGGCTCTGCCACTGGGCCAGCGGGCGGCCGTCCAGCGTGACCGGGGCCGGCGCGCCGGTGACCGCGATCACCGCATCGGCATGAAAGCGCAGCGTGGGGCCGGCCAGGGTGATCTCCAGCGCGGCGGCATCCGGCGCGTTGCCGACCAGGCGGTTGGCCATGCGGTGGGCATAGGCGTCCATAGGGCCGGACGGCGGCACGCCCACATCCCAGTGGCCCAGGCGGCCCGGCCAGTCCTGCACGCTGGTCTGCACGCCGGGCTCCAGCACCTCGATGGTGGAAGGCCGGTAGGCAAAGCCGCCCAGGAAGCGCGTGATCTGCCGGCCCTCGCGGAACACCGGGTCCTGCACCACCTGGCGCAGGTAGTCGAGGTTGGTCTCGATGCCGGCCAGCCGGGTGGCGGCCAGGGCTGCGTCGAGCCGCTGCAGCGCCTGTTCGCGGTCGGGTGCGGTGACGATGAGCTTGGCCAGCATGGGGTCGTACCAGGCGGGCACCTCGGTGCCACGCTCGACCCAGCCGTCCACCCGCACACCGTCGGGGAACACCACCTCGGTCAGCAGGCCGGCACTGGGCTGGAAGTGGCGGGCCGGGTCTTCGGCGTACAGCCGCACCTGGATGGACGCTCCTTGCGGCGTGGGAGCGAGCGTGGCCAGCGGCGGCAGATCGCCGGCGGCGAGCTGCACCATCCAGGCCACCAGGTCCACGCCGGTCACCTGCTCGGTCACGCCGTGCTCCACCTGCAGCCGGGTGTTGACCTCCAGGAAATAAAAGGCGCCAGCCTGCGCGTCGTACACGTATTCCACCGTGCCGGCGGAGCGGTAGTTCACCGCCTGCATCAGCCGCACGGCGGTGGCCTGCAGTTCGCGCCGCTGGGCATCGCTCAGCCCGGGGGCCGGGGTTTCCTCGATCACCTTCTGGTTGCGGCGCTGCACCGAGCAGTCGCGCTCGCCCAGGGCCAGCACCCCGCCCTGCCCGTCGCCGAACACCTGCACCTCGATGTGGCGGGCCTGCTCGACCAGCTTCTCCAGGAACAGGCCGGCGTCCTTGAAGTTGGCCTGGGCCAGCCGCTGCACCGAAGCGAAGGCATCGGCCAGTTCGGCTTCGTTGCGCACCAGCCGCATGCCGATGCCACCGCCCCCGGCCGTGCTCTTGAGCATGACCGGGTAGCCGATGCGCTGCGCCTCGGCCCGCGCCTGCTCCAAGTCGGCCAGCAGGTCGGAACCCGGCAGCAGCGGCACGCCCTGCTGCAGCGCCAGTTCCCGCGCGGTGTGCTTCAGGCCGAAGGCCCGCATCTGCGCGGCCGTGGGCCCGATGAAGGCGATGCCGGCGTCCTCGCAGGCCTGGGCAAAGGCCGGGTTCTCCGACAGGAAGCCGTAGCCCGGGTGGATGGCCTGGGCGCCGCATTCGCGGGCGATCTGCAGGATGCGGTCGGCACGCAGGTAGCTCTCGGCCGCCGGGGCCGGGCCGAGCAGCCACGCCTCGTCGGCCTCGCGCACATGGCGGGCCTGGGCATCGGCCTCGGAGTACACCGCCACACTCTGCACCCCCAGGGCCTTGAGGGTGCGGATGATGCGGCACGCGATGGCACCGCGGTTGGCGATCAGGACCTTGCGGAACATGGGTTCTCCGTTCTCAGGCCGGGTCCCAGACCAGCAGCTGGATGGGCGTGGGGTTGTAGGCGTTGCAGGGGTTGTTGAGCTGCGGGCAGTTGCTGATGAGCACCCACAGGTTCATCTCGGCGCGCATCTCGACGTACTTGCCGGGGCCGGAGACGCCGTCGTCGAACTTCAGGCCGCCCTCGTCGGTGACCGGCACGTTCATGAAGAAGTTGATGTTGGGCACCAGGTCGCGCTTGCCCAGGCCGATGTCGGCCTGCTGCAGGGCCAGCAGGTAGTTGTCGCGGCAGCTGTGCATGTACTTCTTCTGCAGCGCGTAACGCACCGTGTTGCTCTCGGCCGCGCAGGCGCCGCCCAGGGTGTCGTGGCGGCCGCAGGTGTCGGCCACGATGGTCAGCATGGGCCGGGCGTCGTTGCTGCGGATCACCGATCCGGTGGTGAGGTAGATGCCGCCCTGGTGCAGCATGGTGTCGGTGGCGCTGTAGTGCTCGGCCGCGTCGTCGCGGTTGAAGAACAGCACGTCGGCGGCCTGATTGCCCTCCAAGTCGACGATGCGCAGGGTCTGCCCCTGGTTCAGGGGAAACAGGATGGGTTCGCCGGCCGCATGGCGCTGGTTCATGACGGCCTTGGCCGGGTCCAGCGTGCTGTGGCGGATGCGGAACGAGGTGGCGGTGGCTTCGGTGTCGAGGGTGTTCATGGCGGGCCTCCGGCTCACAGGTAGAGCATGTCGGTGTTGTGCAGGGCACGGGCGTTTTCCGGGCGGAAGGCGCGGCAGAAGTCGTCGGCCGGTGCCGCACCGCAGCGCCAGGCCAGCAGGCCGATGCGGCGCGGGTCGTACACCGGCGACGGATCGAGCGCATGCGGCGCGCTCGACACCGCCACGATCACGTCCATGTCGAAGCGCAGCTCCACATGGTCGCCGGCCTTGCAGTGGTCGGGCACGAAGCCGAAGCGGCCTTCGGCGTCCACCCCCACGCGCGAGAACAGGTTGACCGGCACGCCCAGGTCGCGCCGGGTCAGGCCGTATTTGCCGATCTCGATCAGCAGGCCGTCCTTGCCGGAGCGGTACATGCCGTTGCGTGCGTCCTCGTAGCGGCGCACGCCGTAGCGCTCGGCCATGCGCTCGGCGTCCAGCAGCGCGCCCAGCGGGTCGTGCCAGCCCAGGCTGTCGGCGGTGAAGCTGGCCATGGCGCGGCCCATGTCGCTCATGAGCACATGGCCGCGGGTGTAGCGCGCCGTGTGCTGGGCCTTGAGGCTGTCGGGCATGTTGTAGCGCTCCAGCTTCTCGTGCGCCGCATACAGCACCAGGCTCAGGTTGGCGCCGGGCTGCAGGGCCACGAAGCGGATGGCGGTGCCGCGCGGCATGCGCCAGCTCCAGTGGCTGCCGCCGGGCATGACCTCGCTCCACAGGGCGCGGGTGGTGTCCACGCCGGCCAGTGCGGCTGCGGGGAAGCGCTGCCACAGGGCGGGCGCGTCCACCGGGCTGTGGGCCGGCGGGTCGGCCGGGACGACGGTGAGCGGGTCGTTCAAGGGCGCGGCATCGGTCGGATCGCTCATGGCTTGTCTCCTGTCGGGGTCAGAGGGTTTCGGGGGTGATGCGGCTCAGGCGCTGGAGCTGCTCCAGGTCGGTCTTCATGCCGGAGGTCTCGCGGATGCGGGCCAGGATCTCGCGCTTGAGCTGCAGGAACTCCGGCGTGTGCTTGAGGTCCTGGTCGCGCTGGTCGCCGAAGGGCACTTCGTAGACCGTGTCGATGCGGCCCGGGCGCGGTGCCATCAGCACCACCCGGCTGCCCAGGTAGATGGCCTCCTCCACGTCGTGGGTGACGAAGACGATGGTGGCCTTCTCCAGCCGGTGCACATGGCGGATGAGGTCGTGCATGACCTCGCGGGTCTGGGCATCGAGCGCACCGAAGGGTTCGTCCATCAGCAGGATGCCGGGGCGGCCCATGAGCGCGCGTGCGATCGCCACACGCTGCTGCATGCCGCCGGAGAGCTGGTTGGGCCAGGCCTGGGCCGCATCCTGCAGGCCCATGAGGCGCAGCAGGGCGTCGCTGCGGCCGGATGCGGCCTCCACGTCGGCCGAGGTGCGGTCGCGGGTGTGGGCCTGCAGCTGGCGGCAGAAGCGGATGTTCTCCAGCACCGTCATCCACGGGTACAGGCTGTAGTGCTGGAACACCATGGCACGGTCGATGTCCGGACCCTGCACCGGTCGGCCGTCCACCAGCAGCTCGCCGCCGGTGTGGGTCTCCAGCCCGCCGATGGTGCGCAGCAGCGTGCTCTTGCCGCAGCCCGATGCACCGACGAAGGTCACGAACTCGTTGGGCCGGATGTCCAGGTCGATGTGCTCCAGCGCGTTGATGGACGCACCGTCGAAACGCTTGTGCAGGGCGCGGATGGAGACCTTGGGCAGGCGGTGTTCGGGGGTGGTGCTCATGGCGCTCATCCTTTGAGGTAGAGCCACGGGAAGGCTCGGCGGTGCAGCCAGCGGAACGCCTGGTCGGTGAGCAGGCCGATGAGGCCGATGACGATGATCCCGGCGAAGATGGTGTCGGTCTGCAGGAAGCGCTGGGCGCGCAGGATGGCGTAGCCCAGGCCGGAGTTGGCGGCCACCAGCTCGGCCACCACCAGGTAGGTCCAGGCCCAGCCCATGGTCACCCGCAAGGTGTCCAGCAGCGCCGGCTTGGCGCTCGGCAGGATCACCTTCTCCACCAGCTCGCGCCGGTTGGCGCCCATGGTCTGGGCCGCTTCCACCTGCGCGGCCGGCACCCGGCGCACGTCCTCGGCCACCATGAGCACCATCTGGAAGAAGGTGCCGATGAAGATGATGGCGATCTTCGATCCCTCGCCGATGCCCACCCACAGCATCACCAGCGGAATGAAGGCCACCGCCGGCATGTAGCGGATGAAATCGGTCAGCGGCTCCAGCAGCGCCTGCACCGAGCGGTAGGAGCCGATGAACAGGCCCAGCGGCAATGCAATCACGGCCGACAGCAGAAAGCCGGTGACCACCCGGTAGGTGCTGATGGCCATGTCGTCGATCAGCCCGTCCTCCACCAGCCAGGTCCAGGACTTGGCCAGCACGGCCGCCGGTGACGGCATGAAGGTCGGGTCGATGCCGCCCCAGCGGGCCAGCGCGGCCCAGGCCAGCAGCGGGGAGAGCAGGCCGATCACGGCCAGGGTGAGCCAGGTGCGCTGGCCGATCGGGGCACGCACCGTCCACAGGCGCGACCAGCGCGCGGGTGGTCGGGTGGTGGCGGGCGCCTCCGCGAGGGCATGGGCAGGGGTCGGCATGCAGGGCTCCTGATCGGTGGGACACAAGGCCAGAGAGGCGAGCGCATGCACGCTCCATGCGTGCCGTGCCAGCTTCTCCCGGGCTTTTGTCCCTCCGTGGAGCCACACGATCGTGGCCGACCGCTCTCGGACCAGCCGGCGCCGCAGACCCGTGCAGACGGGGGCAGCGCCCGGAACCCTAGCGGTCATTCAAGGCTGCGGTTCACTGTTGTGGTGCAACCGCCTCTCTGTGAGCACATCAAAGCACGATTGATGCCAGCCCGATGCCGTACCCTCGAACCCCATGTGCCCTGCCCACCCTGCCCCCGAACCCACGCCCCTGCCCTGGGCCCTGCAACAGGCCATCAAGGCCGCCGGCTGGCCGCTGGCCCCCGGGCTGCTGGCGCCGGGGGCCGATTTCCTGGCGAAGCTCGACGGGGGACTGGTGCCGCTGCACTGGGCCTGCGCCGGCGGCCGGCACGGGCTGGTGCGGCACATGCTCGAACACGGGGCAGACCCGCGCGTGGCCGACGAGCAGGGACGCACGCCGCTCGAACTCGCCCTGCAGGCCGGCAGCTTTCAGCTGGTCATGCTGCTGATCGACCGGCTCAAGGCACGGGCGGAGCCGCCTCCGGATGCCGCGCTGCGCCAGCGGCTCACCGCCGCCTTCGCCACCAGCCACACCGACGCGCGCAACCGCCTGCAGCAGACGCTCCGGGACTGGGACCGCATCGGCAAGAAGAACCCGGTGAAGGCTCAGGCCGGATCGTCCAGCCGCTCCAGATAAGCCCGCGCCAGTTCCCGCAGGCGGTCGCGGCCGAAGCTCGGGTCGTGACCGGCGTGCACCACCTGCACCGGCAGGTCCAGCAGGCGCTGCATGGTGCGGGCATACGCGGCGCGGTCGGAATGGTGCAGGCCATCGAGCAGCGGACCGTCGTAGACGGCATCGCCCGAAAAGAAGGTCCCGGTGGCGGCTTCCCACAGGCCGATGCAGCCCGGCGAGTGACCGGGCAGGTGCAGCACCTCGAAGTGGCGGTTGCCCAGATCGATCACGTCGCCCTCGTCCAGCTCGCGCGTCACGCTGGCCTGGCGCAGCTGCCAGGCCGACAGATCGAAGTCGGGCGACGGCAGTGCGGTGAGCGCGGGGCCGCCGGTCTCGTACCCCGGCGCCGGGAAATCCAGCTGCGCCAGGTCGATGTCGCCCAGCGTGAAGGCCGGATCGGCACCGCGCAGGCCGGGTGCCTCCAGGCGGTGGCACCAGCACTCGGCAAACTCATGGTGCCCGCCCACGTGGTCCAGATGCACATGGGTGGCCAGGGCCGCCACCCGATGGCCGAACAGGTGGCGCGAGGCCTGGTGCAGGCTGGCCACACCCAGCCCGGTGTCGATGACCAGATCGAGCTCGCGCCCGCGCACATGCCAGATGTTGCAGCGCAGGAGCGGCACCACGTGCGGTTCGGTGATCAGGGTCAGGCCGTCGCCCAGCGAGTGGAACTCGAACCAGTCGCCAGGGGCCAGGGGCAGATCGGTGCGCATGGCTCAGGCCCGGATGTGGCGGATCTCGAAATCGAGCAGCGCCGTGGCAGCGTCGGGCTGCTGCTGCACCCGTTCGGCCAGGGTCTGGTCGGGCGGGGTGCCGGGCGGCCAGGCCGTCGGCCGGACACGCACCAGAATGGTGTGGGCACCGGCCGCAAACCGGTACCACCCGGTGGGCCGACCGGCAGCATCGACCTGCTGTTGTGCCGCGCAGGGCCCCCGCGAATCCGGCAGCCGTTCCCACACCTCCAGGTAGTGCCCGTGCACGCCGTACTCGATGAGCCGGTCGGGGGTGTCGAACACCACGGTGCCGGCGTCCGGGGTGCTGCGCGGTGGCTGCACGTCCCAGTGGCGCTGCCAGGTGCAGATGGGCGGAAAACCGTCGGCCCGTTGCTCGATGCGGGTGATGCCGAAAAAGCCCTGCCAGTGGACGCGGTTATGCGGCGTGTCGGCTTCCCGGCCGGCCGGCACACGCAGGTCGGCATGCCAGCCCTCGGTCTGCAGCCAGTGCACCGAGGTGGTGGTGTCCTGGCCTTGCGGGGTTTCCAGCAAGGTGCGGCGCCACACGCCCCGATAGGCCGGCGCCACCCGGTGCTGCGGGGCCGGCAGGTCGATCCAGCGGTCCATGCGGCCGTTCCCTTCAGGCCCGGCGGGCCAGCGCGGCCGTCTGCCAGTCGGCCAGCAGCTCGGCTGTGTGCGCCACGCGCCCGAAGATGCCGCCCTCCACCCCGATCATGGCCAGGGCCGGGGCCTGCAGCTCGGGCTGGCTGGCGGCGGTGGCATCGGCCACGGTGGTGCATGCGTAACCCCGGTCCACCGCCTCGCGCAGCGTGGAGTGCACGCACACCTCGGTGGTCACGCCGCACAGCACCAGCCGGCGGATGCCCTGGCGGGTGAGCCGGGCCTCCAGGTCGGT
The DNA here is from genome assembly GCF_002127215.1 of Hydrogenophaga sp. IBVHS2. Lineage (GTDB taxonomy): Bacteria > Pseudomonadota > Gammaproteobacteria > Burkholderiales > Burkholderiaceae_C > Hydrogenophaga. The sequence goes on along the minus strand of NZ_NFUT01000002.1, from coordinate 33,839 downwards.
GCGGTGGAAGGCGCCGTAGCCGGGCTTGTCGATCACCGTCTCGCCCGGCCAGGGCCGCAGCTCGGGCACGAAGTCGTGGCCCTGTTCGCCGCGCACCAGCAGCCGGCCCAGCGGACCCGCGCTGCCGATGGCAGCACCCGCCGCCACGCTGCGCGCCAGCTTGGCCGGCGGACAGTCCGACAGATCGGGCAGATGGCCTTCGCGGGTGTGCACCACCGTCAGCCCGGCCGCACGGGCAGCCGCCAGCAGCCGGGCGATGCTCTTCACCACCGCCTGCAGCCGGGCAATGTCCAGCCCGGCCCGGTGCGCATAGCCGCCGGCGCTGCAGAAGTCGCGCTGCATGTCGATCACCACCAGCGCGGTGGTGGCCGAATCGAGGTGCGAAATGGCACTCATGCAGTACCCCGCTCGAAGCCGGTGCGGATGGCCTCGGCCATGCGACGGGCCACCTCGGCCGCGAGCAGCGCGCCCTTGGCGGCGTCCGCGCCGCGGGCCGACGACAGCACGCCCGAGGCCGGCACCCAGTCGGTGCGGGCGGGGTACATGTCGTAGGGCGGGAAGTCGGCCGGACCGTCGTCGGGCAGCAGGTCCATGCGCACCAGTGCGGGGTGGTAGTGCAGCATCATCGATGTCTCCAGCACCGCCGCGTGTTCGAGTGCAAAGCCGGGAAAGCCGTCGGGGAACACATGGCCCAGCGTCTGCTCGGTCATGAAGTCCCAGTATTCCAGACGCATCACCTGCAGCGCGCAGGCAGGGTCGGCCGCCCGCGCATCGCGCAGGCCCAGGTCGATGCCTTCGATCAGGAACCACTGGTTCTCGTAGTGGCCGTTGACCACCACCAGGCGCTGCAGGCCGTGGCGCGCGAACTCGCGCACCGCGTCGCGCACCTGGCCGATCAGGGTGGCCGCGTCCACGCTGGTGGTGCCGCAGAAATGCTGGCCGCCGCCGCACTTGGGCTGCGACTTGTAGCCGTAGCTCAAGGTGGGCGCCACCAGAGCGCCGACCTGCGCTGCCGTGTCGGCCGAGACCGCACTGGCCAGCAGACCGTCGGTGCCCAGGGGCAGGTGCGGGCCGTGCTGCTCCAGCGCACCCACCGGCAGCAGCACCGGCGGCTGGTCCTGCCGGAGGATGCGCTGGTAATCGACCCAGGAGAGCTGGTTCATCCAGACGGTGCGGGCCGGGCCGGCGGTGGCAGCGGAGGTGTTCATGGTGAAGGCGGGGAAGGTTGCACGACGGGCCGCGCAGGCGCGGGCGGAAAGAGGGCTTCGGCCAGGGCGGCCACGGCAATCAGGGCGCCGCCGGCCCAGCCCAGCGGCGTGAGCCGCTCGCCACCGAAGACCAGGGCGGTGCCGACCGACACCACCAGTTCGGCCAGCAGGATCACGCCGGCGCGGCTGCTCTCCAGGTGGCTCACGCCGTACTGCCAGGTGATGGTGGCCAGCAGCATCCAGCCGAAGCCATAGGCCAGCAGCGCGGCCCACAGCAGCACCGGCATGTCCGGCACGCTGTGACCCAGCAGGCCGGTGGCCAGGGCCGAGAGCAGGCCGCAGCCGACGAACACCGACAGCGTCTTGGTGCGCAGCGGCACCCGGTCGGCCGCGCGGGCGATCACATTGTTGGCTGCGAACGCCAGCCCGGCCGACAGCGACAGCGCATCCACGAGCGTGAAGTCCAGCGACTGGCCACTGAACAGCGAGGGTCCGCCCAGCACCAGCCACAGGCCCACGATGGCACCGGCCACCGCCAGCCAGCGGGCCGGGGGAATGTGCTCCTTCAGAAAGAGGCGGCCGCCCAGCACCGACCACACCGGCGACAGGTAGAACAGGAACATCACCCGCGCCACGTCGCCGAGCATCACCGCATTGACGAACGAGGTGTTGGCCCAGCCACCCACCAGCACCAGGCCCAGCACCAGCGCCCACTGGCTGCGCCACGCGGCACGGTCGCGCCACAGCATCACCACGGCCAGCAGGCCGACCGAGCCGTAGGTGAGCAGCGACACCACCGGGCCGGTCAGGCCCTGGCCCACGAAGGCCTTGAGCGGCATCCAGGTCAGGCCCCAGAGCGTGGCCGAGAACAGCAACACGGCGGTGGCGAGGCGGTCGGAAGGGTGTCGGGGCAGCAGGGCCATGCTGGGTCCTGTGTGGTCAGGGCATGACCGAGCCGCCGTTGGGCCCGAGCACCTGACCGGTGTAGAAGCGCGCGAGGTCGCTGGCGAGGAACAGCACCGTGTCGGCCACTTCCCCGGGGTCGGCCAGCCGGTGCTGCGGAATGTCCAGCTCCTTCTCCAGCCACTCGGGGCTCATGTGTTCGGCCGACACCATGGCCGTGGCCACCGGACCGGGCGCCACCGCATTGACCCGCAGCTGCGGCGCGAATTCGCGCGCCAGTGCCTTGGTCAGGCCGATCACGCCGGCCTTGGCGGCGCAGTAGGCGGCGTAGCGGCCGCGCCCGAGCAGACCCAGGTCGGAGGCGATGTTGACGATGCAGGCGCGCCCCGGGTCGTCCGGGCGCTCCAGCAGGATGGGCATGAGGGCCTGGCTGACCAGGAACACGCCCTTGAGATCGACCGTGAGCACCCGGTCCCAGTCGGCCTCGGTGGTCTCCAGGAACGGCTTGTCCTGCAGGATGCCGGCGTTGTTGACCAGGATGTCCAGCGCACCGATCTGCCCGGCCATGCGCTGCACCTCGGCGGCAGAGCCCACGTCGGCCTCCACCGCCCGGGCCTGTCCGCCGATGGCTGCAATCTCGTCCAGCAGGCCCCGCGCCTGCTCGGTCTGCCCGAGGTGGTTGATCCAGACCAGCGCGCCGGCCTGCGCCAGCCGCAGCGCGGTGGCGCGGCCGATGCCGGTGGCCGCACCGGTGACCAGCGCGCGCCGCCCGGCGAGCGACACGGTGACGCCGGCGGCGGTGCGCGCCGAGGGCCAGGGGTTCATGCCATCACCTCGCCATGGCTCACGCTCAGGCACTGACCGGTGAGCGCGCGCGAGGCCGGGCTGGCCAGGAACAGGAACACGCCGGCCAGGTCGGCCGGCTCCAGCATCTGCGGGACCGCCTGACGGGCCAGGATCTCGCGCTCCACCTCGGCCTCGGTGCAGCCCCGCTCCTGCGCCATGGCCGAGAGCGACCGCATGGCGGCCGCGGTGCGCACCCAGCCGGGGCAGACCGCATTCACGCGGATGCCGCGTGGCCCGAGCTCGAAGGCCAGCGAGCGCGTGAGGCCCACCACCGCATGCTTGCTGGCGCTGTAGGCCGAGAAGCCCGCCACGCCGATGCGGCCCCAGATAGACGACTGGTTGATGACGCTAGCGCCCTCCCCCAGCAGCGGCAGCAGCGCGCGCGTGAGACGCAGCATGCTGGTGACGTTGTTGTCGAGCAGGGCGGCCCAGCGGGCATTGGCCTGCGGCGCGGCATCGTCCAGCGGCGTGGGGTATTCGGTGCCGGCGTTGTTGATCAGCACGTCCACGCCGCCCCAGCCCTGGGCCAGGCTGGCGGCCAGGGCCGCCACCGCTTCGTCGCTGCCCAGGTCGCACACGGCGCTGTGCACCTGCGGGCTGTCGAGTTCGGCCACCAGGGCCTGCAGCGGCGCGGCCTCGCGGTCGACCAGCAGCAGCCGGCCGCCCTGCGCCGCGCATGTCCGGGCAAAGGCCTGGGCCAGCGCCCGGCCGATGCCGCCAGCCGCGCCGGTCAGCACCACCCGGGGTCCGGGCGTGGTGGTCATACCGCGGTCAGGAAGGACACGCCCACCGCACCGATGAAGCCGTCGGCCCGGTTCGGCGTGCCAGGCGGCAGCACCTCGCCATAGTCCTTGGACAGCACCCGGGTGACCCGGTGGCGGTGGTAGGCGCGCAGCAGCTCGCCCACGGTGATGACCTGGGCACAGCCATCGGGATACAGCTGGCGGTGCAGCGCCGGCAGCTGGTACCAGGGCGCCACCGGCCGTTCGTGGTGGGCGTTGTGGAAGCCGAAGTTCAGCCACAGCAGATTGAGCCAGCGGGCATCGATGGCCACCACGTCGCTGAAGGTGTTGGCCTGCTCGTAGGCCCGGTCGCGCACCTTGTCGGTGGGGATGGGCCTGTCGTCCAGGATGGGGTAGGCGTCGTAGGTGTGCTGGAAGCAGTCGGCAAAACGCAGCACATGGATGAACAGCAGATAGGCCAGCAGGTAGAGCGCCACCGCCTTGAGCGACCACCAGGCCAGCAGACCCCAGCCGGTCAGGCGCACCAGGCCGGTGAGCACCACGCGGGTACGGGCGTTGCGCTTGCGCTCGTCGATGAAGGGCAAGGCGATGACGCAGCCGCGCATGATGAATTCCACCGCCGGCACATGCAGCCATTCCAGCGCCAGCACCAGCCGGCACAGCAGCGGGCGGGCACGCAGGAAGGCCTGCAGGTCGAAGGTGATGACGTCGGCCCGCTCCACATGGTGGCGCATGTGCTTGCGCCGCAGATCGTCGAAGCGGGCAAAGCAGCTGCCATTGATCCAGCTCATCAGCGTGCCCCAGCGCTCGTTGGCCTGGGGCGTGCGGAAGATGGCCTGGTGGGCGAACTCGTGGATGAAATAGGCCGACCAGGTCAGGGTGAGCACCACCAGCAGCACGCCGGCCAGGTTCACTGGCCAGGCGGGCTGACCCAGCAGCCAGATGCCCAGCGGCCAGCCCAGCACCGTGACCCCCATGGCCACGGTGTTGGGCAGGGCGCCGTCGGCATGACGGAACATCGATGCCATGGTGGTCCCCCGGGGCTTACTTGGTCAGGGCCTTGACGAACGAGGCGTCGAAGGTGGCCTCGATGGCGGGCACTTCCTTGATCTGGCCCTTGGCCTTGAGCAGCTGGCCGATCACCTCGCCGCTGGCGTAGTAGGAGGTGGTCTCCTTGCTCTTGACGAAGGCCTTGGGCATTTCGGCCAGGGGGATGTTGTAGACCCCGCTCATCTGCTCCTTGGCTTCCTTGGCCGAGACGCCCATGAACTTGCCGATGATCTTCGCGGCCTCGTCGGGCTTGCTCTTCATGTAGGCCATGCCGTCGAGGTAGGCCTTCATGATGTTGGTGATCTCGGTCGGCTTGGCCTTGATCATCTTGTCGTCGAACACCAGCACGTCGGCGATCAGGCCCGGCGCGTCCTTGGACGAGAACACCACCTTGAACTTCTTGCCGCCGCCCTGGCCGAGGATCTGCGACAGGCTGGGCTCATACGTCACACCGATCGGCAGCTGGCCCGAGGCCATGGCCGCCGGCACCGCCTCGGGCGTCATGCTGACCGGGGTGATGTCCTTCTCGGTCAGGTTGACCGTCTTGAGCGCGTACGAGAGCAGGAAGTCGCTCGGGGAGAGCGGGTTGTAGCCGATCTTCTTGCCTTTGAAGTCGGCCACCTTGCTGATGGAGCCGTCGGCCACGATGGCATCGCCACCGTTGGAATAGTCGATCGGCATGACCACCTTCATGGCCTTGCCCGCCGCCACCTGGCCCACCACCTGGTCGTAGGTCAGCATGCCGCCGTCGATGGCGCCGGAGGCGATGGCGGGCGGGATCAGCGCCGGGTCGGTGAAGACCTGCAGCGAGACCTTGAGGTTGTATTTCTTGTAGAGGTCCAGCGCCTCGGCCACATAGAACGGGCCGTAGCCGATCCACACCACGGTGCCGATCTTCATGGTGGTGGGGCCGGCTGCCATGGCGCCGGCAGCGCCCAGCGCCAGGACCGCGCCCAGGGCCGGCTTGAGCAGCCGCTGCGCCCAGGAGGAAGAAGAAGCCGAGCCGACTGCCGAGGAAGAGAAGAGACCTGCCAGTTTCATGATGAAGCTCCAGTGGTGAAGGATGGGCGCAGGAGAACCGATCTGATGTCGTTCTCCCGGGCTTTTGTCCCTCCGTGGAGCCTCTGGCGAGGCCGGCCCACTCTCGGACCAGACCCTGCGTTGCCGCAGACGGAACCCTAGTGGACCTACGCACTGGCTGCCGCAACCGACAGTTGCAGACCGCTTTCCATGCACGGTCCAGCAGAGCAGGATGCGTGCCACCCCCTTTTGGCCCGGATCGGGCCGGTTTCGCCCCGTTGCAAGGCGCAGCCCGGTGCCCGCATGCACCGGGATACCTCAGCGGTGCACCAACTGGACGCAGGGACCCCTGGGCGCACCCGGATTGGCACCGCCCGGCGGGGGGGGAATAATCCGCGCTGGAGCAGCCCTAACCCAGCCGACAGCCCGTCGCTCTGCTCCGGGAGCCCAATGTGTCATCAGCGGTCAAGATCTTTCAGGGGCGCTTCGGTCGGGTGGCCTTGCTGGACATGGATGCGCCGCTGGTGGGGCATGCCCACCACCACTGCCACATCCTGATCAAGGCCGGCGGTGCCGACAGTGCCTTCCGGGTGCGCGGCGAGCGGGCCCCGCTGTCGGACGACACCGCCGTGCTGGTCAATGCCTGGGAACACCACGCCTACGAGCACGAGGGGCCACCCGATGCGCGCACCCTGATCCTGGCGCTCTACATCGAACCGGGCTGGCTGGCCGAGCTGCAGCGCTCGCTGGCGCTCTCGGGCCATCCGCGCTTCTTCCCCGAACCCTGCGTGCGACTCACCGCCGCCACCCGCAAGATGGTCGAGGAATTCGTGCTGGAGCTGTGGTGGGACGACGAGGTCTCGCCCGGCCGCCTGGAAGACCTGCTGTTCAACCTGATCATCGCGGTGGTCGAGAGCTACTCGGGCTGGCGCGACCTGGCCAGCCTGCTCAAGTCCAAGCCGCCGGTGGCCATGGATCCGCGCATCCGCCAGGCCATCGCGCTGATGCGCCGCGACCTGGCGCGCGAACTCGATGTGGACGGCCTGGCCCTGGCCACCGGCCTGTCGCGGGCGCACTTCTTCACCCTGTTCCAGCGCGACACCCGGGTCACGCCGCTGGTGTATGCCAACGTGCTGCGCTTCGAGGCGGCGGTGCAGCGGCTGACCCAGACCAGCGAGTCGGTGGGCGATGTCGCGCACGGGCTGGGCTTCTCGGCGCCCAGCCATTTCTCGCGCTTCTTCCGGGCGCACCTGGGCATCACGCCCAGCGACTACCGCCGCAAGGTCAATCTGTTCGAGCCGCCGCGCGGTCCCCGCTCCGATCTGATCTGAATCCGGCCGCAAAGTCACCAGACTTTTTGGACAGTGGGCAGACCGGGCGGACATTGACCGGACCCTGGCGTTAACGCCGCTGACTCCTGCCTGCCGACACTGGCGCTGCACAAGAACAGCAGCCGCCACGTCGGCACAGGAGACACGATTGCACTCAGAACCCTCGCTGGCGGGCGCCGCCCGGCAGGCATGGGTCGGCCAGCGCCTGGAGCGGCTGGAAGACGATGCCCTGCTGAACGGACGCGGCGCCTATGCCGATGACCTGGGCACCCGCCCCGGCACGCTGCATGCCGCGGTTCTGCGCTCCCCCCACCCCCACGCCCGCCTGCTGGCCATCCGGACCGAGGCCGCGCTGGCACTGCCCGGTGTGCGGGCGGTCCTGACCGGCGCCGACATCCAGGCCTGGGCCCAGCCCTTCGTGGTGGGCGTCAAGCAGCCCATGCAGCACTGGGCGCTGGCGGTGGACCGGGTGCGCCATGTGGGCGAGCCGGTGGCCGTGGTGGTGGCCGAAGACCGCTACATCGCCGAAGACGCGCTCGACCTGCTGCGGGTGGACTACGAACCGCTGCCGGTGGTGACCGACATCGAGCACGCGCTGCAGGACAGCTCGACACCGCTGCACGAGGGCGTAGGCAGCAACGTGGTGTCGGACCGGCAGTTCCTCTACGGCACCCCCGACCCGGTGTTCGACCAGCCCGGCGTCCGCACCGTGCGCACCACGGTGCACTACCCGCGCAACAGCTGCTCGCCCATGGAGTGCGGCGTGGTGATTGCCGAACACCTGCCCGGCGACGAGGGTTACGACGTGACCTCCAATTTCATGGGTCCGTTCTCGCTGCACGCGGTCATGGCCATGGCGCTGAAGGTGCCGGGCAACAAGCTGCGCCACCGGGTGCCGCGCGACTCCGGCGGCAGCTTCGGCGTGAAGCAGGCGGTGTTCCCGTATGTGGTGCTGATGTGCCTGGCCTCGCGCAAGGCGGGTGCGCCGGTGAAGTGGGTGGAAGACCGGCTGGAGCACCTGAGTGCCGCCACCTCGGCCACCGCCCGCATGACCACCATCGAGGCCGCCGTCACCCCCGAAGGCCGTGTGCTGGCGCTGCGTTACGACCAGGTCGACGAGGTGGGTGCCTACCTGCGCGCGCCCGAACCGGCCACCTTCTACCGCATGCACGGCGCGCTCACCGGGGCCTATGCCATCGAGCACCTGGCGGTGCGCAACCGGGTGGTGGTCTGCAACAAGACGCCCACCGGCCTGGTGCGCGGCTTTGGCGGGCCGCAGGTGTTCTACGCGCTCGAACGGCTGATGGACCGGATTGCGGTGGAACTGGCCATCGACCCGGTGGCGCTGCGGCAGCGCAACTATGTGCCGGCCCACGCCTTTCCCTACACCGCTGCGGCCGGCGCCGTGCTCGATTCGGGCGACTACGCGCGCCTGACCGACATGGCCATGGCCCGCGCACTCGACCTGCGGCTGGCCGAGCGCCAGCACACGGCCCGGGCCGCCGGGCGCCTTTATGGCATCGGGGTGGCGGCCATCGTCGAGCCCTCGGTCTCGAACATGGGCTACATCAGCACGGTGCTGACGGCCGAACAGCGCGCCAAGGCCGGACCCAAGAACGGGGCGATTGCCAGCGCGACGGTGGCCCTCGACCTGCTGGGCGGGGTGAACGTGACCATTGCCTCGGCACCGGCCGGCCAGGGCCACATGACGGTCTGCGCCCAGGTGGTGGCCGACGTGCTGGGCCTGCACCCGTCTCAGGTGGTGGTGAATGTGGAATTCGACACCGCCAAGGACGCCTGGAGCGTGGCCGCCGGCAACTACAGCAGCCGGTTCGCCGGCGCGGTGGCCGGCACGGTGCACCTGGCCACGCAGCGCCTGCGCGACAAGCTGGCCCGCATCGCAGCAGCCACCTGGCAGTGCAGTGCGGCCGACATCGGCTTCGAGGCCGGCCAGGTGTTCAACCGCCAGCGGCACGAGCAGTCGCAGCCGTTCACCCGGCTGGCCGCCAGCCCGCACTGGGCACCGGGCCTGCTGCCCGAGGGCGAGACGCCCGGCCTGCGCGAGACCGCCTTCTGGACCCCGGAGACGCTGAAGGCGCCAGACGCCCAGGACCGGGTCAACACCTCGGCGGCCTATGGCTTCGTGTTCGATGTGTGCGGCCTGGACATCGACCCGGCCACCGGCGCGGTGCGGGTGGACCGCTACATCACTGCGCACGACGCCGGCCGCCTGCTCAACCCGGCACTGGCCGACGGCCAGATCCGGGGCGCCTTCGCCCAGGGGCTGGGCGCAGCGCTGCTGGAGGAGTTCCGTTACGGCCCGGACGGCAGCTTCCAGAGCGGCACGCTGGCCGACTACCTGATGCCCACCCCCTGCGAGACCCCCGACCCGGTGATCGTGCACCTGGAAACCCCCAGCCCCTTCACCCCGCTGGGCGCCAAGGGCCTGGGCGAGGGCAACAACATGAGCACGCCGGTGTGCATCGCCAACGCTCTGGCCGACGCGCTGCGGCCGCACCGGGATCTGACCGACATCCGCCTGCCGCTCACCCCCGACCGGGTGCTGGCCCATCTGCAGACGCCGGACCCCGCACCGCGCCACCCGGTGGCCCGCGCACCGGCGGTCGCCCCGGCGGGCGACGGCCTGTCGCTGGCCGCGCAGGGCACGGTGGACATCGCTGCACCGCCCGAGCGCGTGTTCGAGGTGCTGCTGGACCCCGTTGCACTGGCCAGGGTGATTCCCGGCTGCCATGCCCTGGAGGCCGACGGACCGAACCGTTACCGGGCCGACGTGACCGTGGGCGTGGGCCTGATCAAGGCGCGCTACGAGGCCCGCATCGGCCTGTCCGACATCGATGCCCCGCACAGCCTGCGGCTGGCCGGCGTGGGCAGCTCCAGCCTGGGCACCGGCGCCGGCGACGGCTCGGTGCGGCTGGAGGCCACCGCCACCGGCACCCGCCTGCACTACGACTACCGCGCCCAGGTGGGCGGCAAGGTGGCCATGGTGGGCAGCCGCATGCTCGAAGGCGCGGCCCGGGTCATCGTGGCCCAGCTGTTCGAATCGCTGGGCCGGCAGGCCGCCGGGGGCAGCGCGCGGCCGGCGTCCTGGTGGGGGCGGCTGCTGCAACGCCTGGGGGTGCGCGCATGAAGCCCGCCGCCTTCGACTATGTGCGGGCCGACAGCGCCCAGGCTGCGGCCGACCTGCTGCAGCGGCACGGCGAGGCCGCACGCATCCTGGCCGGCGGCCAGTCGCTGATGGCGGTGCTCAACATGCGGCTGGCCCAGCCGGCGCTGCTGATCGACATCTCGCGCAGCGCCGAACTCTCGACCATCACCGTGACCGACGGAGCGGTGCGGGTGGGGGCGGCCGTCACCCAGGCGCAGCTGCAGGCCCACCCCCAGGTGCCACCCCTGCTGGCGCTGGCGTTTCCGCACATCTCGCACTTCCCGATCCGCAACCGGGGCACGGTGTGTGGCTCGATTGCGCACGCCGACCCCTCGGCCGAACTGCCGCTGTGCCTGCTGGCGCTGCGCGGCACGGTGCACCTGCGCAGCGCGCGCGCCCGGCGCGATGTGCCGGCCAGCGACTTCTTCACCGGCCTGCTCAGCACCGCACGCCGGGCCGACGAGCTGATCGAGGCGGTGAGCTTTCCGCGTCCCTTGCCGGACCAGGCCTGCGGCTTTGCCGAGCATTCGCGCCGCCACGGCGACTTTGCGCTGTGCGCGGTGGCCATGGTGGCGGGCCCGGGCAGCCTGCGCGTGGCGGTGGGGGGCCTGAGCGACCGCCCACAGGCCATCGACCTGCCGGCGCTCGACGGCCCCGCCCTGGACGACGCCATCAACGAACTCGCCTGGTCGCTCGACGTGCGGGACGACCCCCACACCAGCGCAAGCACCCGCCGCCATCTGCTGCGCCACCTGGCTCGGCAGGCCCATCCCACCACCCGGAGATCCTCATGAATCACCCGGTACGCGAACGCGATGCCCTGCACACGGTCGCCCTGACCCTGAACGGCCGCAGCCGGTCCGGCCAGGCCCGACCCCGCCTGCTGCTCAGCGATTTCCTGCGGCACGAACTGGGCGCCACCGGCACCCACGTGGGCTGCGAGCACGGCGTGTGCGGCGCCTGCACCGTGCGCATCGACGGTGTGGCGCAGCGCGCCTGCCTGACGCTGGCGGTGCAGGTCGACGGCCGCTGCGTGGACACCGTGGAGCAGCCCCCGGGCCAGGACGCCACGCTCGATGCACTCAAGGCCGCCTTCAAGCGCCACCACGCGCTGCAGTGCGGCTTCTGCACCGCCGGCATCCTGATGTCCAGTGCCGACTGGCTTCGGCGCCAGCAGGCCGCCGGCCACCGGCCGGACGAGGCCGAGGTGCGCGACATGCTCAGCGGCCACCTGTGCCGCTGCACCGGCTACACACCCATCGTGGACGCCGTGCTGGAGGTGGCCCATGCTTGATCTGGGACGCACCTTCCTGCAGAGCGTGGACCGCGCCGGCCACTCCACCGCGCTGGTGGACGGCGCCCTGCGGCTGACCTGGGCCGAATGGGCGCGCGCCGTCGGCGGCGTGCAGCAGGGCCTGGAGCGGCTGGGCCTGCGCCGCGGCGACACCGTGCTGAGCGTGCTGCAGAACCGGCATGAGGCCGCCACCCTGCACTGGGCCTGCCAGTTCGCCGGTCTGGTCATGACGCCGCTGAACTGGCGTGCCAAGCCCGACGAGCTGGACCATGCGCTGCGCGACTCGGCTGCCCGTGTGCTGGTGTACGAGGCGGCATCACAGGATGCGGTCAAGGCGTCCACCCTGGCCGGCAGCGTGCTGCGCCTGGCCGTGGGAGATGCCGCCACCGAAGACCTGCGCTTCGCCCAGGCCTTTGCGGAGCCGTCCGACCCGACGCCCATGGCCCGCGCCGACGACCTCTCGCTCATGCTCTACACCTCCGGCACCACCGGCGCGCCCAAGGGCGTGCCGCGCCGCCAGCATGCCGAGCGGGTGGCCGCGCTGGCCCATGTGGCCCAGAACCGGTATGGCTACGGCGAACGCACCCTGGGCGTGATGCCGCTCTACCACACCATGGGCGTTCGATCGCTGCTCACCATGGCCCTGGTGGACGGCCGCTTCGTGTGCATGCCGCGCTTCGAGGCCGCTGCCGCCTTGCGCGCCATCGAGACCGAGCGGGTGAGCCACCTCTACCTGGTGCCCACCCTCTACCACGACCTGCTGGCCCACCCCGACTTCCCGCGCACCGACATCCAGTCGGTGCGCAAGCTCGGCTTTGCCGGTGCCCCCATGCACGACGCCCTGCTGCTGCGCCTGCAGCAGGCCTTCCGGCCGGAGCTGTTCGTCAACCACTACGGCAGCAGCGAGATCTACACCTTCTCGATCAACCAGAACGCAGTGGGCAAGCCGGGCTCGGCCGGCCGGGCCGGCATCAACACCCGGCTGCGGGTGATCCGCCTCGATGCCAAAGGCGCGGACGAGGTGGCGGCCCCGATGGAAGAAGGTCAGATCGTGGCCGACCTGCTCAGCGACGAGGCCTTCGAGGGCTACCACAACCGGCCCGATGCCAACGCCCGCAGCCTGCGGGACGGCTGGTACTTCACCGGCGACACCGGCTATGTGGACGCCGAGGGCGACCTGTTCGTCACCGGCCGGGTGGACGACATGATCATCAGCGGCGGCGAGAACATCTCGCCGGTCGACATCGAGTCGGTGCTCTCGCTGCACCCCTCGGTGGACGAGGTGGCGGTGGCCGGTCTGAAGGACGAGCGCTGGGGCCAGCGCGTGGTGGCCTTCGTCAAGCCGCGCGACGGCGTGGCGGCCGACGCACTCGATGCCCATTGCCGCGCCTCCGACCTCGTCAACTTCAAGCGCCCGCGCCAGTACGTGTTCGTGCGCGAGATCCCCAAATCCCCCGTGGGCAAGGTGCTGCGCCGAAAACTGGTGGCGGGCGAATTCGACGCCATGCCACCGGCCCTGCCCCTGGTGCCACCGGCCTGATCCGGCCCCCTCCCTCCGATCCCCTCCCCCAACCCCGCAGGACGCCATGCAGCTCAACGACCTCAAGCACCCCGCGCTCACCCTGAGCGCCACCCTCGACGGCTACCGCGTCGAGATCGACCCGGCCCGCCAGCGCGCCGACATCATCCTCTGCCGCCCGCCGTTCAACGTCATTTCCATGACGCAGCGCGAGCAGCTGCGCATCACCTTCGAGGCACTCGATGCCAACGACGATGTGCGCGTGATCGTGCTGCGTGCCGAAGGCGAACACTTCTCCAGCGGCGGCAACATCAGCGGCTTTCTGGAAGCCTCGCCCGAGCATGTGAGCAAGCTGGCCTGGAACGTGGCGGCCCCGGCGCGCTGCAGCAAGCCGGTGATCGCCGCCGGCCGGGGCTACTGCTTCGGCGTGGGCTTCGAGATCTCGCTGGCCTGCGATTTCCGGCTGGCCACGCCGACCACGCTGTACGCCCTGCCGGAACAGAAGCTGGGCCAGATTCCCGGCTCCGGCGGTTCGGCCCGGCTGCAGAAGATGGTGGGCATCACCCGCACCAAGGACATCGTGATGCGCAGCCGCCGCATCGGCGGTGCCCAGGCCTACGACTGGGGCGTGGCCACCGAATGCGTGCCCGACCACGAGCTCGAGGCCGCCACCGACGCCCTGGTCGAAGAGCTGCGCGGCTTCTCGCCGCTGGCCCAGCGCACCGCCAAGAAGCTGCTCAACGACACCGAAGACTCGCCGCTGTCGATTGCGATCGAGCTCGAGGGCCACTGCTACTCGCGCCTGCGCAGCTCGAACGATTTCCGCGAAGGCGTGGAGGCCTTCCACGACAAGCGCCGTGCCCGCTTCAACGGCACCTGATCCCGTCCCGCCCCCGTTCCAACCCAGGAGACAAACATGAAAAACACCTTCCGCACCACCCCCATCGCCCTGGCCCTGGCCTGCCTCGCCGGCAGCGCCCTGGCCCAGAACACGCCGATCCGCATCGGCGTGGTCACGCCGCTCTCGGGCACCTACGCCGGCATCGGCCAGCAGGTGAAGTGGGGCCTCGATCTGGCGGCGCGCCAGATCAATGCCGCCGGCGGCGTGGCCGGGCGCCCGCTGGAACTCGTCTATGAAGACGAGGAAGCCAATCCGGCGGTGGCGGTGCAGAAGGCCGAGAAGCTGTTCCAGGTGAACAAGGTCGACTTCCTGACCGGCACCGTCAACAGCGGCTCCACCCTGGCCGTGGGCCAGCTGGCCGAGCGCAACAACCGCCTCATTGCCACCACCGTGTCCTTTGCGGACTCGATCACCGGCGACAAGTGTTCGCCCAACGTGTTCCGCGTCAACGCCCGCGCCGGCATGCAGTCCGCTGCCCTGGCCGACTGGATGGCCGGCACCCGGCCGAATGCCAACGTGTTCTACCTCGGCCCCGATTACGAGATGGGCCGCAGCACGGTGGCCGCCTTCAAGCAGGCGGCCGAGGCCAAGGGCGCCAAGTCGGTGGGCGAGGTGTTCGCCCCGCTGGACAACAAGGACTACTCGCCCTTCTTCGGTCAGATGCGCTCCTCGCGCCCGGCCGTCATCTACACCTCGGTGGCCGGCAACGACACGGTGCGCCTGTTCTCGCAGATGGCCGAGTTCGGCATCAGCCGCAATGTGCAGGTGGTGGGCGCCTCGGGCACCGTGACCTCGCAGAACCTGCCGGCCATCGGCAAGGCGGCCGACGGCTTCGTCACCGGTGTGGGCTACGCCACCAGCATCGACTCGCCGGAGAACCGCAAGTTCGTGGCCGACTTCGAGGCCGCCAACAAGGCCAAGCCCGACCTCTATGGCGCCGACAGCTACGGCGTGCTGTTCTTCTACAAGGCGGCGGTCGAGAAGGCCGGCAGCACCGACACCGACAAGGTGCGCGCCGCCATGCGCGGGCTGCAGTGGTCCACGCCGCAGGGCGTCAAGACCATGCGCGCCGGTGATCACCAGGCCATGCAGGACATGTACGCCATGCGGGTCAACGGCGGCCAGTTCGAGGTGGTGGGCCAGGTCAAGGCCGATGCCGCCATCGGCGCCGACGTCTGCACCCGCTTCTGATGCCCTTGCCGAGAGCCACACCATGAACCACGCTCTGGACTGGTTGCAGTTCGTCCTGGCGCCCCAGATGATCAACGGCCTGTCCATCGGCGTGGCCGTGGTGCTGATGGCGCTGGGGCTGACCATCATCTTCGGCCTGCTGGATGTCATCAACATGGCGCACGGCGAGTTCTATGCCATCGGCGCCTACCTGGCGGTGGCCCTGCTCGGTCTGGGGCTGTCGTTCTGGTGGGCCCTGGTGCTCACGCCACTGCTCATGGCGGTGCTCGGGTATGCCACCGAGCGCGGCCTGATCCAGCGGGTGTTCCACAGCAAGGACCGGCACACGCTGACCCTGCTGCTGACCTTCGGCGTGGCCGTGGTGCTGGAGGACGCGCTGAAGATCGTCTTCGGTGCCAACCCGCTGCGGGTGGAGGCGCCGATTGCCGGTGCCACCGAGGTGCTGGGCCTGTTCTTCCCCAACTACCGGCTGTTCGTGATGCTGCTGGGCGGGGCGCTGATCACCGCCGTGTGGCTGCTGGTGTTCCGCACCTCGCTGGGTGCGGTGGTGCGCGCCGCCGCCTACGACCGGCACATGAGCGCCTCGCTGGGGGTGCCGGTGCAGCGGGTCTATGCCGCCACCTTCGCCTTCGGTGTGGCCCTGGCCGGCATCTCCGGGGTGCTGCTGGCGCCGATCTACTCGGTGTTCCCCACCATGGGCCGCGACTTCGTGCTGATCGCGTTCAGCGTGGTCATCATCGGCGGCATGGGCTCGATCAAGGGCGCGGTGCTGGCCGGCCTGCTGCTCACCCAGGTGCAGTCCATCTCCAGCCTGTACATCTCGCCGGTGTGGAGCGATCCGCTGCTGTTCGGGATCATGGTGCTGGTGCTGATGTGGCGCCCGCAAGGCCTGTTCGGCAAGCTGGGGAGCGCCTGACATGAGCCACCCCATCACGACCACGGCGGTGGCTGCGGCCCCGGCCGCCCACCGGGCACCGGCCCGGCGCCTGTCGGCCGCCTCCTGGCTGGCCATCGTCTTCTTTGCCGGTGCGCTGCTGTTCGGCGCGGTGGCGCTGGCCCTGGGCGACGTGTTCTACCTGCGCCTGGCCACCGAAGCCCTGATCTTCGGCGGTCTGGCCCTGTCGGTCGACCTGCTGCTGGGCCGGGTCGGGCTGCTGCCGCTGGGCCAGGCGCTGTTCTTCGGGCTGGGTGCCTATGTGTCGGCCCTGGTGCTCAAGCACTGGACCGATTCGCTCTGGCTGGCCCTGGCCGTGGCGCTGGTGTTCAGCGCCCTGGCCGGTCTGGTGGGCGGGCTGATCGCCATCCGCTCCAAGGGCGTGTACTTCGCGCTGATCAGCTTCGGTCTGGCCCAGGTGATCTCCAAGCTGATCTACAACACCCGCGAACTGGGGGCCTCCGACGGCATCATCGGCGTGCCGGCGGCTGCCATTGCGCCCGGGCTGGGCTCGGGTACGCCGCAGGTGTTCTTCCTGCTGGTGCTCGGCCTGATCGGTGCGTTCTACCTCGCGCTGCGCTACCTCATGGACACCCCCATGGGCCGGCAGCTCGATGCCATCCGCATCAATGAACACCGGGTGGCCTTCCTGGGCGTGGACGCCTGGCGCTACAAGCTGGGCGCCTTCGTGGCGGCGGCCTGCATCGCCGGGGTCAGCGGTGCGCTCTACCCCATGCTGCGCGGCTTCGTGTCGCCCGAACTGATGTTCTTCCAGGTCTCGGGCCATGCGGTGATCAATGTCATCGTGGGCGGCACCGGAACGCTGATCGGGCCGCTGTACGGCTCGGCCATCCTGACCGGCCTGCGCTCGGTGGTGGGATCGTTCACCGCGCACCACCACATCGTGATCGGCGTGCTGTTCGTGGTGGTGGTGATCCTCATGCCGCGCGGCCTGATCGGCTATGCCACGCCGGTGCTGCAACGCTGGCTGGACCGGCGCCACCACTCCGCAGGAGACCGGACATGACCCCCATCCTTTCGGTGCAGGGCCTGAGCGTGCAGTTCGGTGCGCTCAAGGCGGTCAACGATGTGAGCTTCGAAGCCCGGCAAGGCGCCATCACCGCGGTCATCGGGCCCAACGGGGCGGGCAAGAGCAGCCTGTTCAACCTCATCAGCGGCGCCATCCGGCCCACGGCGGGCTCGGTCCGGTTCGACGGCGTCGATGTCACCGCGCAGCCGCCTCACCGGCTGCTGGCCAGCGGCCTGTCGCGATCCTTCCAGATCACCAACCTGTTCTTCGACCTGAGCGTGCGCGAGAACCTGCGCCTGGCGGCCCAGTTCCTGGAGCAGGGGCGCGGCCTGCTGCGCCCGGTGCAGCACAGCAGCACGGCGCTGCGCCGGGTGGACGAGCTGCTGGAGCAGTTCGACCTGGGCGGCAAGGCCGGGGAACTGGCCGGCTACCTGTCGCACGGCGAGCAGCGCCGGCTGGAGATCGCGGTGTCGCTGGCCTCGCGACCTCGCATGCTGCTGCTCGACGAACCCACCCAGGGCATGAGCCACAGCGACACGCACGAGACCGAGGCACTGATCCGGCGCCTCTCGCGCGACCACGGCCTGACCATCCTGCTGGTCGAGCACGACGTGGAGCTGGTGATGAACCTGTCGGACCATGTGGTGGTGATGCACCAGGGCCAGAAGCTGGCCGAGGGCCGGCCGGCCGAGGTGCGCGCCAACGCGGCTGTGCAGACGGCGTATTTCGGGGAGAAGACCTGATGCTCGAACTCAAGGGCGTGCATGCCCATTACGGCCTGAGCCATGTGCTGCAAGGCATCGACCTGCGGGTTGCCAAGGGCGAAGTGATCGGCCTGTTCGGTCGCAACGGCGTGGGCAAGACCACGGTGATCAAGACCATTGCCGGCTGGGTGACGCCTACCACCGGCGAAGTGCTGTTCGACGGCGAACGGCTGGATGGCCTGGACGCCGACCGCATCTGCCGGCGCGGCGTGGGCCTGGTGCCGGAAGACCGGCGCATCTTCCCCGGCCTGACGGTGGAGGAAAACCTCTGGCTGGGCCAGATGCAGTGCCCCTCGCGGGCACGGGCCGAATCCCGCCGGCGCATGGACGAGATCTACCAGCGCTTCCCGCGTCTGGCCGAACGGCGCCGCCAGATGGGCACCACGCTCTCGGGCGGCGAGCAGCAGATGCTGGCCATTGCCCGCGTGCTGGCCGGCGCGCCCCGGCTGCTGCTGATCGACGAGCCCACCGAAGGGCTCGCGCCCATCATCGTGGACGAGCTGTTCGAGCTGATCGGCCAACTCTCGCGCGAGGGCACACCCATCGTGCTGGTGGAGCAGAACGTGCACCGCGCCATACGGCTCACCACGCGGCACTACCTGATCGAGCGCGGCCAGGTGATCCTGCAGGGCGACTCGCGGGTGGCGGCCGAACGGGAAGACCTGCTCTCGCGCATCAGTGTCTGAGGGGGCCGGCGCGGGCAAGCCGGTCTGGCGCTACGCTTGGCGGGTTTCGCCCAGCGGGGCGGAACCTGTTCCCCCATCACAAAAGACGAGACACACCCCATGCGCCACCTCACGCTTGCCTGCCTGCTGTCCGCGGCCGCCCTGATCGCCGGCTGTGCCACACCGAACGCCGCCGCACCGACGGCCACCCCGGCCGCCAAGGCCACCGAACCCACCTACGACCACACCGAGCCCCTGGGCGCCGCCATGGAAGGCTGGGCCTATCCGTTCCCGGTTCAGTACCTGCAGTTCGAGCTCGAAGGCAAGCTGGTGCGCATGGCCTACATGGATGTGGCGCCCACCACCGCCCCCAACGGCCAGACCGTGGTGCTGCTGCACGGCAAGAACTTCGGTGCCGACTACTGGGAGAACACGCTGCGGGCGCTGTCGGCCAAGGGCTACCGGGTGGTGGCGCTCGACCAGATCGGTTTCGGCAAGTCGTCCAAGCCCGAGATCCGCTACACCTTTGCCATGCTGGCCGACAACACGGTGCGCGTGCTCGACCACCTGAAGGTGGGCCGGGTGGCCATCGTGGCCAACAGCATGGGCGGCATGCTGGGCGTGCACTTTGCGCGCCGGCACCCGGACCGGGTTTCGGCCCTGGTGCTGGAGAACCCGCTGGGGCTGGAAGACTATGTGCCGGCCATTCCCCCGCAGCAGACCGCCAACCTGACCCGGCTGGAAATGGCCCAGACCACCACCAGCTACCGCGCCTTCATCAAGAGCTACTTCAAGGACAACTACCGTCCGGAGTTCGAACGCTTCGTCGAACAGTTCTCGCGCGTGCAGCGCAGCCCCGAGTACCCGCGCTTCGCGCACGTGTCGGCCCTGACCTACCAGATGATCTACGAGGGCCCCACCTACAACGAGCTGCCGCAGCTCAAGGTGCCGGTGCTGCTGGCCATCGGCCAGCTCGACCGCACCGTGTTCGGCCGCCGCTTCGCCCCGCCCGAGGCGGTGAAGAACCTGGGCAACTACCCGCAGCTGGGCAAGGACGCGCAGAAGCGCATTCCGGGCGCGCAGCTGGTGGAGTTCGACAACGTGGGCCATGTGCCGCACCTGGAAGCGCCCGATCGCTTCCATGCCGCGGTGCTGGCCTTCCTGGCCGACAAGCGCTGAAGCGCAGCGGGCCGCAGGCCCGCTTCAGCGCCGCCGCGCCGACGGCGGCAGCAGCCAGCCCGGATGGCGGGCAACGAGCTCGCGGCCGACCGAGCGCACCTCTTCCATGGCGGCCTGGGCCAGCGGCGTGGGATGGCCCAGGCGGCGGGTGACGATGCCCACCGAGCGCAGCGGGCCGTCCACGATCTCGCTGGTCTGCAGGCCGGGCATGGGCAGCAGCGGCATCACGCCCAGCCAGGGCAGCACCGCCACCCCGACCTCCCGGCGGATCAGGCCGGCCACCGTGGTGACCTGGTCCACCTGCATCCGGGGCCGGTATTCGATGCCGCGCTGCAGGTAGGCCGCGCTCATGTAGCGCATGGCGGTGCTGGCGTCGGTGAGCGTGATCAGCGGCAGCTCCAGCAGATCGTCCATGTGCATCCGGGGGCGCACCCGCTTGCGCCATCGGCCGCAGGACAGCAGCACGAAACGGTCCCGCAGCAGTTCTTCGTAGCGCAGCTCCGGATGGGTCGGCGACACCGAGGCCAGCGCGAAGTCGGCCTGGTGGTTGAGCAGCCGTTGCAGGCAGGCGCTGTTGGTCTCGTCGTGCAGCGTGATCTGGACCCCCGGCCGCTGGCGCTCCAGCACGGCGCACACCGTGGGCAGCACGCCATGGGCCAGCGACGGCCAGGCGGCGATGGCCACCTGCGCGGCCTCGCGTTCGGCCGACGACTGGAAGCGCTGCAGCCCGGCCTCGAACTCGCCCAGCACCGAGCGGGCCACGGTGGCCATGCGTGCGCCGCTGGGCGTGATGCGCACGCTGCGGGTGGTGCGCTCGAACAGGGTGAGCCCGAGTGCCTCTTCCAGATCCTGGATGGCCTTGGTGAGCGCGGGCTGCGAGATGAACAGCTGTTCGGCGGCCTTGCTGAAGTTCAGCGTGTCCGACAGCACCAGGAACATGCGCAGCTGCTTGGGCGAGATATTCATGCCGATGGATGATAAATCGATCGACAAAATGAATTTCTCATATCAATCGGCCCGCCACAGAATCGGCGCTCCTCCATCACCCAGGACGAGATCCGTGGCCCGTCTTCCTTATGCCGACTGCACCCGCGACGAGGTGCGTCCCCTGGCCGATCGCATCGTGGCCGAGCGTGGCCACCTGCTGCACCTCTACCAGATGCTGCTGCACAGCGGGCCGATTGCCGAGGGCTGGCTGACGTACCTCACCGCCATCCGCCAGAAGAACTCGCTGCCCGGCGGCCTGCGCGAACTCATCATCATGCGGGTGGCCCTGCTCAACCACGCGCCTTACGAGGCCGACCAGCACGCCCCCATCGCGCTGCACGAGGGCATCAGCCAGGCCCAGCTCGATGCGCTGGAGCACTGGGAAGCCAGCCCCCTGTTCGACGAGCAGCAGCGGGCGGTGCTGGCCTACACCGATGCCATGACGCGCCAGGTGCAGGTGCCCGATGCGGTGTTCCAGCGCGTGGCCGCCCTGCACCCGCCGCAGCAGGTGGTGGAGATCACCGCCACGGTGGCGGCCTACAACATGGTCTCGCGCTTCCTGGAGGCGCTGCAGATCCACTCGCAAGACGCCCGCTGACCCGTTTTTCCCACCCACAACAACCACCGGAGACGACACCATGAAATTCAAAGCCAGCCTCATCGCTGCCCTGCTCCTGCCGCTGGCCGCCCTGGCCCAGGACGCCTGGCCCAGCCGCCCCATCACCTTCGTGGTGCCCTTCCCGCCCGGCGGCCCCACCGACCTGATGGCCCGCCTGATCGGCCCTGCCCTGTCCAAGCGCCTGAACGTGCCGGTGGTGGTGGAGAACAAGGCCGGTGCCAGCGGCAACATCGGCACCGGCCAGGTGGTGCGCGCCAAGCCCGACGGCTACACCATCCTGCTGGCCGCCAGCGGCAACCTGTCGGCCAACCAGTACCTCTATCCCCGGCTGGGCTTCGATCCGGTGAAGGATCTGGCACCCGTCATCCAGATCTCGAAGTTCCCGCTGGTGCTGGAGGTGTCCGAGACCAACAGCAAGATCCGCAGCTTCAAGGACTATGTGGAGGCCGCCCGCAACCCGACCAACCGCATCACCTTCGGCTCGGCCAGCAACGGCACGCCGCAGCACCTGGGGGGCGAACTGTTCAAGTCCAAGGCCAAGGTCGAGATCGACCACATCCCCTACAAGGGCGCCGGCCCGGCCATCGTCGACCTCATGGGCGGCCAGATCACCAGCATGTTCGACATCCTGGGCAGCTCGCTGCCGCACATCAAGGCGGGCAAGCTGCGTCCGCTGGCCGTGACCACCAAAACCCGCTCGCCCCTGCTGCCCGATGTGCCCTCGATCAGCGAGCTGGGCTATGCCGACTTCGAGTACTACGCCTGGCACGGCATCTCGACCACGGCCGGCACCCCCAAGCCCATCGTCACCCGCCTGAATGCCGAGATCCAGGCCATCTTTGCCGACCCGGCCTTCAAGGAAAAGTGGCTGGAGATCGGCTCCGAGGTGGTGGTGGGCACGCCCGAGCAGTTCGAGGCCCTGATCAAGGCCGAGGCCGGCAAGATGCAGACGCTCATCAAGGGTCTGAACATCCAGCTGGACTGAAAACGCACCGGTTCCGGTGGCGGCGTCTCAGTCGGGCCGGCTGAGCCGCGCGTAGAGCGCGCCGGCCAGCACGGCCCCGGCGGCCATGGCCAGCAGCCCCGGCCACCCGCGGGTGGCGTCGATGAAGGCGGGCATGGGGGCCACGGCATCCACCGCCCGGATGGCCGCCACCACGCCCAGGCCGGCGGCGGCCGCCAGCAGCCCGCCGCGCCAGGCCGGCAGGCGCCGGGCCAGTCCCAGCGCCACGGCCAGTGCCGGCACCCAGCCGGCCGCCACGATGCCGGCATAGACGGGACCGAAATGGACGAGGTCCTGCCCGATGGTGCTCAGGCGCAGGCCCGGGGGCAGCTCCAGCCCCAGCCCCGCCAGCGCCTGCAGGTTCCAGTGGGTCTGCACCACCGATCCCCAGGCCGAGGCCAGCAGCCAGGCCAGCAGCAGCACGCCAGGGCGGCGCGGCAGGAACCGTCCTGCAAAGGGCGTGATCACACGGGTCGATCGGCTTTGTTCCATGATTCGTGACGATGAAGACTGTTCTGCTGTTTCTGGCGGGCGTGCTCGGCCTGGCCGCTGCGCCCCCCGCTCCTGCCCAGACCACCCCGTACCGCATCGAGACGGTGGCCAGCGGCCTGGACCATCCCTGGTCCCTGGCCTTCCTGCCGGACGGGCGCCTGCTGGTGACCGAGCGGGCCGGCCGTCTGCGGCTGATCGAGCCCGGCACCGATGGCCGACTGCAACTGCGATCCGAACCGGTGGCCGGCGTTCCCCCGGTGCTCGCGCGCGGGCAGTCGGGCCTGTTCGAGGTGCTGCCCGACCCCGACTTTGCCCGCAACCGGCGCATCGTGCTGTCGTATGCCCATGGACAGCCCCAGGCCAACCACCTGCGGGTGGCCAGTGCCCGGCTCGAAGGCACGCGGCTGCTGGACGTGAAGCCCCTCTTCACCTCGCTGCCGGCCAAGGCAGAGACCCAGCACTTTGGCGGCCGCATGGCCTGGCTGCCCGACGGCACCCTGGTGTTCGGCATGGGCGACGGCAACCTGGATCGCACCGACGCCCAGCGGCTGCACACCCATCTGGGCAAGTTCATGCGCATCGGGGCCGACGGCTCGGTCCCGGCGGACAACCCGTTCACCGGCCGGTCCGGGGCGCTGCCGGAGATCTGGTCGGTGGGCCATCGCAACCCCCAGGGGCTGGTGGTGGCGGGTGGCGTGGTCTATGCCCATGAACACGGAGCACGCGGGGGCGACGAGCTCAACCGCCTGCGCCCGGGGGCCAACTACGGCTGGCCGGTCGTGACCGGTGGCATCGACTACACCTATGCCCGCGTGACGCCATTCCAGACCCTGCCCGGGATGGAACCACCCCTGCTGCAGTGGACGCCCTCCATCGCCCCGGCCGGCATGGCCTGGTACGACGGTGCGCTGTTCCCGGCCTGGCGCGGCAGCCTGATGGTGGCGGCCCTGAAGGAGCGCAGCGTGCGCCGCGTGCCCATGGCCGATCCGGCGCGGGGCCCTGTGGGGGCGCAGGAACTGCTGTTCCGGGAACTGGGCGAGCGCATCCGCGATGTGCGCGCCGGCCCGGACGGCGCGCTGTGGCTGTTGACCGACAGCCCGCAAGGCCGGGTGCTGCGGGTGGTGCCGGCCACACCATGAGGGGGGCCAAGGCACGGGCGCTGGCCGCCCTGGCCGAGCAGGCGGAACGGACCGTGTCGGTACCGGCGGCCTGCCCGCTGTGCGGCCGGGCCATTCCGGCCGACCAGCGCGATGCCCACCATCTGGTGCCCAAGAGCAAGGGCGGTCGCCACACCATCGACCTGCACCGCATCTGCCACCGGCAGATCCATGCCGTGCTCACCGAAACCGAGCTCGCCCGCAGCTACCACAGCGTGGAGCAGCTGCTGGCACACCCCGCTCTGCGCTCCTTTGTGGACTGGGTCCGCACCAAGCCCGATGACTTCTTCGTGCGCACCCGCAAGAGCGACCGGGTGCGCCGCCGTTGAGCGTTTTTACGCACTTTTTACCCCTCGCCGTCTTCAATCCCGTGCCGGGGAATGGCCCCGGGACAAGGAGCGGACGTGGACAGCGAAGTGGTGCTGATGGGTGTGCTGGCGGCGGTGATGATCGTGACGACGCTGCTGTCGTGGCGGCAGAAGGACGAACGGCGGGATGTGGCGCTGCTGGGCCTGACCGCTGCCGGTTTCTCGGCGGGCACGGCCCTGGTGTGGGTCTTCTGACGCCCCGATCCGTCCCGTGCTGCTGGCCGAGGCCCACCCCATCGTCACGGCGGCGGACTTCGATGCGCTGCTGACCTTCATCGACCGGCAGGTGGCCGATGGCCGCCGGGTGCGCCGGGGCGCGGTGCGCGCCGCCCTGCTGGCACGCTACCGCCGTGAGCTGCCCGCGGTCCGCAACGGCGTGGCCGTTCCCCATGCCGCGGTGCGCCAGCTGCAGCACACCCGGCTGGTGTACGCGGCCCATGAGCCCGGCATTCCCCTGGGAATCGACCCCGGTGCGCGGCTGCTGGAGTCCATCACCCTGCTGGTCAGGTACCCGCCGTCGCCGGGCGACCATGCCTTGCTGCAGCAGCTGGAACAGGCACCGGTGCAGGCCCGGCTGCTGTCGATGTTCCGCGTCGGTGACACGGCGGGTGTGGTGAACACGCTGGCGGCCCGGATGGGGGCAGGTGGAGCCCGCTATGCTGGAGCACCACCGCTGGCCCTGTCTTCCGCTCCGTGAACACCCGATCACCGTCCGAACCTGCCCGACCGGGCCTGGCCGGCCTGGGCCGTGAGCTTGGCGAGGTGTTTCTGGCGATCCTCATGAGCACCGGCCTGTGCGAACTGATCGCCGACGCGCTGCACCCGATCAACCTGATCCTGATCTATCTGGCGGCCATGGTGATCATGGCGCTGCGCCACGGACAGCGCGCGGCGGTGCTCACCCTGCTGACGTCGGTGATGGTGTTCGACTGGCTGTTCGTGGCGCCGCGCTGGTCGCTCAAACCGACCGATCCGCAGTACTTCTTCACCTTTGCCGTGGCGCTGGTGGTGGGCCTGGTGGTGAGCCATCTCACCACCCAGGCACGCAAGGCAGCCATCGAGCGCCTGCGGGCGCTGGAGGCAGCGCGTGCGGTGGAGCTGCAGGCCGAGGCCGAACGGGTGCGCAACACGCTGCTGGCCGGGATCTCGCACGACTTCCGCACACCGCTGACCACCATCATGGGCGCCGCCAGTTCCCTGCGCGGCCAGGAAGGCCACCTCGCGCCGGCCCAGCGTGATCAGCTGCTGGCCCACATCATCGACCAGGCCCGGCGCCTGCAGACGCTCTCCAGCGACCTGCTGGCCTGGACGCGGCTCAACGACGGCGCCGTGGTCATCGAGCCCGAATGGTGCCCGGCCGGCGAGCTGGTGCGCGAAGCGCTGGAACAGGTCGCCGGCACGCTCAAGCCCGATCAGTGCCGGCTGCAGCTCAACGAGAACGATCTGCTGTGGTGCGACCCCCGGCTGATGACCCAGGCACTGGCCAACCTGCTGGCCAATGCCGCGCGGCACGGGTCTGCAGACCCGCCGGTGGAGATCGAGGTGACCACCACCGACGAGGCCTGGGTGCTGTGCGTGCAGGACCATGGACCGGGGATCGACCCCCAGGAACTGCCGGACATCTTCCGGCGCTTCGTCCGGGGCGACCGTGCCACCGGCACCGCCGGCAGCGGACTGGGCCTGGCCATCTGCGAAGCGGTGGTGCGGCTGCACGGCGGACACATCGAAGCCGCCAACCGCAACGGCGCCGTCTTAACGATCACCGTGCCGGTCCCGGCCCAGGCGCGCGACGAACTGACCCGCCTGATGGAGTCCGAATGAGCACACCCCTGAACCTGCTGGTGGTCGACGACGAAGCCACCATCCGCGACATGCTGCGGACCACGCTGACGGCCGAGGGTTACGCCGTGCAGGAGGCGGCCTCGCTGCGGGAAGGCCTGGCCCTGGCCGGCAACCGCCGCATCGACGTCTTCCTGATCGACCTGGGACTGCCGGACGGCGACGGGATCCGCCTGATCCGGGCCATCCGCGAATGGACCAACCGGCCCATCCTGGTGCTGTCGGCCCGCAGCCAGGAGGCGCAGAAGGTGGAGGCCCTGGATGCCGGCGCCGACGACTACCTGGTCAAACCCTTCGGGGTCCAGGAGCTCCATGCCCGCATCCGGGTG
Source organism: Hydrogenophaga sp. IBVHS2 (assembly GCF_002127215.1). Taxonomy (GTDB): domain Bacteria; phylum Pseudomonadota; class Gammaproteobacteria; order Burkholderiales; family Burkholderiaceae_C; genus Hydrogenophaga. Next base: position 7,301 of record NZ_NFUT01000002.1, on the reverse strand, counting down.
GCCCTGCGCCTGGCCGCACGCACCGGTGACCAGCAGGAGCCCCTGCTGGTGGGCCCCTGGCAGATCGACCTCACCGAGCGCAGCGTGGTGCGCGACGGCGAGCGCCTGCGCCTGAGCGCCACCCAGTGGCGGCTGCTGGAGGTGCTGGCCAAGCAGGCCGGCCGGGTGGTGAGCAGCCGCCAGCTGCTGCGCGAGGTCTGGGGGCCCGGCCATGCCGAGCAGGGCCACTACCTGCGCATCTACATCCGCCAGCTGCGGCAGAAGCTCGAGGCCGACCCGACGCGTCCGATCCATCTGCTGACCGAGGTCGGCATCGGTTACCGCCTGATGCCCGGCCCTCCGCCCCAGCCCTGACGACCCCCTGACGCCCTGCCCGGGCGTTCGGCCGCTTTTTACGGGCCGTTTACCCCGCCACCCCTAGCCTCCCGGTCCGCCCACCCTGGGCCGAGGAGATAAGGATGAACGGATTACTCGCCCTGTCACGGGCGATCGACGGTCTGAACGACCGCATGGCCACCCTGGCCAAGTGGGCCATCCTGCTGGCCTGCGCCATCAGCACCGCCAATGCGCTGGTGCGCTACCTGCTGGACATCGGCTCCAACGGATTCCTGGAAATCCAGTGGTACCTGTTCGCCACCTGCGTGATGCTGGGGGCGGCCCAGGTGCTGCGCGTCAACGAGCATGTGCGGGTCGACATCCTGTACGGCCTGTACCCCACCCGCACCAAGGTGTGGGTCGACCTGCTGGGGCTGGTGTGCTTCCTGCTGCCGCTCACGCTGGCGCTGACCTGGCTGGCCTGGCCGATCGTGGAGCGCATGTACCTGACCGGCGAGATGTCGAGCAACGCCGGCGGCCTGATCCGCTGGCCCGCCATGCTGACCATCCCGCTGGGCATGTCGCTGGTGGCCCTGCAGGGCCTGTCGGAAATCATCAAGCGCGCCGCCTGGCTCATGGGCCGGCTGCACATGGACACCCACTACGAGAGGCCGCTGCAATGAGCATGGAAACCTTTGCCCCGCTCATGTTCGCGGGCCTGATCGTGGTCATGCTGATCGGCTTTCCGGTGGCCTTCTCGCTGGGTGCGCTCGGCCTGGGCTGCGGGCTGTTCGCGATCCACATGGGCTGGTTCCCGCCCGGCTTCCTGGGCAACCTGCCGCTCAACCTGTTCGGCATCCTGTCCAACGACCTGCTGCTGGCCATTCCCTTCTTCACGCTGATGGGGGCCATCCTGGAGAAGTGCGGTCTGGCCGAGGACCTGCTGGAATCCATGGGCCAGCTGTTCGGCACCCGCAAGGGCGGGCTGGGCTATTCGGTGATCGTGGTGGGCTTCATCCTGGGCGCCATCACCGGCACCGTGGCGGGGCAGGTGATCGCCATGTCCATGATCGCGCTGCCGGTCATGATGCGTTATGGCTACGACATGCGTTACGCCACCGGCGTGCTGGCCGCCAGCGGCACCATCACGCAGCTGGTGCCGCCCTCGCTGGTGCTGGTGGTCATGGCCGACCAGCTCGGCCGCTCGGTGGGCGACATGTACAAGGGCGCCTGGGGTCCGTCGATCCTGCAGGTGCTGATCTTCCTCACCTACACCTTCATCCTCACCCGCCTGCGGCCGCAGGCCCTGCCGGCCCTGCCGCCGGAATCGCGCACCGCCAGCGGCTGGGCGCTGTGGAAGCAGTGTCTGCGCGGCATCATCCCGTCGGCCGTGCTCATCTTTGCCGTGCTCGGCAGCATGGGTGGCCTGCCCGGCATCAGCACCGCCATCTGCACGCCCACCGAGGCCGGCGCCATGGGCGCCGCCGGTGCGGTGGTGCTGGCCGCCCTGCACCGCCGGCTGAACCGCGAACTGGTCTGGGAGGCCATGACCGGCACCATGCGCATCACCGCCATGGTGGTGTTCATCCTGCTGGGTTCGCGGGTGTTCTCGCTGGTGTTCCAGGGCGTGGACGGCGGCATCTGGATCGAGCACCTGCTCAGCGGCCTGCCGGGCGGGCAGATCGGCTTCCTGGTGGTGGTGAACATCTTCGTGTTCTTCCTCGCCTTCTTCCTCGACTTCTTCGAGATCGCCTTCATCATCCTGCCCCTGCTCGGCCCGGTGGCCGACAAGCTGGGCATCGACCTGATCTGGTTCGGCGTGCTGCTGTGCGTGAACATGCAGACCAGCTTCATGCACCCGCCCTTCGGCTTTGCGCTGTTCTACCTGCGCGGCATCGCCGACACGCTGTTCAAGAACGGTGCGCTGCCGGCCAAGGTGCAGTCGCGCGACATCTACCTGGGTGCCGTGCCCTTCGTGCTGATGCAGCTGATGCTGGTGGCGTTGGTGATCTTCGTGCCGCAGACGGTCACCGTCTTCCTCGATCCACCGCAGGTGGTGGACATCGATGCGGTGGAAATGCCTGCCGTGGGTGACCCGAACGACACCGCCGATGAAACGCAGGACACCGAGGAAGCGACCGAGAAGCTGCTCGATGGGCTGAGTGCACCGAATGCCGACGGCGATGGCACCGGCAAGCCTTGAACCCCGGCCCGACCTCGCGCTGCCGCTGAAGGGCCCCAGCTACCCGGTGGGCATCCGGCTGGTGGCCGGGCTGGCCGTCGGGGCCCTGGTGCCGTCGGCACTGCTGTCGGAGGCGTGTCGCCTGATGCCGTCCGATCTGCTGCTGGCGGTGGGGCTGCTGTGCCTGGTGGTGCTGGGGCAGTGGGCCGAGGTGATGGGCTCGGTCACCGAGTTCGACACCGACGGTGTGCGGCACGGACTGATCGCGCCCCGGCGCATCGCCTGGGCCGACATCACCCAGGCGCGGCTGATCGCCTGGCGGGGCCACGAACACTGGTTCAGCGCGCGGCTGGTGCTGCAGGTGCGCGGACGGGGCCGGCGGGTGGTGCGCCTGGGCACCACCGAACTGCTGCAGGCGGCCGATGCCATCCTGCAGGCCGGCGGTGATCAGGCCGCCAGCCGCTCCAGCCCGCCCATGTAGGGCCGCAGCACCTCGGGCACGGTGACGCTGCCGTCGGCGTTCTGGCAGTTCTCCAGCACCGCCACCAGGGCGCGGCCCACCGCCAGCCCCGAACCGTTCAGGGTGTGCACCAGCTCGTTCTTGCCCTGGGCGTTCTTGAAGCGGGCCTGCAGGCGGCGGGCCTGGAAGGCCTCGCAGTTGGAGACCGAACTGATCTCGCGGTAAGTGCCCTGCGCCGGCACCCAGACCTCCAGGTCGTGGGTGCGGGTGGCACCGAAGCCCATGTCGCCGGTGCACAGGGCCAGCACGCGGTAGGGCAGGCCCAGCTGCTGCAGCACCGCCTCGGCGTGACGGGTCATTTCTTCCAGGGCCTCGTAGCTCTTCTCGGGATGCACGATCTGCACCATCTCGACCTTGTCGAACTGGTGCTGTCGGATCATGCCGCGCGTGTCGCGCCCGGCGCTGCCGGCCTCGGAGCGGAAGCACGGGGTGTGCGCGGTCAGCTTGATCGGCAGTTCGGCTTCGGTCAGCACCGTGTCGCGCACCACGTTGGTCAGCGTGACCTCGCTGGTGGGGATGAGGTAGAGCGCCTGCTCCTCTTCTCCGCCGTCCTGACCGCCTTTCTTCGCGGCGAACAGGTCACCCTCGAACTTGGGCAGCTGGCCGGTGCCGCGCAGGGTGTCGGCATTGACGATGTAGGGCGTGTAGCACTCGGTGTAGCCGTGCTGCTGGGTCTGCACATCCAGCATGAACTGGGCGAGTGCGCGGTGCAGCCGGGCGATGGGACCACGCATGAAGGTGAAGCGCGATCCGGCCAGCTTGGCGCCGGTCTCGAAGTCCAGGCCCAGCTTCTCGCCGATGTCCACATGGTCGCGCACCGGGAAGTCGAAGGCACGCGGGCTGCCCCAGCGGCGCAGCTCCACGTTGCCCGATTCGTCGCTGCCCACCGGCACGCTGTCGTGCGGCAGGTTGGGCACCGCCAGCAGCAGGGTCTGCAGCTCGGTCTGGATCACATCGAGGCGGGCCGCGCCAGCCTCCAGCTCGGCCTTGATGGCACCGACCTGGGCCATCACCGCATCGGCCTCGGCGTGCTGGCCCTTGCCCTTGAGCATGCCGATCTGCTTGGACAGGCTGTTGCGCTGGCTCTGCAGCTCTTCGGTGCGGGTCTGCAGCGTCTTGCGCTCGGACTCCAGCGCCTGGTAGGCCGCCACGTCCAGGTAGGGCTGCGGGTTCTTGCGGCGCTCCAGCCGTTCGATGACGGCGGGCAGGTCTTTGCGGAGTTGGACGATGTCGAGCATGGGGAAATCGGGAGAAGAGGGAAGTTTCAGGCGTCGCCGGCAGGGGCGGCATCGGGCGCACCGTCGATGCGCAGGCCCTTGGGCAGCGGGAACTTGGTGGTTTCCACCAGCCCCTCCATCGAGCGCACCGAGATCGCGCCCAGCGCCTTGATGCGCTCCATGACCTGCTGCACCAGGATCTCCGGGGCCGAGGCACCGGCGGTCAGGCCGACGCGGGTGGCGCCCTCGAACCACTCGGCACGCAGCTCGTCGGCGCTGTCGACCATGTGGCTGCGGGTGCCCAGCTTCAGGGCGACCTCGCGCAGCCGGTTGCTGTTGGAGCTGGTGGGGCTGCCCACCACGATGACGACGTCCACCTGCGGGCTCAGCAGCTTGACCGCGTCCTGGCGGTTCTGGGTGGCGTAGCAGATGTCCTGCTGCTTGGGCTCGCGCACCTGCGGGAAACGGGCCTTGACCGCTGCGGCGATCTCGGCAGCGTCGTCGACCGACAGCGTGGTCTGGGTGACCACGGCCAGCTTCTCGGTCTGCGACGGCTGCACGCGGGCGACGTCCTCGACATCCTCGACCAGGTGGATGCCGCTGTCCAGCTGGCCCATGGTGCCTTCCACCTCGGGGTGGCCCTTGTGGCCGATCATGATGAATTCAAAGCCCTCGCGGTGCAGCTTGGCCACCTCCACATGCACCTTGGTCACCAGCGGGCAGGTGGCGTCGAACACCTGGAAGCCGCGCCGGTGGGCCTCCTGCTGGATGGCCTTGCTCACGCCGTGGGCCGAGAACACCAGCGTGGCCCCCGGCGGCACCTCGGACAGTTCCTCGATGAAGATGGCGCCTTTGGCCTTGAGGTCGTTGACCACGTAGGTGTTGTGCACGATCTCGTGGCGCACATAGATGGGTGCGCCGAACTTGGTCAGCGCCTTCTCCACGATCTCGATGGCCCGGTCCACGCCGGCACAGAAGCCGCGCGGTTCGGCCAGCACGATGTCTTGCAGCGGCATCACAGCACCCCGATGAGTTGCACCTCGAACCGGACGGGTTGTCCGGCCAGCGGGTGGTTGAAGTCGAACAGCACGGCGCCGTCCTCGCGGACCTCGCGCACCGCACCGGCATAGGTGCCCTGGCCGTCGGGCGTGGGGAACTGCACCACGTCGCCCGGCGCATAGCGCTCGTGCGGGTCGCCCAGCTCGTCGAGCAGCTTGCGGGCCACCCATTGCAGCATCTCGGGCTGGCGCTCGCCGAAGGCCTCGCCGGCCGCCAGCTCGATCACGGTGCGGGCGCCCTCTTCCAGGCCGATCAGCCGCTGCTCGATGGCGGGCGAGAGCTGACCCGAGCCCAGGCTGAGCGTGGCGGGCGCCCCCGAGAAGGTGTCGATGTAGGCCCGCCCCTGCAGGTCGGACATGCGGTAGTGCAGGGTGAGGAAGGAACCGTCTTGGACCTGGGACATGGCGGGAGGGAGGAAAGGGGACACGTCGGGGTGTACCGACAAAACCCGTATTGTAAAAAGACCGCCCCCTCTTTCCCGGAGCCGCTCCATGCAGGAGATCGCCATCCCCGGCCTCAAGGGCCTGCCCGCCCAGGCAAGACCGCGTGAAAAGCTGCTCAGCCACGGCCCGCAGGCGCTGGCCGATGCCGAACTGCTGGCCATCCTGCTGCGCACCGGCCTGCCCGGCCGTCATGTGCTGCAGATGGCGCAGGACCTGCTGGACCGCTTCGGCGGCGTGCGCGGCCTGCTGCAGGCCGGCCCGAACGAACTGGCCCGGGTGAGGGGACTGGGTCCGGCCAAACGGGCCGAACTGCTGGCGGTGCTCGAGCTGGTGCGCCGTTCGCTCCACGAGGAAATGCAGCAGATGCCGCTGATGGACAACGCCATGGCGGTGCGCGAGTACCTGCAGCTGCGCATGGGCTCGCTGCCGCACGAGGTGTTTGCCGTGGTGTTCCTGGACAGCAGCCTGCGCCTGCTGGCCTGCGAGGAGATGTTCCGGGGCACGCTGAACCAGACCAGCGTGTACCCGCGCGAGGTGGTGGTGCGGGCGCTGCACCACAAGGCCGCCTCGGTGGTGCTGGCCCACAACCATCCCAGCGGCCAGTGCATGCCCTCGCGGGCCGACGAATCGCTCACCGCCATGCTGCGCAACGCCCTGGCGCTGGTCGATGTCCGGGTGCTGGACCACTTCATCGTCACCCGCCAGCGCGTGGCTTCCATGGCCGAGATGGGCCTGGTCTGAAGGTCATGTGGGGCACGGCCCCACCGCCCGGCAGGCCGGGGCGACAATCGGCCGCATGAAGATCCAGTCGCTGGCCGAACTCAAGCAGATACGGCGCGCCATGGCCGAGCATGCGGCCCGGCTGGCGGCCGAGGAAGCCGAGCGCCGAGAGGCCGAGCGCCGCCGTGAGCGCGAGCAGCGCCTGTTCGAGATGGCCGTGGGGCCGGTGGTGCGGCTGCCCGCCCATGGCCGGTTCGAGCACCGCCCCGCCGGCCCCTCGACCCAGCCGGTGCAGCGCCAGCTCGACGAAGCCCGCGTCATGCACGAGGCCCTGTCGGACGAGTTCGACGTGGAGACCCTGCTGCACACCGACGACCTGCTGAGCTACCGCCGCCCCGGCCTGGGCCCGGACGTGGTGCGCAAGCTGCGCGAGGGCCGCTGGAGCATCCAGCGCCACATCGACCTGCACGGACTGCGCATCGACGAAGCCCGCGAAGCCCTGGGCCAGTTCATCCGGGAATGCCACCGCCATGGCCTGCGCTGCGTGCGCGTGGTGCATGGCAAGGGACTGGGCTCACCGGGCCGCACCCCGGTGCTCAAGACCCGGGTGCTGCGCTGGCTGGTGCAGAAGCGCGAGGTGCTGGCCTTCGTGCAGGCCCGCCCGGCCGAAGGCGGGGCCGGTGCGCTGGTGGTGCTGCTGCAGCCGGCCGATCGCGAGCGGCGGATCGACCCCGCACAGCGGCAGAACTAGTGTCCTGTCCCGCTGATACGTGAGCAAAGTCGATGCAGCTTCACAAGGATCGAATCGGCGGTGGCGGTCCACTTGAAGGGTTGACAGTTCGTGT
>NZ_NFUT01000001.1 GCF_002127215.1 Hydrogenophaga sp. IBVHS2 | reverse complement strand
CCCATGAAGCTCTCGGCCGAATCCCTCCGGTCGAGTACCGTGTCAAACTGTTCCCCAACCTCTACTTCTGACTGGCTCAGGAAATCGAGGGGACTTCAACTTCGTTGCGACACGTAGACAGAAGAGCACCTCCGGGTCTGTCGTACACATGGATAACGACATCAGGGACCTGCATGAGAGCCTTTGAAGAACTCTCCTCGATGATCTCGACCTCATCAGTTTCCGGTAGCGGCATGAGGAACTGGAAGGCGCCTTCCCAGGCCAGCGCTGCTGATGCTTCGTCTTCTGCACTTTCGGCCAACTGAGCTGCGTCGTTCAGCGCCGCCAACCGCGTGAGAAAGGCCTCCCAAGCTTCTTGTGGTATTCGGTTGAGGTCCTCTTCGGCGTCTACCGGATTCGGGACTCTGCGGTCATTCGCAAGGCGTTCATAGAGCTTCCCTACAACAAGACCGAGGGCTGTGTCGTCCGAGATCCCCCAAAAGCGCTCCGCCCACATCTCACGGCAGGCTTCCGCAGCCAGAATGGTTAGTAGTACTGAGCTCGGGCGAGCGGATGCTGCATCTTGGAACTCGATCGCCGCCCAGGCTTTGAGGTACCTGACCAGTCGCCTTAACTGGTCTCTGTGCTCGTGATCGACTACGTCCCGAAACCACTTGTGCAATGGCTTGGGATCGCTCTCTTCCCACTTGCCGGACAAGCACGCCAGGCGCCTCTGGTCAGATGCAGAATCAAGGTGGTACGTGGGGGTATCGATGTGAAACTGCTGGCTGTAGATCGCCCGCGAGCACCGCTCTTTCGGAGGGTCGACCACATCCACCGTCTCTCCCGCGTGGGAAACGTACTGCTGTAGCTCGCTCTGAACCCAAGCTCGCAGTTGCTTGGCTGTTGGACTAGCCTGGTTGGAGGTTTTGTCCCACGAAAAATACACGCCCACATCGACGTCATAGCTTTCGCCCCTATGTAGAGGCTTTATGAGAGTCCCATACCGATACGAACCTTGGAGAAGAGTTGAAACCGGGTACCCCCACACCGAAAGACGCTCACATAGGTAGCTCGCGAGTGCGTTCCACTGCTCTTGGAGGAAGTCCAACTGCTCAGGCGTTGGAGTGATCCGCCCGTACAGGGTATGGGTTGCCGAACCATTGAAGAGCCGTTGTGCTTTTCCCATCGAGTGCTCCGAGCGTATGCGTTCTCTACACAGACTCCAGGACATGCCGCAATCCGAAATCTGAAATGAGAACGGTTGAGGCTTTCTAGCGTACCAAGCCGAAAACCAGCAGCCAGGGGTCTGTAAGAACCTGCAGAAAAAGGCTATGTGCCTAGCTGCGCTCGGTCACTCACCGCGCTACATCGCCCGGTTATGCAGAAGCAGCCTGCCGCTGCGACGCATAGAGCCATCCGCAACGATTTTTGACGCACCTATGAAGGCATAGGACCACATGGAATTACGCCTCGTGGCTCGTGATGTTGACGCCTGTTTCTAAGTCGACCAGTCCGCAAAAAACTCGCCAGGCACGAACGCTCAGACATCCGACCTTGCGGCTGGTGCAGCTGCACTGCAATTCAGCGAGCCCGCTGGCTGCAGGAAGGCCAGTCTCACCAGCCATGGCTACGGGCGGCTGAACCGGCCTTCTCTGGCTGTCAGCTGACCAGAATTGGCTTGCATCGAGGGCAGGTAAATCAAAACGCGCACCCGAAGAAAAGTCAACGAAATCAACGAAGTTCCTGAAACCACTGCAGGAGTTGATTACCTTAGCCAGCCACGGTCTTCACGGCCATCACCTGGCGGGTCCTCAGTCCTCGACGAACGCTTCTTCGCGCTTCTTCTTGATGGATGGCAGCAGCACGATGGCCAGCAACACCAGCGCCGCGACCAGCAGCGACGCCGAGATCGGCCGGGTCACGAACACGCTCCAGTCGCCGCGGGAAATCAACAGCGCGCGGCGCAGGTATTCCTCCATCATCGGACCCAGGATGAAGCCCAGCAGCAGCGGCGCCGGCTCACAGCCCAGCTTGATGAAGCCATAGCCGATCAGGCCGAACAGCGCCACCATCCAGATGTCGAAGTTGTTGTTGTTCGTCGAGTACACGCCGATGGCGCAGAACAGGATGATGGCCGGGAACAGCCAGCGGTAAGGCACGGTCAGCAGCTTGATCCAGATGCCGATCAGCGGCAGGTTCAGGATCACCAGCATGGCGTTGCCGATCCACATGGACGCAATCAGGCCCCAGAACAGTTCCGGGTTGCTGCTCATCACCTGCGGGCCCGGCTGGATGTTGTGGATGGTCATGGCACCCACCATCAGCGCCATCACGGCGTTGGGCGGGATGCCCAGCGTCAGCAGCGGGATGAAGGAGGTCTGCGAGCCCGCGTTGTTGGCCGACTCGGGGGCCGCCACACCGCGGATGTTGCCCTGGCCGAAAGGAACCTCGCCCGGCTTGAGCTTGGTCTTCTTCTCGATCGTGTAGGCCGCAAACGACGACAGCAGCGCCCCGCCGCCCGGCAGGATGCCCAGCACCGCACCGAGCGACGTGCCGCGGATCACCGCCGGCAGCATGTTCTTGAAGTCCTCGGCCGTGGGCATGATGCCGGTCACCTTGCCGGTGAAGACCTCGCGCTTCTCTTCCGAATGGGAGAGGTTGCTGATGATTTCGCCGTAACCGAACACACCCATGGCGATCACCACGAAGTTGATGCCGTCGGTGAGTTCCGGGATGTCGAAGGTGTAGCGCGCCACACCGGAGTTCACGTCGGTACCCACCAGGCCGACCAGCAGACCCAGCACGATCATGGCCAGCGCCTTGATCAGCGAACCCGAGGCCAGCACCACGGCGCCGATCAGGCCCAGCACCATCAGCGCGAAGTACTCGGACGGACCGAAGCTCAGGGCCACCTCGGTCAGCGGTGGTGCAAAAGCAGCCAGCACCAGGGTGCCGACGCAGCCCGCGAAGAAGGAGCCCAGGCCGGCGGCCGCCAGCGCAGGGCCTGCCCTGCCCTTGCGCGCCATCTGGTAGCCGTCGATCACGGTCACCACCGACGACGATTCCCCCGGCAGGTTCACCAGGATGGCGGTGGTGGAGCCACCGTATTGCGCGCCGTAGTAGATGCCGGCCAGCATGATGAGCGCCGACACCGGCTCCAGGCCGTAGGTGGCCGGCAGCAGCATCGCGATGGTGGCCAGCGGGCCGATGCCCGGCAGAACCCCGATCAGGGTCCCCAGCAGGCAGCCGACGAAGGCATACAGCAGGTTCTGGAAGGTGAACGCGACACCGAATCCCAGCGAGAGGTTGTTGATCAGATCCATGGCAGGGGTCTCCGGGTCAGGCGGTCAGGAACGCAGGCCACACCGGGAACTGCAGGTTGAGCATGTAGACGAAGGCGCCGTAGCTGCCCACCGCCAGCACCGTGGCGAGCACCAGCGAATGCTTGATCTTGCTGCCCGGCTGGGCGAAGCCGGCCACCACCACCAGCACGTACAGCGCCACGATCAGGCCGAAGGCCGGGATGCCCAGCGCAGGCACTCCCACCAGCAGGGCGCCGAACAACAGGTTGGCGCCCAGCACGAAGCACAGAGGGCGCCAGGCGATGGCGCCGACCGGATCGCCATCCGCCCCGCCCTTGCGGAACGACTGGATGGTGATGCTCACGCCGAGCACCGTGAGCAGGATGCCCAGCATCATGGGAAAGTAGCCGGGGCCCATGCGGGCGGCAGCGCCCACCTCGTACTCGCGGGCGCCGAGGGCAAACGAAATGCCCACGATGGTGAACATCAATCCGGACAGGAAATCTTTTTGACTGGCTAACTTCACGAAGTCTCCTCAGGTGGCAGTTGGCCGGGATTGTCCGGTCTGCGCAACACCGGGGAAATGTGGGTTACACCTACTCAGGGGACAAGCCCCGGGCCCTCACCAGGTGCCGCGGGGTTGCCGGGCGCGCACGAAGGCCGCAATGATCTCGGCCGCTTCCGCCCGGTTGGCGCGCTGGGCGAAGTCGATGGCGGTCAGGCCCAGCTGGTTCCTGAGCAAAGGATCGGCCCCCTCCTCCAGCAGCAGCTTGACCACGGTGGTGTTGCCGTACTGGGCCGCCATCATGAGCGGCGTGGACCCATTGGGCGATTCGGCATCGATGTACGCGTGATGCTCCAGCATCAGCCGGGTCATCTCGGGCGCCACCGGGCCGGGAAAGGTGGCAGCGTAGTGCAGCGGGGTCCAGCCGGGCTTGTTCACCTCGGCGCCCCGTTCGATGAGGCGCCGGGCCAGCTCGATCCGGCCCTTGAGGGCGGCGATCATCAACGGCGTTTCACCGGTGGCCGACCGGGTCTCGACCCGGACCTCCGGCCGCGACACCAGAAATGCAGCCGCCCGCCAGGCCTCGGCCTTGAGCGCCAGAAACAGCGGATGCTCGCCCTGCGCATTCACGGTGTTGAGGTCGAACCCTCGGGCCGCCAGGCCCTGCAGGGTGTCGGCATCGTCGCGCTGGATCGCCGAGAAAAAACGCTCGAAGGAATCGGCCAGCACCATGGAAGGCGATACCGCCGCAAGAAAAAATCCCTTCAAAACAAGGCGTTTTTTCATTTTATTGAAGTGATGCTTGAGGTTCAGGATGGGCCGGCACCCGGTTGAACAGGGTGTGGAAATTGGCGCTGGTGGCCTGTGCCACCTCCTCGACCGTCATGCCTCGCAGCTCTGCCAGCTGGCGGGCCACCCAAGGCACCAGTGCCGGGGTGTTGGTCTTCCCCCGGAACGGCACCGGCGCCAGGTAAGGGCTGTCGGTCTCGATCAGCAGCCGGTCCATGGGCACGAAGCGCGCCACATCGCGCAGGTCGGCGGCGTTGCGGAACGTCAGGATACCGGAGAGCGAGATGTAGAAGCCCAGGTCCAGCGCGGCACGCGCCACGGCCTCGGTCTCGGTGAAGCAGTGGAACACGCCGCGGGCCACGTCGCCGCCCGCTGCCTGGCCGGCAAACCCGCCCTCCTCCCTCAGGATGGCCAGCGTGTCGTCCGATGCCGACCGGGTGTGGATCACCAGCGGCAGGTCGGTCTGTCGGGCTGCGCGGATGTGGGTCCGGAACCGTTCCCGCTGCCACTCCATGTCGGCCAGCGAGCGCCCTTCGAGTCGGTAGTAGTCCAGCCCCGTCTCGCCGATGCCCACCACCCGCGGCCGGGCAGCGCCGGCCAGCAGATCGTCGAGCGTGGGCTCCCGCACGCCTTCGTTGTCCGGATGCACACCGACGGTGGCCCAGAGCTGAGGCTGCTTGGTCAGCGCATGCACCGCATCGAACTCCTCCAGCGTGGTGCAGATGCACAGCGCCTGACCGACCTGGGCATCGGCCATGGCCTGGAGGATCTCGGGCAGGCGTTCCCGGAGTTCGGGAAAGCTCAGGTGGCAATGGGAGTCGATGAACATGTCGGTTCGCCAAATGAAGACACCGCCCGTGGCGGTGTCGCAGGTCGGGAGCAGACCGGCTCAGATGGTCTGGGTCGCCCGGTCGGAGCCGATGGAGGCGCCCAGGATCTCCTCGATCTTGAGCTTGAGCTGCCGCGACTTGTCGTCGGCCGGAAACCGGATGCCCACGCCCTGGGTGCGGCCACCCTGGGCCTTGGCGGGGGTCACCCAGGCCACCTTGCCGGCCACCGGGTAGCGCTGCGGATCGTCCGGCAGGCTCAGGAGCACATACACATCGTCGCCCAGCTTGTAGTCGCGCGCCGAGGGGATGAAGATGCCGCCGTCTGCGAACAAGGGGATGTAGGCCGCGTACAGCGCCGCCTTTTCCTTGATGGAGAGCTGGATCACGCTCGGCCGGGCGGCCGACGAAGACGGGTTGGTGCTCATGGGGCGCAGTGTAGCGGCAAGCGCCGCCGACTCATACGGTAGCCCTGAATGACTGAGTCCGTCCCGCCACAGAAACGGCCCCTTTGCCCAGCACCTGACGGGCCCGGGCGGCCCAGGCTTCCTGCATGAGGCCGGCGTTGAAGGGGTGCTCGACCGTGCGCACCGCCTCGCTCAGCTCGCGTGACCAGTTCGCCAGCGTCCGCCATGGCGGCGGTGCGGGCAGGTCGTCGGGGCGGAAATAGCGGGTCGGCGCCCCTGCGGCGTGGGTCATCAGGTCGTGGCAGAGCTTCTGCAGCACCGACAACTGGCGCGCCGGGCCCCAGTCGTACAGGACCGACCAGTCGCCTCTGGCAACCGCCCGCGGGATCGATCGCCAGGCGGCTTCGGTGAGCCCGAGGGTCGACCAGGCCAGCGCATCGGCCGGTCGGCCACCCGATGCGCGCCACCAGACCTGCGCGGTCGAGCGGTCGCCACCCTGCCCGGCCTGGGCCTGAAGCCAGGCCAGCGCCTCTTCTTCGTCGGGCCAGGCCAGCGCATGGGTCTGGCACCGGCTGCGCACCGTGGGCAGCAGCTGGTCGGCTGCTTCGGTGGCCAGCAGGAAGCGCAGATCACCCGCCGGCTCCTCCAGTGTCTTGAGCAGGGCATTGGCCGATTCGGTGTTCAGGCGGTCGGCCGGGAACACCAGCACCGCCTTGGTCCTTCCGCGCGACCGGGTGGTCTGGCCGAATCCGACCGCGTCCCGCGCCGCATCGACTCGGATCCAGCGGCTGGGCTTTCGCTTCTTCTCGTCCAGGTCTTTCTGGGTGGACTCGTCCAGCGGCCAGCCGTGCTCCAGGCACAAGGTCTCGGGCATGAGCACCCGAAGGTCGGCGTGGGTTCGCACGTCGACGGCGTGGCAGCTGCCGCAGGCACCGCAGGCGCCTGAAGGCGATGGGCGCTCGCACAACCATGCCCGCACCAGCGCCAGCCCCAGTTCGTACTGCCCGAGACCGCTCGGGCCCGTGAGCAGGATCGCGTGGCCACGCTGGGCGAGCAGCGCCTCCAGCTGGCGCTGCAGCCACGGCGGCAAGGCTGGCGGCGCCGTCATGCCTGCGCCCCCGGCAGCCAGCCCCGCGCTGCCAGCGCCGCGCGTACCTGTGCGGCGACATGCTCCACAGGCTGGTGGGCATCGACGCGGGCAAAGCGGCCCGGCGCGGCCTCGGCCCGCGCGGCGTAACCGGCCGAGACCCGCTCGAAGAACACCTGCGGCTGGGCTTCGAACCGGTCCGGCACGCGAGCCGAAGCCAGGCGGGATGCAGCCACCTCGGCCGGCAGGTCGAACCAGAGCGTCATGTCGGGCTGGCGGACCGTGTCCTGCGGCGTGGCCTGCACCCAGGCCTCCAGCAACGACAGCACCGGCAGATCGAAGCCCCGGCCGTACCCCTGGTAGGCGAACGTGGCGTCGGTGAAGCGGTCGCACAGCACCACCTCGCCGGCTGCCAGTGCCGGTTCGATCACCTGCTGCAGGTGATCGCGGCGGGCGGCGAACATCAGCAGGGCTTCGGTCAGCGGGTCCATCGGGTCGTTGAGGACCAGCCCGCGCAGCTTTTCGGCCAGGGGCGTGCCCCCGGGCTCACGGGTCAGGCGGACAGAGCGGCCGTGGCGCCGGAATGCATCGGCCACCGCACCGATATGGGTGGACTTGCCGGCACCGTCGATGCCTTCGAACGTGATGAATAGACCGGGCTGCATGAGCGCAATTGCCTTCAGCGGTTGAGGATGAAACGCCGCACTGCAGCGTTGTGTTCGTCCAGGGTGGCGCTGAACTGGCTGGAGCCGTCGCCCCGGGCCACGAAGTACAGGGCGCTGGTGCGTTTGGGCTGGACCGCAGCCAGCAGCGAGGCCTGTCCGGGCAGGGCGATCGGTGTCGGGGGCAGTCCGGAGCGGGTGTAGGTGTTGTAGGGTCCGTCGGTTTCCAGGTGCACCCTGCGCAGGTTGCCGTCGAACCGCTCTCCCAGGCCGTAGATGATGGTCGGGTCGGTCTGCAGGCGCATGCCGATGCGCAGCCGGTTGGCAAACACGCCGGCAATCTCGGGCCGGTCGCTTGCCAGCCCGGTTTCCTTTTCGACGATGCTGGCCAGGATCAGCGCCTCCTCGGGCGTGCGCAGGGGCGTTTCCGGCGAGCGTCGGGCCCAGGCGCGGGCCAGCTGGTCGTCCATGGCGGCAGCGGCCTGCCGCAGCACGCTGGAGGCCGGCGCCTTGCGCGCCACCCGATAGGTATCCGGGAAGAAGCGGCCTTCGGGGTGCACGCCAGGCTTGCCGATCAGGCCCATGACCTGCGCATCGCTCAGGCCCTGCAGATCCGGCGTCAGGTCGGGATGGCGGCGCAGCGCATCGAACACCTGCCGGTAGGTCCAGCCCTCGATGATGGCCACGCTGAACAGGGCCTGATCGCCCGACACCAGGCGCCGCAACAGCTGGTTCGGGGTGAAGCCGGCCGGCACCTCGTACACACCGGCCTTGATGTCCTGCGCCTGCCCGGACAGGCGGAACCAGGCCTCCAGCGCCAGGGGCGGAAGCCCCACCCCGGCCCGGCTGAGCCGCTGGGCCACGCCCCGTGCAGAGGAGCCCGGCGGAACCTCCACCAGCAACGGGGCTTCGCCGCTCAGAGGCAGAGGACGGTCCAGCCACCACCAGCCGAGTCCGCCGGCGACAACCAGGGCCAGCAGCACGGCGGACACGAGACGTTTCAGGAGTCGGAACACGGGCAGGACGGCGTCAGGGTGATGGCGGGGCGGGACCTCGCCCGGGGTGGTCGGCCATGATAATCCAGGGCTTTGCGCCTTCCCCTCACCGCCACGCCATGACATTCCACGGACGCACCCCGCTCGACCACCTCGGCATCATCCGGGCCCGCGGCGACGACGCCGCCCCATTCCTGCACGGGCAGCTGACCCAGGACTTCTCGCTGCTCGGCCTGTCCGAAGCCCGCCTGGCCGCATTCTGTTCGGCCAAAGGCCGCATGCAGGCCAGCTTCGTGGGTTTCAAGCGTGCCCATGACGACATCCTGCTGGTCTGTTCGCGCGATCTGCTGCCCGCCACGCTCAAGCGCCTGTCGATGTTCGTGCTGCGCGCCAAGGTCAAGCTCACCGACGCAACGGCCGAGTTCCAGTTGTCGGGCCTGAGCGGCGACTCGGTTCCGGCCGATCTGCCGCCCGCGCCCTGGAGCCATCGGCAGCACGACGGCATCAGCACCGTGCGGCTGTACCCGGCCGAGGGAACGGGGCGTGCCCTCCAGATCGCGCCGGTCGACAAGGCGATCGCCGAGGGTCCGGCACTGGATGCCTCCCTCTGGTCGTGGCTGGACGTGCGCAGCGGCGTGGCCACCCTGAGCCAGCCGGTGTTCGAGGCCTTCGTGCCCCAGATGCTCAACTACGAGTCGGTGGGCGGCGTGAACTTCAAGAAGGGCTGCTACCCGGGCCAGGAGGTCGTGGCACGCAGCCAGTTCCGGGGCACCCTGAAGCGGCGCGGTGCGCTGGTTCACGCCAGCGCGCCCATGGCGGCAGGCCAGGAGGTGTTCCACGACAGCGACCCCTCCCAGCCATGCGGGGTCATCGCCCAGGCAGCACCGAACCCGAATGGCGGCTTCGATGCCATCGCCTCGTTGCAGACCAGCGCCATGGCGACCGGCACGCTGCAGATCGACGGCCGGGTCCTGAGCCTGCTTCCCCTGCCCTACCCCCTGCTGGAAGACATCTGAACCGGCGGCATGTGCCTGATCGCCTTTGCCATCGGCCTCCACCCGGACATGCCGCTGTGGCTGGCCTCCAACCGGGACGAGTCCTTCGATCGGCCGACGGAGCCGCTGCACCGCTGGCGCTCCGAAACCGGTGCCGAGGTGGTGGCCGGTCGCGACCTGCGTGACGGCGGCACCTGGCTGGGGCTGAGCCCCGCCGGTCGAGTGGCGTGGCTGACCAACGTGCGCCAGGCCACGCCCGAGCGCGCCGAGCGCAGCCGGGGGGAGCTGGTGTCGCGCTGGCTGGCAGGCCAGGACGACCTGGCCGGTTTCGTGCAGACGCTCCAGCCCCAGGCCTACGGCGGCTTCAACCTCGTGCTGGGTGACCTCGGCGCCGGCCGCTGGCATTGGGTCAGCAACCGCCATCCGGCCGATCCGCACGCCGCGCAGACACCGCAGCGTCACCAGCGGCCTCTGGGGCCCGGGCTGTATGGCCTGTCGAACGCCAGCCTGGACACCCCGTGGCCGAAGACCCTCAAGCTGTGCGCGGCCCTTCAAGCATCCGCCGTCCCGATGGACGCCGACGATCCGGTTCATCCGACGCTGCAAGATGCCCTGACCGACCACCATCCGGCGCCGGAGACCGATCTGCCCCGCACCGGCGTGCCGATGGCACTCGAACGGGCACTGTCCAGCCCGTTCGTCCGCATTCCGGACAGCGACTACGGCACCCGCAGCACCACCCTGTTGCGCATCCGGCGCCAGGCCGGAGGGCTGGGTGCACGGCTGGACGAATGGCAGCACCGAATGGACGAGCCCGTTCCCAGGCTCGACCCGCAGCGGCATCGCTGCGAGCTGATCGAACGCCTCAGAGCCCCTTGATCATCTCGGTGTGGGCGATGCCGGCCTCCTCGAACGGTTCGCCGCAGGGCTGAAAGCCCAGGCGCCGGTAGAAGCCCTCTGCGCTGCGCTGCGCGTGCAGCACGACCTGACGGTCCCCACGCTCGCGGGCGGCTGCCATGAGCGCGTCCAGCACCTGCTGCCCGAACCGGCCGCCCCGCAGCACCCGATGCACCGCCATGCGGCCGATCCGGCCGACGCCGGGTTCGTGCACCAGCAGGCGGCCGGTGGCCACCGGCTGACCCAGACGGTTGGTCAGCACGGCGTGCACCGCGCCGTCATCGAGCGCATCGAGCTCGATGGCCGGATCGATGCCCTGCTCCTCGATGAACACCCGTGAACGCAGCGCGGCGGCCGCGGGCCGCAGGTCGACCCACCGGCCCACCGCCAGCTGAACGACGGGCTCGCCGGCCTCGAAACCCAGCAGGATGTCGCGCAGCGCCTGCGGCACCGGGCGCGAGGTCTGGGTGGCCGGATCGGCAAACACATAGACGATCTCGCTGCTGATCAGGTGCCGATCGCCCCGGAAGATGGCCCCGCTGAAGGTGATGGACGAACTGCCGATGCGGGTGCAGCGCAACGCCACATCGATCTGGTCGTCCAGGCCAGCCGAGGCATGGAATTCGATGGTGGCCTTGACCACGTACAGATCGCCTTCCAGATGTTCCATGGCCTCGGTGTACGGCAGCGCCAGCGCCCGCCAATAGTCGGAGATGGCGGTGTCGAAATACATCAGGTAGTGGGCGTTGAAGACGATGCGCTGCATGTCCACCTCGGCCCAGCGCACCCGCAGGCGGTGAAAGAATCGGAAATCGGATCGTTGCAAGGCCATGGAATGCTCCGGTCAGGGGGTCTGAAAGGCTTGTCGCAGGGCCTGGGCCGCGTGTCGGTGGGCGTCCAGGGCCTGGGGGATGGCGCGCCCGAACTGGATGAATCCGTGGACCATGCCGTGGTAGATCTCCAGGTCCACCGCCACGCCGGCCATGCGCAGGCGGTCGGCCATTGCGATGCACTCGTCGGTGAGCGGATCGCACTCCGCCAGCCCCATCCAGACCGGTGCCACGCCCTCCAGTTCCGGGGCGTTGCCATCGGCATCCACGCCATCCAGCGGGGCGAACCGCCAGTCATCGCGGTCTGCGGGCGTGCGCAGGTAATGCCCGAAGAAGTAGTCGATGTGCGCCTTCTCCAGCAGAAAGCCCTGGGCGAATGCGCGGTGGCTGCCGGTGTCCTGATGACCGGCACAGCCCGGATAGAACAGCAGCTGAAGCGCCAGCGGCAGGCCGGCATCGCGGGCGGTGAGCGCCGTCACCAGCGACAAGGTGCCGCCGGCGCTGTCGCCGCCCACGGCCAGCCGGGTAGCGTCCAGCCCGAGTCCGGGGGCCGAGCGGTGCAGCCACTGCAGGCTGTCCCAGGCATCGTGCACGGCGGTCGGGAACTTCCATTGCGGCGCCAGCCGGTAATCCACCGACACCACGGCGCAGCCGGCCAGTGCGGCCAGCTGACGGCACAGGGCTTCGTGGGTGGCCACACTGCCCACGGTGAAGCCGCCCCCGTGCAGGTACAGCAGAACCGGCAGGCCGGGTGTCGCAGAGGGTGAAAAGAGACGGGCCCTGAGGGTTTGCCCGTCGCGGGTCGGCACGGACAGGTCCTCGACCCGGTCCAGCGGTGCCAGGGGCACATCGAGCACGCCGGCACCCGCCTCGTAGGCCGCTCGGGCCTGGTCGGGTTCCAGCGTGTGCATGGGGGGATGACCGGCCCGATCGATCCGGTCGAGCACCCCGCGCATGGCGGGTGTCAGGCGTTGACGGGCAGCAGCAAGGTGGGAATGGGCCATGGACCTGTTGTCCTATCGGGGACCGCACTCCCGGTCCGCCTCCGTATAGTTTTCACAACCCATCACCATAACCGGAGACGCAGCGTGGCCCAGATCCTGTACGTGACAAACATCCTCATCGACTTCGGCGTGCTGGCCCAGCTGCGGGCGGAGTGCGAACGCTGCGGCATCACCCGTCCTCTGGTGGTCACCGACGCCGGCATCCGGCAGGCCGGCCTGGTCGACAAGGCGCTGGCGGCCCTCGGAGACGCTGGCGCGCCGGTGTTCGACCAGACGCCCTCCAACCCGACCGAAGCCGCCGTGCGTGCGGCGGCCGACCTCTACCGCCAGCAAGGTTGCGACGGACTGATCGCCCTGGGCGGCGGCAGCGCCATCGACTGCGCCAAGGGCGTGGCCATCGCCGCGACCCATCCCGGACCGCTCAAGACGTACGCGACCATCGAAGGCGGTTCGCCCCGCATCACCACCGCCGTCCCGCCCCTGATCGCCATCCCCACCACTGCGGGCACCGGCAGCGAGGTCGCCCGGGGCGCCATCGTGATCGTCGACGACGGGCGCAAGCTGGGTTTCCACAGCTGGCACCTGGTGCCTCGTACCGCCCTCCTCGATCCGGAGCTCACCCTGGGACTTCCGCCATCGCTCACGGCCGCCACCGGCATGGACGCGATTGCGCATTGCATGGAAACCTTCATGGCCGCGGCATTCAATCCGCCCGCCGACGGCATCGCGCTGGATGGTCTGGCGCGGGGCTGGGCCCACATCGAGCGCGCCACCCGCCACGGTCAGGACCGGGATGCGCGGCTTCAGATGATGAGCGCATCCATGCAGGGCGCCATGGCGTTCCAGAAGGGGCTGGGCTGCGTGCACAGCCTCAGCCACAGCCTGGGCGGCGTGAATCCCCGCCTGCACCACGGCACCCTCAATGCGGTGTTCCTGCCGGCGGTGGTGGCGTTCAATGCGGCCGCCCCTTCGGTGCAGTCGGAGCGGCGCCTGGAGCGGATGGCCCACGCCATGGGACTGGCCTCGGGCAGCGACATCGGACCGGCGATTGCCGAGATGAACGCACGGCTCGGGCTGCCCGCCGGTCTGGCCGCGATGGGCGTGGAGGCAGCGCAGTTCGGCCGGATCATCGATGGCGCCATGGCCGACCACTGCCACAAGACCAATCCGAGGCTGGCCTCGCGGGATGATTACGAGCAGATGCTGTCGGCATCGATGTGACCGCCCCCGGGGGGTGGGCGTGACGGAACGGTGAGACCTGTCAGGACTGACAGGGAAGGGTCATAACTGGCCTTTTTGTAATGCTTTAATTTTAATTGCGATGGATTTGCGTGGCCGATCCGGCACATGCCAACACATCCGACAGGTCCGTTCCAACCGCTCATCCAGCCGGAGGTCCCATGAACGACGAATCACCCGTCCATTTTTCCCCATCCTTTTCCGCCGACTCGCGCGCCGTCTTTCATTTCGGCGAGTTCACACTGCATTGCGGCACGCGCGAGGCCACCCGCCACGGAGAGCTCATCCGGCTGGAGCGAAGGGCCTTCGACCTGCTGGCCTACCTGCTCCACCAGGAAGGTCGGGTGGTGACCAAAGGCGAACTGCTGGAGAAGGTCTGGTTCAACCACTTCGTTTGTGATTCGGTCATTGCCCAATGCATCATGAAAGTGCGCAAGGCGCTCGGTGACGACGGCCAGACCGCCCGGGTCATCAAGACCGTGCACCGGGTGGGCTACCGGGTCGGTCTTCCGGTCAAGCGCGAGGGGGCCCGCCCCGAACAGAGTGTCGAGGCCGGCACCGAAGGCACCGAGGCAGGACCACAGGTCATCTGGCTGCCCACCGAGCCGCCGGCCGACCAGGAATCCCTGTCCTGGGTCAAGACCGGTCTGCTGCCTGTCGCCGCCCATGTGTTGCGCAGCCAGGGCATTTCCGTGTTTCAGCTCGATCCGGCTGCCCCGGAGGCCGCCGAACACCCGGTGGCCAGTGGCACTGTGCGGCTGGATGCAGGGTCCACCCGCGGAGAGGCCGCCGGCATCGTCACCAGCCGGCTCCGGCTGGACAACGATGTGTACCGGTTCGACTGGCAGCTGCAACTGGCCAGCGAGGAGTTCATGGGCACGGCCCAGGGTGGATCGCCGGTGGAACTGGCCCTCCAGGCCGCCGGGGAGATCGCTCCGCTGCTGCGCTGCTGAATTTTTCAATGCGGGCCCGGCACATGACCCACATGGGTCGTGCCCCTGGCTTCCGCCAGCTCCACCTGCCGCTGACGCTCGGCCAGCTGGGCTTTCTCTTCCGGCGTGCGTCGGTCGTGGCAGTGGGGGCAGCTCACCCCCCTGACGAACAGGGACGACGCACGATCCTCGGGCGTCAGTGGCCACCGGCATGAACGACAGAGCTCGTGGGGGCCCTGCACCAGGCCATGACCCACGCTGACGCGTTCGTCGAACACGAAGCACTCGCCACGCCAGCGGCTCTGCTCCGCCGGAACCTCTTCCAGGTACTTCAGGATGCCGCCCTCAAGGTGGTAGACCTCCTCGAAGCCACGCATCTTGAGCAGGGCGGTCGATTTCTCGCAACGGATGCCCCCGGTGCAGAACATGGCCACCCGGGTCTTGCGCCCGGCCTCCCCTTGCAAGGCAGGCTGTTGCTCCAGCCAGTCGGGCAGTTCGGTGAACGTGCGGATGCCGGGATTGACCGCCTGTTCGAATGTCCCGATCGCCACCTCGTAGTCGTTGCGGGTGTCGATGAGCAGCACCTCGGGATCGCTGATCAGCGCGTTCCAGTCGGCCGGCTTCACATAGGTGCCGACCGTGCGGTTGGGGTCGAGACCGGGCACCCGCAGCGTCACGATTTCCTTCTTGATCCGCACCTTCATGCGATGGAACGGCGGTTTGTCGCTCCAGGACAGCTTGCATTGCAGGCGCGCCAGCCGGCTGTCGGCGCGCAGATGGGCCAGCACGGCGTGAACGCCCTGCCCCGGGCCGTCGTCCAGGCTGGCGATGGTGCCATTGATGCCTTCTCCGGCCAGCAGCAGCGTGCCGCGCACGCCGTGCGCTTCGCAGACCGCCAGCAGCGGGTCGCGCATCCGGGCGTGGTCGGGCAGATCGGTGAACAGGTACAGGGCGGCGGTGACGTATCGGGCCATGTCTTCGATTATCCCGTCCACGCTCACAGCGGGCGGACGACGGAGAGGTCGGGTCGGGCCAGCCAGGCCTGCCATTCGTCCACCAGCTGCTCGCTCGCGGCGGTGGCGGCGGTCCATGCGGCCACCCGGCCTGCCAGGTCGGGACCGTAGCGGGTGAAATCGGTGCGGTCGGGCAGCTTGCCGCCCGGCAGCCGCTGCACCCACTCGGGCGCCGGCGCCAGCACCAGCATGGAGTCCAGCGCTGCGGTGCTGCCATGACGGCGCTTGAGCGCCTTGTCGAGCCAGCCGGGAATCACCGATTGCTGAAAGTGCGGGTACAGGACGATGGGCGAAGTCGGCGGCAGCTGGTAGTGCAGGTGCAGGTGGTAGTCGGTGATGCCGCCATCCCAGTAGGCCCCGGAGGGGGCGCCCGGAATGCCCGCCACCGGCTCGAGAACAAAGGGAATGGAGCAGCTGGCCTGCAGGGCCTGCATGAAGTTGTCGCCGTTCAGCCCCACCGATGCGGTGGGCAGGTCATGGGTGGCAAAAGGCAGCTCGGGGGTGCCGCTGGAAAACACCACACGATCGAGCCAGCGGCCCAGGTTCCGCCGTCCTGCCAGGTTGGCCATGTAAGCCGCCGCATAGCCCACCGGGGTACGGACTGCTCCGTCGCGGGACAGCAGGCCCTTGCCCCGGGACGTGACGATGTGCAGGCGCCACCGGGGATGGGTGAGCACCTGGTCGATCCTGCCGCCATATAACAGGTCCAGGCTGGCGCGGAACGATTCGCTGACCTGCCGCGCTGGCGGGCGGCTGCGGCCCGGCGGTACCTCGTAATGCTGGTGGATGTAGTCGTGCTCCAGCCGTCGAAACGCCGGCACCGGATCGGCCAGACAGGCCGTGGCCATGCGCCAGGCGCCGATGGACGCGCCGATCAGCTCGATGCGGTGGGTGGTGGGTGCCAGCCATTGACCGAACAGGAACCGGTCCAGGCCCAGCAGGATCAGCCCTTTGGGACCACCGGCAGCGGCCGGGATGGCGCCGATGTCGGAGGGTTTCAGGCCGTTGGCCCGGATGTGCCGAAGGGCGGCCGGGCCGGCATAGAGTCGCAGCGCTTGCATGCCGCGATTGTGCCGGTTGCCCGGCACCGGCCTGGCGGCCTCAGGCGCCTT
Source organism: Hydrogenophaga sp. IBVHS2 (assembly GCF_002127215.1). GTDB lineage: Bacteria > Pseudomonadota > Gammaproteobacteria > Burkholderiales > Burkholderiaceae_C > Hydrogenophaga. Next base: position 966,516 of record NZ_NFUT01000001.1, on the reverse strand, counting down.
CGTCGTCGTCGGAGCCGCCCACCAGGTCGGCATGGCGCGAGATGGACGGGATCTCTTCGGCCACCACCGTGTCCGGGTCGATGCCCAGCACCAGACCCACCGGGTCGGGGTAGGTGTTGATCAGCAGTTCGCTGCGCATGGACTGCTCTTCGGCCCGGGCGCGCCACGAGCCGATGTGCACCACGCCGGCGATGGGCTCATAGACATCGTTCTCGAACGGCGCCGTCTGGTGGTGAATGGCGTCGATCATGCGTTTGGGGAAGTTCCATTCCTTGGCCAGCGCAGCGCCGACCTCCGCATAGCTGTAGCCGAACAGACCCCGTTCGGCCTTGGAGCGCTTGAGGTCAAGCAGGGGCACGCTGCGGTCGAGTTCCAGCATGGCTTCGGGCATGCCGGCGTGCATCACCAGCTCGCCGATGCCGTGGATCAGGCCGGAGGTGAAGGCCGTGTTCTCGTCGATGCGGATGGGCAGCGCGATGTAGCGGGACAGATTGGCCGTGTTGAGGCTGTAGCGCCAGAACTGGTTGAGGTTGACGCCCGCCACGGCGTGGAAGCCCTCGCCCAGCGAGGCTGCGATCACCAGGGCACGGACCTTGATCAGGCCGAGCACGCTCATGGCCTCCCGGGCATTGGTGACGTTGCGCGTCAGCCCGAAGAAGGCCGAGTTGGCGGTCTTGAGCAGCCGGGCGGTGAGCACCGGATCGTCCTCGATGAGGGCGGCGATGCGCATCGGATCGACCTCGTCCTGATCGAAGGACTCGATCAGCTTGCGCACCACCTTGGGCGCCGAGGGCAGCGCGTTGGGCTGTTTGAGAAGTTTGTCGAGGTGCATCGCGGGTCTGCCTGTTGGTGGGGATGTCCGGGCGTCTTGTGACCGATGTATCGGCGGCTTCGGCGCGGACTTGAGCACCCGGCCCAGCGGGCCCTCAGTCGATGAAGGCGGACAGCGCCTGGCTGAAGGACCACTCCTCGGGGTCCTTGCCCAGGACACTCTCCAGATCCAGTCCCAGCGTCAGGCCCACCAGGTCCGGGAACGTGCTCACCAGCCCGGCGTCGTCCATCTGGATTTCTTCGGCGCGAGCCCGCCACGAGGCCAGGTGCAGGATGCCGCCCAGGGTGTCGTAGTTGTCGCCTTCGAAGGGCTCGGCCTGGAAGCGCAGCGCACTGACGATCTCGGCCGGGAAGTGCCAGCGTTCCACCATGCCCGCGCCCACCTCGGCATAGGTGTAGCCGAAGCGGACCCGCTCGGCACCGGCCCGCTGCAGGTCCAGCGGCGGCACCACCATGTCCAGCGGACCCACTTCGTCGGGCATGGCGATGTGCATGACCAGATCCCCGATGCAGTGGATCAGGCCCGCGGTGTAGGCATTCGATTCGTTCTGGCGCAGCACCCCGGCCAGCGATTTCGAGATTTCGGCCACCCGCAGGCTGTAACGCCAGAACTGGGCCAGGTTCACGCCCGGCACATCCTTGAAGCTGGCGCCCAGGGCTGCGGCCATCACCAGCGAACGCACATGGGTCATGCCCAGCAAGGCCACCGCCTCCTGGGCATTGCCGATGCGACGGCTGGATCGGAAGAAGGCGGAGTTGGACAGCCGCAGCACCCGGGTGGTGAGCGACGGGTCCTGCCCCACCAGCTCGGCCACCCGCTTGGGGCTGGGATCTTCCTTGTTCATCTCGGTCAGCAGGTCGGTCACGGTGCGTGACATCGCCGGCAGGGCCCGGGGGTAATTCAGGAGGGCGTCGAGTTCCATGGTGCAGCCAGAAAGGGGTTCGTGGAGGGTGCGGTCGTGGTGTACGGGTAGCTGCTACGAAATGTATCGGCATCTGCCGCCCCGACTTGAGCCCTCCGGCCCGGTTTCAGCGCTTCTGCTGCCCTTGCAGCCGCGCGAAGGCGCTGGCCATGGCCGATGGCGCTCCGGCCTCCTGCCGGCCGCCCCCGCGGCCCGCCCGGGACGGCTCGAAACGGTTGTCGCGCGGCCCGCCCTCGCGCCGGCCGGTGGGCGCATCGAGCTTCATGGTCAATCCGATGCGCTGGCGAGCCACATCCACCTCCACCACCTTCACCTTGACGATGTCGCCGGTCTTGACCACCTCGCGGGCATCGTTGACGAACTTGTGGCTGAGCTGGCTGACATGCACCAGACCGTCCTGGTGGACACCCAGGTCCACGAATGCACCGAACTGGGCGACGTTGCTGACCGTGCCCTCGAGCACCATGCCTTCGCGCAGGTCCTTTATGTCTTCCACCCCCTCGTTGAACCGGGCCACCTGGAAGTCCGGCCGCGGGTCGCGACCGGGCTTCTCCAGCTCGACCAGGATGTCGCGCACGGTCAGCAGACCCACACCGTCCTGCACGAACTGCTCGGGCTTGAGCGAACGCAGCGCCTCGGGTCGGCCCATGATCTGCTCCACCGGCTGTCCGGCGCGGGTGACGATGGCCTGCACGACCGGATAGGACTCCGGGTGCACGCCGGTCATGTCCAGCGGGTTGTCGCCGCCCCGGATGCGCAGGAAACCGGCACTCTGCTCGAAGGTCTTGGCGCCCAGGCCCGCCACGTCCATGAGTTGCTGTCGGTTGCGGAACGCGCCGTGGGCATCGCGCCACCGCACCACCGCCTTGGCCACCGCCCCGGACAGGCCGGACACCCGCGAGAGCAGCGGCACGCTGGCGGTGTTGAGGTCCACGCCGACGCCGTTGACGCAGTCCTCCACCACCGCATCCAGGGTGCGGGCCAGCTCGCTCTGATTCACATCGTGCTGGTACTGGCCCACGCCGATGCTCTTGGGGTCGATCTTCACCAGCTCGGCCAGTGGGTCCTGCAGACGGCGGGCGATGCTGGCCGCGCCCCGCAGGCTTACGTCCACGTCGGGCATTTCCTGGCTGGCGAACTCGCTGGCGGAATAGACCGAGGCCCCCGCTTCGCTCACCACCACCTTCTGGATGCCGGGATGGCGCTTGATCAGGTCGGCGGCGAGCTTGTCGGTCTCGCGGCTGGCGGTGCCGTTGCCGATGGCGATCAGCTGCACGCCGTGCTTCTGGCAGAGCTGGCCCAGCACGTGCAGCGAGCCGTCCCAGTCGCGCCGGGGTTCATGGGGGTACACGGTGGCGGTGTCCACCAGCTTGCCGGTGGCATCGACCACCGCCACCTTCACGCCGGTGCGGATGCCGGGGTCCAGGCCCATGACCACCTTCGGGCCCGCGGGCGCGGCCAGCAGCAGGTCGCGCAGGTTGTCGGCAAACACCTTGATGGCCACCGCCTCGGCGTTTTCGCGCAGTCGGGTGAACAGGTCCCGCTCGCTGGAGAGGCTGAGCTTGACGCGCCAGGTCCAGGCCACGCACTTGCGCAGCAGGTCGTCGGCCGCCCTGCCCTGGTGGCGCCAGCCCAGGTGCAGCGCGATGCGGCCTTCGGCCAGGCTGGGCACGCCCGGCTCGACCGCGCCCGGCAACACCAGCTTCGCATCGAGCAGCTCCAGCTGCCGGCCCCGGAACACCGCCAGCGCGCGGTGCGAGGGCACCTTGCCGATGGGTTCGCTGTAGTCGAAGTAGTCCCGGAACTTGGCCACGTCGGGCTGGTTCTCGTCCTTCCCGGCCACCAGCTTGCTGGTGAACAGCCCTTCCTGCCACAGCCACTCGCGCAGGTTCTGCACCAGGGCGGCGTCCTCGGCCCAGCGCTCGCTGAGGATGTCGCGCACGCCATCGAGCACGGCGGCGGTGGTGGTGAAGTCGGAGCCGTCCTCGCCCTTCTCGGGCCTGACGTGAGCGGCCGCAGCGGTGGCCGGATCGAGCGTGGGGTCTGCCCAGAGCGCATCGGCCAGCGGTTCGATGCCGGCCTCGCGGGCGATCATGCCCTTGGTGCGGCGGCGCGGCTTGTAGGGCAGGTACAGGTCTTCCAGCTCCTGCTTGGTGGCCGCAGCGTCGATGGCCGCCTGCAGCTCGGGGGTGAGCTTGCCCTGCTCGTTGATGCTGCGCAGGATGGCCTCGCGCCGTTCGGTGAGCTCGCGCAGGTAGCCCAGGCGGTATTCCAGTTCGCGCAGCTGCACGTCATCGAGTCCGCCGGTGGCTTCCTTGCGGTAGCGGGCGATGAAGGGCACGGTTGCGCCACCATCCAGCAGGTCGACAGCGGCCTGCACCTGGTGAACCTGTACCCGGATTTCCTGCGCGATCTGCGCGACGATGTGATGCATGCTCGGTGTTCCGGTCGCGCGGGCTGCAGCCCGCAAAAAACCGCGCAGTTTGCCATAGGGCCGCTGGCCGCCCGGCCCGATCCGGCACCGGGCGACCCGGGTCGCGGGGCGTCACACCGAGGCGTATCCCAGGCGCTCGGGCTGGGCCGGCTCGTGGGGCCGGTCCGGGCCCGGAATGCGCAGCTCCACCGTGGTGCCCAGCGTCGGCTGGCTCCGGATCTCCAGCCGCAGACCGGCTTCCTGGGCCCTGCGCCGCATGCCGGTCAGGCCCCGGCCCACCCGCCCTCGCTCGTCGGACGCCAGGGGCAGACCCCGCCCGTCATCCCGCACCACCAGCTCCACCTCGTGCACATCGGGCAGGTAACGGCAGATCACCGTCATGCAGCCGGCATCGGAATGGCGCAGCACGTTGGCCACCGCTTCCTGGGCGATCCGCAGGCTGTGGGTGACGCGCAGCGACGGCAAGCGCCGGATGGCCTCATGGTCCTGCAGTTGCCAGGCCAGTTCCACGCCCAGCCGGGTCAGGCTGGGCTGGATGCGGTAGCGCAGCATGGCGAGTCCGTCAAGCAGGCTGGGGGTCTCCTGCTGCAGGCTGTCCACCGTGATCTTCAGGTCGAGCAGGCACTGCTCCAGCGCGATGGCCAGCGCCTTCTGGTCGGGCTGGCGCAGGTCGAGCGAGGACAGGATGGCCACCAGCTGCGACCCGACGCCATCGTGCACGTCCTGGGCGATGCGCTGGCGCTGCAGTTCACGCTGACCGTCGCGGTGCACGGCCATGTCGGACCGCACCTGTGCGGACACCAGCGACCACAGGCCGACCAGTGCCGCGGGGTAGATGAACATGCCGGCGATGGCCACCCGCGAGGTGGGGTGGTGCCAGACATCGGCCAGCAGCCCGTACACCAGCAGCACCACCGACAGCAGCAGGATGCCCATGGTGCGCTGCTCGCGCCGGCGGGCCCAGTGCTGGGCCAGCACGGCCAGCACCCCGCCCACCACGATCCAGTTGGTGGCCTCCCAGAAATCGAACCAGTACGGCAACCCGCTGATGGTCCAGATGAGCAGGATGCCGCCCCCGCCCACCAGCTGGTAGGTCCAGACCAGCCAGGGCAGATGGCCCTGGACCCGGGCGCCGGTCAGGGCCAGGCCGCAGGCGGCCGACACACAGAGCTGGAATCCCATGTGCTCGACGAACTCGTCCACCGGCCCCGGCGGCGTCGGCGCAAAGCGGGGTTGCCACACCAGGAAAACCATCCAGGCCAGCAAGCCCAGCGCCATGACGAGGTCGAGCCCGCGCTGCTCGCGCTGACGGCCCGCGACCGCCAGCACCGACACGGTCAGGAAAATGGCCACCAGTCCGGCCAGGGGTCCGAACTGGTGAGCGACCGGGTCCATGGGTTGTTCAGGGCAAGGTGCGGGGCGGCCGGGACGGCCGGGGCATTCAGATGATGCGCTGGTGAGCGGCCATCGACACCGCCTGCGCCCGCGACTTCACCTGCAGCTTGCGGTAGATGTTGCGGATGTGCGTGTTGACCGTCTGCACGCTCAAGGTGAGCTGCTGGGCGATCTCGGGGCTGGTGTGGCCCAGGGCCACCAGGCGGAGCACTTCGCATTCGCGCTCGGACAGGGTGTGGCCGGACGGGCCGCCCGCCGCACTCGACGGTGCCGGAGCGCGGGCCGCCATGCCGGCGCCGGAGGCCGGGGTCTCGAACTTCTGCAGCAGGCGACGCGCCAGGTTGGGCGTGATGGACGCCCCGCCGTTGCACACCTGAAGCACCGCCTGCGCAAAGCTGCCGAACCAGGAGTTCTTCACCAGGTAGCCCGTGGCGCCCAGCTCGAACGCCCGGATGGCGCGTTGTTCGTCGTCCATGATGGACACCACGATCGCCTCGGCATGGTTGCGCACCCGCTTCATGTGCTCGATCAGCTCGAACCCGGAGCCGTCGCCCAGGTTGAGGTCGACGATCATCACGTCGAATTCGGTGCTGGAGATCAGCCGCTTGCCGCTGCGGGCACAGTCGGCCTGACCGACCAGATCGATGCGCATGTCCGACACCAGCTCGCCGGCGATGACGCAGCGGATGTGGGGGTCGTCGTCGATCAGGATCACACGCACCAGCCGGCCCGGCTCGGTGGTGAGGAAGTCCGGCCACATCGACGCATGCGAGTGGCGGGTTTCGGGTGGCTGGCTCGACCGGGTGGTCAGTCCGAACAGGTTGTCGATGGTGTCGCGGACAGGCGTGGCGCTCTTCACAGGATGTCTCCCCGAACAAGCCGCCACGGGGATGCGCGACGGCTGCTGGACGCCCAGAAAGTTCCTTAAATGAACCTGATCTGAACGGGTACCCGTGAAGGTATCTCGAAGTGTCTGAAAATGCCAGCGTCTGTAACGAGATATGTCAGAACCAGAACACAGAAGTCATCAATCAGCGGAAAACCGCACGGATTTTTCCGGGTTTTTCCTTGAAAAGTATTACTTGGCGGCGTCGAACTCCCGCGCCACCACCTGCAGGTCGGCTTCCTGCAGCACACCGGCCAGGCTGCGCAGCCGCAGACCGGCCAGCAGCTGCTGGTTGCGGGCCTCGATCAGGTCGCGTTCGGCCTGGGCCAGACGCTCCTGGGCATCGAGCACATCGATGTTGGTCCGCTCGCCGCCGACCACGCTCTTGCGGGTGGCCTCGATCAGCACCGAGCTGCTCTCCACCGCCGACTGCAGCGCGGCAATGCGGCTGGTGCTGTTGCGCTGCAGGGCGTACTGCCGGTGCAGTTCGACCATCAGCTCGCCGGTGCGGGCCTCGAGGTCGGCCTCGGCCTTGGTGAGTTGCGCTGCGGCCTGGCGGGCCTGGGCCGAGATCGCGCCCCCGGCATAGATGGGCACCGTCAGTTCCAGGCCCACGCTGCGGTTGCGGGTGGTCTGCTGGAAGGTGGCGGTGGTGTCGGATTGCGTGCGCCCGGTGGACATCACCAGATCCAGCTTGGGGTGATGACCGCCTTCGGCCCGCCGCAGTTCCTGCCGGGCCACCTCCACCGCCTGGCGCAGGCTCTCGATCTCGCCGTTGGTATCGGTCACACGGGAACGCCAGGCGTCCAGCGGCTCCATCTCGGCGGCGGCGGCCCGACCAGCCACCTTGAGCCGGCCCACGCGCTGCACCGGCATGCCGATGACCGCCTGCAGGGCGTTGCGGGCATTCTGGTCGGCGTCCTGGGCCTCGATCAGCCGGGCCTGCACCAGCGCCCGCTTGGCACCGGTCTCCAGCACGTCGGTGCGGGTGCCTTCACCCCGGGTGAACCGCTGTTCGTTGGCCCGCAGCTGCTCGTCCAGTGCCTTGAGCTGGGCCTGCACCAGCTCCACCTGCTCCTGGGCCACGACCGCCTTGGCATAGGCATCGAACACGCGCACGATCAGTTCCTGATCGCGGGCCCGGAAGGCCGCATCGCTGGCGGCCGTGCGGGCCTGTCCCTGGGCGCTCGACGCCCAGGCTTCCCGGTTGTACAGCGGCTGGCGCAGCTGCAGGCTGGTGCTGCTGCTGCTGTACTGGCCCCGGTCCTGGGTGGGGCCGCCGGCGGTGGTCACCTTGGCGTTGTTGCGGTTGGAGGTGCTCACGGCATTGACGCTGGGCAGCAGCCGGGCCCGGCCGATCTCCTCGAATTCCCGCCCGGCATCGCGTTCGGCCACAGCGCCCTTGTAGGCAGGGTCGTTCTTGCGGGCGGCCTCGTAGGCCTTCATCAGGTCCAGGGCCGGCTCCGCTGCCCTCGCCGCCCCGCTCATGAACAGGGCCAGCGCCAGGGTCAGCCCCACCGCCAATGCCGGCACCACCATGCCCTGTGCCTTCTCGTTCCAACGGCCCTTGCCCATGCGGCCTCCCTCGTTGTTGTGTGAATCCCGGTTTGCAGACGCGACGCGGATGGCGATCATTCTTCGGTCAGCGCCATCTTGAAGTTGTCCTTGATCGGACGGAGCAGGTAGTTGGCCAGGGTGCGCTCGCCCGTCTTGACGAACAGCTCCACCGGCATGCCGGGACGCACCGGCAGCCTGGCCAGCTCGGCACGGCCCTCGGCCGTCACCTCGCCGCGCATGCGGTAGTAGGGCATGCCGGTCTTCTCGTCCACCAGCTTGTCGGCCGACACCTGGGTCACCACGCCGGGAATGCGCGGGGTGGTGTTCTGGTTGAAGGCCGAGAAGATCAGCTCCACCGGCAGACCGGGTTGCACCGAATCCACCAGGTGCACCGGCAGCCGGCCTTCCACGATCAGCGGCTCGTTGGCCGGCACCACGTCCATCATGCGGAAGCCGGGGGCGACCACGCCGCCTTCGGTGAAGATGCTCACCTCGGCCACCGTGCCGTCCACCGGCGCCTTGACCACGGCGTTGGCCAGCTCGTAGTCCAGGCCGGCCAGCTGGTTGCGCAGGGCCTCGGCTTCTTTCTGCACTTCGGCCAGCTGGGTGCGGACTTCCATCTGGAACTCCTGCGCGCGTTGCAGGCGGCGCAGCTTGAGCTCGCTCATCTGGCGCTGGCCGCGGGCGATGTTGCCCAGGTCTTCCGACATCGACGACGCCAGCTGCGCGTAGGTGCGCTCCAGGTCCAGCAGGCGGTTGCGCGGGATGAAGCCGTCGCGGGCGAGCTCACGCATGCCGTCGAGCTGCTCCTTCATGAACTTGAGCTGTTCCTGCTTGCCCAGGCGCGCTTCGGTCAGGCCCTTGTTGTAGGCCTCGATGCCGGCCACCTGCTCGTCCAGCGCGGCCAGTTCGGCCTGCAGCGAGGAGCGGCGCGAGGCGAACAGCTGCTGCTGCACGGCCATGGTCGCTGCCACGCGGGGGTCGACCCGGGCGGCTTCCACATCGGCCGGGAAGCTGATGGCGGCCTTGCCGTCGCGCTCGGCCAGCAGACGGGCCTCGGTGCTGCGGGCGGTGTGGTACTGCACCCGGATGACCGCTGCATTGGCGCCGGCCTGCACCGCGTTCATGCGGACCAGCGGCTGACCCGCCTTCACCTCGTCGCCTTCGCGCACCAGGATGGCCTCGACCGTGCCGCCGGTCTGGTGCTGCACCGCCTTCTTGTTGCCGGCCACGGTGACCGAGCCGGTGACCGGAACGCCCTTGTCCAGCGGCGCCATCACGGCCCAGACCATGAAGCTGCCGAGCCCGGCCAGCACGATCCACCAGCCCAGCCGGGTGTGCTTGACCGAATCGGTCTTCAGGGGCATGTAATCGGACACGTCCAGATCGACGTTGTAGGCGGATTTGGGATGGGTGGTCATGGCGGACTCCGGAGGACGGAAGGGTCGGGGCGGGTAACGGGGGGTCAGGCCACCGAGGATTCGGCAGCGGATTCGGATGGGGACTCGGCGGTCGGAGCGGCCGGCTCGGCAGCCGCCGCCTTGCGGGCACGCGGCTTGCGCACCGGCGCCGGCGCAGAACCGTCGGCGGGCATGACCGCCTTGGGCTTGCGGGCCCGCGGGGCCTTGGGCTTGGCGGCTTCGGACGAAGCTTCGACGGCGGCGGCAGCAGCGGCGGGAGCGGCGGGGACGCTGGCCGCGGCCGGCGCAGCGCCTTGGGGCTTGCCCGCTGCGGCGGCCTGTGCGCCGAGCTGGGGCTGGGCCGCCTTGGCCAGTTCGGCCAGTACGGCGCGGGTCGGGCCGAAAGCCTGCACTGTGCCCTGGCGCAGCAGCAGCAGGCGGGTGGTGACCTGCAGGATGCTGGTGCGGTGGGACACCACCACGATGGTGCGGCCGCGCTGGCGCAGCTGCTGGATGGCACCCAGCAAGGCCTGTTCGCCGCTGTCGTCCAGGTTGGAGTTGGGCTCGTCCAGCACGATGAGCGACGGGTCGTCGTACAGCGCGCGGGCCAGGCCGATGCGCTGCTTCTGGCCGCCCGACAGCCCGGCACCACCGTCACCCAGCACCGTGTCGTAGCCCTGCGGGAAATGCAGGATCATGTCGTGCACGCCGGCCAGCTTGGCGGCTGCGATCACCTTCTCGGCGTCGACCATGCCGAAGCGCGCGATGTTCTCGCTCACCGTGCCGCCGAACAGTTCGATGTCCTGCGGCAGGTAGCCCAGGTGCGGGCCCAGTTCGTCCTTGTTCCACTGGTATACGTCGGAACCGTCCAGCCGCACCTTGCCGGCGGTGGCGGGCCACACGCCCACCAGCAGCCGCGCCAGGGTGGACTTGCCCGAGCCGCTGGGTCCGATCACGCCCAGCACCTCGCCGGCGGGCAGTTGCAGGTTCACGTTGCGCAGGGCCGGTACCGGCGAGCCGGGAGGCATGGCGGTCACCGCTTCCAGCGACAGGTGACCCTGCGGCCGGGGCAGCGCCATGCCGCGCACGCGGGGCGGGTTGTTGCTCAGCAGCTCGGCCAGGCGGCGGTAGGCGCTCTGGGTGGCCGACCAGCCCTTCCAGATGTTGATCAGCTGGTCCACCGGGGCCAGCGCGCGGCCCATGAGGATGGAGCCCACGATCATCATGCCGGGGGTGATGCGGTTCTCCAGGGCCAGCAGCGCACCCAGACCCAGGATCAGCGACTGCAGCGTGATGCGCGCGAACTTGCTGAGCGCCGAGACCATGCCCGACTTCTCGCTGGCCTCGCCCTGCAGCTTCAGGAAGCGGCGGTGCATGCGGTGCCAGCGGGTCATGAGGTTGGGCAGCATGCCCATGGCCTCGATGACCTCGGCGTTGCGCAGGTTGTTGGTGGCCAGGTTGCCGGAGGCCACCGACAGCGAGTTGGCCTCGCCCAGGGGCTTGCGCGACACCACCTCGTTGGCCCAGGCCAGCGCGATCAGCACTGCCGTGCCGGCCACGGCGAACGCGCCCAGGATCCAGTCGAACATGAAGATCACGGCCAGGTACACCGGGAACCAGGGGGCATCGAAAAAGGCGAACAGCCCGTTGCCGGTGACGAACTGGCGCACCGTGGTCAGGTCGTTGAGCGCCTGGCCGGCGTTGCCCCCGGCCCGCTTGAGGTTCTGCTCGAACGAGGCGGTGTAGACCCGCTGGTTGAGCTTGAGGTCGAGCTGCGCACCCACCCGGATCATCAGGAAGCTGCGGATCAGCTCCAGCCCGTGCATGAGCACGAAGGCACCGACCACCATCAGCGTGAGCATCAGCAGCGTGGTCTGGTTGCCGCTGGCCAGCACCCGGTCATAGACCTGGAGCATGTACAGCGACGGCACCAGCATCATCAGGTTGATGATGGCGCTGAAGATGCCCACGTTGCGGAAGGCCTGGCGAAACTCGCGCAGGGTCTGGCCGATCTCGTCGTTGGGCAGGCGGAAGCCGGACCAACGGCCTTCGCTCGGCCGGCTGCCGGGGGTCGGGGTGGATGCCATGGCGTCGGACCTCGTGGTTACAGCAGGAAGTCTTCGGCGGTCACGTTGGTGGAGCGAGCCCCGATCAGCATGATCTGGCCACCCACCATCGCGTTGCCGCTGGCATCCACACCGTCGGACACCGTCACCTGGGTGACGCTGGTGCCAATGGCCTGGATGGTCACCCGGTTGCTGAACTGATCGGCTGCAATCCCGAAGGCGGTCAGGTCGATCAGGTCCTGGCCGTCGGTGGCGATGGCATCGAAGCCCTGGACAACGTCGCTGCCGAAGTTGTTGCCGAACACGAACACATCGTTGCCGGCCGCACCGGTCAGCGCATCGTTGCCGGTGCCGCCATCCAGGCGGTCGTCACCCAGGCCACCGTTGAGCTCGTCGCTGCCGGCGCCACCCTTGAGGGTGTCGTTGCCGCCACCGCCCAGGATGTCGTCGTCGCCGGCACCGCCGGTGATCTCGTTGGCCAGGACGTTGCCGGTCAGCACGACCGGCCCCGTGCCGGTGTACACCAGGTTCTCCACGTTGGCCGCCAGCGTGTAGTTGGTGCTGCCGCTGTAGATGACGGTGTCGGTGCCGCCGCCGGCCAGCTCCACCACCCGGTCGGTGGCCACGTCGAGGCGGTAGGTGTCGTTGCCGGCACCACCGGTCATGGTGTCGTTGCCCAGGCCACCGTCCAGCACATCGTTGCCGGCGCCACCGATGATGGCGTTGTTCAGCACGTTGCCGGTGCCGGCGAAGTTGCCGGTGCCGGTGTAGGTCAGGTTCTCCACGTTGGCCGCCAGGGTGTAGGCCGACAGTGCGGTCTCCACCCGGTCGGTGCCCTGCCCGGCCAGCTCGGTGATGGTGTCGCCGGCGTCCACGCCGACGTACACGTCGTTGCCGGTGCCACCCAGCATGGTGTCGTTGCCCGCACCACCCTGCAGGATGTCGTTGCCGGCACCGCCGTCGAGGTAGTCGTTGCCACCCAGGCCCTGCAGCGTGTCGGCGCCAGCCAGACCGAAGATGCGGTCGGCACGGCCGTCACCGATCAGCACGTCGGGGCCACCGGTACCGATGATGTCCACGGCAGCGGTGCTGACGCGGCGGTCGGCGAACTGCAGGAACTCCACGTTGAACACGCGGTCGGTGCCGTCGTCGAAGCGCAGGTCCACGTTCGGGCGGGCATGGGTCACGGTGGCCGAGCCGTCGTCGTTGTATTCGATGTCGTACTCGGCAAAGTTGCCCCTGAACACGGCGGTGTCCACACCGGTGTTGCCGGCATCGCCGTCGAGCACCTCGCGGATGATGAACAGCTGACCCGGGTTGAGGGTGCGGTCGAACATCAGGCTGTCGAGCGTGCGGCCGTTGTACAGCGGGGTCGCGGCGGCAGCGTTCTGCGGGTCCACCGAGGCGGCGTACACCTTGCCGGACATGTCGTCGGTCCAGGCCATCAGGTTGCCATTGGCGTCCTTGATGCCGATGCGCACGTTGAGCCAGCGGTCGCCGTCGATGATGTCGTTGCCGGCATTGCCCTGGATGGTGTCGTCACCGCCACCACCCAGCAGGATGTCGGCCGACGTGTCGAACATGGTGCGGACGGTGCCGTCGCCGTTGCGCTGCAGCGCGGCCTCGTCGAACACCACGGCGGTGTGGGTCTTGCCGGCCACGGTGAAGGTGGCGCGACCCAGGTGGGCCACCAGTTCGCCCAGACCCGCCACGCGGGCCACGCCCTCTTCCAGCAGCGCGTTGGAATACGACTCGAACTTGGACGTCGGGTCGAACTGCGCGGCCGCCTGCGCTTCCTCGTCGTAGGCGCCGATGACCACGTCACGGCCGGTCAGCTTGTCGTTGTGCTTCCAGCCCGACAGGCCTTCGACCAGGTCGAAACGGTCGCGCAGGATGTTGGCCTGCTGGTTGACGAAGATCGGAATGCCCAGATCGGAGTCGGCGCCCTGCGCCTCGCCCTTGTGGATGGCCCAGTCGAAGCCGGCCATGCCGTTGTTGCGCTGGATACCCAGGCCCTGGAACATGATGTCGTCGCCCGACTCGGCGTCGTAGTCGTTGTCGTTGCCACGGCCGTTGAGCACGTCGTGGCCGATGATGGGGCTGTTGAAGAACAGCTCCGAGTTCTCGCCGGCCAGGGTGTCGAAGCTGTCGCCGCCCTCCAGCCAGTCGTCGCCCTCGTTGCCGGCAATGAAGTTCAGGCCGTCGGCGCCGCGCACGAAGTCGTTGCCCTCGCCGGCGGTGTAGGTCTTGCTGTCCACGCCGCCGAAAATGAAGTCCTGGCCGCTGCCGCCAAAGATCAGGTCCAGGCCGTTGCCGCCGTTGATGACGTCGTTGCCGGCGTCACCGTGGATCACGTCGGCCGCACCCGAATCGGTGCCGCTGTCGGTGATGATGTCGTCGCCGTCACCGCCGAACAGGTGGTCCACACCCTTGCCGCCTTCGATGCGGTCGTTGCCGCCCTTGCCCCAGACGGTGTCGTCGCCTTCGCCGGCGATGATGATGTTGTCCTTGTCGGTGCCGCCGATGACGATGTGGTCACCACCCATGTAGCGCAGGTTCTCGTCGACGCCGTCGCCGTCCAGGTCCTGGCGGATGACCAGCTTGCCTGCTGCTTGCAGGATCGGATCGGTGTGGGTCGGATCGTCCCCCTTCTGGATCTTCTTGTTGAGTTCCAGGATGTAGTCGGGCGTCAGGAACAGCGAGCTGGGCAGCGCGGTGGCGTTGGGGTTGCCCAGGTCGGTGTTGCGCATCACCAGCTCGGCGAACGAATCGGCCTCCAGCTGGTTGAGCAGGTTCATGCCCTGGGTGCGGCTGAGGTAGTAGAAGCGGTCACCGTCCTGCAGCTTTTCCATCTGCACTTCGAACACGAAGTTGAAGGTGGTGCCCAGCAGGCCGCCGAAGGCGATCTTCTTCTCGGCCAGACCGCCGATCCAGAAGTCCACATTGTTCAGACCGCCCAGGCTGCCGCCGGCATACGCGCCGGTGGCATTCAGGAAGTCCAGGCGGTCGGCCGGTGCACCAGGACCACCCATGACGATCTTGGTGGCCGCGTCGCGTTTGCCTTCGACCGTGGTCTCGGCCAGGATGCTGGCGTGCGTGCCGTAGGCCGCGATGAAGTTGATGATGGACGCCGGGTGCTTGATGTTGGTGGCGAAGTCGTACCAGCTGTCGTAGGGCTTGAGGATGGAGTCGTTGGTGGCCTCGAAGAACTGGCGACGGGCTTCGTTGAGGGAAGGCACGCCGGTATCGCGGCCGCGGGCGATGTTGATCGCGCCCAGGTCCAGCGGCAGACCCACCAGGTTGTTGCGCAGCGCCTCGGTCAGGAACTCGTCGATCTCGTTGCCCACCTGGCGGGTCATGCCGCGCAGGATGGCGCCGGCCGCCACGTCGGAGTCGGCGCCGCTGGCCTGGTACTCGATCGGGTTGAGGAAGGCATCGATCAGGCCGATGTGGTCGGTGGTCTGACCGTTGGCCGCGATGCGGTCGACCGACTCGTTGAGCATGGAGTGGCCGAAGCGGTACACCACGTGGGCGAACTCGGCCATGATGGCCGGGTCGATGTCGACCGTGTTGGAGAACAGGAAGGGGTCCACGTCCGGCGAGACCAGGCGCGCGAATTCCTCGAACACCAGGTGCTGGTAGACCATCTCGGTGCTGAAGCGGGCGGCCTGGAACAGGCGGTCGCCGTTCCACAGCAGACCGGCCGGGTCGGTGGGCACCTCGGTCACGGCCACATGCAGCCACTGGTTGATGAAGGCCAGGTCCTTGCTGTGCAGGATCTCTTCCTTGATCTGGTCCACGCGCAGGTTGTGCTCGCTGTGGAACACGTGGTGCACGGCGGTCAGGCCGATGTTCTCGTTGCCGCGGCCGTCACCCACCACATAGTGGGCGTCGAGCAGTTCGTTGTCGTAGGTCAGGTTGAAACCGAACCGGTTCGGAACGATGGTGTTGCCGGCCACGGAGTCGGTGTCGGCGGTGACGGCCACCATGGCCGTGGTCGGATCACGGTCGTGATCGATCGGACCCGACGGGGTGGCGTTGTGCGCGATGTCGTTCAGGAACGCACGGCCGGCACCGATGGCCAGCGAAGCCGCCACCGGGTTGTCGGCGGTGCCGCTGATCAGCGTCAGGCCCTGGGTGGTGCCACGCTGGTCGTTGGCGTTGTCGACCGTGGTCACCAGCTGGGCGTAGCCGTTGGCACCCAGGATCAGGTTGCCGTACAGGTCGGCCGCCACCAGCGGCACACGGTGCACATCCATGTCGGTCAGGGTGATGCCCAGCATCTCCTTGGCCTGGGCCTTGATGTCGGCCCAGGTCGGCGGGCCACCGTTCTGGCCTTCGAGCATGTGGCCGGTGGCGACGGTCTTGAAGCCGCCATTGCCGTCCGGCACGCGGGTGTATTCGCGCAGGAACACCTGGTGCGACTCGTGCGAGGTGTAGACCTGGTTCAGGTCGATCCAGGGCGTGGTCTCGTTGGTGTGTTCACGGATGTCGTCGGCGGTGCCCAGGATGCCGTCCGCGCCAGGCTGGTTGGTGGCGCGGGTCAGCACCATGAAGTTGGTCGGGCTGCCCGGCACATACAGCGGATCGTCCGGCTGGATCGGGATGTACACCGTGCCGCTGCCGCCCTTGGTGGTCAGGTCCAGACCGTGGTCGAAGAACTGGCCGAACAGGGTCAGGAAGCTGTTGTACGGCGCGGTGTCGCCCAGATCGGGCATGACGTTGGGGATGAGGATCGGTGCTTCGTCGCTGAACACGGTGTTGTTCTGCACCACGTCGAAGTCCAGGCCGAGCTGGCCCGGCAGGGCTTCGAAGGCCGCCTGGGTGCTGGCGGCCAGGGCCTGGGCGGCAGCCAGTGCATCCGCGCTGCCTTCCACCGCGTTCTCGGCGTTGGTCAGGGCGGTCTGGGCGGCGGCAGCAGCGCTCTGTTGCGTGGCGGCGGTGGCTTCCAGGGCGTCCGCGGTGGCGTCGGCCTGGGTGGCTGCCGTCTGGGCAGCGCTCTGGTCCGACTGGGCGGTCAGCAAGGCGGCCTCGGCCGCTGCCAGTTCGGCCTTGGCGGCGCTCTCGGTGGCCAGCGCCGCATCCAGGGCGGCCTGGGTGGCGGCGGCGTTGGCCTGGGCGGTGACCAGATCGGCGTAGGCGGTCTGGGCGGCGGCGGAAGCGGCACCGAACGCGGCGGTGGCGGCAGCCAGGACGCCCTCGGCAATCGCCAGGGCCTCCTGCAGGTCGGCCAGGTGGTCCTCCAGGGGCTGGCGGCGCGAATCGCCCAGCGGCAGCGAATCGATCTGGCGCTGCTGAGCGGTGATGTCGGCCCGCAGACCGCCCACCTCCAGTGCCGCATCGATGTAGGCCTCCAGCGTGGTGGTCCGCGTGGTGTTGGCGGTGTTGTAGGCGGTCAGCTTGGTGGCTGCGTTGAGGTCGGCGGTGCGGTCGGCGTTGAAGGCGGCATCCGAGGCGGCGTCGGCGTTGGCTTCGGCGGTGCGTGCCGCATTCACGCGGGCCTGGGCGCTGGCCAGGTCGGTGCCTTCGGCAGCGGCGGCTGCAGCCAGCTGGTTGGCGGTGGCACGGGCCGTGTCGGCGGCAGCCTGGGCCTGGGCGGCGGCCGTGGCGGCCTCGGCGGCTGCGGCCTGGAGAGCGACCAGGTCCACGTTCGCACCACCCGACTGCTGCAGGGTGCGCAGGGCTGCGGCGGCATCGGCTGCAGCGTCACGGGCGTCCATGTACTTCTGGGCGTCGCCGTACGGATCGGTGGACCCCAGCGCGGTGAAGGCCGCGATGATGGCGGCCGGGTTGTTGTCGGTCTGGTCGGAGATCAGGTTGCTGATGATCCGGGGCTGGGAGTCGTACACGCTGCCAGCGGTCTGTGCGTACGAAGTCTGGGCCGGCGGGATGTAGGTGCCGTTGGGCAGCGTACGGCCCGGGGACATCTCGGCCACGTCGAAATCCGGACGCAGCAGGCGCGGCATGATCTGGTCCGACGAGCCGTACATCGTGTTGACCAGGTTGTTGTACTGGCCGCTGACGGTGCGCAGTCCGAACGGCACCAGGTTGCCCAGCGGGTTGCCCTGTGCATC
This sequence comes from Hydrogenophaga sp. IBVHS2, assembly GCF_002127215.1. Lineage (GTDB taxonomy): Bacteria > Pseudomonadota > Gammaproteobacteria > Burkholderiales > Burkholderiaceae_C > Hydrogenophaga. The sequence continues at coordinate 948,950 of NZ_NFUT01000001.1, read as the reverse complement.
GGTCAGAGCACCGTAGTTGGACTGCACATGCCGCTCGGCGATCTGGATGTGCGAAAGGATGCGGGTGATGTCGTCAAGGTTCAGATGGAAGGACATGGCGGGCTCCTGGGTAAGTTCGGTCACGGGCTGGACGCACGCGAAGGGGTTCTGTGTCTATTTGTTTCGCGTTGGGCCGCAGTGTCGTTACTACTCAAGGCCTACGGCAATACCGTGATTTGTTACCCAATGACTACTCAGACCCCCCCCGTTCGAGTGACGTTTTCCACGCATGCATACGTTGGTACGAATCAAAAACTTCAATGAATCAAGGCTTAAGCCGCGTCAGTTGAAGCAAATCATCTCTGAACATCTGTATTTGTTGCTTTTGTAACGTTATGTAATTGCCCTACCACCCAGGTACTACAAGAACGAAAAAAAAGGGCCCCGAAGGGCCCCGCTTGTAACAAGAAGATAGGAACTCAGGTCGCCAGCGGCTTCGCCATCGGAACGGTCAGCACGACCCGGGTGCCGGCGCCCGGATCGGCGGCCAGGCGCAGGCGCCCACCGATGCCCGCCGCGCGTCGGCGCATGCCGCTCACGCCCTTGCCGCGCAGCACGGATCGGGTGGTGACAAACCCGCGCCCGTCGTCCCGGACCTCCAGCATCAGCGCACGGGCCACACCGTCGAAGCGGCAAGCCAGCTCGATCCGGCGCGCACCGGCGTGCTTGATGGCGTTGGCCAGCGCCTCGTGGGCAATGCGGAGCACCTCGTGGCGCACCTCGCCGCGCACCTCGGACAGGGGGCCGTCGATGTCGACCGACCAGCCCAGCTCGACACCCAGACGCTCCAGCGTGGGGCGCAGACGCCAGCGAAGCTGGGCCAGCCCGTCGATCACCGACTCGTTCGATGCGTCCATCACGTCCACCACGTTCTTCACCTCGAACAGGCACTCCTCCAGCGCATGGGCCAATGCCTGCTGCTCGGGCCGTGACCGGTCCAGTCCTGAGAGGATGTTGACGAGATGGGCCCCGACCCCATCATGCAGTTCGCGGGCCAGCCGCTTGCGTTCCTGATCGACCAGTGCCTCACCCACCGGTGCCGGTGCTGCAGGCGGCGTCGACGCCGGCAGCCGCACCCGGCCGGTGGCGAACATCCACAACATGCCCATGCAGCCGCCGAGCATGCAATGGGTCAGGCCGATCCTGAGCAGCAGCAGATCCGGGTGCAGCAGATCGTTCAGCGCCACGCCCAGGCCGATCAGCCCCACCACCAGCACCAGCCCGCCCGACAGGTCGAAATGCCGGAACACGTGCCGCGCCAGCAGCCCGAACTGCAGACCCAGCAGCACGGCATTGACCAGACGCCAGGCGGCCAGGCTGTTGTCGTGGATGGACGGATCGAGCAGACCGAGCACGGCGAGCAGGCTGCCCAGCACCCAGTGGCCCACGGCGATGCCGACCGCGCCCGGCAACAACAGCCGGGTGGACAGGAGCAGGAACAGGCACGCCGCCAGCTGCAGCAGCTGGTAGGCCACGGCGGTGACCACCCGGGCCGGCACGGGTGGGTCGACGGGCCACCAGCGCAGCAGCAGGCTGAAGGACAGCACCACCAGCAGCAGCGCCGCAAAACTCCGGTCCATGGTGCGCCGGCGCACATCGGGCCGGTCTTCGGCCGGCGCCCAACGCTCCAGCCCCCGGGTGAAGGTGCCGAACGACAGGCAGGCAATGACGGTGAAGGCCAGCGCAAGGTCCAGCGCCACCTCCTCGACGTTGCGCAGCGTCGTCGTCCAGCGCCAGTGCACCACCCGCAGCCCGGTCAGCACCACCAGCAGGCCGGTGAAGGCCAGCAACCAGGTCTGCGCGCCTGGCCAGCCGCTGCCGGCAGGCTTGGGCAAACGCAGTGCCATCAGAGCAGTCCACGCTCCATGGCACGGCTCACGGCCTGTGCCCGGGACCGCACCTGCAGCTTGCGGTTGATGTTGCGGATGTGCGCATTGACCGTGAGCCCGCTGATGGCCAGACGCTCGCCGATCTCGGGGTTGGTGTAGCCGGCGGCCACCATCTTGAGCACCTCGCGCTCCCGATCCGACAGCGATTCGCAGGCCGCCAGCTGTCCGGACACGCCCGCCGGCCTGGCATCCAGCCGCTGGATGAGGCGTCGGGCCAGCGCCGGCGTGATGGCAGCGCCGCCATTGACCACCTGCAGCACGGCCTGGGCAAAGTTGCCGAAGCAGTCGTGCTTGATGAGGTAGCCCATGGCACCGAGTTCAAAGGCGTGCAGCGCATGCTGGTCGTCCGCCAGCGCGGAGATCACCACCACCTCCACCATCGGGTTCTTGTGCCGGACCTGCTCGATCAGGCTGAAACCGCTGCCGTCGCCCAGGTTCAGGTCGACCAGCAGCACATCGAAGGCATGGCGGGAGGCCATCAACCGCGCCTCCCGCAGGCTCTGGGCCTGCCCCACCAGCTCGATGCGGTGGTCGGCCAGCAGCTCGCCGGCCACCACCCGGCGCAGGTGGGCGTCGTCGTCCACCAGGAGCACCCGCACCGGGCGCTCCGACTGCCCCACCAGATGGCCGGGCCAGGGCGCCGAGGGCGTGGCGGGAAGGGTGGCGGCAGGGACGGCTTCGTCGGCGGGATGCATGGCGGGTCTCCTCGTGTCGTTCTGCGCTTCGGTAGTCCATCGCGCACGGGTCATGCGTACGTTGGGATTAATTTCGATCGAGTTTGCCCGTATTCAGGGGGGCTTTTTCGTACCGAAGCATGTATTTTGCAGAAGAATGTTTCAAACGGATTGCAAAGTTACATCCAGTAACTACTCGCCAAAGTCGCCGATTCAGCTATTGATTGAATAGCGTTTCTGCAACCGCCAGCGGGCGTGGATGCGTACCGAAGTATCCATAGGAACGGCGGCAAGCTAGTTCGATCTGACTACGCGGCCGCAACGATTGGACACATTTGAACAAAAAGTCACACTTCTTCCCAGGCCAGACAGCCCCGCACCGAACGCGATACCGCACCGGGGCGGAATGCCAAAAGGCCTGCCGGACGGGCATGGTGCCCGGACCGGTCCTTGAACAGACCAACCCAGGAGTCACCATGAAAAAGATCGCCCTCATCGCCCTCGCCTTCAGCGCCAGCGCCGCCTTCGCCACCCCGCCGAGCAACTCCTCGAGCAGCCAGGGTCCGGAAATCAACGATCCCTCCATCCAGGCCACGGTGCTGGTGAACACCGCCGTGATCAACGCCGCTGTCGCCGGCACCGCCGTGCAGAACATCGCCACCAACGCCGGCAACGTCGACGTGGGCGGCAAGCAGCTGCAGCTGGTGGCCGCCGAGCGCAGCCTGGTGATGAACGCCGCCCTGGGTGGCGAAGCCCGCCAGAACCTGGCCTCCAACGTCGGCAACGTGGAAATCGACGCCGCTTCCCTGCAGATCGTGGCCGCTTCCAAGTCGGCCCTGATCAACAAGGCTGCCTTCGGCGCCACCGCCGTGCAGAACGTGTCGACCAACACCAGCTGCTCGACCTGCCGCTGATCGGTCCGACCCACCGGTGCGGCTGCCGACGGCAGCGGCCCGGTGGGTTTTGTTTCGCGCAATCACCGTCGATCTGGAGAAAGTCATGCCGCGATCCACCATGGCCCCAGCCACCCTTTTCTCCTGCCGGCCGGCCGCCCCGCTGCGCGCGCTGGCCGTCGGTCTTTTGTGCGCCCTGGGCGCATCGGCCTGGGCCCAGTCGGCCCCCGGCGAGGACCCCCTGGTGCTGACCAAGCGGGTGGCGCCCACCGGCCTGCCGCTGAACAACCAGCCCAGATCGACCGGCCTGGATCAATCCTCCCAGATGCCCGCCTGGATGCGGGCCAAGGTGTCGCGGTACACCGCCAAGGCCTACTCGGCCAACACCGACGGCATCTACACCGACGCCGACGTGGTCACCACCGCCACCACCGATGGTTTCCGTCGCTCCTGCACCCAGGAAATCGCCACGCAGACCACCAACGCCGCCAACCGCTTTGGCGCCCCAGCCCAGGACCAGATCGTCGTGCTGCGTGGCGACCTGGTGAACATCTGCAACTGAGCCAGCCATGACCGCCCCTGCCTCGCCCGCTCCCCGCCAACCCCTGAGCCGCTGGCTCGGCATGGCCTGCCTGTCGACCGTGCTGGTGCTCGCCGGCTGCGCAACCCCCATGGACCCGCGCAAGGACGCCCAGTACCAGAGCTACGGCAACGCCGCCTCCCGGCCCACCGTGCGCCCGGTGCGCTCGGTCTCCAGTTTCTCGGACTCGCTGATGTGCATGGACCAGATGCTGCGCGAGGCCAACATCACCACCACCCTGGTGACCAGCAAGCTCATCCCCGATGCCTCCCTGCGCGTGCCGGTGGCCACCAAGGAGATGATCATCACGGCGCTCTCGCAGATGTCGCGCCTGAGCAATGCCTTCCGCTATGTCGACTACGAGGTCGACATCGCCCGGCAGGACACGGTGCAGAACCTCACCACCATCCTGCTCAACAACAACCAGATCCAGCTGCAGCGACCCTCGCTCTACATCTCGGGGGCCGTGGCCTTCGTCGACCAGAACGTGCTGAGCAACCGCTTCGATGCCGGCACCTCGGGCTCCCGCCTGGAAACCGGCTACAGCCGCGATCGCAACGTCACCGTGGTGGGCCTGGAGCTGCACCTGGGCGATTTCCGCTCGCGCACGCTCATTCCCGGCATGGACTCGGCCAACGAGGTGATCATCGGCACCGGCGGCCAGGGCCTGGACGTGGCCGGCCGCATCGGCGACTACGGCCTGCAGTTCAACGTCGGGCGCGATTACGCCCAGGGCACGGGTGCGGCCATCCGCACCCTGGTCGAGCTGGCCATGATCGAGCTGGTGGGCAAGTGGGCCCGTGTGCCCTACTGGCAGTGCCTCACCCTGGAACAGAACCACCCCGACTTCCAGCGCCAGCTGCGCGACTGGTACGACGAGGGCGGCGACAAGGTCCACCAGGGTCTGGTGCGCCGATCGCTGGTGGCCAAGGGCTACCTGCCGGGGGGCGACGCCACCCCGCCGGTCAACAGCCTGGCCTTCCGCCGCGCCCTGGCCCGCTTCCAGGCCGACCAGCGCATGGTCGTGACCGGCACGGTGAACTTCCCCACCTACGAGCGGGTGCTGCGCGACTTCGTGGCCCTGGACGCCAACGGCCAGCTCACCCGTTACGGCTGGATGAGCCAGGACCCCACCCCGGTCCAGCCGGCAGAAGGTCCCGACCAGCCGGTGCCCTCTTCCGGGCTGGCCTACGGCCAGCGCACGCCGACCCGCAGCATCGACCTGCAGATCGAGAACGTGCTGCTCGGCCGCACCGTGTTCGAGGTGGGTGAGCAGGTCTTCCTGTCGGCCACGGTTTCACAGGCGTCCCACCTGTCGTGCTACCTGTCGGACTCGGCCGGCAACGTGATGCGCCTGATCCCCAACCCGATCGCCACCCAGGCCGTGGTGCCCGGCAACCAGGCGGTGCGCATCCCGGACTGGATGAGCCCCAACCCCGGCTTCGTGCTGGCGACCACCGCGCCGGGCCAGGAAGGCGTGCTCTGCGCCGCCACCGGCGAGGACGTGATGGCCCGGCTGCCGGCACCGCTGCAGGGCGCTGCCCTCAAGCCCATGCCCGAGGTTCGTGGTCTGGATGCCGTGGCCAAGGCCTACACCGACGCCGTGGGGGCCGAGGCAGTGAGCCTGGGTCGGGTGAACTGGACCGTCGGTCCGCGCCGTCCGGCACCTGCCCCGGCTGCGGCACCTGCCCCGGCTGCGGCCCCTGCTCCCGCCCCTGCCCCGGCTGCACCCGCCGCTGCAGCGCCCACCCGATGAGCGCCGACGCGCCGGTCCGTCACGCCCGGGCGCCGGGGGCGCTGCTGGCGGTCGTGCTGGCCTGGGGCTGCACCACCACGCTGGCCCAGACCCGGGCCGCCGGAGCGCCCGTGTTCGACCCGGCTCCGGTGAGCGAACCGGCGCTGGCCAGCCCTGTGCCCGGATCACGTCCGGACCAGAGTGCCGAGCTGGCGCGCGTGCAGGCCCAGGCATCGCAACCGGTGGCCAGCCTTCGGGGCAAGTCCCGGGCCGACGCCGCCGAGGCGGCCTGGCTGCTCGGGCTGCTGTCCCTGCACGGCGCCACGCTGCCGCGCGACGACGCACAGGCCCGCTTCTGGTTCGAGCGGGCCCGTCAACTGGGCGCCCGGCTCGCCCCGGCCGCCGTGGCCTGGTGCGCCATCGACGGCTGCGGCAGCACGGCCGATCCCCAGCAGGCCCGCGAGGCCATCGCGATCCTCCGCCGCACCGACCCGGGCCGTGCGGCCCATCTGGAGTGGCTGCTGCGCCAGCGTGCGCCCGTGCTGGACGGTGCGGCCGGCGCGCAGGCCGAAGCCGTCTCCCGCGATCTGCTGCAGCGCGCCGCGCGCGCCGGCAATTCGCACGCGCGCCTGGAAATCGCGCTCGAGCAGGCCGGAGCCGGCCGCGAGAGCGACGCCCTGGCAGGCCTGAAGGCGCTTGCCCCGATCCTGCCGGCTGCAGCCGCCAATGTCCGCGTGCTGGAGGACCGGTTGCGCGCCGGTCCCGCGCCGACCGTGGCGGCCGAGCCGGCCCAGCCGGGCAACGGCGTCACCCTGCTCGGCATGGACAACACCATCGTGCTGCCGGGCCGCACGGTGGGCGCCGACGAGGCCTATGCGCTGGCCCGCCGCTTCCACCAGGGCAATGGCGTGCCGGCCAATTACAGCGAAGCGATCCGTCTGTACCGGCAGGCCGAGGCCCAGGGCAACACCGCCGCGCGCCAGATGCTGGCGCTGATCTACTCCCGCCCCACGGCCGAAGGCCAGGTCGACTTCACCTGGATGCGCCAGCTCAGCCAGATCGAACCCGGCACCGCCGGTGTGGGCACGGCGCGGGCATCGGCCACCAGCCCGTGGCAGCGCGAGCCCACGCCATTGAGCGATCTGGTGCCGCCGCGCTGGCGCGGTCAGACCACCGGCCCCTGACCGCGCGGCGGGGCGTCAGCCCTTGCGCAAGGCGGCCCGCAGCTGCTCGCCGATCTCGGGCCGCTCCAGGAACGGATCGACCGGATTGGTGGCGTTGACGATGCCTTCCATGCGCGTGCGCACGTTGCCCAGCGCGCGGGGGTGGCTGAAGATGTAGAAGCGGTCGGCGGCGATGGCGTCGAACACCAGGGCGGCCACCTCGGCGGCCGTCACCTTGCCCGAGCTCACCGCCTTGTCGCTCATGGCCTGGCCGATGAGCTGGCTGCGGGTGGGTTTCTCGGTGGCCATGTCGCCGGGCCGGTTGCGGTGGCTCTGGCTGATGCCGGTGGGCACGAAGTACGGGCAGAGCACGCTGGCGCCGACCTGATCGGTGACCAGGCGCAGGTCCTGGTAGAGGGTTTCGGTCAGGCTCACCACCGCGTGCTTGCTCACGTTGTAGATGCCCATGTTGGGCGGGGTGAGCAGGCCGGCCATGCTCGCGGTGTTGACGATGTGGCCACGCCATGCGGGATCGGCCTCGGCGGCGGCCAGCATGTGCGGGGTGAACAGGCGCACACCATGCACCACGCCCCACAGGTTCACGCCCAGCACCCACTCCCAGTCGCGCACCGAGTTTTCCCAGATGAGGCCGCCCGAACCGACACCCGCGTTGTTGAACACGAAATGCGGCGCGCCGAAACGGGCGACCACGTCGTTGGCCAGGGCCTCCATCTCGTCGGCGCTGGACACATCGACCCGGCGCGCCATGACCTCGGCACCGGCGGCCGTGAGTTCGGCGGCGGCGCGGTCCAGCGCGTCCTGCTGCACGTCCACCAGCACCAGCTTCATGCCGCGCTGCGCGCCGATGCGGGCGCATTCAAGGCCGAAACCGGAACCGGCGCCGGTGAGCACGGCCGTGCGGCCCGCAAAGTCCTGAATCATGGAATGTCTCCTTCTGGGTTGTGGGGGTCAGGGGCGCAGCATCTCGACATGGTCGATGCCGTCTTCGTCGTAGATCGGGCCGGCGGTCTCGAAGCCGTGGCGGCGGTAGAAGCCTTGCAGGTGGGCCTGGGCACCGATGCGGATGGGCTGGGGCCCCCACAGCGCCATCAGCGTCTGCACCGCTTGCGCCATCAGCACATGGCCCAGGCCGGTGCCCCGCAGCGCGGGGTCGCTCACGACCCGGCCGATGCTGGCTTCGGTGAACTTCAGGCCGGCCGGCACCAGGCGGGCATAGGCGTGCAGGGTCGGCGTGCCGGCGCCGTGGGCGGGTTGTTCGCCCAGCAGGTGCATGCAGTCGGCATCCGCCCCGTCCATGTCCTGGAAGAGGCAGCGCTGCTCCACCACGAACACCTCGCTGCGCAGCCGCAGCATGCCGTAGAGCGTGGCTGGCTGCAGGGCACCGAAGGGCAGGCAGCGCCAGTGCAGGCCGGTGGGGTCGGGACGGCTCAAGCCTTGACTTCCCTCAGCACGAAGCCCACGCGCGGGAAATGCACATGCAGCGTGCCGGCGCGCTCGTCGGTGCGTTCCAGCGTGTACCGGGTGCGGGTGGCGGCCCGCAGGATGCCCTCGGTGGGCTCGGTGCCGAAGGCCTCGGGCGCCACCGTCACCCGGCTGCCCAGGGCGATGCCGTGGTCGTCCTGGAAGACCTCGTCGGACAGGGCGGCCGGCTGGCTGCTGCGGGCCACCGCGATGGCGTCGGCCGACGACAGGGCCTCGGACCGACCATGGCCGATGGCGGCCATGCGGTCCATCCACTCCAGCACGTCGGGGGTGGCCTCCAGCACGCCGGCCATGGCCGGGTTGACCACCCGGCTGAACCACAGCGGGTGGTAGGCGGCGAAGTCGGCAATGCAGGGGATTTCGCCCAGCAGGAAGGGCTGGTCGTCCAGCATGCTGGAGAGCCGCCGCAGGTAGCTGCGGTAGGCCGAGGTGGCGTCGGCCGGGCGCAGCACGGTCATGTTGGTGCGCATGGCACCCCGGTCGGCGGCAAAGGCGGCCGCCGCCTCGGGCGGCTGACCGGCGAACAGGGCGGCAGCGCCCTTGGGGCTGAGGTTGTGGCCCATGGCGGCCCAGAACAGGGTGCCATCAGCCCACTGCGCCAGCACGCGGGACAGGCCCCGGGCATGGGCCGGGTACAGCGGCGGCTCGGGCTGGTGATGGTCCAGCACCTCGGCGATGAGCGCGGTGTCGCACCAGATGTCGGCGCCGATCTGCAGGAAGGGCGTGCGGCGGTAGCCGCCGGTGAGTGCCAGCACGTCCGGCTTGGGCATGATGCGCGGAATGTGCACGCTCTTCCAGGCCAGCCCCTTGTGGCCGAGGATGAGGCGCACCTTTTCGGAGAACGGGGACGTGGGGTAGTGGTGCAGGATCAGGTCGGCCATGGTGCTCTCCGGCGTGAATGTCAGTGTGGGCGGGCGCGATCGATGATCGCCCCGAAATCGGTGGCGGCGTTCAGCGAGCCGAAGCTGTAGCCCCAGTGACCGCCGATGCGCGAATCGCAGAAGGCCGCAAACACCGCCAGCGGCGCGGTGCGCGCCAGCAGCGCGGCCTGCACCGCCAGGGCCACGTCCTGCGCCAGCCGGCGGGCCTCCATCTCGGTGGCCATGGCCTCCACCCGCAGCGGCAGCTGGGCGGCCAGCCGGTCGAGCGCCGGGTGCATGCCGCGGGCCGGCGCCAGTTCATGGGCCAGTGCGGCGGCCGCATCGGCCTTGCGCAGGGCGCGCAGCAGATCGAGCGCCATGATGTTGCCGGCGCCTTCCCAGATGGAGTTGAGCGGCATCTCGCGGTAGATGCGGGCCATGACGCCCTGCCCACCCTCCTCCACATAGCCGTTGCCGCCCAGGCATTCCATGGCCTCCTGCGCGAAGTGGCTGCCGCGCTTGCAGACCCAGAACTTGGCCACCGGCGTGAGCAGCCGGGACATCACCTGCTCATGCGGGTCGTGGGGCCGGTCGAAGCTGTGGGCCAGCCGCAGGGCCAGGGCGGTGGCGGCCTCGGATTCGAGCGCCAGGTCGGCCAGTACGTTCTGCATGAGCGGCTGGTCGATCAGGAACTTGCCGAAGGCCTTGCGCTGGGTGGTGTGGTGCAGGGCCAGGCTGAGCGCCTGGCGCATCAGGCCGGCGGTGCCCAGCGCGCAGTCGAGCCGGGTCAGCGTGCCCATGGCCAGGATCTGCGGGATGCCCCGGCCCTCCTCGCCCACCAGCCAGGCGGTGGCACCCACGAACTCCACCTCGGAGCTGGCGTTGGCCTGGTTGCCCAGCTTGTCCTTGAGGCGCTGGATGCGCAGCGCATTCAGGCCGCCCCCGGCCCATTCGGGGAGCACCCGGGGCAGGAAGAAGCAGGACAGCCCGCCCGGCGTCTGCGCCAGCACCAGGAAGGCGTCGCACATCGGGGCCGAGAAGAACCACTTGTGGCCGGTGATGCGCCAGCGCTCGCCCCAGGCGTCCGATCCGTCGGGTTCGGCCCGGGTGGTGTTGGCCCGCACGTCCGAGCCGCCCTGCTTCTCGGTCATGCCCATGCCCATGGTCAGGCCGGCCTTGGCATGCCAGGGCTTGAGCACCGGGTCGTAGGCCCGCGAGGTCAGTCCCGGTCCCCAGTCGGCATAAACCGCCGCGTTGGACTGCAGCGCCGGCGTGACCGCATAGGTCATCGAGACGGGGCACAGGATGGAGGGTTCTAGCTCGGTGAACAGCATGAAACCGGCGGCTCGCCGCAGGTGGGCATGGCCGGTGGCCTGGGCCTCGGCGCCGAAGGCGCTGCCGTGCAGGCCGGCGCCGGTGGCGGCCGCCATGAGCGCGTGGTACGAGGGGTGGAATTCCACCTCGTCGATGCGGTGGCCGAAGCGGCTGTGGGTGTGCAGCTGCGGCGGGTGGGTGTTGGCCAGCCGGGCGTGCTGCTGCATGTCCGCACTGCCGGCGAGCAGGCCCAGCGCGCGCAGCGGGGCCACATCAAGGTCGGGCGCGTGCAGCCGCAGGGCCGACTGCAGCGGCCGCTGGATGTCGAACAGGTTCACATCCTGCAGCGGCGCAGGCTGGTTGAAGACCTCGTGCGTGGCCGACACCGCCGACCTCAGATCAGCTTGACCAGCTGCTTGCCGAAATTGCGGCCGCGCAGCAGGCCCATGAAGGCTTCCGGTGCCGATTCGATGCCCTGGGCCACGGTCTCGCGCGGGCGGAGCTTGCCGGTGGCCACCAGGGTGCCGAGTTCGGTCAGGGCCTCGGGCCAGACTTCCATGTGCTCGCTGACGATGAAGCCCTGCACCTTCAGGCGGTTGACCAGGATCAGGGCCGGGTTGGCCATGGGCAGGGGCGCACCGTCGTAGCCGGCGATCATGCCGCACACGGCGATGCGGCCGAAGGCGTTCATGCGCAGCAGCACGGCATCGAGCACCATGCCGCCCACGTTCTCGAAGTAGCCGTCGATGCCGTTCGGGCAGGCCTCTTTCAGGGCCTTGGCCAGCGAGTACATGTCCTTGTGCAGCTTGTAGTCGATGCAGGCGTCGAAGTGCAGTTCGTTGACGGCATAGGCGCATTTGTCCGGGCCGCCGGCAATGCCGACCACGCGGCAGCCACGGGCCTTGGCCAGGGCGGCGAAGGCGCTGCCCACGGCACCGGTGGCCGCACTCACCACCACCGTCTCGCCGGCCTTGGGTTCGATGATCTTCACCAGGCCGTACCAGGCGGTCACGCCGGGCATGCCGACCGCGCCCAGGTAGTGGCTCAGGGGCACATGGGTGGTGTCCACCTTGCGCAGCGCGCCAGGCTGGTTGGCATCGACCACGCTGTACTCCTGCCAGCCGCCCATGCCGACCACCTGGTCGCCCACCTTGTACTTCGGGTGCTTCGATTCGACCACCTCGCCCACGGTGCCGCCGATCATGACCTCGCCCAGCGGCTGCGACGCGGCGTAGCTCTTGCTGTCGTTCATGCGGCCGCGCATGTAGGGGTCCAGGCTGAGGAAGTGGTGGCGCACCAGCACCTGGCCGTCGGCCAGGGCCGGCGTGTCGGTGGTGACCAGCCTGAAGTTGGAGACGGTGGCTTCACCCTGGGGGCGGTTGTCGAGCAGGATCTGGCGGTTGGCAGGCATGGGGGTTCTCCGGTGAGCGTGAAATGGGCAGACCGGGTCAGTCGGTCTTCACCCGGTTGAGTTCCTTCGTGCTGGCCGGCCCGGTGGGCAGGCGCGGCACGAACTTGAAGGTGCCGGTGGCGTGGCAGCACAGCTGCCCGGCGGCGTTGAACACCTGGCCTTCGGTGAAGGCCATGGTGGCGGTGCGGTGCAGCAGCCGGCCCTTGGCCACCACCGGGCCCTGGGCGGCGCGCATGAAGCTGGTCTTCATCTCGATGGTGACGGCGCCCATGTCGGGCTGCACCGACCGGGCCGCATGCGCCATGACCACATCGAGCAGCGTCATGCTGGCGCCGCCGTGGATCACGTCGAAGGAATTCAGGTGGTCGGCGGCCGGATCGAAAGCGATCTCGGCCTCGCCACCGTCCATGCGGCGCAGCTCGAAGCCGAGCAGCTCGACGAAGGGAATGCGGACAGAGAATTCCAAACGATCACCCGCCCGTGATGATGCTCACACCGCCATCCACCGCCAGCCACTGGCCGGTGATGTGCTTGCCGGCGTCGCTGGCGTACAGCAGGGTCAGGCCCTTGAGGTCTTCGTCGTCGCCCAGGCGGCCCAGCGGGGCGTGGGCGGCCAGGCGTTCCTCGCCCATGGCCTTGAGGGTGCCGGCGGTCATCTTGCTGGGGAAGAAACCCGGGCAGATGGCGTTCACGCGGATGCCGTGGGCGCCCCACTCCGCCGCCAGCGCGCGGGTGAAGTTGATCACCGCGCCCTTGGAGGTGTTGTAGGCGATGGTCTTCATGTCGCGCGGGTTGCCGCCCAGGCCGGCAATCGACGCGGTGTTGATGATGCTGCCGGTGCGCCGCGGAATCATGCTGGCCTTGGCCACGAGCTGGCTCAGGATGAAATAGCTGCGCACGTTCAGGTTCATGACCTTGTCCCAGGCCTCGACCGGGTGGTCTTCGGCCGGGGCGCCCCAGGCGGCACCCGCGTTGTTGACCAGGATGTCCACATCGCCCAGTCGCTGGGCGGTCTCGCTGGCCAGGCGGCGGATGTCGTCTTCCTTCGAGCAGTCGGCGGCCACCCAGCGGGCATCGATGCCGGCGGCCTGCAGCTCGGCGGTGGCGGCTTCCAGGTCCTCGGCCTTGCGCGAGCTGATCAGCACGCGCGCGCCGGCCTCGCCCAGGGCATGGGCCATCTGCAGGCCCAGGCCGCGCGAGCCGCCGGTGATGAGCGCGGTGCGGCCCTTGAGGTCGAACAGCTGGTGAACGTTGCGGGTCATGGGGTCTCCTCCTTCAGTTGTTGGTGTCGGGCACGTGGAAGTCCATGCAGTGGCGGCTCTGAACCACCGCCTTCATGAACGGCTTGATCGCCACGTGGGTCGGGTGGTTCTGGTAGGCCGCCAGCGCAGCAGCATCGGTGAAGCTGCTGTCGAGCACCAGGTCGGCGGTGCAGTCCATGCCCGGTGTCGCAGTGCCCACCGAGAACTGCAGGATGCCCGGCGTGATGGCCGCGCAGCCCAGCAGCAGCTCGCGGGCGCGCTGCACATTGGTGGCGCGGTCGGCGCCTTCGGCCTCTTCTTTCAGCGTCCACATCACGATGTGGCGCAGCATCAGAAGGCCTCCTCGGGCAGGGCCGCACAGGTCTGGTCGCGGCTGCTCACCACCTGCAGCCAGGCGCCGATCTTGGGCAGCTCGTAATGGAAGAAGAAACGCATGGCGGCCAGCCGGCCGGTGCGGGCGGCACCGTCGGGTGCGGACTGTGCGGTGAGTGCGACGTCCAGCCAGATCCACGCCAGCACCGTGTGACCGAAGGCCTGCAGATAGGGCACGGCGTTGGCCAGCGCATCGCTGGGGTTGCCGGTGGCCCAGGCGGCCTTGGTGGCGGCGCCCACCTGCGCCAGCGCCTGGCCCAGGGCGTTGGCGTGCACCGCCAGTTCCGGCACCTGGATGGCGCGTTCGATGGTGGCATTGATGCGACCGGCCAGCAGCTGCAGGCCGCGGCCGTTTTCCATCAGCACCTTGCGACCCAGCAGGTCCATGCCCTGGATGCCGTGGGTGCCTTCGTGGATCATGTTCAGGCGGTTGTCGCGCCAGTACTGCTCCACCGGGAAGTCGCGGGTGTAGCCGTAGCCGCCGTGCACCTGGATGGCCAGGCTGTTGGCCTCCAGGCACCATTCGCTGGGCCAGCTCTTGGCAATGGGGGTCAGCACTTCGAGCAGCAGGCGGGCCTCGTCGGCCGCCTGCGGCGTGCCGGTGTGCTGCTCGTCGACCAGCCGGGCGCAGTACAGCTCCAGGGCCAGCGCGCCTTCGCAATAGCTCTTCTGGGCCAGCAGCATGCGCTTCACATCGGCGTGCTCGATGATGCGGATCTGCGGCTGGGCCGGGTCCTTGCCACCCGGCCCCATGGGCCGGCCCTGCGGCCGGTTCTTGGCGTAGTCTAGGCTGGCGTGGTAGCCCGCCATGCCCAGCATGGTGGCCGCCATGCCCACGCCGATGCGGGCCTCGTTCATCATGTGGAACATGCAGCGCAGGCCCTCGCCGGGCCGGCCCACCAGGTAACCGATGGCGCCCGGCGCCGGTTGCGCCGAGCCGGGCGATGCCACCGGGTATTTGCCTTCACCGAAGTTCAGCAGCGTGTTGGTGGTGCCGCGCCAGCCGCATTTGTGGTTGAGGCCGGCCAGCGCCACGTCGTTGCGCGCGCCGGTGAGCTGGCCGTCGGTGCCCACCAGCTTCTTGGGCACGATGAACAGCGAGATGCCCTTGACCCCCGGCGGCAGCTGCCCGTCCGGCCCGGGGATCTTGGCCAGCACCAGGTGGATGATGTTTTCGGTCAGCTCGTGCTCGCCGGCGCTGATCCACATCTTGTTGCCCTTGAGCCGGTAGCGCGGGCCCAGCGGATCGGTCTCGAAGCCCTCGCCGTCGGGCACGGCGCGCGTGGCCACGTCGCTCAGGCTGGAGCCGGCCTGCGGCTCGCTCAGGCACATGGTGCCGCTGAAGCGGCCGTTGAACTCGTTGAGCGCAAACACCTGCTTCTGCAGCCCGGTGCCGTGCGCCATCAGCAGGTTGGCGTTGCCGGTGGTCAGCATGCCGCTGCCGATGCTGACCGATGCCATGGCAAAGAAGGCGTTGGCAGCCGCCTCCACCGTGTAGGGCAGCTGCATGCCGCCCACCTCGTAGTCCTGCGCCGCGCTCAGCATGCCGCTCTCGGCGTAGGCGCGCTGGGCGTCATGCGTGGCCTGCGGCAGGATCACCCGCTCGCCGTCGAAGTGCGGCTCCTGGGTGTCCACCAGCCGGTTGAACGGCGCGTACTTCTCGCGGGCGATGCGCTCGCAGGTGTCGAGCACCGCGTCGAAGGTCTCGCGGCTGTGGTCGGCAAAACGCTCGCGCTGCTGCAGCGAACCGACCTTGAGCCAGTCGTGCAGCAGGAAGTCGACAGTGGGACGCAGGCTCATGGCGGGCAGGCGGCAAACCGGATCAGAGCACTTCGAACACGCCGGCAGCACCCATGCCGCCGCCGATGCACATGGTCACGCAGACCCGCTTGGCGCCACGGCGCTTGCCTTCGATGAGGGCATGGCCGGTCAGGCGCTGGCCCGACACACCGTAGGGGTGACCCAGGGCGATGGCGCCGCCGTTGACGTTCAGGCGGTCGGCCGGAATGCCCAGCTTGTCGCGGCAGTAAATCACCTGGACCGCGAAGGCTTCGTTGAGCTCCCACAGATCGATGTCATTGACCGTCAAGCCCAGCTTTTTCAGCACCTTGGGCACGGCGAACACCGGGCCGATGCCCATCTCGTCGGGCTCGCATCCGGCCACCGCAAAGCCCAGGAAACGGCCCAGGGGCTTGAGGTTGTGGCTGCTGGCGTACTGCTCGCTCACCACCACGCAGGCGCCGGCGCCGTCGCTGAACTGGCTGGCGTTGCCGGCCGACACCACACCGCCCGGAATGGCGGGCTTGATGCCGGCAATGCCTTCCTTGGTGGTGCCTTCGCGGGTGCCCTCGTCCTTGCTGACCGTGACCTGTTTGGTCATCAGGCCCATGACCTTGTCGGCCACGCCGGCGGTCACGGTGATGGGGGCGATCTCGGCGTCGAACAGGCCGTCGGCCTGGGCCTTGCAGGCTTTTTGCTGGCTGGCGGCGCCGTACTCGTCCATCACGTCACGGCCGATGCCGTAGCGCTGGGCCACCTGCTCGGCGGTCTGCAGCATGTTCCAGTAGATGGCGGGCTTCTTCTTGTCCAGCGCCAGGTCGCGCAGCATGTGCTGGTTCATTTCCTGCTGCACGCAGGAGATGCTCTCCACGCCACCGGCTACATACACGTCGCCTTCACCGGCGATCACGCGTTGCGCTGCCAGGGCGATGGTCTGCAGGCCGGACGAGCAGAAGCGGTTGACGGTCATGCCCGAGACGGTGATGGGCAGGTCGGCCATCAGGGCGATCTGGCGCGCGATGTTGGCGCCAGTGGCGCCTTCGGGGTTGGCGCAGCCCATGATGACGTCCTCGACCGCGCCGGGGTCGATGCCGGCGCGCTCGATGGCATGGCGCACCGCATGGCCACCCAGGGTGGCGCCATGGGTCATGTTGAAGGCGCCCTTCCAGCTCTTGGCCAGGGGGGTGCGGGCGGTGGAAACAATGACGGCGTTGCTCATGTGAAATCTCCTGATTCGGTTCCGGGCTTCAGTTCGCGCCGTTGAAATTTTTCCCCTCGGCCACCAGGCGCTTGATCAGCGGGGCCGGCTCCCAGAACTTCGCGTCGTCCAGCGGGTTCTGCTGGAAGCGCTTCATGGCCTGGACCACGTTGAACAGGCCCACCTCGTCGGCGTACTTCAGCGGACCGCCGCGGTGCACCGGGAAGCCGTAGCCGAAGATGTAGACCACATCGATGTCGCTGGCCTTGTTGGCAATGCCCTCTTCCAGGATGTGGGCGGCCTCGTTGACCAGCGAGAACACCAGGCGCTGCACGATTTCTTCGTCGGAGATCTTGCGCGGCTTGATGCCGAGTGCGGCGCGGTGGTCGGCGATCATCTGCTCCACCTCGGCGTTGGGAATGGCGTCGCGCTTGCCCGACACATAGTCGTACCAGCCCTTGCCCACCTTCTGGCCGAAGCGGCCCTTCTCGCACAGCAGGTCGGCGGTCTTGCTGTACTTCATGTCCGGCTTCTCCACATAGCGGCGCTTGCGGATCGCCCAGCCGATGTCGTTGCCGGCCAGGTCGCCCATGCGGAAGGGGCCCATGGCAAAGCCGAACTTCTCGATCGCGCGGTCGACCTGGGCCGGGGTGCAGCCCTCGTCCAGCAGGAAGCCGCCCTGGCGGCCGTACTGCTCGATCATGCGGTTGCCGATGAAGCCGTCGCACACGCCGGAGACCACGGCGGTCTTCTTGATCTTCTTGGCCACGGTCATGACGGTGGCCATCACGTCCTTGGCGGTCTTCTCGCCACGCACCACCTCCAGCAGCTTCATGACGTTGGCCGGGCTGAAGAAGTGCAGACCCACCACGTCCTGCGGGCGCTTCGTGAAGGCGGCGATCTGGTTCACGTCCAGCGTGGAGGTGTTGGAGGCCAGGATGGCACCGGGCTTCATGACCTCATCCAGCTTCTTGAACACGGCTTCCTTGACGCCCATGTCCTCGAACACGGCCTCGATCACCAGGTCGGCGTCGCCGATGTCCTTGTAGTCCAGCGTGGTCTTGAGCAGCGCCATGCGGGCATCGAGCTTGTCCTGCTTGAGCTTGCCCTTCTTCACCTGCGCCTCGTAGTTGCCGCGCATGACACCCACGCCGCGGTCCAGGGCCTCCTGTTTGGTCTCCAGGATGGTGACCGGGATGCCGGCATTGAGGAAGTTCATGGAGATGCCGCCACCCATGGTGCCGGCGCCGATGACGGCCACCTTCTCGATCTTGCGCTGCGGCGTGTCGTCGGCCACGTCGGGGATCTTGCTGGCGGCGCGTTCGGCGGTGAACAGGTGGCGCAGCGCGCGGCACTCGGGCGTCCACATCAGGTTGATGAAGATCTCGCGCTCGAAGGCCATGCCGTCATTGAACTTCTTCTGCGTGGCGGCTTCCACCGCGTCCACGCACTTGCCCGGGGCCGGGAAGTTCTTGGCCATGCCCTTGACCATGTTGCGGGCGAACTGGAAGTAGGCGTCACCGTCCTTGTGCTTGCAGGGCAGGTTGCGCACCAGCGGCAGCGGGCTGCCGTCGGCGTGGCGCGCGGCCACCTCACGGGCCAGGGCCAGGGCCTCGTCCATCAGCGATTCGGCCGATGCGGCCAGCTTGTCGAAGAGTTTCTGGCCCGGGATCTGGGCCAGCATCTCGCTCTTGACCGGCTCGCCGCTGACGATCATGTTCAGGGCCACCTCCACCCCCACCGCGCGCGGCAGGCGCTGGGTGCCGCCGGCACCCGGGATCAGGCCCAGCTTGACCTCGGGCAGGGCCACATTGCAGCCAGGAGCGGCGATGCGGTAGTGGGCGCCGAGCGCCAGCTCCAGACCACCGCCCATGGCCACGCTGTGCAGGGCCGCCACCACCGGCTTGCGGCTGTTCTCCACCGCCAGGATCACCGACAGCAGGTTGGGCTCGGCCAGCGCCTTGGGCGTGCCGAACTCGCGGATGTCGGCGCCGCCCGAGAAGGCCTTGCCGGCGCCGGTGATGACCACCGCCTTGACGGCCGCATCGGCCTCGGCACGGGCCAGCCCGTCGGTGATGCCCTGGCGGGTCGACAGACCCAGGCCGTTGACCGGCGGGTTGTTCAGCGTGATGACGGCCACGTCGCCGTGGACCTGGTACTGAGCGGTCATGGAAGCTCCTCTGTGTGGAAAGCGAAACCGGTAAAAACGAACGGTCGTGCGATTTTAGAAACGAAACCGTCTAACGCAACCCGGTCCTGTCGCGGGCGGGTCAGACCTCAAGCCATTCTTTTCGGGTGACCGGGTCGTTGCGCAGGTCCTCGGGCGTGCCCTCGAACACGATGCTGCCATGGCCCATGACCAGCGCCCTGTCCGAGATGCTCATGGCGATGGTCAGCTTCTGCTCGATCAGCAGCACCGAGATGCCCCGGGCCTTGAGGCGCTGCAGGTATTCGGCCACCAGCTCCACGATCTTGGGCGCCAGGCCTTCGGTGGGCTCGTCGATGATGATGAGGTCGGGGTCGCCCATGAGGGTGCGGCACAGGGTGAGCATCTGCTGCTCGCCGCCCGAGAGCACGCCGGCCTCGGTGTGCTGCCGCTCCTTCAGGCGCGGGAACATGGCGTACATGTCGTCGAAGCCCCAGCGCGAGCCGGTGCCCTTGCCTTTCTGGCCCAGCAGCAGGTTCTGGTGCACCGTGAGCTTGGGGAAGATGTCGCGGTTCTCGGGCACATGGCCCAGGCCGAGGTGGGCGATCTCGAACGGTTTTTTGCCCAGGATGTCCTGGTTCTTGAAGCGGATGCGGCCCTGGCATTCCACCAGGCCCATGATGGCCTTGGCCGTGGTGGAGCGACCCGAGCCGTTGCGGCCCAGCAGGGCCACGATCTCGCCGGGCTTCACCGTCAGGGTGACGCCGTGCAGCACGTGGCTCTTGCCGTAGTAGGCGTGAAGGTCCTGGATGTCGAGCATGGGTGTCTCCGTTCAGTGGCCGGCGGCCTGTTGGTCGGCCAGCACCGAGCCGAGATAGGCCTCCTGCACGCGCGGGTTGGCGCGCACCGCATCGGGCGTGTCGCAGGCGATCACCTCGCCGTACACCACCACCGCAATCCGGTCGGCCAGACCGAACACCACGCCCATGTCGTGCTCCACCGTGAGCAGCGTCTTGCCCACCGTGACCTCGCGGATGAGCTCGATGAAGCGCGCCGTCTCGCTCTTGCTCATGCCGGCGGTGGGTTCGTCCAGCAGGATCACCTGTGCACCGCCGGCGATCGTGATGCCGATCTCCAGCGCGCGCTGCTCGGCATAGGTGAGGTTCATGGCCAGCACATCGCGCTTGCGGTCCAGGCGGATGTCGCGCATGAGCTGTTCGGCGCGTTCGTTGGCATCGTGCAGGCCGGCCAGGAAGCGGAACAGCGTGTAGCGGTAGCCCAGGCTCCAGAGCACGCCGCAGCGCAGGTTCTCGAACACGCTGAGCTTGGGAAAGATGTTGGTGATCTGGAAGCTGCGTGACAGGCCCATGCGGTTGATCTCGAACGGCATCATGCCGTCGATGCGCTGGCCGTTGAGCAGAATCTCGCCGCTGCTGGGCCCGAACCGGCCCGAGATCAGGTTGAACAGCGTGGACTTGCCGGCGCCGTTGGGGCCGATGATGGCCACCCGCTCGCCGGGCTGCACCACCAGATTGGCGCCGCGGATGATGTCGGTCTTGCCGAAGCTCTTGCGCAGGTCGCGCAGTTCGATGGCCGGGACATTGCCCGCCGGGGTGGTTGCCGTGTTCATGCGCCCTCCTTCGGGGCGGTTCGTTGCTCGATGATGACCTGCACCTCGTTCCAGACCTTGAGGAAGCGGCGGCGCACCCACTCGAACAGGCCGAGGGCCACCAGGGCCACGGCGGTGGAAGCGATCCAGCTGGCGGCGCTGCCTGCATCCAGCTGCAGGCCCAGGTAGCTCAGCGCGGTGCCGGTGCCGGCATTGAGCTGCAGGTGGTACATCATCTCCACCAGTGCGCCGAAGCCGGCCAGCATCAGCAGGCCCAGCACACCCAGCACCACATAGCTGCTCCACAGCCGGCCCAGAAGGCCGTGGGCGGCCACCCGCACATTCATCATGATGAGGCTGGCCACGCCGCCCGGGGCGTACATCACCATGAACAGGAAGATCAGGCCCAGGTACAGCAGCCAGGCCTTGGTCAGCTCGGACAGCAGGACGGACGCCAGCACCATCAGCACCCCGCCGATGATGGGGCCGAAGAAGAAGGTGGCCCCGCCCAGGAAGGTGAACAGCAGGTAGGCACCGGAGCGCGCCGCACCCACCACCTCGGCGGTGACGATCTCGAAGTTGAGCGTGGCCAGACCGCCCGCCACGCCGGCAAAGAAGCCGGCGATCATGAAGGCCAGGTAGCGCACCTTCTGGGTGTTGTAGCCGATGAACTCCACCCGCTCGGGGTTGTCGCGCACCGCGTTCAGGATGCGGCCCAGCGGCGTGCGGGTGAAGGCGTACATCAGGCCCACGCAGATGAAGGTGTAGACGGCGATCAGGTAATACACCTGACGCGGCGGCCCGAAGGTGATGCCGAAGAACGCTTCGCCCACCACCCGGTTGCCCGACACGCCGGCCTCGCCCCCGAAGAACTCGGAGAACATGAGCGACATGGCGAACACCAGCTCGGCCATGCCCAGGGTGATCATGGCAAACGGCGTGCCGGCCTTCTTGGTGGTCACGTAGCCGAACAGCATGGCAAAGAACAACCCGGCCACGCCGCCCACCAGCGGGATCATGGACACCGGAATGGCCAGCTGGCCGCCCGCCGCCGCATTGAGCGCATGCATGGCCATGTAGGAGCCCAGGCCGGTGTAGACGGCATGACCGAAGCTCAGCATGCCGCCCTGCCCGAGCAGGATATTGTAGGACAGGCAGGCGATGATGGCGATGCCCATCTGCGACAGCATGGTCATGGACAGGTTGCTGCTGAACAGCAGCGGCGCCACCGCCAGCAGCAGGGCGAACGAGGACCAGATGATCCAGCGGTTGCGGTTGAAGCCCGGGGCCGGGCGAACGGTCGTGTTCATGGGAGTTCAGCCTTCACGGGTGCCGAGAAGGCCCTTGGGCCGGAAGATGAGGATGAGCACCAGGAACAGGTACGGCAGGATCGGGGCCACCTGCGACAGGGTCAGCTTGAGCACCGAGTTGTTGCGCAGGCCCTCCGACAGCTGCAGGCCCAGCTGCTGGGCCACGCTGACCAGGGAATGGTCCATGGCCACGGCAAAGGTCTGGATGATGCCGATGAGCAGCGAGGCCAGGAACGCACCCGAGAGCGAGCCCATGCCGCCGACCACCACCACCACGAAGATGACCGAGCCCACGGTGGCCGCCATGGCCGGCTCGGTGACGAAGGTGCTGCCGCCGATCACGCCGGCCAGGCCGGCCAGACCGGTGCCGGCACCGAACACGAGCATGAAGACCCGCGGCACGTTGTGGCCCAGGGTCTCCACCGTCTCGGGGTGGGTGAGTGCGGCCTGGATCACCAGGCCGATGCGGGTGCGGGTGAGCAGCAGCCACAGGGCCACCAGCATCAGCAGGGCCACCAGCATCATGAAGCCGCGCGTGGCCGGGAACGGCGAGCAGATGGTGCCGGCCGCTGCGCAGACCTCCATCGGCGCCTGGCCCCAGAAGAGGCGCAGCGAATCGTCGGCCAGGTGGGCCAGGGTGAAGGCCGGCCCCTTGAGGATGTCCGGCGGCGGGAACTCCACCGCGGTGCGGCCCCAGATCAGCTGCACCAGCTCCAGGATGATGTAGGACAGGCCGAAGGTCACCAGCAGTTCGGGCACATGCCCGAACTTGTGCACCTTGCGCAGCGTCAGCCGCTCGAACAGCGCCCCCAGGGCGCCCACCACCAGCGGCGCCACGATGAGCGCCGGCCAGAAGCCCACCCATTTGGACAGCGTGAAGCCCAGATAGGCCCCCACCATGTAGAAGCTGGCGTGCGCGAAGTTGAGCACGCCCATCATGCTGAAGATCAGCGTCAGCCCGGAGCTGAGCATGAACAGCAGCAGCCCATAGCTGACGCCGTTGAGCATGGAGATGATGAAGAACTCCATGGAAGCCTTTCAGGCAGAAAGAGGTGGGGGAGAAAAGGATGGGCAAGACAGCGGGATCACCCACCATCTTGCCGGAGCAAGGTGTCAGACCCCAGGGCGCGGCGGGACCGGCTCCGCCGGCCCGCTCGCGCCGCCCCCTCGAGGGGGTCGCGCGCAGCGCGGCGGGGGTGGGCTCAGTTTCAGGGCCGCTTCATCTGGCAGCTGGTCGGCGTGCTGGCGATGAAGGACGGGAATTCCTTCACCGGCTTGAGCGTCATGCCGGTGTTCTCGGGGCTGTACGGGTTCTTGGCGTCGGTCTTGGACCACACCGTCATGAACAGCGGCTGCTGCAGCTGGTGGTCGAGCTTGCGCACTTCCACCTCGCCGTTGAAGCCCTTGAACTTCAGGCCTTCCATGGCGGCCGCCACCTTCACCGGATCGGTCGACTTGGCCTTGGCCATGGCCTCGCTCACCGCCTGATAGGCCAGCGGGATGGCGCCGGTGTACATGTCGTCCTTGTAGCGCTTCTGGAACTCGGCCGTCCACTGACCCATCTGGCCGCCCATGTTGTAGTGCTGGTAGGAGACCTGGTACACGCGGCCTTCGCCACCGGTGCCCAGCGCCGACGGCGTGCCGGTCACGCCGGTGTAGTAGGTGAAGAACTTGCCGTTGTAGCCACCTTCGTTGGCGGCCTTGACCATGAGCGCCAGGTCGGAGCCCCAGTTGCCGGTGATCACGGTGTCGGCACCCGAGGCCTTGATCTTGGCGATGTAGGGCGCGAAATCGCGCACCTGGGCCAGCGGGTGCAGGTCTTCACCCACGATCTGGATGTCGGGGCGCTTGCGGGCGAGGTTCTCCTTGGCGAACTTGGCCACCTGCTGGCCGTGCGAATAGTTCTGGTTGAGCAGGTAGACCTTCTTGACGTCCGGCTGGTCCTTCATGAAGGTGGTCATGGCCTCCATCTTCATGGAGGTGTCGGCGTCAAAGCGGAAGTGCCAGTAGCTGCACTTGCTGTTGGTGAGGTCGGGGTCCACCGCCGCGTAGTTCAGGAACACCACCTCCTTGCCCGGGTTGCGCTCGTTGTGCTTGTTGACGGCGTCGACCAGCGCGCCGGCCACCGACGAGCCGTTGCCCTGGGCGATGTAGCGCACGCCCTGGTCCAGCGCAGCCTTGAAGTTGTTCAGGCTCTCGGCCGGGCTGAGCTTGTTGTCGAACCCCACCACCTCGAACTTGACGCCCGCCGGGTTGGACTGGCTGAACTTCTCGGCGAAGAACTGCCAGCTGCGAAGCTGGTTCAGACCCACCGGGCCCATGAGGCCGGTCTGCGGGTCGATCAGCGCGATCTTCACCGTCTCGCCCTTCTGGGCAAAAGCGCTGGCCATGGTCAGGGCAATGCCTGCGGCAGCGACGGTCTTCAGAGCGAAATGCATGGGGTGTCTCCTGTCGTTGTGGGGTGGAGCCGGCAGGGTATCCCGGCCACGTGGCAGGAGCCTCAGGGAATGCCCCTACCCTCTATCACTCTGGAGACTGCGGTGGGTGCAACCGGTGTTCCGCGGTCTGCCCGGTTAGCGGCGGACCATGCCGCACTGGGCCGGCTGGCTCACGGCGACGCCGTCGAAATGGCGCACCGGTGCGAAGGTGTGGTCGGTGCCGTCGGCACCCCGCGGGTGCACCGCGTCGGTGCGTTGCCAGCGGTTGATGTAGAGGCCCTTCTGCAGCTGATGGTCCGCCGATCGCAGGACCACCGGACCGTCGAACCCGTCGAACTGCATGCCGCTCATCTCCCGGGCCAGATCGGTGGCCGAGCTTCGGCCCACCCGGGCCATGGCCCGGGCCAGCATGACCAGCCCGTCGTAGGCCGAACTCACCACGAGATCCTCCTCGTGTTGCCTGGCGAATGCCTCCATGAGCAGGCCCAGCCGTCCAGGCTGGTTGGTGTGACTCGACCCCACCTGGAACACCGGCATCGGCCGCCCGTAGGCAACCAGCCGGGAGGCGATGCCGGGCAGGTGGGTGTAGTAGCCGAACACCGGCAGGTCGATGCCCTCGGCCTCGAGGCTGTCGAAGAGCCGCCGCAGGTCCACGCCCCAGTTGCCGGTGACCAGCACCTGCGCGCCGGAGTCGCGCAGCTGCCGCACCCAGGGCGCGAAGTCCCGCAGGATGAAGGCCGGGTGCAGCTGGTCGGACACCACCCTCAGGCCGTCCCCCGTCTCCTCGGCCTTGCGACGGAACCAGCTCGACACCTGCTGACCATGGGCATAGTTCTGGTTGAGCAGCGCCACCCGGCGCCACGGCGTGTCCTGGGCCAGGAAGGTGACCAGCGCCTGGGTCTTCATGGCGGTGTCCGCGTCGATGCGGAAATGCCAGAAGCTGCAGCGCTCGCGGGTGAGCGCCGGGTCCATGGCCGCGTAGTTGAGCAGCAGCACGTCCCGCTGGGGAAAACGCTCGTTGTGGCGTTCGATGGCGGCGACCAGGGTGGCCGCCACGCCCGATCCATTGCCCTGCAGCACCACCCGGAAGCCCTGGTCGATGGCCGCGCGCAGGGCATGCAGCGATTCCTGGGGCGATCCCTTGTTGTCGAATCCCGCCACCTCGAACCGCAGACCGGCGGGGTTCTCCTGCTCATTGAGGCGCGCGGCCAGGAACTGCCAGGTGCGCAGGCCGTTGCGGCCCACGTCGGCGGCCGGCCCTGACAGGGGATCGATGTAGGCCAGCCGCACCACGTCGGCGCTGCGCACGCAGCCCGGCAAGGCCACGCCGGCCGCACCCAGGGCGGCCGCCGCCAGCCAGCGGCGTCGCCCGGCGGACTCCGGCTCGGTGCGGGCGGAGGCTGGCTGCATGCCGACGGATCAGGCCGTGGGCAGCGCGTAGTCCTTGAGCTGCTGGCGCAGCGTCATCTTCTGCATCTTGCCGGTCGCACCCAGCGGGATGGCATCGACGAACACCACGTCATCGGGGATCTGCCACTTGGCGGTCTTGCCCTCGTAGAAGGCCAGCAGTTCCTCGCGAGTGACGCTGGCACCGGGCTTCTTCACCACCACCACGATGGGGCGCTCGTCCCACTTGGGGTGCTTCATGCCGATGCAGGCGGCCATGGCCACGGCCGGGTGGGCCATGGCGATGTTCTCCACGTCGATGGAGCTGATCCACTCGCCGCCGGACTTGATCACGTCCTTGCTGCGGTCGGTGATCTGCATGAAGCCGTCCGGGTCGATGGTGGCCACGTCGCCGGTGGGGAACCAGCCCTTGCCGTGCTCGTCGTAGCGCAGCGGGTCGCCGCCCTCGCCCTTGTAGTAGCTGGCAATGATCCAGGGGCCGCGCACCAGCAGGTCGCCGAAGCTCTTACCATCCCAGGGGAGCTCGCGGCCTTCGTCGTCGACGATCTTCATGTCCACGCCGTACACCGCACGGCCCTGCTTCAGGCGCACCTTGAGCTGCTCCTCGGGCGGGAGCTGGGTCTGGGCGTTCTTGAGGGTGCAGACCGTGCCCAGCGGCGACATCTCGGTCATGCCCCAGGCGTGCAGCACCTCGACGCCATAGGTGTCGTTGAAGGCATTGATCATGGCCGGCGGGCAGGCCGAGCCACCGATCACGGTGCGCTTGAGGGTCGAGAAACGCAGGTTGTTCTGCTGCATGTGGCCCAGCAGCATCTGCCACACGGTGGGCACACCGGCGGCCATGGTGACCTTCTCGTTCTCGATCAGCTCGTACACCGACTTGCCGTCCAGCGCCGGACCGGGGAACACCAGCTTGCAGCCCACGGCGGCGGCCGAGTACGGCAGGCCCCAGGCGTTGACGTGGAACATGGGCACCACCGGCAGGATGCTGTCGCGGGCCGAGCAGCCCAGCGCATCGGGCAGCGCCGCGCCGTAGGCGTGCAGCAGCGTGGAGCGGTGCGAATACAGCGCGGCCTTGGGGTTGCCGGTGGTGCCGCTGGTGTAGCACATGCTCGATGCGCTGTTCTCGTCGAACTCGGGCCAGTTGTAGGCGGCGTCGCTGTGGCCGCCGATCCAGGCCTCGTAGCTCGTCAGGCCGGGAATGCCGCTGTCGGCCGGCAGCTTGTCGGCATCGCACAGGGCCACCCAGTGCTTGACCGTGGGGCACTTGGCCGCCACCGCCTGCACCAGCGGCAGGAAGGTCATGTCGAAGCACAGGGCGCTGTCCTCGGCATGGTTGACGATCCACACCAGCTGCTCCGGGTGCAGGCGCGGGTTGAGGGTGTGCAGCACCCGGCCGGTGCCGCTGACGCCGAAGTACAGCTCCAGGTGGCGGTAGCCGTTCCAGGCCAGCGTGGCCACGCGGGAACCGAACGGCAGGCCGGTGGCGTCGATGGCCCGCGCCACCTGGCGGGCCCGGCGGGCCACCTGGCCCCAGCTGCTGCGGTGGATGTCGCCTTCGACCCGGCGCGAAATGATCTCGCCGCTGGCATGGTGGCGTTCGGCATGGACGATCAGGGCCGAAATCAGCAGCGGCTGGCTTTGCATTTGTCCCAGCATGGGGAGTCTCCTGTTGGTGTCGGTATGGGAAAGTCGCCCGGTACCCCGGGGAGCTGCCGCGATCCTACCGTGCAGCCAGCCGCTTCCACGCAGGGGCGGGGAAACCCTGTCACCGGCGTGTCTGGCCCCGGGTCGCACAATCCGGGGGATGAGCCTGACTGTCCCCACCCGCTCGCCGACCCTGGTCTGGCGCAACCGCTTTGCCGACCTGGGCGAGGCCTTCTTCACCGACAACCCGCCCACGCCGCTGCCCGATCCGCAATGGGTCGCCTGGTCGGCGGGACTTGCCGAGGAACTGGGCCTGCCGGCCGACTGGATGGCCGGCGCCGAGGCGGCCGAGGTCTTCACCGGCAACCGCCTGCTCCCCGGCAGCCGGCCGATCGCCACGGTGTACAGCGGCCACCAGTTCGGTCACTGGGCCGGGCAGCTGGGCGACGGTCGCGCCATCTGGCTGGGCGAGATCGACACCCCGTCCGGCCCGCAGGAGCTCCAGCTCAAGGGCGCCGGCCTGACGCCGTATTCCCGCATGGGCGACGGACGCGCCGTGCTGCGCAGCTCCATCCGCGAATTCCTGTGCAGCGAGGCCATGCACGGCCTGGGCATTCCCACCACCCGGGCGCTGGCCCTGACCGCATCGCCCGCCCCGGTGGTGCGCGAGACGGTCGAGACCGCTGCCGTGGTCACCCGCGTGGCGCCCAGCTTCGTCCGCTTCGGGCATTTCGAGCACTTCGCGGCGGCCGGCCGCATCGACGAACTGCGCCGACTGGCCGATTTCGTCATCGACCACCACCACCCGGCCTGCCGCGAAGCCGGCGGCAACCCGTACGCGGCCCTGCTGGAGGCGGTGAGCGCGCGCACGGCCGAGCTGCTGGCCCAGTGGCAGGCGGTGGGCTTCTGCCACGGGGTCATGAACACCGACAACATGAGCATCCTGGGCCTGACCATCGACTACGGGCCCTTCCAGTTCCTGGATGCCTTCAACCCGGGCCACATCTGCAACCACAGCGACACCGGCGGCCGCTACGCCCACCACCGCCAGCCCAACATCGCCTACTGGAACCTGTTCTGCCTGGGCCAGGCGCTGCTGCCGCTGATGGACGACCAGCAGCAGGCGCTGGACGCCCTGGAGCCCTACAAGACGCTGTTCCTGGCCGCCCTGCAGCGCCGCATGGGCGCCAAGCTGGGCCTGAACACCGTGCAGCCCGGCGACGAGGTGCTGGTCGAGGACCTGATGCAGCTCATGGCCCGGGACGCGGTGGACTTCACCGTGCTGTTCCGCCGCCTGAGCGATGCCGCCGACGGCCCGCTGGAGCCGGTGCGCGACCTGTTCCTGCAGCGCGAAGCCTTCGATGCCTGGGCCGCACGGTGGCGTGAGCGCCTGCAGGCCCAGCCCGGCTTCGATGCCGCCGCCACGCGGGCGCAGATGCAGCGCACCAACCCGCGCATCGTGCTGCGCAACCACCTGGCCGAAATCGCGATCCGCCGTGCCCGCGAGGGCGATTTCTCCGAAGTGCAGCGCCTGCTGAAAGCTTTGCAGGCGCCGTTCGACGAACGATCAGGCGAAGACGATCTGGCCGCCCTGCCCCCGGACTGGGCCGCCGGCATCGAAATCAGCTGCTCATCCTGATCAACCCCTGAGGCTTGCCATGACACACCCGGACACCCCCGACTTCCCCATCCAGAAATCCGATGCCGAATGGCGCGAACTGCTGGCCGCCAAGGGCGCCGAGCCCGGGGCCTTCGAGATCACGCGCCGGGCCTACACCGAGCGGCCTTTCACCGGCAAGTACGAGCAGATCTGGGCCGACGGCAGCTACCACTGCATCTGCTGCGGCAACCACCTGTTCGACGCCGGCACCAAGTTCGACGCCGGCTGCGGC
Source organism: Hydrogenophaga sp. IBVHS2 (assembly GCF_002127215.1). Lineage (GTDB taxonomy): Bacteria > Pseudomonadota > Gammaproteobacteria > Burkholderiales > Burkholderiaceae_C > Hydrogenophaga. Next base: position 919,829 of record NZ_NFUT01000001.1, on the reverse strand, counting down.
TGGCCGAGCTTCTGGAAGGCCATACCCGGCGCCATCACCGAGCGGGTGGACCGCAGCCACGGCATGGTGCGGGTGGAAACCGTGTGCAGCCAGTGCGGCGCCCACCTGGGGCACGTGTTCGAGGACGGCCCGGCACCCACCGGTCTGCGCTACTGCATGAACTCGGCGTCGATCGATCACCAGCCCAAAGGCTGATACCGCCGAGGGCTGACGTCAGCGCACCGGGTTGCGCACCAGGTTCATGATCTGCCCGGCATCCAGCGTGGCCGCCTTCTCGCGGATCTGGGGCAGGTAGCGGGTCTGCAGGTCGCGGGCCGGACCCAGCAGGTTCTGGAAGGTGTCCCGCAGCACGGCGGTGTTCATGGTCCGCCCCCCGGCGTAGTAGCGCCGGGCCACCTGGCCCAGTGCATAGGTGGTGGCAAACGACATGGCCATGCCGGTGGCCGCCCCGCCGACGCGTCCGGCGGTCCGCCCCGCCGCCTTGCCCAGCAGGCCGCCCAGCAGCTTGCGGCCGAACTGTTCCAGGTACTGCGAGGTCATGCCCACCCCGGCAGCGGCCAGGAATTCCTTGATGTGCCCCTGGTCCAGCGTCACGCCGTGGGCCACGCCGATGGCATGCACCAGCTTGATCTGCACCGGGATGATGGCCATGGACGCCCAGGACTGCGGCAGCAGCTCCAGGGCGCCGGCCAGCAGCGCATGGTTGAGGATGGTCTTGTCCAGTGCGGCGTCGCGGGCAGGGTCGACCGAGACCACCGGGGTCACTGCGGCGGCGCCGGCCGCAGCGGCTGCCGGCGCCGCCGCCGGCACCAGCTCGCGCGTGGCCTGCACCAGCTCGGCCTCCTGCCGCTCGAACGGCGCCACCGCTTCGGCGGCCGGCACCAGCCGGGCCTTGAGGTCGGACAGGAAGGTGGCCTCGGCCGCGCTGCGCTGGCCATCGGCCTCGCAGACGCACACCGCCATCTCGTAGGCCAGCTGGCGGTGGGCCGGGTCGGACAGTCCCGCCACGGCGCCGGCCACGGTGGCCCGCTTCAGCAAAACATCCTGATACAGGCGGGCCAGACCGCCACCCCCCGGTTCGTGGCCCAGCGAGTCGGCGATCTGGCGGATGGCCTCGCGCTCGCTGTCGGCCTTCTGGCCGTCGGCGAAGGCCGCCAGCAGGGCGATGGTCAGGATGGCTTGCTGTTCCTGGGTGTTCATGGGGTCCTCCATACAGATGGCCGATGGAGCCGGCGACCGGCCCGCCAGTTCCCCGGCGCGGGAAGGGTATGCCGCGCGGCCGATAATCCGCCCATGCGCTTTCTCATCGACTTTTTCCCGATCGGTCTGTTCGTGGCCGCCTACAAGTGGCAGGGCATCTACGTGGCCACCGCCGTGCTGATGGCCGCCACCGTGCTGCAAACCGGCCTGATATGGCTGCTCGACCGCAAGCTGCAGACGCTGCACAAGGTCACGCTGGTGCTGGTGCTGGTGTTCGGTGCGCTCACCCTGTTCCTGCAGGACGAGCGCTTCATCAAGTGGAAGCCCACCGTGCTGTACGCCAGCATGGCCGTGGTGCTGGCCGCTGCCCTGTGGATCTGGAAGAAGAACTTCCTGCAGATCCTGCTGGGCAGCCAGCTGAGCCTGCCTGCAACCGTGTGGGCGCGGCTCACCGTGGCCTGGGTCGGCTACTTCCTGTTCATGGCGGCCATCAACGGCTGGGTGGCGGCCTACTACAGCACCGAGGACTGGGTGAACTTCAAGCTCTGGGGCTACATCTTCCCGGTGGTGTTCATCGTGGGTCAGGGCATTTACATCGCCCGCCACCTCAAGGATGAAACGGCAGGCAAATCATGATGCAGGACATCACCGCCGCCGCCATCGAGGAACGTTTGCGCCAGACCCTGCATCCGACCCATGTGGAAGTGCTGGACGAGAGCGCCGCACATGCCGGGCATGCGGGCTCCAACGGACGCGGCCAGGGCACCCATTTCCGGGTGCGGATCGACGCGCCGGCGTTCGTCGGCCGCACCCGCGTGGCGCGTCATCGCCTTGTGTATGATGCCCTGCGCGACTTCACAGACGCGGGCCTGCACGCGCTGGCCATCGAGATTTCAACCCCCTAGGAACTCCATGAAACTGTCCCTGTCGGCCCTGACCGCGGCCGTGCTGATCTCCACCGCACCGTGGGCTGCAGCCCAGAACGTCGCCATCGTCAACGGCAAGCCGGTGCCGACCTCCCGCATCGACGCCCTGGCCGCCCAGGTGGCCGCTGCCGGCCGCCCGGTCGACGACACCGTGCGCGCCCAGCTCAAGGAAGAGGTCATCCTGCGCGAGATCTTCATGCAGGAAGCCCAGAAGCGCGGCATCGCCGGCACCGACGAGTTCAAGACCCAGATGGAGCTGGCCCGTCAGACGCTCATGATCCGCGCGCTGTTCGCCGACTTCCAGAAGAAGAACCCGGTGACCGACGCCGACGTCAAGGCCGAGTACGACAAGTTCGTGGCGGCCAACAGCGGCAAGGAATTCCGTGCCCGCCACATCCTGGTCGAGAAGGAAGACGAGGCCAAGGCCATCATCGCCTCCATCAAGGGCGGTGCCAAGTTCGAAGACATCGCCAAGAAGCAGTCCAAGGACCCGGGATCCGGCGCCAACGGTGGCGACCTCGACTGGGCCCCGGCCGCCAGCTATGTGCCCGAGTTCTCGCAGGCCATGCTCAAGCTGGGCAAGGGCCAGCTGTCGGACGCTCCGGTGCAGACCCAGTTCGGCTGGCACGTGATCCGCGTCGACGACATCCGCGACGCCGAGCTGCCCAAGCTCGACGAGGTCAAGCCGCAGATCGTCCAGCAGCTGCAGGGCCAGAAGCTCAACGCGTTCCAGCAAGGCCTGCGCGAGAAGGCCAAGATCCAGTAAGACGGCTCAGGCCGCCGCGACCTGCATCAGCAGGTGCGCCAGTTCCAGCGGGGCACTGACCATCGGGTCGTGCCCCGTTTGCATTTCCAGCACCTGCCAGCCGGGCTCCTGCCGCACCTTGAGGCGGGCCGGCGCGATGGTGGGCAGCGCCGGTGCGGTACAGTCGATGAAGGTGCGCGGCAGGCCCGCCACCCGGGCGGCATCGAACTGCAGCGGCTGGTGGTACAGCGCAAAGGGCTGGGGCGTCTGACGGCGGTTGACCCAGTCGCGGTCGGCCCCGTCCAGGCCGAACACCGAGGCGTCCGGCGGCGGAAAGCTCAGGCCGCCGCTGGCCGCGGCCGCCGCGCTGCGGGCCTGGCGGGTGTCCGGGCTGTGCGGCGTGCTCCAGGCGGTGCCGGGGTCGGGCACCGACGCATCCAGATAGACCAGCCGGGCCAGCGCGCCGGGTCGTTGCTGCTGCAGCCGGTCGGCCACGCCGGTGATGACCATGCCGGCGTAGCTGTGGCCCACCAGCACCACATCGCTCAGCTCCTCGGCATCGATCAGGCCGATCACGTCCTGGATGTGGGTGTGCAGGTCGACCGCCGGGGTCAAGAGGTGGGCCCGCTCGCCCACGCCGGTGAGGGTGACCGCATGGGCCTCGGCGCCGGCCTGCCTGAGCAGGGGCAGCACCCGGCGCCAGCACCAGGCGCCGTGCCAGGCGCCATGGACCAGAACGAAGGTGGGGGATGCGGTCATGGGGCTTCTCCGGGACAATATCGGGTTATCTTCGGCCGTCTGCCGGCCGCGACCTTCCGATTCTGCCCATGCTGCCCCACCAGATCGAACTGCTCTCCCCGGCCCGCGATGCCGACATCGGCATCGAGGCCGTGAACCACGGCGCCGACGCGGTCTACATTGGCGGCCCGTCCTTCGGTGCCCGGACCTCGGCCGACAACAGCGTGCAGGACATCGCCCGCCTGGTGCGCCATGCCCACCGCTTCGGCAGCCGGATCTTCGTGACGATGAACACCATCCTGCGCGACGACGAGCTGGAGCCGGCCCGACAACTGGCCTGGCAGCTGTTCGATGCCGGGGTGGACGCGCTCATCATCCAGGACATGGGCCTGCTGGAGATCGACCTGCCCCCGATCCAGCTGCACGCCAGCACCCAGACCGACATCCGCACCCCCGAAAAGGCCCGCTTCCTGCAGGACGCCGGGCTGTCGCAGATCGTGCTGGCCCGCGAACTCACGCTGCCGCAGATCGCGGCCATCCGCGCCGCCACCGACCCCGAGCGCTGCACGCTGGAGTTCTTCATCCACGGCGCCCTGTGCGTGGCCTACAGCGGCCAGTGCTATGTGAGCCACGCCCACACCGGCCGCAGCGCCAACCGGGGCGACTGCTCCCAGGCCTGCCGCCTGCCCTACGAGGTCAAGGACAGCCAGGGCCGCATCGTGGCGCACGACAAGCATGTGCTGTCCATGAAGGACAACAACCAGAGCGACAACCTGCGCGACCTCATCGAGGCCGGCGCCCGCAGCTTCAAGATCGAGGGCCGTTACAAGGACTTGGGCTACGTGAAGAACATCACCGCCCACTACCGCCGACTGTTCGACGAGATCCTCGACGAACGCCCCGAGCTGGCCCGTGCCTCCAGCGGCCGCTGCAGCTTCAGCTTCACGCCCGACCCGGACCAGAACTTCAACCGCGAGTTCACCGATTACTTCGTGCAGGGCCGCAAGGAGGACATCGGCGCCTTCGACACGCCCAAGAACCCGGGCCGCCCCATCGGCTGGGTGACCCAGGTGGGCGACCGCTGGGTCGAGATCCAGACCGACGACCCGGCCACCGTCATCCACAACGGCGACGGCCTGTGCTATCTGGACCTGCACAAGGAACTGGTGGGCCTGCAGATCAACCGCGCCGACGCCGCCGGCGCACAGGGCCGCTGGCGGGTGTTTCCCAAGGATGAGCTGGCGGGCCTGCGCCACCTCAAGCGCGGCACGGTGATCAACCGCAACCGCGACATGGAATGGGTGCGCACGCTCGACCGCAAGTCGGCCGATCGCCGCATCGGCGTGTGGATGAAGCTCTCGGAGGTGCCGGGCGGCCTGGTGCTGGACCTGACCGACGAGGACGGCCACACCGGCTCGGCCACGCTGCAGGCCGCCCTGGAGCCGGCGCGGGATGCCGCACAGGCCGACGGCAAGCTGCGCGAGGCCCTGGGCCGCATGGGCGAGACCATCTTCGAGCCCATCGACATCGCGCTGGACCTGACGCAGCCCTGGTTCGTGCCGGCGTCAATGCTCAACCCGCTGCGCCGCGACGCGGTGGCTGCGCTGGAGGCTGCGCGCGCCGCCGCCTGGACGCGTCTGCCGCGCGCGGTACCGGTGGAGCCGCCCGTGCCCTACCCGGAAGACACCCTCACGTATCTGGCCAACGTCTACAACCACAAGGCGCGCGACTTCTATGCCCGCCACGGCGTGAAGGTGATCGCCTCGGCCTACGAGAGCCACGAGGAAACCGGCGAAGTGAGCCTGATGATCACCAAGCACTGCGTGCGCTTCAGCCTGAGCCTGTGCCCCAAGCAGGCCAAGGGCGTGACCGGCGTGCAGGGTACGGTCAAGGCCGAGCCCATGACCATCACCCATGGCAACGAGAAGCTCACGCTGCGCTTCGACTGCAAGCCCTGCGAGATGCATGTGGTGGGCAAGCTCAAGCCCGGCGTGGCCCAGAGCGTGCGGGACATCGCCCAGCAGACGGCCACCAGCCCCATCCGCTTCTACAAGACCCGGCCGGTCACGACGGCCTGATCGGAGGACAGGTCAGCGGTCTTCCCGGGCCTCGATCAGCAGCTGGCGAATCCGGGCACCGTGCACGCGGGCCTGCGCCCTGACCCGAAGCGCCTGCTCCGGGGCCAGGCGCACCTGCTGGTGGTACTCCAGGCCGTCGGTCTGTCCCGGGTTGCGGGTGTCGATGCGGCGCGACCACTGGCGCTGGCCGTCGAACTCCACCGACAGCTCGTGCCAGGCACCGCCCGGCGTGGCGGGCGCGTCCACCAGCAGGGTGATGTCCACATCGAAGACCCGGGCCCGCTCCACCAGCCCCGGAATGTCGAGCACCGCCACCGAGTCGGTGCCGACGTCCCGCAGCCAGTGCTCGGACGGTGCCGTTGGCCGCTGCGCCATGGATCAGGCGCCAGCCGCGGGCTTGCGCAGGCGGGCCACCATCGACACCACGCCGGCCACCACTGCGCCGCAGGCCAGGCCCACCAGGCCACCGGCCAGGCTGGACAGGAGGCCGCCCCAGGCACCCAGCCCCGCCGCCAAGGCCTCGATGGCATGGCCCACGGCCGGCACGCCGTGCACCAGGATGCCGCCGCCCACCAGGAACATGGCGGCCGTGCCCAGCACCGACAGGGCCTTCATGAGCCAGGGGGCGAAGGCCAGGATGCCCCGCCCCAGCGCCTGCTGCCAGGCCGCTGCCTGCCGGTGCAGGTACAGGCCCAGGTCGTCGAGCTTGACGATGCCGGCCACCAGGCCGTACACGCCCACGGTCATCAGCACCGAGATGGCCACCAGCACGCCCAACCGCTGGGCCATGCCGGCCGTGGCCACGGCGCCCAGGGAGATGACGATGATTTCCGCCGACAGGATGAAGTCGGTGCGCACCGCGCCCTTGATCTTGTCCTTCTCGAAGGCCACCAGATCGACCTTTTCGTCCTGCACGGCCTGAATCAGTTCGGCGCGGTGCTTCGCGTCAGCGTCCGATGACCCGGCAAAGAACTTGTGCAGCAGCTTCTCGGCGCCCTCGAAGCACAGGAACAGGCCGCCCAGCATGAGCAGCGGCGTGATGAGCCACGGCAGGAACGCGCTGATGAGCAGCGCCGCCGGCACCAGGATCATCTTGTTCACCGCCGAGCCCTTGGCCACCGCCCAGACCACCGGCAGTTCACGGTCGGCGTGGACGCCGGTGACCTGCTGGGCATTGAGCGCCAGGTCGTCGCCCAGCACGCCGGCGGTCTTCTTGGCCGCCACCTTGGTCATGACCGAGACATCGTCCAGCAAGGTGGCGATGTCGTCGATCAGGGCGAGCAGACTGGTTCCGGCCATGGTGTCTCCGTGTGAGGGTCAACCCACCCAGCGGCGGGCGTTGCGCCACAGGCGCATCCAGCCGCTGTAGGCCGACGGGTCCTGGTCGGTCCAGCTCATCTGGATGTTGCGGAACACCCGCTCGGGGTGCGGCATCATGGCCGTGAAGCGGCCGTCGGCCGTGGTCACGGCGGTCAGGCCGCCCGGGCTGCCGTTGGGGTTGAAGGGGTAGCGCTCGGTGGCCGCCCCGGTGTGGTCCACGAAGCGCATGGCGCCGATCACCTCGGCGGCGTTGCCCCGGTGGCGGAAGTTGGCATAGCCCTCGCCATGCGCCACCGCGATCGGCAGGCGGGTGCCGGCCATGCCCTGCAGGAACAGGCTGGGCGAATCGAGCACCGCCACCAGCGACAGGCGCGCCTCGAAACGCTCGCTCTGGTTGGTGGTGAAGCGCGGCCAGGCCTGTGCGCCGGGAATGATGTCGGCCAGTTCGGCAAACATCTGGCAGCCGTTGCACACGCCCAGGCCGAAGGTGTCGGTGCGGGCGAAGAAGGCCTTGAACTGGTCGGCCAGCGCCGCATTGAAGGTGATGGAGCGGGCCCAACCGATGCCGGCGCCCAGCGTGTCGCCGTAGCTGAAGCCGCCGCAGGCCACCACGCCCTGGAAGTCGGCCAGCTTCGCGCGGCCGGACTGCAGGTCGGTCATGTGCACGTCGAAGGCGTCGAAGCCGGCCAGGGTGAAGGCATGGGCCATCTCCACATGGGAGTTGACGCCCTGCTCCCGCAGGATGGCCACGCGCGGACGCGCCCGGTTCAGGAACGGCGCGGCCACGTCCTCGGCCGGGTCGAAGCTGAGGTGGCTGTGCAGGCCGGGGTCGGTCGGGTCACCGGCGGCGGCGTGTTCGGCGTCGGCGCAGGCCGGGTTGTCGCGCTGCTGGTTGATCTTCCAGCTCACGCTGTCCCAGACCTGCTGCAGGTCGCTGATGCGGGCACTGAACACCGCCTTGGTGTCGCGCCAGATCTGCAGTTCGCCCTTGCCGGCGTCCATCGGCGAGCTGGCCGGGCGGGTCTTGCCGATGAAGTGGCTGAACTTCGACAGACCGTGCTCACGCAGCACCTGCATGACCTCGTTGCGTTCGGCGGTGCGCACCTGCAGCACCACGCCCAGTTCCTCGTTGAACAGGGCGCGCAGGGTCAGCTCCTCGCGGCGGGCGCTGACCTGCTTGCTCCAGTTCTTGGCATCACCCACTTCGGCGCGGCTGTCGCTGATGCCGTCGCCTTCGGTGACCAGCAGGTCCACATTCAGGGCCACGCCCACCTGGCCGGCGAAGGCCATTTCGGCCACCGCGGCCAACAGACCGCCGTCGCTGCGGTCGTGGTAGGCCAGCACACGGCCCTGCGAACGCAGGGTGTTGACGGCATCCACCAGCGCGATCAGGTCCTGCGGGCTGTCCAGGTCGGGCACCTCGCCGCCGGGATGGCTCAGGGTCTGGGCCAGGATGCTGCCGCCCATGCGGTGGCGGCCCTTGCCCAGGTCGACCAGCACCAGGGTGGTGTCCTCGGTGTCGCGGTCCAGCTGGGGCGTGAGGGTGCCGCGCACGTCGGGCAGGCTGGCGAAGGCGCTGACGATCAGGCTGACCGGTGCAGTCACCTTGCGGGTCTGGCCGTCGGCCTGCCACTGGGTGCGCATGGACAGGCTGTCCTTGCCCACCGGGATGGACACGCCGAGCGCCGGGCACAGTTCCATGCCCACGGCCTTGACGGTCTCGTACAGCGCGGCGTCTTCGCCCGGTTCGCCGCAGGCCGCCATCCAGTTGGCCGAGAGCTTGACGCGCGGCAGTTCGATGGGCGCAGCCAGCAGGTTGGTGATGGCCTCGGCCACCGCCATGCGGCCGCTGGCGGCCGGGCTGGTGGCGGCCAGCGGGGTGCGCTCCCCCATGCTCATGGCCTCGCCGGCAAAACCGGTGTGGTCGGCCAGGGTCACGGCGCAGTCGGCCACCGGCACCTGCCAGGGGCCGACCATCTGGTCGCGGTGGCTCAGGCCACCCACGGTGCGGTCGCCGATGGTCACCAGGAAACGTTTGGAGGCCACGGTCGGGTGGCTCAGCACGTCGATGACGGCCTTCTGCAGGTCGATGTCGGTCAGGTCCAGCGGCGGCGACTGGCGGACCACGGTCTTCACATCGCGGTGCATCTTCGGCGGCTTGCCCAGCAGCACGGCCATGGGCATGTCGACGGGACTCTCGGCGCCCTCGTCCACCAGCTTCAGTTCGCGTTCCTCGGTGGCCACACCCACCACCGCGAACGGGCAGCGCTCGCGCTCGCAGAAGGCGCGGAAGGTCTCCAGCGACTCCGGTGCGATGGCCAGCACATAGCGCTCCTGGCTCTCGTTGCACCAGATTTCCTTCGGTGCCAGACCGCTTTCCTCCAGCGGCACCGCGCGCAGGTCGAAGCGGGCTCCGCGCCCGGCGTCGTTGGTGATCTCGGGGAAGGCATTCGACAGGCCGCCGGCACCCACGTCGTGGATGGCCAGGATGGGGTTGCGCTCGCCCTGCTGCCAGCAGTGGTTGATGACCTCCTGCGCCCGGCGCTCGATCTCGGGGTTGCCGCGCTGCACCGAGTCGAAGTCCAGGTCGGCCGCGTTGGTGCCGGTGGCCATGGAGCTGGCCGCACCGCCGCCCATGCCGATCTTCATGCCGGGACCGCCGAGCTGCACCAGCAGGGTGCCGGCCGGGAATTCGATCTTGCGGGTCTGGGTGGCGTCGATGCTGCCCAGACCCCCGGCGATCATGATGGGCTTGTGGTAGCCGCGCTGCACGCCGTCGACCTGCTGCTCGTACTCGCGGAAGTAGCCCAGCAGGTTGGGCCGGCCGAATTCGTTGTTGAAGGCGGCGCCGCCCAGCGGACCCTCGGTCATGATCTGCAGCGGGCTGGCAATGTGTTCCGGCTTGCCGCCGGGCTGGTCGCTCAGGCCGCCCCACAGGCGGCTCACCGTGAAACCGGTCAGGCCGGCCTTGGGGCGCGAGCCCCGGCCGGTGGCGCCTTCGTCGCGGATCTCGCCGCCAGCGCCGGTGGACGCGCCCGGAAAGGGCGAGATGGCGGTCGGGTGGTTGTGGGTCTCCACCTTCATCAGCACATGGTGGGTGGCCGCCTCCAGCTGGTAGCGCGGCAGCTGCTGGCCATCGAACCGGGCCACCAGGCGCTGCACCGGGTGGCCTTCCATGACCGAGGCGTTGTCCGAATAGGCCACCACCGTGTGCTGCGGGCTGGTCTGGTGGGTGTGGCGGATCATGCCGAACAGGCTCTTGTCCTGCGGCGTGCCGTCGATGGTGAACTGGGCGTTGAAGATCTTGTGGCGGCAGTGCTCGGAGTTGGCTTGCGCGAACATCATGAGCTCGACGTCGGTCGGGTTGCGGCCCAGGCCCTGGAAAGCCGTCACCAGGTAGTCGATCTCGTCTTCGGCCAGGGCCAGGCCCCAGGCGGTGTTGGCCTGCACCAGTGCGGCGCGCCCGCCGCCCAGCACGTCCACATGCTCCATGGGGGCCGCCTGGAGTTCGGTGAACAGGGCACGGGCCTGATCGCGCTGCAGCACCACGGTCTCGGTCATGCGGTCGTGCAGCACGGCGGCCACCGCCTGCAGCTGCTCCGGCTTGAGGCTGGCCTTGCCCAGCAGGCCGCTTTTCAGGCCGATGCGGAACTCCACCAGCCGCTCCACCCGGTGCAGCACCAGGCCGCAGTTGCGGGCGATGTCGGTGGCCTTGGAAGCCCAGGGCGACACCGTGCCCAGGCGTGGCATCACCAGAAGCGCCGGGGCATCCTGCGCGGCCAGGGCCTGGTGGGCCTCGGTGACCGGCTCGCCGTAGGTCAGCAGCTCGGCCAGGCGCTGCTCCAGGGCGGCATCCGGCTCGGCGTCGAAGCTGGCCAGGTGCACGAAGCGGGCACTGAGGTGGGTGATCTTGTCGGAGACGGCCTGCAGACGGGGCAGGAGTTGCTGGACTTTGAAGTCGCTGACGGCATTGCCGCCGTCAAAAAAGCGCAGGTGCAGGGACACGTTGGGAGCCTGAGGTGCGTTGACCCACCGGGTGGGCGGAAAACCCGGGATTTTACCCGTCGCACCCTCCGGGCCACCCGCTGCAGCGCCTGCAAATACGGGTGCCGGTGGGATAATCCGGCCCCATGAGCATCACCATCAAAGACGAGGCCGGCGTCGCCGGCATGCGCACCGCCTGCCGGCTGGCCTCCGAGGTTCTGGACTACCTCACCCCGCTGATCCAGCCGGGTGTCACCACCCTGGAGATCGACCGGCTGGCCGCCGAGTACATGAAGCAGCAGGGCACGGTCTCGGCCACCATCGGTTACCAGCCGCCGGGCTACCCGCCCTACCCCGGCCACCTGTGCACCTCCATCAACCATGTGGTGTGCCACGGCATCCCGAACGACAAACCGCTGAAGAAGGGGGACATCCTCAACGTCGACGTGACCGTCATCAAGGACGGCTGGTTCGGCGACAACAGCCGCATGTACCTGGTGGGGGGTGAGGCCGCCGCCAGCGTGCAGGCCCGCCGCCTGTGCCAGGTGACCTTCGAAGCCATGTGGAAGGGCATCGTGCTGGTGCGCCCCGGCATCCGGCTGGGCGACATCGGCCACGCCATCCAGACCTATGCCGAATCCAACGGCTTCTCGGTGGTGCGCGAGTTCTGCGGCCACGGCATCGGCCAGCGCTTCCATGAAGAGCCCCAGGTGCTGCACTACGGCCGACCGGGCACCATGGAAGAGCTCAAGCCGGGCATGACCTTCACCATCGAGCCCATGATCAATGCCGGCAAGCGCGACATCAAGGAGGCCGGTGACGGCTGGACCATCGTCACCCGCGACCGTTCGCTGTCGGCCCAGTGGGAACACACGGTGCTAGTCACCCCCACCGGCTACGAGGTGCTGACCCTGTCCGCCGGCAGCCCGGCTGCGCCTGCCTTCGTCGGCGAAGCCGCTGCGGCGGCCGCCTGACCGGAGCCCCGCCCATGGCACCGCTGGCGGAGCTGCGGCAGCGCTACCGTGACGACAAGGCCGCCCTGTTTGCCCAGCTGGGCGTGCAGGGCTCGTCCACCCGGGGGGTGCGCCGGGCACTGCGCCAGCTGGCCGACCTGACCGACCGCACCCTCACCCAGCTCTGGGAGCACGCGGGGTTCTCGGTCGACACCGCCCTGGTCGCCGTGGGCGGCTACGGCCGGGGCGAGCTGTTCCCCTACTCCGACATCGATGTGCTGGTGCTGCTCCCCGAGGGCTGCCAGCCCGAACAGGACCCGGCCCTGAAGGCCCGGCTGGAAGCCTTCATCGGCTCCTGCTGGGATGTGGGTCTGGAGATCGGGTCGAGCGTGCGGACCCTGGACGACTGCATCGCCGAGGCCGGCAAGGACGTGACGGTCCAGACCTCGCTGCTCGAATGCCGGCCGATCGCCGGCAGCCGGAAGGCCTTTCGCACCCTGGTGCAGCGCCTGGGCGAGGCCATGGATCCCAAGGCCTTCTTCGTGGCCAAGACGCTGGAAATGCGCCAGCGCCACCACAAGTTCGAGAACACGCCCTATTCGCTGGAGCCCAACTGCAAGGAATCGCCCGGCGGCCTGCGTGACCTGCAGATCATCCTGTGGGTGGCCAAGGCGGCCGGTCTGGGCCGCAGCTGGGACGAACTGGCGCGCAAGGGCCTGGCCACACCGCTGGAGGCGCGCCAGATCAAGGCCAACGAGGCCTTGCTCGGCCTCATCCGCGCCCGGCTGCACCTGCTGGCCCGCCGCCGGGAAGACCGGCTGGTGTTCGACCTGCAGACCACGGTTGCCGAATCGTTCGGCTACAGCAACCAGACCCCGCCGCCGGGCGAGGTCCGTCCACGCAGCCTGCGCCGGGCCAGCGAGGCGCTCATGAAGCGCTACTACTGGGCCGCCAAGGCCGTGACCCAGCTCAACCAGATCCTGCTGCTCAACATCGAGGAGCGACTGGCCAGCAGCGACACCGGCGTGCAGCGGCTGCGCCCGATCAACGACCGCTTCTTCGAGAAGGGCGGCATGCTGGAGGTGGCCAGCGACCACCTCTACCTGCAGCAGCCGCACGCCATCCTGGAGACCTTCCACATCTACCAGACCACGGTGGGCGTGAAGGGCCTGTCGGCCCGCACGCTGCGCGCGCTGTACAACGCCCGGTCGGTCATGAACGGCAAGTTCCGGGCCGACCCGGTCAACCGCGAGCAGTTCCGCCGCATCCTGCAGGAGCCGCAGGGCATCACCCATGCCATGCGGCTGATGAACCAGACCTCGGTGCTGGGCCGCTACCTCTGGGTGTTCCGGAACATCGTCGGGCAGATGCAGCACGACCTGTTCCATGTGTACACGGTGGACCAGCACATCCTGATGGTGCTGCGCAACGTGCGGCGCTTCTTCATTGCCGAGCACTCGCACGAATACCCGTTCTGCTCGCAGCTGGCCGCCGGCTGGGACAAACCCTGGATCCTGTACGCCGCCGCGCTGTTCCACGACATCGCCAAGGGTCGGGGTGGCGACCATTCCGAGCTGGGTGCCAAGGACGTGCGCACCTTCTGCCGCCAGCACGGCATCGAGCGCGAGGATGCCCGGCTGATCGAGTTCCTGGTGAACGAGCACCTCACCATGAGCCGGCTGGCCCAGAAGGAAGACCTGAGCGACCCGGACGTGATCAATGCCTTCGCGCGCCGCGTGGGCAACGAGCGCTACCTCACCGCCCTGTACCTGCTCACGGTGGCCGACATCCGGGGCACCAGTCCCAAGGTGTGGAACGCCTGGAAGGGCAAGCTGCTGGAAGACCTGTACCGCTACACGCTGAGGGCCCTGGGCGGCCGCGCGCCCGATGCCGGCGCCGAGGTGGAAGGCCGCAAGCGCGAGGCCCTGCAGATGCTGGCCCTGCACGCCCTGCCCCACAACGCCCACAAGAGCCTGTGGGACACGCTGGAGGTGAGCTACTTCATGCGCCACGAGGCCGACGACATCGCCTGGCACACGCGCATGCTGACCCGCGAACTGGCCCGGCCGGAGCGTCAGACCGACGAGGCCCGCCAGCGCAGCATCGTGCGGGCGCGGCTCTCGCCCGAGGGCGAGGGCCTGCAGGTGCTGGTGTACGCCCCCGACCAGCCCGACCTGTTCGCCCGGATCTGCGGCTATTTCGACATGGCGCACTTCAGCATCCTGGATGCCCGGGTGCACACCACCCAGACCGGCCACGCCCTGGACACCTTCCAGGTGGTTGTGCCCGAACTGGCCGACCACTACCGGGAGCTGACCGCCATGGTGGAAAACCGGCTCGCCCAGGTGATCGACGAACGCGGTCCGCTGCCGCCGCCCACGCTGGGGCGCCTGTCGCGCCGGGTGAAGAACTTTCCGGTCACACCGCGCGTGGACCTGCGGCCGGACGAAAAGGCCCAGCGCTGGCTGCTGTCCATCTCGGCCAGCGACCGCGCCGGCCTGCTCTACGGCATCACCCGGGTGCTGGCCCGGCACGACATCAGCGTGCAGCTGGCCAAGATCACCACCCTGGGCGAGCGGGTGGAAGACACCTTCCTCATCAGCGGAGCGCCGCTGCAGGTCAACAAGCGCCAGATCGAGATCGAGACCGAGCTGCTGGAAGCACTGGCGGGTTGATGCTCCGCAGGCCACGGCGGTGGCCAAGGGTGTGCCGCTCAGCATCAGGTGCGGGGTGACAACGGCGGGTCATCGAACGACAGACGCCTGCGTTCCTGATCAAGGTCATGGACCCGGCTCACCACCCACGAGCAGACGTCGGGCACCGGCTGATCGTGGTGGAGTGCATCGACCAGTTCGACCAGACAGCCGACGACGTCCTCACCCCGGTTCAGGCGCTCGGCATCGTCGGCCTGGGCGTCGTGCGCCAGCTCATCCCACTCGGTTCGGGCCTGCTGCAGCAGGACCTTGGGCGTCAGCCGGCCCACGCGGCGTTCCCATTCGGCCTGCAGCTGCCGAGCCTCGTGCATCAGCCACCCCTCCTGTGCCACCTGCTCCCGGTTGTGACGGATGACCGCCGGACCCAGGTCCCGAACACCATGGAGTGCCGGCAGCTGCTTCAGGTACGCGATCTGGTTGGGCAGCTGCCGGCTGGCGGTCATCTCCAGCAGATGTTCCTGGATCTCCTGCCCGTGCGCATCCAGCAAGCGCACTTCAGAGAGCCAGCGCCTCAGGCTGTGGTGCCCGTCAGGCGGCATCCCGGGGGATGCAGAACGGACCTGCCGGATCAGCACCGGTTCGGGGGCCGGGGTTCGGGAATCGGACGAGAAGGCCAAGCCGGTCCAGGAGGCAGGAAAGGACGCGGCGGACGATGCCGGGGAGCGGGCGGGTCGGGATGCGGATTGCAAGGTGGTATCCAGGCGGTTGAGGTCCGGGTTGGTCCCGGCACCTTGCCTGAAGATCCTCACGAACCCATGATGTCCGGCAGCAGTGCTGGGGCGGGGTCAGTCGTCGTCCCGGTCGTCCAGACCCGGGAACAGGACCTCGGTGAACCCGAACCGGCTGAAATCGCGGATGCGCATCGGGTACAGCGTGCCCCACAGGTGGTCGCATTCGTGCTGCACCACCCGGGCATGAAATCCCTCGGCCACCCGGTCGATGCGGCGCCCCTGCGCGTCGGAGCCGGTGTAGCGGATGCGCCGCCAGCGCGGCACCACGCCACGCATGCCAGGCACGGACAGGCAACCCTCCCACCCTTCTTCTTCCTGGTCCGACAGCGGCGTGATGACCGGATTGACCAGTACCGTGCGGGGCACCGGCGGCGCATCCGGGTAACGCGGATTGGGCTGATCCGAGCCAAAGATGACCACCTGCAGGTCCACGCCGATCTGCGGAGCGGCCAGACCGGCGCCGTTGGCATCGGCCATGGTGTCCAGCAGGTCCTGCACCAGGGCATGCAGTTCGGGCGTGTCGAAGCGCTCGACCGGCCGGGCATGCCGCAGCAGGCGCGGGTCGCCCATTTTCAGGATGGTGCGGACGGTCATGCCGTGGCTCCCGGGGTGGATTCGGTGGACTGCAACAGGGCCAGCATGCCGGCCTCGTCGATGACCGCCACGCCCAGTTCGCGGGCCTTGTCCAGCTTGCTGCCGGCGTCTTCGCCGGCCACCACGTAGTCGGTCTTCTTGCTGACCGAACCGGCCACCTTGGCACCGGCGGCCTCCAGCATGGCCTTGGCATCGTCACGCTTGAGCGTGGGGAAGGTACCGGTCAGCACGAAGGTCTTGCCCAGCAGCGGCTGCGGCGTGTTCTGCGCGCCCTCGCCTTCGGGCCAGCTCACGCCGGCCGCGCGCAGCTGCTCCACCACCTCGCGGTTGTGCGGCTGGTCGAAGAAGGTGCGGATGCTCTGCGCCACCACCGGCCCCACGTCGTTGACCTGCAGCAGCTCGTCCACGCTGGCGTCCATGAGGCGGTCGATGCCGCCGAAGTGCCGGGCGAGGTCCTTGGCGGTGGCCTCGCCCACATGGCGGATGCCCAGGCCGAACAGGAAGCGCGGCAGCGTGGTCTGCTTGCTCTTTTCCAGCGCATCGAGCACGTTCTGCGCCGACTTCTCGGCCATGCGCTCCAGCGCGGCCAGCGCGGTGAAGCCCAGCTTGTACAGATCGGGCAAGGTGTTGATGAGGCCGGCATCCACCAGCTGCTCCACCAGCTTGTCGCCCAGGCCCTCGATGTCCACCGCCCGCCGTTGCGCGTAATGCAGGATGGCCTGCTTGCGCTGGGCGGCGCAGAACAGGCCGCCGGTGCAGCGGTGGTCGGCCTCGCCCTCCTCGCGCACCGCCGCGCTCCCGCACACCGGACAGCAGGCCGGCATGGTGAAGGGCTCGGGTTCGCCATGGCGGCGTTCGACCAGCACCGACACCACCTCGGGGATCACGTCGCCGGCGCGGCGCACCACCACGGCGTCGCCCACCCGCACGTCCTTGCGGCGGGCCTCCAGTTCGTTGTGCAGTGTGGCGTTGGTGACCGTCACGCCGCCCACGAACACCGGCGCCAGCTTGGCCACCGGCGTGAGCTTGCCGGTGCGGCCCACCTGCACGTCGATGGCCAGCACGGTGGTCACCTGCTCCTGGGCGGGGTACTTGTGGGCCACCGCCCAGCGCGGCTCGCGGGTGACGAAGCCCAGCCGCTGCTGCAGGGCCAGGTCGTCCACCTTGTAGACCACGCCGTCGATGTCGAAGGGCAGCGCATCGCGCTGCTCGCCGATGCGCCGGTGGAAGGCCACCAGCTCGGCGGCCCCCAGGCACTGCGCGGTCTGGACCGCCACCGGAAAACCCCAGGCCTTGAGCTGCATGAGCACGGCGAACTGGCTGCTGCCCAGCGCGGCCGGGTCGCTCACCTCGCCCCACCCATAGGCGAAGAAGCTCAGGGGTCGCTGCGCCGCCATGGCGGAATCGAGCTGGCGCACGGCACCGGCCGCCGCATTGCGCGGGTTGACGAAGGTCTTCTCGCCCTTGGCGCCGGCAGCGATCTTCTCGCGCTGGCGTTCGTTGAGGGCGTCGAAATCGGCCCGGGCCATGTAGACCTCGCCGCGCACCTCGAGCACGGCCGGCACGCCGGCCGGCAGCCGCAGCGGGATCTGTCCGATGGTGCGCACGTTGTGGGTGACGTCCTCGCCGGTCTCGCCGTCGCCCCGGGTGGCGGCACGCACCAGCACGCCATCCTCGTACCGCAGGCTCATGGCCAGACCATCGAACTTGAGCTCGGCCACATAACGCACCGGCGGATCACCCTCGCCCAGCTCCAGCTCGCGCCGCACGCGGGCATCGAAGGCTTCGGCACCGCTGGCTTCGGTGTCGGTCTCGGTGCGGATGCTGAGCATGGGCACCGCATGCCGCACCGGCAGCAGCTCCTTGAGGATGGCGCCGCCCACGCGCTGGGTCGGTGAGTCGGGCGTGAGCAGCTCCGGGCGCTCGGCCTCGATGGCCTGCAGCTCGCGGAACAGGCGGTCGTATTCGGCGTCCGGGATCTCGGGATCGTCCAGCGTGTAGTAGCGCCAGGCATGGTGGTGCAGTTGCTGCCGCAGTTCGGCGGCGCGGCGGGCCTGGGGATCGGACGGCGCGCTGCCACCGCCGGCAGCAGGTTCGTCGGCAAACAGGTCGGGCGTGGTCATGGGGTCAGGAGAACAGGCGGCGGGCCTGGGGCGAGCCGGCCGACAGGTCGCGGGCGTCCAGCGCGTCGTACAGGGCCTCCAGGTCGGCGCCGATGCGGTCCATGGCCTCGTCGCTCAGGGGCTGACCGGCATCGTCGGTGACCACGCCGTCCATGGCCTGTGCCAGCGCCCTGGCCGCCTGGCGCAACTGCACGAAGGGCTGTTCGCTGCGCGGCACATGGGTCACTTCCAGCGACAGGGTCACCTCGCGCAGGGCACTCTGCTCGGGGTCGTCGGCCATGGCGGCCTGGGGGTCGAAGGTCAGGCTGAGCACCGGGGCCTGTCCGGCCTGGCTCCCGGCCAGCACCATCCGACCGGGCAACGCGCCGGCCACGAATCCCTGGCGTGCAGCGTTCTGGGCCACATAACCCGGACTCCAGGCAGCCCGGCGCGCGCGCAGCGTGAAGCCGAGCTGGGCATCGTGGTCACCGGCGAAGGCGTCGAGCTCGCGGGCGCGGGCCACCTCGGCGCGCATGTCGGGAAACTCGACGGCGGCCGACAGCACATCGGCAAAGGCCTGCGTCTTGACCACGAACTCGGAGAACTCGATGTCGTTGAGCGCCCCGGCCCGGTTGGCCAGCTGCACACCGGCCTGCAGCTGCCGGTAGCGTTGGCCGGGACGGGGTGGCTCCCAGTCACCGGTGGCCGACAGCCCCTCCACCGCGAACGGCTTGCTGCCGACCCGGCGCGTGGCCGGCAGGGCAGCCAGCACCGCGTCGCCCGACACCTCCGCCTCGGGCGTGATGGGGGCAATGACATCGATCAGCGCATCCAGCCCGGGGCGACGCTCCGCTGCCACCGGTTCGCGGCGCAGCGGCGCAGCGGCATCCGGCAGGGCATCGGCCAGGGCCGCCGGCACGGTGTCGGCCAGGTCGGCGTCGAGCACCGGGTCGATGCGCCCGGCCAGCGGATCGGCCAGGCGTTCGCCGACATCGGCCACCGGATCGGCCGCATCGGCCACGGGCAAGGGCGCCGGCCGTTCGCGGGCGGTCCGGGGCGCGTTCTGGCGGGTGATCCAGGCGTTGTAGGCGACCACGGCCGCCAGCACCAGGCCTCCGATGATCGCCAGTCCGATTTGAAGATTGCTCATGGGGGTGTGTGTCAGCTGGCCTGCAGCATGCCCGCGGCGGACTCCATGTCCACCGCCACGATGCGGGAGACGCCTTGTTCCTGCATGGTCACGCCGATGAGCTGCTGCGCCATCTCCATGGCGATCTTGTTGTGGCTGATGAACAGGAACTGGGTATCGCCGGACATGGCCGTGACCAGCCGTGCATAACGTTCGGTGTTGGCATCGTCCAGCGGGGCATCGACCTCGTCGAGCAGGCAGAACGGGGCCGGGTTGAGCTGGAAGATCGCGAACACCAGGGCGATCGCGGTCAGCGCCTTCTCGCCGCCCGACAGCAGGTGGATGGTCTGGTTCTTCTTGCCCGGCGGCTGGGCCATCACCTGCACGCCGGCGTCCAGGATCTCCTCGCCGGTCATGACCAGGCGGGCATTGCCGCCGCCGAACAGCTCCGGGAACATCTTGCCGAAATGGCCATTGACGGTCTCGAAGGTGCTGCCCAGCAGGTCGCGGGTCTCGTTGTCGATCTTGCGGATGGCGTCCTCGAGCGTGGTCATGGCCTCCACCAGGTCGGCCGACTGCGCGTCCAGGAAGGTCTTGCGCTCGCGGGCGGCGGTCAGTTCGTCCAGCGCCGCCAGGTTGACCGCGCCCAATGCCTGGATCTCGCGGTGCAGGCGGTCGATCTCGCCCTGCAGACCGGCCAGGCGCACATTGCCCTCGGTGATGCTCTGCCCGACAGCCGCCAGATCGGCCTGCGCTTCCTGCAGCAGCTGGCTGTACTGCTCCACCCCGAGCCGGGCGGCCTGTTCCTTGAGCTGGAAATCGGTGATGCGGTTGCGCAGCGGCTCCAGCTCGCGCTCGAGCTGCAGGCGACGCTCGTCGCTGGCACGCAGCTTGAGCGTGAGGTCGTCGTACTGGCTGCGCAGGGCGGAGAGCGCCTGTTCGCGCTCCTGTTTGGCCTGCAGCGCGTTCTGCAGGCCGGCCTGGGCCGCAGCGTCGGTCAGCCGCGAGAGCTCGTCGCGGGCGCGCTGCTCCTCGTCGGCCAGCGACCGGGCCTGGCTGGCCGCCGTCTCCAGCGAGCGTTGCAGCTCGGCCTGCCGGGCCTGCAGGCTGCGCAGGGCGAAAGCGGCTTCCTGGGCGCTGCGTTCGAGCGAGCGCTGCTGCTCGCGGGCCTGGTTCAAGGCCCGCTCGGCCTCGATCACCTTGTCGTCGAGCTGGGCGTGGCGCTCCTGGCTGTCGGCCAGCTGCATGTCCAGTTCCTCGAAGCGCGCCTCGGCGGTCACCCGGCGCTCCTGCAGGTCGTCCAGCGCGGCGTCGACCTCGGCCAGGTCGCGGCCGATCTGCTCGCTGCGGGACCGGGTCTGCTCGGCCAGCTGGCTCAGCCTCAGCGTCTCGACCTGCAGCTCGTGGGCGCGGTTCTGGGTCTCGGCGGCCTCGCGGCGGGCCGCCACCAGGCGCTGCGAGGCATCGCTGTAGGCGGCTTCTGCCCGCACCAGGGCGGCTCGGGCCTGCTCGGCGATGAGCTGCTGGGCCTTGAGCGCCTTGTCCAGGTTCTCGATTTCCTGCGCGCGGGCCAGCAGGCCGGCCTGTTCGTTGTCGGGCGCGTAGAAGCTCACGCTGTGGGCCGTGACCGCGTGGCCGCTGGCCACATACAGGGTCTGACCGGGCTGCAGCTTGCTGCGGCGGGCCAGCGCCTCTTCCAGCGAGTCGGCCACCCAGGCGCCGTGCAGCCAGTCCGCCAGCAGGGCCTGCTGGCCGGCATCGTTGAGCCGCAGCAGGGCCGCCAGGGGCTTGAAGCCTGCCGGCGCCGCGGCAGACGCGGCCGCGGCGGGCGGGTGGTAGAAGGCCAGCCGCGTCGGCGGTGCATCGGTGGCAAAGGCCCGCACCATGTCGAGCCGCGACACCTCGAGTGCGGCCAGGCGCTCGCGCAGGGCCGCCTCCAGGGCGTTTTCCCAGCCGGTCTCGATGTGGATGCGGCTCCACAGCGCCTGCAGGGTGTCCAGGCCATGCTTGGCCAGCCAGGGCTTGAGCTTGCCGTCGGTGCGGACCTTGTCCTGCAGGGCCCGCAGGGCCTCCAGCCGGGCGCTCAGGTCGGCCAGTTTCGACGATTCGGTATTGACGGTCTGCTGCGCGGCGCGGCGTTCGTCATCGAGCTGCGGCACGCTGTCCTGCAGTTCCTGCAACCGGGCCGCAGCCATCTCGGCCAGTTCGCGGGCTTCTTCGTGCTGGGCGGTCAGGCCGCTGAGGCGTGCCTCGTCGGGTGCGGCCAGTGCGTTGCGGTCGCCCAGCAGGCGCTCCCGGCGCTGGTTCAGGCCCCGGCTCTGCTCCTCGATGCTGCGCTGTTCGGCCGCCAGCACCTGGATCTGCTGCTGCACCTGGGCCACGCTGGCCCGCTGTTCGTTGGCGCGGGCCTGGGCAGCGCGCAAGGCATCCTCCAGCGCCGGCAAGGCGCCCGACTGGTCTTCGCCCTGGGCGGCCAGCACCATCGACTGTTCTTCGGCCGCCACCAGCTGCTCGGCGATCTGCTCCAGCTCGGCCTGTGCGTCGTCGCTGCGGGTGCCCCAGGCGCCCAGCTGCTCCTTGAGCTGTTGCAGCCGCTGCTCGACACGCTGGCGACCTTCGACCACGAAGCGGATCTCGGCCTCGAGCTTGCCGACCTCGGCGCTGGCCTCGTAGAGCTTGCCCTGGGCCTGATTGACCTGATCGCCCGCGGCGTAGTGCGCCTGGCGGATGGTTTCCAGCTCGGACTCGATGCGGCGCAGATCGGCCGTGCGGGATTCCAGATCGGTGGCGGCCTGGGCGGCGTCGGTGCGCACGCGGGCCTGGTCGGACTCGGCCTCGCTGCGCTTGAGGAACCACAGCTGGTGCTGCTTGAGCGTGGCGCTGTCCTGCAGCGTGTGGTAGCGGGCTGCCACCTCGGCCTGCTTCTCCAGCTTCTCGAGGTTGGCGTTGAGCTCCCGCAGGATGTCTTCAACCCGGGTGAGGTTCTCGCGCGTGTCGTTCAGGCGGTTGGCCGTCTCGCGGCGACGTTCCTTGTACTTGGACACGCCGGCCGCTTCTTCCAGGAACAGGCGCAGCTCCTCGGGCTTGCTCTCGATGATCCGGCTGATGGTGCCCTGGCCGATGATGGCGTAGGCCCTGGGGCCCAGGCCGGTGCCCAGGAACACGTCCTGCACGTCGCGCCGGCGCACCGGCTGGTTGTTGATGTAGTAGCTGCTGTTGCCGTCGCGGGTCAGGACCCGCTTGACCGCGATCTCGGCGAACTGGCCCCACTGGCCGCCGGCGCGGTGGTCGCTGTTGTCGAACACCAGCTCGACGCTGGCCCGGCTGGCCGGCTTGCGGTTGTTGGTGCCGTTGAAGATGACGTCCTGCATGGACTCGCCGCGCAGCTCCGACGCCTTGGACTCGCCGAGCACCCAGCGCACGGCGTCCATGATGTTGGACTTGCCGCAACCGTTCGGGCCCACGACGCCGACCAGCTGCCCGGGCAGCATGAAGTTGGTGGGTTCGGCAAACGACTTGAAGCCGGACAGCTTGATGGAATTGAGGCGCACGGCAGCGGGGGTAAGGACGGCAGCCGGAAATCATAACTGCCGGGTGGTGGGCCTGCCGGTCATGCTGCTGGCGTGACGGATTGCACCCTTCTGGCCAATAACCGTCCAGTCACCCCCGTATTCCGGGGCACGAGGCCCCTTCGCATTACATGTGGTCACATAATTGGTGCATCAACAGTCTTTTCCTGAACCAAACAGTTCAACCAAATACTGCAAGTTTCACCATGAACACCCCCGTCACCACCCAATTCGACCTCGGCCTCGTCGCCCTGTCCTTCCTGTTCGCCGTGATCGGCTCCTTTGTGGCACTGACCGCCGCCAGCCGCGTCAAGGCCCGCAACGGGCGCATCAGCCTGAGCAACCTGATCACGGTCGGCGTGGCCCTGGGCGGCATCGGCGTGTGGTCGATGCACTTCATCGGCATGCTGGCCCTGCAGATGGACGTGGGCAGCAGCTACGCCATGACCGAGACCTTCGTGTCGCTGGCGGTGGTCGTGGTGGCCGCCTCGCTGGCGGTGCGATACGCCGCCCACAACCCGGACAGCCTGCCGCGCCTGGTCCTGGCCGGCACGGGTCTGGGCCTGAGCGTGGTGGTCATGCACTACCTGGGCATGTTCGGCCTGAAGATCTACGGCTTCATCAGCTGGGACGTGGCCCTGGTGGCGCTGTCGGTGCTGATCGCCGTGGTGGCGTCCACCGTGGCCCTGTGGCTGGCCTTCAACACCCCGACCCTGTCCCGCCGCGTGCTGGCTGCCCTGGCCATGGGTGTGGCGGTGTGCGCCATGCACTACACCGGCATGGCGGCCGCCGAGTTCGTGTGCACCACCGACACCCGATCGGCCATCCCGCAGGGCGATGACTTCATCAGCTCCTTCCGCCTGCCGTCGCTGGTGATCGTGACCACTGTGCTCATGACCGTGATGCTGTCCCTCGACCAGGGTTTCCAGTACCTGCGGCACCGCCAGATGCGTGCCATGAGCCGCGCACTCAACGCACGCGCGGCCGCCGCACGCCGCGGCTAAACGGGGTCTTGCCCGAGGCCCGATAATCCGGGCCCATGAATCCCACGTTGTCCCGCCTGCAGCCCTACCCCTTCGAGCGGCTGCGGGCCCTGTTTGCCGGTGTCGTTCCCCCGGCGGGCATCAGTCCCATCAGCCTGGGCATCGGCGAACCCCGCCACCCGGCCCCCGACTTCCTCAAGCAGGCCCTGGCCGGCGCGCTCGACAAGGGGCTGTCGAGCTACCCGGCCACCGCCGGCGAGCCGACCCTGCGGGCGGCGTGCGCCGCCTGGGTGCAGCGCCGCTACGGCGTGACGCTGGACCCCGCCACCCAGGTGCTGCCGGTCAACGGCTCGCGCGAGGCGCTGTTTGCATTCGCGCAGACCGTGGTGGACCCCACGCAGGCAGGCGCCACGGTGGTCTTCCCCAACCCGTTCTATCAGATCTACGAGGGCGCGGCCTACCTCAGCGGCGCCGAGCCGTTCTATGTGCCCAGCGATCCGGCACGCAACTTCGCGGCCGACTGGGACCGGGTGCCCGAGGCCACCTGGGCCCGGACCCAGCTGGTGTACGTGTGCTCGCCCGGCAACCCGGCCGGTGCGGTCATGCCACTGTCGGAATGGGAGCGCCTGTTCGCACTCAGCGACCGCCATGGCTTCGTGATCGCGTCGGACGAGTGCTACAGCGAGATCTACTTCCGCGACGAGCCTCCCCTGGGCGGGCTGGAGGCCGCGCACCGGCTGGGCCGCACCGACTTCCGCCGGCTGGTCGCCTTCACCAGCCTGTCCAAGCGCAGCAACGTGCCGGGCCTGCGCAGCGGCTTCGTGGCCGGCGATGCCGCCCTCATCAAGCCCTTCCTGCTCTACCGCACCTACCACGGCGGGGCCATGAGCCCGGTGGTGCAGGCCGCCAGCGTGGCGGCCTGGAACGACGAGGCCCACGTGGAAGACAACCGCCGTCAGTACCGCGAAAAGTTCGCCCAGGTCACGCCCCTGCTGGCCGAGGTGCTGGACGTGGCCCTGCCGGATGCGTCGTTCTACCTGTGGGCCGGCGTGCCCGAGCGCTGGGCCACAGCCGTGCCCGGGCTGTGTGCGGACGAGGCCTTCGCCCGCGAACTGCTCGCTCAATACAATGTGACGGTGCTGCCCGGCAGCTACCTGGCGCGCACGGCGCTGGGCTTCAATCCGGGCACCGGCCGTGTGCGCATGGCCCTGGTGGCCGAAGCCGCCGAATGCCTGGAAGCGGCCCGCCGCATCGTTGAATTCACCCGGCGCCACGCCTGAAGCGCCCTCCTTTTTCCTCAATCCCCGGAATCACCATGACCCAACAGCTCCAGACCCTCATCGACAACGCCTGGGAACAGCGCGCCACCCTGTCCCCGGCCTCGGCCCCGAAAGAGGTGCTGGATGCGGTGGAGCATGTGATCGCCGAACTCAACAAGGGCCGGCTGCGCGTGGCCACCCGCGAAGGGGTGGGCCAGTGGACCACCCACCAGTGGATCAAGAAGGCGGTGCTGCTGTCGTTCCGCCTCAAGGACAACGCCGTGATGCGCGCCGGCGATCTGGGCTTCTTCGACAAGGTACAGACCAAGTTCGCCCACCTCGATCCCGAACAGATGAAGGCCACCGGCGTGCGCGTGGTGCCGCCGGCCGTGGCCCGTCGCGGCAGCTACATCGCCAAAGGCGCCATCCTGATGCCCTCGTACGTGAACATCGGCGCCTACGTGGACGAAGGCACCATGGTCGACACCTGGGCCACCGTGGGCAGCTGTGCCCAGGTCGGCAAGAACGTGCACCTCTCCGGCGGCGTCGGCCTGGGCGGCGTGCTCGAGCCGCTGCAGGCCAACCCGACCATCATCGAGGACAACTGCTTCATCGGCGCCCGCTCCGAGGTGGTCGAAGGCGTGATCGTCGAGGAGAACTCGGTCATTTCCATGGGCGTGTACATCGGCCAGAGCACCCCCATCTACGACCGCGCCACCGGCGAGGTGAGCTACGGCCGCGTGCCGGCCGGCTCGGTGGTCATCAGCGGCAGCCTGCCCAAGGACGGTGGCAAGTACAGCCTGTACGCCGCCATCATCGTCAAGCGGGTCGACGCCCAGACCCGGGCCAAGACCAGCCTGAACGACCTGCTGCGCGACTGATCCGCAGCAACCGACACACGCCCTGGCACAGAACGAGAGGACGGTCATGAGCAGTGGAACGATGGAGCGCATCCTGCGCCTGATGGCCGAGAAGAAGGCATCCGACGTGTACCTCACGTCGTATGCGCCGGCCATGATCAAGATCCACGGCCAGACCATCCCGATCAACAGCCAGGTGCTGCCGCTGGATGCGCCCCGCAACCTCCTGTCGGAGATCGTCTCGCCCACCCGCATGGAAGAGCTGGTCGAGACCGGCGAGCTCAACATGGGCGTCACGCTCGATGGCCTGGGCAACTTCCGCATCAGCGCCTTCCGCCAGCGGGCCACCTACTCGGTGGTGATCCGCTTCGTGCCCAGCAACATCCCGCGTCTGAACGACATCAATGTCTCGCCCATCCTGGCCGACCTGGTCATGGAAAAACGGGGGCTGATCCTGATGGTGGGCTCCACCGGCGCCGGCAAGAGCACCACGCTGGCGGCCATGCTGGACCACCGCAACGAGAACGCGACCGGCCACATCCTCACCATCGAGGACCCGATCGAGTACACCTACGCCAACAAGAAGTCGGTGGTGAACCAGCGCGAGATCGGTTCGGACACCGCCTCGCTGCAGGTGGCACTCAAGAACGCGCTGCGCCAGGCCCCTGACGTCATCCTCATCGGCGAGATCCGCGACCGCGACACCATGTCGGCCGCCATTGCCTACGCCCAGTCCGGTCACCTCTGCCTGGCCACGCTGCATGCCAACAACAGCTACCACGCGCTCAACCGGATCCTGAGCTTCTACCCAGCCGAGGTGCGCCCCACCCTGCTCAGCGACCTCTCCTCGGCGCTGCGCGCGGTGGTGTCGCAGCGTCTGCTGCGCACCGAGACCGGTTCGCGGGTGCCCGCCATGGAGGTCATGCTCAACACCGCCCTGGTGGCCGATCTGGTGCACAAGGGGGATTTCGGTGGGGTGCGCGAGGCCATGGAGAAGTCGCTGGCGGAGGGCTCCCAGACCTTCGAGCAGGACATCGCCCGCCTCATCCACGAGGGCATCGTCAGCCGGGCCGAGGGCCTCTCGCACGCCGATTCGCCCAACAACCTGCTGTGGCGCCTGCAGAACGACTTCGAGGCCAGCCGGGCCGGCGACCTGCATGTGGACACGCAGGAGGATGAAGACCAGGCCACCTTCACCGAATTCACGCTCGACGTGAAGTTCTGACCGATCCATGTCCGACACCCTGCTGCTCACCGAAGCCCTCATCGCCCGCCCTTCGGTCACCCCCCGCGACGAAGGCTGCCTCGACCTCATCGGTGAACGGCTGGGGGCGCTGGGCTTCCGGCTCGAACGCATCGACAGCGGCCCGGACGACTTCCGGGTGAGCAACCTCTGGGCGCGCCGGGGCAGCGGGGCGCAGCCCACCCTGGTGTTCGCGGGCCATACCGATGTGGTGCCCACCGGCCCGGTGAATGCCTGGGCCAGCGACCCGTTCACACCCACCCACCGCGACGGTCGCCTGTACGGCCGTGGCGCGAGCGACATGAAAGCCTCGCTGGCGGCCATGGTGGTGGCCTGCGAAGAATTCCTGGCCGCACAGCCGCAGCCCGCCATCGACATCGCCTTCCTGCTCACCAGCGACGAGGAAGGCCCTGCGGTGGACGGCACGGTCGAGGTCTGCCGGCGGCTCCGGGCGCGCGGCGAACGGCTGGACTGGTGCATCGTGGGCGAGCCCACGTCGGTCGAACGCACCGGCGACATGATCAAGAACGGCCGGCGCGGCACCATGAGCGGCAAGCTCACCGTCAAGGGCATCCAGGGCCACATTGCCTACCCGCACCTGGCCCGCAACCCGATCCACATGGCCGCTCCGGTGCTGGCCGAGCTGGCCGCCACCCGGTGGGACGAGGGTAACGCCTTCTTCCCGCCCACCAGCTGGCAGATCAGCAACATCCACGGCGGCACCGGGGCGAGCAACGTGATCCCCGGCACGGTGGTCATCGACTTCAACTTCCGGTTCTCGACCGAGTCCACGGCCGAAGGCCTGCAGCAGCGGGTGCTGGACACGCTGGCACGCCACGGCCTGCACCCGGGACAGGACTTCGACCTCGCCTGGACCATCGGCGGCCTGCCCTTCCTGACCCCGCCCGGCACGCTGGTGGATGCGGTGCGGGCCGCCATCGCCGACGAGACCGGCCTCGCCACCGAGCTCTCCACCACCGGCGGCACCAGCGACGGGCGCTTCATCGCCCGCGTCTGTCCGCAGGTGATCGAGCTGGGCCCGCCCAACGCCACCATCCACAAGGTGGACGAGCACGTGGCCGTGGCCGACATCGAACCCCTCAAGAACATCTACCGGCGCACCCTGGAGCGGCTCCATGCCGCCCCCGGCACCTGACGCCGCACCGCCCGTGAACCTGAACCAATTGCTGACCGAGGCCACCGCGCGCCTCGATGCCGCCGCTTTGTCCTACGGACACGGCACCACCAATGCCCGCGATGAAGCGGCCTGGCTGGTGCTGTGGTCGCTGGGTCTGCCGCTCGACACCGACCCCGACGTGCATGCCGGCACGCTTGACCCTGCCGCCGTGGAACGTGCCCTGGCCCTCATCCACCGCCGCATCGACACCCGCGAACCGGCCGCCTACCTCACCGGCGAGGCCTGGCTGCAGGGCGTGCCGTTCCACATCGACCGGCGCAGCATCGTGCCGCGCAGCTTCATTGCCGAGCTGATCGCCGACGGCAGCATCGACCCCTGGTTGAGCGACCGCACCCACCGGGTGCTGGATCTGTGCACCGGCAACGGCAGCCTGGCGGTGCTGGCCGCCATGGCCTGGCCCGACATCGAAGTGTGCGGGGCCGACCTGTCGGCCGATGCGCTGGCCGTGGCCCGCCTGAACGTGGATCGCCACGGACTGCAGGACCGCATCACCCTGCTGGAATCCGACGGCCTGGCCGCCTGCCCCGGCCCGTGGGACCTGATCCTGTGCAACCCGCCCTATGTGAACGCCCGGAGCATGGCCGTCCTGCCGGCCGAATACCGGGCCGAGCCCGAACTGGCGCTGGCCGGCGGCGCGGACGGCATGGACTTCATCCGCCGGTTGCTGTCCGACGCTCCGGCCTGCCTGTCGCCCGACGGCGTGCTGGTGCTGGAGATCGGCAACGAGCGCGCGCATTTCGAGTGCGCCTTCCCCGGCCTGGAAGTGGTCTGGCTGCCGGTGAGTGCCGGCGATGACCAGGTGCTGCTGATCACCCGCGAGGCACTGACCGCATGATCACCTTGCGCGATGTGGTGCTGCGACGCGGTGCCAAGGTGTTGCTCGACGGGGCCAGCGTCACCATCAACCCCGGCGAGAAGGTCGGCCTGGTCGGACGCAACGGGGCCGGCAAATCGAGCCTGTTCCGCCTGCTCGATGGCCAGCTGCACGAAGACAAGGGCGAGTTCAACGTGCCGGCCCAATGGCGCATGGCCCAGGTGGCCCAGGACATGCCCGAGACCGACCAGAGCGCCACCACCTTCGTCATCGAAGGCGACACGCCGCTGCTCGAAGCCCGGCGCGAGGTGCAGGCGGCCGAGGACAGCGGCGACGGCGAGCGCATGGCCCACGCCTACATGGCCCTGCACGACGCCGGCGAGCACGACGCCGCCGCCCGCGCGCAGGCCCT
The DNA here is from genome assembly GCF_002127215.1 of Hydrogenophaga sp. IBVHS2. Classification (GTDB taxonomy): domain Bacteria; phylum Pseudomonadota; class Gammaproteobacteria; order Burkholderiales; family Burkholderiaceae_C; genus Hydrogenophaga. Next base: position 890,277 of record NZ_NFUT01000001.1, on the reverse strand, counting down.
GATCCTGGGCCTGGGCTTCCGCACCGACGAGCTGGAGCGCCCGGTCAACAGCTTCTCGGGCGGCTGGCGCATGCGGCTGCAACTGGCCCGCGCGCTCATGTGCCCGAGCGACCTGCTGCTGCTCGACGAACCGACCAACCACCTGGATCTGGATGCCCTGGTCTGGCTGGAGGCCTGGCTGCAGCGCTACACCGGCACCATGCTGGTGATCAGCCACGACCGCGAGTTCCTGGACGCGGTCACCAACGTCACGGTCCACATCGAGCACGCGAAGCTCAACCGCTACGGCGGCAACTACAGCCGCTTCGAGGACATGCGGGCCGAGCAGATGGCCCTGCAGCAGGCGGCCTACGCCCGACAGCAGGAGAAGATGGCCCACCTGCAGAAGTTCATCGACCGCTTCAAGGCCAAGGCCAGCAAGGCCAAGCAGGCGCAGAGCCGGGTCAAGGCCCTGGAGCGCATGGAGAAGATCGGCCCGGTGCTGGCCGAAGCCGACTTCAACTTCGAATTCGCCGAACCGCAGAACCTGCCCAACCCCATGCTGGCGCTGGCCGACGTGGACTTCGGCTACCCCGCGGCCACCGATGGCGGAGATCCCGTCACCATCGTGCGGGATGTCAGCCGCTCGGTGCTGGCTGGGCAGCGCATCGGCATCCTGGGCGCCAACGGCCAGGGCAAGTCGACCGTGGTCAAGACCATTGCCCGCACGCTGGCGCCGCTGGCCGGGCAGATCACCGAAGGCAAGGGGCTGAACATCGGTTACTTCGCGCAGCAGGAACTCGACGTGCTGCGTCCGGCCGACACCCCGCTGGAACACATGATCCGCCTGGTCAAGGACAGCATGGCCGCAGGCACCCTGGTGGGCCAGCCCACCCGCGAGCAGGACCTGCGCAGCTTCCTGGGCGGATTCAACTTCACCGGCGACCAGGTCAAGCAGGCGGTGGGCACCATGAGCGGTGGCGAAAAGGCCCGGCTGGTGCTGTGCATGATCGTCTGGCAGCGTCCCAACCTGCTGCTGCTGGACGAACCCACCAACCACCTCGACCTGGCCACCCGCGAGGCGCTGTCGATGGCGCTCAACGAGTTCGAAGGCACGGTGATGCTGGTCAGCCACGACCGGGCCCTGCTGCGCGCGGTGTGCGACGAGTTCTGGCTGGTCTCGCGCGGCGGCATCGCGCCCTTCGATGGCGACCTCGATGACTACCAGCGTTACCTGCTGGATGTGGCCAAACAGTCGCGCGAAGCCCAGCGCGAGGCCAGCCGGGAAGCCACCCGCGAAGCGCAGCGGGTGCAGCAGGCCGCCGCGGTCAAGCCCTCGCGCCAGCCCGACCGGACCAAGCCGCTGCGCAAGGAACTCGATCAGGTCGATCAGCGCATGGCCCGGCTCACCGCCGAGAAAACCGCCCTCGAAGAACGCCTGACCCAACCCTTGAGCCCCGGCGACATCGCCGAAGCCGGCCGACGGCTCAAGGCGGTGCAGGAAGAGCTCGACGGGCTGGAGCTGCGCTGGCTGGAGCTTAGCGAGCAGATCGAGGCGGCGGCCCAGGGCTGATCAGACCGGCGCCGTCCCGATCAGGCCGGCCGCCAGCAGCGCGCCGTGGCGGTCCAGCAGTTCGACCTGGGGGCCGTCGCGCACCAGCCTGGCCGTCTGGCCGCAGAGCACCGGCCGGCACAGCTGGAGCTCGATCTGGCGGGTGTTCACCCCGATCGAGGCCAGGCGCCCCAGCACCAGGTTGCGCGTGGCCATGCCCTGCAGGATCGGCATCGGGTACCCGAAAAGGCGCGCTCCGAGAAACGAGGTGTGCACCGGGCCGGCATCGCCCGATACGCGGGCGTAGCGCCGGCCGGCATCGCGGGCGATCGCCACCGGCAGGACCTGGGCTCGGGCGGTGTCGAGGGCCGGCTGGCGCCGCGCCCTCAGGCGTATGGCGCGCGCCAGATCGGGGTCCAGCGGCAGGTGGGCCACTTGCGCCGCGCCGTACCCGCGCACCAGGAACCGGTCGCGCACCTTCAGGGTCGACCGGCCGGCTGCGTCGCGCACGTCCGAGGCCATCGACAGCACCAGCTTGTCCGGCCCCAGCGCCACCAGATCGACCAGCTCGCTGGCCACGGTCTGTCGTCCCCGAGCGGTCGCACCCATCCAGGAGGCGTGATCGAGGTGAACAAGGTGGCGCAGATTCAGGCCCAGCGCAGCGAATGCCCGCATGTACAGCACGGTGCCGACCGACTGTGCGTACACGAACGGCGCCGCGACGGCTTCGTCATCGAGCCCCAGGGCCTCGCACCAGCGAGGGCCGTCGTCGGCGCCGGGGTCGAACCGTGCCTCGAACACCGGCGGCACCCTGGCCTGCAGGCGATGACGCGTCAGGAGGTTGCTCAACGCCAGGCCCCAGTAACAGGCGGCGTACGACCACGATCCCACCGGCGGCACGTCGACCTGGACGGTCATCCGTCCGGGGATGTGGGGCACCCTGCCGGCCGTGATCTCACCGGGCAGACCCTCGCCGTCGAATGGCGGACCGGCAGCGCCCCACCGCCCGGGACCGGTGTGGAACTCCTTCTCCCTCATGCATCCCTCCCTGCCGACCCTGCCACGGGAGGCGCCCGTGACCTTGGACCGTGCAGTGTGCGCAAGGCAGCCGGTCTGCGCCATTGGACCAAAGTCCCATGCCGCGCCGCCGGGAAGGATCAGCCGCGCTGGCGCAGCGCCTCGTACAGGCAGACCCCGCTGGCCACCGAGACGTTCAGGCTCTCCACCGCACCGCGCATGGGAATGCTGACCAGCTCGTCGCAGGTCTTGCGGGTGAGCTGGCGCATCCCCTGCCCCTCGGCACCCAGCACCAGCGCCACCGGGGCCTTGAGGTCGGCCTGGTAGAGCGTGCGGGGCGCATCGTCGCTGGTGCCGATGATCCAGATGTTGCGCTCCTTGAGCTCGCCCAGCGTGCGGGCCAGGTTGGTGACCATGAAGTACGGCATGGTCTCGGCCGCGCCGCTGGCCACCTTGGCCACGGTGGCATTGATGCCGGCGGCATGGTCCTTGGGCGCAATGACCGCGTGGGCACCGGCGCCGTCGGCGACCCGCAGGCAGGCCCCCAGGTTGTGCGGATCGGTGATGCCGTCGAGCACCAGCAGCAGGGGCGGCACACCGGTGGGTTCCAGCTGCTCCAGCAGGTCGTCCAGCGAGCGGGCCTGCTCGATGGCCTGCACCCGGGCCGCCACGCCCTGGTGCCCGTGGCTGCCGGCCAGCTTGGCAATGCGCAGGGCGTCGGCCTCGATCAGCCGCACGCCGGCCTCGCGGGCGCGGTCCAGGAACTGCCGCATGCGGGCGTCGCGCCGGGTGGACTCGTAATAGACCTCGATGACCGAAGCCGGAGCGGTTTTGAGGCGAACGCCCACCGCGTGAAAGCCGAACAGGACCTTGGGAGCGGTCGGGGAAGTTTTGGGAGAGGTCATGGCGGGATTATCCCGCCCCGGACTCAGGCTGCTGCCGAAACGATCCCCGCCACCTCGCCCGCCGCGATCGTGATGCGACGCTCGCAGCGCTCGGCGATGCTGCGGTCGTGCGTGACCATGACCAGCGTGGTGCCCTGTTCCCGGTTGAGGTCGAACATGAGCTCCATGATGGTCTGGCCGGTCGCGAAGTCGAGGCTGCCGGTGGGCTCGTCGGCCAGCAGCACCGCAGGGTTCATGACGAAGGCCCGTGCCAGCGCGACCCGCTGCTGCTCTCCGCCCGACAGCACCTTGGGGTAGCTGGCCAGCCGCTGCCCCAGGCCGACCCGCTCCAGCATGCGGCCAGCGGCCGCGCGGGCATCGCGCCGACCCGCCAGCTCCAGGGGCAGCATGACGTTCTCCAGGGCGGTCAGGTTGGCCAGCAGCTGAAAGCTCTGGAACACGAAACCCAGATGCGCCGCACGGAACGCGGCACGCTGGTCTTCGCTCAGGGCGAACAGGTCGGTGCCGGCCATGTGAACCGTTCCGCTGCTCGGGGTATCCAATCCGGCAATGATGGAGAGCAAAGTGCTCTTGCCCGAACCGGACGCGCCGACGATGGCCGCCGTCTCGCCCCGGGACAGGGTGAAATCGATATCCCGCAGAATGGTCAGCGTGCCGGTCGAATCGGTGACCGTCTTGAACACGTGCTGGACCGCAATCATCACTTCGGACATGAAAGATCTTTCCCGTTTGAATCGCCGCCACTGTAGCGCCCTGCTTCTGGCCCTGTGCGCCAGCGGTCTCCCCGGCGGGTCCCATGCGCAGACCGCAGCCAGCCCGGCACCGGTGGTGCTGGTGGTGGGCGACTCGCTGAGCGCCGAGTACGGACTGCAGCGCGGCAAGGGCTGGGTCGCTCTGCTGCAGGAGCGTCTGCAGGCCGAAAAAGTTCAGGCCCGGGTGGTCAATGCCAGCATCAGCGGCGACACCACATCGGGCGGCCGGTCCCGGCTGCCCGCCCTGCTGCGGCAGCACAGCCCGGCGGTGGTGGTGATCGAACTGGGCGGCAACGACGCCCTTCGGGGACTGCCCCTGGACATGACGCGTGACAACCTCTCGGCCATGGCCCGCGCCGCACGCGAAGCCGGTGCCCGGGTACTGCTGCTGGGCATGGAGATGCCGCCCAACTACGGCGCCCGGTATGCCGCCGAATTCCGGCAGCTCTACAAGGCCGTGGCCGACTCGGAGAAGGCCGCCCTGGTGCCCTTCTTCCTGGCCGGCGTGGCCGACCTGCCCGATGCCACACGGCTGTTCCAGGCCGACCGCATCCATCCCAACGAGGCAGCGCAGCCGGTGATGCTGACCAATGTCTGGCCGGCCCTGAGGCCGCTCATACCCCGCCGATAATCGACGGATGCCCGTCCAGACCCTGCCCGCCACCGAAGCCCTGCCCCGCCTGGCCGACTTCGACACCATCATCGACGCCCGTACCGAGGACGAGCACGCCCTCGACCACGTCCCCGGCGCCGTCAACTGGCCCACGCTGGACAACGTACAACGCATCGAGATCGGCACGCTGTACAAGCAGGTCAATCCGTTCGAGGCCAAAAAGCGGGGCGCTGCCCTGTCGGCGCGCAACATCGCGGCCCACATCGAGCGCGAGGTGATCGACAAACCCAGGGGCTGGCGTCCACTGGTGTACTGCTGGCGCGGCGGCAACCGCAGCGGTGCGCTGGCCACCATCCTGGGCGCCATCGGTTTCCAGGTCACCTTGATCGAAGGGGGTTACAAGGCCTGGCGGGCGGCCCTGGTCGATGACCTCGAGCGCATCGCCCCCACGCTGCGGTACCGCGTCATCTGCGGGCCCACCGGCAGCGGCAAGACCCGGCTGCTGCATGCGCTGGCCGCCGAGGGGGCCCAGGTGCTCGACCTGGAAGGTCTGGCCTGCCACCGCAGCTCGGTGCTGGGCCACCTGCCGGGTCAGCCACAACCCAGCCAGAAGCGGTTCGATTCGCTGGTCTGGTCAACCCTCAAGGGCTTCGATCCGGACCGACCGGTGTTCGTGGAGAGTGAAAGCAAGAAGGTGGGCAACCTGCGGGTGCCCGATGCCCTGATGGACGCCATGCGGGCCAGCCCCTGCATCGACCTGCAGTTGTCGGACGTCGAACGGGTGGCCTTGCTGCTGGAAGACTACGACTTCTTTGTCCGGGATCCGGAGCACTTCTGCCAGCGGCTGCAGGCGCTCACCGAACTGCGCGGCCGGGAAACCGTCCTGGGCTGGATCGACCGGGTGCAGGCGGGCCGGACCCCCGAGGTGGTGCTGGAGCTGCTGCTGCACCACTACGACCCGATGTACGCCGCCTCGATCCGGCGCAACTTCGTGCAGTTCGCCCAGGCCCGGGTGCAGGCGCTGACCGACCGCTCGGACGCCAGCATGACGGCAGCGGCCGGGCAGCTGCTGGCCGGGACGGACTGAAGTCGTCAGTTCCGGGGAGGCTCACCGGAGGGTGCGTCCGACGCGGCCTGTTCAGGCTCGTCGGGCTCACCCTCATGGCCGGGCTCGTGCTTGCGGGCGGCCTTGGCCTTGAGCTTTTCTTCCTTCTTCTGCTTCTTGGCCAGCTCGCGCTGGCGCTTCTCGTATCCGTAGTTCGGTGTGGCCAATGCGGTCTTTCAGGCTAGGTGGGAAGGAATCAGGTCAGCAGCAGGGGCAATGCCTGGGCCAGATCGGCCTGCAGGTCATCCACCGCTTCGAGGCCGACGGCAAAGCGTACCAGACCCCCGCCGTGCGGCCAACCGTGGGAACGCAGGGCGTCCATCCGGTACGGTGCGCACAGGCTGACGGGACCGGCCCAGCTCCAGCCCAGCCGGAACAGGCGCAGGCCGTTGCAGAAGGCGTCGATGCGGTCCTGGGCAATCGCGGGGTCGATCACGGCGCTGAACAGGCAGGCAGCGCCCCGGGCGTCCCGTCGCCAGACCTCATGACCCGGCGACGCCGGCAGCGCCGGGTGCAGCACCCGGCTGACGCCCGGCTGTGACTGCATCCACTGCGCCAGCTGGCGGGTGGCGGCGTCCTGGGCACGGTAGCGCAGTTCGATGCTGGGCAGGCCGCGCAGCACCAGCTCGATGTCGTTGGCGCCCACGCCCAGGCCCAGCCGCATGTGGGTCAGCAGCACCTGCCGATGCAGGTTTTCGTCGCGGGTGATGACCGAGCCCATCAGCACGTCGGCGCCGCCGCTGGGGTACTTGGTGAGGGCCTGCATGGACACGTCCATGCCCAGGTCGAAGGCGTTGAAGGCAATGCCGGCGCCCCAGGTGTTGTCCAGCGCGCGCACGATCGGTCGTTCGCGGCCCTCATTGGCCTGGGCCACCACCGCCGCCAGGGCAGGAAGGTCCGGGAACTCCAGAGACACCGAGCCCGGCGCCTCGAACCACACCAGCCGGGTGGCCGACGTGATGTGGCGGGCCAGATCGGCCGGGTCCATCGGGTCGTAGAACCGGTGGGCGATGCCCCAGGCGGCCAGCTCACCGGCCGCAAAGGCCTTGCCGGGCCCGTAGGCGTTGTCGGGGATGAGCAGTTCGTCGCCCTGGCGCAGGAAGGCCATGTCCACCAGCGTCAGGGCCGACAGGCCGCTGGGCGCCAGCACACAGTGCTGTCCACCTTCCAGGGTCGCCAGACGCTCCTCCAGCGTGAAGCTGGTCGGGGTGCCGTGCAGCCCGTAGGTGTAGGCGGACTTGTCTTTCCAGTCGTTGGTGCGCAGCGCGTGCACGTCGGCGAAGAACACCGATGAGGCCTTGTGCACGCCGGGCTGCACCGCCTCGAAGCCCTCGGGCGGCACGTAAGGATGGTGGATCAGGCGGGTGGGCAGCTGGTCGCTCATGCGGGAGCGGCTTCAGACTTTCCACTTGGCCAGCAACTGGGCCGGCCGGATGGTGTCGTAGCTCTCGAAAGGCTGGTGGATCCAGGGGTTGGTCGGCAGGTATTCGACCGAATAGTCGGGCGTGAAGGTGGAAACCTGCTTGGTCCAGATCACCGCACTGCGCAGCTCGGTGATGGGCGGGTAGTTGTTCTTGAGCAGGCCGATCACCGCATTGAGCGTGTGGCCGGAATCGGCCAGATCGTCCACCAGCAGCACGCGCCCGGCAATCTCGCCCTTGGGCGTGGTGATGTAGCGCGCGATGTCCAGGTTGCCCTGCTGGGTGCCGGCCGCTGCCCGGTACGAGCTGGTGGACATGATGGCCAGCGGCTTCTCGAAGATGCGCGAGAGGATGTCACCCGGACGCATGCCGCCACGGGCCAGGCACAGGATGGTGTCGAATTCCCAGCCCGACTGGTGCACCTTGATCGCGAGCTTCTCGATCAGGTTGTGGTATTCGTCGTAGGAGACGTAGAGGTGTTTGCCGTCTTCGGTCAGCATGCGGGCTCCTGTGGGGCGGATCGGCGCGGCTCAGCCGTGGTACGGATGGTGCAGCAGGATGGTGTGGTCCCGGTCCGGACTGGTCGACACCACGTGGATCGGCACCCCGGTGGTCGCCTGGATGCGTTCCAGGTAGCGACGGGCGTTGGCCGGCAGGTCGTCGTAACGGGTCACGCCCACCGACGACTCGGTCCAGCCCGGCAGGGTTTCGTAGATGGGTTCGCAGCGGGCGATGTCGTCGGCGCCCATGGGCAGGATGTCGATCACCTCGCCGTCGAGCCTGTAGCCGGTGCAGAGCTTCAGCTCGGGCAGGCCGTCGAGCACATCGAGCTTGGTGATGCACAGACCGGACAGGCCGTTCACCTGGGCCGAGCGCTTGAGCAGGGCGGCGTCGAACCAGCCGCAGCGGCGCGAACGCCCGGTCGTCACGCCCTTTTCGGCGCCCACGGTGGACATGTGCCAGCCCGGCGTACCTTCCTTCTCCCATTCCAGCTCGGTGGGGAACGGCCCGCCGCCCACCCGGGTGCAGTAGGCCTTGGTGATGCCCAGCACGTAGTGCAGCAGCTGCGGGCCCACGCCGGCACCGGCGGCTGCGTTGCCGGCCACGCAGTTGCTCGACGTCACGAACGGGTAGGTGCCGTGGTCGATGTCGAGCAGCGTGCCCTGCGCGCCCTCGAACAGCAGGTTCACGCCGGCCTTGTGGGCCTCGTTGAGCTCGCGCGAGACGTCGGCGATCATGGGCTTGAGCGCTTCGGCCTGCTGCATGGCTTCGGCAAACACCGGTTCGAACTGGATCGCGCCGTCCCGCATGTAGGGCGCGATCTTGTCGTCCCAGGGGAACTCGGCCGAATGCAGGTAGCTGGTCAGCACATGGTTGTGCAGGTCCAGCAGCTCGCGCAGCTTGGTGGCAAAACGCTCCGGGTACTTCAGGTCCTGCACCCGCAGGGCGCGCCGGGCGATCTTGTCCTCGTAGGCCGGGCCGATGCCGCGGCCGGTGGTGCCGATCTTCTCGGTGCCGGCCTTGACCTTGGCGGCCTCGCGGGCGATGTCGATGGCGGCATGGAACGGCAGGATCAGCGGACAGCCCTCGCTCACGCGCAGCCGGGAACGCACCTCGACACCGGCCTTCTCCAGGCCTGCGATCTCCTCGAACAGCTTGGTCACCGACAGCACCACACCGTTGCCGATGTAGCACTTCACGCCGGCGCGCATGATGCCGCTGGGGATCAGGTGCAGCGCCGTCTTGACGCCGTTGATGACCAGCGTGTGGCCGGCGTTGTGGCCGCCCTGGAACCGGACCACGCCCTGCGCGGTCTCGGTCAGCCAGTCCACCAGCTTGCCCTTGCCTTCGTCACCCCACTGGGTGCCGACCACCACCACGTTGCGACCGGGCGTGGCGGCGCTGCCTTTGTTCGTCATGTCCAGATTTCCGTTCAGAGTTGGCGTACGGTCCAGGCGCCAGGGCGGGCCGCATCCGACACCAGCTCCCGATCGCAATGGAATTCATCGACCTGGTGGTCGTGCCCCGGCAGGGCGCAGACCACCGTGTGCCCTTCGGCGCGCAGGCTGGAAATGGCCTCGCGCAGTCCGGCGTCCATGCCCCAGGGTGCGCGGATCGCGGCCACCAGCGGGCGGGGCTGCACGGCAGCCACCAGTTCCTTGAGGTCCAGGCTGAAACCCACGGCCGGCCGCTTGCGGCCGAACACGGCGCCCACCTCGTCGTAGCGGCCGCCCCGCACCAGATCGGTGGTGGCACCGCTGCGTGCGAACAGGGCGAAACGCATGCCGGTGTAGTAGGCATAGCCGCGCAGATCGGCCAGATCGACCGACACATCCATGCCGCTCACATGGCGGCACAGCCAGTCCAGGCTGTCGAGGGCGGCATGCAGGGCCGGCGACGGGGTGAGCTGGGCCCGGGCCCGATCGAGGGTGGAGGCGTCGCCGAACAGGCCGGGCAGCAGCACCAGGTCGCGGCCCACCGACGCAGGCAGTCCAGCGGCCAGCTGCTGCAGGGCCGGCACGTCCTTGGCGGTCAGTGCGGCATGGATGTCGGCGATCCGCGCTGGCGCCAGCGACACCGGTGCGAGCACCGCATCGATCACCCGCACATCGGCCAGATCGAGCAACAGAGGGCCGACGCCGGCGGCCCGCAGACAGGCATGGGCCAGCTCGATGACTTCCAGATCGGCTTCCAGCCCACCATGGCCATAGATTTCGGCACCGAACTGCAGGGGCTCCCGGCTGGCCAGCGGACGGTCGATGCGGGTGTGCACCACCGGCCCGCAGTAGCTCAGCCGCGCAACGCCCTGGCGGTTGAGCAGGTGCGCGTCGATGCGGGCCACCTGCGGCGTGCTGTCCGCACGCAGGCCCAGGGTGCGGCCGGAGAGCTGGTCGACCAGCTTGAACGTGTGCAGGTCCAGCGCTTCGCCGGTGCCGGTGAGCAGCGATTCCAGGTGCTCGATCAGCGGGGGCATCACCAGCTCGTATCCGTAGCCACGGGCGGTGTCGAGCAGGCTGCGGCGGAGTTCTTCGATGTGGCGCGCCTCGGAAGGCAGGACATCGGCGATGTGATCCGGTAGGACCCAGGCGGACATGGAAGTATCGGGCGCTGTTAAAAACGCGATTCTACCGGCCCGGCCGGGCCAGCCCGCCGGACCAGCGGGCTGGTGGGGAGGAAGATCAGCGGGCGGGCGCGACGTTGCTGCTGCGCATGCCCTTGAAGAAGTCGGACGACGGATCGACCACCATCAGGTCACCCTTGCCGTTGAAGCTCGCCCGGTAGGCCTCCAGGCTGCGGTAGAACTGGGCAAAGGCCGGGTCCTGACCGAACGCAGCCGAGAAGGCCGCCGCCGCCTTGGCGTCACCCTCACCCTTGATGCGCTGGGCATCGCGGTAGGCCTCGGACACGATCACCTCGCGCTGGCGGTCGGCGTCGGCGCGGATCTTCTCGCCCTCGGCGAAACCGGTGGAGCGCAGCTCGTTGGCCACGCGCTTGCGTTCGGCCTCCATCCGCTGGTACACGGATGCGGTGATGCTCTCGGCGTAATCGACGCGGGTGATCCGCACGTCCACCACGTCCATGCCCCAGGGCTGATTGGCGCTGTTGACGGCAGCCAGGACCTCCCGCTTGACCGACTCCATCAGCTCGTCGCGGCGGCTGGACAGCAGCTCGCGCAGGGTGCGGCGGTTGATTTCCTGCTGGAACGAGTTGCGCACCACGCGGTTGAGCTGCTGGGCGCCGGCGCGCTCGTTCACGCCCACGTTGCGGATGTAGGCCTGCGGATCGCTGATGCGCCAGCGCACGTACCAGTCGATCACCACCCGCTGCTTCTCGGCGGTCAGCATGGGATCGGTGTCGGCGCTTTCCAGCGTGAGCAGGCGCTTGTCGATGTAGGACACGTTCTGGAACGGAGGGGGCAGCTTGAAATTCAGGCCCGGCTCGGTGACCACCTGCTTGATCTGACCCAGCTGGAAGACCACGCCGAACTGACGCTGGTCCACCACGAACAGCATGGAGCTGGCAATGGCCAGCGCCACGATGAAGGAGGTGACGATGAAACCCAGTTTGTTCATGTTGTTGCTCTTGCCTTGCGGGTTCGTGGGTCAGCGGGTGTCACGCTCGCGGGAGCGGGCGGCGTTGTCGTTGGATCGCGGCGAAGGCGCGACCGGTGCGGTCACCGGCGACGGCGGCATGGCCGTGGGGCTGCTGCCGGTGCCCTGCTGAGCGGCCGCCTGCATCAGCTTGTCCAGCGGCAGGTACAGCAGGTTCGAACCCTGACGGGAGTCGACCAGAATCTTGGTCACGTTGGCATAGATGTCGCGCATGGCATCGGTGTACATGCGCTCGCGGGTGACCTGAGGGGCCTTCTGGTACTCGGCCAGCACCGAGCGGAAGCGCTGCGAATCACCTTCGGCCTGCGCGACGATGCGGGCGCGGTAACCCTCGGCTTCCTCGATCAGGCGGGAGGCCGTACCACGGGCGCGGGGCACCACGTCGTTGGCATAGGCTTCGGCCTCGTTCTTGGCACGCTCGCGCTCCTGGCCGGCCTTCAGCACGTCATCGAACGACGCCTGCACCTGCTCCGGCGGCCGCACACCGCCCTGCTGCAGGTTGATGCCCACCACCTCGATGCCGACCTTGTAGCGGTCCAGGATGCTCTGCATCAGGGTGCGGACACGGGGCGCAATCTGGTCCCGCTCCTCGGCCAGGGCGGCATCCATGCGCATGTTGCCCACCACCTCGCGCACGGCGGTCTCGGCCGCCTTCACGACCGCCAGGTCGGGGTCGCGGCTTTCAAACAGGAAGGCGCGTGCGTCGTTGAGGCGGTACTGCACCGCGAACTTGATCTCGACGATGTTCTCGTCGGCGGTCAGCATGGCGGACTCGCGCAGACCGGTGGCCGGCACCACGTTGTCGCGGCCCACGTCGACCGAGCGGATCTGCGTCACGAAGACCGTCTCGTGGCGCTGCACCGGGAACGGCAGGCGCCAGTTGAAGCCGGCGCCCACGGTGCTGTGGTATCGGCCGAACTGGGTGATGACGGCCTGCTGGCCTTCCTGCACGATGAAGAAACCGGTGCCCAGCCAGATCAGCAGGGCCACGCCCCCGATCAGACCCACACCGATGCCGGCCGCCTTGGGATTGGGGTTGAAACCCTGACCCGATCCGCCCTGGCCCCCGTTGCCGCCATTGCCGAAACCGCCTCCGCGGCCCTTGTTGCCGCCCAGCAGCCCGCCGAGCTTGCGGTTGAAGTCGCGCCAGAGTTCGTCCAGGTCCGGCGGCCCCTGGTTGGGCCCCTGACCACGGGGCTGGCGCTGGTCGGGGCGGTCGCCGCCCTCGTTGCCCGAGGCATTGTTCTGGTCGTCGCCACGGCCCCATCGGGGATCGTTGAGGTTGAACATGCCGAACCGGCGGAGCCAGTCCTGCAGTCGGCGGGGCCTGCGGCGGGGAGCGTCGGGGTGGGCCTGGCCTTGCATATTCACATCCATGGGGTGGCTGCTCTTTTCAACGTAAAACCACATTGTGCCCAATCAGCCGGAGAGGTTCCCGGAATCGGGCATCGCGTGAGGACTTGTGGGGTCATGCGGACCCAGCGCCTGTACCGCGCGCTCGGCCAGCAGGGCCCGCAACGCCGGCAGACCCTCGCCGGAATGGGCGCTCAGGTAGACCCGGGGCACGGTCTGGCCGTCGACCTCGGTGGTGTCCACCATCTGCAGCGGCCGTCGCTCGGGGGGCAAGGCATCGACCTTGTTGAACACCAGCAGCTGCGGCACCCCGTCGGCGCCGATGTCATGCAGGACCGACTGGACGGAGGCGATCTGCTCCGGGTGGTCGGGGTTGGATGCGTCGACCACATGCAGCAGCAGGTCGGCATCCACCGCCTCCTTGAGCGTGGCAGCGAAGGCATCCACCAGGCCATGGGGCAGATCGCGGATGAAACCCACGGTGTCCGACAACGACACCGATCGGCCCGCGTCGCCCAGGTAGAGCTGGCGGGTGGTGGTGTCCAGGGTGGCGAACAGCTGGTCGGCGGCATAGCTGCGCGCCTTGACCAGGGCATTGAACAACGAGCTCTTGCCTGCGTTGGTGTAACCCACCAGCGAGATGTTGAAGGCATCGCGCCGCTCGCGCTGGCGCCGCTGGGTGGCCCTCTGCTTCTTGACCTTGTCCAGCCGGTCCCGGGTGCGTTTGATGGCCTCGCCGATCATGCGGCGGTCCAGCTCGATCTGGGTCTCGCCCGGGCCGCCGCGCATGCCGATGCCGCCGCTCTGGCGCTCCAGGTGCGACCAGCGCCGCACCAGCCGGGTGGAGAGGTACTGCAGCCGTGCCAGTTCGACCTGCAGCTTGCCTTCGTGGCTGCGGGCCCGCTGCGCAAAGATCTCGAGGATGAGCAGGGTGCGGTCATTGACCGGTCGACCCAGGTGCCGCTCCAGATTGCGCTGCTGGGCCGGGCTCAGGGCCTGGTCGAACAGCACCTCGGCGGCACCGGTGGACTGCGCCACCAGTGCGATCTCGTCGGCCTTGCCGGAGCCCACGAACAGCGCGGGATCGGGCGCACGGCGCTTGCAGGTGATGCGATCGGCCACGGTGTAGCCCGCTGTCTGGGCCAGCAGGCCGAGCTCGACCAGACCGCTGTCGAAATGGGGGGTGTTGAAGTCGACCCCGACCAGCACGACCGAAGGTGCGCTGGCGGGGCGGGTGGGTGTGGAACTCAATGCAGGAAGGAGGTAACGCGCCGGGCGCTACCGGCCCGCCGCAGGATGGCATGGGCCCTGGAGGCGGCCAGGCCGGTCAGGGTGCCGCAGGCTCGTCGGTGTTGCCGACCGAGAACTGCACCGGGCGCCCCGGCACGATGGTGGAGATGGCGTGCTTGTAGACCATCTGCGTCACGGTGTTGCGCAGGAGCACGACGTACTGGTCGAACGACTCGATCTGCCCCTGCAGCTTGATGCCGTTGACCAGGTAGATGGACACCGGCACATGTTCCCGACGCAGCTGGTTCAGGAAGGGATCTTGCAAGAGCTGGCCTTTGTTGTTGCTCACGATATGCTCCGTGTTCAAGTTGTTGAATGGCGGAACATACCATACCACCCTGTCCCGGGCAGCCAGGGGTTAATCAGTCGTCCTTGTAGGGATTGGCGGAGGTCTTGAGCTCGATCCGCAGGGGCGTGCCCACCAGATCGAACGCCTTGCGGAACCGGCCTTCGAGGAACCGCTTGTAGACCTCGGGCACGTGCTCCAGCGAATTGCCATGGATCACGATCACCGGCGGGTTCATGCCGCCCTGGTGGGCGTAGCGCATCTTGGGCCGGAACATGCCGCTGCGCTGAGGTGCCTGGAAGGCCACCGCTTCCTGCAGCAGACGGGTCAGCTGCGGGGTGGGCATCTTGCGCATGGCCGATGCATGGGCCTGGGCGATCGACTTCCACACCGGGCCCAGCCCCTGGCGCTTGGCGGCCGAAATCAGGTGCAGCGACGCGAACTTGAGGAACGCGAGCCGGGTTTCGACCTGGCGTTCGATCTGCTGGCGCTGGTAGGCATCCACCGCGTCCCACTTGTTGATGGCCAGCACCACGGCGCGGCCGCTCTCCAGGATGTAGCCGGCGATGTGCGCATCCTGGTCGGTCACGCCCTGGGTGGCATCGAGCAGCAGCAGGACCACGTGGGCGTTCTCGATCGCCTGCAGCGTCTTGACGACCGAGAACTTCTCGATGGCCTCGAACACCTTGCCCTTCTTGCGGATGCCGGCCGTGTCCACCAGTTCGTACTTCTGGCCCTG
The DNA here is from genome assembly GCF_002127215.1 of Hydrogenophaga sp. IBVHS2. Lineage (GTDB taxonomy): Bacteria > Pseudomonadota > Gammaproteobacteria > Burkholderiales > Burkholderiaceae_C > Hydrogenophaga. The sequence goes on along the minus strand of NZ_NFUT01000001.1, from coordinate 875,153 downwards.
GCGCTCGAACGGCACGGTGATGGCGTCCCGGGTGGTGCCGGGCATGTCGAAGGCCACCAGCCGCTCTTCGCCCAGCCAGGCATTGATCAGCGTGGACTTGCCCACGTTGGGCCGCCCGGCCACCGCCAGGCGGATCACCTGCGCATCGACCTCGGGCTCCTCGTCGTCTTCGGGTGGCAGGCCGGGGATGGCTTCCAGCGCCTGCTCCAGCATGGAGCGCACGCCCTGACCATGCGCGCCGGATACCGGCAGCACCTCGCCCAGGCCGAGCTCGAAGAATTCCACCAGCTGCAGACCCTGGGTCATGCCCTCGGCCTTGTTCGCCACCAGCACGCAGGGCTTGCCCAGGCGACGCAGGTACTGGGCGATCTCGTGGTCCTGGGCGCTCAGGCCGGCCCGGGCATCGACCACGAAGATGACCACGTCCGACTCGGCCACGGCCTGCCGGGTCTGCTTGGCCATCTCCCGGTAGATGCTGCCCTCGCCGGCATCCGGCTCGAAGCCGCCGGTGTCGATGACGATGTATTCGCGCCGCCCCACCCGGCCGTTGCCGTAGTGACGGTCGCGCGTGAGGCCGGCGAAGTCGGCCACGATGGCGTCGCGCGACGCCGTCAACCGGTTGAACAGGGTGGACTTGCCGACGTTGGGACGGCCCACCAGGGCGATGACAGGTTTGACGGCCATGGAGAAGAGGAAGATGGCTTACTGGGGACGCCAGGCGTACAGCCCGCCGTTGCGGGTCTGGACCACCAGTGCATCACCGGCCAGAACGGGGGCCACCACGATGGGCGAGCCATCCGTGGTCAGGCGGGTCATCTCGCTGCCATCCTCGCGCGACACCAGGTGCACCAGGCCCGAGTTGTCGCCGTAAGCCACCACCCGGCCCAGGGCCAGCGGCGCGGACAGCTTGCGGTAACGCAGGCGCTCCACCGTCCAGGCGGGCTGTCCGGTCGCGCGGTTGAAGGCCTGCAGGCGGCCCTCGGTGTCGCTGCCATAGATCTGGCGGTCGTCGCCGTGGATGCCGGTCAGGCCAGGGGTCTGGCGGGTCCAGACCACCGTGCCGCGATCGGCGTCGACGCAGCCCACCGACGCGCTGTAGGCGCGCACGCAGACACTGCTGCCGATGCGGCTGGACGGGCCCAGGATGTCGACCAGGCGCTCCACCTCGTTGGTGCCCCGGCCGGTGGCCACCGGCACCTCCCAGCGCACCGCGCCGTTGTCGGGGTTGAGTCCGGCCAGGCGGCCGGAGAGGCCTGCGACCAGCGTGTCGCCCACGGCGGTCAGCGTGCCCGGCTGGCTCAGCACCAGCGGGTCACCGGTGCGGGTCTGCGACCACAGCCGGGCCCCGTTGGCGGCATCGAAGCCACTCACCGAGCGGTCGGCGCCGAGCACGAACACCCGCTGACCGGCCACCAGCGGTGCCGTGAACGAGCGCGCCAGCAGGCGCACACGCCAGACTTCGCGCCCGTCGCGCAGGGCCACCAGCTGGTTGTCGCGGTTGATGACCACCACGGTGGTGCCGTCGGTGCCGACACCGGCCGACAGCGGCTGTTCCAGCGACACGCGCCAGGCCACGTTGCCAGTGGCGGCATCGACCGCCATGACCGTCCCGTTGGTGGCCGCGGCGAACACCCGCCCTGCCGCCACCACGGGCTGGAGCGTCTCGCTGCCCTGCCCCACCTGGACATTCCAGGCCAGACGGGTGCTCATGAGGGCGGCCACCGGGCCCAGCGGGGCCGGCTCGGGCGCCTTGGGGCTGGACGAACAGGCGGCCAAGATGGCAGCTGCCATCAGGCCGGCGCACAGACGGAGGGGGCGTTGCAGACGGGTCATCGGCATCATGAGGGACGGCCTTCCTGGCGGGTGGCCGGGGATTTGTCCACGCCCAGCGAGGCCAGCTTGACCTCGACCAGACGGCGGTATTCGGTTTCGGCGCTGAAGCCGGTCCAGGCCTTCTCGAACTGGGCCTTCGCACCAGCCGCGTCGCCCTTGGCCAGCAGGGCATCGCCGCGTCGGTCGGCCGCCATGGCGTCGAAGGCGGCCGGGAACGGGGCTTCCAGGGTGCGCAGGGCGGCGTCGAACTGACCCGCATCGAGGTCGATGCCCGCCAGACGCAGGCGTGCGATCGAGCGGTAGGCCTCGTCCTTGCTGTTGCTCACCAGCCATTCCAGCGCGGCGCGGGCCTGGTCGGCCTGGCCCGCCTCGAAGCGGGCCTTGGCGGCCAGCAGGGTGGCCTGGCCTGCGAACGCGGTGCCCTTGAAACGCGACTGCATGTCGGCCAGCGCCGCATCCAGCCGGGCCGTGTCGCGGGCCTGGGCGGCGCGCTCGATCTCGGCATGCAGGGCGGACGCCTTGGCCGACTGGCTGCGCTGCCACCAGTTCCAGCCGTTCCAGGCGGCGAAGCTGCCGAGCACGACGATGAGCACCCAGGTGATGGCGTTGCCGTACTTGGACCAGAAGTGTTTGATCTGGTCGAGCTGTTCCTGCTCTTCGAGGTCGAGGTGTTTGGCCATGGAAGCGGGGTAAGGGGAAATCGGAAAGACGCCGGCAGGCTCGCAGGAGCAGCCGGACGCGGCATTGTAGGTGGGCCGACCATCGGCCCGCGAAGCTCAGCGCCGAAGCTCGCCCGCCAGGGCGTCCAGATCGGCCAGCGGCATCAGCTGCTGCCCGCCCTCGGTGCGCTCGCCCCGCAGCGGCTTGACGGCCACCTGCCCCAGCGCGAGTTCCTGCTCGCCGAAGATCAGGGCCATTCGGGCACCGCTGCCGTCGGCCTTCTTGAACTGCGACTTCATGCTGCCCATGCCTTCAGGGCCGGCCGCGTGCATCTGCACCCTCAGGCCGCGCAGGCGAAGACCGCGCAGCACCGGCATGACCCGGTTCATGGCAGCGGCATCGGGCACCACGGCATACACATCGGGCACCGGGGCGTCGGGCAGGCGCCCCTGCTCCTTGAGCAGCTCGAGGATGCGTTCCATGCCCAGCGCCCAGCCCACGGCCGGGGCGGCCTTGCCGCCGATCTGCTCGAACAGCCCGTCGTAACGGCCACCGGCGCAGACCGTGCCCTGCGAGCCGAGCTGCGTGGTCACGAACTCGAACACCGACAGGTTGTAGTAGTCCATGCCGCGCACCAGGCGCGGGTTGATGGTGTAGCGCACGCCGTGGGCGTCGAGCAGCGCTTTCAGGCCCTCGAAGTGCGCCAGCGACTCGGCGCCCAGGTGGTCCATCAGCCGGGGTGCGGCATTGACCAGGGCCTGCATCGCCGGGTTCTTGGTGTCCAGGATGCGCAGCGGGTTGCTGTGCAGACGGCGCTTCGCGTCCTCGTCCAGCTGGTCGGCGTGGGCCTCGAGGTAACGGATGAGGGCCTGCCGATGCGCCAGCCGCTCGGCCGGCTGGCCCAGGCTGTTGATCTCCAGGGCAATGCCCTCCAGCCCGAGGGCAGCCCAGAGGTCGCAGGCCATGACGATCAGCTCGGCATCCACGTCCGGCCCGGCAAAACCCAGGGCCTCGGCGCCGAACTGGTGGAACTGCCGGTAGCGTCCGCGCTGCGGGCGCTCATGGCGAAACATGGGGCCCATGTAGTACAGGCGCTTGGGGCCGTCGTACAGCAGGTTGTGTTCCAGCGAGGCGCGGACCACGCCGGCGGTGTTCTCCGGCCGCAGCGTCAGGTGTTCGCCGTTGAGCTTGTCCTCGAAGGAGTACATCTCCTTCTCGACGATGTCGGTCACCTCGCCCAGCCCGCGCACGAACAGCGCAGTGGGCTCGACGATGGGGGTGCGCAGGTTGCGGTAGCCATAGCGGGCCATGAGGCCGCGCAGCTGCTCTTCGAGCCACTCCCAGTGCGCAGACTGCGGAGGGGCGATGTCGTTCATGCCTTTGACGGCGGTCAGTTTCTCGGCCATGGGGAAAGGTGCGTGTCCGGTCGCGGCTCAGACGGCCGCACCGAAGCGTTTCTGGATGTAGTTGTCGACGATGGTCTGGAATTCGCGCGCGATGCCTTCGCCACGCAGGGTTAGGGCCTTCTGACCGTCGATGAAGACCGGGGCGGCAGGGGCCTCGCCGGTGCCGGGCAGGCTGATGCCGATGTCGGCGTGCTTGCTCTCGCCGGGTCCGTTGACGATGCAGCCCATCACGGCCACCTTGAGGTTCTCGACACCGGGGTAACGCTCGCGCCACACCGGCATGGAAGCCCGCAGGTAATCGTCGATCTGCTTGGCCAGCTCCTGGAAGGTGGTGCTGGTGGTGCGGCCGCAGCCCGGGCAGGCGGTGACCGCGGGCACGAAGGTTCGCAGGCCCAGTGCCTGCAGGATCTCCAGCCCGACCACCACCTCCTGGGTGCGCGACTCGCCGGGTTGGGGCGTGAGCGAGATGCGGATGGTGTCGCCGATGCCCTGCTGCAGCAGCACCGACAGCGCCGCCGTGGACGCCACGGCGCCCTTGGTGCCCATGCCGGCCTCGGTCAGGCCCAGATGCAGGGCGTAGTCGCAGCGCTGCGCCAGCGCCTGGTACACCGAAATGAGGTCCTGCACCGCACTCACCTTGCACGACAGCACGATCTGGTCGCCGCGCAGGCCGATCTCCTCGGCGCGCCGGGCAGACGAAATGGCCGAGGTGATGAGCGCCTCGTACATCACCTGCCGGGCATCCCAGGGCCGGGCACGCCCGGCGTTCTCGTCCATCAGCCGGGCCAGCAGGTCCTGGTCCAGGCTGCCCCAGTTCACGCCGATGCGGATGGGCTTGTCGTGGCGGGCAGCGATCTCGACCATCTGGGCGAACTGGCGGTCGCCCTTGTCGCCCCGCCCCACGTTGCCCGGGTTGATGCGGTACTTGGACAGCGCCTCGGCGCAGGCCGGATGGTCGGTGAGCAGCCGGTGGCCGTTGTAGTGGAAGTCGCCGATCAGGGGCACGGGCACGCCCATGCGGTCGAGCTGTTCCCGGATGTGCGGAACGGCCTTCGCCGCTTCGTCGTTGTTGACCGTGATGCGCACCAGCTCGGAACCGGCCTGGGCCAGCTCCTTGACCTGGATGGCCGTGCCGATGGCGTCGGCCGTGTCGGTATTGGTCATGGACTGCACGCGCACGGGTGCGTTCCCGCCCACCGTGACCACATGGTCACCCCAGCGCACCACGCCCTGACGGGTGCGGCGCACTGGCGGCTGGAACAGCGCAATGGGCTCGCAGGGCTTGTCGGACATGTTCATTTCACCTCGAAACGGGCCACGCCGTTGGGCGACGGCGGCGGGAGATCGAAAGCCTGGCCACGCAGCGTGACCCGGGCAACATCGGCCCGGCCGATCACCACGTTGTAGGGCGGTGCGCGGTTGACTTCCATGGATTCGCCGGCAGTGAGCAAGCGGCGCACCACCGTCTCGCCCGCGGGGGTGGTGACCTCGATCCAGGTTTCGCCCCGTGCAGCCACGGCCAGCACACTGGCTGCCGCAGGCACCGAAGGCGTCGCCGGCGTCTCGGCCACCGGCGGGGTTGCAGCGGGGGACATCGCGGCGGGCTGGACAGGAGCCGGCGACGAAGGCACGGGCTCGGCAGGCGCAACGGTCGGTGACGGGGCGGTCGCCACCGGCTCGGCCGGGGCCGTGGTCACGCCCACCGGCTCCGCCACGCCCGGCTGGACTGCGTTGGCCGGGGTTGTGCTGCTGGCATTGCCCGCCGGCTCACCCCATGCCGTCGCAGGCTCGTCGGGCCGGGGCAGGAAGACGATCACCAGCGCGCCCAGCAGCAGCGCGATGGCCGAGAGCACAGCGGGCCGGGAGAGCCAGCCGGCCGGATTGAAAGGCACCGGATCGGCACTGCCCTGGAAGGGCGCATTCAGCGCCGTTCCAGGCAGACCCAGGGCCGGCCGGGCCGCAGCCGGCAACTGGGCCAGCACGGGTGCGGGATCGATGCGCAGGTGGCGACAGGCGCTCGACGCCAGCGCCCGGGCAAAGGTCATGTCCGGCAGCTGGTCGTACCGACCGGCCTCCAGATCCTCGAGCTTGCGGACCGGCACCTTCAAGGCGGCAGCCAGGGCAGCCACATGCAGGCCGGCGGCCTCACGGGCCTGTTTGAGCAGCAACGGGCTGACCGGCGTCTCGCCCGGCTGTTGCGGATCACTCATCGAAAGCACCCCTCTGGTAGGCCGCCCACTGGGTCGATTCCGGGTACCGGCGGGACAGCTGCTGGGCGAGCTGGCGGGCAGCGTCCAGGTTGGACAGCTTGCGCTCCACCTTGATGCCCAGCCAGAGCGTCTCCGCGTTCGCCAGTTCGGAGTTGTTCACGCGGCGGATGATGAACTGCGAACGCTGCAGTTCGCCCCGGCGGTAGAGCAGCGACGCCAGGTTGTAGGCCGCGATCGGGTTGCCGGGATCGAGTTCGTAGGAGCGGGCCAGGCTGACCTCCGCTTCCTGCGGCTGCCCGGCGCGCAGCTGGCACACCCCCTGCGCGAGCAGGGTCTGCGCACGGCCGCCGTACGTGGGGCTGGCCATGGCGCGGGTGAACATCTCGGTGGCAGCCGGGTAACGGCGCTGGTCGCACAGGAACACGCCGTAGTTGTGCGCCACATTGGGGTCGCGCGGGTTGAGCTGCAACGCCCGCTGGAAGCTGGCCTCGGCCAGCCCCAGCTCGTTCATGCGGGAATAGACCAGACCCCGCAGGGCATGGGCGTCGGCATAGGTCGGATCGGCCAGGAGCGACTGCTTGATCTCGTCCAGCGCCACGGTGTCCTGCCCCTGGCCGAAGTAGCTGGCCGCCAGTTCGAGCCGGATGCGGGCCCGGCGCCGGGCGGCCGGTTCGTCGGAGGCGGTCACCGGCTCGACCGAGCTGGTGTTGACCGCCGGAATGCCCGACGGGTTCTGGGCACAGCCCGCCAGCAGGGCCAGGCCGATGCTGCCCAGCAGCAAGACGGGTCGGAGGGAAAGGGTGAAGCCGCGTGTGCTGTGGGTCATGCCTGCCTTCTCAAGTCAACTGCCGGGACGGACGATGAGGATCGGGGCGGTGGTCTCGGTGCGCATGCGGGCCAGACGCCTGGCCGCATCGGTGCGGTCCAGCACGTCACCGGCGAGCTGTCCACACGCCGCATCGATGTCGTCGCCCCGGGTCTTGCGGACCGTGGTCACCAGACCACCGTCGCTCAGGATGCGGGCAAACTGCTGGACCACGGCACGCGGGGAGCAGCGCAGGCCCGAATCCGGAAACGGGTTGAACGGTATCAGATTGATCTTGCAGGGGACACCCCGTTCACCATGCCCACGCACCAGCTCCAGCAGCTCGCGGGCGTGCTCGGGGGTGTCATTGACGCCATCGAGCATGCAGTACTCGAAGGTGATGAAGTCGCGCGGGGCGGCCGGCAGGTAGCGCAGACAGGCGTCGAGCAGCTCGGCCAGAGGGTATTTGCGGTTGAGCGGCACCAGCGAATCGCGCAGCGCGTCGTTCGGTGCGTGCAGCGACACGGCCAGCGCCACCGGCACGTCGGCGGCCAGCCGGTCGATCATGGGCACCACGCCCGAGGTGGACACCGTCACGCGGCGCCGCGACAGCCCGTAGGCATGGTCGTCGAGCATGACCCGCAGCGCCGGCACCAGCGCATGGTAGTTCTGCAGCGGCTCGCCCATGCCCATCATGACCACGTTGGTGATCACGCGGTCGGCGGATTTCAGGTGCTGGCGCAGGAAGAATTCGGCCTGCCACAGCTGGGCCAGGATCTCGCCGGTGGTGAGGTTGCGCGAGAAGCCCTGGTGGCCGGTCGAGCAGAAGCGGCATCCCACGGCACAACCGGCCTGCGAGGACACGCAGAGCGTGCCCCGGTCATCCTCGGGAATGAAGACGGTTTCGACGGCGTTGCCGTCCCCCACATCGAACAGCCACTTGATCGTGCCGTCGGCGGAGTCCTGCCGCGAGAGCACCGGCAGGGTCTTGACCGTGGCCGCCGAAGGAAGCTTCTCGCGAAGGCTCTTCGCGAGGTCGGTCATGCGGGCGGGGTCGGACTCGCCCTTCTGGTGGATCCAGCGGAACAGCTGGACGGCACGGAAGCGCTTTTCGCCCAGCTGCTCGCAAAAGGCGGTCAACCCGTCGAGATCGAAGTCGAGCAGATTGACCGTCATGACACCATGGTCTGCGCGCGGATCAGCGCGAGTAGACGTTCATGCCGGGGAAGAAGAAGGCAACTTCCTGGGCAGCGGTTTCGGGAGCGTCGGAGCCGTGCACGGCGTTGGCGTCGATGCTGTCGGCGAAGTCGGCGCGGATGGTGCCGGGGGCGGCCTTCTTGGGGTCGGTGGCGCCCATGAGGTCGCGGTTCTTGGCGATGGCGCCTTCGCCTTCCAGCGCCTGGATCATGACGGGGCCGGACACCATGAAGTCCACCAGGTCCTTGAAGAACGGGCGGGCCTTGTGCACGGCGTAGAACTGTTCTGCTTCGCCGCGCGAGAGGTGGACCATCTTGGCCGCGACGATCTTCAGGCCGGCGGCCTCGAAGCGGGCGTAAATCTGGCCGATGACGTTCTTGGCGACGGCGTCGGGCTTGATGATCGAGAGGGTGCGTTCGATGGCCATGGGTGATCCTGGTACCTGAAGTTTTGATGGAAATTCAACGGGTTGCGCGGGAATGCGCAGAGCCTTTGATTCTACAACGTGCGCAACGGCCCCACAGGGCGTGAGCGGCTTCAGCGGCCCGGGCCGCGGCGCTTGCCGCCGCCCTGCCCGCCCCGGGCCGGCTGCGCGCCCTTGCCCCGGCCGGCGTCCTGCTGGCGCTTGCGCGCCACGGCGTCGTGGCCGATGTAGCCCAGCGACGTCTTCATGGGATCGGGCTGGCTGTTGCCGCTGCGGGCCGCGCCCGGGGCGGCACCCCGGGGCTTGCGGCTGGCCGGCTCGGGAGCGGCCGCTGCGGCCCCCGGCTGGGGCCGAGACGGACCGCGACCGGTGCGCTGTCCACCGCGCGACGGGCTGCCCCGGGCGGCACCGGGACGCGGACCACGCGCCGGCTCGGCCGCCGGCAGCATGCCGGCCGCCGCGGTCAGGCGGGCGATGTCGCGCTCGTCGAGCTCGATCCAGGCGCCCCGCTTCAGACCGCGCGGCAGCATCATGGCGCCGTAGCGGATGCGGATGAGGCGACTGACCGCGTGGCCCACCGCCTCGAACATGCGACGCACCTCGCGGTTGCGGCCCTCGGCGATGGTCACCCGGTACCAGCAGTTGGCCCCCTCCCCGCCCCCGTCCTCGATGGAGGCGAACTGGGCCGGCCCGTCGTCCAGGTTGACACCGTCCAGCAGGCGCTGCTTCTCTTCGTTGGACAGGGCGCCCAGCACCCGCACCGCGTATTCACGCTGCAGGCCGAACCGGGGGTGCATCAGGCGGTTGGCCAGCTCGCCGGAGCTGGTCAGCAGCAGCAGGCCCTCGGTGTTGAGGTCGAGCCGGCCGACCGACTGCCATTTGCCGCTCTGCAGGCGCGGCAGGCGACGGAACACGGTGGGCCGGTTCTGCGGATCATCGTGCGACACCACCTCGCCGGCGGGCTTGTGGTAGGCCAGCACCCGCGGCGGCGGCGGCGTCATGCGCACCCGAACCGGCTTGCCGTTGACCTTGATGACATCGCCAAACTGGATGCGCTGGCCCACATGGGCAGGCTCGCCGTTGACCGAGATGCGGCCTTCCAGGATGAGCTGCTCCATCTCCAGCCGCGAACCCATGCCGGCCTGCGCCAGCACCTTGTGCAGCTTGGGCGATTCGGCCTGGGGCGCCAGCACGCGCTTGACCGGCGCTGCCGGCTCGGCCTCCTGCTCGGCATCGAAGGCGCCGCTGATGACGTCGTCGAACTTCAGTGCCGCATCGTCGGCCGGCGTGGCCTCAACCAGCGGTGGGCGGGGGGTGTCCGGCGTCGTCATGGAGTTCCTTGGTGGGATCGTCAGTGCCAGGGGTGGCAGGTTCGGTGAGCAGATCGGCCGTCGGCTCGTCATCCGGCAGGCGCTGGGACAGCGCATCGAAGTCGAGCCGGTCCAGCGCCGACTCCTGCACCTCGTTGGCCTCCAGCGGCGGCAGCTGATCCAGCGATGCCAGACCCAGGTCGTCGAGGAACTGGCGGGTGGTGGCAAAGAGCGCGGGGCGGCCCACGGTCTCGCGGTGGCCGATCACCTCGATCCAGCCCCGGTCCTCCAGCTGCTTGAGGATCAGGGAATTGATGGTCACGCCCCGGATGTCTTCCATGTCGCCGCGGGTCACCGGCTGGCGGTAGGCGATGATGGCCAGTGTCTCCATCGCGGCGCGGGAGTACTTGGGCGGTTTTTCCGGGTGCAGCCGGTCGAGGAAGGGCCGCAGTTCGGGCCGGCTCTGGAAGCGCCAGCCGCTGGCCACCTGGACCAGCTCCACACCGCGACCGGCCCATTGCAGCTGGAGGTCGGCCAGCAGGGACTTGAGCGTGTCGGGAGCGATCTCGCCGTCGAACAGCGTGCCGAGCTCACGCACCGTGAGCGGCTGCGTGGCGCAAATCAGGGCCGTTTCAAGGACACGCAGGGCATCCGTGGTGTTCATGGTGTCGCTCGGTCAAGGTCCGGCTGCGGGCCGGAGAGGGAGGCTGCCGGAGGGCCGGAGCGGGACGGTGGACGGGGCGCGCTGCGGTGGCGGTGCGGTCGATCACTCGACCGGGTCTGCCAGCAGGGGGTGTCCGGGGCTGGGCGGATTGTAGCGGAGGCCGCTTTCCGACAGGGCCCGCGCCATGTCCGGCGGCGGCGGTGACCAGAAGCTCAGCCAGCCGCCATGCACCGGATGCGCCAGACCCAGCGACGCCGCATGCAGCGCCTGCCGCTGCAGCCCGAAGGCCGGCCGGCCGCCGTACACCGCATCGCCGATCAGCACATGGCCCAGCGACGCCAGGTGCACCCGGATCTGATGGGTACGCCCGGTGTGCAGCCGGCAGGCCACCAGGCAGGCATCGTCCCGGGAGTCCAGCCGGACCACGGTGGTCCGGGCCGGTTTGCCGCCCGGCACCACCGCCATGCGCAGCCGGTGGTGCGGATCGCGACCGATGGGACGGTCCACATCCAGCGGGCTCGCCCCGCGCCAGCCGCCATGGGCCAGGGCCAGGTACTGCCGGCTCACCTCCCGGGCTGCAATGGCACGCACCAGGGCGTCCACCGCCAGCCGCGTCTTGCCCACCAGCATCAGGCCCGAGGTGTCCTTGTCCAGGCGATGCACGATGCCGGCCCGCGGCAGCTCGGCCGCGCCACGGTGGTAGGCCAGCAGTCCGTTGAGCAAGGTGCCGCTCCAGTGGCCGGCCGCCGGATGCACCACCAGGCCGGCCGGCTTGTGCAGGACCAGCAGGTGCTCGTCCTCGTGCACCACGTCCAGGCCCATCGGCTCGGGCAGGAAGGCGCTGGCCTGGGCGGTGGGACGCAGTTCGATCTCGATCGGGTCGCCGGCCTGCACACGGGCCGACGCCTTGGCCTGCGTCTGTCCGCGCCAGCGCACGGCGCCGTCCTGCAGCAACTGCTGCAGATGGCTGCGGGAGAACTCCGGCACCAGCGCGGCCAGTGCACGGTCGATGCGCTGGCCGTGCCACTCCGCCGGCACCGACAGCAGGCGCACCTCGGCGCCGACCAGGGCCGACTCCTCCAGCACCGGGTCGTCCGGACACCCCGTCGATATACTTTGCGTTTCCAACTGTCGTTCCGTCGTCGAGGTATGCCTGTGAATGTGAGCTTGAGATTATCGGCCGTGACCCTGGCGGTGGCCGCCGTGCTGGCACTGCAGGGCTGCGCCTCCACCGCGCCGGTCGACGAGACGGCCAACTGGAGCCCGAACAAGCTGTACCGCGAGGCCACCGACGAGCGTCAGGCCGGCAATTACGAGAAGGCCGCCAACCTGCTGGAGAAGCTGGAAGGCCGCGCTGCCGGCACACCGCTGGCCCAGCAGGCCCAGCTGGACAAGGCCTACACCCACTACAAGGCGTCCGAACCGGCCCAGGCCCTGGCGACGCTGGACCGCTTCCAGCGCCTGCACCCCACCAGCCCGGCCATGGACTACGCCCTCTACCTGCGGGGCCTGGTCAATTTCAACGACAACCTTGGCCTGTTCGGTGCCCTGGCCCGCCAGGACCTGTCCGAGCGCGACCAGAAAGCCGCCAAGGAGTCGTTCGAGGCCTTCCGCGAACTGGCCGAACGCTTTCCCGACTCCCGATACGCCCCGGATGCCCGCCAGCGCATGACCTACATCGTCAACTCGCTGGCCCAGTACGAGGTGCATGTGGCGCGCTACTACTTCAGTCGGGGCGCCCACGTGGCCGCCATTAACCGGGCGCAGCTGGCTCTGACCGAATTCAGCGACGCACCGGCCCTGGAAGAGGCGCTGTTCATCCTGATGCAGTCGTACGACGCCCTGGGCATGACGCAGCTGCGAGACGACACGCGCCGCATCATGCAGACCAACTACCCCAACAGCGATTTCCTGCGCCAGGGCTTCAGAACCCGGGAAAACCCATGGTGGAAGGTCTGGTGAGGGCCCGGTCCCTGACCAGCGCGTCCAGTTCGTCCCGCAATTCCTCCTCGGTCGCGAGCCAACGCATCGGCGGCATGGCCGACAGCAGCATCGGGCCGTAAGCGCGCCGCAGCACGCGCACATCGGCCAGCACCACCACCCCACGGTCGGTCTCGCTGCGGATCAGCCGACCGGCGCCCTGCCCCAGCGCCAGGGCCGCTTCGGCCAGGTGCACCGCCACGAACCCGTCCACGCCCTGTTCGCGCGCTCGCTGCACCCGGGCCTGCACCAGCGGGTCGTCGGGCGGCGGGAACGGCAGCTTGTCGATCACCACCAGCTGCAGCACATCACCGGGCAGATCCACGCCGTCCCAGAGACCGCCTGAAGCGATGAGCACCGTGGGGCGGTCACCCGCATGCCGGAAGGCGTCGAGTGCGTGGCGGCGTGCCGATGCGGTGGGCGCCAGCACGGTCAGCCCGTCGAGCCCGAGGCCGCCCTGAGTGCATGCCGTCCGCAGCTGCTCGGCCAGCTGGCGGGCCGCGCGGTTGGTGGTGGTCAGCACCAGGGTGCGCCCGCCCAGCCTTCCGACCCATTCCGCCAGCCGGCACCCGAGCGACTCGAGGTGGCCCGCTTCGCCCGGTTCCGGCAGGTCGGGGGGCACATGCAGGGCGGCCTGGCGCACATGGTCGAACGCCGTGGCCACCCGCTGCACCTGCACACCCGGAGCGGGCGATCCGTCGGGGGCGGCCAGGCCCAGGCTGCGCGTGAACCAGCTCAAGGAGTCGTCGTGTCCCAGCGTGGCCGAGGTGAAGACCCAGCCCACGGCGGGGCGCGATGCCAGCAGACCGGGGAACAGCCCAGCGCTGTCGGCCGGGGTCTGGTGCACCTCCCAGCGGCGGCCGCCATGCCGGCTGAGCCAGCGGACTTCGCCCGGCGGGGCGGGCTCGCCGACCAGACCACGCCAGTCGGCACGGGCGTCGGCCACCCGGGCCTGCAGCCGGGCCAGATCGGGGGCGGACTCGGCCGTGGCCTGCAGCCCTTCGTGCAGCCTGCCCAGCACCCGGTCCAGCGCCACGCAGGCCTGATGCCAGGCGGTCGCGTCCACGCCGGCCGGCACACCACCGTTCCAGGGAATGCGGGTGTCGGTGGCCGCCGTGCTGCCCGCCAGTTCGCCCACGGTCCGGCTGCAACGCTCCAGATCGAGCGCCCACGCCGACCAGGGGCGCACGCCGGCCGCATGCACCCGGGTCGAGGCGATCACGTCACGGGCCAGATCGCTCCAGCGGGCCGATGTGACACGGCGACCCAGGAAGCCGATGGCGGTGTCATTGAGCTGGTGCGCTTCGTCGAACACGATGGCTTCGGCCTGCGGCAGCAGGGCCGCCACACCCGAATCGCGCACATCCAGGTCGGCCATGAAGACATGGTGGTTGACCACGACCCAGTCGGCTGCCAGTGCCGCGCGCCGAGCGCGGTACACGGCGCAGCGATCCATCTCGGGGCATTCGCTGGTCAGGCAGTTGTCCCGGCTGGAGGTGATCAGCGGCCGCAGGGCGGGCCGACCTTCCACCACGGGCACCTCGGCCAGGTCGCCGGTGGCGCTGCGCTCGGCCCAGCTCAGCAGCTGTGCCAGCAGCACCGTGTCGGCCGGGTCACGTTCGGGTACGTGGATGGAGGTCTGGGTCCTGAGCCGGTGGAGGCACACATAGGCCGCCCGGCCCTTGAGCAAGGCCACCCGGACCGGCAGGCCCATGGCGCGGGTGACCGTGGGGATGTCGCGGTGGAAGAGCTGGTCCTGCAGCGCCTGGGTGGCGGTGGACAGGATGGCACGGCGGCCGCTGAGCAGCAGGGGAACCAGATAGGCCAGGGTCTTGCCGACACCGGTGCCGGCCTGGACCACTAGGGCACCGCCGGTGCCGAGCACCCGGGCCACGGCCTCGGCCATCACGACCTGCCCGGGTCGGTGCCGGAACCCGGGTCCCCAGCGCTGCTGCAAGGTATCGGCCGCCAGTGCCGCACGTGTGGCGTCGACGAGACCTGCGGCCGGTTCTTCCGGGGGGACGGACGCCGGGCGGCCACACTCGGGGGTACCATTCACGCCGTCACTCCGACAGCCATCCCGACCTCAAGGCGACGCAGTTTCATGACCCAAGGCTACCGCATCCAGGCATCCACCGGCCTTCACCGGGGCGACCGCGACTACCAGCAGGATCAGGTGGCGCTGCTCAGCCACAAGCGCATCCCTGGCTGCCTGCTGGCGGTCGTGGCCGACGGCATGGGTGGCCGCAGCGGTGGTCGCAAGGCGTCCGATCAGGTGATGCTCACCGCCCAGCAGCTGTTCGGCCGCTTCGACCCCGAGACCGACGACCCCGACGCCCTGCTGCGCAAGATCGTCGAGGAGGCGCACATCGTCATCAAGCTCACGGCCGTGGCCGCCGAGCAGGAGCCCCACAGCACCGTGGCGGCTTTCGTGCTCACGCCCGACGGTGGCGCCCATTGCGTGCATGCCGGCGACTCCCGCGTCTACCACTTCCGCCAGGGCAAGCTGCATTTCCGCACCCTGGACCATTCCTATGTGCAGTCGCTGGTGAACCAGGGCGAGCTGACCGAGCAGGAAGCCATGGACCACCCGCACTCCAACATCCTCATGGGGTGCCTGGGCACCGAGAACGACCCGCCGGTCGACCTGCACACCATCCGCCGGCTGCAGGCCGGCGACGTGCTGCTGGCCTGCAGCGACGGCATCTGGCACTACTTCAACCCGGAGGAGATCGCCAGCACCGTGTCGATGCTCACGCCGCGCGAGGCCTGCGAGTTCCTGATCCAGAAGGCCCGCACCCGGGCCAAGGGCGGCGGAGACAACCTGTCGATCGCGGTCGTCAAGCTCGATCCGCTCTGAGGCCCGGCCTCAGGTCAGACCGGTGTCGACCAGCCGGTGCTCCAGCGACAGGAACTCCTGCGACTGCATCTCGGTCAGCCGCGAGACGGTGCGCGGGAACTCGTGCGACATCGGGCCTTCGGTGTAGAGCTGCTCCGGCGGCACGGCGGCCGACATCACCAGCTTGACCCGACGGTCGTACAGCACATCGATCAGCCAGGTGAACCGCCGCGCCTCCGAGGCTTGCCGCACCGCCATCTGCGGCACGTTGGACAGCAGCACGGTGTGGAACTGGCTGGCGATTTCCAGGTAGTCGTTCTGTGAACGCGGCCCGCCGCACAGGGTGCGGAAGTCGAACCAGATCACGCCGCCGGCCCGGCGCACCGCCCGGATCTGGCGCGACTCGATGGTCATCACCGCCTCCTGGTCACCCGCCTCGGCCAGCTCGTTGAAGGTCCGTTCCATGGCCTCGTCGGCCTGCGGCCCCAGCGGGGTGTGGTAGAGCTCGATGTGGTTGAGCGTGCGCTGGCGGTAATCGGTGCCGTTGTCGACATTGATCACCTCCAGCCGGCCCTTGAGCAGTTCGATGGCGGGCAGGATGCGGTCGCGGTGCAGACCGTCCGGGTACAGGGCATCCGGGTGGAAGTTGGAGGTCGTGACGAAGCCCACGCCGGCCTTGAACAGGGCGTCCAGCAGGCGGTGCAGGATCATGGCGTCGGTCACGTCCGCCACATGGAACTCGTCGAAGCAGATCAGCTTGTACCGCTGTGCCATGCGCTGGCCCAGCACATCCAGCGGATTGACCGTGCCCTGCAGGTCGCGCAGCTCGCGGTGCACCTCGCGCATGAACTCGTGGAAGTGCAGGCGTGTCTTGCGACGGATCGGCACCGCCTGGAAGAAGCAGTCCATCAGGAAGCTCTTGCCCCTCCCCACCCCGCCGAACATGTAGACCCCCTTGGGCACGTCCGGCCGATTGAACAGCTTCTTGAGCGAGTTGGACCGCTTCTGTTTGTAGACCGCCCATTCGGACGCGCACCGCTCCAGCGCGTCGATGGCACGCTGCTGGGCGGGGTCGGTGGCGTAGCCGCGCTCTTTCAGCGCGGCCTCGTAGGCGCTGCGGACGCTCACAGGACGACGGCGGTCAGAAGTTGAGCGTGCGCTTGTCCACCGCCAGAGCGGCTTCCTTGGTGGCTTCCGACAACGACGGGTGGGCGTGGCAGATGCGGGCGATGTCTTCCGCGCTGGCCTTGAACTCCATGGCGACCACGGCCTCGGCGATCAGCTCGCTGGCCATGGGGCCGACGATGTGCACGCCCAGGATCTCGTCGGTGGCGGCATCGGCCAGGAACTTGACCATGCCGGTGGTGTCGCCCAGCGCACGTGCCCGGCCGTTGGCCAGGAACGGGAAGGTGCCGGCCTTGTAGGCCACGCCATCGGCCTTGAGCTGCTGCTCGGTGCGACCGACCCAGGCGATTTCCGGGCTGGTGTAGATCACCCACGGGATGGTGTTGAAGTTGACATGCCCGTGCTGACCGGCGATGCGCTCGGCCACGGCCACACCCTCTTCCTCGGCCTTGTGGGCCAGCATGGGGCCGCGCACCACGTCGCCCACGGCCCAGACGCCGGGCAGGTTGGTGCGGCAGTCGGCGTCCACCACGATGGCGCCGCGCTCATCCAGCTGCAGGCCCACCGCCTCGACGTTCAGGCCGTTGGTGTTGGGCACGCGGCCGATGGACACCACCAGCTTGTCGGCTTCCAGCGCCACGGCCTCGCCCTTGGCGTTGGTGTAGTTCACCGTCACGCCCTTCTTGCCGGTCTTGATCTCGCCGACCTTCACGCCCAGCTCGATCTTCAGGCCCTGCTTGTCGAAGGCCTTCTTGGCTTCCTTGGCGATCTGCTCGTCCACCGCGCCCAGGAAGGTCGGCAGACCTTCGAGGATGGTCACGTCGGAGCCCAGGCGGCGCCAGACCGAGCCCATCTCCAGGCCGATGACGCCCGAGCCGATCAGGGCCAGCTTCTTGGGCACGGCACCGATGCGCAGCGCGCCGTCGTTGGACAGCACCAGCTCCTCGTCGAACGGCACGCCCGGCAGGGCACGGGCGTTCGAGCCGGTGGCCACGATCACCTGCTTGCCCACCAGCGTCTCGTTCTGGGCGCCGGCGACCGCAATCTCGTAGCCGCCGTCCACCGCCTTCACGAACGAGCCGCGACCGTGGAAGAACGACACCTTGTTCTTCTTGAACAGGTAGAGGATGCCGTCGTTGTTCTGCTTCACCACCGTGTCCTTGCGGCCGATCATCTTGGCGATGTCGATCTTCACGTTGGTGGCGGTGATGCCGTGGTCGGCGAAGTGCTTGTTGGCGTGCTCGAAATGCTCGGACGACTGCAGCAGCGCCTTGGACGGGATGCAGCCCACGTTGGTGCAGGTGCCACCCGGGGCCGGGCCGCCGGCGGCGTTCTTCCACTCGTCGATGCAGGCCACCTTGAAGCCCAGCTGGGCCGCGCGGATGGCGGCAATGTAGCCGCCGGGGCCGCCGCCGATGACGATGACGTCGAATTGTTGGCTCATCGTCTGGTCCTCAGATGTCGAACAGCAGGCGGGCCGGGTCTTCCAGCGCTTCCTTCATGGCCACCAGGCCCAGCACGGCCTCGCGGCCGTCGATGATGCGGTGGTCGTAGGACATGGCCAGGTAGTTCATGGGCCGGATCACGATCTGGCCGTTCTCCACCACCGCGCGGTCCTTGGTGGCGTGCACGCCCAGGATGGCCGACTGCGGCGGGTTGATGATGGGCGTGGACAGCATGGAGCCGAAGGTGCCGCCGTTGCTGATGGAGAAGGTGCCGCCGGTGAGGTCGTCCAGGCCGACCTTGCCGTCCTTGGCCTTCTGGCCGAACTCGGCAATCTTCTTCTCGATGTCGGCAAAGCTGAGCTGGTCGGCGTTGCGGATGATGGGCACCACCAGGCCGCGCGGCGAGCCCACCGCGATGCCGATGTCGAAGTAGCCGTGGTAGACGATGTCGTTGCCGTCCACCGAAGCGTTGAGCACCGGGAACTTCTTGAGGGCGTGCACCGCGGCCTTGACGAAGAAGCTCATGAAGCCCAGCTTGACGCCGTGCTCCTTCTCGAACTTCTCCTGGAACTTCTTGCGCATCTCCATCACCGGGGCCATGTTGACCTCGTTGAAGGTGGTGAGGATGGCGTTGGTGGCCTGCGACTGCAGCAGACGCTCGGCCACGCGGGCGCGCAGGCGGGTCATGGGCACGCGCTCTTCGGGGCGGTCGCCGAGGTCGGGGGTGGCCACCGGCACCTGCGGCAGGACCTTCGAAGGTGCGCCGGTGGGGATGGCGGCCGCCGGTGCGGCCTTGGGGGCGACGGCGGGCGGGTTGGCGATGGCGCCCAGCACGTCGCCCTTGGTCACACGGCCGTCCTTGCCGGTGCCGGCCACCGAGCCGGCGGCCAGGCCGTTGTCGGCCATCAGCTTGGCGGCAGCGGGCATGGCCACACCGGCCTTGGCGCCACCCACGGCGGCGGCTGCGGCCACCGGGGCGGCAGCCGGCGCAGCGGCCGGAGCTGCGGCGGGGGCGGCCACGGGCACGGCACCCACGACGGCGGCGGTGTCGATACGGGCGATGGCCTGGTCGGCTGCCACGGTGGCGCCGTCGCCCTGCAGGATCTCCACCAGCACGCCGGCGGCCGGGGCCGGGGTTTCGAGAACGACCTTGTCGGTCTCGATCTCGATCAGGATCTCGTCGGCGGCCACTGCCTCACCGACCTTCTTTTTCCATTGCAGCAGGGTGGCTTCGGCCACGGATTCGGAGAGCTGCGGAACTTTGACTTCAACGATTGCCATGTTCTTTCCTGGGATGCGTGTGTTCGGGTTGTGCTGCACGTGAAGCCCCGCCGCAGCCGCTGGCTGCGCGCGGGGTCATGCGGGACCGACTTACTTGGTGAGGATGAAGCCCTTGAGCTTGGCGAAGGCCGCCTCGATCAGGTGCTTCTGCTGTTCCTGGTGCAGGTGGGCGTAACCCACGGCCGGCGAGGCCGAGGCCGCGCGGCCGGCATAGCCCAGCTTCTGACCCTCGAGCATGTTCTCGTGGATCTGGTGCTGGATGAAGAACCAGGCGCCCTGGTTCTGCGGCTCGTCCTGGCACCACACGATGTCGGTCGCGTTGGGGAAACGCTTGATCTCGGCGGCGAAGGCCTTGTGCGGGAACGGATAGAGCTGCTCGATGCGCACGATGGCCACATCGTCGGCGCCCTTCTCCTCGCGCTTCTTGACCAGGTCGTAATAGACCTTGCCCGAGCACACGATCACGCGCTTGACCTTGTCGGCCTTCTTCACCACGTCGGCGTTCTGCTCCGGCAGCACGGTCTGGAAACCGCCCTTGGTGAACTCGGACAGCGGGGAGGTGGCGTCCTTGTTGCGCAGCAGGGATTTCGGGGTGAACAGCACCAGCGGCTTGCGCAGCGGGCGGATCATCTGGCGGCGCAGCACATGGAAGATCTGGCTGGCCGTGGTGGGCTGCACGATCTGCATGTTGGTGTCGGCGGCCAGCTGCATGAAGCGCTCCAGGCGGGCCGAGCTGTGCTCGGGGCCCTGGCCTTCGTAGCCGTGCGGCAGCATGAGGGTCAGGCCGTTGAGGCGGCCCCACTTCACTTCGCCGGAGGCGATGAACTGGTCGATCACCACCTGGGCACCGTTGGCGAAGTCGCCGAACTGGGCCTCCCAGATCACCAGGGTGTTGGGGTCGGAGCCGGCATAGCCGTACTCGAAGCCCAGCACCGCTTCTTCGGACAGGATGGAGTCGATGACCACGAACGGGGCCTGGTTCTCGGCCACGTTCTGCAGCGGGATGTAGGTGCCCTCGTCCCACTTCTCGCGGTTCTGGTCGTGGATCACCGCATGCCGGTGGGTGAAGGTGCCCCGGCCGCAGTCCTCGCCGGAGAGGCGCACGGCGTAGCCGCTGGCCACCAGCGTGGCAAACGCCATGTGCTCGCCCATGCCCCAGTCCACGTTGATCTCGCCCCGGCCCATGGCGGCGCGGTCGGCATAGACCTTCTTGACCAGCTGGTGCGGCGTGACGTTCTCGGGAATGGTGGTGAGGCGGTCGGCGATGCGCTTCCACTCGGTCAGCGGGATGGCGGTGTCGGCCGCATCGGTCCACTTCTTGCCCAGGAAGGGCGCCCAGTCGACCGCGTACTTGCTCTTGAAGTTGGTCAGCACCGGATCGACCGTGTGACGGCCCTCGTCCAGGGCAGCACGGTAGGCCTTGACCATGTCGTCTCCCAGCG
This sequence comes from Hydrogenophaga sp. IBVHS2, assembly GCF_002127215.1. Taxonomy (GTDB): domain Bacteria; phylum Pseudomonadota; class Gammaproteobacteria; order Burkholderiales; family Burkholderiaceae_C; genus Hydrogenophaga. The sequence goes on along the minus strand of NZ_NFUT01000001.1, from coordinate 854,532 downwards.
ACTCGCCCAGACCCTGGGCGGCCAGCTTGTCGGCGTACAGCTTGCGCGTGCCGGGGTGGGACGCGATCTTCTTGTACATCAGCGGCTGGGTCAGGCTGGGGGTGTCCTGCTCGTTGTGGCCCAGCTTGCGGAAGCAGATGATGTCGACCACCACGTCCTTGCGGAACTCCAGGCGGTACTCCAGCGCCAGCTGGACCGCCAGCACCACGGCTTCCGGGTCGTCGCCGTTGACGTGCAGCACCGGCGATTCCACGCCCTTGACGATGTCGGTGCAGTACAGGGTGGAGCGCAGGTCGCGCGGGTCGGAGGTGGTGAAGCCGATCTGGTTGTTGATGATCAGGTGCACCGTGCCGCCGGTGGAGTAACCGCGGGTCTGGGCGAGTGCCAGGGTTTCCTGGTTGACGCCCTGGCCGGCAAAGGCGGCGTCGCCGTGCACCAGCACCGGCAGCACCTGCGAGCCACGCGCATCGCCACGGCGGTCCATGCGGGCGCGCACCGAGCCTTCGACGACCGGGTTCACGATCTCCAGGTGGGACGGGTTGAATGCCAGGCTCAGGTGGACCGGGCCGCCCGGGGTGGACACATCCGAGCTGAAGCCCTGGTGGTACTTGACGTCACCGGCCGGCAGGTCTTCCGGCGCGGTGTGGTCGAACTCGGCGAACAGGTCCTTGGGCATCTTGCCCAGGGTGTTGACCAGCACGTTCAGGCGGCCGCGGTGGGCCATGCCGATCACGATTTCCTGGATGCCCTTGGCACCGGCCTGCTGGATCAGCTCGTCCATGGCGGCGATGAAGCTCTCGCCACCTTCGAGGGAGAAGCGCTTCTGGCCGACGTACTTGGTGTGCAGGTAACGCTCCAGGCCTTCGGCGGCGGTCAGGCGCTCCAGGATGTGCTTCTTCTTGTCGGCCGTGAAGTTCGGCTTGCTGCGGATGCTCTCGAGCTTTTCCTGCCACCAGCGCTTCTGGGCCTGGTCGGTGATGTACATGTACTCGGCACCGATGGAGCCGCAGTAGGTCTCGCGCAGCGCATTGAGCAGCTCGCGCAGCGGCATGGTCTCCTTGCCGAAGAAGGTGTTGCTGGTGTTGAACACCGTCTCGAGGTCGGCATCGCTGAAACCGTAGAACGACGGCTCCAGCTCGGGGATGGCCGGGCGCTCGGTGCGCTTGAGGGGATCGAGGTCGGCCCAGCGCTGACCCACGTTGCGGTAGGCGGCGATCAGCTGCTGGGTGAAGACGCGCTTGCGGCCCAGGTCGGAATCGGCACCGGCGGCAATGACCACCTTGGTGCCGCCCTGCTTGGCGCGTTCGGCGAAGGCGTTGACGACGGGGAGGTGCGGAACATCGCGGGCGTCGGTGCCGTCGACGGCGGGAACGTGCTGCAGGGCGTCGAAGTAACTGCGCCAGTTGTCGGGCACGCTGCCCGGGTTCTGCAGGTAGTTCTCGTACATCTCCTCCACATACGGGGCGTTGCCGCCGAACAGGTAGGAGTTGCTCTTGTAGGCAACATAGACGTTGCCCGCGCTCGATGGCGTATCGCTCATGAATCCGCTGACCTCCGTTCCCCTGCAGGGAACATTAGCTGGTTGAAAAAACCTTCCGCGACACGGCTGGACCGATTGGCGGATGCGACAGTGACTGTGGAAGGACTGGCTGCAGGCCGAATTGTGCCAGTTTGATCGGCAGCCCGCGAAAGAAATTGAAAACGACGGCCCTCAGGCGCCGCCTCTGGGGGTCAGGCGCTGGGTGACCGGCACCGATCCGGGCTCGTCCATCTCGATGGCGATCTGGGTGCACACCGTGCGGCACAGGGTGACGGCCTGCTCGCTCTGCACCCGGTAGATGACCTGCGTGCCTTCCTTGCGGCGGGCCAGGATGCCCGAGCGGTACAGCAGATTGAGGTGCTGCGACAGGTTGGGCTGGGTGGTGTCGATCTCCTGCAGCAGCTGGGAGACCGACTTTTCCTGGTCGCACAGGGCGCTGAGGATGCGCAGGCGCATGGGGGTGGCCAGGACGCCGAACAGTTCGGCGGCCAGCTCGAAGACCCGGATCTTCTCGACCTGGGCAGTTGTTCCGATCATGTCGTCCATGGCAGGCCCCGTTTCAGCAGCTGGCTATATAAGCAAACCATCATAGCCAGATGCAGGCCCGAGCGAGGCCGGTCAGGCAAACAGATCGCGGATCTGCTGCAGCGCCGATGGGTCGTCCATGGTGGTCAGGTCGCCAGGGTCGCGGCCCTCGCACACCGCCTGGATGGCGCGGCGCAGCAGCTTGCCGCTGCGCGTCTTGGGCAGCACCGACACGAAACGCACCCGCGAAGGTCGGGCGACCGCACCGAGCTGGCTGTCGACCAGCTTCATGATCTCGCCCTCCAGCTTCAGCTGGGCCTGGGCATCGCCCAGGGTGGTGCTGTCCTTGGCCACCACGAAGGCCATGGCCACCTGTCCCTTGAGGTTGTCGGCCACGCCCACCACCGCCACCTCGGCCACATTGGGGTGGCTGGAGATGCTTTCCTCGATCTCGCGGGTGCCCAGGCGGTGGCCGGCCACGTTGATCACGTCGTCGGTGCGGCCCAGGATGTAGAAGTAGCCGTCCTTGTCGCGGATGCCCCAGTCGAAGGTGCTGTAGACCAGCTTGCCCGGAATGCTCTTCCAGTAGGTGTTGACGAACCGGGCATCGTCCTTCCAGACGGTCTGCATGAAGCCCGGCGGCGTCGGGCCTTCGATCACCACCACACCCTTCTCGTCGGCGCCGGTGAGCTCCTCGCCGGTGCTCTCGTGCAGCAGCTTGACGCTGTAGCCGTACATGGGAATGCCCGGGCTGCCGAACTTGCTGTCCTTGCGCTCCACACCATTGGCAATGGTGAGGATGGGCCAGCCGCTCTCGGTCTGCCAGTAGTTGTCGATGATGGGGACGCCCAGGCCGTCGGCAATCCAGCGGGCGGTCGGTTCGTCCAGCGGCTCGCCGGCCAGGAACAGCGCCTTGAGGCTGGAGAGGTCGTGCTTCTTGAGGTAGGCCGGGTCCTGCTTCTTGAGCACGCGCACCGCGGTGGGCGCACTGAACATGACGCTGACCTTGTACTTCTCGATCAGGCTCCACCAGATGCCGCCGTCGGGCCGGATGGGCAGGCCCTCGTACATGATGGTCGCCATGCCCGCGATCAGCGGGCCATAGACGATGTAGCTGTGACCCACCACCCAGCCGATGTCGCTGGTGGAGAAATAGGTCTCGCCCGGCTGGCCCATGAAGATGTGCTTCATGCTGGCCGCCAGCGCCACCGCGTAGCCGCCCACGTCGCGCTGCACGCCCTTGGGCCGGCCGGTGGTGCCGCTGGTGTAGATGGTGTAGCTGATCTCGGTGGACTCCAGCCACTCGCACGGCACCTGAGCGTCCAGGTGCTGCTCGCGCAGGCTGGCGTAGTCGTGGTCGCGGCCGGCCTCCATGGCCATGGGCGCCAGCCCCCGGTTGACCAGCACCACCGACGACGGCTTGTGGCTGGACAGCCGGATCGCTTCGTCCAGCAGCGGCTTGTACTCCACCACCTTGCCGCCGCGCGAGCCGGCATCGGCACTGACGATGGCCACCGGCGAGGCGTCCTCGATGCGGGAGGCCAGCGAATGGCTGGCAAAGCCGCCGAACACCACCGAATGGATGGCGCCGATGCGGGCGCAGGCCAGCATCGCAAACGCCGCCTCGGGAATCATGGGCATGTAGATCAGCACCCGGTCGCCCTTGCCGACACCCTGGGCCTTGAGCACGGCGGCCATGCGCTGCACTTCCACGTGCAGCTCACGGAAGGAGTACACGCGCTCCTGTTCGGTTTCGGTGGAGACGAAGATCAGCGCGTTCTGGTCGGCGCGGTCCTTGAGATGCCGGTCCACCGCGTTGTGGCACAGGTTGGTCAGACCGCCCTCGAACCAGCGGGCAAACGGCGGGTTGTCGTGGTTGCAGACGCGGTCGAAAGGTCGGTGCCAGTCGATCAGGGCGGCCTGCTCGGTCCAGAAAGCATCGCGGTCTTCGAGCGAGCGGCGGTGGAAGTCGGCGTAACTCGCGGACTTGGCGGACGAACCCATGTGTTGTCTCCTCGGTGGTCGGGGCTGGATCGGCGAACGTTCTGAATTCTTAATTATGAGCAGGTTACTTGCACCCGCCTGACGGTGAGAACCCTGAGGGGCCCCCACCCGACCCGGCTCACTTGATCAGGCTGTGCACATCCTTGAACCGCGGGTCGTCGGCGGTGCGGAGCCATTCGAAGGCGACCATCTCGGTGGTGACCAGCTCGGCGCCGGCGCCGGCCAGCCGGTCGAAGGCCGCGTCGCGGTTGCGCTCGGTGCGCGAGGTGCAGGCATCCGTCACCACCCACACGTCGAACTCCTGCTCGATCAGTTCCAGCGCGGTCTGCAGCAGGCACACGTGCGCCTCGCAGCCGGCGACCACGATGCTGCCGCGCTCCGGCTGGCTGGGGGCGGCGGGCTTCTGCAGGTGCTTGGGCAGGCTGCGGGCATTGCCGCCTGCCGGGCGTGCCGGCGGCCGGAGCCAGTCGCCCAGGCCGTCGGCCACGGCGCTGAAATGCATCTTGGCCAGCGTCTTGCGGCAGACCTCGCGAAGGGCGGGCGGGTTGGGCCCCAGCTTGGCGGGGTTCTGCTCGGTGCCCCACACCGGCACCTCCAGCAGACGGGCCATGCGGGCGAGCCGGTGGGCGTTGTCCAGCACCAGGGCACTCTCGAACAGGGCCGGCATCAGCCGCTCCTGGTAATCGACCAGGACGAGTTGGGATTCTTCGACGTCAAGCAGCATGGGCACTCGGAAATGAGGACAAAGACGCGATTCTCGCAGCGCCCTGCCCGGCTTCAGCCGGCGAACAGATCGGGCTGCGCTGCCGGCCCGGCGGCCTGGGGCATCACCCGCTCGATCAGCCGGTCCACGTACTGCTGGAACAGATAGGGCGCCGACTGCCCGAACAGGCGGATGCGGCCGGTGTGCTGCAACAGCAGCAGACCCACGCCGTGGGCGAACAGGGCGGCGTTTTCCTGCAGCGCCAGGTCGGACGGCAGCCCCAGGTCTTCGAGCGCCTGTTCGCAGGGCCGCAAGGCGTCCATCAGGCGCTGGTTGAGCGCCCGGTCCAGTTCGGCGTTCAGACCGCGCGGGGCCAGCCCCTGCACCAGGTAGAAGCCCAGGTCCAGATCGCGCGGATTGCGGGCGTAAAAGCCGAACCAGGCGCTGGCCCGCTCGGCCAGCAGCCGGTGCGGCTGCCCCTTGGGGGCCCGGGCGGCCGCCACCTCGGCATGCAGCCGGTCCAGCGACTCCGACAGCAGCGCCGCATAGATGGCCTCCTTGCTGTCGAAGTAGCTGTAAAGGGCACCGGGCGTGTAGCCGGCACGCCGCGCGATTTCGCGGATGCCGGCCCCTTCCAGCCCCTTCTCGGCAAACACGCTGCGGGCGGCATCCAGCACCAGGGCGCGCCGGGTGTCCGACATGGCGAGCTGCCGCTGCTGCCGCAATTCCAGCTGGCGCTGGGCGGCCTCCCGCTCGGCCTCGGTCAGGACAGGGCGAAGTTCGTCGAGCTGCACATTCATGCTTTCAGTGTACCGACGACCCGCCTACTGTTGAAATAAATCATCATTGATCAATTAATTGAACAATGTTCAAATGATCGATCAATGTCGTTTGTGATGAACACCGACTTTTTCAATCCACAAGGCCCGAATCCATGAACAGCGTTGCCGACACTTCACCCCTGATGACCGGGGCCGATTACCGCGAGTCGCTGCGCCGGCTGAAACCCACGGTGTTTGTGGACGGTCGGCGAATCGACAGCGTGGCCGACGAGCCGGCCCTGCAGCCAGGCATCAACGCGGTGGCGCTGACCTACGACCTGGCCCACCGACCCGAGCTCGCCACGCTCATGACCCCGGTGGAGCAGAGCAGCGGGCGCGTCGTCAACCGCATGACCCATCTGAGCACCAGCTCCGGCGACCTGCTCAACAAGCTCGAGGCCGTGCGGCTGATCTGCCAGGAAACCGGCTGTGCCCAGCGCTACCTGACCCACGACGCGCTCAATGCCATCGCCCAGCTGGCCGCGCGGCTGGACGATGCCGGCGGCAGCCGGACCCACCGTGACCGGTTCTTCGCCTACCTGCACCGGGTGCAGACCCAGGACCTGACCCTGGGTGTGGCCATGACCGACGCCAAGGGCGACCGCAGCCGCCGCCCGCACCAGCAGGCCAACCCCGACACCTATGTGCATGTGGTGGAGCGCAACGCCCGGGGCATCGTCATCAGCGGCACCAAGGCCATCGTCACCGGTGCGCCCTACATGCACGAGCTGCTGGTCATGCCCTGCCGCAACATGGGGGCCGAAGACGCCGACTTTGCGGTCTGCTGCGCCGTGCCGGTGGACGCACCCGGACTGACCATCGTGGCCCGGCCGGCCGGCCGGCCCGGCGAGAAGCTGGAACACGGCGACGCCCTCTTCTCCCGGAAATACGGTCAAAGCACCGGCGTGTGCATCTTTGACCGGGTGTTCGTGCCCTGGGAGCAGGTGTTCCTGGCCGGCGAATGGGAGCACAGTGGCCACCTGACCTACAGCTACGCCACCCACCACCGCCAGACCTGCATCGCGGCCCGGGCCGGTTTCGGCGACCTGCTGATCGGCGCGGGTGCGCTGATGTGCGAGGCCAACGGTTTCGATCCCGGCGCCGAGAGCCATCTGCGCGAGCAGATGGTGGAGCTCATCACCATCACGGAAGGCTTCTACGCCTGCGGCGTGGCCGCCAGCGTCTACGGCCGGCAGGACGCCCACAGCCCGGTGTTCATGCCCGACCCGGTGTTCGCCAACATCGGCAAGCTGCTGCTGGCCACCAGGATCTACGACATGCACCGGATTGCCCACACCGTCAGCGGCGGGCTCATCGTCACCCTGCCCGGCCCCGACGAGGACCACAACCCGGAAACCGCCGCCCGCCTCTCGGACGTGCTGCGGGCCAGCCCGGACATCCCCTACGAGCAACGCATCCAGACCGCCCGCTTCATCGAGGACCTGACCGCCGGCTACCAGGGCGGCTGGTACAGCGTGATCAGCCTGCACGGCGGCGGATCGCCCGCGGCCATGAAGCAGGAGATCTGGCGCCATTACCCGCTGGGCAACAAGGTCGAACTGGTGGAGCGCCTGCTGGAGCGTGGCCTCGGCGCCGACGGCTCGCCGGCCGCTGCGCCCCACGACCCGGCAAGGCCGATCACCCGCAACCGCCAGCCCGGGCGCTGCTGCGACACCGGCTGCACCACGCCGGGCCAGCCGGTGATGGTGGACATGCCCCAGCCGCTCCACAAAAAACAGAACTGAATCAAGCGGTTACAGCGTTCTTCTCGCTTGACGCTCGCGCTGGCTGCCGTTACCCTCGCGACCCATGTCCATCCGCCTGTCCACCCTGGTCCTTGCCGTCTCGGCGCTGTGCGCTGCCGTGCCGGCGTCGGCCCAGACCAGCGGCCAGAACGCCGGCTACCAGGACATGGACGCCCTGCTGGCCGAAAAAGGACTGATCGACCGCCTGGGGGCGCAGGTGCAGCAGGCCCGGGCTTCCATGAGCGAGCAGGCCTCCAGCCTGGTCATCAACGCCATGGCCTTCCTGGGCGTTCCCTACAAATGGGGCGGCGACAGCCACGACACCGGCTTCGACTGCAGCGGCTTCGTGCGGGCGGTGTTCGAACAATCGGTCGGCAAGATCCTGCCCCGCCGCTCCGACGAGCAGGCGGCCGCCACCCAGGTGATCGACCGCAGCGAACTCAAGCCCGGCGATCTCGTGTTCTTCAACACCATGCGCCGTGCCTTCAGCCACGTCGGCATCTATGTGGGCGACGGCAAGTTCATCCACTCCCCCCGCGCCGGTGCCCAGGTGCGGGTCGAGGACATGCGCATCGCCTACTGGAACACCCGCTTCAACGGCGCGCGGCGGGTGCTGCCGCAGCAGCAGGAGCCCTGAAGCCATCGGCGCCTTCATGAAAAACCCGGCCAAGGCCGGGTTTTTTCATGGCCGTGGCCCGCTGCGTCAGCGGCGCGCCGGCGGCACGTCGGTGCACGAACCGTGCGCCACCTCGGCCGCCATGCCGATGGACTCGCCCAGCGTGGGGTGCGGGTGGATGGTCTTGCCGATGTCCACCGCGTCGGCCCCCATCTCGATGGCCAGCGCGATCTCGCCGATCATGTCGCCCGCGTGGGTGCCGACCATGCCGCCGCCCAGGATCCTGCCGTGGCCATGGGCCTCGGGGGAATCGTCGAACAGCAGCTTGGTGAAGCCTTCGTCGCGGCCATTGGCAATCGCCCGGCCGGACGCCGCCCACGGGAACAGGCCCTTCTTCACCTTGATGCCCTGGGCCTTGGCCTGGTCCTCGGTGAGTCCGACCCAGGCCACCTCGGGATCGGTGTAGGCCACGCTGGGAATCACCCGGGCATTGAAGGCCGCGGCCGCCAGCTCCTTGTTGCCCTGGAGTTCACCGGCTGCCACCTCGGCCGCCACGTGCGCCTCGTGCACCGCCTTGTGGGCCAGCATGGGCTGACCGACGATGTCGCCGATGGCGAAGATGTGCGGCACGTTGGTGCGCATCTGGATATCGACGCTGATGAAGCCCCGGTCGGTCACCGCCACGCCGGCCTTGTCGGCGGCGATCTTCCGGCCGTTGGGGGTACGGCCCACGGCCTGCAGGACCAGGTCGTAGACGCCTTCGCTCCGGGAGCCGTCCAGGCCCTCGAACTGCACCTTGATGCCCTCGGGCGTGGCCTGGGCACCCACGGTCCTGGTCTTGAGCATCACGTTGTCGAAACGGTGCTTGTTCATCTTTTCCCAGACCTTGACCAGATCGCGGTCGGCGCCCTGCATCAGGCCGTCCATCATCTCCACCACGTCCAGGCGGGCACCCAGCGTGCTGTAGACGGTACCCATCTCCAGGCCGATGATGCCGCCACCAACGATCAGCATCTTCCTGGGCACGTCCTTGAGTTCGAGCGCACCGGTGGAATCGACCACGCGCGGATCGTCCGGCATGAAGGGCAGGCGCACCGCCTGCGAGCCGGCCGCGATGATGCATTTCCTGAAGGCCACCACCTTCTTCGAGCCGGTCTTCGCCTGACCGCTGCCGGTGGTTTCCTCAACCTCGAGGTGGTGGGGGCCGACGAAGGCGCCATAGCCGCGCACCGTGGTCACCTTGCGCATCTTGGCCATGGCCGCCAGACCGCCGGTGAGCTTGCCGATCACCTTTTCCTTGTGGCCCCGCAGCTTGTCGATGTTGAGCACCGGTCGGCCAAACTCCACGCCCAAGTCGGCCATGTGGCTCACCTCGTCCATGACGGCGGCCACGTGCAGCAGGGCCTTGGACGGGATGCAGCCCACGTTCAGGCACACGCCGCCCAGGGTGGCGTAACGCTCGACGAGGACCACCTTCAGACCCAGATCGGCGGCCCGGAACGCGGCGGAGTAACCGCCGGGACCACCACCAAGGACCAGCAGGTCGCAGTCCAGGTCGGCGCTGCCGGCAAACGAGGCTGCGGCTGGCGCCGGAGCCACCACCGCCGCTGCCGGCGCCGGAGCAGGCGCTGCCGCAGGCGACGCAGCGGATGCGGGGGCATCCGCCGCACCGGCCACCTCCAGCGTCAGCACCACCGAGCCCTTGGCCACCTTGTCGCCCAGCTTGACCTTGAGCTCCTGGACCACGCCGGCGTGCGAGGACGGGATCTCCATCGACGCCTTGTCGGACTCCACCGTGATCAGGCTCTGCTCGGCCTTGATGGTGTCGCCCGGTTTGACCAGCAGCTCGATGACCGCCACCTCGTCGAAGTCGCCGATGTCGGGAACCTGAATGTTCATGATCGCCATGTTCGGGTTCCTTTACAGCAGCACGCGACGGAAGTCGGCGAGGATCTGGCCCAGGTACGCGTTGAAGCGCGCAGCCGCTGCGCCGTCGATGACGCGGTGGTCCCAGGTCAGCGAGAGCGGCAGCATCAGGCGCGGCACGAACTGCTGGCCGTCCCACACCGGCTCCATCTGGCTCTTGCACACGCCCAGGATGGCCACCTCGGGCGCATTGATGATGGGCGTGAAGTACCGCCCGCCGATGCCGCCCAGGCTGGAGATGGTGAAGGTTGCACCGCTCATGTCGGCCGGGCCCAGCTTGCCCTCGCGGGCCTTCTTGGCCAGTTCGCCCATTTCCTGGCTGATCTGCAGGATGCCCTTCTTGTCGGCGTCCTTGATGACCGGCACCACCAGGCCGTTGGGCGTGTCGGCGGCAAAGCCGATGTGCCAGTACTGCTTGTAGACCAGGGCGTCGCCGTCCAAGCTGCTGTTGAACTCGGGAAACTTCTTGAGCGCGGCCACGCAGGCCTTGATCAGGAAGGCCAGCATGGTGACCTTCACGCCGCTCTTCTCGTTCTCCTTGTTGGTGGCCACGCGGAAGGCTTCGAGCTCGGTGATGTCGGCATCGTCGTGGTTGGTGACGGCCGGGATCATCACCGCGTTGCGCAGCAGGTTGGCGCCGCTGATCTTCTTGATGCGGCCCAGCTCCTTGCGCTCGATCGGACCGAACTTGGCGAAGTCGACCCTGGGCCAGGGGATGAGGCCCAGCTCGCTGCCGCCACCACCGGCCGCAGCGGCCGGCGCCTTGGCGGCCTGCGCCACCGTCTGCACCGCACCGCTCATGACCGAGCGGGTGAACTGCTGCACGTCGTCCAGCGTGATGCGGCCCTTGGGGCCGGAACCCTTCACTTCGGCCAGCGGCACGCCGAGTTCGCGGGCGAACTTGCGCACCGAGGGCGAGGCGTGCGGCAGGCCCAGGGGGGCAGCGCTCGGCTGGTGGGCCGGCGCCGCCACCGCAGCAGGTGCGGCCGCCACGGCAGGGGCTGCGGCGGTGGCGGGGACCGCGGCAGGCGCGGACGCAGGCGCCGGGGCCGGCGCGGCCACCGGAGCCGACGCCGCAGCCGAGCCCTGCAGCAGCGCCACCAGATCGCCGATGTTGACCTTGTCGCCGATCTTCACCGCCAGCGACTGCACCACACCGGCCGCCGACGACGGGATCTCCATCGAGGCCTTGTCGGACTCCACCGTGATCAGGCTTTGCTCGGCCTGGATGGTGTCGCCGGGCTTGACCAGCAGTTCGATCACCGCCACGTCCTTGAAATCGCCGATGTCCGGCACACGCACTTCCACCGGGCCGGCGGCCACGGGCGCAGCCGCGGCAGCGGGCGCCGGGGCGGGTGCGGGTGCGGGTGCGGGTGCGGGTGCGGGTGCGGGTGCGGGTGCAGGTGCGGCGGCAGCGACCGGCGCTGCGGCGGCGCCTTCGGCCTCCAGCACCAGCACCACCGAACCCTGCCTGACCTTGTCGCCCAGCTTCACGCGCAGCTCCTTGACGACGCCGGCCGTGGACGACGGAATCTCCATCGACGCCTTGTCGGATTCCACCGTGATCAGGCTCTGCTCGGCCTTGACCGTGTCGCCGGGCTTGACCAGCAGCTCGATCACCGCCACTTCATCGAAATCCCCGATGTCCGGGACTTGTACTTCCACCAGTGCCATGTGTGTCTCCCGGGATCAGGCGTAGAGCGGGTTGATCTTGTCGGCGTCGATGCCGTACTTGCGGATGGCTTCGGCCACCTGCGACATCGGCACGGTGCCCTCCTCGGCCAGGCCCTTGAGGGCGGCCACCACGATGTAGTGGCGGTTGATCTCGAAGTGCTCGCGCAGCTTGCTGCGGAAATCGCTGCGACCAAAGCCGTCGGTGCCCAGCACCTTGTAGGTGCGGCCCTTGGGCAGGTAGGGCCGGATCTGCTCGGCAAAGCTCTTGATGTAGTCGGTGGAAGCCACCACCGGACCGGCATGGCCGGCCAGCTGTTGCGCCACGAAGGGCACGCGCTGCGTTTCCAGCGGGTGCAGCAGGTTCCAGCGCTCCACGTCCACGCCGTCGCGGGCCAGCTCGTTGAAGCTCGGGCAGGACCAGACGGTGGCCGACACACCCCAGTCCTTCTCCAGCAGCTCCTGGGCGAACAGGCTTTCGCGCAGGATGGAACCCGAGCCCAGCAGTTGCACGCGCGGGGTCAGCTTGGCGCCTTCCTTGAGCAGGTACATGCCCTTGATGATCTGCTCTTCGGTACCGGGCTTCAGGCCCGGCATGGCGTAGTTCTCGTTGAGCAGGGTCAGGTAGTAGAAGACGTTGTCCTGCTTCTCGACCATGCGCTTGAGGCCATGGTGCAGGATGACGCCCACCTCGTGCGCGAAGCTGGGGTCGTAGCACACGCAGTTGGGGATGGTGCCGGCCAGGATGTGGCTGTGGCCGTCCTCGTGCTGCAGGCCTTCGCCGTTGAGCGTGGTGCGTCCGGAGGTGCCGCCGAGCAGGAAGCCGCGCGCCTGCATGTCGCCCGCTGCCCAGGCCAGGTCGCCGATGCGCTGGAAACCGAACATCGAGTAGTACACGTAGAACGGCACCATGATGCGGTTGTTGGTGCTGTAGGACGTGGCGGCAGCGATCCAGCTGGCCATGCCGCCGGCCTCGTTGATGCCTTCCTGCAGGATCTGGCCGGCCTTGTCTTCCTTGTAGTACATGACCTGGTCCTTGTCGACCGGGGTGTACTTCTGGCCCTCGGGGTTGTAGATGCCGATCTGGCGGAACAGCCCTTCCATGCCGAAGGTGCGGGCCTCGTCCACCAGGATGGGCACCACGCGCGGGCCCAGTGCCTGGTCGCGCAGCAGCTGGGTCAGGAAGCGCACATAGGCCTGGGTGGTGCTGATCTCGCGGCCTTCGGCCGTGGGCTCCAGCACCGCCTTGAAGTTGTCCAGCGCGGGCACGGTGAAGCTCTCGGAGCTGACCGGACGGCGCTTGGGCAGGTAGCCGCCCAGGGCCTTGCGGCGCTCGTGCAGGTACTTCATCTCCGGCGTGTCGTCGGCCGGCTTGTAGAACGGGATCTTGGGCAGCTCGCTGTCCGGAATGGGCAGGTTGAAGCGGTCGCGCATGTAGCGGATGTCGTCGTCGGACAGCTTCTTGGTCTGGTGGGCGGTGTTCTTGCCCTCGCCGGCCTTGCCCATGCCGTAGCCCTTGACCGTCTTGACCAGCAGCACGGTCGGCTGGCCCTCGTGGTGGTAGGCGCGGTGGAAGGCTGCATACACCTTCTGGGCATCATGCCCGCCTCGGCGCAGCGCCCAGATGTCCTCGTCGCTCATCTTGGAGACCAGCTCCAGGGTGCGCGGGTCGCGGCCGAAGAAGTTCTTGCGGACGAACGCACCGTCGTTGGCCTTCATGGCCTGGTAGTCGCCGTCCAGCGTGTCCATCATGATCTTGCGCAGCGCGCCGTCCTTGTCGCGCGCCAGCAGGGCGTCCCACTCGCGGCCCCACAGCAGCTTGATGACGTTCCAGCCCGAGCCGCGGAACTCGCCTTCGAGCTCCTGGATGATCTTGCCGTTGCCGCGCACCGGACCGTCCAGGCGCTGCAGGTTGCAGTTGACGACGAACACCAGGTTGTCGAGCTTCTCGCGCGCGGCCAGGCCGATGGCGCCCAGGCTCTCGGGCTCGTCCATCTCGCCGTCGCCGCAGAACACCCAGACCTTGCGCTGCGAGGTGTCGGCAATGCCGCGCGCGTGCAGGTACTTCAGGAAGCGCGCCTGGTAGATGGCCATCAGCGGGCCCAGGCCCATGGACACGGTGGGGAACTGCCAGAACTCCGGCATCAGCTTGGGGTGCGGGTAGCTGGAGATGCCCTTGCCGTCGACTTCCTGGCGGAAGTTCAGCAGCTGCTCCTCGCTCAGGCGGCCTTCCATGAAGGCGCGGGCATAGATGCCGGGGGCGCTGTGGCCCTGGATGTAGAGCAGGTCGCCGCCGTGATTGCCACCGGCATCGGTGTTGTCGGCGTGCCAGAAATGGTTGAAGCCGACCGCGAACATGTGGGCCAGCGATTGGAACGAGCTGATGTGGCCGCCCAGGTCGCCGCCATCGGCCGGGTTCAGGCGGTTGGCCTTGACCACCATGGCCATGGCGTTCCAGCGCATGTAGGCGCGCAGGCGACCTTCGAGTTCGAGGTTGCCGGGGTTGTGGGCCTCTTCACCCGGCTCGATGGTGTTGACGTACCCGGTGGTGGCCGAGAACGGCATGTCCACGCTGTGCTGACGGGCCTCTTCCAGCAGCTGCTCCAGGAGGTAGTGGGCGCGTTCAGGGCCTTCGCGTTCGATGACGGCGGTCAGCGCCTCCATCCATTCGCGGGTTTCCTGGGCGTCCAGATCGGACGCGGTGGTACCGGGGCGGGCGTCGTTCGCTGACATGCGTGTCTCCTGTGGCGATATGGGTATGGGCAGGGCCGCTCCCTGCCGGACGGCGGCATTCTTTCACAGATCGAAAGTCGTTTCAATATCCGGATGATGATTTCACATCATGAACTATTCGAAAGGGCCGCTGCCGATGCGAAGTCCGCCCGAACCCTCACGTAGACTCGCCCGGTGGTCACGAATTCCTCTTCTCATGCGGCATCGGTGCCGTGGATCAAGCGCTGGTGGCGGCGCCTGCCGCCCTCACGCCAGGACCGCTTCGCCACACTCGCGCCGCTGCTGTCGGTGCTGCTGTTCCTCACCGCCATCGTGGTGGCGATCGCGTACCTGCGCTACGAGGAGCTCGAACGCGAACAGGAAGCCGTCACCCGCGACGTGGAATACGCGCAGCAGCGCCTGCGCCTGCGCCTGCTGGAGCGCCAGGAGCAGCTCATGCGGCTGGCCCGCGAAATCGACAACCGCGAGATCGACACCGAGGAATTCACCTTCCAGGTCGAAACCCTGGTCAGCCAGTTCCCGGAACTGCTGGCCATCAGCTGGGTCGACGCCCGCCGCACCGTGCAGGCCAGCTACGCCTCACCCAGCGCCCCGCCCGAGCTGGTCCGCCCCACCGGCACGGCATTGAGCCCGGCCGAGACCGACGGCTCGTTCGATCTGGCGCGCGACCTGCGCCAGCCCATCTATTCACGGCCGATGGGCAACAGCCCGCGCAATGCCACCCTCATGCTGCAGGTGCCGCTGACCGAACAGGGTCGCTTCAACGGAACCGTCATGGGCGAGTATTCGGTGGACGGCCTCATGCGTTTCGGGATGCCGCCGGAGATCATGGCCCGCTACGCCGTGGCGCTGGTGGACGACAGCGGACAGGTGCTGGCCGGCACGCTGCAGACACCCAACACGGTGCTGCGCCTGCTGCCCTGGGCCAACCCGCCCATGGAGCACGAGGTGCCGGTGTCGCCGGTGGGCAATGGCCTGATCCTCAAGGCGCAGGGCTACCGGACCTCGCAGGACATCGTCGGCACCGGTTTCTTCTGGGTCATCGGCTCGCTGTCGGTGCTCACCGTGTGGATGCTGCTGGGCACCTGGCGGCACACCCGGCGCCGGGTGCAGGCCCAGCAGGCGCTGATGACCGAGACCAACTTCCGGCGCGCCATGGAGAACTCCATGCTCACCGGCATGCGGGCCCTGGACATGCAGGGCCGCATCACCTATGTGAACCCGGCGTTCTGCTCGATGACCGGCTGGACCGAGGCCGAGCTGGTGGGCCGCACCGCCCCCTTCCCCTACTGGCCCGAAAGCGACCACGACCTGCTGCTGTCCCGGCTGGAGGACGAGCTCAATGGCCGTTCCACGCCGGGGGGCTTCGAGGTGCGGGTGCAGCGGCGCAACGGCACCATCTTCGATGCCCGCATGTATGTGTCGCCGCTGGTGGACCCCAAGGGCGTGCAGACCGGCTGGATGACTTCCATGACCGACATCACCGAGCCCAAGCGGGTGCGCGAGGAACTGTCGGCATCCTACGAGCGCTTCACCACCGTGCTGGAGTCGCTCGACTCGGCGGTGTCGGTGGCGCCTCTGGGCAGCGATGAACTGCTCTTTGCCAACAAGATGTACCGGCTGTGGTTCGGCACCCGGGGCCACGGGCACCGCCGCCTGGTCGATCTGGCCGGTCATCAGCCGCAGCCGGCGCCCGACGACGGCGATGCGGTGGATGCCTTCGCCGGCATGCCCACCGAGACACTGACCGATGCCGGTGCCGAGAACGCGGAGGTGTTTGCCGCCGAACTCGACCGCTGGCTGGAGGTCCGCACCCGTTACCTGACCTGGGTGGACGGCCGCCTGGCGCAGATGGTGATCGCCAGCGACATCACGCCGCGTCGCAACGCCGAAGAACTGGCGGCCCGGCAGGCCGAGCGCGCCCAGACCGCCAGCCGCCTGATCACCATGGGCGAGATGGCGTCGAGCGTGGCGCACGAACTCAACCAGCCGCTCACGGCCATCAGCAATTACTGCAACGGCATGATCTCGCGCCTGAAGGACGAACGCATCAGCACCGAGGACCTGCTGGCGGCACTCGAGAAGACCTCGCGGCAGGCCCAGCGGGCGGGCCAGATCATCCAGCGCATCCGGGCCTTCGTGAAGCGCAGCGAACCCAACCCCATGCTGTCGGACGTGGCCCAGATGGTCAGCAACGCCATCGAACTGGCCGACATCGAACTGCGTCGCCAGCAGGTGCGCCTCACCTCGTATGTGGCGGCGCGGCTGCCCGCCCTCATGGTCGACCCGATCCTGATCGAGCAGGTGCTGATCAACCTGATGAAGAACGCCGGCGAGGCGATTGCCGATGCCAACCGGCCGCCGGCCGAGCGCTATGTCGAGCTGCGGGTCGGACCGCGCCGGCACGACGACCAGGACGTCATCGAGTTCGAGGTGCGCGATTCCGGCAAGGGCGTGCCGGCCGACATGATCGAGCGCATCTACGAGGCCTTCTACAGCACCAAGAGCGAAGGCATGGGCATCGGCCTGAAGCTGTGCCGCAGCATCGTCGAGTCCCACCATGGCAGGATGCGGGTGGAGAACCTCTACAATGGCGAGGATGTGGTGGGATGCTGTTTCAGCTTCTGGATTCCCATCGCCTCGCGACTACAACCGCAGGCCGCCGAAGCAGCGGCCGCGCAGACCCTGACGGACACCGAAAGAGCGAGATGAGTCTGATCCCCAAAAAAGGCACCGTCTATGTCGTCGATGACGACGAGGCCGTTCGCGACTCCCTGCAGTGGTTGCTGGAGGGCAAGGACTTCCGGGTCCGCTGCTTCGAATCCGCCGAGGCTTTCCTCAGCCGCTACGACGCCCGCGAGGTGGCCTGCCTGATCGCCGACATCCGCATGGGCGGCATGAGCGGCATGGAACTGCAGGAACGCCTGCTGGAACGCCAGTCCCCGTTGCCCATCGTGTTCATCACCGGCCACGGCGATGTGCCCATGGCGGTCGAATCCATGAAGAAGGGCGCGCTGGACTTCATCCAGAAGCCGTTCAAGGAAGACCAGCTGGTGGGTCTGGTCGAACGCATGCTGGAGCACGCGCGCGAAGCCTTCGCCACCCACCAGCAGGCCGCCAGCCGGGACGCGCTGCTCTCCAAGCTCACCAGCCGCGAAGCCCAGGTGCTCGAGCGCATCGTGGCCGGTCGCCTGAACAAGCAGATCGCCGACGACCTGGGCATCAGCATCAAGACGGTGGAGGCGCACCGCGCCAACATCATGGAAAAGCTGGGCGCCAACACCGTGGCCGACCTGCTCAAGATTGCGCTGGGCCAGACACCGGCCAAGGCCTGACCCGATTCGAACCCTCCAACGCCCGCCACCCTGGCGGGCGTTTGCATTTCCCACCCTTCGCCCCCGCACCGACATGACCGCACAACTCATCGACGGCAACGCCCTCTCCCGCCAGCTGCGCGCCGACGTGGCCGCCCGCGTCCAGGCCCTCAAGGCCCGGGGCGTCACGCCCGGCCTGGCCGTGATCCTGGTGGGTGACAACCCGGCCTCCCAGGTCTATGTGCGCAACAAGGTCAAGGCCTGCGAAGACACCGGCATGCATTCGGTGCTGGAAACCTGGCCGGCCAGCCTGACCGAGGCCGAGCTGCTGGCCCGGGTGGACGCCATGAACAACGATCCGGCCATCCACGGCATCCTGGTGCAGCTGCCGCTGCCGGCCCACATCGATGCCCAGAAGGTGATCGAGGCCATCGACCCGGCCAAGGACGTGGACGGCTTCCACATCGCCAGCGCCGGCGCGCTCATGACCGGCATGCCCGGCTTCTGGCCGTGCACTCCCTACGGCTGCATGAAGATGCTCGAGCACATCGGCTTTGACCTGCGGGGCAAGCACGCAGTGGTGATCGGCCGCAGCAACATCGTGGGCAAGCCCATGGCGCTCATGCTGCTGCAGAAGAACGCCACCGTGACCATCTGCCACAGCGCCACGCAGGATCTGAAGGCACAGACCCTGCAGGCCGACGTGATCGTGGCCGCCGTGGGCAAGCGCAATGTGCTGACGGCCGACATGGTCAAGCCCGGCGCGGTCGTGATCGACGTGGGCATGAACCGCAACGACGCCGGCAAGCTGTGCGGTGATGTCGACTTCGACGGCGTGAAGGAAGTGGCGGGCTGGATCACGCCTGTGCCCGGCGGGGTGGGCCCCATGACCATCACCATGCTGATGGTCAACACACTCGAATCCGCAGAAAAAAGCTGATCCCCCCGCGCCGCCTGCGGCGTCACCCCCCGAGGGGGCGGCACCGGCGGCCCGGCTGAGCCGGTTCCACGGTGCCCTGGGTCAGTTCACAGCGTATCGGACGGCTGGCGGGAGGACCGCCAGAGGATGGCGCCGGCACACAGCCACTGCCCCAGCACCATCAGGCTGCCCACGCCGTGCCAGAGCTTCAGATTACCGCCGCTGGCGCGGGCGGTGACGATCTTCTGGGCCACGCCGAATTCCTGCACCAGCGCCAGCAGCATGGCCAGGCAGACCAGGCCCAGCGTGGTGAAGGCCTCGGGGGTGGGCTGGCCGCGCTTGAGCAGCACCAGCAGCAGGCCGCCGATGACGATGCCGGCCCAGCACTGCAGTGAAAAGATCTGGGCCGCCACCGGGCCGGCCACGGCCGGGCTGCCCAGCTTCGCGAACAGCAGCGGCACCGCCAGGAAACTCAATGCGCTGATGCCACCCCACCAGAGGGCGGCCAGCATCACGGGCAGGCGCTGCAGCATCGGCCTCAGACGTAGCGCACCGCCACGATCTCGAACCGGCGCACGCCGCCAGGGGCCTGCACCTCGGCGGTGTCGCCCTCTTCCTTGCCGATCAGTGCCCGGGCGATCGGGCTGCTGATGTTGACCAGACCGAGCTTGAGATCGGCTTCGTCCTCGCCCACGATCTGGTAAGTGACCTTGGCACCGCTGTCCTCGTCTTCCAGGTCGACGGTGGCACCGAACACCACCCGTCCGCCGGCGTCCACCGTGGAAGGGTCGATGATCTGGGCCGCCGACAGCTTGCCCTCCACCTCGGCAATGCGCCCCTCGATGAAGCCCTGACGGTCCTTGGCGGCGTCGTACTCGGCGTTTTCGCTCAGGTCGCCCTGGGCACGGGCCTCGGCAATGGCGTTGATGACCGCCGGGCGGTCCACGGTTTTCAGGCGGTGCAGCTCTTCCTTGAGCTTTTCGGCGCCGCGCTTGGTGATCGGAATGGTGGCCATGTGGGTGTCTCCAAAAGCAAACCGCCGGGCGTTGCCGCTCGGCGGTGTTCATTAACGCGGCATTATGCCGCGAAAGGCAGCGGCCGACGCCGGGGTCGGCCCGGGCGGCCTCAGAGCTGCGCGTGCATGTCCTGCACCGAGATCACACCCAGCTGGTCCAGGTACTTCATGCCCTCCACCGCGGCCTCGGCACCGGCGATGGTGGTGAAGGTGGTCACCCGGGCCAGCAGGGCCGAAGTGCGGATGGCGCGCGAGTCGGTGATGGCGTTGCGGCGCTCCTCCACCGTGTTGATGACCAGGGCGATGTCGCCGTTCTTGATCATGTCCACGATGTGCGGGCGGCCCTCGGCCACCTTGTTCACCGTCTGCACCGGAATGCCGGCGGCCGCGATGGCGGCTGCGGTGCCCCGGGTGGCCACCAGCTCGAAGCCCTGGGCCACCAGTTCGCGAGCCACCTCGACCGCGCGCGGCTTGTCGCCGTTCTTGACGGTGAGGAAGACGCGACCCGAGCGCGGCAGCTTGGTGCCGGCGCCCAGCTGGCTCTTCACGAAGGCCTCGCCGAAGGTCTTGCCCACGCCCATGACCTCGCCGGTGGACTTCATCTCGGGACCGAGGATGGTGTCCACACCGGGGAACTTCACGAACGGGAACACGGCCTCCTTCACGCTGAAGTACGGGGGGGTCACCTCGGCGCCGATGCCCTGGGCGTCCAGCGTCTGGCCGGCCATGCAGCGCGCGGCCACCTTGGCCAGCTGGATGCCGGTGGCCTTGGACACGAAGGGCACGGTGCGCGAGGCGCGGGGGTTGACCTCGAGCACGAAGATCAGGTCCTTCTTCTGGCCGTTCTCTTCCACCTCCTGGATGGCGAACTGAACGTTCATCAGGCCCACCACGCTCAGGCCCTCGGCCATGGCGGCGGTCTGGCGCTTGAGCTCGTCCACCGTGGCCTTGCTCAGGTAGTACGGCGGCAGCGAGCAGGCGGAGTCGCCCGAGTGCACGCCGGCCTGCTCGATGTGCTCCATCACGCCACCGATGAAGACACGGCCGGACGCATCACGCACCGCGTCCACGTCGCATTCAATGGCATCGTTGAGGAAGCGGTCCAGCAGCACCGGGGAATCGTTGCTGACCTTCACCGCCTCGCGCATGTAGCGCTCCAGGTCGCGTTGCTCGTGCACGATCTCCATGGCGCGGCCACCCAGCACATAGCTCGGGCGCACCACCAGCGGGTAGCCCAGGGCGGCGGCCTTCTCCAGGGCCTCGGCCTCGGTGCGGGCGGTGGCGTTGGGCGGCTGGCGCAGGCCCAGGTCGTGCAGCAGCTTCTGGAAGCGCTCGCGGTCTTCGGCGGCGTCGATCATGTCGGGGCTGGTGCCGATGATGGGCACGCCGTTGGCTTCCAGACCCAGCGCCAGCTTCAGCGGGGTCTGGCCGCCGTACTGCACGATCACGCCGGCCGGCTTTTCCTTGTCCACGATCTCCAGCACGTCTTCCAGCGTCAGCGGCTCGAAGTACAGGCGGTCGGAGGTGTCGTAGTCGGTGGACACGGTCTCGGGGTTGCAGTTGACCATGATGGTCTCGTACCCGTCCTCGCGCATGGCCAGGGCCGCGTGCACGCAGCAGTAATCGAACTCGATGCCCTGGCCGATGCGGTTCGGACCGCCGCCCAGCACCATGATCTTCTTGTTGCCGGTGGGCTCGGCCTCGCACTCGGCGTCGCCATGGCCCTCGTAGGTGGAATACAGGTAGGCGGTGTTGGTGGCGAACTCGGCCGCACAGGTGTCGACCCGCTTGTACACCGGACGCACGCCCAGGGCCAGGCGGCGCTGGCGCACCGCCGTGTCGGTGGTGGACAGCAGCTTGGCCAGGCGGCGGTCGGAGAAACCCTTCTTCTTGAGGCCGCGCAGGGTGGTGGCGTCCAGGCTCTCGAGCGCCCCGGCACCCTTCCGGGCCACCAGCTGGTCCATGGCCAGTTCGAGCTTGACGATCTCCTCGATCTGGACCAGGAACCACTTGTCGATCTTGGTGAACTGGTGCACCTCGTCGACCGACCAGCCGGCCGCGAACGCATCGCCCACGTACCAGATGCGCTCCGGGCCGGGCTCGCCGAGCTCGCGCTCCAGGGTCTCGCGGTCCTGGGTCTTCTCGTTCATGCCGTCCACGCCCACTTCCAGGCCACGCAGGGCCTTCTGGAAGCTTTCCTGGAAGGTGCGGCCCATGGCCATGACCTCGCCGACCGACTTCATCTGGGTGGTCAGGCGGCTGTCGGCGGTGGGGAATTTCTCGAAGGCAAAACGCGGGATCTTGGTGACCACGTAGTCGATCGACGGCTCGAACGACGCCGGCGTGGCGCCGCCCGTGATTTCGTTGCGCAGTTCGTCCAGCGTGTAGCCGATGGCCAGCTTGGCCGCCACCTTGGCGATGGGGAAGCCAGTCGCTTTGGAGGCGAGTGCGGATGAGCGCGAAACGCGCGGGTTCATCTCGATCACCACCATGCGGCCGTCGGCCGGGTTGATGGAGAACTGCACGTTGGAGCCGCCGGTGTCCACACCGATCTCGCGCAGCACGGCCAGCGAGGCGTTGCGCAGGATCTGGTATTCCTTGTCGGTCAGCGTCTGCGCGGGCGCCACGGTGATGGAGTCACCGGTGTGCACACCCATGGGGTCGAGGTTCTCGATCGAGCAGACGATGATGCAGTTGTCCGCCTTGTCGCGCACCACTTCCATCTCGTACTCCTTCCACCCGAGCAGCGACTCTTCGATCAGCAGCTCGTTGGTGGGCGAGGCTTCCAGGCCGCGCTTGCAGATGGTCTCGAACTCTTCCGGGTTGTAGGCGATGCCGCCGCCGGTGCCGCCCAGGGTGAAGCTGGGGCGGATGACCACCGGGAAGCCCACCGTCTTCTGCACCGCCCAGGCCTCTTCCATGCTGTGGGCGATGCCCGAGCGCGCGGAGCCCAGACCGATCTTGGTCATGGCGTCCTTGAACTTCAGGCGGTCTTCGGCCTTGTCGATGGCCTCGGGCGTGGCGCCGATCAGCTCCACGTCGTACTTGGCCAGCACGCCGTTGCGCCAGAGGTCGAGCGCACAGTTCAGCGCGGTCTGACCACCCATGGTGGGCAGGATGGCAAAGCCGCCGGTGGCCAGGGGCCGCTCCCGGGCGATGATCTTCTCGACCGTCTGCCAGGTGATGGGCTCGATGTAGGTGACATCGGCCGTGGCCGGGTCGGTCATGATGGTGGCGGGGTTGCTGTTGATCAGCACCACGCGGTAACCCTCTTCGCGCAGGGCCTTGCAGGCCTGCACGCCGGAGTAATCGAACTCGCAGGCCTGGCCGATGATGATCGGGCCGGCGCCGATGATGAGGACGGTCTGGATGTCTGAGCGCTTGGGCATTAGTTTTTCTCCTGGGCCTGGGTCATCAGCGCGGTGAAGCGATCAAACAGGTAGCCGATGTCGTGCGGGCCGGGCGATGCCTCCGGGTGGCCCTGGAAGCAGAAGGCCGGTTTGTCGGTGCGTGCCAGGCCCTGCAGCGTGCCGTCGAACAGGCTCACATGGGTGGCGCGCAGGTTCACCGGCAGCGAGGCCTCGTCCACCGCGAAGCCGTGGTTCTGGCTGGTGATGGACACCCGGCCGGAATCCAGGTCCTTGACCGGGTGGTTGGCGCCGTGGTGGCCGAACTTCATCTTGAAGGTCTTGGCGCCGCTGGCCAGGGCCATGATCTGGTGGCCCAGGCAGATGCCGAAGGTGGGCACGCCGGCCTCGATGATCTCGCGCGCAGCGGCAATGGCGTAGTCGCAGGGCTCCGGGTCGCCGGGGCCGTTGGAGAGGAACACGCCGCTGGGCTTGAGCTTGAACACATCGGCCGCCGGGGTGCGGGCCGGCACCACCGTCACCTTGCAGCCGCGCGCGGCCAGCATGCGCAGGATGTTGTGCTTCACGCCGAAGTCGTAGGCCACCACGTGGAAGCGCGGGGCGATCTGTTC
This sequence comes from Hydrogenophaga sp. IBVHS2, assembly GCF_002127215.1. Lineage (GTDB taxonomy): Bacteria > Pseudomonadota > Gammaproteobacteria > Burkholderiales > Burkholderiaceae_C > Hydrogenophaga. The sequence continues at coordinate 831,021 of NZ_NFUT01000001.1, read as the reverse complement.
GCCGTAGCCGAAGCCCAGCTGCCACTCGGTCTGGGTCCAGGCGTAGGGCTCGGTGGCCGACACCACCTGGGCCAGATCCAGGCCGGCCATGCTGGGGGCAGCCTTGGCGGCCGCCACGGCGGCGGCGCGGTGGGCATCGGTGATGTCTTCGCCGGGGGCCAGCGCCACGATGCAGCCGTTCTGCGCGCCGTGGGTGCGCAGGCGTCGGGTCAGCGCGCGGGTGTCGAGGTCGGCGATGGCCACCGTGTTCTCGCGCCGCAGGTAGTCGCTGAGCGTCTCCTCGGATCGGAAGTTGGAGGCCAGCAGGGGCAGGTCTTTGATGATCAGGCCGGCCGCGCGCACCCGGCCGGCTTCCACGTCTTCGCGGTTGATGCCGGTGTTGCCGATGTGCGGGTAGGTCAGCGTGACGATCTGGCGGCAGTAGCTCGGATCGGTGAGGATTTCCTGGTAGCCGGTGATGGAGGTGTTGAACACCACCTCACCTGTGGTCTGACCGGAAGCGCCGATGGAGATGCCTGTAAAGACCGTGCCGTCGGCGAGCGCGAGAAGGGCTTTCGGGTGGACGGGCAGCACGGGGTTCTCCAGTTATGGGGCGGCAGGACCGGAGCGCCGGCGGCAGGTGCCGCGCAGGATCGCTCTCCACCTGACCCGGCATGACCGGATGCGAGGGCGGCTGGAGAATCCTGGGGTGAGAAGCCGGGGCGCGCTGGGCGTGCGCTGATTGCGGGTAAACCCCGGAATTATAGCCCGCGGCGAGGGGTTTTTCGGGCGGGGCCGGGCCTGTCAGCCGATCCGGCTGGCCGCGCTCGCGTGCAGGCAGATGGCCGCCGCAGCCGCCACATTGAGCGACTCCTCGCCGCCGGGCTGGGCGATGCGCACCCAGCCGCCGGCCCGGTCCATCAGCGCCTCGCTCACGCCCTGCCCTTCATGGCCCATCACCCAGGCACAGGGCCAGGGCAACCGGGCCTGGTGCAGCAGATCGCCCTGGTGGGAACTGGTGACCAGCACCGGCAGGTTCAGCCCGTCCAGGTCGTCGGCCTGCAGGCCCTCGACCAGACGCAGCGCAAAGTGCGAGCCCATGCCGGCGCGCACGACCTTGGGCGACCACAGAGCCGCCGTGCCGCGCAGGGCCAGCACCTGGGCAAAGCCGAAGGCCGCCGCGCTGCGCAGGATCGAGCCCACGTTGCCGGCGTCCTGCAGGCGGTCCAGCACCACGGTGCCCACCCCCGGCGTCACGCCGTCCGCCGCCGGCAGGCGCCAGACGAATCCCATGCCGGCCGGCGACCCCAGGCCGCTGATGCCGGCCATCAAGGCCGGAGGAATCAGCACCACCCGTGGTGCAGCCTGACGCAGCGCGTCGGATGCAGCGTCCCAGGCGGGCTCGGTGAACACGGCGATCTCGGGGCGCTGTCCCCGCGCCAGCAAGGCCCGGCACAGGTGATCGCCCTCCAGCCACACCACGCCATCCTTGCGGTAGGCGGTGTTGTCCTGGGCGAGTTGCCGCAGCTGGCGCAGCAGCGGGTTGTCGCGCGAGGTGATGCGTTGCGCTTCGGTCATGGACGGTGTGGTGTGGCGGCCAGCGACTCGGCCACCGGCGCGAACGAGCGGCGGTGCACCGGCAGCGGCCCATGCCGGCGCAAGGCGGCCAGATGGTCCGCCGTGCCGTAACCTTTGTGGCGGTCAAAGCCGTATTCGGGGTGCTGCGCATGCAGCTCGACCAGCTGCCGGTCGCGCGTGACCTTGGCCAGGATGGAGGCCGCCGAGATGGCCGCCACCTTGGCGTCGCCGCCGACGATGGCCTCGGCCAGCACATCCAGCGGCGGCAGGCGGTTGCCATCCACCAGCACCTTGGCCGGTTTCAGCCGCAGACCCTGTACCGCGCGGCGCATGGCCAGCATCGTGGCCTGCAGGATGTTGAGGCGGTCGATCTCCTCCACCGTGGCCTCGGCCACGCTGCAGCACAGGGCCTTGGCACGGATCTCGTCGAACAGGGCCTCGCGCCGGGCGGCGCTGAGCTTCTTGGAATCGTTCAGGCCAGCAATCGGGTGCAGCTCGTCGAGGATGACGGCGGCGGCCACGACCGGGCCGGCCAGCGGCCCGCGGCCGGCCTCGTCCACGCCGGCCACCAGGCCCGGGACATCCCACACCAGAGAGGCCTGCTCAGGCCGCAAGGACTTGCGCGATCGCATCGCTGGCCAGCCGGGCGGTGTCCCGGTTCAGTTGGAGGTGAAGCTCGGTGAAACGGCCCTGCAGCGCGGCCACGGCCGGCGCGTCGTCCAGCCAGCGCAGCGTGGCGTCGGCCAGGGCTTCGGGCGTGGCGCGGTCCTGCAGGAACTCGGGCACCACGAAATCGCTGCACAAGATGTTGGGCAGGCCCACCCAGGGCTGCAGCTGCTGGCGCCGCATGATCTGCCATGAGATCCAGTTCATGTTGTAGGCAATCACCATCGGACGCTTGAACAGCGCTGCCTCCAGCGTGGCGGTGCCGCTGGCGATCAGGGTCACGTCGCAGGCGGCCAGGGCGGCGTGCGACTGTCCGGCGACCACCGTGATGCGATCCCCCAGCCCGGCGTCCTGCACCAGCGCATCGATGCGCCCCCGCAGCGCGGGCACGGCCGGCAGAACGAAATGCAGCGCCGGGCGCTGACGGGCCATGCGGACCGCCGCCTGCAGGAAACGCCGGCCCAGGTACTGCAGCTCGGACTGGCGGCTGCCCGGCAGCAGGGCCACCACCGGCGCATCGACTGGCAGGCCCAGCCGCTGCCGGGCGGCAGCCTTGTCGGGGTCCATGGGAATCACGCTGGCCAGCGGGTGCCCCACATAGGTGGCGGCCACGCCGTGGCGTGCCAGCAGCTCGGGCTCGAAGGGAAAGATGCACAGGACATGCTCGACGCTGCGGCGGATCTTCTCGATGCGTTCGGGTCGCCAGGCCCAGATCGAAGGGCACACGAAATGCACGGTGGGGATCCCGGCGGCCTTGAGCCCGGCCTCCAGATCGAGGTTGAAATCGGGCGCGTCCACCCCGATGAACAGGTCGGGCCGTGTGTCGTGCAGCAGCCGCGCCTGCAGCTGCCGGCGGATGCCGACGATCTCGCGGTAGTGCCGCAGCACTTCCACATAGCCACGCACCGCGAGCTTCTCGCTCGGCCACCAGGCCTCGAAGCCCTGGGCCTGCATCTGCGGCCCGCCGATGCCGGCGCTGTGCACGGCCGGCCAGCGCTGCTTCACCCCGCCGAGCAGCAGACCGGCGAGCAGATCCCCCGAGGTCTCGCCCGCCACCAGGGCCAGGCGCAGTGCATCGCCCACGCCGGACCTCAGCGGACGATGCCGCGCTGGGCCGAAGTGCCGCGCAGGAAGTCCAGCATCATGGCCACGTCGGGAGCGGCCTCGGGCCTGTCGGCGGTGAGTGCCTCGATGCGCGCGGCGGCGGCCTCCAGCGTCAGGTCGTCGCGGTAGAGGTGCTTGTGCATGGCCTTCACGGCGGAGATGCGCTCGGGCGAAAAGCCCCGGCGACGCAGACCCTCGAAGTTCATGGAGCGCGCCTGTGCCGGTTGGCCCTGGCACATCACGAAGGGCGGCAGGTCGGCAAACAGCAGCGAGCACATGGCCGTCATGGCGTGCGCCCCGATGCGCACGAACTGGTGCACCACGGTGAAGCCGCCCAGGATCACCCAGTCGCCCACCTCCACGTGACCGGCCAGCTGGCTGTTGTTGGCAAAGATGGTCTTGTTGCCCACGGTGCAGTCGTGCGCCAGGTGCACGTAGGCCATGATCCAGTTGTCATCGCCGACCCGGGTCACACCCTTGTCGCCGGGCGAGCCGATGTTGAAGGTGCAGAACTCGCGGATGGTGTTGCGGTCGCCGATGACCAGCTCGCAGGGCTCGCCGGCGTATTTCTTGTCCTGGGGGATGGCGCCCAGCGAGTTGAACTGGAAGATGCGGTTGTCGCGGCCGATGGTGGTGTGGCCCTCGATCACGCAATGGGCGCCCACCGTGGTGCCGGCGCCGATGCGCACATGCGGACCGATCACCGTGTAAGGACCGACCGACACCGAGCTGTCCAGCTGGGCAGCGGGGTCGATCAGGGCGGTCGGATGGATGAGGCTCACGTCGGCTCTCCGTCGGACTTCAGGCGATGGTGCGCATGGTGCACATGAGCTCGGCCTCGCAGGCCACCTCGTCACCCACCCGGGTGGTTCCCTTGAACTTGTAGATGCCGGCCTTGGCCCGCTCCAGCGAAACGTCCATCACCAGCTGGTCACCCGGTTCCACCGGCCGCTTGAACCGGGCACCGTCGATGCCGGCAAAGTAATAGACCGTCTTGTCGTCGGGTGCCACGCCCAGGGTGTGGAAGGTCAGCAGCGCCGCGGCCTGGGCCATGGCTTCGAGCATGAGCACCCCCGGCATCACCGGCCGGTGCGGGAAGTGCCCCGTGAAGAAGGGCTCGTTGATGGTGACGTTCTTGAGCGCCTTGATGCGCTGGCCGGCCTCGACCTCCAGCACGCGATCCACCAGCAGGATCGGGTAACGGTGGGGCAGCAGCTTGAGGATCTGGTGTATGTCCATGGTGGTCAGTCGGTGTTCTTGTGGAGGGCCTGCGCGATGGCATGCTCGGCGGCCTTGAGGCGTTCGCGCAGGCGATTGAGCTGCTTGAGCGAAGCGGCGTTCTTTTCCCAGGCGGCATTGTCGTCGATGGGAAACATGCCGGTGTACTGACCCGGCTGCAGGATGGAGCGGGTGACCACCGATGCGGCCGAGATGTGCACGCCGTCGGCCAGCGTCAGGTGGCCCAGCACGATGGCCCCGCCCCCCACGGTGCAGCGCGCACCGATGGTGGCGCTGCCGGCCACGCCCACGCAGCCGGCCATGGCCGTGTGGTCACCGATCTTCACGTTGTGGCCGATCTGGATCAGGTTGTCGAGCTTCACGCCGTTGCCGATGACGGTGTCGTCCAGCGCGCCCCGGTCGATGCAGCAATTGGCGCCGATCTCCACGTCGTCCCCGATGCGCACCGCGCCGAGCTGCTCGATCTTGATCCACTGGCCCTGGTGAGGGGCGAAACCGAAACCGTCGGCGCCGATGACCACCCCCGGATGGACGATGCACCTCTGCCCGAGCGAGCAGCCCTCGCGCACCGTCACATGGCTGTAGAGGCGACTGCCCTCGCCCACCGACACGCCGGCCTCCAGCAGACAGTGGGCGCCCAGGTGAACGCCGCTCCCCAAGGTAACGCCCGGGCCGACCACGGCGAACGGGCCGATGCTCACGCCCGCGCCGATGTGCGCCGACGGATCCACCACGGCAGACCGATGTATGCCGGCCGCAGGTGCGACTGAGTGGCGCTGCTTCCACCACTGGGTGAGGCGCGCGAAGTAGAGATACGGGTCGTCGGTGACGATGCAGTCGCCCCGCGCACAGGCCTGAAGCTGCAGTGCGGGCGGCACGATGAGCGCACCGGCCTGGGTGGTGTCGATCTGCTTCGCGTAGCGCGGGTGGGACACGAAAGACAGATCGGCCGGCCCTGCCGTGTCGAGCGGGGCCAGCCGGTGGATGGATCGGTCGGGGGATCCGTGCAGGGCCCCGCCCAGGGCCTGCACGATGTCGGTCAGCAGCGCGGCCATGCGCCGCCCGTCACTTCGCGCTGTCGAGGGCGGACATGACCTTGTCGGTGATGTCCACGCGCGGGTTGATGTAGTAGGCCTCGGAGACGATCAGGTCGTACTTGTCGGACTCGGCGATCTGACGCACCACCCGGTTGAGCTTCTCGACCACCTGCTGCAGGGCTTCGTTGCGGCGCAGGTTGAGCTCTTCCTGGAAGTCGCGCTGGCGGCGCTGGATGTCCCGCTCCTGCTCGGCCAGCTGGCGCTGGCGGGTCGCCCGCTGGCTCTCGGCCATGGTCGGGCCTTCCTTCTCGAACTTCTCCACGGAGGCACGGAACTGGTCGGCCGCCGTGCGGATGTCGCGCTCACGCTTGGAGAAGTCCTGCTCCAGCTTGGCCGACACCGCCTTGGCGGTGTTCGACTCGCGCAGGATCTTCTCGACATTGATGGCCCCGATCTTGGTGGCCTGGGCCATGGCCGGACCAGCCGACAGGGCAAGGCCCATGAACAGGGTCAGGGCAAGGCGGCGTGCAAACGAAGACATGTTCATCAAAACGAGGTTCCGATCTGGAATTGGAAACGCTGGATTTTATCCTGCGGCTGCTTGCGGATCGGGGTGGCGATCGCAAAGCGCAGCGGCCCCACCGGCGAGATCCAGCTCAGGCCGATGCCGACCGAGGCGCGCAGGTCCGAGAACAGCCCAGGCGAGCCGGCCACCTCGGAGTTGGCCACGTTACCCACGTCGAAGAATCCGAACATGCGCAAGGTGCGGTCGTTGCCGGCGCCCGGGAACGGGGTGATGAACTCGGCATTGAAGGCAAAGTTCTGGTTGCCGCCGATATTGATCTGCTGCACCGGATTGGTATTTCGCACAGTCGACAACGGGCCCAGCGTGCCCTGCTCGAAACCCCGCACCGAACCCAGGCCGCCGCCGAAGAAGTTCTTGAAGATCGGATAGGGCTTGCCGCCGAAGCCCTTGCCGTAGCCCAGCTCGGTGTTGAACGCCAGGGTGTACTTCTTGGTCAGCGGGATGTACTGCTGGAACTGGTAGTTGGCCTTGAAGTACCGCGCATCACCCGCCACGGCCACCTCGGTGTTGAAGCGCTGGTAGCGACCGGTGGTCGGCACCAGCGCGCTGTCGCGGGAATCCCGCGCCCAGCCCACCGTCAGGGGCAGCGTGTTGCTGGTGGCGCCGAACTGGTTGCGGTAGTCGGCATAGGCGTCGGGCAGGAACGTGCCGTCCTCGATGGTGGTCTGCTCCACCCCCACGCCAAAGAACACCGTGTCCTGTTCGGTGAACGGCACGCCGAATCGCGTGCTCAGGCCCTTGGTGATCAGGCGGTAGTCGCCCAGGTCCTGGGTCTGCGTGCCGTACGGTCGCGTGGTGCGGTAGTAGGCATCGAAGCTGCGCGACACGCCGTCGGGCGTGAAGTACGGATCGGTCGTGCTCAGCACCACCTGGCGGTTGAACTTGCTGGTGTTGACATCGATACCCAGGTAGTTGCCGGAGCCGAACACGTTTTCCTGCCGGATGCCGGCCACCAGCGACAGGCCCTCGGCCTGGCCATAACCAGCGCCCAGCGTCAGGTTGCCGGTGGGCTTTTCGGCCACGGCCACCGTCAGATCCACCTGGTCGGGGGAGCCCGGCACGGCCTGGGTGTCGATCGAGACGTTGGTGAAGAACCCCAGGCGGTCCACCCGGTCGCGCGAGAGGCGGATGCGGTCGCTGTCGTACCAGGCCGATTCGAACTGGCGGAACTCGCGGCGGATCACTTCGTCGCGGGTGCGGTTGTTGCCTTCCACGTTGATGCGGCGCACGTACACCCGGCGCGAGGGCTGGGCGCGGATCACGAAGGCCACGCGCTTGTTCGCACGGTCGATGTCCGGCGTGGCTTCGACCTGGGCAAAGGCATAGCCGAAGGCACCGAAGTACTCGGTGAAGGCCTTGGTGGTGGCGGTCAGGTCCTCCACGTTGTAGGCCTCGCCGGGTTTGAGGGTGACCAGGCTCTTGAACTCGTTTTCGCGGCCCAGGTACTCGCCCTCCAGCGCCACCGACGAGACCACGTAACGGTCACCCTCGGTGATGTTGAGGGTGATGGACATCTCGTCCTTGCCCGGGGTGATGGCCACCTGGGTGGAGTCGATGCGGAACTCCAGGAAGCCGCGGGTGAGGTAGTAGGAGCGCAGGGTCTCGATGTCGGCGTTGAGCTTGGCGCGCGAATAGCGGTCGGACTTGGTGTACCAGCTCAGCCAGTTGCCCGTGTTCAGGTCGAACAGGTCACGCAGCGTGGACTCGGAGAACGCGCGGTTGCCGACGATGCGGATGTCGGTGATGCGGGCGATGTCGCCCTCGACCACGCTGAAGTTCAGGTTGATGCGGTTGCGCTCGGTCGGCGTGACGGTGGTCACCACCTGCGCGGCATACATGCTGCGGGTGATGTACTGGCGCTTGAGCTCCTGCTCGGCGCGGTCGGCCAGCGCCTTGTCGAACGGCCGGCCTTCGGCCAGGCCGATGTCGCGCAGCGACTTGCGCAGGGTCTCGGCGTCGAATTCCTTGATGCCCGAAAAGCTCACGTCGGCCACCGTGGGACGCTCTTCCACGATCACGGTGAGCACGTCGCCGTCGACCTGGATGCGCACGTCGCTGAACAGGCCCAGGCCAAACAGCGAGCGGATGGCGCTCGAGCCCTTGTCGTCGTTGTACTGATCGCCGATGCGGAACGGCAACGACGCGAAGATGGTGCCGGGCTCGACCCGCTGCAGACCTTCCACACGGATGTCGCGCACGGTGAAGGGATCGACCGCCCAGGCGGGCAAGGCCGCCATCAGGGTTGACGCGAGCACGGTGAGCGTGAGGCCGCGAAAACCGGTTTTCTTGAATTTCATGAGAAGGAAGCGTTCAGCCTGCGAGGCGGGCCACATCGTTGAACAAGGCGATGGACATGAGCGCCATGAGAACCATGACACCGCCCCGCTGCAGGCGATCCATCCAGACGTCGGAGATGCGACGCCCCGTCACACCCTCCCAAAGATAATACATCAGGTGCCCCCCATCGAGGACCGGCAGCGGCAGCAGGTTCAGCACCCCCAGGCTCACGCTGATGAGGGCGAGGAACAGGATGTAGGGCGTGAGCCCCAGGCTCGCCGACTTGCCGGCGTAGTCGGCAATCGTCAGAGGGCCGCTGAGGTTGCTGAGTGACGCCTCGCCGATCAGCATGCGGCCCATCATCTTGAGCGTGAGCCACGAGACTTCGGCGGTCTTGACGGCCCCCAGCCACAGTCCCTCGATCGGTCCGTGCTCCACCGTGGTCATGGCAGGCAGCCCGCCGACATAGGCCCCGATGCGCCCCACCCAGGCACCGTCGCGCTGCTCCGGCGTGGGCCGGACCTCGATGTCCAGCACCTGGCCCTGCCGCTCCAGACGCCACTGCTGGGCGCGGGCTTCCCCCGCCGGCCCCACCGCACTGCGGATGAGCGAGCGCAGGTGCTGGCCATCCCGGACCGACACGCCATCCACCGCCTGCACCCGGTCACCTGCCCTCAGGCCTGCCGCCTGGGCTGCACCGCCATCCATGATCTCCCCCACCTCGGGCGGGCTGTAGGGCGCGGTGATGCCGATGCGCTGGAACAGCGAGGCGTCGGCCTCGCGCACCTCCAGACCGGAGAGGGGCAGCAGCACCGGACGGCCCGCATCCTCGGCGTCCTGCCCTACCCAGAGGGTGATGTCGCGGCCGTCGAGCGCGCCCTGGGTCAGCCGCCAGCGCAGGTCCTCGAAGGACCGCACGGCCGTGGCTTCATCTTCCGCAAAGGCGGCGCGCACCACCCGCTCGCCGCCCCGGAGTCCGGCCTTTTCGGCCAGCGAGCCGGCCACCGGACCCGAGAGCACCGGCTGCGGCTCCTGCACCCCCGCCCAGTTCACCACCGCATAGAGGAGCACGGCCAGCAGCAGGTTGGCGGCCGGTCCGGCGGCCACGATCGCGGCCCGCTTCCTCAGGGACTGGGTGTTGAAGGCCAGGTGGCGCTCGGCCGGATCGACCGGGCCTTCGCGCTCGTCCAGCATGCGCACATACCCACCCAGGGGCAAGGCGCCGATCACGTACTCGGTGGGGCTGCCGGCCCTGCGCCAGGTGAACAGCGGCCTGCCGAACCCGACCGAAAAGCGCAGGACCTTCACGCCACAGGCCACGGCCACCCGGTAATGACCATATTCGTGCACCGCAATCAGCAGGCCCAGGGCAGCGATGAAGGCAACGACGGTCAGCATGGTGAGGTGCTCAGGTGATGGAAGCGAAACGCCCGACGTGCGACTGGGCCATCGACCGGGCCTGGGCGTCGATGGCCATCAGGTCATCCACGCTGCCGGGGTTGGAGGGAACCAGGCTGCTCAAAGTTGCATGGTTGACCGCATGGATGCGGTCGAACCGCAGACGGCCCTCGAGAAACGCCGCCACCGCCACCTCGTTGGCCGCATTCAGCACGGCCGTGGTGCCGGTGGGCCCCGCCAGGGCCTCCCAGGCCAGCGGCAGCCCCGGAAACCGCGCTGCGTCGGGTTTTTCGAAGGTCAGCGAGGCCAGCTTCGAGAAATCCAGCGGCAGCGCGCCCGATTCGATGCGCTCCGGCCACGACAGGCCATACGCAATCGGAACCCGCATGTCCGGCGTGCCCAACTGGGCCACGATGGAGTGGTCGCGGTACTGCACCATGGAATGCACCACGCTCTGCGGGTGGATCACCACCTCGATGCGCTCGGGCGGCAGACCGAAGAGGTAGCGTGCCTCGATCACCTCCAGGGCCTTGTTCATCATCGTGGCCGAATCCACCGAGATCTTGCGCCCCATGACCCAGTTGGGATGGGCGCAGGCCTGATCGGGCGTGACGTCGGCCAGCGTGGCGGGGTCGCGGGTGCGGAAGGGCCCCCCCGAGGCGGTGAGCACGATGCGGTCGACGCGGCGGTCCCAGGTGGTCGGATCTTCGGGAAGCGACTGGAAGATGGCCGAGTGCTCGCTGTCGATCGGCAGCAGGGTGGCACCCCCCTCGCGCACCGCCTGCATGAACAGGTCGGCGCCCACCACCAGCGCCTCCTTGTTGGCCAGCAGCAGCTTCTTGCCCGCCCGGGCTGCGGCAAGCGCCGGCGCCAGCCCCGCCGCACCGACGATGGCGGCCATGACCATGTCGACCGCCGGATCGGCGCTGACCTCGCACAGCGCATCCTGGCCCGACCGCACCTCGACCGGCAGACCTTCGGCGCGGCAGCGCTCGCGCAGCGCCGCGGCCTGCACGTCTCCCGCCATCACGGCCACGGCCGGACGGAACTGCCGGCACTGGGCCAGCATGAGGTCCACCTGCGTCGAGGCGGTCAGTGCATGCACTCGGTAGCGATCGGGGTGACGGGCCACCACATCCAGGGTGCTGGTGCCGATGGAGCCGGTGGAGCCCAGGACGGTGAGGGTCTGCATGCGATGAAGAAGGATCAGAAGGTGGAGAGCATCATGGCCAGCGGCAGCACCGGCACCAGGGCATCGACCCGGTCCAGCACCCCGCCATGACCGGGCAGCAGCTGGCTGGAATCCTTGACGCCGGCCGACCGCTTGACCAGCGACTCCACCAGATCGCCGGCCACGCTCATGGCGGTCAGGCCCAGCAGGGCCGGCAGGGCCACCAGCCAGCCATGGGCGGCCAGCCTGGCGTACAGGCTGTGTCCGTCGCCCCAGCCGGAGGCATCGGCGACCATCCAGCCACCGGCCAGCAGCAGCACGCCCAGCAGGCCGCTGATGGCACCCTCCCAGCTCTTGCCGGGGCTGATGTTCGGCGCCAGCTTGCGCCGACCCAGCGTCTTACCACCGGCGTAGGCGGCGATGTCGGCCACCCAGACCAGCAGCAGCACCGACAGCAGGAAGCTCAGGCTCTGCTGGCGCGCCTGCACCAGTGCCAGCCAGGCCGATGCCAGCAGGAACAGGCCCAGCCAGAGACGCAACGGTGCCGGCCAGCGTGCCCACCCGGCCACACCGCGCCAGAGCATGACAGCCGCCAGCAGCAGCCACAGGCCACCGACCAGCAGCCAAAGCAGGCGCCAGTCCAGTGCCAGGCCTCCCGCCATCCAGAGCGCCAGCAGGCCTGCGCCCAGTCCGAGTCCCAGCAGGCGGGAGACCAGCGGGCCGCAGCCGTTCAGGCGCGCCCATTCCCAGCCGGCTGCAACGATCAGCAGCAGCGTGAAGGCCGCGAAGGGAACGATGGAGGCATGGAACAGCGCGGGAAGCAGGATGGCCAGCAGGACCACCGCCGTGATGACGCGCTGTTTAAGCATGGAGGCGGGTGTCGGCCACGGCGGACGCGGGGGCGTCCGTCAGCTGCTCTGAGGTCTTTCCGAAGCGGCGCTCGCGCTGTGCGAACTCGGCCAGCGCACGGTCCAGTGCGGCGGCATCGAAGTCGGGCCACAAGGTGTCGGTGAAGACGAACTCGGTGTAGGCCGATTGCCAGAGCAGGAAGTTGCTGATGCGGGTCTCGCCGCCGGTGCGGATCAGCAGGTCAGGGTCAGGCACGTGCGACAGGGCCATGGCCGAAGACAGGCTGTCTTCGGTGATCTCGACGCCACGCTCGGCGAGCTGGCGGGCGGCCTGCACGATGTCCCAGCGGCCCCCGTAGTTGAAGCAGACATTGAGCACCAGACGCTGGTTGTGGGCCGTTCGCTCTTCGGCGGCTTCCAGCCCTTGCACGACGCGAGCCGACAGGCCTGCGCGGTCACCCGGGAAATGCAGCCGCACGCCGTTGTCCAGAAGGCTGGGCACCTCGCGCTGCAGCGCCAGCGACAGCAGCTCCATCAGGCCGGACACCTCATCGGCGGGGCGGCTCCAGTTCTCGGACGAGAACGCGAACACGGTGAGCACCGGAATGTGCCGCTCCAGGCAGGCCCGGACCACCTGCCGCAGGGCCTCGACGCCTTGCTTGTGACCGGCCACACGGGGCAACCAGCGCCGGCGTGCCCAGCGACCGTTGCCATCCATGACGATGGCCACATGGGCCGGTACGCGGTCTGAGGCGGAGGTGTGCATGACGCGGGGCCGTCAGACGGCCATGATGTCCTGTTCCTTGGAAGCCACCAGCTTGTCCACCTCGGCAATCATGCGGTCGGTCAGCTTCTGGATGTCTTCCTGGGCACGGCGGTCATCGTCCTCGGAGGCCAGCTTGTCCTTCACCAGCTTCTTCACCGCCTCGTTGGCATCGCGGCGCAGGTTGCGGATGGCGATCTTGGCGGCCTCGCCCTCCCCTTTGACCACCTTGGTGAGCTCGCGGCGGCGCTCTTCGGTCATGGGCGGCATGGGAACACGGATCAGGTCGCCCTGGGTGGCCGGGTTCAGGCCGAGGTCGGACTCGCGGATGGCCTTCTCGATCTTGGCACCCATGCCCTTTTCCCACGGGGCCACACCGATGGTGCGGGCGTCCAGCAGCGACAGGTTGGCCACCTGGGACAGCGGCAGCATGGAGCCGTAGTAGTCCACATGCACCGTATCGAGCAGCTGCGGGTTGGCGCGCCCGGTACGGACCTTCGTCAGGCTGTTCTTGAACGCCTCGATGGACTGCTGCATCTTGTGCTCGGCGTTCTTGCGGATGTCGGCAATGGTCATGGAATCTCCGGAGGAATGGCAGTGAACGGTACGGGCTCAGACATGGACCAGGGTGCCTTCGTCGGCCCCCATGACCACGGCACGCAGCGCGCCCGGCTTGAAGATGGAGAACACCTTGACGGGCAGCTTCTGATCGCGGCACAGCGCGAACGCCGTGGCATCCATGACCTGCAGGTTGCGCGCCATGGCCTCGTCGAAGCTGATGGAGGTGTAGCGGGTGGCGGTCTTGTCCTTGTTGGGATCGGCGGTGTAGACCCCGTCCACCTTGGTGGCCTTGAGCACCACCTCGGCGCCGATCTCGGCGCCACGCAGCGCGGCGGCGGTGTCGGTGGTGAAGAAGGGGTTGCCGGTACCGGCGGCAAACACCACCACCTTGCCTTCTTCAAGGTACTGCAGCGCCTTGGGACGCACATACGGCTCGACCACCTGCTCGATGGCGATGGCCGACATGACGCGGGCCACCAGACCCGCCTTCTCCATCGTGTCGGCCAGCGCCAGCGAGTTCATCACGGTGGCGAGCATGCCCATGTAGTCGGCGGTGGCCCGGTCCATGCCGACCGAACCACCCGCCACGCCGCGGAAGATGTTGCCACCGCCGATCACGATGGCGACCTGGACGCCCAGGCGGGTGACTTCGGCGATCTCATCCACCATGCGGACGATGGTGGCGCGGTTGATGCCGAAAGCGTCGTCGCCCATGAGGGCCTCCCCCGACAGCTTCAGCAAGATCCGTTTGTAGGCGGGCATGAATGACCTTCAGCAGAGCGGTTCTTGGAATACGGAAACACCAGCCGCCAAGTGTAGCGGCCAGCAGGCGGACGTCGAGTCGCCGCCGGATGTGACAACGGGCCTTGCGGCCCGTTGCTGTACTGGCTTGCCGGTGAACCGGCAGGCCGGTGTCAGGCGCCTTTGGCAGCGGCCACCTGGGCAGCGACCTCGGCGGCGAAGTCGTCGACCTTCTTCTCGATGCCCTCGCCCACCACGTACAGGGTGAAGCCCTTGACGTTGGTGCCGGCGGACTTGAGGTAGGCACCGACGGTCTGCTTGCCGTCGGCGGCCTTCACGAAGACCTGGTCGGTCAGCGAGACTTCCTTGAGGTACTTCTGCACCGAGCCTTCGACCATCTTGGCCACGATGTCGGCCGGCTTGCCCGATTCGGCGGCCTTGGCGGCAGCCACCGAGCGCTCGCGCTCGATCAGGTCGGCGGGCACATCGGCCGAGGTCAGGGACACCGGCTTCATGGCGGCCACATGCATGGCCACATCCTTGGCGGCCACGGCATCGCCGTCGAACTCGACCACGACGCCGATGCGGGTGCCGTGCAGGTAACCGGCCAGCTGGCCACCGTTGGCCCAGCGCTTGAAGCGGCGGAAGGACATGTTCTCGCCGATCTTGCCGATCAGGCCCTTGCGGACTTCTTCCAGGGTGGGGCCGAAGCCGTCCTGGCTGTAGGGCAGCGCGCCCAGGGCGTCGATGTCGGCCGGGTTGTGTTCGGCGATCAGGCGGGCAGCGGCAGCGGCCAGGGCCAGGAAGCTGTCGTTCTTGGTGACGAAGTCGGTTTCGCAGTTGACTTCGATCAGGGCGCCGGTGCTGCCGTCGATGTGCGATGCGACCACGCCTTCGGCGGTCACGCGGCTGGCGGCCTTGCCGGCCTTGGTGCCCAGCTTGACGCGCAGCAGCTCTTCGGCCTTGGCCATGTCGCCGTCGGCCTCGGTCAGGGCCTTCTTGCACTCCATCATCGGGGCGTCGGTCTTGGCGCGCAGTTCGGCGACCATGCTTGCGGTAATTGCCATGTTGCTTTCTCCTGTGGCCTGCCAGGACACCCGGGCAGGCGGTTGAAATACGTCGGATCTCCGGCGGCAGGGTGTGAAAAAGGGGCTACGCGAGCCCCTCCTGCCCAAGCGGTCGGGAATCAGGCGGCGGCGCCGTCCTTGACTTCCACGAACTCGTCGGCGCCTTCGGCGGCCACGGCCTTGGCCACGTCGGTCACGGCGTTGGCGCGGCCTTCCAGGATGGCGTCAGCGATGCCACGGGCGTACAGGGCCACGGCACGGGCCGAGTCGTCGTTGCCGGGGATCACATAGTCGATGCCGGCCGGCGAGTGGTTGGTGTCGACCACGCCCACCAGCGGGATGCCCAGCTTCTGGGCCTCGAGCACGGCGATCTTGTGGAAGCCCACGTCGATCACGAAGATGGCGTCGGGCAGCGCGGTCATGTCCTGGATGCCGCCGATGTCCTTCTCCAGCTTTTCCATTTCGCGGGCGAACAGCAGCTGCTCCTTCTTGGTCATGCTCTCCAGGCCGGCTTCCTGCTGGGCCTGCATGTCCTTGAGGCGCTTGATGGAGGTCTTGACCGTCTTGAAGTTGGTCAGCATGCCGCCGAGCCAGCGCTGGTCGACGAAGGGCACGCCGGCGCGGCGGGCTTCGGCTGCCACGATCTCGCGCGAGGTGCGCTTGGTGCCCACCATCAGGATGGTGCCGCGGTTGGCGGAGAGCTGGCGCACGAATTTCTGGGCTTCCTCGAACAGCGGCAGTGTCTTCTCGAGGTTGACGATATGAATCTTGTTGCGATGGCCGAAGATGTACGGGGCCATCTTGGGGTTCCAGAAGCGGGTCTGGTGGCCAAAGTGGACACCGGCTTCCAGCATTTCGCGCATGGAGATCGACATGGGATTTCTTTCCAGAGGTTGTGTCTAAAATCCAGCCCCGATCGGCCTTCGACGGCGTACCCTGGCGGGTTGCTTTGTCGGAAGGATCCGACACCTGGTCGGGCTGGTTTGCGATTTCTCTGCACCACTTGGCGCAAAGCTTGTCGATTATAGCAGTCACTCCCCCCACCCCGACCCATGCCCAGACGCCACCCGATCCGACCGCTGCCGCACCGCTCGTTTGCCAGGAGGGCTGCATGAAGGTGGCCATCATCGGCGCGGGTGTCGTGGGCATCGCAGCGGCCCACCGGCTGACCGAGCAGGGGCATTCGGTGACCGTGTTCGAGCGTGCCTCCAGGGCGGCCGAGGGGGCGAGCTTTGCGCCCGGCGGACTGGTCGGTGCCGGCTGGCACCAGCCCTGGCGCGGCCTGACCAGGGGTTTCGGCCAGGGCAGCGGCCGTCCGGGCACCCGACTGGGCCTGCGAGGCTGGCCCGGACCGTCCCGCTGGGCATGGCTGTGGAAGTGGCGGTTTCATTCGACAGCACCCCGGGTCGATGACGACCTCGCGGCGTTCCATGCGCTGTCGGTGCGCAGCCAGGACGTGATGAACGACCTGCAGGACCGGCTGCAGCTCGACCATGACCGCTCCGAAGGACTGCTGGTGCTGTTGAGGACCCGCCGCGAGCAGGAATGGGCTCAGCCGGTGGTGGCCCGGCTGCGGCAGTGGGGCACCCCATGCCGGGAGCTCGATGCGGCCGCCGCCCGCCGGATCGAGCCGGCGCTGCGCCCCGACACCGCGCTGGCCGGGGCCATCGAGCTGCCTACAGCCGGTGTGGCCAACCCCCGGGAGTGGGCGCTGCTGATCCGGCAGGCGGCCATGGAGTCCGGTTGCCGGTTCGAGATGGGGCACCCGGTCTCGGCCCTGTTGCCCCGTGCGCAGGGCGGGGTCGAGGTGCAACGGGCCGGTCAGCCCGGCGAATCATTCGATGTGGCCATTCTGTGCAACGGCACCGACGCCGCCGGCCTGCTGGACGGACACGGCCTGCGACTCCCCCTGATGGGCGTCCAGTCGTGCTCGGTGAGCGCGCCGCTGCGCGAGCCGCTGGATGCGCCCATCTCGGGCGTGCTGGACGCCTCGACCGGCATCAGCATCACCCGGCTGGGCCAGCGGGTCCGGGTCAGCGGAGGCCGACTGCTCTCGCGGGCGGACGCGGCACCCGACCCGGACACCCTGCGCCGACTCTACGACGCCCTCCTCGACTGGTTTCCGGGTGCAGCGCGGGTGGGTGGCCCCGGCAGCAGCCTGCAGGAATGGCAAGGCACGCAGTCGGTCCTGCCGGACGGCCCGCCCCTGATCGGCCCCACCCGCATCCCCGGCGTGTGGCTCAACGTGGGCCACGGTGAGGCCGGCTGGAGCCTGGCCTGCGGCGCCGCCAGTGTGCTGGCCGACGGCCTGTCCGGGCAGGCGCCCACGATGGACGCACGCCCCTTCCTGCCCACCCGCCGCGGGCTCTGACCCAACGCACCATGGACCCGGAGGCACGATCCATGTCACCGCTGACGCCTCGCCGCCTCGACCCGACCCACCGGGAAAGCGCCTACAGCGTGGCCACCACCCGCGCCATCGAGTTGCTGGCGCAGGCCGGGCTGCCGCCCGGCACCCTGATGAACCGGGCCGGCGATGCAGCGGCCCGGCTGCTGCGGGCGTGGCAGCCACAGGCCCGGCGCATCGACGTCGTCTGCGGGCCGGGCAACAACGGCGGCGATGGTCTGGTGGCCGCCACAGCGCTGCATCGGCACCTGCAGACACTGGGGCAAGGGCATGTCACGGCCTGGTTGCTGCACGACCCTGCGCGCCCCTTGCCGGGGGATGCAGCCCGGGCGCTGCGTCAGGCGGAGTCCGCCGGGGTCGATCTCCGACGTTTGCCGCAGGCTGGATCGGCCGTGCCGCCGTGGGGTCAGGACGCCGAGGTCCTGATCGATGGACTGCTGGGCATCGGGGCTCGGCCCCTCGGGCCAGGGCCGCTGGCAGAGACCGCATGGGCACTGGCGCAGGATCCCCGGCCAGTGCTGTGCCTGGATGTCCCTTCCGGACTGGATGCGGACACCGGGCGCTGGACCGGTCCGTTGCCGTCGTCGCGCCACCCGCGGGCCACGCTGGCGCTGCTCACCCTCAAGCCGGGCCTGCTCACCGGTCATGGGCGCGATCTGGCCGGGGACGTCTGGCTCGACACCCTGGGTGTCGCAGTGCCCGACGACGCAGGCGTGGCGACCCACTGGGGTGGTTTCGGGTCCGACCCCGGGGACAAGGCCGGGCATCCGCATGCTGCGCACAAGGGCAGTTACGGCGATGTGGCGGTCATGCCGGGGCAGTCGCTGGTGCACAGCGGTCAGGGCATGGCCGGCGCCGCCGTGCTGGCCGCCCGGGCCGCACTCCATGCCGGAGCGGGACGGGTCTATCTGGGTGTGCCGGATGCGTCCACCACCGTCGAATGGGACCCGGTACAGCCGGAACTGATGCTGCGGCATCTGCCCGCCCTGCTGGACCCGCCGACGCTCGCCGCCCTGACGGTGGTCGCGGGCTGCGGCGGCGGGGCGGGTCTTGGCAGCTGGCTGCCCGGCGTGCTCGCCCATGCAGGGCGGCTGGTGCTCGATGCAGACGGCCTGAACGCTGTGGCGAACGACGGGGCGCTGCAGGATGCCCTGCGACGCAGGGGCTGGCAGGCGACCGTGATCACACCCCATCCGCTGGAGGCGGCCCGGCTGCTGGGCCGCAGCACGGCCGACGTGATGGCCGACCGGCTGGGCGCGGCCTCGGCGCTGGCCGGGCTGCTCCAGGTGATCTGCGTGCTCAAGGGAGCAGGAACCGTGGTGGCAGCACCGCAAGGCCTGCCCTGGATCAACGCCAGCGGCAATGCACGCCTGGCCACGGCCGGCACCGGCGATGTGCTGGCCGGCATGGTGGCGGCCGCCATGGCCCGCCACCCGGGAGAAGCCATGGATTCCGTCTGCCGTGCGGTGCATCTGCACGGCCTCCTGGCGCAGACCTGGGATGCCGGCGAGGGCAGCCTCACGGCCGCTGCTCTCGCGCGCGCTGCGCGTCCGGTCTGACAGACCGGGCCGGCCTCAGCCCACCACCATCAGCCCCACCTGCAGCAGCACGATCAGCAGCAGCACCGACAGGTCCACGCCACCCACCAGCGGCACGACCTTGCGGATGGGTCGCAGCAGCGGCGCGAGCAGTTTGTCGAGCATGCCCATGACCGGCGCGTGCGGCTGAACCCAGCTCAGCACCGCATACACGATGAGCAGCAGCATCAGACCCTGCAGCACGGTGCGCAACAGAAAGACGCCGGACATCAGCGGGACGGCGGCCAGCCAGTCGGCCTGCTGGAAGGCAGCGCCGCCCTGCACCAGGGTGACGGTCATGACCGCGTGCAGCAGGGCCAGCAGTTCGGCGGACAGCAGGCTGCCCCAGTCGATGCGGGACTGCGCCAGTGGCCGCGGCAGCACCCGCCGCACCGGCTTGACGATCCAGTCGGTGATCGCCATGACGAAGCGACCCGGCTGGACCGACATCTGCACCCGCTGCAGATTCATCCAGGCCCGCAACAGGGCGGCCGCCACCAGAAAGAAGAACAGGGTATCGAGCAGGAACAGGACGATGCGCATGGGGCGGAGTGTAGGCCGACTGCCGGTCAGCCCCGGCGGCCCTTGCGTGATTTCCCGTTGACGCCGGCCTTCGCCGCCTTCTTGCTGGCGGCCTTGCGCACTGCGGTCTTCACGTCCGTGACGGGCGGCTTGTCCGTGCGACGGCCCTTGCGCTCACGCGTGCCGGCCGGATCGCCGCCCCCCGCCTTCTCGCGCATGGCGCGCCCCACCAGATCGTCGTCGGGCGTGACCAGCCGGAAGTCGATGCGGCGGCCATCCAGGTCCACCCGGCTGACCTGCACATCGACCCGTGTGCCCAGGGCGTAACGGATGCCGGTGCGCTCACCGCGCAGTTCCTGCCGCGCCTCGTCGAAGCGGAAGTACTCCCCGCCCAGCTCGGTGATGTGCACCAGCCCTTCCACATACATCGCGTCCAGCGTGACGAACAGGCCGAAGCTCGTGACCGAGGACACCACCCCGCTGAACTCCTCGCCCAGGTGTTCGCGCATGTACTTGCACTTGAGCCAGGCCTCCACGTCGCGGCTGGCCTCGTCGGCCCGGCGCTCGTTGGCGCTGCAGTGCAGACCGGCGGCCTGCCAGGCCAGCGTGTCGGCCGGCAGCTTGCGCGGCGGCGCGTCGGAAGGCTGCGCGCGGCTGGCCAGCCGCTTGCTCAGCTTGGCATGGGCCTCGCCCGGGGTGGGCAAGGCGGGCAACTGATAACGCCGCTGGGTGAGGATGGCCTTGATCACACGGTGCACCAACAGGTCCGGGTACCGCCGGATCGGGCTGGTGAAATGGGTGTAGGCCTCGAAGGCCAGACCGAAGTGCCCGCTGTTGATCGGGGTGTAGATGGCCTGCTGCATCGAGCGCAGCAGCATGGTGTGGATCTGCTGCGCCTCGGGACGGTCCTTGGTGGCCGCCGCGATCTGCTGGAAATCCATCGGCCTGGGGTTGTCGCCGATTGTCTGCTGCACCCCCATGGCCTTGAGGTAGTTGCGCAGGATCTCCTGTTTTTCGGGCGTCGGGCCCTCGTGCACCCGGAACAGACCGGTGTGCTTGCCCTGTTCGATGAACTCGGCCGAGCAGACGTTGGCCGCCAGCATGGCCTCCTCGATCAGCTTGTGGGCGTCGTTGCGGGTGCGCGGCACGATCCGCTCGATGCGGCCGGACTCGTCGCACACGATCTGCGTCTCCACCGTCTCGAAGTCCACCGCGCCCCGGGCCTGGCGGGCCTGCAGCAGCGCTCGGTAGACGTCGTGCAGGTTCAGCAGGTAGGGCACCAGCGGCTTGCGGGCCTGCGCCTCGGGACCGCGCGTGTTCTGAAGGATGGCGGCCACCTCGGTGTAGGTGAAGCGCGCATGGCTGAACATGACCGCCGGGTAGAACTGGTACGCATGGACCTCGCCCTTGGCGTTGATCAGCATGTCGCACACCATGCACAGCCGCTCCACCCCGGGGTTGAGCGAGCACAGCCCGTTGGACAGCTTCTCCGGCAGCATGGGGATCACGCGTCGCGGGAAGTACACCGAGGTGGCGCGGTCGTAGGCATCGATGTCGATGGCCGAGCCGGTCTCCACGTAGTGACTCACGTCGGCAATCGCCACCAGCAGGCGCCATCCCTTGCCCCGGCCCACCTTGGCCGGCTCGCAGTAGACCGCGTCATCGAAATCGCGCGCGTCCTCGCCGTCGATGGTCACCAGCGGCACGTCGCGCAGGTCGACGCGGTGCTGGAGGTCGCTCGCCCTCACATGATCGGGCAGCGACCGCGCCTGGGCCAGGGCGGCTTCGGAGAACGCGTGCGGCACGCCGTACTTGCGCACGGCGATCTCGATCTCCATGCCGGGGTCGTCGATCTCGCCCAGCACTTCCTTGATGCGACCCACCGGCTGCCCGTAGAGCGCCGGCGGTTCGGTCAGCTCGACCACCACCACCTGACCCGGTTTGGCCGAGCCGGTGGCGCCCTTGGGGATGAGCACGTCCTGGCCATAGCGCTTGTCTTCCGGCGCCACCAGCCACACGCCGCTTTCCTGCAGCAGGCGGCCGATGATGGGTGCGTCGGAGCGCTCCAGGATCTCGGTCACGCGCCCCTCCGGTCGGCCCTTGCGGTCCAGCCGCACGATGCGGGCCTTGACGCGGTCCTTGTGGAGCACCGCGCGCATTTCGTTGGAGGGGAGATAGATGTCAGCCTGTCCATCGTCCCGGATCACGAAGCCGTGTCCATCGCGATGACCCGAGACGACGCCTTCGAATTCGGCCAGCAGGCTGTTTTTTTCGTTCACTGTTTTGTCGATCAATTTTTTGATGCTATACTTGCGGTCTTCCTGAGATGCCCAGGTGGCGGAATTGGTAGACGCACTAGTTTCAGGTACTAGCGCCGAGAGGCGTGGAGGTTCGAGTCCTCTCTTGGGCACCAATCATAAAGGCCAGCAAACGCAAGTTTGCTGGCCTTTTTCTTTGCCGTGACGACGGCGCACACGGCACAGCCGGACACGGCAACGCCCACGCGGACCACAGGTCCGCACAGGGCGCAGAGGCGTTCCGTCAAATCGGGACCGCCAGCAGGTCGTGACCCTCGGCGGCGACCACGCGAGCCCGCGTGAACTCGCCCACCTTGAGGGTCTTGCTGATCTTCTCGGGCGGCAGCAGCCGCACCAGGCCGTCGATCTCGGGCGCGTCGGCATAGCTGCGGCCCACGCCACCCTTCTTGCCCAGGCCGGGTGCCGAATCCACCAGCACCTGCAGGGTGGCGCCCACGCGGCGCCGCAGGCGCTCGGCCGACACGGCTTCGGCCACGGCCATGAAGCGTGCGCGGCGCTCCTCTCGCACCGCATCGGGGACCGGGTCGGCCAGCGCATTGGCCGCCGCGCCCTCCACCGGCGAGTAGGCGAAGCAGCCCGCACGGTCGATCTGCGCTTCCTGCACGAAATCGAGCAGGTGCTGGAACTCGGCTTCGGTCTCGCCCGGGAAGCCGGCGATGAAGGTGCTGCGCACCACGATCTGCGGGCAGATCTCGCGCCAGCGGGCAATGCGTTCCAGGTTGCGCTCGCCGCTGGCGGGGCGCTTCATGCGCTTGAGCACATCGGGGTGGCTGTGCTGCAACGGCACGTCCAGGTACGGCAGCACCAGTCCTTCGGCCATCAGCGGAATGATGTCGTCCACGTGCGGGTACGGATACACATAGTGCAGCCGGACCCAGGCGCCATAGGCCTTGGCGATCTCGCCCAGCGTGCGCACCAGATCGAACAGGCGGGCCTTGACCGGCTTGCCGTCCCAGAAGCCGGTGCGGTACTGCACGTCCACCCCGTAGGCCGAGGTGTCCTGGCTCACCACCAGCAGTTCCTTCACACCGGCCTCGAACAGCTTGCGGGCCTCGGTGAGCACATCGCCGATGGGGCGGCTCACCAGATCACCGCGCATGCTCGGGATGATGCAGAAGGTGCAGCGGTGGTTGCAGCCTTCGCTGATCTTCAGGTACGCATAGTGGCGCGGCGTCAGCTTGATGCCCTGCGGCGGCACCAGGTCCACGAAGGGATCGTGCGGCTTGGGCAGGTGGGTGTGCACCGCCTCCATCACCTCGTGGGTGGCGTGGGGGCCGGTGACCGCCAGAACGCTGGGGTGCATCTGGCGCACCAGATTGCCACCGCCCTCGCCCTCGCGCGCACCCAGGCAACCGGTGACGATGACCTTGCCGTTCTCGGCCAGGGCTTCGCCGATGGTGTCCAGGCTCTCGCGCACGGCATCGTCGATGAAGCCGCAGGTGTTGACGATCACCAGATCGGCCCCGGCAAACGTCTTGGAAGTCTGGTAACCCTCGGCGCTGAGCTGCGTGAGGATGAGTTCGGAGTCGGTCAGGGCCTTGGGGCAGCCCAGGCTCACGAAGCCGACCTTGGGCGGGGACGCGGTCGCGCCCGATGTCTGGGGGGTATCACTCATGGGCCCGATTGTCTCAGACCCATGTGACCGGCGGCGCTCAGCGCTTGAGCCCGAAGGCGGCCAGCATCTGCTCGCTGTTCTTCTGCATCTGCTCCTGCATCTGCGTGAACGCGGTGCGCGACTGTTCCATGTAGGTCCCCATCATGCCCTGCATCATGGGCGACTGGGCGTTCATGAACTGCTTCCAGGCCTCAGGATTCATGCCGGAGGATTGTTCGGCCATCTTGTGCTGCAGGTCCATGAAGATCTGCACGTTCTTCTCCAGATAGGAGCCCATGAAGTCCTGCATGGCGTGGCCATAGAAACGGATGATGTTGGCCAGCACCTGTTCGGTGAAGATGGGGACGCCGGCCGTCTCCTCTTCAAGAATGATCTGGAGCAGGATGCTGCGGGTGAGGTCTTCGTTGGTCTTGGCGTCGCGCACCACGAACCGCTCGCTGTCCATGACCAGCGCCTTGACCTCCGCCAGCGTGATGTAGGACGACGTGTCGGTGTCGTACAGCCGGCGGTTGGGGTACTTCTTGATCACCCTCACCGATTCGGACGGGCGGGCGGTGTCGGCCTTGGATTTGTGCACTCGGAGCTTTCAGGACGGGAACGGAACTTCGCAGAAGGTGATCGGACGCTTGCCGCCTTCGTCGTCAGGATTCTAGAAATCCGCATCGACCGAGTGTGCATGGGTTTTCCCTGTGCGACAACGCCTGTGCGCCTTCGCCACCCACTGCACATCCCCCGTGATTGCGACACCCTCTGCATGAAACGATTCAAACGCTGGCTGCCCGATGCCGCCGCCGTGCGCAACAACCGATGGCTTCGCTGGCTCGGCCCGGCGCTCCACCATCCGGCCCTCTGGAGCCTGCGCCGGCGGGGGTTTGCGCTGGGTATGGCGCTGGGCATCTTCTTCGGGCTGCTGATTCCGGTGGCCCAGATTCCGCTGAGCGCAGGTGCGGCCGTCCTGCTCCGTGCCCATGTACCGGCCGCCATTGCCAGCACCCTGGTCACCAACCCGGTGACCTTCGGGCCGGTGTACTACGTGGCGTGGAAGCTGGGGGAATTCATGCTGGGGGAGGCTTCGTCCGGTGTCGGCATGTCGCTGGCAGCCGGCCTGGGCACCCTGGCGGTCACCCTGGCCGCAATCACCTACGCAGTGGTGTCGCAAGTCTGGCGCTGGCGGGTGGTTCGCAAGCGCGAACAACGGACAGCCACCTGGGCGGCGACCCAAAAGGACAGGGCCTGACGTTGCCGCCAGGCCCTGGGGATCCACATTCGTGTGTGGTAGGCGCGATTGGACTCGAACCAACGACCCCCACCATGTCAAGGTGGTGCTCTAACCAGCTGAGCTACGCGCCTGAAATCGTTGCAAGCCTCGCAGTATAGCACGCCAAATCGAGGTCATTTGCGGCGCACCATGCGCACCCCGGGCACATCGCTGACCACGGCCATGGCCCGTGCCACCTGGCGGGCATCCGTCACCTCGATGGTGAAGGTCATCCAGGCGATGTCACGCACCGTCTGGGTCTGCACGCCGATCACGTTCATCTTCTCGCGGGCAAACACGTCGGAGATGTCGCGCAGCAGGCCCTGGCGGTCCAGCGCCTCGATGCCCACGTCGACCGGATAGACCGTGGGCTTGCCGTCACGGCCCGCCGGGCCCTGCCCGCTCCATTCCACCGCGATCACCCGGTCCGGCGCCTTGCGGCACAGGTGCTGGTAATCGGAGCAATCGGCGCGGTGCACGCTGACCCCCTTGCCCCGGGTGATGAAGCCGCCGATGTCGTCCGGTGGTGCCGGCTTGCAGCACTTGGCCAGCTGGGTCATGAGCGATTCGACACCCACCACCAGCACCCGGCCCGCGTCGCCGCCGGCCTGGCGCCGGGGCTTGCGCACCCAGCTGGTGGCGGCTTCGGGCGCTGCCTGGGGCTCGGCCGGTCGCAGGTGGGTCTCGATGGCGCGCAGCGAAAGCTCGTCCTTGCCCACCTGCTCGAACAGTTCCTGCGCCGATGTCAGCCCCAGCATGGTCGCCAGATCGTCGAGCTTGAGTGCGGTACGGCCCTCGCGCTGGAGCAGCTTCTCCACCGCATCGCGTCCCCGTGCGATGGTCTCCTGCAAGGCCAGCGCATTGAACCAGGCCCTCACCTTGGCCTTGGCGCGGTGGCTCACCAGGTAACCGAGTTCGGGATTGAGCCAGTCGCGGGACGGTCCGCCTTCCTTGGCCGCCGTGATCTCCACCGTCTGGCCGTTCTGCAGTGGCGTGTTGAGCGTGACCATGGCGCCGTCGACCCGGGCACCGCGGCAGCGGTGTCCCAGGTCGGTGTGGACCGTGTAGGCGAAGTCCACCGCCGTGGCGCCCTGCGGCAGCTCGACGATGGCGGCATCGGGCGTGAGCACGTAGATCCGGTCATCGAACAGGCCGGGCGCGGCACCGCTGAGGTCGCGCTCCCAGGCCAGCAGCTGGCGCAGCACCGCAATCTTGGCGTCGTACCCGGAACTGGCCGACACGCCGGCATAGCCCTTGGCACCGGCCTCCTTGTAGGCCCAGTGCGCCGCCACGCCGTGCTCGGCGTGGTCGTGCATGGCCTGGGTGCGGATCTGGATCTCGAACGCCCTGCCCTGCGCATCGCGCACCACCGTGTGCAGCGACTGGTAACCGTTGGGCTTGGGCTTGGCGATGTAGTCGTCGAATTCGTCGGGCACCGGCGTGAAGTTCGCATGCACCCAGGCCAACACGGCGTAGCAGTCGGCCAGCTGCGGCACGATCACCCGCAGGGCCCGGATGTCGAACACCTGGTCGAAGCCCAGCCCCTTGCCACGCATCTTCTTGACGATGCTGTAGATGTGCTTGGGCCTGCCCTGCACCGAGGCGGCAATGCCCTGGTCCAGCAGGGCCAGCTGCAGCTGCTGGCGGGCCTGGTCGACATGGGCCTCGCGCTCGGCGCGCTTCTCGTCGAGCAGGCGGGCCACATCCTTGTAGGTCTGCGGCTCCAGGAAGCGGAACGCGAGATCCTCCATCTCCCACTTGATCTGCCAGATCCCGAGCCGGTTGGCCAGCGGGGCAAACACATGCAGCGATTCACTGGCCAGTGCCTGGCCCGGATCGGTCCTGGTGGCGGCATGGTGGCGCAGGGTCTGCAGGCGTGAAGCCAGGCGCAGCATGACCACGCGGAGATCGCGCGAGAACGCCAGCAGCATCTTGCGCACGTTCTCGGTCTGGCTGGCCGTGAGCACGCTGGTCAGGGCCTTGCTGCCGGCGGCGTCGGCCTGCTGGTCGGTGGCACGCGCACGCGCCTGCCGCTGCAGCTGGACCAGCTTGGTGGTTTCCACCGCCAGCGCGGCGAAATGTTCGCCGAACGCCTTGGCAATCACCTCCTGCGGCCGATTGAGGTGCTGGCAGGCATAGACCAGATACACCGCCGCCTGCATGGCCTCGGACCCGCCGATGTCGGCCAGGATGCGGGCCACGGCGTCGGCATGCGCCAGCGTGTTCTCGCCGGTGTCCAGCGTTTCGCCGGACAGCAGCGGTTCGGCAAAGGCCCGCGACCGTTGCAGGGCCTGATCACCCGCCGGAAGGCTGGATGCGGTGGCGGCCACGATGGCCGACGCGGCGACGGGGGCCTCGCCGGGCCCGAGGGATGCTGCGCGTTTCATGGCCGACGCGTCAGGAGCCGAGCAGGAATTCGCTCACCACGGCGACCTGATCCGGGCTCACCAGGGTGGGCGCATGGCCCACGCCCGGCCAGGTGACCACACGGGGCCGCGGCCCGCGTCCGGCCATGGCTTGCGCCGTGGCCGCCGACAGCAGATCGGAGTCGGCGCCGCGCAGCAGCAGCGTGGGACAGGTGATGGCGTCGAACAGCGACCACAGCATGGCCTCGCCCGCCTGGGCCGATGCCTGGGCGGCCTGCACATCGGCCGCCATCTGGCGGAACGGTGCGGCAATCGCGGGGTCGTAGTGCAGCCACCAGCGGCCGTCCCGCTGCCGCAGCATGGGGCGCGACAGCGCGGCCCATTGCTCCGGGGTGTGGGGGCCGAAACCGGTGGAGATGGTTGCCAGGTAGTCGATGGCCTGCTGCTCGGTCCCGAAGGAAGGATCGGTGCCCACATAACTGCCGATGCGCTGCAGGGCCTCCCACTGGATGGCCGGCCCCACATCGTTGAGCACCAGACGCCGGATGCCCATGCCCGGCTGGGCCGCCAGGGCCATGCCGATGAGCCCGCCCATGCTGGTGCCCACCCAGTCGATGGCAACGTCCGGCCGCTGCTGGCGCAGCGCCATCAGCAGCTGCGCGATGTCGGTGGCGTAGGTGGGGACCTGGTAGCCCGACGGATCGGCCAGCCGGTCGCTGTACCCGCGCCCGGCCACATCGACCGAGACCACGCGCGCCCGCGCCTGCAGCGCACGGGCCAGCACATCGAAATCGCGTCCCTGGCGCGACAGGCCATGCACGCACACCACCACGTGGCCGGTGTCGGTGCCGGTGCAGGGCCAGTCCCACCAGGCCATGCGGCGCGGGCCGCCGGGCGCGCCTTCAGGAACGACGACAAGGTGCTGGAGAACGGGTTCGGTCATGGCGTGAGGGTCACCGGGGACGGTATCGGCGGTCCTCGATAATCGACCGCTCAAAGCTGACCCCATCGTAAAGGAACTGGAGAACCCCATGCTCGCGCGCAAGACCGCCCTCGTCACCGGATCCACCAGCGGCATCGGCCTCGGCATTGCCAAGGCCCTGGCCCGCCAGGGTGCCAACATCGTGCTCAACGGCTTCGGCGAGGTCGAGGCCGCCCAGGCCGAGATCGCAGCGCTCGGCGTGCGGGTGGCCTACCACGGCGCCGACATGAGCAAGCCGGCCGAGATCGAGGACCTCATGGCCTTTGCCGCCCGCGAGTTCGGCCGGGTGGACGTGCTGGTCAACAATGCCGGCATCCAGCACGTGGCCCCGGTGGAGAACTTCCCGGTGGATCGCTGGGATGCCATCATCGCCATCAACCTCAGCAGCGCCTTCCACACCACCCGCCTGGCCTTGCCGGCCATGCGGGAGGCCAACTGGGGCCGCATCATCAACATCGCTTCGGTGCACGGACTGGTGGCATCGGCCGAAAAGTCGGCCTATGTGGCGGCCAAGCACGGCATCGTCGGACTGACCAAGGTCACCGCCCTGGAGACCGCCACCACAGGCGTCACCTGCAACGCCATCTGCCCGGGCTGGGTGCTGACCCCGCTGGTGCAGAAACAGGTGGACGCGCGCGCTGCCGCCCTGGGCGTGAGCAACGAGGAGGCCACGCGGCGGCTGCTGGGCGAGAAGGAACCCTCCATGCAGTTCACCACCCCGGACGAACTGGGCGAGCTGGCGGTGTTCCTGTGCGGGCCGGCCTCGGGCAATGTGCGCGGCGTGGCCTGGAACATGGACGGCGGCTGGGCCGCGCAGTAAGCCGACGCGTGTCAACGCACGTTGATGGAGCCCGACACCGTGACCGAGACGGTGTCGGTGCCGGCCTCCACCGGCAGCGGCGCATCGGCCATGGCGGCCTTGGCCTCCATGGCCATCATGCGGGGCATGGGCCGGGCGCCTTCGTCGGTGGACGAGATGTTCACCGCGCCCAGGGTGTAGCTGCTGAAACCGAAGGCCTTGGTGACCTCGGCAGCACGGGCGCGGAAGCGCTCGATGGCCTGGGCCTGCACGTCGGATTCGAGCTGACGGCGCGCCTCGCGCGAGAGCGAGAAACCCATGCTGTTGACGGTCAGCGTGGAGAGCTTGCCGGCCGTGGCGGTGATCAGGGGCACATCGCGACCCTCGAGCACCAGTTCGGCCGAACCCTGCCAGCCGTTGATCCTGCCGTCGCGGCCGTACCGCGGCGACACGCCGAAGGCACCGCTGCGCACTTCCATCTGCCGGCTGCGCACCTGTGCGCGCGCCGTGGTCAGCGCCGCGTCGATGGCCGTCTTGAGCTGGGCCTGCACGGCCGCCGCATCAGCCCCCTCGCGGGTCAGGCCCATGCGCACCGTCAGCCAGTCCTGTGGCGCCTCCACATGCCCGCTGGCACTCAGGGTGATCTGCTGCTGTGCGGGTGTCGCCTGGGCCCAGACCGGTGGCTGTGCCACGGCGAGCAGGACGACAAGGGCGGAGACGAGCGAACGGTTCATGGGCAGATTCAGGGTTTGATGCGGAATTCGATGGTGCCATGGTGACGGAGCTGCTCGCGCATGCGCTGGCGCTCTTCCAGCGACAACCGATAGGGCTGGAACGGTTCGCCGCCGTTGTCGGCCGACTGGCGCAGCGAGTCGCGCAGGCGGGGCACCGGACGCGCTTCGCCCGGTATGTCGGTTTCGGCCGGTGGCGGCGGCACGACGGCGCTGCCATCGTGCGTGATGCCCGGGGCGCCGGTGGCGTCCGCCGGGGTGCGGTCGCCGTTGGCCCAGGTCAGGTGCAGGGGCAGGGCCAGAAGGCCGGCGCCCATCCATGCGGTTGCTTTCATCGTGGTTGCCTTGCAGGGTGTGACGGGGCATTGTGCGAGGCGATCGGTTGACACTGGAGGGTGTACCGGCAACTTCTGTAACAGCCTGTCAGAAAAACAAAATCCCATTGCTGACAAGCACTTGGCGCTGCCATACTCGCGTTTGTTACATTTTCGAGAGTCCCTGAATGGCCACCAACAACACCCGTCCCAACAAGGTTCTGGTCGTCGACGACGACGTTCGCATCCGCGACCTGCTGCGCCGTTATCTGATGCAGGAAGGCTTCGAAGTGATGCTGGCCGAAGACGGCAAGGCACTCAACCGGGTGCTGCAGCGCGACTCGGTCGACCTGATCGTGCTGGATCTGATGATGCCCGGCGAAGACGGGCTGTCGATCTGCCGCCGCCTGCGCGCCAACGGCGACCGCACCCCCATCATCATGCTCACCGCCAAGAGCGAGGATGTGGACCGCATCGTGGGCCTGGAGGTCGGTGCCGACGACTACCTGGGCAAGCCGTTCAACCCCCGCGAGCTGCTGGCCCGCATCCATGCCGTGCTGCGGCGCCGTCCGCCCACCGAAGTGCCCGGTGCCCCGTCGCAGGACCAGGAGGTGGTGAAGTTCGGCCCGTTCGAATTCGACCTGAGCCTGCGCACCCTGCGCAAGGACGGCGCCGACCTGCCCCTGACCACCGGCGAGTTCGCCATGCTCAAGGCGCTGGTGCGCCATCCGCGCCAGCCGCTGTCGCGGGAGAAGCTGGCCCAGCTGGCCCGCGGCCGTGAATTCGAACCCTTCGACCGCAGCCTCGACGTGCAAGTCTCGCGCCTGCGCAAGCTGATCGAGGAAGACGCCACGTCGCCGCGCTACCTGCAGACCGTCTGGGGCGTGGGCTATGTGTTCGTGCCGGACGGCAACGCCTGATGAGCTTCGAGTCGCGCATCTCGTTCGAGTCGTCGGAAACCGGCAATCTCGAGACGGCGCCCGCGCCGCTGGAGGTCCGGCCCACGCGCGGGGTGAGCCTGTTCTGGCGCACCTTCTTCTTCCTCACGCTGCTGCTGATCGGCTGCATCGTCGCGTGGCTGCAGACCTTCCGCGCGCTCGAATACGAGCCGCGTGCCCTGCAGAGCGCGCAACAGCTGGCCTCGCTGGTCAACCTCAGCCGGGCGGCGCTGGTGCACTCCGACTCCATTGCCCGGGTGTCGCTGGTGAAGACCCTGGCCACCGAGGAAGGCCTGAACATCGCCCCGCGCGAGCCCAACGACACCTTCGAGCTGCACGACTCCGACCCGCTGAGCCGCAGCGTGGCCGACCGCCTGAAGGCGCGCCTGGGACCCGACACGGTGGTGGCGCGCGAGGTCAATGGGCGGCCAGGCCTGTGGATCGGCTTCAGCATCGACGGCGATCCCTACTGGCTGCTCACCGATCCGTCCCGGGTGGGCCCGGTGGCCGGCACCACCTGGCTGATATGGCTGGCCACGGCGGCCCTGCTGTCGCTCACGGGTGCGGCGCTGATCGCGCGCCTGATCAACCGCCCGCTCAAGATGCTGTCGTTTGCCGCCAGCCGGGTGCGTGAAGGCGACTTCAATGCCAGCCAGCTCAGCGAGGCCGTGGCCACCAGCGAGATCCGCGAGGTCAACATCGGCTTCAACCGCATGGCCCAGCGGCTGTCCAAGATCGAGCAGGACCGGGCCCTCATGCTGGCCGGCATCTCCCACGACCTGCGCACGCCACTGGCCCGCCTACGGCTGGAAACCGAGATGAGCGTGGCCGATCCTGCGGCCCGGGAGCACATGGCGGCCGACATCGACCAGGTCAACGCCATCATCGACAAGTTCCTCGATTACGCGCGCCCGGACCACATCCAGCTGCAGGAGGTGAGCCTGAACCAGGTGGTGGAGGCCGCCGTGTTCTCGCTGGGCCAGAACGAGGGCCAGGTGGTCAACATCAACATTCCGCCCGACACCCGCGTCATGGGCGATCCGGTGGAGCTGCAACGGGTGTTCACCAACCTGGTGGAAAACGCCCAGCGCTACGGCCGCAACCCGATCACCGGGGTGCTGCAGATCGACATCGCCGCCAAACCCATGGACGACGCGGTGCTGGTCAAGCTGCGCGACCACGGCAAGGGCGTGCCGGCCGACCAGCTGGCCCAGCTGACCCAGCCGTTCTACCGGGGCGACACCTCGCGCACCTCGGCCACCGGCACCGGTCTGGGCCTGGCCATCGTGGAGCGCGCGGTGGCCCGAATGGGCGGGCGCTTCGCCCTGGCCAACAGCAGCACCGGCGGTCTGGCCGCCCACATGAAGCTGGTCAAGGCGCCCAGCTGACGCCGCGGCCGGGCTTCAGGCCGCCGCCAGCAGCGCCACCGCCCTCGCCTCGATCGACAGCCCCTGCCCCACCGGGCCCAGGCGCTCGGCCGTCTTGGCCTTGACGTTCACCCGGCCCGCCTCCAGCCCGAGGGCGGCGGCAATGCGCTCGACCATGGCCGGAATGTGCGGCGCCAGCTTGGGGGCCTGGGCCACGATGGTGCTGTCCACGTTCACGATGACGTAGCCGGCGGCCCGCACGCGGCGCGCGGCCTCGGCCAGCAGCACCACCGAATCGGCGCCCTTGAACTCGGGATCGGTGTCGGGAAAATGCCGGCCGATGTCGCCCAGGGCTGCCGCGCCCAGCAGCGCATCGGTGATGGCGTGCAGCAATGCATCGGCATCCGAGTGGCCCAGCAGGCCATGGGTGTGCGGTACGGTGATGCCGCCCAACACCAGCGGACGGCCGGGCACCAGGGCATGGGTGTCCCAGCCTTCACCGACCCGCAGGGACAACAAGGGATTCATGAGCGGCTCCTGAGCACGGCCTCGGCCAGTGCGAAATCCTCGGGGTAGGTGATCTTGATGTTGCGCGCCGAGCCGGGCACCAGCAGCGGCCGGTGACCGGCCTGCTCCATGGCACTGGCCTCGTCGGTAATGCCGGCAAAGCCATCCGCTGCTCGCGCCTTCAATGCGTCGATGAGGGCGCCCAGGCGGAACATCTGCGGCGTCTGGGCCAGCCACTTGTCGCTGCGGTCGATGGTGGCGCCCACCCGGCCGGCCTGGCTGGACTTGAGGGTGTCGGGCAGCGGCAGGGCCAGCAGGCCTCCCACCGCATCGGGCAGGCAGGCGTCGATCAGGGCATCGATGGCAGCGGGCTCCACCAGGCAGCGCGCCGCGTCGTGCACCAGCACCCAGTCGGTGTCGGGCACGCCACGCTCGCGCAGCGCCAGCAGGCCGTTGAACACGCTGCCGGCCCGGGTGTCGGCGCCGCCCTCCACCACGCTCACACCGGCGGGCACAGGCTGGGACAACGCCGGCCAGAAGCCGTCGCCCGGCTGCACCACCACCACGGTGGAGGCGATGCGGCCGACATGGGCCAGCGCATCGAGGGTGTGCAGCACCAGGGGGCGCCCGGCCAGCGGCTGGTACTGCTTGGGCACCGGCGCACCGGCGCGCGAGCCCGACCCGGCACAGGGCAGCACCGCGTGACAGGCCGGGGGCGGGACCGGCGCGGGGCGGTCGGGTATGGAGGGGGCGTGCAGGGTCATGAACGGCCCCATTCTAAAATCCACCCATCACACCCCCGGCGGACCGCGCCGGGGGTGTTTGTCTTGCACGGCCGCTGCCGACCACCCGGCCCTCATTCATGGACCTGCCCAAACTCTCTCCCGGCAAACGCCACACCCTGCCCCACCCCGGCGGGTCGGCCGACGCCCTGCTGCTGGCGCAGCTGGCCCTGCGCGAGCGCGCGGCCTCGCGCCTGACCGCCATCGTCACGGCCGATGCCAACGATGCCCAGCGCCTGATCGACGAACTGGCCTTTTTCGCCCCCGACCTGCGCGTCACCCTGTTCCCCGACTGGGAGACCCTGCCCTACGACACCTTCTCGCCCCACCAGGACCTGATCAGCGAGCGGCTGGCCACCTTGTGGCGCATCTCCCAGCGCGACCACGAGGCCGGTGCCGACGTGGTGCTGGTGCCGGCCACCACCGCGCTGTACCGGCTGGCACCGCCGTCCTTCCTCGCAGGCTACACCTTCGAGTTCAAGGTGCGCCAGAAGCTCGACGAGGCACGGCTGAAGGCGCAGCTGACGCTGGCCGGCTACAACCATGTCACCCAGGTGGTGAGTCCGGGCGAGTACGCGGTGCGCGGCGGCCTGATCGACCTCTTTCCGATGGGCAGCCTGGTGCCCTACCGGGTAGACCTGTTCGACGACGAGATCGACAGCATCCGCACCTTCGACCCCGACAGCCAGCGCAGCCTCTATCCGGTGCCCGAGGTGCGGCTGCTGCCCGGGCGCGAATTCCCGATGGACGATGCGGCGCGAGCGCTGTTCCGCAGCCGCTGGCGCGAGCTGCTGGAGGGCGATCCGACCAAGAGCCGCATCTACAAGGACATCGGCAACGGTGTGGCCACCGCCGGCATCGAGTACTACCTGCCGCTGTTCTTCGAGGAAACCGCCACCGTATTCGATTACCTGGGCGAACAGGCCACGGTGGTGCTGCACGGCGACCTGGAGCCGGCCTTCCAGCGGTTCTGGCAGGACACCCGCGACCGCCACCGCCTGCTGCACGGCGACCCGGACCGCCCGGTGCTGCCGCCCGAATCGCTGTTCCTGCAGGCCGAGCAGTTCTACACCCTGGCCAACCGCCATGCCCAGCTGGCCCTGCGCCCCGGCGTCGGCGATGTGACGCACAGCGCCTTCGTGCAGACGCTGCCCACCCTGTCGGTGGTTCGTGGTGCAGAAGACCCGCTGGCCCACCTGCAGGCCCACCTGCGCGCCAGCCCGCACCGCCTGCTGCTGCTCGCCGAGAGCGACGGCCGCCGCGAAAGCCTGCTGGACTTCATCCGCGCCAGCGGCCTGAGCCCGCCGGTGTTCGACTCGCTGGCCGAGTTCCAGGCCAGCGACGAGAAGGTCGGCATGGCCACCGCCGCCCTCAATGCGGGCTTTGCCTGGATCGAGGGCGGCATCGACTTCGTCACCGAGACCGAGCTGTTCTCGGCCGGTCCCACCACGCGCCGTCGCCGCAAGCAGGAGCAGGTGAGCGATGTCGAGGCGCTCATCAAGGACCTGTCCGAGCTCAATGTGGGCGACCCGGTGGTGCACACCCAGCACGGCATCGGCCGCTACCGGGGCCTGGTCAACCTCGACATGGGCGAGAAGAACGCCGACGGCACACCGGCGCTGCAGGAGTTCCTGCACCTGGAATACGCCGACAAGGCGGTGCTGTACGTGCCGGTGAGCCAGCTGCAGCTGATCGGCCGCTACACCGGCGTCAGCGCCGACGAGGCCCCGCTGCACAAGCTGGGCAGCGGCCAGTGGGAAAAGGCCCGACGCAAGGCGGCCGAGCAGGTGCGCGATGCCGCGGCCGAGCTGCTCAACATCTATGCCCGCCGCGCCGCGCGGCAGGGCCACCCGTTCCGCTATTCACCGCAGGACTACGAGACCTTTGCCAACGACTTCGGCTTCGACGAGACCGCCGACCAGCGCGCCGCCATCCACGCCGTGATCCAGGACATGATCAGCCCGCGCCCCATGGACCGGCTGGTGTGTGGCGACGTGGGTTTCGGCAAGACCGAGGTGGCCCTGCGCGCCGCCTTCGTGGCGGTGACCGGCGGCAAGCAGGTGGCCTTCCTGGCGCCCACCACGCTGCTGGCCGAGCAGCACTACCAGACGCTGGTGGACCGTTTCTCGAAATGGCCCGTCAAGGTGGCCGAGATGAGCCGCTTCCGCACCCAGAAGGAAATCACCGCCGCCATGAAAGGCATTGCCGACGGCTCGGTGGACATCGTGGTGGGCACACACAAGCTGCTGAGCGAGAAGACCCAGTTCAAGAACCTGGGCCTGCTCATCATCGACGAGGAACACCGCTTCGGCGTGCGCCACAAGGAAGCCGTCAAGGCCCTGCGCGCCGAGGTCGACGTGCTCACGCTGACCGCCACGCCGATTCCGCGCACCCTGGGCATGGCGCTCGAAGGCCTGCGTGATCTCTCCGTCATCGCCACCGCGCCGCAGCGCCGCCTGGCCATCAAGACCTTTGTGCGCAACGAGGACAAGGGCGTGATCCGCGAGGCCGTGCTGCGCGAACTCAAGCGCGGCGGCCAGGTCTACTTCCTGCACAACGAGGTCGAGACCATCGAGAACCGCCGGGCGCGGCTGGAGGGACTGCTGCCCGAGGCCCGCATCGGCGTGGCCCACGGCCAGATGCCCGAGCGCCAGCTCGAAGCCGTGATGCGCGACTTCGTGGCCCAGCGCACCAACCTGCTGCTGTGCTCGACCATCATCGAGACCGGCATCGACGTGCCCTCGGCCAACACCATCGTCATCAGTCGCGCCGACAAGTTCGGCCTGGCCCAGCTGCACCAGCTGCGCGGCCGGGTCGGCCGCAGCCACCACCAGGCCTATGCCTACCTGCTGGTGCCGGAGATCGAGAGCCTGACCAAGCAGGCCCAGCAGCGGCTGGACGCCATCCAGCAGATGGAGGAGCTGGGCAGCGGCTTCTACCTGGCCATGCACGACCTGGAGATCCGCGGCGCCGGCGAGGTGCTGGGCGAGAACCAGAGCGGCAACATGCTGGAGGTGGGCTTCCAGCTCTACAACGAGATGCTGTCGGAAGCCGTGCGCTCGCTCAAGGCCGGCAAGGAGCCCGACCTGCTGAGCCCGCTGTCGGTCACCACCGACATCAACCTGCACGCACCCGCCCTGCTGCCCAACGACTACTGCGGCGACGTGCACCTGCGCCTGTCGTTCTACAAGAAGCTGGCCACCGCCAAGTCCACCGACCAGGTCGATGCGCTGCTGGAGGAGATCGTCGACCGCTTCGGCAAACTGCCGCCGCAGGCCCAGACCCTGATCGATGTGCACCGTCTGCGTGTGCTCAGCACACCCTACGGCGTGGTGAAGGTGGACGCAGCGCCCGGGGTGACGAACATCACCTTCCGCCCCAACCCGCCGGTGGAGCCCATGCGCATCATCGAGCTCATCCAGAAGAACAAGCACATCAAGCTGGCCGGCAACGAGAAGCTGCGCATCGAGAAGGCGCTGCCCGAGGTCAAGGACCGGGTGCAGCTGGTGCGCGACGTGCTGCGATCGCTCGGCCAACCCGTCCAGTCCGCTGAAACCATCTGACCACCATGACCCCTGCCCAGACCATCGCCCCCGGCCTCACCGTGCGCGGCTTCACGCCGCCCCTGAAGCTGTCCGACTTCAAGCTGATCGCCTTCGACATGGACTCCACGCTCATCAACATCGAGTGCGTGGACGAGATTGCGGACGCCGTGGGCCGCAAGGCCGAGGTGTCGGCCATCACCGAAGCCGCCATGCGCGGCGAGATCACCGACTACAAGGACAGCCTGCGCCGGCGCGTGGCCCTGCTGCGCGGCGTGACCGTGGCCGACATGGAGCGCGTGCTGACCGAGCGCCTGCAGCTCAACCCTGGTGCCCAGGCCCTGGTGCAGGCCTGCAAGGCCGCTGGCCTGAAGGTGCTGCTGGTCTCGGGCGGGTTCACCTTCTTCGCCCACGTGGTGCGCGACAAGCTGGGCATCGACTTCGTGCGGGCCAACGTGCTGGAGGTCGAAAGCGGCCCGAACTGCGGCCAGCTCACCGGCCGCATGGTCGACCAGCCCTGGGGCGACATCTGCGATGGCGCCGAGAAGCGCCGCACCCTGCTGGAGGTGGCTTCGCTGCTGGGCATCGAGCCCTCGCAGTGCATTGCCATGGGCGATGGTGCCAACGATCTGCCCATGATGGGCGTGGCCGGCCTGTCGGTGGCTTACCACGCCAAGCCGGCCGTGCGCGAACAGGCCATGGTGTCCATCGAACAGGGCGGCCTGGACCGCCTGCTGGAAGTGCTGCGCTGAGCTCAGCCGCCGGCCCGGCGCACCGTGTGGCCGGCCTTCTGCAGCCAGGCCATGACCCGCTCCACATGGTCGCCCTGGATCTCGATCACGCCGTCCTTCACCGTGCCGCCGGTGCCGCACACCGCCTTGAGCTGCTTGCCCAGCGCGGCCAGCGGCTCGGGCAGCAGCAGCACGCCGCGCACCACCGTCACCGTCTTGCCGCCGCGTCCCGCCGTCGACCGCGACACCCGCACGATGCCGTCACCCTGCGGCAAGGCGGGTTGCCCGCAGCGGCAGGCGGTCAGGGGCTGGCGGCAGTCAGGGCACATGCGGCCTGCCTCGGTGGAATACACCAGACCGCTGGATGAGGACGTTTTTTTCATGGCCGGGATGGTAGCCGGCCGCATACTGGCGGGTCACTCCGCCGCGAACGCATGAACTTCTCTTCCCTGGGGCTGATGCCCACGCTGGCCGACAGCGCCCGCGCCCTCGGCTTCGACGCACCCACCCCCATCCAGCAGGCCGCACTGCCACCCGCCCTGGCCGGGCAGGACCTGCTGGCCACCGCCCCCACCGGCTCGGGAAAAACCGCCGCCTTCGCCCTGCCGCTGCTGCAGCGGCTGCTCTCCACCCCGGTGCCGCAGCGCCGCACCCGGGCGCTGGTGCTGGTGCCCGCGCGCGAGCTGGCCGCCCAGGTGGGCGAGGTCCTGCGGGCCTTGGCCCAGCCCCTCAATGCCCGCCTGCGCGTGGCCGTGCTGTTCGGTGGCGTGTCCATCAACCCGCAGCTCATGGGCCTGCGCGGCGGGGCCGATGTGGTGGTGGCCACGCCCGGCCGCCTGCTGGACGTGGTGCGCCACAACGCCCTGCGGCTCGATGCCGTGCAGACCCTGGTGCTCGACGAGGCCGACCGCCTGCTCGACCTGGGCTTTGCCGCCGAGCTGGACGAGGTGCTGGCCCTGCTGCCAGCCCAGCGACAGACGCTGATGTTCTCGGCCACCTTCGACGACCGCATCCGCACCCTGGCCGAGCGCCTGCTGCAGGCCCCGCGACACATCGATCTGCCGGCCCAGGGCGCCGACGCTCCGCCGGTGCTGCAACGCGCCATCGCGGTCGACACCGCCCGCCGCACCGCCCTGCTGCGCCACCTGCTCGACACGCAGCAGCCCGACCGCGCCCTGGTGTTCGTGGCCAGCCAGCACGCGGCCGACCATGTGGCCGCCAAGCTCAACCGCGAAGACCGTTACGCGACCCCCTTCCATGGCGGCCTGAGCCAGGGTGCGCGCCAGGAGGTGCTGGCCGAGTTCCGGCAGAAACGCTGGGACGTGGTGGTCACCACCGACCTGGCCGCGCGCGGCCTGGACATCGAGGACATGCCGCTGGTGGTCAACTACGACCTGCCCCGCTCCGCCGATGACCATGTGCACCGCATCGGCCGCACCGGCCGCGCCGGGCGCAGCGGCCAGGCCATCAGCTTCGTCACCGCCGCCGCGCAGGCGCAATGGAACCTGATCCAGAAACGCCAGGGCATGAGCCTGCCGCTGGAGGTGCTGCCCGGCTTCGAGCCGACCGAAACCCCGCCGCCGGCCGCGCCCGGCAACGGTGGCATCAAGGGCAAGCGCCCGAGCAAGAAGGACAAGCTGCGGGCCGCTGCCGCAGCCGGCGGCATGCCCCCCGTCAAACCACCCGGTCGCTGATCACCTGCGTGGTGGGACGGCTGCCGGCAAACGAAGGGCGCTGCTCGATGCGCTCGCTGAAGGCGGCCAGGTTCGGGTACTGCTGAGGCCAGTCCAAGTGCGGCCAGCGCACCTTCAGGTAACCCAGCAGCGTGCCGGTGGCCACGTCGGCCAGCGTGAATCGATCACCCACGCAGAACCCGCGATCGCCCACCACGCGGGCCAGTTCGCGCAACGCACCATCCACCTTGCGACGCTGGCGGTCGATCCAGGGCTGGCTGCGATGGTCTTCGGGTCGGGCGTTCTCGAACAACTGCAGGATGAGCGCGTCGCACGCGCCATCGCAGATCACCTCGATGCGCTTGACCGCAAACCGCGCATCCATGTCGGCGGGCATCAGCGCCGGTTCAGGGTGTCGTGCCTCGATCCACTCATTGATCAGCCGCGACTCGAACACGCTGCTGCCGTCCGGGCAGATCAGCACCGGGAGCTTTTCCAGCGGATTCCAGCGCGGCGTCTGGGTATCGCTGTTCCATGGCACCTCGGTGATGAGGTCGAACGGAATGCCCTTCTCTGCCAGCTGGATGCGCACCTTGCGTGCGTACGGACTGGGCTTGGCGCTGAGCAGCTGGTACATGGGTGGGCCTTTGCAATGTGACCCCCCAGTGTCCGGCGTCGGCCCGCCGGGAGCCATTGCCGAGCCGGCAAGAGAGGCTTGCGGGGACGGCAAAGCGGATCGACCGGAATGGGAAGCCGTCACTGCCGCCGCGGGTCCCGCGGGACGCCTGAAGCACCGGGCCTGGCGGCCCGGTCGGGATCATGCGGGAGCGACAGGTCGCGGTTCAGCGGCGCTGGTCGGCCGGTATTTCGCCCCGGATCGTCAGCACCCGCTCGATGCTGCGGCACAGCTCTTCCACCGTGTCGGGCTTGTGCAGCAGCTCGGCCACGCCGATCTCGGCACTGCGGGCGCGAAGCTCGTCGCTGATGAAGCCGGATGCGATCACCACGGGCAGCCGGTAGCCCTGCGCCTGCATGGCCGCGGCCAGGTCCAGGCCGGACATGCCCGGCATGTTGTGGTCGGTGATGCAGAGATCGAAGCGGTCGGCACCGGCGGCCAGCACTTCAAGCGCATCCATCGGCGTCTCGCAGGTGTGCACCTGGTAGCCGTTGCGCTCCAGGAAGCGCCGCACCAGGAAGGCCATGGCATCGTCGTCGTCCACATACAGGATGCGGGAGACCGGATGCGGCAGGTGCGGCGCAGGCGCTGCGGTGGATTCGAGGTGGGCAGCCGTGTCGCGCTGAGGGCTCTGGACCGACAGTGCGGCCGGCAGCCACAGGCTGAACGTGGTGCCGGCGCCCGGGGTGCTGGCCACGCGCAGCACGGCGCCGTGCTCGGCCAGGATGCCGTGCACCACCGCCAGGCCGAGCCCGGTGCCCTGCCCCACCGGCTTGGTGGTGAAGAAGGGCTCGAAGATGCGCGACAGGGTGGCCGCGTCCATGCCGCTGCCGTTGTCCTGCACCACCAGGCACACGCCATGGCCGGGCCAGCCGCACGGCGGCAGCACCTGCAGCTCGCCGGGCGCGGCCGGTCCGATGTCGCCCTGCCAGGCGCTGGCTGCCACCGACACCCGCCCCTCGGGACGTCCGTGCAGCGCCTGCAGCGCATTGCCGATGAGGTTGAGCAGCACCTGCTCGATCTGGGTGGCGTTGGCCATGAGCGGCGGCAGATCGGGCTGGGCATCGAGCAGCAGCTGGGCGCCCGGCGGCACCGCCGCACGCAGCATCGACTCGGCCTCGGTCAGCAGTGCATGCAGCCGCACCACCGAACGCTGGTTGCTCTGGCGCCGGCCGAAGGCCAGGATCTGCTGCACCAGATCGCGGGCCCGCCGGCCCGCCTTGCGGATCTCCTGCAGGCTCACCGCACCGGCGCTGTCGGGGGGTACATCGCCCAACGCCAGCTCGACGTTGCCCAGAATGGCCGCCACGATGTTGTTGAAATCGTGCGCGATGCCGCCGGCCATGGTGCCCAGCGCCTCCATCTTCTGCGACTCGCGCAGCTGCAGCTCCAGCGAACGGCGCTGGGCCTCGGCCTTCATCTCCTCGTCCAGCGAACGCATCACCAGCACCGCGCCGCTGCGCCCTCCGGATTCGTCCTGCAGCGCCGATACCGATACCTGCACCCATTCCTCCGAACCGTCGCGGTGCTGCAGCTTCACCTTCTCCAGCCGAAGGTGGCGTGTGCCCTGCTGCAGGGTCCGCGCCACGGCGGCGGACGGGGTCGGTGCATCGTCTGCATGCCACTGCACCACGTCCTTGATCGAGCGACCCAGCGAGAGCGCGCGAGGCGCCCCGGTGAGATCGGCTGCCACCTGGTTCATGAACAGCACAAGCCCGCTGGTGTCGGTGGCCACCACCCCCTCGGTCACGCCTTGCAGCACCGTCTCCAGCCATTCGCTCTGCTGGCGCATCTCCGATTCGGCCACCTGCCGGCGCGACACCTCGCGCTTGAGGGCCTCGATCTGCTGGTTGAGCACCTCGAACTGCGAATTGCCCAGCCGCAGTTCGGTGAGCCGGCACCAGAGCAGGGCCTTGGTGTCGGCTGCAGCGGCATCCAGCAAGGCGATTTCCACCCGGCACGGCAGCACGCGGCCGTCGGCGGTGCGCCAGTCCAGCCGGCCCGGCGTGGGCACTGCGCTGCGCAGACCCTGCTTGATCAGCGCCGTGCAGCGCGTGGTGTCGTCGGCCACCAGGCTGGCCAGGGTCTGCACACCGAAGTGAGTCTCGCTGCGCCCCAGCAAGCGCAACGCAGCCCGGTTGGCGTGGCGGAGCAGACCGTCTTCATCGATCAGGAGGATGGGGTCGGGCAGGCCCGCGAACAGTCGCTCCAGCGGCTTGATCGCCAGCAACGGCGAGCGCCGCTGGGGGTCAGACACGGAAATACTCGCGGCCGTCGGCAGCGTCGGCATCGGCGCTGGCCTTGAAGAAGACGGTGACGCGGCAGGTGGGTGCGCCCTGGGCGATGGTCTGATCGAGAACCACCTTGGACCGGCCCAGGTTCTGGGCCGTGATGGTGCCGAACACGTTGGAGGTCATCATGCACATCGAGGGCCGGCCCAGCACCTTGTCACCGAAGGGGCAGGCCCGGTTGCCCAGAACCACCCGGTCCTCGGTGACCTCGATGACATGAAAGTCGCCCTGGATGCGGCGCTTGAGGTCCACCAGCACCGCCACCACCTGGTCCCGGTTGAGCTGGGGCGTGCCCAGTGCCTGTCGGTACTCGGCGTCGATCCAGTCGCCCATGCGCTGACCCACCACACTGATGAAGCCGGAGGCCTCGTCCAGGCCCACCACGTTTTCCAGCGTGCCGGCCAGTTCGCGCACCAGGGTTCGCAGGAACAGGTCCCGCTCCAGGGGCATGGAGGTTTCGCTGGGCTGGGTGGGCGAGGTGGCGTTCATGGATTGCTCCTTTGGGTCCATGTTGCCTTGAATTAATGCACAGTCACCGAAGAACCGGGCAAAAACCCAAAGGTAAGCATTGGTAAACAGGGTCGAACAGGGCCATGCCGCCAACAAAAAAGCCCTTGAACCGCGGGTTCAAGGGCTTTTGTCTGGTGGGCGGTGCAGGGTTCGAACCTGCGACCCCTGCCGTGTGAAGGCAGTGCTCTACCACTGAGCTAACCGCCCGATCAGGGTGGCGACCTGCTGTTGCCAGCAAGCCGCCCAATCTGTCGGAAGCCTCAGATTATAGCCAGCTTTTCGGGGGTATCGAAAGCGGGCCGCAATTTTTTCAGGCGGGCGCTGCGTCGAGCGTGCGCCACAGGGTCCTGCCCTTGCTGGCCTTGTCGAGGTCGCCCAGCACGGCTTCGTGGGCCTGGGCCTCCTGGTCGTTGGCCCGCAGCACCGGCAGGTCGAACTGGCGCAGATCGACCACCTCGGTCACACCGGCCTCGCCCGGCGCATCGCCGCTGTCGATGAGCAGCGCATCCTGCCCGCGTGTCATGTTGATGTACACGTCGGCCAGCAGTTCGGCGTCCAGCAGCGCGCCGTGCAGCGTGCGGCCCGAGTTGTCGACGCCCAGCCGGTCGCACAAGGCATCCAGGCCATTGCGCTTGCCCGGGAACATCTCCTTGGCCATGACCAGGCTGTCGGTCACGCCGGCCACCACGCTGGTGATGGGCGGCCGGCCCAGGCGCTCCATCTCCTTGTTCAGGAAGGCGATGTCGAACGGGGCGTTGTGGATGATGAGTTCAGCCCCGCGCAGGTACTCGATCAGCTCGTCGGCAATGGCAGCGAACTTGGGCTTGTCGCGCAGGAACTCGTTGCTGATGCCGTGCACCTTGAGCGCGTCTTCGTGGCTGTCGCGCTCCGGGTTGACGTAGTGGTGCAGGTTGTGGCCGGTGAGCTTGCGGTTGAGCAGCTCCACGCAACCGATCTCGATGATGCGGTCGCCGTTGTCGGCCGACAGGCCGGTGGTTTCGGTATCGAGAACGATCTGGCGCATGGGAGCGTGGGGGTCAGTGATTCTCTTTGGCGTGGTTGATCGTGTACTTGGGAATCTCGATCGTCACGTCCTTCTGCGCCAGGATGGCCTGGCAGCTCAGGCGCGAGTTCGGCTCCAGGCCCCAGGCGCGGTCGAGCAGGTCGTCTTCGGTCTCGTCGGCTTCGTTCAGGCTGGCAAAGCCTTCGCGCACCACCACGTGGCAGGTGGTGCAGGCGCAGCTCATGTCGCAGGCGTGTTCGATGTTGACACCGTTGTCGAGCAGGGCCTCGCAGATAGAGGTGCCGGCCGGCGCGGTGATGGTCTTGCCCTCGGGGGCGTATTCGGCGTGGGGCAGGATCTTGATCGTGGGCATGGTGGTGTTCAGACTTCTTCGAGTTTCTTGCCGGCCAGGGCCTGCTGGATGCCGCGGTTCATGCGCTGGGCCGCAAAGGCCTCGGTGCCCTTGGCCAGGGCGTCGGTGGCGGCCTCGACCACGGCGGCGTCCTCGCTGGACACGGCGGCCTGCAGCGCGGTCATGAGGGTGTCGATGGCGGCGCGTTCGTCCGGGTTGAGCAGGTCGCCATCAGCGGCCAGGGCCGAGCGGGTGGCGACCAGCATGCGGTCGGCGTCCACCCGGGCTTCGACGAGGGCCCGGGCCTGCATGTCCTGCTGGGCGGTGGCAAAGCTGTCCTGCAGCATGGCGGCGATCTGTTCATCGCTCAGGCCGTAAGCCGGCTTCACATCGATGCGCGCCTCCACCCCGCTGCCCTGCTCTTTGGCGGTCACCGACAGCAGACCGTCGGCGTCCACGGTGAAGGTCACGCGGATGCGGGCGGCGCCAGCCGCCATGGGCGGAATGCCGCGCAGCGTGAAGCGGGCCAGGCTGCGGCAGTCGGCCACCAGATCGCGCTCGCCCTGCACCACGTGCAGCGACAAGGCGGTCTGGCCGTCCTGGTAGGTGGTGAAGTCCTGGGCGAGTGCGGCGG
Organism: Hydrogenophaga sp. IBVHS2; assembly: GCF_002127215.1. Classification (GTDB taxonomy): domain Bacteria; phylum Pseudomonadota; class Gammaproteobacteria; order Burkholderiales; family Burkholderiaceae_C; genus Hydrogenophaga. The sequence goes on along the minus strand of NZ_NFUT01000001.1, from coordinate 786,111 downwards.
GGATCGGGGTGTTGCGCGGCACGATGCGCTCGACCAGCCCGCCCATGGTCTCGATGCCCAGCGACAGCGGGATCACATCGAGCAGCAGCAGATCGCCGTCGCGGCTGTTGCCCGCCAGGGCATTGGCCTGGATGGCGGCGCCCAGCGCCACCACCTCGTCGGGATTGAGGTTGACCAGCGGGTCGCGGCCAAAGAACTCGCCCACGGTGCGGCGGATGACCGGCATGCGGGTGGAGCCGCCGACCATGACCACGCCCTGCACCTCGTCACGGGTGATGCCGGCGTCGCGCAGCACCTTGCGCACGGCAGCCATGGTGCGGTCGGTGAGCGCGCGGGTGCTGGCTTCGAAGTCGGCACGGGCCACGTCGCGTTCGACCCGCTGGCCACCCACGGTGGCGGAAAAACGAGCCGTGTCGGCGTCGGTCAGGGCCTCCTTCACGCGGCGGGCCTCGCGGTGCAGGCCGGCGCGCTCCGAGGCGTTGCCGGGCATGTCCAGACCGGCCTGGGCCAGCACCCAGGCGGCCAGAGACTGGTCGTAGTCGTCACCGCCCAGGGCGGAATCGCCACCGGTGGCCATGACCTCGAACACGCCGCGGGTCAGCCGCAGGATGGAGATGTCGAAGGTGCCGCCGCCGAGGTCGTAGATGGCATAGACGCCCTCGCTGCCGTTGTCCAGACCGTAGGCGATGGCAGCGGCGGTGGGCTCGTTGATCAGGCGCAGCACGTGGATGCCGGCGAGCTGGGCCGCATCCTTGGTGGCCTGGCGCTGCGCGTCGTCGAAATAGGCCGGCACGGTGATGACCGCGCCATACAGATCGTCGTTGAAGCTGTCTTCGGCACGGAAGCGCAGCGTGGCCAGGATCTCGGCGCTGACCTCCATGGGGGTCTTGCGACCGGCCACGGTCTCGACCACGGCCATGCCGTTGTCGTCCACCACGGCATACGAGAGCTTGTCGACATCGGCCACCTGGTCACGGCGTCGGCCCATCAGGCGCTTGACCGAGCTGATGGTGTTGGCCGGATCGTCCACCTGCGCGGCCAGTGCATCAAAGCCGATCTGTCGGCCCGAGCCACCCTGGGCGGGGTCGAGGTAACGCACCACGCTGGGCAGGATGACCCGGCCGTCTTCGGCCGGCAGGCACTCGGCCACACCGTGCCGCACCGAGGCCACCAGCGAATGGGTGGTGCCCAGGTCGATGCCCACCGCCACGCGCCGCTGGTGCGGGTCGAGCGACTGGCCGGGTTCGGAAATCTGCAGAAGCGCCATGGGGGAAATGTCCTACCGGGGAAATCGCCTATTGTCCCTGCTGATCGAGCCGAAGCTCGACATCGCGGGCAAAGCGCTCAATGAACATGAGGGCTCTGACTTGACGGGCCAGCGCCGGAAAGTCGCGCTGCTCGTCGGCGGTGACGCGCAGCGCCTCCACCCGGCTGCGGCGGCTGGCGGCCACCTCGTCGGCCAGGCGCTCCAGTTCGGCGGCGTCGCGGGCCTCGTCCAGCTGCTCGCGCCACTCCATCTGCTGCATCAGGAAGTCCGGCGGCATGGCGGTATTGCTCTCGGCCTCGATGGGCGCACCGTTGAGCTCACACAGGTAGGCCGCACGCCTGAGCGGGTCCTTCAGGCGCTGGTAGGCCTCGTTGATGCGCACCGACCACTGCATGGCCAGCCGCTGGGATGCGGCATCGGCCGAGGCGAACCGGTCGGGGTGGGCTTCACGCTGCAGGTCCTTCCAGCGCGCATCGACCGCAGCGCGGTCGATGCCGAAAGCCGGGCTGAGCCCGAACAGCTCGAAATCGTTGGATTGCAGGTTCATGGAAAAGAAATGCCGCCGGGGCGCAGGCGCACAGGCGGCAGGCAGGCAGAGCGGTCGGACAGTGTCAGACCCTGAAACTCTCGCCGCAACCGCAACGGTCGCGCTCGTTGGGGTTGTGGAAACGGAAGCCCTCGTTCAGGCCTTCGCGCACGAAATCGAGCTGCGTGCCGTCGATGTAGGCCAGGCTCTTGGGGTCCACCAGCACCTTGACGCCGTTCTCCTCGAACACCACGTCCTCGGGCGCAATCTCGTCGGCGTACTCCAGCTTGTAGGCCAGGCCGGAGCAGCCGGTGGTCTTGACGCCCAGGCGTACGCCCACGCCCTTGCCCCGCTTGGCAATGTAGCGGGTGACGTGGCGGGCAGCGGCTTCGGAAATCGTGACGGCCATGGCGATCAGCTGGCAGCGCCGTGCTTCTTGCGGTAGTCGTCCACGGCCGCCTTGATGGCGTCTTCGGCCAGGATGGAGCAGTGGATCTTCACCGGCGGCAGGGCCAGTTCTTCGGCGATCTGGCTGTTCTTCAGGGCAGCCGCCTCGTCCAGCGTCTTGCCCTTGACCCATTCGGTCACCAGCGAGCTCGATGCGATGGCCGAGCCGCAGCCGTAGGTCTTGAAGCGCGCGTCCTCGATCACGCCGGTGGAGGGGTTCACCTTGATCTGCAGCTTCATCACGTCACCGCAGGCCGGGGCGCCCACCATGCCGGTACCCACGGAGTCGTCGCCCTTGTCGAAGGAGCCGACGTTGCGGGGGTTCTCGTAGTGGTCAACGACCTTTTCGGAATAAGCCATGGTTGTTCTCCTGATGCGTGGGGTTCAGTGGGCGGCCCACTGGATGGTGGACAGATCGACGCCGTCCTTGAACATCTCCCACAGGGGCGAGAGTTCGCGCAGCTTGGCCACGTTCTCGCGGATGGTGGCGATGGCGTAGTCGATCTCTTCTTCGGTGGTCCAGCGGCCGATGGTCATACGCAGGCTGCTGTGCGCGAGTTCGTCGCTGCGGCCCAGGGCGCGCAGCACATAGCTCGGCTCCAGGCTGGCCGAGGTGCAGGCCGAGCCCGACGACACCGCCAGACCCTTGATGCCCATGATCAGCGACTCGCCCTCGACGTAGTTGAAGCTCATGTTGAGGTTGTGCGGCACGCGGCGGGTCTCGTGGCCGTTGATGAACACTTCCTCGATGTCCTTCAGGCCAGCCAGCAGCCGATCCTGCAGCGCCTTGATGCGGCGGTTTTCCTCGTGCATCTCGGCTTTGGCGATGCGGTAGGCCTCACCCATGCCCACGCACTGGTGGGTGGGCAGCGTGCCCGAACGCATGCCGCGCTCATGACCGCCGCCGTGCATCTGGGCCTCGATGCGGATGCGCGGCTTGCGGCGCACATACAGGGCGCCGATGCCCTTGGGACCGTAGGTCTTGTGCGAGGTCAGGCTCATGAGGTCGACCGGCAGGGTCTGCAGGTCGATGTCCACCCGGCCGGTGGCCTGGGCAGCGTCCACATGGAAGATCACGCCCTTCTCGCGGCAGATGGCGCCGATGGCGGCGATGTCCTGGATCACGCCGATCTCGTTGTTGACGAACATGACCGACGCCAGGATGGTGTCCGGGCGGATGGCCGCGCGGAAGGCGTCGAGATCCAGCAGACCGTCGGCCTGCACGTCCATGTAGGTGACCTCGAAGCCTTGACGTTCCAGCTCGCGCATGGTGTCGAGCACGGCCTTGTGCTCGGTCTTGACGGTGATGAGGTGCTTGCCCTTGCCCTTGTAGAACTGGGCAGCGCCCTTGATGGCCAGGTTGTTGGACTCGGTGGCGCCGCTGGTCCAGACGATCTCGCGCGGGTCGGCATTGATCAGGGCGGCCACCTGCTCCCGGGCGGTCTCGACCGCCTTCTCGGCTTCCCAGCCCCAGGCGTGGCTGCGCGAGGCCGGGTTGCCGAAGTGTTCACGCAGCCAGGGAATCATGGCGTCCACCACGCGCGGGTCGCACGGGTTGGTGGCGCTGTAATCCATGTAGATGGGGAAGTGGGGAGTGCTCATGGCTGGCAGACGTAGGCTGGCTGAAAAAGGAAAGAGTCCGACCGCCCGCTGACGCGGCGCTGAAGCCAGGTGATGGCCCTGTCGCGCAGGCGGCGACGGTCGGTGGCGGTCACTTCGAGAAGGCAGCGCCTCCCAGGGCAAACACCGAATTCGGCGCGTTGACGCGGATGGGCTTGACCACCGGGGCCGACGAGATGGCGCGCTTGATCATGGGGGCGTTTTCCACCACCACGCCCTTGGCGAGCTGTTCGTCCACCAGCGACTGCAGGGACACCGAGTCCAGGAAGTCGACCATCTTGGCGTTGAGCTGGGCCCAGAGCTCGTGCGTCATGCAGCGGTTGCCCTCGCCCAGGCAGTTTTCCTTGCCGCCGCACTGGGTGGCATCGATGGGCTCGTCGACCGACACGATGATGTCGGCCACGGTGATGTCGGCGGCCTTGCGGCCCAGGGTGTAACCACCGCCGGGACCCCGGGTGGATTCCACCAGCTCGTGACGGCGCAACTTGCCGAACAGCTGCTCCAGGTACGAGAGCGAAATCTGCTGGCGCTGGCTGATCGCCGCCAGCGTGACGGGACCGTTGTTCTGGCGCAGGGCCAGATCGATCATGGCGGTGACCGCAAAGCGGCCTTTGGTAGTGAGGCGCATCTTCAAGCTCCTTCGTTTGTTGGCTTGACCATCGTGGTTTGGCCGCAGGGCTTTCGACCTGTGACCCCGTTCCCACCCGCCCGACCTCTTGGTCTTTATCGAAGGCTTTTCCGACTGTTTTCGTCGAGTTTAGAGCAAAAGCCTAGTGTTTTGATCGGCATTGTAGCGATCAGAACGAGTTTGTCCAAGACAAACTCAACAAACGTGTCTATCGGGCCGATAGACAAAAACAAACACCCAGGGGTATCCGGAGTCCGACCGGATCAGGCGACCGCATCGGTGCCGGTGGCACCGAACACCTGGGCCTTCAGACGGGCGAGCTGGTCGCGCGCCTGCGCTGCCTTCTCGAACTCGAGGTTGCGGGCGTGTTCGAGCATCTGCTTCTCCAGCCGCTTGATCTCGCGCGCCACGTCGCGCTCGTCCATGGCATCCACCGCCGCGCGCTGCGCGCTCTCGGCGGCCAGACGATCAGCCTCCTTGCCAGCTTTTTCGCTGTAGACGCCGTCGATCAGGTCCTTGATGCGCTTGTTCAGCGCCTTGGGCTGGATGCCCATCGCCTCGTTGTGGGCGATCTGGCGGGCGCGGCGACGCTCGGTCTCGCCGATGGCCAGCTTCATGGAATCCGTGACCTTGTCGGCGTACAGGATGGCCCGGCCATGGAGGTTGCGGGCCGCCCGGCCGATGGTCTGGATCAGGCTGCGCTCGGACCGCAGGAAACCTTCCTTGTCCGCATCCAGGATGGCCACCAGGGACACCTCGGGAATGTCCAGACCTTCGCGCAGCAGGTTGATGCCCACCAGCACATCGAAGGTGCCCAGGCGCAGGTCGCGCAGGATCTCCACCCGCTCCACCGTGTCCACATCGCTGTGCAGGTAACGCACCTTCACGCCGTTCTCGGTGAGGTAGTCGGTGAGCTGCTCGGCCATGCGCTTGGTCAGCGTGGTGATCAGCACCCGCTCGTTCTTCTCCACCCGGATGCGGATTTCCTGCAGCACGTCGTCCACCTGGTGGGTGGCAGGCCGCACCTCGATCTCGGGGTCCACCAGGCCGGTCGGGCGCACCAGCTGCTCCACCACCTGACCGGCGTGGCTGTTCTCGTAATCGGCCGGCGTGGCCGACACGAAGATGACCTGGCGCATGCGCGCCTCGAACTCCTCGAATCGCAGCGGCCGGTTGTCCAGCGCGCTGGGCAGGCGGAAACCGTACTCCACCAGCGTGGTCTTGCGGGCCTGGTCGCCGTTGTACATGCCGCCGAACTGACCGATGAGCACATGGCTCTCGTCCAGGAACATCAGCGCGTCCTTGGGCAGGTAGTCGGTCAGGGTGGACGGCGGCTCGCCCGGCAGGGAGCCCGCCAGATGGCGCGAGTAGTTCTCGATGCCCTTGCAGTGGCCGACCTCGCTGAGCATCTCCAGATCGAACCGGGTGCGCTGTTCCAGCCGCTGGGCCTCCACCAGCTTGCCCATGCCCACCAGCTCCTTCAGGCGCTGATCGAGCTCCAGCTTGATGCTCTCCACCGCATTGACCACCTGCTCGCGCGGTGTCACGTAATGGCTGCTGGGGAACACGGTGAAGCGCGGGATCTTCTGCCGCACCCGGCCGGTGAGCGGGTCGAACAGCTGCAGGCTCTCGATCTCGTCATCGAACAGCTCGATGCGGATGGCCATCTCGGAGTGCTCGGCCGGGAACACATCGATGGTGTCGCCCCGCACGCGGAACTTGCCGCGCGAGAAATCCTGTTCGTTGCGGGCGTACTGCATGCGCACCAGCTGGGCGATCAGGTCGCGCTGCCCCAGCTTGTCGCCCACCCGCAGGGTCATCACCATCTGGTGGTAGCTCTCCGGCTTGCCGATGCCGTAGATGGCCGAGACCGTCGCCACGATCACCACGTCGCGCCGCTCCAGGATGCTCTTAGTGCAGCTCAGGCGCATCTGTTCGATGTGCTCGTTGATCGCGCTGTCCTTCTCGATGAACAGATCGCGCTGCGGCACATACGCCTCGGGCTGGTAGTAGTCGTAGTAGCTGACGAAGTACTCCACCGCGTTGCGCGGGAAGAACTCGCGGAATTCGCTGTAGAGCTGCGCGGCCAGCGTCTTGTTGGGCGCAAACACGATGGCCGGTCGCCCGAGTCGCGCAATCACGTTGGCCATGGTGAACGTCTTGCCCGAGCCGGTCACGCCCAGCAGGGTCTGGAACACCTCGCCGTCATTCACCCCCTCGACCAGCTTGTCGATGGCCTGCGGCTGATCACCGGCCGGCGGGTATGGCAGGAAGAGCTCGAACGGCGAGCCGGGAAACCGCACGAATTCGCCCTCCGGGGGCGACTCGGGGACCACTTCTTGGAGCAGGGAGACGGGCATGGGCAAATTGTGCCGGAAGGTCCTGTTCCCCCGAGCAATCGCGGGCTGTACAGGACAAATACTTCCGTTGAAGTATTTGATTACCCTGCCCAGGGGGGAACACTGGTGACCAAGGGTGTGATCGACGTGAAGACACAGCGCCCTTCCGGCCCTCGGCCGGCAGACCAACATCGACCCGCCCCACCGTGGACCCCCGTCAGGAGTTGCCCATGAGTAGTTCTGCCGCCACCACTTCTCCCACGTCCCGCACCTTTCCCCGCTCGCCCTTTGCCGTGGATGCCGCACAGACAGGCTGCGCCCTTTCGGGCAGCCTGCTGCCCCGGCAGGCGACGATCGACGGCGGCACCCGGTGTGTCACCGGCATCTGGTTCGGATCGTCGGCCTGCTCTCCCGGCCATCCGCTGTGCGGACTTCACGGTGAACTTCAGGTGGAGAAGGACGGGCGTTTTCATTACCACGCCTGCCGTGGTCCGGTGACCTGGCACGCGGCCGCCCGTGGCCCGGTGGAGGAGGCGTTCATCCTCAACCTGAGCGACTCCGCCGGTGCTTCCTGCTCAGGCGTGCTGAGCATCGCCATCGAGGCCACCCCGGAAGGGCTTCGGTTGCGGGCAGGCTTCCGCATCGAGTCCACCGTGACCGAACGCTACTGCCTGACCGCATCCAACGGGCTGGCGCTGCTGTGCATGGAAACGGCAGAACACTTCGAGATGTGCCGGCCCGACACGCCCCTGTCGGCGGTGGCCAGATCGCACACCCGGGAGTTTTTCGGTGTCAGCGGACAGCACCTGCTCCGTATCGACCCGATCAATGGCAACACGATCTGGATCGGCATCCTGGCCCAGCGACGCCGGATCGTGGCGCTGGATGCAGCCCCGGACGGACTGCTGTACGGCGTCGATGTGCAGGGAGACCTCTACCGCATCCAGCCCGACACCGGGGCCTCCGCCCTGCTGGTGCGTCTGGGCCTGCCATCGCTGTCACGCGGTGCGGTCACCCACATGGACGGCCGCATCCACTGGACGGCGGCCGACAACCGGCTGCACAGCTGCGACCTGCTCTCGGGGGAGCATGCGGTGGCCCTGGAGTCGATGCCGCTCATGCCATCCCGGTCGGTGCATGACCGGGTGCTGGCCATGATGCCGGCCATGGACGGGGCCCTTTTCCTGGCCACAGCCCACGGGATGGTGCGGCTGGACATCGCCACCGGCAGATGGACCGACCTGGGCCTGCGGGGTCGGCTGGGCGAACTGATGGGCCCCGGTGTGCCTCCCGGCCCGCAGTGGGGCGGTCGTGAACCGGGCCGGGCCGCAACCGAGGAACCCCTGCCGACCTGGCAGAGCCCCCTCGCCACGGTGCCGGCGCACTGATCAGACCGCCATGGCCAGCCGGCGGACACCCTCCCGGATCTGATCGACCGGCGCGGTGGCAAAGCTCAGGCGCAGGGTGGCGGCATCCGGATCGCGGGCGTAAAAAGGCGCCCCCGGCACAAAGGCCACCCCCCGCTCGATGGCGGCCCTGGCCAGGGCGGCTCCGTCGGCCACCCGACCGCCTTCACCGGTCAGGCGGGCCCAGATGAACAGGCCGCCCTGCGGCTCGACAAACTCGATGGCCCCGCCCAGGTGCTCCCGCAGGGCCTGGGCCATGGTGCCGGCGCGCTCGGCATAGACGCTGCGCACCTGGGCCAGGGTGCGCGGCATGCCGCCGGCAGCCAGATAACGGGCGGCGGTGGCCTGGGCGAAGGTGCTGGTGTGGGCATCGCTGAACTGCTTGCACATGGTGGCCTTGGCCAGCAGTTCCTGCGGCGCCACCATCCAGCCCACCCGCAGACCCGGGCTGAGCACCTTGCTCAGCGAACCGCAGTGCACCAGCCGGTCACGTGATCCCGGCACGCTGTCGGCCAGCGCCAGCAGGCTGGGCGGCGGGGCCTCGCCGAAGAACAGGTCGCCGTAGGGATCGTCTTCCACGATCAGCGTGTCGTGCCGCACGGCCATCTCCAGCACCGCCTGGCGGCGCTCCAGGCTCATGAGGGCGCCGCTCGGGTTGCCGAAGGTGGGGATCAGGTAGACGAACTTGGGCTTGTGCTCGGCGATCAGGGACTCCAGCACGTCGGTGCGGGCACCCTGCCCGTCCACCGGCACGGTGATCAGCTCGGCGCCATACAGGCGGAAGCACTGGATGGTGGCCAGGAAGGTGGGACCTTCGACGATGACCTTGTCGCCGGGGGAAATGAGGGTCTTGCCCAGCAGGTCCAGCGCCTGCTGGCTGCCGGTGGTCACGATCAGGTCGCTCGATGCCACGCCCGTTGCGCCCTTGGACGCCATGAAGCCGGCGATCTGCTCGCGCAGCGGCTGGTAGCCCTCGGTCGCGCCGTACTGCAGGGCGGCACCGGGCTCATGGGTCAGTGCCGCATCCACCGCCGAACGGATGCCGTCCACGTCGAACAGCGCGCTGTCCGGAAAGCCGCCGGCAAAGCTGATGATGCCGGGCTTGCCCAGCAGCTTGAAGAGTTCGCGGATGGCGGAGGTCTCGACGTTGTTGAGTCGATCGGCAAACGGCGTGGTGAACGGCATGGCGGGGATCGGCAGATGGAAAACCGCCATTGTCGCCAATCTGCGCGGGCCTCCGCAGCGGGCTAGACTGCGCGCCCATGAACCGCACACAGATCGAGTCGTTCTTTGCCATCCTGCGCGAGGCCAATCCGCAACCGCAGACCGAGCTGGAATACACCAGCGTTTTCGAGCTGCTGGCCGCCGTGCTGCTGTCGGCCCAGGCGACCGATGTGGGCGTGAACAAGGCCACCCGCAGGCTGTTCCCGGTGGCGAACACGCCGCAGGCCATCCTGGACCTGGGCCTGGAGGGGCTGGAGTCCTACATCCGCACCATCGGCCTGTACCGCAGCAAGGCGCGACACCTGATGGAGACCTGCCGCATCCTGGTGGAGCAGCACGGCGGCGAAGTGCCGGCCACTCGGGAAGCACTCGAAGCCCTGCCCGGCGTGGGCCGCAAGACCGCCAACGTGGTGCTCAACGTGGCCTTCGGCCAGCCCACCATGGCGGTGGACACCCACATCTTCCGCGTGAGCAACCGCACCGGCCTGGCCCGGGGCAAGACGCCGCTGGCGGTGGAACTGCAGCTGGAGAAGCGCGTGCCGGCCGAATACGCCGTGGATTCGCACCACTGGCTGATCCTGCACGGCCGTTACGTGTGCCAGGCCCGCAAGCCGCAGTGCCCGGACTGCCGGGTGTCGCACCTGTGCGGCTTCAAGGACAAGACGCGGGCCTGACGTCGCGTCGGGCGCTCACCAGCGCAGCAGCATCCAGCCGCCGGGTGCCGGCGCTTCCTGGGGCCACTCGCCGGCATCGGCCACCGTGCGGTGACCATGGGTCCGGATGAACTGCGCGGCACGGATCACGCCGGCATGGGTCACCCACACCGCGTGGCTGCTGCCGGCCTTCGCCAGCGCCGCGCGGGTGTCGGCCAGCGCGGCCGCCACCCGGTCGATCACCGCCTGGGTCGATTCCTGGCCGCCGAAGCGGTGGTGCGCGAAGTCGGCCATCCAGTCGTCGAAGGCCGGGCGCGGTATGGCATCCCAGGGCTGCTGCTCCCACTGGCCGAAGTGCATTTCGTTCAGGCGCAGGTCCGCCCGAGGCTCGGGCAGATCGGGCCGGTGCCGCCGCAGGGCTTGCGCCAGCTGGTGGGTGCGCTGCAGGCCCGACATCCACAGCAGGCCGGGACGGGCCGGCAGCACCTGTGCCAGATCGAAGGCCGCGCCCGCCGTGGCGCCGGCCAGGGCCAGGGCGTCGGTGCTGCCGTAGCACAGGCCCGGCGGCAGATCGACCTGTGCATGGCGCAGCAGCCAGAGGTTCATGCGGCCCCCAGCACCAGCGCGATGCCCAGCAGGAAGCCGACCTCGCAGACCTGCTGGGTGGCCCCCAGGCCGTCGCCGGTGAAGCCCTGCAGCCGCCGCGCCAGGAGTCGCCACATCCAGCCCAGGCCGAGCAGCGCGCCGGCCACGCCCGCCAGCCAGAGGCCACTGGCCCACCACCAGCCCGCCAGGGCCAGGGCAGCCACACACCACGCCAGACCCGCGAGCAGGCTGGGCATGCCGATGCGGTCGGCCAGCGGCTTGCTCTTGGAACGCGGCGTGTCGCCCACATGGGGCAAGGTTCGGATGATGAACAGCGGGGCGGTGCGCGAGACCACATGGGCCAGCCAGCAGGCCGTCACCACCAGCACCGCATCGGCCTGGGCCAGCAGCGCCAGCAAGGCCACCTTGCCCAGCAGGGCCAGCACCAGCGCAATGGCGCCGAAACTGCCGATGCGCGAGTCCTTCATGATGTCCAGCGCGCGTTCCCGGTCGTGGCTGCCACCCAGCCCGTCGGCCAGATCGGCCAGCCCGTCCTCGTGGAACGCCCCGGTCAGCAGCACGCTGAACACGGTGCAGCCCACCGCCGCCACCCAGGGTGCGGCGGGCACATCGGGCAGCAGGGCCAGCAGGCCGGCCAGCACCGCCGCGCTCAAGGAGCCCACCAGCCAGCCCACCCCCGGGAAATGCGCGGTGCTGGCGCGCAGCATCTCGGGGCTGTAGCCCACCCATTGCGCCAGCCGCCCGGTGACCGGGATGCGGGTGAAGAACTGGAGTGCCAGCAGGAAGTGGCGCACCGCCTGGATCATGGCCGGGCCGGCTCCGCCACCTCGCTGCGCGACACGCCGGCCGCCTCGAAGCTGGCCATCTCGCGCAGGATCACGCAGGCGCTTTCCAGCAGGGGCCACGCCAGGGCCGCGCCGGAGCCTTCGCCCAGCCGCAGGCCCAGGTCGAGCAGCGGCTCGGCCTTCAGGTGCGAGAGCATCAGTGCATGACCCCGCTCGCCCGATCGGTGCGCGAACACGCAGCGCTGCAGAACGCACGGCTGAAGGGCGGCAGCCACCATCACGGCCGATGAGGCGATGAACCCGTCGACCACGATGACCCGGCGCTGCAGGGCCGCCTCGATGACGGCGCCCACCAGCGTGGCGATCTCGAAGCCGCCGAAGGCCGCCAGGGCCTGCAGCGGCTCCACGGCCCCGGGGTGGCGGGCCAGCACGGCGCGCAGGATGCCGATCTTGCGCTGCACCCCGTCGGCATCCAGGCCGGTGCCGGCACCGGTGACGTCGGCCACATCCAGCCCCGCCAGGCGCGCCAGCAGCAGGGAAGCGGCCGAGGTGTTGCCGATGCCCATCTCGCCGAGCAGCAGCGCGTTGCCGGGCAGGCCGCGCACCACCGCCCTGCCCTGCGCGATGGCCTGGGCGCATTCGGTGCGGTTCATGGACGGGCCGTCCAGCGCATCGCGGGTGCCCGGGCCCACGCGGGCCACCACCAGACCCGGTCGGGCCGGCAGCTCGCGGCGCATGCCGCAATCGACCACCGTCAGACCGATGCCGTGCTGGCGGGCCAGCACGCTGACGGCCGCACCACCGGCCAGGAAGTTCTCGACCATCTGCCAGGTCACGTCGGACGGAAAGGCCGAGGTGCCGCGCGCGGCCAGTCCATGGTCGCCGGCGCAGACCAGCATCTGGGGTTGCTCCAGCACCGGCGAAGTGGTGCCCAGGATGGTGCCGATGCGCACCGCCAGGGCCTCGATGCGGCCGAGCGATCCGGGCGGCTTGGTCTTGTTGTCGATCCGGTGCTGCAGGTCGGCGGCCAGCGCCTCGTCGGTCAGATCGGCAATCGGGGGAATGAGCAGGGCGTCGTCGGTCATGGGGGGTCTGAGGGAAGGATGAGTCGGTCCAGCACACCGGGCTGGAAATGGGTCTGGATGAAGTCGGCCAGTCCGTCGAACACCGGCTCCAGGCCGCGGGCGCCCTCGCCGAACAGGGCGCTCAGCACCCGTGCGTCCTCGAACAGGCCGTGCAGGTACAGGCCCAGCACATGGCCGCGCGGGTGCATCCAGGCCAGGCCCGGCAGCACCTCGATGGTGGTCTGCCCGGCCGCCTGCAGGGCCGGGTGCAGCGCGGTCTGGCCGTGGTGGATCTCGTAGCCGGCCACCGTCACGCCGCTCAGCGCCGACCAGGGCGAGGCATGGGTGCCGGCGCAGTCGCCCAGGGTGGCCTCGGTGCGGCGCACCGTCTTGGCGGGCTCGAAGGTGGTCACCAGCGGCAGCAGGCCCAAGCCCGGCGCGTTGCCGTCGATGCCGTGGGTGTCGATCAGGGCCTCGCCCAGCATCTGCAGCCCGCCGCAGATGCCCAGCACGGGCCGGCCGGCCTCGGCATGGGCGGCCACCGCCCGGTCCAGGCCCTGCTCGCGCAACCAGGCCAGGTCGCTGGCGGTGGCCTTGCTGCCGGGCAGGATGATCCAGTCGGCCCCGGCGCAGTCGGCCGGGCTGCGGGCCCAGACCAGGCGCACGCCGGGCAGGTTGCGCAGCGGCTGGAATTCGTCGAGGTTGCTGATGCGCGGGCAGGCCACCACCGCGACGGTGAGAGACACAGTTCCGCCGCCGGGCCGCCCCAAGGCGGAACGCGCCCCCCCGGGGGGCAGCGAGGACACGCCAGTGCCGAGCGTGGGGGCCAAGTCATACACGCCATCCTCCTCGGGCAGGCCGTGCTGCCACCACATCGGCAGCACCGCCACCGTGGGCACGCCGGTGAGCTGCTGCAGCTGCTCGGGGCCGGGCGCCAGCAGGCTGGCATCGCCCCGGAAGCGGTTGAGCACGAAGCCGTCGATGCGGGCGCGGTCGGCCTCGGGCAGCAGGGCCCAGGTGCCGTACAGGTGGGCAAAGGCCCCGCCGCGATCGATGTCGGTGACCAGCAGGCAGCGGGCTTCGGCATGGCGCGCCACCCGCAGGTTGACGATGTCGCTGTCCATCAGGTTGATCTCGGCCGGCGAACCGGCGCCTTCGATCACGACCACATCGTTCTCCGCCCGCAGCGCGTCCAGCGCCTGGGCGATGGCCGGCCACACATGCAGGCTGCGGCCGCGCCAGGGCATGTCCGACAGGGACCGGCTCACCTGGCCGAGCAGCACCACCTGGCTGCGGGTGTCGGCCTCGGGCTTGAGCAGCAGCGGGTTCATGCGCACATCGGGCTCGGCCCGCGCCGCCAGCGCCTGGAAGTACTGGGCCGATCCGATCTCGCCACCGGCCACCACCCGGGCGTTGTTGCTCATGTTCTGGGCCTTGAAAGCCGCCACCTTCAGGCCCTGCCGGGCGTAGTGGCGGCACAGCGCGGTGGCCAGCCAGCTCTTGCCGGCGCCGCTGGTGGTGCCCAGCACCATGACGCAGCGCGCCGTCATGCGGCGACTCCGGGCCGTGCGTCCGCCAGGGCCAGCGCCAGCGCCTGGGTCGCCGCCGGCGGCAGCACCGCCATGCGCCACCAGCCGGGCATCCCCAGCGACGACGCGTCGCGCAGCGCGATGCCGCGCGACCGCAGATGACGCAGGTCCAGAGGATACGGCGGCTGCACGCAGAAAAACGAGGTGTCGCTGGGCAGGGTCTGCCAGCCGCGCTGGTGCAGCCAATGCAGCTGCAGGTCCTTCCAGTGCCGCAGCACCGACCGGGCCTCTGCCAGCCAGCGCTGCACCGGCGGGGAGACCCAGGCCGTGAGCAGGGCCACGCCATCGGCGCCCAGCACCCACGACGGGGCGGCTGCATCAAGCATCTGCACCTCGTCGGCGGCATCGGCCGGTGCCAGGGCATAGGCGGCGCGCACGCCGGTCAGGCCGAGGGCCTTGTTGGGGGTCCAGAGCCGCCAGATGCGGTCGGCATCGGACGGGGCCAGGGTGGACGCGCCGCTCAGGCGCAGGGGCTCGTAGGCGGCGTCCAGCACGCGCTGGCCTGGCCAGGTGGCCCACTGCCGCAGCGCCGGCTCGGGCTGGCCGGTCGGACTGGCGGGCTCGCACAACCACGCCAGGCCAGCCGCCTCGGGTGCGCCCGAATGCACCAGTCCGGCAGCGTGGGCGGCGTGGGCGTAATCACGGTAGGACGCCGGCGGCCACCACACCCGACGCACACCCCGGCGCACCACCCGCTGGGTGAGGCGCACGATCAGTTCGCTGGCGCTGCCGCCCACCACCACCCGGCCTGCCGGCACGCCATGGAAGCGGCCCAGGGCCTCACGCAGCGCGGTGTAGGCCGGATCGGGATAGCGGCTGCGGTCGGCCCGCTGCACCGCCCTGGCCGCTGGCGGGCAAGGCCCGACCGGGTTCGTATTGACCGAAAAATCCCAGCGGGGCAAGGGTCCACCGTCCGGGCCGCCATGCACGCGCTTCATGCCGATGCACCTCCCGACCAGGCCAGCAGCAGCCCGACCAGCAGGCCCGTGGCAGCCAGACCGGCCATGAGGCCGACCGCACGCCCGCCCAGGCGCAGCGTGAGCCCGACATCCGACGGGTCGGCCGCACGTCCGGCCGGGTGCAGCACATAGTGACCCGGCTTGGACAGCCGCACCCCGATCAGGTGCGCCAGCATGGCCATGGGCCAGCCGCTGTTGGGCGATGGCGTGAGGGCGGCGTCGGCGCGGACCCGGGACCAGGAGACCGCCCGCCGCCGGGCCTGGGCGACGAACCACAGCAGGCCGGCGGTGATGCGCGCCGGCAGCCACGACATCACATCGTCGGCCCGCGCGGCCCAGCAGCCAGCCCAGGTCCAGACACGGCCGCCGCGCTCGCCCCGGTAGCCCCACATGGCATCGGCGGTGTTGGCGAAGCGGTAGACCGCGGCACCGGGCAGACCGGCCACGGCAAACCAGAACAGCGGCGCCACCACCGAATCGTTCAGGTTCTCGGCCAGGGTTTCCAGTGCGGATTCGCGGACTTCGGCGGCTTCCAGACGGGTCACGTCGCGGCTCACCAGCCAGGCCAGCCGCTCGCGGCCGGCCTGCAGGCCCTGACCCAGCGCCATTTCGACCGCCCGAACCTCGTCGGCCAGCATGCGCCAGGCCAGCAGGGGCTTGAGCAGCAGGCCCAGCAGCAAGGCGTTCAGGACGGGGGGCAGCGTGGCCAGCCCGGCCTGCAAGGCCCAGGCCAGCACAGCCACGCCGGCCGCACCCAGGCTCCAGGCCAGTGCGCCAGCCACCACGGACCGGCGCGGCGACACCGTCGCCACCCGCTGGGTCGTGGGGGCAATGCGCTCACCGGCCCAGCCCAGGTAGCGCCCCATCCCGACCACCGGATGCCAGCGGGCCGGCGGTTCACCCCAGACCCGGTCGACCGCCAGGGCCACCAGCACCGCCAGCGAAGCGATGGTGAGCGTGTCGGCGGACCCGGGCAGCGGCATGGGCGGTCAGGCGCGCCGGGCGGTGATGCCCAGCTTGTCGAGCAGCGCCATGTCGGCGGCCACGTCGGGGTTGCCGGTGGTCAGCAGCTTTTCGCCGTAGAAGATGGAGTTGGCACCGGCCAGGAAGCACAGGGCCTGCACCGCCTCGCTCATCTGCTGCCGACCGGCCGACAGACGCACCCGGGCGCGCGGCATGGTGATGCGGGCCACGGCGATGGTGCGCACGAATTCCAGCGGGTCGAGGTCGGGCTGGTCGGCCAGCGGCGTGCCTTCCACCTTGACCAGGTTGTTGATGGGCACCGATTCGGGGTAATCGGGCGACAGGTTGGCCAGCTGGGCCACCAGACCGGCGCGCTGGCGGCGCGATTCGCCCATGCCCACGATGCCGCCGCAGCAGACCTTCACCCCGGCGCCACGCACCCGCTCCAGCGTGTCCAGACGGTCCTGGTAATCGCGGGTGGTGATGATGTC
The DNA here is from genome assembly GCF_002127215.1 of Hydrogenophaga sp. IBVHS2. GTDB lineage: Bacteria > Pseudomonadota > Gammaproteobacteria > Burkholderiales > Burkholderiaceae_C > Hydrogenophaga. The sequence goes on along the minus strand of NZ_NFUT01000001.1, from coordinate 769,544 downwards.
GCCGTAGAAGTCGGGCGCGCTGTCCAGGTTGTGGTTGTAGTAGTCCAGACCGGCGTCGCGCAGGGTCTCGGCGTGGCCTTCGTTGAGCATGCCCAGGGTGGCACAGGCTTCCAGGCCCACGTCCTTGACGGCGCGCACCAGTTCGGCCACGGCCTCCACGTCGCGGTCCTTCGGCGCACGCCAGGCCGCGCCCATGCAGAAACGGGTGGCACCGGCCGCCTTGGCGCGTTCGGCGGCCTCGCGCACCGCGTCCACCGCCATCAGCTTGCCGGCGGTGAGTCCCGTGTCGAAATGCACCGACTGCGGGCAATAGCCGCAGTCTTCGGGGCACCCACCGGTCTTGACCGACAGCAGGGTAGCCAGCTCGATCTCGCTGGCGCTGAAGTGCTCGCGGTGCACCGTCTGGGCGCGGAAGATCAGGTCGGCAAACGGCAGTTCGAACAGGGCCGCCACATCGGCCTCGGACCAGCGCCCGGTGCCCTCGGTGGCGGTGGCTGCCGGGCGGGGCACGATGCGCACGGGTTGTGCGGCGGTGTCGTTGGGGGTGGGGTTCATCAGGGCTCCAGAAAAGTCAGTCTTCAATGCCGCGCTGGGCGGGAATGCCGGCCTTGTACGCGTGCTTGACCAGGGTCATTTCGGTCACGGTGTCGGCCATCTCGATCAGCTCCGGGGGGCAGCGGCGTCCGGTCAGGCAGACATGGACATCGCGCGGCCGCTCCTGGAGCGTGCGGACCACATTGTCCAACGGCAGCCAGCCGTAGATCAGGGGGTACGTGATCTCGTCGAGCACGACCAGGAAATGGCGGCCACCGAGGATGGTCTCGCGGGCCCGTTCCCAGCCCTGGCGGGCGAGTTCGGCGGAACGCTCCAGGTCCTGGCTTTTCCAGCTGAAGCCATCGCCCAGGCCTTCGATCGGAATGCCCAGCTGCTCGAACATGCGGTGTTCGCCGAACCGGGCGCTGGGCACCTTCATGAACTGGTAGATCTTGACCTCGCGGCCGTGCACATGGCGCCGGCCGTGGGCCCGCAGCGCCAGGCCGAAGGCCGCCGTGCTCTTGCCCTTGCCGTCACCGGTGTGGATGAGCAGCAGGCCGCGCCGCTCTTCGGTGGGCTCCTGGCGCACATGTTCGGTGGGGGGGTTCTCGATCTGCATGGATGACCTCTCGGGATGGAATCAGCGCGGCACGGCGACCCACTGGTCGTCGGCCGCCAGGATGCGGATGCGGTGCTGGAAGACCGCCTCCAGCGCGGCGCGGGTGGCCGGATCGCTGGCCGGACCCTGGTGGCGGATCGCACCGCCATCGACGATGACCAGCTCGTCGGCCTGCAGCGCCATGCCGATCTCGTGCAGCACGGTCACCACGGTGCGGCCGCGCCCGGCTTCACGGCGGGTGAGCTGCAGCCAGTCGGTCTGGTGGGGCGGATCCAGGTTGGCCAGGGGTTCGTCCATCAGCAGCACGTCGGCCTGCACCGCCAGCAGGCGGGCCAGCAGCACGCGCTGCCGCTCGCCACCGGACAGGGCACCCAGTGCCCGCTCCCGCCATGGCCAGGCCTGCGTGGCCTCCAGCGCCTGCTGCACCACCTGGCGATCGGCCGCCGACGGACTGGCCAGCCAGGGCTGGTGCGGCAGGCGGCCGAGCATGGCCACGTCCCACACGCTCAGGTCGTCGGCCCCGGGCTCGCCCTGCCCCAGCCAGGCCAGGCGGCGGGCGCGGTCGCGCCCCGACCACTCCTGCAGCGGGCGATCGAGCAGCCGGACCTGCCCCTCGCAGGGCAGCAGACCCGCCAGGGCCTTGAGCAGGGTCGACTTGCCCGCTCCGTTGGGCCCGACCACACTGGTCCAGCGGCCTGCCGGCAGATCGAGGTCGATGCCGCGCAGCACCGGACGGCCGCCCAGCCGCACCGACAGCGACCGCACCGACAGCGCCGCGCTCACAGGCCACCTCCCATGCGTCGGCGGTGCATCAGCCACAGCAGATAGCCGCCGCCCAGCACGGCCGTCAGCACCCCCACCGGCAGCTCCTGCGGCGCCACCAGCCAGCGGGCCCCGATGTCGGCCGCCATCAGCAGCACCCCGCCCATCAGGGCGCTCAGGGCCAGCAGCCGGGCATGCGTCGTCTTGACGATGGCGCGCACCAGGTGCGGCGCGGCCAGACCCACGAAAGCGATCAGGCCGGTCTGTGCCACCGCAGCCCCCGTGGCCAGCGCCAGCGTGCCGACCAGCACCAGACGCACCGCCGCCAGCGGCAGGCCCAGGCTGACGGCGGTGGACTCACCCAGGGCCAGCCCGTCGAGCACCCGCCCCAGACCGACCGAGACCAGCACGCTGGCGGCCAGGGCCACGGCCATCACGGCGCAGGATGCCCAGCCCACGAAACCGGTGCTGCCCAGCATGAAGCCCTGCATGGCCTGCAAGGTCTCGGGGGCGGCGGTGGTGAGCAGATCGCGTGCCGCGCCCAGCACCACGCCCACGATCACGCCGGCCAGCAGCAGGCGCAGCGTCTGCTGCACCCCGCGCGCCAGCACCAGGGTGAGCAGCACGCCCAGCACCGCGCCGGCAAAGGCCGCGCCGGTGAGGCCGAGCCGGACCACCCACGAGGTGGCAAAGGCCGAGGTGCCGAACAGCGTGAGGGCCACCGCCACGCCAAGTGCCGCGCCCGAGGCGCTGCCCAGCAGGAACGGGTCGGCCAGCGGGTTGCGGAACAGACCCTGCGCCAGGGCGCCGGCCAGGCCCAGCAGGCCACCGGCCAGCCAGGCGCCCAGCGTGCGGGGGAGCCGGATGTCCCACAGGATCTGCCAGGCCACCGGGTCCTGGCGGGCCTGCAGCACGCTGTCGAAGCCGGTGCTGCCCACGCCCGCACCCAGCACCACCATCAGGGCGGCCAGCGCCAGCAGGGCGGCGGCCAGCCAGAGGCTGTGGCGGGCTGCGCTCACCGCAGCCCCTTTTCGGCGATGCAGCGCGCCATGACGCGTGCCGCCTCGGCCATGCGGGGCCCGGGGCGGACCAGCACGTCGGATTCATCGGGGGTGAACACGCAGATGCGCTGCTCGCGCAGGGCCCGCATGCCGCGCCAGCCCGGGCGGTTGTCCAGACCCTGCACGTTGCGCACGCCGATCAGGATCAGGTCGGGATCGGCCCGCACCACGAACTCCGGGTTGATGCGGGGGAACGGCCCCTGCTCGATTGGCACCACGTTCTGCAGCCCCAGCCGCGACATCATCTCGCCGATGAAGGACGAAGGACCCGCCGCATAGCCGCCGGTGCTGACCTCGTAGTAAGCCCGCAGCCGCCGCGCCTGGGGCGGCAGCGTGCGCGCCGCCTCGTCCACACCGGCCTCGATGCGCTGCCACACGGCGGGCGCATCCGGCACCTGCAGCAGTTCGCCCAGGCGCAGCATGACGCTGCGGGCCTCACGGGCGTTGCGGGCCTCGAAGGTCAGCACCTTCAGGCCCAGGGCCTCGAGCCGGTCCACGCCCCGCGAGGAAGCCGACATCAGCACCACGTCGGGCCGCAGGGCCACGATGCTCTCGATCTGCGGGTCGATGCCGCCGCCGACCTGCGGCAGGCGCCGCACCGAGGCCGGGTGGTTGGAATACCGGTCCACCCCGACCAGGCGGTGGCACTGGCCGAGTTCGCACACCGTCTCGGTCAGCGAGGGCAGCACCGAGACGATGCGCTGCGGCGGCTGCGCCCACTGCACCGTCACACCCCGGTCATCGGTCATGCGCACCGGCGCCGCCTGCAGCCCGGCAACGCATCCGGCCAGCAGCAGGCCCACGGTGGCACGCCAGATGGTCAGACAGCGGTTCATGCCGGCTCCTTCAGCGAGATGGGCAGCCCGGCCGCCATCAGGGTCACACGGTCGCACGCGGCGGCCACCGACTGGTTGAGCAGGCCCAATGCATCGACGAAGGCGCGCACCTCGCGCCCCATGGGAATGACGCCCAGGCCGATCTCGTTGCCCACCAGCACCACCGGCCCGGGGGCCTGGCGCACGGCCCGGCACAGCGCTTCCATCGGCGCGGCGGCATCGTGCGCCGGCCCCTGCGCCGGCATCTGCAGGCGGGTGAGCCACAGGGTCAGGCAGTCCACCACCACCAGCCGGTGTGGCCGGCTGCAGGCGGCCAGTTCCGCGCCCAGGTCCAGACCGGTCTCCTGCGTGCTCATGCCCGGCACCCGCTCGGCGCGGTCGCGCCGGTGGCGTTCGATGCGCTGGCGCATTTCGTCGTCCCAGGCTTCGGCGGTGGCCAGCAGCACCGCCTCGTGGCTGCCATGGGCCTGCAGCCACTGCAGGGCCAGGGTCTCGGCGCGGCGGGACTTGCCGCTCTTCTGGCCACCCAGGATGAGTTCGGCGCGGGCATGGACCGGACGTGCGGATTCAGCCATGGGTGTGCATCCACCGGGTGACGATGCGGTGCAGCTGGTCCACGCCGTCGGTGAGGGCCGCCGGTCCGGGCTGCAGGATGTCGGCCGACTTGATCTCGAACAGCTGCTGGTGGCGCACCGCCGGCACGTCCTGCCAGCCGGGCCGGGCGGCCACCTTCTCGGGCCGGAATTTCTTGCCGCACCACGAGCCGACGATGATGTCCGGCGCGCGCCGCACGATCTCGGCACCGTCGGCAATGATGCGGTCACGGCCCATCGGCTGGCAGGCCAGCTCGGGGAAGATGTCGTCGCCGCCAGCCACGCCCACCAGCTCGGACACCCACCGGATCGCGCTGATGGCGGGCTCGTCCCACTCCTCGAAGAACACCCGCGGACGGCGCCGGCCCTCCGCCTGCAGGGCGGCCACATCGGCGCGGATGGCATCGAGCCGACGGCGCGAGGCCTCGATCCAGGCCAGGCCCTCGTCGGCACAACCCACCATGGCGGCCACCTGGAACAGCATGCTGTGGATCTCGGCGATGCTGCGCTGATTGAACACCGTGACCTGCACGCCGGCCTTGATGAGGGACGACGCGATGTCCGCCTGCAGGTCGGAAAAGCCGAACACGCAGTCCGGCTCCAGCGCCAGGATCTTGTCGATCTTGGCGCTCAGGAAGGCACTGACGCGCGGCTTCTCGTCGCGCGCCCGGCGTGGCCGCACCGTGTAGCCCGAGATGCCCACGATGCGGCTCTCCTGCCCCAGCAGATAGAGCCATTCGGTGGTCTCCTCGGTGAGGCAGACGATGCGTTGCGGGCCGGGGCGGTCGGGGTTCATGGCGATCAGAAACTCACGCGGACCGCGGCCATGAAGCTGCGGCCGGCTTCCGGGTAGATGGAGGACGGCTGCCCTCCCACGCAGCGGAAGGCCTGGGTGTAGTACTGGCGATCGAACAGGTTGGCGACAGACAGGGACCATTCCACCGACCCGGCCTGGTAGGCGTAACGGGCATCGGTCGTGGTGTAGGCCGGCATCCGGCAGGCGTTGGACGAGTCGGGCGACTGGGTGCCCACCCGGCTGACGCCGCCACTGAGCCGGTGGCCTTCGGCCGGCACCCAGCCGGCCCGGATGGCCAGCACCTGCCTCGGGGCCAGCGGCACGTCACGGCCCGCGTTGGGGCCCTCGCGGAAGGTCGAGCGGCGGTAGGCCCATCGCAGGCCCAGGGTCAGACCCGGCTGCAGCGTCCAGTCGGCCTCGGCTTCCACGCCGGTACGGCGGGTCGGGTCCAGGTTGATGTTGGCGCCGTTGAATCCGAAGACCGAATTCGGTCCGACCGCGTTCGGGTCGTAACCGATCTCGTCGGTCAGGTTGCTGCGGTACAGCCGCAGCTCGGCCCGTGCCTTCTCGCCGGTCCAGCGCAGGCCGGATTCGAGGTCCCGCGAGGTCTGCGGCCGGATCGCCACGTTGGGGTTGGTGAAGCTGAACTCGTCGACGTTGGCCAGCCGGAAGCTGTTGCCCATGCGCGCCCACACCGTGGTGCTGCCCGAGACGGGCTGGCTCAGCCCGAGCTCCCAGGCGTTCTCGCGGTCCGACAGCCGAACCGGGCCGGACGTGCGGCTCAGTCGCTTGTCGATGGATTCGGTGCGGACACCCGCCGACAGGCGTGTCCCGCCGGCCAGGGTGAGGTCGTCCTTGAGGTACCAGCCCTTCGACGTCTGGTCCGCCTGGCTGCCCGAGGTGCCGGCCACATCCCGGCTCCAGTCGCCCCGGTCATGACCGACCACCAGCACGTTGGACGCACCGGCCAGGCGGGCAGCATGCCGGGCCCGCAGCCCGATCTGGCGCGCATCGACCGTGTACGCGTAGATGAAGGTCGGCGATACGCTGGCCAGGGATTTGTCCCGCCATCCCACATCGGCAGCGAACTGCCAGTCCTCCCAGTGGGTTTCTGCGAACACGCCGGCCCGCTCGTTGCGGATGGAAGCCCGGTTGGTGCGGCTGGTGGGGGCCGCCTGGTAGGGATTGGCCGCGTACTGGGCTGCGGTCAGGGAACCCGGCAGGCCGGTGTCCAGGGCATCGCGGCCGTACCGCACACCCACGCGGGTGGCGTCGTTGCTCCACTGCGCGGTCACGCCGCCACCGTCCGATTCCGAGCGGAAGTTTTCCCGGTGGTTGTCGGAGGTGCGCTGCTGGGCGTTGAGATCGAGCGAAAAACCGCCGTGCGCCAGGGTTCCGCTGGCACGCAGGTCGCGCAGGCTGTTGGAGCCGGCACCGGCCTGCAGACTGGCCCGCGATCGGCGATCCATGCCCTGGCCGGCCTTGGTGGTGATGACGATCACACCGCCGGTGGCGCCCTCGCCGTAAAGCACGGCACCGCTGCCGCGCAGCACCTCGATCCGCTCGACGCCTTCGATGGGGATGCCGGCCAGCCGCGTGCCGCCCAGATCGGCCTCGTTCAGGCGCACGCCATCCAGGATCACCACCTGGTTGCTGTCGGCGGTGCTGCCAAAGCCGCGCAGGTCCAGCGAATAGTCACCCCCGCCGTACAGATCCTGGCGACCGGGCACGCCCAGCAGCTTCATCACGGCCTCGTTGACGGTGGACACGCCCGACTGACGGATCTGGTCCGCCGTGATCACGCTGACGCCCTGCGGAAGCGACTGCAGGCTTTCCGCAAAGCGGGTGGCCGCCACCACCGTGGGCTGGAGTTCGTAGGGCGCAGAGGATTGGGCCCAGGCGCAAGGGATCGAGCCGGCCAGGATGGCCAGCGGCAGCGCAGCCCGACGGGCGCGCAAAGGAAGCGTTTTCATGAAAGTTGACGATGACAAGCTGTCCTCACCGCCTTCCCCGACGGTGCATGGACGTCACGGCGGCACGCGCCAGGGGCACGCACCACCACCGTGTTGGCCGGTATCCGGGCTGGCAGAACAACCTCCATCGCCTTCCCAGGCATCCGTGGGGACACCCAGTGGCTGTGTGATGGAAGCGGAGCACCGATGGCGCTTCTGTCGAAGCGATCGGGGGTCTCGTCTGCTTACCGTTGCGGGGGCAGCGCAGGTTAGGTACACCCCTGGGGGTTCCCCTCCTGCTTCCCGTTGAACTGCGGCCCGAGAATCCGGGCAGCGAGCACCAACGAGGCGCATTCTATGTCGTTCGTGATGACGCGAACCCTACAATGAGCCCTTCGCGGGGCCCTGACCATGACCAGCAACCGACACATCGAACAGCTCACCGACCGGGTGGAACGCCTGCTGCTGCGGCATGAGGAGCTGCAGCGCACCAACGCGCTGCTGACCGAACAGGTCGGGCTGCTCCAGGCGGAGCGGGACTCGCTGAAGTCCCGGCTGCTGGCGGCGCGGGCCCGCATCGACGCCCTGCTCGAGCGCCTGCCGTCCACCGCCTCAGCCACCAAGGACAGCGCATGAACAAGCCCGCCACCAAGCAGATCGAGGTCCAGATCATGGGCCAGAGCTACCTGCTGGCCTGCCCCGAAGGCGGCGAGTCGGCGCTGCTCGACGCGGTCGAACGCGTCGACACCGCCATGTGCCGCATCCGCGACGCCGGCAAGGTCAAGGCGCGTGACCGCATCGCGGTGCTGGCCTCGCTCAACCTGGCCTTCGAGCTGTCGCAGAAGGAGGCCGAATTCCAGGCCTCCTCGTTCGCACAGACCGAGACCGCCCCGGCGCACGAGCCGGGTCCCTTCGACCAGGATCCGCTCGACCCCCAGACCCAGGCCCGCGTGGAAGAGCTGATGCGCCGCCTGGACCAGACGCTCGACAAGGACGGTCGGTTGATCTGAAACACCGGTCTGATCCGGTGTCGCGCACCCTACAATCTCTATCGTCTGCGGTGCTGCCGGGCCTTATAGTTCCTGCAACCAATGCTCATTGAGCACGGGCTTGGTACATTGCGCGGCTGGTGCGAGCGTCTCGCGTCAGACGAACCCGAAGCCTCGCTGCCCTCGCCCACCTGAACCCCGGTTCAGGATGCCGGCCTGGCGGCACTTGCAGACACCTTCATGCCTCTCGAACCCCTCCTGATCGCTGAACTCGCCGTGCTCGGCCTGGGCACCGGCTTCCTGGCCGGACTGCTGGGCATCGGAGGCGGCATGCTCATGGTGCCCTTCATCACGCTGATCCTGACCGGACGCGGCGTGGCACCCGACCTCTCGGTCAAGATGGCCATTGCCACCTCCATGGCCACCATCATCTTCACCTCGGTCTCCAGCGTGCGCGCGCACCACAAGCGGGGTGCGGTGCGCTGGGACATCGTCAAGGGCCTGGCACCCGGCATCGTGCTGGGGGCCGCCATCGCCAGCCTGGGCGTGTTTGCCGTGCTCAAGGGCAGCTGGCTGGCCCTGTTCTTCGCGGCCTTCGTGAGCTTCTCGGCCACGCAGATGCTGCTCGACAAGAAACCCAAGCCCACCCGCATCCTGCCCGGAACGCCCGGCCTGCTGGGCGCCGGTGGCGTGATCGGATTCCTGTCGGGTCTGGTGGGCGCCGGCGGCGGCTTCGTCAGCGTGCCCTTCATGACCTGGTGCAACGTGGTCATCCACAACGCGGTGGCCACCAGCGCGGCGCTGGGTTTTCCCATCGCACTGGCCAACGCGCTGGGCTACATCGTGGCCGGCCAGGGCGTGACCAACCTGCCGCCGGCCTCGGTGGGCTACATCTACCTGCCGGCGCTCATCGTGATCGCCAGCATGAGCGTGCTGATGGCCCCGCTGGGCGTGAAGGCCGCGCACGCCTTGCCGGTGAAGTCGCTCAAACGGGCCTTCGCCGGCATCCTGTACCTGCTCGCGGCCTACATGCTCTACAAGGGTCTGACGGGCTGAGCCGTCACAGGGCGCGGTCGGCCACCACCATGCCGTCCTCGTCGGCGTACAGCCAGTCGCCCGGCCGCACCCACACGCCCTGGATCTGCACCGGCACCCCGGTCTGACCTTCGGTGCGCCGCTCGGTGGGCAGCGGCATGAGCGCCAGGGCACGAATGCCCACGTCGCACGCGCCCAGTTCCGCCACGTCGCGGGCACAGCCGTCGATCACCACGCCGGCCCAGCCGTTGCGGGCGGCGGCGGCGGCCAGGTTGCCGCCGATCAGCGCCCGGCGCAGCGAGCCACCGCCATCGACGACCAGCACCCGCCCCTGCCCGGCGCTCTCCACCGCCGCCTTCACCGGCGTGTTGTCCTCGAAGCACCGCACCGTGTGCACCGGGCCGGCAAAACGGGTCCGTCCCCCGTAGTCGTGGAACACCGGTGGCAGCACCCGGAAGGCTCCCGTGGTGTCGTTCTTGTGCGCGTCGCACAGGTCGCAGGTGGGGGTGAATGGAGCGTCGTTCATGGCGGGTGTTGCAGTCAGAAGAAGCCCGGATTCTCGCGACAAAGCGGTGGCGATCCGCAGCAGCGACTGGCCCGGGCGGGCGCAGCGTCCACGGAGTGTTGTTTTCGTCTCCAAAAACACGCGTTTTCAGAGGGAAAACACGGGCTGGCCACCTTGGATTGCCCCTGCAACTCCATTAGCATGCGGAGCACCGGTGTGAAAGCGCGTTTTCCGCCGGGACAAAGTCCACTTCTAGAAGGAACTTCAACCATGGCAACTGCGAAAAAAGCCCCGGCCAAGAAGGCCGCTCCCGCGAAGAAGGCGGCCCCGGCCAAGAAGGCCGCCGCACCGGCGAAGAAGGCCGCTCCGGCCAAGAAAGCCGCCGCCCCCGCCAAGAAGGCAGCCCCGGCGAAAAAAGCCGCTCCGGCCAAGAAGGCCCCGGCCGCCAAGAAGGCCGCTCCGGCCAAGAAGCGCACCCCCAACGCCGCCTTCATGAAGGCCCTCACCCCCAGCGCCGCCCTGGCCGCCATCGTGGGCAGCAACCCGCTGCCGCGCACCGAAGTGACCAAGAAGGTCTGGGACTACATCAAGAAGAACAAGCTGCAGGACGAGGTCAACAAGCGCATGATCAACGCCGACGCCAAGCTGAAGGAAATCTTCAAGAAGGCCCAGGCTTCCATGTTCGAGATGACCAAGCTGGTCAACGACCACCTCAAGTGATGCGGCGGGTTGCTGCAGCAACCCACCCCTCCTGCAAAAGCCGGCACACGCCGGCTTTTTTCATGCCTGGCCGAGACGGGCCAGCGCGGCTTCGCGGATGCTCGAGAGCGTGCCGCGGGTGGTGATGACGTCGGCATCGAGCATGAGTTCGATGACGGTCCCGCCGCTGTGGGCCAGCGCACGCGCCAGCGCGGGCTCGACCTCGTCCGTGGTCGCGACCCGCTCGGCCGCAAAACCGTAGGCGCGGGCCAGCGCACAGAAGTCGGGATTGCCCAGCGAAGATCCGCTCACATGCCCCGGGTACTCGCGCTCCTGGTGCATGCGGATGGTGCCGTAGCTGCCGTTGTTGACCACCAGCACGATGGTGCGTGCGCCGTGCTGCACCGCCGTGGCCAGCTCCTGACCGTTCATGAGGAAGTCGCCATCGCCGGCGATGGTGAACACGGTGCGTCCGGTGAGGATGGACGCGGCAATGCCCGCCGGCACGCCGTAGCCCATGGCGCCATTGGTGGGCGCAAGCTGGGTCTTGCGTCCGCGCGCCAGACCGGGGTAGCGGTAGAACCGGTGCAGCCAGCTGGCAAAGTTGCCTGCGCCATTGGTCAGCACCGCATCAGCCGGCAGCAGGCGCTGCACGGCATGGATGACCGCCGGCATGTCGATCGGGCCGGGCAGCTTCACGCCGCCGTTGCCGACGTCGATGTTGGCCAGGTAATCGGCATGACAGGCCTCGGTCCAGGCCGTCCACGGCAGCTGCGGTGGCGCGGTCAGCACCTCCAGGCTGCGGGCGGCGGCATTCATGCTGGACTGGATGGCCAGCACCGGCTGGTAGACCCGGTGCAGCTCCTCGGCGCTGGCGTGGATGTGCACCAGGTTCTGGTTCGGTGTCGGCGCCTCGATGAACGTGTAGCCGCCGGTGGTGGACTCCCCCAGACGGGGCCCGATGGCGATGAGCAGATCGCTCTCGCGGATGCGGCGGGCCAGCGCCGGGTTGATGCCCAGACCGACGTCGCCGGCGTACTGCGGGTGGTGGTTGTCGAAGGTGTCCTGGAACCGGAAGGTGTTGGCCACCGGCAGCTGCCAGTTCTCGGCGAAGCGCTGCAGCGCAGCGGCGGACTGGGGCGTCCAGCCACCCCCGCCGGCCAGCACCAGCGGACGACGGGCCGCCAGCAGCAGGGTGCGCAGCTCGCGCAGGGCACCCGGATCGCTCCAGGCCTGCACCGGCTCCACCCGGGGCAGCGGGCGGGCCTGCACGGTGCGGGTGAGCATGTCCTCGGGCAGCACCAGCACCACCGGTCCTGGCCGGCCGTTCAGGGCGGTGGCAAAGGCGCGGGCGATGTACTCGGGGATGCGTTCGGGATCGTCGATGCGCTCCACCCGCTTGGCCATGCCGCGGGTGGAGGGTCCGAAGAAATGGCTGTAGTCCAGCTCCTGGAAAGCCTCCCGGTCGCGGGCATCGCTGGCCACGTCGCCCACGAACAGCACCATGGGCGTGCTGTCCTGGAAGGCGGTGTGCACACCGATGGAGGCATTGGTGGCGCCCGGGCCCCGGGTGACGAAGCACACGCCGGGTCGACCGGTGAGCTTGCCCTGGGCTTCTGCCATGAAGGCTGCACCACCTTCCTGCCGGTTGGTGATGAAGCGGATGTGGTCGCGGTGGTGGTGGAAGCCGTCGAGCACCGCCAGGTAGCTCTCCCCCGGCACACCGAAGGCATGGGTCACGCCCTGGGCCACCAGGCATTCGACGATGAGGTGTCCGGCCAGCTGTTGTGTCGTCATGCCCCGATTCTGGCCGAGGCGCGCCCCGAGGACAGACTCAGGTGCGACGCCCGACACCCACGGCCGCCACCACCGACAGCCCGAGCACCAGTGCAGCACCGGCCAGGGTGGTGGCATACCAGCCGCGGTCCATCAGCAGGCCGAAGAGCGCCGGCGACAGCGCAAAACCCAGGTCCAGGCCGGAATAGACCGTGCCGTACACCCGGCCGGTGGCGCCCTTGGGGGTGGCCTTCTTGATCATCATGTCGCGGCTCGGGCCGCCCACACCCACCGCAAACCCGGTGATGGCCAGGGCCACCAGCGTGCCCTGCCCGCCCAGCCAGCCGGTGGCACACACCAGCAGCAGCAGCGCGCCGGCCGCCATGGCCAGGGCCACGATGCGGTCGCTCGACAAGGGGTTGGCCGCCGCCACGAAGCCCCCCACCAGCATGCCCAGCGCACCGCAGAGCATGTAGGCGCTGACGGTGAGCGTGGCCACCTCGACGCTCACGCCGTGCACCGCTTTCATGATGGAGGGCGCAAAGCTCTGGATGACCGCCAGTGTCATGGTGGAGAGCAGGAAGAAGGCAAAGCACCACCACACCACCGGCAGGCGCATGAAGGCCAGATCACCGCCACTGGCGGCCCGGCTGGCGGCCGTGCTGCGCGGCACGACCTCGGTGCGCAGCTTGTCGCGCTGCCAGAACAGCAGGGCCAGCACGCCCACATACAGCACGGCAGCGCCCAGGTAGGCGGTGCGCCAGTCGGCCAGCGATGTGATGCCCACCAGGAAGGCCGGGGCCAGCGCCCAGCCCAGGTTGCCGGTCAGGCCATGGGCGCTGAAGGCGTAGCCCAGCCGCTGAGGCGACACGCGCTGGTTCAGGATGGTGAAGTCCGCCGGGTGAAAAGGAGCATTGCCCAGTCCCGCCAGCATGGCAACAGCCATCAGACCGGCATAGCTGGTGGCCTGGGACGCCACCAGCGAGGCCACCAGAAAGCAGCTGATGGCGGCGAACAGCACGGGGCGCGCGCCCACGCGGTCGACCAGGAATCCGGCCAGCGCCTGGCCCACGCCGGAGATGATGAAGAACACGGTCATGAGCAGACCGACGTCCGAGAACGACAGTCCGAAGTCGCGGATGAACACCGGGAACAGCGGCGCCAGCAACAGGTGGGAGAAATGGGACGTGCCATGGGCCAGGCCCACCAGACCGATGACGGCGGCGTCCTGGCGGAGCGGAACGGGGTTCAGAGGCGGATCCTGCCGATGGGCGTCGGCGGTCAGGGTGGCGGTGGACATCCCGCGATGTTAGGGGCGTTCGAGCGAATCGGCCACCTCGGCCGTCACCGGCGCTTCATGGCCGGACGCTACCGGCTCCCCCGCGACGGCCTGCAGGGCCTCCAGCACCACGTCGCGCCGGCCCACCGGCCGCAGGTGGCGTTCACGCAGCAGGCGGTCGCAGGTCCGGCGTGTCATGGAGTGCGAACGCCCGCCCCGGCTGATGAACATGAAGAGCGTGCCCCGGGCGCTGGCCCAGACCAGCTGGGCGCGCAGCCATTCGCCGCCGGACAGCAGGTCGAACCACTCCCCCTCGACCAGTCGGGCGGTGTCGGTGTGGACCGCCGCCGCAGGCGCGGAGACCGCCGGCGCGGCAGACACCACGGGTGCCGTCCAGGGCGACTCCCCGGGCACCGGCTCCAGGGCCAGGGTGTCTTCGAACCCGGTGGCCGCCAGCTCGGCCGGTGCCAGCCAGGGCTGCTCGGCGGGTCGGGGCAGGCGTTGCTCGGCGCTGGCCGGTGGCAGCACATCGGTGAGCACCGGGTAGTCGGGCGGTGCGGTTTCGCCCAGGGTGCGACGCACCCGCGCCCGGCGCAGACGCAGCACCGGTTCATGCAGGCGCATCAGGGTGTCGAAGAACGGCTGGTGCGCCGCCCCGTCCTGTGCCAGCCGGGCCAGACCGCTGCGCAGCGTCTGGAGCATGCCGGGCAGGATCTCGAACAGCCGGGCCGGCATGCGCAAGGTGACGTCCCGCCGGATGCTCCAGATCAGGTCGGTCACCACCTTGCGGTACCAGTGGGGATCGGGCACGCCGGGGCTTTCGAGGGCCGCCGACGCGATCACCAGGGCCCAGGGGCCGTACAGGAACTCGACCAGAAACGCCGGGGCGTGATCGATGTCGGGGCGCTGGCTGAGCTCGCGCACCACCGCATCGGCCAGGTTCTGGCGCTCCTCGGCATGGCGCGCCGCCTGCAGGCTGCGCTCCCGCTGCTCGTGCTCGCGGGCATCCAGCAGGGCCCAGCCGGCCTGCAGCGCGGACAGCACCTGCGCGAAGTCGGTGGGCTCCACCTCCGCGCGCTCGAGCAGCGAGGTGAACCCCTGCGCCACCGGACGCAGGAAGCTCTGGAAGTCGGTGGCGAACTCGTCGTTGAAGCGGAAGCTGCGCTGCGCCACGCTCTCGATGAGACGGCGCGCCGGGTGGTCCACCTGCCCGAAGTAACGCGGATCGTCCACCGCCAGCTTGAGCAGCGCCGGCTCCAGCGCGATCACGGCCTCCCGCACCGGTGCCAGCAGCAAGGGATCGCGCGCCACCTGATTGACCAGCAGCCGCACCACGTCCAGCCCCATGGGCTGGTCCTGACGGCGCGCCTGCCGCTTGAGCGAGAGCAGGGTCCGGGACCGGACGTGGGGGTTGGCAAACTCGCCCCAGACGCTCTGCATCAGGGGCGACTCGGTGCTGACCTGCCGCGACGGGCGATCCACGGCGGGCAGGTGGGCGTGCTGGCGTCGTTGGGCCAGCAGCGCCGCCTCGTCGTGCCGGTAAGCCGCCAGGGACGACTGGAGCTCCGACCAGGCGCGCTCCACTGCCCGGTGGTACTCCCCGGTGAGCGCGGGCGCAGGCGTGGCCGCCGGCTCGGCCAGGAAGCGGTGGTACACCTCGGGATCGACCGGAGAGCGGGCCAGGGCCAGATCGGCCTGACCGAAACCGGCGTCGGACACATCGTCCGGGACCGGTGCCGGCTCGGCCCCCGGCAGATCGAACCATTCGGTGGTCAGACCGTAGCGCGAATCGTCGGGGGTGTCGGGAACCCGGGGACCGGTCGGATCGCTGACCAGGCGCACCCGGTAACCGGCTTCCTGCACATCGGCCTGCTGCAGCCGCAGGGCCACATCGGCGTACAGCTGCCGGAGCTCGACACCCAGCGGGACGGCCAGCTGGCGCAGCCAGCGCATGCGGACTTCTCGGTCCGGCTCGCTGCCCTGCATCAGGCGGTAGACCTCCCGGGCCATCACGGAGGGGCGCAGCGGATTGCGGTCGGCATGCACCGTGGTGAGTCCCACCAGCGAGCTCATGCGCGCATCCAGCGCCGCCAGCTCCTGCTCGACCAGGGGCTGCAGCTGCTGCAGCATGCGTTTGAATTCGATCTGCTCGTTGTAGTCGGCCTCGTCCACCAGGGCGAGGTGGGCCGAGTCGGTCTGCAGGGGAATGGTGGCGGAGTCGGCACCGTCGTCACCGCGCTCGAAAGCCTCGCGCAGACGGACCGGATAGGCCTTCACCCAGACCGTGCGGTGCCGCATCAGCCCCGACCAGGCGGCCGACGAACCATCGGCCACCAGCACCTCCGCCGTGCGCTGCTGCGGGCCGATCAGGGCCTGCACCATGGCCTCCAGACACCGGCCGAGCAGGCGCGGGCTCTCGTCCAGCACCTCGCTGAAGCACCTTTGCAACAGGGGCGACGGCTCGTTCATGGGCGGCTGCAGGCGGTCGGGAGTGACAACCCCTAGGGGTATTCGTGACGAAGGTCACGGTTATACCTGCCACGCCCGGCGGTCGGGAATGCCCCGGCCGGCGCCGGGGTGGCCCGGGCGGATGCAGCCGACGGTCGGGCCTCGGCGGGCTACCGGCGGCACCCTGACCGTGCCGGTCGGTCAGGCGCCGGCCGCTGCGTCCCCGAACTCGAACACCCCGGGGTTGCGCACCGGGTCCACGCCCACCGGGATGACCGACTTGGGCGGGTAACGCCCCTCCAGCAGCAGGCGCGAAAGCGGGTTCTCGATGCGCTGCTGGATGGCGCGCTTGAGCGGCCGGGCGCCGAACACCGGATCGAAGCCGACCTTGGCCAGCTCGGCCATGGCGGCAGGCGACACCTCCAGCCGCAGGTCCATGCGGTGCAGGCGGGCCTGCAGACCCTTGAGCTGGATCGCGGCAATGGACTCGATGTGCGCTGCGTCGAGCGCATGGAACACCACCGTCTCGTCGATGCGGTTGAGGAATTCCGGGCGGAAGTGGTTCTTGAGTTCACCCCACACCGCATCCTTCACCTCGTCGTACGGCTGGCCGACCATGCTCTGGATCAGGTGCGATCCGATGTTGCTGGTCATGACGATGACCGTGTTCTTGAAATCCACGGTGCGGCCCTGCCCGTCGGTCAGGCGCCCGTCGTCCAGCACCTGCAGCAGCACATTGAACACGTCCGGGTGGGCCTTCTCCACCTCGTCGAGCAGCAGCACCGAATACGGTTTGCGGCGCACGGCTTCGGTGAGGTAGCCGCCCTCCTCGTAGCCCACATAACCGGGCGGCGCGCCGATCAGCCGGGCCACCGAGTGCTTCTCCATGAACTCGCTCATGTCGATGCGCACCAGGTGGTCTTCGCTGTCGAACAGGAAGCCGGCCAGGGCCTTGCACAGCTCGGTCTTGCCCACGCCGGTGGGCCCCAGGAACAGGAAGGAGCCGGTCGGGCGGTTCGGGTCGGACAGGCCGGAGCGCGAACGGCGGATGGCGTTGGCCACCGCGCCGATGGCCTCGTCCTGGCCCACCACGCGCTCGTGCAGCTTGTGCTCCATCTGCAGCAGCTTGTCGCGCTCGCCCTGCATCAGCTTGGCCACCGGGATGCCGGTGGCACGGGCCACCACTTCGGCGATCTCTTCGGCACCCACCTGGGTGCGCAGCAGGCGGTTGCCACCGGCGCTGCCGCCGGCCGCTTCCTGGGCCTGCACTTCCTTCAGGCGTTTTTCCAGCTCGGGCAGGCGGCCGTACTGCAGCTCGGCCACCTTGGTCAGGTCGCCCTTGCGCTTGAGGGATTCGATGTCGAGCTTGACCTTGTCCATCTCCTCGCGCACCGCACCCGAGGTCTGCACGCTGGCCTTCTCGGACGTCCAGATGGCATCCAGGTCGGCGTATTCGCGCTGCAGCTTGAGCAGCTCTTCCTCGATCAGGGCCAGCCGCTTCTGCGAAGCCTCGTCCGACTCCTTGCGCACCGCCTCGCGCTCGATCTTGAGCTGGATCATGCGGCGGTCGAGCTTGTCCATCACCTCGGGCTTGGAGTCCAGCTCGATCTTGATCTTGGCCGCCGCCTCGTCGATCAGGTCGATCGCCTTGTCCGGCAGGAAGCGGTCGGTGATGTAGCGGTGGCTCAGCTCGGCGGCGGCCACGATGGCCGGGTCGGTGATGTCGACGTTGTGGTGCTTCTCGTAACGCTCCTGCAGCCCGCGCAGGATGGCGATGGTGGCTTCCACCGAGGGTTCGTCCACCAGCACCTTCTGGAAGCGTCGCTCCAGCGCGGCGTCCTTCTCGATGAACTTGCGGTATTCGTCCAGCGTGGTGGCGCCGATGCAGTGCAGCTCGCCGCGCGCCAGCGCCGGCTTGAGCATGTTGCCGGCGTCCATGGCGCCTTCGGCCTTGCCGGCGCCCACCATGGTGTGGATCTCGTCGATGAACAGGATGATGCGGCCCTCGTCCTGGCCCACCTCCTTGAGCACCGCCTTCAGGCGTTCCTCGAACTCGCCGCGGAACTTGGCCCCGGCCAGCAGCCCGGCCATGTCCAGCACCAGCACCCGCTTGCCCTTGAGGCTGTCGGGCACCTCGCCCGCCACGATGCGCTGGGCCAGCCCCTCGACGATGGCGGTCTTGCCCACGCCGGGTTCACCGATCAGCACCGGGTTGTTCTTGGTGCGCCGCTGCAGCACCTGGATGGCGCGGCGGATCTCGTCGTCGCGGCCGATCACCGGATCGAGCTTGCCGGCACGGGCGCGCTCGGTGAGGTCCAGGGTGTACTTCTTGAGCGCCTCGCGCTGGCCTTCGGCCTCCGGGCTGTCCACGCCCTGCCCGCCCCGCACGGCGGCAATGGCCGCCTCCAGGCTGCGGCGCGACAGCCCGTTCTCGTTGGCGATGCGCCCGAGCTCGCCCTTGGCGTCGGCCACGGACAGCAGGAACAGTTCGCTGGCCACGTACTGGTCACCGCGCTTGATGGCTTCCTTTTCGGTGGCCTGCATCAGCCGGGCGAGCTCCTGGCCCACGGTGACCTGTTCGGCCCCCTGCACCTGCGGCAGGCGCTTGACCGCGGCCTCGGCCGCCGCGGCGAGGCCTTTGATGTTCACGTCGGCCCGCTGCAGCAGCGACTGCGGGCCATCGGTCTGGCGCAGCATGGCCGCCAGCACGTGCACCGGCTCGATGTAGGCGTGGTCGTTGCCCAGGGCCAGCGTCTGGGCCTCGGACAGGGCTTCCTGGAACTTGGTGGTGAGTTTGTCGAGTCGCATGGGGCAACACTCCGGAAAAGTCGATTGCCCGGCACATGGCGCCGAACCGATCCATTTCAAGTGATGCCCCGAGCTTGCCGCAGGCCGCCGGCAGCGGGTTTGACCCAGATCAGGACGCCTCAGGCGTTGGAGGCGGTGATGCCCCAGCGGGCCAGGGCGGCGTCGTCGCTCACCCGGGCATCCACCCAGCGCGCACCCTCGGGCGTCTGCTCTTTTTTCCAGAACGGGGCCTGGGTCTTGAGGTAGTCCATGATGAACTCGCAGGCCTGGAAGCTCTGGCCCCGGTGGGCCGAGGTGACGGCCACCAGCACGATCTGGTCCAGCGGCTGCATCAGCCCCACCCGGTGGATGACCCGGGCGCCCAGGATGTCGAAGCGGCGGTGGGCCTCGTCGATCATGGCCTCGATGGCCTTTTCGGTCATGCCAGGGTAGTGCTCCAGCTCCAGCGTGCTGACCGACTGGCCGTCGTTGCGGTCGCGCACCGTGCCCACGAAGCTGCAGACCGCGCCGACGCCCTTGTCGTGGGCCCGCAGGGCCGCCACTTCGGCGCTCAGGTCGAAGTCCTGGGTCTGGATGAAGACGCGCGGCATGCCCATGTCAGCCCCCGGTCACCGGCGGGAAGAAGGCCACTTCGGCACCGTCGCGCAGGGCGGCGGACTCGTCGGCCATGGTCTGGTCCAGCGACACCCGCACCGCGCGTTCGCGGCCCAGCGCCTCGGCCCAAGGGCCTCCGCGGGCGATCAGTTCGTCGCGCAGGGCGGACAGGCTGGCGGCGGAGGTGGCCACCGTCTCGTGGCCGGTGCCCACGGCCTCGCGGATGGATGCAAAGAAACGCAGCTGGATGTTCATGCGAGCAGGTCGGCAAAAGCGATGAAGGACACGGTGTCGCCGCGCTGGATGGGGGTGCCCGAGGGGTTGTCCACCAGACCGTCGCCCCACACCGCCGAGGTCAGCACCCCGGAACTCTGGTTGGGGAACAGGTCGAGGCCGCCCTGCGCGTTGCGGCGCACGCGCAGGAACTCGCGGCGCTTGTCGGCGCGCGGCAGATCGAAATGGGCCGTCAGGCGCTGGGCCGGCGGCAGTCCACAGGCTGCGGCATCGCGCCCCTGAAGCCGCAGCAGGAAGGGGCGCACCAGCAGCAGGAAGGTCACGAAACTGGAGACCGGGTTGCCCGGCAGACCGATGAAGTGGCAGGCCTGATCGGCCGCCGCACCGGCGCCGGCATCGCGACGCACCTGGCCGTAGGCGAACGGCTTGCCGGGCTTCATGGCAATCTGCCACAGGTCCAGACGCCCCAGGGCCTGCACCGACGGCTTGATGTGGTCTTCCTCGCCCACCGACACGCCGCCGCTGGTGAGGATGAGGTCGTGGTGGTCGGCGGCCGAGCGCAGCGCGGCCAGGGTGGCCTCGCGCCGGTCGGGCACGATGCCCAGGTCGCTCACTTCGCAGCCCATGCGGTGCAGCAGGCTGCGCAGGAAGAAGCGGTTGGAGTTGTAGATGGCGCCCGGCTTCATGTCCTGCGGGGCCACCTCGCCCGGCATGACCAGCTCGTCACCGGTGGAGAACAGCGCCACCCGGGGACGGACCGCGACCTGCAGATGGGCACGCCCCAGGCTGGCGGCCAGGCCGAGCGCGGCCGGGTCGAGCCGGTGGCCGCGCTGCAGCACCACGGCGCCCTGCATCACGTCCTCCCCGCTGCGGCGCACCCACTGGCCGGGCGCGGGCACGGCATCGATGTGAACCGCATGGAAATCGCCGCCCACCGCCCGGGTGTCTTCCTGCATGACCACCGCGTCGGCCCCGGGGGGCATGGGTGCGCCGGTGAAGATGCGGGCACAGGTCCCCGGCTCCAGCGCCGTGCCCGCATGACCGGCCGGGATGCGCTGGGTGACCGGCAGCACCACGCCGGGCTGGGTGATGTCGGCGCAACGCACCGCATACCCGTCCATGGACGAGTTGTCCTGCGGCGGCACCTGCAGCGGCGACACCAGGTCCTCGGCCAGCACACGGCCGTCGGCATCGAAGGTGGCGACCGACTCGCTGGCCGGCTGCGCGGGCAGATGGGCCAGCAGCGCGGCCAGCGCGTCTTCCAGCGGCATCAGGGGCGAACGGGCGGGTGCGGTCGGGGCGGACATGGCTCAGGCGGGCGGCTGGTATTCGAAGCGGCTGGCATTGTCGACCAGCCAGGCCGCCACGTCATCGGCCACGTCCAGATCCAGCACCGGCAGCGGGGTCGGCTCGGGCAGGGCCTCGGGGCTGTTGGTGGCAATGGCCACCACGCGGTCGTGGCCGGGGTAGATCACCGGCTGGCCGCTGTCCTGCCGCCAGACCTCGATCTTGGGCAGCGAACTGCGCTTGAAACCTTCCACCAGCACCCAGTCCACGCCGGCGCTCAGGCGGGCGATGAGGCGGTGCACATCGTGCTCGGCCTCGTCGGTGTACTCGCGCATGATGACCAGACGTTTCGGCGAGGCAGCCACCACCTCCACCGCGCCGGCCTCCCGGTGGCGCCAGGTGTCCTTGCCGGGTCGGTCGATGTCGAAGCTGTGGTGGGCGTGCTTGATCACCGACACCCGGGCACCGCGCAGGCGCAGCGCCGGGATGAGCTGTTCGACCAGGGTGGTCTTGCCGGAACCCGAATAGCCGGCGAAGCCGACGACCTTCATGCCGCGCAGTGCTGTTCGATGTAGGCCTGCACCCGGGCGGTGTCGGCCGGCATCACCTGCACCCGGCGCGGCAGCGCCTCGATGCCCTCGAAGCCGGCCGGACGCTCGGGCGGCCGGCCCAGGGCCTCGACGATGGTCTCGGCGAACTTGATGGGCAGCGCCGTCTCCAGCACCACCATGGGCACGCCGGCCTCCCGGTGCTCGCGCGCCACCTTCACGCCGTCGGCCGTGTGGGTGTCGATCACCACACCATGGCGCTGCGCCACGTCGCGGATGGTGTCGAGCCGGTTGGCATGGGTGCTGCGGCCGCTGCGGAAGCCATACCGCGCAGCAGCCTGCGGGAACAGCGGGTCGTCGCTGAGGCTGAAGCGGCCGTCCTTGCCGAGGGCGGCACCGAACAGCGCGCGGGTGCGCTCGCCGTCGCGGCCCAGCAGATCGAACACGAAGCGCTCGAAGTTGCTGGCCTTGGAGATGTCCATCGACGGGCTGGAGGTCTCGTGCGTGTCGGCACTGCCCCGCACCCGGTAGACGCCGGTGCGGAAGAACTCGTCGAGCACATCGTTCTCGTTGGTGGCCACCACCAGATGCCGGATGGGCAGGCCCATCATGCGGGCCACATGGCCGGCGCACACATTGCCGAAGTTGCCCGACGGCACGGTGAAGCTGACCTGCTCGGCATTGCTGCCGGTGGCCTGGAAGTAGCCGGCGAAGTAATAGACCACCTGGGCCAGCAGGCGCGCCCAGTTGATGGAGTTGACGGTGCCGATGCGCCAGCGGCGCTTGAACTCGAGGTCGTTGCTGACGTTCTTGACGATGTCCTGGCAGTCGTCGAACACGCCTTCCACCGCGATGTTGTGGATGTTCGCGTCCATCAGGCTGAACATCTGCGCCTGCTGGAACGGGCTCATGCGGCCGTGCGGGCTGAGCATGAAGACGCGCACACCCTTCTTGCCGCGCATGGCGTATTCGGCTGCGCTGCCGGTGTCGCCGCTGGTGGCGCCCAGGATGTTGAGCTGTTCGCCGCGGCGGCCCAGCTCGTACTCGAAGAGCTGGCCCAGCAGCTGCATCGCCATGTCCTTGAAGGCCAGCGTCGGTCCGTTGGAAAGGGCTTCGAGGTGGAAGCCCGGCTCCAGCGTCTTCAGCGGCACGATCTGCGGCGTGCCGAACACCGCCTCGGTGTAGGTGCGCTGGCAGATGGCCCGCAGGTCGTCGGCCGGGATGTCGTCCACATACAGACTGAGGATCTCGAAGGCCAGGGCGGCGTAGCCACCGGCCTGGCCGCCGTTGAAGACGGTGCGCAGGCGCTGCAGGGCTGCGGCGTCGAGCTGCGGGTAGTGCTCGGGCAGGTACAGGCCGCCGTCGGGCGCCAGGCCTTCGAGCAGGATCTCGCAGAAACGCTTGCGGTCGGCGTGACCGCGGGTCGACTGGTAGCGCATCAGTTCAGCTCTTCCTTGCGGATGCGCACGATGGGCGCCAGCACGGTGGGCAGCTGCTGCAGGCGCGCCAGGGCATCGTTCATGGTGCCTTCGCGGGTGTTGTGGGTGAGGATGATCAGGTCGGTGCTGGTGGCGCCTTCGCCGCCCACCTCGTCGGCCTCGCGCTGCAGCACGGCATCGATGCTGATGCCGGCACCCGCCAGCAGCGCCGTCACCTGGGCCAGCACACCGGCCTCGTCGGCCACGCGCAGACGCAGGTAGTAGCTGGTCACCACCTCGCTCATGGGCAGCACCGGGGTGTCGCTCATGGCGTCGGGCTGGAAAGCCAGGTAGGGCACGCGGTGCAGCGGATCGGCCGTCTGCAGGCGTGCGATGTCCACCAGGTCGGCGATGACGGCGCTGGCGGTGGGCTCGCTGCCGGCGCCCTTGCCGTAGTACAGCGTGGTGCCCACGGCATCACCCTGCACCACCACGGCGTTCATGGCGCCCTCCACATTGGCGATCAGGCGCTTGGCCGGTACCAGACTGGGGTGCACCCGCAGCTCGATGCCGGAGGCCACGCGCTTGGTGATGCCCAGCAGCTTGATGCGGTAGCCCAGCTGCTCGGCGTAGCGGATGTCGGCCGCACCCAGCTTGGTTATGCCTTCCACATAGGCCTTGTCGAACTGCACCGGCACGCCGAAGGCAATGGCGCTCATCAGCGTGGCCTTGTGGGCAGCGTCCACGCCTTCGATGTCGAAGGTCGGGTCGGCTTCGGCGTAGCCCAGGCGCTGGGCTTCCTTGAGCACCACGTCGAAGTCCAGGCCCTTGTCCCGCATCTCCGACAGGATGAAGTTGGTGGTGCCGTTGATGATGCCGGCGATCCACTGGATGCGGTTGGCGGTCAGGCCCTCGCGCAGCGACTTGATGATCGGAATGCCACCGGCCACGGCCGCCTCGAAGGCGACCATCACGCCCTTGGCCGCTGCGGCCGCAAAGATTTCGGTGCCGTGCACGGCCAGCAGGGCCTTGTTGGCGGTGACCACATGCTTGCCGGCCGCAATGGCCTCCATCACCAGGGCCTTGGCGATGCCGTAGCCGCCGATGAGCTCGACCACCACGTCGATGTCGGGGTTGGCGATCACGGCGCGGGCATCGCCCACCACCTGCACGCCCTCGCCCACGATGGAGCGGGCGCGGGCCACGTCGAGGTCGGCCACCATGGTGATCTGAATGCCACGGCCGGCACGGCGACGGATCTCCTCCTGGTTGCGCTGGAGCACCTGGAAGGTGCCACTGCCCACGGTGCCGATGCCCAGAAGGCCCACTTGAATCGGTTTCATGTCGTTGCTCATTGGATGGAATCAGGTGCCGTGGCGCTTGCGCCAGTTCTCGAGGAACTTGGCCACGCGGCCGATGGCCTCGCGCAGGTCGTCCTCGTGCGGCAGGAACACGATGCGGAAATGCTGGTTGTCCGGGTAGTTGAAGCCCGAGCCCTGGACCAGCATCACGCGGGTTTCCTGGAGCAGTTCCAGGAACAGCTGCTGGTCGTTCTGGACCGGGTACATCGTCGGATCCAGACGGGGGAACATGTAGAGCGCCGCCACCGGCTTGACGCAGGTCACCCCGGGGATGGCGGTGATGAGTTCGTACGCCAGGTCGCGCTGGCGGCGCAGGCGGCCGCCCTCGTTCACGAGGTCATTGATGCTCTGGTAGCCGCCCAGCGCCGTCTGGATCGCCCATTGGCCGGGCACGTTGGCGCACAGGCGCATGTTCGAGAGCATGTTCAGGCCCTCGATGTAGTCGCGGGCCGGCTTCTTGTCGCCCGACACCACCATCCAGCCGGCCCGGTAGCCGCAGGAACGGTAGCTCTTGGACAACGAATTGAAGGTCAGCGTGAGCACGTCTTCCGACAGGCTGGCCAGCGCGGTGTGCTTCGCACCGTCATAGAGCACCTTGTCGTAGACCTCGTCGGCAAAGATCACCAGGCCGTGCTCCCGGGCGATGCCCACGATGGCCTTGAGGAGCTCGGGCGAATACAGCGCCCCGGTGGGGTTGTTCGGGTTGATGACCACGATGCCCTTGGTGGCGGGCGTGATCTTGGCGCGGATGTCGTCCAGATCGGGCATCCAGCCGTTCGATTCGTCGCAGCGGTAGTGCACCGGCGTGCCGCCCGAAAGACTCACCGCCGCGGTCCACAGCGGGTAGTCGGGCGACGGCAGCAGCAACTCGTCGCCATCGTCCAGCAAGGCATTGGTGGCCATGACGATCAGCTCGCTCGCGCCGTTGCCCAGGTAGATGTCGTCCAGCGTCACGCCCTTGACGCCCTGCGTCTGGGTCTCGTGCATGACCGCCTTGCGCGCCGCAAAGATGCCCTTGCTGTCCGAGTAACCGGCCGAGTTCGGCAGGTTGCGGATCATGTCCTGCTGGATCTCTTCCGGCGCATCGAAACCGAACACCGCCAGGTTGCCGATGTTGAGCTTGATGATCTTGTGACCCTCTTCCTCCATCTGCCGCGCCGCGTCCATGATCGGACCACGGATGTCGTAGCAGACGTTGGCGAGCTTGGCGGACTTCTGGATGGGCTTCAAAGGGGGCGTCCTTGGAACGGTGGGGTTCGCCCGGTGCGGACATCGCGCGGGCGCTATAGTCGTCAAATCCAGGGAAAACCTTGGATTTGACCACAGTTCAACGCCTGTTCCGGCCGCTTCCGCCCATGAAACTCCACGCTGACCGACCCGACACGACCGCCATCACCGCCCATGGCGACGGCTGGGTGGCGGTCAACGGACAGCGGCACCACCAGAGCATCGTGGTCCGTCCCGAAGGCGACCCCGAAGCCTGGTCCTGCACCCGGCTGGAGGACCTCACCACAGCCCACTTCGAGTCGCTCCTGCCAGCCGACGGGCCTGCGCCCGAACTCGTGCTCCTGGGCAGCGGCCGTCGCCTGCGCTTCGTGCCGCCCGCCCTGCTGGCACCGCTGATCGCCCGGCGCGTCGGGGTCGAGACCATGGACACGGCCGCCGCCTGCCGCACCTACAACATCCTCGCGGGCGAGGGCCGGCGGGTGGTGGCGGCACTCCTGATCGAAGGCTGAGCAACCCAACACGGGTGCGAGTACCCGTTCGGGTTAAAATGCGGGGTTGTTCCATGTCGCAACCCCGGGTCCCTTGATCGCCCCGGCGGCGCCGGACAACGGAGCACAACGCATCACCATCCACTCAAGTCAGGGGTCCCCGCAGCATGGCCGTCGTTGTCAACAAACCCATTCCCGAATTCGAATCGCTGGCCACCGGCGGCGTCAAGGTGAGCAACCAGAGCCACCTGGGACAGACGATCGTGCTGTACTTCTACCCCAAGGACAACACCCCGGGCTGCACCACCGAGGCCATGCAGTTCCGCGACAAGTACAAGGACTTCGTGAAGGCCGGCGCGCAGGTGTTCGGCGTGTCGCGCGACAACATGAAGTCCCACGACGACTTCAAGACCAAGCTCGAGCTGCCGTTCGAACTCATCGCCGACACCGAAGAGAAGATGTGCCACATGTTCGGCGTGGTCAAGAACAAGATCATGTACGGCAAGAAGGTCAAGGGCATCGAACGCAGCACCTTCCTGATCGGCCCCGACGGCGTGCTGCGCCAGGAGTGGCGCGGTCTCAAGGTCCCCGGCCACGTCGAGGAAGTGCTGAAGGCCGTCAAGGCCCTGAAGAAGGCGGCCTGAGCCGTCTGATGCGGCCGTGCCACGCCGGCCGGCGGGTCATGGTGCTCATGCATAATGGGCTCATGACCCCAGGCCTC
This sequence comes from Hydrogenophaga sp. IBVHS2, assembly GCF_002127215.1. Classification (GTDB taxonomy): domain Bacteria; phylum Pseudomonadota; class Gammaproteobacteria; order Burkholderiales; family Burkholderiaceae_C; genus Hydrogenophaga. The sequence goes on along the minus strand of NZ_NFUT01000001.1, from coordinate 742,974 downwards.
TGCCACGTCACCCTCCCCGCCTGCCACCAGCGCAGACCACAAAGCCGCCCGGCAACCCCGGCGGCTTTTTGTTTTTTCGGCCACCGCTGAACCGTTCCCATGCCCCTGCCCCCCGCCCCCACCAAACGCGCCGCCCTGCTCTCCACCGACGCCTACCGGACCCTGACCACCGAAGCGGCCGACACTGCGCCGGCGCCGGAAGTCAAGGCGGTCCCAGCCCGATCCTCCGGTCGCCCGGGCCGCCCCGCCCGTTCGCCGGAACCGCCTGCCGCACCGGTGGCCGCGGCAGCAGAGCGCGCCGCCCCATCCGCCCCGACAGCACCGACCGCCCCGCCGTCCCGTGCACGGCGACCCAACCCACGGCCCGCAGCGGCTGAGGTGGTCGAGGCCGAGGCGATGCCCCGGACCGAGAAGACCGAAACGCAGGTCGAGCACCCCGCCCGCCGCCGCCGCACCGGCCCCTCCAGCCGCACCGGGGTCAAGCGCCTTTTCGTGCTGGACACCAATGTGCTGCTGCACGATCCGATGAGCCTGTTCCGCTTCGAGGAACACGACATCTTCCTGCCCATGATCGTGCTGGAGGAGCTCGACGGTCACAAGAAAGGCATGACCGAGGTGGCCCGCAACGGCCGCCAGACCAGCCGCACGCTCGATGCCCTGGTGGCCCAGCAGGGTGGCGACATGGCCCAGGGTCTGCGGCTCTCGGCCACCGGCCATCAGTCCGCCCGCGGCCTGCTGTTCTTCCAGACCGAGCCCCTGGACAACACCCTGCCGGCCAGCCTGCCGCAGGGCAAGGCCGACAACCAGATCCTGGGTGTGGTCAGTGCCCTGCGCGAGCGCCACCCGGGCCGCGAGGTGATCCTGGTGTCCAAGGACATCAACATGCGGGTCAAGGCCCGCGCGCTGGGGCTCGCCGCCGAGGACTACGAGAACGACAAGACGCTGGACGACGGCGAGCTGCTGTACTCCGGCGCGCTGGCGCTGCCGCAGGATTTCTGGACGCGCCAGAGCAAGACCATCGAGAGCTGGCAGAGCGGCAGCCACACCTTCTACCGGGTCAGCGGCCCGGCCGTGGGGCAGTTCCACATCAACCAGTTCGTGTACTTCGAGGCGCCGGGCGAGCCCTCGCTGTACGCCCGCGTCACCGAGATCCGCGACAAGACGGCGGTGCTCAAGACCCTCAAGGACTACACCCATCTCAAGAATGCGGTGTGGGGGGTGACCAGCCGCAACCGCGAGCAGAACTTCGCCATGAACCTGCTCATGGACCCGGAGATCGACTTCGTGACGCTGGCCGGCACGGCCGGCACCGGCAAGACGCTGATGGCCCTGGCCAGCGGCCTGACCCAGGTGCTGGACGACCGCCGCTACACCGAGATCATCATGACCCGGGCCACCGTCAGCGTGGGCGAGGACATCGGCTTCCTGCCCGGCACCGAGGAAGAGAAGATGGGCCCCTGGATGGGCGCCCTGGACGACAACCTCGAGTTCCTGGCCAAGGGCGACGGTGGCAATGCCGGCGAGTGGGGCCGCGCGGCCACCAACGAACTCATCCGCAGCCGCATCAAGGTCAAGAGCATGAACTTCATGCGCGGCCGCACCTTCATGAACAAGTACGTCATCATCGACGAGGCGCAGAACCTCACGCCCAAGCAGATGAAGACGCTGATCACGCGCGCCGGTCCGGGCACCAAGATCATCTGCATGGGCAACCTGGCCCAGATCGACACGCCCTACCTCACCGAAGGCTCCAGCGGCCTGACCTATGCGGTGGATCGCTTCAAGGGCTGGCCCCACGGCGGCCACATCACGTTGGCGCGCGGCGAGCGTTCGCGTCTGGCCGACTTCGCCAGCGAAGTGTTGTAACCCCCCCGCGCCGCGCCTGAGGCGCGTCACCCCCCGAGGGGGGCGACACCAGCAGCCCGGCAAAGCCGGTTCTGCGGTGTCACTGGGTTGGACCGCCTTTCAAGGCTCAGTAATCGCCACCACCGGCGAGTGATTCGAAGCGGGTGAGCATGTTCAGGAAGGCCAGCTTGACGGTCCCGGTGGGGCCGTTTCGCTGCTTGCCGATGATGATCTCGGCCACGCCGGGCTCCTTGCAGGCGTCCTTGGTGTAGTACTCGTCGCGGTAGATGAACATGATGATGTCGGCGTCCTGCTCGATGGCGCCGGATTCGCGCAGGTCGCTCATCATGGGGCGCTTGTCGGTGCGGGTCTCGACCGAGCGGTTGAGCTGCGAGAGCGCGATGACCGGGCACTGCAGTTCCTTGGCCAGCATCTTCAGACCCCGCGAGATCTCGCCCAGCTCCGAGGCGCGGTTCTCGCCTTCCGAACTGCTGCCGCTCATGAGCTGCAGATAGTCCACCACGATCAGGCCCAGCTTGCCGCACTGGCGGGCCAGCCGGCGGGCGTTGGCCCGCAGCACGCTGGGGTTGAGGCCCGGTGTCTCGTCGATGTGCAGCGAGACGTTGCGCAGCTTCTCGATCGCCTCGGTCAGGCGCGGCCATTCCTCGTCGGTGAGCTTGCCGCTGCGCAGGTGGCTCTGGTTGATGCGGCCGATCGAGCCGACGATACGCACCGCCAGCTGCGAGGCCCCCATTTCCATCGAGAACACCGCCACCGGCAGGCCCTCGTTGAGCGCCACGTGTTCGGCGATGTTGATGGCAAACGCCGTCTTGCCCATGGACGGGCGTGCGGCCAGCACGATCAGGTCGCCCGGCTGCAGGCCGGAGGTCATGCGGTCCAGATCGACGAAACCGGTGGGCACACCGGTGATGTCGTTGGGGTTGTCGGCCATCTCCTGCACGCGGTCCAGCAGGTCGACCACCAGCTTGTCCATGCCCTGAAAGCCCTCCTTCATGCGGGAGCCTTCCTCGCCGATGTGGAAGATCTTCTGCTCGGCCTCGTCCAGGATCTTGTCGACCGGCTTGCCTTGGGGGTTGAAGGCGGCGGTGGCGATCTCGTCGCTGGCGGTGACCAGCTTGCGCAGGATGGCACGCTCCCGGACGATCTCGGCGTAGCGCCGGATGTTGGCGGCACTGGGCACGTACTGCGCCAGCGAGTTCAGGTAGGCCAGTCCGCCCACCTCGTCGGCCTTGCCCAGGCTCTGCAGGTGCTCGAACACCGTGACCACGTCGGCCGGCTTGTTGCCGTTGACCAGGCTGGCGATGCCCGAATAGATCAGCTTGTGCTCGTAGCGGTAGAAGTCCGAATCGGTGACCAGATCGGCCACCCGGTCCCAGGCGCCGTTGTCCAGCAGCAGACCGCCCAGCACGCTGGATTCCGCCTCGATGGAGTGCGGCGGCACCCGCAGCTGCGCCACCTGGCGATCGGTGGGCAGGTCGTCCATGGCGGCGTCGAAATCGGGGAAGGGGCTGGGGAAGGCGGCGGACATGGTGGGCGATCGGGGCAAGCCGATCATGGTACGGAGAGAACCGGGTTCTGTCAGGGGACAAGCCTGTGGAAAACCGGTTGGATAACTGTGCAGCGACCGGGATAACCGGTCACCCCAAAGAAAAAAGCCGCTGCCCCGAAGGACAGCGGCCTTGATCGGAACCGCAGAGGGTCAGGCGGTCTCGCCCAGCACGCTCACGGCCACGTCGACGGTGACGTCGGTGTGCAGGTTCACGCTGACGGTGTAGTCGCCCACCATCTTCAGCGGGCCGTTGGGCATGCGCACTTGCGACTTGGCCACCGAGAAGCCTTGCTTGCTCAGCTCTTCGGCCACGTCGTGGTTGGTCACGGAGCCGAACAGACGGCCGTCGACGCCGGCCTTCTGGCTCAGCTTGACGGTCACGCCGGCGAGCTTCTCGCCCAGGGCCTGGGCTTCGGCCAGCTTGGCGGCGGCCACTTTTTCGAGCTCGGCACGGCGTGCCTCGAACTCGGCGATGGCGGACTGGGTGGCGCGGCGGGCACGGCCGGTGGGGATCAGGAAGTTGCGGGCGTAGCCGTCCTTGACCTTGACCACATCGCCGAGGGCGCCGAGATTGACAACTTTGTCGAGCAGGATGATTTGCATGTCAGGCTCTCTTTCAGACGCGGTGCTGGTCGCTGTAAGGCAACATGCCAAGGAAGCGCGCACGCTTGATGGCGGTGTTGACCTGACGCTGGTAGAAGGCACGCGTGCCGGTCAGGCGCGCGGGGATGATCTTGCCGTTTTCGGCGATGAAGTCGCGCAGGACATCGACGTCCTTGTAGTCGACTTCTTCGACGTTGGCCACGGTGAAGCGGCAGAAGCGCTTGCGCTTGAACAGCAGCGATTGGGTGTTGCGCTTGGGGCGCTTGTCTTTGTTGAAACGCTTGGGTGCAGCCATGATGGGCCTTCCTATGTCTTGCTGAAATCTTGGATGTGGAACACCACGCCCTTGCCTGTGCGCGCATTCGCCAGGAAACCTTCAAACCGGCAGACCGTGTCCATGCCCTGTCGGGACAGCACTTCGGCCAGTGCGCCGAAGGCCACGGCCCTCAGCTGAAGTTTCACCAGGCGGGGGGTGTCCAGTTCGACGACCTGTGACCCGTGCTCCAGCACCAGATTCACGGCCGGGATGCCTGCCGGGGTGTAGCGCAGGCTCTGCACCTGCACCACCGCCGCCGTCACGCTGAACCGGTTCACTCCCTGTGGCGCGCCGCCGGCAATCAGGCGGCCTGTTCCTGCGGTTGCTGCGCGGCCTTGCGGGCTTCTTCACGCTCGACGGTGCGCATCATGGCCGAAGGACCGGTCTCGGCCTTCTTGCGCTGCACGGTGAGGTGACGCAGGACGGCGTCGTTGAACTTGAAGGCATGCTCCAGTTCGGCCATCACGGCCTGACCGGCCTCGATGTTCACGCACAGGTAGTGGGCCTTGGACAGCTTGTTGATCTGGTAGGCCATCTGGCGACGACCCCAGTCTTCAACGCGGTGGATCTTGCCGCCGCCGGCGGTGATCATGCCCTTGTAGCGCTCCAGCATGGCGGGCACCTGTTCGCTCTGATCCGGGTGGATCAGCAGCACGATTTCGTAATGACGCATGGACTCTCCTTGTGGATGAAAAGCTGCCCCCGGCGTCGACTGGGGTGCAGCAAGGCAATCCCGCGATTCTAGCAAAAAACCCGGCGGGCTTGACAGCCACGCCGGGTTCGGGGCCTGTCCGGGGAGTAGGACAGGCGGTTCAGAGGCCTGATGAGGCTCAGGACATCTTCAGGTTGGGGTAGCGCACATGCTCCACCAGTTCCTGGATCTTCTTGCTGGGCGCCGGGGTCACCAGGCTCACCAGAATGATCACGGCCATGCCGATGGGCACCCCGAAGACACCGGCCGAGATCGGCGCGATGCCCCACCAGGTGTAGTCGGCCACCGGACCGGTCACGCCGAACAGGCCGCGCATCCAGGGCTGGGTGGTGGCCATGTAATAGAAGGTCACCGACACGCCGGCGATCATGCCCAGCACCGCGCCCGGACCGGTCGCCCGCTTCCAGAAGATGCCCAGCACCAGCGCCGGGAAGAAGCCTGCGGCGGCCAGCGAGAACGCTGCGGACACCAGGAACAGGATGTCGGCCACCTTTAGGGAAGCCACGTAGGCCGCCATCAGCGCCACGACCAGCAGCAGGACCTTGGAGATGGTCACGCGGCGGGCGGTCGAGGCATTGGGGTCGATCATCTTGTAGTACAGGTCGTGCGACAGCGCGTTGGCGATGGTGAGCAGCAAACCATCGGCCGTGGACAGCGCAGCGGCCAGGCCACCAGCGGCCACCAGACCCGAAATCACGTAGGGCAAGCCACCGATTTCCGGCGTGGCCAGCACGATGATGTCGCCACCGATGGTCATCTCGTTGAGCTGCAGCAGGCCGTCCTTGTTGATGTCGGTCACCGACATCAGGCTCGGATCCACCTTGTTCCACGAAGCCACCCACGCCGGCAACTGGTCGAATGGCGTTCCCACCAGCACGTGGAACACTTCGTACTTCACCAGCACCGCCAGGGCAGGCGCGGTGAAGTAGAGCAGGAAGATGAAGAACAGCGACCAGGTGACCGACTGACGGGCTTCCTTCACGCTGGGCACCGTGTAGTAGCGCATCAGGATGTGCGGCAGCGCGGCCGTACCCACCATCAGGCAGAAGATCAGGGCCAGGAAGTTGCGACGCGAGTTGTCGTAAGCGGCCTGGGCCTTCTCGTCGCCGTTCGGGTCGCCGCTGAACGCCTGGGCGTGCGGGGCCATGCCGTTGAGCGGACGGGCCTTGGCCTCGGCAGCGGCCTTGGCCGCCGTCCAGGCTTTCTTGGCCGCCTCGGGATCCTTCGGCAGAGCGGCCAGCGCCTTCTCGGCAGCGGCCACGTCGGCGGCCGGTGCGTTGGCGGCCTTCAGGTCGGCGATCTTCTTCTCGGCGGCGGCCTTGTCGGCGGCCAGGGCGGCTGCCGGGTCCTTCAGCTTCTCGCCCAGGGCGGCGGCGCGGGCCTTGAAGACTTCGCGCACTTCCACTTCCTTGGGATCGGCCATCAGCACCTTTTCCTTGGCAGTCACCTTCTCCAGCTGGTAGCCGTAGGCCACCTGCGGGACGGGATTGCTGGTCTGCTTCACCGACAGCCACACCACCGGGATCATGTAGGCCACGATCAGCACGATGTACTGGGCCACCTGGGTCCAGGTGACGGCACGCATGCCGCCCAGGAACGAGCAGACCAGAATGCCGCCCAGGCCCAGGAACACGCCGAGCTCGAAGGCCACGCCGGTCAGTCGGGCGGTGATCAGGCCCACGCCGTAGATCTGGGCCACCACGTACACGAACGACACCAGGATGGCGATCAGGATGCCGACGAAACGGGCCGCGTTGCCGCCGTAGCGCTCGCCCAGGAAGTCAGGGATCGTGAACTGGCCGAACTTGCGCAGGTACGGCGCCAGGAACAGCGCCACCAGGCAGTAACCGCCGGTCCAGCCCATGATGAAGGCCAGACCGCTGTAACCCTGCAGGTACAGGGTACCGGCCATGCCGATGAAGGACGCGGCCGACATCCAGTCCGCGCCGGTGGCCATGCCGTTGTAGATGGCCGGAACCCGGCGACCTGCCACGTAGTACTCGGCCGCGTCGGTGGTGCGGCTCATGATGCCGATGCCGGCGTACAGGCCGATGGTGGCCAGCAGGAAGATGAAGCCGATCCACTCGCGCGGAAGGCCCATCTGCTCCAGCACCGCCAGCACGATCACGAAGGCCGCGAAGCCCCCGGTGTACCAGGCGTAGACCTTGTTGAGCTGCGACTTGAACGCCTTGTTGGAGCCACCGCCACCGGCGGCACCTGTTTCAAACATGCCTGCCATGGATCACTCCTCGACTTCCTCGACACCGTGTTCGATGTCGAGCTTGTTCATGTACCAGGCGTAGTAGCCGATGATGGCCACATAGCCCACCAGGGCACCTTGCGCCCCCACCCAGAAACTGAACGGCCAGCCAAAGAAGCTGAAGCTCAGATCACGGGCGAAGTAGCTCACCACGAATGTCAACACGAACCAGATCGCCAGCAGGATTGCCGTGACTCTCAGGTTCTTCCGCCAGTACTGGCGGTGGCTTTCGGTCATTTCCACGATTCGACCTCCATCAGCAACACCCTCTCGGGCAAATCACGAGCTGCGCCCGTCTCCTGTGGGCACACTGCAACCGGCTCGCGGTTGTTGGCCGGGCACCCGGGCGCCCGACCGCTTGTTATCGGCCGCCTGGCCGGAACACGACTCAGGCCCGGGCTTTGCCCAGACCCGTCTCGCGCTCCAGCTGGGCGGCCACCTTGGGCTCGAACCCGCGCAGGTGGCGGATGATCTTCGCCGCCTCCTCGGGCTCTTGCCGGTCGACATGAACCCGGGCCAGCTGGTACCAGCCGTAGGGGCTCATGGGTTGCAGTTCGGTGTTGCGACGCAGGGCCTGGACGGCCTCGTCGAAGCGGCGCTGGCGGATCAGGCAGATGCCCAGGCCATACCAGGCGCGGTCAAATTTGGCGTCGAGCTCGATGGCGCGGCGGAAGGCCGCCTCGGCCCTCTCCAGCTGGTCACCCTCCTCGGCCACGAAGCCCAGGTTGAACCAGCCCGGCGCAAAGTCCGGATAGAGCGCCACGATCTGCTCCAGCGTGGCGATGGCAGCGGTCCGCTGCCCGGTTTCGACCTGCAGGTGCGCCATGGTGGACAGGGCGTAGCGGTCCTGCGGGTCCAGCGCGATCATCTCCTGCACCCGCTGCAGCGCGGCGTCGCGCTGGCCGAACAGCAGCAGCACACGGACCAGGGTCCGCAGGTACAACAGGTTGAGCGCACGGTTCATTGGCACATCTCCACGCCGATGCGGATGCAATGGTTCACCTTGGTCCAGGTCACGATCAGCCAGGCAAACGCCAGCAGCAGGAAGGCCACCAGCGGCACGTGCCGGTCAAGCACCACCTTGGGCGTGATCAGCCGGGCGATCTGGACGAAGGGCTTGCTCATGACTTCCAGCAGCTTGTAGAAGACATTGCTGTCCTTCTTCTGGCCCGCCAGCAAACCCAGGATCCACCGGCCAAAGAGCGACAGCAACGCAATTTCGGTGATGAGCTTGAGGGAGGAAATGAGCAGCAACATAAGGATGTCTTAACGCTGCCGCGATTCTGGATCGGCACCTTACCGAGTTCTTACAAAACCTGTCAGGAAGTCGTCAGTGCAGGTCAAACCCCATGAGGGTTTTCCCGTGAAGGCCATCACGCCGGGATCGCCCATGAAAAAAGGCGACCGAGGTCGCCTTTCTGGGGGTGGCAGAGCACCGTCAGCCGGCCTGTCCGGCCAGCAGCTGCCAGGTGTCCACCACCGAGTCCGGGTTGAGCGAGATCGAGCTGATGCCCTCGTCGCGCAGCCACTGGGCGAAGTCGGGGTGATCGCTGGGGCCCTGGCCGCAGATGCCCACGTACTTGCCCTCGGCCTTGCAGGCGCCGATGGCCAGCTTGAGCAGCGCCTTGACCGCCGGATCACGCTCGTCGAAGTCGTGCGCCAGCAGCTCCAGCCCGGAATCGCGGTCCAGACCCAGGGTGAGCTGGGTCAGGTCGTTGGAGCCGATGGAGAAGCCGTCGAAGTACTGCAGGAAGTCCCTGGCCAGCACGGCGTTGCTCGGAATCTCGCACATCATGATCAGCTTGAGATCGTTCTCGCCCCGCTTCAGGCCCTTGGCCGCCAGCAGCTCGGTCACCTTGCGGGCCTGCTCCAGGGTGCGCACGAACGGCACCATGACCTGGACGTTGGTCAGGCCCATGTCCTCGCGCACCCGCTTCAGTGCCTCGCACTCCATGGCAAAGGCTTCGGCAAAGTCGTGGCTGATGTAGCGGGCGGCGCCCCGGAAGCCCAGCATCGGGTTTTCCTCGTCCGGCTCGTAGCGGCTGCCGCCGACCAGCTTGCGGTACTCGTTGGACTTGAAGTCCGACAGCCGCACGATGACCGGCTTGGGCCAGAAGGCCGCGGCGATGGTGGCCACGCCTTCGGCCACCTTGTCCACATAGAAGGCACGCGGGCTGGCATGGCCGCGGGCCACCGACTCCACCGCCTTCTTCAGGTCGGCATCCACCGCCGGGTAGTCCAGGATGGCCTTGGGGTGCACGCCGATGTTGTTGTTGATGATGAACTCCAGCCGCGCCAGGCCGACACCGCCGTTGGGAATCTGGGCGAAGTCGAAGGCCAGCTGCGGGTTGCCGACGTTCATCATGATCTTGACGTCGATGTCCGGCATCTCGCCGCGCTGCACCTCGGTGACCTCGGTCTCCAGCAGGCCGTCGTAGATCTGGCCGGTGTCGCCCTCGGCGCAGCTCACCGTCACCAGGGTGCCGTCCTTGAGCTGCTCGGTGGCGTCACCGCAGCCCACCACGGCCGGGATGCCCAGCTCGCGGGCGATGATGGCCGCGTGGCAGGTGCGGCCACCCCGGTTGGTGACGATGGCACTCGCCCGCTTCATCACCGGTTCCCAGTTGGGGTCGGTCATGTCGGTCACCAGCACGTCGCCGGGCTGCACCTTGTCCATCTCGCTGATGTTGTGCACCAGGCGCACCGGGCCGGTGCCGACCTTCTGGCCGATGGCGCGGCCGCTGGCCAGCACGGCGCCCTTGCCCTTGAGCTTGTAGCGCACCTCGGTCTTGCCGGCGGACTGGCTCTTCACCGTCTCGGGACGGGCCTGCAGGATGTAGAGCTGGCCGTCGGTGCCGTCCTTGCCCCATTCGATGTCCATCGGGCGACCGTAGTGCTGCTCGATGACCAGGGCGTAGCGGGCCAGCTGCTCGACGTCGGCATCGCTCAGGCTGTAGCGGTTGCGCTGCTCCACCGGCACGTCGACCGTCTTGACCAGCTTGCCGGTGGCGGCCTTCTCCTCCGGGGTGCTGAAGGTCATCTGGATCAGCTTGCTGCCCAGGTTGCGGCGGATGAGTGCGCGCTTGCCGGCCTTGAGCATGGGCTTGTGCACATAGAACTCGTCCGGGTTCACAGCGCCCTGCACCACCGTCTCGCCCAGGCCGTAGCTGGAGGTGATGAAGACGACATCCTCGAAACCGGATTCGGTGTCGATGGTGAACATCACGCCGGCCGCCCCCAGGTCGGAGCGGACCATGCGCTGCACGCCGGCCGACAGGGCCACGTCGGCGTGGGCAAAGCCCTTGTGCACGCGGTAGCTGATGGCGCGGTCGTTGTAGAGGGAGGCAAACACCTCCTTCATCTTGTGCAGCACGTCCTCGATGCCCACCACGTTCAGGAAGGTCTCCTGCTGGCCGGCAAAGGAGGCATCGGGCAGGTCCTCGGCGGTGGCCGAGGAGCGCACGGCGAAGGAGGCCTGCGGGTTGCCGGCACTGAGTGTGGCGAACTCGGCGCGGATGGCCTGTTCCAGATCGGCCGGGAACGGCTGGGCCTCGACCATGGCGCGGATCTCGGCGCCGGCGGCCGCCAGCGCACGGACGTCCTCGGTGTCGAGCGCATCGAGCCGGGCATTGATGCGGTCGGCCAGACCGTCGTGCTTGAGGAACTGGCGGAACGCGTGGGCCGTGGTGGCAAAGCCGGTGGGCACCTTCACGCCGCTGGGCAGCTGCGAGATCATCTCGCCGAGGCTGGCGTTCTTGCCGCCGACGGCCTCGACATCGCTCATCCTGAGCTTTTCAAAGGGAACGACCAGGTCGGTCGCACCGAACAGTTGGGACATGGGAAGACTCCTGAGGTTGAAAAACCGGGGGGCTCCATGCACCAGCGGATGACCTGTAGTTCTGTTGTGGGTCGGGCACCGGGCAAGGCAGGCAGATCGCTCAGCGCAGGGCCACATAATCACCCCACGCAACAACCGACATTGTAGGACGCCGCCCCCATGGCCAATCGCACCGTGTACTTCGTGTCCGACGGCACCGGCATCACCGCCGAGACCTTCGGCAACGCCATCCTGGCGCAGTTCGAGATCCATGTGCGCCGCGTGCGCCTGCCCTTCCTGGACAGCGTGGACAAGGCTCACCAGGCGGTGCGCCAGATCAACCATGTGGCCGAGCTCGAAGGCAAGCGCCCGCTGGTGTTCCTGACCGTGGTCAACGACGAGGTGCTCGATGTGTTCCGACAGCACTGCCGGGGCATGATGCTCGACATGTTCGGCACCTTCGTCGAGCCGCTGGAGGCCGAGCTGTCCATCAAGAGCAACCACCGCGTGGGTCGCTTCTCGGATGCGTCCAAGAGCAAGGCTTACCACGACCGCATCGAGGCGATCAATTTCTCGCTGGCCCACGACGATGGCCAGAGCCACAAGGACCTCGAGGGTTCCGACGTGATCCTGGTGGGCGTGAGCCGCAGCGGCAAGACGCCCACGTCGCTCTACCTGGCCATGCAGTACGGGCTGAAGGCATCGAACTACCCGCTCATTCCGGAAGACTTCGACCGGCGCAAGCTCCCACCGGCGCTGGTGCCGCACCGCAAGAAGCTGTTCGGTCTGACGATCGCGCCCGAGCGGCTGAGCGAGATCCGCAACGAACGCCGGCCGAACTCGCGCTATGCGAGCCTGGACAACTGCCGCATGGAGGTGTCCGAGGCCGAGAACATGATGCGCCGCGAGGGCATCCGCTGGCTCTCCACGACCACCAAGTCGATCGAGGAGATCGCCACCACCATCCTGCAGGAAGTGCGGCCCGAGCGGCTGGAGTACTGAAGGACCGCCCGGTCAGCGGCGCAGGAGCTGCACCAGGCGGGCCACGGCCAGCACGTGCAGCAGGATGACCAGGTTGGACAGCAGTCCCGCCAGGATGCTGTCCACCAGGGGGACCGATCCGGTGGGCAGGGTCAGGGGCAGCATCACCGCCACGAACACCACACCGCAGGCCAGCGGAATCACCCGTCCGGTGATGGCCGATGTCCGGAGGGTGGTGATCACCAGGGCAATGATCAGTCCGATGCGGAACACATCGGTGAGTTGTGAAACGATCAGGTCGATCAAGGCGGGGACTCCTGTGTGCTGGGCACTCATAAAAAGGTCGACCGCCTGCCCTCGCGGGCAGACGGTCGACGCGTCAGGTCCGGAACCCGGGCTTACTTGCCGGTGTCACCGGCGAAGATGTCCTTCTTGTGCGTGCCGCCCGGCACGAAGATCGAGCCGATGACCACCGTCATCACGGCAATCACGATGGCGTACCACAGGCCCGAGTAGATGTTGCCGGTCTGCGCCGAGATGGCGAAGGCGGTGGCAGGCATCAGACCGCCGAACCAGCCGTTGCCGATGTGGTAGGGCAGCGAGAGACCGGAGTAGCGGATGCGGGTCGGGAACATCTCCACCAGCATCGAGGCGATCGGGCCGTACACCATGGTGACCAGGATGACCAGGTAGGTCAGGATCAGGATGATGGTCAGCTTCTGGGCCGAGAAGATGTCGAAGAAGTTCTGGGCCTTGGCGATGGTGGTGTTGTCGGCCGGCACCAGCGGATAGCCGGCCTGCTTCAGAGCGGCGTTCAGGGCGCCGTCAAAAGCCGCCTTGGCCTTCTTCAGTTCGTCGCCGCTGAGCTTGCCGGCATCGTAGGCGGGGATGGAGGTCTCGCCGACCTTCACCACGGCCAGCGTGCCGGGGGCGGCGCCTTCGATGGTGGTGTAGTTGACCGAGGTGCGGGCCAGCTGGGCCTTGGCGATGTCGCACGACGAGGTGAACTTCACCGTGCCGGTGGGGTTGAACTGGAACGAGCAGTCTTCGGCCGCCACGGTCACCGACACCGGGGTCTGGTGGGCGATGTACAGGGCGGGGTTGGCGGTCTTGGTCAGGAAACCGAACACCGGCAGGAAGGTGGCGGCGGCCAGCAGGCAGCCCGCCAGGATGATCGGCTTGCGGCCGATGCGGTCGGACAGGGAGCCGAACAGCAGGAAGCCACCGGTGCCCAGGATCAGCGACCAGGCCACCATCACGTTGGCGGTGAAGCTGTCGACCTTGATCACGTTCTGCATGAAGAACAGGGCGTAGAACTGGCCCGTGTACCAGACCACGGCCTGACCGGCGACCAGACCCAGCAGGGCGATCAGCGCGATCTTGCCGTTCTTCCAGTTGCCGAAGGCTTCGCTCAGCGGGGCCTTGGAGGTACGACCCTCTTCCTTCATCTTCTTGAAGGCCGGGCTTTCATTCATCTGCAGACGGATGTAGAGCGAGATGCCCAGCAGCAGGATCGAGCCGATGAAGGGAATGCGCCAGCCCCAGGCGTTGAACGCCTTGACCATGGTCGGATTGCCGTCGGCCATCAGCACGGCCACGCCGTCCTTGAGCAGGGGCACATCGGGGTAGTTGGCGTTGACGTAACCCTGCACCGACAGGATGACGATCAGCGACAGCAGCAGACCCAGCGTGGCCGTGGTCTGGATGAAGGCGGTGAAGTAGCCACGCTGGTTGGCCGGTGCGTGTTCCGCCACGTAGATGGCTGCGCCGCCGTATTCGCCACCGAGTGCCAGACCCTGCGCCATGCGCAGCAGGATGAGGATGACGGGAGCGGCAACACCCCAGCTCTCGTAGTTGGGCAGGACACCCACCAGGAAGGTCGACACGCCCATGATGACGATGGTCATCAGGAAGGTGTACTTGCGGCCGATCATGTCGCCCAGCATGCCGAACACCAGCGCACCGAACGGACGCACGATGAAGCCGGCGGCGAAGGCCAGCAGGGCGAAGACGTTGCGGGTGTTCTCCGGGAAGGCGGTGAAGAACTGCGCGCCGATGATGGCGGCCAGAGCGCCATACAGGTAGAAGTCGTACCACTCGAAGATGGTGCCGGCCGATGAGGCCATGATCACCTTCTTCTCTTCGGGCGTCATCGGCCGGGAGCGTTCCCGGATGTTGGATGCGGTGTCGGCGGTTGCCATGTTGCTTGCTCCTGTTGAGCCCGACTGGAAGGCCGGGCGGTTCTCGTCCGCAGAAGGTCTGCGGCTTGTGGGAGCGCAATGTGGGCAGACTGCCTTACTCGAAAATTGCTGATCGATCCCGGCCGGCGGGGCTTAAGGGTATGCCCCTACGGCCGAGGTCAACAACTGACACGAACCTTGCAGATCAGGCAGCAACGGCCTCGGCCACAGGCTGGCGGATCAGGTGGTCGAAGGCGCTGAGCGCGGCCTTGGCGCCGTCGCCGGCAGCGATCACGATCTGCTTGTACGGCACCGTGGTGCAGTCACCGGCGGCGAAGACGCCTTCCACGTTGGTGTGGCCCTTGGCATCCACCACGATCTCGCCGTAGCGGCTGAGCTCCACCGTGCCCTTGAGCCATTCGGTGTTGGGCACCAGGCCGATCTGCACGAACACGCCTTCCAGCGGCACATGGCGCACCTCGCCGCTGACCCGGTCCTTGTAGCTCAGGCCATTGACCTTGCCGCCGGCACCGGTGATCTCGGTGGTCTGGGCGTTCACGTGGATGGTGACGTTGGGCAGGCTGCGCAGCTTGCTCACCAGCACGGCGTCCGCCTTGAGGGCATCGGCGAACTCGATCAGCGTCACATGCCCGACGATGCCGGCCAGGTCGATGGCCGCTTCCACGCCGGAGTTGCCACCACCGATGACCGCCACGTCCTTGCCCTTGAACAGCGGACCGTCGCAGTGCGGGCAGTAGGCCACGCCCTTGTTGCGGTACTCGTTCTCGCCGGGCACGTTCACGTTGCGCCAGCGGGCGCCGGTGGACAGGATCACGCTGCGGGCCTTGAGCACCGCCCCGTTGGCCATCTGCACCTGCACCAGGCCGCCCGGCTCGGTGGCGGGGATCAGCTTCTCGGCGCGCTGCAGGTTCATCAGGTCGACGTCGTAGTGGCGCACCTGGGCTTCCAGATCGGCGGCGAACTTCGGCCCGTTGGTCTCCAGCACCGAGATGTAGTTCTCGATGCCCATGGTGTCGTTGGTCTGGCCACCGAAGCGCTCGGCCGCCACGCCCACGCGGATGCCCTTGCGGGCGGCATAGACGGCTGCTGCCGCGCCGGCCGGGCCACCGCCCACCACCAGCACATCGAAGGCCTCCTTGGCATCGAGCTTGGCGGCTTCGCGCTCGTCGGCATTCACGTCGAGCTTGGCCACGATCTCCTGCAGCGTCATGCGGCCGGAGCCGAACACCTCGCCGTTGAGGTAGACCATGGGCACGGCCAGCACCTGGCGCTCCTCGACCTCGGCCTGGTACAGGCCGCCGTCGATGACCACGGTCTTGACGGCCGGATTGCGGATGGCCATGAGCGAGAGCGCCTGCACCACATCCGGGCAGTTGTGGCACGACAGGCTCATGTAGACCTCGAAGCGGAAGTCGCCCTGCAGCGCATCGATGGCGTCCAGGGTCTCGGCTTCTTCCTTGGGCGGGTGGCCACCGGTCCACAGCAGGGCCAGCACCAGCGAGGTGAATTCATGGCCCAGCGGGATGGCGGCGAAGCGCACGCCCTGGTCGGAGCCCTGCGGCGCGATTAGGAAGGACGGCTTGCGGCCATCGGTGCCGCTGTCGTCGAAGCTCACCAGGTCGGAGAGCTCGGCGATCTCGGTCAGCAGTTCGCGCATCTCGGTGGCGCCCTGGCTGTCGTCGAGGGAGGCGATCAGTCGGATGGGACGCTGCAGACGGCCGAGGTAGGCCTGCAGCTGGGACTTCAGCTGGGAATCAAGCATGGGGATCTCCTGGTAGGGGATGCGGTGTTCAGTGCCGCCGGTGGATGGGTGGGGTCAGCGACTCCCACCCATCGGGCTGCGGTACTGGCGGGGCCAGTCAGCGCCTCAGATCATCAGATCTTGCCGACCAGGTCCAGCGACGGGGTCAGGGTCTTGGCGCCTTCCTGCCACTTGGCGGGGCACACCTGGCCGGGGTTCTTGGCCACGAACTGGGCGGCCTTGAGCTTGCGCAGGGTTTCCTTGACGTCGCGGGCGATGGCGTTGTCGTGGATTTCGGCGGTCTTGATCACACCCTCGGGGTTGATGATGAAGGTGCCGCGCAGGGCCAGGCCCTCTTCTTCGATGTGCACGCCGAAAGCGCGGGTCAGCTGGTGGGTCGGGTCACCGATCAGGGGGAACTGGGCCTTGCCCACGGCGGGGGAGGTCTCGTGCCACACCTTGTGGGCGAAGTGGGTGTCGGTGGTCACGATGTAGACCTCGGCACCGGCCTTCTGGAACTCGGCGTAGTTCTCGGCGGCGTCTTCCACTTCGGTCGGGCAGTTGAAGGTGAAGGCGGCCGGCATGAAGATCAGCACGGACCACTCGCCCTTGAGGCTGGCGTCGGTGACCGGCACGAACTTGCCGTTGTGGAAAGCGGTGGCGCTGAAGGGCTGAACGGTGGTGTTGATCAGGGACATGGTGATTCCTTTCGGTGGGTTGCGGGATGGGAGAAACGTTGTCCAGGACAGTGTGGCGCCCCGGGGATGACCCTGATTTTAGAAGGGATCTATCACGCTACAGGATTGATAGTTGCTATGCACCCGATAGGCGACCTGTTGCGACGCAGCAACTGCATGCAAATGAGATCGATTCCTATTTGTAATATACTGACACACTCAGCCAGCCACCACCGCCCGTCGGGCGCGTTGCAGCCAGCCGACCACCCTCGACCTGTCTGCCACCATGCCATTCCCGACCCCTGCTCCGTTCCCGCTCGCCCCCCTGCCCCTGGCCACCCTGCTGCTGGCCGCCTCCCTGACCGCCCACGCCCAGACCACCCCGCAGACCCCCGCCACGCCCACGCTGGGCACGGTGGAGGTCCGCGACAGCGCCATCGGCAGCGATGCCAAGAACACCCTCAAGGCCACCGAGACCGGCATCGGCAAGGGCCGCCAGGCCATCAAGGACATCCCCCAGTCGGTCACGGTCATGACCGAGCGCCTGCTCGATGACCGCAACCTCGACGATTTCCGCGAGGTGCTGCGCACCACCGCCGGCGTGACCTTCCAGGCCGGCGAGACCGGCGAGGAAGACGTGCGCATGCGCGGCTTCTCGCTCAGCCAGGCGGGCGACATCTTTGTCGACGGCCTGCGCGATGCGCCCCTGATCGAACGCGACACCTTCAACCTCGACCGCGTGGAAATCCTCAAGGGCTCGGCCTCCATGCTGTTCGGCAGGGGCTCCACCGGCGGCGTCATCAACCAGGTGAGCAAGCAGCCGTTCCTGCTGGACCAGCACGAGATCAACACCACCATCGGCACCGGCCGCGAAGTGCGCCTGACCGGCGACTTCAACCTCAAGACCGACGAGGACGCGGCCCTGCGCATCAATGCCATGGTGCAGAACGCCGACAACCAGGGCGCACGGGACGACAAGCGCGGTCTGGCCGCCACCTACCGCTGGGGCATCGGCCTGCGCGACGAGTTTTCGGCCGGCATCTACCACCTGCAGACCGACGCCAACCCGATCTACAACCATCCCTGGCTCACCACACCCCGGGGCAATGGCCAGAACCTGGTGATCCCGGTGCTGCCGGCCGACAACTTCTACGGCTTCGCCAGCGACTACAACCGCACCCGCACCACCGCCGTCACGCTGAGCCACCTGCACCGCTTCGACCAGGACACCGAGCTCAAGACCACGCTGCGCCACGGGCAGTACGAGCGCGAACTCTGGGGCACCGTGGTGCGCTTCGGCGCCGGCACCACGCTGGCCAACCTCAACCCGAACACGGTCATCAACCGCACCACCAACGCCGCCAAGGGCCGCGTGGGCTACAGCGACCTGACCCAGCTGCAGAGCGACTACAGCACCCGCTTCGATGCACTGGGCTTCAGGCACCAGCTGCTGGCCGGCGTGGACCTCAGCCGCGAGGACGCCAGACGCAACCAGAACTTCGGCGGCCCCAGCCTGGGCAGCAACACCACCGTCGGCAACCCCAACGATGGCGCCATCCGCCCCGACACGCGCGGTGCCATCCCGCTCAACACCTTCGACACCACCAGCATCGGCGCCTATGTGCAGGACACGGTCTCGCTCACCGAGCAGCTCAAGCTGGTGGGTGGCCTGCGCTTCGACCACTTCAAGGCCGGCTATGCCGACCCCAACGGCAATGCCTTCGACATCAGCGAGAACCTGGTGAGCCCGCGCGTGGGGCTCATCTTCCAGCCCAGCAGCACGGCCTCGTACTACGCGTCGGTGGGCACCTCGTACAACACCTCGGGCGACACCTACCAGTACGCGCTGGGCGCCTTCACACCGGGCAGCAACAACGCCCTGCTGGCCAACACGCCGCCGGAGAAGAGCCGCAACGTCGAGGTGGGCGCCAAGTTCGACCTGTTCGAGAACCGGGCACTGCTCGGCGTGGCGCTGTTCCGCTCCGAAAAATACAACGAGCGCAACACCGACCCCGACACCGCGGCCGGCCAGTACCTGCTCTCGGGCAAGCGGCACGCCACCGGCATGGAGTTCAACCTGGCCGGGCGCTTCACGCCGCAGTGGGAGGTGTTCTACAACCACACATGGATCCCCAGCGCGCGCATCGATGCCGGCGCCCGAACCGGCAACAGCCCGCGCCAGGGCGACCGGCCCGGTCTCACGCCCAAGCACAGCGCCAGCCTCTGGACCACCTACCGGGTCACGCAGCCTCTGCGCCTGGGCCTGGGCCTGAACTACCGCAGCGAGCAGACGCCGGCCACCAGCCGCGTGAACGTGGCCCCGGCCTTCACCACGGTGGACGCCATGGCCGAGTACGTGATCTCCGACCGCCACACGCTCAAACTCAACATCAGCAACCTGACCAACAAGCTGTATGCCGACAGCCTGTACTCCGGGTTCTATGTGCCCGGTGCCGCGCGCAAGGTGCAGCTCACCCTCACCAGCCTGTTCTGACCATCCATGCTGCTGCCGCTCAAGGACCTGTTGACCCCCGAGGAAGTGCGGCAGGCCCGCGCGCGCCTGGGCGCACA
The DNA here is from genome assembly GCF_002127215.1 of Hydrogenophaga sp. IBVHS2. Taxonomy (GTDB): domain Bacteria; phylum Pseudomonadota; class Gammaproteobacteria; order Burkholderiales; family Burkholderiaceae_C; genus Hydrogenophaga. Next base: position 723,680 of record NZ_NFUT01000001.1, on the reverse strand, counting down.
GGCGCCCTGGGTGGACGGCGCCGGTACCGCCGGTGGCCAGGCCGCGGCCCTCAAGCACAACCGGCAGCTGCAGCAGGACAGCGACGCGTCGCGCGGGCTGCAGGCCCTGGTGGCGCAAGCGCTGGAACGCGATCCCCTGTTCATCTCGGCCGCACTGCCCCGGCAGGTGCTGCCGGCGTTGTTCAACCGCTACCGCGCGCCGGCCGACGGCGGCCAGACCATGGGCGACCACTACGGGCGCCATGTCGACAACGCGGTGCTGCGCCTGCCCGGGACCGGGACGGCGCAGTGGATGCGCGGGGACCTCTCGTGCACCGTCTTCCTGTCCGACCCCGACAGCTACGACGGCGGTGAACTGGTGGTGCACCACAGCACGGGCACCCGGGCCTTCAAGCTGCCGGCCGGACACGCCCTGCTCTACCCGGCCAGCACCGTGCACGAAGTGACCCCGGTCACCCGGGGCGAGCGGCTGGCCGGATTCTTCTGGGTGCAGAGCCTGGTGGCCGACGAAAGTCGGCGCCAGATCCTGTTCGACCTCGACATGAACCTGCTGCGCCTGCGCGCGCGCCACGGCGACAGCGCCGAGACCACCGCGCTGTCCGGCGTCTATCACAACCTGCTGCGTCAGTGGAGCCAGCTGTGAGCCTGGCCGAAGGTCTCCAGCACCTGGACCGTTCACACGCGGCCTACCTGTTCGGCGGCGCAGCCGACGAGATCACGCTGCAGGCCAACCGGCAGGCCTGGCAGGACCTGTCACTGTGGCCGCGCACCCTGCGCCGGCTGGCGGGCAGCCATACCCGCACCGATCTGCTCGGCCGCACCTGGCCCACGCCGCTGCTGGTGGCCCCCATGGCCCACCAGATGCTGGCCCATGCCCATGGCGAGCAGGGCACCGCCCTGGCCGCCGCCAGTCAGGGGACCGGCATGGTGCTGAGCTGCCAGGCCAGTCAGCCGCTGGAGGCGGTGGCCCGCGCCGTGCTCGATGACCCGGCCCGAGGCCCGCTGTGGTTCCAGCTGTACCCGCAACCCCGCCCGGACGACACGCTGGCCCTGGTTCGGCGCGCCGAGGCCGCCGGCTTCGAGGCGCTGGTGCTGACGGTGGACGCCCCGGTGCAAGGCGTCCGCGACCGCGAGCTGCAGACCGGCTTCCGCCTGCCGGCGGGTCTGTCGGCCGTGAACCTGAAGCCCGCGCCCCAGGTCCCGCTGGCGGAGTTGCTGGCCGGCGCGCCCACCTGGGAGCAGGTCGCCTGGCTGAAGGAACACACCCGGCTTCCGGTGCTCCTCAAAGGCGTGCTGCATCCGGTCGATGCCGCCGAGGCGGTGGCCCGCGGCGTCGACGGGCTGATCGTCTCCAACCACGGCGGGCGCACCCTGGACACCGCCGTCCCCACCGCGCAGGCCCTGCCCGCGGTGGTGGCGGCCGTGGCGGGAGCACTGCCGGTGCTGGTGGACGGCGGCATCCGGCGCGGCACCGACGTGCTCAAGGCGCTCGCACTGGGTGCGGCGGCGGTGCTGGTGGGCCGGCCGGTGCTGGCAGGTCTTGCCCGCAGCGGCGCCCCGGGGGTGGCCACCGTGCTGCGCCGGCTGCAGGACGAGCTGGTGGCCGCGCAGGCCTTGTGCGGATGCCACTGCCCGGCCCAGGCCCCGACGCTGGGCCTGTTGCGTTGACGGGCCAAAAGATTCGGCCTCTTCATTCAAATGCAAACCATTCTCATTTATAATTCGAGACATGCCCACCTCGCCTGAAAGGATCCCCCATGACTGCTGCCCTGTCGGCTTTCGGCCTGAGCCTGCTGATCATCGTGCTGGCCGCGCGCTGGGTGTTCCGGGACGGACCGCCGCCTAAACTATGACGTTGCCCTCCGCTGCGATGCCCCCGCCGCTGTCCCCACCCGCCTTGCCCATGTCGCGTCAGACGTCCCGACGGGTTGCCGTCGTCTCCACCGTGGTCGGCCTGCACCTGGCCGGGGTGTGGGCGCTGCAGAGCGGGCTGCTGCGCCGGGCTGTGGAGCTGGTGGTGCCGGTGGAGGTGATGGCCGAGTTCATCGAAGCGCCCCAGCCCCAGGTGCCGCCCGCGCCGCCGCCGCCCCAGGCCGCACCCAGCCCGGCGCCGCGCCCGCAACCCCGTCCGGCCCCGGCACCCCGGCCCGAACCGGTGGCCAGCCCGTCTCCTGCCCCGTCGCCGCTGGCACCCCAGGTGGCGCCTGCCGAGCCTGCGGCTGCGGCCCCGGCACCACCGGCACCCCCCGCGTCAGCAGCCCCCGCAGCGCCGCCCGCGCCGCCGGCGGTCGTGCTGCCCAGCAGCCAGGCCGATTACCTCAACAACCCGCGCCCGCCCTACCCGGCCTTGTCGCGTCGGCTGGGCGAACAGGGCAAGGTCACGCTGCGGGTCTTCATCGAGACCGACGGCACCGCCTCGCGCGCCGAGATCCGCACCTCCAGCGGCTTCGACCGTCTGGATCAGGCGGCCCTGCAGACCGTGCTGCGCTGGCGCTACGTGCCCGGCAAGCGCGGCGGCACCCCGGAAGCCATGTGGGTCACCGTCCCGATCAACTTCGTCCTTGAATAAACCTCACTTCGCCACACCATGAACAACGATTTCGCGACCTCGGGCCTGGCCCACGTCTGGACCCAGGGCGACTGGGTCACCCGCTCGGTGGCCCTGGTGCTGCTGGCCATGAGCCTGGCTACCTGGGTGATCATCCTGTGGAAGGTGCTGGACCAGCGCGCGCAGCGGGCCCAGGCCCGCGCCGTCGAAGGCTTCTGGCACAGCGCCGATTTCGCCGAGGGGCTCGACAAGCTGGGCGCCCCCGAAGGCAACCCGTTCCGCTCGCTGGCCACCGAAGGCCGCGAAGCCGCGCGCCACATCACCCACAAGGACGGCCAGACCCGCCCCCAGCTGCACGACAGCCTGGACGTGAGCGACTGGATCGAGCGCTCGCTGCGCAAGAGCGTGGACGACTTCACTGCGCGCGGCCAGAGCGGCCTGTCGGTGCTGGCCTCGGTGGCGTCCACCGCGCCCTTCGTGGGCCTGTTCGGCACCGTCTGGGGCATCTACCACGCGCTGCTGGGCATCGGCGCGGCGGGCCAGGTGAGCATCGACCAGGTGGCCGGCCCCATCGGCGAGGCACTGATCATGACCGCGCTGGGCCTGCTGGTCGCCATTCCGGCGGTGCTGGGCTACAACGCCCTGGTGCGCGGCCACAAGGGCATCCTGCACCAGCTCAACCGCTTTGCCCATGACCTGCACGCCTACTTCGTCACCGGTGCCCGCGTCTCGGTGGGTGCCGACGGCAAGGTGCTGCCCATGAAGCGGGGTTGACCATGGCCATCGGAACCCAGGACGACAGCGGCGAGGTGCTGGCAGAGATCAACATGATCCCGTTCATCGACGTCATGCTGGTGCTGCTGATCATCTTCATCATCACCGTGCCGGTCATCAAGCACTCGGTGAATGTGGAACTGCCCCAGGCCAGCGTGGAACGGGTGCAGGACAAGCCCGAGAACATCCGCCTCTCGGTGGATGCCCAGGGCCAGTACTTCTGGAACGATCAGCGCGTGAGCGACGACGACTTCTCGGCTCGGCTGGGTCAGGCAGCTGCCATGGACCCGCAGCCCGAACTCCACATCCGGGGCGACAAGGCGGTGCGCTACGAGCGCGTGGCCCAGGCGATGGCGGCAGCCCAGCGCGCCGGGGTGCGCAAGATCGGGTTCATCACGGAGCCCGCGCCATGAACGCCCTGTCCCCCCGCCCGGAGCCGACCGGCAGCACCGAATGCCGGGCCCCGACCTCGCCGGTCCCGCCGGCGGGTCTGGTGCCCAGCGAGCGCATCCTGCAAGGCCAGCGCAGCGTGGCCATCGAGCACAACGGGTCGATCTACCGCCTGCAGGCCACGCGCCAGGGCAAGCTGATCCTGACCAAATAGGTTTCGTGGGGCGACCCCGGACGCCGCTGCGGCGGGTCCTGCCGGGTCGTGTTGGCCAGCCACGACGCCCGAGCGTCGGTAGCCAGGCCTTTTTTGGATCGGCTTACAGGCCCAGGGCGGCGATGCCGGCGCGGGCGATCTGGGCGTCTTCGGTCGACTTCACGCCGCTCACGCCCACGGCACCGATGCACTGGCCGTTCTTCATGATGGGCACGCCGCCCTCCAGCATGCCCTGCAGCAGCGGAGCGCTCAGGAACGACATGCGGCCCTGGTTGATGACGTCCTCGTAGATCTTGCTCTCGCGGCGACCCAGCGCGGCGGTGTGGGCCTTGGCCGGGGCAATGTGGGCGGAGATGGCGGCTGCGCCGTCCATGCGCTGCAGCCACAGGAGGTGGCCGCCGTCGTCGACGATGGCAATGGTCACCGGCCAGTTGTTCTTCTGGGCTTCGGCCTCGGCGGCGGCGGCAATCGCCTTCACGTCGGCGGCTTCGAGCTGGTCTTTGGATTTCATGGAAGGTTTCTCCAGGGTTGCATGCCTTTTCCCGGCACAAACCCCGACGATACCGCGCCGATTGGTGGGATTTCGGTCACAAGTCCCCTGACAGCCCTGCTTTTTCGCCGTCTTCGGGTCGGGCCACCAGGACGACCCCTACAATCGTGAAACTTAATGGGCAATTAATGCTCAGAGTCAACATCCCAACGACGACAAGGAGTCTCGCCATGTCCGAACACATCCAGACCAGCGGCCGCTTCGGCGCCACCATCGCCGGCTCCGCCGCCCAGCGCAACCGTGTGCTGCGCAACACCTACGCCCTGCTGGCGCTGTCCATGGTGCCCACGGTGCTCGGCGCCTGGGTGGGCGTGGCCACCGGCATCACCGCCGGCCTGACCGGCTTCATGGGCCTCATCGTCTTCCTGGGTGGCGCCTTCGGCTTCATGTTCGCCATCGAGAAGACCAAGAACTCGGCCGCCGGCGTGCCGGTGCTGCTGGCCTTCACCTTCTTCATGGGCCTGATGCTCTCGCGCCTGATCGCCAACGTGCTGGGCTTCTCCAACGGGGCCAGCCTGATCATGACCGCCTTCGGCGGCACGGCGGCCATCTTCTTCGGCATGGCCTCGCTGTCGACCGTCATCAAGCGCGACCTGTCGAACATGGGCAAGTTCCTGTTCATCGGCGTGATCATGCTGCTGGTGGCCGGCATCGCCAACGTGTTCATCCAGTCCAGCGCGCTGATGATCACCCTGTCGGTGCTGGCGATCGGCATCTTCTCGGCCTTCATCCTGTACGACCTCAAGCGCGTGGTGGACGGCGAGGAAACCAACTACATCACCGCCACCCTGGGCGTGTACCTGAGCCTGTTCAACGTGTTCCAGAGCCTGCTCACCCTGCTGGGTGTGTTCGGCGGCGAGCGCGAGTGACGACAGCGGTCCGACCGACCGGATCGAGGGGCCTTCGGGCCCCTTTTTCATGGGCGGAACCGGGCCTGCGGTATCAAGTCGGGACCGGCACTGCCGATACAGATGACATCCCCGGCCCCACGACCGAGCCCACGCCATGCGATCTTCCCGCCTCCTGATCAGCCTCACCGCCCTGGCCCTGCTGGCCGGATGCGACGCCCTGGGCATCGAGACCGCATCGCAGGTGCTCGCCCGCAAGGAAGCCGAAGGCAAGGCCATCGGCAGCGCCTGCCGTCACGCCATCCGCAGCATCGAATCGTGCTTCGAGTCCAACCCCAAGGCCGGCAAGTCGGCCGTGTTCGAGGGCTGGAAGGAGATGGACCAGTACATGCGCGAGAACAGCATCGTGGGCATGCCCCGCGAAGGCAGCGAACCGCCCAAGGATGCGGCCGAGGCCAAGCCGGCCGACAGGTCCTGATCCGCGCGCCTCAGGCGCGTTCGAACACCGCCATGCTCTCCACGTGCGCCGTGTGCGGGAACATGTTGACCGCCCCGGCTGCCACGCAGCGGTAACCCGCCTGGTGGACCAGCAGCCCGGCATCGCGGGCCAGCGTGGCCGGGTTGCAGCTCACATAGACGATGCGCTTCGGTGCGGTCCAGCCGGCGGCGCGCTGCGGCTCCTGGTGCAGATCGGCCAGGGCCTTGGCCAGGGCGAACGCCCCTTCGCGCGGCGGATCGACCAGCCATTTGTCCGCCACCCCATCGGCCACCAGCAGCTCCGGCGTCATCTCGAACAGGTTGCGCGCCACGAAGGATGTGGGGGCCAGCGGTCGGCTGCGACCGGACTGGTTGAACCGCAGGTTCTCGCGCGAGCGCGCCACCAGGGCCTCGCTGCCCTCGATGCCCAGCACCTCGCCGGCCTGGGTCGCGATGGGCAGGGTGAAGTTGCCCAGACCGCAGAACCAGTCGATGACGCGTTCGTTCGGCTGCGCGTCCAGCAGGCGCAGCGCCCGGCCCACCAGCACACGGTTGATCTGCGGATTGACCTGGGTGAAGTCGGTCGGCTTGAACGGCATGGTGATGCCGAACTCGGGCAGGCTGTAGGAGAGCTGCGGTCCACCCTGGTCCAGCAGCTTGACCGTATCAGGCCCCTTGGCCTGCAGCCACCACTGCACGCCATGCACGGCCGCAAAGGCGCGCAGGCGGCCGATGTCGGCCTCGCTCAGAGGCTCCAGGTGGCGCAGCACCAGCGCCGTGACCTCGTCGCCGCAGGCCAGCTCGATCTGCGGGCAGGTCTCGCGCGCATCCATGCCGAAGATGAGTTCACGCAGCGGCATGAGCATGGCACTCACGTGAGGCGGCAGCACGTGGCAGACCTGCATGTCGGCCACATAGCGGCTTTTGCGCTCGTGAAAGCCGATCAGCACCTCGCCCTTCTTGTGCACATGGCGCACCGACAGGCGGGCCCGGTAGCGGTAGCCCCAGGCCGGGCCTTCGATGGGACGCAGCAACGTCTCGGCCTTCACCTTGCCCAGGTGCCACAGGTTGTCTTCCAGCACGCGCTGCTTGATGGCCACCTGCGCGCTCTCGTGCAGGTGCTGCATCTTGCAGCCGCCGCAGGCACCGGCGTGCAGGCCGAAGTGCGGGCAGCCCGGACGCACCCGTTGCGAGGATTCGCGGTGGATGGCGGTGGCAGTGGCGGCTTCCCAGTTGTTCTTGCGCCGGTGCACGCTCACGCTGACCTGCTCGAAGGGCAGCGCGCCTTCGATGAAGACCACCTTGCCGTCGGGTCGGTGGGCAATGCCCTGGGCTTCGATGTCGAGGGATTCGACGGCCAGCCAGCCGTCGGGGAGTGCGGGAGATTTGTGTTCGGGGGCGTCGGATTGCATCCCCCGATTGTCTCAGGCCGGGCGCAGGCGACTCAGGTCCAGGCCGCGAGGTATTCCTGCCAGTGCGCTTCGTCCGGCGCGAGCTGCCCCAGGGTCTCGCGCACATAGGCGATCTCGCGGTCGTACTCCTCGGGGGTGAAGCCGCCGCGCATCTTCTGGAACCGGCAATACACCAGGTAGGTGTTCATGACGTCGGTCTCGCAGTAGCGGCGGATCTCCTCCGTCTGCCCGGCCAGGTACTGGCTGTACACCTGGGAGCCGTCCATGCCGAGCTTGCCGGGAAAGCCGCACAGCTTGGCCAGCGCATCCAGCGGGGCGTTGTTCTTGGGCGTGTACATGGCCAGCAGGTCCATCAGGTCGAGATGGCGCATGTGGTAGCGGCTGATGTAGTTGTTCCACTTGAACTCGCGGTCGTCCTCGCCCATGTCCCAGTAGCGGCTGGCCTCCACCCCGTGACGCAGGCCCCGGTAGTGCAGCACCGGCAGATCGAAGCCGCCGCCGTTCCAGCTCACCAGCTGGGGCGAGTGCTTCTCCACCGCGTTGAAGAAGGTCTGCACCACCTTGCCCTCGCTCTGGCCATCGCGGTCGACGAAGGAATGGATCCGCAGGCCCTCGGCGTTGCGGAACACGCAGCTGATGACGAGCACGCGCTGCAGGTGCAGCGGCATGAAGTCGCTCTGGTTGCGGGACTTGCGCTCCTCCAGCCAGCCCGCGTACACGTCGGCATCGGGCTTGTCGGCCGGCTCGCCGCGCAAGGCTCTGAGGCCTTCGATGTCCGGAATGGACTCGATGTCGAACACCAGCACCGGCCAGGCCATGGTGCGGGCCTCAGCGCTTGGGCAGGTGGCCCAGCGGATCGACCGGTTTGCCCAGGCGGCGCACCTCGAAGTGCAGCTTGACCCGATCGGCATCGCTGCTGCCCATCTCGGCGATCTTCTGGCCCTGCCTGACGGCCTGGTCCTCGCGCACCAGCAGCGACTGGTTGTGGGCGTAGGCCGTGAGGTAGGTGTTGTTGTGCTTGAGGATGATCAGGTTGCCGTAGCCGCGCAGGCCGGCACCGGCGTAGACCACGCGACCGTCGGCCGCAGCCACCACCGGATCACCGATGCGTCCGCCGATGCCCACGCCCTTGTTGGTGGCCTCGTCGAACTGGGCCACCACCGGGCCGTTGGCGGGCCAGACGAAGGTGAGCTCGTCGCCGGCAGGGGTGGCCGCCGCCGCGGGGGCCGGTGCCGGCGCAGGGGCCGCCGCCGGGGCCGGGGCCGGCGCAGGGGCTGCGGCCGGTGCCGGCTGGCTGGTCTCGCTCAGCGGTCGACCCACCACGCCACCGCTGCTCACGGGCGCTGCAGCCACCACCGGGGCAGCGGGGGCAGCCGCAGCCGCCGGGGGCACCACGCGCAGCACCTGCCCGATCTCGATGGAAGACGGGTTGGCCAGGTTGTTCCAGGCCGCGATGTCGCGCCAGTTCTGGCCGTTGTCCAGCGCGATGCGGTAGACCGTGTCACCGGCCTTGACGGTGTAGTAACCGGGTTTGCCGGCGTTTTCGGCGCCGGGCTTGGGCGCCACCGTTTCGGACCGGGAAAATCCTCGGTCCTCCACCGGCGCGGGCCCGCTGACGCGGGTGGTGCTGCAGCCGGCAGCCATCAGGCCGGCGACCATCAGAGCCGCCAGGGTGCTGGCGCGCCGCCCGGGACGGGCCGTCCAGCCCGCCGCTCGGTCAATGCCGGTGGTCATGGGAAGTGCGTGATTCATGAGGACTCCAGCAGGGACGGACCTGCATGTGCAGGCCCTGTGTGTGAGAGGCAAGACGCACCGGCGGGGCGGCGCGTCAGGCGATGCCCGATTTTAGGGGCACGAAATGAACCGCCTCCAGCTCGGTGCGGACGATGCCGGCTGGGGTCTTGTCGACCACCACCAGGTTCTGCCGGCCCGCAGCCGTGACGGCAGGTGCCACCAGCCGGCCGCCCACCGCCAGCTGATCGATCCAGGCCGAGGGCAGGTCGTCGCCGCCGGCCGCCGCGATGATGGCCGCGTACGGCGCGCCCGCCGGGAAACCCAGCATGCCGTCACCGAACAGGAGGTGCAGGTTGGAGAGCCGCAGCGGCCGAAGGTTCTCGCGCGCCTTGTCGTGCAGGCCGCGCAGCCGCTCGATGCTGTAGACCTCGCGCGCCACGCGGCTGAGCACCGCCGCCTGGTAACCGCAGCCGGTGCCGATCTCCAGCACCCGCCCGGCCACGCCGCCCGGCCCCTGGCAGATCAGCTCGATCATGCGGGCCACGACGCTGGGCTTGCTGATGGTCTGGCCCAGGCCGATGGGCAGGCTGGTGTCCTCGTAGGCCTGGATGGCCAGCGCGGTGTCGACAAACCGGTGCCGCTCGACCGCGCCCAGCGCCGCAAGCACCGCCGGATGCGAGACGCCCTGCATCTGCAGCCGCCGCACCATGGCCATGCGCACCGCCGAGGAATCCAGGCCCACGCCGGTGGGCGGCGGGACCTTGACCGCCGACGTATCGGTGGCAGTGCGGCGCGCCGGGGCCGGGGTGGACGACGGCAGCCGCGCCGGGAACCCGGGCCGCTGCCGTCCGCCGGGGGTCTGGGTCACCGATCGCTCCCGCCCAGGGCGGCGGCGGTGGGCGCCCAGTAGGCCAGCCGGTCATGGTCGGTCAGGTCGACCTGCAGCGGCGTGATGGTGGCGTAGCCCTGGCTGGTGGCGTGGAAGTCGGTGCCGTCCACATCGTCCTTGGCCGGGCCGGCGCTGCCGATCCAGTACATGGTGTCGCCCCGCGGATTGACCTGGGTGATCACGGATTCGGCGGCATGGCGCCGACCCAGGCGCGCCACCTTGAAGCCCCGGATCTCGCTGGCCGGACGGCACGGGATGTTCACATTGAGCAGCCAGGGGGCCTGGCGGTCCGGGGCCGTCTCCAGCGACGGCAGCAGCCGGCGCACCAGCTCGGCCGCCTTGTCGGCCGCCGCATCCAGATGGGCCCAGCCCTTTTCGGTCTGCGAGAAGGCAATGGCCGGAATGCCGAACAGATAGCCTTCCATGGCGGCACCCACGGTGCCGGAATAGATGGTGTCGTCGCCCATGTTGGCGCCATTGTTGATGCCGGACACCACCAGATCGGGCCGGTAGCCCAGCAGCCCGGTCAGCGCGATGTGCACGCAGTCGGCCGGCGTGCCGTTGACGTAGCGGAAGCCGTTGGGCGCCCGATGCACATACAGCGGCGAGTGCAGAGTCAGGGCGTTGGACTTGGCGCTGTTGTTGTGTTCGGGCGCCACCACCTCCACGTCGGCCAGGGGCTTGAGGGCTTCGTACAGGGCCTGGATGCCGGGCGCCTGGTAGCCGTCGTCGTTGGAGATGAGGATTTTCATGCCGCGATTCTAGGCGGCGCCCCCCGTCGCGGGCGGGACAAGGACACCCCTGTCCGCAGGTCAGCGCTTCCCTATCATGGCCGCTGACCACCACAAGGAGACATCCCATGCATGCCTGGCTCTGCGAGAACCCCGTCGGCGTCGAAGCCCTGCAGTGGAAGGAGCTGCCCACCCCCACGCCCGGCCCCGGCGAGGTGCTGATCGCCATCGAGGCGGCGAGTCTGAACTTTCCCGACCTGCTGATCGTGCAGAACAAGTACCAGATGAAACCGGCCCTGCCCTTCGTGCCCGGCTCGGAGTACGCCGGCACGGTGCAGGCCGTGGGCGAGGGCGTGAAGCACCTGCGGGTCGGCCAGAAGGTGGCCTGCCTGAGCGGCACCGGCGGTTTCGGCACCCACACGCTGGCCCCGGCAGCGCTGTGCATGCCGCTGCCTGAGGGCTTTCCGGCGGTGGATGCGGCGGCCTTCATCATGATCTACGCCACCTCGTGGCACGCCCTGATGGACCGGGCCGCCCTGAAGGCCGGCGAGACGGTGCTGGTGCTGGGCGCTGCCGGCGGCGTGGGCACGGCCGCCATCCAGCTGGCCAAGGCGGCTGGTGCGCGGGTGATCGCCGCCGCCTCCAGCGACGACAAATGTGCCCTGTGCCGAGAGATCGGGGCCGACGAGACCATCAACTACAGCGTCCACACCCCTGACGGCGGCCTGCGCGACGAGATCAAACGCCTGACCGGGGGCAAGGGCCCCGACGTGGTGTACGACCCGGTGGGCGGCGCGTTCGCCGAACCGGTGTTCCGTTCCATCGCCTGGCGCGGGCGCTATCTGGTGGTGGGCTTTGCCAGCGGCCCCATCCCCAGCCTGCCGCTCAACCTGGCCCTGCTCAAGGGCGCGAGCATCGTGGGCGTCTTCTGGGGCGACTTCGCCAAGCGCGAGCCGCAGGCCAACGCCGCCATGATGCAGACCCTGGCCGGCCTGTACGGCACCGGCAAGATCAAGCCCATGATCGACCGCACCCTGCCCATGAAGGAGCTGGTACAGGCCTATGCCGTGATGGGTTCACGGTCTGTCAAGGGCAAATTGGTGCTGGTGAACTGAGCCGGGGATAATGCGGGCATACGGTACCCCGGATCCCGACACCCGAGCCCACAGAGCCCCCCATGGCCACCGACCTCGACACGGTGCGCGTCATGCGCGCCCTCTTCAACGACATGCCCCGCGCCCCGCACGGGCTGGACGGGGCAGAGCTCATGGCCTGGATCCAGCAGGCCATGGTCGACTACGAAGGGGGCGATCTGGCCTACGCGGTGGACCACATCACGCGCAGCTCCATGCTCGACATCATCCTGCACATGCGCGAGACCGGCGCCTTGCGGGCCGACGACGCGTTCGAGCAGGTGGTGCAGGAAATCTCCACACCCGAAGGCCGCAAGGCCTTCATGGACCGGTGCATCCTGGCCCAGTACAGCGTGAATGCCACCGACCGGCTGCTGCGCCGGGCACGTTCCCCCTGGGAAGAGCCCGAACCACTGTTCCGCACCCCCCCCGAGGCGATCGATCGCCTGGTGCGCGGCCTGCCGGCCGGCGCCGGGCCCCTGACGGCCGAGTTTGCCGCCCGTGACGATGTGCGCCGCATCGGCGTGATGGCCCAGGGCGATCTGTCGGTGCACGAGTTCGACTGGGGCTTCGTCACCGAATCGGCCGGGGCCTGGAACTTCTATGTAGCCGAAGTCTGGCGGGCCGGTACGGTCGGCTACTTCGAGCGTTTTCTGGATGCCTGGAAGAGCGCCTTCGGGGCTGTGCCCATCGACACCGAACCGGTCCCCAAGCCACCGGCCTGGCTGTCGGTGGAAGACGGCATTGCCAGCTTCAGCTGCATCCGCCTGGTGCGGGAATCGGGACACGACAGCCCGACGGAACGGCAATGGGTCGGCGAGGTGTTCGTGGCGCGGCTGCTGCCCCTCATGGCAGCCCGTGCCCTGACCGAGAACTACGTGTTTCCGCTGCACTGGCACGCCGAGTGAACGACCGGCTGCCCTACATCGACGCCCTCAAGGCCGTGGGTGCGCAGCTGATCGTGCTGCACCACCTGGCCTTCTACGGCCCCATGTCCGACTGGACGCACCGCCTGCTGCCGGATCTGGTGGAGTGGCTGAGCCAGGACGCGCGCATGGCGGTACAGATGTTTCTGGTGGTGGCCGGTTTCCTGGCCGCCCGCAGCCTGGCCCCCGACGGCACGCTGCGGACGGCCTCGGCGCTGCCGCTGCTGTGGCAGCGTTATGCCCGGGTGGCCCTGCCCTACCTGGCCTCGCTGCTGGTGGCCGTGGTGTGCACCGAAATCGCCCGGTTCTGGATGACCCACGACTCGCTGCCGGATCGCCCGGACCTCTGGCAGTTCGTCACCCATGCACTGCTGGTGCACACCCTGCTGGACGTGGACTCGCTCTCGGCCGGGGTGTGGTACGTGGCCATCGATTTCCAGCTGTATGCCCTGCTGCTGGGCATGCTCTGGCTGGTGCGTCGCCTTCGGCCGGAAGCGGCATCGGGCGTTGACGGATGGGCCCGGCGGGTGGTGGTGCTGGTGGTCGCCGCATCCCTGTTCCACTTCAACCGCGACGCCGACTGGGACAGCTGGGCCGTCTATTTCTTCGGTGCCTATGGCATGGGCGTGCTGGCCTGGTGGGTCAGCGACCCGGCCGACCGCGGTCGGGGCCTGAGGCTGGGCCTTCTGGTGGTGGGCTTGTGCCTGCTGGCCCTGGCGCTGGAGTGGCGCACCCGCATCGCACTGGCCTTGCTGGTGGCCGTCACGCTGGCCTGGTCCCGCCGCGCCGGCTGGCTGCACACCTGGCCGCGCAGCACGGTCCTGGCTTACCTCAGCCGCATCTCGTACTCGGTGTTCCTGCTGAACTTCCCGGTGGCGCTGGTGGTCAACGCGTGGTTCAACCGGCATGCACCCCAGGATCCTTGGGTCCAGACCCTGGGGGTGGTGCTGGCGTGGCTGGCCTGCAACCTGTTGGGCGCGGCCTTCCACCACGCGGTGGAAGTGCGGCTGGGACGGCTGGGGCGAGCCCCCCGCCCCTCGGTGGCCTGAATCAGGCCACGCCGTCGCAGCGCTGACGCAGGTGCGCCAGCGCCTCCTCCACCTGATCGATCAGGATCAGGCAGAGATCGCCCTTCTGCAGCCGTTCCAGCGCGGTGTCGATGGCCACGAACTCGCCCTGGATGGTGTCGATGCGGCGGGTGCGGCTGGCGCCGGCGAGGCCCTCGCGGAGCAGGCCCACCACCTCGCCCGGCGCACGACCACGCTGGCAGGCGTCTTCGTACAGGATGACCTCGTCGAAGGCAGCGCCCAGGATCTGGGTCTGTTCACGGATGTCCTCGTCGCGGCGGTCGCCCGCCCCGCTGATCACCACCATGCGGCGCTCGCCCGGTATGGCGTCCACGGCCGACACCAGCGCCCGCATGGCGTCCGGGTTGTGGCCGTAATCGGCGATCACCGTGGCACCCCGGTGGTTCATCAGGTTGAAGCGGCCAGGCGCATTGCCCACATCGGTGCGGAAGCTGGCCATGCCGCGGCGGATCACATCCCAGTCCAGGCCCAGGCCCCAGGCGGCCGCCAGGGCCGCCATGGCGTTCTCGACCTGAAAACCGATCCGGCCACCGAAGGTGACGGGCACGTCCTTCAGGGCCACCGTGTGGCGCTCGGCGCCCTCGCCGGCCACGATGTGGCCGTCTTCCACCCAGACGGCGCGGTGCCCCTGCTCGCGGTGGGTCGCCAGCACCGGGTGGCGGGCATCCGACGCAAAGAAGATGACCCGGCCGGTACAGACCTCGGCCATGCGCTGGCAGTGGGGGTCGGCCGCATTGAGCACGCCGTAGCCGCCGGGCGCCACGTTCTGCACGATCACCCGCTTGAGCACCGCGATGTCTTCCACCGTGGTGATGTAGTTCAGGCCGAGGTGGTCACCGGCGCCGATGTTGGTCACCACCGCCACCTGGCAGCGGTCGAAGCCCAGGCCCTCGCGCAGGATGCCGCCCCGCGCGGTCTCGAACACGGCCGCATCCACCTCGGGGTGCATCAGCACATTGCGTGAGCTGCGCGGACCGGCACAGTCGCCGCTGTCGGTCTGGCGGCCGTTCACATAGACGCCGTCGGTGTTGGTCATGCCGACCCGCAGGCCGCTGCTGGCCACGATGTGGGCGATCATGCGGGTCACGGTGGTCTTGCCGTTGGTGCCGGTGACGGCCACGACCGGGATGCGGCCGTTGTTCCCGGGCGGATACAGGTGGTCGATGATGGCCTCGCCCACCGCACGGCCCTTGCCGAAGGACGGCTTGAGGTGCATGCGCAGGCCGGGTGCCGCGTTCACCTCGACGATGCCGCCGCTCTGCTCCTGCAGCGGCCGCAGCACGGTCTCGCAGACCACGTCCACGCCGCACACATCCAGACCGATCATGCGGGCCGCCGCAATCGCGCTGGCCGCCACCTCGGGATGCACGTCGTCGGTGACGTCGGTGGCAGTGCCGCCGGTGGACAGGTTGGCGTTGTTGCGCAGCACCACCCGTTCGCCCACGGCCGGCACGGTGTCCGGGGCATGGCCCTGGATCTTCAGTCGGGCCATGGCGATCTCGTCGATGCGCATGCGGGTCAGTGCCGTGGCGTGGCCGTCGCCGCGGCTGGGATCGGCATTGACCTGGTCCACCAGCTGCGCCACGGTGTGCACGCCGTCACCGATCACCTGCGGCGGATCACGCCGGGCGGCAGCGACGAGCTTGTCGCCCACCACCAGCAGGCGGTAGTCGCTGCCCGGCAGGAACTTCTCGACCATGGGGGTGCCGTATTCGGACGCGACGCGCCAGGCCAGTTCCAGGTGGTCGCGGTCGACGATGTTCACCGTCACGCCCTTGCCCTGGTTGCCGTCCTGCGGCTTGACCACCACCGGCAACCCCACCTCCAGCGCGGCATTCCAGACGTCTTCGAGCTTGTCGACCGGCCGGCCCCAGGGCACCGGCACACCCGCGGCCCGCAGCAGGGTCTTGGTCAGGTCCTTGTCCTGGGCGATGGTCTCGGCCACGGCGCTGGTGCCGTCGACCTCGGCGGCCCAGATGCGGCGCTGTTTCGAGCCCCAGCCGAACTGCACCAGCGATCCCGACGTCAGACGGCGGAACGGGATGCCCCGGGCCACGGCGGCATTCACGATGGAGCCGGTGGAGGGGCCCAGGCGCACGTCCTCGTCGAGTTCGCGCAGGCCGGCAATCACCGTGTCCACGTCGAACGGCTTGGGGTGACCGGCACGCACATGGGCGATCAGGCGCTCGGCCTGACGGAAGGCCTCGCGGCCCACCGGCTCCTCGGTGTACTCCACCACCACCTGGTAGGTGCCCTTCTCCACGGTTTCGGTGCAGCGGGAAAAGCTGACCGGGCAGCCGGCCTGGGCCTGCAGCGCCAGGGCCACCAGCTTGAGCACATTGGCCATCGACATTTCCT
The DNA here is from genome assembly GCF_002127215.1 of Hydrogenophaga sp. IBVHS2. Lineage (GTDB taxonomy): Bacteria > Pseudomonadota > Gammaproteobacteria > Burkholderiales > Burkholderiaceae_C > Hydrogenophaga. The sequence goes on along the minus strand of NZ_NFUT01000001.1, from coordinate 707,608 downwards.
GCCGGTCGTGGCGCCACAGGCCGAGCTGCGGAAACTGGGCCCGCAGCGCCGGCTCGAAGGCCGGGATGCCGGCGAGCGAGCGCTCTTCGGGGGTGCAGTGGACGATGGCCTCGATGGCGGTCTGGCGGGTCCAGAGGTTGGGTCCGCGCAGGGCACGGATGCGAGAGATTTCCATGGATCGGATCGTGTTCTTGGGTTGGACGCGAGCGGTTGTGTCAGACGGCGGCGGGGAGTTCGAAGCGTTCGAGGCCCGCGACGATGAGCCCGGGGCTCATGCCGGCCGCCCAGGCGGCCGCAGCGGCACCGCACAGCGCCATCAGGTCGACCGGCAGGAGGCCGGCGGGCAGCTGGGCGCGGCCCAGCACGGAGCCGTCTTCCACCAGGGCCACACCACCTTCCTGCGGGCGGGCCAGACGGCGGATGCCGCTGTCGGCGGGCGGTGGGGTCTGGCCGTAGCCGTACACCGCGCCATCGCAGTGCCGGCCCAGCGCCACCACGTCGGCCTGGTCCAGGTTGAGCACACAGGCACCGTGGTCCAGCACCACATCGACCTGGGTGCGCAGGGCACGGGCGACGCCATCGGGGCCCTGCACGTCATGGCGGCCCAGCGCTTCCCATCCGGACAGGTCGGTCACCACGCCGACCAGGCAGCGGTCGTAGGGCAGACCCTGGTCCAGGATCAGGCCAGCCGACACCTGGACCACCAGACTGCGGATCTCGCGGTTCATGAGCAGACGCTCGCACTGGTGCCAGTAACCGGCCTCGGCCGCTTCCAGCCGGCGCCGGCCCAGGTAGATGCCGTCGCGGCAGGCCAGACCGGCCGGCGACTGGCCGTTGCCCAGACCGAGCAGGTGGGCGGCGGCGCGGGCCAGGAGGGTGCTGCCCTCTTCGCCGGCCACGCCCACCAGCGGGATGCGACCGGCCATGGGGTCGTCCGACGGGAACAGCTGGCGCACGATGGCCTCGCCCACAGGGCGCGGCTGGCCGATGGCGGGCTTGAGGTGCATGAGCAGGCCCGGACCCGCATTGACCTCGACGATCGCACCGCCCACCGCGTTGAGCGGCTGGCGGATGTCGGTGGTCACCAGATCGATGCCGGCAATGTCCAGGCCCACGGTGCGGGCCGCCAGACCGGCCATGTAGGCCACCTCGGGATGAACCTCGTCGGTGCAGTCGAAGGCCATGTTGCCGTTGCGCTGGACCAGCACGCGCTGGCCGGCAGCGGGCACCGCGTCGGGCCCCAGCCCCTGGCGCTGCAGCAGCAGGCACATGGCCGGCTCGCGATCGAGCACGATGGTCTCCAGCGGGAACTCCTCGGCATCCCCGCGGCGCGGGTCGCTGTTGAGCTGCGAGTCCACCAGCGCGCGCACCGTGTTGACGCCATCCCCGGTGATCCACAGGCTCTCGCCCCGGTTGGCCGCCACCACCTGGCCGCCCACCACCAGCAGCCGGTGCTCGTTGCCGGGGATGAACTTCTCGACGATGACGTCGCTGCCCTCGGCATCGGCAATGGCAAACGCCTGCTCGATGTCGGCCCGCTCGGTCAGCTCCAGCGACACGCCACGGCCGTGGTTGGCGTCGCTGGGCTTGACGACCACGGGCAGGCCGATGTCCTCGGCGGCCTCCCAGGCTTCGGCGGCGTTGGCCACCACCCGCCCTTCGGGCACCGGCACGCCGCAGGCGATCAGCAGGGTCTTGGTGAGGTCCTTGTCGCAGGCGATGTTCTCGGCGATCGCGCTGGTGAGTTCGGATTCGGCGGTCCAGATGCGGCGCTGGCTGGCGCCGTGTCCGATCTGCACCAGGTTGCCGTCGTTCAGGCGCAGATGCGGGATGCGCCGGTCGGTGGCGGCCTGCACGATGGCGGCGGTGGAAGGGCCCAGCCAGGTGTCGTCGACCACGGCGCGCAAGGCCTCCACGGCGGCCGGCACGTCGAAGGGTTCGTCGTTGATGGCGGCTTCCAGCAAGGCATGGCCGTGGCGCAGGGCGGCCTCGCCAGTGGGCTGGTTGCGGGCCCGGAACACCATGCGGTAGACGCCGGTGCGGCTGGTGCTGCGGGTCTGGCCGAAGCCGGTGGGCATGCCGGCCCGGTTGAGCAGTTCGATGACGCAGTGTTCCAGCACATGGCCGGCCCAGGTGCCTTCGCGCAGGCGCTGGATGAAGCCGCCGTGTTCGCCCACGCCGCAGTGGTGGGCTTCCAGCCCGGGGAGCCAGGCCAGCAGGCGGTCGGTCAGGCCGTCGATGGTGTTGGACGGTCGCTCCTCCAGCGGCCCCAGGTCCAGCCAGACCTCCATGGCCGAACGGTAGGTCCAGGCGTTCGGTCCCCCCAGGAACCGGTGCTGGAGGATGGTGATGGCAAATCGGTTGGAATCCATAAAAAGCAGTTGATGGGCTGTCCGGATGGCGCACCGTGCGCGGGTTTGCGGCCCGTATTCTCCGCTGAGCCGGGCCACTCGGGGCTTAGCGCGTGTTAAGAAATGCGGGACTCGTTCGCCGGATGCGAAGTGACCGACAATTCCGCACCCATGCCAGTGCCCATGCAGCCCGTTCACAACCCCTCCCCCGCCGCACCGCTCGCCCGCCTGACCGTCGACCTCGACGAGGCCGGACGCTTCACCCCGAGCGAACTCGAGCTTCACCCCGGTCTGCTGCGCCACCGCCCCCCCGGTGGCGGCTCGCACGACCTGCCCCTGCAGCCCGGCATGACCCTGCGGCATGCCGACCACGGGGGGGTGGCCACCCTGTCGCTGCACGACGCACAGCGGCGTCTGGCGAGCTGGCGCTTCACCCTGGCCCAGAACCCGGCCGCGCTGCGCCTGGTGCGGCAGTTCGATCGGCAGGTCGAACTGCTGACCGCATCGCACGCCAGGGCCGCCGACGAGGAAGCGCCTCAGCTGTGCCCGAGCTGCCAGTCGGTGCTGCCCCCGGACAGCGACGACTGCGAGACCTGCGCCCGTGAACGCACCGAAGTGCCGTCCACCTGGGTGCTGCTGCGGCTGTGGCGCTTTGCCCGGCCCTACCGCTGGAAACTGCTCACCGGCTTCCTGCTCACCCTGGCCTCCACCGCCGCCACGCTGGTGCCGCCCTACCTGACCATCCCGCTGATGGACGATGTGCTCATCCCGTTCCAGAACGGTCAGCGCATCGACACCGCCTACGTCACCCTGCTGCTGGGCGGGCTGCTGGGGGCCGGCCTGCTGGCCTGGGGTCTGGGCTGGGCGCGGACCTGGCTGCTCGCCCTGGTGTCCGAACGCATCGCGGCCGACCTGCGCACCAGCGCCTTCGACCACCTGCTGGGGCTGTCGCTGGACTACTTCGGGGCCAAGCGCACCGGCGACCTGATGGCCCGCATCGGCTCGGAGACCGACCGGCTCTCGGTGTTCCTGTCGCTGCACGCCCTGGACTTCCTCACCGACGTGCTCATGCTGGGCATGACCTCGGTCATCCTGTTCTCCATCAACCCCTGGCTGGCCCTGGTCACGCTGCTGCCCCTGCCCTTCATTGCCTGGATGATCCACCTGGTGCGCGACCGCCTGCGCACCGGCTTCGAGAAGGTCGATCGGGTGTGGGGCGACGTGACCAACGTGCTGGCCGACACCATTCCCGGCATCCGGGTGGTCAAGGCCTTCGCGCAGGAAAAGCGCGAATCCGACCGCTTCAAGGACGCCAACACCCAGAACCTGGCCGTCAACGACCGCATCAACAAGACCTGGAGCCTGTTCTCGCCCACCGTCACGCTGCTGACCGACGTGGGTCTGCTGGTGGTGTGGGCCTTCGGCATCTGGCAGATCAGCAAGGGCGACATCACGGTGGGCGTGCTGACCGCCTTCATCGCCTACATCGGCCGGTTCTACGGCCGGCTCGACTCCATGAGCCGGATCGTCTCGGTCACGCAGAAGGCCGCCGCCGGCGCCAAACGGATCTTCGACATCCTCGACCACGTCTCCAACGTGCCCGAGCCCAGCGACCCGGTGCAGGCCCCGGTGGTGCGGGGCGGGCTGTCCATGCGCGACATCGCCTTCCGCTACGGCAACCGCTCGGTCATCCGCAACCTGGATCTGGACATCCGCCCCGGCGAGATGATCGGTCTGGTGGGCCACAGCGGCTCCGGCAAGAGCACCCTGGTCAACCTGATCTGCCGCTTCTACGACGTGAGCGCCGGCAGCATCCAGCTCGACGGCACCGACATCCGCCGCTTCCGCGTGGCCGATTACCGCCGCCACATCGGCCTGGTGCTGCAGGAGCCGTTCCTGTTCTTCGGAACGGTCGCCGAGAACATCGCCTACGGCAAGCCTGGCGCCACCCGGGCCGAGATCGTGGCCGCCGCCCGCGCCGCCCACGCGCACGACTTCATCCTGCGGTTGCCGCAGGGCTACGACTCGCTGGTGGGTGAACGCGGCCAGGGACTCTCCGGGGGCGAGCGCCAGCGCATCAGCATCGCCCGGGCCCTGCTGATCGACCCGCGCATCCTGATCCTGGACGAAGCCACTTCGGCGGTGGACACCGAGACCGAGAAAGAGATCCAGAAAGCCCTGGACAACCTGGTGCAGGGCCGCACCACCATCGCGATCGCCCACCGGCTCTCCACGCTGCGCAAGGCCGACCGCCTCGTGGTGATGGACCGTGGCGAGGTGGTGGAGGTGGGCCCGCACGACGAGCTGATTGCCCGCCAGGGCCATTACTGGCGGCTGTACGAGGCCCAGGCCCGACAGGCCGCCGAAGAAGACGCCGAACACGAAGATGCCCTGCTGGCCCGCCACCTGCCCCAGCCCTCGGCCCACCCCACTGCCCAGAACTGATCTGCATCCGCATGAGCGCCCCCGACTTCGACCTTCGACGCAACGCCCACGGCCAGTGGGTCTGCCGCCTGCCCGACGGCACCGAGCACAGCGGCGTGCAGGCGGTGCGCGCCTTCCCGCTCAATGCCCCGGACGAGGCCATCTCGGTGGTGGGCCCCGACGGCACCGAACTGGTCTTCGTGCCGCTGCTCAACGACCTGTCCCCAGCGCTGCGGCAGGCGGTGCAGGACGCCCTGTCCGAACGCGAGATGGTGCCGGTGATCGAGCGCATCGTGTCGGTCAGCACCTTCGCCACGCCCAGCACCTGGGAGGTTCAGACCGACCGCGGTCCGACCCGGCTGGTGCTGAAGGTGGAGGAGGACATCCGGCGCCTGCCCGGCCAGCGCCGACTGCTCATCACCAGCAGCCACGGCCTGGTGTTCGAGGTGCCGGACCGCACCCGGCTGGACCGCGCCTCGCGCCGGCTGCTGGAGCGCTTCCTCTGAGCTCGCCGGCCTAGGCCGCCGGCCACTGCAGCAGCACCCCGGTCCGGCGCAGTTGCTCGATGTCCTCCGGTCGGTCCACATCGGTGGCGTAGCCGGCATGGGGTGCCGGCCACCGCCACACCTGATCGGCATGGGCCTGCTGCCACTCCCGCCCGCCCTGCCCCGCCGGCGCGTCCTGCAGGGCCCGCGCCACCGGCCGGGACATGATCACCGGGTGACCGGGCCGACCGGCATGCACCGGCTGCAGGAAACCGATGCCCGCCGGCCGACGGGACCACAACGACAGCAGCACCCCGACATCGTCCGACGTGATCAGGGGCTGGTCGGCCAGCTGCACCAGCACCGGGCCGTTGCCGTCGGGCAGGGCCGAGAGACCCTGGCGCAGCGACATGTCCTGCGTGGCATCCGGATCGGGGTTGACCACCCTGCGCAGCTGCAAGCCCGGGCAGGCGGGCATGTGGTCGAGGGCACTGCCGATGCGCTCGGCGTGGTGTCCCAGCACCACCACCACGCCCGCCACACCGGCTCCATGCAGTTGCCGGATCAGCCGCACCACCAGCGGCATGCCGTCGCGCTCGAGCAGGCACTTGGGCCGGTACCCCATGCGCGAGGCCGATCCGGCCGCCAGCAGGACCGCCCATGCCGCGTCCGCTGCGGGGCTGGTGTTGTCGTGGGAGAGACTCATGCGGCGATCATGCCGCAGCACCTTCATTCGGCCTTCAGATACCCCCCCTACAATCGCGCGCCATGCTGCGACGACGCGACGTTTCCCTGGTGGGCCTGGGCCTGATGGCCACCACAGCCGAATCCCAATCCCGCCGAACCGGTCGCCTCGTGGTGATCGGCGGTGCCGAGGACCGGCTGCACGACAAGGTCATCCTCAAGCGCTTCACCGAGCTGTGCGGCGGACCGGGCAGCCGCATCCGTGTGCTGAGCGCGGCCAGCAGCGCTCCCGAGCGCGCCTGGGACAACTACCAGCGGGCCTTCGGCGAACTCGGGGTGTCCGACTGCGCGCCCATCCCCGTCCCGGATCGAACGGCCGCCGACAGCAGCGCCGTCACCGACCTCATCCTGGAGGCCGACGGCATCTTCATCTCGGGCGGCGACCAGCGCCGCCTCATGGACCTGCTCTGGGAAACCGACGCCTTCCGGGCGCTGCACGTGGCGTTCCACCTGCGCGGCTGCTGCATCGGCGGCACCAGCGCCGGCGCGGCCGCCCTCTCGCGCCACATGCTGGTGCGGGGCGAGGCCGTCCGCCTGCCCGAGAAGGAAGCCGCCGAACTCGACATCGGTCTGGGCTTCATCGGCGGGGCGATCATCGACCAGCATTTCTCCGAGCGCGGCCGGCTCGCCAGGCTGCTGTCGGCCATCACCCAGCGCCCCGAGCTGCTGGGTGTGGGGGTGGACGAGGACACGGCCCTGGTCATCGAGCGCGACAGCGCCATCGAGGTCATCGGCCAGGGCGCGGTCACGCTGGTGGATGCCCGCGACATGAAGTCCAACAACCCCCTGATCGAACCGGGCGACCGGCTCGAGATGCTGGATGTGCGCCTGCACGTGCTGCCAGCGGGACACCGCTACAGCGCACACGAGGTGGTGCAGCGGGTGCAGCAGATGCCGGCGCGCCTGCGCACCGCCATCGGCCAGCTGGTGACGCCCGGCCCCATCCGGGGCTGATCGGGCCTGCCGGGGACGCGCCCCGGTAACGATTGAGAACAAATTCACGCTCAAGGCCCGGATACCGGGGCCGATGGAACAGACACCAGTCTTTCATCCGCCTGCCCCGAGGACCGCATGAGCACCCCGCTGACCGACACGCCCGTCGCCGTGCACCAGATGCTGGCTCAGCAGGGCTGGCTGCTGCCCCGGGCCCAGAGCGAGGTCTATTCCCACGCCGACAGTGCGGTGCAGCTGCTGGTGTGCGTGGCGCCAGCCATGCACAAGGGCGATCCCTTCATCGTGACCGCGGTGGTCGGTGGCGAGCGACGCGAAAGGCGGGAAGCGGCCGATTCGCTGCTGCGCCTGATCGCCAGCGGACCGCTGCTGCTCAACGAGCCGCAGATGCTCAGCAGCACCGGCGCCACGCTGATCATGACCCCCTGGAGCGCCCGCGACGACGTGCGCGCCATGGCCGTGACCGTGGGCGACCAGATCAGCCCTCGGCGCGAATCGGTGGACGCATCGCGGCTGGACACCGACTGGGTGGTGGTGATGCACGGGCACTCCACGCAGTCCGAACTGGCCTTGCAGATCCGGCAGGCGCTGCAGGCTTTTGTGGCCGACACCGACACGCTCTGGCAGGGCGCACGCCGCCTGCTGGGCCAGCGGGCACCACGGCGCTCCTGGCAGCTGCCGCTGGGCTGCACGCTCAGCGAACGGATGGAGGGCCGTCAGGTGATCTGGGAGGTGGCCTTCGACGACTTCCAGCTGCTCGAGCGCGCCCTCTTCCTGGTCGAATCCCGACTGGCCATGGGGCGCGATCCGCTGCTGGAACGCGCTGCCGCCTCGGTGGACGAAGACGTGGAGACCTGCATCCCCGGCATCGCGCTGACCGCCGCACAGAACAGCCGGGCCTCCCGCACGCAGATGGCCAAGCTGCTGCAGAACATGCTCTTCGTGCTGGCCCGCATCGCCTGCCCGCCTTCCATGCCCGGCGAACTCATGACCCACCCGGCACCGCTGGACGACACCACGACGCCGACCCGACCCGGCCAGCGACATGGATTTTGATTGATAACGATTCTCATTTAATATGGCGCCATCGATCTTCGAAAGGCGCCCATGTCATCCAGCACCCTCTCCCCGAACGACGAATACATCATGGCGGCTGCCGACGCCATGCTGGCCGGCACCCTGGCCCTGCTCACCGGCCATGCGCAATGCGCCTGCGCCCAGCAGCGGCTGCTCATGGCGCGAAAGATCCGCTCCAACCTGTACCTGCTGGCCCAGCACCCGGCCCTGCCGCCCCCCTTCAGGCTGGTGGTGCAGCGGCTGCACGGGCACTGGAACGGCATCGTCGAACAGACCGCTGCCGGCGCCCCGGCGCCCCGGGCGGCCCTGCTGGACATCGGGCTGCCCGAGACGCAGCTCTGGCACCCGGCACCCGACTCCGTTCACTGACGGTGCGCAACTGCAGCCCCTGAAACGACAAAGCCCGGCACAGGCCGGGCTTTGAACATTCATCTGGGGTGGCTGATGGGACTCGAACCCACGACAACAGGAATCACAATCCTGGACTCTACCAACTGAGCTACAGCCACCGCAAGCCTTGCATTATAGCCCGACTTGACGCCGCCCCGGCTCAGCGGGCCGCCGTTGTTTCCGTGGCGGGACGGGGCACCAGGATCCTGGCCTTGGTGCGCTCCTTGAGCATCTCGTACAGCGCAGCGGCCTCGGCGGCATTCCACCACTGACCGTACTGCTGCACCTCCTGCGCCACCTGCTGTGCGTTGCGCTCGGTGGCCGGCAGCACCTTCTCCACCTGCACCACTGCGTAGCCGCGATCGCCCAGCGACACGCCGATCCATTGCGGCAGGCTGGCGGGGTCGGCGCTGAGCGCTGCATTGAGCACCTGCGGCGGCAGGCTGGTCTGGATGCCGCGAGAGATGGTGGCCGAAGCCGGCAGGTTGCCGGTGGCCGTTCCGGCCTGGAGGTCCTTCAGGCGCTTCTCACCTTCGGCACGGGCCAGCTCGCCGGCACGGCGGGCCTTGAGTGCGGCGGTGGCCTGGTCGCGCACCTCGGCCAGATCCAGGGTGCGGGCTGCGCGGTGCTGCACCACACGGGCCGACACCAGCTGGTTGGCGCCGGTCTCCACCGCCTCGATGTTGCGCTTGCTGTTGATGGCTTCGGTGGAGAACACCGCCTCCAGCAGGCGCGGGTTGGACAGCACGCCGGGCTGGCCATTGCCCTGACGGGTCAGACCCTTGGCGGTCTGCACCGTGAGCTTGAGGCGCTCGGCCGCCGGCTGCAGGCTGTCGGCCTGTTCGTACACCGTATTGCTGAAGATGTCGGCCGACTCGGCAAACAGGCGCTGCGCCTGCTGCTTGCGCAGGTCGGCCTCGATGCTGGCGCGCATCTCCTCGAAGCTGCGGCGCGGCGGCGCCTTGATGTCGGTCAGGCGGATGATGTGGAAGCCGAACTCGGTCTCCACCAGATCGGCAATGTCGCCCTTCTTGAGACCGAACACCGCGTCCTCGAACGGCTTGACCATGGCGCCGCGCCCGAAGAAGTCGAGGTCACCGCCCAGATCGGCAGACCCGGGGTCCTGGGAGTTGGCCTTGGCCAGCTCGGCGAACTTCTGAGGGTCCTTGCGCACCTGCTCCAGCAGGGCCTGCGCCTTGGCCTTGACGGCATCCTTGTCCGTGGCAGAGGCGCCCGCCGGCACGCTCAGCAGGATGTGGCTGGCGCGGCGCTGCTCGTCACCAGAGAGGCGCTGGGCGTTCTGCTCGTAATAGGCGCGCACATCGGCCTCGTTGAGCGTCACCGACCGCTCCAGGGCCGCGGCATCGAGCACCAGGTATTCGATGTCGGCCTGCTCGGGCGCCTGGAAGAGCTGCGGGTTGTCCTTGTGGAAGGCCTCGAGCTCGGCGTCGGTGATCTGCACCCGGCCGGCCTGGTCGGCGGCGCTGAAGGGAATGACGCGTACCTGACGCTGCTCGAAGAAGGCATTGAGCGACGGCCTGGCCGCACCGGAGGGGGTGAAGGCCGAAGCCAGCAGGCCCTCGGTGACCTGGCGCTGCGACAGCTCGTTGCGCACCGCCGCCTCGAAGCCCTCGGGCGTCATGCCCTGCCGGGCCAGCAGCTGTCGGTACCCCTCGACGTCGAGCGAGCCGTCCGGCTTGCGCAGGCCGGCGATGGCGGGGTCCTGCTGCAGGTAGGCGGCCAGGCGTGCATCGCTGGTGTAGAGGTGATCCTGGGTGGCCGCTGCAGCCACCACGCGCTGGCGCACCAGACGCTCCAGGGTGGCGTATCGGGCTTCCTCGCTGTCGAGCAGCTTGGCATCGATCTGCGGCATGGCCTGGCGCACGCGCTGGGATTCTTCCTGGTGGAAACGGTCCCACTCCATCCGGGTGATGTCCTTGCCGTTGACGGTGGCCACCGGCGGCCCGCCCTCGTTGAACCGCGAGTAGCCCTCGATGCCGAACAGGACGAAGGAGGGAATGATCAGGATCAGCAGGAAGCCCATGAGGAACTTCTTGTGATCGCGGATGGTGTCGAACATGCCTGAAATCCTGAATCTGGAACAAAAAAGGCGAACCCGCGTTCGCCTTTTTGGTGGTGGGTGCTGACGGGGTCGAACCGCCGACCTACGCCTTGTAAGGGCGCCGCTCTACCGACTGAGCTAAGCACCCCACCGAAACGCAGGTGCGCTTCAGTTCAATGCGTCCTTCAGTGCCTTGCCCGGGCGGAACTTGGGCACCTTGGCGGCCTTGATTTTAATCTCGGCGCCGGTGCGGGGGTTGCGACCCTTGCGGGCGGGGCGCTTGGTCACTGCAAAGGAACCGAAACCGACGAGGGACACCGTGCCGCCTTTCTTGAGGGTGGTGCGGATCGCGGTGATGGTGGAGTCGAGTGCCCGGGTGGCAGCCGCCTTGGAAATGTCGGCGTGCTTGGCAATGTGTTCGACGAGTTCGGTTTTGTTCACGAAAAGCCCCTCTTGGAAGTGAATTGGATGAATCGTGCGGATGGCAGGTGACCCGGGCGGGCGGTGGCAGGTGATGAAGAAGGTCACCTGTGCCTGAGCCAGCATCCAGAGCGCAACCAGGGGCCGGTGGGGGCACTGCGTTGCGTTCGAGGATTACACCCACGGGCCTCGGAACGTGTCAATACGCCCCATGCCGCATGGGCTACAACCCGCGCGAACGGCGGATTCTAGACGCAATCCCGCCACCCGCCAGGGCTCAGCGGCCGAGTGCCTGCGCAATGGCGCGGCCCACATCGGCCGTGCCAGCCGTGCCGCCCAGGTCACGGGTGCGCGGGGCACCGCTGCCGGGCTGCAACGTGGACTCGATGGCGCCCATGATGGCGTCGTGCGCGTCGCGGTGACCCAGGAAGTCCAGCATCATGGCGCCGCACCAGATCTGCCCGATGGGGTTGGCGATGCCCTTGCCGGCGATGTCGGGGGCCGAGCCGTGCACCGGCTCGAACAGCGAGGGATGCTGGCGCGTGGGATTGAGGTTGGCGCTGGGTGCAATCCCGATGGTGCCGGTGCAGGCCGGGCCCAGGTCGGAGAGGATGTCGCCGAACAGGTTGCTGCCCACCACCACATCGAAGAAGTCCGGCCGCTGCACGAAATGCGCGGTCAGGATGTCGATGTGGAACTTGTCCACCGTGACGTCCGGATACTGCCTGGCCATCTCGGCCACACGCTCGTCCCAATACGGCATGGTGATGGCGATGCCGTTGCTCTTGGTGGCACTGGTCAGGTGTTTTTTGGGGCGCGAGCGGGCCACCTCGAAGGCGTAGCGCAGCACGCGATCGACGCCATGGCGCGACATCACGGTTTCCTGCATGACGATCTCGCGCTCGGTGCCGGCGTACATGCGCCCGCCGATGCTGCTGTACTCGCCCTCGGTGTTCTCGCGCACGATCACCATGTCGATCTCGCCCGGCTGACGCGGCGTGCCGTCGCGGCGCACCACCGGTGCGGTCACCCCCGGCATGAGCTTGGCCGGACGCAGGTTGATGTACTGGTCGAATTCGCGGCGGAACATCAGCAGCGAACCCCACAGCGACACATGGTCGGGCACCTTGTCGGGCCAGCCCACCGCGCCGAAGTAGATGGCGTCGTGGCCGCCGATCTGGTCCTTCCAGTCGTCCGGCAGCATCTGGCCGTGGCGCTCGTAATAGTCGCAGCTGGAGAAATCGAAGTGGTCGAACTGCAGGTCGATGCCGAAACGGGTGGCTGCAGCTTCCAGGACCCGCAGGCCTTCGGGCATGACTTCGGTGCCGATGCCGTCCCCGGCGATGACGGCGATGCGGTGCTTGCTCATGGCGTGTGCCTTTCTGGCTGGTGGATCAAGAGCACGACTGTACCCATTCGATTCGCAATAATGCAGCAATCGATTGATGCTTCAGGATCAGCAATGGAATCCACCACCGACCGCCCTGATCTGGAGATGGCCATGGCCATCCGCCTGCACGGCAGCCTGGCCCTGGCTGCCCGGCAGCTGGGGGTGACCCCTTCGGCCATCACACGCCGGCTGGCCGCACTGGAGGCCCGGCTGGGCGTGCGGCTGTTCCAGCGCACCACCCGCCGCGTCAGCGCCACCGCCGAAGGCGAAGCCTTCTGCGAACGCGCTGCCGCCCTGCTGCAGGGCTTCGCCGCGCTGGAAGGCGAGCTGCTGGAGCGCCGGGCCGAGGCCAGCGGCCCGATCCGGCTGGTGGCCACCCTGGGGTTCGGTCGACGCTGGCTGGGCCCGGAACTGGCGGCATTCCAGACTGCCCACCCCGGCGTGCAGATCGAGGTGCAGCTCTCTGAGTCCCTGCACGACCTGGCGGTCGAGGGCTTCGATGGCGCCATCTGGCTGTGGGATGCGCCCGGTCGACATGCCGGCGAATGGGTGTCGCGGCGGCTGGCGCCCAACCAGCGGGTGCTGGTGGCGGCCCCGGCCTACCTGGCCCGACGGGGAACGCCCCGCACGCCGGACGACCTGGCCGGCCACGACTGCCTGGTGGTGCGCGAGAACACCGGACCGGGCGGTCAGCGTTTCGATCACTGGCGCCTGCGCCGCAGCGGTGACGAAGCCCCCCGTCACGTCGCGGTGGAGGGTCCGCTGCAGAGCAACTCGGGCGAACTGGTGCGCGACTGGTGCCTGGCCGGCCACGGCATCATGCTGCGCAGCCTGTGGGACGTGGCGCCGCTGCTGGCCAGCGGCGAACTGGTGCGGGTGCTGCCGGCGTGGAGCATGCCCGAGGCCGACATCCTGTGGCTCGCGCCCTGGCGACCCCGCACACCGCGGCGCATCGCATTGCTGGTGGACCATCTGGTGCGCAGCTTCAAGGGCCAGCCCTGGAAGCCGCTGGCCGCACCGACGCCGGTCAGCGCGGCGCGCGCACGACCAGGCTCACACCGAACGCGGTGATGGCCGTGCCCAGCAAGGTGGTGGGCGTGATCGGCTCGGCAAACAGCAGCCAGGCCATCACCGCGGTGCAGGGCGGCACCAGGTACATCAGGCTGGCCACCGAGGCCGCCGCGCCGCGCTGGATCAGCATGTACAGCAGCGAACTGCCACCAACCGACAGCACCAGCACGCTCCACGCCAGCGCCCCGATGAGCTCGCCGTTCCATTGCATGGATTCGGTCTCCAGCAGGGCCAGCGGCAGCGTGACCACCAGTGCCGCCAGCAGCTGCACCGCGTTGGCACTGCGAACGTCGCACGGTTGCACGAACCGCTTCTGATAGAGCGTGCCGGCGGTGATGGACACCAGCGCCACCACGGCCATGGTCAGATTGACCCAGGTGGCCTGATCGCCCGGACCGCCGGCGCCGAACTTGTTCGACACCACCAGCACCAGACCGCCGAAGCCCAGCACCAGGCCCAGCCACTGCCGGCCGGTGACGCTGGACCCTGTACTGGACAGCCAGATGGCGGTGAGCACCGGCTGCAGCCCCACCACCAGCGCCGACAGGCCGGAGCCCATGCCGGCCTTCACCGCCATCCACACGCCCCCCAGGTAGAAGGCATGCATCAGCACGCCGGTGACCGCCAGATGCAGCCACTGCGAGCGGCTCTTCGGCCAGGCCACGCCGGCCAGCAGCACCCAGGGCAGGAGGCATGCGATGGAGAACAGGTAACGCGTGGCCAGGAACTTCAGCGGCGGAGAGTTGGGCATGCCGTAGCGCGCCACGATGAACCCGGTGCTCCAGATGAGCACGAAGACCCAGGGCATGGCCCGCAGCCAGGCGGACTCGCGGGAGGCGGCCGGCATCAGCGGGAACGGGCGCGGATCTCGGGCAGCGCCTTCTGCAGGTAATAGACCATGGACCACACGGTCAGCACCGCCGAGGCCCAGATCAGCCAGACGCCCCACAGCCGGGTGTCGATCAGGCCCAGCAGCACGCCGTCGAACAGCAGGAAGGGAATCGCCACCATCTGCACCGTGGTCTTGACCTTGCCGATCATGTGCACCGCCACACTCTTGGTGGCGCCGATGATGGCCATCCACTCGCGCAGCGACGAGATGGCGATCTCGCGGCCGATGATGATCAGCGCCACGAACACGTCGGCCCGCTCCAGGTGCACCAGCACCAGCAGGCTGGCGCACACCAGGAACTTGTCGGCCACCGGGTCGAGGAAGGCGCCGAAGGCCGAGGTCTGGTTCATGCGCCGGGCCAGATACCCGTCGGCCCAGTCGGTCAGGGCGAACACCACGAACAGCACGGTGGCGATCAGGTTCTGCTGCGCCGGGGACACGCCGTCCCAATAAAACACGCCGACGATCAGCGGGATGGCCACGATGCGGGCCCAGGTGAGCATGGTCGGCAGGTTGAAGAACATGGCGGCGATTATGGTGGATGGATCTCAGTGCAGGGCGCGGTAGATGGCGTCGGCCAGTTCGGGCGAGATGCCCTCCACCGTGGCCAGGTCTTCCACGCTGGCCGAGGCCACGCCCCGCACGCCGCCGAAGCGCTGCAGCAGCCGGGCGCGCTTCTTGGGCCCCACGCCCGGGATGTCTTCCAGGCGACTGCCGCCGGTGCGCACCTTGGCCCGCTGTGCCCGCATGCCGGTGATGGCGAAGCGGTGGGCCTCGTCGCGGATCTGGGCCACCAGCATCAGCGCGGCCGAATCGTGGCCCAGGTAGACCTTGGGTCGGCCATCGGCAAACACCAGTTCCTCCAGACCGACCTTGCGGCCCTGCCCCTTCTCCACACCCACGATGCAGGCCAGGTCCAGGCCGAGCTGCTGGAACACCTCGCGGGCCACACCCACCTGCCCCTTGCCGCCGTCGATCAGCACCAGATCGGGCATGCGCGGGCCGGTGGGGGCCGCGGCGCTGTCGGCCGTGGGTTCGGCCACCGCCTCGGCCGGGGCCTCGTCGTCCTCGGACACTGGCGCCGGGGACGGCTCCACCGCCTCACCGGCCTCGGCCTTGAGGGCCTGGGCAATGCGGCCATAGCGCCGGGTCAGCACCTGGCGCATGGCAGCGTAATCGTCGCCGGGGGTGATGCCGTCGATCTTGTAGCGCCGGTACTGGCTGTTCTGCATCTTGTGGCCCTCGAACACCACGCACGACGCCTGGGTGGACTCACCGGCGGTGTGCGAGATGTCGAAGCATTCGATGCGCAAGGCCTCGAGCTGGTCGTCCGGCAGGTTGAGGGCATCGGCCAGGGCGCGGGTGCGGGCCTGCTGGCTGCCCTCTTCCGCCAGCAGGCGGGCCAGGGCGATGTCGGCGTTCTTCTGGGCCAGCTCCAGCCAGACGCGGCGGTGCTCGCGCGGGTTGTGCACCGCGTTCACCCGGGTGCCGAGCTGCTCGCCCAGGGCGTCGAGCAGCTCGCGCGAGACCGCGTGGCTGGTCACCAGAATGGCCGGCATGGCGGTGCCGATGTAGTGCTGGGCCATGAAGGCTTCCAGCACCCGCACGGCGGTGCGCTCGGCGACGTCGGGGGCGGTGGCGGCGGCATCGCCGTCGGCCAGCAGCTCGTCGATGGCGCTGGCGTCTTCCACATGGGCCGGGAAATACGGCCGGTCGCCCAGGTGGCGACCGCCGCGCACCATGGCCAGGTTGACGCAGGCACGCCCCCCCTGCACCCGCACCGCCAGGATGTCCACGTCCTGGTCGGTGGCGGTGTCCATGGACTGCTGGTGCAGCACCCGGGACAGCGCGGTGATCTGGTTGCGCAGCTCGGCCGCCTGCTCGAACTCCAGCCGCTCGGCGTGCGCCAGCATGCGCTGCTCCAGCCCCTGCAGCACGGTCTGGGTCTCGCCGCGCAGGAAGCGCTCGGCGTCCTGCACGTCGCGGGCGTAATCCTCGGTGGTGATGTGGTCCACGCAGGGGCCGCTGCAACGCTTGATCTGGTAGAGCAGGCAGGGCCGTGTGCGGTTGGCGAACACCGTGTCCTCGCAGGTGCGCAGGCGGAACACCTTCTGCAGCAAGGTGATGGACTCCTTCACCGCCCAGGCGCTGGGGTACGGACCGTAATAGCTGTGGCGGCGGTCCACCACGCCCCGGTAGTAGGCCATGCGCGGAAACGCCACCGAGGGCGACGGCAGCCTGGCCGCGGTGCGGAAGGTCTCGCGGGTGCCGGTGATCTTGAGATACGGGTAGCTCTTGTCGTCCCGGAACAGGATGTTGAAGCGCGGCTGCAGCGTCTTGATGAGGTTGTTTTCCAGCAGCAGCGCCTCGGCTTCGCTGCGCACCACCGTGGTCTCCATGCGCACGATGCGGCCCACCATGTGGCCGATGCGGGTCCCGCCGTGGTCCTTCTGGAAGTAGCTCGACACCCGCTTCTTGAGGTTGCGCGCCTTGCCCACATAGAGCAGCTGGCCCTGCGCATCGAAATAGCGGTAGACCCCCGGCAGCGCAGGCAGCGCGGCCACTTCATTCAGCAGTTGTTCGGAATGCACCTCGGACATGGCGCGTATTGTGGCCTTGCCCGGACCCGGCTTGCGGCAAGATGCGCACCCATGCTGCCGTCCTGCCCGACCGACCCCGCCCGCCCGCTGCGCTGGGACCTGTTCTGCCGCGTCATCGACAACCTGGGCGACATCGGCGTGTGCTGGCGGCTGGCGGTCAACCTGGCCCGGCACGGCCACAGCGTGCGGCTGTGGATCGACCAGCCCGGGCCGCTGGCCTGGATGGCACCGGCCGGCCACCCGGGCGTGTCGGTGCACGGCTGGACCGAGCCCTTCGATGCCGCCCCGCTGGTCGCCCTGCCCCCCGGGGATGTGTGGATCGAGGCCTTCGGTTGCGAGCTGCCCGAAGCCTTCGTGGCCGCGCGCCGCCACGACCCGGTGTGGCTCAACCTGGAGTACCTCAGCGCCGAATCCTGGGTGGAGCGCAACCACCGCCTGCCCTCCCCGGTGCTGCGCGGACCGGGCCAGGGGCTGACCAAATGGTTCTTCTACCCCGGCTTCACCGCCGGCACCGGCGGCCTGCTGCGCGAGCCGGAAGCCGTGGCCCCCGACCGGGCCGCCGACGCGGCCAGGCTGGGTTCGCTGGGCCTGCCGCTGCGGCCGCAGGCCATGCCGGTGCTGCTGTTCTGCTACGAGCCGGCCAGCCTGGCCACCGTGATGGCTCAGGCCGCCGATGTCGACTGGCTGGTCACACCCGGACGTGCCGAGGCGGCTGCCAGCAACCTGCCACTGGCGCCGGGCGCGCGCCGCATCCCGCTGCCGCCGGTCACGCAAGTGGACTTCGACCGGCTGCTGCGCTGCGGTCACCTCAACTTCGTCCGGGGCGAAGATTCGCTGGTGCGGGCGCTGTGGGCCGGGCAGGCGTTCGTGTGGCACATCTACCCGCAGCACGACGATGCCCACCATGCCAAGCTCGACGCCTTCCTCGACTGGCTGCAGGCGCCGCCCAGCCTGCGGGCGTTTCACCGGCACTGGAACGGCATCGGCCCGGCCGAGGTGGTCTGGCCGGACGCAGCCACCCTGGCCGGGTGGCGGGCAGTGGCACAGGCGGCCCGGGCACGGTTGCTGGAACAGGCCGACCTGTTGCAGCAGCTGCAGGCTTTCGTGGCCGGACACGCCGCAGGGCGGGTCGACATCGAAAAGCACTAAAATCCGGGGTTTTGCGAAAAACCGGACGGCCCGCATCCGTGGCTGCCACCCCCGGACACCTCCATCGGAATCCCCTATGAAAATCGCCCAAGAAATCCGCGCCGGCAACGTCATCATGCACGGCAAGGACCCCATGATCGTCCTGCGCACCGAGTACGCCCGTGGCGGCCGTGGCGCGGCCACCGTCCGCATGAAGCTCAAGGGCCTGCTGGGCAACATCGGCACCGAAGTGGTGTTCAAGGCCGACGACAAGATGGACCAGATCATCCTGGACAAGAAGGAGTGCACCTACTCCTACTTCGCCGACCCCATGTATGTCTGCATGGACAGCGAGTACAACCAGTACGAGGTGGAAGCCGAGAACATGGGCGACGCCCTGAACTACCTGGAAGACGGCATGGCCGTCGAGGTGGTGTTCTACGAAGGCAAGGCCATCTCGGTGGAACTGCCCACCAGCGTGGTGCGCGAGATCACCTGGACCGAGCCCGCCGTCAAGGGCGACACGTCCGGCAAGGTGCTCAAGCCGGCCAAGATCGCCACCGGTTTCGAGATCCCCGTGCCGCTGTTCGTCAGCCAGGGTGACAAGATCGAGATCGACACCCGCACCGGCGAATACCGCAAGCGCGTCTGATGCACGACCTGCGCGTCCGCTGACCCCGTCGAAGGCTCCCCAGGGAGCCTTCGTCATTTCTGTTCATCGTTGCTGACCTTCGCCTCCGTCATTTCTTCGGGATTTCCCATGTCACCCCACAACTTCAACGAACGCCGCCTGGCCGATGCCTGGGCCGAACTGCAGGCCCATGCCGACAGCGGCCAGCCGCTGGAGCCCGATGCCTACCGCCTGGCCTTCAACGACCCCGAATTCCTGCTCAAGCGCGAGACGCGCGGCATCCGGCTGCAGCTCGAGATGCTCAAACCCGATCTGGCCCAGCAGGCGCTCGGCATCGAGAACACCGTGGTGGTGTTCGGCAGTGCCCGTTTCCGCGACAGCGACGAAGCCCGCGCCAGCCTCGCCCAGGCCAAGGCCGGCGGCGATGCCCAGGCCATCCGCAAGGCCGAGGCCCTGGTGCGCAACGCGCGCTACTACGACCAGGCGCGGGCCTTTGCCCGCATCGTGGCGCGCCACAGCGCCAGCTGCCCGCCGGACAGACGTCTCTACATCTGCACCGGGGGTGGCCCCGGCATCATGGAGGCGGCCAGCCGGGGCGCCCACGACGAAGGCGCCCTCAATGTGGGGCTGAACATCGCGCTGCCGCACGAGCAGTCGGCCAACCCCTACATCACGCCCGAGCTCAGCTTCAAGTTCCACTACTTCGCGCTGCGCAAGATGCACTTCATGATGCGGGCCAAGGCGCTGGTGGCCTTCCCGGGCGGCTTCGGCACGCTGGACGAGCTGTTCGAGGTGATCACCCTGGTGCAGTGCCGCAAGTCCAAGCCGGTGCCGATCGTGCTGTTCGGCACCGACTACTGGAAGCGCCTGATCAACCTCGATGTGCTGGTCGAGGAAGGCACCATCTCGCCCGAAGACCTCGATCTGTTCGAGTATGTGGACGACGCCCAGGCCGCCTGGGACGCCATCGTGCGCTTCTACGACCTCAAGGCCTGATCACTCGGCCCAGCCGCCGCCCAGGGCGCGGTACAGGGCCACCCGGTTCTGCTGCTGGGCCAGGCGGGTCTGCACCAGGGCCTGCCGGCTGGCGAACAGCGAACGCTGGGCATCGAGCACATCAAGGAAGCTGGCCACGCCATTGCGGTAGCGCAGCTCGGCCAGCCGGAAGCGGTCGGCTTCGGCGGTGGCCTGGGCTTCCTGGGCCCGCAGCTGTTCGCCCAGCGTGGCCTGACCGGCCAGCGCATCGGCCACCTCGCGGAAGGCGGTCTGGATGGCCTTCTCGTACTGGGCGAGCGCGATGTCGCGGCCGGCGCGGGCCGACTCCAGGCCGGCCTGGTTGCGGCCGGCGTCGAAGATCGGCAGCAGCGCCTGTGGCGCCAGGGTGAAGCCCCAGCTGCCGTCCTTGAACAGGCCCGACAGGGCGCTGCTGGCCGTGCCCACGCTGGCGGTCAGCGAGATGCGCGGAAAGAACGCCGCCCGGGCCGCACCGATGTTGGCATTGGCCGCCACCAGCTGCTGCTCGGCCTGACGCACATCGGCACGGCGGGTCAGCAGGTCGGACGGCAGGCCGGCCGGCACCTCGGCCAGCACCGCCACGGGCAGGGCCGCATCGGGCGCGGCAGGCGCCAGCAGGTCGGTCGGCACCGGCTCGCCCACCAGCAGGTTCAGGGCATTCACGTCGAGCAGGCGGGCGCGTTCGGCCTGGGCCAGCGCCACCTGGGCCGCAGCGGTCAGCGATTCGGCCTGGCGCAGGTCCAGCGCCGAGGCGGCCCCGTTGTCGAAGCGCAGCCGGGTCAGGCGCAGCGAGTCTTCCCGGGTCTTGAGGGTCTGGCGGGTGAGCGCCAGCAGCGACTCGTTGGCCTGCAGGCTCAGCCAGGTGCTGGCCACGGTGGCGACCAGGCTGGTCTGGGCGGCGCGGCGGGCTTCCTCGCTGGCCAGGAACTGGGCCAGGGCCGCCTCCTTGAGGCTGCCGAGCCGGCCGAAGAAATCGATCTCCCAGGCACTCGTCGCCAGGCCCACGCTGTAGAGGTCGGTGATGCCGCCGCTGGCGTTGGGCTGGCGGTTGCCGGTGGCAGCCAGGTTGACGGTGGGGAACTGGTTGGCCCGCTGGATCTGGTACTGGGCGCGCACCTGCTCGATGTTGAGCGTGGCCACGCGCAGATCGCGGTTGTTGGTCAGGGCCCGTTGCACCACGTCGCGCAGCCGGGCATCGGTGATGAAGCCGGACCAGGCCAGGTCGGCGCCGGAGGGCGCCGTGGCCGGTCCCGAGGCCGGGGCCAGCGGATAGGCGTCCGGTGTGCCGGCGTGGGGCCCGGGCAGCTCGGGGATCATGGAGCAGCCGGCCAGCAGGGCGGCTGCGGCCAGCGCGGCCAGGGACGGCCGCCGCAGGACGTTCAGGGAGGATTTCATGTCAGTGGACTCCGTGCTCGGCAGCGGCCTCGGCGTCGCGCAGACGCTGGCGTTCGCTGCCCTTGAAGATCGACCGCACCACCACGAAGAACACCGGCACGAAGACCACCGCCAGCACGGTGCCGGTGATCATGCCGCCGATCACGCCGGTGCCGATGGCGCGCTGGCTGGCCGAGCCGGCACCCGAGGCGATGAACAGCGGCACCACGCCCAGCGTGAAGGCCAGCGAGGTCATGATGATCGGGCGGAAGCGCAGGCGGGCAGCGGCGAGTGCCGCCTCGATCGCGCTCTTGCCCTGGGCCTGCAGGTCCTTGGCGAACTCGATGATCAGGATGGCGTTCTTGGCCGAGAGGCCGATGATGGTGATCAGGCCCACCTGGAAGTACACATCGTTGGCATAGCCCCTGGCCAGTGTGGCCAGCAGCACGCCGATCACGCCCAGCGGCACCACCAGGATGACCGACAGCGGAATGCTCCAGCTCTCGTACAGCGCGGCCAGGCACAGGAAGACCGCCAGGATGGCAAAGGCGTAGAGCACGATGGCCTGTGCGCCGGCGAGCTTCTCTTCGCGCGACTGGCCGGTCCACTCGTAGCCGAAGCCCTGCGGCAGCTGGGCGGCCAGCCGCTCCATCTCGGCCAGGGCAGCGCCGGTGCTGTAGCCCGGCGCGGCACTGCCGCTGATGCGGATGGACGGATAGCCGTTGTAGCGCACCGTCTGCATCGGGCCGTTGACCCATTCGGTGGTGGTGAAGGCCGACAGCGGCACCGCCCTGCCCTCACGGTTGACCACGTTCAGCCGCAGCACGTCGTCGGGCTGCATGCGGGCGGCGGCATCGGCCTGCACCACCACGCGCTGCAGGCGGCCGGCGTTGGGAAAGTCGTTGATGTAGCTCGAACCGAGCGCGGTGCCGATGGCGCTGCTGATGGCGTCGAAGCCCACACCCAGCGCAGCCGCCTTCTCGCGGTCGATGTTCAGGCGCAGCTGCGGCGCGTCTTCCAGGCCGTCGGGACGCACCTGGGTCAGCACCTTGCTCTGCGAGGCGGCGGCCAGCAGCTGGTTGCGCGCAGCCAGCAGGGCCTCGCGTCCCAGACCGGCACGGTCCTGCAGGCGGAAGGCGAAACCGGAGGACGAACCGAGTTCCGGAATGGGCGGCGGGCTCAGCGGGAAGATGGACGCGTCGCGGATGCCCGAGAGCGCGCCGAAGGCCCGGCCGGCCAGTGCGCCGGCAGAGCTGCCCGGGTCGGTGCGCTCGGACCAGTCCTTGAGGGTGATGAAGGCCAGCGCGGCGTTCTGGCCCTGGCCCGAGAAGCTGAAGCCCAGCACGCTGACCATGCTCTGCACCTCGGGCTGCTTGAGCATGAAGCCTTCGACCTGCTTCATCACGTCCAGCGTGCGTTCGCGGGTGGCACCCGGTGGCAGCTGCACGTTGACCAGCATGGTGCCCTGGTCTTCCTGCGGCAGGAAGGACGTGGGCAGCCGCATGTAGACCACCACCGCAGCGGCCACGATGGCCACGTAAACGATGAGGGTGCGCCCAGCGCGCGGCAGCAGACGGCCCACGCCGCCGGCATAGCGCTCGGTGGTGCGGTTGAAGAAGCGGTTGAACCAGCCGAAGAAGCCCTTCTTCTCATCGTGGTGCCCGGCCTCCACCGGCTTGAGCAGCGTGGCGCACAAGGCCGGTGTGAGCGAGAGTGCCATGAAGGCCGAGAAGGCGATCGACACGCCCATGACCGCCGCGAACTGGCGGTAGATGTTGCCCACCGAGCCGCTGAAGAAGGCCAGCGGAACGAACACCGCGATCAGCACCACGGTCACGCCGACGATGGCGCCCGAAATCTGACCCATGGCCTTGCGCGTGGCCTGCAGGGGTGGCAGGCCCTCCTCGCTCATGATGCGCTCGACGTTCTCCACCACCACGATGGCGTCGTCCACCACGATGCCGATCACCAGCACCATGCCGAACATGGTGAGCACGTTGATCGAGAAGCCCATGGCCAGCAGCGTGGCAAACGTGCCCAGCAGGGCCACCGGCACCACGATGGTGGGGATCACCGTGTAGCGGAAGTTCTGCAGGAAGACATACATCACCAGGAACACCAGCAGGATGGCCTCGGCCAGCGTCTTGGCCACCTGCTCGATGGAGATCTTCACGAAGCGCGAGCTGTCGTACGGGATGGCCCAGCTCATGCCCTCGGGGAAGAAGCGCTCCAGCTCGGCCATCTTGGCGCGCACCGCGTTGGCCGTGGCCAGCGCGTTGCCGGTGGGCGAGAGCTGCACGCCGATGCCGGTGGAGGGCTGTCCGTTCAGGCGGGCCGAGGTGGCATAGGTCTGGGCGCCCAGCTCGATGCGGGCCACGTCCTTCAGGCGCACGGTGGAGCCGTCCGCATTGGCCCGCAGCACGATGTTGCCGAACTGCTCGATGGAGCCCAGCTGGCCGTCCACCACCACTGTGGCCGAGATGCCCTGGCCATCGACGATGGGCAGCGCGCCGATCTCGCCGGCCGACACCTGGGCGTTCTGCGCGCGGATGGCGTTGTTCACGTCGGCGGCGCTCAGGTTGAAGCCCAGCAGCTTGGCCGGGTCGATCCAGATGCGCATGGCGCGCTCGGTGCCGAACAGCTGGGCCTGGCCCACGCCGGGCAGGCGCTGGATCTCGGGCAGCACGCTGCGCGAGGCATAGTCGCCCAGGGCCACCGGGTCCCAGGCCGGGTTGCTGCTGGAGAGGATGGCGAACAGCAGGAAGTTGCTGCGCGACTTGTCCACCCGAACGCCCTGCTGCGTCACGGCCGAGGGCAGGCGCGGCGAGGCGCGCGAGAGCCGGTTCTGCACATCCACCTGGGCCAGGTCCGGATTGGTGCCGGGCTGGAAGCTGAGCGTGATGGTGCCGGTGCCGTTGGCCTGGGCCACGGCTTCCATGTAGATCAGGCCCGGCGAGCCGTTCATTTCCTGCTCGATGACCGACAGCACGCTGTCTTCCAGCGTTTTGGCCGAGGCGCCGGGATAGGTGGCGGTGATCACCACCGACGGCGGGGCCACCGGCGGGTACTGGTTGATCGGCAGCTGGGTGATGGACACCGCGCCCAGCACCATGATGAAGAGGGCGATCACCCACGCGAAGATGGGTCGGTCGATGAAGAATTTCGCCATGCCTGCGCTCCTCAGCCGGCCTTGGGCGCCGGTGCGGCCGGCTGGCCTGCGGGCTTGGCGCCATCACCGGTGCCGGGCTTGACCCAGGGCACCGGCTTGACGGTGGCGCCCGGGCGCAGCTTCTGGAAGCCGTCGACCATGACCTGCTCGCCGGCCTTCAGGCCATCCAGGATGACCCACTGGCCGTTCTGCTGGCCGCCCACCTTCACCGTGCGGCGCACCGCCTTGCCCTCGGCGTCCACCACCATGACCGAGTCGCCCTGGGCCGAACGGGTGACCGCCTGCTGCGGCAGGGTGATGGCGTTGCCCGCCGTGGCCTGCTCCAGCCGCACCCGCACATACATGCCGGGCAGCAGGGTGCCGTCGGGATTGGGCACTTCGGCGCGCAGGGTGATCTGGCCGGTGCCCTGATCGACCGTGAGGTCGGAGAACAGCAGCTGGCCGGTGCGGCCGTATTCGGTGCCGTCCTCCAGCACCACCCGCACCGTGGCGGCCTGGTCGCCAGCCCCCTTCAGGCGCCCATCCTTCCGGGCCTTCTGCAGCCGGTAGACCTCGGACACCGACTGGGTGAAGTTCACATACACCGGGTTGATCTGCTGGATGACGGCCAGCTGCGTGGCCTCGCCCTGCCCCACCAGCGCGCCCTCGGTCACCAGGGCACGGCCGATGCGACCGGCAATGGGGGCGGTCACGCTGGCGTAGTTGAGGTTGATGGTGGCGGTCTGCACCGCAGCCTTGCCCGCAGCCACATCGGCCTCGGCCGTCTTCTGGGCCGCCACCGCGCTGGCGTACTCCTGCTGGCTGATGGCGTTTTCCTTCACCAGCGGTGCGTAGCGCTCGGCCAGTGCGCGGGCCTGGGCCAGATTGGCCTCGGCGCGCGCCAGGCTGGCCTGGGCGGTCTGCAATGCCGCCTGGTAGGGAGCGGGGTCGATGGTGAACAGCCGTTGCCCGGCCTTCACGTCGCTGCCTTCGGTGAACTCCCGTTTGAGCAGAATGCCGGCGGCGCGCGCCCGGACCTGGGCGGTGCGCGAGGCCTCCAGCCGGCCCGGCAGCTCGGTCAGCAGGCCCACATCGCCGGGCGCGACCGTGACCACCCCCACCTCGGCCGGGGGCATGCCCCCCGCAGGCGGGCCGCCGGCAGCCGGCTGACCACCTCCGCAGGCGGCCAGCAACGCCGCGAAGGCCATGGCACCGAAGGCACCGGCCATGCGGCCACGGTTCAGGGAACGGGGGATGGGGTTCGTCGGCATGAAAACCTCGGCGGGTGGATGTCTGCGGCGGAAAACGGCGGAGTATACATACACACACGAATGTATGTATATTGACGGGCTGTTCACCCCTTCCCACCCCATCCACCATGGTCCGTCGCACCAAATCCGAGGCCCTGGCCACCCGCAACAGCCTGCTGGACGCCGCCGAACAGCTGTTCCAGGCGCGTGGGGTCTCGCGCACCTCGCTCAATGACATCGCCACCGCGGCCGGCACCACCCGGGGGGCGATCTACTGGCACTTCAAGGACAAGGCCGACCTGTTCAACGCCATGATGGAGCGCGTGACCATGCCGCTGGAGGCCACCCTGGCCTCGGCGGCCGAGAACGCCAGCCACACCCGCGACCCGCTGCAGGGCCTGCGCCACTCGATGATGAACGCGCTGCGCCAGACCGCGCTCGACGCCCAGACCCGGCGGGTGTTCGAGGTGGCCACCCACAAGGTGGAATACGTCACCGAGATGCAGGCGGTGCGCGACCGCCACCTGCGGGTGCGCAACGAATGCATGGCCATGACCCGCACCGCCCTGACCGAGGCTGCGCGACGCGCCGACCTCGAACTGCCGGTGGACATGGCCACGGCAGCGCTGGGACTGCACGTGATGGTGGACGGGCTGATCCAGAACTGGCTGCTCGACCCCGAGGCCTTCGACCTGGTGGCGGCCGGCGGACAGACGATGGACGCCTACCTCAAAGGCCTGGGCTTCGACGTCGCCGGGCCGGGATGACTCAACGGGTCGAGCGGACCTCGGCCCGTTCGGCCTGCGCCCGCTGATCGGGCGATTCGCGCACCGCTGCGCGGGCCAGCAGGTGCGAGGCCAGGGGCAGCGTGATCCACAGGAACACCACGATCAGGCCCAGCCGCCAGGCCCACTCGCCCCACCCGCCGTCGTCGGTCACCGCCAGCCCCGCACCCAGACACACCAGCACCAGGGCCAGGGTGCCGGCCTTGGTGGCGGCGTGCTGGCGCGCCAGCGCATCGGGCAACGCGATCACACCCCAGGCGGCGATCACCAGCAAGGCGGCACCGGCCAGCAGCAACAGGGTGGCCAGCAGATTCATGAACGGTCCTCCTGCCGTCCGGACCCGTCGGGCAGGTCGGCGCTGCGGTCGACCAGCCGGGCCCAGCCCACGGTACCCACGAAGCCCACCAGGGCCAGGCCGATGGCCACGTCCAGGAACACGGTGCGCCCGGTGGCCAGCGAGGCCGCCACGCACAAGGCCACCGAGGCGGCCAGAAAGATGTCGAGCGCCACGATGCGGTCGGCGCTGGTCGGGCCCTTGAGCAGGCGCACCGTCGCCAGGGCCAGGGCCAGCAGGCTGGCCACGATCAATGCATTCACCACCCAGCCGCTCATGCGCCCTCCCCGGTGCCGAACAGGGCCAGCAGGCCTGGCTCGAAATCGGTGCGGATGCCATCCACCAGGCCGTCGATGTCGGCGCGGTCCAGCACATGCACCAGCAGTTCGTGCTGGCCCATGTCGATGTCCAGCGTGGTGGTGCCCGGCGTGAGCGAGACCATGCAGCCCAGCAGCGCGGCACCGGTTTCGGTCATGGGGGCGAACCGCACCCGCACGAAGGCCGGCACCGGCGCACGGTCGGCGTCGGTGCTGGCGCGGAAGATCACGCGCACCGTCTGCCAGGCCGAGAGCACCAGGGCGCGCACGAACCGGCCGGTCAGACCCAGGGCGGCGGTCACACGCCTCATGGCAACCTCCCGAGCTGCAGCGCGGCAGCCTGCGAATACTCGATCAGCCACTGCGGGTTCAGGCCGATCGCCAGGGTGATGGCGGCCAGCAGCAGGCAGGCCACCCACGCGGGCGCCACGCGCGCCGAGGCGTCGGGCTGCCACTGCGGGTCGGGGTGCGGCTTCCAGAACGCCTGCATCCAGATCTTCATCATCGAATAGAGGGTGAGCACGCTCACCGCCAGGGCGATCAGGGTCCACACCACCCGCCCCTGGGCCAGCGCTTCCTGCAGCACCAGCAGCTTGGCCCAGAAGCCCGAGAGCGGCGGAATGCCCACCAGCGACAGCGCCGGCACCAGGAACAGCAGGGCCAGTGCCGGCCGCGCCGCGTACAGGCCGCCGATGTGGCGCAGGTCGTAGCTGCCGGTGGCCCGCCAGATGAGCGCCGCCACCAGGAACAGGTTGGCCTTCACCACGATGTGGTGCAGGGTGTAGAACAAGGTGGCGGCCTGTCCGGCTTCGCCGCCCAGGGCGATCGCCAGCAGGATGTAGCCGATCTGGCTGATGATGTGGAAGGCCAGGATGCGCCGCATGTCCCAGTGGTAGGCCGCACCCAGCACACCCAGCAGCATGGTGGCCGCCGCCACCCAGCCCAGCGCCTCGGCCAGCCACGGCGTCATGGCGCCGGGCAGCATGTCGGTGGTGGCCTTGAGCACGGCATACACCCCCACCTTGGTCAGCAGACCGGCGAACAGCGCGAGCACCGGCGCCGGCAGCGTGTGGTAGGCCGCCGGCAGCCAGGCATAGAGCGGGAAGGCGCCCGACTTGGCCAGGAAGGCCAGCAGCAGCGCCCCCAGCACCAGCGCGCCCAGCGGTCCGGACGACGCCGACAGCCCCTGCGATGCCTGCGCCAGCGCGCCGTAGTTCAGGTGGCCGGTGGCCGCATACACCATGCCCACCGCCAGCAGCAGCAGCAGCGTGCCCATGAGGTTGAGGCTGAGGTACTTCCAGGTGGCATCGAGCTGGTCGGTGCGACCGCCGATGGCAAACAGGCCGACCGAGCAGATCAGCATGACCTCGAACCACACATAGAGGTTGAACAGGTCCGCCGTGGCAAACGCCCCGCCCACACCGGCCAGCAGGCCGTGCAGCAGCGGCAGCCGCAGGGGCTGGTGGCTGCCGGGATCGGCGTCGCTGCTCATGAACAGCAGGCAGGCAGCGCCCATGAGGGCGGTGATCAGCAGCAGGGCCGCGCCGGTGCGGTCCACCCGGAATTCGATGCCGTAGGGCGCGGCCCAGCCGCCGAAGGCCATGGACGGCACCGTGCCGCCCAGCACCTGCTCCACCAGGGCCAGGCTGCACAGCAGCAACACCAGCACGCCGGCTCCGCTCAGCGCGGCCTGCAGCCGCTGCCGGTCGCGCACGGCTGCCGTGAGCACCGCGGTGGTCAGCGGCACCAGCACCGGAGCGATCACCAGTGCGCTCATGCCACCGACTCCGGCGGCTTGACCGGATCGGTCGGCAGCGGCTCGGCCTGCCGCAAGGCCTGCGCATCGTCGCTGCCGGTGCGCTGCACCAGACGCACCACCAGCACCAGGGCAAAACAGGCCAGCGCCAGCCCGATGACGATGGCGGTGAGCACCAGGGCCTGCGGCAGGCTGTTGGCGGCCTCGTCCAGCGCCTGCTGGCCGACCGGCACCACCGCCGGCAGGGCCGACCCCAGACGACCGGATGCAAACAAGGCCAGGTTCACCGCCGCGCCCATCAGCACGAAACCCATGACGCTGCGGAACACGTCGCGCGACAGGGCCAGGTAGGTGCCGGCGGCCACCGTGAGGCCCACCACCAGAGCGGTCCAGTAAATCATGTGGCGTCCTCGCAGTCCGGCTCGTCCAGACCCAGCAGCCCCAGTGCATAGCCGGCCAGACCACCCCACACGCACAGGTACACCCCGAGGTCGAACAGCATGACGGTGGACACCTTCACCGAGGTCACGAACAGGTCCAGGGTGCCCCACCAGTGGGTCAGGTAGGCACCGCCCTCCAGCAGCGACGGCAGACCCGACACCGCGGCCAGACCGGCACCCAGCGCCGCCAGCCGCACCGGGTCTCCGGTGGGCAGCCGGGCCTGTGCGGCCCGGGCGTCCCGGGCCACCGCCCACAGCACGGTGGCGCTCACCGCCAGCAGGCCGCCGATGAAACCGCCGCCCGGCTCGTTGTGGCCGCGCAGCAGCACCCACACCGAGGCCAGCAGGATCAGCGCATACAGCGGGCGGGCCAGCACCGCCAGGATGACCAGGCGCGGCGGTGTCATGCCCCCTCCTTGCGCTCACGGCGCGCCGCGGCCAGCAGCCCCCCGGCGGCCAGGAAGGACAGCATGACCACCGTGACCTCGCCCAGCGTGTCCAGGGCCCGGAAGTCCACCAGGATCACGTTGACCACGTTGCGGCCGAAGGCCTCGGGCACGCTGGCGCGGGCGAAGAAATCCGGCAGAGCCATGTCCAGCGCCGGCGCGCTGGCCAGCAGCAGCAGCAGCGCCGTCGCCAGTCCCATGGCGCAGGCCACCAGCGCGGCACCCGGACGGAAGCCATCGGGCAGGCCGCTGCCACGGCCGAGCCGGCGCAGCGTGAGCAGCACCGACGCCACCACGATCACCAGCACCGCCTCCACCACGAACTGGGTGAAGGCCACATCCGGCGCACCGGCGAACAGGAAGAACACGGCGCTGCCGAAGCCGGTCAGGCCGGCGGTGAGCAGCAGCACCAGCCGGTCGCGGGCGAACAGCGAGGCCAGCGCGCCGAACACGATGAGTGCGCCGGCGCCCAGCAGCCCGGCACCGGGCGCGGCTCCCCACGCCGGCCAGACCCAGCGCCCGGCACCTGCGGCCACCAGGCCCAGCAAGGCCGCCGCCACCGCGCCCAGCATGAGGACGCCATAGCCCGGCAGGCGACCATGCTGGAACAGCCGCGTGATGCCGGCGGCCACGCGCGGAATGGCCACCAGCGAGCGTTCGTAGGTGGCCGCCATCGACACCCGCCCGAGCTGCCGGTCGATGCGCTCGAAGATGCGGTGCAGCGGGTCCCACAGCAGATACACCGCCACCCCGATGCCCAGCGTGATGGCGAGCGAGCCCAGCATGGGGCCGTACGAGGGCGTCAGGTCGAGCAGCACGGCGTTGTCGGTCGGCGTCATGGCCACCGCCGCCTGGGCGAGCAGATGGTCCAGCAGCCAGGGGAACAGACCCAGGATCACGCCCAGGAAAGCCAGCGCCAGCGGCGGAGCCACCAGGGCCAGCCCCCCCTCGTGCGCATCGGGCGGGGTCTCGTTGGTGCCCGGATGGCGCCAGAACACCCGGATGGCCGCCACGCCGGCCACCGCCACCGCAATGGCGCCGAAGATGGTGTTGGCCACATTGGCAAAGGCCGCCACGTCGCCCTCGGTCTTGGCCACCAGGATCACGTCCTTGGCGATGAAGCCCAGCGACAGCGGCATGCCGGCCATGGAGGCGCCGGCCAGCAGTGCGGCCACTGCCGTCCAGGGCATGGCATGGCGCAGGTTGCCCAGCCGGTCGATCACCCGGGTGCCGGTGCCGTGGTCGATGTTGCCGGCCACGAAGAACAGCGGCGCCTTGTACAGCGCATGGGCCAGCAGCAGGGCTCCCACCGCCACGGTGGCGCTCTCGCCGGGCAGGCCCACCAGGGTCACCAGCGTGCCCAGGGTGGCCACGGTCGACCAGGCCAGGATGCGCTTGAGGTCGCGCTCGCGCAGCGCCAGCACCATGCCCCAGGCCGCGGTCATGCTGCCGGCGAGCTTGAGCGACCAGATCCACAGCGGCCATTCGCCAAAGCCCGGGTCCAGCCGCGCCAGCAGGTACACGCCCAGCTTCACCATGGTGGCCGAGTGCAGGTAGGCCGACACCGGCGTGGGCGCCGCCATGGCATTGGGCAGCCAGAAATGGAACGGGAACTGCGCGCTCTTGGTGAAGGCGCCCACCAGGATCAGCACCAGGGCGGCGGTCAGGGCCGGCGTGGTGGCGACATCGGGCAGGCGGGCCACGATCTCGCTGATGCGCGAGGTGCCCATCACCTGCGCCAGCAGGATGAAGCCGGCCAGCAATGCCAGCCCGCCGGTGCCGGTGACCAGCAGTGCCTGCTGGGCCGACTGCCGGCTCGCCGCCTGGTGGTGGTGATACCCCACCAGCGCGAACGAGGTGAGGCTGGTCATTTCCCAGAACAGGAACAGCACGAAGAGGTTGTCGGCGGTCACGCAGCCCACCATGGCCAGCATGAACAGCGACAGCATGATCAGCAGCTTGTGCTGGTTCGGGTCGCCGGCCAGGTAGCCGCCGGCGTAGATGAACACCGCCGTGCCCACGCCGGTGATCATGAGCAGCATCAGCACCGACAGGCCATCGACCCGGAACGCCGCCTCGATGCCCAGCGCCGGCACCCAGTCCACGCGCCAGATCCAGGGCAGGTCATGGACCAGCAACAGGCCGACCAGCAGGCACAACGACAGCAAGGGCAGCGCCACGAAGGCGCTGCGCGCGGCCACCGAGAGGCCGGGCTGTGAAGGGTCGTGGGGAGTGGCTGCCATGATTTAAGAAAGACTTAAGATCATAAGCCACCCCCCGGGGTTCCCGCCTGAACCCCGGCTGACACCCTTGCACCGGCCTCGGGCCGGGGCCGCTTCAGCCGCCGTCGCGGTCGGCCGGCTCCCCCGGCAACAGCCGCTCGGCGTGTTCGGCCGGCAAGGCCTCCACCGCCTTGAGCGCCCGGCCCATGGCGCGGCTGCGCACCTCGGCGCTGTCCAGTGTGTTGAGCACCGTCTGGGTCTGGCTCTTGACCTTGGCCAGCACGTCGCCGAACTTGCCGAACTCGGTCTTGACCGCCCCCAGCACCTGCCAGACCTCGGAGCTGCGCTTCTCCAGCGCCAGGGTGCGGAAACCCATCTGCAGCGAATTCAGCATGGCCATCAGCGTGGTCGGGCCGGCCAGCGCGACGCGGAAGTCCCGCTGCAGCTGCTCCATCAGGCCGGGGCGGCGCAGCACCTCGGCATACAGGCCTTCGGTGGGCAGGAACAGGATGGCGAAGTCGGTGGTGTGGGGCGGCTCCAGGTACTTCTCGGCCATGGACCTGGCTTCCAGCCGGATGCGCTGCTCCAGGCCGCGCGCGGCCAGCTCGGCGCCCTCGGCGTCGGCGCGCTGCTGGGCATCGAGCAGGCGTTCGTAGTCCTCGTTGGGGAACTTGGCGTCGATCGGCAGCCAGCACGGCGCGCCGTCGTCGCCCCGGCCCGGCAGGCGGATGGCGAAATCGACCACATTGCGGCTGCCGGGCCGGGTGGCCACCTGGCTGGCGTACTGGTCGGGTGCGAACACCTGCTCCAGCAGCGCGGCCAGCTGGGCCTCGCCGAACATGCCGCGCGTCTTGACATTGGTGAGCAGGTGCTTGAGGTCGCCCACGCCCTGCGCCAGGCTCTGCATCTCGCCCAGGCCCTTGTGCACCTGCTCCAGCCGGTCGGCCACCTGCTTGAAGCTCTCGCCCAGCCGGGCCTGCAGGGTGCTCTGGAGCTTCTCGTCCACCGTGGCCCGCATCTCGTCGAGCTTGGCGGCATTGCCCTGCTGCAACTGGGTGAGCTGGGCCTCGAGCGTGGCGCGCACCTCGGCCAGCCGGCGCGCGTTGGCTTCCGACAGGTCCTGCAGCTGCCTGACCAGGGTGTCGCCCAGGCTGCCGCGCAGCTGCACCAGCTGTTGGGCAAAGGCATCGATCTGGGCATTCTGGGTCCGCGTGGCTTCAGCGCCCTGGCGCAACAGGGCTTCCTGGAATGCCCCCAGGGCAAGGGTGAGTTCCTGGCGCTGCTCGCGGGCAGCATCGGCCAGCTCCCGCCGCAACTCGCGCTCGCCCTGCTGGCGCGATTGCTCGAGCTCGGTCAGCCGGGCCTGCAGCTGTTCGGACCGGCGCTCGGCGTCCTGCCGGCCCGAGCGCAGCCGAAACAGCAGCGCCAGGCCCACACCCTGCGCCAGCAGCAGCAGGACCGCAACCGCCAGGAGGGCCGTGTCCATGCGTCAGGCCCGTGCGCCGGCGCCAATGATCTCGGCGTTGAGCGGCGTCTTCGGCTGGCCCTGGGTCAGGTAGCCGATCACGTTGTCGGCCGCCAGCATGGCCATGGCCTTGCGGGTGGCGATGGTGGCGCTGGCGATGTGCGGCGTGAGCACCACGTTGGGCACGGTGAGCAGGTCGGGGTGCACCTTGGGCTCGCCCTCGAACACGTCCAGGCCGGCGGCGGCGATGCGTCGCTCCCGCAGGGCCACGGCCAGCGCGGCGTCGTCCACGATGCCGCCGCGCGCAATGTTGATCAGCGTGGCGGTGGGCTTCATCTGCGCGATCTCGGCCGCACCGATGGCATGGTGCGACGACGCGCTGTAGGGCAGCACCAGGATCAGGTGGTCGGCCTGTGCCAGCAGCGTGGCCTTGTCCACATAGCTCGCCTTGCAGTCGGCCTCCAGGGCGGCATCCAGGCGCGAGCGGTTGTGGTAGATCACCTTCATGCCGAAGCCGTGGGCGCCCCGGCGGGCGATGGCCTGGCCGATGCGGCCCATGCCCAGGATGCCCAGCGTGCTGCCGTGCACCTCGGCACCGGCGAACATGTCCAGGCTCCACTTGTTCCACTGGCCGGCGCGCAGGAAATGCTCGCTCTCGGTCACGCGGCGGGCCGTGGCCATCACCAGGGCAAAGCCGAAGTCGGCCGTGGTCTCGGTCAGCACGTCGGGGGTGTTGGTGGCCAGCACGCCGGCGGCCGTCATGGCCGGCACGTCGAAGTTGTTGAAGCCCACGGCAATGTTGGCCGCGATCCTGAGCTGCGGGCAGGCCGCCAGCAGCGCGGCGTCCACCCGCTCGCTGCCGGTGGTGAGTGCGCCCTGCTTGCCCTGCAGGCGGGCGATCAGTTCGGCCGGCGGCAGCACCTCGTCGGATTCGTTCATCTCCACATCGAAATGCTGCGCGAGATGGGTCACCACCTCGGGGAACACCTTGCGGGCGATGAAGATGGCCGGTTTCTGGCTCATGGGGGGTCTCCTTGAATGTTGTGGGTGAGCAGCGGGTGAGCGGCGGTGGCGCGGTCAGACGAACCAGATCCAGGTCATCAGCCCGAACAGCGGCAGCAGGATGCCGCACGACCACAGCATGTAGCCGAAGAAGCTGGGCATCTTCACGCCGCGGTCTTCGGCAATCGCCTTGACCATCAGGTTGGGTGCATTGCCGATGTAGGTGTTGGCACCCATGAACACGGCGCCGGCCGACACCGCCACCAGCGTGGTGGCCAGCGTGGTCATGAGCACGGCCGGATCGCCGCCGGCGGTGTTGAAGAACACCAAGTAAGTGGGCGCGTTGTCCAGGAAGGAGCTCAGCGCGCCGGTGGCCCAGAAGTACATGGCCGGATCGGGCGAACCGTCGGCCCGCGTGACGGCGCGCACGATGGCACCGAACGGGCCATCCACGCCGGCGCGCAGCATGGCGATCACCGGGATGATGGTGAGGAAGATGGCAGCGAACAGCTTGGCCACCTCCAGCATCGGGCCCCAGCCGAACTGGTTGCCCTCGTGGGCCGACTTCGGCGTGATGCGCAGCGACACCAGGGTGATGACGATCAGGCCCACGTCGCGCACGATGCCGGGCAGACCGACCTCGGTGCCGGCGATGTTGAAGACCACCGGCGACTTCCACAGCCCGCTCAGCAGCACCAGCCCGACCACGCCGCCGAGCAGCGCGAAATTGACCGCGCCCTCAAAGCCCAGCCGGGTCGTGTCGGGCGTCGGGTCGACCGGACGCACCTCTTCCCGCTTGTGGAAGTAGAACCAGTCGATGGCGTAGAACAGGGCGAGCAGCGTGCCCACCATGAACAGCGTCTGGCCCCACAGATGGGTCACGGTCCAGAAGAAGTCCACGCCCTTGAGGAAGCCCAGGAACAGCGGCGGATCGCCCAGCGGGGTGAGTGCGCCGCCGGCGTTGGAGACGATGAAGATGAAGAAAACCACCACATGCACCTGGTGCTTGCGGTTGTCGTTGGCGCGGATCAGCGGGCGGATCAGCAGCATCGAGGCACCGGTGGTGCCCATGAAGCTGGCCAGCACGGCGCCGGTGGCCAGCAGGCCGGTGTTCAGCCCCGGGCTGCCATGCAGGTTGCCGCGCACGAAGATGCCGCCGGCCACGGTGAACAGCGCCGTGAGCAGGATGATGAAGGGGATGTATTCGGCCAGCGCCGCATGCACCACCGCCGCACCGGCCGCCGGGAAACCGAAGGTCAGTGCGAACGGCACCAGAAAGGCCAGGCCCCAGGCCGCCGCCACCTTGCCGAAGTGGTGGTGCCAGAAGGAAGGCGCCAGCAAGGGCATGAGGGCGATCGACAGCAGCACGCCGGCAAAAGGCACGCCCCACAGCACCGAGAGCTGGCTGCCGTCCAGATCGGCCGCACGGGCCACGGCCGGCAGCAGCCAGCCCGCCAGCAGGGCTGGCAGCAGTTTCTTGTTCATCATCGGACTCCTCCGTGTCCTGCTTGTGTGGCTCAGACGGCCAGCAGGTCCACCTCAAACAGCAGCGTGGCATTGGGCGGGATCACGCCGCCGGCGCCGCGGGCGCCATAGCCCAGCGCGGCGGGAATCACCAGACGGCGGGTGCCGCCGACCTTCATGCCCTGCACGCCCTCGTCCCAGCCCTTGATGACGTGGCCGGCACCGAGCGGGAATTCGAACGGCTGGCCGCGGTCCTTGCTGGAGTCGAACTTGCGGCCCTGCTGGCCGTCGTTGTAGAGCCAGCCGGTGTAGTGCACCTGCACCGGGCGGCCGGCGCGGGCTTCCTCGCCCTGGCCGACCACGGTGTCCTCGTACTGCAGGCCGCTGGGGGTGGTGATCATGGTCATCGAATGCTCCTGAATGAAATCGGGGTCTGGCTCAGAGCCAGGTGGTGAAAGAGGCCACGGTCTCGCGCGGCGTGTGGAAGCCGTTGACCGGATCGGCCGGATCGGCAAAGCCCAGGGCCATGCCGCAGACCAGCATCTCGTTCTCGGCCGCGCCGATGTGCGGCAGGATGATCCTGGCAAAGCCGTTCCAGGCGGCCTGCGGGCAGGTGTGCAGGCCCTGGGCACGGGCGGCCACCATGATGTTCTGCAGGAACATGCCGTAGTCCACCAGCGAGCCCCGGCCCATGACCTTGTCGAGGGTGAACATCAGGCCCACCGGCGCATCGAAGAAGCGGAAGTTGCGCTGGTGCTGCAGGTGCATCCTGTCCTTGTCGCCCTTGCCGATGCCCAGCAGGCCGTACAGGCCCCAGCCGTTCTCGCGCCGGCGGTCGATGTAGGGGCTGACCCATTTCTCGGGGTAGTAGTCGTATTCCTCGCGGTACTGCGCGGCGAGCGACGGGTCGGCGCGCAAGGCGTCGTGGGCGGCACAGACCTTGTCCACCAGCGTGTCGCGGCTGGCGCCCTGAAGCACGTACACCTTCCAGGGCTGGGTGTTGGTGCCCGAGGGCGCGCGGCTGGCCACCTGCAGGATGTGCTCGATGGTGGCACGCGGCACCGGTTCGGGCAGGAAGGCACGGGCCGACATCCGGCTGGTGATGGCCGCGTCGACGCTGGCGGCATCGATCACGGCGGCGGGGACAGAGGTCATCGCAGGGTCTCCAGGGTGGTTTTCAGACGGTCCGGCAGCGGCACCGGGCG
Source organism: Hydrogenophaga sp. IBVHS2 (assembly GCF_002127215.1). Lineage (GTDB taxonomy): Bacteria > Pseudomonadota > Gammaproteobacteria > Burkholderiales > Burkholderiaceae_C > Hydrogenophaga. The sequence continues at coordinate 670,770 of NZ_NFUT01000001.1, read as the reverse complement.
GCGCGTCTGGCGGTCCACATACACATGCACGAAATGGCCGCAGGCGGCGCACAGGTCCTCGCCCTCGGCGAACAGGCCGACCTCGTAACGCACGCTGGAAGTGCCCAGGTGCGCCACGCGCAGGCCGGCCCAGACGGTCTGGGGGAAGGCCAGCGGCGCAAAGTAGTTGCACTGGGTCTCGATCACCAGGCCGATGACCTCGCCCTGGTGGATGTCCAGCGCGCCGGCCTCGATCAGGTGGGCATTGACCGCCGTGTCGAACCAGCTGTAGTACACGACGTTGTTCACATGGCCGTACACATCGTTGTCGGCCCAGCGGGTGCCGATGGCGCGGAAAGCCCGGTAATGGCTGCGGGGCAAGGCTTGCGGACGGGACGACGGGCTGGACGGCATGGGGCGCGATTGTGCCAGCGCCGCCATCACGGCGCTGTCGCCAGCGCCCCGGGCTGGCGCTGCAGGCGCTGGTGGTATTCCAGTGCCACGCGGTAGCTGTTGACCTGCACCTGCACCGTGGTCTCCAGATCGTGGCCATAGCCGCCGCCCATGGCCATGACCACCGGCAGCCGCCGCTGCCAGGCCCAGTGCATCACCCGCCGGTCGCGCGCCTCCATGCCGTCGTAACTGACCTTCAGCCGGCCCAGCCGGTCGCCCTCGTGCGGGTCGGCACCGGCCAGGTACAGCACCAGGCCGGGATCGAACCGGTGGGCCAGCTCGTCCAGCGCGCGGTCGACGGCATCGAGGTACTCGTCGTCGGCACAGCCATCCGGCAGCTCCACGTCCAGGTCGCTCGGCTCCTTGCGGAACGGGAAATTGCGGGCGCCGTGCAGCGACAGGGTGAAGACCGAACGGTCGTCGGCAAAGATGCGGGCGGTGCCGTTGCCCTGGTGCACGTCCAGATCGATGATGGCCACCTGCAAGGGCGCCCTGCCCCGTTGCCGGGCATGTTCGGCCTGCATCAGGCGGGCGGCCACCGCAAAGTCGTTGAAGACGCAGAAGCCGCCGCCCTTGTCGGCGTAAGCGTGGTGGGTGCCACCGGCCAGATTGGCCGCCACCCCGCCATGCGCCATCACCTCGCGGGCCGCCTGCAGCGTGGCGCCCACCGAGCGCCGCGCCCGCTCGGCCATGGCCGGACTCCAGGGAAAGCCGATCTCCCGCTGCAGCGGGGCCGCCAGGGTGCCCTGGGCAATGGCATCGATGTAGGCCGGGCTGTGCACCAGCGCCAGTTCGCCGTCGGTGGCGGGCAGGGCCTCGTGCATCCGGACCTGCGGCAGCTCCTGGGCCAGCCTCTCGCGCAGCCGGGCGTACTTGGCCATGGGAAACCGGTGCCCCGGGGGCAGCGGCAGGACGAAATGGTCGGCGTAGAAGGCGTGCACCGCCGGATTGTCGGGCGGGGCTTCCAACGTCCGCCCGGGCTCGGATTTAGGCAAGCCCCTCAAAAATGGTGCAACGCAGCAAAAAGTGCTTGCAGACCGGGTTTCATGCCCCTATCATTCGTTCCATGTTGCAGCGCAGCAAAACGGAAACGGCCCACACGGCCCGACCGGCAGCCTTCAACAGATCCTTGTCACCCACCCACCTCAGGAGCCTGAACATGCTGACCGCCGAACAAATCGTTGCCGCCCAGAAAGCCCACCTCGAGACCCTCTTCGGTCTCACCCACAAAGCCTTCGAAGGCGTGGAAAAGCTGGTGGAACTCAACGTGCAGGCCACCAAGGCCGCACTGACCGAATCCGCTTCCAACGCGCAGGCGCTGCTCAGCGTCAAGGACGCCCAGGAACTGCTGACCCTGCAAGCCAGCCTGATGCAGCCCCTGGCCGAGAAGACCGTGGCCTACAGCCGTCACCTGTACGACATCGCTTCGGGCACCGGTGCCGAGTTCACCAAGGCCGCTGAAGCCACCGCCGCCGACACCCAGAAGAAGATCCTGGCCGTCGTCGACAACGCCGCCAAGAACGCTCCCGCCGGTTCCGAGACCGCCGTGGCCGTCATGAAGAGCGCCGTGTCCGCCGCCAACAACGCCATGGAATCGGTGCAGAAAGCCGTGAAGCAGGCCACCGAAATGGCCGAAGCCAACTTCAACACCGTGACCGCCACCGCGGTCAACGCCACCAAGACGGCTGCCCGCAAGCGCTGATCAACCCCCGAAACGGGCCGCTGATCGGGGCATCGACCCCGAAGCGGTCCGTTGATACTTGAATCGTGCCTCATCCACCCCAGTTTCTGGTTGTCTCCTCGGGTCGCTGATGGAAACGGTTTCACGGGACCCCTTCCAAGCCCTCACCAATCGGTGAGGGCTTTTTTTATGCCCGGGCCGTCGGCGTTCAGCGGGGACGCAGCCGGGCCAGCTGGGCCTGCAGCTGGGGCAATGCCGCCTTCATGGCGGCGCGCCCGGCTTCGATGGACCGCTTGCGGGCGGCGAAGTCGGCACTGCCCACGCCCTTGAGCGCAGGCCGGACCACCACGTCGGCATCCGCCAGCTCATGGCGGTTGATGCTCTGGCCCATGATGGCGAAGGTCTGCAGCAGGACTTCCAGGCTGCCGTCGGCCCGGTTGCCATCCGGTGCGCTGGAGATGTCGATGGCCAGCACCACCTCGGCACCCATGTCGCGCGCCTGGCGCACCGGCACCGGCGCCACCAGGCCGCCGTCCACATACTCCCGACCCGCAATCGGCACCGGCGAGAAGACGCCCGGCACCGCACTGGACGCCCGCACCGCCTGCGCGGTGTCGCCCCGCCGGAACACGATGCCCTGACCGTTGGACAGGTCGGTGGCCAGTACGCCCAGCGGGATCTGCATCTGCTCGATCAGCTTGCCGTTGACCACCTTGCGCACATAACGGCTCAAGGCTTCGCCCCGCAGCATGCCCCGGCCCAGGAACGGCAAGGTCCAGTCGGTCAGCGTGGCCTCTTCCATGGCCAGCGCGGCACGCTCCAGCTCGGCGGCGTTCATGCCGCTGGCGTACAGCGCCGCCACCAGGCTGCCCGCCGAGGTGCCGATCACCAGATCGGGCCGGATGCCGTTCTGCTCCAGCACCTGGATGACGCCCACATGGGCAAAGCCCCGGGCCGCTCCCCCGCCCAGGGCCAGACCCAGACGGGGCGGTCGCTGAGCCACCACCGGTGGCGGCACGGCGGGCTCCACCACCGGTGGCACCGCCGGGTCGGAGGTCTGCCCCGGCACCGGCCCGGGCGCGCCCTCCGGCCGCACCGCCACGCTGGAGCAGCCCGCCAGCCACAAGGCCAGCAGCATCGCCACCCATGAAGCCCTGATGCCCATAAAGTTATTAAGAACAATTCGCGTTTGTGTTACCATGATCATCATTCTGCCGCACCGCAGCAAGCTTCACTCCCCTCCCGTTCCACCCAACCCCAGCGTCTTATGAACATCCGCTTTTCTGCCATTGCCCTCTCCCTGGCCGCTGCCACCGCACTGCCCGCGCTGGCGCAGGACAAGGTGCTCAATGTGTATTCGGCCCGCCATTACCAGACCGACGAGGTGATGTACGACACCTTCACCAAGACCACGGGCATCAAGATCAACCGGGTGGACGCCGACGACGCCGGCATTGTGGCCCGCCTGCGGGCCGAAGGTGCCGCCTCGCCAGCCGACGTGGTGCTGCTGGTGGACGCCGCCCGCATGGCCGCCGCCGATGCCCAGGGGCTGTTCCAGCCGATCAAGTCGGCCAAGCTGGACGCCGCCATCCCCGCCAACCTGCGCGCCGCCCCCACCGCCGACGGCGTGACCTGGACCGGCTTCTCCACCCGCGCCCGCGTGATCGTGTACGACCCGATCCGCGTGAAGGCCGCCGACGTGGCCACCTACGAGCAGCTGGCCGATCCCAAGCTCAAGGGCATGCTCTGCACCCGCTCCGGCTCGCACCCGTACAACCTGTCGCTGTTCTCGACCGTGGTCGAGCGCCTGGGCGACCAGAAGGGCGAAGCCTGGCTCAAGGGCCTGGTGGACAACATGGCCCGCGCTCCCAAGGGCGGCGATACCGACCAGATCAAGGCTGTCGCCTCGGGTGAGTGCGGCGTGGCACTGACCAACACCTACTACATGGCGCGCCTGGTCAAGTCGACCAAGCCGGAAGACCGCGCGGTGGTGGAGCGGGTGCGTGTGGTGTTCCCCAACCAGGGCACCACCGGCACCCACGTCAACATCGCCGGCGCCGCAGTGGCCAAACACGCCAAGAACCGTGACGCCGCCGTGCAGTTCATGGAGTACCTGGCCAGCCCGTTCGCCCAGCAGTACTTTGCCGACGGCAACAACGAGTTCGCCGCTGCCAAGGGCGTGAAGGTCGACAACGCCGCGCTCAAGGCCATGGGCGGCGAGAACTTCAAGGCCGAGAACGTGCCGCTGGCCTCGGTCGCCAAGAACATGACCAAGGTGCAGCAGATGCTGGACCGCGTCGGCTTCAAGTGAACGATCCGTTCAACCAGCCCCGAAACCCGCCTCCCGGCGGGTTTTTTGTGGGCCATAATTGACGTTTACGTCAACGTCAAGCGCAACGCGCGATCCACCCGAGGAGCACCCCATGGAGATTCAAGGCAAGGTTTTCATCGTCACCGGCGGCGCGTCCGGTCTGGGCGAAGGCACGGCCCGCATGCTGGCCGCGGCCGGTGGCAAGGTGGTGATTGCCGACATGCAGGTCGACAAAGGTGAGGCCGTGGCCCGCGAGATCGGCGGCGCCTTCGTCCAGTGCGACGTGAGCCAGGAAGCCGACGGCCAGGCGGTGGTGGCCCGGTCCACGGCCATGGGCAAGCTGGTGGGACTGGTCAACTGCGCCGGCATCGCCCCGGCCGAGAAGACGGTGGGCAAGAACGGCGCCCATGCCCTGTCGGTCTACACCAAGACCATCATGGTCAACCTGGTCGGCAGCTTCAACATGATCCGTCTGGCCGCCGAGGCGATGTGCAAGAACGAGCCCGAGCCCACCGGCGAACGCGGCGTGCTCATCAGCACCGCCAGCGTGGCCGCCTACGACGGCCAGATCGGCCAGGCGGCCTATGCGGCGTCCAAGGGCGGCGTGGTCGGCATGACGCTGCCGATCGCCCGCGATCTGGCGCGCAACGGCATCCGCAACATGACGATCGCCCCCGGCATCTTCGGCACGCCGATGCTGTTCGGCATGCCGCAGGAGGTGCAGGACGCGCTGGCCGCCAGCGTGCCCTTCCCCAGCCGCCTGGGCACCCCGGCCGACTACGCCAGACTGGCCCGGCACATCATCGAAAACGACATGCTCAACGGCGAAGTGATCCGCCTGGACGGTGCCATCCGCCTGGCTCCGCGCTGACCATGGTCCGGGCGACGCTGCTGGTGTCGCTGCTGCTGGCCGGGTGCACCGCCGGCCTGCCGCCCGCGCCCCCGCCAACCCCTGCAGTGGCGGCACCGGCGTCGCCGCCCCGCGCGGCCGCCCTGCTCCCCGGCGTCCCAGAAGCCGCTTCCGGCCTGGGTGCACAGCCCGGCTGGCGCCACGAACGCCAGGCCGTGGCCGCTGCCCACCCGCTGGCGGCCCAGGCCGGTGCCGATGTGCTGCGGGCAGGCGGCAGCGCGGTGGATGCGGCCATCACCACCCAGCTGGTGCTGGGGCTGGTGGAGCCTCAGTCCAGCGGCATTGGCGGTGGCGCCTTCCTGCTGCACTTCGACGGGCGCCGCGTGGTGGCCTACGACGGCCGGGAGACCGCACCCGCCGCCGCCAACGAGCAGCTCTTTCTGGATGCCGAGGGTCGACCCCTGCCGTTCGAACAGGCGGTGGTGAGCGGCCGGGCGGTCGGTGTGCCGGGCACGGTGGCGATGCTCGCGCTGGCCCACCGGGACCATGGCCGCCTGCCGTGGGTGAACCTGTTCGAGCCGGCCATCCGCCTGGCCCGCGAAGGCTTCGAGGTGAGCCACCGGCTGCACACCCTGCTGGCGCTCGACCCGGCCCTGAGGCAGGACCCGGTGGCCCGGGCCTACTTCTACCGCGCCGACGGCACGCCCCACCCGGTGGGCCATCGGCTGCGCAATCCCGAATACGCCGAGGTGCTGCGGCAGATCGCCATCCTCGGTCCGCGTGCGCTGCAGGACGGGCCGGTGGCGCGTGCCATCGTCGCGGCCGTCCAGCGCGATCCCTTGCCCGGTGCCATGACCCTGAACGACCTGCGGCGGTACGAGCCGAAACGCCGCGCACCCCTGTGCCACCGCCACAGGGCCGACGGGCGCGATCTGCGCATCTGCGGTTTTCCGCCGCCGGGCTCGGGCGGGGTGGCGGTGGGTCAGATGCTGGGCCTGATGGCCCGTACGCCGGCCGCCGCCTGGCCGCTGCAGGACGGACGGCCCAGCGCCGAATGGCTGCACTTCTTCACCGAGGCCTCGCGGCTGGCCATGGCCGACCGGGGCCAGTACCTGGCCGACCCCGACTTCGTGCCCGCCCCGGCCGGCCGCTGGGGCAGCCTGCTCGATGCCGACTACCTGGACCAGCGCGCCCGGCTGATCGGCCCGCAACGCGCGCCCCGGGTGGGGCCGGGCCGGCCGGGGCGGACCACCCTGAGCTGGGCCCCCATGCCCGATCAGCCCGAATGGGGCACCAGCCACCTCGGCGTGGTGGACGCCCAGGGCCATGTGCTGGCCATGACCACCACCATCGAGGCGGCCTTCGGGAGCCGGCGCATGGTCACCACCCAACCGGCCCGTGCGGGCGGCTTCCTGCTCAACAACGAACTGACCGACTTCAGCTTCAGCCCGAGGGACGCGCAGGGCCTGCCGGTGGCCAACCGGGTGGAGCCGGGCAAGCGACCGCGCTCGTCGATGGCGCCCACCCTGGTGTTCGACGAGCGCTCCGGCGAGCCACTGCTGACGGCCGGCAGCCCCGGGGGCAGCTTCATCATTCCCTACACCGCCAAGGTGCTGCACGGCGTGCTGCAGTGGGGCCTGCATCCGCAGGCCGCTGTCGACCTGCCCAACTTCGGCACGCTGGGCGGGCCGCTGGTGCTGGAGGGGGGTCGCTTCCCGGCCGCCACCGCCGACAAGCTGCGCCAGCGCGGCCACACGGTGCAGGAAGGCGAACTCACCAGCGGCGCCCAGGCGCTGGTGCGGCGCGATGGCGCCTGGCTGGGCGGCGCCGACCCGCGCCGCGAAGGGGCGGTGGCCGGCGACTGATCAGACGTCGATGGCGGCTGCCGATCCGGCCTGCTTGCGCAGTTCGAACTTCTGGATCTTGCCGGTGCTGGTCTTGGGGAGTTCGCCGAACACCACGGCGCGCGGCACCTTGAAGCCGGCCAGATGCTGCTTGCAGTGGGCCACGATGTCTTCGGGTCGGGTGGTGGCGCCGGCCTTGAGCTCCACAAAGGCACACGGCGTCTCGCCCCACTTGGGGTCGGGCCGGGCCACCACGGCGGCGGCCAGCACATCGGGGTGGCGGTAGAGCACGTCCTCGACCTCGATGGACGAGATGTTCTCGCCGCCGCTGATGATGATGTCCTTGCTGCGGTCCTTGATCTTGAAGTAGCCGTCGCCGTACTGCACCGCCAGATCGCCGCTGTGGAACCAGCCGCCGGCAAAGGCCTCGGCCGTGGCCTTGGGGTTCTTGAGGTAACCCTTCATGGCGATGTTGCCCTTGAACATGATCTCGCCCATGGTCTCGCCGTCCTGGGGCACCGGCTGCATCGTCTGCGGGTCGAGCACGCGCACGTCGCGCTGCAGGTGGTAGCGCACGCCCTGACGGGCATTGAGGCGGGCGCGCTCGCCGATGTCCAGGCGGTCCCAGGCCTCGTGCTTGGCGCACACGGTGGCCGGGCCGTACACCTCGGTCAGGCCGTACACATGGGTCAGGTCGAAGCCCATCTGCTCCATGCCCTCGATCATGGATGCCGGCGGCGCGGCACCGGCCACCATGGCCTTCACACCGGCCGGCACGCCCGCCTTCAGGGCCGCCGGCGCATTGACCAGCAGGCCATGCACGATGGGCGCGCCGCAGTAGTGGGTGACGCCGTGCTGGCGCATGGCATCGAAGATGGCCTGGGCCTCGACCCGGCGCAGGCACACGTTCACCCCGGCCCGCGCGGCCACCGTCCACGGGAAGCACCAGCCGTTGCAATGGAACATGGGCAGCGTCCACAGGTACACCGAGTGCTTGGGCATGTCCCACTCCAGCACGTTGGAGATGGCGTTGATGGCCGCGCCCCGGTGGTGGTAGACCACGCCCTTGGGATTGCCGGTGGTGCCGCTGGTGTAGTTCAGGCAGATGGCATCCCACTCGTCCCCGGGCAGCTGCCAGACAAAGCCGGTGTCGCCGCCGGCCAGGAAGGCCTCGTAGGTGGTGCTGCCGATGGGGCCGTGGCCGCCGGTGAACAGCTCGTCCTGCACGTCGATCACCAGGATGGGTCGCTGCGACTGGCGCAGGCTCAGCGCCCTGGCCATGGTGCCGCTGAACTCGGGATCGACGATCACCACCCGGGCCTCGCCGTGGTCGAGCATGAAGGCAATCGTCTCGGGGTCCAGCCGGGTGTTCAGTGCATTGAGCACCGCACCGGCCATGGGAACGCCGAAGTGCGCCTCCACCATGGGCGGTGTGTTGGGCAGCATCACCGCCACCGTGTCGTTCTTGCCCACGCCGGCCCGTTGCAGGGCGCTGGCCAGCTGACGGCAGCGGGCATAGGTCTGGCCCCAGGTCTGGCGCAGGCTGCCGTGGACGATGGCCAGCCGGTCCGGGTAGACCTCGGCGGTGCGTTCGATGAAGCTCAGCGGCGACAGCGGCGCAAAGTTGGCCTCGTTGCGCGGCAGGTCCTGGTCGAAGATGCTGGGGGCGGCGGTCGGCTGGGTCACGGTCGGGTCTCCGGATATCGTTGGAACAGCGGGTCGGCCTGGGAAGGCTTGCGCGAGAATACCCCGGTGGCCATTCCTCAGACTTTCATCCAGGAGCTGCTCAGCCGTGTCGACGTGGTCGATGTGGTGGGCCGCTACGTGCAGCTGAAGAAGGGTGGCGCCAATCTGATGGGGCTGTGCCCGTTCCACGGCGAGAAGTCGCCCTCGTTCAGCGTCAGCCCGTCCAAGCAGTTCTACCACTGCTTCGGCTGCGGGGCCAACGGGAATGCCATCGGCTTCCTCATGGAGCACGCCGGCATGAGCTTCATCGAGGCGGTGAAGGACCTGGCCCAGCAGGTCGGCCTGCAGGTGCCGCAGGACGAAGCCTCACCCCAGGACCGCGAACGCGCCGCCCAGGAGCGTCAGAAGCAGATCACGCTGACCGGCGTGCTCGAGAAGGCCGCCCAGGCCTACCAGAAGGATCTGCGCGGTGCGCAGCGGGCCATCGACTACCTCAAGGGCCGGGGCCTGTCGGGCCAGATCGCCAAGACCTTCGGCCTGGGCTACGCGCCGGAGGGCTGGCGCCACCTGGCCAGCGTGTTCCCGGACTACCAGGAGCCGCTGCTGGTGGAGTCGGGCCTGGTGATCGAACACGCCGACGAGAAGGATGCGGCCGGCCAGGCCAAGCGCTACGACCGCTTCCGCGACCGCATCATGTTCCCCATCCGCAATGTCAAGGGCGAATGCATCGGCTTTGGCGGGCGGGTGCTGGACAAGGGCGAACCCAAGTACCTCAACTCGCCCGAGACGCCGGTGTTCAGCAAGGGCCGCGAGCTCTATGGCCTGTTCGAGGCCCGCACCGCCATCCGCAATGCCGGTTATGCCCTGGTCACCGAGGGCTACATGGACGTGGTGGCCCTGGCCCAGCTCGGCTTTGCCAACGCGGTGGCCACCCTGGGCACCGCCTGCACGGCCGACCATGTGCAGAAGCTGTTCCGTTTTACCGACGCGGTGGTGTTCAGCTTCGACGGTGACGCCGCCGGCCGCCGCGCCGCCCGCAAGGCGCTCGATGCCGCCCTGCCCCTGGCGACCGACCTGCGCAGCGTGAAGTTCCTGTTCCTGCCGACCGAACACGACCCGGACAGCTTCATCCGCGAGCACGGCACCGAGGCCTTTGCCGCCCGGGTCAAGGACGCCGTGCCGCTGTCGCGCTTCCTGCTCGAATCCGCCTCGGCCGACTGCGATCTGGCCACCGCCGAAGGCCGCGCCCGCCTGGCCAGCCAGGCCCGGCCACTGTGGACCGCCCTGCCCGACGGGGCGCTGAAGCGCCAGCTGATCGGCGAGATCGCCGACGCCGTGGCCCTGGACAGCCAGGATCTGCTGCAGCTCTGGCAGGCGCCGGTGCGCGGCGCCCCGCGCACCGAGTCGGGCCGCAGCAACAGCGGCAACGGACCCCGGGGCGAATCGCGCTTTCGACCCAACGACGGCCCGGCCCACCGGCCCAGCCCGCAAGGCTACGGCAGTGCACCCCGTCCTGCCACCCGGCGGCTGCCGGGCCAGCGGCGCGGCGTGGCCAGCCGGGCCGACCGGGCCGTCGGCCTGCTGCTGGCCAATGCCCATGCCTGGGACAGCCTGTCGGCCGACGACCACCACCGGCTGGGCCTGCTGGATGCCCCCCACGGGCCGGTGTTCGCCTGGCTGGAGGCCCAGCTGCACGAACACGGCCCGCAGCCCTGGGCCGTCCTGCGCGAAGCCCTGCGCGGCCACGAACACGAGGCCTATGTGTGCGCCCAGGTGGAACAGGCCACCGCCGGCAACGACCCCCAGGCCGAGCTGGCCGAACTGGCCGGCGTGATGCAGCTGCTGCGGCGCGATTTCCTGGAGGCTGAGGCCCGGACCCTGGCCGACCGGGTGGCCGCCGGCGACTCCGCCGCCCTGGACGAATACCGCCGGGTGAATGCCCAGCTGCAGGCCCTGGCGGCCAGCGCGCCGGTATAATCCACAGCTTGCACCGCAAGCGCGACAGCAGCACCTCCGGCAACGGCCTGGCCCCTGATACGGGCTGCATGGAAGACCCTCCTGGCCAACCGGGCGCCCCACGGGCCCCGGCACTCCCCGCAAGGACTGCACACCAAATGATCGCCCACCAGCTTGCAGACCCGCCTGCTCCGGTTCGCGCCGGTCCATGGGGGTCGCCCCTGTTTCAACCCCATCCCTGACAAGTCCGCATTGGCGGTCCTGCCGGCGTTTGAGGTCTGTGTTTCCCGGTTCCCGTTGACGTTTTTTTGAGGTGCCCATGCCCGCGAAGAAGTCCAGTACGCCCGTCGTTGCCAGCCCCAAGCCCGCCCGCAAGGCCTCTGCTGCGGCAGCCCCGGCAACCCCGCCGAAGAAAGCATCTGCTGTGACGACGAAACCCCCTGCCAAGGCTGCGGCCAAGGCCGCCCCCGCCAAGACCACGAAGGCCGCCAAGGCCAAGGCCGAGGTGGTGGAAGACACCCTGCTGGACGAAGCGGCGGCACCGGCCGCCAAAAAGAAGCCTGGCCGCCCGGCCAAGGCCGCCGCACCGGCCGCCGACAAGCCGGCCGCCAAACGCGGCCGCAAGCCCAAGGCCGCCGCCAAGGAAGCCAGCGATCTGGACGATGCCGACCTGAGCGACATTGAAGAGGACCTGGCCGAGGAGGTGGTGGAGGAAGTCTCCACCGGCGACGCACAGCCGACCGAGAAGGCCAAGCCGCTGCGCATGAAGATCAGCAAGGCCAAGGAGCGCGCGCTGATGAAGGAATTCGGCCTGGACGAGACCGTCCTGTCCGAAGAGGAAGCCCGCAGCCGGCGCGAACGCCTCAAGACCCTGATCAAGCTGGGCAAGACCCGCGGCTACCTGACCCACGGCGAGATCAACGACCACCTGCCCGACAAGCTGGTCGAGGCCGAGACCCTGGAAGTGGTGGTCTCGCTGCTCAACGACATGGGTGTGGCCGTCTACGAGCAGACGCCGGATGCCGAAACCCTGCTGCTGAACAACACCGGCCCGACCGCCGCCACCGAAGAGGAAGCGGAAGAGGAAGCCGAAGCCGCCCTGTCCACCGTGGACAGCGAATTCGGCCGCACCACCGACCCGGTGCGCATGTACATGCGCGAGATGGGCACGGTGGAACTGCTGACCCGCGAGGGCGAGATCGAGATCGCCAAGCGCATCGAGGGCGGCCTCAACGACATGATGGCCGCCATCAGCGAGAGCCCGGCCACCATCGCCGAGATCCTCACCATGGCCGAGGAGATCCGCGAAGGCAAGGTCGTCATCTCCACGGTGGTGGACGGCTTTGCCGACGCCGACGAGGCCGACGACTACGTGGCCGAGGAAGACTTCGACGACTACGACGAGGCCGACGACGACGATGGCAAGGGCGGCTCCAAGGCCCTGACCCGCAAGCTCGAGGAACTCAAGCGCGAGGCACTGGAGCGCTTCGATGCCATGCGCGCCCTGTTCGAGAAGCTGCACAAGATCTACGACAAGGAAGGCTACGGCAGCGCCAACTACATCAAGACCCAGCAGGCCCTGACCGAGAAGCTGATGACCATCCGCTTCACCGCCAAGGCCATCGAGAAGCTGTGCAGCACGCTGCGCACCCAGGTCGACGAGGTGCGCAAGAAGGAGCGCGAGCTGCGCCGCATCATCGTGGACAAGTGCGGCATGCCGCAGGAGAAGTTCATTGCCGAGTTCCCGGCCAACCTGCTCAACCTGAAGTGGGTCGAGAAGCAGGCCGCCTCCGGCAAATCGTGGAGCGTGGTGATGGAGCGCAACATCCCGCCGATCCAGGAGCTGCAGCAGGGCCTGATGAACATCCAGAGCAGCGTGGTGGTGCCTCTGACGCATCTGAAGGACATCAACAAGCGGATGAACCAGGGTGAGTCCACCTCGCGCGATGCCAAGAAGGAAATGATCGAGGCCAACCTGCGCCTGGTGATCTCCATCGCCAAGAAATACACCAACCGCGGCCTGCAGTTCCTGGACCTGATCCAGGAAGGCAACATCGGCCTGATGAAGGCGGTGGACAAGTTCGAATACCGCCGCGGCTACAAGTTTTCGACCTACGCCACCTGGTGGATTCGCCAGGCCATCACGCGCTCCATTGCCGATCAGGCGCGCACCATCCGGATCCCGGTGCACATGATCGAAACCATCAACAAGATGAACCGCATCTCGCGCCAGCATCTGCAGGAGTTCGGTTTCGAGCCGGATGCCTCCATCCTGGCCGAGAAGATGGAGATGCCTGAGGACAAGATCCGCAAGATCATGAAGATCGCGAAAGAGCCGATCTCGATGGAAACCCCGATCGGCGACGACGACGATTCGCACCTGGGCGACTTCATTGAAGACCAGGCGAACACCGCGCCCATCGAGGCCGCGATGCAGGCCGGCCTGCGCGAAGTGGTGAAGGAAATTCTCGACAGCCTCACGCCGCGTGAAGCCAAGGTGCTGCGCATGCGCTTCGGCATCGAGATGTCCACCGACCATACGCTGGAAGAGGTAGGCAAGCAGTTCGACGTGACGCGCGAGCGCATCCGCCAGATCGAGAGCAAGGCGGTGCGCAAGCTCAAGCACCCCAGCCGCAGCGACAAGCTGCGCAGCTTCATCGACTCGCTCTGATCAAGACCGGGTCCGGTCATCCCCCGAAGGGCTGTGCGGTGCACAGCCCTTTTTTTCGTCCATTCGGCGCTGGCAACCGCCGATCGACAGGTCGACCGACGGATCGACCGACGTGGAACGGAGGCCTCGAAAACTGCCACCCAGGGCTGGTCAGTGCCACTGCTGACCTGCCCTTGAAACCCTCTCAGGAGAACAACCATGATCGCTGCCAGCAATGGTGTCAGCGCGAGCACTTTCTCGAGTCATTCACCCATGACGAACGCCTCAGGATCGAATGACGATCGCCAACAGCCGGCCGAAGGATCGGTGGTCACCACCGGGTCCGGATCGCCCGCCACCGCGCTCGACGGCTACACCGGCGAAGCCTGTGGAGAAATCGTGCCCCTGGTCTGCGGCATCGTGTGCTCGGTGCTCGGCGTGATCGCCGGCGCCGTGGCGCTTGCGACAGCCCCGGCCGGCCACGCCAATGCCACCGCCAGTCCTGCCGCCACGCCCGACGCGCTCGCCGCGCTGGCCCTGGGAGCCGCCCTGTCGGCACTGGGCCTGTTGTGACATCCCGGTCCTGCCAGGTGACCTGTGATCGACCACCACCTTCCCCCGGACCCCGACCTGCGCCATCTGATCGAACGGTCGCGCGAGCAGCTCGACGGGCTCGTCGGCACGGCACGGTCGGCATCGGATGTGCAGGAGCGGCTGATGGAGACCCTGCAGGGGTCGCAGGAGCAGCCCGACGACATTGCCGCGCTCAAGACCGCCGCGGACCTGCTCATGGAGCAGGCCCGCTGGTCGCAGGCCCTGCCATTGGCCACCCGGCTGCTGCTGGCAGCGCCATGCGACCCCTCGGCGTCGTACCGGCTGGGCACCTGCCTGCAACGCATGGGGCGCCCCGCCGAGGCCCTGCCGGCCTTCACGCATTGCCTGATGCACCAGGGCGACCACCCGGGCCCGGGCCCGCTGCTGCGCCTGGGCGAATGCCTGCTGGCAACCGGGCACCGGGATGAAGCCCTGCAATGCCTGGATGCCTGCGTGGAGATCTCACGCAGCGATCCGTCCCACCGGCATCTGCAGAGCGCGGCGGCGCACCTGGCCGACCGGCTGCGGCGCTGAGCCGGCCTACACGGTCTCGGTGTCCACCTCGGCTCGGGCCTGCTCGCCGTAACGGTCGCCACGGATCGCACCAGGGCCGAACAGCGCTTCCAGGCGCTCCAGCAGACCGGCGCTCAAGGCCACCCCATCGGCGCCCAGGTTGTCCAGCAGGTGATCCACCCGGGCGGTGCCGGGGATCGGCAGGATGTCGCTGCCCCGGTGCAGCAGCCACGCCAGGGCCAGCTGCGACGGTGAGCACCCCGCCTCGGCGGCCAGCTGGCGGTAGTCCGCCAGCAGTGCCTGGTTGGCGGTCCAGTGCTCGCCCTGGAAGCGCGGCATGCTGCGCCGGATGTCCTTGGCGTCGAAGGTGGCCGGATCCACCGGGCCTGCCAGAAAGCCCCGGCCCAGCGGACTGAAGGCCACGAAACCCACGCCCAGCTCGCGGCAGGCCTGCAGCACCGCGATCTCGGGGTTGCGGGTCCAGAGCGAGTACTCGGTCTGCAACGCGGCGATGGGGTGCACCGCATGCGCGCGGCGCAGGGTGGGGGCCGACACCTCGCTCAGACCGATGGCCCGGATCTTGCCGGCCTGCACCAGATCGGCCAGGGCGCCCACGCTGTCTTCGATCGGCACCTGCCGGTCCCAGCGGTGCAGGTAATAGAGGTCGATCACGTCGGTGCGCAGGCGCTGCAGGGCAGCCTCGCAGGTGGCGCGCAGGGTTTCGGGACGACCATCGATCACCCGCACCAGCTGGCCGTCACCCTGGATGTCCACCCCCTGCATGCCGCACTTGCTGGCCAGCGTGAAGCGGCTGCGGTGGGCCGACAGCACCCGACCCACCGCGCGCTCGCTGGCACCGAAGCCGTACAGCGCCGCGGTGTCGAAATGCGTCACGCCATGGTCCAGGGCGGTCAGCAGCAGGCGCTCGACCTCGGCCTCGGAGACCGGCGCGCCATAGGCGTGGCAGATGTTCATGCAGCCCAGGCCGATGGCCGAGACGCGGAAGGGACCGAGGGATCGATGTTGCATGGCAGGAACGAGGGGACAGACCGGGCCGGATTATCCGGCGCTTCGATGGAGGGAACCGGGGCGGCGGGGATTGCACTCAGGACCGTCCATGGTCAACACCATGAACCATCCATCACCCGAGAAAGAGAATCCCATGCTCAGCAACAGCCTCTCCCGAAACGACACGCGCCTGCAAGCCGACCACCCCGGCACCGGAACGCCCCTTCCGGCGGAACCGGCCCCCGGGCAGCATCAGGCAACCGGGACCTTCGGCACGCCCGACGACGGTCTGCCAGCCACCGGCAGCGGGACCGCCTGGGTGCCGTCGATGCCCAGGGCCGAGAGCCTGTTCATGGCGGCATCGGCCACCCTCATCGCGGCAGGCGTTGTGGCGGCGGCGTGGAGCGTCGGTCACGGCCACCCATCGAGCGTCCCGTCTTCCGGCCCCCTGCCCCACCCGCCCGCCAACACCTCGGACGGCGGCTTGCACGACAGCAGCCTGACCGCCGTGGCGGTGATGGTGGCCCTCGGCGCCCTGGGGCTGCTCTGAACCGGCGCCCTCAGCCCTGCGCGGCCAGCTGCCGCTCCAGCTCGTGGAGCACCCGATAGCAGTCGAAGACGCGGCCCACGCTGGCGTTGGGCTCACGGCCTTCACGGATGGCGGCGAAGAACTCGCGGTCCTGCAGTTCGATGCCGTTCATGCTCACGTCCACCTGGCTCACATCGATCTTCTCGTCCTTGCCGGTGAACAGATCGTCGTACCGCGCGATGTAGGTCGCGGTATCACCGATGTAGCGGAAGAAGGTGCCCAACGGGCCGTCGTTGTTGAAGCTCAGCGAGAGCGTGCAGATGGCCCCGTTGGCCGCCTTGAGCTGGATGCTCATGTCCATGGCAATGCCCAGCACGGGGTGGATCGGCCCCTGCATGGCGTGCGCCGCCACGATGGGGCTGTTGCACTGGTAGGCAAACAGATCGACCGTGTGCGCGGCGTGGTGCCACAGCAGGTGGTCGGTCCAGCTGCGCGGCTGGCCCAGGGCGTTGGTGTTGGTGCGGCGGAAGAAATAGGTCTGCACATCCATCTGCTGGATGTGGAACTCGCCGCGCTGGATGCGCTGGTGCACGTACTGGTGGCTGGGGTTGAAGCGGCGGGTGTGGCCGCACATGGCCACCAGACCGGTCTGCTTCTGCAGGTCGACCACGGCCTGCGCGCCGGCCAGGCTGTCGGCCAGCGGAATCTCCACCTGCACATGCTTGCCGGCCTTCAGACAGGCCACGCTCTGCTCCGCATGCATCTGGGTGGGGGTGCACAGGATGACGGCGTCCAGCTCGGCCATGGCCAGCGACTCCGACAGCTCGGTGGTCACATGGCCGATGCCGTACTTGGCGGCCACCTCGCGGGTCTTGTCGAGCTCGCGGCCGATGAGGGAAATCACCTCAACGCCCGGAATGTTCCGGATGCCGTCCAGGTGCTTGATGCCGAAGGCGCCGGCACCGGCCAGTGCCACTTTGATGGTCTTGTCGGTCATGTCAGGTGTTCTCCAGGATCAGGTGGCCCACCGCCGTGTTGCTGGCGGGCACATGGTAGAAGCGGTGCGCCACGCGAGGGCGAGAGCCGCCGGCCACATCGGCCATGGCACCGCGGGCGATGAGCCACATCACCAGCTCGATGCCTTCGCTGCCGGCCTCGCGCACATAGTCGATGTGGGGGATGGCGGCAGCGGCTTCGGGGTCGTTGACCAGCTTGTCGAGGAAGGCGTTGTCGAACTCGCGGTTGATGAGGCCGGCGCGCGGCCCCTGCAGCTGGTGGCTCATGCCGCCGGTGCCCCAGATCTGCACATTCAGGTCCTGGTCGAAGCTCTCGATGGCGCGGCGGATGGCCTGGCCGAGCTGGAAGCAGCGCCGGCCGCTGGGCACCGGGTACTGCACCACATTGACCGCAAACGGGATCACCGGGCAGGGCCAGGCGCCCTGCACCGGGTCCTGCGGACCGCACATCAGGGACAGCGGCACGGTCAGGCCATGGTCCACGTCCATGCGGTTGACGATGGTCAGGTCGAAGTCCTGCTGGATCACGCTGTGCGCGATGTGCGAGGCCAGCTCCGGATGGCCCTGCACCAGGGGCACCGGACGCGGTCCCCAGCCCTCGTCGGCCGGCTGGAAGCTCGCGGCCGTGCCGATGGCAAAGGTGGGGATGATGTCCAGGCTGAAGGCCGTGGCGTGGTCGTTGTAGACCAGGAAGATCACGTCCGGCTTCTGCGCCTTCATCCACTGCCGGCCGAAGTCGTAGCCGGCGAACACCGGCTGCCAGTAGGGTTCGTGGGTCTTGCCCAGGTCGAGTGCGGCGCCGATGGCGGGCACGTGCGAGGTGTAGACCGATGCGGTGATGCGTGCCATGTTCAGGTCCTTCCCCACTTCGGGTCGCGGCCGCCGTTGATCATCATCTGGCGGTAGTCGTCTTCGCTCATGCCGGTCATGGAGCCCGCCATCTGCTGGAAGCTCTTGCCGTCGGTGGCGCCGATCTTGGCCAGGAAATAGATGTTGCCGCCCAGCGCAATGCAGCGGTTGAGGTCGCGGTCGAGCACGGCCTGCTTCTGCTCCTCGGTCATGGCCCATTCGTCGAGGTAGGCGCGCTCGTCCTTCTTGAAGCGTTCGCGGTTCTCGGCCTTCATCAGGCTCATGCAGAACTGGTTGAGCCAGTAGCCCTTGCGGGACTGGTCGGCATCGAAGATGGTGGTGCCGGGCACCCCCAGGTAAGGCTTGTCCAGGGCCATGTCAGACCTCCTCCGGCCAGTACAGGCGCATCGGGTTGGCCACCAGGAGCTTGTGCTGCAGTTCGGCCGTGGGCGCGATGTGCGGGATGAAGTCCACCAGCAGGCCGTCGTCGGGCATGTGGTCCTTCAGGTTGGGGTGCGGCCAGTCGGTGCCCCACAGCACGCGATCGGGGAAGGATTCGACCACCGTGCGGGCGAACGGCACCACGTCGCGGTAGGCCGCCTGCTCGCCGGCCAGGGCCTTGGGGCCGGTCAGGCTCAGGCGTTCGGGGCAGCTCACCTTGCTCCAGACGTTGGGATGCTCGCGCATGAACTTCAGGAACAGCGCGAACTCCGGGCCGTCCAGCGGCTTGCTCACGTCGGGCCGGCCCATGTGGTCCACCACCACCGTGGTGGGCAGGGCGGTGAAGAAGTCCCACAGCTCGGGCAGGTCCTGCGCCTCGAAGTAGATGACCACATGCCAGCCCAGCGGCTGGATGCGGCTGGCGATCTCCATCAGCTCGTCCTTGGGCGTGAAGTCCACCAGCCGCTTGACGAAGTTGAAGCGCACGCCCCGCACACCGGCATCGTGCAGGTCCTGCAGCTCGGTGTCGGTGATGCTGCGGCGCACGGTGGCCACGCCGCGGGCACGGCCGCCGCTGCTGCGGCAGGCGTCCACCAGGGCGTGGTTGTCGGCGCCGTGGCAGGTGGCCTGCACGATCACGTTGCGGGCAAAACCCAGCTGGTCGCGCAGGGCAAACAGCTGCGCCTTGCTGGCGTCGCACGGGGTGTACTTGCGCTCGGGCGCATACGGAAACTGCGCGCCGGGCCCGAACACATGGCAGTGCGCGTCCACGCTGCCGGGCGGCAGGGCAAAGCGCGGGCGGCTCGGGCCCTGGTACCAGTCGAGCCAGCCAGGGGTCTTGGTGAATTCGCCGGTGGTGGGGAGGCTCATGGGATCAATCGATGTACTTGAGGCCGGCAGCGGCCAGGGGTTCGCGCATCTGGTACATGTCCAGGCCCAGGATGCCGCTGGCAAGCTTGGCGCGCTTCTCGCCCTCGAAGCTCTCGCGCTTGCGGGCGGCAGCCAGCGTCTCCATGGCACGGGCGGCGGGCACGCAGACCACGCCGTCGTCGTCGGCCACGATCACGTCGCCCGGGGAGACCCACATGCCGGCGCACACCACCGGGATGTTGACCGAGCCCAGGGTGGCCTTGATGGTGCCCTTGCTGCTGATGCACTTGCTCCAGACCGGGAAGTTCATCTCCTGCAGGGTGCGCACGTCGCGCACGCCGGCATCGATGACCAGGGCCCGCGCGCCACGCGCCTGGAACGAGGTGGCCAGCAGGTCACCGAAGTAGCCGTCGGTGCATTCGGCCGTGACGGCGGCCACCACCACGTCGCCGGGGCGGATCTGTTCGGCCACCACATGCATCATCCAGTTGTCGCCGGGATGCAGCAGCACCGTGACCGCCGTGCCGCTGACCTGCGCGCCGGGGTAGATCGGGCGCATGTAGGGCTTGAGCAGGCCCACGCGGCCCATGGCCTCGTGCACCGTGGCACTGCCCAGGGCGGCCAGGCCATCAGCGGCTTCCTGCGGGGCGCGCTGGATATTGCGGTACACCACACCGAGTTCGTACATGCTGGGTCTCCGTTTCAGTGGCCCTGGGCCTTCAGGCGCGCATCGAGGCGGCTGAAGACGCGGCGGGCGTTCTTCTCATAGATGGCGGCCTTGTCGTCGGCCGAGAGGATGGTGCTGGCCTCGATGTAGCGCTTGGTGTCGTCGTAATAGTGGCCGGTGGTGGGGTCGATGCCGCGCACCGCGCCGATCATCTCGGAGGCGAACAGCACGTTCTTCACCGGAATCACGGTGTTAAGCAGGTCGATGCCGGGCTGGTGGTAGACGCAGGTGTCGAAGAACACGTTGTTCATCAGATGCGTGTCCAGCAGCGGCTTTTTCATCTCCTGCGCGAGACCGCGGAAGCGGCCCCAGTGGTAAGGCACCGCGCCGCCGCCGTGGGGAATCAGGAACTTCAGTGTCGGGAAGTCCTTGAAAAGGTCGCCCTGGATCAGCTGCATGAAGGCCGTGGTGTCGGCGTTGAGGTAGTGCGCGCCGGTGGTGTGAAAGCAGGCGTTGCAGCTGGTGCTCACGTGGATCATGGCCGGCAGGTCGTGCTCGACCATCTTCTCGTAGATGGGGTACCAGTGGCGGTCGGTCAGGGGCGGGCTGGTCCAGTGGCCGCCCGAGGGATCGGGGTTGAGGTTGATGCCCACGGCACCGTACTCGCGCACGCATTTCTCCAGCTCGGGAATGCAGGTGGCGGGGTCCACGCCGGGGCTCTGCGGCAACATGGCCACCGGCACGAAGTGCTGCGGGAACAGCTGGCTGACGCGGAAGCACAGCTCGTTGCAGATGGCGGCCCAGGTGCTGGAGACCTGGAAGTCGCCGATGTGGTGGGCCATGAAGCTGGCGCGCGGGCTGAACAGGGTGATGTCGCTGCCGCGCTCCTTCATCAGGCGCAGCTGGTTGGTCTCGATGGACTCGCGCAGCTCGTCGTCGCTGATCTTCAGATCGGCCGCTTTCGGCATGACGGTCGGGTCCTGGATGCCGGCGATCTGGGCGTTGCGCCAGTTCTCCAGCGCCTTGGGTGCCGTGGTGTAGTGACCGTGGCAGTCGATGATCATGGAAATGTCTCCGGGAGAAGAAAGGGGCTCAGGCCGGGTCCATGCCGTGGCGGCGCTTGACCTCGGCGGCGGCCGTGGAATTCAGGTGATCGAGCAGGGCCTGCACCTGCGGCAGGCCGCCGGCGGGAACGCCCGCACTGAAGGTGGTGACGATGGCCACATCGGCCGGCAGCGTGCCCGCCAGGGTGATGCCGGGCACATCCTGCATCTCGCTGAGCTGCTGGAAGCCCAGTGCCACCTGGCCTTGCGCCACCAGCGAGGCCACCGGTACGCCGGGCGGCGCCTGCACCGTGCGGCGGGCGAGTTCGTCGGACAAACCCCAGCGCGCGAACAGCGCTTGCAGGGCCACACCGCTGGGACCGGTGGAGTAACCGATGGTGGGGGCCTTCATCACCGCACACCGCAGGGCGGCCTCGTTGCCCAGATCCGGTACCGGCTGGCCTTGCGGCACGGCCACCGCCACGGCCGAGCGCACCAGGTCGACGCGGCCCGGGGCCAGATGGCCTGCCGTGATGAGACGATCGATCGCATCGCTGGCCAGCACGACGAGGTCGAAAGCTTCGCCGGCGGCCACCCGCCGGGCGGCATCCACGCCGCCCACCGATTCGATCTGCACCGGCTGGCCGGTGGCCGCCGTGAAGGCGCCGGTGAGTTCGGCCAACAGCGCGCGCGTGGCCATGGAGGAAATGCCCCGGATGGGTGTCTGGTTCATGGTGTTGGGACCTTGGCGGCGATTGTGTCCACCACCCCGCCGCAGGCAAAGGCAAGGCCGCCCCTAGCAGCTAGAACAAAAGCAAATAACTATGATGGGCCCATCATGGATCTGAAGCAGCTTGAATACTTTGTGCGCGTGGCCGAGCTCGGCAGCTTCACCCGCGCCGCCATTGCGCTGGATGTGGCGCAGCCCGCGCTCTCCCGCCAGGTGCGCCTGCTGGAAGTGGAACTGCGACAGACCCTGCTGGTGCGCAACGGGCGCGGGGCCACGCCCACCGAGGCCGGCAAGCTGCTGCTCGAGCATGGCCGGGGCATCCTGCACCAGGTGGAACGCGCGCGCGAGGAACTGGGCCGGGTGCGCGGCGCCCTGGCCGGGCGGGTCGCCATCGGTCTGCCGCCCAGCCTGGCCAAGGTGCTGGCCGTGCCGCTGACCCGTGCCTTCCGCCAGCAGTTGCCGCAGGCCAGCCTGTCGATCAGCGAGGCGCTGTCGGTCACCATGCAGGAATGGCTGCTGACCGGGCGGCTGGACATTGCCGTGCTCTACAACGCCCAGCCCCTGCCCGAGCTGGACCTGCACCCGCTGCACGAGGAAACCCTGTGGCTGGTGCAGCCCCGCCCGCCCGGCCTGGCCGAGGACCCGCCGGCCGCGCCGGTGCCGCTGGAAGAGGTGGCCCAGATGCCGCTGGTGATACCCAGCCGGCCCAATGCGGTGCGCATGCTGGTGGAGACCGAGATGGCGGCCATCGGCTGCCGGCCGCAGGTGGCACTGGAGATCGATGGCGTGCCCGCCATCCTGGAACTGGTGGCCGACGGGGCCGGGGCCGCCCTGCTCTCGCGCCAGGCGGTGCTGGGTTCGATCCGGCCCTCGGCCTACCGGCTGCGGCCCACCCTGCCGCCGCTGCGCACCCGGCTGAGTCTGGCCATCAGCCAGCAGCGGCCGGCCACGCTCACCCAGCAGACCACGCTGGAACTCATCCGCCGCACCATGGCGGAAGTGCTCAGCCCCGGTTAGGCGGGATCGGACGGCGTGTCCGGACGGGCCGCCAGCAGCCGGTCGGCGTAGTCGGCCCAGGCCGGATCGACCAGTCCGACGAAATGCCCGGCGCGGGCCTGGTCGGCCATCCACTGGTGCTTGTCGGCGATGGCGCTGGCCATGAAGGGCTCGAAGCCGGCTTCGCGCACGGTCTGCGCCACCTCGCGCATTTCTTCGGCACGGCGCTGGCCGTGCTGGGCCACCCGGCTGAAGAAGTAGCTGCCCTGGCGCTGCCAGTCGATGCCCGGGAAAGTTTCCTGCAGGGTGGCGATCATGGCGTCTTCCACGCCGTGGTGGCGGGCGGTGGCATAGCTCTCGAGCACCAGCGCCTCCAGGCCCTTGATCATCACGCTGCGGCACATCTTGGTGGCCGAGGCCACGCCCAGGCGTTCGCTGGCCACCTGCGCCTGCATGCCCCAGGCCTGCAGCTGCGGCAGCAGGCCGGCAGCGTGCGGCCCGCCCAGCAGCATGGGCACGCGGATGCCGTAGGGCGGCACCGATGTCATCACCCCCGCCTCCACATAGCGCCCGCCCGCACCGTCGATGGCGGCAGCGGCCTGCTGCTTGGTGCCCGGCGATGCGGAGTTCAGGTCCAGCAACACGGTGCCCGGTGCGATGTGCGGCGCGGCCTCTTGCGCCACCTGCAGCGCCTGGGAGGCCGTGACGGCCGAGATCACGAGCCCGGGCTGCTGCGCGCACAGGCCAGCCATGCCGCCGACCGGCTGCACGCCGGCAGCCCGGGCCTGGTCGGCCACCTTGGGGTCGGCGAACTTCAGGTCCCAGGCGACGACCTCGCGCACGCCCGCCGCCCTGAGCCCGGCTGCGAAGATGCGGCCGACCTCGCCGAAACCGATGATGCCGATGCGGTCCATGCCTTGGTCCCCCGGCTCAGCCCACGAACTGCACCAGCCACAGGGTGATCGACGGGAATGTCAGCAGCAGCGCGGTGCGCAGCACGTCGCTGGCCAGGAAGGGCATGACCCCCTTGTAGCTCTCGGCGATGGGCACGTCCTTGGCCATGCCGTTGACCACGTACACGTTCAGGCCCACGGGTGGCGCCAGCAGGCCGAAGCCCACCGTCATGAGCACCATCACCCCGAACCAGATGGCCACCGACTCGGCCGGCATGCCGAAGTCCAGGCCCATGATGACCGGGAAGAAGATCGGGATGGTCAGCAGGATCATGGACAGCTCGTCCATGACCGCGCCCAGGATCACATAGAACAGCAGGATGCCGGTGACCACCATGACCGGCGCCACGTCCCAGCCCTTGATGACCTCGGCCAGCTGGGCCGGCACCTGGGTCAGGGCCAGCGAAGAGTTCATGAGGTCGGCACCGATGAAGATCAGGAAGATCATGGCGCTGCTGCCGGCGGTGGACAGGAAGCAGTGGCGGATCTTGGCCCAGGTGAGCTCGCGCTTGAGCAGGGCCGCCACGAAGGTGGCGGCTGCGCCCACGCCCGCACCCTCGGTGGGCGTGAACAGGCCGCCGTAGATGCCGCCGAACACCAGCAGGAACACGGCGGCGATCGGCAGCACGCCCCACAGGGCCTCGGTGGTCATGCGCGGGTGATCGATGTCGTCTTCCGGCGCATGGCCGGGCACCAGCCGCACATAGACCGCAATCGCGATCATGTAGCCCAGCATGGCGATCACGCCGGGGATGGTGGCGGCCGCGAACAGCTTGGCGATGTTCTGCTCGGTCAGGATGGCATAGATCACCAGCGGCACCGAGGGCGGGATCAGGATGCCCAGCGTGCCGCCGGCGGCCAGCGTGCCGGTGGCCAGACGGCCCGAGTAGCCGTGGCGCTTCATCTCGGGCAGGGCCACCTGGGTGATGGTGGCGGCGGTGGCGATCGACGATCCGCAGATGGCACCGAAGGCCGCGCTGGCCATCACCGCCGCCATGGCCAGGCCGCCCTTGAATCGGGCCATGACCACGCTGGCGAACTGGAACAGCGCCTTGGAGATGCCGCCCTGGGTGGCAAAGTTGCCCATCAGGATGAACAGCGGAATGACCGACAGGTCGTAGCTGGCGAAGCGGGCGTAGGCCAGCCCGTTGAGGTTGTTGAAGAACGGCGGCAGGCCGACCTGGGCGATGTAGCCGAAGCAGCCGGCCACGAACATGGAGATGGCGATCGGCACGCGGATGACCATCAGCGCCAGCATGCAGGCGAAGATCAGCCCGGCCATGGACAGGGAACTCATGGGGCCGACTCCTGGACGGTGGCGGAAGACAGGCTCTGGACCAGCGCGATCACGGCGGTCAGGGCCAGCGGCGGCACCATGGCGGTGTAGACGATCCACTCGGGAAAGCCCAGCATCATGGTGGTGGTCTGGGAGCTGTGGGCGCTGAGGGCGCCGACGCCGGTGCGCCAGGTCAGCAGGGCCATGACGATGGCCAGCACCAGGGCACCGAAACGGTCCAGCCAGGCATTGGCGCTGGCGGGCAGCCGAGCGGTGAAGAAGTCCACGATGATGTGCTCGCGCTTGAGCTGGCACCACGGCATGAACAGGGCGACCGCTGCGCCGGCCGCCACCGCCGTGAGTTCGTAGTCGCCAACCAGGGTCTGGCCGGTGGTGTTGCGTCCGATCAGGCTCAGGCAGGTCACCAGCGTGATGGCGGTGAGCAGCAAGCCGGCCAGCACCGCACAGGCCTGGGCAAGGAATGAGAGCAGCTTCAAGGGAGTCACCCGTTCAAAAAAAAGCCGAGGTCCAGCACGCGGTGGGCAGGACTTCGGCGGGGCGCGGCAGGGTTGGTGCCGCGCGGTCGCGACAGCGGCGGATTATCGCTGGTGCTTCTTGATCAGGGCCCGCGCCTCGGCGGCCAGCTTGGCACCGTCGATGCCCTTGGCCTTGACCTCGTTGATCCAGTCGGTCTCCACCGCGCCGGCGGTACGGCGCCAGCGCTGGGTCTCGGCCACGTCCAGGGCCACGATGTTGTTGCCGGCCTTCTCGGCAATGGCACGGCCGGCCTTGTCGCCTTCGTCCATGGCACGGCCGAAGAAGGCGGCGGTCTCGATGCCGGAGTTGTTGTCGATCACCTTCTTCAGGTCGGGCGGCAGCTTGTCGTAGGCGGCCTTGTTCATCGACAGCGCGAAGGTCTGGGTGTAGAGGCCCTCGGCACCGGCGAAGGTGGTGTGGTTCTTGACCAGCTCGGTCACCTTGAGCGACGGGGTCACCTCCCAGGGGATGGTGGTGCCGTCGATGGTGCCCTTGGACAGCGCGTCGGTCACGGCCGGCACCGGCATGCCCACCGGGGTGGCACCCAGCTTGACCAGCATGTTGTTGATGATGCGCGAGCCGCCCCGGATCTTCATGCCGCGCAGGCTTTCCAGGCCGGTCACCGGCTGCTTGGTGTGGAACAGGCCGGGACCGTGGGTGTGGGCCGCCAGCAGCTTGACGTCCTTGAACTCGTCCATGGCGAACTTCTCGACGTATTCCTGGATGGCGCGCGAGGACTGCTCGGCCGAACCGCTCATGAAGGGCAGCTCGAACACCTCGGTCTTGTTGAAGCGGTTGGGGGTGTAGCCCAGCACGGTCCAGGTGATGTCGGCCACGCCGTCGCGCGCCTGGTCGAACAGCTGGGGCGGCGTGCCGCCGAGCTGCATGGCGTGGAACAGCTGGATCTTGATGCGCCCGCCGGACTCGGCCTCGACCTTCTGCGCCCAGGGCACGATGGCCTTGGCCGGGATGGTGGCCTGCGGGGGCAGGAACTGGTGCAGGCGCAGCGTCACGGTCTGGGCCATGGCGGAGCCGGCGAAGGCCAGGGCGGCCACCGCACCAAGGGCGGCCACAGCCGTGCGACGGGGAATCAGGTTCATGCGTGTCTCCAGGGGGGTGATTCTTGAGAGGCGGACTGTGCGCCCGCGCGGCCCGAACCGCCAGACCCGCACCGGTCTTTCAGATATGCCGTTTTGCAATGGAAGCCGCCCACCCCCGGGAAAGACGGCATAGCCGCAGCCCACTGCGGCAGCGAAGATGCCGGCCATGAACGCCCCCGCCCCGCTCGATTTCCACTTCGATTTCATCTCGCCCTACGGCTATTTCGCCTCGCTGCGCATCGAGGCGCTGGCCGCCCGCCACGGCCGCACCGTGCGCTGGCACCCGATGCTGCTG
Organism: Hydrogenophaga sp. IBVHS2; assembly: GCF_002127215.1. Taxonomy (GTDB): domain Bacteria; phylum Pseudomonadota; class Gammaproteobacteria; order Burkholderiales; family Burkholderiaceae_C; genus Hydrogenophaga. The sequence goes on along the minus strand of NZ_NFUT01000001.1, from coordinate 643,943 downwards.
GGTGTGTCGGTGATGAAGGTGATGGGCCTCAAGCCCTTGCTGGACACCCCGCTCAAAGGCCCCTACACCGAGCGCGACGTGCTGCGGTATGCCCGCGAACACCGGGTGCCGATGCAGCGCAGGCCGGCCGACCCGGTCATGCAGCCCCTGGCCTGCGCCCGCGCCATGGCCTGGGTGGCGGCGCACCGGCCCGGGCAGGCGGCCGATGTGGCCCACCGCATCTATGCCGCCTACTGGGGCCAGGGACAGGACCTGTCCACGCCCGAGAGCCTGCGCCCGGTGGTGGGGGACGAGCTGGCGGAAGCCGCCGCCAGCGACGAAGCCGCCCGCCTGCTGCGCGCCGAGGTGGACGCCGCCCTGGCCGCCGGCATCTTCGGCTCGCCCACCGTGGTGGTGGACGGCGAGCCGTTCTGGGGCATCGACAAGTTCGAGCAGATCGAACGCTGGCTGGAGCGTGGTGGCTGGTGACGCCCCGAGCGGGCCGCGCGCTCAGCCGAACGCGATCTCCACCGGCACCGCCACCGCCGCCAGGGCGGCCTGCAAGCGCCCGGCCAGTGCCGCGTCGTGCGGGCCGGCGATCGCGATGCGGGCCCGCTGCACGCCGCCCTCTTCCCGCGCCTGCACCGACACCGCCCGGTCCGGCGCCGCCTCACGGGCGATGTCGGTCAGCCGCAGCTCGATGGCCTGCAGCCGCAGCGCCGGTTTGAACACCTTGCCGATGGCGGTCAGCGGCAGGGCGGGCAGCAGCACCACCCGCTTGGGGCAGGCCGGGCGTTCGTAGACCTGCGGGGCCACCTCGGCCAGCAGCGTGGCCGCGTCCAGCGTGGCGCCCGGGCGAAGCACGACGAAGGCGGCAGGCACCTCGCCGGCGTGGGGGTCGGGCTCGGCCACCACCGCGCACTGCGCCACCGCCGGGTGGGCCAGGAAGGCGTCCTCCACCAGACCCGGGTCGATGTTGTGCGAGCCCCGGATGATCACGTCCTTGGCCCGGCCGGTGATGTGGATGCGGCCCTCGGTGTCGATGTGGCCCAGGTCGCCGGAGATCACCCAGCCCTGCTCGAACAGGCCGGCATTGCGCCGCGCATCCAGATACCCCGGGCCGATGTGCGGCCCGCGCAGCACGATCACGCCGGTGGCCCCCGGCGCGCAGCGCTCGCCCAGCACCGCTGCGCCGTCGCGCCAGGGCACCGCGTGCACCTCGGTGAACGGCAGGCGCAGGCCGGCCGAGCCGGGCGTGCGCGGACCGGCCAGTGGTTCGATGCTGACCAGGCCCGCGCTTTCGGTCATGCCAAGGATGTTGCGCACCGGAATGCCGGTGGCGGCCTCGAAGCGCTGGGCGAGTTCGGGCGGCAGGGGCGATCCGCCGGTGAAGGCGGCCCGCACCGAACCGATGTCGGCATCCACCGGCACATTGAGCAGGCTGGCCAGGATGGTGGGCACGCAGGCCAGGTGGGTGACACCCTCACGCTGGCAGAAGCGCCAGTAGCGCTGAACGAACGCCGCGTTGCGCATGCCGGTGAGGGTGGGCAGCACCTGGCGCGCGCCCACCGAGAGCATCGACAGGCCATACACGAAGGCCCCGGCCACGTGGAACAGCGGGAAGCCGTTGATCTCCACGCTGCGCTCGTCGGCCCCGTAGAACCCGGGGGCCCAGCGCGCGGTGTGGGCCTCGTTGGCACCGGTGTGCTGCACCAGCTTGGGCGAACCGGTGGTGCCACCGGTGTGGAACAGGGCCACCACGCGCCGGGGATCCAGGTCGGGGGCGAAGGTCAGCGTGTCGGGCTGGGCCTGCAGCAGGGTGTGCAGATCCAGCGCACCGGGAGCCGGCTGGCCGGCGCCGATGGCCACCGTCACCAGGTCCCGCCCTTCGCAGGCCTGCTGCACGGCCGACCACACCGCCAGCTCCGGGTGCGGGCCCAGGGCCACCACCACCCGCGCTCCGCTGGCCTGCAGCAGGGCCGCGATGTGGTCCGGCTGCAGCAGCGTGTTGATGGGACACACCCGCCCGGCCAGCTGCGCGCCCCACAGCACCGCCTGGGCCTCGGGCATGTTGGGGGCCAGCAGGGCCACCGCATCGTCCGGCCCCACCCCGAGGGCGCGCAGGGCGTTGGCAGCGCGGTGGATGTCGCGCAGCAGCTGCGTGTAGGTGACCGGGCGCGGCGGCGTGCTCAGCCCGGCATCGGGCAGCCAGGTGAAGGCCACACGATCGGGCCAGCGGGCCGCGGCATCGCGGATCAGGCCGTAGGGCGTGGTCTCGGCCGGGGCGGACCGCCGCTCCAGCGACTCGATGTCGACCAGTTCGGCCAGAGGGGCAAGGGCGGGCATGGGTGTCTCCGATGCGGGTAAACCCGGTGAACAAAGCGCCCCGGGCCGGTTGATTTGGTTATTTTTTATAACCACAATGCCAGCCACCGACAAGCTCGACAACCCGCACCCGACCTCCCACGGACCCGCCATGACCCCGACCTTCCCCGACCTTTCCTTCGAGCTGCGCGGCGACCAGCAGCAGATCGCGCTGATCACCCTCAACCGCCCGGCCAAGCGCAATGCCTTGAGCGACGGGCTGGTCATGGCGCTGCGCGACACCTTCCAGAATCTGCCGACCGGCGTGCGCGCGGCCGTGGTCACCGGCGCGGGCGAGCATTTCTGCGCCGGGCTGGACCTGTCGGAACTGCAGGAGCGCGATGCCGGCGGCGGTCTGCAGCATTCGCGCCTGTGGCATGCCGCACTCAACGAGGTGGAACGCGGCCGCGTCCCGGTGGTGGCCGCGCTGCATGGCGCGGTGGTGGGCGGCGGGCTGGAGCTGGCCAGCAGCTGCCATGTGCGCGTGGCCGACGCCAGCACCTTCTATGCCCTGCCCGAGGGCACGCGCGGCATCTTCGTGGGCGGCGGCGGCTCGGTGCGCATCCCGCGCCTGATCGGTGCTGCCCGCATGACCGACATGATGCTCACCGGCCGGGTCTACAACGCCGAGGACGGCGAGCGCATCGGCCTGTCGCAGTACGTGGTGCCGCAGGGCACGGCGCTCGACAAGGCGCTGGAGCTGGCCACCCGCATCGCCGCCAATGCGCCGCTGACCAACTACGCCCTCATGCACGCCCTGCCCCGCATCGCCGAACAGCCGTCCGACCACGGCTTCTTCACCGAGGCGCTGATGTCGGCCATCGTGCAGGACGCGCCCGAGGCCAAGGCCCGGGTGCGCGACTTCCTGGAAGGCCGGGGCGCCAAGGTGAAGAAGGGCTGAGCCATGAGCACCGCCACCCTGCCCCGCTACCGCACCCTGGCCTTCGGTGTGACCCGGGGCCTGCGCCGCGACACCCCCGATGGCACCACCTACCTGCAGGCCGAGCAGCCCCTGCCGCCCTTTCCGCACCGCCTGACCGACCGGCTGCTGCACTGGGCCGAGGTGGCGCCGCAGCGCAGCTTCATGGCACGGCGCGAACGCCGGGCCGACGGCAGCACCGGGGACTGGCAGCACCTGAGCTACGCCGAGGCGCTCGATGCGGCCCGCTGCATCGGCCAGGCGCTGCTGGACCGGGGGCTCAACGCCGAGCGGCCGGTGCTGATCGTCAGCGAGAACGATCTGGAGCACGCCCAGCTGGCCCTGGGCTGCCTGTACGCCGGCATTCCGTGGGCGCCGGCCTCGCCCGCCTATTCCCTGGTGAGCCAGGACTTCGAGAAGCTGCGCCACATCGTTCGCACGCTGACACCGGGTCTGGTGTTCGCCAGCGACGCCCCGCGCTACGAGCGCGCCCTGCTGGCCACGGTGGGCGAGGACGTGGAGATCGTCACCACCACCGGCACCGTGCCCGGCCGCGCCACCACCAGCTTTGCGGCCCTGCGCGCCACTGCGCCCACCCCGGCGGTGGACGCCGCCATGCAGGCCACCGGGCCGGACACCATCGCCAAGTTCCTGTTCACCTCCGGCTCCACCAAGCTGCCCAAGGGCGTGATCAACACCCACCGCATGTGGTGCGCCAACCAGCAGCAGATCGTCGCCAGCATCCCGGTGCTGGCCGACCCGGACCAGCCGCCGGTGCTGGTGGACTGGCTGCCCTGGAACCACACCTTCGGCGGCAACCACAACGTGGGCCTGACGCTGTTCAACGGCGGCACGCTGTACATCGACGACGGCAAGCCCACACCGGCCCTCATGGCCGAGACGCTGCGCAACCTGCGCGAGATCGCGCCCACCGTGTACTTCAACGTGCCCACCGGCTTCGAGGCGATCGCCAACGCCATGAAGACCGACGCCGGGCTGCGGCGCAACCTGCTCAGCCGCGTGCGCCTGTTCTTCTATGCCGGTGCCGCCCTGGCCCAGCCGGTGTGGGACACGCTGCACCAGGTGCAGGAAGCCGAGATCGGTGAACGCATCGTCATGGGCACCGGCCTGGGCATGACCGAGTCCGGCCCGTTCGGCCTGTACATCACCAGCCCCGAGGTGCGCTCGGGCGACCTGGGCCTGCCCACCCCGGGGCTGGAGCTCAAGCTGGTGCCGCTGCAGGGCAAGACCGAGGTGCGTTACCGGGGCCCCAACATCACGCCGGGCTACTGGCGCAACCCCGAGGCCACGGCCGAATCGTTCGACGACGAAGGCTTCTTCTGCACCGGCGACGCGGTGGCCTGGATCGACCCCGACAACCACCACCGGGGCCTGCGCTTCGACGGCCGCATTGCCGAGGACTTCAAGCTGGCCACCGGCACCTTCGTCAGCGTGGGGCCGCTGCGCGGCCGCATCATCGCGGCGGGTGCGCCCTTCGTGCAGGATGCCGTCATCACCGGCCTGAACCGCAACGAGGTCGGTGCCCTGCTGTTCCCCACCGCCGCGGTGCGCACCCTGGCCGGCCTGCCGGCCGATGCCCCGCTGGCCGAGGTGCTGGCCCACCCGGCCGTGCGGGCGCACTTCCAGCAGGTGCTCGACGACCTGGCGGCCCAGGCCACCGGCAGCGCCAACCGGGTGGCCCGCCTGCTGCTGCTGGCCGAGCCACCCTCCATCGACCGCGGCGAGGTCACCGACAAGGGCTCGATCAACCAGCGTGCGGTGCTGCAGCACCGGGCCGCGCTGGTGGAAGCCCTGTACGACGGCAGCGCCCCGAACATCCTCCAGCCCCGCTGACCCCCTTTCTCCAGGAGACAACCCATGCAGATTTCAGGACACGCCGCCCTCGTCACCGGCGGCGGATCGGGCCTCGGCGAAGCCACCGCCCGCGAACTCGCCCGCCAGGGTGCCAAGGTGGCCGTGCTCGATGTGAATGCCGACAACGCCCGCCGCGTCGCCGCCGACATCGGTGGTCTGGGCCTGGCCTGCGACATCACCGACACCGCCAGCCTGCAGGCCGCGCTCGACGCCGCCACCGCCGCCCACGGCCCGGCCCGCATCCTCATGAACATCGCCGGCATCGGCACCGCCAAACGCGTGGTGCAGAAGGACGGCAGCGCCGCCCCGCTGGAAGACTTCAGCCGCGTCATCAGCGTCAACCTGATCGGCTCCTACAACGCGGCGCGGCTGTTTGCCGCCGCCTGCGCGAAGCTGGAGGCGCTGGCCGACGGCGAGCGCGGCGTGATGCTGTTCACCGCCAGCGTGGCCGCCTTCGACGGTCAGGTGGGCCAGCAGGCCTACAGCGCCTCCAAGGGCGGCCTGGTGGGCATGACGCTGCCCATGGCGCGCGACCTGGCGCAGCACGGCATCCGGGTATGCACCATCGCACCGGGTCTGTTCTCCACCCCGCTCATGCGCAGCCTGCCCGAGCCGGTGCAGCAGTCGCTGGCCGCGAGCATCCCCTTCCCGCCGCGCCTGGGCCACCCGGAAGAGTTCGCCTCGCTGGCGGCCCACATCGTCACCAACACCCACCTCAATGGCGAGGTGATCCGCCTGGACGGCGCGCTGCGCATGGCCCCGCGCTGAAAGTCACCCATGAGCAAGACCGTGATCTACGAGGTGGAGGTGATGTTCGGCGACTGCGATCCGGCCGGCATCGTCTTCTTCCCCAACTTCAGCAAGTGGATGGACGCCTCCTCGCTGAACTTCTTCGTGCAGTGCGGCGTGCCGCCCTGGCGCGAGCTGGTCAAGACCACCGGCATCATCGGCACCCCGCTGCTGGAGATCCACACCCGCTTCATGAAGCCGGCCACCTACGGCGAGCGGCTGCAGATCCACACCCGGGTGAGCGAGTGGAAGGCCAAGGTGTTCGTCCACGAACACAAGGTCATGCGCGGCGACACCCTGCTGTGCGAAGGCACCGAGACGCGCGCCTTCTGCGAGCGCGACCCGGCCAACCCCGACCGCATCCGTGCGGTGCCCGTGCCGCAGGACATCATCGCCCGCTGCTCATGAGCGGCTGCAGCCCCGAGGACAAGGGTGTCGACACCGGCATCCTGGAATCGCTGCTGGGCTACCACGCCCGCCGGGCCTCGCTGGCCGTGGTCGGCCGGTTCATGGAGCACATGGCACCGCACGGGCTGCGGCCGGTGGACTTCTCGGTGCTCACCCTGATCGCACAGAACCCGGGCATCACCTCGCGCCAGATCTGCGCCGCCCTGGCCATCCAGCCGCCCAACCTGGTGGGGCTGGTGGGCAGCCTGCAGCAGCGCGGGCTGATCGAACGCCGCCCCCACCCGCAGGACGGCCGGGCCGTGGGCCTGCACCTCACATCGGCCGGGCAGGCCCTGCACCAGGCGGCCTGTGCCACCGCCAGCGCCGCCGAGGCCGAAGCCGCCCGGGCACTCACCCCGCGCGAACAGGCCACGCTGGTGCGGCTGTTGCGCAAGCTCTACAGCGACGCCTGAAGCCTGCTCCGGCATTTATAGTGGCCGCCAGCCAATGTGCGCAGGAGGAACCGCATGAGCAAGGACCCGGAGGCCATCGGCCAGCTGTTCGATCTGCTGGAATGCCGCTACGCCATGCGTGTGCTGTGGGCCCTGTCCGACGGCCATCCCCAGACCTTCCGCCTGCTGCAGGACAGCGTGGGCGGCATCACGCCCAACACCCTCAACACCCGCCTGAAGTCGCTGCGTGGCGCCGGGCTGATCGAACACGACGGGCACGGCTACCGGCTCACCGCGCCGGGCAGCGAGCTGGCCCGGCGGGTGGGCGAGGTGCGGCAGTTCGCCGGCCGCTGGGCCCAGGTCAGACCGGACTGTCCACCACCCGCTGCCGCTGCTGCCCCAGGCCCCGACCACCCAGCGTGACCACGTCGCCGGCCTTCAGATAGATCGGCGGCTTGTGGCCCATGCCCACCCCGGGCGGGGTGCCGGTGGGGATCACGTCGCCGGGCTGCAGGGCCATGAAGCGGCTCAGGTAGCTCACGATGTGGGCCACGCCGAAGATCATGGTGCGGGTGTTGCCGGTCTGGCGGCGCTGGCCGTTCACATCGAGCCACAGGTCCACGTCCTGCGGGTCGCCCAGCTCGTCGGGCGTGACCAGCCAGGGGCCGATGGGGCAGTGCGTGGGGTAGCTCTTGCCCTTGACCCACTGGCCCTCGTACTCCATCTGCCAGGCGCGTTCGGACACATCGTTGACCAGGCAGAAGCCCGCCACATGGCGCAGGGCCTGGTCCTCGCTCACATGGAAGGTGGGCTGGCCGATGACGATGCCCAGCTCCACTTCCCAGTCCATCTTCAGGGAACCCGGGGGCAGCCAGATGTCGTCGTCGGGGCCGCTGATGGCGCTGTTGTGCTTGTTGAAGACGATGGGCTGACCGGGCGCCTTCAGGCCGGCTTCCGCCGCATGGTCGGCGTAGTTCAGGCCGATGGCCACGATGTTGCCGACCCGGCCCACACAGGGGCCGATGCGGGTGCCGGCAGGCACCACCGGCAGGGAAGCCGGGTCGATGGCCGCCAGCCGGGCCCTAGAATCGGGGCCCAGCGTGGCCGGCTCGATGTCGGTCAGGTGGCCCGAGAGATCGCGCTGGACACCGTCGGCGTCGATCAGACCGGGCTTTTCGGCGCCCGCAGGCCCGTGGCGAAACAGCTTCATGGCAGGTATCCGTGAGGGAAAGCCCCGGATTCTGGCCTCCGCGTCCGGCGCCGGCTGTCACGTGCGGCGCCGGTCAGGGCGCCCCCTCTTGAAACCGGGCCGATGGCCCCCATGTCACTGCGGTCGCGCCCCGGCGCAGCCCCACAACCCTTGTCATCCATGAGCCAGCCCTCTTCTCCCGACACCTCCCGCCAGGACCCGATGCCGCCCGAAGAAGCCGAGGCCGCTGCCGCTGCCATCGAGCACGACGCCCTGACTGCCCTGCAGAACGAACTGGCCACCCTGAAGGCCCAGAACGCCGACCTGGCCGATCAGGTGCTGCGGGCCCGGGCCGATGCCGAGAACACCCGCCGCCGCGCCGAGGACGACATGTCCAAGGCCCGCAAGTTCGCGGTGGAATCCTTTGCCGAGGGCCTGCTGCCGGTGGCCGACAGCCTGGAAGCCGGTCTGTCCATCACGGAAGCCACCCGCGAGCAGCTGCGCGAAGGGTCCGAGGCCACGCTCAAGCAGCTCATCAGCGCCCTGGAGCGCCACAAGGTGGTGCAGATCGCCCCGCCCGCCGGCGCCCGCTTCGACCCCCACCAGCACCAGGCCATCAGCATGGTGCCGGCCCAGCAGGAACCCAACACCGTGGTGACGGTGCTGCAGAAGGGCTACCTGATCGCCGACCGGGTGCTGCGCCCGGCCCTGGTCACCGTGGCGGCCCCGCGCTGAATGCCGGGCCCTTGAAAAGCCCACCGGTTATCCACACCTTCCCCACATCGTTCTTCACACCATTTTTCCATTTCACGGAGTCACAACATGGGACGCATCATCGGCATCGACCTCGGCACCACCAACTCGTGCGTGGCCTTCATGGACGGCAACACCACCAAGGTGATCGAGAACTCGGAAGGTGCACGCACCACGCCGTCGATCGTGGCTTACCAGGAAGACGGCGAAGTGCTGGTGGGCGCCTCGGCCAAGCGCCAGGCCGTGACCAACCCGCGCAACACGCTGTACGCGATCAAGCGCCTGATCGGCCGCAAGTTCACCGAGAAGGAAGTGCAGAAGGACATCAACCTGATGCCCTACTCCATCGTGGCGGCCGACAACGGCGACGCCTGGGTGGAAGTGCGCGGCAAGCAGATCTCGGCCCAGCAGGTGTCTGCCGACATCCTGCGCAAGATGAAGAAGACCGCCGAGGACTACCTGGGCGAGCCCGTGACCGAAGCCGTGATCACCGTGCCGGCCTACTTCAACGACGCCCAGCGCCAGGCCACCAAGGACGCCGGCCGCATCGCCGGCCTGGACGTCAAGCGCATCATCAACGAGCCTACCGCCGCGGCCCTGGCCTTCGGCCTGGACAAGCACGGCGCCGGCGACCGCAAGATCGCCGTGTACGACCTGGGCGGCGGCACCTTCGACGTGTCGATCATCGAGATCGCCGACGTGGACGGCGAGAAGCAGTTCGAGGTGCTGTCCACCAACGGCGACACCTTCCTGGGCGGCGAGGACTTCGACCAGCGCATCATCGATTTCATCATCGGCGAGTTCAAGAAAGAGCAAGGCGTCGACCTGTCCAAGGACGTGCTGGCCCTGCAGCGCCTGAAGGAAGCCGCCGAGAAGGCCAAGATCGAGCTGTCCAGCTCGGCCGCCACCGACATCAACCTGCCCTACATCACCGCCGATGCCTCGGGCCCCAAGCACCTCAACATCAAGCTCACCCGCGCCAAGCTCGAAGCCCTGGTGGAAGAGCTGATCGAGCGCACCATCGCGCCCTGCCGCACCGCCATCAAGGACGCCGGCGTGAGCGTGGGCGAGATCCACGACGTGATCCTGGTCGGCGGCATGACCCGCATGCCCAAGGTGCAGGAGAAGGTCAAGGAGTTCTTCGGCAAGGACCCGCGCAAGGACGTCAACCCCGACGAGGCCGTGGCCGTGGGTGCCGCCATCCAGGGCCAGGTGCTCAGCGGTGACCGCAAGGACGTGCTGCTGCTGGACGTGACCCCGCTGTCGCTGGGCATCGAGACCATGGGCGGCGTCATGACCAAGATGATCGCCAAGAACACCACCATCCCGACCAAGTTCAGCCAGGTGTTCTCCACCGCCGACGACAACCAGCCGGCCGTGACCATCAAGGTGTTCCAGGGCGAGCGCGAGATCGCTGCCGGCAACAAGCTGCTGGGCGAGTTCAACCTCGAGGGCATTCCGGCCGCCCCGCGCGGCATGCCGCAGATCGAGGTGACCTTCGACATCGACGCCAACGGCATCCTGCACGTGGGCGCCAAGGACAAGGGCACCGGCAAGGAAAACAAGATCACCATCAAGGCCAACTCGGGTCTGTCGGAAGAAGAGATCCAGCAGATGGTCAAGGACGCCGAGCTCAATGCCGCCGACGACAAGAAGAAGGTCGAGCTGGTGCAGGCCCGCAACCAGGCCGAGGCCATGGTGCACAGCGTGAAGAAGTCGCTGGGCGAGCACGGCGACAAGCTCGAGGCTGCCGAGAAGACCGCCATCGAGGACGCCATCAAGGCCGTCGAGGAAGCCGCCCAGGGCGAGGACAAGGCCGACATCGAGGCCAAGACCACCGCCCTCATGACCGCCAGCCAGAAACTGGGCGAGAAGGTCTATGCCGCCCAGCAGGCCGAGCAGGCGGCGGCCGGCGCCGCGGCCGGTGCCGCCGGTGGCGAGCAGGCCTCGTCGAACCGTCCGGCCGACGATGATGTGGTCGACGCCGAAGTGAAGGAAGTCAAGAAGAGCTGATCGCCTTGCTCCCCGCACCGCCGCGCCCGGGCAACCGGTCGCGGCGTTCGTCTTGAAACAACCCCCGCCCAAGACCGCCCACCACCATGTCCAAACGCGACTTTTACGAAGTGCTCGGTGTTCCCAAGAACGCCTCCGACGACGAGATCAAGAAGGCCTATCGCAAGCTCGCGATGAAGTACCACCCGGACCGCAACCAGGGTGAGGCGGCCAAGAGCGCCGAGGAAAAGTTCAAGGAGGCCAAAGAGGCCTACGAGATGCTGTCGGACCCGCAGAAGAAGGCGGCCTACGACCAGTACGGCCACGCCGGCGTGGACCCGAACATGCGCGGCGGCCCGGGGGCGGAGGGCTTCGGCGGTTTCGGCGAGTCCTTCGGCGACATCTTCGGCGACATCTTCGGTGGCGCACGCGGCCGGGGCGGCCGTCAGGTCTACCGCGGCGCGGATCTGTCGTACGCCATGGAGATCACGCTGGAGGAAGCCGCCAACGGCAAGGACACCCAGATCCGCATCCCCAGCTGGGACGACTGCGACACCTGCAACGGCACCGGTGCCAAGCCCGGCACCAGCGCCAAGACCTGCGGCACCTGCCACGGCCAGGGTGCGGTGCAGATGCGCCAGGGCTTCTTCAGCGTGCAGCAGACCTGCCCCACCTGCCAGGGCAAGGGCAAGGTCATCCCCGACCCCTGCACCGCCTGCAACGGGCACGGCAAGATCAAGCGCCAGAAGACCCTGGAGATCAAGATCCCCGCCGGCATCGACGACGGCCAGCGCATCCGCTCCACCGGTAACGGCGAACCGGGCCAGAACGGCGGCCCGGCCGGGGACCTCTACATCGAGATCCGCCTGCGCAAGCACGACATCTTCGAGCGCGACGGCGACGACCTGCACTGCCAGGTGCCGGTGAGCATGACCACCGCCGCCCTGGGCGGCGAGATCGATGTGCCCACCCTGCAGGGCAAGGCCACCATCGACCTGCCCGAAGGCACCCAGAGCGGCAAGACCTTCCGCCTGCGCGGCAAGGGCGTGAAGGGCGTGCGCTCGAGCTACCCCGGCGACCTGTACTGCCATGTGGCGGTGGAAACGCCGGTCAAGCTCACCGAGCACCAGCGCAAGCTGCTCAAGGAACTCGACGAGTCCTTCAAGAAGGGCGGCCACAAGCACAGCCCGAACGACAAGGGCTGGTTCGAGAAGGCCAAGAGCTTCTTCAGCTGAACGGTCTTGACGGGCTGGCGGGAGATCTTCAGACTAGTCATCTGACTAGTTAATCATCACTCTGTAGGTGCACCGTGAACGCATGGCCGGTTCAAGACGCCAAAGCCCGTTTCAGCGAATTTCTGGACGCCTGCCTGACTGACGGGCCCCAGATGGTCACCCGCCGGGGTACAGAGGCTGCCGTGCTGGTGCCGGTGGTCCAGTGGCGACAGATGCAGCAGAACGCCAGGCCCTCGTTGAAAGACTTGTTGCTGTCGGACGAGCACAGAACCCAATGGCCGTTGCCCACACGCGGCGAGGCCCGTCGGCGTACACCACCCAGCTGGGGTTGATCCAGTGTTTCTGCTCGACACCAACGTGGTTTCGGAACTGCGTCGACCGCGCCCACATGGTGCCGTGGTGGCCTGGATGCAGGACCAACCGGACAGCCACTTGTTCGTGTCTGCGGTCACGCTGGGCGAGATACGGGCCGGGATCGAACTTACCCGGCAACAGGACGCGGCCAAGGCGAGCACCATCGAGAGCTGGCTGGATCAGGTGGAGTCCGTCTGGAATGTGCTGCCCATGAACGCGGCAGTGTTCCGGGCCTGGGCGCGCCTGATGCATGGGCGATCCGACACGCTGTATGAGGACGCGATGATCGCTGCCACGGCACAGGTGCATGGCCTGACGGTGGTCACCCGCAATGTCGGCGACTTCCGGGCCCTGGGCATGTCGCCCTTCAACCCTTTCGACACCGCGCCGCCAGCACCACACACCCGCTGACCAGGGCCCATAACACCACCGCCACCCCTGCCAGCACCTCCCCCGTGCCCTCGTGGTGCACCACCAGGCCGTCGAAATGACGGCCTTCTTCGTTGTAGGGCAGGCGCAGCAGCACCCAGGCCTGCCAGCTGGTCCAGGCGGCGGCCAGGCCGGTCAGCGCCGCCACGACCGCCAGCAAGGCCCGCAGCCAGCGGGGCCTATGGTTTTGATTGGGCATATCAATTCGACCTTGTCGATAGTTTTTGACAAACTCTCCAGCATTCCCGATGGAGCGTACCCATGACCGAGCTGATCCGCCAAGTCCGACCCATGCTGCAGGCCCTGGAAATGCCGGTGCCGCCGCACGCCCTGCGCCACACGCTGCTGGCGCTGGGCGCCGGCCTGCTGGTGATGGCCGGGCTGGCGGCGCTGAGCACCTTCTGGGCGCCCACCCGGGCCTGGTGGGACGCCGCCGATCATGGCAGCGCCATGGCCGCCGGTGTGCAGGCCTCGATGCTGGCCGCCCTTGCCACGGCGGTGGGCGCCCTGCCGGTGTTCGTGGTGCAGCGGGTGAGCAAGCTGCAGGAGTCGGCCCTGCTGGCGTTCTCGGCCGGCATCATGCTGGCGGCCTCGATCTTTGCGCTGCTGCTGCCCTCGCTGGAGGCGGGGCAGCAGCTGACCGGTGAGCGCACCGGCTCGGCCGCGCTGACCGGTCTGGGCCTGGCGCTCGGCATGGGCCTGATGCTGGCCATCGACCGTTTCACCCCGCACGAACACGCGGTGCTGCCGCCGGCGGCCCAGGGCCATGCGGGCCTGCGGGCAGGCGCCGACACCGCCGGCCGCACCTCGCGCCTGATGGTGCTGGCCATCCTGATCCACAACGTGCCCGAAGGACTGGCGGTGGGGGCCGCCTACGCAGGCATCGGCGCTGGCGATGCGGCATCGGCGGGTGCCTCCGTGGCCCTGGCCATCGGCCTGCAGAACATGCCCGAGGGTCTGATCGTGGCCATGGCCCTGCGCGCCATGGGCCAGAGCGCCGGGCGCGCCTGGGGGGTGGCCGCACTCACCGGTCTGGCCGAGCCGCTGGGCGCCATCCTGGGTCTGCTGGTGCTGGGCAGCGTGCCGGCCTTCTACCCGCTGGGCCTGGCGCTGGCGGCGGGTGCCATGCTGTTCGTCATCAGCCACGAGATCATTCCGGAGACGCACCGCAACGGCTTCGAGTCGTGGGCGTCGGTCACGCTGCTGGCCGGCTTCGTGTTCATGCTGCTGCTCGACGCCGCACTCGGCTGACACCCTTCGGGGTGCGGTGCGGGGCTACACTGCCCCGCATGACCGTTCACATCCGCTTCCTTGGCGGAACCGGTACCGTCACCGGTTCCAAATACCTGGTCGAGCACGACGGCCAGAGCCTGCTGGTCGACTGCGGGCTGTTCCAGGGCTACAAGCAGCTGCGGCTGCGCAACCGCGATCCGCTGCCGGTGATGCCCAACCGCATCGGCGCCGTCGTGCTGACCCATGCCCATCTGGACCACAGCGGTTACCTGCCGCTGCTGGCGCGCGAGGGTTTTGCCGGCAAGGTGTGGTGCACACCGGCCACCCGCGATCTGGCCGGCATCCTGCTGCCCGACAGCGGCCACATCCAGGAAGAAGACGCCGCCTTTGCCAACCGCAAGGGCTTCAGCAAGCATGCGGTGGCGCTGCCGCTCTACACCGAGGACGACGCCCTGCGCTGCCTCAAGCTGCTGCGCACGGCACCCATGCACCAGGCGTTCGAGCCGCTGAAGGGCTGGACCGCGCGGCTCCAGGGGGCCGGTCACATTCTGGGGGCGGCCAGCCTGCTGCTGGAGGTGGGCGGCCGCCGCCTGCTGTTCTCGGGCGATCTGGGCCGGCCCGACGACATGCTCATGCTGCCACCCGACCCGCCCCCGGCCGCCGACGTGGTGGTCTGCGAATCCACCTACGGCGACCGGGTGCATCCGCACGAGGACGTGCTGGCCGAACTGGCCCCGGCCCTGCAGCGGGTGAGCGCGCGCGGCGGCACCGCCGTGGTGCCGGTGTTTGCGGTCGGCCGGGCGCAGGCCCTGCTGCACGCCATCGCCCAGCTCAAGGGCCGGGGCGACCTGCCGCACAGCCTGCCGGTGTACCTCGACAGCCCGATGGCCATCCACAGCACCGAGCTGTTCGAGCGCCATCTCGGCGAGCACCGGCTCAACGCCGCCCAGTGCCGCGACATGGCCGCCGTGGCCCGCATGGCCCGCAGCGCGGAAGAATCGAAGGCCATTGCGCGGCAGCACGGCCCCAAGGTGATCCTGGCCGCCAGCGGCATGGCCACCGGCGGGCGTGTGCTGCACCACCTGGTGCAGTACCTGGGCGACCACCGCAACATGGTGCTGCTCACCGGCTACCAGGCCCCCGGCACACGGGGTGCCACGCTGGCCAGCGGCGGCGCCTTGTTGCGCATGCACGGGCAGGACATCCCGGTGCGGGCCGAGGTGGTGCAGCTGTCGTCGGCCTCCGCCCATGCCGATGCCGATCAGCTCATGGCCTGGCTGCGGGCCATGCCCGGCGCGCCCCACCGCGTGTTCGTGACCCATGGCGATCCGGGTGCCTCGGACGCCCTGCGCCAGCGCATCGAGCGCGAGCTGCGCTGGCGCGCCATGGTGCCCGAGCACGGCAGCACCTGGCTGGCCTGAACCTTTGTCCCCCTTCTGCCGTCCGACCTGCATGCACCTCCGATACCTGTCTGCCCTGATCCTGTCCGCCCCGCTGTTCGCCCTGGCCCAGACACCACCGCCACCGGCCACGCCGCCGGCGCCGGGCGAATTCGCCGCCTGCCTGAACCAGCTGCGCACGCCGGCCCGGGCGGCCGGCGTGAGCGAGGCGACCTTCGCCCGGCACACCCGCGACCTGCAACCCGACATGGGCGTGATCGACCGGCTGAACTTCCAGCCCGAGTTCCGCACCGCCGTCTGGGACTACATGGCCGGCCTGGTCGATGAAGAGCGCGTGGCCGAGGGCCGTGCGCGGCTGGCCCAGCATGCCGAGGTGCTGCAACGCGTGCAGCAGCGCTACGGTGTGGACCCGGCCACCGTGGTGGCGGTGTGGGGGGTGGAGAGCAACTTCGGCCAGAGCTTCGGCACCCTGCCGCTGGTGCGATCGCTCGGCACGCTCTCGTGCATCGGTCGGCGCCAGGCATACTTCCGCACCGAGCTGTATGCGGCCCTGCGCATCCTGCAGGCCGGCCACATTGCACCCGAGCGCTTCCAGGGTTCCTGGGCCGGTGCCTTCGGCCACACCCAGTTCATGCCCAGCACCTTCGAGCGGCTGGCCGTCGACTTCGACGGTGACCAGCGCGCCGACCTGATGGACAGCGTGCCGGACGCACTGGCCTCGACGGCCAACTTCCTGGACCGCGCAGGCTGGCAGGCGGACCAGCCCTGGGGCTTCGAGGTGAAGCTGCCGCCGGGCTTCAGCACCGCCGGCGAGGGTCGCCGCACCAAACGCAGCATGGCCGACTGGAGCGCGCGCGGCCTGCGACGGGTCGATGGCAGCGCCCTGCCCGCCAACGGCAGCGCCGGCCTCATGACACCGGCCGGACCCGGCGGCCCGGCGTTTCTGGTCACGCGGAATTTCGATGCGGTGTTCAGCTACAACGCGTCCGAAAGTTACGGCCTGGCGATTGCCCACCTGGCCGACCGGCTGCGCGGCGGCGGACCTTTCGTGACCCCGTGGCCCACCGACGATCCGGGTCTGTCGCGCGCCGAGCGCCGCGAGGTCCAGACCCTGCTGATCGCGCGCGGACACGACATCGGCACGGTGGACGGCATGCTGGGCGAGCGCAGCCGCCAGGCCATCCGCGCCGAGCAGGAACGCCTGGGCATGGAGCCCAGCGGACGCGCCGGCCAGAAGCTGCTGCGCGCCCTGCGCGGCGGCTGATGCCGGCCGGGCTCAGCGGCGGATGGCGGTGCCGCTGACGGCCACCATCATCATGCCGTTGGTCTCGCCGAGCACCTCGTAGTCGAAGTCGATGCCGATCACGCCGTCGGCCCCCAGCTCGCGGGCCGACTCGATCAGGTCTTCCACGGCCGCATCGCGCGCGCCCGAGAGCGCCTTCTCGTAGCCGCCGGCCCGACCGCCCACCACGTCGCGGATGGAGGAGAACATGTCGCGGAAGATGTTGGCGCCGATGATGGCCTCGCCATGCACCACACCCAGGTACTGCGAGGCCTCGATGCCCGGCGGGGTGGTGGTGCTCAGGAAAAAGCCGTCGTTGTTCTTCGAGAACCAGCCCATGCGTGTGCTCCTTGCGGTGGTGGAAAGGCGGTCATTCTGCGTCACCACAGCGCACGCAGGCACCCGTCATGGAGCTGCCATGCCGACTGCGCCATGGCGCGGGCCTCGGCCTCGTCGTGGGTGACCAGCAGGGCCGACATGCCGGCATCCCGGATGTGGCGCCCGAACTCCTCGCGCAACTGCACCCGCAGCGCAGCGTCGAGTGCCGAAAAGGGTTCGTCGAGCAACAGCACCCGAGGCCGGGTGATGAGCGCCCGCGCCAGCGCGACCCGCTGCTGCTCGCCGCCGGACAGCGTCCAGACCCGGCTGCGGGCGTGGTCGGCCAGACCGAAGCGCTGCAGCATCGCCCGGGCCTGTGCGCGGGCATCGGACCGGCCCAGGCCCTGCTCCACCAGCCCGAAGGCCACGTTGTCCTGCACGTCCAGGTGCGGAAACAGGGCGAAGTCCTGGAACATCAGGGCAAAGCCGCGCCGGTGCGGCGGCATGGCCGTGATGTCATGACCGTCGAAACGCACCTGCCCGCGCTCCGGCGCTTCCAGACCGGCCACGATCTTGAGCAGCGTGCTCTTGCCGCTGCCCGAGGCGCCCAGCAGCGCCACGGTGCGACCGGGCGGCACCTGCAGGCTCACGCCGGCCAGCAAGGGCCGGTGGTCCCATTGGCGGTGGATGTCGTGGATCTCAAGCATGGTCGTTGCGGAGCAGAGGGGGCGATCGGCGCTGCGGCGGGTCGATCAGCAGGAACACGGCGAGGGCCAGCAGCATCAGCAGCAGGGCCAGCACCAGGGCGGCGTCCAGGCTGGCCGCACCCGGTCGACCCAGGCGCTGGTGGATGAGCGTGGTCAGCGTCAGCCATTCGGGCCGGGACAGGAACAGCGACACCGCGAACTCGCCCAGGGCGGTGGCCGCCGCAAAGGCCATGCCCCGGCGCAAGGCCGGTGCCATCATCGGCAGCGTGACGCGCCTCCACACGCGCCAGGGCGAGGCGCCCAGGGTGGCCGCCGCCTGCGCCGGATGCACTGGCAGCTGGTCGAGCGCCGCCCCGATGGAGCGGGCCACGAACGGGTACGCCAGCAGCGCATAGGCCGCCACCAGCAGCGGCAGCGTGGCCACTGCATCGGGGTACAGCAGCAGCAGACCGAAGGCCACCGTGACGGGCGAGACGACGAAGGGCAGGTAGGCCGCGGCCCGCCAGGCCAGCCCCGGCGCGCCGGCCGCCCGCGCCGTGACCGCATGCAGCAGCCCCAGCATCGTGGCCAGCACCAGGGCCATGCCGGCAAAGCGCAGCGTGTTGCCCAACGCGGTCAGGGTGAGCGGGTCGGTCAGCACCGCCCAGCCCTGCCCCCACAGCAGGGCCTGCAGCGCCCGCAGCACGATGGCCAGCAGGGGCAGCAGGCAGACCATCGCCAGCGTCAGCAGCGCCGCCGCCAGGGCCAGCCGCTGCACCGGGCCGACCGGCCGCACCCGCGGCACGGGCCGCACGCTGCCGGGTGCCGACAGCCGCCGCTCCAGCACCGCATACGCCAGCGCCACCGACCCCGACAGCAGCAGCCCCCAGACGGCCAGGACCCCGGCCTGCCCCAAGGCCAGTTCGTGGGCCACCAGGGTGTAGATCTCCACCTCCACCGTGGCCCAGCGCTGCCCGCCCAGGATGAGTGCCAGCCCGAAACCGGCAAAGCAGTACAGGAACACCAGGCACAGGGCCGACATCAGCCATGGAGCCACCGCCGGCCACTCCACCCGCCAGAAGGCCCGCCAGGGTGTGGCGCCCAGCGAGCGGGCGGCCGCCACCCGGGTGGCGCTCACCTGTTCCAGCGCATCCACCCCGGCGCGCACCACCAGACACAGGTTGAAGAACAGGTTGCCGTAGAGCAGCAGCCAGGGGGTGTCGGTGAGGTCGATGCCCATCTCCGCCAGCGGTGCCCCGAACCAGCCGCGCGGCCCCCACAGCGCCAGCACGCCCAGGGCCGCCACCAGCGTGGGCACCACGAAGGGCAGCATGAGCAGGCGCAGCACCAGCGAGCGGCCGGCAAACTCCCAGCGCGCCAGCACCCAGGCCAGCGGCAGGCCCAGGCACAGGGCCAGTACGCAGGTGATGGCGGCCTGCGCCAGCGACCACAGCAGGCGGCCGCGCAGGAAGTCGTCCGCCCACACCGACAGCAGTTCCGGGCCCTGGGCCCAGCCCTCGGCCAGCAGCCGGGCCACAGGGGCCAGCGCCAGCAGCGCCAGAAAGCTCAGGGGAATGGCCGCGAGTGCGCCACGGGCCATGACGGCTTCACTTCAGGACCACACGGGTCCAGCGGTCCTGCCAGGTGCGCGCCTGCGCCAGGGCGCGGGCCGGCGGCGGGTTGTCGAAGCGCTCGGGCCGGGGGGCATGGCGGCGCATCACCTCCACCAGCGGGGCATCGGTCTCGGCGGGGTACATCCACATGCTGGTCTGCAGCGCCTGCTGGACCGGGGCCGAGCGCAGGAACTCGATGAAGCGGCCGGCGGCCTCGCGCACGGCCGGGTTGCCGCCCTTGACCAGGGCCACACCCTCGACCTGGCGGAACACGCCGCCGGGCAGGAACAGGCTGGCGGTGGGGGATGTGTCCAGTGGCTTGTCGGCAAAGAACACCTCGGCCGCCGGGCTGCCGGCATAGCTCACCACGATGGGCCGTGTGCCGCCGTTGCGGCTGAACTCGGTGTAATAGGCCTCGGTCCAGCCGCGCACCACCTTCACGCCGTTGGCCCGCATCCGGCCCCACCACTCGAAGGCGGCTTCCTCGCCCAGCCCCGCGATGGTGGCCTGCAGGAAAGCCTGGCCCGGGCTGGAGGTGGCCGGGTTCTGCACCACCAGCAGGTTGCGCCAGGCCGGCAGGGTCAGCTCCTGCAGCGAGGTGGGCAGCGCCCGGTTGCGCGATGCGAACCAGGCCCGGTCGATGTTGAGCGCCACATAGCCGTAGTCCACCGGCACCACGCCACCGTCGAGCGACACCGCCGAGGGGCGGCGGGCGGCCGGGCCGTCGTAGGCATCGAGCACGCCCGCGTCCAGGGCGCGCGGCAGCAGGGCGTTGTCGATGCCGAACACCACGTCGGCCAGGGGCTTGCGGCGGGTGAGGATGAGCCGGTTGAGCATCTCGCCGGCGTCACCGCCCTTGATCACCTGCAGGCTGAGGCCGGCGTCGCGTTCGAAGCCCTTGAGCAGCTCGGGCGGCAGCTCGAAGGAGTCGTGGGCGAGCAGGCGCAGCGGGGCCGGTTTCTGGGCACGGGCCGGCAGGCCGAGGGCCGGCACCAGGGCCAGCGCGGTGGAGAGCAGCGAGCGGCGTTGCATGGACGAGGGAGCAGGCGAGGGACAAAGACAAAGGCCCGCACGGGGCGGGCCTGAGGGTGTGCAACCGGTGGATCAGCCGCCGCTGTGCGGGCGCTTGCCGGGGTTCTTCTTGCTGCGGGTGGCCTTGCCACGCTCCAGGCTGATCTTCTGGCCACGGCCGGCGGTGCGGAGGGTGGTGCCGTTGACGGCCTTCGGACGCGGGGTGGCCTTGCGGTCTGCTTCGGTGACGATCTTGTTGCCCATGGCGGTGAGACATGAAAAGTTGAAAACCCCGCTATTAAGCCACAGGGCGCCATACCCGTAAGCTCGGGCCATGCGCGCGCTCCTCCTCACGTTTTCCTGGCAGGAATGGCGCCACCATCCCTGGCGAACGCTGGCGGCGGTGGTGGCAGTGATGCTGGGCGTGGCGCTGGCCTTTGCGGTGCACCTCATCAATGCCTCGGCGCTGGACGAGTTCGCCCGGGCCACCGGCCAGGTCCAGGGCCAGCCCGATGTGGCCTTGCGCGCGCGCCAGGGCCTGCTGCCCGACACCTGGCTGGACGATCTGGCGGCCCGGCCGGGGGTGGCACTGGCCAGCCCGGTGCTGGAGCTGCCGCTGCAGCTGATCGGCCCGCAGGGCCAGCGGCTGGCGGTGCGGGTGGTGGGCGTGGACGCGCTGCGGGTGGCCGGGGTCACGCCGGCCCTCATGCCGCAGCTGGCCGACGATGCCGGGCGGCTGGATCTGTTCGCACCCGATGCGGTGTTCGCCAACCCGGCAGCGCAGCGGGTGATCGACGGCTGGGCCGGCGCCCTGCAGCTGCAGCAGGGGCTGGATCGGCGGCCGGTGCGACGCGTGGGGCATGTGGGCGCCCCGGGCGCGCCCCTGCTGGTGATGGACATTGCGGCGCTGCAGGACCTGGCCGGCCAGGGCGGGTGGCTCAGCCGCATCGACCTGCGCCTGCAGGCCGGCCAGACCGTCAACGGGGTGATGCCCCCGGCCGACCTGCCACCCAACCTGCTGCTCGAAGCCCCTGCGGCGGTCAGCGAGCGCAGCGGCCAGCTGTCGCGGGCCTACCGGGTCAACCTGACGGTGCTGGCGCTGGTGGCCCTGTTCACCGGTGCCTTTCTGGTGTTTTCGGTGCTGGCGCTGTCGGTGGCACGGCGGCAGCCCCAGCTGGCGCTGCTGGGCGTGCTGGGCCTGACCGCCCGGCAGCGCCAGACCCTGGTGATGGCCGAGGCGGCGGTGCTGGGCACGGCGGGCAGCGCTGCCGGCCTGCTGCTGGGCACCGGCCTGGCCTGGCTGGCGCTCCGGCTGGCCGGCGGCGACCTGGGCGGCGGTTACTTCAGTGGTGTGGCGCCAGCACTGCAATGGAGCGCGCCTGCGGCCCTGCTGTACGGGGTGCTGGGCCTGGTGGCGGCCCTGGTGGGGGGCTGGTGGCCGGCGCGCTCGGCCGCCGGGCTGGCACCGGCACAGGCCCTCAAGGGCCTGGGATCGACCGCACCCGCGGGCCGCTGGCGCCAGGGTCTGGCCGCCGGCCTGCTTGTGCTGGCGGTGCTGCTGGCCCTGTTGCCGCCGGTGGCCGGCATTCCGCTGGCCGCCTATGTGTCGGTGGGCCTGCTGCTGCTGGGCGGGGTGGCCGCACTGCCGGTGCTGGTGGGCCTGCTGCTGGACCGGCTGGCCCCCTGGGCCGGGCGGCATGTGCTGCCGCTGCTGGCGGTGGAACGGTCGCGCCGTCTGCGCCAGACCGCCGCGGTGGCCACCAGCGGCGTGGTGGCCAGCCTGGCCCTGTCGGTGGCACTCACCGTGATGGTGGCGAGCTTCCGCGACTCGGTCACCCGCTGGCTCGACACCCTGCTGCCCGCCCCCCTCTATGTGCGGCTGGCGGGCGGTGCCGCCGAGGGCCAGGCCCTGCCGCCCGCCCTGCTGGCCGGGGTGGGCGCCCTGCCCGCCGTGCAGCGGCTGGAGCCGCTGCGCACCCTGCCGCTGCTGATGGACCCGCAGCGCCCGGCAGTGACGCTGATCGTGCGCCCCCTGCCCGGCGCCGACCGAGCCGCAGGCACCCTGCCCATGGTCAGCGGCCCGCTGCGCGACCCCCTGCCACCGGGCACGGTGGCGGTGTATGCCAGCGAGGCCATGGTCGATCTGCACGGTGCCCGGCTGGGGGCCGATCTGCCCGCCCTGGCCTACGCCATGAGCGCCCCGGCGGCGCGCGAGGCCCGCTACCGTGTGGTGGGCATCTGGCGCGACTACGCCCGCCAGCACGGCAGCCTGGTGATCGACCGGGACGACTTCACCCGCCTGACGGGCGATGACACGGTGCACGACCTGGCCATCCATCCGGCCGAGGGCAGCACGCCCGAGGCGACGCGTGCCGCCATCGAGACGCTGGCCCGCAGCCAGGGCGCCGAGTCGTTGATCGAGTTCGCCCAGGCCTCGCAGATCCGGGCCATCTCGCTGCGCATCTTCGACCGCAGCTTCGCGGTGACCACCTGGCTGCAGATGGTGGCCATCGGCATCGGCCTGTTCGGGGTGGCGGCCAGCTTCAGTGCCCAGGTGCTGGCGCGCCAGCGCGAATTCGGCCTGCTGGCGCACCTGGGCCTGACCCGCCGCCAGATCCTGGGGGTGGTGGCGCTCGAAGGCCTGGCCTGGACCACCCTGGGCGCGCTCGCCGGCCTGCTGCTGGGACTGGCGGTGAGCGTGGTGCTGGTGCATGTGGTCAACCCGCAGAGCTTCCACTGGACCATGGACCTGGTGCTGCCCTGGCTGCGGCTGATCGCGTTGTGCGCCGCCGTGGTGCTGGCCGGCACCGCCACCGCCTGGATCGCCGGGCGGGCCGCCGCCAGCCGCGATGCGGTGCAGGCCGTCAAGCAGGACTGGTGATGCCATGAAGCGCCGCGCCCTGCTCGCCAGCCCCGCCGCCCTGCTCTGGCCAGCCGCCCAGGCCGAGCCGGGCCACCGGCCCGGGGGTGTGCTCAAGCCCCGGCCCCTGGTCTTCCCGCGCGACCACGGCAGCCACAACAGCACCCGCACCGAGTGGTGGTACATGACCGGCCGGGCCAGCGCCACCGGGGGGCGGGTGCTGGGCTTCCAGCTCACCTTCTTCCGCAGCCGGGTCGACCCGGCCTTGCCGCTGCGCAGCCGGCTGGCCGCGCGCCACCTGCTGTTCGCGCATGCCGCCATCACCGACGTGGCCTCGGGACGGCTGCTGCACGACGAACGCATCGCGCGCTGGAACGGCGAGGCGCCGGGCGACGGGCCGGCGCCGGCCGCATGGGCCAGCGAGACCGACACCCAGGTGGTGCTGGGCGACTGGTTCATCCGCCGCGAGGCCGACGGGCGTTACCGCAGCCGCCTGCCCGGACGCGAACTGTCCATCGACATCGAAGCCGTGCCGCAGCAGGCCTGGCTGCTGCAGGGCGACGCCGGTTTCTCGCGCAAGGGGCCGGACCCTTCGCAGGCCAGCTTCTATGTGACCCAGCCGCATCTGGCGGTGAAAGGGCATCTGACGCTGCAGGGCCTGGAGCTGCCCGTCACCGGCACCGCCTGGCTGGACCACGAATGGAGCGAGGCCATCCTGCATCCCGATGCGGTGGGCTGGGACTGGATCGGCATGAACCTGGACAACGGCGACAGCCTGACCGCCTTCCAGCTGCGGCGGGCCGACGGCAGCGCGGTCTGGACCGGTGGCTCGGTGCGGCGCTCGGCCGACGGCAGCGATCCGCTCGGCGCGCGCAGTGCCCGGCCCGGCGAGGTGCGTTTCGAGCCGCGCCGCTACTGGACCAGCCCGCTCACCCGGGCCCGTTACCCGGTGGAATGGGCGGTGCAGTCACCGGCCGGGCGGCACACCGTGGTGGCCCTGGCCGACGCACAGGAACTCGACAGCCGTGCCAGCACCGGCACGGTGTACTGGGAAGGGCTCTCGGCCCTCAAGGACGAAGCCGGCCGCACCGTCGGGCACGGCTATCTGGAGATGACCGGCTACGCGCAGCGGCTGCGGCTCTGATCAGCCCACCGCGTCCTTGACGCACTTCTTGGTGAAGCTGGTCTTGGCCGCACCGTTGAGCTTTTTCTCGGCGGCGGCGTTGGTGCAGACGGCCGATGCGTCCTTCTCGCACTTCTTGAGGAAGCTGGTCTTGGCCGCGCCCGCCAGCTTCTTCTCGGCGGCAGCGGCGTTGCAGGTGGGGCCTTGGGCCTGGGCCGCGGTGGTCAGCAGGCCCAGGGCGGCAGCGGCGATCAGGGACTTCAGGGCGGATTGCATGGGGTTCTCCTCCGGGTTGTGGCGATGCGCCCGGCTAGGGTACACCCACCCGTACCAGAATCCATGTCGGTGAAAACACGGGCCGAACCGGCGCAGAATCGCCCGATGCCTTCCACCGCCACCAGCGAGCGCCCACGCGCCGCCACCCCCCGCTCCCTCAGCGGCCTCGTCCCCTTCCTCCGCCCCTACCGGGGCCGCATTGCGCTGGCCCTGGTGTTCCTGGTGCTGGCCGCTGCCGCCACGCTGGTGTTCCCGGTGGCCTTGCGCCAGCTGATCGATGGCGGGCTGGTCTCGGGCGACCGGGGCACAGCCGCCCTGCAGCTGCGCGGGCACTTCCTGCTGCTGTTCGGTGTGGCGGTGGCACTCGGCGTGTTTTCGGCCGCGCGCTTCTACCTGGTGAGCTGGCTGGGCGAACGCATCACCGCCGACCTGCGCAACGCCGTCTATGCCCATGTGCTGCGCCAGAGCCCGGCCTTCTTCGAGACCACCCAGACCGGCGAGGTGGTCTCGCGCCTGACCACCGACACCACGCTGGTGCAGACGGTGGTGGGCTCGTCGCTCTCGCTGGGCCTGCGCAACGGCGTCATGGGCCTGGGCGCACTCATCATGCTGGTCTGGACCAACCCCTATGTGATGCTGCAGGTGGCGCTGATCCTGCTGCTGGTGGTGGTGCCCAGCATGCTGTTCGGGCGCCGCATCCGGCGCCTTTCGCGGGCCAGCCAGGACCGGGTGGCCGACTCCAGCGCCATGGCGGTGGAGGTGCTCAATGCGGTCCCGGTGGTGCAGAGCTACACCGCCGAAGCCCGTGAATCGGAGCGCTTTGCCGGCGCCACCGAGAACGCCTTCCAGACCGCCGTGCGCCGCACCCGGGCCCGCTCGGCCCTGGTGGCTTTCATCATCATCAGCACCGCCGCCCTGCTGCTGTGGGGGCTGTACCAGGGCACGCAGGCGGTGCTGGCCGGCACCATCAGCGCCGGCCACCTGGGGCAGACGGTGGTCTACATCATCATCCTGGCCGGCGCGGTGGCGGTGCTGGGCGAGGTCTATGGCGACCTGCTGCGCGCCGCCGGCGCCAGCGAGCGGCTGATGGAGCTGCTCTCGGGCACGTCGCCGGTGCAGGAGCCGGCCGATCCGGTGAGCGTGCCGCTGCCCGGCGCCGGCAGCTCGGTGCGCTTCGAGGGGGTCGACTTCCACTACCCGTCGCGGCCGACGCAGGCCGCGATCTCGGGGCTGGACATCGCTGTCGAACCCGGCCGCACCGTGGCGCTGGTGGGACCCAGCGGCGCCGGCAAGACCACGGTGCTGGGCCTGCTGCTGCGCTACCACAACCCGGTGCGCGGCCGCATCCTCATCGACGGTGTGCCGATCGACCGCATGCGCCTGCACGACCTGCGCAGCCGCATCGGCATCGTGCCGCAGGACCCGGTCATCTTCTCGGGCAGCGCGCTGGACAACATCCGTTACGGCCGGCCCGAAGCCGGCGACGAGGAGGTGCGCGCCGCCGCCCGCGCGGCCTTCGCCGAGGAGTTCATCGAGCGGCTGCCGCAGGGCTACGACACCTTCCTCGGCGAGCGCGGCGTGCGCCTGTCGGGCGGGCAGCGCCAGCGCATCGCGATTGCGCGGGCCATGCTCAAGAACCCGCCCCTGCTGCTGCTCGACGAGGCCACCAGCGCGCTCGATGCCCAGAGCGAACGCATGGTGCAGCAGGCGCTGGATGCCGCCATGCGGGACCGCACCACGCTGGTCATCGCGCACCGGCTGGCCACGGTGCAGCGGGCCGACCGCATCGTGGTGCTCGACCAGGGGCGCGTGGTGGAACAGGGCACGCACGACGAACTGGTGGCCCGCGGGGGCGTGTACGCCGGTCTGGCGGCCCTGCAGTTCCATGCATGAAATGCATGACAGGATGGCGTAGCGGCCTTGGACAGCGCCGCGGCTGGCTCCTACAGTCCCGCAGCGCCCTGCCATCGCGGGGCGGAACCTGCAGGAACACACCATGACCGCTGCCCCCCCCGCCACACCGCACGCCAGCACCCCGGCTGCACTGACCCAGGCACTCCCCTCCTACCTCAACCCCGAGGCGCTCGGCCCCTGGGGCACCTACCTCCAGCAGGTCGACCGGGTCGCCCCCTACCTCGGCCCGCTGGGCCGCTGGGTCGACACCCTCAAGCGCCCCAAGCGCACGCTGATCGTCGACGTGCCCATCCATCTGGACGATGGCTCGGTGGCCCACTTCGAGGGCTACCGGGTGCAGCACAACACCTCTCGCGGTCCCGGCAAGGGCGGCGTGCGCTTCCACCAGGACGTGACCCTGTCCGAGGTGATGGCACTCTCGGCCTGGATGTCGATCAAGAACGCGGCCGTCAACGTGCCCTACGGCGGCGCCAAGGGCGGCATCCGCGTCGACCCTCGGCAGCTCAGCCGGGGCGAACTGGAGCGCGTGACCCGCCGCTACACCAGCGAGATCGGCATCATCATCGGCCCGACCAAGGACATCCCGGCGCCCGACGTCAACACCAACGAGCAGGTGATGGCCTGGATGATGGACACCTACTCCATGAACGAAGGCGCCACCGCCACCGGCGTGGTCACCGGCAAGCCGGTGGATCTCGGGGGCTCGCTGGGCCGCCGCGAAGCCACCGGGCGTGGCGTGTTCACCGTGGGCCAGGAAGCGGCACGCCGCATCGGCATGGAGATTGCCGGGGCGCGGGTGGCGGTGCAGGGCTTCGGCAATGTGGGCGGCGTGGCCGGCAAGCTGTTTGCCGAGGCCGGTGCCCGGGTGGTGGCGGTGCAGGACCACGGCGGCACCCTCTACCGCGAAGCCGGGCTGGACGTGCCGGCCCTGCTGGCCCATGTGGGCCGCACCGGCAGCGTGGCCGGCTTTGCGGGGGGCGAGGTGATCGCGCCCGACAGCTTCTGGGATGTGCCCTGCGACATCCTGATCCCGGCCGCACTCGAAGGCCAGATCCACGAGCGCAACGCCGGCCGCATCCAGGCCCGCATGGTGATCGAGGGCGCCAACGGCCCCACCACCCCGCAGGCCGACGACATCCTCCACGACCGGGGCGTGCTGGTGCTGCCCGACGTGATCGCCAACGCCGGCGGCGTGACGGTGAGCTATTTCGAGTGGGTGCAGGACTTCTCCAGCTTCTTCTGGAGCGAGGCCGAGATCAACGAACGGCTGGTGAAGATCATGCGCGAGGCCTTCAGCGCGGTCTGGCAGGTGGCCGAGGAAAACCGGGTCAGCCTGCGCACCGCCACCTTCATCGTGGCCTGCAAGCGCATCCTGCACGCGCGCGACCTGCGCGGCCTCTACCCCTGAAGGGCCCGGGCGGGTGTCCCGGGCGGTCTCGCCCGGGGCGGGTCATTGCAGGGTTTCCTTCAGCACCGGCAGGGCGGGCAGCGGCAGCACGTCCACGCCCTCCTCCAGCAGCTCGATCGCTTCCTGCGGTGTGGTCCGGCCCCGGATGCTGCGGCGCTCGACCTCGCCGTGGTGCATGGCCCGGGCCTGGTCGGCGAACCGCTCGCCCACGTCTTCCGATTCGGCCACCAGGCGGCGCAGCGTGGACAACATGCGGGCCTGCAAGGCCGCCAGGCCGGGGTGGGGATCGACCGGCGGGGTCTCGGGCGCCCCCACCTCGGGGACGGTCTCGTGGCGCGAGGTGCGCAGGTTCAGGCGGGGTGCCGACAGCTTCTTCTCGATGCGGGCGTCGCCGCACAGGGGGCAGGTCACCAGGCCGCGCCGGAGCTGACCGGCAAAGTCGTCTTCAGAGGCAAACCAGCCCTCGAAGCCGTGCTGGTGACCGCATTGGAGATCCAGGACCTTCATGGGGCGGGATTATCCCGCCACTCCAGCAACCATGATCCATTCATCACCTGTTGCCACCACAACAGGCCGGTGATCGTCTTGCCGTCGATCAGGCGGCCGTCGCGGCAGGCGGCCATGAGCTCGGACGGCTCGGCCAGGAACACATCCAGGAACTCGCCCTCGTCCAGCCGACGCTCGCCGCCCTGCAGGCCGCGTGCGAACCAGATGTCGATCACCTCGTCGGAGTACGCAATGGTCGGGGCGTGGCGGCCGGCAAAGGCCCATTCGCGGGCGGTGTAGCCGGTTTCCTCCTGCAGCTCGCGGCGGGCGCAGCTCAGGCTGTCCTCGTCCGGGTCGCGCTTGCCGGCAGGAAACTCCAGCATCACCTGCCCCATGGGGTGGCGGTACTGGCGCTCCATCAACAGTCGGCCGTCGTCGGCCATGGCCACCACCATCACGGCACCGGGATGCAGGACGAATTCGCGGGTGGCCTCGCGGCCGTCGGGCAGGCGCACGGTGTCGCGCACCACCCGAAGAAAGTGCCCTTTCAGCAGGGGTTCCCGCACCAGCCGCTCCTCGCGCAGGTGCCGGTCGTCCTCGGGCAGGGCCTCGCTCATGCGCGGCGGCGCATCAGGTAGCGGTAGACGAATCCGGGAAACGCCAGGGTGAGGAACAGCGAGGCCGTGGTGGCATAGAACTCCCAGCCTTGCGGCGCGATCTGCCCGGCGTTGTGTTCCAGACCCAGACCGAGCGCACCCACCACCGCGTACCAGAAGACCAGTTCCAGAAGACGGATCCAGAGCGACTTGGGGGCGCTGCGCGGGATGACCGCCAGCCAGCGGTCATTGATGAAGGGCATGTTGGCCGCGAGCAAGGCGCCCAGCAGCACCAGCCAGACGGAGGTAGTGGTGTCCATGGTGCTGTTCAGAGCCGGCCGGGGCCGGCAAGTTCAAGGCGCATGAGAGCGGTCGGCGGCGTCAGGCGAACAGCGCGGCCACGGCCTGGGCGCACAGGGTCATGAGACCGCCGGGCACCACGCCCAGCACCAGCACCAGCGCACCATTGACCGACAGCACGGCGCGGGCATCGGCCGGACCTTCGATGGCAGCGGTCTGGGTGCCTTCGTCGAAGTACATCACCTTGACCAGACGCAGGTAATAGAACGCGCCCACCAGCGACATGACCACCGCAAAGACCGCCAGACCGATGTAGAAGCCCTGGCCCGAGGCCAGCAGCGCCTGCAGCACCGACAGCTTGGCATAGAAGCCGACCAGGGGCGGAATGCCGGCCAGCGAGAACATGCAGATCGCCATGATGCCGGCGTGGAACGGGCTGCGGCGGTTGAGGCCGGCCAGGTCGGCGATCTCGTCGGATTCGAAGCCGGAGCGCGACAGCACGATGATGACGCCGAAGGTGGCCAGCGTGGTCAGCACATACGTGACCACATAGAACATGGCCGAGCTGTAGGCGTTGACCATGTTGCCGTTGTCCTGCCCCACCACCCCGGCCAGCAGGCCGAGCAGCATGAAGCCCATCTGTGCGATGGTGGAGAACGCCAGCATGCGCTTGAGGTTGGTCTGGGCGATGGCGGCCAGGTTGCCCACCAGCAGCGAGAGCACCGCCAGCACCGCCAGCATCTGCTGCCAGTCGAACGCCAGCGGGGCCATGCCTTCAACCAGCAGACGGATCACGATGGCAAATGCCGCCAGCTTGGGCGCACCGCCCACCACCAGGGTGATGGCGGTCGGGGCGCCGTGGTAGACGTCGGGCACCCACATGTGGAACGGTGCCACGCCCAGCTTGAAGGCCAGACCGGCCACCACGAACACCAGGCCCAGCACCAGCACCTGCTTCGAGCCCTTGAGCGTGGCCTCGCCGCCGGCAATGGCCTGCAGCACGCCGGACACGTCCAGCGAGCCGGTGGCGCCGTACACCATGGACAGGCCGTAGAGCAGGAAGCCGCTGGCCAAGGCACCCAGCACGAAGTACTTCATGGCGGCCTCGGTGGCGGCCAGATCGTCACGGCGCAGGGCCACCAGGGCGTAGCTGGAGAGCGTGAGCAGTTCCAGGCCCAGGTAGATGACCAGGAAGTTGTGGCCCGAGATCATCACGTACATGCCCAGCAGCGCGAACAGAGACAGGATGAACAGCTCGCCGCCGCGCATCATGTCGCGCGATCCGGCATAGGCACGGCCATAGACCAGGGTGACCATCATGGCCACGGTGGCAAAGCACTTGAGCCAGTTGCCCATGGGGTCGCTGACGATCATGCCGCCGAAGCCGTCGATGGTGCGGCCCGACGCCGCCTCCATGCCCAGCAGCACGGCCAGGCAGCCCAGCGTGGCCAGGGTGAGCAGGTAGGTGGCGCCGCGCAGCGGTGTGCGCACGCCCAGGTCCACCAGGGCGATGAGGCAGCTCATCACCAGCAGCATGATTTCCGGGTAGGCCGCGATCCAGCTGAGGTTGTCGATCATGTTGTCGTTCTCTTGAGTCGTCTTGGCGCGGGTGCGGTCAGTTCGGCAGCTTGGACACGGCCACGTGGCGCAGCAGCTCGGCCACGGAGGCGTCCATCACGTCGGTGAAGGGCTTGGGGTACACGCCCATGAACAGCACGGCCAGGGCCAGCACCGCCATCACGGTGAACTCGCGGGCGTTGATGTCGGTCAGGGCGCGCACGTCGTCGTTGCCCGGTGCACCCAGGTACACCCGCTTGAACATCCACAGCGAATAGGCCGCACCGAAGATCAGGGCGGAGGCCGCCAGCAGGCCGACCCAGAAGTTGGACTTGACCGCTGCCAGGATGACCATCCACTCGCCCACGAAACCGGCAGTGCCCGGCAGGCCGCAGTTGGCCATGGTGAACAGCAGGGCAAAGGCCGCAAACCGGGGCATGGTGTTGACCACGCCGCCGTAGGCCGCGATGTCGCGCGAGTGCACCCGGTCGTAGAGCACGCCGATGGACAGGAACATGGCCGCCGACACGAAGCCGTGGGCGATCATCTGCACGATGGCGCCCGACACGCCCAGGTCGGAGAAGACGAAGAAGCCCAGGGTCACGAAGCCCATGTGGGCCACCGACGAATAGGCCACCAGCTTCTTCATGTCCTGCTGGACCATGGCCACCAGACCCACGTAGATCACCGCGACCAGCGACAGGCCGATCATCAGGCCGGCCCACTGGTGCGAGGCGTCGGGCAGGATGGGCAGCGAGAAGCGCAGGAAGCCGTAGGCGCCCAGCTTGAGCATGATGGCCGCCAGGACGGCGGAGCCACCGGTGGGGGCCTCCACGTGCACGTCGGGCAGCCAGGTGTGCACCGGCCACATCGGCACCTTGACGGCGAAGGCCGCGAAGAAGGCGAAGAACAGCAGGGTCTGGGCCTTGGCGCCCAGCGGCAGCTGGTACCAGTCGGCCAGCGCGAAGCTGCCACCGGAAGCGGTGTAGAGGTAGATCAGGGCCACCAGCATGAGCAGCGAGCCCAGCAGCGTGTAGAGGAAGAACTTGAACGCCGCGTAGATCTTGTTCGGTCCGCCCCAGATGCCGATGATCAGGTACATCGGGATCAGCGTGGCCTCGAAGAACACGTAGAACAGCATGGCGTCCTGTGCCGCGAACACGCCGATCATCAGACCCGAGAGGATCAGGAAGGCGCCCATGTACTGGTTGACGCGCTCGGTGATCACTTCCCAGCCGGCCACCACCACCACCACGGTGATGAAGGCGGTCAGCAGCACCAGCCACAACGAAATGCCGTCCACGCCGAGGTGGTAGTGGATGTTGAAACGCTCGATCCAGACCGACTTCTCGACGAACTGCATGGCCGCCGTGCCCAGCTCGAAGCCGCTGTACAGCGGCACCGTCACCAGCAGACCGGCCAGCGCGCCGACCAGGGCAATCCAGCGGACCACGTGCGCCTGGTCGTCGCGGCCGAAGGCCAGGAGGACGGCGCCGAAAAAGATGGGCGTCCAGATGGCAAGACTCAGCAGACCCATGATGTTGTTCTTCCTCTTGTTGTTGTGACCCGGGGCGCTTACTTGGCCAGCCAGACGAAGTAGGTCATGAGCAGCATCACGCCCACCAGCATCATCAAGGCGTAGTGGTACAGGAAGCCGGTCTGGAAGCGCCGCACCACGCCGGAGATCAGGCCGACCAGCTTCCAGCTGGCATTGACCACCCCGCCCTCGATCACGCCACGGTCACCCCCCTTCCACAGGCCGATGCCCAGACCGCGCGCGCCCTTGGCCAGCACGTTCTCGTTGAACCAGTCGAGGTAGTACTTGTTCTCCATCACGGTGATCAGCGGCTTGAGCGCGCGGGCGATGGCAGCCGGCACGGCCGGGTTGACCAGGTACATGTACCAGGCGGTCACCGCACCGGCCAGGGCCAGGTACAGCGGCGGGGTGCTCAGGGCGTGCAGCGCCATGGCCATGGGGCCGTGGAAGATCTCGGCGAACTTCACCAGGGCCGGGTGGGCCTGGCTGTTGACGTAGATGGCGTCCTCGAAGAACTTGCCGAAGACCAGCGGCTCGATGGTGAAGTAGCCGATCAGCACCGACGGGATGGCCAGCAGCACCAGGGGCAGCGTCACCACCCAGGGCGACTCGTGCGGCTTGCCGTCGCCATGGTGGGCATGGTCGTCATGGTGATCGTCGTGGTGGGCTTCCGGGTTCTGGTCGTAACGCTCCTGGCCATGGAAGACCAGGAAATACAGCCGGAACGAATAGAACGAGGTCACGAACACGCCCGCCAGCACCGCGAAGTGGGCGAAGCCGGCACCGGGCAGGTTGCTGAAGTGCACCGCCTCGATGATCGAGTCCTTGGAATAGAAGCCCGAGAACAGCGGCGTGCCGATGAGCGCCAGCGTGCCCAGCAGCGAGGTGATCCAGGTGATGGGCATGTACTTGCGCACCGCGCCCATCCAGCGGATGTCCTGGTTGTGGTGCATGCCCATGATCACCGAGCCGGCGGCCAGGAACAGCAGCGCCTTGAAGAAGGCGTGGGTCATGAGGTGGAACACCGCCACCGAGTAGGCCGAGGCACCCAGGGCCACGGTCATGTAACCCAGCTGGGACAGGGTGGAATAGGCCACGACCCGCTTGATGTCGTTCTGGATGATGCCCAGGAAACCCATGAACAGCGCGGTGATGGCGCCGATGACCAGGATGAAGTTGAGCGCCGTGTCCGACATCTCGAACACCGGCGACATGCGGGCGACCATGAAGATGCCGGCGGTCACCATGGTGGCCGCATGGATCAGGGCCGAAATGGGCGTGGGGCCTTCCATGGAGTCGGGCAGCCACACGTGCAGCGGAAACTGCGCGCTCTTGCCCATGGCACCGATGAACAGGCAGATGCAGATCACCGTGACCAGCATCCAGCTGGTGCCGGGGAAGGTGATGCCGCTCAGCTGGTCGGCCTTGGCGAACACCTCGCCGTAGTTCAGCGTGCCGGTGTAGGCCACGATCAGGCCGATGCCAAGGATGAAGCCGAAGTCGCCCACCCGGTTGACCAGGAAGGCCTTCATGTTGGCAAAGATGGCCGTCGGTTTGTTGTACCAGAAGCCGATCAGCAGGTAGGACACCAGACCCACCGCTTCCCAGCCGAAGAACAGCTGCAGCAGGTTGTTGCTCATGACCAGCATGAGCATGGAGAAGGTGAACAGCGAGATGTAGGCGAAGAAGCGGTTGTAGCCGGCGTCCTCCTCCATGTAGCCCATGGTGTAGATGTGCACCATGAGCGAGACGAAGGTCACCACCACCATCATCATGGCGGTCAGGCCGTCGACCAGGAAGCCGATCTCCATCTTCAGGCCGCCCACCACCATCCATTCGTAGATGGTGGCGTTGAAACGGGCCCCCTTCATGACGTCGACCAGGGTCAGGGCCGACAGGATGAAGGCCACCAGCACGCCCAGGATGGTGGCGCTGTGGGAAGCGCGGCGCCCGATCACGTTGCCGCCGAAGGCGGTGCCGAGGATGCCGGCCAGCGCGGCGCCGACCAGGGGAGCCAGCGGAACGGCCAGCAGGGTGCTTGCAGAGAGGGTGTTGCTCATGGTCTTGCGTGTTCGGGTCCGGGCATCAGCCCTTGAGG
This sequence comes from Hydrogenophaga sp. IBVHS2, assembly GCF_002127215.1. Classification (GTDB taxonomy): domain Bacteria; phylum Pseudomonadota; class Gammaproteobacteria; order Burkholderiales; family Burkholderiaceae_C; genus Hydrogenophaga. Next base: position 609,528 of record NZ_NFUT01000001.1, on the reverse strand, counting down.
CTGTTGAGTTCCTCGACGCTGATGGACGCGCGGTTGCGGAACAGCAGCACCAGGATGGCCAGGCCGATGGCCGACTCGGCCGCTGCCACGGTCAGGATGAAGAACACGAACACCTGGCCGTGCATGTCGCCCAGGAAGTGCGAGAAGGCCACGAAGTTCATGTTGACCGCCAGCAGCATGAGCTCGATGGCCATGAGCAGCACGATCAGGTTCTTGCGGTTGAGGAAGATGCCGATGACGGAGAGCGCAAACAGGATCGCGCCGACCGACAGGAAGTGGCCCAGTGTCAAGCTCATGCCTTGCCCTCCTCGGCCGGCGTCGGTTCAGCGGATTTGCGGGTGGCGGCCATGGGCACCACCACCAGGCGGTCGGACGCGCGCACATGCACCTGCAGCGAGGGATTGATGGCCTTGCTGTCCTTGCGCTGGCGCAGGGTCAGCGCGATGGCGGCCACCATCGCCACCAGCAGGATGACCGCGGCCACCTGGATGGGATAGAGGTATTCGGTGTAGAGCAGCACGCCCAGGGCGTGGGTGTTGGAGACCTCGGCCGTTGCCGGCACGGCACCGCTCACCGGCACCGTGGGGAACCCGACCCACAGCACGGCGATCAGTTCGGCCGCCACGATGCCGCCCAGCAGGGCTGCCACCGGGAAGTGCTTCCAGAAACCCTGCCGCAGCGCATCCATGTTGATGTCGAGCATCATCACCACGAACAGGAACAGCACCATGACCGCGCCCAGATAGACCAGCACCAGCGTGATGCCCAGGAACTCGGCCTTGAGCAGCAGCCACAGCGCCGATGCCTGGGAGAACGACAGCATCAGGTAGAGCACCGCGTGCACCGGGTTGCGCGCGGTGATGACGCGGTACGCCGCAAAGAGCAGCACGGCCGCGAACAGGTAGAAGAAACCGGTCTGGAAGTCCATGGGAAGGTCTTGGTTGCTCGGGCGGGCCCGAGGTCAGCGGTAGGGCGCGTCGGCGGCCTTCGCGGCGGCGATCTGCGGCTCGTAGCGGTCGCCGACCGCCAGCAGCATCTCTTTGGTGAAGTACAGGTCGCCGCGCTTCTCGCCGTGGTATTCGAAGATGTGCGTCTCGACGATCGAGTCGACCGGGCAGCTCTCCTCGCAGAAACCGCAGAAGATGCACTTGGTCAGGTCGATGTCGTAGCGGGTGGTGCGGCGGCTGCCGTCCTCGCGCACGCCGGCCTCGATGGTGATGGCCATGGCCGGACACACGGCCTCGCACAGCTTGCAGGCGATGCAGCGCTCCTCGCCGTTCTCGTAGCGGCGCAGGGCATGCAGGCCCCGGAAGCGGGGGGACAGCGGGGTCTTCTCCTCGGGGAACTGCACCGTGACCTTGCGCTTGAAGGCGTAGCGGCCGGTCAGGGCCATGCCCTTGAACAGCTCGACCAGCAGGAAGCTCTTGAGGAAATCGCGGAACGAGAACGGCGCGACAGCGGTGGACGGTGCGAACGAGGTGGTGATGGACATGGTGGATTCCCCGGCTTATTTCCAGATGTTCCAGGGCGACTGCATCAGGGCGCCGACCAGCAGCAGCCAGATCAGGGTCACGGGAATGAAGATCTTCCAGCCCAGACGCATGATCTGGTCGTAGCGGAAGCGCGGGAAGGTGGCGCGGATCCAGATGAACAGCGAGACCACGAAGAAGGTCTTCAGACCCAGCCAGATCCAGCCCGGAATGGCGTTGAACAGCTGGCTGTCGATGGGAGGCAGCCACCCACCCAGGAACATCAGCACCGCCAGGATGGACACCAGCCACATGCTGGCGTATTCGGCCAGGAAGAAGATGGCAAAGCCCATGCCCGAGTACTCGACCATGTGACCGGCCACGATCTCGGCCTCGCCCTCGACCACGTCGAAGGGGTGGCGGTTGGTCTCGGCCACACCCGAGATCAGGTAGACCAGGAAGATGGGCAGCAGCGGCAGCCAGTTCCAGGACAGGAAGTTCAGTCCCTCCTCGGCCGCGATGCCGCGGCCTTGCGAGGCCACGATCTCGGCCAGGTTCAGGCTGCCGGCGGTCATGACCACCACCAGGAAGCAGAAGCCGATGGCGATCTCGTAGCTGACCATCTGGGCGGAGGCGCGCAGCGCGCCCAGGAAGGCGTACTTGGAGTTGGACGCCCACCCGGCAATGATCACGCCGTACACCTCGATGGAGGTGATGGCCAGGATCACCAGCAGACCGGCATTCACGTTGGCCAGGACCGTCTCGGGGCCGAACGGAATGGCCACCCAGGCGGCCAGCGCCGGCATGATGGCCATGATGGGGCCCAGGCGGAACAGGCCGTTGCTGGCGGCGCTGGGGCGGATGAGTTCCTTGGTCAGCAGCTTGAGGGCGTCGGCAATGGGCTGCAGCAGGCCGAAGGGGCCGACCCGGTTGGGACCATGGCGGACCTGCATGAAGCCCAGCAGCTTGCGCTCCCACAGCGTGAGGTAGGCCACGGCGCCCATCAGCGGGGCCAGCACGGCCACGATCTTGAGCAGGTTCCAGATGACGGGCCAGGCGGCGGTGGTCCACCACGGGGCGGCCACCAGGCCCAGTCCGCCGTTGTACATCGCGTCGATGATCATGCGCTCACTCCCTCGGCTTCGGCCTGGGTTGCGCTGGCGCGGCGGGCATCGGCCGTGAGTTGCAGCGACGGGGCGCGGCGCACCAGGCCGTCGAGCTGGTAGATGGAAGCCACGCACGGACGGCCGGAGGCCGGTGCGGTGGTGGCGACGGCCCCGGTGTCGTTGCTCAGACGGCTGGCCGGCACGAAGCCGCCCTGCTCCACGCCTGGCAGCGCGGCCGACAGCACGGCCTGCGACGACTCGGCATCGAAGCCCGGGAGCCCCAGCAGGTTGCCCAGCACGCGCAGCACCTTCCAGCCCGGGCGGGTTTCACCCAGCGGGCGCACCACGGCGTGGAAGCCCTGCAGGCGGCCTTCGGCATTGACGAAGGAGCCGGAGGTTTCCGAGAACGGAGCGATGGGCAGCAGCACGTCGCTGATGTCCAGATTGGTCTTGAAGGGGCTGAGCGTGACCACCATGTCGGCGGATGCCAGACCTGCAGCGCCCACGGCGCTGTCGTGGGCGGGCTCGGTGCCCAGCAGCACCACGGCCTTGAGGGCACCGCGCAGCATCTGGCCGGCGTTCAGACCGCCCTGCCCCGGCAGCGCGCGCACCAGCTGGGCCCCCACGGTGTTGGCGGCTTCGGTCAGGTAGCCCACCGTGGCGCCGGTGTGTTCGGCAATGAATCGGGCCAGGGCCAGCAGGCTGCCGGCCTGCTCATGGTGGGCGGCAGCGTTGCCCAGCAACACCGCCTTGTGTTCGCCACCGGCCAGCGAGGCGGCGATGGCGCGGTGGGTGTCGTTGATCTCGGCGGCCACCGGGGCGGTCACGCCTTTGTCGGCGGCCACGGCAGCGGCCACGCCGGCCAGCGCGGCCGACCAGTGCAGGCTGTCGGCCTTCAGGGTGTGGCGCACGGTCATGGCCCAGTCGGGGCTGGCGTCGCCCAGCACGCTCAGCTGGGCGCCCTTGCGCACCGCCTGACGGATGCGCTGGGCGAACAGCGGATGGTCCTTGCGCAGGTTCGAGCCCACCACCAGCACCCGCTGCAGATCGGACAGGCTGGCCACGGTGCGGCCCAGCCAGCGCGCCTGACCGGCAGGCGCGGCATGGCCGAAATCGGCCGCGCGCAGCCGGGTGTCGATGTTCTCGCTGCCCAGGCCGCGCACCAGGGCGCCGGCCAGGGCCAGTTCCTCCACCGTGCTGTGCGGGCTGGCCAGCAAGCCGATGGCCGCAGCGCCGTGGTCGGTGCGCACCTGGCGCAGGCCGTTGGCCACGTATTCGAGGGCGGTCTGCCAGTCGACCGTGGTCCATTCGCCACCCTGCTTGATCATGGGGGCGGTCAGGCGGTCAGGGCCGTTGAGGGCCTCGTACGAGAAACGGTCGCGGTCGGCGATCCAGCACTCGTTGACGGCTTCGTTCTCCAGCGGCACCACGCGCATGACCTGGTGGTTCTTGACCTGGACGATCAGGTTGGCACCGGTGGAATCGTGCGGGCTCACGCTCTTGCGGCGGGAGAGCTCCCAGGTGCGGGCGCTGTAGCGGAACGGCTTGCTGGTGAGTGCGCCGACCGGGCAGATGTCGATCATGTTGCCCGAGAGTTCGGAGTCCACCGACTGGCCCACGAAGGTCTCGATCTCGGCGTGCTCACCGCGGTTCGACATGCCCAGCTCCATGACGCCGGCGATCTCCTGGCCGAAGCGCACGCAACGGGTGCAATGGATGCAGCGGCTCATCTCTTCCATGGAGATGAGCGGGCCCACATTCTTGTGGAACACCACGCGCTTTTCTTCCTGGTAGCGCGAGCCGGAGCCGCCGTAGCCCACCGCCAGGTCCTGCAGCTGGCACTCGCCGCCCTGGTCGCAGATTGGGCAGTCCAGCGGATGGTTGATCAGCAGGAACTCCATGACCGACTTCTGGGCCTTGACCGCCTTGTCGGACTGGGTGCGCACGATCATGCCCTGCGTGACCGGGGTGGCGCAGGCCGGCATGGGCTTGGGCGCCTTCTCCACGTCGACCAAGCACATGCGGCAGTTGGCCGCGATGGACAGTTTCTTGTGGTAGCAGAAGTGCGGGATGTAGGTGCCGGCCTTCTCGGCCGCATGCATGACCATGCTGCCGGGCGGCACTTCGACCTTCTGGCCGTCGAGTTCGATTTCAACCATGGGTGTGTTCCGATGTCCTTCGATCGTCGGGCGATCAGGAGGCCTGGGCCGCAGCGGCAGCGATCTTGGCCTCGAACTCGTGGCGGAAGTGCTTGATCATGGCGCGCACCGGCATGGCCGCTGCATCGCCCAGGGCGCAGATAGTGCGGCCCATGATGTTCTCGGCCACGTTGTCGAGCAGCTGCATGTCCTCCGGGCGGCCCTGGCCACGATCGATGCGTTCGACCATGCGCCACAGCCAGCCGGTGCCTTCGCGGCACGGCGTGCACTGGCCGCAGGACTCGTGCATGTAGAAGTACGACAGGCGCTTGAGCGACTCCACCATGTCGCGCGAGTCGTCCATGACGATGACCGCGCCCGAGCCCAGCATGGAGCCGGCCTTGGCGATCGAGTCGTAGTCCATGGTGCACTCCATCATGATGTGCGCCGGCAGCACCGGGGCCGACGAGCCTCCGGGGATCACGGCCTTGAGGGTGCGGCCCTTGCGCACGCCACCGGCGAGCTCCAGCAGCTTGGCAAACGGCGTGCCCAGCGGCACTTCGTAGTTGCCGGGCATTTCCACGTCGCCGCTGACCGAGAAGATCTTGGTGCCGCCGTTGTTCGGCTTGCCGCACTCCAGGTAGGCCTGACCGCCGTTGCGGATGATCCAGGGCACTGCCGCGAAGGTCTCGGTGTTGTTGATGGTGGTGGGCTTGCCGTAGAGGCCGAAGCTGGCCGGGAACGGCGGCTTGAAGCGGGGCTGGCCCTTCTTGCCTTCCAGGGATTCGAGCAGCGCGGTCTCTTCACCGCAGATGTAGGCACCGAAACCGTGGAACGCGTGCAGCTGGAAGCTGAAATCCGAGCCCAGGATGCGGTCACCGAGGTAACCGGCCGCACGGGCTTCCTCCAGCGCCGCCTCGAAGCGTTCGTAGACCTCGAAGATCTCGCCGTGGATGTAGTTGTAGCCCGCCGTGATGCCCATGGCGAACGCCGCGATCGCCATGCCTTCGATGACGATGTGCGGGTTGTACATGAGGATGTCGCGGTCCTTGCAGGTGCCCGGCTCGCCCTCGTCGGAGTTGCACACCAGGTACTTCTGGCCCGGGAACTGGCGCGGCATGAAGCTCCACTTCAGGCCGGTGGGGAAGCCGGCACCGCCCCGGCCGCGCAAGGCCGATTCCTTGACGGTGGCGATCACCTGGTCCTGGGTCATGGGCTCGGAACCGTCCTTGCCCAGGATGCGGCGCAAGGCCTGGTAGCCGCCGCGCGCCTCGTAGTCCTTCAGGGACCAGTTGCTGCCGTCCAGCCCGGCATAGATCTGCGGGTTGATGTGACGGCCATGGAAGCAGGTCTGCACGCCGGTGGCGCGGAACTGCGAGAGGATCTGCTGTGCGTTCATGGTTAGCCCTCCGAGGTCCGCAGACCTTCGATCAGCTGGTCGAGCTTGTCGTTGCTCATGAAGCTGCACATGTGGCGGTCGTTGACCAGCATCACCGGCGAGTCGGCACAGGCGCCCAGGCACTCGCTCTGCTGCAGCGTGAACAGGCCGTCGGCCGTGGTCTCGCCCATGGTGATGCCCAGCTTCTTCTCGAGGTGGTGCAGGGCCTTCTGCCCGTCACGCAGCTGGCACGGCAGGTTGGTGCAGACGTTGAGCTTGAACCGGCCCACCGGCTGCTGGTTGTACATGTTGTAGAAGGTGGTCACCTCATGGACCGCGATGGGCTCCATGCGCAGGTAGGTGGCCAGCGCGGCTTCGGCGGCCGCGCTCACATGACCCTGCTCCTGCTGGATGATGGACAGGCAGGCCATCACCGCCGACTGGCGCTGGTCATCGGGGTACTTGGCGACCTCGCGGTCGAAGCGCGCGAGGGTGGCTTCCGAAAAAACGACAGGGGTGTTCATCGGTCGATCTCTCCGAAAACGATGTCCATGGTGCCGATGATGGCCACCGCATCGGCCAGCATGTGGCCGCGCGCCATCTCGTCCAGCGTGGCCAGGTGGGCGAAGCCGGGGGCACGGATCTTCAGGCGGTAGGGCTTGTTGGCGCCGTCGCTGACCAGGTAGATGCCGAACTCGCCCTTGGGATGCTCGACGGCGGCATACGCCTCGCCCTCGGGCACGTGGAAGCCTTCGGTGAAGAGCTTGAAGTGGTGGATCAGCTCCTCCATGTTGCTCTTCATGGCTTCGCGGGCCGGCGGCGCCACCTTGTGGTTGTCGGTGATGACCGGGCCCGGGTTGGCCCGCAGCCAGTCCACGCACTGCTGGATGATGCGGTTGGACTGCTTCATCTCTTCCATGCGGACCAGGTAACGGTCGTAGCAGTCGCCGGTACGGCCGACCGGGATGTCGAAGTCCAGGCGGTCGTAGACGTCGTAGGGCTGCTTCTTGCGCAGGTCCCAGGCGATGCCGGAGCCGCGCAGCATGGGGCCGGTCATGCCCAGGCTGAGTGCCCGCTCGGGCGTGACCACGCCGATGCCCACGGTGCGCTGCTTCCAGATGCGGTTGTCGGTCAGCAGCGTGTGGTATTCGTCCAGGTAGGTCGGGAAGCGCTTCGTGAAATCGTCGATGAAGTCCAGCAGCGAGCCCTGGCGGTTCTCGTTCAGCTCGGCAATGGCGCGGGCATTGCGCACCTTGCTGGCCTGGTACTGCGGCATGCTGTCCGGCAGGTCACGGTACACGCCACCCGGGCGGAAGTAGGCCGCGTGCATGCGCGCACCGGACACCGCCTCGTACATGTCGAACAGGTCCTCGCGCTCGCGGAACGCGTAGATCAGGATGGTGGAGCTGCCGCAGTCGTTGCCGTGCGAGCCCAGCCACATCAGGTGGTTGAGCAGGCGGGTGATCTCGCTGAACATCACGCGGATGTATTGCGCCCGCACCGGCACCTCGATGCCCAGCAGTTTCTCGATGGCCAGGCAGTAGGCGTGCTCGTTGCACATCATCGAGACATAGTCCAGCCGGTCCATGTAGGGCAGCGACTGGATGAAGGTCTTGTGCTCGGCCAGCTTCTCGGTGGCGCGGTGCAGCAGGCCGATGTGCGGGTCGGCGCGTTGCACCACCTCGCCGTCGAGCTCGAGCACCAGGCGCAGCACACCGTGGGCGGCCGGGTGCTGGGGACCGAAGTTCAGGGTGTAGTTCTTGATCTCTGCCATGTCGGGATGCCTCGCGCCTTCAGTGCAGGCCGCCGTAGTTGTCTTCGCGGATGATGCGCGGCGTGATCTCGCGCGGCTCGATGCTGACCGGCTCGTAGATCACGCGCTGACGCTCGGCGTCGTACCGCATCTCCACATGGCCCGAGAGCGGGAAGTCCTTGCGGAACGGGTGGCCGATGAAGCCATAGTCGGTGAGGATGCGGCGCAGGTCTTCGTGACCTTCGAACACGATGCCGAAGAGGTCGAAGGCTTCGCGCTCGTACCAGTTGGCGCTGGCCCACAGGGTGGTGACCGAAGGCAGGACCGGAAAGTCGTCGTCGGCACAGAACACACGGACCCGCAGGCGCTGGTTGAGCGACACCGACAGAAGGTGGGACACAGCCGCAAAGCGCGGGCCTTCCCAGCGGCCGTCACCGTAGGTGGAATAGTCGATGCCGCACAGGTCGACCAGCTGCTCGAAACGGGCCGCCGGCGCATCGCGCAGCAGGGTCATGACGGCCAGGTAGTCGGCCGGACGCACGGTCAGGGTGAGTTCGTCGCGCTCGATGACGAGCGATTGCGCGCGCTCGCCCAGCAATTCGGTCAGGCTCTGCTGCAGCGCCGCCGGCGCCACGGCACGGGGAGAGGATTCGGTGTCGGTCATGGGCGTGGACTCAGGCTGGCAGGGTCGCGGTCGGGGTTCGGAGAACCGGGCTCAGGCCCTGGCAATCGTCTGGGTGCGGCGGATCTTCTGCTGCAGCTGGATGATTCCGTACAGCAGGGCCTCGGCCGTGGGCGGGCAACCGGGCACATACACGTCGACCGGCACGATGCGGTCGCACCCTCGAACGACCGAATAGCTGTAGTGGTAGTAGCCGCCGCCATTGGCGCACGAGCCCATGGACAGCACCCAGCGGGGCTCGGCCATCTGGTCGTAGACCTTGCGCAGCGCGGGCGCCATCTTGTTGCACAGGGTGCCGGCCACGATCATCAGGTCGGACTGGCGCGGGCTGGCACGGAACACCTCGGAGCCGAAACGGCCGATGTCGTACCGGGCTGCGGCGGCGTGCATCATCTCCACCGCGCAGCAGGCCAGACCGAAGGTCATGGGCCACAGGGAACCGGTCTTGGCCCAGTTCACCACCGCGTCATAGCTGGTGGTGACGAACCCTTCCTTGAATACGCCTTCAATCATGCAGTGCTCCGCAATGGTCGCCCGTCCGGGCGGGTCCGTTCATTCCCAGTCGAGGGCGCCTTTTTTCCACTCGTAGGCAAAGCCCACGGTAAGGATGGCCAGGAACACGACGCCGGCCAGGAAGCCGGTCATGCCGATGTCGGAAAAGGCCACCGCCCAGGGAATGAGAAAGGCGATCTCGAGGTCGAACAGGATGAAGAGGATGGCCACCAGGTAGTAGCGCACATCGAACTTCATGCGGGCGTCTTCGAAGGCTTCGAAGCCGCACTCATACGGAGAATTCTTTTCAGCGTCGGGGAGGTTGGGACCGAGGATGTAGCCCAGCACCTGCGGAATGATCCCGACTGCAATGCCCACCAGGATGAACAGAAGCACGGGCAGGTATTGGTCGAGGCTCATCTTGGGTCTATCCGCTGACACGGCGTGGTGCCGTGTGGTCCAAAGATTGGTGCCGACGGCGAGACTCGAACTCGCACAGCTTTCGCCACTACCCCCTCAAGATAGCGTGTCTACCAATTTCACCACGTCGGCTGGTTGACTTGTCCTGCTGGCACCACTGCTGTGCACCAACCGGACAACCCATAGAGTTTACCCTGAAACAACCCCTGTTTCGAGAGGGGCGTGCGCCTTTTTCAGCGCACGCATCGCGATTACTTGGCAGGAATCGCGTCGGCACCGGTGGCCGGTGCGGCCGGCGCGGCAGGCGCCACGCCGCTGGCGGGTGCGGAACCCGGGATCTGCTGGGCCGGCGTGGCCGGGACCGTGGTGGTCTCCAGCACGCTGCCGGCACTGGGTGCTGCGGTGCGCAGGTTGCCGAAATAGGCCAGGCCCAGGGTGGTCACCAGAAAGATGGTGGCCAGCACACCGGTGCTGCGCGAGAGGAAGTTGGCGCTGCCGGAGGCACCGAACAGGCTGGCCGATCCACCACCGCCGCCGCCGAAGGCGGCACCGGCATCGGCACCCTTGCCGTGCTGCATGAGGATGAGGCCGATCATGGCCAGGGCGGACACGATCTGGACAACGAGCAAAAGGGTCAGGACGATGTTCATGGAGCAGCTTCTGATGAGTCGGATGGATTCTGGGATCGGCGCTGCGGCGTCAGCCGGCAGCGGCCACGATCTGGAGGAAGTCGGCCGCCTTGAGCGAGGCACCACCGATCAGGCCCCCGTCGATGTCGGGCTGGGCCAGCAGGCTGGCAGCGTTGGCGGCATTCATGCTGCCGCCGTACAGGATCTGGACCCGCTCGGGGTGGGCGGTGGCGGCCGCGATCTGCTGGCGCAGCACGGCATGCACCTGCTGGGCCTGTTCGGGCGAGGCGGTCTTGCCGGTGCCGATCGCCCACACGGGTTCATAGGCCACCACGATCTCGCTGGTGCAGTGGGCCACGACGTGGATGACGGCGGCGAGCTGGCGCTTGACGACGGTCTCGGTCAGGCCGGCTTCGCGCTCGGCCAGGGTTTCACCCACGCAGACGATGGGGGTGATGCCGGCCGAGAGCGCCCTCTGCGCCTTCTGGGCCACCACCGCATCGGTCTCGCCGTGGTACTGGCGCCGCTCGGAGTGGCCGACGATGGCGTAGCGGCAGGCGAAGTCGCGCAGCATGGCGGCCGACACCTCACCGGTATAGGCGCCCTGCTCGTGGGCCGACACATCCTGCGAACCCCAGGCCACAGGGCTGCCGGACAGCAGCGCCTGCAGCTGCGCCAGATAGGGTGCCGGCGCGCACAGCGCCACCTGGGCGCCGGGCTGGCCGATGCCGGCCAGCATGGCGCGCACCAGCGCTTCATTGGCGGCCAGGCCGCCATTCATCTTCCAGTTGCCTGCAATCAGTTTCTTCATGGCGTGCGCAATGCGGGGATCAGGCCCACTGCAGCATCAGCTTGCCGATGTGGGTGTTGCTTTCCATCAGGGCGTGGGCCTGCGCTGCCTCGGCGGGCTTGAACACCTGGTGGATGACGGGACGGATGCGACCGGATTCCAGCAACGGCCACACATGCTGGCGCAGCGACTGCGCGATGGCGGCCTTGAAGGCCACCGGGCGCGGACGCAGCGTGGAGCCGGTGATGGTGAGGCGGCGGCGCAGCACCAGGCCGGCATTGAAGCCGGCATCGATGCCGCCCTGCACCGCGATGATGACCAGCCGGCCATCCTCGGCCAGGCATTCCACCTCGCGGGCCACATAGCTGCCGGCCACCATGTCCAGGATGACGTTGACACCCTGGCCGCCGGTGAGTTCACGCGCAACAGCGGCGAAGTCCTGGCTGCGGTAGTTGATGGCGTGGTCGGCGCCGAGCCTGAGGCAGGCGGCGCACTTGTCGTCGCTGCCGGCGGTGGCGATCACGGTGGCACCCATGGCCTTGGCCATCTGGATGGCGGTCACGCCGATGCCGCTGGTGCCACCCTGGATCAGCAGGGTCTCGCCGGCCTGCAGGCGGCCGCGGTCGAACACGTTGCTCCAGACGGTGAAGAAGGTCTCGGGCAGACCGGCGGCCTCCAGGTCGGACAGACCCCGGGGCACCGGCAGGCACTGGGCCGCAGGGGCCACGCACCACTGGGCATACCCGCCACCGGCCACCAGGGCACAGACGCGGTCACCCGGCTTCAGCCCGGCGGCCTGCAGGGCAGCAGCATCACCGGACTCGATGACGCCAGCCACTTCGAGCCCGGGGATGTCGGACGCACCCGGCGGCACCGGGTAGTTGCCGGTGCGCTGCAGCACGTCCGGGCGGTTGACACCGGACGCGCTCACGCGGATCAGCACCTCGCCCGGGCCGGCCACCGGCACCGGGCGTTCGCCCAGCTGGAGCACCTCGGGTGCTCCGTAGCCACGGATCTCGACAGCTTGCATGGTGGACATGACGCTCTCCCGGGCCGGCGCAGCTTATTGCTGCTGCTGTTGCTGCTGCTCGCCGCTGTTGCGGTCCAGCAGGGCCTTCATGGACAGCTTGATGCGGCCCTTCTCGTCGGTCTCGAGCACCTTGACCTTGACGATCTGGCCTTCGGACAGGTAGTCGGTGACCTTCTCCACGCGCTCGTGGGCGATCTGGCTGATGTGCAGCAGGCCGTCCTTGCCGGGCAGCAGGTTGACCAGGGCACCGAAGTCCAGGATCTTGGTGATCGGGCCTTCGTAGACCTTGCCGATCTCGACTTCGGCCGTGATCTGCTCGATGCGGCGCTTGGCCTCGTCGGCCTTGGCCGACTCGGTGGCGGCGATGGTGATGGTGCCGTCTTCCTCGATGTTGATCTGGCAGCCGGTCTCTTCGGTCAGCGCGCGGATCACGGCGCCGCCCTTGCCGATCACGTCACGGATCTTCTCCGGGTTGATCTTCATGGTGTAGAGCTTGGGCGCGAAGCTGCTGATCTCGGTCTTGGCCTCGCCCATGGCTTCCTGCATCTTGCCCAGGATGTGCATGCGGGCTTCCTTGGCCTGGGCCAGCGCGACCTGCATGATTTCCTTGGTGATGCCCTGGATCTTGATGTCCATCTGCAGGGCGGTGATGCCGTTGGTGGTGCCGGCCACCTTGAAGTCCATGTCGCCGAGGTGGTCCTCATCACCCAGGATGTCGGTCAGCACCGCGAAGCGGTTGCCTTCCTTGATCAGGCCCATGGCGATGCCGGCCACGTGGGCCTTCATGGGCACGCCGGCGTCCATCAGGGCCAGGCAGCCGCCGCAGACCGAGGCCATGGACGACGAACCGTTGGACTCGGTGATCTCGGAGACCACACGGATGGTGTAAGGGAACTCTTCCTTGCTCGGCAGCGCGGCCACCAGGGCACGCTTGGCCAGGCGGCCGTGGCCGATCTCGCGGCGCTTGGGGCTGCCGACGCGTCCGGTCTCGCCGGTGGCGAAGGGAGGCATGTTGTAGTGCAGCATGAAGCGGTCGTCGTACTCGCCGGCCAGGGCGTCGATCTTCTGCGCGTCGCGGTCGGTGCCCAGGGTGGCGATCACCAGCGCCTGGGTCTCGCCGCGGGTGAACAGCGCCGAGCCGTGGGTGCGCGGCAGCACGCCGTTGCGGATCTCGATGCCGCGCACGGTGCGGGTGTCGCGACCGTCGATGCGGGGCTCGCCGGCCAGGATCTGGCCGCGGACGATCTTGGCCTCGATCTCGAACAGCAGGCCTTCCACGGCCACGCTGTCGAACTCGACGCCGTCGGCCTTGAGACCGGCCATGACGTCGGCATAAGCGGCACGGCAGGCCTGGGTGCGGGCCTGCTTGTTGCGGATCTGGTAGGCGGCTTCCAGCTTGGCCTGGGCCAGGGCCTGGACCTTGGCGATCAGCGTCTCGTCCTTGGCCGGCGGCTGCCAGTTCCACTCGGGCTTGCCGGCGTCACGCACCAGCTCGTTGATGGCGTTGATGGCGATGTTGCCCTGCTCGTGGCCGAACACCACGGCGCCCAGCATGATGTCTTCGGACAGCTGCTCGGCCTCGGACTCGACCATCAGCACGGCCGATGCGGTACCGGCGACGACCAGATCCATCTGGCTGTCCTTGCGCTCGGTCTGGCCCGGGTTGAGCACGTACTGACCGTTGACGTAGCCCACGCGGGCCGCGCCGATGGGGCCGTTGAACGGGATGCCGGAGACGGCCAGCGCGGCGGAGGTCGCGATCATGGCGGCGATGTCGGCGTCCACCTCGGGGTTGAGCGACACGGTGTGGATGACCACCTGGACTTCATTGAAGAAGCCTTCGGGGAACAGCGGGCGGATGGGACGGTCGATCAGGCGGCTGGTCAGGGTCTCGAACTCGCTCGGGCGGCCTTCGCGCTTGAAGAAGCTGCCGGGAATCTTGCCGGCGGCATAGGACTTCTCGAGGTAGTCGACGGTCAGGGGGAAAAAGTCCTGGCCGGCCTTGGCCTCGGTGCGCGCCACCGCGGTGGCCAGCACGACGGTGCCTTCCATGTCGAGCAGCACGGCGCCGCTGGCCTGACGGGCGATCTCGCCGGTTTCCATGCGGACCGAATGACGGCCCCACTGGAAGGTCTTGGTGACTTTGTTGAACATGGTCATGGGTGGGCTCCTGAAAGCGGGCCCGGCAAGGCCGGACCGGGGTGTGCAGACGTCTGCACGGGGGCCGGAACATTCACCCAGAACACGATGCCATTCCAGAAACGCTCAACACCCGGGGCGGGGTTCAGCCCATCTGGAATGACACAGCTTCGCTCTGTCGTGAAAGGCTCCGGAGGCGAAAAATCGGAAAACCGGGTGCAACAAACAAAAATCGCCCGAGCCAGCGAACCAACTCAGGCGTTTTTCGTGGGTGCACCCTGTGGCAATTACTTGCGCAGGCCCAGTTTCTGGATCAGCGCGACGTAACGGTCGGCGTCGCGGGACTTGAGGTAGTCCAGCAGCTTGCGGCGACGGCTGACCATGCGCAGCAGGCCGCGACGGCCGTGGTGGTCCTTGGCATGGGTCTTGAAGTGGGGGGTCAGCTCGTTGATGCGGGCGGTCAGCAGGGCGACCTGCACTTCGGGGCTGCCGGTGTCGCTGGCGGCACGGGCGTTGGCCGCGATGACGTCGGCCTTGACTTCTTTGGCGATCATGGATCTTCCTGGTGGGGGACGGGCGTCCTGCCGCAGCCGTGGCCGCAACAGGCGTGAATGCCACGGCCAAGGCCGCAGCAACCGCGCATTATAGCCCCAGCCAGCGGCGCAAGCGATCCACCCCCTGCTCCAGCCGCTGGCGCTCCCGGCTGGCAAAGCACCAGCGCAGCCAGCCGGCGGCCGCCGGCCCGAAGGCACTGCCGGGCGCCAGGCCCAGGCCGGCCTCGGTGACGAGCCGGTGCGCCGTGTCCATGCAGTCCGGATGCCCCGGCAGCCGGAAGAAGGCGTACATGCCACCCTGGGGCAGGGCCAGCTCCACCCCCGGCACGGCCTGCAGGCGGGGAATCAGCGTGTCGCGACCGGCACGCAGGCGCGCCACCAGGGCGGGCGTGATGGCCTCGGTGTGCTCCAGCGCCGCGATCGCGCCGCGCTGCACGAACACCGGGGCGCAGGAGGTGTTGAACTCGATCAGCCGCCCCACCGCTTCGGTCAGGGCCGGCGGCAGCACCAGCCAGCCCAGGCGCCAGCCGGTCATGAGAAAGCTCTTGGAGAAGCTGTGGGTGACGATCAGGCGGTCGTCCGGCTCGGCCACGTCCAGGAAGGACGGCGCAGCGCCGTTGGCGGTGTCGTCACCGTAGTACAGGCGCTCGTAGACCTCGTCGGCCAGCACCCAGGTGCCGGTGCGGCGGCAATGGGCCAGGATGTCGCGCTGCTCCTGCGCGGACAAGGTCCACCCGGTGGGGTTGTTGGGCGCGTTGATCACCAGCAGGCGGGTGGCCGGGGTGATTGCGTCGAACAGGGCCTGACGGTCGAGCTGCCAGGCGCCGTCCCGGACCTGCAGAGGCACCTGCACCACCCGTGCGCCCATGATCTGCGGCTGGGCCACCAGGTTGGGCCAGACCGGGGCGACCACCACCACCTCGTCGCCGGCGTCCACCAGCGCCTGGGCGGCGACCATCAGGCCGTTGACGCCGCCCGAGGTGACGGCCAGCCGGTCGAACCAGTGGGCAGCGCTCCGGCCCGGGTGCAGGCGGTCGGTGTAGTCCGCAATGGCCTGACGCAGCTCGGGCAGACCCAGGTTGTGGGCATAGAAGGTCTCGCCGGCCTGCAGCGACTGCACCGCCGCCTGCCGCACACCGTCCGGCGTGACCTCGTCGCTCTCGCCGAACCAGAACCTGAGCACGTCATCGCGCCCGAGGCCGGCATTGGCCACCTCGCGGATGCGCGAGCCCTCCAGTTGTGCAACCACCGCTCTCATCGGAATTCCTTCCCGGTTGTCAGGGCCGCTGCAGCCGGCAGCTGTGGGGCAGCGCGGCCTGCTCGGCCGGGATCTGCCGCACCACGCGGAAGCCGTAGCCGGAGCCCTCCACATCGAACGGCACGCCGGGCTGACCCTGCCGGTCCATCACGCCCACGGCCAGCGGCTGCTGGAACTGGTGGTCGTCGGCCCGCATGCGGCCCCGCTGACCGGCCAGGGTGACGTCGGCGCGCTCCAGCTGGGCCGCAATGGCACCCGCCTCCACCCGGCCCGCCCGTTCGATGGCCTGGGCCAGCGCTTCGACCATGAGCTGCATGCGCAGGTGCACATAGTCATCGGCCGGATCGGGAAAGCGCTGCCGGAACTGGCGGTAGAAGCCCTCGGAGGCCGGCGTGGGCAGGTTGGGCAGCCAGTCGGCCACCGCCACCACCCGGCCGATGCCGGCTTCGCCGATGGCCGCCGGTGCGCCCAGCGCATTGCCGTAGAAGGTGTAGAAGCGGCCCTCGAAGCCGACCTCGCGCGCGGCCTTGACCAGCAGCGTGAGGTCGTTGCCCCAGTTGCCGGTGAGCACCGCCTGGGCGCCGCTGGCCTTGATCTTGGCCGCGTACGGCAGGAAATCCTTGATGCGGGACAGGGGATGCAGCTCGTCACCGGCGATGCGCACATCCGGCCGCTGCTGCTCCAGCAGGCGCCGGGCCTGGCGCAGCACCCCCTGGCCGAAGCTGTAGTCCTGCCCGATCAGGTAGATGGACTTGAGCGCCCGGTCTTCACGGATGAGTTCCATCAGCGCGTTCAGGCGCATGTCGGCATGGGCGTCGAAGCGGAAATGCCAGTAGCTGCAGCGCTCGTTGGTGAGCGCCGGATCGACCGCCGCGTAGTTCAGCAGCAGCATGCGCTGGGCCGGCTGGCGCTCGTTGTGCTTGCCGATGGCGTCGATCAGCGCGCTGGCGGCGGCCGACGAGTTGCCCTGGGCCACGATGGCGATGCCGCGGTCGCTGGCCAGACGCAGGGCCGAGAGGGCTTCTTCGGTCTGGCCCTTGCTGTCGAAGCGCTCGATGCGCAGCGGCCGGGCACCGCCGGGCAGCGGCACGCCACCCCGGGCATTGACCCGCTCGGTGGCCCAGACCAGGTTGCGCCAGACCGCCTCGCCGGCCAGGCCGGCCGGGCCGGACAGGCCTTCGATGAGGGCAATGCGGATGGGCTCGGGCGCCGGCTGAGCGGACACCAGGGCCGGCAGGGCCATCAGCAGGCACGCGGCCAGCCGCCGGGAAACGGGGATGCGGAACATGCGGGAAACGATCAGACGGGGATGGAGAGTTCGGCCAGCGGCCAGCGCGGGCGCACATCGAACCGACCCTGCAGCGCCGACGGGATCTGCAGTTCGGCATCGGACAGCAGGCCGGCCCTTGAACGCAGGGCGGCGGCCATGGCGATCATGGCGCCGTTGTCGGTGCACAGGTGCAGCTCGGGGTAGTGGACGCGCGCGCCACGGCGGGCGCAGGCGGCATCGAGCTGTTCGCGCAGGCGGGTGTTGGCGCCCACGCCACCGGCCACCACCAGGCGCTTCAACCCGGTGGCATCCAGCGCCGCCAGCGACTTGCGCACCAGAACGTCCACGATGGCGGCCTGCACGCTGGCGGCCACGTCGGCCTTCTGCTGCGGCGTGAGCGGATCGGCCAGCCGGCTGGTGGCCGGGCCCTCGGGGACCGCATGGGCCAGCCGCTTGACCTGGGTGAGCACCGCCGTCTTGAGGCCGGCAAATGAAAAATCGAGATCGCCGCTGTGCAGCAGCGGGCGCGGGAACCTGTAGGCCGTGTCGCTGCCCTGCAGTGCCAGCCGGGCCAGCGCCGGCCCGCCGGGGTAGCCCAGCCCCAGCAGCTTGGCCGACTTGTCGAAGGCCTCGCCGGCGGCATCGTCGATGGTCTCGCCCAGCAGCCCGTAGCGCCCCACCCCGTCCACCCGCATCAGCTGGGTATGGCCGCCGGACACCAGCAGGGCCACGAACGGGAACTCGGGCGGATCGGCGCTCAGGAAGGGCGAGAGCAGATGGCCTTCGAGGTGGTGGATGCCCAGCACCGGCCGGCCCAGCGCAAAACCCAGTGCCGCCCCCACCCCGGCGCCCACCAGCAGCGCCCCGGCCAGGCCCGGACCCCGGGTGCAGGCGACCAGATCGACCGCCGAAAGCGGCCGGCCGGCCTGGGCCAGCACCGCATCGGTCAGGGGCAGCACGCGGCGGATGTGGTCGCGGCTGGCCAGCTCGGGCACCACGCCACCGTAGGCCTGGTGCATCTCGATCTGGCTGTGCAGCGCGGCGCCCAGCAGGCGCGGCGCGCCCGGGCCGCCGGCATCCACCAGCGCCACACCGGTTTCGTCGCAGGACGATTCGATTCCCAGGATGAGCATGGGCGGGGAGTGTACGGGCGGCACGAATGTTGCTGCCCGTACCTTCCATGAAATCGGCCCTGAGTTTCCTGATGGCGGCCCGGCGCAGCGAGATCGCCGGCCTGCAGCGACTGTCCCTGACCAGCGAGCTGGTGGGTGCCATCGGCCGGCTGGTCCATGCGCTGCAGCGCGAGCGCGGGCTGTCCAACCTCTACCTGGGCTCGCAGGGCCAGCAGTGGGCCGCCGAGCGGGCCGCCCAGGTGGCGCTCAGCCAGGGCCTGCAGGCCGAGGTGGAGCGGGCTTTCGACCAGCTCGACACCGACGCCGCCCGCAGCGGCCACCGGGCGCGGCTGTTCGGCCGCATCGCCTACGCCCTGCAGGGCCTGAGCGCCCTGCCCCGGCTGCGCGAGCGGGTAGCCAGCCGCCAATGGAGCACCGACCGCACGGTGGCGGCCTACGCCCGGCTGATCCAGGCGCTGCTGGCGGTGGTGTTCGAGGCCGCCGACAGCGCCTGGGACCCGGGCATCTCGCGCCATCTGGTGGCCTTCCTGAACTTCCTGCAGGGCAAGGAGTTCGCCGGCCAGGAGCGGGCCACCGGCTCGGCCCTGTTCGCCGCCGGCCGCGCCGACGCCGACAGCCAGCAGCGGCTGCTGCACTTCATCGAATCCCAGGAACGATGCATCCAGGTCTGCACCGACCTGGCCAGCCCGGCCATCGGCACCCTGTGGCAGGAAGCCCAGCGGCCGGAACACCTGATGCCGCTGGAGCGCATGCGCCGCATCCTGTGCACCACCACGCCCGGGGGCACGCTGGATGCCGGCCAGAGCCAGCCCTGGTTCGACGCCTGCACCCGGCGCATCGACGCCATGAAGACGGTGGAGGACGCCCTGGCCGCCGAACTGCAGGGGCTGTGCCAGCTGCGCCTGGAGGCCACCGCGCGCGAGCTGTCCGAACTGGAACGGGTGGCCGGACGCAGTGCCGACCGGCCCCAGAGCGATGGCGCCCCCGACTTCTTCGACGACGGCGCCGACCCCGGCTTGCCCGCCATGGCCCATGCGGGCAACGGCTTCGGGGCGCCGATGGACCAGTCCATCCTGGAACTGGTGCGCGACCAGGCCCGCCGGCTGCAGCGCATGGGCGACGAACTGGACACCGTGCGCGCCAGCCTGAACGAGCGCAAGACGGTCGAACGCGCCAAGGGCCTGTTGATGGCCCATCGCCATCTGTCGGAGGACGAGGCGCACAAGACCATGCGTCAGATGGCCATGAACCAGAACAAGCGCCTGATCGATGTGGCCGAAGCGGTGCTGGCCATGGCCGACGTGCTGCCGGTGCGCAGCCGCTGACCGGCGAGCCGCCGCACCGGCTTTGTGCGGCGCACCAATCTGGACGAACGGGCCTTGGCCGGCCGTGGTGCCCGGCGGTCCACCTCTCTTCCACAAGGCCTTGTTTTTCAAGGGTTTTTGTTCCGGCTCCGGACAAGACCCCGGGGCTGGCACGGTATCTGCAAGGCATTCGGCATGACAGGGCGGCCAACGGCGGTCTCCCGGTCGGAAGTCCACCCCGGACACGGACAACGGCGTCCATTGCCGGCCTGCCACCGCAGGCCCTGGTGATGGGCGCCGTTGTGTTTTTCCGGATCCGCTTTTTGTCCAGTCCACCCACAGGAGCCCGCCATGACCCTCGAGAAAAGTCCCGCACCGTCCACGAACAGCACCGTGACTGCCGATGCAACGGCCGAGACCGGACGCCGCGACTTCCTGCGCCAGGGCGCGGCCCTGGGCGGTGCAGCGCTGTTCGGCAGCCTGGGCTACCAGCCGGTGTGGGCCGCCGGCTCGGACGCGCCGGAGAAGACCGAGGTCAAGATCGGCTTCATTCCGCTGACCGACTGCGCCAGCGTGGTGATGGCCGCCGAGCTGGGCCTGGACAAGAAGTACGGCGTGAAGATCGTGCCCAACAAGGAAGCCAGCTGGGCCGGCGTGCGCGACAAGCTGGTCAACGGCGAACTCGACATGGCCCATGTGCTGTACGGCCTGATCTACGGCCTGCAGCTCGGCACCGCCGGCCCGCGCAAGGAAATGGCGGTGCTGATGAACCTCAACCACAACGGCCAGGCCATCACGCTGTCCAAGAAGCTGGCCGAAAAGGGCGCGGTCGATGCACCCAGCCTGGCCAAGCTGATGGCCACCGAGAAGCGCGAATACACCTTCGCCCAGACCTTCCCCACCGGCACCCATGCCATGTGGATCTACTACTGGCTGGCCAGCGCCGGCATCGACCCGTTCAAGGACGCGCGCGCCATCGTGGTGCCGCCGCCGCAGATGGTGGCCAACATGCGGGTGGGCAACATGGACGGCTTCTGCGTGGGCGAACCCTGGAACCACCGGGCCATCATGGACGGCATCGGCATCACGGCCAACACCACCCAGGACATCTGGAAGGACCACCCCGAGAAGGTGCTCGGCACCACGGCCGAGTTCGTGCAGAAGTACCCCAACACCGCCCGGGCGGTCACAGCCGCCATCCTGGAAGCCGGCAAGTGGATCGATGCCGGCCTGGTCAACAAGAACCGCATGGCCGAGACGATTGCCCAGCGCGCCTATGTGAACACCGGGGTGGACGCCATCAACCAGCGCATCCTGGGCCGCTACCAGAACGGCATGGGCAGGACCTGGGACGACCCCAACCACATGAAGTTCTACAACGACGGGCTGGTGAACTTCCCCTACCTGTCCGACGGCATGTGGTTCCTGACCCAGCACAAGCGCTGGGGCCTGCTCAAGAGCCACCCCGACTACCTGGCGGTGGCCAAGGCGGTCAACCGCATCGACATCTACAAGCAGGCGGCCGAGGCCACCAAGACCCCGCTGCCCAAGTCGGAGATGCGCAGCGCGAAGTTCATCGACGGCGCCACCTGGGACGGCAAGGACCCGGCCAAGTACGCCGACAGCTTCAAGATCAAGGCCTGAGCATGAGCGCGGCCGCCTCACGTTCATCGCTGCTCATGGCCGGCTTCTGGCGCCGCGTGGTGCCGCCGGTGCTCGGGCTGGGTTTTCTGGTGCTGGTGTGGTCGCTGATCGCCAGCACCGGCGACAGCGGCATTCCCACCCCGGGCCAGACCTGGACCCAGGCCGTGGAGGTGTTCTCCGACCCGTTCTACCAGGCCGGCCCCAACGACCAGGGCGTGGGCTGGAACGTGCTGATGTCGCTGGAACGGGTGGCCCTGGGCTTCGGCCTGGCCGCGCTGGTGGGCATCCCGGCGGGCTTTGCCATCGGCCGCTTCGAGTTCCTCAGCCGCATGTTCAACCCCATCATCAGCCTGCTGCGGCCGGTGTCGCCGCTGGCCTGGCTGCCGATCGGCCTGCTGGTGTTCAAGGGCGCCAACCCGGCGGCCATCTGGACCATCTTCATCTGCTCCATCTGGCCGATGGTCATCAACACCGCCGTGGGCGTGCAGCGGGTGCCGCAGGACTACATGAACGTGGCCCGGGTGCTCAACCTGAGCGAGTGGAAGATCTTCACCCGCATCCTGTTCCCGGCCGTGCTGCCCTACCTGCTGACCGGCGTGCGGCTGGCGGTGGGCACGGCCTGGCTGGTGATCGTGGCCGCCGAGATGCTGACCGGCGGCGTGGGCATCGGCTTCTGGGTCTGGGACGAGTGGAACAACCTGAACGTGGCGTCCATCATCATCGCCATCGGTGTGATCGGCGTGGTGGGGCTGCTGCTGGAGCTTGCCCTCATCCGGCTGGCGTCCCTGTTCACCTACGAGGAGGTCAAGGCATGAGCACCGCCGCCTTCACCGCCCACCCGGAACGCTTCATCGACATCCAGTCGGTCGAGCAGACCTTCCGCACCCGCAAGGGCGACTTCCCGGCGCTGCGCGACATCCACCTCACCGTGGCCCAGGGCGAGTTCGTGACCCTGATCGGCCACTCGGGCTGCGGCAAGTCGACGCTGCTCAACCTGATCGCCGGCCTGACCCGGCCCACCGCCGGCGTGCTGCTGTGCGCCGACCGCGAAATCAAGGGCCCCGGCCCGGAGCGCGCGGTGGTGTTCCAGAACCATTCGCTGCTGCCCTGGCTGACCTGCGCCGACAACGTGTACCTGGCGGTGGAACGGGTGTTCGGCGCCACCGAGAACAAGGCCCGGCTGCGCGAGCGCACCGCTGCGGCGCTGGCGCTGGTGGGCCTGTCGCACGCGGCGGCCAAGCGCCCCGGCGAAATCTCCGGCGGCATGAAGCAGCGGGTGGGCATTGCCCGGGCGCTGTCGATGGAGCCGCAGGTGCTGCTGATGGACGAACCCTTCGGCGCACTCGACGCCCTCACCCGCGCCCGGCTGCAGGACGAGCTGCTGGAGATCGTGGCCCGCACCCGCAGCACGGTGGTCATGGTGACCCACGACGTGGACGAGGCCGTGCTGCTGAGCGACCGCATCGTCATGCTCACCAACGGCCCGGCCGCCACCATCGGCGAGGTGCTGACGGTGGACATCGAGCGACCGCGCCACCGGCTGGCCCTGGCCGACGACACGCGCTACCAGCGCTGCCGCAAGGCCGTGATCGACTTTCTCTACACCCGCCAGGGCCACGTGGAAAAAACCGACTGAGGAGAACCGCATGGACATGCGCGTGAAACAGAAGATGAAGCTGGTGATGGTGGGCAACGGCATGGCCGGCGTGCGGGCGCTCGAAGAGCTGCTCAAGATCGCGCCCGACCTCTACGACATCACCGTCTTCGGGGCCGAACCCCACCCCAACTACAACCGCATCCTGCTCTCGCCGGTGCTGGCCGGCGAACAGACGCTGGAGCAGATCGTGCTCAACGACTGGGCCTGGTACCGCGACAATGGCATCACCCTGCACGCGGGCAGCACGGTCACCGCCATCGACCGCGTCAAGCGGGTGGTGCGGGCCACCGCCGCCGACGGGAGCACGCTGGAGGCCGGCTACGACCGCCTCATCCTGGCGACCGGCTCCAACCCCTTCATGCTGCCGGTGCCGGGGCGCGAGCTGCAGGGTGTGCTGGCCTACCGCGACATCGCCGACACCCAGGCCATGATCGACGCCGCCACCCGCCACCGGCATGCGGTGGTCATCGGCGGCGGCCTGCTGGGCCTGGAAGCCGCCAACGGCCTGATGAAGCGCGGCATGGACGTGACCGTGGTGCATGTGGCGCCCTGGCTGATGGAGCGCCAGCTCGACGAGGTGGCCGGGGGTCTGCTGCAGCGTTCGCTGGAGGCGCGCGGCATGAAGTTCCTGATCGGCGCGCAGACAGAAGCCCTGCTGGACGACGGCACCGGCCGCGTGGGCACCGTGCGCTTCAAGGACGGCACCGAGGTGCCGGCCGAACTGGTGGTCATGGCGGTGGGCATCCGGCCCAACACCGCGCTGGCCCAGCAGGCCGGCCTGCACGTGGAACGCGGCATCGTGGTGAGCGACACGCTGCAGACCACCACCGACCCGCGCATCTACGCCGTGGGCGAATGCGCGGCCCACCGGGGCGTGGCCTACGGTCTGGTGGCGCCGCTGTTCGATCAGGCCAAGGTGCTGGCCACCCACCTGGGCGAATTCGGCATCGGCCGCTACAGCGGCTCGCTCACCTCGACCAAGCTCAAGGTGACCGGCATCGACCTGTTCTCGGCCGGCGACTTCATGGGCGGCGACGGCACCGAGACCATCGTCATGAGCGACCCGGCCGGTGGCGTCTACAAGAAGCTGGTGCTGCGCGGCGAGAAGCTGGTGGGCGCCTGCCTGTACGGCGACACGGTGGACGGCAGCTGGTACTTCAAGCTGCTGCGCGAGGGGCGCAGCGTGGCCGACATCCGCGACAAGCTGATGTTCGGCGAATCCAACATCGGCGACGTGGGCCACCAGGGCCACAACAAGGCCGCTGCCATGGCCGACAGCGACGAAGTCTGCGGCTGCAACGGCGTGACCAAGGGCCGCATCTGCAAGGCCATCAAGGACAAGGGCCTGTTCACGCTGGAGGACGTGCGCAAGCACACCAAGGCCAGCGCCAGCTGCGGCTCGTGCACCGGGCTGGTGGAGCAGATCCTGATGGCCACCGCCGGTGGCGACTACTCGGCCACGCCGCGCCTCAAACCGGTGTGCGGCTGCACCACCCACGGCCACCAGGCGGTGCGCGATGCCATCCGCGAGCAGCACCTCACGAACAAGGCCGATGTGTTCTCGGCCCTGGGCTGGCGCACGCCCGACGGCTGCGCCACCTGCCGCCCGGCCATCAACTACTACCTCATCAGCACCTGGCCCAAGGAGGCCCGCGACGACCCGCAGAGCCGCTTCATCAACGAGCGCATGCACGCCAACATCCAGAAGGACGGCACCTACAGCGTGATTCCGCGCATGTGGGGCGGCGAGACCACCGCCGCCGAGCTGCGCCGCATCGCCGACGTGGTGGACAAGTACCAGATCCCCACCGTCAAGGTCACCGGCGGCCAGCGCATCGACCTGCTGGGCGTGAAGAAGGAAGACCTGCAGGCGGTCTGGCGCGACATAGGCATGCCCAGCGGCCATGCCTATGCCAAGGCGCTGCGCACGGTCAAGACCTGCGTGGGCAGCGAGTGGTGCCGCATGGGCACCCAGGACAGCACCCAGATGGGCAAGGACCTGGAGCGCGCCATGTGGCGCATGTACGCACCGCACAAGGTGAAGTTCGCCGTGAGTGGCTGCCCGCGCAACTGCGCCGAGGCCGGCATCAAGGACGTGGGCATCATCGGCGTGGACAGCGGCTGGGAGATGGTGATCGCCGGCAACGGTGGCATCAAGACCGAGGTGGCGCAGTTCTTCACCAAGCTGCAGACCGCCGAGGAGGTGCTGGAATACACCGGCGCCTTCATGCAGCTCTACCGGCTGGAGGGCTGGTACCTGGAGCGCACGGTGCATTACGTCAACCGCGTCGGCATGGACCATGTGAAGCGCCGCATCCTGGACGACCACGCCGGCCGCAAGGCGCTGTGGGCCGAGCTGCAGGCCGCCCTCGAGGGCGAGCCCGACCCTTGGTTCGAGCACGAGAAGGCCGCCGTGGACACGCGCCAGTTCATTCCCATCCAGCCGGTCAGCACGGAAGGGAGCGCCGCATGAGCCCGTCCGCCGATACCCCGCGCCGCTGGATCCCGGTGGCCCGCATCGACGACATCCCGGTCGCCGGCTCCCGCTGCGTGCAGCGCGCCCAGGGCCTGGACGTGGCCGTCTTCCGCACCACCGACGATAGTGTGTTCGCCCTGCTCGACCGCTGCCCGCACAAGGGCGGTCCGCTGAGCCAGGGCATCGTGTTCGGTCACCGGGTGGCCTGCCCGCTGCACAACTGGACCATCGGTCTGGACAGCGGCTGCGCCCAGGAGCCCGACGAAGGCTGCACCATCCCGTTTGCGGTGTCGCTGCAGGACGGCGTGGTGCACCTGGACGCCGACGAGCTGGCCACCCGGGCCCTGACCGAAACCCGTCCCCTGGCCGGCCCGGCCCGGCGCAGCACCTGCAACCCATGACCTCGTCTGGTCCGGCCCGATCCACCCGCTCCACCTGCCCCTACTGCGGCGTGGGCTGCGGGGTGATCATCCACAGCGAGGGGGATCGCATCACCGGTGTGAGCGGCGACCCGGACCACCCGGCCAACTTCGGCCGGCTGTGCTCCAAGGGCCAGACGCTGCACCTCACCGCCGACCCGGTGGTCCAGCGCCAGACCCGGCTGCTGCAGCCCCTGCACCGGGCACAGCGCGGCGGCCCGGCACTGCCCCTCGGCTGGGACACCGCGCTCGATCTCGCCGCCGAGCGCATCGGCGGCATCGTGCAGCAGCACGGCGCCGACGCGGTGGGGTTTTATGTGAGCGGCCAGCTGCTGACCGAGGACTACTACGTCTTCAACAAACTGGTCAAAGGCCTGCTGGGCAGCAACCACATCGACACCAACTCCCGCCTGTGCATGAGCAGCGCGGTGGCCGGCTACAAGCTCACGCTGGGCGCCGATGCGCCCCCGGCCTGCTACGACGATGTGCAGCACGCCGGCTGCCTGTTCGTGGCCGGCAGCAATGCCGCCTATGCCCACCCGGTGCTGTTCCGCCGCATCGAGGACGCGCGCGGCCAGCGCCCGGACATGAAGATGGTGGTGGTCGACCCCCGCCGCACCGACACCGCCACCCAGGCCGACCTGCACCTGGCCATCCGCCCCGGCACCGACGTGATGCTGTTCCACGGCCTGCTGCACACCCTGCTGGTGCAGGGCTGGGTGGATGAGGCCTACATCCAGGCCCACACCAGCGGGTTCGAGGCCCTGCAGGAGCTGGTGGGTGGCTGCACCCCGGCGCGGGTGGCCGAGGTCTGCGGCGTGACGGCGGCCGATCTGCTGACCGCCGCCCGCTGGTTCGCCTGGGGCGGCGCCGACACACCGGCCCGCAACGGCGAGGCGCGCGCCGCCACGCTCAGCCTGTACTGCCAGGGCCTCAACCAGAGCCAGAGCGGCACCGCCAAGAACGCCAGCCTGATCAATCTGCACCTGGCCACCGGCCAGATCGGCCGCGCTGGCGCCGGCCCGTTCAGCCTGACCGGCCAGCCCAATGCCATGGGCGGGCGCGAGGTGGGCGGCCTGGCCAACCTGCTGTCGGCCCACCGCGACCTGGCCCACCCGCAGCACCGGGCCGAGGTGGCCGCGCTGTGGGGCGTGCCCGACGTGCCCTCGAAACCCGGCCTGACCGCGGTCGAGATGTTCCAGGCCGCCGCCGACGGCCAGGTCAAGGCGCTGTGGATCGCGTGCACCAATCCGGCCCAGTCCATGCCCGACCAGACCACCGTGCGCCGCGCGCTGGAGCGGGCCGAATTCGTGGTGGTGCAGGAGGCCTTTGCCACCGCCGCCACCGCCGACTTCGCCGACCTGCTGCTGCCGGCCACCACCTGGGGCGAGAAGGACGGCACCGTGACCAACAGCGAGCGCCGCATCACCCGGGTGCGCCCGGCCGTGCCGGCACCGGGTCAGGCCCGGCACGACTGGCGCATCGGCGTCGATCTGGCGCACCGGCTCGAAGCCCGCCTGCGGCCCGGCCAGCCCACCCTGTTCCCCTACGACCGGCCCGAGGCGGTCTGGAACGAACACCGCGAGAGCACCCGGGGGCGCGACCTGGACATCACCGGTCTGAGCTATGCGGCGCTGGAACAGGCGCCGCAGCAGTGGCCCCTGCCCGAAGGCCAGACCACCGGCCGGGCGCGGCTGTATGAGGACGGCATCTACCCCACGGCCGATGGCCGTGCACGCTTTGCAGCCCTGCCCTGGCAGCCGCTGGCCGAGGAGCGGGTGTCCGAATTCCCGTTCTCGCTGACCACCGGCCGGCTGCGCGACCACTGGCATGGCATGACCCGCACCGGCACCCTGGGCCGGCTGTTCGGCCATGTGCCCGAGCCCCGCATCGACCTGCACCCGGACGACCTGCCGCCGCTGGGTCTGCAGGCCGGCGATCTGGTGCAGGTCACCAGCAAGCGCGGTCGCATCGTGGTGCCGGTGCAGGCCGACGACGGCGTGGCACCCGGCCAGGCCTTCATGGCCATGCACTGGGGCAGCGAATACCTCAGTGGCCGCGACCGGGACGGACGTCCGCTGGCGGGGGTCAATGCCCTCACCACCTCGGCCCACTGCCCGCGCTCCAAGCAGCCCGAACTCAAGCACGCGGCGGTGCGCATCGAACCGGCCGGACTCGGCTGGTCGCTGCTGGCGGCGGCCTGGCTGCCGGCCGACACCGCCCTGTCCACCCGTGAAGCCTTGCGCCGCCTGCTGCCGGAACTGGCCTTTGCCAGCTGCGTGCCGTTCGGCCATGACGGCACCGGCCTGCTGCTGCGGGCCGCCGATGCAGCGGCGCCCGACCCCGCCCTGCTGGCGCGCATCACCGCCCTGCTGGGGCTGGATACGCCCGCCACCCTGGCCTACAGCGATGCGGCGCGCGGCCAGTGGCGGCGGGTGCTGACCTCCACCGACCACAGCCGCCGGGTGCAAGGCTTCCTGCTGGCCGGCGACACCCGGGCCGAGGCCTGGCTGCTGCCCCTGCTGATCCAGCGCGAGGTGGTGCAGGCCGATGCGCGGGCGCTGCTGGTGCCGGGCGCCCAGGCGCCCCAGCCGGCGCGAGCGCGCAGCCCCCAGGTCTGCGGCTGCCATGCGGTGGATGCGGCCGCCATCGACGCCGCACTGACGCAACAGGCGCCCGACCTGAGCGAAGACGCCCGGCTGCAGGCCCTGCAGGCCGGCCTGCGCTGCGGCACCGGCTGCGGCTCCTGCGTGCCCGAGATCCGCCAGCGCATCCGGACCGCCACCGGAATGGCCGCCCCAAGTGGCCTTATTACGGCAAGTCATCTGGCCTGACCCACAATCCGGGCCATGGCAGATTCGAGCGGCATTGCCGCCTACATCAAGGAAATCGGGCGCGGCAAGGACGGCGCCCGGGCGCTGTCGCGCGAGCAGGCCACCGACCTGATGGGCCGGGTGCTGGACGGACGCGTGTCCGACCTGGAACTGGGTGCCTTCTGCCTGGCCATGCGCATCAAGGGCGAGACCCCGACCGAAATGGCCGGCTTCCTCGATGCCACCCACGCGCGCCTGCAACGTGTGCCCGACGGCGGTCACCCCACCGTGGTGCTGCCGAGCTACAACGGTGCGCGCAAGCTGCCGGTGCTCACGCCGCTGCTGGCCCTGCTGCTGGCGCGCCGGGGAGCGGCGGTGGTCGTGCACGGCACCGCCACCGAAGACCGTCGCGTCACCAGCGAGGCGGTGCTGGCGGCACTGGGCCACCCGGCCCGCCCGACCGTGGGGCCGGTGGCGCCCGGCGAAGTGGCCTTCCTGCCCACCGGCCTGCTGCTGCCCGGCCTGCAGCGGCTGCTGGATGTGCGCCGTGTGGTCGGGCTGCGCAACCCGGGCCACAGCCTGGTCAAGCTCATGAACCCCTGCCTGGGTTCCGCGGTGGTGGTGGGCAGCTACACCCACCCGGAATACGCCATCAGCATGGCCGAGACCTTTGCCCTGACCGGCACCCGCGCCCTGCTGCTGCGCGGCACCGAAGGCGAGCCGGTGGCCGACGCCCGACGCACGCCCCGCATGGAGGCCTTCGTGCACGGCGTGCGCACCGAAGTGCAGCCGGCCCAGGAC
This sequence comes from Hydrogenophaga sp. IBVHS2, assembly GCF_002127215.1. Taxonomy (GTDB): domain Bacteria; phylum Pseudomonadota; class Gammaproteobacteria; order Burkholderiales; family Burkholderiaceae_C; genus Hydrogenophaga. The sequence goes on along the minus strand of NZ_NFUT01000001.1, from coordinate 580,173 downwards.
GGTCCGCTGGCCCGCCTGCCCGATCTGCCGGGCGACATCGGCGCCGAGGCCACCGCCGAATGGATTGCGTCGGTGCTCGACGACCGCCTGGCGGTGCCCGAACCGATTGCCCTGCAGGTGGAACACATCTTGCACCTGCAGGCCCATGAACCCGCTACCCCGTGAACCCGGCATGAACCCGCCCACCGATTTCCGTCCCGGCACCGTCACCCTGGTGGGCGCAGGCCCTGGCGACCCCGAACTGCTCACGCTCAAGGCGGTGCGGGCCATCGCCTCGGCCACCGTGCTGCTGGTGGACGACCTGGTGGGCGACGGCGTGCTGGCCCATGCCAGCCCGACGGCGCGCATCGTGCATGTGGGTAAACGCGGCGGCTGCAAGAGCACGCCGCAGGCCTTCATCGGCAAGCTCATGGTCATGGCCGCACGCGAAGGCGAGGTGGTGGTGCGCCTCAAGGGGGGCGATCCGTTCATCTTCGGGCGCGGCGGCGAAGAGGTGGAGCACCTGCAGGAACACGGCATCGAGGTGCAGGTGGTCAACGGCATCACCGCCGGCCTGGGGGGCATGACCTCGCTGGGCGTGCCGCTCACGCACCGCGACCATGCCCACGGCGTGGTGTTCGTCACCGGCCATGCCAAACCCGGTGACCACGGCACCGACTGGCAGACCTTGGCCGCCACCGCCCGCCAGGCGCGGCTCACGCTGGTGATCTACATGGGCGTGAGCGGTGCCGCACAGATCCAGGCCGACCTGCTCACCGGCCTGCCGGCGTCCACGCCGCTGGCCATCATCCAGAACGCCACCCTGCCCGAACAGCGCCAGGCCATCACCACGCTGGGCGATCTGTGCAACTGCCTGCAGCGTGAAGGCCTGGGCAGCCCGGCCGTCATCGTGGTGGGCGACGTGCTGCAGGGCCTGCTGTCGCTGCAGGCCACCGAAGCGCCGCCGGCGGCGGTCCGCCACACCGGCTGAGGGCCGACCCGGGCCGGCATGGCCCGCCCCTTGCTAGCAGTGCGGACATGAACCTGTCCGACCTGCCCGCCACCCCCCCGGCACCCGACACACCGTCTGCCGCCCCACCGGCCTCCAGCGCACCCGCCCACGCGGCGGGCCTGTCCCTGGTCAACCTGGCGGCGCGCCAGCGCATGCTGTCGCAGCGCATGATCCTGCAGACCATGCTGGCTGCGCAGGGCGATGCCGAGCGTCTGCAGGCGGCCCGGCGCAGCCTGCAGATCTTCACCGAGAGCCAGGTCCATCTGGAGGCCACGCCCCGCCGCATGGAGCCGGCCGCCGCGCGCCGCATCGCCGCCACCTACCAGGGTGCGCAGGGCGTGGGCCCGACGATTCATGCCTTCATCGACCGGGTGCGCACCACGCTGGACCGCATCGGCGAGGGCAACGGCCGGCTGGCCGGGCGCTCGCTGGCCGAACTGGTGCAGCTCACCGATCCGGTGCTCGATGCACTCAACACCGCCACCACCGCCTTCGACGAGGTGGGGCGGGCCCAGTCCGAAGCCATCATGCGGCAGCTCAGCGGCATCGTCACCGACATCCAGGGCATCGCCCGCGAGGCCCGGGTGGTGAGCTTCAACGCCCAGGTGGTGGCGGCGCGGGCCGGCGCGCACGGCCGGGAGTTCGCGGTGGTGGCCAATGTGCTGACCGACATCACCAGCGAGATCGACCGCCTCACCCGAGACGCCGCCGTGCTGGCCGAACGCAGCCGGCGCCCGGCCTGACACAGGCAGGGCGGCCCGGCGTGGCGCGCCTACACTGCGCGCCATGCAGGAATTCGACGCCATCATCATCGGGGCCGGCGCTGCCGGCCTTTTCTGTGCCGGGGTGGCCGGCCAGCGCGGCCGCCGGGTGCTGCTCATCGACCACAGCCCCAAGGTGGCCGAGAAGATCCGCATCTCGGGCGGCGGCCGGGCCAACTTCACCAACCGCGACCTGGATCCCCAGGCGCCGCACCGCCACTTCGTCAGCCGCAACCCGCACTTCTGCCGCTCGGCGCTGTCGCGCTACACGCCGGCCGACTTCATCGCCCTGGTGCAGCGACACGGCGTGCCCTTCCATGAGAAGCACAAAGGCCAGCTGTTCTGCGACCGCTCTGCGGACGATCTGATCCAGCTGCTGCTGCGCGAATGCGACGCCGGCGGCGTGACCCGCTGGCAGCCGTGTGCGGTGCACGCTGTCCGCCAGGACGGCAACGGCATGTATGAGGTCGACACCGCCCACGGCACGGTGACCGCGCCCTCGGTCGTGGTGGCCACCGGCGGTCTGTCCATTCCGCAGATCGGTGCCAGCGATTTCGGCCACCGGCTGGCCGCGCAGTTCGGCCTTCGGCTGGTCGACACCCGGCCCGGCCTGGTGCCGCTGACCTTCGACGGCGATACCTGGGCGCCCTTTGCCGAACTCGCCGGCCTGGCGCTGCCGGTGGACATCGAGACCGGCGAGAAGAAGCAGCGCACCCGCTTCCGGGAAGACCTGCTGTTCACCCATCGGGGCCTATCGGGCCCGGCGGTGCTGCAGATCTCCAGCTACTGGGAACCGGGCCAGCCGGTGCGGCTGGATCTGGCGCCCGGCACCGACCTCGAAGCCGAGCTGCGGCAGGCCAAGCTGCGGTCGCGCAAGCGGCTGGGCAACGAGCTGGCCAGCTGGGTGCCCTCCCGGCTCGCCGACACCTGGACCGCCACCGACCCGGACTGGCAGCGCCCGGTGGCCGACACCCCCGACAAGGCCCTGGCCCGGCTTGCGCAGGGTCTGTCCCGCTGGGAAGTGCGGCCCACCGGCACCGAGGGCTACCGCAAGGCCGAGGTGACCCTGGGCGGGGTGGACACCCGCGACCTGTCCTCGCAGACCCTGGAATCGCGCCAGAAGGGGCTGTTCTTCATCGGGGAAGTGGTGGACGTGACCGGCTGGCTGGGCGGCTACAACTTCCAGTGGGCCTGGGCCAGCGCCCATGCCTGCGGCCAGGCGCTCTGAGCACGGTGGCAGCACGGGTGTGGTCAACGCCCGGCGAATGGCTATAATCGCAGGCTTTGCTGGCAAATTCCCGTCGGCCAATACTAGTTAATGACGGGACACATCGCTGGAATGAAGGCCGGGCCCGATCTTCCCGACCATCCTCTTGCAGCACATTCTGGAAATCACAGCCCAATGACCACCATCCGTGTTAAAGACAACGAGCCGTTCGACGTTGCTCTGCGTCGCTTCAAGCGCACCATCGAAAAGCTCGGCCTGCTGACCGACCTGCGCGCCCGCGAGTTCTACGAAAAGCCCACCGCCGAGCGCAAGCGCAAGAAGGCTGCTGCCGTCAAGCGCCACTACAAGCGCGTGCGCTCCATGCAGCTGCCCAAAAAGCTGTACTGATCGCTTCCTCCCGGACCCCGGTCCCGGACAAAAGCCCGCCCGAGGACGCTCAGGCGGGCTTTTTTGACGTCTGAGCCCCCGCCTCCACATCCACCAGGACACACCATGCCCATCAAGGACCAACTCGCCCAGGACATCAAGGCCGCCATGCTGGCCAAGGACCACCAGCGCCGCGACACGCTGCGCCTGCTGCAGGCCGCCATCAAGCAGCGCGAGGTGGACGAGCGCATCGAGCTCGACGATGCCGCCGTGGTCGCCGTGGTCGACAAGCTGGTCAAGCAGCGCAAGGACTCGATCGCCGCCTTCGAGCAGGGCGGCCGCGCCGACCTGGCGGCCCAGGAGGCGGCCGAGATGGCCGTCCTGCAGACCTACCTGCCCCAGCGCCTGTCGGCCGACGAGGTTGCCACCGAGGTGCGCGCCATCGTGGCCGAACTGGGTGCGGCCGGCCCCGGCGACATGGGCCGTGTGATGGGCGTGGTCAAGACCCGGCTGGCCGGCAAGGCCGACATGGGGGCCGTCTCCGCCGCCGTGAAGGCCGCGCTGGCCGGCTGACCCTCAGGCCGAATCCCCCCAGGGTAGAGGTTCGAGCGGGGGCGTATTTTGGCCAGCCCATGATCCAGGAGGTCCCCATGAACCGTTTCCGACAGACAGGTGCCGCCGTCCTGGCCGCCCTGACCACCCTGGTGGCCTGGCCTGCTGCCGCACAGACCCCGCCGTCGCCCGCACCCATCCGCATCGGACTGATCGCGCCGCTCACCGGCCCGTCGTCCGACTTCGGCAAGCCGGTGCTCCACGGCGCGCAGATGGCGGCGGACGAGATCAACGCCGCCGGTGGTTACCTGGGCCGGCCGATCGAGCTGGTGGTGCACGACGACAAGGGCCAGCCCGACGTCGGTCGCGCCGCCTCGCAGGCCATGGTGGAGTCCGGCGTGCTGGCCGCCATCGGCTTCTGCAACACCGGCGTGGCCCTCAAATCGATCGATCTGTTCCAGCAGGCCCGGGTGCCGCTGCTGGTGCCGTGCTCGGCGGGCGCACCGGTGACCCGCCAGTACCCGGCGCCCGAGAGCTACGTCTTCCGCAATGCGCCCAGCGACGCGATCCAGGCCCCGTTCGTGGTGAACGACCTGATCCGCCGCGGCTGGACCCGGGTGGCCATCTTTGCCGACAAGACCGCCTACGGCGAATCCGGCCTGCGCGACGTGGAGGCCGCCATGGCCACCCACCAGCTCAAGCCGGTGCATGTGGAGCGTTTCGACCTCGGGGTGAAGGACCTGTCGGCCGGGCTGCAGAAGGCCAGGCAGGCCGGCGCCAACGTTGTCTTCAGCTACACCGTGGGCCCCGAGAACGCCACCATTGCGCTGGGCCGCCAGGCCATCGGCTGGGACGTTCCGCAGGTGGGTGGCTGGACGCTGTCGTTCCCGTTCTTCATTGCCGGCAGCGGCTCGGCCGCCGAAGGCGCGCTCATGGCGCAGAGCTTCATCGCAGAACCCAGCAACGAGCGCCGTGCGGCCTTTCTTGCCACCTACGCGCGCAAGCACCAGGGACCGCCACCGGTGCCCATGGCAGCGGCCCAGTCGTATGACGCCATGTACCTGCTGACGTACGCCATCTTTGCGGTGCGCGGCAAGCTCGACGGCCCGGCCATCAAGCAGGCGCTGGAAAACCTGCCCCGCACCTACTACGGCGTGGTGGCCACCTACGACCGGCCGTTCACGCCGGACGACAAGGAGGCCGTGACCAGCAACATGCTGATCATGGGGCAGGTGCGCAAGGGCAAGGTCACCTTCGCCTACCCGGAAGACGCCCGGCGCAACCTGTTCGTGCAGCGCAAGCGCTGAGTCCCGCGCGGCCGGCCCGCCACTTCAGCTGCCGGCCACCTTCATGCGGTTGACGAGCACCGAACCCACCGTCTTGGCACCGTAGTTGTAGGCATCGGCACCAATGGCCTCGATGCCCAGCAGCATGTCCCGCAGATTGCCGGCGATCGTGATTTCCTGCACCGGGTAGGCGATCTCGCCGTTCTCCACCCAGTAGCCGGCGGCGCCACGCGAATAGTCGCCGGTGACGTAATTGACGCCCTGCCCCATGAGTTCGGTGACCAGCAGGCCACGGCCCATGCGACGGATGAGCGCATCCAGATCGTCCTCGGGTCGGGTCAGGCGGCTGGTCATGACCAGGTTGTGCGAACCGCCGGCATTGCCGGTGGTCCGCATGCCCAGCTTGCGGGCCGAATAGGTGGACAGGAAATAGCCCTTCACGCGGCCGGCCGACACCACCTTGCGGGCGCTGGTGCGCACGCCTTCGTCGTCGAACGGGGCGCTGCCCTTGCCATTGATCAGGTGCGGGTCCTCGGCGATGTCGATGTGGCGGGCCAGGGCCTGCTTGCCCAGGCTGTCGGCCAGGAAGGTGGTCTTGCGGTAGAGCGCACCGCCGCTGGTGGCCTGCACATAGGCGCCCAGCAGGCCGGCGGCCATGGGCGACTCGAACAGCACCGGGCACTCGATGGTCGGGATCTTGCGGGCCCCCAGGCGCGAGAGGGCGCGCTGCGCCGCATAACGGCCCACCGCCTGCGGACTGGCCAGGTCCTGCGGAGCCCGCTGGCTGCTGTACCAGAAGTCGCGCTGCATCTTCGAGCCCTTGCCCGCAATCGGCGACACCGACAGGCTGTGGCGCGAACTGGCGTAGCCGCCGCTGAAGATGCCCGGCTTGCCACGCTCGCCGCCGCGCAGGTGGGCGGTGAAGAAATGCGACTGCTGGGCCGACACGCCCGCGCCTTCGCTGTTGGTGATCTGCCGGCTGGTGGACAGGGCGGCGGCCTCGCATTCCAGCGCGAGTCGGGCCGCTTCCTCGGAGGTCAGCGCCCACGGGTGGAACAGGTCCAGATCGGGGTAGGTGTCGGCCACATCCTCGGCATCGGGCAGGCCGGCCACCGGGTCCTCGGCGGTGAAGCGGGCGATGTCGTAGGCCGCCTGCACCGTCTGCCGGATCGCGGCCGGCGAGAAGTCGGAGGTGGAGGCGTTGCCCCGGCGCTGACCCAGGTACACGGTGACACCGAGCGACTTGTCGCGGTTGCGCTCGACGTTCTCCAGCTCGCCCTTGCGCACCGAGACGCTCAGGCCAGCCCCTTCGGAGACCTCGGCGGCGGCATCGGCCGCACCCAGGCTGCGGGCTTGCGAGAGGGCCAGATCGACCAGTTCCTCGAACTGGCTGCGGGCGTACTGGAAGCCGGCGAGCGGCTGGGTGTGGTCGGGGTTTTTCATGTCGGCCGCTATGATACGGGCCGCCCTTCACCCGGCGCTGCCGCCGGCGCAGTGCCCCCTCTCATGTCCCGCAAACCCACCAAAGGCTATTTCGTCCGTGGCCAGTTCGTTGCCCTGGGCAGCGAACTCGACCTCGAGCTCAAGCGCGAGCTCAAGGGCTCGGTCGACATGAGCAAGACCGATCTCAAGAAACACAGCGACCACCTGCAGCAGCTCGGCCAGGACCTGCTCACCCTGCGCAGCGACCTCATGGCCCGACTGGAACTGGGCGACAAGCTGCTGGACGCCCTGGCCGAGGCGCGGCGCATCACCGACTTCGAGGGCAAGCGCCGCCAGATGCAGTTCATCGGCAAGCTCATGCGCAAGCTCGACGACGAGGCCGTGGCGGCGATCGAAGCGGCCCTCGAAGAACAGCGCAAGCCCTCGGCGGCCGAGACGCTGCGCCTGCACCAGGCCGAACAGTGGCGCGACCGGCTGATCGCCGACGACGCCGCCCTGACCGGCTGGCTCGCCATCGACACCGGGGCCGACGCCCAGCAGCTGCGCACCCTGATCCGTCAGGCCCGCAAGGACGCTCAGGCCACCGCCGCCCAGGAACGACCCGGCGAGGCGGTGCGCCACGGCCGTGCCTACCGCGAGATCTTCCAGCAGGTCAAGGCCGCACTGGCCCGCGCCGATGCCCACGACGACCCCGACACCCCCGACCATGACTGACTCCCGCCCTGCCGCCGATGCCGTGCGCATCGGCATCGTCTCCATCAGCGATCGCGCCAGCACCGGCGTCTACCAGGACCAGGGCCTGCCGGCCCTGCAGGACTGGCTGACCCGCGCGCTGCACAACCCGATCACCTTCGAAGCCCGGCTGATCCCCGATGAGGCCGACCGCATCAGCGCGACCCTCATCGAACTGGTGGACGCCGGTTGCTCGCTGGTGCTGACCACCGGCGGCACCGGCCCGGCCCTGCGCGACGTGACGCCCGAGGCGACCCTGGCCGTGGCGCACAAGGAGATGCCCGGTTTCGGCGAACAGATGCGCCAGATCAGCCTGGCCTTCGTGCCCACCGCCATCCTCTCGCGCCAGGTGGCCGTCATCCGCGACCGGAGCCTCATCATCAACCTGCCCGGCCAGCCCAAGGCGATCGCCGAGACGCTGGAGGGCCTGAAGAACCCCGACGGCACGCAGCGGGTCAACGGCATCTTTGCCGCCGTGCCGTACTGCATCGACCTGATCGGCGGCCCCTACCTCGAAACCCGGGACGAGGTCGTCAAGGCCTTCCGCCCCAAATCCGCCGTGCGCCCGCCGCGCACCGCTCCCTGAACCGGAACCCACCCATGAAGATCACCAAGGACACCGTCGTCACCCTGCGTTTCAAGGCCACCGACAGCAAGGGCAAGGTGCTCGAGGACGGCAAGACGCCGCGCGCCTACCTGCACGGCGGCTACGGCAACACCCTGCCCGGCATCGAGCTGGCCCTGGAAAACCAGGAAGCAGGCTTCAGCACCACCGTCACGCTGCAGCCGTCGCTGGCGTTCGGCGAGCGCGACGAAACCCTGGTCACCACCATCCCCAAGTCCGAATTCCCTCCGGGCGTGAAGGTGGGTGGTCAGATCGAAGGGGTGGACAACCAGGGCGTGCGCAAGATCTTCACCGTGCAGAAGATCAAGGGCAACACGGTGCACCTGGATGCCAACCACCCGCTGGCTGGTGAAGACTTGACCTTCACCCTGACCGTGATCGATGTGCGCGCCGCCTCACCCGAAGAGGTGCAGCATGGCCACGCTCACGGCGCCCACGGCCATCATCACTGAATCACCCCCGCGCCGCGCCTGACGGCGCGTCACCCCCTCAAGGAGGCGGTGCCAGCGGACTGGCGGAGCCAGATCCGCGGCACCCTTGACGGGGAAGCGGTACCGCTACTTTCCGACCAGCTGGTTCAGCTTGTCGGCCTCGAAGCACTCTTCGCGGGCAGCGTCCTTGGGCACGCAGTCGCGCTCGCGAGCTTCGGCCAGCTTCTCGATGGCCTGCCACAACAGGGCGATCTGGTGTTCCTGGCTGGCGGCGGAATCGACCAGGCCGCGCAGGGCCTGCTGCAACGGGTCGTCTTCCTGGGTGATGCCGTAGGCCTGGAACTTGGGCTTGGCGTCTTCGGTGACATCCGCGCTCTCGCCCTGCTTGCTGGGGATGATGCGCGCCGGAATGCCGACCGCCGTGGCGCCCGCCGGCACCGGCTTGATCACCACCGCGTTGCTGCCGATCTTGGCACCGTCGCCCACTTCAAACCCGCCCAGCACCTTGGCGCCGGCGCTCACCACCACATCGCGGCCCAGCGTGGGGTGGCGCTTGGTGCCCTTGTAGAGCGAAGTGCCGCCCAGGGTCACGCCCTGGTAGATGGTGCAGCCGTCGCCGATCTCGGCGGTCTCGCCCACCACCGTGCCCATGGCATGGTCGAAGAAGACCCGGTTGCCGATCTTGGCCCCGGGGTGGATCTCGATGCCGGTGAGGAAGCGGCCGATGTGCGAGATGAAACGCCCGAGCCAGCGCAGGCCGTGGTTCCAACACCAGTGCGCCGGGCGGTGCAGCAGCACCGCGTGCAGCCCGGGGTAGCAGGTCAGCACCTCGAAGGCGCTGCGCGCAGCCGGGTCGCGCTCGAGGATGCACTGGATGTCGGAACGGAGGCGGGCAAACATGGCGGCAGTCTAGCCTTTTGACCGCTGGGCGGTCTGCAGCATCGCCTTGGCAACACCGCGAAGAATGTGGATTTCTTCCTCGGTCGGCGCAGCGCGATTGAACATCTGCTGCAGACGCGGCATGAGCTTCTTGGGGGCGACCGGATCGAGGAAATCGACCGCCACCAGGGCCTGTTCCAGGTGCGTCAGCATGCCGGCCACCGCAGCGGCATCGGCCGTCGGGCGTTCGGCCACGGCGGGTTGCACCGCGAATCCCCCCAGGGCCTGTCGCCAGTCGTAGGCCAGCAGCTGCACGGCGGCCGCCAGGTTGAGCGAGCCGAAGCCGGGTGCGGTGGGAATCGACAGGGCCACGTGGCAGCGGTAGACGTCCTCGTTGCGCATGCCGAAGCGCTCGCTGCCGAACAGGAAGGCCACGCCCGACGGCGGATCGGCGGCCAGCGCCGCAAAGTGCTCGCGCGGAGCGCGGGTGGGCGGACCGAAGTCGCGCGGCGTCATGGCGGTGGCGCACAGGTGGCTGATGCCGTCCAGCGCCTCGTCCAGCGTCTCCACCACCCGGGCCTTCTCCAGCACGTCGGTGGCGCCGCTGGCGCGCTGGATGGTCTCTTCGCGGCGCAGCACGTTGGCCCAGCGGGGCGCCACCAGCACCAGGTCGTCGAAGCCCATCACCTTCATGGCGCGGGCAGCACCGCCCACGTTGCCGGCGTGGCTGGTCTGGATCAGGATGAAGCGGGTGCGCATGGATGGGTGGCCGGGCAGGTAAAATCCCGCGTATTGTCGCCGCCCGCATCGCCGGAGCCGGCTCCCCGACCTCCCCTGCTCTTTCGCCCGTGTGCCCTGCACCCGGGCCTACAACCCATGTCGTCCAACCTCCACCCCATGCTCAACGTGGCCATCAAGGCCGCCCGCACCGCCGGTGCCATCATCAACCGCGCCGCGCTGGACGTGGAGTCGGTCCGGGTCTCGGTCAAGCAGACCAACGACTTCGTGACCGAGATCGATCAGGCCGCCGAGGCCGCCATCATCGAGACGCTGCTCACCGCCTACCCCGACCACGGCATCTGGGCCGAGGAGTCCGGGCAGCGGCCCGGCAAGAAGGGTGGCGCAGACCACGTCTGGATCATCGACCCCCTGGACGGCACCACCAACTTCATCCACGGCTTCCCGGTGTACTGCGTGAGCATCGCGCTCATGGTGGGCAACCGCATCGAGCAGGCCGTGGTCTACGACCCCACCCGCAACGACCTGTTCTGCGCCACGCGCGGTCGGGGCGCCTACCTCAACGAGCGGCGCATCCGCGTGGCCAAGCGCAACACCCTGCGTGAGTGCCTGATTGCCACCGGCTTCCCCTTCCGCCCGGGCGACGCGTTCCAGACCTACCTGCAGATGCTGGGCGACGTGATGCCCAAGGTGGCCGGCGTGCGCCGCCCCGGTTCGGCCGCGCTCGACCTGGCCTACACCGCCGCCGGCTTCACCGACGGCTTCTTCGAGATGGGCCTGTCGCCCTGGGACGTGGCGGCGGGCTCGCTGCTGGTGACCGAGGCCGGTGGCCTGATCGGCAACTTCACCGGCGAATCGGACTTCCTGGAGCAGAAGGAGTGTCTGGCCGCCAACCCCAAGATCTACGGCCAGCTGATTGCGCTGACCGGCAAGTACAGCAAGTTCGCCAGTGCCGGCGACAAGGCCGCCGTGCGCCAGGCGCGCATGTCGGTGCGCCGCAAGCGCAGCGGCGACGCCGACGAGGCCGAGGCCCCGGCCGCGGGCGACAGCGCTGCCGCAGCCGACGACAACGCTGCGCCGTTCTGAGGCGGTTCAGGCCAGCGGCAGGCGGAACCAGAACACCGAGCCCTGGCCGGGCGCGGATTCGGCCCACACCCGGCCGCCGTGGCGCTCGATGATGCGCGACACGATGGCCAGCCCCACCCCCATGCCGGGCACTTCCGATCCCGGGTGCAGGCGCTGGAACAGGCCGAACAGCTTGCCGGCGCGCCGCATGTCGAAGCCCATGCCGTTGTCGCGCACGAAATAGGCCTCCTGCGGGATGTCGAAACCCACCGTCACCTGCGGGCCGGGCAGGTGACGGGAGTACTTGATGGCGTTGTCGATCAGGTTGCTCAGCACCTGTCGCAGCAGCGTGGCGTCACCCAGCGCCTGGGGCATGTGCCCCACCTGCACATGCAGCGCCCCTCCTTCGGGCGTGAGGGCATCCACCACCGAGCGTGTGAGCGGGACCATGTCGACCGGCACCGGCACCATGTCGACCTGCACCACCCGCAGCAGCTCCAGCATGTCGGTGATCATGCGGCCCATGTTGGCCGATGACCGCGCCACCCGCGCGAACATGTCGGCACCCTCCGGGCTCAGCCGGGAGCCTTCGGTCTCCTGGATGAGGGTCACGAAACCGTTGACCGACCGCAGCGGTGCCCGCAGGTCGTGCGCGATGGAATACGAGATCGCCTCCATGTCGCGCATCGAACGCTCCAGCTGGGCGGTCCGCTCGCGCACCCGCTGTTCCAGGCTGGCATTGAGCGCCCGCACCTCTTCCTGCGCGGTCACGCGGTCGGTGATGTCGATGTGGGTGCCCGACATGTACATCACCCGGCCATCGTCGGTGCGCCGGTGCACCCGACCCCGGGTGTTGACCCACACCCAGTGGCCCTGCTTGTGGCGCATGCGGATGTCGCATTCGTAGTAGGGCAGCGTGCCCTGGATGTGCAGAGTGCTCAGCCGCAGCGCTTCCTTGAGGTCCTCCGGGTGGGTCAGGCTCTCCCAGGTGTTCAGGTTGACCGGCTGCAGTTCCTCGAGCGTGTAGCCCACGATCTGGGCCCAGCGCGCATCCACCCGCAGCGATCCGACGCCCAGGTCGGCCTCCCAGATGCCGGGCCGGGTGGCCTCCAGAATCCAGGCCAGCCGCTGGCGTTCGGCCTGCAGCGCAGCCTCCGTCTCGGCGCGCGCCACCAGGGCCCGATGGGCCAGCACCAGCTGGCGCACGGCCCCGAACAGGGGGGAGAGGAACTGGATGTCTTCCTCCTCGTAACCGCCCTCCTGGTTGGCCAGGCCCACCATGGCCACCATGTCCTCGCCCACCATCAGGGGCACCCCCAGGAAGGAGTCCATGGCCGGATGCCCCGGCGGCAGGCCGCCACGGCGCGGATCATGGGCCGGGTGGTTGGCGATCACCGGCGCACGGCTGGTCATGGCGTGGCCGAACAGGGTCTTCAGGTTGCGGAACACCATGCCGGTCTCCCGGTGCTGGCGGTAGTGCCGGTGCGATGCCTCGTCCCACGAAATGTCGGTCACGGCGTGGGTGCGCAAATAGGGCTGACCGGCCGGGTCCTGCAGCACCTCGCCGACAAACCCGTAATGGCTGCCGGTGACCTTGAGGAAGGCTTCAAGCAGGCCTTCGAATGCGCGCCGCTTGTCTTCGGCCTCGATGAACGAGGCCTGGGCCTGACGCACCGCATCGAGCATGCGCTGCTGGCGTTCGGCCCGGTGCTGGGCCTGGCGTTCTTCGGTGATGTCGGTGGTGTAGCCGTGCCACACCACGCTGCCGTCGGGCTCGCGCAGCGGTGCAGCGTTCACCTCGTGCCAGCGCAGCCCCTGTCGCGGCAGCACCACGCGATAGGAATGGCTCCACACGGTGAGGTCGCGGGCCGAGATGTCGATCGAGGCCAGGGTGGCCTTGAGGTCGTCGGGGTGCACGCGCGCATACAGCCGGCGCACGTCGGCCATGAGTTCCTCGGGCGTGAACTCCAGCATGTCCATAGCCCGGTCGTTCACGTAGGTGATCTGGGCCGTGCCGTCGGGGTTGCGGCGGGCCTGGTAGGTCAGACCCGGCACGCGCTCGGCAATGTTCCTCATCAGGCGCAGCTGCTCGGCCAGCTGCAGGCGGGCCTCGCGCTCGTCCGTGATGTCGTGCACCACGCCGAAGTCGGTCATCGGCTGCCCGTCGACCACGGTGCGGCCGATGCGGCTGCGGCACCAGCGGGTGCGGCCGTCGGGGTGCAGCCAGCGGAACTCCACCTCGCGGCCGTCGACGGCCTCGCGCGCGGCCAGCCAGGCCGGCATGTCGTCCGGGTGGATGCGGCCACGGCCTTCCCGCCGGGTGATCAGCTCGGCCGGCTCCAGCCCGGTCATGGCGTACATGCCCGGCGACCAGAACACATGCTGATCGCTGCCGGCGTTGGTCCAGTAGCCCACCCGGGCCACCTGCTCGATCTCGGCGTACAGCTCCAGCCGGTGCTGCAGCAGGCGGTTGGCCTGGGCCAGCGCCTGCTCGCTGAAGCGCAGGGCCTCGTCCACCGCCGTCTCGTGGGTGGCGTCGGTGAAGACATTGAGGATCAGTGGCTCGTCGGCCGACTCCACCAGCGTGGTGTGCATGCGCACCGTGTACATCCGTCCGGGGCGCAGCATGAGCTGCAGCAACTGGTGCTCGCACGGGACCTGGGCCAGAAAGGCGGCCCGGTCGGCCGGGTCGGGCCAGTGCCCCAGCTCCAGGGTGGTGTGGCCGATCGCGTCGTCCCGCTGCAGCCCGGTGAGGTTGAGCCAGGCCTGATTGACCTCCACCAGTCGACCATCGCTTCGGCGGGTCACTGCGGCGGGCAAGGGCAGTCCGTCGAAGAAGGCGGCGTAAGGCAGGGGTGAGGGCATGAAGGATTGCCGCGGGGCGCGCCAGTGGGTCGTCCGGTGGGCCGGGGTTGATGTAAAACATTGTGCATGAACCCTTGCCCCGTGGGGTATGGGTCAACCCGCATCCGACCGCTGTACACCTCTGCCGCTGCCCATGAACCACCCCCGCCGATCACCCTTTCTGCACCACGTTGGCGCAGGTCTGTTGCAGGTGGTCGGGCAACCGCGCTTCCTGCCCGCGGTGCTGGCCGGTGGCGCCGTGCTGCTCATCCAGATCCACGCGGCCTGGCAGGCCTGGCATCACGGCGTGGAAGTGCCCTGGGCCGGCCACGCGGCCACCGTGCTCACCACCCTGGCCGCAGTCTGGGTGGCGGTGGCCGTGGTGCGTGCCGACGACACGCAGGCCCCGAACGCCACCAGCCTGTTCAGCGTGGCCCGGGGTCTGGCCACCGGCTATTACTTCAATTTTCTGCAACCGCTGCTGCGCAGCCTGCGCCAGGCCGGCGCAGCACCCGCGAGCGAACACGGTCTGTTCACGGTGCTGCTGGACGGTCGGCCGCTGGACCGCCTGCCGGCACTGCATGGTCTGGTGGTGGCCATCCCGTGCCAGGACCACCGCCTGTGCCGCACCCCGGCCGCCGGAGCGGCCCTGATTGCCCGGCGCTGCAGCGGTCTGCGGATGCACACCGTGGTGTTCGACCGCATCCGCACGCCCGGCGGGGTGTGGAGCCGGCCGATCGAATTGCGGCTGATGCAGGCCGACCCGCTCGGGCCTGCCGTCCTGCTGGACGTGCCCACCACGCTCAACGTGGTGCACGAAACCCTGAGCGCACGGCCTGGCCCGGATGGCTCGGACTCGCCCGCCCGGCAGGCCACCGAGCACTTCGTCCAGGTGCTCAACGAGTTCCGCGAGGTCGTGGCGCAGGTGGGCGGTGCCGACCCGCTGCGGCAGTCGTCGCCGCTGCAGGTGCACGTGGTGCCGGCCGAAGTGGCCGAGCACCGGATCCGCGAACTGCTGGCCTCGGGAGCCTGATGCCATGGCCCAGCCGGACAATCTGATCGTTCGCGTGCGTGGCTGGCCATGGACCAGCCTGCTGGCGGTGGCCATTCCGCTGGCATCGGCCGCTTTCCAGCTGTGGGCCTCGCTGCGTGGCGACGATGCGCCCGTGTGGCTGGGACCGCTGGAGTCGCTGGGCGTGACCCTGCTGGCACTGCTGCTGGGGTTCTGGCTGCTGACGCGCACGGTGCGCGACACCCGCGCGCGGGCCGACCGGTTCCATGTGGGCGAGGCGCTGGCCGTGGGCTACGGCCTGAACTTCCTGCAGCCCACCGGTCGCCGGCTGGACAGCGACCAGCCGGCCCACCAGCAGCTCACCCTGGCGCCGCAGCCGGGCGAGACCGGGACACCCGAGGTCCGGCAGGTCGAACGCCTGCTGGTGGCCCTGCCGCAGGTGGTGGACGGGCTGGACAACGACAGCATCACCGGGCTGCGCCGTGCGCTGCAGGCCCGGCTGGGTGGGGACTGGTGGATCGGCTCGGCCCGGCTGAACGCTGCCGATGTCCCGCCGGTCCCTCCCGGTCCGGACACCCTGGCCGGCAAGCCGACCGGGCTGGCCGACGGCGCCGCCGGGCCCGGCACCGGACGGGGCGTGGGGGTGACGGCCGTGGTGCACCGGCACAGCGGCACGGCGGTGCTGATCGATCTGCCGTCCACCCTGGCGGTGGTGCCGCACTTTGCGGCCTTCGTGGCGGCGCAGGAACTGGAGGGCTCGCCCTGGGCCAACGAGCTGGTGTCGGCCGGCCGCAGCACCATCGTGAGGCGGTTCGAGGCGGCCAAGTTCGCCCAGGTGCTGCGGGACGGACTCGGTGGCGGCACCCCGGCGGCGGCGGATGAACCGTCGGCCGAAGACCTGCTGCGGCAGCGCCTGGGTCCCGTGCGGCAACGCCTGCAGCTGGTCGAGCTGCAGGACAGCACGCGGGTCGGCCCCCTGGTCGACGCGATCCGGGCGGCGGCCCCGCGCACCGACGGCGGCGCCCCTTGATGCAGGGTGTCAACCCGTCAAAGTGTCCACTTTGTGTGACATACTGAACCGATATGGCCCAGCCCTACCCTTTTTCCGCCATCGTCGGCCAGGACGAAATGAAGACCGCCATCCTGATCGCAGCGGTCGATCCCAGCATCGGCGGTGTGCTGGTACTGGGGGACCGGGGCACCGGCAAGAGCACCGCCGTGCGGGCGCTGGCCGCGCTGCTGCCGCCCATGAAGGCGGTGGTGGGCTGCCGTTACGGCTGCGACCCCGCCGACACGGCCAGCCGCTGCGAGCAGTGCGCCTCCCTCAAGCCCGAGGGACGCACACCGCGCACCCACCAGGTGGCCGTGCCGGTGGTCGACCTGCCTTTGGGCGCCACCGAGGACCGTGTGGTGGGCGCGCTGGACCTGGAGCGGGCGCTGTCGCAAGGCGTCAAGGCCTTCGAACCCGGGCTGCTGGCCCAGGCGCACCGGGGATTTCTCTACATCGACGAGGTCAACCTGCTGGAAGACCACCTGGTCGACCTGCTGATCGACGTGGCCGCCTCGGGCGAGAACGTGGTCGAGCGCGAAGGTCTGAGCATCCGCCATCCGGCCCGCTTCGTGCTGGTGGGCAGCGGCAATCCGGAAGAAGGCGAACTGCGGCCGCAGCTGCTCGACCGCTTCGGCCTGTCGGTGGAAGTGCGCACGCCCGAGGCCCTGGCCGACCGCGTGGAGGTGGTGCGCCGCCGCGACGCCTTTGAGCAGGACCGCGCCGCCTTCGTCGAGGCCTGGAAGAAGGAAGACGAACGCGTGCGCCGGCAGATCGTGGCCGGCCGCAAGCGGCTGGCTTCGGTCCAGGTGCCCGACGCTGCCCGCGAGCGCATTTCGGCGCTGTGCATGGCCCTGGGCACCGACGGCCTGCGCGGTGACCTCACCCTCATGCGCGCGGCGCGCGCCGTGGCGGCCCTGGACGGCGACACCGAGGTGGGCGACACCCATCTGCGGCGCGTGGCCGCGCCCGCCCTGCGCCACCGCCTGCGCCGCAACCCGCTGGACAGCACCGGCTCGACCAGCCGGGTGGACCGCGCGGTGACCGAACTGATGGGCGCATGACCCTGACCGAGCGCCCGGCCATCGGTGCCGACGCGGCACTGGCGGCGGCGCTGCTGGCCGTCGACCCGGTCGGTCTGGGCGGCATCCACCTGCAGGGGCCTGCCGGCCCGTCACGCGATGCCTGGCTGGCGCTGCTGCGCCGCCTCATGCCCGCCGGCAGCCCCTGGCAGCGCCTGCCGCTGCACGCCGGCGAGGCCGCGCTCCTGGGGGGCCTGGACCTGGCGGCCACGCTGCAGGCCGCGCGGCCGGTGGTCCAGCCCGGCCTGCTGGCCCGGGCCGACGGCGGCACCGTGCTGCTGACCAGCGCCGAACGCACACCCGCGCTCACCGCCTCGCTGCTGGCCTCGGTGCTCGACCATGGCGAGATCCGGTTGCAGCGCGACGGCCTGTCGCAGCGCCAGAGCGCCCGCTGGCTGCTGGTGGCGCTGGACGAATCCATCCCCGATGCCGACACGACCGAGGCGACCGTGCCCGCCGCACTGACCGAACGGCTGGCCCTGCAGCTCGATCTGCGCACCGCGGCATCCACCGACCCGACCGACGACGCCAGCGCCGACTGGACCCCCGCCGACGTGACCGCTGCCCGCCAGCGGCTGGCCTCGGTGCAACTGCCCGACGACTGCCTGCAGGCGCTGTGCGCCACGGCCCTGGTATGGGGCGT
Source organism: Hydrogenophaga sp. IBVHS2 (assembly GCF_002127215.1). Classification (GTDB taxonomy): domain Bacteria; phylum Pseudomonadota; class Gammaproteobacteria; order Burkholderiales; family Burkholderiaceae_C; genus Hydrogenophaga. Next base: position 562,447 of record NZ_NFUT01000001.1, on the reverse strand, counting down.
GCCCTCGTTGCGGGCGCCCCTGATGGCGGTGCGGCTGGCGCGGGCCGCTGCGGCACTGGACGGCAGCGCCGCCGTGGGGCAGGCCCATGCCGAGATCGCGGCCCGGCTGGCGCTGGCCCACCGGGCGACGCGGTTGCCGCCGGACGATGCGCAGAACGAAGCGCCGCCGGAAGATCCGCCGGCGCCTCCCGACCACCCGCCGCCCGACGACCCCGACCGGGAACCCGACACCCCCTCGCCCGAAACACCCCGGGACCCGCTGCAGGACCGCCTGGTCGAAGCGGTGCGCGCCGTGCTGCCGCCCGGTCTGCTGGCGGCGCTGCAGGCCGGCCTGCTGACCGCCCAGCCCGCCAGCCGGGGCGCGGGTCAGGCCGGCGCCGTGTTGCGCAACGCCCCGCGTGGCCGGCCGGTGGGCACCCGCCGGGGCGATCCGCGTCGCGGTCAGCGGCTGCATGTGCTGGACACCCTGCGCGCCGCCGCGCCCTGGCAGACGCTGCGCCGCCCGCCGGGCGAGCCGCAACGGCTGCGGGTGCGGCGCGACGACTTTCATGTGGTGCGCCACCGCCAGCACCGGCCGGTGACCAACGTGTTCGTGGTGGACGCGTCCGGCTCGGCGGCGCTGCACCGGCTGGCCGAAGCCAAGGGCGCGGTCGAGCTGCTGCTGGCCGACTGCTATGTGCGGCGAGACCGTGTGGCCGTGCTGGCCTTCCGGGGCCAGCAGGCCGAGGTGCTGCTGCCGCCCACCCGGTCCCTGACCCGCGCCCGGCGCGAGCTGGCGGCGCTGCCGGGCGGAGGCGGCACGCCGCTGGCCGCCGCTATCGAATCCGCCCACGCGCTGGCCCTGCAGCTGCGGCGCACCGGGGACACGCCGGTGCTGGTGTTCCTGACCGACGGGCGCGCCAACATCGCCCGCGACGGGGCACCGGGCCGCACCCAGGCCCAGGCCGACGCCCTGACCCAGGCCGCGCAACTGCGTGCCGCCGGCCTGACCACCCTGCTCATCGACACCTCGCCCCAGCCGGCCGATGCGGCGCGTGCCGTCGCCGAGGGCATGGGTGCCCGCTACGTGCCGCTGCCGCATGCCGGTGCGGCCGGCCTGTCGGCCGTGGTGCGCGCGGTGCAGCCCGACGCCTGAGACCGCCATGGGCCACGACCTCGACTGGCGCCGCGACGGCCCTGGCTGGCCGCACGCCGAACGCAGCCGTTTCGTGCAGGCCGGCGGCCTGCGCTGGCATGTGCAGGTCTGGCCCGGCGCCGCCGGCACGGAGGGCTGCTGCCTGCTGCTGCACGGCACCGGGGCCTCCACCCACAGCTGGCGCGATCTGGCCCCGCTGCTGGCAGCGCACGGTGCCGTGGTGGCGGTCGATCTGCCCGGACACGCATTCACCGGCATGCCGCCGGGTGGTGCGGGTTCGCCGCAGCTGGGACTGCCCGGCATGGCCCGCGCCCTGGGTGCGCTGCTGCAGGCACTGGATGCGCCACCACCCGATCTGCTGGTGGGTCATTCGGCCGGGGCAGCGGTGGCCATCCGCATGGCGCTGGACGGCCATGCACAGCCGCGGCGCATCGTGGGGCTGAATGCTGCCGTGCTGCCGCTGGGGGGGTGGGCCGGACAGTGGTTCTCGCCGGCGGCCAAGCTGATGGCGGCCGTGCCGCTGGTGCCGCAGCTGTTTGCCTGGCGGGCGCGCGACCCCACGGTGCTGGCCCGGCTGCTGGAAGGCACCGGCTCGCAGCTCGACGCCACCGGGCAGGCGCTGTACCAGCGGCTGGTGAGCAGCCCGGCGCATGCCCGGGGCGCACTGGCCATGATGGCCAACTGGGATCTGCCCCGGCTGGCGGCCGACCTGCCGCAACTGGCGGTGCGGCTGGATCTGGTGGTGGGCGAGCGCGATCACACCGTGCCGCCGGCCCATGCACCGCGCATCCTGGCCGCCCTGCCGCCGGGCTCGCGCGGCCGGCTGACCCTGCTGCCGGACCTGGGCCATCTGGCCCACGAAGAAGACCCGGTCAGCGTGGCCTCGCTGATCCTGCCCGACCCGGACGCCTGAGCGCCCGGCCGCTCAGGGCTGCACGCGGTCGATCAGCACCCGCACGCCCTGTGCGCTGGCGGTGAACACCGCGCTGCGCCCCAGCAGATCGCCCGGCTGCGGCAGGGCCTGGCCGGAGCGGCTGATGCGGGCCTCCACCACCACCGGCGTCTTCTGCCCGAAATGGCTGGACAGGCTGTGCCCCGGCGACATGGCCAGGGCATCGTCGAGCCGGAAATCGCTGGCCTGTGCGGTGGCCGGGCGGCGGATCACCGCCAGCGGCATGCGCGAGGCCGGCGCCGCACCGGCGGTGGCCGTGGGCGCGGCCCGGGCCGTGATGAACAGGGTGTCCCCGGGCTGCAGACGCGACTGCAGGGCGGGCGCCAGTTCGATGCGCCCCATGAGCACGGCCGCGGGCGCAGCGGGTGCTGCAGCGGCTGCCGCTGCCACCGGGGCGGCAGGGGCCTCCGGTGCTTTCAGCGCGCCGCGCTGCTCGGCCACCGCCTGCAGGCTGCGGTCGAGGTTGGCGGCAAACGAACTGCCGTCGGGCACCTGGGTGCGGGCCCGGCGCCAGTGGGCTTCGGCGGTGGCCATGTCCTGCCGCTCCCAGGCCGCACCACCGGCCAGTGCCAGGGCCTTGGGGTGATCGGGATTCAGCCGCAGCGCGCGTTCGACCAGGCGGGCCGCTTCGATGGACGCGCCGGGCGTGCCCACCAGGCCCAGGATGTCGGCCCGATCGGCCAGCCAGTCCACCTGGTCCGGCTGCAGCGCCAGGGCGCGTTGCAACGATCGATCGGCATCGGCCCAGCGCTGCAGGCCGGCCTGGGTGCGCGCCAGCAGGGCCCAGGCGTTCGCGTCGGGGGCCTGACCGGGCGGCGGATTCTCCAGCGCCTGGGCCATCTGCCGCACCATGGCATCCACATCGGCCAGGGTGGCCTGGGGCGCATCGCCGGCGCGCCGCGCCTCCACCTGCACCGACGGCAGATGCCCCAGCTGCACATACAGGGCAGCGGCCAGGGCCGGCACGCCCAGCAGCAGGATGCCGGCGGTGGCCATCCGGTAGCCGGTCTGCTCCGGCGGCTCGGTGCGCGCGCTGGTCTCCAGCGCCCGTCGGGCCAGATCGGCCTGGGCCCGCGCATAGGCCCGCTCGTCCAGCCGACCGTTGCGGTGCTCGGCCTCGATCCGCGCCTGCTGCTCGCGCAACAGGGCCACCGGGGCCGCGCTGGCCTGCACCGAATGGGGACGGGCGCCACTGCGGTCGCGCAGGGTGTTGAGGAGCGGCCACAGGGCGGCCACCAGCAGCAGCGCGCACAGCGCCACGAAAGCGGTCATGGTCGGTCTCCCGGTGTGCCCAGCAGACGCCGTGCGCGTTCCCATTCGGCGGCCGACAGCGGTGTGTCGTCCCGCCGCGCCTGTCGCCCCAGCTGGCGCCACAGGGCCAGCAGCCCGGCCAGCAGCAGCACGAACGGCCCGACCCACAGCAGCACGGTGCCGGCCTTGAGCGGCGGGCGGTACAGCACGAAGTCGCCGTAGCGCTCGACCATGAAGCGCTGGATGTCGGCCTCGCTGCGCCCCTCGGCCAGCTGGCGCCGGATCTGGTCGCGCAGGTCCACCGCCAGCTCGGCCTGGCTGGCGGCCACGGTCTCGTTCTGACAGACCAGGCAGCGCAGCTCCTCGGCCACCTTGAGCACGCGGGCCTCGAGCACCGGGTCGGTGATGGGTGCGCGCACCGCGCGTTCCTGTGCCATGGCCAGGGTGCAGGCCCCCATGCACAGGACCAGCAGCAGGCAGGATCGCAGGAATGTCATGGCTCAGCCCTCCAGCTGCCGGATGAGGGGCAGCAGCGTGCCCTGCACCACCTCGGGCGTGACCGCCCCGGTGTGCTTGTGGCGGATCACGCCATCGCGGTCGATGACATAGGTCTCGGGCACGCCGTACACGCCGAAGTCCAGGCCCACCCGGCCATCGGCATCGAGCAGGCTGGCGCGGTAGGGGTTGCCGTGCCGGCCCAGCCAGACCAGCGCCGCCTCGCGCTTGTCCTTGTAGTTCAGGCCCACCAGGGTCACATCGGTGCGCCGCGCCATGTCGACCAGCACCGGATGCTCGGCCTCGCAGGCCACGCACCACGACGCCCACACATTGAGCACCCAGACCTGGCCCCGCAGCTGCTCGGGGCCGAGCTGCCGGGCGGGGTCGGCCAGCGTGGGCAGGCTGAAGGCCGGCGCGGGCCGGCCCACCAGGGGCGAAGGCACCTCGCGCGGATTTTTCAGCAGCCCGGCGCCCAGCAGGGCCACCAGACCGCAGAACACCAGCAGCGGCCACAGGAAACGCTTCATGCAAACCCCTTCTGCCCCGGCGCGGCGGGCCGGGCCGGCACGCCGGCGGCGCCAGCCGTGCGGGCCAGCCGGACCGTGCGGTAGCGGCGGTCGGCAGCCGCCAGCAGGCCACCCAGGGCCATGAGCAGGCAGCCGCCCCAGATCCAGTTCACCAGCGGCTTGTGGTGCAGGCGCACGCTCCAGGCGGTGGCGCTCACCGGCTCGCCCAGGGCGACATACAGGTCACGCAGCACGCCCCGGTCGATCGCGACCTCGGTCATGGGCATTCGGCTGACGGTGTAGATGCGGCGCTCGGGCCTCAAGGTGGCCACGGCCTGACCATCGCGCACCACGTCGATGGTCGCGCGCCCGGCGGTGTAGTTGGGCCCCTGCACCAGCTCCACGCTGCGCAGCGTGAAGCGGTGACCACCGGCCTCCACCGTCTGCCCCGGCTCCATGCGCACGTCCGACTCGGTGCTCAGGCTGCTGACCACGGTCACGCCGGCCACGAACACCGCCACGCCGAGGTGGGCCAGCTGCAGGCCCCACCAGGCACCGCTCTGGGCAGCCAGCCGCGCCCGCCAGCCCGGCCCGGGGTGATCGTGCAGCCGCTGCCATGCGCCGGCCAGGGTGCTGGCCGCCACCCAGGCTGACATGAGCAGGCCCAGGGCCGACATCGGCGTCCACACGCCCAGCAGCAGCGCGGCCAGCAGCGCACCGGCCATGGCCACGGCGGCAGCGGCCCGCAGCCGCAGGGCCAGGTCGGGCAGCTGGGCGCTGCGCCAGCGGGCCAGCGGACCCAGCCCCATGAGGAACAGCGCGGGCGCCATCAGGGGCACGAACACCGCCTGGAAATACGGCGGCCCGACCGAGAGCTTGCCCTGGCCCAGTGCATCGATGATCAGCGGGTACAGCGTGCCCAGCAGCACCGCGGCAGCCGCGCTGAGCAGCAGCACGTTGTTGGCCAGCAGGAAGGATTCGCGGCTCACCGGCTCGAAGCGGTCGCCCGCGCCGATGGCCGGGGCACGCCAGGCAAACAGCGCCAGCGAGCCGCCCACCACCACGGCCAGGAAGGCCAGGATGAACACCCCCCGGGCCGGGTCGGTGGCAAAGGCGTGAACCGAGCTGAGCACGCCCGAGCGCACGATGAAGGTGCCCAGCAGCGAGAGCGAGAACGCCAGGATGGCCAGCAGCACGGTCCAGCGGCGGAAGGCCCCACGCTTCTCGGACACCGACAGCGAATGGATCAGCGCCGTGCCCACCAGCCACGGCATGAAGGAGGCGTTCTCGACCGGGTCCCAGAACCACCAGCCGCCCCAGCCCAGCTCGTAGTAGGCCCAGAAGCTGCCCAGCGCGATGCCGATGGTCAGGAACATCCAGGCCAGCAGCGTCCAGGGCCGCGACCAGTGCGCCCAGGCGGCATCGAGCCGGCCGGCCAGCAAGGCCGCCACCGCGAAGGCGAAGGCCACCACGAAGCCCACATAGCCCATGTAGAGCATGGGCGGGTGGATGGCCATGCCGGGGTCCTGCAGCAGCGGGTTGAGGTCCTGGCCGTCCAGCGGCGGCACGTCCAGCCGCAGGAAGGGGTTGGAGGTGAACAGCGTGAACAGCAGGAAACCCACGCTGATGAGCCCCATCACGCCCAGCACCCGGGCCCGCATGGGCAGGTCGAGCGCGGCGCTGCGGTGGGCCACCGCAAAGGTCCAGAGCGACAGCACCAGCGACCACAGCAGGATCGAGCCTTCGTGGTTGCCCCACACCGCCGTGATGCGGTAGATCAGGGGCAGCGCGGTGTGCGAATGCTGGGCCGCGAGCTTGACCGAGAAGTCGCTCGCGACGAAGGCCTGGGTCAGGCAGGCGTAGGCCACCAGCAGCAGCAGGCATTGCGCGGTGGCGGCCGGCGTGGCCAGGCGCATCCAGCCGGAGTGGCCGGTCTGGGCGCCCCACAGGGGCAGCACCGACTGCACCAGCGCCATGACCAGGGCCAGCACCAGCGCGAAATGACCGATTTCGGGAATCATGGCCGGCCCTCCGGCAGCACCACGGTCTGGCCGGCGCGGGCCTTGGCCAGCGCATCGGCGGCTTCGGGCGCCATGTAGTTCTCGTCGTGCTTGGCCAGCACCTGGTCGGCGCGGAACACACCGTCGGCCCCCAGGCGGCCCTGGGCCACCACGCCCTTGCCTTCCTGGAACAGGTCGGGCAGCAGGCCGGTGTAGGTGACCGGCACCCGCTGCACCGTGTCGGTGACGGCGAAGCGGATGGTCAGACCCTGGGCATCGCGCACCAGGCTGCCCTCTTCCACCAGACCGCCGACCCGGAAGCTGCGCTCGCGCGGGGCCTCGCTGGCGGCCACCTGGGTGGGGCTGTAGAAGAACACCAGGTTGCTGCGGAAGGCATTGAGCACCAGGGCGCTGGCGGCGCCCACGGTGCACAGGCCCACCAGCAGGGCCAGGGCGCGGCGGCGGCGCGGCGTCATGCCCGGCCTCCGTGCAGCCGGTTCCGGTCGGCGGCGCGTCCGGGCCGGTGCGCCGGGATCTCGTCGTCGAGCTCGTCGCTCAGCGCCTGCGCCAGCAGGCGACGGCGCAGGCGCAGCAGGGCCACCTCGGCCACCAGCACCGCCATGCACATGCCCAGCGAGCCCCACACATACAGACCATGGCCGTCCATGGCGAGAAAGTCGGCGATGTTCATGCGGCCTCCGGGGATGTGCGCAGGGCCGCGCGGGCCCAGTCGGTGTGGCGGTCGCGCTCCAGCAGCAGCACCCGGGCGCGCGACAGGCCCATGGCAATGCAGTAGGCCCAGGCGGCCAGCGCCATGAGCAGCATGCCCAGCAGCATGGGCGCGGCCATGCTGGGCGCCTTGTTGAGGGTGACCGAAGCGCCCTGGTGCAGCGTGTTCCACCACTGCACCGAGAAATAGATGATGGGCAGGTTGACCACGCCCACCAGCGCCAGCAGGCCGGCAGCGCGGTCGGCACGGCGCGGGTCGTCGATGGCGCCGTGCAGCGCCATGAAGCCGATGTAGAGGAACAGCAGCACCAGCTCGGACGTGAGGCGCGCGTCCCACACCCACCAGGTGCCCCAGGTGGGCTGGCCCCACAAAGCGCCGGTCCACAGGGCAAGAAACGTCATGAGCGCCCCGGTGGGCGCCAGCGCCAGCGCCATGACGCTGGCCAGCCGGGCATTGAAGATCAGACCCACCCCGGCCCAGCCCGCCATGACCAGGTACACGAACATCGACATCCAGGCCGCCGGCACGTGCACATAGATGATGCGGTAGGCCTCGCCCTGCTGGGCGTCGCTGGGGGCCACGAAGAAGCCCACGTACAGGCCGAGCAGGGCCAGCACCACGGCGGCCGAGCCGAACCAGGGCACCAGACGCCCGGCCAGGGCATGAAAGCGGGCCGGGGCCGCGAAATGAAAGAAGCGGGATCGGTTCATGGCCTCACTCCAGGGCAATGCGCAACGCGGCGCCGGTGACGGTGGGTGCCGCCAGCAGGGCCAGCAGCAGCAGCGCCCCCAGCAGCGAGAAATGGCCGGCCACACCGATGCCGGCCAGGTGGGCCTGCACCGCGCCGGCACCAAAGATCAGCACCGGCACCAGCAGCGGCAGCACCAGCAGCGACATCAGCACGCCGCCGCCGCGCAGACCCAACGTCAGCGCAGCCCCCAGCGAGCCCACCAGGCTGAGCACCGGGGAGCCCAGCAGCAGGGACAGCAGCAGCACGCCGATGGCCGAGCCCGGCAGCCCGAACTGCAGCGCCAGCACCGGCGCCACCAGCACCAGCGGCAGCACACCGGCCACCCAGTGCGCCGCCACCTTGCCCAGCACCAGCAGCGCCAGCGGGTGCGGCGAAAGCAGCAGCTGCTCCAGCGTGCCGTCGGCATGGTCGTCGGCGAACAGGCGGGAGAGCGGCAGGGTGCAGGCCAGCAGGGCCGCCACCCACACCACGCCCGGGGCCATGGTGCGCAGCAGGCCCGGCTCCGGCCCCACACCCAGCGGGAACAGGCTGACCACCAGCACGAAGAAGACCAGCGCGGCCAGGGTGTCGCTGCGCCGGCGCAGGGCGATGCGCAGGTCGCGCAGGAACACCGCACGCAGGCCGTCGAACAGCCGGGGGGCGGGGGACGGGGCTTCCAGGCCCAGGCCGCCGGCGGGCGTGGCCACGGTGTTCACAGTTGCAGCTCCTGCGCCGGCTGCGTCAGCGGCACCTGCTGATGGCTGGTGAGCACCAGCAGCCCGCCGCCCTGCAGATGGGCCTGCAGCCGCAAGGCCAGCCAGTCGCAGGCATCGGCGTCCAGGGCATTGAAGGGCTCGTCCAGCACCCACAGCGGCGAATGGCGCGACAGCAGCAGCCTGGCCAGGCCGCAGCGGCGACGCTGGCCCTGCGAGAGGCGGCGCACCGGCGTGCGTTCGCAGCCGCGCAGGCCGGCGTCGGCCAGGGCGGCACGGGCCTGGGGTCGGCTGGTCGGCCAGCCGGCCAGCACGCTGGCGGCCAGCAGGTTCTCCAGCGGGTCGAGATCGTCCTTGAGCGCGGCTTCGTGCCCGAGGTACAGGCGCTCGCGGCACCAGCGATCGCGCTGGGTCACCACCGGTTCGCCCCGCCAGCGCACCTCGCCCGCCTCGGGCGGCAACAGGCCGCTGATGAGCCGCAGCAGACTCGTCTTGCCGGCACCGTTGGCCCCCCGGACCTGCAGCCACTGACCAGGGGCCAGCTGCAGGTTCAGGCCGGACAACAGGGTGCGCCCGCCGCGTGAGCAAGTCACCGAATCCAGCACCAGGCCAGGTGTGTTCAACGGGAGTCCCTCGGGGTTGGCCTTGGCATGCCGACGCGACATGTCAATTTGAATTGACACTTGTACCACAGCCGTTCGTATGACACAAACCGCCGCCCGGGGCGGGAGCCGGTGATGGATCCGTCCAAAGAAAGTTCATTGACATTCCGAAGTGTCATGTTAGATTGACACTCGATCTGTCGAATCTTTCTGACAGCGCCACCACCGAGGCCGCCATGGACCTGATGTCACGCATACAGCAAGCGCTCGAATCGCAACTGTTGCGGGCCCACAGCCCCAGCGCCCCGCCCCGGCTGCTGGCGGCCATGCGGCATGCGGTGTTTCCGGGCGGTGCCCGCATCCGTCCCCAGCTCTGCCTGGCGGTGGCGCGGGCCTGCGGCGACAGCGCCCCGGCCCTGAGCGACGCGGCGGCCGTGGCCATCGAGCTGCTGCACTGCGCATCGCTGGTGCACGACGACATGCCCGCCTTCGACGACGCCGACACCCGGCGCGGCCAGCCCACGGTGCACCGCCTGTACGGCGAGCCGCTGGCCCTGCTCACCGGCGATGCCCTCATCGTGCTGGCCTACCAGGCGCTGGCCCATGGCGCACGGCAGTCGCCGGCCCACATCGATCGCCTGCCCGGCCTGCTGCAGCTGGTCTGCACCGGCACCGGCGCGCCCGACGGCATCGTGGCCGGTCAGGCCTGGGAATGCGAACCCCAGGTGGAACTGGCCGCCTACCAGCGCGCCAAGACCGGTGCGCTGTTCGTGGCCTCCACCTGCGCCGGCGCCCTGGCGGCCGGGGCCGACCCCGCCGGCTGGCGCGCGCTGGGCGAATGCCTGGGCGAGGCCTACCAGGTGGCCGACGACATCCGCGACGTGCTGATGGAATCCGACCAGCTGGGCAAACCCGCCGGCCAGGACGCCACCCACCACCGGCCGAGTGCCGCCAGCGACCTGGGTCTGGGCGGCGCCATGGACCACTTCCAGGCGCTCATGGCCGCGGCGGTCGATTCGGTGCCCGCCGGCCCGGCCCGCAGCGCCATGCAGGCCCTGGTGCTGCACGAAGCAGCGCGCCTGATCCCGCCGGACACCAGTGCCCGGATCGAGCGCGAGCGCACCCGCCCCACCCGCGTCATGCACCGCCCGGCCGTGGCCTGAAGCCCCCTGCACCGCCATGAGCGCCCTGCAACCCGTCACCCCACCGGCCGCAGCCAGCGGCTGGGGCGAGCGCTGGGCGCGCCAGGTGGACCGCTGGATGACCAGCCCGGCCCTGGGCCAGTGGGCCGGCCGCAGCGTCTTCACCCGCTGGCTGGTGAAGCGGCGTTCGCGCCAGCTGTTCGACCTCATGGCCGGCTTCGTGCATTCGCAGGTGCTGCTGGGCTGCGTGCGCCTGCAGCTGTTCGAGCGGCTGGCCGAGCGGCCGCACACCCTGGACGAGATGGCCCAGCGCGACCGGATACCGCCGGCCCACCTGCAGCGCCTGCTGGACTCCGCCGTGGCCCTGCAGCTGCTGGAGCAGCGCGGCCCCGGGCGCTACGGCCTGGGCCCGCTGGGGGCGCCGCTGGCGGTGCACGCCGGCATCCGCGACATGGTCGAACACAACGCCACGCTGTACCGCGACCTGCACGACCCGCTGGCCCTGCTGCGCGACCCCGATGGCGCCCAGATGCACGCCTGGTGGCCCTACACCGACCACCAGGACGGGCGTTCGCAGGCGCCGGCACCGGCCAATCAGTTCGCGCGCTATTCGGCCCTCATGGCCAGTTCGCAGCGCTTCGTCATCGACGAGATGCTGGCCGGCCACGACTTCAGCCGCCACCGCAAGGTGCTGGACGTGGGCGGCGGCCTGGGCGGCTGGGTGTGTGCCCTGGCCCGCCGCCACCCGGCACTGGCCCTGATGCACATGGACCTGCCACCGGTCTCGCAGCTGGCCCGCCAGCGCATCGCCGACCAGGGGCTGTCCGCCCGCATCGAATGCCACCCGGGCAGCTTCCTGCACGACCCGCTGCCACCGGGCGCCGACCTGATCACCCTGGTGCGCGTGGCCCACGACCACCCGGATGCCGCCGTGCGCCGGCTGCTGCGCGCCATCCACGATGCCCTGCCGGTCGGGGGCGAACTGCTGCTGGCCGAGCCCATGGCCGAGGTGGAGGGCCAGCCGGCCACACCCGACCCGTATTTCCATTTCTACCTGCTGGCCATGGGATCGGGCCGGCTGCGCAGCCCGGCCGAGCTGATGCAGCTCATGACCGAGGCCGGCTTCGACCAGGTGCGCCGCCTGCCAGGCCACCAGCCGGTGCATGCCGCCCTGCTGATGGGACAAAAAACTAGGTGTTTACCCTTATCCACAGGCGCGAGTGTCAATAAAGAGTGACACTGCAATCTGTCAACCATTAAATACAACACATGAACGCCGCCGCCATCGTCTTCCAGCAACCGTGCCAGCTTTCGGTGCGGTCGCTGCCCCTGCGGGCGGCACAGCCGGGCGACGTGGAGGTGCAGGTGGAACACAGCGGCATCAGCACCGGCACCGAGCGCCTGCTCTGGGACGGCAGCATGCCCCCCTTCCCCGGCATGGGCTACCCGCTGGTGCCCGGCTACGAGACGGTGGGTCGGGTGGTGCGGGTCCATGGCGACCTGACCGGCCGGCAGGCCCCGGCCCTGGGCGACCGGGTGTTCGTGCCGGGTTCCTACAGCTTTGAAGGCGTGCACAACCTGTTCGGCGGTGCCGGCTCGCGCCTGGTGGTGCCCGCCGACCGCGTGGTCCGCCTGAGCCCCGACGGCAATGCCCAGGGCGCCTCGGCGGTGCTGCTGGCCCTGGCCGCCACCGCCTACCACACCGTCAGCCAGGGCGGCACCCGCGACCCCGGCACCCCGCCCGACCTGATCGTCGGCCACGGCGTCATGGGCCGCCTGCTGGCGCGCCTGACCGTGGCCGCCGGCGCCCCGGCCCCGGTGGTCTGGGAAACCCAGGCCGCCCGCCGCAGCGGGGCAGAGGGCTACACCGTGGTGCACCCGGACGAGGACACCACGGCGAAATACAACGCCATCTACGACGTCAGCGGCGACGCCGGCGTGCTGCACACCGTCATCCCGCGCCTGGTCAAGGGCGGCGAGGTGGTGCTGGCCGGCTTCTACCGCCAGGACCTGTCGTTCGCCTACGCGCCCGCCTTCATGCGCGAGGCCACGATCCGCGTGGCCGCCGAGTGGAAGCGCGCCGACCTGCTGGCCGTGACCGAACTGGTCAACACCGGCCGCCTGAGCCTGGACGGGCTGATCACCCACACCGAATCACCGGTCCGCGCCCACGCGGCCTACGAGGCGGCGTTCGGCGACCCGCTGTGTCTGAAGATGGTCCTCGACTGGAGCAACGCATGAATGCACCCGAACTCAAAACCCATCCGGTCCACTTCCAGGAGCGGCTGCGGCAGGAGGCCTCCATCGAACCCGATCCGGTGCACACCGGCGAGGTCAAGAAGGAGACCCAGATCATTGCCATCTACGGCAAGGGTGGCATCGGCAAGAGCTTCACGCTGGCCAACCTGAGCTACATGATGGCCCAGCAGGGCAAGAAGGTGCTGCTGATCGGCTGCGACCCCAAGAGCGACACCACCAGCCTGCTGTTCGGCGGCCGCGCCTGCCCCACCATCATCGAGACCAGCAGCAAGAAGAAGCTGGCCGGCGAGGCGGTGCAGATCGGTGACGTGTGCTTCAAGCGCGACGGTGTGTACGCCATGGAACTCGGTGGTCCCGAGGTCGGCCGTGGCTGCGGTGGCCGCGGCATCATCCACGGCTTCGAGACGCTGGAAAAACTCGGCTTCCACGAGTGGGGCTTCGACTACGTGCTGCTCGACTTCCTGGGCGACGTGGTGTGCGGCGGCTTCGGCCTGCCGATCGCCCGCGACATGTGCCAGAAGGTCATCGTGGTGGCCAGCAACGACCTGCAGTCGCTGTACGTGGCCAACAACGTGTGCAGTGCGGTGGAGTACTTCCGCAAGCTCGGCGGCAACGTGGGCGTGGCCGGCATGGTCATCAACCGCGACGACGGCACCGGCGAGGCCTCGGCCTTCGCCCAGGCGGTGGGCATTCCGGTGCTCTCCACCATTCCGGCCAACGACGACATCCGCCGCAAGAGCGCCAGCTACGAAATCATCGGCCGGCCCGATTCGCCCTGGGGCCCGATGTTCGCCGAGCTGGCCAGCAACGTGGCCACGTCCGTCCCCAACAAGCCCAGCCCGCTGAGCCAGGACGCCCTGCTGGGCCTGTTCTCGGCGTCTGCCACCGGCCGGGACTATGTGCTGGAGCCGGCCACGCAGTTCGACATGTGCGGCAAGACCGACACCAGCCGCCCCAGCCTTGAAGTCATCTACGACGAGGCCTGAAGCCATGGGCAGCACCACCATCCCCATCGTCCCGCTGAAGGTGCCCACCGCCATCGAGGGCGACGGCATGGGCTGCCACAGCGGCGGCGAGACCCTGCTGGCGGCCGCCCGCCAGGCCGGCAAGAGCGAGGTGCTGCAGCAGTACGCGCAGGACTATCCCAAGAACCCGGAAGCCGGCCCGCACGACCAGCCGCAGAGCATGTGCCCGGCCTTCGGATCGCTGCGCGTGGGCCTGCGCATGAAGCGCACCGCCACCATCCTGTCGGGTTCGGCCTGCTGCGTGTACGGCCTGACCTTCACCAGCCACTTCTACGGCGCCCGCCGCAGCGTGGGTTACGTGCCCTTCAACAGCGAGACGCTGGTCACCGGCAAGCTGTTCGAGGACATCCGCGAGGCGGTGCATGCCATCGCCGACCCGTCACAGCTCGACGCCATCATCGTCATCAACCTGTGCGTGCCCACCGCCAGCGGCGTGCCGCTGCAGCTGCTGCCCAAGGTGATCGACGGCGTGCGGGTCATCGGCATCGATGTGCCGGGCTTCGGCGTGCCCACCCATGCCGAGGCCAAGGACGTGCTCTCGGGCGCCATGCTGCGCTTCGCCCGGGAAGAGATCATGGCCGGCCCGGTGCAGGCCCCCAGCCGCGGCCGCCAGAGCCTGCCGGCCATCACCCTGCTGGGCGAGATGTTCCCGGCCGACCCGATGCTCATCGGCCAGATGATCGCCCCCATGGGGCTGGCCGTGGGCGCCACGGTGCCCACCCGCGAATGGCGCGAGCTGTACGCCGCGCTCGACGGCGTGGCCGTGGCCGCCATCCACCCCTTCTACACCGCCAGCATCCGCGAGTTCCAGGCCGCTGGCCGCCCGGTGGTGGGCTCCGCCCCCGTGGGCATCGACGGCACCCACGAATGGCTGGGCGCCATCGGCCAGGCCGCCGGTGTGGCGCAGGACCGCATCGACGCCGCCCGCAACGCCACGCTGGGCGCCATCCGGGGCGTGCTGTCGCAGCAACGCATCCAGGGCCGCATCACGCTGTCGGGCTACGAAGGCTCGGAGCTGCTGGTGGGCCGCCTGCTGGTGGACTGCGGCGCCGACCTGCGCTACGTGGGCAGCGCCTGCCCGGCCACGCCGTGGAACCAGGCCGATGCCGACTGGCTGCGCGCCAAGGGCGTGCAGGTGCAGTTCCGCGCGTCGCTGGAGCAGGACCTGGCCGCCGTGCGCGAATACCAGCCCCAGCTGGCCATCGGCACCACGCCGGTGGTGCAGGCGGCCAAGCAGGCCCGCATTCCCTCGCTGTACTACACCAACCTGATCTCTGCCCGCCCGCTCATGGGTGTGGCCGGTGCGGGTTCGCTGGTGCAGGTGATCAATGCCGCCATGGCCAACCAGCACCGCTTCGATGCGATGGCCGACTTCTTCGGCAACGTCGGCCAGGGTGACCGCGCCGGTGTCTGGGAAGGCGTGCCGGTCGAGCACCCGGAGTTCCGCAAGGACAACCGCCGCATGCTCGAGAAGCAGGCCAAGCGCCGCAAGGCCGAGGAGATGGGCTGATGCTGGTTCTGGACCACGATCGCGCTGGCGGCTACTGGGGTGCCGTGTATGTGTTCACCGCCATCAAGGGCCTGCAGGTGGTCATCGATGGCCCGGTGGGCTGCGAGAACCTGCCGGTGACCAGCGTGCTGCACTACACCGACGCCCTGCCCCCGCACGAGCTGCCCATCGTGGTGACCGGCCTGGCCGAAGAACAGCTGGGCCGCGAAGGCACCGAGGGCGCCATGAAGCGCGCCCATGCGGTGCTCGACCCCGAACTGCCCGCCGTGGTGGTGACCGGCTCGATCGCCGAGATGATCGGTGGCGGCGTCACCCCCGAAGGCACCGGCCTGATGCGCTTTTTGCCGCGCACCATCGACGAAGACCAGTGGCAGTGCGCCAACCGCGCCATGACCTGGCTGTGGAGCGAGTACGGCATGAAGAAGGTGCCCGCCCGCACACCGCTGGCCGAGCGCCCGGCGGGCGAGAAGCCGCGCGTCAACATCATCGGCCCCTGCTACGGCACCTTCAACAGCCCGAGCGACCTGGCCGAGATCCGCCGCCTGGTGCAGGGCATCGGCGCCGAGGTGAACATGGTGTTCCCGCTGGGCTCGCACCTGTCGGAGGTCTCGCGCCTGGTCGAGGCCGACGTGAACATCTGCATGTACCGCGAGTTCGGCCGCCAGCTCTGCGAGACCCTGGAGCGCCCTTACCTGCAGGCCCCCATCGGCCTGCACAGCACCACCCAGTTCCTGCGCACCCTGGGCGAGCTGCTGGGCCTGGACCCCGAACCCTTCATCGAGCGCGAGAAGCACACCACCATCAAGCCGGTGTGGGACCTGTGGCGCAGCGTGACCCAGGACTTCTTCGCCACCGCCAGCTTCGCGGTGGTGGCCGGCGAGACCTACGCCCGCGGCCTGCGGCACTTCCTCGAAGACGAGATGGGCCTGCCCTGCCGCTTTGCGGTCTCGCGCAAGGCCGGCGAGAAGACCGACAACGCCGCCGTGCGCGAGCTGGTGCAGCAGAAGATGCCGCTGATCCTGTTCGGCAGCTACAACGAACGCATGTACCTCGCCGAGGCCGGCAGCCAGGGGCCGATGCGCTCGGCCTTCATTCCGGCGTCCTTCCCCGGCGCCATCATCCGCCGCCACACCGGCACGCCCTTCATGGGCTACAGCGGCGCGACCTACCTGATCCAGGAGGTGTGCAACGCGCTGTTCGACGCGCTGTTCCACATCCTGCCGCTGGCCACCGACATGGACCGGGGCGAGGCCACGCCGGCCCGCCTGGGCGACGGTGCCGCCGACCCCGCTGCCCAGACCCCGTGGGACGACGCGGCCCAAGCCCGCCTGCAGGCCATCGTGGCGCTGCAGCCGGTGCTGGTGCAGATATCGGCGGCCCGCCGGCTGCGCGACGGCTCGGAGCGCGCTGCGCGCCAGGCCGGCGCGGCCACGGTCGAGGCCAGCCATGTGAACAACGCCGGGCGCGAGCTCGGCCTGGGAGTCCCGGCATGAACGCCGTGCACTCCCGCCAGAGATGTCGAGGCATTCCGCCCCGGCTGCCCAGGTTGCGCGGGTTGGGCGCAACGCAGGCCACAAGGCCTTTTTGAGAAGGAGCATCACATGTCACAACGGACATCCATATCCGGCCTGACGGACGACGAGGCTCAGGAGTTCCATCAGTACTACATGCAAGGCTTTGTGGGGTTCACGGCAATCGCCGTGGTGGCCCACCTGCTGGTGTGGTTCTGGCGGCCCTGGCTCTGATCCCATAGCCCAACCCAACCGATGAGTGGAGAACTGCCATGAACGACCTGACTTATGCGGCCCCAAAGCCTTCACGCAAGGAAGACAAGCTGTCTTTCCTGCTGATCTTTGCGCCCTGCTTCCTGCTGCTGCTCTCGCTGGCACTGCTGGGCCAACTCGTTGGCCTGCACTGGCAAGACTGGCTCCCGGGTGCGGAGGACAAGGCCAGCATCTTCTCGGGCGTCCACGCGGCGGTCTACACCCTCATGTCTCACATCATCTAAGGAGCACACATCATGTGGCGAATCTGGCGACTCTACGACCCGCTGCGCGCGATGGTCGTCCAAGGCGTTTTCCTGTTCACCCTGGCAGCAATGATCCACCTCATTCTGCTGAGCACGAACAAGTTCAACTGGCTCGACGGTCCCAAGGCCAAGCCGGCTTCGGCCGCCGTGATGCCTGCGGCCACCCCGGCACCGAAGACCTGACGGTCCACGCGGCACGCAAGTGCCGGTCCGTCACAACGGGCCGGACCGGCACTTGCTCCGCAGACCCTCAAACCCACACAAGCACAAGAACTCCATCCACCTGAGACAGGAGGGCCGAACCATGGCCATGCTCAACTTTGAAAAGAAATACCGGGTTCGAGGCGGGACCCTGGTTGGCGGCGACCTGTTCGATTTCTGGGTGGGGCCGTTCTATGTCGGCTTCTTCGGCGTGACGACCATGTTCTTCACGCTGCTGGGCACCGCGATGATCCTCTGGGGTGCATCGCAGGGACCGACCTGGAACCTCTGGCAGATCAGCATCGCGCCCCCCGACCTGTCCTACGGCCTGCGCTTCGCGCCGCTGATGGAAGGCGGCCTGTGGCAGCTCATCACCGTGTGCGCGATCGGCGCCTTCGGTTCGTGGGCCCTGCGGGAAGTCGAGATCTGCCGAAAACTGGGCATGGGCTACCACGTGCCCGCGGCCTTCTCGGTGGCCATCCTGGCCTACGTCACCCTGGTGGTGGTGCGGCCGGTACTGCTGGGCGCCTGGGGACACGGTTTCCCCTACGGCATCTTCAGCCACCTGGACTGGGTGTCCAACGTGGGCTACCAGTACCTGCACTTCCACTACAACCCGGCGCACATGCTGGCGGTGAGCTTCTTCTTCGCCACCACCTTCGCGCTGTCGCTGCACGGCGCCCTGGTGCTGTCGGCCACCAACCCGGCCCCGGGCACCGAGGTGAAGACGCCGGAGCATGAAGACACCTTCTTCCGCGACATCATCGGCTACTCGGTGGGCACCCTGGGCATCCACCGGCTGGGTCTGTTCCTGGCGCTGGCGGCCGTGCTGTTCAGTGCCCTGTGCATCGTCATCAGCGGCCCGTTCTGGAGCCGCGGATGGCCCGAGTGGTGGGGCTGGTGGCTGAACCTGCCCATCTGGTCGCAGTGGCCGCTGAAGTAACCGCAGGGAGAACACCATGGCTCAATACCAGAACCTCTTCACCACGGTCCAGGCCGTGGGCCCGCTGCACCACGGCGTGCCGCTGGGACACGGCAACAGCCCGCGCACCGGCAAGGAACCGGCCATCGTCCACCTGTTCGGTCGCCTGGGCAATGCCCAGGTGGGCCCGATCTACCTGGGTGGACTCGGGCTGGCCTCGCTGATCCTCGGCCTGCTGGCGTTCAACATCATCGGCTTCAACATGCTGGCCTCGGTCAATTACGACCCGATCCAGTTCGTGCGCCAGCTGTTCTGGCTCTCGCTGGAGCCGCCGGGACCGGAACACGGCCTGGGCCTGGCCCCGCTCAACCAGGGTGGCTGGTGGCAGATCTGCGGCGCCTTCCTGACCGTCTCCATCCTGCTGTGGTGGGCCCGCACCTACCGCCGCGCCCGCGAGCTGGGCATGGGCACCCATGTGCCCTGGGCCTTTGCGGCGGCCATCTGGCTGTTCCTGGTGCTGGGTCTGTTCCGGCCGGTGCTCATGGGCACCTGGAGCGAGGCGGTGCCCTTCGGCATCTTCCCCCACCTGGACTGGACGGCCGCCTTCAGCCTGCGCTACGGCAACCTGTTCTACAACCCGTTCCACGCGCTCTCGATCGCCTTCCTGTACGGCTCCACCCTGCTGTTCGCCATGCACGGGGCGACCATCCTGGCGGTGGGCCGCTACGGCGGTGAGCGCGAGATCGAACAGATCACCGACCGCGGCACGGCCAGCGAACGCGCTGCCCTGTTCTGGCGCTGGACCATGGGCTTCAACGCCACCATGGAATCCATCCACCGCTGGGCCTGGTGGTTCGCGGTGCTGTGCCCGCTCACGGGCGGCATCGGCATCCTGCTGACCGGCACCGTGGTGGACAACTGGTACCTGTGGGCGATCAAGCACGGTGTGGCTCCGCCGTACCCGATGGTCTTCCCCGAGGTCATCGACCCGGCCCTCATGAACGGAGGCAAGTGATGAACACGACATCCCGCACCCGCCGCTGGCTTGGCCTGGCGGCCCTGGCCTCCCTCACACTCCTGTCCGCCTGCGAGCGCCCGCCGATGGAAACCGTGCAGCACGGCTACCGCGGCACCGGCATGGTCCAGGTCTACAACCCGCGCACGCTCATCGAGGTCGACAAGGCCAACGTGGTGCCCGAGGCCCAGCCACCGGCCGACACCAGCGGCCCCAAGGCCGGTGCCATCTACCAGAACGTGCAGGTGCTGGGCGATCTCAGCGTGGGTGAATTCACCCGCCTGATGGTGGCCATGACGGCCTGGGTCGCGCCCGAGCAGGGCTGCACCTACTGCCACGCCGGTGCCAACTTTGCCGACGACAGCCTCTACACCAAGGTGGTGGCGCGCAAGATGGTGCAGATGACGCAGTTCATCAACAGCAGCTACAAGAGCCACGTCAAGGAAACCGGCGTGACCTGCTACACCTGCCACCGCGGCCAGCCGGTGCCCAAGGAGATCTGGTTCACCGCCAAGTCCGAACCCTACGGCTCCAACTTCATGGGCGACAAGGCCGGGCAGAACACGCCGGCCGACTCGGTGGGCCTGGCCTCGCTGCCGTACGACCCGTTCACCCCGTACCTGCTGGGTGCCGAACCCATCCGGGTGCAGCCGCAGAACGCGCTGCCCATCAGCGGCGGCAAGGGCGAGAGCATCCAGCGCACCGAAAAGACCTATGCCCTGATGGAGCACATGTCGTCGGGTCTGGGCGTGAACTGCACCTACTGCCACAACAGCGCCAACTTCGGCGGCTGGCAGGGCGGCCCGCCGCAGCGCGTGACCGCCTGGCACGGCATCCGCATGGCGCGTGAGGTGAACCTGTCCTACATGGAGCCCCTGACGCAGGTCTTCCCGGCCCACCGCAAGGGCGAGCTGGGCGACGTGGCCAAGGCCAACTGCGCCACCTGCCACCAGGGTGCCTACAAGCCGCTGCTGGGCCAGTCCATGCTCAAGGACCACCCGGAACTGGCGGCCTACCGGCCCTACACCGCCGCACCGCCGGCGGATGCAGCGGCCGCGGCCACCCCGGCCGCACCGCCGGCCAAACCCTGAGCCCCCCACCTGGGCACCCCACCATGGCCGAGGTCGCCCAGGATGTGATCACCCTCTCGGGGGTGGTGGTGGTCGTGCTGGTGAACTACCTGCGCGAACACCAGGGCTGGGGCTGGATGCGGCTGGCCCAGGGGCCCGGTGCGCTCAAGGAGACGCCGGGCCTTTGCTTTTCCAAGGTCATGGGCAGCGGGCACGGGGGCGGCTTCGGCCTGCGCCCCAGCGCCAGCCACCAGGGCCTCATTGCGGTGTTCGATCATGCCGGCCAGGCCGACGCCTTCCTGCAGGGCAGCCATGTGCAGGGCATGCGCGAGCGCGCCGGCCAGCACTGGAGCGGCATGCTGGAGGTGGTGTCGGCCCGGGGCCACTGGGACGGCCAGGCCTGGGGCACCACGCCGGCCAGCCAGCTTGGCGCATGGACCCACGACATCCCGCCCGATCAGGAGCCCCGCCCGCTGGCGGTGCTCACCCGCGCCAGCATCCGCCCGGCCAAGGCCATGGCCTTCTGGCGCAACGCACCGCCCGCGCAGAACGCCATGCAGCGCGCCGACGGCTGCACCCTGGCCATGGGCCTGGGTGAAGCGCCGCTGGTGCGGCAGTGCACCTTCAGCCTGTGGCGCGACACCGCGGCCATGAACGCCTACGCGCGCCAGGGTGCCCACCAGACCGCGATCGAGGCGGCCTACCGGCACCAGTACTTCTCCGAATCCTTGTTCGTGCGCATGCGGCTGCTGGCCCAGCAAGGCGCCTGGCCCGCACCGAACGCCCTGGACACCCATCCCGTCACCGAGGTCAGCCCATGAACCGCCATCGCGTCGTCGTCGTGGGGGCCGGCATGGGCGGGCTGGTTGCTGCCCTGCAGCTGGCGGCCCAGGGCATGGACGTGACCGTGGTCGAAGCCGCCGGCGGCCCTGGCGGCAAGGTGCGGCAGATCGAGGTGGGAGGAGCGCCCATCGACAGCGGCCCGACCGTGATGACCATGCGCTGGGTGTTCGACCAGATCCTGGGGTCGGTCGGTGCCGACCTGGATGCCGAGCTGCAGCTGCGCCCCCTCAGCGTGCTGGCCCGCCACTGGTGGGACGACGGCAGCACGCTGGACCTGCACGCCGATGCGGCGCAATCGGCCCGTGCGGTGGGAGACTTCGCCGGCGCGGCCGAGGCCCGCCGCTTCACCGCCTTCTGCGCCCAGGCCCGGGAGGTCTACCGCGCCCTCGAAGGCCCCTACATCCGCGACCGCATGCCGGGCATGCTGGGCCTGTCCGCGCGTCTGGGCTTCAGAGGCATCGGTGCGCTGGCCGGTCTGGGTCCGATGGCCAGCCTGTGGCGCAGCCTGGGCCGGCACTTCCATGATCCGCGCATGCGCCAGCTGTTCGGGCGCTATGCCACCTACACCGGCTCGTCGCCCTGGCAGGCGCCCGCCACCCTGATGCTGATCGCCCAGGTCGAGCTCGACGGCGTGTGGTCCATCGATGGCGGCATGCACGCACTGGCCCGCTGCCTGGAACGGCTGGCGCGTCAGCACGGCGCGGTGTTCCGCTACCACAGCCCCTGTGCCCGCATCCAGACCGAGCGTGGCCGCACCAGCGGCGTGCTGCTGGCCAGCGGGGAACGGCTGGCGGCCGACAGCGTGGTCTTCAACGGCGACATCGCCGCCCTGCGCGGCGGCCTGCTCGGACCGCAGGTGCAGGACAGCGTGCCCGCCCGGGCCCAGCCGCGCTCGCTCTCGGCCCTCACCTGGTCCATCCACACGCCCACCAGCGGACTGGCACTGGACCGCCACAACGTGTTCTTCCGCAGCGATTACGCCAGCGAATTCCGCGACATCTTCGGCCACGGCCGCCTCCCTTCCCAGCCCACGGTCTATGTCTGCGCGCAGGACCGGGGCACGGGTTCCGTACCGCCAGGCGCCGAGCGCCTGCTGTGCCTGGTGAATGCGCCCGCCGTGGGCGACCAGCCGTCCCGATTCACCCCGCAGGAGATCGAACCATGTCAGACCGCCGCCTTCAACCTGCTGCGCCGGTGTGGGCTGCGCATCCGGCAGGCGAATCCGCCGTCGGTGCTCACCACGCCGGCGGATTTCCATCGCCTCTTCCCGGCCACCGGGGGAGCCCTGTATGGCCAGGCGACCCACGGCTGGATGTCGGCCTTCGCACGACCGAACGCCGCGACGCCGGTGGCTGGCCTTTTCCTGGCGGGGGGGAGCGTCCATCCGGGCCCGGGGGTGCCGATGGCGGCCCTCTCTGGCCTTCGGGCGGCCGAGGCCCTGCTGGAGAGCCGCGCTTCGACCCGGTGGTTCCCCCGGGTGGCTACCTCTGGTGGTACCTCGACGCCCTGAGCGACGACGGCCAGTACGGCCTGACCATCATCGCCTTCGTCGGCAGCGTGTTCTCGCCCTACTACGCCTGGGCGCGGCGGGGCGGCGCCACCACCAACCCCGACAACTTCTGCGCCCTGAACGTGGCCCTCTACAGCCGCCATGCGCGGCGCTGGACCATGACCGAGCGCGGTGCCGCCCACAACCACCGCGACCGCACCGAATTCCGCATCGGGCCGAGCCAGCTGCGCTGGAACGGTGACAGCCTGGTGATCGACATCGACGAGGTCGGCGTGCCCCTGCCGCGCCGGGTCAGGGGCCGCATCCAGGTGCACCCCATGCAGCTGTTCTCGTTCAGCACCCCGCTGGATGCCTCTGGCCGACACCGCTGGGGGCCGCTGGCACCGCAGGCCCGGGTGGAGGTCGACCTCAGCCTGCCCGAACAGCGCTGGCGCGGTCAGGCCTACCTGGACTCCAACGAGGGCGACGAACCCATCGAGCGCGCCTTCACCGAATGGGACTGGTCGCGCAGCCTCATGGCCGACGGCAGCACCGCCGTGCTGTACGACCTGGAGCCCACCCGGCCCGACGCCCGACTGCTGGCACTGCGCTTCGGCACCGACGGCGAGGTCACGCCCTTCGAGGCACCGCCGCAGAAGACACTGCCGCGCACGGCGTGGCGGCTGGCGCGGCGGCTGCGCAGCGACGGCCCGGTGACGGTGCACGAGCAGCTGGAAGACACGCCCTTCTACCAGCGCGCCGCCCTGCGGCACAGCCTGCTGGGCGAGACGGTGACCTGCTTCCACGAAACCCTGCATGTGCCCCGCCTGGTCTCGCCCATCGTGCAGGCCATGCTGCCCTGGCGCATGCCCCGGCGCACCTGACGGCCTTGCGGTGCGCGGCATGATCGCGGCATGAAACGCCATGCCCTGCCTGCCATCCTGGGCCTGTGGGTCTGGGCCGCAGCCCTGCCCGCTGCCGCTACCCCCACCGCCCCCGACACCGTGACCCTGGGTGCCCTGCGCTGGGACCGCACCGAGGTCAGCATCGCCCGCTTCGGCCGTTTCGTGGCCGACACCGGCACCCGCACCCGGGCCGAGGCCGAAGGCGGCGGCTTCGAGTTCGCCGGCGGCTGGACCCGCCGGCCCGGCTGGACCTGGCGCATGCCCGAGGGCCGCCCCGCCAGCGACGCCCTGCCCGCGGTGCACCTGAACTTCGACGAAGCGGCAGCCTTCTGCCGCTGGGCCGGTGGCCGCCTGCCCACCGCCGCCGAATGGGACAGCGCCGCCTACACCGAGCAGCGCGCCTCACCGCCGCCGCCCTTCCAGCGCGGCACCACCTACCCCTTTCCCACCGGCAGCAGCCCGGAGGGCGCCAACACCAGCGACAACGCCGGGCCCGACCGCTGGCCGACCGCGTCCCCCACCGGCGCCACGCGGGCCGGCGTGAACGGCCTGTTCGACATGGGCGCCAACGTGTGGGAATGGGCCAGCGACCAGCGCCCCGGCAGCGACGGCCCGGAGCGCCGCACCATGGGTGGCTCGTGGTGGTATGGCGCCAGCCAGATGCGCGCCGGTGTGGATGCCTGGAAGCCGGCCCGCTTTCATGCCGTGTACATCGGCCTGCGCTGCGTCTACCCGGCCGACGGGCCGGCCCCGACCCGGTGACGGCCGCCGTGTCCGATCGATCCGGCCTGCGCGTGCTGCTGCTGGGCGCCACCGGCACCATCGGCCAGGCCACCGCACAGGCCCTGCGGCGCCAGGGCCATGCGGTGGTGTGTCTGGTGCGCCCGCGCAGCGGCGTGGGCGGCCGGCTCGATGCCGCCGCCGCCGCCGCGCTGCTGCCGGGCTGCACCGTGCGCACCGGCGACCCGACACAGCAGGCGTCGATCGTGCGCGACGGCATGGCCGGCGAGCGCTTCGATGCGCTGGTGTCGTGCATGGCCTCGCGCACCGGCGCCCCGCTGGATGCCTGGGCCATCGACCACGGTGCCACGCTGCAGGCGCTGCAGGCCGCACAGGACAGCAGCGTGCCGCACATGGTGATGCTCTCGGCCCTGTGCGTGCAGAAGCCCTTGCTCGCCTTCCAGCAGGCCAAGCGGGCGGCCGAACAGGCGCTGATCGCATCGGGCCTGCGCTACAGCATCGTGCGGCCCACCGCCTTCTTCAAGTCGCTCTCCGGGCAGGTGGAACGGGTGCGGCGCGGCCAGCCCTTCCTGCTCATGGGCGACGGGCGCCTGACCGCCTGCAAGCCCATCAGCGACCGGGATCTGGGCGACTTCATCGCCAGCTGCCTGACCGACCCGCAGCGGCACGACCGGGTGCTGCCGATCGGCGGGCCGGGGCCGGCCATCACGCCGCGCGAACAGGGCGAACACCTGTTCGCGCTGCTGGGTCGCCAGCCCCGCTTCCGCGAGGTGCCGGTGTGGGTGCTGGACGGTGTGATCGGCGGCCTGCGGCTGGCTTCACGCCTGCGCCCGTCCCTGGCCGACAAGGCCGAGCTGGCCGGCATCGGGCGTTACTACGCGACCGAGTCGATGCTGGTGCTGAACCCGCTCACCGGCCGCTACGACGCAGACGCCACGCCGTCCACCGGGAGCGACACGCTGTGGGACCACTACGCAGCCCTGGCCCGGGGCGAGGCCGCCCCCGATCGCGGCGATCACGCGGTGTTCTGACCGGCCCGGCTGCGGCCGCGGTCAGGCCGACAGGCGCGCCGAGCCGGCGTGCCGATCGGCGCCGTTGTTGGCCGATGCGGTGTTCTGCTGTGCGCGGCGCTGCGCCATGCGCTGCTCCAGCCGCTGCACCTCGACGCGCTCGAACATCTCGATCATCCAGACCACGCGGTTGCGCAGCGGGCGCGGCATGGCCGACGGCAGGTCGTCCACCGTGGCCACGTGATCCACCAGATAGGCCACCGCCGCCAGCGGGTCCGCCTGCAGGCCGTGGCGGTCCACCCGCTGCGTGCCCTGCCACGCCCGCGCCGAGGCCAGGGCGGCCAGCACCAGCTTGCGCGCGGTGGGCACCACGCTGCGCTGGCGCAGCGGGTCGATGGACTGGCGGCGTATCCGGGTGCCGATGTCGGCATAGATCAGGCGGGCAGCCAGGATGGCGGCGCGGCAGTCGCGCGGCAGCAGGGCCACGCCCAGCGTGGCCCGACGGTACAGGCGGTCGGCCTCGTCCAGCAGGCGCAGCACCACCGACTGCAGGGCCGCTGAGCCGACAGGCGCGGTCAGCCAGGCCTCGGGGTCGATGCCGGCCTGGCGCAGCCACTGGCGCGGCAGGTACAGGCGGCCGTTGCGGGCATCGTCGCCCACGTCGCGGGCGATGTTGGTCAGCTGCATGGCCACACCCATCTCGCAGGCACGGGCCAGGGCCTGCGGGCTGCGCACGCCCATGAGCCAGCACATCATGGCGCCCACACTGCCGGCCACGCGGGCGCCGTAGTCGTGCACTTCTTCCAGGGTTTCGTAGGTGCGGCCTGCGGCATCCCAGGCAAAGCCGTCCAGCAGCGCATCCAGCCAGGGACGCGGCAGGTCGTACTGCCGGACCACGGCCGCCAGGGCCCGGTCTTCCACGGCCGGGCCGGGGCAGCCGGCATAGATCGCATCGAGCCGGCCGGCCAGCAGCGAGCGGCTCTCCGCCGGGGCCAGACCGGCCTCGTCCACGATGTCGTCGGCCACGCGGCAGAAGGCATACAGCGCGATCGAGGCCGGGCGCACCCGGGCCGGCAGCAGCCGGCTGGCGGCAAAGAAGCTGCGCGAGCCGGTGCGCATGAGGGCCACGCAGGCCTGCAGGTCGGCCGCGGGATCGGGGGTACGGGCGGTGACGTCGTGTTCGGTCATGGGCATGGGCGGGTTCAGAGCGGGTGCATGGCCCGGTGGGCCACCGCATGCGGCACCACCGAATCCAGCGCCTTGGCCGACATCAGCACGCCGGGCACGCCCGCGCCCGGGTGGGTGCTGGCGCCCACCATGTACAGGCCGGGCAGGTCTTCGCTGCGGTTGTGCGGGCGGAACCAGGCGCTCTGCAGCAGCAGCGGCTCCAGGCCGAAGGCCGCACCCTTGAAGGACAGCAGGCGGTCGTGGAAGTCCTGCGGCGTGGTGATCAGCGAGGCGGTGATCTCGGTCTGGAAACCCGGCAGCACCGTGTTCTCCAGCACCCGGGCCACCGCATCGCGGTAGGGCGCGGCCTGCACCGACCAGTCGGTGCCGCTGTCCAGGTGCGGCACCGGGGCCAGCACATAGAAGGTGTCGCGCCCCGGCGGGGCCATGGACGGGTCGCTGGCCGTGGGCCGGTGCAGGTAGAGGCTGAAGTCCTCGGCCAGGTGGTGGTTGCGGAAGATGTCGTTGAGCAGCTCGCGGTAGCGCGGGCCCAGCAGCATCATGTGGTGCGGCACGTCCGGGTAGGAGCGGCGGGTGCCGAAGTACCAGACGAACAGGCTCATGGAATAGCGGCCGCGCTCGATGCGCCGGTCGGTCCAGTGGTGGCGGTGCTCGGACTCCACCAGGTGGCGGTAGGTCCAGGCGGTGTCGGCGTTGGACACCACGATGTCGGCGTCGATGCGTTCGCCGCTGGCCAGGGTCACGCCACTGGCGCGTCCGCCGCTGACCTCGATGCGGCGCACCTCGGCATTGCAGCGCAGCGTGCCGCCCTGCCCTTGCAGCAGGCCCACCAGCCCCTGCACCAGCCGGCCGGTGCCGCCCAGGGCCCAGTGCACGCCGAAGCGGCGTTCCAGCGCATTGATCAGGCTGTAGATGCAGGTGACCGAGAACGGGTTGCCACCGATCAGCAGGCTCTGCAGGCTCAGTGCCGCACGCAGCTTGGGGTGCTTCACATGGCTGGCCACCATGGCGTGCAGGCTGCGCCAGCCGCGCATCTTCAGGATCGCCGGGCTGGCCCGCAGCAGGTCGCCCACGGTGTCGAAGGCCTTGTCGCCCAGCGCCTCGAAGCCCAGCTGGTAGCAGCGGTCGGCCTCGGCCACGAAGCGGTCGTACCCGGGCAGGTCGGGCGCGTGGATGCGGGCGATCTCGGCGCGCTGCTTGTCCAGGTTGCCGCTGTAGTCGAAGTGGCTGCCGTCGTCGAAACGGATGCGGTAGAACGGATCGAGCGCCTTGAGCGTGACCTCGTCGTGAAAGCTGCGGCCGCACAGGGCCCACAGCTCCTCGAACAGATAGGGCACGGTGATGATGGTCGGACCGGCATCGAACACATGGCCGGCCTGCCGGTGCACATAGGCCCGACCGCCCGGCGCATCGAGCTTTTCGAGCACCGTCACGCGCCAGCCCTTGGCGCCCAGGCGCACCGCAGCGGCCAGGCCGCCGAAGCCGCTGCCGATCACGATGGCGTGCGGCGCATCCGGGTCGGCCTGTGCCACCGGACCGGGGATCGGCGCCGGCGCGGAAGGCTCCGGAAAGCCGTCCATGAAACCTTCGGGGGTGCGGTAAGCGTTCATGGCATGGCCCAGGACCAGAGTTTCTGCATGGGCGTGGGAAACGCCATGATCAGGTGTTCGACGATGGCCAGCCCCAGCAGCGCGGCCAGCAGCACCCAGCCGGTGGACACCACGGTCTCGCCGTGCTGTGCCCGCCAGACCAGACCGACCCAGATCGCGATCGAGACACCGACACTGAGGAAGAAGAACAGGCTCAGCGGGCCGCGCCGGAAGTAGCTGGCCAGATACCGCAGCCGCGCCGGCAGGTACTGCTCGCCGGTCTCGGGCACGCCCAGGAACAGGTTGAGCTTGGCCGAGAAGCGCATGAACCACAGCACGGCAAAGGTGCACAGCGCCACATGGCTGCCGTGGGCCGGCTGCATCCACCACAGCAGGCCCAGGTGGGCAGCAAGAGCCAGCTCGTGCCACAGCACCGCCTGGGTGGACTGCACGAAGCGCGGCCAGCCGCGCACACCGGCGTCCAGCGCCCGGCGCCGCGGTCCGGCCAGCCAGCCGGTGAGGAAGGCCATCTCGTGCCAGGCCCACATGACGATCACGCTGGCAAAGGCCAGGTAGGCCCCCTGCTCGGACGGATCGCGCATGCTGATGCGCGCGGTCCAGAAACTGGCGCCCAGCAGCACGGTGAGCCCGGCCATGCTCCAGGCGAAGGTGACCGGCGGGCGCCGCACCAGCCACAGGATGGCCCCCGTGCCGAACCACCAGCACAGCAGCGCGAACAGCGCCGGGGCGATGACGGTCATGAGGGCATCGGCCATGGTGCAGGCCTGGTGCGGATCACCACACCGGCTGCATGCGGATCTCGCGGGGCAGCTCGTGGTGGATCACCGGTTGCAGGAACAGCCGGCCGAAGGTGAAGGCCGCGCGGACCGCACAGCCGGCCAGCTGCAGCCGGCCCACCAGGCCACCCCGGGCCCGCGCCCGGTCGGCGGCCAGCGAGGTCTGCAGCAGGCTCTCCAGCCCGCGGCGGAACACCGGGTTGTCGATGTCGACCTCGATCGGGAACACCTGACGGCAGATATCGCTGGTGATGCGGAACACCTCGTAGTCGTAGGTGGTCGACTCCAGCCCCATGGCCTCGTGCAGCAGCGGCCGGGTGTGGTCGCGCACGTACATGGTGGCGTAGACCGCCAGGATGAAGAAGCGGATCCACAGCTTGTTGGCACCACGCAGCAGCTCCGGCTGGGCGCGCATGATGAGTGCGAAGGACTCGCCGTGCCGGAATTCGTCGTTGCACCAGCGCTCGAACCAGCGAAAGATCGGGTGGAAGCGCTTGTCCGGATGGCGCTGCAGCTGGCGGAAGATGGTGATGTAGCGGGCGTAGCCGATCTTCTCCGACAGGTAGGTGGCGTAGAAGATGTACTTGGGCTTGAAGTAGGTGTAGGCCTTGACCTTCTTGAGGTTGCCCAGGTCGATGCCGAGGTTGAAGTCCTTGAGCGACTGGTTGATGAAGCCGGCATGGCGCGATTCGTCGCGCGCCATGTAGGCCATCAGCTGCTTGATGTCGGGGTTGCTGACATGCTTGCGGATCTCGTTGTAGAGGATGCAGCCCGAGAACTCCGAGGTGCAGGAGCTGATGAGGAAGTCCAGGAACTCCTGCCGCAGCTCGGGCGTGAGCTGGGGCATGAGCGTGCGCAGTTCCTCGGCAAACGCCGCATCCCGCTTGAAGTGGTCGTGGTTGGTGTCGCCCTCGTACTCCGCCATCATGGCGTCCCACTCGGCGCGCACCGGGCTCACGTCGAGCCGGTCCATGGCCTTGAAATCGGTGGTGTAGAAGCGCGGCGTGAGCATGGTGCTGCGCGCGGCCAGGGCGGTGGCGTCCTCGGTGGTGCTGAGGTGGACCATCAGCTGGTCGAGGGGATCCTGGTGGCTGTCGATCATGGTGTGCCTCCGGCAGTGGGGTTCGGGATTGAGGCGGACGGGGTCGATGGGCGCAGCCGTGCGAACACGGCGGCGTTGGTCGGCCCGAAGGATTCGAGGTTGATGCGGTCGCCGGTGACCGGATCGAGCAGCACCAGGCGGCCGTCGGTGTGGCCGGTGAGCACGAAGGGCTGCTCCGGCCCCTGGCCGGCACGCTGGCGGCTGCGGGCCAGGGCCCGCAGGCTGCCGCGCAGGAAGCCCTGCTGGCCTTCGAAGGTGGCCACGGTCTGGCCGCTGGTGGTGTCGGTCACCGCAATATGGCCTTGCGGTGTGTCGTCGAAGCGCAGCTGGCGCTGCCACAGCACATCGGCACCGGCCGTCTGCACCGCCGGCCGGGCTGCGGCGTTCATGTGGGCCATGCGCTCCCAGGCCACCACGGCCAGCGTGGTCAGCAGCAGCAGGCCCAGGGCATAGATCGGCCAGGGCGTGACGTTGCCGAACGGGGCATCGTGGTGGTGCGAGCTCATGCGGTCACCGCCTCGGGCTGGCGCTGGGGTTCGGCCACCGGTGCGGTGGCAGGCACCGCCGGCTCGAGCTGGACCACCTGGGACTGCGGGTGCACCGCCATCCACTGGCGCTGGATCAGCGCGCCCACGGCGGCGGCGTCGGTGATGCAGCGCAAGGTGGGCTGCGGCCGGCGCACTTCCCAGGCCCGCGCATGCGGCCACAGGTGGAAGTAGCCGATGCGCTCGTTGGCCACCAGATTGAGCGCGATGTCGCCGGTGCGACCGTGTGGATTGAGGGCGGCCGACGCGATGCGCGGGAGCGGCAGGTTGAAGGTGAGCGTGAGCACGATGCCGATGCGCATGACGATGCGCCGGTCGGTCACGGTGTAGAGCGTGGTGCGCGAGGACATCCAGGCGGTGGCCGCCAGCAGGGCCAGCGCCACGGAGGCCAGCACCAGGCTGGTCACCACCGAGGCGATCTGGAACCGGCCCGGCTCGCCCACCAGGTACAGCACCTGGATGGTCAGCATGACCGCGAAGTACACCGCGATCTTGCGCACGTGGAAGGCGTGGATGGCCAGCGAACGCCAGTCGGGGCGGCCCTGCCACAGGAGCTGTTCGCCCCGGGGCAGCGGCTCGGGCAGACCCGGCGCCGCTTCGAACTCGTGTTCGTGGCCGGCGTTCATACCAGCGGCTCCTGGCGCTGCGGCGTGGCGTACAGGGTGCCGGCGCCGTAGTAGGCCGAGATCTTTTCCTCTTCGAGCAGGGTCACCTGGTCGGGGTTCTTGAGGGCCGGCACGTTGCCGAACTGGTCGGACAGCAGGGCATGCACCTCGACGCGGTCCTTGCGGATGCGGGCAAAGGCGATCGGCAGCAGCACGGTGCGACCGTTGACCAGCTCCACCTCGATGTAGCGGAACATCATCTCGCAGCGGTCGACCCACATGTCCTTGACGCGGCCGGCGGCCTCGCCATCGGCGCCCAGCACCGGCAGGCCGCGCGGATCGGTGTCCTGTCGGGCCACGCCATGGTCGGTGGCCACCCGCAGCGGAACGATCTTGGGCCCGCCGTGCAGCAGCATGTCGGGATGGTCGGCACGGGCCGCCCAGGCACCCGGACCCACGCCGGCCAGCAGCGGATCGCCCACCGGCTCCAGGGGTGCACCGTTCCAGCCGTGGATGGGCTGGGCGGTGTAGGCGCCGTCCGGACGGTTGTGGTCGGGGCTCAGGGCCTCGCGGCCGTCGGCCAGCTTGTAAGCGATGGGCTCGGCCACCGGCCAGCCGGTGATCTTGGGGCCGTTCTCGCGGCCCGGGTCCATGGGATAGCCCTCGCGATGGCTCTCGCGCTGGAGGTACCAGATGAGGCCGAAGAAGAACAGCCAGAAGGCATAGAGCACGAGCTGTGCCACGTCGACGTACTGGGTGATGGCGCCTGTTTCCATGATGGACTCCTTGTGGGCGGGGCTTGGCTGCGGGGGCAGTTCGGTGGATGAAACGGTGAAAGGGCGAAAACGGTGGCGGGCGGAATCAGCCGGGCAGTTCGGCCAGGCCGATGGGCTGGTGGCGGCGGGGGGGCCGGGCAGAGGGGGTCGATCGGCGCACCAGGGGTCCCAGGGCGATCAGCACCACGAACAACAGATAGATCTCGACGTGGAACACCACGCTGTAGCCGGTGGCCGGCGAATCGAGCGGGCCGGAGAGCCAGCCGGCGTTCACCATGCCGTCGACCAGGTCGCGCAGCACGCCGCCCACGGCCATCGACAGCCCGGCCGCGGTGGCCTGCACTGCGCCCCAGGCGCCCAGCACCAGACCGGTGTGTTCCGGCTCGGGCAGGTCCATGGCGGTGAGCAGCATGCCGACCGAGAACAGGCCACCGGCAAAGCCGATGAGCGCGGCACCGCACTGGAACATCAGTGGCGACTGCAGCGGGGCAGAAAAGATCACGCAGGCAAAAGCTGGCAGGCCGAGCAGGGTCCCAAGCGCCGCCAGGCGGATGGAGTCGAGCCCGCGTGATGTGAAACGCGCCGAGAAGACAAAGGCCAGCAGGGCACCGCCGGCACTCATGGCGGTCAGTGCGCTGGTCAGGCTCACGTCGAGCCCCAGCACCTGCCCGCCGAAGGGTTCGAGCACGATGTCCTGCATGCTGAAGGCCACGGTGCCCAGGCCCACGGTCCACAGGAAGCGGCGGATGCGCGGGATGGCCATGAGGCGCTGCCAGCTGCGGCTGAAGCCGTCGGGCGCGCGCTGCCCGCGGCGGGCCTGGCGCGGCTCCTGCTTCCACAGCGACGCGACATTGAGCACCGCCACCACCACCGCGGCGCCCTGCACCACCTGCACCAGGCGGGTCGGGGAGAACGCCTGCAGGATGTGGCCCAGCAGCGCGCTGCCCAGGATCATGCCCACCAGCAGCATGCTGTAGAGCAGGGCCACCACGCGCGGCCGCTTGGCCACCGGCGCCAGGTCGCTGGCCAGCGCCATGCCGGCGGTCTGGGTGATCTGCATCCCCGCCCCCACCAGCAGGAAGGCCAGCGCCGCACCGATGCGACCGGCCCAGACGCTGGCGTCGTCCACCGTGAGCAGCAGCAGGGCAAACGGCATGATGGACAGGCCGCCGAACATCAGCAGCGTGCCCATCCACATGTAAGGCATGCGGCGCAGGCCCAGAGGCGATGGGTGCGTGTCGCTGCGGTAGCCGATGAGCGCGCGCAGCGGTGCAAACACCAGCGGCAGCGCCACCGACAGGGCCACCCACCAGGCCGGCACACCCAGCTCCACGATCATCACCCGGTTGAGCGTGCCCACCAGCAGGGCCATGGTCATGCCGATGGCGGCCTGGAACAGCGACAGGCGCAGCAGGCGCCCCAGCGGCAGATCGGGCGAGGCCGCATCCGCGAAGGGCGCGTAGCGGCGCGTGAGCTGCACCGCCCATGCCGGGGAGAGCATGCGCATGAGGTTCACCGGCGCCACTCCCAGGCCTGCGAGGTGTAGAAGCCGCTGGCCACGCGCTGCCGGCGACCCTCGATCCAGCCGCGGGGCGACAGGGCCAGCGACAGACCGGCGCGCAGCAGCGGCTCGGCCACCGGCGTGAGGGCCGGCGAGCGGTCGCTGCGCGGAAACAGCCGGCCCACGCTGTGCATGGCCGCCAGCAGCGGCGTGCGCGGCGCAAAGGTGAACAGCATGCTGCGCCGGGTGCGCGACTCCAGCCGGGCCAGGGCCAGCACCATGTCGTCGGTGTCGTAGTGGATGAGCGAGTCCATGGCCACCACATGGTCGAAGCCGCCGAAGCCTTCGTCGAGCATGTCGCCGGCCTGGAAGTCGATGCGGCCGCAGCCGGTGGCCTGCGGGGTCTCGTTCCAGCGGTCGCGGGCCAGCTGCACCAGCGTGGGCGAGAGGTCGATGGCCACCACGTCGGCGCCGCGCCGGGCCGCTTCCATGGCCAGGGCACCGGTGCCGCAGCCGGCATCGAGCAGCCGCAGGCCGCGCATGTCATGCGGCAGCCAGCTCAGCAGGTTCTCGCGCATCTGGTCGCGGCCGGCGCGCACCGTGGCGCGGATGCGGCCCACCGGCGCGGTGGAGGTCAGGCGTTCCCAGGCCTGCACCGCCGTGCGGTCGAAGTAGGTCTCGATCTCTTCACGGCGCTCGATGTAGCGGCTGGAGGCGTTGCGCATGTCCATGACGATGTCCTTCAGTCGTAGCCCAGCAGGTCGAAGATGTCGCGGTCGCGCATGGGCACGGCCGGCAGCGGGTCGCCGCCCAGCCACATGGCGGCGGCCAGGCGCATGTACTCGTCGCGCACCGCCTGGACTTCGGGCGAGTCCTCCATCTCGAACAGGGTGGACTTTTTCAGACGGCTGCGGCGGATGGCGTCCAGGTCGGGGAAACGCGCCGCCAGCTTCAGGCCGGTCTTCGCGTTGTACTTGTCGATCTGGTCGGTGCCGGCGCTGCGGTTGGCAATGACGCCGCCCAGCCGCACGCCGTAGTTCTTGGCCTTGGCCCCGATCGCCTGCACGATGCGGTTCATGGCGAAGATGGAGTCGAAGTCGTTGGCGGTGACGATCATGGCCCGGTCGGCGTGCTGCAGCGGGGCCGCAAAGCCGCCGCACACCACGTCGCCCAGCACGTCGAAGATGACCACGTCGGTGTCTTCGAGCAGGTGGTGTTCCTTCAGCAGCTTGACCGTCTGGCCCACCACGTAGCCGCCGCAGCCGGTGCCGGCCGGCGGGCCGCCGGCCTCCACGCACATCACGCCGTTGTAGCCGGGGAAGACGAAGTCCTCGACCCGCAGTTCCTCGGGGTGGAAATCGACCGTCTCCAGCACGTCGATCACGGTGGGCAGCATCTTCTTGGTCAGGGTGAAGGTGCTGTCGTGCTTGGGGTCGCAGCCGATCTGCAGCACCCGCTTGCCCAGGTGCGAGAACGCGGCGGACAGGTTGGAGCTGGTGGTGCTCTTGCCGATGCCGCCCTTGCCATAGATGGCAAAGACCTTGGCGTTGCCGATCTTGATGTTCGGGTCGAGCTGCACCTGCAGGCTGCCCTCACCGTCGGGGGGACGGCCGGACCGGGCCGGGGTGCGCCTCAGCTCGGTCACGGGGATGCTGGTTTCCATCATGCGGGGGCTCCTTCGAACACGCCTTCCAGGCGGTCTTCCAGTTCTTCACTGGCTTGTCGCAAGGCTTGCAACACTTGGGGATCGGGGTTCCAGAACTGACGTTCCGACGCCTCGATGAGGCGGTGGGCCACACGCGCGGAGGCGGTGGGATTGAGTTCGGCCAGGCGCTGGCGCATGGCGGGATCGAGCACCAGGGCCTGGGTGAGCTGCTCGTACACCCAGGGCTGCACCTGCCCGGTGGTGGCCGACCAGCCCATGGTGTTGGTCAGGTGCACCTCGATCTGGCGCACGCCTTCGTAGCCGTGCTGCAGCATGCCTTCGGTCCACTTGGGGTTGAGCATGCGGGTGCGGGTTTCGAGCGCCACCTGTTCGTTCAGGGTGCGCACCGTGCCGCCGCCGTGGCTGTCGCGGGTCTGGTCGCCGATGTAGACCGGCGCCACCTGCGCGCTGCTGCCCTGCACCCGGGTCTTGGCGCGCTGGATGGCGCGGCTCACGCCGCCCAGGGTGTCGAAGTAGGTGTCGACCGTGGTCACGCCCAGCTCGACCGAATCGAGGTTCTGGTAGGCCAGCTGCACATCGGCCAGCATGGTCTGCAGGAGGGCACCCTGCTGCACCGCGCGGCCGGCGCGGCCGTAGGCAAAGCCCTTGCGGCGGCTGTAGGTCTCGGCCAGTTCGTCCGGGTCTTCCCAGCGGCTGTTGTCGATCAGGCTGCTGACGTTGGCGCCATAGGCGCCTTCGGCGTTGCCGAACACCCGCAGCGAGGCGGTCTCCAGATCGCAGCCGTGCTGGGCCATGTAGGCCAGCGCATGGCGGCGCACCGCGTTCCGATCCAGCGGCTCGTCGGCGCTGGCGGCCAGGAAGGCGGCCTCGGCCAGCAGGCGGATCTGCAGCGGCAGCAGGTCGCGGAAGATGCCCGACAGGGATATCACCACGTCCACCCGGGGACGGCCCAGTTCGGCCAGCGGGATCAGTTCGGCACCGGCCAGACGGCCGTAGCCGTCGAAGCGGGGCCGGGTGCCCAGCAGCGCCAGGGCCTGGGCGATGGGGCCGCCCTCGCTCTTGAGGTTGTCGGTGCCCCACAGCACCATCGCAATCGATTCGGGAAACAGGTTGCCGTCGGCCATGTGGCGTTCGATCAGGCGTTCGGCCTGGCGGGCACCGTCCTTCACCGCGTAGGCGCTGGGCATGCGGAACGGGTCGAAGCCGTGCAGGTTGCGGCCGGTGGGCAGGATGTCGGGGGTGCGCAGCAGGTCGCCGCCCGGGGCCGGACGCAGGAAGCGACCATCGAGGGCGCGCAGGATGCCCTGCATCTCGTGGTCCTGCACCAGCAGGGCGTCGGTGGCGGCCAGGGTGGTGAGCACCGCCAGGTCGGTGGCGCTGCCTTGTCCGGCCGGGATGGCCTCGGCGGCCCGGGCGGCATCGGCGCCGCCCACCAGGGCCGTCAGTGCCGGACGCAGCCGCTGCGAGCCGGCCGGCTCGCCATGCGAGGCCTCGGCACACGACAGCAGCAGGTCCACCCGCTCGGCCGCGCTGGGCACCTGCCCCACCACATGCAGACCGCAGGGAATGAGGGTGTATTCCAGCTCCAGCAGCGATTCGGTCAGGCGGGCCACGGTGGCATCGGCTCCGCTGTCGGACAGATCGGTCCAGGCCGGCTCGGCGGTGGCCAGATCGAGCGCCAGGGCCTGGGCCTGCATCATGGCCAGCAGCTCGGCGCGCTCGCGCTCGCCGCTGGCGTCCGGTGCCAGACCCCGAAAGCGCTCCAGCACTTCCTTGAGCTCGACCAGGCCCTTGTACAGGCCGGCCTGGGCCACCGGCGGCGTGAGGTAGCTGATCAGCGTGGCGGCCGCGCGGCGCTTGGCGATGGTGCCTTCGGAGGGGTTGTTGGAGGCGTACAGGTACAGGTTGGGCAGGTCGCCGATGAGGCGGTCGGGCCAGCAGTCGGCGGTCAGGCCGGCCTGCTTGCCGGGCATGAATTCCAGCGCACCGTGGGTGCCGAAGTGCAGCACCGCATCGGCCTTGAAATCTTCGCGCAGGTAGCGGTAGAAGGCACAGAAGGCGTGGGTGGGTGCAAAGCCATGTTCGAACAGCAGGCGCATCGGATCGCCCTCGAAGCCCATGCCGGGCTGTATGCCCACGAACACATTGCCGAACTGCGCACCCAGCACGAAGATCTGGCTGCCGTTGCTCAGCTGCTGGCCCGGCGCCGGGCCCCACTGCTTCTCGATGGCCTTGAGCCAGCGTTCGCGCCGCACATGGTCGTCGGCATCGATGAGGGTGTGCACATTGGCCGGTGCACCGTACTGC
The DNA here is from genome assembly GCF_002127215.1 of Hydrogenophaga sp. IBVHS2. Classification (GTDB taxonomy): domain Bacteria; phylum Pseudomonadota; class Gammaproteobacteria; order Burkholderiales; family Burkholderiaceae_C; genus Hydrogenophaga. Next base: position 525,093 of record NZ_NFUT01000001.1, on the reverse strand, counting down.
TGGGCGTTGCCGCCGATCAGGGCCTCGCGCAGCGCGTCCACCGTGGCGGGCACCTCCACCGTGTAGCCGTCGGCCTTCATGGCCTTGAGGGTGTTGTGCAGCGACTCGAACACGCCCAGGAAGGCGGCGGTGCCGGTGTTGCCGGCGTTGGGCGGAAAGTTGAACAGCACCGCGGCCACCTTGCGCTCGGCGCGCTCCCGGCGGCGCAGGTCGATCAGCCGGCCCACCCGGGCGGCCAGGGCGTCGGCCCGCTCGCTGCACACCTGCATGTCGTGCGCCAGCTCGGCGTGTTCGAAGCGGCACTGGCGCGAGCAGCCGTTGCAGCTCACGGCCGACGGGCTGCCGCGCCCGCCGAACACCATGGAGCCGGTGGCGCCGTCGAGTTCGGGGATGGCCACCATCATGGTGCTCTCGACCGGCAGCAGGCCGCGTTCGGAAGCGCCCCAGTGGTCCAGCGTCTGGAACTCCACCGGTGCCACCGACAGGTAGGGCACGTCCAGCCGGGCCAGCACGTCCTCGGCCGAGGCGGCGTCGTTGTAGGCCGGGCCACCGACCAGCGAGAAGCCGGTCAGCGAGACCAGGGCATCGATTGCCGGACGGCCCTCGCGGAAGAAGAAGGCATCGATGGCCGGGCGGTTGTCCAGCCCGGTGGCAAAGGCCGGCACCACGCGCAGGCCGCGCGCTTCCATGGCGGCGATCACGCCGTCGTAGTGGCCGGTGTTGCCGGCCAGCAGGTAGGAACGCATGACCAGCAGCCCCACGGTGCCGCGCTCGCCACGCGTGGCCACGCCGGGCAGGTCGGACAGGCTGGCCGACAGGCGCTGGGCCATGCGGGGGTGGTAGACGCCCACCTCGGGGTATTCCAGCGGATCGGCCGGGCTGGCCAGGTCGCGCAGCGGGCGACGGGGGCCGTCCGCATAACGGCCGATCAGGCTGTGCACCAGCGAGACCATGTTGGCCTCGGAGCCGGCCAGCCAGTACTGCATGGCCAGGAAGTAGGCCCGCACGTCCTGTGCGGTGCCCGGAATGAAGCGCAGCAGCTTGGGCAGGCGGCGCAGCATCTTCATCTGGCGCGCACCGGCGTTGTTGCGGTCCTGCGGGGTGGTGTCGGCGTCGGTGGCCGGCTTGCCGCGCAGCTTGCGCAGCAGCGCCATGGGGCCGCTGACCGGCCCGCTCATGTCGAAGCGGCCCATGCGCGTGAGGCGCGTGACCTCGCTGGCCGACATCAGGCAGACCATGGCGTCGCACTGGCTGCGGCGGGCCTGCAGCGCGGGCAGCACCGGCAGGAAATGGTCTTCCATGAACAGCATGGACACCAGCACGATGTCGCCGCGGCCGATGTCGGCCACGCAGCGCTGCAGGGCTGCCGCGTCGTCGGCCCACTCGCTGGCGGCATGCACCGACAGCGACACGCCGGGCAGCTGCCGTGACAGGGTGCGGTGGGCCCGCTCGGCCGCACTCGCCAGGTGGCTGTCCATGGTGACCAGCACCACGCGCAGGCCTGGGGCGGCTTCAGCGGCTGAAGTGGGCTTTGGCATCGTAGAGGGTCTCCAGGGTGATGGAGGGCAGGCCTTTGTCCCTGGCGTACAGCTCTGTGTTGCGGCGGGCCTTGCCGCGAACGAAAAACGGGATCTTGCGCAGCTCGCGCTCGGCGTCGGCCTGCCATGCGGGCGGACCGTCGTGGGGGGCTGCGGGTGCGGCTTCAACGGCCACCAGCACGGGCTCGGGCTCCAGCTCGGGCTGGGCCGCCGCCGGCTGCGGCCGCACCGCACCGCCCAGGTGCGAGGGCGCGGCATCGGCATGGAACTCCGCATCGCCGCGGAACATGCCGATCAGGTGTTCCTCCAGGCCCATCATCAGCGGATGGACCCAGGTGTCGAACAGCACGTTGGCGCCCTCGAAGCCCATCACCGGCGAATAGCGGGCCGGGAAGTCCTGCACATGGACCGGGGCCGAAATGACGGCACACGGAATGCCCAGCCGCTTGGCGATGTGGCGCTCCATCTGCGTGCCCAGCACCAGCTCGGGCTGGAGTTCGGCGATGCGCGCCTCGACCTCGAGGTAGTCGTCGCTGATCAGGGCCTCGATGCCCAGGCGGGTGGCGCAGGCGCGCACCTCGCGGGCGAATTCGCGGCTGTAGGTGCCGATGCCCACCACGGTGAAGCCCATTTCCTCGGCCGCGATGCGGGCGGCCGCCACGGCGTGCGTGGCATCGCCGAACACGAACACCCGCTTGTGGGTGAGGTAGGTGGAATCGACCGAGCGGGCGTACCACGGGGCCCGGGCGCCCTGCCCCTGCAGCACCGGCTCGGGGTCGACCCCGGCCAGCTCGGCCACCTCGCGGATGAAGTCGCGTGTGGCCCCCATGCCCATGGGCACGGTGCGCGTGAAGGGCTGGCCGAAGGTGCGCTGCAGCCAGCCGGCCGCCACCGAGGCGATCTCGGGGTAGAGCACCACATTGAAGTGGGCTTCGCCCAGCGTGGCCAGCTGGGCCACGGTGGCGCCCTGCGGGGCCACCACATGCACGTCGACGCCGAGCGCATCGAGCAGGCGGGTGATCTCGGTCAGGTCGTCGCGGTGCCGGAAGCCCAGCGCGGCCGGGCCCAGGATGTTGCAGCGCGGGCGCTGGCCGGGCTGGCGCGGCAGCGGGCGGCGCTGGGTGTCGGCCAGCTGGCGCACCACCTGGTAGAAGGTTTCGGCGGCGCCCCAGTTTTCCTTGCGCTGGTATGAGGGCAGTTCCAGGGCCACCACCGGAATGCCCAGATTCAGGGCCTTGCTCAGACCGCCCGGGTCGTCCTGGATGAGCTCGGCGGTGCACGAGGCTCCCACCAGCAGCGCGTTGGGCTTGAAGCGGGCCACCGCCTCGCGGGCCGAGCTCTGGAACAGCTCGGCCGTGTCGCCGCCCAGGTCACGGGCCTGGAAGGTGGTGTAGGTCACCGGCGGGCGCTTGGCGTCGCGCTGGATCATGGTGAACAGCAGGTCGGCGTAGGTGTCGCCCTGCGGCGCATGCAGCACGTAGTGCACATCGGCCAGCGCGGTGGCGATCCGCATCGCGCCCACGTGGGGCGGTCCTTCGTAGGTCCAGAGGGTGAGCTGCATCTCAGGCCTCCAGCCAGCGTTGCGGGGTGGCATCGGCGTCCAGCAGCGCCCGGCGGCGCAGCGGGCGGGCGAACAGTTCGGCCAGATCACCGGCCTGCTCGTAGCCATGGATGGGGGTGAAGACCAGTTCGATGGCCCACTTGGTGGTCATGCCCTCGGCCTCCAGCGGGTTGGCCAGGCCCAGGCCGCACACCACCAGATCGGGCCGGGCGGCGCGGCAGCGATCCAGCTGGCGCTCCAGGTGCTGACCCTCGGACAGGGGGGTGCCGGCCGGCAGCAGGGCCAGCTCGGCCGCCAGATGGGCGCGGTGCAGGTAGGGGGTGCCCACCTCGCCGAGCTGCATGCCGAGTTCGCGGCCCAGAAAACGGGCCAGGGGAATCTCCAGCTGCGAGTCCGGGAAGAAGAACACCGAACGCCCGGCCAGCACCTCGCGCTGGCGCGCCAGCGCCGCCTGGGCCCGCTGGCGCGGCGCGGCCGTGACGGCGTCGAAGCGTTCGCGCGGCACACCGAAGGCCTCGCAGGCCGCCAGCAGCCAGCCGGTGGTGCCCTCCTCGCCCAGCGGAAAGGGTGCCGGCAGGCGCTGCGCACCGCGCTTGTCCAGGGCGGCGGCCGTGTCGCCCAGGAAGGGCTGGGCCAGCAGGTAGCGGGTGTTGGGGCCCACCGGCGGCAGGTCATTGGCCTGCCGTGCCGGAAAGAAGCGCACCGGACCGATGCCCAGCTGCGCGAACAGGCGGGCGAACTGGTCTTCCACCACATCGGCCAGGGCGCCCACCACCAGCAGCTCGGGGGCGGCCAGGGCATCGGGCGTCGGCAGCACCGGCACCATGGCGGCCAGGCAGGCGTCCTCGCCCTGGGTGAAGGTGGTCTCGATCCCGCTGCCCGAGTAGTTCAGCACCCGGGTGGACGGATGGTGGCGGGTGGACAGGCGCAGGGCCGCGCGCGAGAGGTCGAGCTTGATGACCTCCGACGGGCAGGAGCCCACCAGGAACAGCAGGCGGATGTCGGGGCGGCGCTCCAGCAGGCGGTCGACCACGCGGTCGAGTTCGTCGTTGCAGTCGGCCAGACCGGCCAGATCGCGCTCGTCGATGATGGCGGTGGCAAAACGCGGCTCGGCGAAGATCATCACGCCGGCCGCACTCTGGATCAGGTGGGCACAGGTGCGGGATCCCACCACCAGGAAAAAGGCGTCCTGGATCTTGCGGTGCAGCCAGATGATGCCGGTCAGACCGCAGAACACCTCGCGCTGGCCGCGCTCGCGCAGCACCGGGGCGTCGCTGCAGCCGCCGGAGCGGCCTGGCGCGTCGAGCGAGCGGATGGGGATGGATGCATTCATGCCGGCACCCCCTGCAGCCGCGCCATGCGCAGCTTGACGATGAACTGGGCCGCATTGACGACGTAGGCGGCATAGGCGGCCAGCGCCAGCCACATCAGGCCACGGGCCTCCAGCCAGCCGCCGGCCAGGGCGGCCAGGTAGGCGGTGTGCAGCGCCAGCACCAGCATGCTGAACACGTCTTCCCAGTAGAAGGCCGGGGCGAAGAGGTACTGGCCGAACACCACCTTTTCCCAGATGCACCCGGTGAGCATGATCAGGTAGAGGGTCAGGGTCTTGACCACCACCGACACCGTGGCCGCCCATTCGCCCTGCCCGGTGGCCAGGAAACGCAGCACCAGCACGAGGCTGACCAGGAACACCAGGAACTGCACCGGGGCCAGCACCCCCTGGACCAGGGTCCAGGCGGAGGCGTCGCGGCGCTGGCGCTGCGCCGGGGTGTAAAGCGGCCGACCCCGGGGGGACGGTGCGGTGCGGATGGGCATGAAGCCTGTCTCCTGGAACGTGATGACCCAATTTAGGTGGTACACGCCCAAGTGTCAACTTAAATTGACGCAAAAAGAATTTGACACCCCAAACCAAGGGAGTACAGTTTTCGTATGCCGTGAACGGACACGAATCCGTTATGGACGGCATCTCAGCCGGTGGTGCACAGTGCAGCCGGCGCAACGAGCCCTAGGTCGCAAGCAATTCCGGCCCTCGGTGATTCAGCCGACACGCAGGAGACGACCATGGCCCAGCAACACCAGCCCGATTCCCGAGAACCGCCCGAGATGGCCGACGCCGGGGTCGAGCCGTTGCGTGCCACCCTGATCAACCGCACGCTGGCGCTGGACATCATTCCCCGGCTGGTGCGCAACCACGCCCAGTCGCCCCGCCGCATGCCGGGCCGTCCGGGTCATCCCGGCGCGATCCAGCCGGACGAGGTGGCGCTGTTCGCCCGCATGGTGCTGCATGGCGACGATCGGGCCCTGAACGACTGCGTGGTCGCCCTGCGCGAGCGCGGCGTGCAGGTGGAAGCCATCTTCCTGGACCTGCTGGCGCCGGTGGCCCGGCTGCTGGGCCACCGCTGGGTCACCGACGAATGCACCTGCACCGATGTGGCCATCGGCCTGGGCCGCCTGCAGCAGGTGGTGCGGGACCACAGCGCGTCGCTGGTGCAGCAGCGCCAGGCCCTGACCCTTGAAGGCCGGCGCATCCTGCTCACCTCCGCCCCGGGCGAGGTCCACACCCTGGGCCTGAGCATCGTCAGCGAATTCTTCATGCGCGCCGGCTGGGACGTCGACGCCCATTTCATGCCCACCGAGCCGGTCTCGTGGCAGGTGCAGTCCACCTGGTACGACGTGGTCGGTTTCACGGTCGGCAGCCTCGAGGGCCTGGAGCCGCTGGCCCGGGCCATCGAGTCGGTACGGCGCCAGAGCCTGAACCGGTGCGTCTCTATAATCGCCGGCGGCCCTGTTTTCGCCACGTACCCGGACGCCTGGGAACGCATCGCGGCCGACGAGATCATCACAGACGGTGCGTCAGCCCCACGCATCGCCGAGCGTCTTGTCTGCGGTCAACCGCACGCCTGAATGCCTTTCGGCCCCCCCTGACCTGGTCCCAACAGAAAGAACAACATGCCCCAGGCGACGTCCGAGTCTGCCGAGCGATTTTTCGATGCACCCGAGCGTTTCCTGAGCGGTTTGGCTGCCGACGTGGTGGCCGAACTGGTCAGCACCGCCACCGACATCGTGCTGGTGCTGGATCCTGCAGGAACCATCGTCGACCTGGCCTGCCGGGGCGACGCACCGTCCAGCCTGCAGCTGGCCGGCTGGCTGGGACAGCGCTGGGTGGACACGGTGGCCACCGAGAGCCGGCCCAAGATCGAGCAGCTCATGGGGCAGATCGAGGCCCCGGCCGGCCAGGCCGGCGCGCCGGAGGTCATGCGCTGGCGCCACGTCAACCACACCCTGCCCGACGGCAACGAATGGCCGGTGTCTTACACCCTGGTGGCCATCGACCGGGACGGTGTGGACCCCGGCCAGGGCGGCTGGCGCCTGGCTTTCGGCCACGACCTGCGCAACCAGATCACGCTGCAGCAGCGGCTGGTCACCGCCCAGCTCTCCATGGAGCGCGACTACTGGCGGCTGCGCCAGGTCGAGACCCGTTACCGCCTGCTGTTCCAGATGGCCTCCGAGCCGGTGCTGATCCTGGCCGGCGCCATGGACCGCCTGGCCGAAGCCAACCCGGCCGCCTACGAACTCTTCGGCGAGCGCATGCGCACGCCGAGCTGGTCGCTCACCGACGGACTCGATGAGGCCAGTGCCCACGCCCTGCGGGAGATGATCGAGCGCCTGCGCGTGAGCGGCCGCGCCGATCCCTGCAGCGTGCGCCTGCGCGACGGCACCGAGGACATGCTGGTGGCCGCCTCGCAGTTCCGCCAGGACAACCAGCAGCACTTCCTGCTGCGCTTCACCCGCCCGCTCGACAGCATGGCCCCGGCCCTGGCGGCAGGCCGGCAGCAGCTGTTGCAGGTGATCGACGGTGCCCCCGATGCCGTGGTCGTGACCGATCTGGACGGCCGCATCCTGAGCGCCAACCGCAGCTTCCTCGACCTGAGCCAGCTCGGCACCGAGGAACAGGCCCGCGGCGAGATGCTGGACCGCTGGCTGGGCCGCACCGGCGTGGACATGCGGGTGCTGATCACCAACCTGCGCCAGCACGGCACGGTGCGGCTGTTCGGCACCCAGATGCGTGGCGAGTTCGGCTCCACCACCGACGTCGAGCTGTCGGCCGTGGCGGTGCACAACGGCGTGCAGCGCTGCCTGGGCTTCACCATCCGCGACGTGGGCCGGCGTCTCGGCCTGGACGGTCGCGGGGGCAAGGAACTGCCCCGTTCGGCCAGCCAGCTGACCGAGCTGGTGGGCCGCCTGCCGCTGCGCGACATCGTGCGGGAAACCACCGACCTGATCGAGCAGCTGTGCATCGAGGCGGCGCTGGACCTCACCGGCGACAACCGGGCTTCGGCTGCCGAGATGCTGGGGCTTTCGCGCCAGAGCCTCTACATCAAGCTGCGCCGCTTCGGCATCAAGGACAGCCCTGGCGACGAATCCCCGGCCGCCGATCCATCCGAATGACAGATCAAGTGTCAATCTGAATTGACACAGCGGGTGGACCGGCGTACAACGGCCGGCATGTCCCGTCCCGCCCTGTCCGCCGTCACCGAGCTCTTCAAGCCCATCACCTGGTTTCCGCCGATGTGGGCCTTCGCCTGCGGCGTGGTGGCCTCCGGGGTGTCCATGGACGGCCGCTGGTGGCTGGCCCTGGTGGGCGTGGCGCTGGCCGGTCCGCTGGTGTGTGCCACCAGCCAGGCCGTCAATGACTGGTTCGACCGCCATGTGGACGCCATCAACGAGCCGCAGCGCCCCATCCCCTCGGGCCGCATGCCCGGCCGCTGGGGCCTCTACCTGGCCGTGGGCTGGACGGTGCTCTCGCTGCTGGTGGCCACGGTGCTGGGCCCCTGGGGTTTCGGCGCTGCCGCGCTGGGCCTGCTGCTGGCCTGGGCGTACAGCGCCCCGCCGCTGCGCCTGAAGGAAAACGGCTGGTGGGGCAATGCCGCCTGCGGCATCAGCTATGAGGGCATCGCGTGGATCACCGGCGCTGCGGTCATGGCCGGGGGCGCCATGCCGGGCGGCGAGTCGCTGGTGCTGGCGGCCCTCTACAGCGCGGGCACGCACGGCATCATGACCCTCAACGATTTCAAGGCCGTGGCCGGCGACCGGCGCATGGGCGTGCGTTCGCTGCCGGTGCAGCTGGGCGTGGACCGCGCCGCGCGCGTGGCCTGCTGGTTCATGGCGGTGCCGCAGGTGCTGGTGATCGGCCTGCTGCTGCACTGGGAAAGGCCCCTGCATGCCGCCGGTGTCGGCGCACTGCTGCTGGTGCAGGGCGTGCTGATGCGTCGGTTTCTGGCCAGCCCGACCGAACGGGCCCTGTGGTACAGCGGCTTCGGCGTGCCGCTGTTCGTGGCCGGCATGATGGTCAGTGCCTTTGCGCTGCGCAGCCTGGGGGTGGCGCCATGACCGATTTCGGCTGGTCGCGCATCGTCCGCATCGGTCTGGTGCAGGCCTGCCTGGGTTCCATCGTGGTGCTGACCACCTCGACCCTGAACCGGGTGATGGTGGTCGAACTCGCCCTGCCCGCCTTGTTGCCGGGCCTGCTGGTGGCCCTGCACTATGCGGTGCAGATGGCACGCCCGCGCATGGGCTTCGGCTCGGACGTGGGACAGCGCCGCACACCGTGGATCTTGGGCGGCATGGTGGTGCTGGGCACCGGCGGCGTGGTGGCGGCATCGAGCACGCTGTGGCTGGCCAGCCAGCCGGTGATCGGCGTGCTGGTGGCCACACTGGGCTTCGTACTGGTGGGTCTGGGCGTGAGCGCGGCCGGCACCTCGCTGCTGGTGCTGCTGGCCAAACGCGTGCCCGAAGGGCGCCGCGCCGGTGCGGCCACCCTGGTGTGGATGATGATGATCCTGGGCTTTGCGCTCACCGCCGGCACCACCGGCCGGCTGATCGATCCCTTCTCGCCGGAACGCCTGGTGGCGGTGAGCGGCAGCGTCTCGGTGCTGGCCGTCCTGGTGACCCTGCTGGCGCTGCGCGGACTCGAAGGCCCGGGCGGTGCAGCGCTGCGGCCCACGCCGGCCGACGCGCCGCGACCGAGCTTCCGGCAGGCCCTGGGCCAGATCTGGGACGAGCCGGTGGCCCGCCGCTTCACCGTCTTCGTGTTCGTGTCGATGATCGCCTTCAGTGCCCAGGACCTGATCCTGGAGCCCTTTGCCGGCACGGTGTTCGGCCTGACCCCCGGCGAATCGACCCAGCTCTCGGGCCTGCAGAACGCCGGTGTGCTCGGCGGCATGCTGCTGGTGGCGGCCGCCGGCGCGCTCGGGCAGCGCTGGTCGCGGGTGCCTGGCTGGCGCCATGTGGGCTCGCTGCGCGCCTGGGCGGTGGGCGGATGCATGGCCTCGGCCATGGCCCTGGGCGGACTGACGCTCGCCGGCCTGCAGGGTGCCGGCTGGCCGCTGCAGGCCAATGTGTTCCTGCTGGGTGTGTGCAACGGCGCGTTCTCGATCGGCGCCATCGGCTCCATGATGGCGCTGGCATCCCAGGGCCGGCACGGCCGCGAGGGGGTGCGCATGGGCCTGTGGGGCGCGGCGCAAGCCATCGGCTTCGCCCTGGGCGGGCTGCTGGGCACCGCCGCCGCCGACCTGTCGCGGGCCCTCCTGGCCGACACCGGCACCGCCTATGCCGTGGTGTTCGGCATCGAGGCGCTGGCCTTCGTGGCCGCCGCCGCACTGGCTTCCCGCGTCTCCACCGCCACCCCCTTGATCCGGGCACCGGAGGCCGCCCCGCGGCGCGCCGATGCCTTCCCTGTCCCCACGGCCGCCATCGGCCAGCACCAGAGGCCCGCTGCATGAACTCCGACGACATTTACGACGTGGTGGTGATCGGCGGCGGACCCGCCGGTGCCACGGCGGCCCAGGAACTCGCCCGCCAGGGCCATTCGGTGCTGCTGCTCGACCGCGAGGGGCGCATCAAGCCCTGCGGCGGGGCGATCCCGCCCCGGCTGATCCGCGACTTCGACATTCCCGACCACATGCTGGTGGCCAAGGCCCAGTGCGCCCGCATGATCGCACCCTCCAGCAAGCATGTGGACATTCCGATCGAGAACGGCTTCGTCGGCATGGTGGACCGGGCCGAGTTCGACGAGTGGCTGCGCGAGCGTGCCCGCGGGGCCGGGGCGGTCCGACAGAGCGGCCAGTTCACCCAGCTCCAGCGCGATGCCGACGGCACCACCCGCGTCAGCTGGCAGCCCAAGGGCAGCCGCACACCGATGAGTGCGCGCGCCCGCAGCGTGATCGGCGCCGACGGCGCCCGCTCCGAAGTGGCCCGCCAGGGCGGCGTGCCCGGGGCGGAGAAGACCCGGTATGTGTTTGCCTATCACGAGATCGTGCGCGCGCCGGAGCCGGCCGAGCGCAGCGCCGATTACGACGGCGCCCGCTGCGACGTCTACTACCAGGGCCGCTTCTCGCCCGACTTCTACGGCTGGGTGTTTCCGCACGGCGGCACGCTGAGCGTGGGCACCGGCAGCGCCGACAAGGGTTTCTCGCTGAAAGGCTCGGTGGCGCGCATGCGCAAGGCCAGCGGCCTGGACGGCCTGGAAACCCTGCGCCGCGAAGGCGCCCCCATCCCGATGAAGCCGCTGCCGCGCTGGGACAACGGGCGCGACCTGGTGCTGGCCGGCGATGCCGCCGGCGTGGTGGCACCGGCGTCAGGCGAAGGCATCTACTACGCCATGCTGGGCGGCCAGCTGGCCGCGCAGTCGGTGCACGAGCTGCTGACCACCGGCGACCCGGCCAGCCTCAAGCTGGCCCGCAAGCGCTTCATGCGCGAACACGGCACCGTGTTCCGGGTGCTCGGCATCATGCAGTGGTTCTGGTACGGCAGCGAGAAGCGGCGCGAACGCTTCGTGAAGATCTGCGAGGACCGCGATGTGCAGCAGCTCACCTTCGAGTCCTACATGAACAAGAAGCTGGTGCGCAAGAAGCCCATGGCCCATGTGCGCATCTTCCTGAAGGATGTGGGTCACCTGCTGGGCATGGCGCGTGTCTGACGCATGGCAGGCCCTGGCGTGACCCTGTCGGCCGACGCCCTGCTCCTCCTGCTCGACGGCATCCTGGCGCTCACCGTGCTGGAAGCGGTGGTGCTGACCCTGCACCACCGTCGCACCGGCGCCGGCGTGGCACCGACCGACGTGCTGCCCAACCTGGCGTCGGGCCTGTGTCTGATGCTGGCGCTGCGCAGCGCCCTGGCCGGATGGCCCTGGCCGCTCACCCTGGGCGGGCTGGCGGCCTCGGGCCTGCTGCATGCCTGGGATCTGAGGCGGCGCTGGCGTCGCCCCTGATCACCCCGGCATGCCGGTTCTTCAGCCGGCCTTCTTGACCCAGGCCGAGCACCAGCCCTTGGCGGCCACCTGCTTGCCCGGGAAGATGCCGCAGCCGCCGGCGGCGTCGGTCGCCTTGCCCACGAACAGCTGGCAGTTGCTGCACTGCTGGGTGGCGGCGTGCTTGGGGTACTTCTTGGCATCGACCTTGGTGGTGTCGGCCGCATAACCCAGCGACTGTGCCTGCGGGGAAGCCGGATCGACCATGGCCGGCGCCTGGGCCATCGCGGCAGAACCTGCCATCAGGGCGGTACCGCCGGCGGCGACCTGCATCATGAACACGCGACGGCTGGATGCGCCCAGGAAACTCTTCTTCGACTCATTCATGTGTGACCTCTTTCGTGGGTGGGGTTGAACGAACACGCCGCATGCTAGGGCGCCGCACGTGAAGGTTGACTTAAGCCCCGCATGCCCGACTGCGGCGGTGCGCCATTGGCCCCCGGGGTGATCGCCTAAGATTGCCGGTTTTGCGCCGCCACCCCTCCGTCCTGCCGATGCCCAGCCCCACGGAAACCGCCGCCGGCACTGCAGCGGCCCCCGACCTCTCGCTGCACACCCCCATGATGCAGCAGTACCTGACCATCAAGGCCGGGTACCCCGACACGCTGGTCTTCTACCGCATGGGCGACTTCTACGAGCTGTTCTACGACGACGCCGAGAAGGCCGCGCGGCTGCTGGACATCACGCTGACCCACCGCGGCCAGTCGGCCGGCCGGCCGGTCTCGATGGCCGGCGTGCCGTTCCATTCGGTGGACAGCTACCTCTCGCGCCTGATCCGTCTGGGCGAGTCGGTGGCCATCTGCGAGCAGGTGGGCGACGTGGGCGCCAGCAAGGGCCCGGTGGAGCGCAAGGTGGTTCGGGTGGTCACGCCCGGCACGCTGACCGACGCCGAACTGCTGTCGGACAAGACCGAAGCCATCCTGATGGCCGTCCACCCCGGCGCCCGCACCGGCTGCGGACTGGCGTGGATGTCGGTGACCCAGGGTGTGGTGTTCCTGGCCCAGTGCGACTCCGATGCCCTGGCCGACTGGGTGGCGCGCATCGGCCCCGGCGAGCTGCTCTACAGCGCCGAGGTCACGCCGGCTTTCGAGAAACGGGTGCAGGCGCTGGCGGCCGCCTCGGCCACGGGCCGGCTGGTGGCGGTGGTGCGGCCGGCCTGGACCTTCGATGCCGGCCTGGGCCAGCGCAAGCTGCTGGAACAGCTGCAGGCCGCCAGCCTGTCCGCCTGGGACGCCCAGGACCTGCCCGACGCCCATGCGGCCGCCAGCGCCCTGCTGGCCCATGCGGAGCACACCCAGGGCCGGGCCCTCACCCATGTGCGCAGCCTGCAGGTGGCGCGACCCGACGACCGCATCGACCTGCCCCCCAACACCCGCCGCAACCTGGAGCTGGTGCAGACCCTGAGGGGCGAATCCAGCCCCACCCTGCTGAGCCTGCTGGATGTGTGCCACACCGGCATGGGCAGCCGGCTGCTGCGCCAGTGGCTGCTGGAGCCGCCGCGCGACCGCGCCGTGGCCCGCGCCCGGCTGGCCGCCATCGCCGTGCTGCGCAGCGGATCGCCCAGCGCGTTGTGGCAGCGCCTGGGCGCTTCGCTCAAGGGGGCCAGCGACGTGGAGCGCATCACCGCGCGCACCGCGCTGCGCCAGGTCAAGCCGCGCGAGCTGGTGGGCCTGGGCCAGACGCTGCAGCGCGCCGCCGCCCTGGCCCGCGAACTGCAGGCGGTGCAGCCGCCGGCCGGCGGTCTGCTGGCGCGCATCGCCGCCGACCTCTCCCCGCCCCCGGGCTGCGCCGATCTGCTGACCGCCGCCCTGCTGCCCGAGCCGTCGGCCCTGGTGCGCGACGGCGGCGTCATCAACGACGGCTTCGATGCCGAGCTGGACGAACTGAGGGCCATCCAGAACAACTGCGACGGCTTCCTGATCGACCTGGAAACCCGCGAGCGCGCGCGCACCGGCATTGCCAACCTGCGGGTGCAGTTCAACAAGGTGCACGGCTTCTACATCGAGGTCACGCAGGGCCAGCTCGACCGCGTGCCGGATGACTACCGGCGCCGCCAGACCCTCAAGAACGCCGAACGCTTCATCACCCCGGAACTCAAGGCTTTCGAGGACAAGGCGCTGAGTGCCCAGGAGCGCGGCCTGGCGCGCGAGAAGTGGCTGTACGAGCAGCTGCTCGACGCGCTGCAGGACCATGTGCCGGCCCTGTCGGCCCTGGCGCGCGCCCTGGCGACCCTGGATGTGCTGTGCGCCCTGACCGAACGTTCGCTCACCCTGGGCTGGTGCGAGCCGCAGTTCGTGGCCGAGCCCTGCATCGACATCCGCGGCGGGCGCCACCCGGTGGTGGAAGCGCGCCTGAACGAGACCACTGGCGGCGCCTTCATCGCCAACGACACCGTGCTCGGCCCGAAGGCCCGCATGCAGGTGATCACCGGGCCGAACATGGGCGGCAAGAGCACGTACATGCGGCAGGTGGCGGTCATCGTGCTGCTGGCCAGCATGGGCAGCCATGTGCCGGCGCAGTCGTGCCGGCTGGGGCCGATCGATGCCATCCACACCCGCATCGGCGCAGCCGACGACCTGGCCAACGCCCAGTCCACCTTCATGGTGGAAATGACCGAGGCCGCGCAGATCCTGCACGCTGCCACGCCCGAGAGCCTGGTGCTGATGGACGAGATCGGACGCGGCACGTCCACCTTCGACGGTCTGGCCCTGGCCGGCGGCATCGCGGCCCACCTGCACGACCGCTCGCGCTGCTTCTGCCTGTTCGCCACCCACTATTTCGAGCTGACCGAATTCCCGGCCAGCCACCACGCGGCCGTGAACGTGCACGTGAGTGCCACCGAAGGCGGGCGGGGCGGCATCGTGTTCCTGCACCACATCGAACCCGGGCCGGCCAGCCGCAGCTACGGCATCCAGGTGGCCCGCCTGGCCGGCGTGCCCACGCCGGTGGTGACGCATGCGCGGCAGGCATTGGCGGCCCTGGAGGCGCACAGTGAGCAAAGCCGGGTGCAGGTCGACCTGTTCGCCCCGCCCGCGCCCGAGGAAGCCCCCGAACCCCATCCGGTGGTGGCCGCCCTGGCCGCCATCGACCCCGACGCCCTGAGCCCGCGCGATGCGCTGGACCAGCTCTACCAACTCAAGAAACTCATCGGCACCCCATGACTTACTGCGTCGCCGTGAAACTCAAGGCCGGCATGGTGTTCCTGTCGGACTCCCGCACCAACGCCGGTCTGGACCAGATCAGCACCTTCCGCAAGATGATCATCTACGAGCGGCCGGGCGACCGCTTCATGTGCCTGCTCTCGGCCGGCAACCTGAGCATCGCGCAGTCGGTGCGCGAGATCCTGCAGGTCGAGCGGCTCGATGACGGCGAGGATGCCGAACCGCTGACCATCTGGAACGCCACCAACATGTTCGACGCGGCACGGGTGCTGGGCTCGGCCATCCGCCATGTCTATGAACGCGACGGCGAATCGCTCAAGCGCGCCGGGGTGGACTTCAATGTGTCCATGCTGTTCGGCGGCCAGATCGGCACCGAAGGCATGCGCCTGTTCCAGATGTATGCGGCCGGCAACTTCATCGAGGCCACCGGCGAGACACCGTTCTTCCAGATCGGCGAATCCAAATACGGCAAGCCGGTGCTCGACCGGGTCATCAACCCGGACACGCCGCTGGACGAAGCCGCCAAGTGCGTGCTGGTGTCGATGGACTCGACCCTCAAGTCCAACCTGTCGGTGGGCCTGCCGCTCGATCTGGCGGTGTACGAGGCCGGGCGTCTGAGCTCGGACCGCATCACCTGCATCGACGAGAACAACCCCTACTTCCGCATGGTGCGCAGCACCTGGGGCGAAAAGCTGCGCCAGGTGTTCGACGAGATCGACCGCCCGGTCTGGGACGGCAGCCCCACCGATGTGCCGCTCATGGGCTGCAGCACCCGCAGTCAGCCGCTCAAGAAGATCGCCACACCGAAAGAGAAGCTGATCTGATGATCATCTTCTCGCACGCCAACAGCTTTCCGGCCAGCACCTACGGCGTCCTCTTCAAGTCGCTGCGCGCGCGCGGCCATCAGGTGCGGGCGCTGGAAAAATTCGGCCACGATCCGGCCTACCCGGTCACCAGCAACTGGCCGCACCTGGTGCAGCAGCTGGCCGACTTCGCCGGCGCCGAGATCGCGCGCCATGGCGCACCGGCGTGGCTCGTGGGTCATTCGCTGGGCGGCTTCCTGAGCGTGATGTGCGCTGCCCGCCATCCGCAGCTGGGCGGCCACGGGGTGCGCGGGGTGGTGCTGATCGACTCGCCGGTGCTGGGCGGCTGGCGTGCCCGGACGCTCGAACTCGTCAAGCGCACCCAGCTGGTGGGCTCGCTGTCGCCCGGCAAGATCAGCCGCAAACGCCGCCACCAGTGGCCCGACCGCGACGCGGCGATGGCCCATTTCGCGGGCAAGCGCAGCTTCGCGGCCTGGCACCCGCAGGTGCTGGCCGACTACATCGACCACGGCACGGTCGATGTGCGGACGCCGCACGGGCCGGCCCGGGTGCTGGCCTTCGACCGCGACGTGGAGACCGCCATCTACAACACCCTGCCGCACAACCTGGACCGCCTGCTGCGGCGGCATCCGCTGCGGTGCCCGGTGGGCTTCATCGGCGGCACCGATTCGCAGGAGATGCGCCAGGTCGGCATGGCCATGACGCTCAGGCTGGTGGGGCGGGACAGGCCCCGAAGGCTGCAGATGATCGAGGGCAGCCACCTGTTCCCGATGGAAAAACCGCTGGAGACCGCCGCCGCCCTGGAGCAGGTGCTGGCCGATCTTTCCGGACCCTGAAAGCCGGGCACCAGTCCGTGACGGCTGGGTATATGCTCGGAGGCAGCACCGGCCGCCCCACCATGCCACACCATCCGCCCCCACCCGACTCTCTGGCCGGCGTCGACGCATGGTCCGAAGGCAGCGTCCGGCAGCGTCCCTGGCCGGTGCGGCTGGGGCGCGTGCTGATGCAGTGGCGACCCGACAAGCACCCGCTGTGGCTCCGCCTGACGGTGGCGCTGGTGCTGACCCTGCTGGCCGCCTGGCTGCGCATGGCGCTGGCGCCGGCGGAATCCGGTGGCCGCTTCATCACCCTGTCGCTGGCGGCCGCCGTGTCGGCCCTCTACGGAGGCTTCCGGGCCGGCATGTTCAGCACGGTGGTGGGCATGCTGGTCATCAACTACGCGCTGGTCAAGCCGTACTTCAGCCTGGCCTTCGACGACCCGGTCGAGGCGTTCTGGCTCAACCTGTGGCATCTGATCACCCAGCTGGTGGTGGTGGGTGCGATCGCCCTGATGCAGCGGCAGAACCGGGCACTGCGGCGGGCCACCGAACTCGCGCGCCGCACCGGACAGCGGCTGAACGACACCTTCGAGGTGAGTGCCGTGGGCATGGCCCACAGCCACATAGACGGCCGCTGGATCCGCGTCAACCGCACCTACTGCCAGCTCATCGGCTACACCGAGGCCGAGCTGCTGCAGACCCGGTTCGAGGACTTCACCCACCCCGACGATCTGGCCACGGATCTGGAGCTGCTGCAGCGGGCGCTGCGGGGCGAGATCGCTCACTACTCCATCGAGAAGCGCTACATCCACCGGCTCGGCCATGTGGTGTGGGTGCAGCTCACGGTGGCGCTGGTGCGGCAGCCCGACGGTGCCCCCGACTACCTGATCGCGGTGGTGCAGGACATCTCGCACATCAAGTCGGTGGAACAGGCGCTGCGCACCACCGAACGGCTGCTCAGCCAGGCCCAGGTGCTGGCGGGCATGGCCAGCTGGCAGGCCGACATGCGCACCCGGCGTTTCCTCACCCTCTCGGGCTCGCACGTGGTGCTGGACCTGCCGGCCGCCGAACTGGCCGCCGAGGAGCTGCGCGCCATCACCCACCCGGACGATCTGCCCATGGTCGACCGCACCTGGGCGGCGGCGGTCAAGGGCCTGCTGCCCTACAACATCGAATACCGGCTGCGCATCCGCGACGAATACCGCTGGTTCTCGGTGCGCGCCGAGTTCGAGCGCGACGCCTCGGGCCGCGCCCTGCGGGCGCTCGGGGTCACGCTGGACATCACCGGCCGCAAGCAGGCCGAGCTGGAGATCCGCCAGCTCAATGCCACGCTGGAGGAGCGCATCCGGGAACGCACCCAGGCCCTGCAGGCGGCCTACGACGAGCTGGAGAGCTACTCCTACGCCGTGGCCCACGACCTGCGCTCGCCGCTGCGCATCATCAACGGATTCGCCTCGGCGGTGGTGGAGGACGAGGGCGGCCTGTCGCCCTCGGGCCGGCAGCACCTGGACCGCATCATGCTGGCCAGCAAGAAGATGGGCGAGCTGATCGACGGGCTGCTCAAGCTGTCCCAGGTGTCACGGGGCGAACTGGTGCGCCAGCCGGTCAACCTCAGCGACATGGCCCAGCGGCTGCTGTGCGAGCTCTCGGCCACCGAGCCGGGCCGTCAGGTGCACTGGGAGGTGGAGCCCGGCCTGCAGGCCCTGGCCGATCCACCGCTGGTGGAGGCGGTGCTGCAGAACCTGCTGCACAACGCCTGGAAGTACTCCGCCCGCACGCCGCAGGCCCGCATCCGTGTGACCCTGGACAGCCTGGACGGGGTGCGTGCCTTCTGCGTGGCCGACAACGGGGCGGGCTTCGACATGGGCCGCGCCGCCAAGCTGTTCCAGCCGTTCCAGCGCCTGCATGGCCCCCATGAGTTTGTCGGTCTGGGCATCGGCCTGGCCACGGTGCGGCGCATCGTGGTGCGCCACGGCGGTCTGCTCAAGGCCGATTCGGCCCCGGGTCAGGGCGCCAAGTTCTGGTTCACGCTGCAGCCGCCGCTGGAACGCTGACCGACAGGGCACCCGGCCTCAGGGCGTCCAGTCGATCCAGCCGCCCCAGGCGGTCAGCAGGATCAGCGCCCCGAACACGATGCGGTACCAGGCAAACGGCACGAAGGTGCTGGTGGAGACGAACCTCAACAGCCAGCGCACGCACACCCAGGCCGACAGCCAGGCCGTCACCATGCCCACCACGAACATGGGGATGTCGGCACTGCTGAGCAGGTGGTGGTGCTTGTACAGGTCGTACACGGCGGCACCGAACAGCATGGGAATGGCCAGGAAGAAGCTGAACTCGGTGGCGGTGCGCCGGTTCATTCCCAGCAGCATGCCGCCGATGATGGTGGCGCCCGAGCGGCTCACCCCCGGCACCAGGGCCACGCACTGCACCAGACCGACCTTGAGCGCATCGGTCCAGCACATGTCGTCCACGGCCTCGACGCGCGACGTGCCCCGGCGGGCCTGCAGCCGCTCGGCCCACAGGATGACGAAGCCGCCGGCAATGAAGCCCATGGCCACCACCGTGGGCGTGAACAGAACGGCCTTGATCACGTCGATGAACAGCACACCGGCCAGCGCCGCCGGAAAAAAGCCGATCAGCACGTTGACGGTGAAGCGACGGGCCACCACATCACCGCGCGGCAGGCCGGCCACGGTGGACCACAGGCGCTCGGCATAAAGGGAGACGATGGCCAGGATGGCGCCGGTCTGGATCACCACCTCGAACAGCTTGATCTTCTCGCCCGGCATCTTGAGCAGGGCCGCTGCCAGGATCAGGTGGCCGGTGGACGACACCGGGATGAATTCGGTCAGGCCCTCGACCACGCCCATGATGGCGGCCTTGAGCAGCAGGATGAGATCCATGGAGAACTGGAGCGAGTAAGGACAGCCCGCCATCGTACCCGGCGCGCGGGTCCGGGCCCGGATCACTCGTGGCGCAGTGCCTCGATCGGCAGCAGCCCCGAGGCACGCCGCGCCGGGTAATAGCCGAAGAACACGCCGACCAGCGCGGCAAAGCTGGCAGCCAGCACCACCGCCTGGACCGACATGCTCACCTCCCAGCCCGCCACCTCGGCCGTGGCCCAGGTGGCCGCCGCGCCCAGCACCACACCGATGGCCCCGCCGATCAGGCTGAGCGTGACCGCCTCGATCAGGAACTGCGCCAGGATGTCGCGCCCGCGCGCCCCCACCGCCATGCGCAGGCCGATCTCGCGGGTGCGTTCGGTCACGCTGACCAGCATGATGTTCATGATGCCGATGCCACCGACGATCAGGCTCACGCCGGCCACGGCCGAGAGCAGCCAGGTCATGACGCGGCTGGCCTCTTCCTGGGCCTGCAGCACCTCGGACAGGTTGTTGACCGAGAAGGTGTCGTCGCCCTCCTCCGACACCCGCAGCCGCTGGCGCAGCAGGTCGCGCACGCTCTGCTCGGTGGCCTTCATGTCCTGGCCTTCGCGCACCTTGACGAAGATGGTCCAGATGCGGCGCACATTGCCGCCGGCGTTCCAGATGCGGTTGCGGAAGGTCGACATGGGCATGACCACGATGTCGTCCTGGTCCTGCCCGGACGCGTTCTGGCCCTTGCGTTCCAGCACGCCGACGATGGTGAAGGGCACGCCGCGCACCCGGATGACCTGGTCCACCGGGTCCTGGTCGCCGAACAGCTCGCGGGCCACGGTCTGACCGATCCAGGCCACCTTGGCCGAGCCGCTCTGCTCGGCCGGCTCGAAAAGTCGACCGCTGGCCAGGGCCCAGTCGCGCACGTCGAGGTACTCGTTGGTGGTGCCGAAGATGGTGGTGTTCCAGTTGGCGTTCTGCGCCACCGCCTGGGCCGTGGTGCGCGAGCCGGGCGCCGCGGCCTGCACCTCGGGAATCTCGGCCATGATGGCCTGCACATCCTCCTCGGTGAAGCGGGAGCGGGTCTGGGCGCCCTGCCGCACGCCGGCGGCCGACAGGCTGCCCGGCAGCACCAGCATCACGTTGGAGCCGAGCGATTTCATCTGCTCCTGCACCCGCTGCGTGGCACCACCGCCGACCGCGATCATGGTGATGACCGCCGCCACGCCGATGATGATGCCCAGCATGGTCAGCATGCTGCGCAGCTTGTTGGCCCGCAGCGAACGCCAGGCGCTGCGGATGGCGGTCAGCGTGTTCATGCCGCCACCTCGCGCACCGCGCCGTGCACCGGCACCTGCAGCGCGTCTTCCACCACCCGGCCGTCGCGGAACACCAGACGGCGCTGCGCCCAGGCCGCTATGTCGCTCTCGTGCGTGACCATCACGACCGTGATACCGCCGGCGTGCAGGCCGGAGAGCAGCTGCATCACCTCGTCGCTGGTGCGCGAATCGAGTGCTCCGGTGGGCTCGTCGGCCAGGATGAGCGAGGGCTGGTTGACCAGGGCGCGGGCAATCGCCACCCGCTGCTGCTGGCCGCCCGAGAGTTGCGAGGGCGTGTGGTGCGCACGCTCGGCCAGCCCCACCTGGGCCAGCGCGGCCAGGGCGCGCTCCCGGCGCTGCGGCGCCGGCACGCCGCCGTACACCAGCGGCAGCTCCACGTTCTCCTGCGCGCTGGTGCGGGGCAGCAGGTTGAACTGCTGGAACACGAAGCCGATGCGGCGGTTGCGCACCTCGGCCAGCCGGTCGGGCGGCAGGTCCTGCACCGGCTCGCCGGCCAGCCGGTATTCGCCGGTGTCGGGCCGGTCCAGACAGCCCAGCACATTGAGCAGCGTGCTCTTGCCCGAGCCCGATGCGCCCATGATGGCGACGAACTCGCCGGCCTGGATGTCCAGCGACACACCGGCCAGCGCATGCACCGCCTGGTCGCCGGTGCCGTAGGTCTTGTGCAGGTCGCGGATCTCGATCAGGGCCATGGCGACGGCCTCAGAACGGCAGGCGCGGGGCCGGCTGGCGCGGCCGGCTGGCCGCCGCCGGGGTGGCGCCGCCCTGCACGCCGGTGATGACCCGGGCCCCCTCGACCACGCGGTCGGCATTCGGGGTGTCGGGCTTGAGCACCACTTCGGTGAAGCTGCCGTCGGTCACGCCGGTGCCCACGGCCACCGTGATCGGCTGGTCCTTCTCGTCGAGCAGGTGGATGCGGCCCCGCGGCGGCCCGCCCCGGGCCCCCGTGGGCGCCCCGTTGCCGGCCTCGGGCCCGGGCAGGCGCACCCGCAGCGCGGCGTTCGGCACCTTCAGCACGTTCTCGCGCTGATCGGTGACCACCCGCACGTTGGCGGTCATGCCCGGCAGCAGGCGGCTGTCGCCGTTGGCAAAGCCCACCACCGCGATGTAGGTGATGACGTTGGACACGTTGGTGGCGGCCTTGCGGACCTGCCTCACCTGGCCCTCGAAGGTGCGGCCGGGGAAGGCGTCGACCGTGAAGGTGGCCTTCTGCCCGGGCTTGATGCGGCCCACGTCGGCCTCGTCGATGCTGGCGTCCACCTGCATCTCGGACAGGTTCTGCGCGATCACGAACAGCTCGGGCGCCTGCAGGCTGGCGGCCACCGTCTGGCCCCGCTCCACCGTGCGCTTGATGACGATGCCGTCCACCGGCGAGGTGATGCGGGTGCGGGCGAGGTCCACCCGCGCCTGCGACACCGCCGCCTCGCGCTGCTTGACGTTGGCCCTCGCACTGCTGATCTGCGCCTCGCTCACGCCCACCAGGGCCTCCACCGCCTTGAGCGATTCCTGGGCGGATGCCAGCGCGGCACGGGTGCGGTCGGCCTCGCTCTGGGCGATGAAGCCCTGGGCCACCAGGCTGAGGTTGCGCTCGTGGCTGCGCTGGGCCTCGGCCAGGTCGGTGCGGGCGCGGGACACGTTGGCCCGGGCCGACGCCGCATTGGCCTGGGCGATGGCCACCGCGGCATTGGAAGCGTCAAGGTCGGCCAGGGCCGAGTTGAGCCGGTATTCGAGGGTCTGGGGATCGATCTGCGCGATCAGCTGCCCGGCCTTGACCTCGCTGTTGAAGTCGACGAACACGTCGCGGACCTGGCCCGAGACCTGGGTGCCCACCGAGACCTGGGTGACCGGGTTGACCGCGCCGCTGGCCGACACCGTGGCCTGCAGGTTGCCCCGTTCGACGGTGGCACTGCGGTACTGCACCGCCGAGGCGTTGCCACGGCTCCACCACCACCAGCCACCGCCGGCCAGCAAGGCCAGCAGGAGCACCATCAACATCCAGCGAGTACGGGTCATGCCGGAATTGTAGGAAGCGCTCCTCGAGGGAGCGCTTCAGCGGGGTATCGCCCGGGTATCGGGCGGGTAAAGGGGTCGGGTGACGGGCCCGGCGGCGGGGCCGTTGCGGACCTCAGTCGTCCCAGCGGTCATGACCGCGGCCACGCCCGTGGCCGTGGCCGTAGCCCTTGTGCCAGTGGCGGTCCTTCTTCCAGTGGCGGGGGCGGTAGTCGTCGTAGTAGTAGATGGGCTGCGGCGCCACCACCACCGGCCGCGGATACACCACCACCGGGCGCGGCTGGTAGTAGTAGGCCGGCGGGCCGTAGACCACCGGCGGCGCATTGGCCACGCCCACCGCCACGCCGGGCGACTGGATGCCGATGGACCAGTACACGTTGTCGCGGGCTTCTGCCTCGCTGACCACGGCCGAGGCGGCCCAGGCGCCGGCGGACATGACGGCGGCCATCAGGCCGCGCGCCCAGCCGTCGAGGGAACGGGTGATGGCGGGGACACGAAGGGCGGTTTGCATGGAAAGCTCCTGAGAGGATGCGCGCAGGGAAATGCCTGCAGCGTGGGATGGATTACAAAACGCCCTGGACGGCACACTGCCGCACGCAAGGTCAAAGTCGTTTCAAGTCGTAAACCCCCTACCGGTATCGCCATGACGCCTGCCACCGCTCCCGCGCCCTCCCGACCCGACACCGTGCTCGATTTCTGGTTCGGCGACAGCCTGGTCCACGGCTGGCCGGTGGTGCCGCGCAAGTCCTTGTGGTTCGGCAGCGACCCGGCGGTGGACGAGTCCATCCGGCAAGGCTTCGGGCCGCTCGTGGCCCAGGCGCTGGCCGGCGGCCTGACCGACTGGGAAGAACCGCCCCGGCATCGGCTGGCCCTGCTGGTGCTGCTGGACCAGTTCACCCGCAACCTGAACCGTGGGCAGGCCACCGCCTTTGCCGGCGATGCCAGGGCCTGCGCCCTGGCGCTGGACCTGCTGGACCGTGGCCTGCACCGCAGCCTGCCCCCCATCGGCCGGGTGTTCGTGTTCATGCCGCTGATGCACGCCGAAGACCTGGCCCTGCAGGACCGCTGCATCCGCTGCTTCGAGGACCTGCTGGCCGACACGCCGGCGGACCACACGGTGGCCCGGGACGACCTGGCCAGCCACCTGCAGTTCGCCCGGCTGCACCGGGACATCGTGCTGCGGTTCGGGCGCTTTCCGCACCGCAACCAGGCGCTGGGCCGCCGCAGCACCGACGAAGAAACCGCATTTCTGGTGGACGGACCGCGCTTCGGCCAGTAGGGCGCAGATCTGAAGACACCCCCCAGGGTGTCACCGGTCTGTCATGCGAACGACCTACAACCACGGGGTCCCAACCGACCGACCCCACCATGCGCCACCTCTCCCACCGCCCTGCCCACCACACCCCTGCCGGCCTGATCGCGCCGGTGCTCGCCACCCTGGTCACCGCTGCCGTGCTGAGTGCCTGCGGCGGCATGGAAGAGCCGCCCAAAGGCCCGCCGGTGGGCCTGGAGCTGGAGAAGATCGGTGGCTTCACCCACGCCGGCGGCGAGGCTTCGGCCGAGATCACCGCCTTCGACCCCATCAGCCAGCGGCTGTTCGTGGTCAATGGCGCCCTGGCCTCGGTCGACGTGCTGGACTTCAGCCGCCCCGAGGCGCCGACCCTGATCCGGTCCATCCCGGCGGCCAGTTTCGGCACCGGCCTGGCGGCCATCAACAGCGTGGCGGTGCACAACGGCATCGTCGCCCTGGCCATCGAAGCCAACCCCAAGACCTCTCCGGGCGTGGTGGCCTGGCTGCGCGCCAGCGACCTGCAGCCCCTGGGCACCGACACCGTGGGCGCCCTGCCCGACATGCTCACCTTCACGCCCGACGGGCGCACCCTGCTGGTGGCCAACGAGGGCGAACCCAGCAGCTACAACCAGCCCACCTCGGTGGACCCCGAGGGCAGCATCAGCGTCATCCGACTGGGCAAGCTCAAGCCGGACGCCACCCGGATCGAGCGCACCGTGCTGACCGCCGATTTCCGCGCCTTCAACGGCGAGATGCAGCGCCTGCGCGCCGCCGGCGTGCGCATCTTCGGCCCCAACGCCACCGTGGCCCAGGACCTGGAGCCGGAATACATCGCCGTGTCCGACGATGGCCGTACCGCCTGGGTGACGCTGCAGGAGAACAACGCCATCGCGGTGCTGGACGTGCGCAACGCCCGCATCAGCGACATCCGTCCGCTGGGCTTGAAGGACCACAGCCGGGCCGGCATGGGCATGGACCCGTCCGACCGCGACAACGTCATCAGGATCGGTCCGGTGCCGGTCAAGGGCATGTACCTGCCGGATGCGATTGCGTCCTTCCAGGCCAGGGGCAAGACCTGGCTGATCACCGCCAATGAGGGCGATGCCCGCGACTACACCGGATTTGCCGAGGAAGTCCGGGTGGCCGCCCACTGCCCGGCCGGCCTGGACCCCACGGTGTTCGCCGATGCCGCCACGCTGATCACGAACGCCGCCCTGGGCCGGCTGAACGTCACCCGCAGCCCCGATGGCGACCGCACCGGCAAGAACGCGCTGGGCCAGTGCACCGAGCTCTACAGCTTCGGCGGCCGCTCGTTCAGCATCTGGAACACCGACATCCAGCGCGTGGCCGACTCCGGTGAAGACCTGGAGCGCCTGACCACCCAGCTGCCGAACGTGCTGTTCAATGCCAGCAACTCCAACAACACGCTGGAAAGCCGCAGCGCCAGCAAGGGGCCCGAGCCCGAGGGCGTGACCGTGGCCCGCTTCGGCCCCAGGACCTTCGCCTTCATCGGCCTGGAGCGGGTGGGCGGCGTGGTGGTCTACGACGTGAGCGAGCCCAGCCAGCCGCGCCAGGTGAGCTACCTCAACACCCGCGACGGCATCAACGGCGACCGCGGTCCCGAGGGCCTGACCTACATCCCGGCCGACGACTCGCCCACCGGCGAGCCGCTGCTGGTGGTCGGCCACGAGACCAGCGGCACCACCGCCGTCTACCGCATCCGCCCGACCTACTGAGGCCAGGCCGCCGGACGCAGGTCGGTGATATCGTCACCGGCCATGCCCCGCACCCTCATCGTCCATGCCCACCCCCGCCCGGCCCACTCGGTGGCCACGCGGGGGTTGTTGCTGGCGCTGTCGGATCTGCCCGACCTGGCGGTGCATGCCCTCTATGACCGATACCCCGACTTCGACATCGACGTCGCCGCCGAGCAGCAGGCCCTGCGCGAGGCCGACCTGATCGTCTGGCTCAGCCCGGTGTACTGGTACAGCGTGCCGGGACTGCTCAAGCACTGGTTCGACACGGTGCTCACCCACGGCTGGGCCTATGGCCATGCCCATGCCCCCGATGGCGCGGGCCCGGCCACCCGCGCCCTGGCCGGCAAGACCGCCTGGTGGGTGGCCAGTGCCGGCGGCCACCCGGCCATGTACAGCCCCGGCGGGGAACACGGACGGGCGTTCGCCGACTACACCCCGGCCATCGAACAGACGGCGCGCTTCTGCGGCATGCACTGGGCACCGCCGTTCGTGCTGCACGGCGGCCACCGACTCGACGCCGCCGCCCGTGCGCAGGCCGGGCGCGCGCTGCGCCAGCAGGCCGAGGCGCTGCTCGCCTCCCTCGGAGGCCGGCCATGAACCAGGCCATCGTGTTCCTGGCGGTGGCGCTGGTGTTCGTGCCGCTGGCGGTGCGGCTGGGCCTGGGCTCGGTGCTGGGCTACCTGCTGGCGGGTGTGGCCATCGGCCCGCTGGGCCTGGCCCTGGTGTCCGATCCTGCGGCCCTGCTGCACACCTCGGAACTCGGTGTGGTGCTGATGCTGTTCGTGATCGGCCTGGAACTGGAGCCGCAACGCCTGTGGGCCATGCGCCGCGCGGTGTTCGGCGGTGGCAGCGCACAGATGGCGGTGTGCGCGGCCCTGCTCATGCCGGTGGGCCTGTGGCTGGGCTGGACCTGGCAGGCCGCGCTGGTGGCGTCGCTGGCGCTGGCGCTGTCCAGCACGGCCATCGTGGTGGGCCTGCTGCAGGAACGGCACCTGATGGCCTTGCCGGTGGGCCGGCATGGCTTCTCGATGCTGCTGTTCCAGGACATCGCCGCCATTCCGCTGCTGGGCCTGGCTGCGGCCCTGGGCAGTGCCGCGCCGGCCGATGCCACGGCATCCGGCACCGGGCTGACCCAGCTGGGCCTGCAGGCCGGCGCCGTGGTGGCGGTGGTGCTGCTGGGCCGGTTCGCGGCCTACCCGGCCATGCGCTTCGTGGCCACCCTGCCGGTGCGCGAGCTCTTCACCGGCCTGGCCCTGCTGCTGGTGCTGGGCGTGGCGGCCCTGATGCAGGCGGTGGGCCTGTCAATGGGCCTGGGCGCCTTCATGGCCGGCGTCCTGCTGGCCGGCTCGCCCTACCGCCACGCGCTGGAGAGCGACCTGCTGCCCTTCAAGGGCCTGCTGCTGGGCCTGTTCTTCATTGCGGTGGGCATGAGCATGCAGCTCGGCCTGCTGGCCAGCCAGCCCCTGCAGGTGGGGCTGGGCCTGCTGCTGGTGGTGGCGCTCAAGGCGCTGGGCTTATGGCTGCTGGGCCGATTCATCGGCCTGCACCCCAGCCAGCGCACCCTGCTGGCGGTGCTGCTGTCGCAGGTGGGCGAATTCGCCTTCGTGGTGCTGGCCGCCGGCCAGCTCAGCGGGGTGCTGCCCACCGACACCGCCGCCTTGCTGACGCTGATCGCCGCCCTCTCCATGGCCACCACGCCGCTGCTGCTCATGGCCCATGACCGCTGGCTGCAGGCCGAGGAAGCCCCGGTGCGGCCAGCGGATGCCATCGAACCCGACCACGCCCCGGTGCTGCTGGCCGGCTTCGGCCGCTACGGCCAGATCGTGGCCCGCCTGCTGCTGGCCACCGGCATCCGCCCCACCGTGATCGACCACGACGCCGACACCATCGACAGCGCGCGGCGCGCCGGCTTCGTGGTGCACTTCGGCGACGCCACCGAGGCCGACCTGCTGGCCGCCGCCGGGGCTGCCCAGGCCCGCGTGATGGTGGTGGCCATCGACGATCCGCAGCAGGCCAGCCGGGTGGTGGCACTGGTGCGCGAGCACTGGCCGCAGCTGCGCATCGTGGCCCGCGCGCGCGACGCGGTGCATGCCATGGACCTGATGGAAGACGGCGTGCACCATGTGCAGCGCGAACTGTTCGAGAGCTCGCTGCGCAGCGGCCGTGCGGTGCTGGAAGCGCTCGACTTCGCGCCCTACCAGGCCCGCCAGCTGGCGGACGATTTCCGGCGCTATTCCGAAGGCTTCCTGCGCAGCGCCCGGGCCGACCGCCACAACCAGGACGACCTAATCCGCCGGGTGCGCGAGGCGCGCGAGCAGTTCGAGCGCCAGATGCAGGCCGACCTGGCCCGCCAGCAACGCCGCCCCGGCGACGGTGGCTGGCAGCGCGACGACGGCCCGCCGGCCTGAGACCGGTCAGCGCGCCCGGGGGCGGGCCTGGCCGTCGTGCTTGGCATGGTGGATGCGGCGGCTGGCACGGTCCTGGGCCGCCTCCACCCGGGCGGCTTCCCGGGCGGTCACCTGGCCGTCGGCCTCGGTGCGGCGCTCCAGCCGGCGGATGTGGCGCTGTTGTTCCACCAGCCGGGCGGTCTCGGGCCGGGTCAGCTCGCCGGAGGCCACGCCCTGGCGGATGCGGTCGGCCTGCCGGTCCTGGCGGGCATCCACCCGGTCGGCCTGGGCATCCTGCCAGCCGCCCTGGGCATGGGCCTGCGCGGCCAGGCCGGCCAGTGCCAGCGTCAGGGCCAGGGGAAGGGCACGGCGAAACGAAGCATGGAAGGTCATGGGAACTCCTCAGATCGAATGGCGCCGGGACCATCCCGGCACGCACCCCGCAGCCGGGGCTGGCACTGAAACCGCCGCACACAGGGCGCACTTACGCTGCGCCGGCCCATGCCCCGGCCGGCGGCCGGGTTTTGCCGACCGGCGCGTAAGAGACGGCGCCCAGCCGGGTTTCAGCGTCATGCAAAGAACCGTCATCCCCCCTGCACGCGCCCGCGCCCGGCGCTGGCGGGCCGCGCTGCTGCTGGCCGCTGCAGCCACTGTGGCGTCCGTCCACCCGACGGCCCGGGCCCAGACCCCGGCCGTGCCCGACCCGCAAGCCTGGTCGCGCCTGAGCCCGGCCGAACAGGCCGCCCAGCGCGAGGCCATCCGCCGCCAGCTGCAGAACGCCAGCCCCGAGCAGCGCCAGGCTTTCCGGCGCGAGCTGCGCCAGCGGCTGCAGAACCTCAGCCCGGAACAGCGCCAGGCCCTGATCGGCGATGCCCGCGCCCAGTGGGACCAGCTCAGCCCCGCACAGCGCCAGGCACTGGCGGCCGAGCGGCGGCGGCAGGTGGAGTCCATGAGTCCGGCCGAGCGCCGCGAAATGCTGCGCCAGCGCCGCGCGTTGCTGGAGACCATGTCCCCCGAAGAACGCGCCGCCCTGCGCGAGAAACTGCCGCTGCGATGAACACCGCCACCGAACACCCGCCCGCCCTCGCTCCGGCGCCCCACGTGCAGGCTGGCCGCCTGCTGACCGCCATGGCCGGCCTGCTGCACCGCGCCCGCCGCGCCCTCAGTCCCACCGCCGACGGCTGGGCCGAATGGCGGGCCGCCACCGGCGGCGACCCGGCCAGCGCCCGCGCCCTGGTGGCCCGCCTGACGCCGCCCGCCCTGGCCCTGGCGCGGCAGGTGCTGGGCCGCCCCGAAGACGCCGAAGACGTGGTGCAGGACAGCTTTCTGCGCCTGTGGAGCGCCCGGCCGGACGACCAGACTTCGGCCCGGATCGGCACCTACTTTCACACCATCGTGCTCAACCGCTGCCGCAGCGTTCTGAGCCGCCAGCGCGAATGGGCCACCGACCCGGACGAACTCCAGACCCTGCAGGAGCAGCAGACCGGCGCCTTGATGGCCCAAGAGCCCCTGGACGACGCCCGGCAGCACCACCAGCTGCACGCGGCCCTGACCGCCCTGCCCCCGCGCCAGCGCCTGGCGCTGGCCCTGTGGGCCTATGCCGACGCCGATGCCGCTGCCATCGGCCAGGCCCTGGGCATCGAGGCCAACGCCGCCCACCAGTTGCTGCACCGGGCCAAGCGCCAGCTGCGCAGCGCCCTCACCCCCGGAGGCACCGCATGAACCCGTCCGACACCGACCTGCAGCGCGCCCTGCAGGACAGCCTGCACCAGAACCCGCCCGACCATGCCAGCACCCAGGCCCTGCAGGAGAGGGTCATGGCCCAGTGGGCGCAGCGTCACGCCGGTCAGCTGGCCCTGCAGGCGGCCACCGCCGGTGGCCCGGGCCATGGCGCACAGGGCCAGCGCCTGCGCCGGGCCGGCTGGGCTGCCGGGGCGCTGGCCCTGGCCGTGGTGCTGGCCGCTGCCTGGCTCCATCGCCCCGACCCGGCGCTGGAAGAACTCATGCAGCCCGATGTGCTGCAGCTGATCACGCTGGGCAGCATCTGAGCAGGGCATGCGGGGCCACGCGGGTGCCTAGAATGGCCGGATGAGCTCCACCCCGCACCCGAACAACACCGCCTCCACCCCCGCCGCCAGCCCTGATGGCGAACACAAGGTCAGCAACTTCCTGCGCCAGATCATCGAGAAGGACCTGGAGCACGGCACCTACGCCAGCCGCCGCTGGGGCGGTGGACCCGGCGATGCCGCCCACCACGCCACCGGCGAGCCCGACCCCGCCCGCATCCGCACCCGCTTCCCGCCCGAGCCCAATGGCTACCTGCACGTGGGCCATGCCAAGAGCATCTGCCTGAACTTTGGTCTGGCGCGCGACTACGGCGGCGTGTGCCACATGCGCTTCGACGACACCAACCCCGAGAAGGAAGAGCAGGAATACGTCGACTCCATCCTGGACGCGGTGCAGTGGCTGGGCTTCAACTGGGAGTCCAGCTTCAACGGCCAACAAGAGAGCCACCTGTACTACGCGTCGAACTACTTCGACTTCATGTACCGCGCGGCGGAAGCGCTGATCACCGCCGGCCACGCCTATGTGGACGAACAGACCGCTGAAGAAATGCGCATCAACCGGGGCGACTTCAACAAGCCCGGCGTGGACAGCCCGTTCCGCAGCCGCACCCCGGAAGAGAACCTGGCCCGCTTCCGCGAGATGCGCGACGGGAAACTGGCCGACGGTGCCGCCGTGCTGCGCGCGAAGATCAGCATGCAGTCGCCCAACATCAACCTGCGCGACCCGGCCATCTACCGCATCCGCCGTGCCACCCACCACAACACGGGCGATGCCTGGTGCATCTACCCCATGTACACCTTTGCGCACCCCATCGAGGACGCGCTGGAACAGATCACCCACAGCATCTGCACGCTGGAGTTTGAAGACCAGCGCCCCTTCTACGACTGGCTGCTGGAACGCCTGACCGAATGCGGCCTGCTGCAGGCCCCGCCGCCGCGCCAGTACGAATTTGCGCGCCTCAACCTCACCTATGTGATCACCAGCAAGCGCAAGCTGGCCCAGCTGGTGAACGAGCACAAGGTGAGCGGCTGGGACGACCCGCGCATGCCCACCATCGTCGGCCTGCGCCGCCGCGGCTACACGCCCGAAGCCATCCAGCTGTTTGCCGAACGCATCGGCGTGACCAAGAGCGACAGCTGGATCGACTACAGCACCCTCGACGGCTGCCTGCGCGAAGACCTGGAGAACAAGGCCCACCGCGGCATGGCCGTGCTCGACCCGGTCAAGCTGGTGCTGACCAACTGGGCCGAGGTGTTCGGGTCGGACGCCTACACCGAGCCCTGCACCCAGCCCGCCCTGCCCCACTCGGCCATTGCCGAAGGCCAGACGCCCCCGCCCGACCGCGTGTTCCAGATCGGCAAAGCCGTGTGGATCGAGCGCGAGGACTTTGAAGAAGTGCCGCCCAAGGGCTACAAGCGCCTGTTCCCCGGCAATGTGGTGCGCCTGAAGGGCGGCTATGTGATCGAGTGCACCGGCTGCGCCAAGGATGCGGCGGGCCAGGTGACCGAAGTGCACGCCAAGGTGATCCCCGGCACCAAGAGCGGCACCCCCGGCGCCGACAGCGTCAAGGCCAAGGCCGCCATCACCTGGGTGGGCGTGGCCGACGGCGTGAGCGCCGAAGTGCGCCTGTATGACCGCTTGTTCACCGACCCCCAACCCGACGCCGGTGGCAAGAACTTCCTGGACGCCCTCAACCCCGACAGCCTGAAGGTGGTGACCGCCTATGTGGAACCGTCACTGGCCGCCGCGAAGCCGGACCAGAAGTTCCAGTTCGAGCGGCACGGGTACTTCGTGGCGGATCGGGTGGATCACGGGGTGGGGGGGAAAGTGGTGTTCAACCGGGTGACGGGATTGAAGGATTCCTGGGGGAAGTGACGCGCACAGCGCGCATGAAGCGGCAAGGAGCACAGAGCCGCGCCAACTTCCAGGCATTTATCTGTTTCTCAAAATTGACATTAATCAATAAATGATCAAAATGAGAAACAAATGCCAGCAAGAACTCCCCTCACTCTCACGCACAGTGCCGCCCAGCTGCAAGCCCTGGGGGCACAACTTCGCGCCCGCCGCAAGGCGCTGAAGGTGAGCAGCACGGCGGCCGCCGAGGCCGCCGGGATGTCGCGGGTGACGCTGCACCGCATCGAGAAGGGCGAGGCTTCGGTGGCAGCGGGCGCCTGGGCCAATGCCATGGCGGTGCTGGGCCTGTCGCTGGTGGCTCTCGATGCCGATGACACCACCGCCATGCGTGAAGGTGATATCCCCGAAGCGGACCTGTCGCAGTGGATACCCGTCCGCGTGCGCCTGGCCGGCTATCCGCAGCTCCAGGCGCTGGCCTGGCAGGTGCACGGCACCGACACGCTCACGCCCCTGGAGGCGCTGGGCATCTATGAGCGCAATGCGCGCCATCTGGATACGGCCGCGATGACGCCCGCCGAACAGGCGCTGTTGCAGGCCTTGCGGGCCGGGCTGGGCGGCACTGCGGTCATGGACAGGCCCGATGTTTGAACGCCCGCACCACCAACGCATCGCGCATGTGCTGGGTGCGCTGGATGGCGACGCCTTGCGCAGGTACAGCTGCCTGTTCGGCGGAGGCACCTGCATCGCCCTGCGCCACGGTGAGTACCGCGAGTCGCTGGACATGGACTTTCTGGTGGCCGACGCCACAGGCTACCGGGAGCTGCGCGGGCTGGTCACGGGGCCTGCGGGCATCAACGCGTTGGTGCGACCGGGAGCACAGCCCCTGATGCAGCAGCGCGAGGTGCGGGCCGACCAGTACGGCGTGCGCACGGTGGTGCTGATGGACAGTCAGGCGATCAAGTTTGAGATCGTCCGCGAGGCACGCATCACCCTGGAGGCGCCAGGGCCTGCCGATGTGGTGTGTGGCATCAGCACGCTGACCCCGCTGGACCTGGCCACGTCCAAGCTGCTGGCCAACGCCGACCGCCAGGCCGACGATGGCGTGTTCAGCCGTGATGTGATCGACCTCGCCATGATGGACCTGCGCCTGCCTGCGCTGCGCGCCGCACTGACCAAGGCCACCGAGGCGTACGGGCCGGCGGTGGCACGCGATCTGGCCAAGGCGATCGACCGGCTGCAGGAGCGCCCGGGCTGGCTGGAGCGGTGCATGCAGGTCATGGCCATGACCCAGCCGAAGGCGTTGGTCTGGCAGAAGATCCGGGCCTTGCGCCGGGTGTTGAAGACCGACTGAGGGGTGGTCTGTTCAGGACGGCAACGAGGCTGTGTGTTCAACCGGGCCCCTGTGCATGCCGATGGCGCCGGTGCTGACCTCCACCACCACCCGCAGCCCCCGCACCACACCCCCCAGGTCCAGGCTGGGGCTCCCCTGCTCCGGCAGCCACGGCACGTGCACGAAGCCGCCACGGGTGCCGCGCCATTCGGGGTCGGTGGCCAGGGCGTGCATCAACCGGTAGAGCACGTGGTTGCACACGAAGGTGCCGGCGCTGTTGGACACTTCGGCCGGCAGGCCTTGTGCGCGCAGTTCGGCCACCACGGCCTGCAGCGGCAGGCTGCTGAAGTACGCGGCGGGGGCGCCGGGTTCGATGGGGCGGTCGCGCGGCTGCTGGCCGGCGTTGTCGGGGATGCTGGCGTCGTCCAGGTTGATCGCCACGCGTTCGATGTGCAGGCCCTGGCGGCCGCCGGCCTGGCCCACGCACACCACCAGCGCGGGGCGGTGCTGCCGCAGCGCGGCGTGCAGCACCTGCCAGGCATCGCCGAACACGGTGGGCAGCTCCCGCGCCTGCACCCGGTGACCGGCCAGCGTGGCGCCGTGCAGGGCCTGCACCGCCTCGCTGCTGGGGTTGCGGGTGGCGCCGCCGAAAGGGTCGAACCCGGTCAGCAGGACGGTGGGCAGATCAGACGGGGGCATGGCCGAGCTGCGCGTGCGCTTCGCTGCCGGTGTCCGGCGGCTGGTTCTGGCGGCAGCGCAGGTAGTGGTGGCTGAACACCTGCAGCCAGGCCGACAGGGCCGAGGCCGCCGCTTCGTCACCGGCCATGTGCAGGCACATGGCGGCCACCTCGGCGGTGCAGAAATGGTGGTCGAACTGCGAGCGCCGCAGCCGGTAGGTGGAGGCGTGGCCGGGGTCCAGGCTGAGCACCGGCAGGGTCTGCAGGTGCGGGCTCTTGCGGAACATCTTGCGGGCCTCGGTCCAGGTGCCGTCGAGCAGCACGAACAGCGGTCGCGGGCCGGTGGCGGGTGCGCCCGGCGACGGCACCGGGGCCAGGCCCGAGAGGTCGCCCACCACCCGCTCGGGTTCCACCAGGTCGCCGGGGAACACCACCACCGGCTGCCAGGCCGGGTCGGCCAGCAGGGCCACGAAGCCGGGGTCGGGCTGGGTGCGCGACCAGCCGAAGGCGAAGGTGTCGGGCACCACGTCAGCGATCAGCCAGCCGGTGTTGCTGGGCTTGAGGGATTCGATGTCGCCCATGAGCAGGCACATGCCGGCGCGGGTGGGCACGCTGGGTCGCCACTCACAGACGCAATGACTGGCCGGCAGGCGGCATCCGTCGCAGCGAACCAGGCTGGAGCCACGGGCGTTGAAGGGTTTGGTGCTGGCGGCCAGACGGGTCTGGCGCAGGCGGGCGACGGCGTGGGTCATGGGCCGATTGTCGCAACCCGGCCCGGCCGGTCAGCCGCAGATCTGGCGGATGAGCCCGGCCTTGTCCTGTTGCCACCGTTCCTGCAGGCGCTGGCCGATCGGCAGGTCGGGCAGCTCGCGAAAGAGCGAGCGGCGACCGTCGCCGCCCTCGTCCACCACCGCGAAGCGGTAGCGCACCCCTTGCGACACCCGCTCGGTGCCGGTGCTCAGCGTGTAGGTCTCGCGGTAGCGGGTGCCCAGCAGCTGCAGGTGGCCCACGTGCAACGCCTCCCCCTGGGTGGCGGGCACGCACAGCACCAGGCGCGGCCAGGTGGTGTGCCGGTCGGGCTGGATGGGCGGGCCGATCTGGGTCACCACATAGGCCCCTGGCGGCACCTTGAGCCGGAACGCACCGGTGACCTCGTCGACCTGCGGAAACACGAACGGGTTGCCGTCCTCCATGCGCAGGGCGATCAGGTTCGGGGGGCCCCAGCGCGGCGCGCTGCCGTAAGGCGCCATGAGCTCGCCGTCGACGATGTAGTTCATCCGCCCGGCCACCACGGTGTACTCGGGCGTGGACGCGTCCTGCGGGGCGGCATGGCGGATCCAGGTCAAGGCGCAGCCCTGCAGCAGGGCCAGCAGGCCGATCGCCAGGCCGGCGCGAAAGAATCGGTACGGGGTATGCATGGCGCGCATTCTCGCCAGAATCGGCCCATGCACGAAGACCTGCCCTTCAGCCCCGCCGCCGAGCGCAACCGACAACCCATCCTGGAACAGCTGCTGCAGCGGCTGCCGCCTCAAGGTCATCTGCTGGAGGTGGCGTCGGGCACCGGCCAGCACGCCCAGCACATGGCCCCGGCCCTGCCCGGATGGACCTGGCAGCCCACCGAGCACGATGGGCAGGCACTGCCCGCCATCGCCGCGCGGACCGCCGGTCTTCCGGCGGTGCGTCCACCGCTGCGGCTGGACGTGACCGCCACCGAGTGGCCCGGGCCACCGCAGCCCGCGTGGACCGCCTGCTTCGATGCGGTGTACTGCGCCAACCTGCTGCACATCGCTCCGTGGCCGGTGTGTGCCGGGCTGATGCGGGGCAGCGCCCGCGTGCTGCGCCCGACCGGCCTGCTGCTCACCTATGGACCGTACCTGGAGCGCGGGGTCGACACATCGCCCGGCAACCGGGCCTTCGACCAGAGCCTGCGCGAGCGCGATCCCGCCTGGGGACTGCGCTGGCTGCACGAGGTGCAGGCCCAGGCCGATGCCGCCGGGCTGGTGCTGGCCCAGCGCATCGCGATGCCGGCCAACAACCTGCTGCTCGTGTGGCAGCACCGCGCGGCCGCGACGTAACAGGCGGGTGCCGGTCTTTGCGGCGGCGGTGCCCGGCATTGACAGGACGGACACACAGCGCCGCGAGCATGAGGGCTCCGAAACCCACAGGAGACCTGCCATGACACTTCGCCGCCTCATGACCTCGCTGGTGGCTGCCAGCACCCTCGGCATGGGCACGCTCGCCCTGGCCGACGACGACCGCCGCGGCCACCGCTGGGATCACCGCCACGAGCAGCGCCACGACCGCTGGGACGACCGGCGCGATCACCGCCGCGACCACCGTCCGGACGTGCGCATCGTGCAGCAGCACCACCACTACCACGGCGGGCCACGCGCCTACCGGGGCGGGCCGCGCTGGCACAAGGGCCAGTACCTGCCACGCCACGTGGTGCAGCAGCGCCATGTGGTGATCGACCACCGCCACCACCGCCATCTGTACGCGCCGCCCCGCGGCCACCAGTGGGTGAACGTGGACGGCGAATTCCTGCTGGTGGCGGTGGCCACCGGCTTGATCGCCCATGCCATCTTCAGCCGCTGACGGGCGTATGCTGGGTGTCCCCGTGAACCCAGGAGACATCCCATGAAAACCCTCGCCCTTCTCACCGTGGCCGGCACCGTGCTGGCCGGCTGCGCCGGCTCCCCGCACGGCGGCATGCACGCCATGCACAACGACCCCGCCCATGCCAGCATGCACGCCATGCACAACGACCCCGCCCATGCCAGCATGCACGCCGAGCACATGGCCATGATGGCCGCCATGAAGGCGCCGCCCACGGCGCCGGCCCAGGTGACCGAGAGCACGCCCAGGCTGCCGTCGGGTTACCAGAAGGTGGCGGCTGCACCCGGTGCCCGGGTCTACTTCCTGAACCTGCGCAACGGCATGACGGTGAGCAACCCGGTGAAGGTGGTGTTCGGCCTCTCGGGCATGGGCGTGGCACCGGCTGGGCTGGAGAAGGCCGGCACCGGTCACCACCATCTGCTGGTGGATGTGGCTGCCTGGGACGCCAACGCGCCGCTGCCGGCCAACGACAACTTCCGCCACTTCGGCCTGGGCCAGACCGAGACCACGGTCAACCTGGCGCCCGGCGTGCACACGCTGCAGCTGGTGCTGGCCGACCAGAACCACATTCCCCACCACCCGGTGGTGAGCAGCGAGCGCATCACCATCACGGTGAAATGAGGCGTCAGCGGCGCCGGGCCTTGGGCCGATCCGGCCGCTCCTTGCGGCGCTCGGCATCGGCCGCTTCACCGGCAGCCAGCCAGCGCCCGAACTGCTCCGGCGTCTCCAGCGTGATGCGGCCCATGTGGCCCTGGCGGAAATCGGCAATCACCAGCTCGGCCGCCTTGGTCAGGTTGACCCGGCCTCCGGCCACCAGCGCGCCGCGCTGGCGGCCGATGGTTTCCATCAGGCCGTCGGCATGGGCCTGGGCCAGCGCGGCCGCATCCAGTCCGAACCGGTAGCGCTCTTCCAGCAACGCCGGATAGGCCACCTTCAGCAGGTCCAGCAGGTCCAGCGCCACCGTCTCGTCGTCGTAGGCGTTGCGGCCCACCGCGCCGCTGGCAGCCAGCAGCGTGCCGCTCTCGGGCACCACGATGCGCGGCCACAGCACGCCCGGGGTGTCGAACAGATAACAGTCGTCGGCCAGCGCCACGCGCTGCTCGTTGCGGGTCACGCCGGCTTCGTCGCCGGTCTTGGCGGCGCGTTTGCCCATGAGGGTGTTGATGAGCGTGCTCTTGCCCACGTTGGGAATGCCGCAGATCAGCACCCGCAGCGGCTTGACCATGCCGCCGCGCAGCGGGGCGAGTTCGCGGCATTCGGCCACCAGCGCCCGCGCCGGCGAGGTGTGGCTGGCGTCCAGCGGAATGGCGCGCGTGCCGGGCTGGGCGCGGTAGTGGGCCAGCCACTGCTCGGTGCGCGCGGGGTCGGCCATGTCCTGCTTGTTGAGCACCTTCAGCGTGGGCTTGTGGCCGGTGAGTTCGGCCAGCAGCGGGTTGGCGCTGGACCCCGGCAGGCGGGCATCGAGCATCTCGATCACCACGTCGATGGCCTTGACCCGTTCGGCAATCGCCTTGCGGGTGAGGTGCATGTGACCGGGGAACCACTGGATGCTCATGGACTTGTTCGTGTTGGCGGAGCCGGGATTGTGCCTTGGCAGCCTCGGTGTAAGCCCCGAGCGCAGGCGACAGGGGCGCTGCCTAGAATGACCCGCATCCCTTCAGCCGAGAGCCACATGAGCATCACCGTCAAGATCGATCTGGGTTACGAGTTCGCCGTCAAGTCCGCCGCCGCCGACGTGTTCGCGGTCCTGTCGGACGTGCCGGAGTCGGTCAGCCACTTCCCCAAGGTGGAGCAGCTGGTCGACCTGGGCGGTGGCACCTGGCGCTGGGAGATGGAGAAGGTGGGCACCGCGCAGGTGAACATCCAGACGGTGTACGCCAGCAAGTACACCAGCAAGTTCGACGCTGCCAAGGGTACGGGCACCGTCAAGTGGACGCCGGTCAAGGGGGAAGGCAACGCCCTGGTGGGCGGCCACTGGAAGATCACCGGCCAGGGCAAGACCACCGCGCTGGAGCTGGCCATCGAAGGCACGGTGGACGTGCCCCTGCCCGGCCTGATGAAGATGGTGGTGGCTCCGGTGGTGGAAGCCGAGTTCGAGAAGCTGGTCGACAAGTACATCGCCAACCTGATCAAGCGTTTCGGCGGCGAGGCCTGATCCCGGGTCCGTCACAGTTGTCCCCGGAAAGTGGGGACAAGGGTGTGAATAAGATCGGGTCAGCCGTGTACGGGTGCCGCAAGTGCCTGTGGCACAAGGGGCTTTTCTGGGTTGCTCAAGAAGTGGGCAGGGCCTCGGAGGCCATGCTGCGGGGTCGGCCCAGCCGCTGCGGCGACACGTATTCCTGGCGGTAGATCTCGAACGGCAGCGAGTCGGCCGCCTCGATGGCGCGCTGGTCCAGCACCGACTGGGCCGCCATGGCTTCGAACCGGGCCTGCTGCTTGGTGCTCCAGGGCAGGGCCAGCAGCTGGCGATGGATCTCGGCCGACTGCGCCCGCACGAAACCGATGAAGGAATCGTCGTGCTGCTGGGCCATGGCGCGCAGCACGCGGGCCGACGGCAGGGTGTCGGGTGCGTGCAGGGCCTCCCGGGCCTGCGACACCGCCAGGGCATGGTCGTGGCCGCCATGCAGGGCGTCCAGACGGTCGGCCAGCGGTGCCAGGGCGTCGATGATCTCGGTGCCCCAGTCCACCAGCGACACCGGCTGGCCGTCGCGCATGAGCTGCAGGCCCGGCTCGCGGCCCCGCGCGGCAGTGAGGTGCTGGTTGTGGGCCAGCTCGCGGATCTCGGCCGGCGTGTCGGGCGGGCTGTCGGCCAGCAGGCAGTGCAGCAGGAAGACGTCGATGAAGCGCAGCGTGCTGGCCGCAATGCCGATGGGTTCGAACGGATTGAGGTCGAGCAGGCGCACCTCGATGTACTCCACACCCCGCTCGCGCAGGGCATGCAGGGGACGCTCGCCGGGGAAGATGACGCGCTTGGGCCGGATGGTGCCGTAGAACTCGTTCTCGATCTGCAGCAGCGTGGTGGCGAGCTGGTTGTAGTCGCCGCCCGGGTTGCGGATGCCCACCGCCTCGTAGGCCGGCCAGGGGCGGGTGAGCGCGTCGTGCAATGAGGCCGCATAGCCCTCCAGCCCGTTGTAGCTCACCGCCAGCGTGGCCTGGGCCTCGCTCTGGTAGCCCAGGCGGCCCATGCGCAGCGAGGTGCCGTGGGGCATGTGCAGCGTGCCGCACTGGCCCACCGGCAGCAGCTCGTGCTGGCGCCCTTCGACGAAGCTGGAACACACGGCCGGCGAAGCGCCGAACAGGGTCAGCAGCAGGAAGGCATGGCGGCGGAAGTTGCGGATGAGGGCAAAGTAGCCGTCGTTGTCCACGCCGGGCAGCGACCAGTTGTAGTGGATGCCCGAGATGGTCTGCATGCGCCGGCCGTAGCGGTGGCCCAGTCCCATGCGGTAGACGCTCTTGGCCCGGCCCACGTTGCTGCTGCCGTAGCGGCCCAGGGGGATGGTCTCGTCGGTCGGCAGGCCGCAGGGCATGCTGGAGGCCCAGAGCATCTCTTCGCCGGCGGCGCCGCCCTGGCTGCGCAGGGTTCGCACCGTGTACTGGTGCACCTCGGTGAGCTCGGCCAGGGTGGACTCCACGCTGGCATGCACGCCGGTGATGAGCTCGAGCTGCGACTCGCTGTAATCGGTGGTGATGTGCGGATGGGTCAGCGCGCTGCCCAGCGCGGCCGGATGCGGGGTCAGGGCCAGCTTGCCATCCGGCTGGGAACGCAGGCTCTCTTTCTCGAGGCCTCGGCGCATGCCGGCCAGGCGCTCGGTGCCCAGGGCGTCCAGACGGGAAGGCAGGGAAGTCATACGGGATCGGGTGTCGGCAACAGGGGCGCAGAAGTTAACACGGTTGCCGCATTTCTGCAGGCAGCGCGCCCGGCCAGCCAGGCCTCCACGAAGGCCGCGTCATTGGACAGCCGCAGCTCGTCGAAAGCCTGCTGTGCACCCGGATGCCGGCGGCGCAGGTAGTTGAGCCACTGCTTCAGGCGGCCGGCCCGGTGGCGGCGCTCCACCCGCTCACTCACCTGCTCCCAGAAGGGCAGCAGAAGCGGCTCGATCTCGGCCCATGCCGCTGGCTGCCCCCCGCCCAGTTCCCGGGCCAGACCGGGGTCGGCCACCAGGCCGCGGCCGATCATGAGGTGCTCGCAACCCGAGACGGCGCGGCAGCGCCGCGCATCGTCCACCGACCAGATCTCGCCGTTGGCAATCAGCACCGGGCGCTGCTCGGGCAACGACTCGCGCACCTGCGCGATGCGCTCCCACCAGGCCGGGGGGCGGTAGCCGTCGGCCTTGGTGCGGGCATGGATGACCAGCTCGCTGGCGCCGGCCTCGGTGATGGCCAGGGCGTTGTCCTCGGCGCGGGTGTCGTCGTTGAAGCCCAGGCGCATCTTGGCCGACACCGGAATGTGGGCCGGCACCGCGCGGCGCACGGCGCGCACGATCTGGTGCACCAGCCACGGTTCTTCCAGCAGGATGGCGCCGCCCCGGCTGTTGTTGACCGTCTTGGCCGGACAGCCGAAGTTCAGGTCGATGCCGGGCGGCTCGAAGGTGGCCAGCCGCGCGGCGTTGTCGGCCATGCAGGCCGGGTCGGAGCCCAGCAGCTGCGGGCGCACCGGCACGCCGGCCCGGGTGCGCCCGCCCTGCAGCAGCTCGGGCACCACGCGGGTGAACGACCGCTCGGGCAGCAGCATGTGGGTGATGCGGATGAACTCGCTGGTGCAACGGTCCATGCCGCCCAGGCGCGTGAGCACATCGCGCAGGGTGGCGTCGAGCAATCCTTCCATGGGGGCCAGCAGCAGCATGGGGCGATTGTCCCTGCTGGGCACCGGCCCCGCCCGGTCTGAGGTTTAGCATCCCGGCATGAGCTCCGAATCCCACGAACCGCGCCTGACCTCCGCCCTGCGCCAGCTGCTGTGGCAGCGCCGCACCGCCGCCCTGGCCACGCGCGACGAGGCCGGTGCGCCCGCCGTGTCGCTGGTGCCGTTTGCGGTCTGCCCGGCGCTGCAATGCCTGGTGATCCATGTCAGTGCCCTGTCGCCGCACACCGCCCAGCTGCAGGCCGACCCGCGTGCCGCCGTGCTGGTGGACGCCGGCGAGGTCGATGGCGAGCCGGTGCATGCGCTGCACCGCTTGAGCCTGTCGGTGCGGGCCGAGACCGCCGGCGGCGAGGCCCTGGCGGTGGCCCGACAGGACTACCTGACGCGTTTCCCCGAGGCCGCCGACATGACCGCCCTGCCCGACTTCCGCTTCGTGCTGCTGCACCCGCTGCAAGGCCGGCAGATCGCGGGTTTCGGCGCAGCGCGCCGCATCGACGGGACGGACCTGTGTGCCGCCCTGGCCGCCGGCCGGCCATGACCCCGCTGTACCTCGACGAGCACCTGCTGGTGCTGGACAAGCCCGCCGGCCTGCTGGCCGTGCCCGGCCGGGGCCCGGACAAGCAGGACTGCCTGAGTGCGCGCGCCCAGGCCGTGTGGCCCGATGCCCTCATCGTGCACCGGCTGGACATGGCCACCTCGGGCCTGCTGGTCATGGCGCGCGGCCTGCCCATGCAGCGGGCACTCAGCCTGGCCTTCGAGAAACGCCAGGTGCACAAGCGCTACCAGGCGGTGGTGGCCGGCGCGCTGGAGCCCGAGCAGGGACAGATCGACCTGCCCCTGATGATCGACTGGCTCAACCGGCCCCGCAGCATTGTGCACCACCAGCACGGCAAGCCCAGCCTCACCCGCTGGCAACGGCTGGACGCAGCGCCGTGGCAGCCCGATGCCCCGGCACCGCACCCGGTCATCACCACCCGTGTAGAACTCGAACCCGTGACAGGCCGCACCCACCAGCTGCGGGTGCACCTGCAGGCCATCGGCCACCCCATCGTGGGCGACCCGCTGTACGCCACCAGCGAACAGCAGGGCTGGTCCGGCCGCCTGCTGCTGCACGCCTGCGATCTGTCGCTGCCCCACCCGGCCACCGGCCAGACCCTTCATTTCCACAGCCCCTGCCCGTTCTGACGCCATGCACCTCACCGTCCTCACCGGCGCCTCGCGGGGCATGGGCCTGGCCATGGCGCAGCAGCTGCTCTCCCCCGACCGCCTGCTGCTGTGCCTGTCGCGCCGCACGAATGCCGAACTCCAGGCCCGTGCCGACGCCCTGCACGCACCGCTGCTGCAGTGGCCGGTGGATCTGGCCGAGCCCGAACCGGCGGCCCGGCGCCTGGGCGAATGGCTGGCGGGTCAGCCCGCGACCGGCCTGCACAGTGCCACCCTCATCAACAATGCCGGCGTGATCCCCACCGTGGCCCCGCTGGAGGCCGTGCCGCCCACCGAGGTGGCCCAGGCCCTGCGGGTGGGCCTGGAAGCGCCCATGCTGCTCACCGGCGCCTTCCTGGCCGCCACGGCCCGCTGGGTCGATCAGGGCTGGCGCGGACCCCGCCGGGTGCTCAACATCTCCTCCGGTCTGGGGCGCTACCCCATGGCCTCGCAGGCGCCGTACTGCGCGGCCAAGGCCGGGCTGGACCACTTCACCCGCTGCGCGGCGCTCGATCAGGCGCAGCAGCCGCACGGCGCCCGGCTGGTGTCGCTGGCGCCGGGCGTGATCGACACCGACATGCAGGTGCAGCTGCGGGGCGCCGATGCCGCCGCCTTCCCCGACCGCGCGCGCTTCGTGGAACTGCAGCGCGGCGGGCAGCTCACATCGCCCGAGCAGGCCGCCGCCCGTGTGCTGGCCTGGCTGGACCGCCCCGACTTCGGCCAGAACCCGGTGGCCGACGTGCGCGACGCCTGAAACCCGACAAGGAACCTCCATGCAACGCCGTCTGTTTCTGGCCGGATCGGCCTCGATCATCGCCCTGCCGGCCCTGCTGCCCACCTCGCTGGGCGCCCAGACCAGCGACAGCCCGGCGGGTTTCTGGGACCTGCTGCGCGCCGGGGGTTGCGTGGTGCTGATGCGCCATGCGGTCACCGTGGCCGGCGTGGGCGATCCGCCCGGCTTCCGGCTGGACGACTGCAGCAGCCAGCGCAACCTGAGCGATGCCGGCCGGGCGCAGGCCCGCGCCCTGGGCGAGGCCTTCCGGCGCGAGCGCGTGGAACTGGCCGAGGTGCGCAGCAGCGCCTGGTGCCGCTGCGTCGACACCGCGCAGCTGACCTTCGGGCGCCACACCGTCTGGACGCCGCTGAACTCGTTCTTCCAGGTGGGCGACCGCGCCAGCCAGACCCGTGCCGTGATGCAGGACGTGGCCCG
Organism: Hydrogenophaga sp. IBVHS2; assembly: GCF_002127215.1. GTDB lineage: Bacteria > Pseudomonadota > Gammaproteobacteria > Burkholderiales > Burkholderiaceae_C > Hydrogenophaga. Next base: position 481,404 of record NZ_NFUT01000001.1, on the reverse strand, counting down.
TCTCAAGGCCCCGGCCAACTGGATGCTGGTCACCCACCAGGTCAACATGACGGCCCTGACCGGCGAGTACCCGGCCAGCGGCGAGGTGTTCGTCACCCGCTTCGATCCCGCCCAGCCGGAACGCCTGCGGCTGCTGGCGCGACAGGCCTTCTGAGACGCTCCGCTTACCATGGCGGGTATCCATCCCACCCACCCCCCAGCGGAGACCTTTCCATGACCCGAGACATCGTTGTCGCCAGCGCGGTGCGCACCGCCATCGGCACTTTCGGCGGCAGCCTCAAGGACGTGCCCCCCACCCAGCTCGGCGCCCAGGTGGTGCGCGAGTCGCTCGCCCGCGCCGGCGTGGACGGCCAGGACGTGGGCCATGTGGTGTTCGGCCATGTGGTCAACACCGAGCCCAGGGACATGTACCTCTCGCGCGTGGCCGCCATCCAGGGCGGCTGCGGCGAAGGCACGCCGGCCTTCAACGTCAACCGCCTGTGCGGCTCGGGCCTGCAGGCCATCGTGTCGGCGGCGCAGAGCATTGCCCTGGGCGATGCCGACATCGCCATCGGTGCCGGTGCCGAGAACATGAGCCGCGCGCCGTTTGCCAGCCTCAACACCCGCTGGGGCGCCCGCATGGGCGACGCCACCCTGGTCGACATGATGGTCGGCGCCCTGCACGACCCGTTCCACACCATCCACATGGGGGTCACGGCCGAGAACATCGCGGCCAAGTGGGGCATCACCCGCGAAGACCAGGACCGTCTGGCGGTGGAGAGCCACAACCGCGCCCAGCGCGCCACCGAAGAGGGCCGCTTCAAGGGCCAGATCGTCCCGGTCATGCTCAAGAGCCGCAAAGGCGAGGTGGCCTATGAGACCGACGAGCACTTCCGCCCCAACGCCACCCTGGAAGACCTGGGCAAGCTCAAGCCGGTGTTCCTCAAGGAGAACGGCACCGTCACCGCCGGCAATGCCTCGGGCATCAACGACGCGGCCGCTGCCGTGGTGCTGATGGAAGCCGGTGCCGCCAAGGCCCGCGGCATCCAGCCCCTGGCCCGCCTGGTGGCCTATGCCCATGCCGGCGTGGACCCCAAGTACATGGGCATCGGCCCGGTGCCGGCCACGAAGCTGGCCCTGCAGAAGGCCGGCCTGAGCGTCAACGACCTGGACGTGATCGAGGCCAACGAAGCCTTCGCCGCCCAGGCCTGTGCCGTCACCCGCGACCTGGGTCTGGACCCTGCCAAGGTCAACCCCAACGGCTCGGGCATCTCGCTGGGCCACCCCATCGGTGCCACCGGCGCGCTCATCACGGTCAAGGCGCTGCACGAGCTGCAGCGCGTCCAGGGCCGCTACGCGCTGGTGACGATGTGCATCGGCGGCGGCCAGGGCATCGCCGCCATCTTTGAACGGGTATGAGCCCCCACGCTCCGCCGCTGCGCGGGTCGCTGTCCCCCGAGGGGGCTGACCCGGCTCGGGGCGGCCCTTCGCCGGGGTCGCCTCAAAAGGCCGGCCGCTGGGCTGCTGCGCTGGCCGTGCTGGAGCACGGTCTGCTGCAGCGCGACGTGGCGGCGCGGGCGCTGCTGCTCTCGGCCCTGGCCGGCGAGCACCTGCTGCTCATCGGCCCGCCCGGCACCGCCAAGAGCGAGCTGGCGCGGCGGCTGCAGCGGTTGCTGCCCGGCTCGCGCTACTTCGAGCGCCTGCTCACCCGCTTCTCGGTGCCCGAAGAACTGTTCGGCCCGCTCTCGCTCAAGGCGCTCGAGGCCGACCGCTATGAGCGCCTGACCCACGGCTACCTGCCCGCGGCCGAAGTGGCATTCCTGGACGAGGTGTTCAAGGCCAACTCGGCCATCCTCAACACCTTGCTGGGCCTGCTGCACGAGCGGCTGTTCGACAACGGCAGCCAGCGCCTGCCTTCCCCGCTGATCACGCTGGTGGGTGCCACCAACGAGCCGCCGCAGGACGACAGCCTGCTCGCCTTCCACGACCGCTTCCTGCTGCGGGTGCCGGTGCAGCCGGTGGACGACGCCCACTTCGACGCGCTGCTCGATGCCGACGCCTGCGACGCTCCCGCCACCAGCCTGACCCTGGCCGAGCTGCAGGCGGTGCGCACCGCCGCCGCCCGCGTGACCCTCGGGGAGGAGGCCCGCGCCCTGCTGCACACCGCCCGCGAACACGCCGCACAGACCGGCCAGACCGTGTCCGACCGGCGCTGGCGGCAGCTGGTGGCGCTGCTGCAGGTGCAGGCCGCCAGCCGCGATGCGGCCGCGGTGGATGCGTGGGACCTCTGGCTGCTGCCCTTCGTGCTGGCCCACGAACCCGCCCAGGTACCCGGCTGGACCGAGCTGTTCATGCACCGCGTGGCCGAGGCCGGCCCGCTGCCCATGGACGGGCTGGAGCGCGCCGTGCTGGCCTTCGAGCAGCAGCTCGACATCGAACGCCGCGCCCCGGCCGACGCCCAGGACGACAGCGCCGGCAAGCTGGCCCTGGCCAAGGCGATTGCCGGACCGGAGGCCGGCCAGAACGAGCTGGTGCGCCTGACCAGCGAACGCGCCCAGCGCCGCTACAGCCCGGTGCACATCGAAGCCCGCACCCGGCAGTGCGACGACCTGCTGGACCAGCTCGGCCAGCTGCAGGGCATGGTGCAGGCCACCGCCGACCAGGTGCTCGGCGCCGCGTCCACGCACGACTGGCTGCCGCCCTCGTGGCTACGGCAGATCGAGGCGGTGCACCACGGGCGGCTGCAACGCCTGCACGCCCTGCGGGCCGCCTTGCAGGCCCACCGCGACGGATTTGCCGCCCTGCCGGTGGACCGCCAACTGCCGCCGACCCAACCCGCCCCCGTGGCATGGACGGCGAACTGAGCCGTTTCGACCGGCCCTGGCACAGGCTTGATGCCCTGCCGCGCGAGCTGTGGCGCTGGGCGGTGGTTTGCAGCAGCGGCAGCCCCGGTCACCGGCTGCCCGATCTGGCCCGCTGGCGCCAGGCCCTGCTCGACGGCGCCCTGCCTGTCCCCACCGCCGATCTGGGCGACCCCGAGGCCAGCCATGCCCTGCGTCCGCTGCTGGCCGAACTCGAACTCACCGCGCTCACCCGGGGCAGCGAGGCGCTGTCGCTGCAGGTGCTGCAGAGCCTGATGTGGCACCTGGACAGCCTGATCGACCGCGCACCCGGTGTCTCGCGCAGCGAGGCCATCGAACGCATGCGCGCCGAATTCCGCGACAGCTGGGACCTGCAGCGCAAGGGCTGGGACGAGGTGCTGGCGCTGCTGCAGTCGCTGGGCGACCTGGCCCGGCTGCGCTGGGACGACCTGCAGGGCCAGCTCAGCCGGCGCGAATGGCAGGAGGCCCGGCGCATCGGCGAGGTGCTGCAGCGCCTGCCACGGCTGGCGGCCTTCATCGACGGCGTGGGCCGCCGGCGCATCGAGCCGCGCCTGCCCACCGCCCGGCAGCCCCGGCCCGATGTGCTGCCCGCCACCGGCGCCGCACGCCACCCGGCCGACGAGCAGGAACGGCGGCCGGAGCCGCAGTCGGTCGACGGTGTGCGCCGCGCCCGCGACCTCGCGCGCATGACCGGCAGCGAGAGCCTGAACCTCACCCACCCCACGCTGCGCCGCCTGTGGCGGGCCCGGTTTGCCGAGTCCCAGCTGCAGAGCTACGACGACCGGGCACCCCACCACAGCCAGCGCCCGCTGCCCCGGCCCGAACCCCAGGCCCGCCGACCGCAGCCGGTGCCGGCGGGACGCGGACCGATGATCGTCTGCCTGGACACCTCCGGCTCCATGCGCGGCGCCCCCGAGAACGTGGCCAAGGCCTGCGTGCTGCAGGCCCTGCGCAGCGCCCTGGCCGGGCGGCGCGGCTGCCGGCTGCTGGCCTTCGGCGGCCGCGACGAGCTGCTGGAGCGCGAGCTGGCGCTGACCCCCGAAGGGCTGGAGCGGCTGCTGGACGTGATGGGCCAGAGCTTCGACGGCGGGACCGATGTGCAGACACCGCTGGAGACCGCCATCGACCGCGTGCAGGAGACCGGCTGGGAAGACGCCGACATCCTGATCGTCAGCGACGGCGAGTTCGGCGTCACCCACCACACCCTGGCCCTGCTGCGCGATGCCAAGGCCCGCCTGGGCCTGCGGGTGCACGGCATCCTGATCGGTGACCGCGAGACCGTGGGCCTGGTGGAGGTGTGCGACACCCTGCACTGGGTGCAGGACTGGCGCCGGCATGCCAGCGGCGGCACCGTCACGGCCGACGGCTTCTCGCCGGTGCACAGCGCCAGCCTGACCGCCCTGTATTTCCCCAACGCCATCCGGCGCACGCCTTCTGCGTGACACTTCACCCCTTTTTTCACCGAGACCCCAGGAGACACACCCCATGTTCCGCACCGCGATTGCCGGCAGCCTCCCCAAACCCCACTGGCTCGCCGAGACCGAAAAACTCTGGCCGCAATGGAAGACCCAGGGCCCCGAGCTGCTGCAGGCCAAGGCCGATGCCACCCTGCTGTGGATCAAGGCCCAGGAGGACGCCGGCCTGGACGTGATCGGCGACGGCGAGCAGGCCCGTCAGCACTTCGTGCACGGCTTTGTCGAACAGGTCGAGGGCATCGACTTCGAGAACAAGGTCAAGATGGGCATCCGCAACAACCGCTACGACGCCATGGTCCCGCAGGTGGTGGCACCGCTGCGCCTGAAGGGCCGGGTGCACGCCTTCGAGGCCCAGCTGGCCCGCAAGCACACCAGCAGGAAGCTCAAGTTCACCCTGCCCGGCCCCATGACCATCGTCGACACCGTGGCCGACCGCTTCTATGGCGACAAGGTCAAGATGGCCATGGCCTTTGCCGAGCTGCTCAACCAGGAAGCCCTGGCCCTGCAGGCCGACGGCGTGGACATCATCCAGTTCGACGAGCCGGCCTTCAACGTCTACATGGACGAGGCCGCCGACTGGGGCGTGAAGGCGCTGGAACGCGCCGCCCAGGGCCTGACCTGCACCACCGCCGTGCACATCTGCTACGGCTACGGCATCGAGGCCAACGTGAAGTGGAAGGAGACCCTGGGCGACCAGTGGCGCCAGTACGAAAAGGTGTTCCCGGCCCTGGCCGCCAGCAGCATCCAGCAGGTCAGCCTGGAATGCTTCCACTCGCATGTGCCGCCCGAACTCATGGCGCTACTCAAAGGCAAGGACGTGATGGTGGGTGTGATCGACGTGGCCAGCAACGAGATCGAGACGCCGGAGCAGATTGCCGACACCATCGGCCTCGCGCTGAAATACGTGCCGCGCGAACGCCTGATCGCCTGCACCAACTGCGGCCTGGCCCCCATGAGCCGCGAGGTGGCCATGGCCAAGCTCGAAGCCCTGGCCCAGGGCGCGGCCCTGGCCCGCCAGCGTTACGGCGCCTGACATGAGCACGCCCCGCATCCCCGAACTGCCGCGCGGCGAACCGGCCGATGCCGGCCTGTGCCCCGACCGCACCCGCCGGCTGGTGCAGGTGTTCCAGCGCGAGGTGGACCGGGGCCGTCTGCCCGGCGCGGTGCTGATGCTGGGCCGGCGCGGCCGGGTGGTGCTGCACGAGGCGGTGGGCCGCCTCGCCCCGGGCGGGCCTGCCATGCCGCCGGAAGCCATCTTCCGCATCTACTCCATGACCAAGCCCATGGTCTCGGTGGCCGCCCTGATGCTGGTGGAGCAAGGGCGGCTGTCGCTGGCCGATCCGATTGCGAAGCACCTGCCGGCCTTTGCCCACACGCCGGTGCTGGTGGAAACGCCCGACGGCGTGCAGCTGCAGCCCCCGGCGCGCCCACCCACGGTGCAGGACCTGCTGCGCCACACCGCCGGCCTGACCTACGAATTTCTCGGCGCATCGAAGGTGCAGCGCCTGTACGCCGAGGCCAACATCGGCTCGCGCCAGCGCAGCAACGCCGAATTTGCCGAGGCACTGGCGGCCATCCCGCTGTTCTGCCAGCCCGGCAGCCGCTGGGCCTACAGCCGCGCCACCGACGTGCTGGGCTGCGTGATCGAGGCCGCCACCGGCCAGACCCTGGGGCGGCACCTGCAGCAGGCCATCCTGGACCCGCTGGGCCTGCACGACACCGGCTTTGCGGTGCCGGCCTCCGAACACGGGCGCATTGCCGAACCCTTCGCCCAGGACCCGGACGGCGGCCTCAACATGCGCCTGATCGACCCGCGCACCGCTCCGGTCATGGAAAGCGGAGGTGGCGGCCTGATGTCCACTGCCCGCGACTACGCCCGCTTCCTGCAGTGCCTGGCCCACGGCGGCGAGCTCGACGGCGTGCGGCTGCTCGGGCCGCAGACCCTGGCCTTTGCCATGGCCGATCACCTGGGACCGATCCGCGCCGAGCCGGACGACGCCCTGCTGCCGCCCGGCCACGGCTTCGGCCTGGCCATGGCGGTGCGCACGCAGGCCGGCGAGGCCTTCATGCCGGGTTCGGTGGGCACCAACCACTGGAGCGGCATCGGCGGCACCAGCTTCTTCATCGATCCGGTGCAGGACACCTGGGGCATCTTCCTGGCCCAGGCGCCCAACCAGCGCGAGGAATACCGGCTGCTGTTTCGCACCCTGGCCTATGCGGCCATGGTCGGCTGAACCTCGCGGCCCAGGCAGCCTCAATCGGCCACGATGGGGCCGCGCGTGCCCGCGTCGGTGTCCATCCAGACGTCCTCGCCCACCAGGCGGCGGTCGCCCTGGAGGGTGAACATCACCGAGCCCCGGCGGAAGACCAGCGCGCCATCGCTGCGCCGGGCCTTGACCGGCCGGTCGTCCACCCACACCCGTTCGCGCCCGTCGATGCGGATGCGGGCCACCGGCACCCCGTCGTCGCGGCGGGCCAGCCAGCGCCCGGCATAGGGCGTGACCGGCTCCCCGGCCTTGAAGCCAGCCCGTTCGTTCTCGGCCCGGCTGCGGTGGATGTCGCAGCCCTGCTGCTCGCTCATCTGGGTGCAGCCAGAGCGTTCCAGCTGGCGGGCGTAGCGCGGGTCGATGGCCTGGGCCTGGCCGGCCAGCAGCACCGGGAGCAGCAGGACGGCGAGTCGTTTCATGGCGGGCTCCAGCGGAAGAACATCGGGTAGACCTTCTCGACCACCGGACCATTGAAGTCCCAGGCCAGGCACTGGCCCAGGTGGGCTGGCGGACGCCCGTCGGCCGGCGGGGCGAACGAGGCCGAGCGGGTCTGGAAGGCGGCGGTGGCCAGGTTGAACAGCAGCTCGCGCAGGTGGGTGCAGCCCTGCACGCCGCCCAGGTGGCGCTGGATGGTCTGGCGCCAGCCCCGACCCAGGGTCTCGCCCACCATGCGCTGCATCGGGGCCATGGCCTGCGGGCAGGGGTCGTGCGGATGGCTGTCCATGGCCACGTCGATGGCGCGGATCACCATGGCCTCGTCGAAGGTCACCCGCAGCCGCATGTGGTGGATGGCCTCATGCGGCTGCCACCGGCCTTCGCCTTCGATCTCGAAGGCATGGGGCTTGCTGTCGTGCAGCTCGCCCTCGATGTCCCACAGGCCATCGTCACGCCGGAAACCCTGGTAGGTGACGCGGCGGGTGTGCATGGGGGTGCGCGGGGCGGGATCGGGCAAAGGCAAGGCAGGTCTCCGGAAAGCTGATGTCACGATTGTCCGTGCAGTGACGACAGGCGGCTGGCACACTGGCGTCCGACCCGGAATCCTCGGAGACAGGCCATGGCACACGACCACGATCATCACCCCCACGACCACGACGGCCACGACGACGGCGCCCCCGCCTGGAAGCACGACGGCGTGCGGGTGATCCCCGGCAACCAGCTCGACCCCAACGTGCCCTCCACCCCGGGCATGGACCGCAAGGCGGCCATCAACTTTGCGCGGGTGGGTGCCCAGAAGCTGTGGGCCGGCACCGTCACCATCCACCCCGATGCCAAGACCGGCGCCCACCACCATGGCCCGCTGGAGAGCGTGATCTACGTGGTCAAGGGGCGGGCCCGCATGCGCTGGGGCGAGCGGCTGGAGTTCACCGCCGAGGCCGGGCCGGGCGACTTCATCTACGTGCCACCGTATGTGCCGCACCAGGAGATCAACGCCAGCCCGACCGAGGTGCTGGAGTGCGTGCTGTGCCGCAGCGACGGTCAGGCGGTGGCGGTCAACCTGGACATCGAGCCGGTGGAAAAGCCGCAGACCGTGCTGTGGGTGGACCCCACCCACCCCACCGGCGGGGTCTGACGCCGACGCGGGTCAGTCGCCCTGGAAGCCGCCGGCGCGGCAGGTCACCACCAGGGTGTCGCGCCAGCCGAAGCCCTGCGGGTCCAGCGGCTGGATGGGCGTGCTCTCGTGGATGACGCGGGCATCGTCGAGCAGCAGCAGCGACCACGGCTCGCGCAGCGTGAAGCGCTGGCCGGCCGGGCCGTCGGCCTCGAACACCCGGCTCTCGCCACCCTTGATGGCGTGGCGCCCGACCAGGAACACCGCCACCAGATCCACCCCGTCGCGGTGCGCGCCCTCGGGGGTGGGCCGGCCGATGCCGTCGGTGGTGTCGATGCGGAACGGGTGGGCTTCCACGAACCAGGGCTGCACGCCGCGCAGGGTGCTGGCGGCTTCGCCCAGCCGCTGCAGCAGGCGCTGCCACAGGGGGTGCGCCACCTGCTGCGGCTCCATGGGCTCGAACCAGCGCTGCATGCCGCCGTGCAGGGCGTTGTATTCCAGCGGCTGCCAGTGGGCCCGGTGGGGCACCTGGCTGACCTGTGCGCCGTCGACGACGAAGCAGCTGTGGCGGCGCTTGCGGTAGCGCCCGCCGTCCTTGAGATAGGCATCGGGCACCAGCCGGTCCCAGGCGGCACCCAGCGCCTCGAGTTCACCGGGCGCTGCATCGAGCCAGCGCGCCACGCCCGCAGCGTCGATGAGGGCGAAGCCCTGGCGCTTCAGGGCATCGGCCATGGCGGCCGGGGACACGTACGGAGGCTGGAATTCCTGGGTCATGGGCGGGCAGTGTAGCCCCGGGAAAAACCGGTTGCCGGCGCCGGCGGGCGATGGCCCAATGCGCCATCGCTTCACCCCGCAGTGCCATGGCCGACACCCTGAACCACGACGCACCGGAACCCTCGGGCCCAGGGCCCTCGGTGTTCGACCTGAAGCTGGCCGATCTGCGGGCCGGTGACCCGCTGCGCTGGCTGGCCGCGGGCTGGCGTGATTTCGTGCGCTGCCCGCGCATCGGCCTGTTCTACGGCCTGTGCTTCTTCCTCATGGGCCATGCGCTGATGGCGGTGTTCCGTTCGGCGCCGGCCTATGTGCTGGCGCTCTCGGCCGGCTTCCTGCTCATGGGCCCCTTCCTGTGCCTGGGTCTGTACGACGCCAGCCGGGCGCTGGAGCAGGGGCGCCGCCCCTCGTTGCGCGCCTCGCTGATGGCCTGGCGGCCGATGCTGGGCACCATGGCCATCTTTGCCGGCGTGCTGCTCATCCTGGAAATGCTCTGGGGCCGGGCCTCGCTGGTGGTGTTCGCCGTGACCTTCAACACCATGCCCGACGCAGCCCACCTGCTGCAGCAGCTCTTCAGCCGCGAGAACGTCGAGTTCCTGATCACCTACACGCTGGTGGGCGGGCTGTTTGCCGGGCTGATCTTCATCACCAGCGCCATCAGCATCCCCATGATCCTGGACCGCCAGTCCGATGCGGTGTCGTCGGGCCTGACCAGCATCCGCGCCAGCCTGCAGAACCCGGGCGTGATGCTGTGGTGGGGCGCCCTCATCACGCTGGTGATCGGGCTGGCCATGCTGCCGTGGTTCGCCGGCCTGTTCGTGGCCGGCCCGGTGGTGGGCCATGCCACCTGGCACGCCTACCGACAGATCGTGCCGGCGGGCTGATCCGGCTTTTCCGTCACGCGTTCACGTCCACCACCAGCCGGCCGCGCACCTGGCCGGCCAGGATGTCGTGTCCGGCCTGGATGGCCTCGGCCAGGTTGATGGCGCGGGTCATGGCGGCCAGTTTCGGGCGGTCGATCAGGCGGTCCAGCGCGGCCCAGGCCGCCTCGCGGCGGGCCATGGGCGCCATCACGCTGTCGATGCCGTAGAGGGTGACGCCGCGCAGGATGAAGGGCGCCACGCTGGCCGGCAGGTCCATGCCCTGGGCCAGGCCGCAGGCCGCCACCGCGCCGCCGTAGCGGCTGCTGGCGCAGGCATTGGCCAGGGTGTGGCTGCCCACCGAATCGACCACGCCGATCCAGCGTTCCTTCTGCAGCGGCTTGCCCGGGGCCGACAGGGTGGCCCGGTCGATCACGTCGGCCGCGCCCAGCGAGCGCAGGTAGTCGGCCTCGGCCGGGCGGCCGGTGGAGGCCACCACGGTGTGGCCCAGCGCGGCCAGCAGCGCAATCGCCACGCTGCCCACGCCGCCACCGGCGCCGGTCACCAGCACCTCGCCGCTGCCGGCGGCCACGCCGCGCGCGGCCCAGTGGTCCTGCAGGGCCTGCACGCACAGCATGGCGGTGTAGCCGGCGGTGCCGATGGCCATGGCGTCGCGCTCGGAAAACCCGGCCGGCAGGGCCACCAGCCAGTCGCCCTTGACCCGGGCCTTCTGCGCCAGGCCGCCGGGGTGCGTCTCGCCCACGCCCCAGCCGTTGAGCACCACCCGGTCACCGGGCTTGAAGCGCGGGTGCTGGCTGTCGGTCACGGTGCCGGCGAAATCGATGCCCGGCACCATGGGGAACTTGCGCACCACCGGCGAGCGGCCGGTGATGGCCAGACCGTCCTTGTAGTTGATGGTCGACCAGGCCACCTGCACCGTCACGTCCCCCTCGGGCAGGCTCGATTCGTCAAGCTCGGTGAGGTCGCATCGGTAGCCGGTCTCGGGCTGGGTGATCTGCAGGGCTTTGAACATGGTGTCTCCGGTGTCGTCAGGATGGGTCGTCGCGGGTCTCGGGCGGGTCGTTCCAGAGGCGCCAGGTCAGCCAGGCGCCAATGAGGCTGTTGGTCAGGGCCAGCAGGCCGACCAGCAAGGCGATGCCGGTCGGCGGCTGCCGGGTCTGGATGAAGAAACTCATGAAGGACGCCAGGGCATTGAAACCGAACGCCAGCCAGAACAGGGGCTTGCGCGGTTGCCACAGGCGCCGCCAGGCGTCGGTGAAGAAGTTCATCCCGTCATTGTGGCGCGGCGGCCCCGGCCTTCTCCTGCTCCTGCAGCAGGCGCCACATCACCTTGCCGCTGCCGCTCTTGGGCAGCGCCGGCACGAACTGCACGCTCCTGGGGCACTTGTAGACCGCCATGTGCTCGCGGCACCAGTCCAGGATGTCCTGCTCGCTCACGCCCTGGGCATCCTGGCGCAGCACCACCACCGCCTTGACGCTCTCGCCGCGGTAGCTGTCCTGGGTGGCGATCACGCAGGCTTCGGCTATGGCCGGGTGCCTGAACATCAGGGCCTCGACTTCGGCCGGCCAGACCTTGAAGCCGCTGGCGTTGATCATGCGCTTGAGCCGGTCGGTGATGAAGAAGTAGCCGTCCTCGTCCACCCGGCCCAGATCGCCGGAGCGGAAGAAGCGCTTGCCCTCGAAGGTGATGAAGGCCGCCTCGGTGGCCTCGGGGCGCTTCCAGTAGCCGTCGAACACCTCGGGGCCGTGGATGATGATCTCGCCCGCCTCGCCCACCGGCATCTCCTGCAGCGTCTCGGGGTCGATCACGCGGGCGTCGGTGCTCATGAAGGGCACGCCGAGGCACTGCTGCTTGGGCGCGTCGGGCGGGTTGCTGTGCGAGGGCGCGGCGGTCTCGGTCAGGCCGTACCCTTCGGAATAGCGCAGCCCGAACTGGTCGAACAGGCGCTGGGCCACGGCCGCCGGCATGGCCGCGCCGCCGCCGCCGATGTAGACCAGGCTGGAGAGGTCGTACTGGCTGAAGTTCGGGCTGGCCAGCAGGTCGATCACCATGGTGGGGATGTTGGTCCAGCTGGTCACCTTCCAGTGCGAGATGAGGCGTCCGGCCAGCTCGCGGTCCCAGCGCGGCATGAGCACGATGGTGGCCCCGCCGTACAGACCGGCGTGCATGCCCGTGACCATGCCGGTGATGTGGAACAGCGGCACCACCACCAGCATCACCGTCTCGGGCGAGGCATTGCCCCACAGCGTGCTGGCCACCGCGTTGTGCATGATGGTGCGGTGCGGGTGCATGCAGCCCTTGGGCAGGCCGGTGGTGCCGCTGGTGTAGGGCAGCACGGCCAGGTCGTCCGGGCGGCGGTTGTGGGCGGGCAGGTCGGCGCTGCAGGCCAGGGCCTGCGACCAGTCGGTCACCGTGCCCCGCGTGAGCACCGGGCGTTCGTGCCGGGTGCCCAGCCAGGCCTGCCAGGCCGGCGGGATGTCGGCGTCCGGACCGATCGCGTCGGCGTAATGGGCCACCACCATGTGCCCGAGCCGGTCGGCCTCGGGGAGTCCGGCGTCGGCCCTGGCCAGTTCACCGGCGAGATCGGCCGCACAGATCGCCACCCGGGCATCCGGGTCGGTGATGTAGTGCTGCAGCTCGTCCGCCTTGTTCATGGGATTGACCGGCACCACCACCGCATTGGCCCGCAGGATGGCGAAATGCGCCACCACCCACTGCGGACAGTTCTGCATGTAGAGGATCACCCGGTCGCCGTCCTGCACGCCGACCGAGCGCAGGTGGGCGGCCATCCGTTCGGCCTGCTGCATCAGATCGGCGTAGGTGGTGCTGCGGTCGAAGAAGACCAGCGCGGGCTTGTCGGGGTAGCGCCGGGCGCTGACCTCCAGATTGGTCCAGAGCGACGTGGACGGTGGCCGCAGGCTGTGCGGCAGCCGCTTGGGCCAGACTCGGTGATGGGCGCGGGCGGGCGTGGCGGGGGGGGTCATGCGCTGTCTCCTGCTGTCGTTCTTGTGGGGCCCCGGCGGGCCGGGATCAGCATACGGCGGGCGGTATCCGGGCGCATCCGGAGCGTGTCGCAACCGGGACGGTGGCACGAAACGTGCATTCGCGAACCCCGGGAACCTCCGCTTTGCGGATGGTTTCATAAGCGTTTTGCATACCGGATCAAGGAAACCCCCGCCCGCAAGCTCTCCGCGGCGCACTATAGTCGCGGACGGTTTCCACCCACCCGGTGGCGCATCCGGGGTTGTCCGGGCCCCCATCCCTGCCCGGCGTTCGTTTCGATCATCACGACGGAGAACTCATGAAAACACACGTACTCACCCTCGCACTGGCCCTGGCGGCCACCGGCGCCCTGGCGCAGGCCAACGACACCCTGGCCAAGATCAAGGCTTCCGGCACCGCCACCATGGGCGTGCGCGATTCGTCCGGGGCGCTGTCCTACACCCTGGGCGATGGCAAGTACGCCGGCTACCACGTGGAAATCTGCCAGCGCGTGCTGGCCGATGTGCAGAAGCAGCTCGCCCTGCCCAAGCTGGAGATCAAGTACCTCTCCGTCACCTCGCAGAACCGCATCCCGCTGGTGCAGAACGGCACCGTGGACATCGAGTGCGGCTCCACCACCAACAACCTGGCCCGCCAGCGCGATGTCGCCTTCGCCGTGACCACCTACGTCGAGGAAGTGCGGATCGCCGTCAAGGCCAGTTCGGGCATCACCAGCATTGCCCAGCTGGCCAACAAGAAGGTCGCCACCACCACCGGCACCACCTCGGTGCAGCTGCTGCGCAAGCACGAGCGCGGCGCCGGCGTGAACTTTGAAGAGGTGTTCGGCAAGGACCATGCCGAGAGCTTCCTGCTGCTCGAGTCGGGCCGTGCCGACGCATTCGTGATGGATGGCCAGATCCTGGCCGGCAACATCGCCAAGGCCAAGTCCCCGGCCGACTTCAAGATCGTCGGCGAGGTGCTGTCGGTCGAGCCGATCGCCATCATGATCCGCAAGGACGACCCGGCATTCAAGAAGGCCGTGGACGACAGCATCAAGGCCATGATGAAGTCCGGCGAGATCGCCAAGCTCTACGACAAGTGGTTCGTGCAGCCCATCCCGCCGTCCAACACCCGCGTCGGCCTGCCCGCCACCGAGGCCACCAAGGCCGCCTGGGCCACTCCGAACGACAAGCCCGTCGAAGAGTACGCCAAGAAGTGATGGCGGCCTGAACAGGGCACGCCCGACACGAAACCCCGCAGCGAGACCCGTCTGCGGGGTTTCTGCTTTCACACCCGAACGCAACACAACAACATGGTGACAACATGAACTGGGACTGGCAGGTATTCCTGACCGACGACGGCAGCGGCCGCACCTACCTCGAATGGATGATGGAAGCCTGGGGCTGGACGCTGTCCGTGGCGGCCTGGGCCTGGGTGGTCGCCATCGTCATGGGGACGCTCATCGGCACGCTGCGCACCCTGCCCAACAGCCCCTGGCTGGTGCGGCTGGCCAACGCCTGGGTCGAGCTCTTCCGCAACATCCCCCTGCTGGTGCAGATCTTCATCTGGTACTTCGTGCTGCCCAAGATCTTCCCGGTCATGCAGCAGCTGTCGGGCTTCGTGCTGGTGGTGCTGGCGCTGGGCTTCTTCACCTCGGCCCGCATCGCCGAGCAGGTGCGCGCCGGCGTGCAGGCCCTGCCGCGCGGCCAGCGTTACGCAGCCATGGCCATGGGCTTCACCACCGCGCAGTCCTACCGCTACGTGATCCTGCCGATGGCCTTCCGCATCATCCTGCCGCCGCTCACCAGCGAATCGATGAACCTGCTGAAGAACTCGTCGGTGGCGTTCGCGGTCTCGATCGCCGAACTCACCATGTTCGCCATGCAGGCGCAGGAGGAAACCTCGCGCGGCATCGAGATCTACATCGCGGTGACCGCGCTGTACGCCATCTCGGCGTTTGCGGTGAACCGGGTGTTCGCCTTCATCGAGCGGCGTGCCCGCGTGCCCGGCCTGATCGTGGCCGGCCAGACCGGGGGGGGCCACTGACATGGGCGGACTTGACCTTGCCTTCTTCAACTGGGACGTCTTCAGCAAGTTCGTGCTCAGCGGCCTGTGGTTCAGCGTGCAGCTGACCATCGTGGCCACCATCGGCGGCATCCTGCTGGGCACGGTGCTGGCGCTCATGCGGCTGTCGGGCAACCCGATCCTGGCCGTTCCGGCCACCATCTACGTCAACGGCATGCGCAGCATCCCGCTGGTGATGGTGATCCTGTGGTTCTTCCTGCTGGTGCCCACCCTGATCGGGCGGCCCGTCGGCGCGGAAATGTCGGCGGTGATCACCTTCATCGCCTTCGAGGCGGCCTACTTCAGCGAGATCATGCGGGCGGGCATCCAGTCGATCCCGCGCGGCCAGGTGTTTGCCGGCCAGGCACTGGGCATGACCTACAGCCAGAACATGCGTCTGGTGGTGCTGCCGCAGGCCTTCCGCAACATGCTGCCGGTGCTGCTCACGCAGACCATCATCCTGTTCCAGGACACCTCGCTGGTCTACGCCATCGGCGCCTACGACATGCTCAAGGGCTTCGTGACCGCGGGCAAGATCTACGGCCGTCCCGAAGAGGTCTACCTGATCGCGGCGGTGGTGTATTTCATCATCTGCTTTGCCCTGTCCTGGCTGGTCAAGCGTCTGCAGGCGCGCATCGCCATCATTCGTTAATCGGTGAACAACATGATCGAAATCAAGAACGTCTCCAAGTGGTACGGCCCGGTGCAGGTGCTCAACGACTGCTCGGTGTCCATCAACAAGGGCGATGTGGTGGTGGTGTGCGGCCCGTCGGGCTCGGGCAAGTCCACGCTCATCAAGACCGTCAACGGCCTGGAGCCCTTCCAGAAGGGCGAGATCTACGTCAACGGCGTGGGCCTGCACGACCCCAAGACCAACCTGCCGCAGCTGCGCAGCCGCGTGGGCATGGTGTTCCAGCACTTCGAGCTGTTCCCGCACCTGAGCGTGACCGAGAACCTCACGATCGCGCAGATCAAGGTGCTGGGCCGCAGCGCCGACGAAGCCAAGGTGCGTGGCCTGAAGATGCTCGACCGCGTGGGCCTGATGGCCCACAAGGACAAGTTCCCGGGCCAGCTCTCGGGTGGTCAGCAGCAGCGCGTGGCGATTGCCCGCGCGCTGTCGATGGACCCGGTGGTCATGCTGTTCGACGAACCCACCTCGGCGCTCGACCCCGAGATGGTGGGCGAGGTGCTGGACGTCATGGTGAACCTGGCCCGGGAAGGCATGACCATGATGGTCGTCACCCACGAGATGGGCTTTGCCCGCAAGGTGGCCAACCGGGTGATCTTCATCGACGTCGGCGGCCACATCCTGGAGGACTGCTCCAAGGAGGAGTTCTTTGCCCACCCGGAGAACCGGCAGCCGCGCACCCAGGACTTCCTCTCCAAGATCCTGGGGCACTGAGTCCGCTCCATGCGTCTGGCGGTCTGGCTGCTGGGGGCGCTGCTGTGCATGGCCACGGCAGCCATGGCTGCCGACTTCGATCTGCAGGGCCACCGGGGCGCCCGCGCCCTGGCCCCGGAAAACACGCTGGCCGGCTTCACCCGGGCCCTGTCCATCGGCGTGAGCACCCTCGAGCTCGACGTGGTGCTCAGCGCCGACGGGGTGCCGGTGGTGGCGCACGATCTGGCGCCCAACCCCGACATCACCCGCGACCGCCGGGGCCGCTGGCTGCAGAGCGCCGGCACGCCGTTCATCCGGCAGACCTGGCGCGAGATCCGTCAATGGGATGTGGGCCGCATCCATCCGGCCAGCCGCTACGCGCGCGAGTTCCCCGACCAGCAGCCGGTCGACGGTGAACGCATGCCCTCGCTGGCCGAGGTGTACCGGCTGGTGCAGCGGCTGGGCGCCGACCATGTGCACCTGAGCATCGAGACCAAGATCGACCCGCGCCGGCCCCAGGCCTCCAGCGATCCGCGCCGGCTGGTGCAGGCGGTGCTGCAGGTCACCCGCCAGCACGGCATGCTCCAGCGCACCCGGCTCCAGAGTTTCGACTGGCGCACGCTGGACGTGGCCAGGCGCCTGGAACCGTCCTGGCCACGGGTCTACCTCACCGCCCGCCTGCCCCGCTTCGACACCCTGGCCGGCACCGCCTGGACCGGAGGCCGGCGCCTGGCCGATCACGACAGCGTGCCCGCCCTGGTGCGGGCGGCCGGCGGCCGCATCTGGTCGCCCCACCATGCCGACCTGGACCAGGAGACCCTGGCGCAGGCCCGCGAGCTGGGCCTGCAGGTGATCCCCTGGACCGTCAACGAGACGGCCGACATGGAGCGGCTGATCGACCAGGGGGTGGACGGCCTCATCACCGATCGACCGGATCGGCTGCGCCAGGTCCTGTCCCGGCGCGGCATGCCGCTGCCACCCGCCATACTGCCCGCCGTACCGCCCGCAACCGCCTCTTCCAGCGTGCCGCCATGAACCCGTCCCTGACCCGACTCGACGCCGCCCTGACCGACCTGCAGGCCGGCCAGATCGACACCCGCCGCTTCGTGGCGCTGGCCCGCGACCAGACCGAACTGCTGGAGCAGCTGCCCCCGCGTTACGCCGAGGTGCTGCACGGCCTGCTGGACCGGCTGGAGTCGAGCGCGCTGTTCGACGCCGAGAGCTGCTCCTTCAGCCAGCGCGACCTGACCGACAGCATGCGGCTGTGGCTGGACAAGGCGGCCACGCAGCTACAGGCCTGACCCGACGGCCGACCCTGGAATCCGCCCGGCCCATGGGAACTCGCACACCCCGACCCGTATCATTCCGACCATGCGCGTGTTCGTCCTGGCCCTGCTGATGCTGTTGCTGCCCCTGCGGGCATGGGCAGGCGACGCCATGGTCCTGTCCATGGCCCACGGTGCCGCAGCGGCTGCCGTGGCCATGCCGACCGACCACTCGGCACACGACATGCACGGCGGACACGACATGCCGGCCGGCCATGCCGCACACGATGCCGCGGCGCAGTCGCCCGACGACTGCCCCAGCCATGTGGCCTGCGACGTGTGCAACGGCCCGGTGCTGAGCCTGCCGGTGTGGAAGGCCGAAGGCGCGGTGGCCCGTCATCGGCCGCCGGTGCCGCCGTCGGCCGATTTCGCCAGCCTGGTGCCGCCGCGGCGCCACAAACCCCCCATCGCCTGACCTGAACCCGCCCTGCCGGGCGAGGGCCTGAGCCGGCGCTGCAAGGCGCCGCATGGCACCCGCACGGCCCCCGTTCAGTCTGTCAGGAGATGACCCATGACCCCATTCCGTCGGCCCCGGCCGGCCTGCCTGGCGCTGGCCATGGCGGCCGCCTGCGCCCTGTCCCCGGCTGCCGCCATCACCCCTGCTCAGGGCGGGCTGGCCGCCGCCGATCCCGCCCGGCCTGCGCCGCCTCCGGCCTGGCCGGTCCTGCCGGCCGAACCCTCGGCCCAGGTCCCCGCCTTGCCCGACGGCGCTGCGGCCGCCCGGGCCCAGTGGCAGCGCGTCAACGAGCAGGTGGCCGGCTTCGCACGCGGCCACATCGATCTGCTGCGCTGGGAACAGGCCCGGCCCGATCCTTCTGCGCCGCCCAGGGAAGCCCCAATCACCGATCCGCTGACCCTGGAAGCAGCGGTGACGGCATCGCTGCGGCACCAACCCGACCTGTTCACCCGCGCGGAAATGAATGCCCGCGAACGGGCCGCCGTGCAGGCGGCCTGGGCCCGCCATGTGCAGGCGGTCCGCAAGGCCTGGATCGATGCAGTCGCGGCCCGCACCCGGGCCCGCCTGATGGCCCAGGCCCACGACATCACCCGCACCGGTGCCGAACTGGGCCGACGCATGGTGGTGGCCGGCAACTGGAGCCAGGCCCGCCAGATGCGGGAGCAGCTGGGTGAATCGAACGCCTGGCAGGCGCTGGTGTCGGCCCGGCTGGCCGAACGCGCCGCCGTGGAGGCGCTGGCCGTGCGCCTGGGGCTGTGGCAAGGCCAGGACGCGGTGGCGCTGGCCGCCCGGCTGCCGCAGGAACTGCCGCCGCTGCCCGAAGCGATCTGGCCGGATGCCGGTGCCCAGGCCGAGCGCATCGAAGCGCTGGCCCTGCAGGCCGATCCCGAACTCGCCCTCATGCGCACCGACGTGGAACGCGACCGGCGTGCATCCGACCCCGCCCGGGAAGCGCTGTTGCAGGCCCGGATGGACCAGGCGCTGACCCGGTCCGGCCAGGCTGGGCCGCCCCACATCGAGGCCCTGGAACGCACGGGCGACGCCGCCGCCGAGCGCGCGCTGCACGGCCAGGCACGGCTGCTGGCACACGCCGCTGAACGCCGCTCTGCGGCCCGCCTGGCCTGGCAACAGATCGCCGCGCGGCACGCCGCAGCGCGTCAGGCCAGCGACGGGCTGCTGCAGCTGCAGACGGCGCTCGATCAGGAAAACCTGCTGCGCTACAACGGCATGCTGCAGAGCACCTGGGACCTGCTGGCCAGCGCGCGCGAGCGCATCGCCGCGCTGGACACCGCCCAACAGGCCCGCGCGGCGTACTGGCGGGCCCTGGCCGACGGCCAGGCCCTGCTGGCCGGTGCGCCCGCCTCCGCCGTGGGCATCAACCCCGACAACGCCCCCGCCGGCAACACCGGCGCAGCCGCTCCAGGACACTGACATGAAGCACGCTCCCTCCCCCTCGTCGACCAGCCGGCGCCAATGGCTGACCGGCGCCGTCACCACCGCGGCCACGGCCGTGGCCGCTGCCAGCGTCAGCCGCGTGGCCCTGGCGGCCCTGCCCGAAGCCCCGCAACAGACCTCGGCCGACACCGCCGGCCCCTGGACGCCACCCGGCGTCACCGGGGCCGGCCGCCCCTACAACCCGGTGGTCACGCTCAACGGCTGGACCCTGCCCTGGCGCATGAACAACGGCGTCAAGGAATTCCATCTGGTGGCCGAACCGGTGGTGCGCGAGATGGCGCCCGGCTTCCTGGTCAACATGTGGGGCTACAACGGCCAGAGCCCGGGCCCGACCATCGAAGTGGTCGAGGGCGACCGGGTCCGCATCTTCGTGACCAACCGCCTGCCCGAACACACCACCATCCACTGGCACGGCCAGCGTCTGCCCAACGGCATGGACGGTGTGGGTGGCCTGAACCAGCCGCAGATTCCGGTGGGCAAGACCTTCGTCTACGAGTTCGAGGCCAGGCGCCCCGGCACCTTCATGTACCACCCGCATGCCGACGAGATGGTGCAGATGGCCATGGGCATGATGGGCTTCTGGGTGACGCACCCCAAGGGACGGCACCCGCACATCGATCCGGTGCAGCGCGATTACTGCTTCCTGCTCAACGCCTTCGACGTGCAGCCCGGCAGCATGACGCCGCAGGTCAACACCATGCTCGAGCAGAACATCTGGGCCTGGAACAGCCGGGTGTTCCCGGGCATCACGCCCCTGGTGGCCCGCCTGGGTGACCGGGTGCGCGTGCGGGTGGGCAACCTGACCATGACCAACCACCCGATCCACATCCACGGCATCGAGTTCGAGGTGGCCGGCACCGACGGCGGCCCGGTCCCCCGGAGCGCCCGCTGGCCCGAGGTGACCACCGACATCGCCGTGGGCCAGATGCGCCAGCTCGAATTCATCGCCGACGAGCCGGGCGACTGGGCCATGCACTGCCACAAGAGCCACCACACCATGGGCGCCATGGGCCATGGCGTGCCGACCATGATCGGCACCGACCACAAGGGCCTGGTCAAGCCGCTGCAGCGCGCCAACCCCGACTACATGGTCATGGGGGAACGTGGCATGGCCGACATGGGCGAGATGCAGATGGAGCTGCCGGCCAACACCTTCCCCATGATGACCGGCAGCGGGCCGTACGGCCCCATCGAGATGGGCGGCATGTTCACCACCCTGAAGGTGCGCGCCGGCCTGGGCGCCAACGACTACCGCGACCCCGGTGTCTACGCCATGCCGCCGGGCACCCAGGCCCGTCCGGTCGAGGTGGGCCAGGCCCCCGCCGCGTCGCGCCCTGCTCCATCTGCCCCACCACGCCAAGGTACCCTTGAGGGTACGGCCCGCAAACCCGGCTCCGGCCATTCCCACTGAACACGCCCATGACAAACCCGAACCGACGAACCGCCCAGACCGGCCTCGTGGCCGGCCTGATCACCCTGACCTGGCCGGGCCTGGTGCTGGCGCATGGCGACAGCCACGGCCAGCCCAAGGCCTCCAGCCTGCCGCCGGAGCAGAAGCCCTGGGGCATCGCCGGCGACCCGCGCAAGGTCCGCCGCACCATCACCATCCGCATGAGCGACGACATGAAGCTCACCCCGTCGCACCTGGACATCCGCCAGGGCGAGACGCTGCGCCTGCGCGCCGTGAACGCCGGCGCGGTGATGCACGAAATCGTGATCGGCACCGAGGAAGAGCTGCAGGCCCATGCCGAGCTCATGAAGCGGTTTCCCGGCATGGCGCACGACGAGCCCTACATGGCCCATGTGCCGCCGGGGAAGACGGGCGACATCGTGTGGAACTTCAACCGGGCCGGCGAATTCGGATTCGCATGCCTGATCGCCGGCCATTTCGAGGCCGGCATGCGCGGCACCCTCCGTGTGAAACCTGCCCAAGGATGACCCCATGACCCTCGCTTCCACTCCGCTGCTCTCCCGCCGCCGCCTGCTGCGCGCCGCCACCGCCCTGCCCCTGGCCGGCCTGGCGGGTGCGGCCATGGCGCAGAAGTCCCCGAGCGCCCTGCCGGTGCTGCAGGTCTGGAAAGACCCGAACTGCGGCTGCTGCCAGGACTGGGTCGATTACCTCAAGGCCGACGGCTTCGTGGTGCAGGTGTTCGACACCGGCAACACCGCGGTGCGCCGCCGTCTGGGCCTGCCCGACCGCTACGGCTCCTGCCACACCGGTCTGGTGGGCGGCTATGTGATCGAAGGGCATGTGAACGCCCGCGAGATCCGCCGCCTGCTGACCGAGAAGCCCGACGCCCTGGGCCTGGCCGTGCCCGGCATGCCGGTGGGCAGCCCCGGCATGGACGGGCCGGTCTATGGCGACCGGCGCGACCCCTACGACGTGGTGCTGGTCCTCAAGGACGGCAGCTCGCGCGTGTACCAGTCGTATTTCCGCAGCTGACCGGCTGCGGCACGGAGTTCAACCATGAAACACCTCCTCACCGCGGCGCTGCTGGGCAGCGCCCTCTCCCTCGTCCATGCCCAGCACAGCGGCCATTCCCATGGCAGCACGCCCTCGGCAGCTGCGGCACCCGCGTCCCCCGCCACCGCGCCCGACGCCCTGCCCTGGGCCGAGGCCGAAGTGCGCCGGGTCGACGCCGGCGCGGGCGCGGTCACCCTGCGGCACGGCGACATCCGCAACCTCGACATGCCGCCCATGACCATGGTGTTCCAGACCCAGCAGCCGGGCGTGCTGGACGGCATCAAGGCCGGCGACAAGGTGCGTTTCACCGCCGACCGCATCAACGGCACGTACACCGTTTTGCGTATAGAGCCGCTGCGCTGAAGCGTCAATCTGTCCAGGACAAATACAAACGTCGTCATTTTTTGACACAAAAGCCTCAAGCGCGGTGCCAAGCCTCCCGATATGACCGGCAATCGCCCGTGATATCGGCCCATCGGCGCGGAGTGCGGTCCCTAGACTGCACTTCACCCGATCCGAGATCCCCGGCGGGAACCGATTCCAGTCCTGCACCGAGCGAGGCCCCATGCGCACCAATCTGCCCGTCACCCACAACGAATTCGTCATTCCCGATGGAGTGACGCTGGTCTCCACCACGGACCTGCAGAGCCACATCACCTACTGCAACCCGGCCTTCATTGCGGTCAGCGGTTACGACAAGGACGAACTGATCGGTCAGCCGCACAACCTCGTGCGCCACCCCGACATGCCGCAGGAAGCCTTCCGGGACATGTGGGAGACGCTCAAGGGCGGACAACCCTGGTCGGCGCTGGTGAAGAACCGGCGCAAGAACGGCGACCACTACTGGGTGGTGGCCAATGCCACACCCATCATGGAAAACGGCCAGGCGGTGGGCTACATGTCGGTGCGCACCAAACCGTCCCGCGAGCAGGTGCAGGCGGCCGAGGCCCTCTATGCCCAGATGCGCGCCGAGCGCGACGCCGGCCGCCAGACGCTGGGCCTGCACAAGGGCCAGCTGGTGCGCAGCGGACTGGCCGGCACCCTGCGCCGTGCGCTCAGGCTCACCCTGGGTCGGCGCATCGCGCTGATGTCGGTGGGCCTGGCCGCCGCCGGCCTGGTGGTGGGCGAACTGGCGGCCCCCCACGGCATGGCGGTGCATGCGGCCGCAGCGACCGTCCTGCTGGCGATTGCAGCCACCGGGGCCCTGGTGCTGCGCCGCCAGCTCATCGCCCCCCTGAACGACGCCATCCGCTTTGCCAACACCATGGCCGCCGGTGACCTGTCGGCCCGCTTCAAGGGCGCCACCGCCGGTGAGTTCGGTGAACTGGCGAAGGCGCTCAACCAGCTCAACGTGAACCTGCAGGCCGTGGTGTCCGATGTGCGCCACGAGGTCGAGGGCGTGCAGGTGGCCTCCAACGAGATCGCCAGCGGCAACCAGGACCTGTCGTCGCGCACCGAGGCCCAGGCCAGCAGCCTGGAAGAGACCGCTGCCTCGATGGAAGAGCTCACCAGCACCGTGGCCCAGAGCGCCAACTCGTCGCGCGAAGCCGCCGTGCTGTCCGAGAAGGCCGCCCTGGTGGCCCGCGAAGGCAACATGGCCATGGGCCAGGTGGTCAGCACCATGGACGACATCAGCAAGTCGTCTGCCCGCATCGGCGAGATCATCCAGGTGATTGACGGCATCTCGTTCCAGACCAACATCCTGGCGCTCAACGCAGCGGTGGAAGCCGCCCGGGCCGGCGAACAGGGCCGCGGGTTTGCGGTGGTGGCCGGCGAGGTGCGCAACCTCGCGCAGCGCACGCTGTCGGCCGCCAAGGAAATCAAGGTGCTGATCGACGAGTCGTCCAGCAAGGTGGCCCAGGGCAGCCAGCTGGTGCACAACGCCGGTCAGACCATGGGCAACGTGGTCAAGGCGGTCGAGCAGGTGAACGGACTCATCGGGGACATCACCAACGCCACCAACGAGCAGTCGATGGGGATTGCCCAGATCAACCAGGCCGTGGGCCAGCTCGACTCCGTCACCCAGCAGAACTCGGCCATGGTCGAGGAACTCGCCGCGGCGGCGAGCTCGCTGCAGGCACAGGCCCAGGTGATGAACGAGGCGGTTCGCATCTTCCGCCTGGAGCGCCGCGCCGCCATCCCGGCCTGATCAGACCGGCGAGCTCGGACACAGGATCGGCGTGACCTGCAGCGTGACCGAACGGGTCACGTCGCGGTACACGCCATCGGCGCTGCCGAGCTGACGCACCCGAAGGTTGCGCGGAGTGGCCAGGTCGCCCGGGTTGCCACCCAGCGCCATGTCCACCGACACCTCGCCCCCCGACGGCGTGAGCGGCGTGGCCACCGGATCGGTCCAGCCCACACCGAAGGCCTCATCCCGAGGCACGGCAAACCGGAAGCGGTAGGTGGTGCTCCGGTCGATGCACACCTGGAGGCTGACCGTCGTGGACAAGGGGTTGACCGACACCCCGGTGACCGATCCGATGACGGTGCCATCGGGCAGGGCATCGGGCCGGATGGCGGCCACGTCCAGCAGCTCGAACGGCGAATTGGCATAGGCCAGGAACGGCACATCACGCGACACCTGCAGGGTGTTGGCCGTCTCAGGCACGGTGTAGCGCAGGGTGAATGGCCCTGGACTGCTGGCGCGCACCAGCAGGTTTCCTTCCAGGTTGGTGACCACGGACTGCACCCGGTCACCGTCCACCACCGACCACGACCCACCCGCCACCCCCATGGCGGCGTAGGTGATGCCGAAGAACACCGGCCAGTCGGCGTTTTGCCAGCGGCCCTCCAGCATGGCTGCCGAGGTGGGCGTGTTCAGGACCGGCGTTGACTTGGCCACCGTCAGCGAGGCGCTCACGCTGCCCCCGGCGTAGGCGCCCTGGGCCGGCTGGGTGGCCGTGATGACGGCCACACCCGCCCCCACCACCTGCAGCTGGTTGCCCGACACCTGCACCACCTGCGGATTGCTGCTGGCATAACTGAATGCGGCCGGGCTGTCGCTGACCGGGGCCACCAGCGTGCGGGGCGGACCGCCATGCACCAGATCGACCGGCAGCTGCAACGCACCCAGGGTGGGTGCCTGCAGGTTCACCAGCAGCCGGGCCGTGGTGCTGGCCGCGCTGTAGTTGTCGGTGGCCGCCTGGGTGGCGGTGATGACCGCCTCGCCGCTGCGATGCACCGTGAGCTGACTGCCGACGATGCTGGCCACGGCAGGGTCGCTGCTGCTGAAGCTGAAGCTGCCCGGGCTGTTCGACCCGGGCGGGGTCAGCGGCACCGGCCCCGAGACCAGCGACACCGGCGGCAGGCTCCAGGGTTGCAGCACCGCCGCAGCCGCGTTCAGACGCAGCGTGTAGCGGGCCTGTGCGCTCGGGAAAAAACCTTGTGCTGCCTGCACCGCGGTGATGGTGGCCTGCCCCTGACGCAGCGGCGTGACCAGACCCGTGACCGCATGCACCGTGGCCACGGTCGTATCGCTGCTGCTGTAGCTGACGGCCCCTTTGCTGCCGGCCACCGAAGCCAGCTGGACGAAGCTGCCGGCATTCCAGACCCGTGAGATCTCGGGCTGCCGGAAAGCGATCTGCGGCACGCTGCCGGCACTGCCGCCGACCACCTGCACCTGAGCCAGACCCGGCCCTGCAAAGGTACCGGCCAGCAGCAACGCCGACCAGCCGACCAGGCCGTGCAACGCCCTGCGGACGGCGCCTGCGATTCGATGGGTGAACATGGATCAACGCCCCTTCACGGTGAAACTGATGCGCATGACGATGACCGGCGCCACCGAGGCAAAGTCCGCCTCGTAGGTGAGCTGCTGGCCCGGTCCCGGGCTGGGGACGTTGTCCAGCGGGATGGTGACCCGGTCGCCAGCCAGCAACAGGAAGGGCTGGCCATTCACGCCCACGTTGGGCACGGTGGCACCGTTCTCCAGGGTGCGGATCTCCACCAGCCCCTGGGCCGGCCGCTCCAGCGTGAAGACCAGCTGCCCGCCCACGATGGCAATCCCGTAACCGGGCGCCACCAGCGAGGTGTCGATGGAGGCCAGCGCCTGCGGCTGCAGGCTGCGGTCCACCCGGGCCAGCACCGCCTGCGGCAGCTGCACCGGCCGTTGCGACACCAGCTGCAGGCGCGACAGGGCGTTGCTGCCGCGCAAGGGCGGCAGCGCACAGCGGCTGCCCGAGGTCGCAGGCCCGACCTCCCCGTCCAGCGGCAGCCGCCAGGCCAGGGACAGCCGGGTGTCGGCCGCCGATGCCGCATGCAGCGTGCGCGAAACACCCAGCGTCCATCGACCGGTGTCCCAGCTGATGCCGCCCGAGGTGCTGGCCGCCGTCGATGCCAGGCTCAGTCCGATGCGCCGGCAGGCATCGAGGTCCTGCTGCCAGCCAGCGCGGCTGACCAGCCGGGTGGTGGCGATCTGCGACCCGTCGGCCATGGGGTAGCGCGTGCGCTCGCCGCCCAGCGCCAGGTCGAGGCGGGTGGTGGCCCACGGATGCCACCCCACCCCCATGTCGGCGCCCAGCAGCTGCCCGGCCGAGAGCCGGCGCGGATCGCTGCTTGCCTGCAGCAGGTTGCCGGCCTGGCCCTGGATGACCACCGGTGCGAGCGTGGGCACATGTGCTCGCGCGCCATAGACCGCCCACCGCAGATCACCCAGGGGCCCGGCGTCGGGCGACGCCCGCACCAGTCCGGCCAGCCAGGCGTCCTGGCGCACCCGCGCCTCGGCGGTGCCCGAGGCAAAGGCATAGGGATCGGTGCTCTGCAGACGGCCCAGGGACAGGCGTCCGTGCCATCCGGGCACCGGGGTGTAGACCAGATTGCCCACCAGATCGCGGAAATCACCGGTGCGGCCAGCGGCCAGGTTCAGGCCCAGCGCCCACTGGTCCGTGACCAGCCAGCCCGCATCCAGCCCGAACTGCTGGCGGTAGCGGGAGGAGTGGATCAGGCGGGCATCGATACGGTGATCGGTGTCCTGCGAGCTGTACCGGGTGGACTGCGGGCCGATCTGCCAGCCACCGAGCTGGACGGCCGGCAGCGAGGTCAGCGACGCATTGGCAGGTTCGGACACCGTTGCGGGGGCGGCATGCCCGCCCCCGCACACCAGGACCAGGGCAAAAGCAGACAGGGACGTTTTCATGAAGGACGCAGGGCGGGGCAGGAAAGATCCGGATACCCGGAATCCGGGCAGCCGGCGATCCTCGCCGGGCAACCCCGCTGATGTCATCACCAAGACACAACGAAACCCTTCGACACGTGATTCACCGACGAACGCCAAGCCACGGTGCCGGCGCGTGATACCGTCCGCACCCATGCCGAAAACCCTGCGCTACACCCTCATCTCGCTGCGCGAGATGCTGCTGTCCTTCGGGCCGTTCGCCCTGCTCACCGTGGCCCTGCTGGTGGCTGCCTACTGGTGGCTCAACCCCACGCCGCCCAAGACGGTGGTGCTGGCCACCGGTCCGGCGCAAAGTGCCTACGAGACCTTCGGCCGCCGCTACGCCGAAGCGCTGTCCCGGGAGGGCATCACGGTGGAACTGCTGCAGACCGAGGGCTCGTCCGACAACCTGGAGCGGCTGCGCCGGGGCGAGGCCGATCTGGGCTTCGTGCAGGGCGGCACCGGCACCATCACCGAGACCGACACCGAGGACCTCACCTCGCTCGGCAGCCTGTTCGTCGAACCGCTGTGGGTGTTCTACCGCGAGGACCGGGCCCGCAAGCTGCGCCGCAACGCCACGCTGGAGACCCTGTCGGACCTGCACGGCTGGCGGGTCAACGTGGGCACCGACGGCAGCGGCGTGCCGCGCCTGTTCGAGACCCTGCTGGAGGTCAACCGCATGGACCCGCGCGACCTGCGCCTGAGCCGGCTGGAACAGACACCGGCCACGGTGGCTTTCCTGGACGGCGACCTGGATGCGCTGGTGTTCGCCTCGGCACCCGAATCCCTGATGGTGCAGATGCTGCTGCAGACACCCGGCGTGAAGCTGATGGACTTCACGCAGAACGAGGCCTATTCGCGCCGCTTTGCCTACCTCACGCCGGTGGTCATGCCGCAGGGCATGGTGGACCTGTCGGCCAACGTGCCGCCCCGACGGGTGCGGCTGGTGGCTTCCACCACCAGCCTGCTGGCCCAGGCCGACACCCACCCGGCCGTGCTGCAGCTGTTCGCCCAGACCGCATCCCGCCTGCATGGCAGCGCCGGCTGGTTCAGCCGGGCCCGCGAGTACCCCAGCCTGGAGCACAGCGAGGTGCCGGTGGCCGACGAGGCACAGCGGGCCATCCAGGGCGGCCAGCCGTTCCTGCAGCGCTACCTGCCCTTCTGGCTGGCCAACCTGATCGAGCGCATGTGGCTGGCCATGGGCCTGATCATCGCGCTGGCGCTGCCGCTCTCGCGCATCATTCCGCCGCTCTACACGTTCCGGATCCGCTCAAGGGTGTTCCGCTGGTACGCCGAGCTGCGCGACATCGAGCAGCGGCACGAAGCCGGCGAGGCCGCCGACCGTCTGGTGAGCCAGATCGAGGCCATGGAGGCCAAGGTCGAGAAGGTGGTGGTGCCGCTGAGCTACACCGACGAGCTCTACGCCTTGCGCAGCAACATCCACCTGGTGCGCAAGAAGCTCCTGCGCAAGACGGCCTGATGCCGGTCCGGCTCAGGCCTTGCCGGACGACGACGAGTTCTGCAGCGCCTGCTGGGCCACGGCGTCCAGCGCCTCGTCCACCACGCTCTGGCGGGCCACCATGCGCAGCCGGTCCTGGTCGATCAGGCGGTCCAGATTGCGCCGGGTCATGGAAACCGACTTGCCGCTGACGGTGTTGAAGAGGAACAGGGTGCCGTGCGGACTGGCCCAGGTGATCTGGCACCGGGTGGTCACACCGTCCAGCGGCATCTCGAACCAGGCACCCACCGTGAACTCCACCGGGACGCGGCTGTCCGTTCCGCGGGCGTCCGGCAGCTCGCCGGGCGGCAGGGGCTGGGTGTTCTCGTAGGCCGGCGGCTGGGTCTCGGGCGGCAGATCGGTCATGAAGCCGGTGTCCTTGGCTTCCTGGCTCTGCATCCACATGGACACGTCTTCCATGTCCTGGCGGCTGGGCGGGTTGTCCTCCGGCACGCCGGGGCGCTGGGTCTTGTAGGCCGCCTCATGCAGCCCCATGAGCGCCTGGAAGAAGCCTTCGGTGGCCGCACGCGGGTAATCGATGGAATCCAGCCCCTCGCGCAGGGTGCGCAGGATGACCGGGATCACCTTCACCAGCCGGGGCCGGTTCAGGCTGGCCAGGCCGACCTGGCACGACCACAGCAGGTCGTTGATCACCTCGGTGTAGCGGCGTGAGGCGGCCTCGGCCGGCAGCAGCGGCGGCCGGGCGCCCTCTTCCAGACGGGCCTGGGCCACCACCTGGGCCCAGGGGCCGGTCAGGAAGCGACGCACCACACCGGGCGCCTTGGGGAAATCCTTGAGGTCGCGGAACTCGTGCACCAGGCGCTCGGCCAGCAGGTTGCGCTGCTCCACCCGGACCAGCGTGTTGACCGCCAGGCCACGCGCCTCCTGCGACGGCTCGACCGCACGCGAGCTGAACTGCTGCAGCCGCTCCAGCAGGGCCGGAAAACGTTGCGGCACATCGTCGCCGGCGCGCAGCAGCGCCCGCTGGATGCCGCGCACTTCGGCCGCGAACGGGGCATAGCCGGACTCGGCCTCGGTCTTGAAGCCCAGCGAGCGCTCAATGATGGCGTCCAGCAGGCGTCGGGCCGGGTTGTGGCGGTCAGCGAAGAAGCGCGGATCGTCCCGGGCCAGGTCCAGCAGGGCCGGCTTCATGCCATGCAGGATGTCGCGGATGGGCTGCAGGATGCGCTTGTCTTCGGTGATCTGGCGCATCATGAGCGAGACCACCTCGCTGGCCAGGTTGCGCACCATGGCCTGGTTGACCTGCGGCACCGGCACGCCCGGCTCGGCCGCCTCCCCGGATCCCAGGTTGCCCACCAGCAGGCGGTGCAGCTGGTCCAGGGTCAGCAGCGGATCGCCCGCCGCGCTGCGCGTGCCGGGCTTCATGGTGGTGGTTTCGTCGCGGCGCGAACGCGGGCCGGTCGCGGCCGACATCGGGCGGGTGTCGCCGCCCCGGGAGGCCGCGAACGGCCGGGTGACACCGAAACCCACCGGGCGCACACCGCTCTGATCGAGCCGTTCGATCAACGCCAGAAACACCCCGGAGAGCTGTTCGCCCAGCGCCGCCGCTCCGGCCTTGAGCCAGCGGCCCCGCACCGACGCATCCACCTTGTCGGCCTTCATGGCGCGCGAGAGGGCACCGATGAACGCCGAGGGGCGCAGCGGGTTGGCATCGGGATTGATCTGGGTCAGGCCCAGGGCGCTGCAGATGCGGGCGGTGAGCTCGACGTCCAGATCCTCCAGCGCCATCTCCACCACCTGCTGCAGGCGGGCGAACTCCACCGTTTCCTGGACCTGGTCGTCGCCCATGAGCTCCAGCTCGTCGAAGCTCACGCCGGTCTTGCCCGCTCCGGCGGTGCCGGCAGGCCCTTTCGTGGCCGTCTCCAGTTCATGGCGAAAGGCCGCCACCATGGATTCGCGGTGGCGATCGGCCTCCAGCCGGGCCTGGTTGAGGGCCTTGCGCTCCATCACGCCGGGCTCGGTGGCTTCCAGGTTCTTCAGGCTCACGCTGACCTGGTCGAGCCAGCGGGGCAGCCATTGCGCCGTCTGCGACAGCGCTTCCTGGATATAGACGTCGACGTCGGGTCGGACGGTGGCATTCATGGTGGATTTCCCAAGGAATACAAAAGAGGGGCTCGTAACCCCGTACCGTATTCTGCCCGTTGCCACCCGCCGTGTTCGGCCGCGTGTACTTTCGAGGGACCGTCTCAGGACTTATTCCACAGACGGGACCAACCTTCATGGCCCAGATCCCGCAGCGTCTGCATGTTGCGCTCGACGATGGCATCGGCATCGCCCGCGTCGGTGGCCACCGCCCGCTCCACGCTGTCCTCGCGCAACAGGTGCAGGATGGGGAAGGGGGAACGGTTGGTGGCGTTGGTGATGTCGTCCGCCTCGGTACCCTCGAAGCGGAACTGCGGGTGGAACGGTGCGACCTGGATCACGCCCTCCAGGTCGTGCTCCACCACCACGTCGTCCACGATGCCCAGGAAATCGTTGAACACCTCGAAGTCCGGGAACAGCGTCGGGTGCACCAGCAGCGTGGTGTCGATCTGCTCGGCCGGGGTGCCGGCCAGCAGATCGAGCTCGCGGTCCAGCTCGTCGAGGAAGGCATCGACATGGCGGGCGCGGCTCACCACCACCCGCACCTGGTCCTTGACCCAGACGGCGCGGGCGAACGGGCAGAGGTTCAGGCCGATGACGGCCTTCTCCACCCATTCGCGGGTGCGGATCAGGATCTCGTCGTCGGTCATCAGGCCAGGCTCTTGAAGCGGGTGCGCTTGGGCTTGGCGCCCTCTTCGCCCAGGCGCTTCTTCTTGTCGGCCTCGTACTCCTGGTAGTTGCCGTTGAAGAAGGTCCACTGGCTGTCGCCCTCGGCGGCCAGGATGTGGGTGCAGATGCGGTCCAGGAACCAGCGGTCGTGGCTGACCACCAGGGCGCTGCCGGCAAATTCCAGCAGGGCTTCTTCCAGGGCGCGCAGGGTTTCCACGTCCAGGTCGTTCGACGGCTCGTCCAGCAGCAGCACGTTGCCGCCCTCGGCCAGCATCTTGGCCAGGTGCAGACGACCGCGCTCGCCGCCCGAGAGGTTCTTCACCAGCTTCTGCTGGTCGCCCCCCGAGAAGTTGAAGCGGCCGCAGTAGGCCCGGCTGGGCATCTGGAACTTGCCCACGGTGATCATGTCCAGGCCGCCGGAGATGTCTTCCCACACGGTCTTGTCGCCGGCCAGGCCGTCGCGGCTCTGGTCCACGGCCGACACCTTGACGGTCTGGCCGATCTTGACGGTGCCGCTGTCGGGCTGCTCCTTGCCGGTGATCAGCTTGAACAGCGTGGACTTGCCGGCGCCGTTGGGGCCGATGATGCCGACGATGGCACCGGCGGGCACGGCAAAGCTCAGGTTGTCGATCAGCACACGGTCGCCGAAGGACTTGCTGACACCCTGGAATTCGATGACTTCATTGCCCAGGCGCTCGGCCACCGGAATGAAGATCTCGTTGGTCTCGTTGCGCTTCTGGTATTCGACGTCGCTCAGCTCCTCGAAGCGGGCCAGACGCGCCTTGCTCTTGGCCTGGCGGCCCTTGGGGTTCTGGCGCACCCACTCCAGTTCCTTCTTCATGGCCTTGGTGCGCGCGTCTTCGGTGCGCTGCTCCTGCTCCAGGCGGGCTTCTTTCTGCTCCAGCCAGGTCGAATAGTTGCCTTTGTACGGAATGCCGTGGCCACGGTCGAGTTCGAGAATCCACTCGGCCGCGTTGTCCAGGAAATAACGGTCGTGGGTGATGGCGACCACGGTGCCCGGGAAGCGCTTCAAGAACTGCTCCAGCCAGTCCACCGACTCGGCGTCCAGGTGGTTGGTGGGTTCGTCGAGCAGCAGCATGTCGGGCTTGGACAGCAGCAGGCAGCACAGCGCCACGCGGCGCTTCTCGCCGCCCGAGAGCAGGCCGATCTTCGCGTCCCAGGGCGGCAGGCGCAGGGCGTCGGCCGCGATCTCCAGCTGGTGCTCGGAGTCGGTGCCGGCGGTGGCGATGATCGCCTCGAGCTGGGCCTGCTCGGCGGCCAGGGCGTCGAAGTCGGCGTCCGGCTCGGCATAGGCGGCGTACACCTCGTCCAGCCGCTTCTGGGCGGCACGCACCTCGCCCATGCTGTCCTCCACCGCCTCGCGCACCGTCTGCTCGGGGTCGAGCTTGGGTTCCTGCGGCAGGTAGCCGATGCGGATGCCCGGCATCGGGATGGCCTCGCCCTCGATCTCCTTGTCGATGCCGGCCATGATCTTGAGCAGCGTGGACTTGCCCGAGCCGTTGAGGCCCAGCACACCGATCTTGGCGCCGGGGAAGAAGGACAGCGAGATGTCCTTGAGGATCTGACGCTTGGGCGGCACGATCTTGCCGACCCGGTTCATGGAAAAGACGTATTGGGCCATGGGAGCCTGTGTGGGATTGAAAAAAGGGGGTGGGCCACCGTCGGGCGGCGGCGCAAAACCCCGGATTATCCCCGCATGCCACAATACGGGCCTTGCGGGCACATCAGTCGGCCCGCAACCAGCCCCCTGCTGGGGCGCCCCACCCTTACCCGGGCGGCGCCAGATCCTGAATCCGCCGACCCTGCACTGAGCGGTCCGCCTCCACGGCGGCCGATGTGGCCGGTGATCCCAGCGCCCTGGACGGGCGCCTCGAACGACATGACATTTGACGAACTGAACCTGGCCCCGGCCATCGTGCAAGCGGTGCGCGAGCAAGGCTACGACACGCCCACACCCATCCAGGCCGAGGCCATCCCGGCCGTGCTGGCGGGCCGCGACCTGCTCGCCGGAGCCCAGACCGGCACCGGCAAGACCGCGGCCTT
Organism: Hydrogenophaga sp. IBVHS2; assembly: GCF_002127215.1. GTDB lineage: Bacteria > Pseudomonadota > Gammaproteobacteria > Burkholderiales > Burkholderiaceae_C > Hydrogenophaga. The sequence goes on along the minus strand of NZ_NFUT01000001.1, from coordinate 447,985 downwards.
CACCCTGCCCATGCTGCAGCGCCTGTCCACCTCGCCCCGGGGCCAGAGCCGCTTCGGCGGCATCGGCATCCGCGCGCTGGTGCTCACCCCCACCCGCGAACTCGCCGCCCAGGTGGAAGAGTCGGTCAAGACCTACGGCAAGCACCTGGACCTGAGCTCCACCGTCGTCTTCGGTGGCGTGGGCATGAACCCGCAGATCAACGCCATGAAACGTGGCGTGGACATCCTGGTGGCCACCCCCGGCCGACTGCTCGACCTGCAGCAGCAGGGCTTCCTCGATCTGTCCCAGGTGCAGATCCTGGTGCTGGATGAGGCCGACCGCATGCTCGACATGGGCTTCATCCACGACGTCAAGAAGGTGCTGGCCCTGGTGCCCCGCGACAAGCAGAGCCTGCTGTTCTCGGCCACCTTCAGCGACGAGATCCGCGACCTGGCCCAGGGCCTGCTCAAGGACCCGCAGCACATCCAGGTCACGCCGCGCAACACCACGGTGCAGCGCATCAGCCAGGTGATCCACCCGGTGGGCCGCGGCAAGAAGAAAGCCCTGCTGGTGCACATCATCAATCAGCACAACTGGAGCCAGGTGCTGGTGTTCACCCGCACCAAGTTCGGCGCCAACAACGTGGCCGACTACCTCGAGAAGAACGGCATCAGCGCCATGGCGCTGCACGGCAACAAGAGCCAGGGCGCCCGCACCCAGGCGCTGGCCGGCTTCAAGAGTGGCGAGATCCGGGCTCTGGTGGCCACCGACATCGCGGCACGCGGCATCGACATCGACGAACTGCCGCACGTGGTCAATTACGAGATCCCCAACGTCTGCGAGGACTACGTGCACCGCATCGGCCGCACCGGTCGCGCCGGCCGCGAAGGTCACGCCGTCAACCTGGTGAGCCTGGACGAGGAAGGCTTCATGATGGAGATCGAGCGCTTCACCAAGCAGCAGATCCCGGTGGAGATCTTCCAGGAGTTCATGCCCGAGCCGGGCGAAAAGGCCGAGCCCATCGCCATGGGCCGCCAGACCATCTGGGGCGGCGCCGGCAAGCCGCCCAGCCGCGAGGTGATGGCCGCCGCCGCCAAGGCCGCGCGCCAGGAGATGATGCAGCGCATCCGCGAGAAGAAGGGTTCGGAAGGCCAGGGCCGTGGCGGCCGGGGTCAGGGTCCGCGCCCGGCGGGCGATGAGGCCGACGGCGACCTGCCGCGTGAACCCCGCGAAGCCCGGGGTGAAGGCCGTCGCCAGGGCGCACCGCGCCCGCAGCAGGCGAACGGCAACGGCCAGGGACGCGGTGGCCGTGGAGGCCAAGGTGGCCAGGGCGGGCAGCGTCCTCCCAGGGGCGATCGGGGTGATCGGGGCGACCGCGCAGACCGCGGCGACCGTGAACCCGGTGCCGAGCGCCAGCCCGGCCCCAATGCCCACCTGGGCAGCCTGCGCATCCGCGAGCCGCGCCCGCGTCCGGCCAATCCGGGCGGTCAGCCCGATCCGCTGCGCACCAGCATCGACGCCATGCGCACCGGCAACCGCAACCACAAGGGTGGCAAAGGCGGCAAGGGTGGCCCGCAGGGCGGCCCGGCCGATCCGCTGCGCACCAGCTTCGGCCGCATCCGCTGACCGACGCCGGGCCTCAGTCGCGCACGAACAGCGTGACCAGGGGCTCGTCCCCCACCTGGCGGCTCCAGTGGCCGTGCAGTTGCGGATCGAAGGTCGCACCCTGGGGCAGGGTGTCGGCCGAATAGAAGTGCTCGCCCGGCCCGAACCGCCGGGTGCTGCCATCCTGCAGCCCGATCTCCATCACGCCCCGCAGCACGAACAGCCATTGCGGCTGGCCGGTGCAATGGAAACTGCTGCGAAAGCCCACCGGGCTCTCCCGGAGCTGCAAGGCCGAGGCGCCGTGCAGGACCGACAACCGAGCGGCGGGCGTGCCCTGATCGAGCGGAATGTCTTCCTCGCGGAAGCGGGCACGGCCGTCGGCATCGGTGAACAGCACGACTTTGCGGAAGGTGGACATGGGCAGGCTCCAGAAGCTGCGCGGGTTGTACCAGAAGGCACCCGCCTGCTGTACCGCTGCAGGGCTTTTGACGCACACTAGCCGCCCATGAAACTCCTGCTCGCTGAAGACGATGCCATGCTCGGGCAAGGCATGGACAAGGGCCTGCGCCAGGCCGGCATGACGGTCGACTGGGTGCGCGACGGCCCCACCGCCCAGGCGGCCCTGCAGACCCAGACCTACGACGTGCTGCTGCTCGACATCGGTCTGCCGGGTCTGGACGGCCTGCAGCTGCTGCAATGGCTGCGATCGCGCAAGCTGGAGGTGGCGGTGCTGGTGGTGTCGGCCCGCGATGCGGTGAGCGACCGCATCCTGGGCCTGAACCAGGGCGCCGACGACTACCTCACCAAACCCTTCGACCTCGACGAGCTGGTCGCCCGGGTGCATGCGCTGGCGCGGCGCCGGCAGGGCCGGCCGCAGCCGGAAATGCGCGTCGGTGCCCTGGTGCTCAACCCGGTCCGGCGCGAGGTGATGCTGGCCGATGAACCCGTGCTGCTGGCACCGCGCGAGTTCGATCTGCTGGCGGCCCTCATGGAACAGCCCGGTGCGGTGCTGTCGCGCGAGCAGCTGGAAAGCCGCCTCTACGGCTGGCAGGGCGAGCCCTCCAGCAACGCCGTGGAGGTGCACCTCCACCACCTGCGCCGCAAGATCGGCAGCGACTGGATCAAGAACGTGCGCGGGGTGGGCTACAAGCTGGTCGAGGTGGCCGGTTGAATTCCATCCGCCAGCGCTTGCTGCTGTGGCAGATCACCGCGCTGGTGGTGACCTCGGTGCTGTGCAGCGCCCTCACCTACCGCCTGGCCTGGGACGCCTTCAACCGCATCCGCGATTACGGACTGGAGCAGATCGCCTGGTCGGTGGTGCGACACGGCGTGCAACCCACGCAGGGGGTCGATGCGTCGCGCCGGGTGCCGGTCTCGCCGGACCGGCCGGCCGGCGCACCGATGGATGCCGCCGTCGACCCGGCCACCGGCGAGCCGCTGGAGCCGACGCCCTCCACACTGCCGGCGGAAGTGCCGGTCGAAGACCTGGGGCAGTTCGTCAGCCAGATCTGGCTGGAGGACGGCGAGCTGATGTACTCGTCGCTGGACAACATCGGTCCGCCGCTGCAGCAGCCGGGCTTTCATCTGGTGCAGTGGCAGGACGAACCCTGGCGGGTGTACACGGTGGTCGACCGGCACCAGCGGGTGCAGGTGGCGGTCACATCGGCCGACCGGGCCAGCGATTTCACCGAACTGCTGCCCTCGCTGGTGGTGCCTCTGTGCCTGCTGGTGCTGGTGCTCACGCTGCTCATCCACACCGCCGTGTCGCGTGCGCTGGCACCGCTGCATGCACTGGGCCGGCAGATCCGCCAGCACGACAACCTGCAGGAACTCCCGGCCATCGACAACAGCCGGCTGCCGGAGGAACTGCTGCCGCTCGGTCAGGCCCTGAACCAGCTGCTGGCGCGGGTGGACGCCCTGCTCAGCGGACAACGGGCCTTGCTGGCCGATGCCGCCCACGAGCTCAACACCCCCCTGGCGGCCATCAAGCTGCAGGCGCAGCTGGCGCGCAGGGCGAGCGACGCCCAGCGGGGTCTGGCGCTGGACGAGCTCGACCGGGGCATCGCCCGCGCCACCCGGCTGGTCGCCCAGCTGCTGCAGATGGCCCGTCTGGAGCCCGATGTGCGGGAACAGGAGCGCACGCCCCAGCCGGTGGCGCTGGATGCCCTGGCGGCCCGCGTGGTGGCCGCGTTCTCGGCCCAGGCCGATGCACGCGGCATGGACCTGGGACTGGTGCGGCGTGACCGCGCCGATGTCTGGGCCGACCCGGCCGAGATGCGGGTGTTGCTGGACAACCTGGTGGACAACGCCCTGCGGCATGCCGACCCGGGCTGCCGGGTCGACCTGAACGTGGTGCTGGACGGCGATCGGGTGGTGCTGGAGGTGCGCGACAACGGACCCGGCATTGCACCGGCGCAGCGCGAGCGCGCCCTGCAGCGGTTCGTCCGCCTCAACCCCCAGAGCGGCAACGGCAGCGGCCTGGGGCTGGCCATCGCGGCGAGCATCGTCGGCCAGCTCGACGGGGATCTGGAACTGCTGGAGACGCCGGGCGGCGGGCTCACGGTGCGCATCCGCCTGCCGGTCCACCATGAAAAAACCGCCACGGGCGAACCGGTGGCGGTTTCTGGCTGATCACACCGACCCGGCCTGGCCGGGCCAGGTGCATCACTGGCGGACGGTGCTGTCGCTGGCCGATGCGGTGGCAGCGGGCTGACCGGCCTGCAGGGTGTCCTGGGCGGCGTAGCGGCCCGGGAACAGTTCGCGCTCGGTGATCGAGACTTCGCTGTTGGCGATGATGTCGCCGGTGCGGCGGGCTTCGGCCAGTTCGGCCAGCACTTCGGCGCGGGTCTTGCCGGTGGTCACGGCTGCAGCGGCCGGGGCGGCCTTGGCGGCCACGGGGGCAGCGGCCTGCTCATACCGACCGGGGAACAGCTCGCGCTCGGTCATGTGGACTTCGCTGTTGGCGATGATCTTGCCGGTGGCGCGGGCTTCGGCCAGTTCGGCGCGAACCTGCTCGCGGGTCTTGGCGGCCGACGGATCGGCAGCGAAGGCATTGCCGGCGGCCAGGGCAGCGAAGGACAGGGCGATCAGGGACAGGCGTTGTGCTTTCATGGGGTAACTCCTTTAGAGGGTTGAATGACGAGGAAACAGAGGGTTCACTGACCTCGGTGCCCGATTGCTGTGAGAACCGTGCATCGATGGGATGGACTGTAAAGTTTCTCCTCACGATGAAAAACATCATGTGACTGATTGGTATATTTCCAAATCAGCAACAATCTTTTGGGTAAACCCGTATCAGAGGGCGTTTGGTGCGCCCTCTGCCCCCCCACCACCATGGACCGACTCAGTTCCCTGCGCGCCTTCCAGAAGGTGATCGAAGAAGGCGGATTTGCCGCCGCCGCCCGTGCCCTGGACCTCTCGCCTGCCGTGGTCACCCGGCTGGTGGCCGATCTCGAGGAACACCTGGGCACCCGGCTGCTGCACCGCACCACCCGGCGTGTGTCGCTCACCGAGGCCGGCGAGGCCTATCTGGAGCGCATCCGGCAGGTGCTGATCGATCTGGACGAGGCCGGCGAGCTGGTGAGCTCGCAGACGCGCGAACTCGCGGGCGTGCTGAGGGTGCTGGCTCCGCCGGTGCTGGCGACCCACGTGCTGGCCCCGCTGGTGTCCGGCTTTCGCCAGACCTATCCCAAGATCCGGCTCGACATCGAGGTGGCCTCGCACCGCGAGCCGCCCATCGAGGCCTACGACATCACCCTGCTGGGCACCAGCACCGGCTTCGATGCCAACGTCATCGCCCGCAAGGTGATCGCCTCCGAAGCCATCCTGCTGGCCTCCCCCGACTATGTGCGCCGCCGGGGCATGCCGCAGCGGCCGGAAGACCTGGCCCGGCATGACTGCCTCAGGCTCAAGCCCTCGGTGGGCCGCACGCGGGTGTGGCGGCTCTTGAATGCGGCCGATGGCGATCGCCCGACCGAGGTGGAGGTGGAGCCGGTGCTGTGGGCCAACCACACCGACACCCTGATGCACGCCGCGCTGGACGGTGCCGGCATCACGGCCACCACGCTGGAGCTCGCCGCACCCATGCTGGCCAATGGCCAGCTGGTGCGCGTGCTCTCACCCTGGATCACCGACCGGCTGAACCTGTACGCGGCCCTGCCCAGCCGCAAGTTCATGCCCCGCCGCACCCAGGTGTTTCTGGACTATCTGGTGGCCCAGACCCGGCAGCGGGTGGACCAGGCGCTGCGCAACAGCGCCCTGCGCTGAGCGCGCTTCAGCGGACGATGCTGACTTCCACCCGACGGGCTTCGGCGTTGTTGCCGGTGCCGGTGGTGACCTCGGGCTTGCGCAGCTGCAGGCCCTCGGGCTTGACGCCCGCTGCGGCGAGCACGTCACGCACGGCCAGGGCGCGGCGCTTGGCGAGTTCCTCGTTGGCCTCCAGGCTGCCGGTGGCGTCGTGGAAGCCGGAGATGGCCAGGGTGCTGCCGGCCTGGGCCGCGGCAATGGCTTCGGCCAAGGCATCGACAGCGCCCGGGGCCAGATCGGCCTGGCCCACCGCGAAGTAGAACTTCACCACGCCGTTCTCGACCACCACGCTGGCGTCTTCCACCACCACGGTGGCGGCAGCCGGAGCCGCGGCGGCCGGCTTGGCCGACTTGGGGCTGCCAGCGCGCTGGATGCCGATGCCCACCACGCTGCCGACCAGCAGCACGATGATGGCGATGATCACTGCAAATGCGACGCGAACGTCCTGATCGTTATCCTGCGAGGCCATGAATCGAATCTCCGACAAAAGTGAGGTGAAGTGAGCAAAGCCTCTGATTCTATGCCGCGCGACGGTGCCCGCATGCTGCAGCAGACCCTGCAGCAGTGGCGCGCGCAGGGGCCGAAGCCGGACCTCTGGCTGTTCGCCTACGCCTCGCTGGTGTGGCGCCCCGAGTTCGAGGTGGCCGAAAGCCGGCCGGCCCGGGTGCACGGCCAGCACCGCGCGCTGCAGATGTGGAGCCGCATCAACCGGGGCACCGAGGACTGTCCGGGCCTGGTGTTCGCGCTGCTGCCCGGCGGATGCTGCGACGGGCTGGTGCTGCGCCTGCCGCACGACGAGGTGGAGGCCCGCATGCCGGCCCTGTGGGCCCGCGAAATGCCGCGCCCGACCTACGACCCCAAATGGCTGCTCTGCCATACGCCACAGGGCCCGGTGCGGGCGCTGGCCTTCACCCTCTCGCGCCGCAGCCCCAGCTACACCGGCGTGCTGCCGCCGGAACGCTACCGCCAGATCTTCGCGCAGAGCTGCGGTCGCTACGGCACCACGCTGGACTATGCCCGCCAGACCCTGCGCGGCCTGGCCGAGCACGGTATCCATGACCGGGCCCTGGAGCGGCTGCTGCGCCTGGCACCCGACCCCACAGCCCCGAGCTGAATCGGCCGCTGCCTATACTGCCGCGCATGAACATCGCCGACCTGCGCAAGAGCTACGAAAAAGCCGAACTCAGCGAATCCGCCTCGCACGCCGATCCCCTGCAGCAGTTCGACCAATGGCTGAAGGAGGCCATCAGCGGCGAGCTGCCCGAACCCAACGCCATGACCCTGGCCACCGTGGGTTCCGACCTGCGGCCCAGCACCCGCGTGGTGCTGATCAAGGGCTATGACGAGCGCGGCGTGGTCTGGTACACCAACTTCGAGAGCCGCAAGGGCCGCGAACTGGCCGGCAACCCGTTCGCCGCGCTGCAGTTCCACTGGGTGGAGCTCGAACGCGTGGTGCGCATCGAAGGCCGGGTCGAGAAGGTCAGTGAAGCCGAGAGCGACACCTACTTCCACAGCCGTCCCCTGGACAGCCGCATCGGCGCCTGGGCCAGCCCGCAGAGCCAGGTGATCGAGAGCCGCACCGTCCTGGTGACGAATGCAGCGAAGTACGGCGCGCAGTTCCTGCTGAACCCGCCGCGCCCGCCGCACTGGGGCGGCTTCCGGCTGGTGCCCGACCGCTGGGAGTTCTGGCAGGGCCGCAAGAGCCGTCTGCACGACCGCTTGCGCTACACGCAGCAGGCCGATGGCGGCTGGCTGCGGGAACGGCTGGCGCCGTGACGCCTTGAGCGCTCAGCGCGTGTCGGCCAGCGTGGTCTCGGTCACGCCCTTCTTGCCTGTGGTCTCGTCCACCAGCTGGAGCTTGTTGCGGGCATACAGGAGGCCCATCTTCACTTCCTGCCAGACGAAATAGAGCATGCCCGGGCGGGCATCGATTTCGAGCGTCTCGGTGTTTTCGGCCTTGGAAGTGACGACCCGCCGGCCCGGGGCGACCTCCTTGTACAGATAGGTCTTGGCGGCGGTCTGGCCGATGGGCTGGCCGTCGATGGCAACGTCCATGCGGACCGCCGCCCCCATCGACTCGTTCCGGAAGACATAGATGCCGGCCTTGTCGGCCGGTACGGTGAAGGTCTTGGCGGCGGCATCGCGTGCCGGATCGCCCATCGGCACCGATGCACATCCGGCCAGCGCGACCACCATGGCCAACGAAAGAACGACGCGTTTCATGTTCCTGCTCCCTGTGTGAATGGAGCGGAGATCCTAGCGCGACTCAGATCCGTTCGATCGGCTGTTGCCGCACCGCCAGCGCCGCTCCGTCGTCCACCCTGGCCGGTGCCACCTCGGCCAGCGGCACCAGCACGAACGCCCGCTCGTGCATGCGCGGGTGCGGCACCGTCAGGCGGGGTGAATCGATGCGGGCATCGCCATACAGCAGCACATCGAGATCGAGCGTGCGCGGTGCGTTGCGGTAAGGGCGTTCGCGGCCCTCGGCGGTCTCGATGGCCTGCAAGGCGTCCAGCAGATCGGGCGCGGTGAGGGTGGTGGCGACCTCGGCCACGGCATTGATGAAGTCGGGGCCGGTGGCATCCACCGGGGCGGTGCGGTAGAGGCTGGAGGCCTTGACCAGGCGCAGACCCGGCGTGTCGCCCAGGGTCTGCAGGGCGCGCTGCACGGTGCCGGCCGCATCGCCCAGATTGGCGCCCAGGGCCACGAAGGCCCTTACTTCAGGGCGCGCTGCCGGCATCGGCACCGCCTGCGCCCCCTGCCCCGCCACCGGGCTTGCGGCGACGGCGGCGGCGCTTCTTCGGCGGGGCGGCCGGATCAACCTGCGGATCGACCGTGTCGTCATCCCGATCACCGTCGCCATCGGCGTCGTTGGGCTCGCCGGCCGATGGCGGCACCCGGTGGGTGCGGCCACTGGCGGCCGCCGGTGCATCGCCCGGATGCTCGGCGTCGCCCTTGCGCACGCGGCGCGGCTGGGCCTTGCCGCTGGCGCGGCGGTGTTCGTCCAGCATGTCCTGGCGCATGTCGTCGCTGGCGGTGCTGAAGGTTTCCCACCAGTGGGCGAGCTCTTCGTCCACTTCACCGGTCTGGGCGCGCAGGCGCAAAAAGTCGAAGCCGGCCCGGAAGCGCGGCTGCTCCACCAGGGTCAGCGGCGAGCTGCCCACGCGCTTGTCGAAGCGCGGCTGCATCATCCAGATCTCGCGCATGTCGGTGCCCAGCTTGCCGCGCCCGGACACGTCGCCGATGCGGGCCTCGAAGGCCTCGTCCACCGCGTCCTGCAGGGCGGCGAACGGCGGCACCGGGCGCTGCCCCGGACGGGTCTGCAGACGCTGTTCCCAGGCCTTTCGCACATCGGCCCACAGCACACAGGCCAGCAGGAAGCTCGGCGCCACCGGCTTGCCTTCGGCCACGCGGCGGTCGGTGTCCTGCAGGGCGGCCTTCACGAAGGGTTCGTCGGCGCGCTGCACCACGATGTCGAGCAGCGGGTAGATGCCGGTGTCCAGGCCCACGGCCTTGAGCTGCGCCACGCTGGCCAGCGCATGGCCGGTCTGCAGCAGCTTGAGCATTTCATCGAACAGGCGGCTTTGCGGCACATCGGCCAGCAGCTTGCGCGAGGACACCAGCGGGGCCAGGGTCTTGGCATCGAACTGGAAGCCCAGCGCATTGAGCTTGGCGCCGAAGCGCACCGCGCGGATGATGCGCACCGGGTCTTCGCGGTAGCGGGTGGCGGGGTCGCCGATCATGCGCAGCACGCGCTTCTGCGCGTCGCGGATGCCGTGGTGGAAATCGACCACGGTCTGGGTGGCCGGGTCGTAGTACATGGCGTTGATGCTGAAGTCGCGGCGCGCGGCGTCCTGCTCGATGGGCCCCCACACGTTGTCGCGCAGCACCCGGCCGCTGGCGTCCACGGCGTGCTTCATGCCGGCCAGCTCGCCCTTGCTGGTGCGCTCGTTGCCGGCCACCTGCTCGGCATCGTTGCTGTCGAGGTAGGCGCGGAAGGTGGAGACCTCGATCACCTCGTGTTCGCGGCCCCGGCCGTACACCACGTGCACGATGCGGAAGCGCCGTCCGATGATGAACGCGCGTCGGAACAGGCCCTTGACCTGCTCGGGCGTGGCGTTGGTGGCCACGTCGAAATCCTTGGGCCGCAGGCCCAGCAGCAGGTCACGCACCGCGCCACCCACGATGTAGGCAGCAAAGCCGGCGTTCTGCAGGGTGTTGACCACATCCAGCGCCCGCTGGTCCACCAGCTGGGGGTTGATGCCGTGGACGCTGGCGGGGACGTCCTGCCGCTGGCCGAAGGGCGAGCCCTTGCGGGCCGGGCCGCTGCCGGACTTGCCGAGCAGCTTGTCGATGAGTTTCTTGATCATTCGAAGAGTTGGAGGATGCGCCAGCCGCGTTCGCGGGCCACGGCGCTCAGGCGCTCGTCGGGGTTGGTGGCCACCGGCTCGTGCACCTTCTCGAGCAACGGCAGGTCGTTGGGCGAGTCGCTGTAGAAGGTGGTGTGCTGCAGATCGGACCAGCGCAGGCCCCGATCGGCCAGCCATTGTTCCACACGCAGCACCTTGCCCTGGCGGAAGGACGGGATGCCCCGGATGTCGCCGGTGATCGCGCCGTCCGGCCCGGTGGCCAGATCGATGGCGATGAGCTCGTCCACGCCGAAGGCGCGGGCGATCGGGCGGGTGACGAATTCGTTGGTGGCGGTGACGATGACGACCGTGTCGCCGGCCGCCTGGTGGGCACGCACCAGGGCCCGGGCCTGCTCGGTCATGGCCGGGCGTATCACCTCGGCCATGAAGCGCTCGTGCGCCGCCTGGGCGACCGCCATGCCGCGCTCGCGCACGGCGTCGGTGGCAAAGCGCACGTACTCGTGGATGTCGAGCGTGCCGTCCTTGTAGGCCTGGTAGAAGCGGTCGTTGGCGCGGCCGAAATCGGCCTCGTCGCGCCAGCCCAGCTTCACGGTGAACTGGCCCCAGGCGTAGTCGGAGTCCAGCGGCAGCAGGGTGTGGTCAAGGTCAAACAGGGTCAGTCGCATGGGGGCGGTCATTCGTTTTCCAGCATCGAGCGGATCAGCGGGATGGTGATGGCCCGCTGGGTGCGCAGGGCGTAGGCATCGAGCTGGTCGAGCAGCATCATCAGGCTGGAGAGGTCGCGCGAGAAGCGGTTGAGCATGAAGTCCATGACCTCGTCGCTCAGGAACACGCCGCGCTCGTCGGCGGCACGGCGCAGCACGGCACGGCGTTCGGTCTCGCCCAGGGCGTGCAGCTGGAACACATGGCCCCAGCCCAGCCGGGTGCGCAGGTCTTCACGCAGCTGCAGGTCGGAGGGCGGCAGCGCACCGGCCGCCAGCACCCAGCGGGCACTGCCCTGCGGCGGGGTCTGCGCATGCACGAACCAGTTGAAGGCCATGGCCTGCTGGGCCGCGGTGAAGAGGTGGCAGTCGTCCAGCAGCACCGCCTCCCACGATTCGTCGTAGTCGGGCGGGTTCAGCGTGGACGCGTCCATCCAGCCGACCCGGGCGCCGTGCTCCCGGAAGGCCTCGCGCACCGCCAGCAGCAGGTGGGTCTTGCCGCTGCCACCGGCACCCCACAGGAACGTGGGCACCGGGGAGCGGGTCGGGCTGCCGGACCACAGCCGCAGATGCTCGAGGGCCGCCTCGTTGCCCACCGGAACGAAGTTGGACAGCGTGGGCACCGGGGCCAGGCCGATGTCGAGCGCGAGCTGCTTCATGGTCGACACGGCATCAGTCCCGCTGCGGGTCCGGTGCCGGCTCGGACGCTGGCTGGGCGCTCTCGCGGTACAGCGGACTCTCCAGGTAGGTGGTGCGGGCCCGGCGGATGGCCACCAGCAGCACCGCACTGGCCGGCAACGCGATGAGCACGCCGACAAAGCCGAAGAGATGGCCGAAGGCCAGCAGGGCAAAGATCACCGCGATCGGGTGCAGGCCGATGCGCTCGCCCAGCAGGCGGGGTGTGAGGTAGAGGCTCTCCAGCACCTGTCCCACACCGTAGACCGCCAGCACGGCCAGCACGCCGAACAGGGTCTGGAACTGCAGCAGGGCGGCCAGCACCGCCAGCACCAGACCCAGGCCGAAACCGAGGTACGGCACGAACACCGCCAGCCCGGTGAAGACGCCGATGGGCAGGGCCAGCTTCAGTCCGGTCAGGGCCAGGCCGACGGTGTAGAACACCGCCAGCAGTCCCATGACCATCAGCTGCCCTCGCAGGTACTGACCGAGCACCTCGTCGGTCTCGTCCAGAAAGGACTGCACCGTCTCGCGCCAGCGCGGCGGGATGAGGGTCTTGAAGCGCTGCACCAGCGCCGCCCAGTCCAGCAGCAGGTAGAAGGCCACGATGGGCATGAGGAAGAGGTTGCCGATGACCGCTGCCAGGGCGCTGCCGCCGATGCGCAGCGACGACAGCAGGCTGCCGATCAGCTGGCTCTCGTGGCCGGTCACCACCTGCCTGAGCCATTCGCGCACCTGCGCGGTGTCGATCTGCAGGTCGATGCCGAAGCGGGCCGCCAGCGGCACGATGTGGTTGTTGGCCCGATCCAGCAGGGCGGGCACCTGGTCGCGCAACAGGGGCAGTTGGGCCGTGATGACCGGAACGATGAGCAGCACCACCGCCAGCAGCACGAGCATCAGCAGGGCGATGGCGACGCCGGCACCCAGCCAGCGCGGAATGCGGCGGGCGGCCCACCGCTCCACCAGCGGATGGAGCGCATAGGCCACCACGATGGCCAGCAGGAAGGGCATGAGCACCGGCGCCAGCAGGGACAGAAGCCAGCCGATGGCCAGGGCCATGCAGGCCCAGACGGCGGCGCGGGTCTGGGTGGGTGTGAAGGTCATGCAGGTCCGATGTGGCGAGCCGCCGCAGGAGGCCAGCCCTTAAAATCCAGCCCAAATTCTATTCGGGCGCCCTGCGTCCGCCCCTCATGAGCCAGAACCACACCCCCCTCTCCTACAAAGACGCCGGCGTCGACATCGACGCGGGCGATGCCCTGGTCGACCGCATCAAGCCGCTGGCGAAGAAAACCATGCGCGAAGGCGTGCTGGCCGGCATCGGCGGCTTCGGTGCCCTGTTCGAGGTGCCCAAGCGCTACCGGGAGCCGGTGCTGGTGAGCGGCACCGACGGCGTGGGCACCAAGCTCAAGCTGGCCTTCGAGTGGAACATGCACGACACGGTGGGCATCGATCTGGTGGCCATGAGCGTGAACGACGTGCTGGTGCAGGGCGCCGAGCCGCTGTTCTTCCTGGACTACTTCGCCTGCGGCAAGCTCGATGTGGACACGGCAGCCGCCGTGGTCGGCGGCATCGCCAGGGGCTGCGAGCTCTCGGGCTGCGCCCTGATCGGCGGCGAGACCGCCGAGATGCCGGGCATGTACCCGGCCGGTGAATACGATCTGGCCGGTTTCTGTGTCGGCGCGGTCGAGAAGAGCAAGATCCTGACCGGCCACAACGTGAAGCCGGGCGACGTGGTGCTGGGTCTGGCCTCGCACGGCGTGCACTCCAACGGCTTCTCGCTGGTGCGCAAGTGCATCGAACGCGCTGCCAGCCAGTTGCCCGCCACCCTGGACGGCATGCCCTTCAAGGAAGCCGTGATGAAGCCGACCCGCCTGTACGTCAAGAACGTTCTGGCCGCACTTGCCCAGCACCCGATCAAGGCGCTGGCCCACATCACCGGTGGCGGCCTGCTGGAGAACATCCCGCGCGTGCTGCCCGAGGGCACCGCCGCCCACCTCAGGAAAGGCAGCTGGCCGCAGAGCGAGCTGTTCGCGTGGCTGCAGGCCACCGCCGGCATCGACGACATCGAGATGAACCGCACCTTCAACAACGGCATCGGCATGGTGGTGGTGATCGCCGCCGACCAGGCCGAGGCCTGCGCTGCCACCCTGCGCAGCCTGGGCGAGACGGTGCACACCATCGGCGTGATCGCCGAGCGCGGCACCACCGCCCCGGTGGTCGTGTCCTGAAACGTCCGTTTTCTGTCTGACCGGGTGGCGGACAGCACGACCGCCGCCACCCACACTCGGGACTTCGCAACCCCACCGTCGAAGGAGTCCCCCGATGAAATCGTGTCTGATCGTGATCGATGTGCAGGAATCGTTCCGGCACCGACCGTATTTCGACGCCGCCGCGCTGTCCACTTACCTGGCGTCTCAGAACGCACTGATCACGGCCGCCCTGGCCGATCGGGTGCCGGTGGTCCGTGTGCTGCACGCCGATGAGCCGGACACGCCCGACAACCCTTTCTCGCACGCCAGCGGCCTGGTCAGACCCTTGGAAGGGCTCGTTCCCTTCGAGGCCGCACTGACGGTCCACAAGGCGCGCCACAGCGCGCTGGTGGGCACCGGGCTGGATGTCTGGCTGGTGCAGCACGGCATCGGTCGGGTGGTCATCAGCGGCATCCGCACCGAGCAGTGCTGCGAGACCACCGCCCGCCACGCCTCCGACCTGGGTTGGGAAGTCGACTTCGTGACCGACGCCACCCTCACCTTCGACATGCACGACGCCCAGGGCGGCCTGCTGACGGCCGATGCCATCCGGCACCGCACGGCCACCGTGCTGGATGGCCGATTTGCCCAGGTGTGCACCGTCGGTGAGGCCGTCGCCCGCTGGCAACCTGCCTGAACCTGCGGCCATGCCTGCCCCGATCCAGGTCTTCTTTGTGCTGCTGCCGGACAGCCTGGCGCTGGACTGGGCGGGTCCGGCGGAGGCGCTGCGCATGGCCAACCAGTGCCTGGCGCAACACGGACAGCCCCCGGCGTTCGCGCTGCGTTTCGTCGGCCCGGTGGCCGAGGCGCCCACATCGGTAGGCCTGCGTGTGACGGGTCTGGAGCCACTGCCGACCCTCGGCCAGGAGCCGTCCTGGGTGGTGCTGATCGGCCAGCCGGGCGACGAGGTCCGGCTCGACGACGAGCCAGGGCGGGCATTGATGCACTGGCTGCAGGGCCTTGAACTGCGTGCCGGGCAACAGGAGCTCGTGGCCATCTGTGCCGGGGCCGTGGTGGCAGGCATGGGCGGCCTGCTGGCCGGGCGGCGTGGCACCACCCACCATGCGCATCTGCAGGAACTGCGGCAGAAGGCGTCGGGCTGCGAGGTGGTCTCGAACCGGCTGTTCGTGCAGGACGGCCCGGTCTGGACCAGCGCCGGGGTGACCACCGGCATCGACCTGGTGCTGCACCGCATCTCGATCCATTGCGGGCCCGCCCTGGCCGCCGAGGTGGCCCAGAACCTGGCACTGGCCTTGCGACGGGGTCCGGACGATCCCGAGCTCTCCCCGTTCCTGCTGCACCGCAACCACCTGCACCCGGCCCTGCACAAGGTGCAGGATGCCGTGAGCCGGGAACCCCAGAAGCCCTGGACCGTACCGGCCATGGCAGCCCTGGCGGCCACATCGCCACGGCACCTCACGCGGCTGTTCGAACAGCACGCAGGAGTGGCACCCAGCCACTACCTGCGGGGACTGCGCCTGGCACTGGCCGAAGCCGCGCTGACCGCCGGCCACCCGGTGGCACGGGCCGCCGAGCTGGCCGGCTTCAGTTCTGACGTCCAGCTGCGGCGCAGCTGGCAGGCCAGCGGGCGGTCAGCCACCCCTAGAGCGCTTCGGACGGCAGCACGCGAACGCCGGGCGACGCACTGACCGCCGCCTCCAGCAGGCAGCGGGCGATGCGCTCGGCCGGCACCACGCGCCAGCGCCTGGGCAGCAGCGGCTGGACGCAGCCGGAGGCCATCACCGCCAGCCGCTCCAGCGGGCGGCTCTCGGCCCTCGCACCGCCGATCAGACCCGGCCGCACCAGGGTGAGCGACGCGTAGCCCACCGCCTGCAGGTCGCGCTCGATCTCGCCCTTGGTGCGCAGGTAGAACACCCGCGAGGCCGCATCGGCGCCCAGCGCCGAGTTCAGCGCATAGGCGCGCGCCCCGTGGCGATGCGCCAGATAGGCCACCTCCAGCGGATGGTCGTGGTCGACCCGGTAGAAGGCGTCGGGGCTGCCGGCCTTGCGGGCGGTGGTGCCCAGGGTGCAGACGACGGCATCCACCGCCCACCAGTCGGCGTCCTGCGGGAGGCGGTCGAAATCGACCACCGGGTTGATCAGTCCCGGGCGGGGCGCCAGCGCACGGCGCGTCGGTGCCACCACCGCCGAGACACGCGGGTCGGCCAGCGCCTGATCGAGCACATGACCGCCCACCAGTCCGGTGGCGCCCACCAGCAACAGTCGGGTCATGGCTGGCGCCTCGCCTCGATGGCGGCCTGCAGCTTCTGGTACTCGGCCTGGCGCGGTCCGCCCAGCGCCACCGCCCGCTGCACCGCATCACGGGCCTGGGCGATCTGGCCCAGCTCCAGCCGGACCTGCGCCAGGTTGTTCCAGGCATCGGCGAAGTCGGGTGCCGACCGCACCGCAGCGGCATACGCGGTGGCTGCCTGCTCGCGCCGGCCCTGGGCGTAGTGGGTGTTGCCCAGCCCCAGCAGCAGGATGCGGTGGTCCGGCCAGCGCCGCAACCCGGTGCGGTAGGCCACCTGGGCGGCCTGCACATCCGAGCGTTCCAGCGCGGCCACGGCATGGGCCCAGCCGTCGGCGTCGGCCGTGGCCGGCAGGCGGTCCGGAGCGGTCACCCGCACCGCCCAGTATTCACTTCGGGCCCAGGTGCGCTCGAACGTGGGCAGCGCCATCGGCATGCGCGGCGTGGTGCCGGAGTGCAGGATGATTTCGTCCCGGGCCCGGTCATAGCCCACCGCCACCGCGTAATGCCACTGCGGCGCGATCGGCAGCGACAGGTTCTGCAGCACCAGCACCGGCTCGCCGGCGGCCACCTCGGTCAGCAGGGTTCGAAGATCGGGCGCCAGCGGGTAGGCCACCAGGCCCTGCCGGCGGGCGGCCGCGAGCATTTCGGTCTGCAGGGCGCCCTGGCGGCCGGGCAGGTAGACCTGCGGCGTGAGCTGATCGGCCGTCACCCGGCGGCCTGCGGCCTGCGACACCATGGCCAGCGTGGCCGGGCCGCACAGGAAGTCGTCCTGGGGAATGAAGGGCACGCGGGTCAGCAGCGTGCGGGCCGGCAGGCCGCTGGGCCAGTCGTTCTGGAGTTGGGCCACCTGCGGCGGTGCCGCGCAGCCGGCCAGCAAGGCTGCACAAAGCACAACCCCCGCCAGGGCGGGGGCTGCGCGACCCCGTCGGGGTGATGTCATCGGATCGGGCGGGTGAACGGATACACCTTGGTGAAGCCCAGGATGTCGGTGACCAGCAGGATCAGGAAGATGGTGAACAGCACGCCCACCACGCCGGCACCGGCCGGGGCCTTGTCCACGCGCTGGGCCAGCTGGGCCACCTCGGCGTCCGACATGGCCTGCACGCGGGCGATGGCATCGTCGGCATTCACGCCCTGGGCCATGAGTTCCTTGCGCACGTCCTCACGGGCCAGGAAACCGCTGACACGGTCACGGTCGGCCTGGCCGGCCGGGGTCACCAGGGCCTGTTCGGTGCCGACGATGCCGGCCTGGGCCTGCAGCGGCAGGCTGCCCAGGGTCATGGCGGGAATGAGGGCACAGGCAACGGCGCGGTAGATCGAGTGGGTCATGGTTGTTGTGTGGAGAGGGTTGACAGGCGGGCGGATGTTCTTCGCCACCACCGGCGGCGTCAAACGGTCTTACACGCCGACACACCGTTCACACCCGAATGCATGCCGTCGGTCGCGGCCGACACATCAGTTCAGGGCGCGGCGCAGTTCCTGGAGCCGCTGGCCGATGGCCTCGCGGTCCAGCGGATCGTCGGCATGCACCACGTAGATGTCCAGATCGGCCACCGCCAGCCGGGCCTCGCCCAGCTCGGCCCAGGCCAGACCCCGGTCCCGGTATTCGGGCCAGGCGTCGGGCAGCAGGATGAGCAGCCGGTCCTGCACCGCGATCAGGCGCAGCCAGTCTTCCTGCGCCCGGTGGATCTCCTTGAGGTTGCGCAGCAGCCGCGCCAGGATGTCGCGCGGCTGGGCCGCCTGCAGGTACAGGCCCACCGGCACATCGAACTCGTCGACCAGGCCGTTGCGGCGCTTGTAGGGCTCCAGCCGCTCGGCCAGCTCGTCGCGGCTGAGGGACTGGCCATTGAACGGGTCGATCACCACCTGCCCGTTGGGCAGGTTGACCTTGACCATGAAGTGCCCCGGGAAGTTGACCCCGCGCGCCTTCAGCCCCATGCCCTGGGCCAGCTCCATCCACAACACCGCCAGCGTGATGGGAATGCCCCGGCGGGTGCGCAGCACCGCGTTGAGGTAGCTGTTGTCCGGGTCGTAGTAATTGTTGACGTTGCCGCCAAAGCCCAGGTCGCGGAAGAAGAACTGGTTGAGCGCCCGCAGGCGCTGCAGCGGACCGGCGTCTTCCGGGCAGCGGCGGCGCAGCCGGGCCACCATCTGGTCGACATCGCCGAGCACCTGCTGAACGTCCAGGTCGGGGTACTCGTCCTGGGCCACCGAGACCGCGGCCTCGAACAGCGGAAAGGCGTCATCGTCGCTCACCAGGGTGGCGAAATAGCCCAGGGGGGTCGGAGCGGAAAAATCGAGATCCATGGGAATCGTGCGGCGGTGCCTCAGGTTACGTCATTTCCGCACGAACTGGCGCAACGACAGGCCTGACGCGAGCAAGGCCCCGAAATACACCACCACGGCTCCGATCACCGACACCGCCAGCAGGCCGATGCGCTGCAGGGCCTGCCCTTCGAAGCCGGTCCAGACGAAACGCGACGACAGCCACATCAGCAGCACCGCCAGCAAGGCACTGGCCGCCAGCACCTGCAGCGAGAACTTCAGCCAGCCCGGCGAGGGCCGGTAGGCACCACGGCGGATCAGACCCACCAGCAGGAACAGCGCATTGACCATGGCGCCGATGCCGATGGCCAGGGCCAGACCGGCGTGGTCGAACAGCGGGACCAGGGCGATGTTGAGCAGCTGGGTCAGCACCAGCACGCCCACGGCGATCTTCACCGGGGTCCGGATGTCCTGCCGCGCGTAGAAGCCCGGCGCCAGCACCTTGATGGCGATCAGCCCCAGCAGGCCGGCGCCGTAGCCCATGAGCGCGGCGGCGGTCTGCTGCACATCGCCGGCGCCGAAGCGCCCGTAGTGATAGAGCACCGCCACCAGGGGCTGGGCAAAGGTGAGCAGGGCCACGGCACAGGGCACGGCCAGCAGCACCACCAGCCGCAGGCCCCAGTCCAGCAGCTGGCTGTAGCGCTCGCCATCCCCGGCGGCCTGGGCCGAGGCCAGCTGCGGCAGCAGCACCACGCCCAGCGCCACGCCCAGCATGGCGGTCGGGAACTCCATCAGGCGGTCCGCATAGGTCAGCCAGCTCACGCTGCCGACCGCCAGGTGGGAGGCGATCTGGGTGTTGATCAGCAATGACAGCTGGGCCACGCTCACCCCCAGCAGGGCGGGCAGCATCAGCGTGGTGACGCGGCGGGTGCCGGGGTGGTTCCAGGCGGCCTTGAGCGCGGCAGGCGACAGGCCCACCCGGGGCAGCAGGCCCAGCCGGGCCAGGGCCGGGATCTGCACACCCAGCTGCAGGCACCCCCCGACCAGCACGCCGCCGGCCATGGCCAGGATGGGCTCGATCCCCAGGGAGGCGAACCACGGTGCGCCCCACAGCGCAGCGCCGATCATGGCCACGTTGAGCAGCACCGGCGTGGCCGCCGGCACCGCAAACCGTCGCCAGGTGTTCAGGATGCCGGCCGCCAGCGCCACGAAGGACATGAAGGCGATGTAGGGGAACATCCAGCGGGTCATGAGCACCGCGGCCTCGAAACCCTCGGGCGACTGCTTCAGGCCGGCGGCCATGGCGTACACCAGCACCGGTGCGGCCAGCACGCCCACGATGCAGGTCAGCGTCAGGGCCCAGGCCAGCACGGTGGCGATCTGACCGATCATCAACCGGGTGGCATCGTCGCCGTCCTGCTCGCGGGCGGCGGCCAGCACCGGCACGAAGGCCTGGCTGAAGGCACCCTCGGCAAACAGCCGGCGCAGCAGGTTGGGAATGCGGAAGGCGACGTTGAAGGCATCGGTCAGGGCGCTGGCCCCGAAGGTCGCCGCCATGAGCAGTTCGCGCACCAGACCGGTGATGCGCGAGGCCAGCGTGAGCAGGGAAACGACGGAGGCGGACTTGAAGAGCGACACCGGGGCAGTGTAACGATGCCACCCGCCGACGCCCGGCCGGGATGGCGCTGACGGGCCGCAGGGCTATAATCGCGGGCTTTGCTGGCAACATCCACAAACACACAAGGAACTCACCATGGCCACCAAGCCGAAGAAAAAGAACCCCCGCCTGGCATCCGGTCGCAAGCGCGCCCGCCAGGACGTCAAGCTCAACGCCGCGAACTCCTCGCTGCGTTCCAAATACCGCACCGCTGTCAAGAACGTCGAAAAAGCCGTTCTGAGCGGCGACAAGTCCAAGGCGACCGAACTGTTCGCCAAGATGCAGGCCGTGGTGGACACCATTGCCGACAAGGGCATCTTCCACAAGAACAAGGCCGCTCGCGACAAGAGCCGCCTGTCTGCCAAGGTCAAGGCACTGGCCACCGCCGCCGCCTGACCTGCCCCCCAGCAGCCCGGGCCCCAGGGCCCGCCGTTTGAACCGGGTGCGCTGCCAGCAAAAAAGCAGAAAGCCGTCGCAAGACGGCTTTTTTGTTGCCTGAACGATGCCGGATGCGGGTCAGCGGTCGGGGATGAGGCAACCCTCGACCACCTGCAGGTCGTTGTCGCGGGCGAAGTTCATGCAGAAGTCCCAGGCCATGGGCTCGGCCTCGCGCAGGTCGCTGTGCACCACCACGCACTTGATGCCGTTGATGGTGTTGGGCACGCACCAGGGGGAATAGCTCAGGTGGCTGCCGGGCTGCGCCCCGCCAGGGCGGAAGCTGCTCATCACCCCGGCCAGCCGCTCGGCCCAGTCGCTGGGGCGGAAGGTGCGGCCATCGCGGGTGATGCCCTGGATGAACACTTGCTTGGCAGTCGGTGTGGCCATTCGGACGCAGCCTTCGGGTGGAGGGCCTGGGAAGGGGGTGGTGCCGACGGCCGGGGATCACCCGGTCCGGTTCAGGCGGGGGTATTCTATCTTATATAAGACCTGAACCCCGGGATAACCCGGACCGGGGTCGATGGTCCGGGCGCATCAGGCCGATGCGGCATCGTCATCGAACCGGTCGAGGGCTGCCTCTAAAATCCGCGTTCGACGGCTCAACCCGCACCGCCGGGCGTTGGGCCGCTTCTTTTTCTGGCACCCGTGGGCCGCTTGCCCCCTTGCCTTCCGGAGAACCGCATGAATGCCGCCCTGCCCACCATCGCTGCCGCCTCGCCCCATGTGATGAACACCTACGGCCGCCTGCCGATCGCGCTGTCGCACGGTCAGGGCTGCCGCGTGTGGGATGTGAACGGCAAGTCGTACCTGGACGCGCTGGCCGGCATCGCGGTCAACACCCTGGGCCATGCCCACCCCAAGCTGGTGCCGGCGCTGCAGGACCAGGTGGCGAAGATGATCCACTGCTGCAACTACTACCACGTGCCCGACCAGGAACGCCTGGCGCAGATGCTGGTGGAGCGCTCGGGCATGACCAATGTGTTCTTCTGCAGCACCGGCCTGGAAGCCAACGAGGCGGCGCTGAAGCTGGCGCGCAAGTTCGGCCATGACAAGGGGATCGAACGGCCGGAAATCGTGGTGTACGAGAAGGCCTTCCACGGCCGCTCGATCGCCACCCTGTCGGCCACCGGCAACCCCAAGGTGCAGGCCGGCTTCGGCCCGCTGGTGGAAGGCTTCGTGCGGGTGCCGGCCAACGACATCGAGGCGCTCAAGAAGGCCACCGAGAACAACCCCAACGTGGTGGCGGTGTTCTTCGAGACCATCCAGGGCGAAGGCGGTGTGAACCCGATGCGCGCCCAGTACCTGCAGGATGTGCGGGCCCTGTGCGACCAGCGCGACTGGCTGCTCATGATCGACGAGGTGCAGTGCGGCATGGGTCGCACCGGCAAGTGGTTCGCCCACCAGTGGGCCGGCATCCAGCCGGACGTGATGCCGCTGGCCAAGGGCCTGGGCTCGGGCGTGCCCGTGGGCGCGGTGGTGGCCGGCCCGAAGGCCGCGAACATTTTCCAGCCGGGCAACCACGGCACCACCTTCGGCGGCAACCCGCTGGCCATGCGGGCCGGCGTGGAGACCATCCGCATCATCGAGGAAGACGGCCTGCTGGCCCATGTGGAGCGCGTGGGTGCCCACCTGCGTGCGGCACTGGAAAAGGGCCTGGGCGGCCGCCCCGGCGTGCGCGAGATCCGCGGGCAGGGCCTGATGATCGGCATCGAGCTCGACCGCCCCTGCGGGGTCATCACCCAGCGCGCAGCCGACGCCGGCCTGCTGCTCAGCGTGACCGCCGACAGCGTGATCCGCCTGGTGCCGCCGCTGACCATCACCACCGCCGAGGCCGACGAAGTGGTTTCCATCCTGCTGCCCATCGTGCACGCCTTCCTTGCCGAATGAACCCCATGACGATCCGCCATTACCTGCAGTTCAAGGACCTGTCCGCCGACGAGTACGCCTACCTGCTGCGGCGCGCAGCCTTCATCAAGGGCAAGTTCAAGGCCTTCGAGAAGCACCACCCCTTTGCCGATCCCGACCGCACGCTGGCCATGATCTTCGAGAAGGCCAGCACCCGCACCCGGGTCAGCTTCGAGGCCGGCATGTACCAGCTCGGCGGCTCGGTGGTGCACCTGACCACCGGCGACAGCCAGCTCGGCCGGGCCGAACCCATCGAGGACAGCGCCAAGGTGATCAGCCGCATGGTCGACCTGGTGATGATCCGCACCTTCGAGCAGACCAAGATCGAGCGTTTTGCCGCCCATTCGCGGGTCCCGGTCATCAACGGCCTGACCAACGAATTCCACCCCTGCCAGATCCTGGCCGACCTGTTCACCCTGGTCGAATACCGCCCTGCCCCCAGCGGCGATCCGCTGGACGCCATCCGGGGCAAGGTGGTGGCCTGGGTGGGCGACGGCAACAACATGGCCAACACCTGGCTGCAGGCGGCCGAGCTGCTGGGCTTCACGGTGCATGTGAGCACGCCCAGCGGCTACGAAGTGGACCCGACCCTGGCCGGCATCACCCGCACCGACTGCTTCAAGACCTTCAAGGACCCGCGCGAGGCCTGCGCAGGGGCCGATCTGGTGACCACCGATGTCTGGACCAGCATGGGCTTCGAGGCCGAGAACGAGGTGCGCCGTGCCGCCTTCGCCCAGTGGTGCGTCGACGAGGACATGATGCGCCGCGCCCGACCCGATGCGCTGTTCATGCACTGCCTGCCGGCCCACCGGGGCGAGGAAGTGACCGCCGAGGTCATCGACGGACCGCAGAGCGTGGTCTGGGACGAGGCCGAGAACCGCATGCATGTGCAGAAGGCGCTCATGGAGTACCTGCTGCTGGGCCGTCTGTAAGCGGCCGTCCTGCGCTGCCATGTCGGCCTGCACCACCTGCGGCGCCTGCTGCGCCAGCTTCCGCGTGGATTTCTCGGTGGAAGAAACCGAGGAACAGGGCGGCCCGGTCCCCGACGGGCTGTGGCTGCCCCTGACCGACCACACCGCGCGACTGCGCGGCACCGACCACAGCCCGCCTCGCTGCGCCGCCCTGTACGGCCGTGTGGGCGAGCGGGCCACCTGCGGCATCTACGAGTGGCGGCCCAGTCCGTGCCGCGAGTTCGAGGAAGGCAGCGATGCCTGCCACCGGGCCCGCCAGCGCCATGGGCTGCCGGCGCTGGAGACCTGAAGGTCATGTCCACCCCCCACGAAGGCTCGGCCTGCACCACCTGTGGCGCCTGCTGCCACAGCTACCGGGTGGAGTTCGCGGTGTACGAACTCGCCTCGGCCGGCGGGAGCGTGCCGGACGGGCTGACCGAACCGGCCGGCGGCATCCGATGCCGCATGCAGGGCACCGGTGCGGTGCCGATCCGCTGCACCGCGCTGGAAGGCAGACTGGGCGAGCGCGCCCATTGCCGCATCTACCCGCTGCGCCCCTCGCCCTGTGCCGAACTGCAGGAAGGCAGCTACGGCTGCAACAAGGCCCGCGTGCGCCACGGCCTGCCGCCGCTGGGCGAATGGCTGGGCGACTGATCGGCTGCGCATGCAATCCCTGCTCGATGCCATCGCCCGCGCCACGCCGGGCACCGACGCCCGGCGCCTGTTCCACGGCCGCGGTGGCCTGCACCCGGACGCCACCGACTGGGCCCTCGACTGGTATGCGCCGGTCTGGCTGGTCACCCGCTTCGGCGAAGCCAGCGACGAAGACGCCCGCCGCATCGGCGAGGCGCTGGCCGCCCGGCAAGCCGAGGTTCATCCCGGGCAGCCGCTGAACTGGGTGTTCCAGCGCCGCCAGCCCGACGGCCCCACCAGCCGGCCGCTGACCACCGTGATGACCGGCCAGGTGCCCGAGGCGCACGACGTGACCGAAGACGGCACGCACTACCGGGTGCACCTGCTGCGTGGCCAGAACCACGGCCTGTTCCTGGACATGGCCGAGGGCCGGCGCTGGGTGCGCGCGCACGCCGCCGGCCGCAAGGTGCTCAACCTGTTCGCCTACACCTGCGCGTTCTCGGTGGTGGCGCTGCAGGCCGGTGCGAAGGAAGTGGTCAATCTCGACATGGCCCACGGTGCGCTGGCCACCGGGCAGCTCAACCACCAGATCAACGGCATCACGGCCGGGGCCCGCTTTCTGGGGCATGACCTGTTCACCTCCTGGGGCAAGGTCAACCGGCTGGGGCCGTACGGGCTGGTCATCGTCGACCCGCCCAGCTACCAGAAGGGCAGCTTCGTGGCCGCCAAGGACTACCCGCGCCTGCTGCGCCGCCTGCCCGACCTGCTGCTGCCCGGAGGGCATGCGCTGATCTGCCTGAACGCGCCGGAAATGCCCGAGTCCTTCCTGCGTGAAGCCCTGGCCGAGCAGGCCCCGGACCTGGTCGTGGAGGGCCGCCTGCCCAATCCGCCGGCCTTTGCCGATGCCTCGTCCGATCGGGCACTCAAGGTGCTGGTGGTGCGGCACCCCTGATGCACCGTCGTTGGAAATAACCGACACCACGCGTTTTGTGCCGGTGCTACCGTCCCGGCTCCATGAAAACGCTCCGGGACATTTCGCCTCCTCTGCATGCCGGCTCGCCCGTCTTTCCGGGTGACACGGCCTATGCCCAGCACTGGGTCGCCACCATCGCGCCGGGTTGCCCGGTGAACGTGGGCAGCCTCACGCTGTCGCCCCACACCGGGGCGCATGCCGATGCACCGCTGCACTACGACCCGGCCGGCCAGGCCATCGGCGCGGTCGATCTGGCGCCCTTCCTCGGCCCCTGCCGCGTGGTGCATGCCATCGGCGTCGGGCCACTGATGCAGCCGCAGCACATCGCGCACGCGCTGTCCGACCTGCCGCCCCGCGTGCTGGTGCGCATGTACCGGCAGATGCCCCAGGACCGCTTCGATGCCGCGCTGCCCGCCTTCGACCCGGCCACCATCGAGCTGCTGGCGGCCCACGGCGTGCGGCTGGTCGGCACCGACAGCGCCAGCCTGGACCCGGCCGACAGCAAGACCCTGCCCAGCCACCAGGCGGTGCGCCGCCACGGCCTGCGCGTGCTGGAGAACCTGCTGCTCGACGACGTGCCCGAAGGCGACTACGAGCTGATTGCCCTGCCCCTGAAACTGACCACCGCCGACGCCTCCCCGGTGCGCGCGGTGCTGCGAGACCTGACATGACCACCACCCTCGACACCGATCTGGCCACCACCCTGCAGGACTGCCGCGCGCTCGACGCGCAGGACCCGCTGCGCGACCTGCGCGATCTCTTCGTCGTGCCCGAGGGCACCATCTACCTCGACGGCAATTCGCTGGGTGCCATGCCGGCTTCCGTACCCGCCCGCGTGGCCCGGGTGGTGGAGCAGGAATGGGGCCAGGACCTGATCCAGAGCTGGAACAAGGCCGGCTGGTTCGAGGCACCGCGCCGCGTGGGCGACAAGATCGGTCGGCTCATCGGCGCCGCACCCGGCACCACCGTGGCCACCGACAGCACCTCGGTCAACCTGTTCAAGGTGCTCAGCGCCGCCCTGCGGCAAAGCGCGCAGGATGCACCGGGCCGCTGGCGCATCGTGAGCGAGCGCAGCAATTTCCCGACCGACCTCTACATCGCCGAAGCGCTGTGCAAGGACAAGGGCTGGGAGCTGGTGCTGGTGGACGACGCGGCCGGCATCCCTGCGGCCCTGCAGGACCCCAAGGCCGCCATCCTGATGCTCACCCATGTGAACTACCGCACCGGCGCCATGCACGACATGGCCGCCGTCACGGCAGCGGCCCATGCGGCCGGTGTGCTCACGGTATGGGATCTGGCCCACAGCGCCGGCGCCGTACCGGTCGACCTCACCGGTTCGGACGCCGACTTTGCCGTGGGCTGCGGCTACAAGTACCTCAATGGCGGGCCCGGCGCGCCGGCCTTCGTGTGGTTGAACCCGCGCCATGCCGACCGTTTCTGGCAACCCCTGGCCGGCTGGTGGGGCCATGCCGCCCCGTTCGCCTTCACGCCCGACTACCAGCCCGCCCCTGGCATCGGACGCTACCAGTGCGGCTCGCAACCCATGATCAGCCTGGCCGCGCTGGAATGCGGCGTGGACACGGTGCTGGCGGCCGAGGGCCACGGCGGCATGGCCGCGCTGCGCCGCAAGTCGCTCGCGCTCACCGACCTGTTCCGCCAGCTGGTGCAGGCGCGTTGCGGTCGGCACGGGCTGGAGTGCGTCACGCCGAACGAGGAGTCGGCGCGCGGCTCGCAGGTGAGCCTGGTGCGCCGGACCGACGCGGCCGATGAAGGCCATGCGGCCTACGCCATCGTGCAGGCCCTGATCGCGCGCGGCGTGATCGGCGATTTCCGCGCCGGCGACGGCGGCGCCCACCCCGACATCCTGCGCTTCGGCTTCACGCCGCTGTACCTGCGCTTCGAAGACGTGTGGCAGTCGGTGGAGCACCTGCACCAGGTGCTGGAGAGCGGGGAATGGCGCGAGCCGCGCTTCGCCCGTCGCCACGCCGTCACCTGAAGGAGCCGCCATGACCGAACCGAACGACCGGACCGCTGCGGCGGGTGGCTGCCCCTTCTCCGGCACCGTGGCCCGCGAGGCCATGCCCGAAGCCATCGTTCACGAAGAGGGGGCGCAGCTCGACTTCAGCCAGGACATGAGCTATGGCGACTACCTGCAGCTCGACGCCATCCTGTCGGCACAAAAGCCGCTGTCGCCGGCGCACGACGAGATGCTGTTCATCGTGCAGCACCAGACCAGCGAGCTGTGGATGAAGCTCATGCTGCACGAGCTGCACGCGGCCATCGGCCACATCGCGCGCGACGATCTGCCCCCGGCCTTCAAGATGCTGGCCCGGGTGAGCCGCATCATGGAGCAGCTGGTCCATGCCTGGGACGTGCTGGCCACCATGACGCCGCCCGAGTACAGCGCGCTGCGGCCCTATCTGGCCCAGAGCAGCGGCTTCCAGAGCCACCAGTACCGCTGCATCGAATTCGCCATGGGCAACAAGAACGCCGCCATGCTGCAGCCCCATGCCCACCACCCGGACCGCCGCGCGGTGGTGGATGCGGCGTGGCGCGCACCTTCGCTGTACGACGAAGCCCTGCGCCTGCTGGCGCGGCGCGGTCTGCCGGTGCCGGCCAGCCACACCGAGCGCGACTGGAGCCGCCCTTACGAGGCCAGCGACGCGGTCGAAGCCGCCTGGCTGCAGGTCTACCGGGATCCGCGCCAGCACTGGGACCTGTACCAGCTGGGCGAGGAACTGGCCGACATCGAGGACAGCTTCCGGCTCTGGCGCTTCCGCCACCTCACCACGGTGGAGCGGGTCATTGGCTTCAAGCGCGGCACCGGCGGCACCGGC
The DNA here is from genome assembly GCF_002127215.1 of Hydrogenophaga sp. IBVHS2. Taxonomy (GTDB): domain Bacteria; phylum Pseudomonadota; class Gammaproteobacteria; order Burkholderiales; family Burkholderiaceae_C; genus Hydrogenophaga. Next base: position 420,191 of record NZ_NFUT01000001.1, on the reverse strand, counting down.
GGCGTGAGCTACCTGCGCAGGATGCTCGACGTGGTGCTGTTCCCGGAAATCTGGCGGCTGCGCACCAGCCTCTGAACTCAGCGCGGCAGGCGGCCGATCAGGGGCGCCATGAGGGCGGCATCGGCCGCCATGCGCCGGGCCAGGCCTTCGGGGCCGGCCCCCACCACGCTCCAGCCCTGCCCCGCCATGGCCTCGCGCACCGACGGTTCGCGCACGATGCGGGTGAGTTCGGCCGCCAGGCGCTGCACCTGGGCTGCAGGCTGGCCGCGCGGCGCAGCCACGGCGTTCCAGATTTCCAGTGCAGGAAGGTCCAGGCCGACCTCCCGCAGGCCGGGCAGATCGTGGGCCAGTGCGCTGCGGCCGGCCGAGGTGGCCAGCACCGCCCGCAGCCGCCCCGAGCGCACCAGCGGCAGGGCCAGGCCCGGCGGCAGCAGGGCCAGCTGCACTTCGCCTGCCAGCAGAGCGGCCACCACCTGCGGGTTGCCCGGGTACGGCACATGCACCGCCGACAGACCGGCGCGCTGCTGCAGCAGCTCCATGCCCAGGTGGCCCAGCGTGCCGATGCCGGGTGATCCGTAGTTCCAGCGGCCGCGCTCCTGCCGACCGAGTGCCAGCAGCGCCGCCGCACCGGCCGGCGCGGCGGCGCCGGCACACAGCAGCAGCGGCGCGCTGCCCAGCAGGGCCACCGGGGCCAGATCGGTGAAGGGATCGTAGGCCGTGGCCGGCTGCAGCAGGCGCGCGGTGGTGAGGTTGCCGTTGATCATCAGGCCCAGGGTGTGGCCGTCGGTGGCCCGGGCCACCAGGGTGGCGGCCAGGTTGCCGCCGGCACCGACCCGGTTGTCCACCACCACCGGCTGGCCCAGGGCACGGCCCAGCGGATCGGCCAGCAGCCGGGCCATGAGGTCGGGCGAGGACCCGCCCGGAAAACCCACCAGCAGGCGCAGCGGCCGCGCAGGCCATGGGGCTGCGGTGGCCGCAGCAGGGGCTGCCGCACCCGCTGCCAGCGCCGATGCGGCGGCCATCCACCGCCGCCGGGTCCACGCCGGGGCGTTCATTCCGCCGGCAGCGGGGGCCCGCCGTACAGCCAGGGGTTATCCATGAGCTTCTCGCCCAGCAGGTTCATGGCGGTGTCGCGGCCCCAGCGCACCAGGCCCCGGGCGTGGAAGATGCGGCCATTGCGCAGCGATTGGGCCTGCACCCGGGCATTGCGCTGCCAGCGGCTGCGCGCAAAGCGCTGGAACACCGACGACCAGTCCACCGGGTGCTGATGGCGGTCGATCAGCTGACCCAGCGTCCATGCGTCTTCCAGTGCCATGGCAGCCCCCTGGGCCAGGTAGGGCCGCAGCGGATGGGCCGCATCCCCCAGCAGCGCCACCCGACCCTGCGCATGTTCGTGCGGGCCGGTCATGGGCGGTCGGTCGTGCAGGCTCCACAGCGTCCAGGAGGGCACGGCATCGATGAGTCCTTGCAGGTCGGCACCCAGAGGCCCCATGGCCCGCAGCAGGTCGTCGGTGAGCGCGTCCTGAGACCACTGGCGCGGATCGCTGCCGGCGTGCCCCTGCCCTGCCCGGCCCTGCACCACCGCCACCACGTTGAACCATCGCCCCTGGCGGATGGGGTAGTGCACCACGTGCATGCGGGGTCCCAGCCAAGCATTGACCGTGTTGGTGGCCAGCGCACGGGGCAGCCGGTCGGCCGGGATCATGCCCCGGTAGGCCAGATGACCGGTCAGCCGGGGGGGCTCGGGCCCGAGGAGCCCGGTGCGTACGCGGCTCCACAGGCCATCGCAGCCGATGAGTGCCTCACCCTGCAAGGCCTGACCGGCCTCCAGCCGCAGAGACACTCCGTCGGCCTGCGACTCGAAGCTGGCAATCCGGGCATTCAGGCTCAGCGAGGCCGGTGCGCCGGCCAGCAAGGCCGAAAGCAGCACGCGGTGCAGGTCGGCCCGGTGCACGCTGGCATAGGGATGGCCATAGTGGGCCAGCGCGGACGCACCCAGCCGCATGTGACCGAGCAGCTGCCCGTCTTTCGCGCTGCGCACCCGCAGCTCATCCGGGAAGGACGCGTGTTCGTGCAGGGCATCGGCCACCCCCCAGTCCGACAGCACGCGCATGGCGTTGGGGCCGAGCTGGATGCCGGCGCCGATTTCGCCGAAGGCCGGTGCCTGTTCCAGCACCGTCACCGGGACGCCGGCCCGCCCCAGTGCCAGGGCACAGGCCAGGCCGCCGATGCCGCCACCGGCCACCAGGACATTGTTTTTCATCCCCCGGATTGTGCCGCCGGCATCCGGCTCAGAGCACCCGGTGGAACCACAGCAGCGACAGCCCTGCGGCGACCAGCGCCAGCGCGGCCCCCACCAGGGCGAGCAGGCCCGAGATCTCGGTTTCCTTCTTCTCCACCGTCAGGCGCGCGCCCAGCGACTCGTACACCTGCTTGAGGTTGTCGGCGGTGCCGGCATGGAAGTACTCGGCCTGGGTGGCACGGGCGACCTGCTTGAGGCTGTCCTCGTCCAGCCGCACCCGCATCGACCAGCCCTCGAAGCCGATCACCTCGCCGTCCACCGTGCCCACGCCCACGGTGTAGACGCGCACGCCGCGGTCGGCTGCCATCTGCGCCGCCTCGGCCGTGTCCACACCGGTGGTGCGCTGCCCGTCGGTGAGCAGGATGATGGCCGCCGATCCGTAGGAGCCGGGCGCCACCGGCGTGAAGGGCTTGTCCTGCGCGGCCGGCCGGTCGATCGCCCGGCCCTTGGGGGCAAAGGGGTCGGTGTTGCGCTGGAAGGTGAGATCGCCCAGGCTGATGTTCTGGTCAGGGAATATCTCGGCCAGCGACACCACGATGGCGCTGCCGATGGCCGTGGCGCGCTGCAGCTGGAAACGGTCGATGGCCGCCACCAGGTCGTCGCGGCTCAGGGTGGGCGGCTGCACCACCTGCGCCGATCCGGCAAAGGCCACGATGCCCACCTTCACATGGCGCGGCAGTCCGGTCAGGAAGGCCTTGGCGGCTTCCTGGGAGGCGACCAGCCGGTTGGGCTTCACATCTTCGGCGCGCATGCTGCCCGACACGTCCATGGCCAGGATGATGGTCTGCTGGGTGGACGGCAGCCGCAGCGTGGCCACCGGCCGGGCGGCGGCCAGCAGGCTGGCGGCCACAGCCAGCAGCAGCAGCACCGGCGGCAGGTGGCGGCGCCAGCCGGGGCCGCGCCCGGCGGCCTCGCGCACGATGGCCAGGCTGGCCAGCCGCACCGCGCTCTTGCGCCGCCGCGCCATCAGCCACAGGTACAGCAGCACCAGCAGGGGCAGCGCCAGCAGCAGCCACAGCATCTGCGGCCACAGGAAGCTGACCGGCAGTTGCTGGAACCAGCCGGCCAGGGCGGCCGGACTGAGCGGGAAGGCTTCCATGTTCATGCCGGGACTCCTGCTGCCGACGGGGCCGCACGGCGGCGCAGACGCCGCCGCCGCAGATCCAGAAAACGGGTGAAGGCTTCGGCCAGATCGTCGTCGGTCGACAGCTCCAGCGTGTCCACGCCGCAGCGGGCCAGGCCCTCGCGCAGCTCGGCCTCGCGCTGCGCGGCGATGCGGGCAAACCGCTGCCTGAAAGCCCGGTCGCTGGTGTCGATCCAGAGCTGCTCACCGGTCTCGGCATCGCGCACCGGCAGCAGGCCGGCGTCCGGCAGCTCGATCTCCAGTGGATCAAACAGGCGCACCGCCACCACATCGTGCCGGCGGGCCAGCGCACCCAGGCCGGCCTCCCAGCCCGGCTCGCTGATGAAGTCCGACACCACGAACACGGTCGAGCGTTGCCGCACCACATGACCGGCCACCCGCAGCAGCTCGGACAGCTGCGTGCCGCCGGCGGCATCGCGTGCCGGGCTGGCCACGGCGGCGAGCACCTTCTGGACGATCTGCAGCAGATGGCTGCGGCCGCCACGCGCCGGCAGCACCGCGTCCACCCCGCCGGGCCCACCGGCACCGAACAGCACCGCCCCCACCCGGTTGCCGTGCCGGCCGATCAGCCGGCCCAGCACGGTCACGAACGACAGGGCCACCTCGCTCTTGCGGCGGGTGCCGGAGCCGAAATCCACCGACGGGCTGAGGTCCATCAGGAACCAGGCCGCCATCTCGCGGTCTTCGGTGAACACCCGCACGTGCGGCTGCTGAAGGCGGGCGGTCACGTTCCAGTCGATGTGACGGACATCGTCGTGCAGCTGGTACTCGCGCAGGTCGGTCAGGTCCAGTCCCGCGCCGCGCATGAGGGTGCGGTGATCCCCCTGCAGCAGCCCGTCCAGCCGGCGCAGCACGGTCCACTCCAGCCGGCGCACCAGGGTCTCGGCGCGCACGGTCTCGGCGCTGGCCGCCGGCACCGGGGCCACCTCGGGTTCGGATCGTCGGGACAACCAGCGCGGCCACATGGTCATGGTCCTCAGGCGGCGCGCTGCTCGGGCGCCAGCGGCCGGGCCGGCGGCGGCACCTGTTTCATGATGCGGTCGATCAGCGCGTCGGTGGTCAGGCCCTCCGACAGCCCCTCGTACGACAGCACCACGCGGTGGCGCAGCACGTCGGGCACCAGATCGGTCATGTCCTCGGGCAAGGCATAGCTGCGGCCGCGCAGCATGGCCAGTGCCCGTGCGCCTTCCACCAGGCCGATGGTGGCCCGCGGGCTGGCACCAAAGGTGATGAAACGTGCCATGTCCTTGATGCCGTGGCGCTCGGGCTGCCGCGTGGCCGACACCAGCTTGACCGCGTGCTGCACCAGCGAAGGGTCCACATACACCTGGCGGCAGCGCGCCTGCAGGGCGGCAAGCTGGGTGGTGTCGGCCACGCTGCGGACCTGGATGGCCGGGCCGGTGACCCGCTCGACGATGACGTACTCCTCCTCGTCGGTGGGATAGTCCACCACCACCTTCATCATGAAACGGTCCACCTGCGCCTCGGGCAGCGGGTAGGTGCCCTCGGTCTCGATCGGGTTCTGGGTGGCCATGACCAGAAACGGCTCGGGCACGCGGTGGGTCTCGCCAGCAATCGTCACCTGGCGCTCCTGCATCACCTCCAGCAGGGCGCTCTGCACCTTGGCCGGTGCGCGGTTGATCTCGTCGGCCAGCAGCAGGTTGGCAAACACCGGTCCCAGCGCGGTGCTGAAGTCGCCGGTCTTCTGGTTGTAGATGCGGGTGCCCACCAGATCGGCCGGCACCAGATCGGGCGTGAACTGGATGCGCTTGAAGCGACCCTGCACCACATCGGCCAGGGTCTTGACGGTCAGCGTCTTGGCCAGGCCCGGCACCCCTTCGACCAGCAGGTGGCCCTGGGCCAGCATGGCCACCATCACCCGCTCCAGAAAGCGGTCCTGGCCCACCACCACCCGTTTGACCTCGTACAGGATCTGCTCCATGAGCTGGGCGGTGTCGGTGGCGGGGTCCTGGGTCATGGGAGGCTCCTGTGAAGGTGTTCAGAACGGCGGCAGCCCGGCGGCCGATGCTGCGCTCTCGATGGGCACCGCAAAACCGATGCCCACGAAGGTGCGCTGCTGCGTGGGGTTGAGGATGCCGGTGACGATGCCGACCACCTCGCCGCTCATGGTGATCAGCGGTCCGCCGGAATTGCCCGGGTTGGCGGCGGCGTCGAACTGGATCAGGTTGCGCACCTCGTTCTCGCCGTCCGGCGACTTGAAGGAGCGACCCAGGCCGGACACCACACCGGCCGACACCGACGGCCCGATGCCGAAGGGGAAACCCACCGCCACCACCTCCTGGCCGGGCAGCAGGTCGTGCGTGGACCGCATGGTGGCGGCCACCAGATCGTCCGGGATGGTGTGGGCCTGCAGCACCGCCAGATCGTTCTCCGGCTGGGCGCCCACGATGGTGGCGGCCGAATGGCTGCCGTCGGCAAAGGTCAGCCGGATGCGCCGGGCATCGGCCACCACGTGCAGGTTGGTCAGGATGGTGCCCTTGTCCACGATGACCACACCGGTGCCCACACCGTCCTCGTCGTCATCGTCGGCGTCGGTGCGGCCATAGGACTGCACGCGCACCACCGCCGGGCGGATCACTTCGGCTGCACGGGCCGCCTGCGACGGCAGCACCTGGGTCGACAGGCTGCGCAGCACCGCCTGATCGATGGCTTTCTGGGTCAATGGCAGCGGCTCCGGGCGGCTGACCTGCCAGACCAGCACGCCGGCCAGCACGGCCATCAGGCTTGCGGAGACCAGCCAGCCAGCGCGCGGCGATGCCAGTCGTTCGCGCCATGCCGCCCGAGGACCCTGCACCGGGCCGGCCTGGGAAGCCACGGGAGCCTCGCCCGCCACCGCCGTCGCCGCCGTTGAACGGCGAGATGGGCTGTAGACAACGGGTTTGCGCATGAGAACCCCCCTGAGTAGGACCGGCCCATCATGCCGCGCTTCGGCCAGCGGCTCAAGCCATGCCCGACCGGATCGGCGGGATGGAAAGGCGAGGGAAGGTGCCAGCTGGATCGGAACCGCCTTCTGCCAAACGTTACGCAATCCTCACCAATTCAACACGTTGGTTTTTTCAAGGAGACAAGTTCATGAACCATCCTGCATTCCAGGCCGTGTGCCGCCAGGTCAGCCTGGGACTCGAGGCCGCCGAGCCCGACGCCCTCGGAGAGCGGCGTCCGTCCAGCATCGGGGGCGAAACCTTCGAATGCATGGTGCATGACGACGGCAGCGCTGCGCTGCTGGTGACCTACCTCGGCACCGTCGATACGGCCCAGGCACAGGCGGTGTACGAACAGTTGCTGCTGCTCCAGCTGGCCAGCTGGAACAACCCCGATCTGCGCTTCGGCTTCGATCCGGTCACCGGCCAGGTGCTGCTGTGCACCCGGCTGCCCGCACCGGCTTCGCTGGAGGCAGCGCCGCTGGACAGCCTGATCCGACGTCTGCTGAAGCAATTGGGCGAGTGGCGCGGCACCCTGCTGCACCCCCTGGTGCCCCAGAAACACACCCAGGAGGCCTGAATGGATCCCATCAGCATCCTATTCCGGACCGCCCCCAAGCCCGACACCAGCGAGAGCGGCAAGGTCGACAGCAGCGACTCGGACAGCAACAAACCGTCCCCCACATACAGCCCGCCGTCGAGGAGCATGTCGAGGAGCATGTCGAGCAGCAGCGTCGTGACTGTCTCGGACGAAGACCCGTCGTTGAACCCATCCCATCTTGTTGCGGAAGCTTCCTCCCATTCGGACACGGTGGGTGTCAGCCTGCCCCGGCTCCGTGGTGCCGTGCCGAAACCGCCCAACATCCCCGCAGCCGCGACGCCGCCATCCCTGAATGGCTGGCTGGCCTCGCTGGCAGGCACGGCGGCCTACAGCGGGTCATTCATGATCGGCCGCCTGGCGCAATTTGCCTTGACCGCGACCGGGCATCAAGACGCCGCTGGCAAGGCGTTCGCTGCGATTGCCGGGGGACTCCACCTCCTGATCGAGCCGGGCATTGCCACGATGCGGGAGCGTCTGGGCATGGCTGCCGACAAGGACACCGCGGCCTTCACCAGCTACATCGCCGCCTGCTGCGCTTACCTCGAATGCAAGATCTGCGGGGATCAGAAAGGCATGGATGCCGCGCGCAACGCCATGCGGACGGTTCTGAGCAGCTACGGTCACCCATGCAAGCCGGTGGCCAACGCCTCCGAAGAAGAACAACCCGATCTGCCCCAGGCGAGCGAGCAGTTCCTCACCATGCTCCGGGCGTTCGGCCGGGGCTGGATCAGCAACGAAGCACCTTTCTTCAGCTTCACGGTGTTTTACATGCTGACGAACCCGGCCGGTCTGGCCGCGCGGGCAGCATCGATACAGGCCGGCGGCGCCCGTGTCGAAGCACTGGCTTTGGAGCTGATGTTCTCCCTGGCGGGTGGGCTGGCCGGGGGCACGGCCACCGTCGGTCTGCAGAACCTGCTGCGCCCGAAGGTGCAGGGCACCGGCCTTTCGAGCACACCGACCAAGATCCGGCTGGAGATGGAACACAAAGGGAACAGAGCGCTGACGCATGTCCAGCTCAAGGTCTTCCACAAGGCGCTGAAGGATGCCATGCGGGCCGGAAGCAGCAGCACTCCGAAACCCGATGCCATCGATCCGGGCACCGTGCCCGCCTCGATCGAAAACATCCTGAACGACGTTCGTCCTGATCTACCGGCTCCATCCCTCCGACTCCTGCGAACGGAGCTCAGCTCCGCGCTGAAAGGATTGCCAGCAGACATGCTGAAAGAACTGGACAAGGATGTCCGCACAAGCCTGAACGACCCCAACAGTGCGCCGTATTCGCTCACGCGCCACCTGACCGACAAGTTCAAGCTCACCGTGGCCAGCAAAGACTCCGAAAACCGGTTCGGACTGGACTGGAGAAAAGTCCTGCAGACTGGCGGCAAGGCCGCGGGCAATCTCGCAGGACTGATGGCCTATTCATTCCACCTGAGCCACGCCATACAGACGGTGGCCGGTTATGGCCCGGTGAATGTGCCGGTGCAGGGCAACAGCACCGAGTTCAACAGCACGGCCTATCCGACCTCGACCCAGGACGCCTACGGTCAGGTGACTGCACTGGGTGCTTCGCTGATCACTTGCTGGGTGGTGGGGCGGGCCGTGGTGCCTCCGCTGGTGCAGGCTGCCGGCGCGGTGATCACCGGTGTCGGGCGACGGATCCGGGAAGGCAGCGCCCACCCGTCGGACGCACCGCTTCGCGATGTGCCCGTGGTGCCCGGCATGGGCGGCGTGCAGATCGTCTGAACCCCTTGCAAAAAACCCCCGGGCCTCACGGCACCGGGGGTTTTAGCTTCAGGTCGGTGAACGATCAGACCGACACGCCCTTGGCCGTCTCGGCGTACTCCTCGATCTGGTCGAAGTTCATGTACTTGTAGACGCTGGCGGCGTCCTTGTTGATGATGCCCATGGCTTCCTGGTACTCGGCCACGGTGGGCAGCTTGCCCAGCTTGGACGCAATGGCCGCCAGCTCGGCCGAGGCCAGGAACACGTTGGTGTTCTTGCCCAGGCGGTTGGGGAAGTTGCGGGTGCTGGTGGACACCACGGTGGCGCCTTCGCGCACCTGGGCCTGGTTGCCCATGCACAGGCTGCAGCCCGGCATTTCGGTACGGGCACCGGCGGCGCCGAAATTGGCGTAATGGCCTTCCTTGATCAGCTCGCTCTCGTCCATCTTGGTGGGCGGGGCCACCCACAGCTTGACCGGGATGTCGCGCTGGCCGCCCAGCAGCTTGGCCGCGGCGCGGAAGTGGCCGATGTTGGTCATGCAGCTGCCGATGAAGGCTTCGTCGATCTTGGTGCCGGCCACGTCACTCAGGACCTTGGCGTCGTCCGGGTCGTTCGGGCAGCACAGCACCGGCTCCTTGAGCTCGTTGAGGTCGATCTCGATGACGGCGGCGTACTCGGCATCCTTGTCGGCCTCGAGCAGGTTGGGGTTGGCCAGCCACTCTTCGACCTTGCGGATGCGGCGCTCCAGGGTGCGCTTGTCCTGGTAACCGTCGGCGATCATGTTCTTCATCAGCACGATGTTGCTGGTGAGGTATTCCTTGATCGGCTCGGGGTTGAGCTTGATGGTGCAGCCGGCGGCCGAGCGTTCGGCCGAGGCATCGGACAGCTCGAAAGCCTGCTCCACCTTCAGGTCGGGCAGACCTTCGATTTCCAGGATGCGGCCGGAGAAGATGTTCTTCTTGCCGGCCTTGGCCACGGTCAGCAGACCGGCCTTGATGGCGTACAGCGGAATGGCATGCACCAGGTCGCGCAGGGTCACGCCAGGCTGCATCTGACCCTTGAAGCGAACCAGCACAGACTCGGGCATGTCCAGCGGCATCACGCCGGTGGCGGCACCGAAGGCCACCAGGCCGGAACCGGCCGGGAAGCTGATGCCGATGGGGAAGCGGGTGTGCGAGTCACCGCCGGTGCCCACGGTGTCGGGCAGCAGCAGGCGGTTGAGCCAGCTGTGGATCACGCCGTCGCCCGGGCGCAGGGCCACGCCGCCGCGGTTGCTGATGAAGGCCGGCAGCTCGCGGTGGGTCTTGACGTCCACCGGCTTGGGGTAGGCGGCGGTGTGGCAGAAGCTCTGCATCACCAGGTCGGCGCTGAAGCCCAGGCAGGCCAGGTCCTTCAGCTCGTCGCGGGTCATGGGGCCGGTGGTGTCCTGGGAGCCCACGGTGGTCATCTTGGGCTCGCAGTAGGTGCCCGGACGGATGCCCTGGCCTTCGGGCAGGCCGCAGGCGCGGCCGACCATCTTCTGGGCCAGGGTGAAGCCCTTGCCGGTGTCCTTGGGTGCCACCGGCAGGCGGAACACGGTGGAGGCCGGCAGACCGAGGAATTCACGCGCCTTGGCGGTGAGCGAGCGGCCAATGATCAGGTTGATGCGGCCGCCGGCGCGCACTTCGTCGAGCAGCACCTGGTTCTTGAGCTGGAACTCGGTGACGGTCTGGCCGTTGCGGGTGATCTTGCCGTCGTAGGGCAGCACCTCGATCACGTCGCCCATTTCCAGCTGGCTCACGTCCACCTCGATGGGCAGCGAGCCGGAGTCTTCCTGGGTGTTGAAGAAGATGGGGGCGATCTTGCCGCCCAGGGTCACGCCGCCAAAGCGCTTGTTCGGCACGAAGGGGATGTCCTGGCCGGTGGCCCAGATGACCGAGTTGGTGGCCGACTTGCGGCTCGATCCGGTGCCCACCACGTCGCCCACGTAGGCCACCAGGTGGCCCTTCTTCTTGAGATCCTCGATGAACTGCATCGGGCCGCGCTTGCCGTCTTCCTCGGGCTTGAAGGCCGCATCCGCCCGGGTGTTCTTGAGCATGGCCAGGTAGTGCAGCGGAATGTCCGGGCGGCTCCAGGCGTCGGGGGCGGGCGACAGGTCGTCGGTGTTGGTCTCGCCGGGCACCTTGAACACGGTCACCGTGATGGACTTCGGCACCTCGGGGCGGCTGGTGAACCACTCGGCGTCGGCCCAGCTCTGCATCACTTCCTTGGCCTTGGCATTGCCGGCGCGGGCCTTCTCGGCCACATCGTTGAAGAAGTCGAACATCAGCAGCGTCTTCTTCAGGCCTTCGGCCGCCACGCTGGCCACCTCGGCGTCGTCGAGCAGCTCGATCAGCGGGTGCACGTTGTAGCCGCCCACCATGGTGCCCAGCAGCTCGGTGGCCTTGGCCTTGGAGATCAGGGCCACTTTCACGTCGCCATGGGCCACGGCGGCCAGGAAGCTGGCCTTGACCTTGGCCGCATCGTCGACGCCCGGGGGCACGCGGTGGGTCAGGAGATCCAGCAGGAAGGCGTCCTCACCGGCGGGCGGGTTCTTGATCAGCTCGATCAGGTCGGCCACCTGCTTCGCATCGAGCGGCAGCGGGGGGATGCCCAGCGCGGCACGTTCGGCGGCATGGGCTCGGTAAGCGGCGAGGAAGTCGGACATGGCGTTCTCCAGAAAAAGACAGGAATTCAGTGGTGGGCCAGCAAGGGACGCACCGCGTCGGGAAGGGTTCGGCCGGTGCGGTGGGCCCGCTCCAGCAGCTGCCAGTAGTAGCGGTAGCTGGCGCGGTCGTGCAGGCGGCCGTCCACCTGCACCGGCGCCCACTGCGCGGCAGCGGCGCGGTCGATGACGGTGGCGGCCTGGTCGATCTCGTCATCGGCGGGCGCAAAGGCCGCCAGGATGGGACGGATCTGGTCGGGGTGGATGCTCCACATGCGGGTGTAGCCCAGCTCGCGCGCCGCGCGGCGGGCTGCGGCCAGCAGGGCGGCGGTGTCGCGGAACTCGGTGACGACGCAGTGCGACGGCACCTTGCCATGGGCGTGGCAGGCGCTGGCGATGTCCAGCTTGGCCCGCAGCACCAGCGGGTGGCCGAACTGCCCCTGCACGCCCATGCCGTCGGACGGAATGGCACCGCCGTGGGCCGACACGAAGTCCATCAGCCCGAAGCTCAGGCTCTGGATGCGAGGGTGGGCGGCGATGTCGAAGGCCCGGTGAACGGCGGCCGGCGACTCGATGAGCGCATGCAGCATGAGACCCGGTGCACCGGCGGCATCCAGCGCCGCCGCAGCCCGCTGCACGTCGGCGACCGACTCGACCTTCGGCAGCATGACATGGCACAGCCGGTGGCCGGCCCGGCCGACGATGGAAGCCACGTCGGCCTCGAAGGCGCTGTGGTCCACCGGGTGCACCCGCACCGCCACGCGGGCCTCGGGCGCGGCCGACAGCGCCAGTTCGGTGACCAGGGCGGCGTGCTCCGCCTCCCCGCCCACCGGGGCGCCGTCCTCGCAATCGAGCGTGATGTCGACCACACAGGCGCCGAATTCCGCCTGCAGCTCGGCCTGCAGCTGCAGGCTCTTGCGCATGCGGGCCTCGATACCGCTGTAGTGGTCGCACACCGGCAGCGCAAACGCCCCCGCCTGGGCGCCCAGGAGGATGCTGGCGGGGTTGGCGCTCACCGGAGTTACCAAGCGGTTACAGCAGGTGCTTGACGCCGTCCTGCTCGCCCTGGAGCTCGGCCAGGGTCTTGTCGATGCATTCCTGGGAGAAGGCGTCGATGGGCAGACCTTCGACGATCTTGTATTCGCCGCCTTCGCAGGTGACCGGGTAGCCGAACATCACGTCCTTGGGGATGCCGTACTCACCGTTGGAGGGCACGCCCATGGTGACCCACTTGCCTTGGGTGCCCAGGGCCCAGTCGCGCATGTGGTCGATGGCGGCGTTGGCGGCCGAGGCGGCCGACGACAGGCCGCGAGCGGCGATGATGGCCGCGCCACGCTTGCCCACGGTGGGCAGGAACACGTCCTTGTTCCAGGCGTGGTCGTTGATGGCGTCCTTGACGCTCTTGCCGTTGACGGTGGCAAAGCGGTAGTCGGCGTACATGGTGGGCGAGTGGTTGCCCCAAACGGCCAGCTTCTCGATGTCGCCCACGGCGATGCCCATCTTGGCGGCGATCTGGCTGGCGGCGCGGTTGTGGTCCAGGCGCAGCATGGCGGTGAAGTTCTTGCGCGGCAGATCCGGCGCGCTCTTCATGGCAATGTAGGCGTTGGTGTTGGCCGGGTTGCCCACCACCAGCACGCGCACGTTGCGCGAGGCCACGGCGTTCAGGGCCTTGCCCTGGGCAGTGAAGATCTGGGCGTTGGCGGCCAGCAGGTCGGCGCGCTCCATGCCGGGGCCGCGAGGACGGGCACCCACCAGCAGGGCGTAGTCGGTGTCCTTGAAGGCGGTCATGGGGTCGCTGTGGGCCTCGATGCCGGCCAGCAGCGGGAAGGCGCAGTCTTCCAGTTCCATGATCACGCCCTTGAGCGCGTTCTGGGCCTTTTCGTCCGGAATTTCCAGCAGCTGCAGGATCACGGGCTGATCCTTGCCCAGCATTTCGCCCGAGGCGATGCGGAACAGCAGGGCGTAACCGATCTGGCCGGCGGCACCGGTGACGGCGACGCGAACAGGCTTCTTGCTCATGTGAAAACTCCAGGAAATGGCGGTTGTGAGAGACCGGAAGTGTACCCTCGCAAACCCTGAGACGTCAATTTGTCTTATGTCTTATATAAGATATGATTGAGCGCATTCCGACCATTCCGGCCACCGCCCCATGCCCTCTTCACTGCCGCCCTCCGACACCGCCCTGCCGGGTGCGGACGCTGCCGCACAGGCGACGGGCGCAGCAGGCGAAACCGCGCCGGCGTTCAGCCCCCTCTACCAGCAGATCAAGTCGCTGATCCTGCGCAGCCTGCAGGGCGGCGAATGGAAGCCCGGCGACATGATCCCCAGCGAGCTCGAACTGGCCGCGCGCTACAAGGTCAGCCAGGGCACGGTGCGCAAGGCCATCGACGAGCTCGCCACCGACAACCTGCTGGTGCGCCGCCAGGGCAAGGGAACCTTCGTGGCCACCCACGCCGAACAGCACATCCAGTACCGCTTCCTGCGCCTGCTGCCCGACGGCGGGTCGCTGGACGAACAGGGGCCGGCCGAGCGCCGCATCATCGAGTGCCGCCGCCTGCGGGCCCCGGCCGAGGTCGCACGCGCCCTGAACCTGCGCACCGGCGACGCCGTGCTGCAGGTCCGCCGGGTGCTGTCGTTCGGCGGCTCGCCCACCATCCTGGAAGACATCTGGCTGCCCGGCGGCCCTTTCAAGGGCCTCACGGTGGAGACGCTGTCCGATTACCGCGGCCCCATGTATGCGCTGTTCGAGGCCGAATTCGGCGTGCGCATGGTGCGGGCGGTCGAAAAGCTCAAGGCCATGGGCGCCGAGGCCGACGCGGCCGAACTGCTCGCGGTGCCTGCGGGCAGTCCGCTGCTCAGCGTGGAGCGCACCGCCTTCACCTACAACGACGTCCCCATGGAGCTGCGGCGCGGCCTGTACCGCACCGACAGCCGCCACTACCGCAACGAACTCAGCTGATGGCCCATGACAATCGCTGCAATAGCCCCGACCCCGTCTGCGACGTCAGTTTTTGTCATGGTGCGTTGCAATAGAATTTGCCCCCGTCGGGCCTGAGTTACCAACCGGTTACAGCCCACGATTCCTCCACCGCTCACCCAGCGTCAGATCTCCTGCCCCACGGAAGAAAGCACCCACCATGTCCGAGTTGTCCCGCCAGCGGCCGCAGTTCCGCAACATCAACGCCTTCAAGGACCTCACCACCTACCGGTTGCCGGCCGCGGGCTGGGTGTCCATCCTGCACCGCATCAGCGGCGCCCTGATGTTCGTGCTCCTGCCCCTGATCGTCTGGCTGTTCGACACCTCGGTGTCGTCCGAGATTTCGTACGAGCGCTTCTCCAGCGCCTTCAGCGCCGGCATCGGTTTCGTGCCGGGCTGGCTGTTCAAGCTGGTGGTGCTGGCCATCATCTGGGCCTACCTGCACCACCTCATTGCCGGCCTGCGCCACCTCTACATGGACGCCCGCCATGCCGTGACCAAGCAGTTCGGCAAGTCCTCCGCCGTGGTCACCCTGGTGCTGAGCATCGGCCTGACCGTGGTGCTGGGCGCCAAACTCTTCGGCCTGTACTGATCACCGTTCCCGGTCATTCCAAGGATTCCCGCACATGTCTGTCAACTACGGTTCCAAGCGCGTCGTCACCGGCGCCCACTACGGCCTGCGCGACTGGCTGGCCCAGCGCATCACCGCCGGCCTGATGGCCCTGTTCACCCTCATCGTCCTGCTGCAGGTGGTGTTCACCAGCGGCCCACTCGGTTATGAAGGTTGGGCGAGCATCTTTGCTCCGCAATGGATGAAGGCCCTGACCTTCGCCATGTTCCTGGCCCTGACCTACCACGTGTGGGTCGGCATCCGTGACATCTGGATGGACTACGTCAAGCCCGCCGCCGTGCGCCTGGTGCTTCACGTGTTCACCATGGTCTGGCTCCTGTCCTGCCTGGGCTGGGCCGTTCAAGTTCTCTGGAGAATCTGACCCCATGACTGCCACCTCCTCCCTCCCCAAGCGCCAGTTCGACGTCGTCATCGTCGGTGCCGGCGGCTCCGGCATGCGTGCCTCGCTGCAGCTGGCCCGTGCCGGTCTGAAAGTGGCCGTGCTGTCCAAGGTCTTCCCCACCCGCTCGCACACCGTGGCCGCCCAGGGCGGCATCGGTGCCAGCCTGGGCAACATGAGCGAAGACAACTGGCACTACCACTTCTACGACACCATCAAGGGCTCCGACTGGCTGGGCGACCAGGACGCGATCGAGTTCATGTGCCGTGAAGCCCCGAAGGTGGTGTACGAGCTCGAGCACTTCGGCATGCCGTTCGACCGCAACCCCGACGGCACCATCTACCAGCGCCCGTTCGGCGGTCACACCGCCAACTACGGCGAGAAGGCCGTGCCGCGCGCCTGCGCCGCCGCCGACCGCACCGGCCATGCCATGCTGCACACCCTGTACCAGCAGAACGTGGCGGCCCGCACCACCTTCTTCGTGGAGTGGATGGCCCTGGACCTGGTGCGCGACGCCGAAGGCGACGTGGTGGGTGTGACCGCCCTCGAGATGGAGACCGGCGAGGTCTACCTGCTCGAAGCCAAGACCACCCTGCTGGCCACCGGTGGTGCCGGCCGCATCTATGCCGCCTCCACCAACGCCTTCATCAACACCGGCGACGGCCTGGGCATGGCGGCGCGTGCCGGCATCCCGCTGGAAGACATGGAGTTCTGGCAGTTCCACCCCACCGGCGTGGCCGGTGCCGGTGTGCTGCTGACCGAAGGCTGCCGTGGTGAAGGCGCCTTCCTGGTCAACTCCGAAGGCGAACGCTTCATGGAGCGCTACGCCCCCACCCTGAAGGACCTGGCCCCGCGCGACTTCGTGTCCCGCTGCATGGACCAGGAGATCAAGGAAGGCCGTGGCTGCGGTCCCAACAAGGACCATGTGCTGCTGAACTTCAGCTACCTCAGCGCCGAGACCATCCACAAGCGCCTGCCCTCGGTCTACGAGATCGGCGTGAACTTCGCCAACGTCGACATCACCCGCGAGCCGATCCCGGTGGTGCCCACCATCCACTACCAGATGGGCGGCATCCCCACCAACATCCATGGTCAGGTGGTCGTGCCCGACGGCCAGGGCGGCCAGAAGCCGGTCAACGGCCTCTACGCCGTGGGCGAATGCTCCTGCGTGAGCGTGCACGGCGCCAACCGCCTGGGCACCAACTCGCTGCTCGACCTGCTGGTGTTCGGCCGTGCAGCCGGCAACCACATCGTCCAGTTCAACGACAAGAACAAGACCCACAAGCCGGTGCCGGCCGACGGCGCCGACCGCACCCTGGCCCGCCTGGCCCGGCTGGACTCGGCCACCGACGGCGAATACGCCCAGGACGTGGCCAACGACATCCGCGCCACCATGCAGCAGCACGCCGGCGTGTTCCGCACCCAGGCCAGCATGGACGAGGGTGTTGCCAAGATCAATGCGATCCGCAACCGCGTCAACAGCATCGGTCTGAAGGACAAGTCCAAGGTGTTCAACACCGCGCGGATCGAGGCCCTGGAGGTCGAGAACCTGATCGAGGCCGCCCAGGCCACCATGACCTCGGCCGCCGCCCGCAAGGAATGCCGTGGTGCCCACACGGTGTACGACTACGAGCGTCCGGCCGACGACGCCCAGTTCCCGCTGGGTCGCAACGACGGCGAGTGGATGAAGCACACCCTGTGGCACAGCGCCGACAACAGCCTGACCTACAAGCCGGTGAACCTCAAGCCGCTGACCGTGGAATCGGTCCCGCCCAAGGTCCGCACCTTCTGATCACGTACCGGAGCAACGACATGAAACGCACCTTCAAGATCTACCGCTACGACCCCGAGAAGGACGCCAAGCCGTACATGCAGACCATCGAGGTCGAGCTCGACGGCAACGAGCGCATGCTGCTCGATGCCCTGATGAAGCTCAAGGCCCTCGACCCGTCGATCTCGTTCCGCCGCTCCTGCCGCGAAGGCGTGTGCGGTTCGGACGCCATGAACATCAACGGCAAGAACGGCCTGGCCTGCCTGACCAACATGAACACGCTGCCTGGCGTGATCACGCTCAAGCCCCTGCCCGGCCTGCCCGTGGTGCGCGACCTGATCGTGGACATGACGCTGTTCTTCAAGCAATACAACAGCATCAAGCCCTACCTGATCAACGACACCGTGGCACCCGAGAAAGAGCGCCTGCAGAGCCCCGAAGAGCGCGACGAGCTCAACGGCCTGTACGAGTGCATCCTGTGCGCGAGCTGCTCCACCAGCTGCCCCAGCTTCTGGTGGAACCCCGACAAGTTCGTCGGTCCCGCTGGCCTGCTGCAGGCCTACCGCTTCATCGCCGACAGCCGCGACCAGGGCACCGCCGAGCGTCTGGACAACCTGGAAGACCCGTACCGCCTGTTCCGCTGCCACACCATCATGAACTGCGTCGACGTCTGCCCCAAGGGTCTGAACCCGACCAAGGCCATCGGCAAGATCAAGGAAATGATGGTGATGCGTTCGGTCTGAGACCGAGCGCCCTGCCCGCCCGCCCATGAGCACCCCTTCCGTCGACGATGCCCTGCTCGACGAGCGCGCCCTGAGCAAGCTGCGCTGGCGGTGCCGCCGTGGACTGCTCGAGAACGATCTGTTCATCGAGCGCTTCTTTGCCCGCCACGCCTCGACCCTGACAGCGCGTCAGGCCGAGGCCCTGGGCCTGCTGATGGACCTGTCCGACAACGATCTGCTCGATCTGCTGCTCGGACGCCGATCACCCGAGGGCCCGCTGGCCCATGACGATGTCGTCGCGGTGCTCGGCCTGCTGCGTGCAGCAAGGTCCGTCGTCCATTGACCACCTGAGGAAACCGCGAATGAAACCCGTCGACAACAAAGCCACCCTGTCGTTCTCCAACGGAAGCCCGAGCGTCGAACTGCCGGTGTACGGCGGCAACATCGGTCCGGACGTGATCGACATCCGGAAGCTGTATGCGCAGACGGGCATGTTCACCTACGACCCGGGTTTCCTGTCCACCGCGTCGTGCCAGTCGGCCATCACCTACATCGACGGCGACAAGGGCGAGCTGCTGTACCGCGGCTACCCCATCGAGCAGCTGGCCACCCACTGCGACTACCTCGACACCTGCTTCCTGCTGCTCAACGGCGAACTGCCCAACGAGCAGGAGCGCACCGACTTCCACAAGCTCGTGACCAACCACACCATGGTCAACGAGCAGATGCAGTTCTTCCTGCGTGGCTTCCGGCGCGATGCCCACCCCATGGCCGTGCTGACCGGCCTGGTGGGTGCCCTGTCGGCCTTCTACCACGACAGCACCGACATCAATAACCCCGAGCACCGCCGCATCGCCGCGATCCGCCTGATCGCCAAGATGCCGACGCTGGTGGCCATGTCCTACAAGTACGGCATCGGTCAGCCGTACATGTACCCGCAGAACAACCTGAGCTATGCCGGCAACTTCCTGCGCATGATGTTCGGCACCCCGTGCGAGGAGTACAAGGTCAATCCGGTGCTCGAGCGCGCCCTGGACCGCATCTTCATCCTGCACGCCGACCACGAGCAGAACGCCTCCACCTCCACCGTGCGCCTGTGCGGCTCGTCGGGCACCAACCCGTTTGCGGCCATCGCAGCGGGCGTGGCCTGCCTGTGGGGCCCGGCCCACGGCGGCGCCAACGAGGCCTGCCTGAACATGCTGGAAGACATCCAGCGCAATGGCGGCATCGCCAAGGTCGGCGAGTTCATGAACCAGGTCAAGGACAAGAACTCCGGCGTCAAGCTCATGGGCTTCGGTCACCGCGTCTACAAGAACTACGACCCGCGCGCCAAGCTCATGCAGGAAACCTGCAACGAAGTGCTGCAGGAACTGGGTCTGGAGAACGACCCGCTGTTCAAGCTGGCCAAGGAACTCGAGAAGATCGCGCTGGAAGACGAGTACTTCGTCTCGCGCAAGCTCTACCCGAACGTCGACTTCTATTCCGGCATCGTGCAGCGCGCCATCGGCATCCCGGTGAACCTGTTCACCGGCATCTTCGCCCTGGCCCGCACCGTGGGCTGGATCGCCCAGCTCAACGAGATGATCGGCGACCCCGAGTACAAGATCGGCCGTCCGCGCCAGCTGTTCACCGGTTCGCCGCGCCGCGACGTGCCCGCCGCCCAGAAGTGACCGGATCGCATCGGCCACCTGGCCGGTGCCTGCGCCCGCCATGCCCCGGGGTGTGGCGGGCGCATTCATGTCAGACCCCGTAAAATCGCCGGTTCCTTCAAGCACCGCCGGGCCACACCACAGTCATGGGACGCACGCTCTACGACAAGATCTGGGACGAACACGTCGTCCACACCGAAGAAGACGGCACCGCCGTCCTCTACATCGACCGCCATCTGGTGCACGAGGTCACCAGCCCGCAGGCCTACGAGGGTCTGCGTCAGGCGGGCCGCAAGGTCTGGCGGGTGAGTTCGGTGGTGGCCACGGCCGACCACAACACCCCCACCACCGGCTGGGAGCGTGGCTACGACGGCATCGCCGATCCGATCAGCAAGGAGCAGATCACCACGCTCGACAGCAACATCGCAGAGTTCGGCGCTGCCGCGTTCTTCCCCTTCATGTCCAAGCGCCAGGGCATCGTGCATGTGATCGGCCCCGAGAACGGCGCCACCCTGCCCGGCATGACGGTGGTCTGCGGCGACTCGCACACCAGCACCCACGGCGCGTTCGGCGCGCTGGCCCACGGCATCGGCACCAGCGAGGTCGAGCATGTGCTGGCCACCCAGACGCTGCTGGCCAAGAAGGCGAAGAACATGCTGATCCGCGTCGAAGGTCAGCTGGCCCGGGGCGTGACCGCCAAGGACGTGGTGCTGGCCATCATCGGCCGCATCGGCACCGCCGGCGGCACCGGCTACACCATCGAGTTCGGTGGCTCGGCCATCCGGTCGCTGAGCATGGAAGGCCGCATGACGGTCTGCAACATGGCCATCGAGGCCGGAGCTCGCGCGGGTCTGGTGGCGGTGGACGACAAGACCATCGAATACGTCAAGGGCCGCCCGCTCGCTCCCACCGGGGTGGAATGGGACCAGGCCGTGGCCTACTGGAAGACCCTGCATTCCGACGCCGACGCAAAGTTCGACACCGTGGTCGAGCTCGATGCGACGCAGATCCTGCCGCAGGTTACCTGGGGCACCTCGCCCGAGATGGTGCTCGGCATCGACGGTCTGGTGCCCGATCCCGACAAGGAAAAGGACGCCGTCAAGCGCGGCGCCATCGAGCGGGCCCTGACCTACATGGCACTGGAGCCCGGCAAGCGCCTGGACGACATCTTTGTCGACAAGGTGTTCATCGGGTCCTGCACCAACAGCCGCATCGAGGACATGCGCGAGGCCGCGGCCGTGGTCAAGAAGCTCGGCCGCAAGGTGGCCCGCAACGTCAAGCTGGCCATGGTGGTGCCGGGTTCCGGTCTGGTGAAGGCCCAGGCCGAGCGCGAAGGTCTTCACGAGATCTTTCAGGCTGCCGGCTTCGAATGGCGCGAGCCGGGCTGCAGCATGTGCCTGGCCATGAACGCCGACCGGCTCGAGCCGGGCGAGCGCTGCGCGTCCACCAGCAACCGCAATTTCGAAGGTCGCCAGGGTGCCGGCGGCCGGACCCACCTGGTTTCCCCCGCCATGGCGGCAGCCGCTGCCGTGCACGGCCACTTTGTCGACATCCGTCAATTCGCCTGAAACCCCTGAAAGGAACGCCATGAAATCCATCGCTGCCCTCCTCGTCACTGTGGCCGCCTTCGCGCTGACCGGCTGCAACACCATCCAGGGCCTGGGCCAGGACATCCAGAAAGGCGGGCAGGTGCTCGAAGGCGCTGCCAAGAAGTGATGAAAGCCTTTCAATTGCACAAGGGGCTGGTCGCCCCGATGGACCGGGACAACGTCGACACCGACGCCATCATTCCCAAGCAGTTCCTCAAGTCGATCCGCAAGACCGGCTTCGGCCCCAACCTGTTTGACGAGTGGCGCTACCTGGACAAGGGCGAGCCCGGCCAGGACCCGGCATCCCGCAAGCCCAACGCCGACTTCGTGCTCAACCAGCCCCGTTACGCCGGCGCCTCCATCCTGCTGGCGCGGCAGAACTTCGGCTGCGGCTCCAGCCGCGAGCATGCGCCCTGGGCCATCGAGCAGTACGGCTTCCGGGCGCTGATCGCACCGAGCTTCGCCGACATCTTCTTCAACAACTGCTTCAAGAACGGCCTGCTGCCCATCGTGCTGCCCGAAGCCACCGTGGCCCGCCTGTTCGATGAAGTGGCAGCCTTCCCCGGCTACGAGCTGACCATCGACCTGGAGCGCCAGGTGATCGTGAAGCCGCAGGGCGAGGAGATCCCTTTCGATGTGCAGCCCTTCCGCAAGTACTGCCTGCTCAACGGCCTGGACGACATCGGCCTGACCCTGCGCCACAAGGACAAGATCGCGGCCTACGAGTCGCAGCGCCTGGCCACCAAGCCCTGGCTGGCCCACACCATGGTCGGCCAGTGAGCCGGCAACCCCACACAGCAACATGAAAATCGCAGTTCTTCCGGGTGACGGCATCGGCACCGAAATCGTGGCCGAGGCCGTCAAGGTGCTTCAGGCGCTGGACCTGTCCTTCGAAATGGAAAGCGCCCTGGTGGGCGGGGCCGCCTACGAGGCCCACGGCCACCCGCTGCCCGAGTCCACCCTGAAGCTGGCCATGGATGCCGATGCCGTGCTGTTCGGCGCCGTGGGCGACTGGAAGTACGACAAGCTCGACCGCCCGCTGCGCCCGGAGCAGGCCATTCTGGGCCTGCGCAAGCACATGGGGCTGTTCGCCAATTTCCGCCCGGCCATCTGCTACCCCGAACTGGTGGGGGCATCGAGCCTGAAGCCCGAAATCATCGCGGGCCTGGACATCCTCATCATCCGCGAGCTGACCGGCGACATCTATTTCGGCCAGCCGCGAGGCCGGCGCACCGCGGTGGACGGGCACTTTCCCGGTGCCGAGGAAGCCTTCGACACCATGCGCTACAGCAAGCCGGAGATCGAACGGATTGCCCATGTGGCCTTCCAGGCCGCCCGCAAGCGCAACAGAAAGGTCACCAGCGTCGACAAGGCCAACGTGCTGGAGACCTTCCAGTTCTGGAAGGACGTGGTCACCGAGGTGCATGCCCAGTACCCCGACGTGGAGCTGGAGCACATGTACGTGGACAACGCCGCCATGCAGCTGGTGCGCGCGCCCAAGAAGTTCGACGTGGTGGTCACCGGCAACATGTTCGGCGACATCCTGTCCGACGAGGCCTCGATGCTCACCGGCTCGATCGGCATGCTGCCCTCGGCCTCGCTGAACACCCGCAACCAGGGCCTGTACGAACCCAGCCACGGCAGCGCGCCGGACATTGCCGGTAAGGGTATTGCAAACCCGCTGGCTACAATCCTGTCCGCTGCCATGATGCTCCGCTTCTCCCTCAACCAACCCGAAGCCGCCGCCCGAATCGAGGCGGCGGTGGCCCATGTGCTCGCCTCCGGCCTGCGCACGGCCGATATCTGGTCGGAAGGCACCACGAAAGTCGGCACCCGCGAGATGGGTGACGCGGTGGTGAGCGCGATCACCAAAACCATTACCAAGGGCTGATCCAGCTCCGGTTCGTCACGCCCTCCCCCGGCACGACGAGCCGGGCGGATCGAAGAGGATTTCTCAACTTTTCACAAAGGGCAATGTCATGACGAAACTGGTTGGAATCGTGGGCTGGCGGGGCATGGTCGGCTCCGTGCTGATGGACCGCATGGTGGCCGAGAAGGACTTCGATGTCATCGAGCCGCTGTTCTTCTCCACCTCGAACGCCGGGGGCGCCGCCCCTGCCATGGCCCGAAACGAAACCCGTCTGCAGGACGCGTTCGACATCGAGGCGCTCAAGCGCTGCGACATCATCATCACGGCCCAGGGCGGCGACTACACCACCGAAGTCTTCCCCAAGCTGCGAGCCACCGGCTGGAACGGCCACTGGATCGACGCCGCCTCCACCCTGCGCATGAAGGACGACGCGGTCATCATCCTGGACCCGGTGAACATGCCGGTCATCAAGGACGCGCTGGCCAAGGGCGGCCGCAACTGGATCGGCGGCAACTGCACCGTGAGCTGCATGCTCATGGGTGTGGGCGCCCTGTACAAGGCCGGTCTGGTGGAATGGATGTCGACCCAGACCTACCAGGCCGCTTCCGGCGGCGGCGCGCAGCACATGCGCGAACTGCTCACCCAGTACGGCACCCTGAATGCCGAGGTCAAGGCCCTGCTGGACGATCCCAAGAGCGCGATCCTGGAAATCGACCGCCAGGTGATCGCCAAGCAGCGTTCGCTGTCGGCCGCCGAAACGGCCAACTTCGGCGTTCCGCTGGGCGGCTCGCTGATCCCCTGGATCGACAAGGACCTGGGCAACGGCATGTCCAAGGAAGAGTGGAAGGGCATGGCCGAGACCAACAAGATCCTGGGCCAGGGCGAGGGCTTCGGGTCCGCTGCCGTGCCGGTGGACGGCTTCTGCGTGCGCGTGGGCGCCATGCGCTGCCATTCCCAGGCCTTGACCTTCAAGCTGAAGAAGGACGTGCCGGTGGCCGACATCGAAGCGATGATCGCCGCCGACAACGAGTGGGTGAAAGTGGTGCCCAACACCCGCGAGGCCACCCTGCGCGACCTGACCCCCGTGGCCGTGACCGGCACCATGACCATTCCGGTGGGCCGCATCCGCAAGCTGGCCATGGGGCCGGAGTATGTCGGCGCCTTCACCATCGGCGACCAGCTGCTCTGGGGTGCCGCCGAACCCCTGCGCCGCATGCTGCGCATCCTGCTCGACGCCTGATCGGGGCCGCCCTGCCGGTTCCCCGGCAGGGCAACACGTTGTGTCACAACAACGTGATTTTCTGCGCACTTGGTGACAAACGGTGGCCTTGGAAACTCAAGCGGATTGTTAGCTTGTCACCGTAATCTGTTGATGCTATGGTCAATTCCAGCTTTTTGCCTGTCGAGGTCCATGTGCGCATCCACCCCCGTTCATTGCCCCATTCATCGGATCTCGGTGCGACATCCCGCACAGGTCTGACCGGCAAGGTACGGCTCCATGCGGTGGCTGCCGCGGCGGTGCTGGCCCTGTCGCTGGCCCAGCCCACCGACGCGCTGGCACTTGCCCTCGGACCGGTCCAGGTCAAGTCCGCCCTGGGCGAACCCATCCGGGCCGAAATCGATGTGCCCGAGATCACGGCCCAGGAGGCGTCCAGCCTGCAGCTGCGCCTGGCCGGCGCCGAGGCCCTGAGGGCCGCCGGCATCGAAGCCAGCCAGGCCCTGGTGGGCGTGCAGATCACCCTGCAGCGCCGCCCCGATGGCCGCCAGTACGTCCGGATCGTCGGCAACCGTCCGGTCAACGAACCCTTCGTCGATCTGGTGCTGGAAGCCAACTGGGCCACCGGACGGCTGGTGCGTGATTACACGCTGCTGTTCGATCCGCCGAACCTGCGTGCCGCTGCCACCGCCCCGGCACCCCTGCCACCGGTGGCTGCCGCCCCGGCAGCCCGTCCCCGTCCGGCAGCGCCGGCTGCGGCACCGGCCCCGGCGCCCGCACCGGCAGCAGCGGCCACCACCGCTCCCCGCACGGCAGCCCCGGCCTCTGCGCCCGCAGGCGCTGGCGCCGGATCTCAGGTCACCGTGCGGCCCGGGGACACGGCCGGCAAGATCGCGGCCGCCAACAAGCCGGCCAGCGTCTCGCTCGAACAGATGCTGGTGGCCATGCTCCAGGCCAACCCGCAGGCCTTCATCGGTGGCAACGTCAACCGCATCAAGGCCGGCAGCGTACTGGAACTGCCCTCGGCCGAATCGGCCCAGGCGGTGGACGAATCACAGGCCCGCCAGACCATCACGGCCCAGAGCAAGGATTTCAACGAGTTCCGCCGTCGCCTGGCCGGTGCGGCTCCCGCAGCCTCGGTCGCAGCGGCCGGCCAGCAGGCCAGCGGCAAGGTGCAGGCCGAGGTCAAGGACACCCAGGCTGCGCCGGCACCTGCCGACAAGCTGACACTGAGCAAGCCGGGAGCGGCCGGCGCAGCTCCGGCGGGCGAAGACAAGATCGCCCAGGCCCGCCAGACCCAGGACACCCAGCAGCGGGCCGCCGAACTCAACCGCAACATCGAGGAACTGGCCAAGCTCGCCGCGCCTGCCGCCTCGTCGGTGCCGGCCAGCGCGCCTGCAGCACCTGCTGCTGCGGCTCCGACCACCCCGGTCGCGTCGGGCATCGAGGTACCGGCACCCGCCGGTGTCCCGGCCACACCGGTCGTGAGCGCTGCGGCACCCGCCGCCGACGCTCCCGCATCTGCGCCTGCACCGGCACCGGCTGCTGCGCCTGCAGCGCCAGTGGCCCCGGCACCCGTCGATGCCGGCGTCGGCGGTCTGGTCGACCAGCTGCGCGACAACCCCATGGTGCTTCCGGGGGCCGCTGCCCTGCTGGCGTTGCTGGCGGGTTTCGGTCTGTACCGGTTGCGCCAGCGCAAGGCACGCTCGCAGGTCGACAGCTCCTTCCTGGAGAGCCGCCTGCAGCCCGACTCGTTCTTCGGCTCCAGCGGCGGGCAGCGGATCGACACCGCCGAAGCAGCGGCATCCGGCTCCTCCATGGTGTATTCACCCAGCCAGCTCGATGCCGCCGGCGATGTGGACCCGGTCGCCGAAGCCGATGTCTACCTGGCCTATGGTCGCGACCTGCAGGCCGAGGAGATCCTCAAGGAAGCCCTGCGGACGTCTCCGTCCCGCGTGGCCATCCATGCCAAGCTGACCGAGATCTATGCCAAACGCCGCGACGCCCGGGCCTTCGAGGTGGTGGCGGCCGAAGCTTTCGGCCTGACCCAGGGTCGGGGAGACGAGTGGGAAGAGATCTGCCGGCGCGGACGGGACCTCGATCCTTCGAACCCGCTGTACCAGCCGGGCGGCGTGGGTACGGCCACGATGCGTGGCGATGGCGCAGACCCGATCAACACCATGCCCTTCAGTGCCAGCAGCATGAACACCGCCGTCGGTGCCGGCAGTCTGTCGGCCATGGGCAACCTGGACGTCGACCTGGACCTGTCGCTGGACGATGACGTACCTGCCGCCGCACCGGCGCAGGCCCGCATGGCAGCCGACCCCGACGACCTGAAGAGCCTGGACGATGCCCTGTCCGACATGGCGGATCTGTCGGGCACCGAGTCCCTGACAGCTGCGCCGCAGGCCGCCGCGCCGGCGCCGGTTGCCCCTGCCCCAGCGGCGTCCGCCCCGGCCACCGACGAGCTGGCCCCGTTGAACATGGAGTTCGACATCGACTTCACGGCAGCAGCACCCGCGGCGGCACCCGCCCAGGCCGAGCCGTCTGCCGACAACGGCATCGACCTGCCGGGCTTCGAGCTCGACCTGCCGCCGGCGGTCGAGCCGGTCGCTGCCGCGGCCGCGCCGACGGCCAGCGCCCCTGCGCCGGCCCCCTTGAGCTTCGATCTGGGCGGGGTGTCGCTCGATCTGGACACGCCGACCTCGGCGCCCGAAGAAACCACGTCGGCCGGCGAGCTCACCGAAGAGAACCCGCTGGAGACCAAGCTGTCGCTGGCCGAGGAGTTCCGGGCCATCGGCGACATCGAAGGCGCCCGCTCGCTGGCCGAAGAGGTCATGAACGAGAGCTCCGGCACCCTGCAGAGCAAGGCCCGCACCTTCCTGGCCGACCTGGCCTGACCGATCGGTTTGTCCGAACCCCGAGCGCTTCACGACACGCCCGGCCCGATGCACCGCATCGCGCTGGGCGTGAGCTTCAATGGCCGCGCCTACGACGGCTGGCAGAGCCAGCCGGGCGGCAACACGGTGCAGGACCAGCTGGAATCGGCGCTGGCGCAGTTCACGGCCGCCGGGCCGGTCCACACCCTGTGTGCCGGCCGGACCGATGCCGGGGTTCATGGCCTGATGCAGGTGGTGCATTTCGACACGCCGCTGGACCGCACCGAATACGCCTGGGTGCGGGGCACCAACAGCTTCCTGCCGCCCGACATTGCGGTGCAATGGGCGCGGCTGGTGCCGCCCAGCTTTCATGCCCGGGCCAGCGCTCAGGCGCGGCGCTACGCCTATGTGCTGCTCGAATCTCCGGTGCGGCCCAGCGTGGATGCCTCGCAGGTGGGCTGGGTGTTCCGCCCGCTGGACCTGGCGGCCATGCAGCAGGCCGCCCAGGCCTTGCTGGGCGAGCATGATTTCACCTCGTTCCGGGCCTCCAGCTGCCAGGCCCACACACCGGTCAAACAGATGCGCCGCATCGACCTCTCGCGGCGCGGCGCCTACTGGCGCTTCGAGTTCGAGGCCAATGCCTTCCTGCACCACATGATCCGCAACATCATGGGCTGCCTGCTGGCCGTGGGCACCGGCAACCGGCCCCCGGCGTGGATGGCCGAGGTGCTGGCCGCCCGCAGCCGCGACGCGGCCGCACCCACCTTTGCCCCCGACGGCCTGTACTTTCTCGGACCGGTCTACGATCCCGCTTTCGGCCTGCCCGACCGCACCCCGGCCTTCGACTGGCTGCCCTGACATGACCGCACTGCACCGCACCCGCATCAAGATCTGCGGCCTTACCCGCGAGGCGGACGTGGACGCCGCCGTGCAGGCCGGTGCCGACGCCATCGGCTTCGTGCTCTACCCGGCCAGCCCGCGCCATGTGACGGCGCAGCGAGCCGGCGAGCTGGCAAGCCGCCTGCCACCGTTCGTGACGCCGGTGCTGCTGTTCGTGAATGCCGACGCCGAGGCCATCGCCCAGGGCCTTGAGGCTGTGCCGGGAGCCCTGCTTCAGTTCCATGGCGACGAGACGGCGCAGGACGCCATCCGGCTGGCCCGGGGCCGGCCCTTCCTGCGGGCCGCGCGCATTCCCACCGGAACCGCCGGCGCCGGGTTCGATCTCCTAAAATACGCGGCTGACCACGCCGGAGCGCAGGCCATCCTGCTCGATGCGCTCGTCGACGGTTATGGCGGTGGTGGTCACTCCTTCGACTGGACGGCTTTCCCTTGGTCACATCCACAACTAAACGCCAGCTCTCGCCTCGTTTTGTCTGGTGGACTCACGCCTGCAAACGTGACCGATGGCATCCGGCTGGTACGGCCCTGGGCCGTTGACGTGAGCTCGGGCGTCGAGGTGTCGAAAGGCATCAAGGACGCCGGCAAGATGCAGGCCTTCGTGGCTGCAGTCCGCCAGGCCGACGCCCTGCTCTCCAGCCCCTCCCGTTCCCCCTGACAGCCCGCGGCCCGGTCGGCCGCAGCACCGGGGAACCCTCCACCGGACAGACACCATGCAGACCACCTACCAGCAACCCGATGCCCGAGGCCATTTCGGCATCTACGGCGGCAGCTTCGTGAGCGAGACGCTCACCCACGCCATCAACGAGCTCAAGGACGCCTACGCGCGTTACCAGAACGATCCTGAGTTCCTGGCCGAATTCCGGCGCGAACTGGCGCATTTCGTGGGCCGCCCGAGCCCCGTGTACCACGCCGCCCGCATGAGCCGCGAACAGGGCGGTGCCCAGATCTTCCTGAAGCGGGAAGACCTCAACCACACCGGCGCCCACAAGATCAACAACACCATCGGCCAGGCCATGCTGGCGCGCCGCATGGGCAAGCCGCGCATCATTGCCGAGACCGGCGCCGGCCAGCACGGCGTGGCCACCGCCACCATCTGCGCCCGCTACGGCCTGGAATGCGTGGTGTACATGGGCAGCGAGGACGTCAAGCGCCAGAGCCCGAACGTCTACCGCATGAAGCTGCTGGGCGCCACCGTGGTCCCGGTGGAGTCTGGCAGCAAGACGCTCAAGGACGCGCTCAACGAGGCCATGCGCGACTGGGTCGCCAACGTGGACAACACCTTCTACATCATCGGCACCGTGGCTGGCCCGCACCCCTACCCCATGATGGTCCGCGACTTCCAGAGCGTGATCGGCCAGGAATGCATCGTGCAGATGCCGCAGATGCTGCTGGAGGCCGGCTGCGCCGGCGATCAGCCCGACGCGGTGCTGGCCTGCGTGGGCGGCGGCAGCAATGCCATGGGCATCTTCCATCCCTACATCCCCTTCCCGCAGACCCGCCTGATCGGCGTGGAAGCGGCCGGCGAGGGCCTGGACAGCGGCAAGCATTCGGCCTCGCTGCAGAAGGGCTCGCCGGGCGTGCTGCACGGCAACCGCACCTATGTGCTGCAGGACCACAACGGTCAGGTGACCGAGACCCACAGCGTGAGCGCCGGCCTGGACTACCCGGGCGTGGGCCCGGAACACGCTTTCCTCAAGGACATTGGCCGTGCCGAGTACGTGGGCATCACCGACACCGAGGCGCTGGAGGCCTTCCACTACCTGTGCCGCACCGAGGGCATCATCCCGGCGCTGGAATCCAGCCACGCGATTGCCTACGCCATGAAGATGGCACGCGGCATGCGCAAGGACCAGTCGATCCTGGTGAACCTCTCCGGACGGGGTGACAAGGACATCGGCACCGTGGCCGACCTGTCGCAGGCCGACTTCTATTGCCGGCCCAGCTGCCGTGGCCAGTCGGTCAAGGGCGGCGAGGCCGTGGTGGAGGTGAAGCGATGAGCCGCATCGACGCCACCTTTGCCCGCCTGCGCGCGCAGGGCCGCAAGGCCCTCATCCCCTTCGTGACCGCCGGCTTCCCGCAGCCCGACATCACGCCCGAGCTCATGTGGGGCATGGCCGAGGCCGGGGCCGACGTGATCGAACTCGGCGTGCCGTTCTCCGACCCGTCGGCCGACGGCCCGGTGATCCAGAAGGCCGGTGACCGTGCGCTGGCCGCCGGCATCGGCCTGCGCGAGGTGCTGGCCATGGTCACCACCTTCCGCCAGCGCGATGCCGACACCCCGGTAGTGCTGATGGGCTATGCCAACCCGATCGAACGTTACGACCAGGTGCACGGCGCAGGGGCCTTCGTGCGCGACGCTGCGGTTGCCGGCGTGGACGGCGTGCTGGTGGTGGACTACCCGCCCGAGGAATGCGCCGACTTCGCCCAGGCCCTGCGTGAGCACGGCATGGACCTGATCTTCCTGCTGGCCCCCACCTCCACCGACCAGCGCATGGCCGAGGTCGCCCGGGTGGCCAGCGGCTACGTGTACTACGTCTCGCTCAAGGGCGTGACCGGCGCCGGCACGCTGGACGTGTCCCAGGTCGAGGCCATGCTGCCGCGCATCCGTGCGCATGTGAGCATTCCGGTGGGCGTGGGCTTCGGCATCCGCGATGCCGAGACGGCAAGGGCCATCGGTCGCACCAGCGATGCGGTGGTCATCGGCAGCCGGCTGATCCAGCTGATCGAGAACGAACCGCGCGAACGTGTGGTGAGCACGGCAGCGAGCTTCCTGGGCGGCATCCGGCAGGCGCTGGACGCCTGATCCGCACCCTGGCACCCCCGTGGTTTAATTCCGCCTCGTTGAAGGAGAGACCCCATGTCCTGGCTTGAAAAACTGCTGCCCCCGAAGATCACCCCCACCGATCCGACCGAGCGGCGCAGCGTGCCCGAAGGCCTGTGGATCAAGTGCCCCAGCTGCGAGGCGGTGCTCTACAAGAGCGACCTGGAAAAGAACCAGAACGTCTGCCCTCACTGCAGCCACCACCACCGCATCGGCGCGCGCGCCCGCCTCAATGCCTTCTTGGATGCCGAGGGCCGTTACGAGATCGCGCAGGAAGTCCTGCCGGTCGATGCGCTCAAGTTCAAGGACAGCCGCAAGTACCCCGAGCGCCTGAAGGAAGCCCTGGAGAACACCGGCGAGACCGACGCCCTCGTCGTCATGGGCGGCGCGGTGCACGGCATCAGCCTGGTGGTCTCGTGCTTCGAGTTCGACTTCATGGGCGGCTCCATGGGCTCGGTGGTCGGCGAGCGGTTCGTGCGTGGCGTGGAAGAAGCCATTGCCCAGAAGGTGCCCTTCGTGTGCTTCACCGCCACCGGCGGCGCCCGCATGCAGGAAGGCCTGCTCTCGCTGATGCAGATGGCCAAGACCAACGCCGCCCTCACCCGCCTGGCCAAGAAGGGCCTGCCCTACATCAGCGTGCTCACCGACCCCACCATGGGCGGCGTGAGCGCCGGCTTCGCGTTCGTGGGTGACGTGGTGATTGCCGAGCCCAAGGCCCTGATCGGTTTTGCCGGTCCGCGCGTGATCGAGAACACCGTGCGGGTGAAACTGCCCGAGGGCTTCCAGCGCGCCGAGTTCCTGCAGACCAAGGGTGCGGTCGACTTCATCTGCGACCGGCGCGAATTGCGGGGCACGGTGGCCAACCTGCTGGCCATGATGCAGCGCCAGAGCGCCGACGCCGTGGTGCCCGATTGACCTCCAGCGCGTCGACCGGGCCGCTGACGCTCACGCAGCTCCCCCTCTTCCCGCTCAACACCGTCCTGTTCCCGGGCGGCTGGATGCCGCTGCGCATCTTCGAGGTGCGTTACCTCGACATGATCGGCCGCTGCCACCGGGCCGGTGCGCCGTTCGGCATCGTCTGCCTCAGCGAAGGGCACGAGGTGCGCCAGGTCGACCCGCAGGCCCGCGGCGATGCCCCCGCCTTCGCGAAGGAAGACTTCCATTCGGTGGGCGTGCTGGCCCGCATCGACTCGCTCGACAAACCCCAGCCCGGCCTGCTGATGATCCGTTGCCAGGGTCAGCAGCGTTTCAAGGTCGACCGCCGCCAGCAGCTGCCGCATGGCCTGTGGGTGGCCGACGTCACGCTCGATGCGCCCGAGCCGGTGGTGCCGGTGCCGGACCATCTCGACGGCGCACGCAACCGGCTGCAGCAACTGCTGATGAACCTGCGCGAGCGGCAGCCCGAGATGCTGGCCCAGCTGCCGCTGCAGGAGCCTTACCACTGGAACGACTGCGGCTGGGTGGCCAACCGGTGGGCAGAACTCCTGCCCACCCCGACCGAACTCAAGCAGCGCCTGATGTCGCTGGACAACCCGCTGCTGCGGCTGGAACTGGTGGCCGACCTGCTCGACCGCC
Organism: Hydrogenophaga sp. IBVHS2; assembly: GCF_002127215.1. Lineage (GTDB taxonomy): Bacteria > Pseudomonadota > Gammaproteobacteria > Burkholderiales > Burkholderiaceae_C > Hydrogenophaga. The sequence continues at coordinate 387,818 of NZ_NFUT01000001.1, read as the reverse complement.
TGGGTCTGGACGGCTGAGCACGCAGGCCCTCAGGCCGGCAGGGCGTCGATCAGGCTGAGCGCCTGCATGTAGCGCGGGCTGACCATCAGGTCGTCCCAGCGTTCGGCCGCACCGGCCGGCAACAGGGCACGCCGGCGCTCCTCGCTCGCATCCCGGGGCTGCCAGCGACCTTCCAGCGCCGCGGCCGAAAGCGCCTCGATGGCTGCATCGATCGGTGCCCCCTCTTCCACGATGGACTGGTTGCACAGCAGCACCATGTCGCAGCCGGCGTCGAGCGCGGCCAGGGCCGCTTCGGGGAAATCCACCGTCCGGCCCTCGATCACACGGGCTGCTGCCATGCTCAGGTCGTCACTGAACACCGCGCCGGTGAAGCCCAGGCGCTGGCGCAGCACCTCCTGCAGCCAGCGGGCCGAGTAGCCGGCCGGACGTGCGTCGACGCGGGGGTAGACCACGTGGGCCGGCATGACGGCCGAGAGGCTGGCGCTGAGCCAGCCGTAGGGCATGGCGTCGTCGGCCAGGATGGTCTTGAGCGGGCGACGGTCGACCGGCACATCGTGGTGGGAGTCCGCCCGCACGAAGCCATGACCCGGAAAGTGCTTGCCGCAATGGGCCATGCCGGCCTGCCGCAACCCATGCATCAGCGCCTGGGCCAGGAGCGTGACCACCTGCGGATCGCGTGCGAAGGCGCGGTCACCGATCACGGTGCTGTCGCCGTGGTCCAGGTCGAGCACCGGCGCGAAGCTCAGATCGACACCACAGGCGCGCAGCTCGGCAGCCAGCACATAGCCAGCGGCGGTGGCCGCGTTGCAGGCGTTCAGGGCCGATGTCGCATCGCCGCCCGACAACCAGGCCCGGCCGAATGCAGCCATGGGGGGCAGGTGGGTGAATCCGTCGGTGCGGAAACGCTGCACCCGGCCGCCTTCGTGGTCGACCGCGATCAGCAGATCGCGCCGCACGGCCTTGATCTGGGCGCACAGCCGGGTGAGCTGGGCCCGGTCCTTCCAGTTGCGGCCGAACAGGATGACGCCGCCCACCAGCGGGTGGCTCAGGCGGCGGCGATCGGCCGGGGTCAGCCGGTGACCGGCCACGTCGATGATCAGGGGGGCGTGATGGCTCATGGGGCAATCAGGAAACAGGGGGAGGCAGGACTTCGACCACCACGAAGCTGGCGGCATGATCGGCTTCATCGGAGACCGTCACATGGGCCTGCAGGTTCCGCTCCTCGAACCAGACCCGCAGGTCACCATGCAGACGGATGTAGGGCTGACCGCCGGGGTGGTTCAGGATCTCGCAGCGCCGCCAGCTCATGGGCATGCGCATGCCCAGACCGATGGCCTTGGAGAAAGCCTCCTTGGCGGAAAACCGGGTGGCCAAGTAGCTCAGGCCGCGGCCGGGCCAGCGGGCGGTTCGGGCCTGCCAGACCGCCAGCTCCGCCTCGCCCAGCACCTTGTGGGCAAAGCGCTCGCCCTGGCGCTGCAGCGTGGCCTCGATGCGGCGGATGTCGCAGACGTCGGTACCGATGCCGTAGATCATCTCGCCGGCTCAGGCGTGGGCGCGGTCGATGCAGCGCAGGTAGTCGGTCACGGTGGCGGCGTAACCCAGCTCCAGGGCGTCGGCCATGAGGGCATGGCCGATGGAAACCTCGCTCACGCCCGGCACGGTGCGCAGGAACGGCACCAGGTTGTCCCGGTTGAGGTCGTGGCCGGCATTGACGCCCAGACCGGCCAGCAGGGCGGCCTGCGCGGCGGCGCGGAACCGCTCCAGCTGCGCTGCCTGGTCGGGGGTGCCGAAGGCGGCCGCGTAGGGCTCGGTGTAGAGCTCCACCCGGTCGGCACCGACCGCCCTGGCCTGCGCCATGGCCGGCGCATCGGCATCCATGAACAGGCTGACCCGCACACCGAGCTCGCGGCACTCGGCGATCAGCGGGCGCAGGCGCTGGGCATCCTCCGGAAACCGCCAGCCGTGGTCGCTGGTGAACTGGCCCTCGCTGTCCGGCACGAAGGTCACCTGGTGCGGCCGCAGTTCGCGCACGAACGGCATGAGGTTGTGGAACGGGTTGCCCTCGATGTTGTACTCGCGGTCCGGCCATTCCTTGAGCAGGGCGGCCAGGTCGTGCACGTCGTGGGTGCGGATGTGGCGCTGGTCCGGCCGGGGATGCACCGTGATGCCCTGCGCCCCGGCCTGCAGGCACAGGGTGGCAGCACGGGTGACCGACGGGATGCCGAGGTGGCGCGTGTTGCGCACCAGGGCCACCTTGTTGACATTGACCGACAGGGCGGTGCGGTGATCGGGGCGGGTCATGGGGATTCAGGGACGGACGTGGCGGAACGGTCGGGTGGGCTGGAAGGCGCATGCCGCCGGCTCAGGGCCTGGACATCGAGCAACAGCTGACGGGTGCCGAACACCCGCACGCCGCCATGGTAGTGCAGCAGGTTGCGCAGCGGGATCCTCAGGGTCTGGTGGACATCGGCCACGGCGCGCATCACGGGTACCAGCGGCGCCGGCTGACCCAGCGCCGTGTCCAGGGCCATCCAGACCGCGCCGGTCAGGGCATGGGCATCGTCGCCGTGGGCCAGGCGCAGGCCGCCTTCGAGCAACAGCACATAGCGCTGCAAGGGATCGAGGGGGGCGAGGCTGCTGCCCTCGCAGGACAGGTCGGGCAACAGACCGATGGCCCGCAGCAGCACCAGCTCGAAGCCCCGCACCACCAGCGACTGCAGCTCTCCCCCGCGCTCGGCCAGCAGCTGCACCGCCAGGGCGTAGTGGTCGAAGAGCGGGGGATGCGGGTCGTCGCGCGCCAGCATCTTGAGCAGCAGTTCGTTGAGGTAGCTGCCCGCCAGCAGGGCGTCGCCGGTGGGCATGACATGGCCGCCCTGCCATTGGGCCGACTTGAGGGTGCGGACCTCGGCATCCCCCGACCATGACAGCAGCAGCGGCTGCAGCGGCAGCAGCACGGGGCGGAACTGGGAGGTGGGGCGCTTGACCCCCTTGGCCGCCAGCGCAATGCGGCCATGCCGGCGACCGAACACCTCCAGGATGAGGCTGGACTCGCTCCAGTCGTAGCGGTGCAGGACGAACGCCGGTTCTTCGTGCGCCCGTTTGCTCATCACTCGTAGCCGAAGGACCGCACGCGTGCGTCGTCGTCGGCCCAGCCGGAGCGGACCTTGACCCACAGCTCCAGGAACACCTTGCAGTCCCAGAGCTTTTCCAGTTCCTGGCGGGCTTCGGTGCCGATGCGCTTGAGCTTCTCGCCCTTCTCGCCGATCACCATGCCCTTGTGGCCCTCGCGCTCGACCACGATGGTGGCTGCGATGCGCCGCAGGCCGCCCTCTTCTTCCTCGAACTTGTCGATGACCACGGTGGAGGTGTAGGGCAGCTCGTCGCCGGTCAGGCGGAACAGCTTCTCGCGCACCATCTCGCCGGCCATGAAGCGCTCGCTGCGGTCGGTGAGCTCCTCGGGGTCGAACATCCAGGGCTGCTGCGGCAGGTACTTCTCGCAGATGGCGAGCAGGCGCTGCACGTCGCGCGGCGTCTTGGCCGACATGGGCACGTATTCGGCAAACGGATGGCGGTCCTGCATCGAGCGCAGCCAGGGTGCCAGCTCGCCGCGGCGGTGCAGCAGGTCGAACTTGTTGGCGATCAGCATGACCGGGACGCCCTGGGGCAGCAGGTCCAGCACCTTGGCATCGGCCAGGTTGAAACGACCGGCCTCCACCACGAACAGGATCAGGTCCATGTCGGCCACCGCGCCCAGCACCGTCTTGTTCAGCGAGCGGTTGAGCGCATTGCCGTGGCGGGTCTGGAAACCGGGCGTGTCGACGAACACGAACTGGGTCGCGCCCTCGGTGCGCATGCCGGTGATGCGATGCCGGGTGGTCTGGGCCTTGCGCGAGGTGATGCTGACCTTCTGGCCCACCAGGGCGTTGAGCAGGGTGGACTTGCCCACATTGGGCTTGCCGACGATGGCCACATAGCCGCACTTCTGCTCGGCCGGATCGACCGGCTCGCGCTCATCGGGGGCGGCCTCGGGCGCCTCGCCCGCAGCGCCCGCCGCCACGGGCTTGCCCAGGGCGCGGGCCAGCATGGCGTCCAGATCGTCGGCGGGCGGTGAAGGAGGGGGTGTCTTGGCCATGGCAGTCAGGAAGAGGTGGACGGCGACCGCACGGTCAGCCGCTGGATGACGGCTGCAGCAGCCGCCTGTTCGCCGGCGCGGCGGGAAGCGCCGATGCCCCGTTCGCTGATGCCGGCCTGCGGCACGGCGCACTCCACGTCGAAGGTCTGCTGGTGCGCCTCGCCGGTGATGGCCACCACCCGGTATGAAGGCAGCGGCATCTTGCGCGCCTGCAGCCACTCCTGCAGCTCGGTCTTGGGATCCTTGCCCAGCGACGTCATGCGGGCATCGAGCTCGACCCCGCTGAACAGGCGCCGCACCAGGGCTTCCGCCACGGGGAAGCCCGCGTCGAGGTGGACCGCGCCGATGATGGCCTCCAGCGCGTCGGCCAGGATGGAGGGCCGCTTGTGGCCCCCCGAGCGCTTCTCGCCGTCACCGAGCTTGAGGCCCTGGGCCAGACCCAGGCCGGTGGCCAGCTGGAACAGGGTGTCCTGCTTGACCAGGTGGGCGCGGATGCGGGAGAGATCGCCCTCGGGCAGGCTGGAGAGTTTCTCGAACAGCAGCCCGGCCACGGCCAGGTTCAGCACCGAGTCACCCAGGAATTCCAGCCGCTCGTTGTGATCGGCACTGAAGCTGCGGTGGGTCAGGGCCCGCTCCAGCAGGCGGGGGTTGTTGAAACGGTGCTGCAGCTTCTGCTGCAGGACGACCAGCTCGGGGCTCAAGGCCATCCCCCGACGGTGCGCAGGCTGCCGGCAGATTGACCGGTCAACGCGACGAACCCTCGTACTTCATGACCAGCCAGGCCGGACCGGCCAGATGGATTTCCTTGGTGTAGGCGAAGCTCACCACCACCGCATTGCCGGCCTTGGTGACGTTGATGTCGGCGCCCTTGACCGAGGTGATGTTGTCGATGGCCGCCGCCTTGTCGAACAGGCTGCGCACCTCGGCCACGGTGCTGCCCTGGGAAGCCTTGACCGATGCCTTCTGGACCGCGAGGTACTCCACGTAGGTCGGGAACACCTGGGCGGCCACCAGGGCCGCCAGCGCCACCAGGATGCCGACCACCAAAAGCCCGACGAAGGTCAGGCCGCGCTGACGCAGCTGCGGTGCCGGGACGGGGAAAAGGCGATGTTGCTGGCGCATGCGGAAAGCTCCCAGTTGACGTTGTCACTCGAACCGGCCGATCCGTCCGGGGTCGCTGAAATTCATCCAGACGAAGAAGGCCTTGCCCACGATGTTGGCCTCGGGCACGAAGCCCCAGAAGCGCGAATCGAGGGAATTGTCGCGATTGTCGCCCATCATGAAATAGTGACCGGCAGGCACTTTGCAGATCACGCCTTCCACGGTGTAGCGGCAGGCATCGTTGAAAGGAAACTCGGTGGCCCCCGGCACGAACGCCGGTCGGTCGTCGTCGTTGAGCGTGTTGTAGCTCTTGCTGCCGAGCGTCTCGCGGAACTGTCGTGAGAACCGCATCGAGTCGCGGTCGAGGAAGTCCGGCAGCACCTCGCGCGGCACCGGCTGACCGTTGATGGTGAGCTTCTTGTTGAGGTAGGCCACTTCGTCGCCCGGCACGCCGACCACCCGCTTGATGTAGTCGAGGCTGGGCTGCGGCGGGTACCGGAACACCATCACATCCCCGCGCTGGGGCTGGTGGTTGTCGATGATCTTGGTGTTGAACACCGGCAGCCGCACGCCGTAGTGGTACTTGCTCACCAGGATCAGGTCGCCCACCCGCAGCGTGGGGATCATGGAACCCGAGGGAATCTTGAACGGCTCGAACAGGAACGATCGCAGCACGAACACCGCCAGGATGACCGGGAACAGGCCGGCGGTCCAGTCCAGCCACCAGGGCTGGGCCAGCAGCTTCTGGCGCGCGGTCTCCAGACCGGCATCGGGCTGACCGAAGCCCTGCGCCGTCAGGGCCTGCTGGCGCTGCTGGTGCTCGTCCACCAGCTGCTGCGCCGCCTTGCGCCGAGCAGGCAGGAAATACAGTTTTTCGGCCACCCAGTACAGGCCCGTGACCAGCGTGGCCAGCATGAGCAGCAGCGCAAAGTTGCCTTCCACCGCACCGGTGTACCAGGCCGCCGCATAGCCCACGAAGGCCGCGAGCACCACCGCGGTGAGCGTTCCCATGGCCGCCGGCATCACTCTTCCACCTGCAGGATGGCCAGAAACGCCTCCTGGGGCACCTCGACCGAGCCGATCTGTTTCATGCGTTTCTTGCCTGCTTTCTGTTTTTCGAGGAGCTTGCGCTTGCGGGTGATGTCGCCGCCGTAGCATTTTGCCAGCACGTTCTTGCGCAGCGCCTTGATGGTCTCGCGGGCGATCACGTTGCCCCCGATGGCCGCCTGGATGGCCACGTCGAACTGCTGACGGCTGATGATCTCGCGCATCTTGGCCGCCACCGCCCTGCCCCGGTACTGCGACTGGGTGCGGTGGACGATGATGGACAGCGCGTCCACCTTCTCGCCGTTGAGCAGCATGTCGACCTTGACCACGTCGGATGCGCGGTACTCCTTGAACTCGTAGTCCATGGACGCGTAGCCCCGGCTGACGCTCTTGAGCTTGTCGAAGAAGTCCAGCACGATCTCGCCCAGCGGCATGTCGTAGGTCAGCATGACCTGCTTGCCGTGGTAGGCCATGTTGAGCTGCACGCCGCGCTTCTGGTTGGCCAGCGTCATGACGGCGCCCACATACTCCTGCGGCATGTACAGGTGCACCGTGACGATGGGCTCCCGGATTTCCTCGATGCGACCGGCTTCGGGCATCTTGGACGGGTTCTCCACCATGATGATCTCGCCGTCGCCCTTGACCACCTGGTAGACCACGCTGGGCGCGGTGGTGATGAGGTCCTGGTCGAACTCGCGCTCGAGGCGCTCCTGCACGATCTCCATGTGCAGCAGCCCCAGGAAGCCGCAGCGGAAGCCGAAACCCAGTGCCTGCGACACCTCGGGCTCGTAGCGCAGTGCAGCGTCGTTGAGCTGCAGCTTCTCCAGCGCATCGCGCAGCTGGTCGTATTCGCTGGCCTCGGAGGGGTACAGGCCGGCAAACACCTGCGGCTGCACCTCCTTGAAGCCGGGCAGCGCCTCGGTGGCAAACGCCAGGTTGGCGCCGCTGCTGGTCTTGACGGCCGTCACCGTGTCGCCGACCTTGGCGGCCTTGAGTTCCTTGATGCCGGCAATGATGTAGCCCACCTCGCCCGCCTCGAGCGATTCGCGGGGTTCGTTGTGCGGCGTGAAGACGCCCAGCTTCTCGGCGTTGTAGAGCGAATCGGTGGCCATGAGCTTGACCTTGTCGCCCCGGGCCAGGCGGCCATCGACGACCCGCACCAGCATGACCACGCCGACGTAGTTGTCGAACCAGCTGTCGATGATCATGGCGCGCAGCGGCGCATCCGGATTGCCGCGAGGCGCCGGCACCCTGGCCACCACCATCTCCAGGATGTCGTCCACGCCCATGCCGGTCTTGGCCGAGCACGGCACCGCGTCGGTGGCATCGATGCCGATGACGTCCTCGATCTCCTGCTTGGCGTTCTCGGGATCGGCCTGCGGCAGGTCCATCTTGTTGAGCACCGGCAGCACTTCCACACCGAGGTCGAGGGCGGTGTAGCAGTTGGCCACCGTCTGCGCTTCCACGCCCTGACTGGCATCCACCACCAGCAGAGCGCCCTCGCAGGCGCTGAGCGACCGGCTGACCTCGTACGAGAAATCCACGTGGCCCGGGGTGTCGATCAGGTTGAGGTTGTAGACCTGACCATCACGCGCCTTGTACTGGAGCGCGGCGGTCTGTGCCTTGATGGTGATGCCGCGCTCCTTCTCCAGGTCCATGGAGTCGAGCACCTGCTCGCTCATCTCCCGATCGGAGAGACCACCGCAGCGCGAGATGATGCGGTCGGCCAGCGTCGACTTGCCATGGTCGATGTGCGCGATGATGGAGAAGTTGCGGATGTGGTTCATCAGGTCGGACAGGCACACGTTCGACGGGCGCCACACAAGGAAAGCGACGTCCGCCAAGGACATAAAAAAGGGCGCGTCAGCTGCTGACGCGCCCGTAACCAACAATCAATGGCAACTGCGATAGTTGGGGTTTCATTGTAGGCAAAAAGCCCATGGCGCACAGCCGCCAACCCCTCGCAGCGCCTTGTCGCAGGGCAGCAACAGGGCGATTTATCTACAGCTTATCCACAGAACGGGACGCTCGTTGGCAGACCGTCTGTGGATGATCGGTGGACACCCGCTCAGCCTTCCACATCATGGGTTGGACTGCAGCGTGATGCACCGAATGGTCCGCAATGGACCTGGATTTTATCGATAACCGGGCGGTCTTTCGACCATTAGGTCAGCAATCGCTCACATTGCGCTCCCTGTTACCGACCATCGGGTCATTAACCCATGTGGTGAATCGGCCACCAGGAATGGAATGGGCCGGAAAACCAGAAAGGCTGCGGGGGTATTTGCCCCTGCAGCCTGCCGGTCAGCGCTGCGGCCGGATGACCGCGTACTGGGCCCAGTCGCCGCGACGGAACAGCACCGTCACCGGCCGGGCCTTGTCGATGCGCGCCATCACCGCCTCCACCTCCTTGGCCGACGCCACCTCGGTGTTGCCGATGGCCAGTATCACATCGCCTTCCCGCAGGCCGGCGCGGGCAGCGGCTCCATCGGCCGACGCAATGCGGACGCCGCCCTTGAGACCCAGCTCCTTGCGTTCGGCCGGCGTCAGTTCCGCCAGCGCGAGGCCCAGGTTCTGCAGGGCCGGCGTGACCGGTGCGGCCTTGGGCTCCGGCGCTGCCGCACGGGTCTCGGGACGGTCCGGCTCCAGCTCGGCCACCGTGATGGACAGGTCGCGCTGATTGCCCCGGCGCAGCACCGTGACGTTGCTGCGGCTGCCCGGCTTGGTGTTGCCCACCATGCGGGGCAGGTCGACCGACTTCTCGACTTCCTTGCCATCGAACTTCAGGATGATGTCGCCCGGCTCGATGCCGGCGCGTGCCGCCGGCGAGTCGGGCTCCACGCCCCTGACCAGGGCACCCTTGGGCTGACCCAGCCCGAGGGACTCGGCCACTTCCTTGCTGACCTGGTCGATCTGCACCCCGATGCGGCCGCGCGTGACGCGACCGCTGGACCGGAGCTGATCGGACACCCGCACCGCTTCATCGATGGGAATGGCGAACGAGATGCCCTGGAATCCGCCGGAGCGGGAATAGATCTGGCTGTTGATGCCGATCACCTCGCCGCGCATGTTGATCAGCGGCCCGCCCGAGTTGCCCGGGTTGATGGCCACATCGGTCTGGATGAAGGGCAGGAAGTCGCCGGTGTCGCGCTGCTTGGCGCTGACGATGCCGGCGGTGACCGTGTTCTCGAGGCCGAACGGCGAACCGATGGCCATGACCCACTCCCCCACCCGGAGCCGGTTGACGTCGCCGATCTTCACCGGCGAGAGACCGCTGGCCTCGATCTTGACCACCGCCACGTCGGTGCGCTTGTCGGCGCCGACCACGCGGGCCTTGAACTCGCGCTTGTCGGGCAGGGTGACGATGAGCTCGTCGGCGCCATCCACCACGTGGGCATTGGTCATGATCAGGCCGTCGGCGCTGAGCACGAAACCGGATCCCACGCCGCGCGGACGCTCCTCCGGCTGACCCTGGCCCTGGCGCGGACCCCGCGGTGCAGCGCCCGGCGGCACCGGAATGCCGAAGCGGCGGAAGAACTCGAGCATCTGCTCATCGGGGCTGGTGGCGCCCGCGGAAGGATCACGGCGCTCCAGGGTGCGGATGTTCACCACCGACGGACCGACCATGTCGACCAGTTCGGTGAAATCGGGCAGACCCCGCACGACAGCGCTCTGCGCCTGTACCGGTTGGTGGTGCATCAGCGCGGCGGTGCCGCCGGCCGACAGGACCGCCGTGGCCAGCAGGACCGGCAACAGGCGACGGGCAGAACGACGTTCAGACAGGTTCATCGACTTCCTCATGATGTGTGCACAGGCGAAGGGCCGCCCGCAAGCCACTCGGGAGCGGTCCGGTCAGGGTCGGGCGCGTTCCAGTGATCGAGTGAAGCGCTGGAGTGTGGCGCGAGGCACTTCCCCCAGCGCCGTGACCCAGTATTCCCCCACACGGCGGCTCACCGACTGGGTGGCACCCATGGTGGCGGCTTTTTCCTGCACGTGCTGGCGCGGGTCGTAGGGCTCCACGAAAAGCGACACCGAGGCCAGACCGTCGGAGAACACCCACTGCATGGGCGCCGATCCGCCTTTGGCAGGGGTTTCGGACTCACGCACATGGCAGCTCATGGAACTGAAACCCGGTACCGGCTCCTTCAGACGCCAGCCCTGGGCTTCCGGCGTGGTCTTCTTGAGGGCGGGACGAACCACCTCGTAGCCGCGGGTGTCCTTCATCGAGGCCGCCAGCTTCTCCATGCTCACCGGCGCATCCAGCTGCAGCTCGGTGAAGGCCACCTGCTCCAGCACCGCGCCCTGCGGTCCAAGGGTCTGCAGCTTGACCACCAGGCCGGTGCCCTGTTCGGACCAGATCCGGTAGCCGAAGCGCAGGTCGTCCTTGGGCAGGATCTCGACCATGTCGGCCAGATGGCCTGCGACGCGCTGGTGCCCCAGCTCACGGACCGAATAGAACCCGGGAATGAGGTTTTCCGGCGTGCGAAGCATGTCAGGGAACAGGCCCAGCGACTCGCGTTTTTCCACCACCGCCGTGCGCGACTCGGGGATGAAGGTGATGACCTCGTTGTCGCGCCGCAGCGTGGTCCTCGGCTCCCCCGTGAGGGTGTCGACCCGCTCCATCTGCCGCGTGCCGTCGCACACGTGCCAGATCTTCGAGGCCGACATGGAGGCGCCGGCGGTGACCACCAGCGTGCCGGTGTAGGCCCGCATGCGGGAGGCCTCGTGCATGCGGGTGAGCCATTCGTTGATGCTGCGCACCGGGGCCTGCGCGGCGCCCGCCGATCCCTGGGCCCAGGCGGGCGCCAGGGTGCCGGCCGCCACGGCGGTCAGTGCAGCGGCCACCCAGTGGCGCCATGGATGGCGGTGGGCCACGCGTGCGCGCGGCACGGAGAACAGCCGACGACGGACAGCCTGGGACACAGCGATCTGGGTCATGGCCGATCAGCGCCCTTCACGGTCGTAGGTGGCGTTGCGCAGGAAGCCGGTGGGCGCCTGCAGCGCGTTCATGCCGCCGAACTGGCGATGTTCGTTGAGCAGCTGCTCGAGCTGGGGGTCGCGCACCACGGCGCCCTGCGGCGTCATGACCAGCACGGCCTCCGGCGGATCGACCTCGGCGGCCGGGCCCGACGGAGCCTGCACCAGCACCGGGGCAGCACCGCCAGGTGCACCCGCAGGCGTCGCGGTGCCCAGCAGGTTCCAGCTCACGGCCATGACCGCCGCGAGCGAGGCGAATCCGGCCACCAGTTTCCAGCGGAACACGCCGTCGTTGGCGGCTGGCGGGCGCGCCGGCAGCGCGGCCACCACGGGCTGTGCCACCGGCCGGGCAGGCACCGCCACAGGCTCCTGTGCCATGCCGGCGCGGACCCGGGAAAGGAAGTGATGGGGATCGGTGCACGAGCGCCGGGCCGGCATGCCGCTGCGAAGGATCTCGCCGATCAGCTCGTAGCGCTGCAGCGTCTCGACCCCCTCCTCGTCCAGCTCGTCAATGAGCTGGTCCAGCTCGGCAACGTCGGCGCGTGCGTCGCTCAGCAGGGACAGACGTTCATCCCGCCCGGTGACAGCATCGGGTCGGTTCGTGGGAAATGGCGTTGCGTTCATGGTGTGTCCCTCGACAGGGGTCGCGCCGTCACCAGCGCTTGCCCCCCTGACGTTCCAGCATGGGCTTGATCCGCCCGGAAATGGCCTCTCGTGCGCGGAAGATGCGGGAACGGACGGTACCGATCGGGCAGTCCAGCGCTTCTGCGATCTCTTCGTAACTCATGCCCTCGATCTCCCGCAGGGTGATGGCCATGCGCAACTCTTCCGGCAGCGACTCCATGACGGCGTTCACCGCCTCGGCAATCTCCTTGCTGGCCAGCACCGCATCGGGCGTCTCGGTGTCGGCCATTCCCAGGCTTGGTTCGCGTTCGGGCCCGGAAGTTTCATCGTCGTCGCCGGATTTGAGCTGGGACGGGAAAACCAGCGGGTCGCGTTTCAGCTCCAGCAGTTGCTTCTTGGCGGTGTTGACCGCGATCCGGTAGAGCCAGGTGTAGAACTGGGCATCGCCCCGGAACTGGGCCAGCGCGCGGTAGGCCCGGATGAAGGTTTCCTGGGCGATGTCCTCCACCAGGTCCACATCGCGCACCATGCGCCCGATCAGGCGCTCGACCCGGCGCTGGTACTTGATGACCAGCAGCTCGAAGGCACGCTGCTCGCCCGCCAGGGTGCGCTGCACCAGCATGACGTCGCTGTCAGGGGGTGGCGGAGCGGTGTGGTCTTCCGGTGTCATGCGCGCGGGAATATAACCGAACGATCAACCGCATCAGGGTTTCCCCGGGATGCCCACACGGCGCGGCGAAGGGCCGACCACCCCTCAGGAGCCGCTCTGGACGCCAACCAGATCCATCTCGGCACACCGTTCGACGTGTTGCCGACGATACGGACGAGCCAGAGTGACCCCAGATCCAGCACCCCCGTCACGTGGCACGGTTCGGAGCCGGGTCCCTGGCACCAGCGCCAGCCCGATGCAGCGGGATCGACCGGATCCGGTTGCCAGCGCAGCAGGCCCTCGGGCTGCCGTCGCCATGACCGCCACGCCGCCACCCACCAGACCAGGGTCAGGACTGCCAGCAGGGCTGTCCACCGGTCCGGCGTCAGGTCCGCGTGCCGGGCCCAGGCGCTCAATCGGTCGGCAGCCAAGATGATGACCACCAGCCCCAGGCTCGCGCCGCACCAGGCCCAGACGGCACAACGCCCCACCGGGTGGTCCACGGGTGGGGCGCTGCGCATCGGGAGGGCGGTCGAGGTCGTCAGACCCGACGGAAAACCAGCGTGCCGTTGGTACCGCCGAAGCCGAAGTTGTTCTTCACCGCCACATCCACCCGGGCATCACGGGCTGTGTTGGCGCAGTAGTCCAGGTCGCACTCGGGGTCCTGATTGAAGATGTTGATGGTGGGCGGGATCTTCTGGTCGTGCACCGCCATCACGGTGAACACGCTCTCGATGCCGCCGGCACCACCCAGCAGGTGGCCAGTCATGGACTTGGTGGAGCTCACCACGATGCGGCGGGCGTGGTCGCCCAGCGCAGCCTTGATCGCCTGGGTCTCGTTGGCGTCGCCCAGGGGGGTGGAAGTGCCGTGTGCGTTGAGGTAGTTCACCTCGTCGGCATTCACGCCGCCATTGCGCAGGGCATTGAGCATGGCCCGGCGGGGGCCGTCCATGTTGGGTGCCGTCATGTGGCCGGCGTCGGCGCTCATGCCGTAGCCCGCGAGCTCGGCGTAGATGCGTGCGCCCCGCGCCTTGGCATGTTCGTACTCCTCGAGCACCAGCACGCCGGCACCCTCGCCCAGCACGAAACCGTCCCGGTCCTTGTCCCAGGGGCGGGAGGCGGTCTTGGGATCGTCGTTGCGGGTGGACAGGGCGCGCATGGCGGCGAAGCCACCAATGCCCAGCGGGGACACCGTGGCCTCGGCACCACCGGCCACCACCACGTCGGCGTCGCCGTATTCGATCTTGCGGGCCGCCTCGCCGATGCAGTGCAGGCCGGTCGTGCAGGCGGTGACCACCGCCAGGTTGGGCCCCTTGAAGCCGAACCGCATCGACACATGGCCGGAGATCATGTTGATGATCGAGGCCGGCACGAAGAACGGCGAGATGCGGCGCGGGCCGCGGTTCGTCAGTTCGGTGTGGGTGTCTTCGATCAGCGGCAGGCCGCCGATGCCCGATCCGATGATGCAGCCGATGCGCGTGGCCGTCTCTTCATCCAGCGCCTCGCCCGTGGGCAGGCCGGCGTCCATCACGGCCTGATGGGCCGCTGCGATGCCGTAGTGGATGAAGGTGTCCATGGTCCGGGCCTCCTTGGCCCCGATGTAGGACTCCAGATCGAACCCCTTGACCTCACCGGCGAACCGGCACGCGAAGTTCGTGGCATCGAACTTGGTGATGTGGTCAATGCCGGACTGTCCGGCCAGGAGGTTGGCCCAGGCATCGGCCACCGTGTTGCCCACGGGGCTGATGCAACCCAGGCCGGTCACGACGACACGGCGACGGCTCATGCTGCGATCAGCCCTTCTGGTGGGCCAGCGCGTAGTCGATGGCGTTCTGCACGGTCGTGATCTTCTCGGCGTCTTCGTCGGGGATCTCGATGCCGAACTCGTCTTCCAGCGCCATCACCAGTTCGACCGTGTCGAGCGAGTCGGCGCCCAGATCGGCCACGAAGGCTTTCTCGTTGGTGACCTGACCTTCTTCCACGCCAAGCTGCTCGGCGATGATTTTCTTGACGCGTGCTTCGATGTCGCTCATATGTCCCTCGGGGGGTTGGTTGAAATACAGTCCGCCATTTTAGCCGGGCCTAGAGAGTTCTCCCCAGACGCGGTGGCCGGGCGGACATCGGCCCGGGTGGCGTCAGGCCATGAACATGCCGCCGTTGACGTGCAGTTCCTGACCGGTGATGTAGCCCGCCTGCGGGCTGGCCAGGTAGGCCACCGCGTGGGCGATATCGGCCGGCTTGCCCAGATGCCCCAGAGGGATCTGGCCCAGCAGGGCCTGCTGCTGCGCCTCGGGCAGCGAGGCCGTCATGTCGGTCTCGATGAAGCCGGGGGCCACGCAGTTGACGGTGATGTGGCGGCTGCCCAGCTCGCGGGCCAGGGCTCGGGTCATGCCGGCCACACCGGCCTTGGCGGCCGCATAGTTGGCCTGACCCGGGTTGCCGGAAGCGCCCACCACGCTGGTGATGCTGATGATGCGGCCGTACCGCTGCTTCATCATGGGCCGCATGACGGCGCGGCTCATGCGGAACACCGCCTTGAGGTTGGTGTCGAGCACGGCGTCCCAGTCGGCGTCCTTCATGCGCATGGCCAGGGTGTCGCGGGTGATGCCGGCGTTGTTGACCAGCACATGCAGTGCGCCGTGGGCCTGCACGATGCCATCGATCAGCGCTTCGGCGGCGGTGGCGTCGTTCACGTCCAGGCAGGCGCCACGCGAGCCGGCGCCCGCACCCGGCACGGCGGCCAGGGCGGCACCGATGCGGGCAGCGCCGTCGTCGGTGGTGGCGGTGCCGATGACGGTCAGACCGCGGGCGGCGAGTTCATGGGCGATGGCGGCACCGATGCCACGCGAGGCGCCGGTGACCAGGGCGATCTGGCCCTTGAAGACGGAATCGGTCATGGGGTGTCTCCGGAAATCAGGCCAGGGCGGCCTTGACGTCGGCCAGCGTGGCCGGATCGAACAGGGCGTAGCCGTTGAGCTCGGCATCGATGCGCTTGACCATGCCGGACAGCACCTTGCCCGGGCCGCACTCCACGATGCTCGTCACGCCCCGGGCCTTGATGGCCTGCACGCATTCCACCCAGCGCACCGGTCCGAAGGCCTGGCGGTAGAGCGCGTCGCGGATGCGGTCGGCGTCGGTCTCGATGGTCACGTCGATGTTGTTGATGACCGGCACCGTGGCCGGGGCCAGCACGGTGGCCGCCAGCTGCTCGCGCAGCCGGTCGGCCGCCGGCTTCATGAGGCTGGAGTGGAACGGGGCGGACACCGGCAGGGGCAAGGCCCGTTTGGCGCCATTGGCCTTGAGCACCTCGCAGGCCTTTTCCACGGCGGCCTTGCTGCCGGCGATCACGGTCTGGGCCGGGTCGTTGAAGTTGACGGCTTCCACCACCTCGGCGCTGCCGGCACCGAAACTGGCCTGGGCCTCGGCGCAGCCGGCCCGCACCCGCTCGGCATCCATGCCCAGGATGGCGGCCATGGCACCGGTGCCCACCGGCACGGCCTCCTGCATGGCGGCAGCACGGAAGCGCACCAGCGGCGCAGCCTGGGCCAGGGTGAGCGCACCGGCAGCCACCCAGGCGGAGTACTCGCCCAGGGAGTGGCCGGCCATCACGGCCGGCATGGCGCCGCCTTCGGCGCGCCACACGCGCCAGGCGGCCACACCGGCGACCAGCATGACCGGCTGGGTGTTGGTGGTCAGCGCCAGGGCCTCCTTGGGACCTTCATGGATCAGGCGGCCGATGTCTTCGCCCAGGGCCTCGGAGGCCTCCTGGAGCGTGTCGCGCACGACGGGGTGGTCGCCCCAGGCGTCCAGCATGCCCACGGCCTGCGAGCCCTGACCCGGAAAGACAAATGCGAAGGAACTCATGGTGTTGTTCGAGAAAGATGGAAGGGGTGGCCGGGACGGTCAGAAATCCACCAGCACCGCACCCCAGGTGAAGCCGCCGCCCACGCCTTCGAGCATGAGCGTGTCGCCGGGCTTGACCTGCCCGGCGCGCACTGCGTGGTCCAGCGCCAGCGGGATGGAGGCAGCCGAGGTGTTGCCGTGCTGGTCCACCGTGACCACCACCTTGTCCATCGGCAGCTTGAGCTTGCGCGCCGTGCTCTGCATGATGCGGATGTTGGCCTGGTGAGGGATGAGCCAGTCGATGTCGGCCTCGGTCCGGCCGGCCTTGGCCAGCACGGCGCGGGCAGCTTCTTCCAGCACGCCGACGGCCAGCTTGAACACCGCCTGGCCGTCCATCTTGAGCACCGGATCGCCCAGGATCTGGCCGCCATTCACATGGCCGGGCACGCACAGGATGCCCACGTGGCGACCATCGGCATGCAGGTCGGTGGCCAGGATGCCGGGTGTGTCGGAGGCCTCCAGCACGACGGCGCCGGCGCCGTCACCGAACAGCACGCAGGTGGTGCGGTCGTTGAAATCGAGCAGGCGCGAAAACACTTCCGAGCCGATCACCAGCGCCTTGCTGGCCGAACCGCTGCGGATCATGGCGTCGGCCACGGTCAGGGCGTACACGAAGCCGCTGCACACCGCCTGCACGTCGAAGGCGGGACAGCCCGCCAGCCCGAGCTTGTGCTGGACGATGGCGGCAGTGGACGGGAAGACCATGTCCGGGGTGGACGTGGCCACGATGATCAGGTCGATGCCGGCCGGGTCGGTGCCGGCGGCCTCGATGGCGCGTCGGGCGGCCTCGGTGGCCAGGTCGCTGGCGAACACGCCGTCGGCCACGAAATGGCGGGCGCGGATGCCGGTGCGCTCCACGATCCAGTCGTCGCTGGTCTCCACGCCCCGTGCCGCCAGCAGGTCGACCATGTCGGCGTTGGTCAGGCGACGGGGAGGCAGACAGCTGCCGGTTCCGGTGATGCGGGAATGACGGGTCATGGGACTGCAGTCGGTTCAGGACGGCGGATCGACCGGGCGGCGGACGCCGCTGGCCATCAGATCGTCGGAATGTTCTTCAGGGCGCCGGGCACCGAATCAGGGGCCAGCAGGGGCGCGGCCCGGGCGATGCGGTCGCGGACGTTGTCCAGCATGCCGCGGTGGGCGGCATCATAAGCGCGCACCAGCGCCTGCTCGAACGCAAACGCGTCGGCCGACCCGTGGCTCTTGAACACCAGACCCTGCAGGCCGAGCAGGGCCGCGCCGTTGTACCGGCGGTGATCCACCCGCTTCTTGAACGACGAAAGCACCGGATAGGCCACGATGGCAGCCAGTTTGCGCCAGATGCTGCTGGAGAACTCTTCGCGCAGGAAGCCGCCGATCATCGAGGCCAGCCCCTCGCTGGCCTTGAGCGCCACGTTGCCGACAAAGCCGTCGCACACCACGATGTCGGTCGTGCCCTTGAAGATGTCGTTGCCCTCGATGTTGCCGACGAAGTTGAGATCACCGGCCTGCGCCGCGTCGCGCAGCAGCTGGCCGGCCTTCTTGATGGTCTCGCTGCCCTTGATGACCTCTTCGCCCACATTGAGCAGGCCGACCGAGGGCTCGGGCTTGCCGGTGGCAGCCGCCACCAGGGCCGAGCCCATGACCGCAAACTGCAGCAGGTGCTCCGCGCTGCAGTCGACGTTGGCCCCCAGGTCGAGCACCGTGGTGGCGCCTCCGCGGGCGTTGGGCATCTGGGTGGCAATGGCCGGGCGGTCGATGCCGTCCAGCGTCTTGAGCACGTAGCGGGCGATCGCCATGAGGGCACCGGTGTTGCCGGCCGACACGGCCGCCTGGGCCTGTCCCTTCTTGACCTGCTCGATGGCCACCCGCATCGAGGAGTCCTTCTTGCGCCGCAAGGCCACTTCGACCGGGTCGTCCATGGTGACGACCTCGGTGGCGGTCACCCAGTCCACCCGCTCGTGCCGAGCCAGCTGCGGCCAGCCGGCGGCCAGATCGGGCGGGCCGACCAGAACCAGGCGGGCCTGAGGGTGGCTGGCGAGAAACGCAGCACAGGCGGGCATCGTGACCTGCGGCCCGATGTCTCCCCCCATGCAATCCACAGCGACGGTGATCATCTCAACATCCCGAGTGGACGCTGCCGAGCGCCCTTGCAAAAAAAAGACCCGCATGCAGCATGCGGGCCCGTGTATGCCGGACCGCCGGACGCCGCGCGCAGGCGCGACGGCACCGGCTCAGGCCCGGAATCAGGCTTCGGACTTGTTCTTCAGGACCTGGCGACCACGGTAGAAGCCGTTGGGGCTGATGTGGTGGCGCAGGTGGGTTTCGCCGGTGGTCGGCTCGACAGCGATGCCCGGCACGTTCAGGGCGTTGTGCGAACGGTGCATGCCGCGCTTGGAGGGGGACTTCTTGTTCTGCTGGACGGCCATGGTGGGCTCCTGTGTGTTGGTGGGGGCTGACCGACGCGGTCACGCGCCGGCTGGCGCAAAGCCAAGCATTATAGCCCGAAGGAAGGCCCCGTACAGGCCCGCCCTTCAGGACGCGCCATCGGGGCCTTTGCCGCGCAACCGGGCCAGCTGTGCAAACGGGTGGGGGCGCTCGGGGGCTGCTTCCACGATAGGAGCAGGATCGCCCAGCGGGACAGGCTCCGGGCAGGTGTCGTGCAGCGGCACCAGCGGCAGCGACATGAGCAGTTCGTCCTCCAGCACGGCCAGCATGTCCGGTCGGGGTTCGAGGGCCAGCAGGTCTTCCTCGCAGTCGTCGTCCTGCGCCTCGGCCGTGGCTTCGTCGGCCACGAAACGGAACCAGCGGTCGACCTCCAGGGATGCATCCACCGGACCCAGGCAACGCTGGCAGGTCAGGGGCACGGTGACGGAGGCCTGCAGGTGCAGCCAGACATCGGGCTGCTGACCGGTGCGGGGCGCGCGCATCTCGCCGCGCAGCGCCCACGCCACCTGGCCCGGGACCGGTCCATCGTCCGGCAGGTGCAGGTCTTCGACCAGACGCTCCAGTTCGGCCAGGGCGGTCTGCCCTTCCAGCGAGGCATCGGCCTGGGCGAACGCGGCGGCGTCCAGCCGGGCGGGGTTCCAGACGGTGCGGGTCGGTTTGTTCATGGGGCGGCAGTGTAGTGGAGCGGTGGAGAATGCAGGGCATGAGCAAAGCCGAACTGTCCGAAACCACTCCCCCCTTCCAGCGCGGCCCCTTGCCCGAACGCCTGCTGATCCTCGGATCGACCTCCCGCTACCGGCGCGAACTGCTGGAGCGGCTGGCCCTGCCCTTCGAGGTGGCCGCGCCGGAGGTCGATGAAACCCCGTTGCCCGGCGAAGCACCGCGTGACCTGGCCCTGCGCCTGGCCTTGGCCAAAGCGCGCGCCGTGGCCCACCGGCACCCGCAGGCGGTGGTGATCGGCAGCGATCAGGTGGCCGACCTGGCCGGCGAACCGCTGGGCAAGCCGGGCAGCCATGAGCGGGCCGTGACCCAGCTGCGCCGCATGCGCGGACACACCGTGGTGTTCCAGACCGCACTGGCCGTGGTCTGCGAGGCCACCGGTTTCGAGGCGGTCGATCTGGCCGAGGTGCGGGCGGTGTTCCGCGATCTCTCGGACGCCGAGATCGAACGCTACCTGCGCGCCGAACAACCCTACGACTGCGCCGGCAGCGCGCGCAGCGAGGGCCTGGGCATTGCGCTGCTGGAGCGCATCGACAGCGACGACCCCACCGCCCTGATCGGCCTGCCCCTCATCCGCACCTGCCGGCTGCTGCGTGCGGCCGGGATGGTGCTGCCATGAGCCTGGGCCGCCTGTTCCTGGTGCCCACGCCGCTGGACTTCGGGGTGGACAGCAGCCTGCCGATCACCGCCTGGCTGCCCGACGCCACGCTGCGCAGCGCCAGCACCCTGACCCACTGGATCAGCGAGAACGCCAAGTCCACCCGGGCCTTCCTCAAGCGGGTCGATGCGGTGCTCCCGCTGGCGGCGCCCCTGCAGGCTCAGCAGATCAGCGAACTGCCCCGCAGCGCGCACAAGAAGGGCGACCACCGGCCCGACGCCGAACTCGACCGCGCCGCGCGCGCGCTGCTGGCCCCGGCCCTGCAGGGGCACGACATGGGCCTGGTGAGCGAGGCCGGCATGCCGGCCGTGGCCGACCCGGGCAGCGCGGTGGTGCGCGCGGCACATGCGCTGGGCATCGAGGTGCGCCCGCTCACCGGCCCGGTGTCGCTGATGCTGGCGCTGGCCGCCAGCGGCCTGAACGGCCAGCAGTTCGCCTTCGTGGGTTATGTGCCGCAGGACGCCGCCGAACGCACCCAGCGCCTGAAGGCGCTGGAGAACACCGCGCTGAAGCTGCAGCAGGCGCAGCTGCTGATCGAGACGCCCTACCGCAACGCCGCGCTGCTGGCCGCGCTGGTGCAGACGCTGCAGCCCGGCACCCGGCTGGCGGTGGCGGCTGGGCTGGGCCTGCCGGCGCAGGCCATCCGCAGCGCCACCGTGGCCGACTGGCGGCAGCACCCTGGCTGGGCCGGTGCCCTGCCGCTGAACCTGCCGGCGGTGTTCATGCTGGGCGGCTGAATCCCGCCGTCCGATCAGCCCATGACCTTGGCCAGGTGCGCGCGCACCGACGCGGACAGGTCGGGGTTGGCCAGGGCCAGGTCGATGGTGGCTTCCAGAAAGCCTTCCTTGCTGCCGCAGTCGTAGCGGCGGCCTTCGTAGCGGAAGGCCTGGACCTTCTCGGTGCCGATCAGCGCGGCAATGCCGTCGGTGAGCTGGATCTCGCCACCGGCGCCGCGGGGCTGGCGGCGGATGCTCTCGAACACCGCCGGGGTGAGGATGTAGCGACCGGCCACCGCCAGCGTCGACGGCGCCTGGTCCGGATGCGGTTTTTCGACCATGGCAAACACCTCGGCCAGCGGCGCCGATGCACCGCGCACATCGACCACGCCGTAGCGGCGGGTGTCGGCCCGGGGCACGTCCTGCACCGCCAGCACGGTGCCCGGGCTGCGCGCAAAGGCATCGACCATCTGGCCCAGGACGGTGGGGCCGCCCTGGAGCTGGTCGCGGCCCATCATGAGGTCGTCGGCCAGCAGCACGGCAAAGGGCCGATCACCAACCAGACGCTCGGCACACAGCACCGCATGGCCCAGGCCCAGCGCGCGCGGCTGGCGCACATAGAACACATCCATGTCGTCGGGCTTGATGGAATGCACCAGTTCCAGCAGCGCCCCCTTGCCGGCGGCCTCCAGCTCGGCTTCGAGCTCGTAGGCGGTGTCGAAATGGTCTTCGATGGCGCGCTTGTTGCGGCCGGTGACGAAGATCATTTCCCGGATGCCGGCGGCGTAGGCCTCTTCCACGGCGTACTGCATCAGCGGCTTGTCGACCACCGGCAACATTTCCTTCGGGATGGCCTTGGTGGCCGGCAGGAATCGGGTGCCGAGACCACCGACGGGGAACACGGCCTTGCGGATGGGCGTCATGCGGGGAAGTCCTCCAGATCAGGGAAAACCCGGCATCTTAGGGAGTCCGGGTGTCCCTTGCTGCCCCGGACGTATCCGGACGTATCAGCGCAGCTGCACGCCGGCGGCACGGGCGGCGTGGAACAGGCCTTCGCCCACGCTGGCGCCGAAGCGCTTGGCCAGGCGAAGGCCCACGTTCTCGCGGTGGGTGTAATCCACGATGTCCTCGGCCTTGACGATCTCGCGGGCCACGAAGTCCAGGTTGCCCAGGCCGTCGGCCAGACCCAGCTGCACCGCCTGCTGGCCGCTCCAGACCAGGCCGCTGAAGGTGTCTGGGCCTTCCTTCAGGCGCTCGCCACGGCCTTTCTTGACCACCGCGATGAACTGGGCGTGGATCTCGCCCAGCATGGACTGGATGTAGGCGCGCTGGGTCTCGTCCTGCGGGCTGAACGGATCGAGCATGCCCTTGTTGGCGCCGGCGGTCATGAGGCGGCGCTCGATGCCCAGCTTGTCCATCAGGCCGGTGAAGCCGAAGCCGTCCATGAGCACGCCGATGCTCCCCACCAGGCTGGCCTTGTCCACATAGATCTCGTCGGCGGCCGCCGCGATGTAGTAGGCCGCCGAGGCGCAGGTTTCCTCCACCACGGCATACACCTTCTTGTTGTGCAGCGCCTTGAGGCGGGTGATCTCGTCGTTGATGATGCCGGCCTGCACCGGGCTGCCGCCGGGCGAATTGATCAGCAGCACCACGGCCTGGGAGCCGCTGTCCTCGAAGGCGGACTTGAGCGAGCCCACGATGTTCTCGGCACTGGCCTCGGCGCCGTCGGCGATCTCGCCCTTGACGTTGATGACCGCCGTGTGCGGTGCGCTGCTGGAGCTGCTGCTGGACTCGGCCGAATAGATCAGCCACACCAGGGCGCCGAACAGCACCATCCACACCAGGCGCGAGAACATGCGCCAGCGGCGGGCCGCCTGCTGCTCGCGCAGGTTGGCGAACAGCAGCTTTTCGATGGCCTCGCGCTCCCAGCCGGCCACAGCGGATGCCGGCGCCGGCGCGGGCCGGGCGGCCTTGTCGGCGGCATCACCCAGGCTGCCGGGAGACGTCATGGGGAAGGGGTCGTGTTCGTTCATGTGTGGGCGCCTGCAGGCTCGGGGTTTCAGAATTCCACCGGTTTGAACGGGTATTGTGACCGCCAGTGAACGACCCCACGGTCTTCCACCAGCTCGATCCTGACCAGCCCGCCCCGGCACGGCCCGCCCTGGCAGGCGCCGGTGTCGGGCCGGTAGTGGGCCCCGTGGGTGGCGCACAGCAGCCACTGGCCGGAATCGTCGAAAAAGCGATCGGGCTGCCAGTCCAGCTCCATGGCCACATGGGTGCAGCGGTTCAGGTAGGCGTGGACCCTGCCCTGCCAGCGGATGGCAAAGGCACGGCAGGTCTGGCCCGCGTAGTTGATGTCGAACGGCACGGCACGCCCTGCGTCCTGCAGGTCGGCGCTGTTGCACAGCGGGATCAGGTCGTCGGCGGGCGTCATGGTGCGAGGGGTCAGGCGTTGTCGTCCAGCCAGCGCTGCAGCTCGGCCACCGAATGGGCCACGGCCAGCGGCCGCAGCTCGGCAAACGTGGCGGGCTCGTGCGCGCCGTAGCTCACGGCCACGCTGGCGCAGCCGGCGTTGAGCGCCATCTGCAGGTCGTGCGTGGTGTCGCCGATCATGAGGGTGCGCTCAGGCTCCACACCGAACTCGCGCATCAGCTCGTGCAGCATGCGCGGGTGGGGCTTGCCGGCGGTCTCGTCAGCGGTGCGCGAGCCGTCGAACATGCCCTTGAGCTCGACCGTGTGCAGCACTTCATCCAGACCGCGCCGGCTCTTGCCGGTGGCCACCGCCAGCCAGTGGTGACGTTCGCGCAGGCCGTGCAGCAGCGGCAGCACGCCATCGAACAGCGACAGGTCGTTCTGGTGCGCCATGTAATGGTGGCGATACCGCTCGCCGAGCTGCGGGTAGCGCTCGGGCGGCACGTCGGGTGCCGCATGGGCCAGGGCCTGCATCAGGCCCATGCCGATCACGTAACGCGCCGCCTCGTCGGTGGGCACGGTGCCCCCCACGTCGGCCACCGCCCGCTGGATGCAGCGCGCAATCACGGCGGTGCTGTCGTAGAGCGTGCCGTCCCAGTCGAAGGCGATCAGGTCGAAGCGGCGCGGTCGATCGGCCATGGCGCTGCGGTCCCGATCAGTACTCGACCACGGTGCGGATCGACTCGCCGCGCTTCATCAGCTCGAAGCCTTCGTTGATGCGCGAGAGCGGCAGCTTGTGGGTGATGAGGTCGTCGATGTTGATCTTGCCGTCCATGTACCAGTCGACGATCTTCGGCACGTCGGTGCGGCCCCGCGCGCCGCCGAAGGCCGAGCCCTCCCACTTGCGGCCGGTGACCAGCTGGAACGGGCGGGTGCTGATCTCGGCACCGGCTTCGGCCACGCCGATGATGATGCTGCGGCCCCAGCCCTTGTGGGTGCACTCCAGCGCCTGGCGCATGACCTGGGTGTTGCCGATGCACTCGAAGCTGTAGTCGGCACCGCCGTCGGTGAGCTGCACGATGGCGTCCACCACATTGGGCACCTCCTTGGGGTTGACGAAATGCGTCATGCCGAACTGGCGTGCCATGGCTTCGCGGGCCGGGTTGATGTCGATGCCGATGATCTTGTCGGCACCCACCATCTTCGCGCCCTGGATCACGTTCAGGCCGATGCCGCCCAGGCCGAACACGGCCACCGTGGCGCCGGCCTCGACCTTGGCGGTGAACAGCACCGCGCCGATGCCGGTGGTGACGCCGCAGCCGATGTAGCAGACCTTGTCGAACGGCGCGTCCTCGCGGATCTTGGCCAGGCTGATCTCCGGGGCGACCGTGTAGTTGCTGAAGGTGCTGGTGCCCATGTAGTGGAAGATGGGCTGTCCGTCGATGCTGAAGCGGCTGGTGGCGTCGGGCATCAGGCCCTTGCCCTGGGTGCCGCGGATGAGCTGGCACAGGTTGGTCTTGCGGCTCAGGCAGAACTTGCACTGGCGGCATTCGGGCGTGTAGAGGGGGATGACGTGGTCGCCCTTCTTCAGGCTGGTCACGCCGGGGCCCACGTCCACCACGATGCCGGCCCCCTCGTGGCCCAGGATGGCCGGAAAGATGCCTTCGGGGTCGGCGCCGCTGAGGGTGTAGTAATCGGTGTGGCAGATGCCGGTGGCCTTGATCTCGACCAGCACCTCCCCGAATTTCGGACCCTGCAGGTCGACGGTTTCGATGGACAGGGGTTGGCCGGCTTTCCAGGCGACGGCGGCTTGGGTTTTCATGCTGATGTGAATCTGAAACGGGTGGGTGCAAAACGGATGCCGGTGAGGGTACCGCAGAAGCCATGGCCCCACGGCGACAGACGGAAGAACCCGGGCTATCGAACGGCAGCGGGCCTGGCGCTCGTCGGCCACAGATCTGTGTCTGGAGGTAAGGCGTGTTTGGCGACGCAGGTTTGCGTGATAACTCCGTCAAGGCGGAGCCGGTTCGGAACTACACTTCGGCGCGCCGAGCGATTGCCCGACGGCCCCCTCCCCCGCCCCTGCGAGGTCCCATCCATGAACGACATTCCTCCCGCTCCCCGGCCCCTGACGCTTCGCCGCCCCTGGGGCTGGCTGGGGGCAGCCACCGCCGTGCTGCTGGCCTCCTGCGCCGCGCCCCTGCCCCCGGCGCCGCCGCCGCCCCCGCCACCTCCGCCGCCGCCTCCGCCGGCCGTGGTGGCGCCACAGCCCAAGCTGGTGTCCAACGCCACATCGCCGCTGGAATACCGCAAGGACGGCGCCCAGCACATCTACAAGCTCAACAGCGAGCGCATCTACAAGGGGCAGCTGCCGCCCCTGATGCATGCGGTGGGCGTGCTGCAGGTGGAAGTGGACCACCTGGGCAATGTGCGCAACCTGAGCTGGATGCGCGCCCCCAGCCATGTGCCCGACGTGATGCGCGAGATCGAACGCACCGTGCGCTCGGCCGCGCCGTTCCCGGCGCCGGTGCGCATGGGCCGGGTCACCTACACCGATGTGTGGCTCTGGGACAAGAGCGGACGCTTCCAGCTCGACACCCTGACCGAGGGCCAGCGCAGCAAGTGACGGCGCCCGCGCCGACCGCTCGCCAACCCGCCCCTGTGGCGGGTTTTTTCATGTCCCGGTGCCGGCGGGACCGCTGCCGACAGGAGCACAATCGGTCCCTTTTTGGGCGCAAAGCGCCCGTGCCGACCGGAGACAAGCCATGACGCCCGCCGAACAAGCCCTGCGCGACGCCGCACTCGAATACCACCGCTCCCCCCGCCACGGCAAGGTGTCGGTCATGCCGACCAAGCCGCTGTCCAACCAGCGCGACCTGTCGCTGGCGTACTCCCCCGGCGTGGCCTATCCCTGCCTGGCCATCGAGGCCGACCCCAACCTGGCGGCCGACTACACCAGCCGGGGCAACCTGGTGGGCGTGGTCACCAACGGCACCGCCGTGCTGGGCCTGGGCGACATCGGTCCGCTGGCCAGCAAGCCGGTGATGGAGGGCAAGGGCTGCCTGTTCAAGAAGTTCGCCGGCATCGACGTGTTCGACATCGAGCTGGCCGAGAAGGACCCGGACAAGCTGATCGAGATCATTGCCGCGCTGGAGCCCACGCTGGGCGGCATCAACCTCGAGGACATCAAGGCACCCGAGTGCTTCTATATCGAGAAGAAGCTGCGCGAGCGCATGAACATCCCGGTGTTCCACGACGACCAGCACGGCACCGCCATCATCAGTGCCGCCGCGCTGCTCAACGGCCTGGAACTGGTGGGCAAGCCCATCGGCGAGGTCACGCTGGCCGTCTCCGGCGCGGGTGCCGCCGCCATCGCCTGCCTGGACGTGATGGTGGGCCTGGGCGTGAGCCGCGAACGCATCTTCGTGTGCGACTCCAAGGGCGTCATCTACCAGGGTCGCCCGGGCGGGCTGGACGAATCCAAGCAGCGCTACGCGCAGGCCACCGACAAACGCACCCTGGCTGACGCCGTGAACGGTGCCGACGTGTTCCTGGGTTGCTCGGCCCCCGGCGTGCTGACCGCCGAGATGGTCAAGACCATGGCGTCCCGGCCCATCATCCTGGCGCTGGCCAACCCGGAGCCCGAGATCCGCCCCGAACTGGCCAAGGCGGTGCGGCCGGACTGCATCATTGCCACCGGCCGCAGCGACTACCCGAACCAGGTCAACAACGTCCTGTGCTTCCCCTACATCTTCCGGGGCGCCCTGGACTGCGGCGCCACCCGCATCACCGAGGCCATGAAGCTGGCCTGCGTGCGCCAGATCGCCGATCTGGTGAAGAGCGAGACCAGCGAGGAAGTGGCCAGCGCCTACGCCGGCCAGGACCTGAGCTTCGGCCCCGACTACCTGATTCCCAAGCCCTTCGATTCGCGCCTGATCCTGCGCATCGCGCCGGCCGTGGCCCAGGCCGCCGCCGAGTCCGGCGTGGCCACGCGGCCCATCACCGACATGGACGCCTACCGCCAGCAGCTCGGGCGCTTCGTGTACCAGACCGGCATCCTGATGCAGCCGGTGTTCAACGCCGCCAAGACGGTGCCGGCCGACCGCAAGCGCGTGGCTTATGCCGACGGCGAGGACGAGCGTGCGCTGCGCGCCGCCCAGATGGCCATCGACGACCAGCTGGCACGGCCCATCCTGATCGGCCGCCCCGCCGTGATTGCCGCCCGCATCGAGAAGGCCGGCCTGCGCATGCGCCTGGGTGTGGACGTGGAGAACGTCAACCCCGAGGACGATCCGCGCTTCCGCCAGTACTGGGAGCACTACCACCAGCTCATGAAGCGCCAGGGCGCCACGCCCGAGGTGGCCAAGGCCGCCGTGCGCCGCTCCAACACCATCATCGGCTCGCTCATGCTCTCGCTGGGTGATGCGGATGCCCTGATCTGCGGCCTGGTGGGCAGTTACATGACCCACCTGGAGCGCATCGACAGCATCCTGGGCAAGGCCGAGGGCGTGGCCGAGTACGCCGCCGTGAACGCCCTCATGACCGACCGTGGCCCGGTGTTCGTGACCGACACCTATGTGAACGACGACCCCACCGCCGAGGAGCTGGCCGAGATCGCCTGGATGGCCGCGCAGGAGGTGCAGCGCTTCGGCCTGCCGCCCAAGGTGGCCTTCCTGTCGCACTCGAGCTACGGCTCGAGCAAGCGCGCCTCGGCCCGCAAGATGGCCCGTGCCCGCGACCTGTTCGTGGCCGCCCACCCCGAGATCGAGTGCGACGGCGAGCTGCACGGCGATGCCGCGCTGCAGCCCGAGATCCGCGCCGCGTACCTGGGCGACAGCACGCTGTCGGGCTCGGCCAACCTGCTGGTCTGCCCCAACCTGGATGCGGCCAACATCCTCTACAACGTGCTCAAGACCACCACCAGCGGCGGCGTGACCGTGGGTCCCATCCTCATGGGAGCGGCCCGCACGGTGCACATCCTCACCCCGGCCGCCACGGTGCGACGGGTGCTCAACATGACGGCCCTGGCCGCCGCCGGCCGCCACTTCTGAGAACCTGCTGCCCATGCCCTGGCAGGCCCGACTCGACCTGGACTACACCCTGCAGCTCGGCCGCACCGTGCTGCAGCACGACCACAGCGGCCCGCTGCGGGTGCTCAAGAGCCTGTACCCCGAGGGCGATGCGATCTGCCACAACGTGCTGGTGCACCCGCCGGCCGGGCTGGTGGGCGGCGACACGCTGGACATCGGCGTGACGGTGCACGGCGGCGCCCATGCGCTGCTGTCCACCCCGGGCGCAACCCGCTTCTACCGCAGCGAGGCCGGGCTCGCCGCGCAGCGGGTGCGGCTGGACCTGCACCCCGGCGCGCGGCTGGAGTGGGTGCCGCTGGAAACCCTGGCCTACCCGGGCTGCGACGCCCTCAACCAGGTCGAGATGGTGCTGCGGGGCGATGCCGAAGTCATGGGCTGGGACGTGTGCGCCCTGGGTCTGCCGGCCGCCGACCAGGCGTTCGACCGGGGCCGCATCGCCCAGAAGCTGTCGGTGGACGGCCTGTGGCTGGAGCGGTCGCTCATCGATGCGGCCGACACCCGGCTGCTGCACAGCCCGGTGGGGCTGGACGGGCAGCGCTGCCTGGGCAGCCTGTGGCTGGCCAGCGGCCAGCCGCTGGGTCGTCAACGCACCGAAGCCTTGCTGGAAGCGGCCCGTGCGGTGCTGCCCGACAGCGGACCGGTGCGGGTGGCCGCCACCTCGCCCAACCCCCACATGGTGGTGGTGCGGGCCACCGCCGCCCTGGTGGAGCCGCTGATGGCTGCCTTCCAGACCGTGTGGGCGACCTGGCGGGCCGCCGCCTGGGGCCTGAGCACCGAAGCGCCACGCATCTGGCGGATCTGACGCCGCCGCCAAAGCCCGGAATTCCCGGGCCGGCCGCCCGCTTTTCCGGCCTTGGCCGGGGCCCGATGCCACCCAGAATGCAGCTTGGCCCCGCTGCATCCCGCGCGGGGAACGCATCCGCATGTTCATTCAGCCTGCTGCACCCCTTCCGCTGCACGAAGCCACTGCCCTGGTCATCGAGGGCAACCCCCAGTCGCGCTCGATCCTGGTGGCCCAGCTGCGCGAGCTCGGCCTGGGCAACGTGGTGCAGTGCTCGCGCCTGCACGACGCGCGCCGCAAGCTCGAGGCTTCCCGCTTCGACGTGGTGATCTGCGAGCAGGAGTTCGACCGCGACAGCAGTTCGGGCCAGGAACTGCTGGACGACCTGCGGCGCAACCAGATCCTGCCCTTCTACACGGTGTTCATCATGCTCACGGCGGAGGCCACCTACAGCAAGGTGGCCGAGGCGGCCGAGTCGGCGCTGGACGCCTACCTGCTCAAGCCGCACACCGCCGCACGGCTGCACGAACGCATCCTGCAGGCACGCCAGCGCAAGCGGGCGCTGCAGGACATCTTCAGCGCCATCGACCGGCAGGACTTCGACACCGCTTCCCAGCTGTGCCTGCAGCGCTTCGAGTCGCGCCAGCCCTACTGGCTGTATGCGGCGCGCATCGGTGCCGAACTCATGCTGCGCAGCGGTGCCGTCGACGACGCGAAGAAGCTCTACGAGGCGGTGATCGAGGCCAAGACCCTGCCCTGGGCCCGCCTGGGCGTGGCACGGGCCCAGATCGAGGGCGGGCAGCCCGCCCGGGCCATGAGCACGCTGCAGGCCCTGATCAGCGACGACGACGCCTATGCCGATGCCTACGACGTCATGGGGCGGGCCCAGTTCGAGCTGGGCCAGCTCGAGAACGCGCTGTCCACCTTCGAGATGGCCACCCGCCTCACGCCGTCGTCCATCACACGCCTGCTCAAGCACGGCACGCTGGCGTTCTACGCCGGTGACCGCGGCGTGGGTCTGGAGAAGCTCGACCGCGCCACCCGCGCCGGTCTGGACAGCAAGCTGTTCGACCCCCAGGCCCTGGTGCTGCTGGCCTTCGCCCGGCTGGACAACAACGACCACCGCGGCCTGCTGTCGTGCGTGGAACACATGACCCGCCTGCGCGACCGCGCCTTCGAGCCCGAGCGGCCACAGGCCCTGCTCGATGTGGTGACCGCCCTCAATGCCCTGCAGCACAAGCAGCCCCAGGTGGCGGTGGACACGGTCAAGCGCCTGTCGGCCAGCGTCACCGAACCGGCGTTCGATTTCGAGTCGGCCTGCAACCTGCTGGGACTGATGGCCCGGCTGCACAAGGCCGGTTCACCACCGCCGGATGCCGACATCGTGGTCGAGGCCCTGGCCCTGCGCTTCGGCACCGGCCGGTCGCTCAGCGAGCTGCTGGCCGGAGCCGCTCGCGGAGGCAACGACGCCTGGACCACCATCCTGCGCGACGGCCATGCCCGCATCCTGAAGATGACCGAAGACGCCATGCGCATGACGCTCAAGGGCGACCCGCGCGCCACCGCCGTGCAGCTGCTGGCCGACGGCACCCGCACCCTCAACGGCAAGCTGCTGGAGTCGGCCCACCAGCTGCTGGCCCGTTACCGCGACCGCATTCCGGATGCCGATGAACTGCAGGTCCAGGTGGACGACCTGCGGGAGCGTTACCGGGCGCGCCCGCCACGGCTGGGCGAGAGCCGGGAGGTCGAGTCCGGCGGCGTGGCGCTGCCGGCCGGCTTCCGCACGCCCACGCGACCCGGCCTGCTCGACGAAGCCACGGTGGCCTGAAGCCCCGCCGTCAGATGGCGATCATCTGCCGCACGCCGCGCGTGGACATCTCGCTGCCCGGGCCGCTGGCCACCACCTCGCCACGCTCCATCACCACATAGCGGTCGGCCAGGGCCTCGGCGAAATCGTAGTACTGCTCGACCAGCACGATGGCCATGTCGCCGCGGTCGGCCAGCATGCGGATGACCCGCCCGATGTCCTTGATGATGTTGGGCTGGATGCCCTCGGTGGGCTCGTCGAGCATCAGCACCCGCGGACCGCTGGCCAGCGCCCGCGCAATCGCCAGCTGCTGCTGCTGCCCGCCCGAGAGATCGCCGCCCCGGCGGTCCAGCATCTGGCGCAGCACCGGAAACAGCTCGAACAGCTCCTCGGGCACCGGGGTGCTGCCGGGCCGGGTGGCCAGCCCCATGAGCAGGTTCTCGTGCACCGTGAGCCGCCCGAAGATCTCGCGGCCCTGCGGTACATAACCCATGCCCAGGCGGGCACGTTCGTACGGCGTGCGGGTGGTGATGGCCTGGCCATCGAGCACCACGCTGCCGCTGACCACCGGCACCAGGCCCATGAGGGCCTTGAGCAGCGTGGTCTTGCCCACGCCGTTGCGGCCCAGCACCACGGTCACCTCGCCCTTGGCGGCCGAGAATCCCACGTTGCGCAGGATGTGGCTGCCGCCGTAGTACTGATTGACGTCCTTGACTTCCAGCAGGCTCATGTTGTCCTCAGCGGCCCAGATAGACCTCGATCACGCGTTCATCGGCCTGGACCTCGTCCAGCGACCCCTCGGCCAGCACCGCGCCATCGCACAGCACCGTGACCTTGCCGCCCAGCGCACGCACGAACCCCATGTCGTGCTCCACCACCATGAGCGAATGGCGGCCGGCCAGGCCCCGGAAGAGTTCGGCGGTGCGCTCGGTTTCCTCGTCCGTCATGCCGGCCACCGGCTCGTCCAGCAGCAGCAGCCTGGGGTCCTGCACCAGCAGCATGCCGATCTCCAGCCACTGCTTCTGCCCGTGGCTGAGCAGGCCGGCCTGCCGGTGCACCTGGTCGGCCAGGTGGATGGTGACCAGCACCTCGGACAACCGGTCGCGCTGGGCACCGTCGGGCCGGAAGCGCAGCGCGGCGCCCACCCGGCGGTCGGCCGCCAGGGCCAGCTCCAGGTTCTCGTAGACGCTGAGGTTCTCGAACACCGTGGGTTTCTGGAACTTGCGGCCGATGCCCAGGGTGGCGATCTCGGCCTCGCGGTGGGCCAGCAGGTCGATGGTGCTGCCGAAGAACACCGTGCCCCGGTCGGGCCGGGTCTTGCCGGTGATGATGTCCATCATGGTGGTCTTGCCGGCACCGTTGGGTCCGATGATGCAGCGCAGCTCGCCCGGCGCGATGTCCAGCGACAGGCCGTTGATGGCCTTGAAGCCGTCGAAGCTCACATGCACGTCTTCCAGGTACAGGATGCGGCCGTGCGAGACATCGACCTCGCCGCGCACCAGCGGCCGCGAGAAGCTGGCCTGGCGGCCGCCGGACGCCGGCTCGGCCGCCGCCTTCTCCAGCAACCGGCGGTGGCGCTCGGCGCCCTCTTCCATCTGCCACGGTGTCATGCCGACCTCCCGCGCTGGCGCAGCTTCTTCACCAGACCCACCACACCCTGCGGCAGGAACAGCGTGACCACGATGAACAGCGCACCCAGGCAGTACAGCCAGAACTCGGGAAAGGTGACGGTGAGCCAGCTCTTGGCGCCGTTGACCATGAAGGCCCCCACGATGGGCCCGATCAGCGTGCCGCGCCCGCCCACCGCCGCCCACACCGCGATCTCGATGCTGTTGGCCGGGCTCAGCTCGCCCGGGTTGATGATGCCCACCTGCGGCACATACAGCGCGCCGGCCACGCCGCACATCACGGCCGACAGCGTCCAGATGGCCAGCTTGTAGGCCAGCGGGTTGTAGCCGCAGAACATGACCCGGCTCTCGGCATCGCGGATGGCCTGCAGCACCCGGCCGAACTTGGAACGCACCAGCCAGCGCGCACCCAGGAAGAAGCCCAGCAGCACCAGCCCGGTGATGACGAACAGCGTCATGCGCATGCCCGGCGTGGCGATGGGCATGCCCAGGATGCGCTTGAAATCGGTGAAGCCGTTGTTGCCGCCCAGACCGGTCTCGTTGCGGAAGAACAGCAGCAGCGCGGCGTAGGTGAGTGCCTGGGTGATGATGGAGAAGTACACCCCCTTGATGCGCGAGCGGAAGGCGAAGTAGCCGAACACGAAGGCCACCAGCCCGGGCACCAGCACCACCAGCAGCAGGGTGGCCAGAAAGCTGTCGGACAGGGCCCAGTGCCAGGGCAGCTCCTTCCAGTCCAGGAACACCATGAAGTCGGGCAGGTCGCTCTGGTAGTTGCCGTCGCGGCCGATCTGGCGCATGAGGTACATGCCCATCACGTAGCCGCCCAGCGCGAAGAACAGGCCATGCCCCAGGCTCAGGATGCCGCTGTAGCCCCAGATCAGGTCCATGGCCAGCGCACAGATGGCGTAGCACATGATCTTGCCCAGCAGGCCCACCAGGTAGTCGCTCAGGTGCAGCGGGTGGCCGGCCGGCACCACCAGGTTGAGCAGGGGTGCTGCGGCGCACACCACCAGCAGGGCCACGATGAAGGCGCTCCAGCCGGCGCGGCTGAGCAGCGGCCCGGGTTCGGGCAGCGCCACGGATGGGGCAGTCGGATGGGTCATGCCTCCGCGCTCCGGCCCTTCTGGGCAAAGATGCCTTGCGGGCGTTTCTGGATGAAGACGATGATGAACACCAGCACCGCGATCTTGGCCAGCACCGCACCGGCCCAGCCCTCGATGAACTTGTTGAGCAGACCCAGGCCGAGGGCGGCGTACACCGTGCCGGCCAGCTGGCCCACGCCACCCAGCACCACCACCATGAAGGAATCGACGATGTAGCTCTGGCCCAGGTCGGGGCCCACGTTGCCGATCTGGCTCAGCGCGCAGCCGGCCAGTCCGGCGATGCCCGAGCCCAGGGCAAAGGCCCAGGTGTCGATGCGCGCGGTGTTGACGCCCATGCACGAGGCGATCGGCCGGTTCTGGGTCACGCCGCGCACGAACAGGCCCAGCCGGGTCTTGCCGATCAGCAGGGCCACGCCCAGCAGCACCAGGGCAGCAAAGACGATGATCAGCACCCGGTTCCAGGGCAGCGTGAGCTGGCCCATGAGGGTGATGCTGCCGCTCATCCAGCTGGGGTTCTCCACCCCCACGTTCTGCGCGCCGAACAGGCTGCGCACCGCCTGCATCAGCACCAGGCTGATGCCCCAGGTGGCCAGCAAGGTTTCAAGCGGGCGGCCGTACAGGAAGCGGATCACGCTGCGCTCCATGGCCGCCCCCACCAGGGCCGAGGTGGCAAAGGCCACCGGCATGGCCACCAGCAGGTACCAGTCGAACGCGCCGGGCAGGTGCTGGCGGAAGAACACCTGCACCAGCCAGGTGGCGTAGGCGCCGATCATGATCAGTTCGCCGTGGGCCATGTTGATCACGCCCATCAGGCCGTAGGTGATGGCCAGGCCGAGCGCAGCCAGCAGCAGGATGCTGCCCAGGCTGATCCCGGTGAAGGCCTGCGACAGTCCGCTGCTGATCATGAGCGACCGGTCCAGCGCGGACAGGGCGGCCTTGATGGCGGCCTTGGCGGCGGGGTCCTGCTCGGCCTGCAGCTGCCGCTCCAGCACCGGCTTGAGCGATGGGTCGCGGGCGCCCGACAGCGCCTGGGCGGCCGCCAGCCGCTGGGCCGTGTCCTCGCTGGACAGCAGGATGGCCGCACGGGCCCGCTGCAGATCGGCCCGGGCCGCGTCGTGCAGCGTGCCCTGCAGCGCCTTGTCGATCAAGGGGAGCTGGGCGGCATCGGGTTCGTCGAAGTTGCCGCGCTGGATCAGCCGGGCCGCCTCGCGCTGGGCCGTCTCGTCGGTGCCGAACAGGGCCCGGCCCGCCAGCGCCGTGGCCAGCGCGCCGCGCATGCGGTTGTTGACCACCGCATCCTCGCCCGTGCCGTCGGGGGTGACGGCCGCACCGGTGACCGCGTCAGTGGCACTGCCGTCGGCGGCCAGGATGAGCACCTGCTCGCCCTGCACCTGCACCGAGCCGTCGGCCAGGGCCTCGATCAGGGCCACGGCGCGCGGATCGGCCTCGGTCACCAGCCGGTTGAGCGTCTCGACCCGCTCGTCACCCTGACCGGCGGCCAGCGTCAGGGCGTCGGCAGGCGACAGGGCCTGGGCGCTGCCGGCGGCCATCAGCAATGGCAGGACCAGCAGGCGCCCGGCCCGCCGGGTCAGATCGAGGAGTCGGGTCGGAACGGTCACCGGCACACGCTCACTTCTTCTCGGGCACGTTCTTCTTGCCCTTGTTCTCGGCGATGTAATCGCTCCAGGGATCGGCCACCACCGGACCCTTGGTCTTCCACACCACGTTGAACTGGCCGTCGGCCTTCACTTCACCGATGAACACCGGCTTGTGCAGGTGGTGGTTCTCCTTGTCCATGGTGGAGACAAAACCGCCCGGGGCCTGGAAGGTCTGGCCGGCCATGGCGGCGATCACCTTGTCGGTGTCGGTGCTCTTGGCCTTGGTCACGGCCTGGGCCCACATGTTGATGCCGATGTAGGTGGCCTCCATCGGGTCGTTGGTCAGCGGCTTGTCCTTGTGGCCCGGGATGTTCTTGGCCTTGGCGTAGTCGCTCCACTTCTTGACGAACGCGGCGTTGGCCGGGTTCTTGATGCTCATGAAGTAGTTCCAGGCGGCCAGGTGCCCCACCAGCGGCTTGGTGTCCACGCCGCGCAGTTCTTCCTCACCCACCGAGAACGCCACCACCGGCACGTCGGTGGCCTTCAGGCCGGCGTTGCCCAGCTCCTTGTAGAACGGCACGTTGGAGTCGCCGTTGATGGTGGAGATGACCGCCGTCTTCTTGCCGGCCGAGGCGAACTTCTTGATGTTGCCGATGATGGTCTGGTAGTCGCTGTGACCGAACGGCGTGTACTCCTCCATGATGTCCGCATCGGGGATGCCCTTGGACTTGAGGAAGGCGCGCAGGATCTTGTTGGTGGTGCGCGGATACACGTAGTCGGTGCCCAGCAGCACGAAGCGCTTGGCCGAACCGCCGTCCTTGCTCATGAGGTATTCCACCGCCGGGATGGCCTGCTGGTTGGGCGCGGCACCGGTGTAGAACACGTTCTTGCTGAGCTCTTCACCCTCGTACTGCACCGGGTAGAACAGCAGGCTGTTGAGCTCCTCGAACACCGGCAGCACCGACTTGCGGCTCACCGAGGTCCAGCACCCGAACACCACGGCCACCTTGTCCTGGCTGATGAGCTGGCGGGCCTTTTCGGCGAACAGCGGCCAGTTGGAGGCCGGGTCCACCACCACCGGCTCGAGCTTCTTGCCCAGCACGCCGCCCTTGGCATTGATCTCGTCGATGGCCATGAGCACCGTGTCCTTGAGGACGGTCTCGGAGATGGCCATGGTGCCGGAGAGGCTGTGCAGCACACCGACCTTGATGGTGTCCTGCGCATGGGCCGGCAGGCCGGCCAGGCCCAGGGTGGCCACGGTGGCGGCCACCGACAGGGCCTTGAGGGTCAGGCGGCGGGGTTGGGAGTCGATCGGGTTGTGGCGGGGCATGGCGTTTCTCCTGTGATCCTGGATGTCCACCAGGGGCCGACGGGCCCGCTTGGGTGGTGAAGAGGATGCTAGGGAGAACCCTGTAGGTCGTATGTACGCCGCATGGCGTACGGCGGCGTCAGCCGCCCGGCTGCTGCAGCTGCGGCACCCGCGCCAGGGCCATGGCGGCCGCCGCGGTGCGGGTCTCCACCCCCAGCTTGGCGTGGATGCGCTCCAGGTGCTTCTTCACCGTGGCGGGGCTGGCGCCCAGAATGTCGGCGATGTCGCGGTTGATCTTGCCGCGCACCACCCAGTACAGCACCTCGGCTTCGCGGGCGGTGAGGCCGAAGGCGCCGGCCAGGCTGGCCAGCACCGTTTCGTCCGAGGTCTCCTGCATCACGATCAGCCAGTCGCCGCCGGTGTCGGCCGCCAGATCGTGGTCCTCGTCGCCCACCAGCTGGTGCAGCCGGAAGGTCAGGCGGCGCGGGCCGTTGTCCAGCGTGAGGCGGGGCGGCTCCTGCAGGGCCCGGGCCTCGCTCATGTGGCGGCGCAGCCAGGCCAGCACCGGCTCGGGCGTGACCGGCGCCTCGGTGCCGCAGTGGTGGCGCAGCAGGCTGCGCGCCAGCGGGGTCTGCCACATGAGGCGGCCGTCGCGCTCGCGCACGGTGATGGTGGCGTAGCCGAAGGCATCCAGCGCATGCCGCGCCTGGCTGCGCTCCACGGCGCCTTCGCGTGCCTGCCGGGCCTGGCGCAGGTGCACGCCCATGCGGGCCATGACCTCGCGCGGCTTGATCGGCTTGGTGACGTAGTCGGCGCCGCCCGCCTCCAGCGCCGCCACCAGGTGCTCGGTGTCGGTCAGGCCGGTCATGAAGATGATGGGGATGTCGGCGGTCTCGGGCCGGGCCTTCAGGCGCCGCGCCACCTCGAAGCCGTCCAGCCCCGGCATCACCGCGTCGAGCAGGATGACGTCCGGGCGGGCCTGACTGGCCCGGCGCAGGGCCGATTCGCCGTCGAGTGCCACCAGCACGGTGTAGCCGGCCGCGTCCAGCCCGTCGTGCAGCGGGGCCACGTTGTCGGGCACGTCGTCGACGATGAGCACCACCACCGCGCCGTCCTGGCGCAGGGGATGGGCCGGGTGCACGGCAGGCGGGAAATCAGTCGGGTCCATGGGCAGCAGGCAGGCCGGCAATCAGTTCTTCGATGGCATCGAAGCGGAACTCGCGCGCCAGGGTGCGCAGCCGACGGGCCAGTTCGGCCTGCGCCGGACAGCGCTCCACCCAGTCGTCGACCCACTGCACGATGCCCCGGGTGTAGCCCAGGCGGACCTGCGCCAGCAGGGGCAGGAGTTCGCTGCGGTCGGGCAGCACTGGTGGCGGGGCGGCGGGCACGGCGGGGCCCGGCAGCGCGTCGACGGGGGCCATCCACTGCAGCGACAGGTGCTGGGTCAGCCAGGCCAGCAGGTCGTCCCGGCGCACCGGCTTGACGAAGAAGTCCTGCGGGCGATGGCCGCGACCGCCTTCGATGTCGCTCTGCAGGCCCCGGTCGAAGGCGTTGGCCGAGACGATGGCCAGCGGAATGTGACCCCAGCCACGGGCACGCAGGCGGCGCACGGTCTCCCAGCCATCGATGCCGGGCATGGCCAGGTCCATGAAGATGGCGTGCGGCGCGCCAGCACCACCCGGGCGCAGCCCTTCCAGCTGGGCCAGGGCATCCAGGCCGCTGTGGGCCGGCAGCACGTCGAATCCCAGCGGCAGCAGCCAGCGGGCGATCAGCTCGCGATCGGCTTCTTCGTTGTCCACCACCATCACGCAGCGGCGCGGGCCGCTGTAGCCCGCCAGGTGGGCGGCTGCCGTGCGCTGCGGCGCCGCCCCGCTGAGCTCGGGCAGGAACAGCCGCACCGTGAAGACCGAGCCCTGCCCCGGCGCGCTGCGCACCGTCAGTTCGCCCCCCATGAGGTCGGTCAGCATCTTGGCAATCGTCAAACCCAGACCGGTGCCGGTGACCGTGGGATCGGGCGTGCCGGGCAGGGGATCGGCACCGCTCGAAGCCCGGTCACCCTGCCCCCGTGCGAACGGCTCGAAGACCCGCTCCAGCTCCAGCGGCGTCATGCCGGGGCCGGTGTCGTGCACCTCGAAGTGCGCCATCTCGCGGGCATAGGCCACCCTCAGCCGCACCTGACCCTGCCGGGTGAACTTGACCGCGTTGCCCAGCAGGTTGATGAGGATCTGCCGCACCCGCTTCTCGTCGGCCCGCACCGCCTCGGGCAGGCGCCCCGCCGGCTCGAAACCGAAGCCCAGGCCCTTGCCGCGTGCCTGCAGCTCGAACAGGCTGGCCACCTCGCGCACCGTGTCGGCAAAGGCCATGGGCCGCACTTCCAGCGCCAGCTTGCCGCTCTCGATGCGCGCGATGTCGAGCGTGCCTTCGATCAGCGAGAGCAGGTGCTCGCCACCCCGGTGGATGACGCGGATGGCGTGCGCCTGCTGGCCGCCGAGCTGCTCGTCCTCCTGCAGCAGCTGGGCATAACCCAGGATGCTGTTGAGCGGCGTGCGCAGCTCGTGGCTGATGGTGCTGATGTAGCGCGACTTGGCCTGGTTGGCCTGTTCGGCGGCGCGGCGGGCCTGCTGCAGGGCTTCGTCGGTGCGGCGGTGGGAATCGATCTCCTGCATCAGCAGATGGGTCTGGCGGTTGGACTCCTCCTGGGCCACCTCCCGGCTCTTGTGGGCCAGCACCAGCCACCAGGCCACGGTGGCGGCCACCACCAGCAGCACCAGGTACACCCGCAGGAAGCCCGAGCGCAGCGCCCCGTCGAGCACCGGCAAGGCCTGGCCCAGACCCCGGGCCAGGGCCTGCACCTCCTGCCGGTACAGCAGCCCCACCACCACCGCCAGCAACGGAGCGATCACCAGCATCAGCAGCAGCCAGTGGCCCAGCCCAGCATCCAGGTAGGGCCAGATGCTGCGCGGCAGCAGCCGACGCAGCGCCCCGGCCCATTGCACCGACAGGCGTGCATGGGGCTTGCACAGATCGCCGCAGCGGGCATCGAGCGTGCAGCACAACGAACAGATGTGCCCCTGGTAGGCCGGGCAGTGCGCCATGTCGGGCGCCTCGTATTCGCGCTCGCAGATGACGCAGCGCTGGGTGGCGGCATCGCGCAGCGGCGCAGCGTGGGGGCGAGCGATGTAGTACCGACCCTTGGTCACATAGGCGATCAACGGTGCAGTGACGAACGCCGTGACCATGGCGATCACCGCCGAGAAGGCCTCGGCCATCGGCCCCAGCAACCCCAGGTGCGCCACGATGGACACGGCCGACGCCAGCACCATGGCGCCCACGCCCACCGGGTTCACGTCATAGAGGTGGGCGCGCTTGAACTCGATTCCCTTGGGCGACCAGCCCAGGGGCTTGTTGATGACCAGGTCGGCCACCACCGCCATGATCCAGGCGATCGCGATGTTGGAGTACACGCCCAGCACCTGGCCCAGGGCCTCGAACACCTTCATCTCCATCAGCATGAAGGCGATCAGCGTGTTGAACACCACCCACACCACCCGCCCCGGATGGCTGTGGGTGATGCGCGAGAAGAAGTTGCTCCAGGCCAGCGAGCCGGCATACGCGTTGGTGACGTTGATCTTCATCTGCGAGACCACCACGAACAGCGCCGTGGCCGCAATCGCCCAGCCCTGGTGCGGGAACACGTATTCGTAGGCCGCCAGGTACATCTGGTTGGGGTCGACCGCGCGGTCGGTGGGCACGGCGTGGCTGATGGCCAGGTAGGCCAGCACCGCGCCGCCCAGCATCTTGAGCACGCCCAGCACCACCCAGCCCGGGCCGCCGGCCAGCACGCCGGCCCACCAGCGCCAGCGCGCACCCGGCTGGGGCGCCGGCATGAAGCGCAGGTAATCGGCCTGTTCCCCCATCTGGGTGATGAGGGCGATGCCCACCGTCAGCGCAGCACCGAACAGGTGCCACTGGAAGCCGCCGCCCTGTCCATCCGCACCACCGTAGTGCAGGACCTGGGTGAAGGTGTCGGGCGACATCCAGGCCACGGCCACGAAGGGCACCACCATCATCACGATCCACAGCGGCTGGCTCCACACCTGAAAGCGGCTGATGACCGACACCCCGTGCGTCACCAGCGGAATGACCACCAGGGCGCAGATCAGGTAGCCCCAGGCCGGCGGAATGCCCAGCGCCAGCTCCAGGGCGTAGGCCATGACCGCCGCCTCCAGCGCGAAGAAGATGAAAGTGAAGGAGGCGTAGATGAGCGAGGTGATGGTCGAGCCGATGTAGCCGAAGCCGGCGCCGCGCGTGAGCAGGTCCATGTCCACGCCGTAGCGGGCGGCGTACACGCTGATGGGCAGCCCCGCCAGGAAGATGATCAGCCCGGTGCACAGGATGGCCAGCGCCGCGTTGGTGAAGCCGTACTGCACCAGCAGCGTGGCGCCCACCGCCTCCAGGATCAGGAAGGACGCCGCCCCGAACGCCGTGTTGGCCACCCGCCATTCGCTCCAGCGGCGGAACCGCTGCGGGGTGAAGCGCAGCGCGTAGTCCTCCATGGTCTCGCTGCCGACCCAGCTGTTGTAGTCCCGCCGCACCTTGATGATGCGCTGCAGGGGCATGCCCCCACGCTCCGCCGCTTCGCGGGTCGCTGCCCCCCGGGGGGGCTGATCTGCCTTGGGGCGGCCCGGCGGCAGATCGGTGGCATCGGTCGTATTCACATGCCTCAAGGTGCAGCTTTCGTGCCATGGCCCGACCGGCACGGGTCTTGCTGAGACGGCTGCATGGACCTGACACCGCGCGAGAAAGACAAGCTGCTGATCTTCACCGCCGCCCTGCTGGCCGAACGGCGGCGGGCGCGGGGGCTCAAGCTGAACCACCCGGAGGCGGTCGCGCTGATCACCGCCGCCGTGATGGAAGGCGCCCGCGACGGCAAGACCGTGGCCGAGCTCATGAGCGAAGGCCGCCGCGTGCTCACCCGCGACGACGTGATGGAGGGCATCGCCGACATGATCCCGGACATCCAGGTCGAGGCCACCTTCCCCGACGGCACCAAGCTGGTCACGGTGCACCAGCCCATCCCCTGAACCACCCACCCATGCCCATGAGACACCTCATCACCCCGGCAGCCCTGCTCGCACCGGCCCTGGCCCTGGCCCACGACGGCCATGGTCTGGCCGGTGCCCACTGGCACGCCACCGACACCCTGGGGCTGATCGCCAGCGCCGCTGCCGTGGCCCTGGGCCTGTGGTGGTCGGGCAAGGACCGCTGAGCAGGACCACCCCATGGCACTGCCCACACCCCGCCTCATTCCGGGCCAGCTGCTGCTCGACGAAGGCCGGCACGAGCTCAACCCCGGCCGGCGCACCCTCACGCTGGTGGTGAGCAACACCGCCGACCGGCCGATCCAGGTCGGCTCGCACTACCACTTTGCCGAGACCAATGCGGCGCTGTCGTTCGACCGCACGGCCGCACGCGGCATGCGGCTGAACATTGCCAGCGGCACTGCCGTTCGCTTCGAGCCCGGCCAGCAACGCACGGTGGAGCTGGTGGACTACGCCGGCGCCCGCGTGGTGCATGGCTTCCGCGGCCAGGTGCGTGGCCCGCTCGACCCGAACGCTTGAGGACACCGCCCATGGCCCACATCAGCCGCCAGGCCTATGCCGACATGTTCGGCCCCACCGAGGGCGACCGCCTGCGCCTGGCCGACACCGGCCTGGTGATCGAGATCGAGCGCGACCTCACGCTGCGGGCCGGCGGCTACGGCGAGGAGGTCAAGTTCGGCGGCGGCAAGACCATCCGCGACGGCATGGCCCAGAGCCAGCGCAGCCGGGCCGACGGGGCGGTGGACACGGTCATGACCAATGCGGTCATCGTGGATGCGGCCGGCATCGTCAAGGCCGACATCGGTTTGAAGGACGGGCGCATCGTGGCCATCGGCAAGGCCGGCAACCCGGACACGCAACCGGGCGTGGACATCGTCATCGGCCCGGGCACCGAGATCATCAGCTGTGAAGGCCACATCGTCACCGCCGGCGGCATCGACAGCCACATCCACTTCATCTGCCCGCAGCAGGTGGACGAGGCGCTGGCCTCGGGCATCACCACCATGCTGGGTGGCGGCACCGGGCCGGCCACCGGCACCCTGGCCACCACCTGCACGCCCGGCCCCTGGCACATCGAGCGCATGCTGCAGGCGGTGGACGACCTGCCCATGAACATTGGCTTCCTGGGCAAGGGCAACGCCAGCCGGCCCGGGCCGCTGCGCGAGCAGATCGATGCCGGCGTGATCGGCCTGAAGCTGCACGAGGACTGGGGCACCACCCCGAGCGCCATCGACCAGTGCCTGGCGGTGGCCGAAGAGACCGACACCCAGGTCGCCATCCACAGCGACACGCTCAACGAATCGGGCTTCGTGGAAGACACCATCGCCGCCACGAAAGACGCCTCGGGCAAGGCCCGCACCCTGTGCGCCTTCCACACCGAAGGGGCCGGCGGCGGCCATGCGCCCGACATCCTGCGCGTGGTGGGCGAGGCCAACTTCCTGCCCTCGTCCACCAACCCCACCATGCCCTACACGGTGAACACGCTGGACGAGCATGTGGACATGCTCATGGTGTGCCACCACCTGGACGCCGGCATCCCGGAAGACCTGGCCTTTGCCGAAAGCCGCATCCGCCGCGAGACGATCGCCGCCGAGGACATCCTGCACGACATGGGTGCCATCAGCATCATGAGCAGCGACAGCCAGGCCATGGGCCGGGTGGGCGAGGTGATCATCCGCACCTGGCAGACCGCCGACAAGATGAAGGCCCAGCGCGGCACGCTGCCCGAGGACAGCACCCGCCACGACAACTTCCGGGTGCGGCGCTATGTGGCCAAGTACACCATCAACCCGGCGATTGCCCACGGCATCTCGCACGTCGTGGGCTCCATCGCAGTGGGCAAGTGGGCCGACCTGGTGGTCTGGAAGCCGGCCTTCTTCGGCGTCAAACCCAGCCTGGTGCTCAAGGGCGGCAGCATCGCCCTGGCCGCCATGGGCGACCCGAACGCCTCCATCCCCACGCCCCAGCCGGTGCACTTCCGCCCCATGTTCGGCGCGCTGGGCCGGGCCAGCGCGCGCAGCAGCCTGAGCTTCGTCTCGCAGTCGGCCCTGGCCGCCGGTGTGGGTGCGCGCTACGGCCTGCACAAGACGCTCGCGGCGGTGCAGGGCTGCCGCCACATCACCAAGGCCGACATGGTGCACAACGCCCTGCTGCCCCGCATGGAGATCGACCCGCAGACCTACGCGGTGCGCGCCGATGGCGTGCTGCTGACCTGCGAACCCGCACGCTCGCTGCCCATGGCCCAGCGCTACTTCCTGTTCTGAACACACCCATGCTGCAAGCCACCCGACTCGTCCCCCGCGGCCAGGGCCTGGCGCCGGTGCTGCTCCAGCGCGCGCCACAGCTGGTGCTGGACTGGGACCTGCGCCAGAAAAGCCGCTTCGATGCGCTGACGTCCGACCAGCAGCGCGTGGGCGTGTTCCTGCCGCGCGGCACCGTGCTGCGCGGCGGCGATGTGCTGGTCACGCAGGAAGGCGGCCTGCTGCGCGTGGTGGCCGCCCCGCAGCCGGTGCTGCGCATCACCCCGTGTGCCGAGCACGGTCAGCCCTTCGACCTGCTGCGCGCCGCCTACCACCTGGGCAACCGCCATGTGCCGGTGGAGCTGCACCCCGACCACCTGCAGATCGAACCCGACCATGTGCTGGCGGACCTGCTGCGCTCGATGCACCTGACGGTGGAGGAACGCATGGCACCGTTCGAGCCGGAAGGCGGGGCCTATGCGGCCGGCGGGCATCACCACGGCCATGGGCATGGTCACGGGCATCACGACCATCACCACCCGCATGACCACTGAAACCCCGCCCCTGCTGCCGCTGCTGTGGCTGGCGTCGCCGGCCCTGCCGGTGGGCGGGTTCTCGTATTCGGAGGGGCTGGAGGCCGCCGTGGACGCCGGCCTGGTGCACGACGAGGCCAGCACCGCGAGCTGGCTCGACGACCAGCTGCACCTGGGCCAGGCCCGCAGCGACCTGGCGGTGGTGGCCCAGGCGGTGCCGGCCTGGCGCAGCGCCG
This sequence comes from Hydrogenophaga sp. IBVHS2, assembly GCF_002127215.1. GTDB lineage: Bacteria > Pseudomonadota > Gammaproteobacteria > Burkholderiales > Burkholderiaceae_C > Hydrogenophaga. The sequence continues at coordinate 343,025 of NZ_NFUT01000001.1, read as the reverse complement.
ACCATGCCCGCCTGCAGGCCCTCAACACCTGGGTGCTGCACACCCGCGAGACCCACGAGCTGCGGCTGCAGACCGAACAGATGGGCCACTCCCTGCTGGCCTGGGCGCGCAGCCTGGGTGCGGCCGGTGCCACCCTCATCGATGCCATCGATGCCGCCCATCTGGCGCCACCCACCTGGCCGCTGGCCTGGTCGGCCGCCGCCGCCCACAGCGGTGCGCCGGTGCGCGACTGCGTCACCACCCTGGCCTTCGCCTGGGCCGAGAACCAGGTGCAGGCCGCCCTGAAGGCCGTGCCGCTGGGCCAGGGCGCCGGGCAGCGCACGCTGGCGCGGCTGGTGGCGGCCATACCGGCGGCCGTCGATACGGCGCTCAGCCTGCGCGACGACCAGCGCCAGTCCTTCCTGCCCTCGCTGGCCATCCTGTCCGCCCGGCACGAAACCCAGTATTCGCGCCTGTTCCGTTCCTGACCCCATCCCCTCTGCACCGAACGCCATGACCGCCCTGCACCACATCCCCGGCCGCACCAAGACCCTGCCCCCGCTGCGCGTGGGCATCGGCGGGCCGGTGGGTTCGGGCAAGACCACCCTGCTGGAGATGCTGTGCAAGGCCATGCGCGATCGGCACGACCTGATCGCCATCACCAACGACATCTACACCAAGGAAGACCAGCGCCTGCTCACGGTCAGCGGCGCGCTGCCGGCCGAGCGCATCATGGGCGTGGAGACCGGTGGCTGTCCGCACACCGCCATCCGCGAGGACGCCTCCATCAACCTCGATGCCATCGACCGCATGCTGGTGCAGTTCCCGGATGCCGACGTGGTGTTCATCGAGTCCGGCGGCGACAACCTGGCCGCCACCTTCAGCCCCGAACTCTCCGACCTGACCATCTACGTGATCGATGTGGCCGCCGGCGAGAAGATCCCGCGCAAGGGCGGCCCCGGCATCACCAAGAGCGACCTGTTCGTCATCAACAAGACCGACCTGGCCCCGCACGTGGGCGCCGATCTGGAGGTCATGAAGGCCGACACCGCCCGCATGCGCCCCGACGCCGCCCGCCGCCCCTGGGTCATGACCAACCTGAAAACCCTGGCCGGCGTGGACGAGGTGGTGCGCTTCATCGAGACCCGGGGCATGCTCGCCGCCGCCCAGCCCGCCTGAGCGCCGGCATCGGCCCGGCGCAGACCCGGCCCGCTAGAATGCGGCCTTCCCGGAGACTTGGGTGAGTGGTTTAAACCAGCAGTCTTGAAAACTGCCGACGGGCAACCGTCCGTGAGTTCGAATCTCACAGTCTCCGCCAGCTCATCCCCCTCCTCGGTCATTCGCCTGCACGGCCCGATTCGCCGCTATAACCGGCGGTTGCGGCCTTTGTGGTGCGAGTGCGCCCAGGCCCCAGGGAGACAAACATGTGTATGGTCTGCTACACGCACAGCGCCGATGGTGAAGCCCGGCTGCCCGCCGGCATCAAGCCCTGCCTGTGTGGCGCGGCCGTCACCCGTGCCGCCATGCGGCGCATCGAGGCCGATCTGTCGCGGCGCGAATTCCTGGGTGGCAGTGCCGCCGTGCTGGCGCTGTTCGCCGGGCTGGGTCTGCAGCCGGCCCATGTGCAGGCCCAGCCGGCCGGCGCGCGCCCGCCGCTGCTGCTGACCAACCTGCGCTTCTTCGACGGCCGCACCCCACGCCTGCAGGCCGGGCGCGACATCCTGGTGCGCGATGGCCGCATCGAGGCCCTGGTGCCGGCCGGCCAGGGCCCGGCCGAAGCCCAGCGCATCGACTGCAGCGGGCGCAGCGTCATTCCCGGCCTGATCGACGCGCACTGGCACGCCACGCTGGTGGGCGTGAGCCAGGTCGCCGCCATGACGCAGGACGTGGGCTTCGTGCACCTGATGGCGGGCCGTCAGGCCGGCGCCACGCTGATGCGCGGCTTCACCACCGTGCGCGACGTGGGCGGACCTTCGTTCGGCCTCAAGCTGGCCATCGACCGCGGCGTGATCGACGGGCCGCGCATCTACCCCAGCGGGGCCATGGTGTCGCAGACCTCGGGGCATGGCGATTTCCGGTTCCTGAGCGAGCTGCCGCGCATGCCGCAGGACGGTCCGTCCTACACCGAGCGCATGGGCGCTGCCGCCATTGCCGACGGCCGCGACGAGGTGCTGCGGCGCGCACGCGAACAGCTCATGCGCGGGGCCAGCCAGATCAAGATCATGGCCGGCGGCGGCGTGGCCTCGATGTACGACCCGCTGGACGCCACGCAATACCTGGAAGAGGAAATGAAGGCCGCCGTGCAGGCCGCCGCCGACTGGGGCACCTATGTGTGCGCCCATGTCTACACCTCGCAGGGCATCCAGCGCGCCATCCGTGCCGGGGTCAAGTCCATCGAGCATGGCCAGCTGGCCGACAGCGCCACCATCCGCATGATGCGCGACGAGGGCGTGTGGTGGTCCATCCAGCCCTTCCTGGCCGACGAGGACGCCAACCGCTACACCGACCCGGCCAGCATCGCCAAGCAGCAGCAGGTGGCCTCGGGCACCGAGCGCGCCTTCCGCGAGGGCCGCTCCCTGGGCGTGAAGATGGCCTTCGGCACCGACATCCTGTTCAACCCGCAAGGGGCAGCGTCACAGGGGCGGCAGCTGGCCAAGCTGGCGCGCTTCATGCCGCCGCTGGAGGCGCTCAGGCTGGCCACCGGCTCGGCCGGCGAGCTGCTGGCGCTCTCAGGCCCGCGCAACCCCTACCCGGCCCCGCTGGGGGTGATTGCCGAAGGCGCGCTGGCCGATCTGCTGGTGGTGGATGGCGATCCGTCGAAGGACCTGGCCTTCCTGGGAACGCCGGATCAGTCGCTCAAGCTCATCATGAAGGACGGGCGGATTCACAAACAGGCGCTGGCCTGATCGTCCCGGCGCAGGTGCAGCACCATCTGGCGGGGTGCACATTCGGCCCACAGGTCGCGGGCACAGCCTTCGCACTGGCCGCACTGGGTGGCCACGCCGTGCTCGAGCTGGATGTCGTCGAAGGCCATGCCGGCACGCGCGCACTGGGCGATGGTTTTGTCGCTGACGCGGTGGCAGACACAGACGATCATGGCGGGCGGGTGGCGGTGTTGAATCTGAGCAAATGATAATTACTCTCATTCAAATCCGCAAGACCTGCCCGGTGGGGTGGTCTCAGCTGACCGAACCCATCTGGCTCTGCAGGTAGTTGGGCAGGCCGACCTTCTCGATCAGCTCCAGCTGGGTTTCGAGGAAGTCGATGTGCTCCTCGGTGTCGTCCAGGATGTGCTGCAGCAGGTCGCGCGACACGTAGTCCCGCACCGATTCGCAGTGGGCGATGCCGTTCTTGATGGTGACCTGGGCCGCCGTTTCCAGCGCCAGGTCGCTGCGCAGGATCTCGGGCACGTCCTCGCCGATGTTCAGCTTGCCCAGGTCCTGCAGGTTGGGCAGGCCATCGAGCGTGAAGATGCGGTCCATCAGCTGGTCGGCGTGCTTCATCTCGCCGATGGATTCGCTGTATTCCTTGGCCGCCAGCTTGTCCAGGCCCCAGTGCTTGAGCATGCGGTAGTGCACGAAGTACTGGTTGATGGCGGTGAGTTCGTTCTTGAGCTGCGCCTGCAGATGGGCAATGGCTTGCGGGTCGCCTTTCATGGACGTTCCTTTCTGTCGGTGGATGGGAACACCCAAGGTTACCCCCGATCCGGGCCGGGAGTTTCAGCGCTGTTTCATGAGCACCTCGGCCAGCTCGGCCGCAAAGGCCTCGGCGGCCCTCTCCCACGACCAGTCGCGGGGCATGACCGTCAGATCCACCTGCTGCAAGGCCTGCAGCACATGGTCCTCCAGGGCCTCGCGGATGGCGGTGAGCTGCTCCCGGTCAGGGGTTCGACCACAGGCCATGCGATGGGCGCACACCGCATCGACCGCCGGGGCCACCACCTGCCGCAGACGTCGGGGATCCAGTTCGCTCTCGGTCATGGGACCAGCCTAGCGGCGCCCCTGCGTGCCGGGTACCGGGATGTCCCTGATGGATATCCGTTCAGCCCGGCAGGGCCAGCACCACGGCCGACTCGTCCAGCCAGGCCTGTGCCGGCTGCCCGGCGCGCAGACCGTGATCGGCCCCGGCGAATCCCACCACCTGCAGCCCGTCGGCCAGGCGCAGTCCCACCTCACCACCGCCTCGCGGACTGCGGGTGGCCAATCCGCACAGGTGGTTGCTGGCGTCGCGCGCCGGCAGCTGCGCCGCCACCGCCACCGCCGTGGCCTTGAACAGGGCCAGCACCGGCAAGCCGGGCTGCAGCCCCAGCAGCTGGGCGCTCTCGCGGGTGATGCGCGCATGCAGCACCAGCGTGTCGTCCAGCGCCAGCCGGACCCGCACCATGCCCTGCACCGGCCGCACCGACACCACCATGCAGGACAACTGGTTGCGCATGCTGGTGCGCAGGGCCAGCGCCGCCCGCTGCACGCCGGCCGACGGCGCCGGGGTTCGGGCCAGTTCGGCCAGGGTGCGTGCGCGGGCCTGCTGCAGGGCGTCGGCGGCCTGCAGCACCTGCAGTCCGGCTGCGGTGAGCCGGGCACCGCCACCGCCGCTGCCGCCGACCGCTTTTTCCACCAGCGGCACGCCGGCGAGCTGGGCCAGGGTTTCCAGGGCCTGCCACGCGGCCTTGTAGCTCACGCCGGAGGCTCGGGCCGCCTCGGAAATGGAACCGGCCTGACCGATGCGGCGCAGGATGTCGATGCGCTTGTCGCTGGCGCCGTGGCCCAGCACATCGGCCAGCGGCAGGAGAGGACGGGGTTTTCGTGCGGGCATGGGGCAATGGTAGGCCACGACCTATACTCTTCGCTATTCATTTCAGGAATAGCGAGATGACCCTGTCGACCACCCTGCTCCGCGCCGTGCTGTGCACCGTGATCGCCTTCACCACGGCCCTGGCCCGGTCGGGCGAGGTGTCGGTGGCCGTGGCCGCCAACTTCGCCGTCCCGATGCAGAAGATCGCCGCGCGCTTCGAACAGGACACCGGTCACCAGGCGGTGCTGGCCTTCGGCTCCACCGGGCGCTTTCATGCGCAGATCAGCAACGGCGCACCGTTCGAGGTGCTGCTGGCGGCCGACACCACCACGCCCGAACGCCTGGAGCGCGAGGGGCTGGCGGTGCCGGGCAGCCGCTTCACCTATGCCGTGGGCCGTCTGGTCCTGTGGAGCGCCTCGCCCGGCCGGGTGGATCCGCAAGGCGCGGTGCTCCGCGGCAAGGGACCGGACCGACTGGCCCTGGCCGATCCCAAGCTGGCGCCCTACGGTGCTGCCGCGGTGGAGGTGCTGACCCGCATGGGCCTGATCGACTCGCTGCGCCCGCGTTTCGTGCAGGGGGAGAGCATCGGCCAGGCGCACCAGTTCGTGGCCAGCGGCAATGCGCCGATGGGCTTCGTCGCGCTGTCGCAGGTGCAGGTGGACGGACGCCTGTCGGGCGGGTCGGCCTGGGTGGTGCCGGCCGAACTGCACCGCCCGCTGCAGCAGGACGCCGCGCTGCTGCAACGGGGACGCGACAACCCGGCGGCACAGGCGCTGATGCGCTATCTTCGATCGCCGGTCGCGCTGCAGATCATCCGGGCGCACGGCTACGGCCACTGATCCTTCACCACCATGCCCCTGCTTGCTGCCGAAGCCTGGCAGGCCATCGCCCTGACCGCGAAGCTGGCCTCGCTCACCACGGTCCTGCTGCTGCTGATCGCCACGCCGCTGGCCTGGTGGCTGTCACAGACCGCCTCCCGCTGGCGTGCGCCGGTGGCGGCACTGGTCACGCTGCCGCTGGTGCTGCCGCCCTCGGTGCTGGGCTTCTACCTGCTGGTGGCGCTCGGCCCGCAGGGCCCGCTGGGGCAGTTCACCCAGGCCATGGGCTGGGGCCTGCTGTCGTTCACCTTCACCGGCCTGCTGATCGGCTCCATCGTGTTCTCGCTGCCGTTCGCGGTGCAGCCGCTGCAGCATGCCTTCGAGGCCCTGGGGCGCCGGCCCATGGAGGTGGCGTCCACGCTGCGCGCCGGCCCGCTGGACGCCTTCTTCACCGTGGCGCTGCCGCAGGCCCGCACCGGCCTGCTCACGGCCGCCATCCTGAGCTTTGCGCACACCGTGGGCGAGTTCGGCGTGGTGCTGATGATCGGGGGCAACATTCCCGGCCAGACCCGGGTGGTGTCGACCCAGATCTACGGCCATGTGGAGGCCATGGAGTACGCGCAGGCCCATGGTCTGGCGCTGTTCATGGTGGGTTTCTCCTTCGTGGTGCTGGCCGGTCTGGCCTGGCTCAAGGGTCGCCAGGAGCGGGTGCCCGCATGAACCCGGACGATCTGCAGATCCGGGTGCGCCTGCCCCGCAGCGGTTTCGAGCTCTCGGCCGATCTGCGCCTGCCGGGCCGGGGCATCAGCGTGCTGTTCGGCCCGTCGGGCTCGGGCAAGACCAGCCTGCTGCGCTGCGTGGCCGGTCTGGAGCGTGCGCGGGCGGCACGGGTGGTCGTGGGTGGTGAAGTCTGGCAGGACGACGACGCCGGTTGCTGGCTGCCCACCCATCGCCGTCCCCTGGGGTATGTGTTCCAGGAAGCCAGCCTGTTCGACCACCTCGATGTGCTGGGCAACCTGCAGTACGGCCAGCGCCGGGTGCGCTCGAGCCGGGCCCGGGCCACGCTCGAGGCAGCGGTGGAGCTGCTGGGCATCGGCCATCTGCTGCAGCGCCGTCCCGGGCACCTGTCGGGCGGCGAACGGCAGCGCGTGGCGATGGCCCGCGCCCTGGCCACCGAGCCGCGGGTGCTGCTGCTCGATGAGCCGCTGGCGGCACTCGACCCGGCCCGCCGCCAGGACGTGCTGCCGTGGCTGGAGCGCCTGCGCGACGAGCTGTCCCTGCCCATGCTGTACGTGACCCACTCGGTGGACGAGCTGGCTCGGCTGGCCGATCACCTGGTGGTGCTGGAACAGGGCCAGGTGAAGGCGAGCGGGCCGGCGGCGGACCTGATGACGGCCATCGATCCGCCGGTGTTCGACGGCGAACGCGCCGCCAGCCTGCTGCGCGGCGAGGTGATCGAGCGTGATGTGCCCTGGCACCTGATGCGGGTGGCCATTCCGGGCGGCACCCTGTGGATGCGGGATGCCGGTACCGCGGTGGGGACGGCGGTGCGCATCCGGGTGCTGGCGCGCGATGTCAGCCTGACGCTGAGCGAGCCGGAGGGCACCAGCATCCAGAACCACCTGCCCTGCACCCTGGGCGAGGTGGCCGACGACGCGCACCCGTCGCAGTGTCTGGTGCAGCTGCGCTGCGGCCCTTCGCTGCTGCTGGCCCGGGTCACACGGCGCGCGCTGCAGCAACTCGGGCTGCAGACGGGCGATGCGGTGTGGGCGCAGGTGAAATCGGTGGCTCTGGTCGCCTGATCAGAAGGTCGGAAGTCCGGGCCAGGCGGCCCAGATCCAGCCCGATGCCGCGGCCGCCATCATCAACAGCGCCAGTCCGATGCGCTGGCTGGTCACCAGATCGGGACCCGGCCCCGGCACGCGGCCGGTGAGCATGGGGGTGACCGCCGGCGTGCCCCGGCTCAGGCCCAGAACGGCCAGCAACGCCAGGTGCAGGCCGACCAGCACCAGCAGGCCCTCTCCCAGTGCCTCATGCACTTCCTCCAGAACGTCGGTCATCCCTTCGCCGCCCCACTCGTTCCAGCTGGCGTGGCCGCTGAGCACCAGCGGCGCGATGCAGGCCAGCAGCCCTGCCACCGTCAGCAGCATCAGCAGGTTCTGCCCCTGGCGCCAGTGGGCGGCGTTCAACCGCGATGGTGTGGACCAGGCCCGCAGCCACGGACCCACGCCGCGCAGCCGCGAGGCCATCGAGCTCCAGCGCAGCGGGCGCGGACCGAACAGGCCGTAGAGCAGCCGGAAGACCAGGAGCGCGGCCATGGTGTAGCCAAGGGTGATGTGCAGCGAGCGCCAGCGTTCGCTGTCGGCACTCAGGTAAGCGCCGGCAAACGACAGGCCCAGCAGCGCGTGGTAAAGCCGCGTGGGCAGATCGGTGACGCGGCGCGGGCGGGCGCCGGTGGGCGTTGCGGAGTGCGTTGACGCACCCATGGCGGGCGATGGAGGGGTCAAAGGGGTCGAGGGTGTCACGGTCATCTCCAGGGACGGGCAGATGGGCAATCAGTCGTTCCAGGCGCGTTGCTGGCGGGCCGTGAGGCCGGCGGGCATGCGCAGGTTGTCGTCATCGAAGCGGCCTTGTTCGGCGCCGGTGTGGCAGGCCGCGCACTGCGCGGCGCTGCGCACCGACGGCAGCTTCCACACGGCGGGCTCGATCCCGCGGTGCTGGCGTTCGAACCAGGCGGTTCGGGTGATGCGGTCGTCGGCCGGTGCTTCGGCCGCGTGGCGACCGGTGGCGGCATGGGTCTGCAGCCAGTCGCCGAGCCGGGCCACGGTGGCAGCGTCCAGACTGGCATCGGTGCCGTAGTGGCGGTCCAGGCCGGTCATCACACGCTGCCACGAACGGGCCGGGAGCATGCCGGGTGGGTAGGCCACATGGCAGGCGGCACATTCCTGCCGATACGCCTTGGGCACCTGGCGCGGCATGTCGCGGCGGTCATCGGCATGGGCGGTGCCCAGGCACAGCAGGCCCAGCGGCAAGGCCAGGGCGGCGAACCAGCGGCGGGTGATCGGAAGGGACAGGGTCATGAAGGTCTCCGGCATCGATGAAGGGGAATCAGCGCAGCTGCAGCAGCCAGGCCAGCACGTCGGCTTTCTCGGCGGCGGTGCATTCACGGTCGAGCACGTCGCGGCAGTTGCGTCGGAACCATTTCTCGACCCGAGCGGTGTCGGTGAACGCCTTGGGATTGGCCGCCGGGGCCAGCGGGGCCATGCGCTTGCCGGTGGAGGCGTGCTGGCCGTCGGTGGTGGGCGTGTTCCCGTGGCACGAGGCACACGACCATTCGCGGCCATGGGTGCGGTTGAAGAAGGCCTGACCGCGCGCGGCATTCCCCGGCGCACCGGCCTGAGCGCTCCAGTGCTCCAGCTGGGCCTGGGGCGAGGTGTCGCCGGCATGGGCAGCAGGCCAGGCCGCCATGCCAACAAACAGGGCCAGGGCTGTCAGCAGCGGTCGTATCGGGTGCATGAAGGTCCTCCGGGTCAAGATCGGGTGCCATTCACCCGTTGCAGGCATTCTTGGGCGCCGGCCTTGAACGCCACCTGAAGCCGGCGTTCATCTCGCGTTCAGGCAGTGCCCCCACAATGACCGGCATGACTGCGTCCCGCCCGCCTCACCGATCCGCACGGCCAATGGCATGCGCCCTGGCCGCAGTGCTGCTGGTGGCTGCCGCCTGGCCGGGTCTGGCCGCAGCCGATGATGACCACGAAAGGGCCCGCGAAGCCCTGGTCCGGGGCGAGGTGCTGCCGCTGAGCACCTTGCTGCAGCGCCTGGAGCGCAGCCATCCCGGCCAGGTGCTGGAGGTGGAGCTGGAACGCGATCAGGGGCGCTGGATCTACGAGCTCAAGCTGCTGCAGCCGGGTGGCCGGCTGATGAAGCTCGAGGTCGACGCCCGCAGCGCCGAGGTGCTGCGCCAGCGCCGCAAGGAACCCTGATCGATCGCCGCCCATGCGCATCCTCCTGGTCGAAGACGAAGCCCTTCTGCGCAGCCAGCTGCGCACCGGCCTGCAGGCCGCCGGCTACACGGTGGACGAGGCCGACAACGGGGTGGACGCGCATCACCTGGGCCAGCACAGCGCCTTCGATGCCGTCGTGCTCGACCTGGGGTTGCCCCGGCTGGACGGTCTGACCGTGCTGCACCGCTGGCGTGAGTCCGGGCTGACGATGCCGGTGCTCATCCTCACCGCCCGCGACAGCTGGACCGACAAGGTCTCGGGCATCGACGCCGGCGCAGACGACTACCTCACCAAGCCCTTCCACATGGAGGAGCTGCTGGCGCGTCTGCGGGCGCTGATCCGCCGCGCCCACGGCCAGGCGTCGGCGGTGCTTCGCTGCGGCCCGGTCGCGCTGGACACGCGCAGTGGCCGGGTCAGTGCCGACGGCCTGCCGGTGGAGCTGACCGCGCACGAATACAAGGTGCTGGCCTACCTCATGCATCACCCCGGTCGGGTGGTCTCGCGCAGCGAACTGGTGGAACACATCTACGCCCAGGACTTCGACCGCGACTCCAACACCATCGAAGTGTTCGTGGCGCGGCTGCGCCGCAAGCTGCCGGGCGACGTGATCGAGACGGTGCGTGGCCTGGGTTACCGGCTGGCACCACACGCCTCATGAGCCGCCGGAACCCCATGCGTTCGCTGCGCTGGCGGCTGCTGGCCGGCACCCTGGTCATGCTGGCGGTCTCGCTGCTGCTGGCCGGCGTGTTCCTGGACGGGCTGTTCCGAGACCATGCGGCCAGCCAGTTCGAGCGCGGCTTGCGGCTGCAGCTCGACCAGCTGACCGCCCGACTGGACACCGATGCCCGGGGCGAGCCCCGCATCGACACCCAGCGCCTGTCCGACCCACGCTGGCATACCCCCTATTCCGGGCTGTACTGGCAGCTCGACCGCCTGGGAGACGGCGGGCGCGGACGCACCGGGGTGCTGCGCTCGCGCTCGCTGTGGGACGGCGAACTGCGGCTGGACAACGACACGCTGGCCGACGGACAGGTGCATGTGCACCGCACCACCGGACCCGACGGTGCCAGCCTGATGGTGCTGGAGCGCAGCCTGAGCCTGCCGGGCGACCCCCGCCCCGGCTGGCGGCTGGCAGTGGCCGGCGATCTGGGCGACATGCACCGGGCCGCCGACCGGTTCGGCCGCGAGCTGGGCCTGACGCTGCTGGTGCTGGGCCTGCTGCTGGGCCTGGCCGTGGCGGTGCAGGTGCTGGTGGGACTGGCCCCGTTGCGGGCCCTGCAACGCGCCGTGCAGCAGGTGCGGGTCGGACGGCAGCCCCGCCTGAGCGGCCTGTTTCCGGGCGAGATACAGCCCCTGGTGGACGACTTCAACACCGTGCTCGACCGCAATGCCGCGCTGGTGGAGCGGGCGCGCACCCAGGCTGGCGACCTGGCCCACGCCCTGAAGACCCCGATGGCGGTGCTGCGCCAGGCCGGCCTGGCCACCGGCAGCGATCCGGACCGGGCCGCCGCGCTGTCGAGCCTGCTGGGCGAACAGCTCGACACCATGCAGCGCCAGGTGGACTGGCACCTGGCCCAGGCCCGCGCCGCAGCGGCCCACCGCCGTCCCGGTCTGCAGACCGCGGTGGCGCCGGTGGCCGCCGGACTGGTGCGGGTGATGGAACGGGTGCATGCGGCACGCGCCCTGAGCATCGGTGTGCGGGTGCCGGCACAGCTGCAGTTTGCCGGCGAGTCCCAGGACCTGCAGACCCTGCTGGGCAACCTGCTGGACAACGCCTGCAAGTGGGGCCGGCACCGCGTCGAACTCAGTGGCGAGGCCCTGCCGCACGGCCGTCTGGTGCTGCTGATCGACGACGACGGCCCCGGCATTCCCGAGGCCGACCGCAGCGCGGCGCTGTCGAGGGGCGTTCGCATGGACCAGACGGTGCCGGGGTCCGGACTGGGACTGGCCATCGTCGACCAGCTGGTGCAGCAGTACGAGGGCAGCGTGAGCCTGGGCCGCAGTCCGGCCGGCGGCCTGCGGGTGCGGCTGGAACTGCCCTGCCCGATCGAGGCAAATCACACAAATTGATGCGGCTGGCACCTCAAGCCCGGGTGCCTGGTGGCCGATGTGAAATACAGAAAGGTAGCCCGGTCGCCCTGTTGGCGGCGGGTGAAACCCCATGTCGCAAGCCTCCGGCTCCCATCCGCTGCTCGCCCTGCTGGACATGATCGGCAGCCCCATGATGCTGTTCGGTCCGGAAGGACAGGTGGTGTTTGCCAACCAGGCCGCACGAACGCTGGCCAGCCGTCCGACCGTGGTGCTGCCCAGCGACCCCCAGATCCGGCACCAGGTGCGCCAGGTGGTGGCCGGCCAGCTGACCGAATCGGTCACCCTGCGGGTACAGGTGCACGGCGATCAGGGCGTGTCCGAACTGGACTGCGCGTTCCCGGCGCGGCCTATCGCCGGTCTGGCGGTCATGCTGATCACCCCGGTCGGTGCGGCCGGTCCCGCCGCCACCACCGACACCCCCGCCGATACCGCCTCCCCCGAGCGCCTGAGCCTGCCGCAGATCATGCAGCTGCTGCGCAGCGAGATCGTGCCCCCCATGCAGTCGGTGCTGGCCCGGGCGCACGAGGCCGCCTCCGACCCCAGAAGCCTGGCCGATGGTGTGAAGCACCTGTCCGACCGGCTGACCCGCCTGATCGATCTGGTCGACGTGTTCGGCGATGACGCCCTGGTGGGCGAAGACCGGGTGCTGCTGCCGGACCTGCTGCGGGCGGTCTGCACCGAGCTGCTCCCGCTCACCCGCGCCCGGGGTGTGAGCGTGCTCATCGAAGACCAGCAGGGCGAGCTGCCCCCGGTCTACGGCAGCCGGCGCCTGCTGCAGCGGGCGGTGCACGAGTGCCTGCACAACGCCATCGAACATGCCCGGGGCGGCGTGGCCGATTCCCAGCCGGTGGCGGTGCGGGTCGGCTTCGCCGTGTCGGGGCAGCACCTGCAAATGGTGGTGCGCAGCCTGGGCGCGGTCACCGCCGCCGTGCTCAACCGGCACGCCGCCACCCTGTTCCGGCCCACCCCCGGGCTGCCGCCCGCAAGCAGTGCCCACGGGTTGCGCATCGGCCTGCCGCTGGCCCAGCGCATCCTGCAGCTGCACGAAGGCCATCTGCGCATCGACGACGAAGACGGCGAACTGGCCGTCCGCCTCGAACTGCCCACCGGCGCCCCCGCCCGCAACCACCATCACCTGGACCTGCTGCAGGCCCAGATCTATGCCGAGGACCTCTCGGCCCTGATCGCCCGCAGCCGCAAACGCAGCCGAAGCACGACATGACCCACCACATCCTCATCGTGGATGACCAGCCGGACATCCGCAAACTCATCCGCCTGACCTTGCAGCACCTGGACGACGTCGAGCTCCACGAAGCCGCCAGCGGTGGCGAGGGGCTGCACCTGGCACAGGCCCTCAAGCCGGTGCTGGTGCTGCTCGACGTGATGATGCCGGGCGAACTCGACGGCTACCAGGTGTGCGCCCGGATCAAGCAGGATCCGGCGCTGCGCCACCACACCAAGGTCATCCTGCTGACAGCGCGAGCGCAGAAGGAAGACCTGGAGAACGGCCGCAAGGCCGAAGCCGACGCCTACCTCACCAAGGCCTTCAGCCCGCTGAAGCTGCTGGACCTGGTGGACGAGATGCTGGCCTCCCCCGCCGCCTGAGCGACCTTCGTCGATACGTGCCCTGACCTGCACCGTGGACACAAGCCCCGCCATCGAACTGCGACGCCTGAGGGCCATGCTCGACACCGCCGCCGACGCCATCGTCGGGGTGCGGGCCGACGGGCGTGTGCACAGCGCGAATCCGGCCGCCGAGCGCATGTTCGGGAAGGCCGCCGCCGAACTCGGCGGCACGCTGCTGTCCAGCCTGCTGCCCACGCTGGATGCGGCAGGCCTGGCGCGCACCATGCAGGGCGGCATGTTGATCCACAGCACCCAGAGCCGCATCGGCCGGCTCGAACTGCAGGCCCTGCGGCACGGCGACGTGGCGTTTCCGGTGGAGGTGCTGCTCGGCGAGATCAACGACGACCCGGAGATCCGCTACACCTGCATCGTGCGCGACCTCACCGAGGTGCAGCAGGCCGAGGAGTACATGATGCTCTACGGCCGTGCAGTCGACTGCACGCTCAACGGCATTTCGATCAGCGATGCGCGCCGTTTCCCGCAGCCGATCGTGCACGTCAATCCGGCCTTCTGCCGCATCACCGGTTACGCGCGGCACGAACTGCTGGGCCGCAACGCCGGCCTGTTCGAAGGCCCGCTGACCGACCCCGACGACCTGGCCCTGCTGGCCCGCACGGTGCAGAGCGGCGGAGAACTCAGCATCACCCTCAAGAACTACCGCAAGGACGGCAGCCTGTTCCACAACAAGCTCTCGGTCTCGCCGGTGCGCGACGCGCAGGGACACATCACGCACTACATCAACGTGGTCGAGGACGTGAGCAGCCAGATCGAGGTCAAGCAGCGGCTCATCGAACGCACGGCCCGTCTCAATGCCACCTTCGATCTCAGTCCCGACGGCTTCGCGGTGTTCGATGCGCGCGGTGAGCTCATCAGCGTCAATCCGGCGTTCAGGGCCCTGGTCGGCGAAGTGCCGCCCGAGTGCGGCCTCCTGCCGGACTTCGACCGCTGGTTCGCCTCGCTGTGCGAGTCGCCCGGTGCCTGCCGCACCGTGGCCGAGGCGGTGAACGACCGTGCACACGACCGCATCGTGCTGGTGCAGCCCACGCGCAAGGTGATCGAGCGCGAGGTGCGCCGCAACCTGGGCGGCAGTGGCGAGACCATCGTCTACATGCGCGACATCACCCACCAGAGCGAGATCGACCGCCTCAAGAGCGAGTTCCTGGCCACCGCCGCACACGAGCTGCGCACACCGCTGGCCAGCATCGTGGGCTTCACCGAACTCATGCTGCACCGCGAATACCCGCCAGCCCGGCAGAAGGACCTGCTGGCCACGGTGCACCGCCAGGGCATGCTGCTGTCCAGCCTGATCCAGGAGCTGCTGGATCTCTCGCGCATCGAGGCGCGCCAGGGCAAGGACTTCCACATCGTCCCGACGCCGGTGCAGGCGCTGGTGGACGGTGTGCTGCAGGCCATGTCGAGCGACGAGCTCGGGCAGAAGGTGCAGCTCGGCGAACTGCCACCGGTGCAGGTGCTGGCCGATGCCGCCAAGATCCAGCAGGCCCTGACCAACCTGCTGAGCAACGCCTTCAAGTACTCGGCGCCGGGCAGCACGGTGCGGGTCGATGCCGATCTCGATCTGGACCGCACGCCGCGCAGCCTGTGCATCCATGTGCGGGACCAGGGCATCGGCATGACGCCGGAACAGCTGGAACGGGCTTTCGAGCGCTTCTACCGGGCCGACACCTCGGGCAACATCCCGGGCACCGGTCTGGGCCTGAACCTGGTCAAGGAAATCGTGGAGCTGCACGGGGGCAGCGTCAGCCTGCAGAGCACCCCCGGCCAGGGCACGGTGGCCACGCTGCAGCTGCCGCTGGCTCCCGCCTGGGCCAGCACGCCGGACAGCACCTGATCAGTCGGGCAGGAACAGCGACTGCAGGTCGGAGAGGAAATCGAGTCCCCGCGCCGTGGGCGCCAGCCGGCCCGCCTCGCGCGTGAGCAGGCCCTGCTGCTCGCCCTCACGGACCGCCCGGTCGATGGCCGACAGGGGCAGCCCGGTGCGGTCCATGAAATCCTGCAGGGCCACGCCGTCCTTGAGCCGCAGGGCGTTGAGCATGAACTCGAACGGCAGGTCGGCGCGGGGCACCTCGTCCATGCTGGCCAGGGCATCCCCCGCCAGGGCCTGCTCCATGTAGCGGCGCGGGTCGCGCAGCTTCACTGTGCGCGCCACCCGGTGCGCAAAGCTGAGCTTGCCGTGCGCTCCCGCCCCGATGCCCAGGTAGTCGCCGAACTGCCAGTAGTTCAGGTTGTGCCGGCAGGCATGCCCGGGCTTCGCATAGGCCGACACCTCGTAGCGCTGCAGCCCGGCCGCGGTGGTGAGCTCGGTGATGCGGTCGAGCATGGCGTAGGCGTCGTCGTCGTCCGGCACCACCGGCGGGAACTTGGCGAAATAGGTGTTGGGCTCCAGCGTGAGGTGGTAGATGGAGATGTGCGGCGGCGACAGCGACAGCGCGGTGCGCATGTCTTCCTCGGCCTGGGCCAGGGTCTGGCCGGGCAGCGCGTACATCACATCGAGGTTGAAGGTATCGAAACTGCGCGCCGCCTCCTCCACCGCGGCCAGTGCCTGCGCGCGGTCGTGCACCCGGCCCAGGGCCTGCAGGTGCTGGTCGTTGAAGCTCTGCACCCCGATGGACAGGCGGGTCACGCCGGCGTGGCGAAAGGCGCGGAACCGGTCGCGCTCGAAGGTGCCGGGATTGGCCTCCAGCGTGATCTCGGCATCGGCCTCGAGGCGCACGCGGGCCCGCACGTCGGCCAGCAGGCGGTCGATCGACTCGGGCGAGAACAGGCTGGGCGTGCCGCCGCCGATGAAGATGCTATGCACCGTGCGCCCCCAGATCAAGGGCAGCGACGCCTCCAGATCCGCGCGCAGTGCATCCAGATAACGCTGCTCCGGCGGTGTGGAGGGACCACCCTCACCGGCCCATTCGTGGGAATTGAAGTCGCAGTACGGGCACTTCTTGAGGCACCACGGCAGGTGGATGTAGAGCGACAGGGGCGGCAGCGACGACAGCTGCAAGGTGCCCGGCCGCATCCAGTGCCGGATGTCTGCCGCCGTGTTCATGCGAACCAGCGCTCGCGCATCAGCGCCAGCATGGCCTGGGCGGCGCGGCCCCTGTGGCTGTGCGCGTTCTTGACCTCGGTGGGCAGCTCCGCAAAGGTCTGGCCGAACTCCGGCAGGAACATCACCGGGTCGAAGCCGAAGCCGTTGCTGCCGATGCGCTCGCGGGTGATCAGGCCCGGCGCCCGGCCGGTGGCCACCAGCGGCTCGGGATCGTCGGCGCTGCGCAGCGCCACCAGGGTGCTGACCAGCGCGGCGCGGCGGTCGGTGATGGCCTGCATCTGCTCCAGCAGGGCGGTGACGTTGTGGTCGTCCCCCTTGGGGTAGCCATGCTGCGTGGCATAGAAGGCGGTGTCCACACCGGGCAGGCCACCGAAGGCTTCCACGCACAGGCCGGCATCGTCGGCCAGTGCCGGCAGACCGCTTTCGCGGGCGGCGTGGCGGGCCTTGGCCAGCGCGTTCTCGATGAAGGTGCGGTGCGGCTCCGGTGCTTCCGGAATGCCCAGGTCGGCCTGGCGCACCAGCTCCACGCCCAGGGGGGCGAACAGCGCCTGCAGCTCGGCCAGCTTGCCCGCGTTGTTGGAGGCCAGCACCAGCTTCATGCGGCGAGCGCCTGCTTCTGCAGCGCGACCAGCTCGGCAATGCCCTTCTCGGCCAGTCCCAGCAGCGCGTCCATCTCGGAGCGGGTGAAGGCCACGCCCTCGGCCGTGCCCTGCACCTCCACATAGTGCCCGGCACCGGTCATGACCACGTTCATGTCGGTGTCGCAGGCGGAGTCTTCCACGTACTCCAGATCCAGCAGCGGCTGGCCGTGCAGGATGCCCACCGAAATGGCCGCCACATGGTCCTTGATCGGCGACTCGGCAATGCGGCCCTCCGCCATCAGGCGTGCCACCGCATCCGCCGCCGCGACAAAGGCGCCGGTGATGCTGGCGGTGCGGGTGCCGCCGTCGGCCTGCAGCACGTCGCAGTCCAGCGAGATGGTGCGTTCACCCAGTTTCGACAGATCGAACACCGAGCGCAGCGATCGGCCGATCAGGCGCTGGATTTCCTGGGTGCGTCCGCTCTGCTTGCCCTTGGCGGCCTCGCGGTCGCTGCGGGTGTGGGTGGCACGCGGCAGCATGCCGTATTCGGCCGTCACCCAGCCCTCGCCGCTGCCGCGCTTGTGCGGCGGCACTTTCTCTTCGACCGAGGCGGTGCACAGCACGCGGGTGTTGCCGAACTCGATCAGCACCGAACCTTCGGCGTGCATGGTGTAGTTGCGGGTGATGCGCACCGGGCGCAGGGCATCGGCGGCCCGCTGGCCGGGCCGGGAAACATCGCTCATGGGGAAATCCTCGGAAAGCTCAGGAATTGCGTTCGGCCGTGCGGCGGATCGCGGCATTGATCTCGGCGATCGACCGCTCGATGGCGGCGTCGTCCAGATCGTCCATGGTCGAGTCGGGGGTACCCGACTGGATGGTGGAGGCAAAGAAGCCGTCCTCCACATCGTCGGTCGACACGCTGGAGTTCTGATAGGCCTCGGCCGTCTCCCACTCCATGGCCAGCACGGTGACGTTGTCGCAGCGGGGGCCGCCCCGCTTGAGGGCGGTCTCGACCAGGTCGGGCACCGAATGCTCCAGGGCATGGCGCGAGAGCTCGGTCGCGATCTCCTCGTCGCTCACCGTGCCCCACAGGCCGTCGGAGCACAGCAGCACCCGGTCGCCCTGCTGCAGCGACAGCGGACCGGACAGGTCGAACACCGGCTTGGCCGGCGACCCCAGGCAGGTGAACAGGATGTTGCGGTTGATGTGATCGGTGGCACGCCCCATGTGGGCCTGCTGCTCCATGTAGGAGTGGTCGCGGGTGCGGGTGAGCAGGGCGCCGTCGCGCACCACGTACAGCCGCGAGTCGCCGCAGTGCACCCAGTGCATCTGGCCCCGCTCCATCAGCGCCGCCACCAGCGTGGTGCGCGGCGTGTCCAGCATGCCCTTCTCGGCCGCGTAGCGGATGATCTGGTGGTGGGCCGCCATCAGGGCGCTGGTGAGGAAGTCGGGGACCTCGCGCACCGTGGGGTTGGCGGTCTTCTGGAAGTAGGCCGAGAAGGTCTGGAGCGCGAGCTGCGCCGCCATGGCGCCCTCGGGGTGCCCGCCCATGCCGTCGGCCAGCACGAACAGGCCGGACTCGCGCGTGTACGCGTACCCCATCCGGTCCTCGTTACGCTCCCGCCCCCCTTGCCGGCTGATCTGGTAGACCGAGAACTTCATCGGAATCGGGTGCCCGCGTTGGTGGATCGGCTGCGCCCGGTCTTCTTGTCGGAGACGATGTTGTCGAACTGCAGCCGCATCTTCTCGGCCACGGTGAGCTTGGTGTAGCTGCGCTCGGTCTCGCGGCTGAGCTCCTTCTGCAGCGCAAACACCGACTGCGGCCGCGACAGCGGATCGAGCGACATGCACCACTCGACCACCTCGATCAGGTTGTCGGAGTAGACGCCGCGCAGGCGCGAGAGCGCCAGGGACAGGCGGTCCTTCTCGAGCCGCTGCGGCGCATCGTTGGGCGGGTAGCCCTGCATGCTGGCGTAGATGCAGGCACCGATGGCGTAGATGTCGGTCCAGGGCCCCATGGAGGAGTCGCGCCGGTACATCTCGGGCGCCGCAAAGCCGGGGGTGTACATGGGCCGGATGAAGTTGCCTTCCTTGCTCAGCACCTCGCGGGCGGCACCGAAGTCGATCAGCACCGCGCGGTTGTCGTCGGTGATGAAGATGTTGGCCGGCTTGATGTCCAGGTGCAGCATCTTGTGCTGGTGCACGATGCGCAGGCCGCGCAGCACCTCGTCGTAGAGCGAGCGAATGGTGGATTCGCGGAAGACCTTCTGCTTTTTCTGTTCACGCGCCGTGATGATGAACTCCTGCAGGGACGATCCCTCCAGGTAGTTCATGACCATGTAGACGGTTTCGTTCTCGCGGAAGAAGTTGAGCACGCTCACCACCGACTGGTGGGAGATCTGGGCCAGTGCACGGCCCTCTTCAAAAAAGCTCTTGAGGCCGAGCCGGTAGAGCGAGAGCTTCTCGGGCTGCACCTGCGGCAGCAGCTCGCCGGGGCCGCGCGAGGCCAGCGACGACGGCAGGTACTCCTTGACCGCCACCTGCTGACCTTCGGTGTCGATGGCCAGGTACACCACCCCGAAGCCACCTGCCGCCAGCTTGCGAACGATGCGGTAACCGCCGATGACGGTGTCTGGAGGCAGGGGGGCTGGTTTGACCTTTGACATAATTCGGCAGGCTTCCGGAACGCGTCGTTTCGGACCACTCCTTTGGATCGGGCCCAGTGCGATGGCAGTTTACAGCATGACCGGTTTCGCCACGGCCCACACGGCGCCGTCGGCCGAGGCCGCCGGGGCCCCGGCGGGCCACGGTCTGGGCCTGGAAATCCGCTCGGTCAACAGCCGTTTCCTGGATCTGGTCTTCAAGCTGCCGGAAGAGCTGCGCGGCAGCGAGCCCGCCCTGCGCGAACTGCTCAACGCCCGCCTCAAGCGGGGCAAGGTCGAACTGCGGGCCTGGATCGAGGGCCGCAACGAGTCGGGCCTGCGTGCACCCGCCGTGACCGACCTTCAGCGGCTGGTGAGCGCGCAGGATGCCATCCGCTCATGGCTGCCCACCGCGGCCCCCCTGTCGGTGGCCGACGTGCTGCAGCTCACCGGACGCCAGGGTGCCCCGATGGGTGACCAGCACGAGCCGCTGCTGGCGCTGGCCGCCGAGGCGGTCGATGCGCTGCGCAAGGCACGGGCCCGCGAAGGCGCCCGCCTGGCCGCCATGCTGACCGACCGGCTGGGACAGCTGCGTCAACTGGCCCTGGACGCCGCCCCCCTGATCCCCCAGCTGGTGGCCCAGCAGCGCCAGCGATTCCTGGACCGCTGGAACGAGGCGCTGGGCAGCGATGCCGCATCCGCCGGTGCCACCGAACAGGCCCGCGACCGGGCCCTGAACGAGGCCACGGCCTACGCCATCCGCATCGACGTGGCCGAGGAACTCACCCGGCTGGGCTCGCATCTGGACGAAATCGAGCGGCTGCTCAAGGCAGGCGGCGAACTGGGCAAGCGCCTGGACTTCCTGATCCAGGAACTGCACCGGGAAGCCAACACGCTGGGCTCCAAGTCCTCCAGCATCGAACTCACCCGCATCTCGGTGGACATGAAGGTCCTGATCGAACAGATGCGCGAGCAAGTCCAGAACATCGAATGACCCCCTGATGCAATACCCCGGCAACCTGTTCGTCGTCGCAGCCCCCAGCGGGGCGGGCAAATCCAGCCTCGTCAAGGCCCTGATGGAGCTGGACTCGCGTGTGCAGCCTTCGGTCTCGCACACCACCCGCGCCCCGCGCGGCCAGGAGCTCCATGGGCGCGAGTACTACTTCGTCAGCAACGAGACCTTCGACCAGATGGTGGTGCAGGACGCCTTCCTGGAATGGGCCAAGGTGCACGGCAACCGCTACGGCACCTCCAAACAGGCGATCGAGCAGCGCATGAAGATGGGCGCCGACGTGGTGCTGGAGATCGATTTCCAGGGCGCCATCCAGGTCAAGCGCATCTTTCCCAACGCGGTGCTGGTGTTCATCCTCCCGCCCAGCTGGGAGGAGTTGCGGTCGCGCCTGGAGCGCCGGGCAGAGGACAGCGCCGAGGTGATCGAGCTGCGGCTGCAGAATGCCGCCACCGAGATGGCCAACGCCCGGGAATTCGACTTCGTTATAATCAATGAAGTATTTGAACGGGCCTTGTTCGACCTCAAGGCCATCGTCCACGCGCAGAGACTGCGGTATTCGGCCCAGCGCATCGCCCGCAGCGACACCTTCTCGGCGCTGAACATCCACTGACACCCGGAGCCCTCATGGCACGCATCACCGTTGAAGATTGCCTGGAAAAGATCCCCAACCGCTTCCAGCTGGTGCTGGCGGCCACCTACCGTGCCCGCATGCTGAGCCAGGGCCACGCGCCCAAGATCGAGAGCAAGAACAAGCCGGGCGTGACCGCCCTGCGCGAGATCGCCGAAGGCAAGGTCGGCCTGGAGATGCTCAAGAAGGTGCCGGTCTGAGCGCCAGCGCACCCGCCAAGAAACACCGCCTCGGCGGTGTTTTTTTTCGCCGGTACGGCCGCAGCCCATGCGGCTGCGCCGGCATTGGATCTCACGCTACAGTATCGGGATGATGTCAGACACCCCGACAGGGGTCATGCCCTCCCCGATTGCACGGCCGGCCGAGAGCGCGGCAGCGGCCAGTTTTGCCGCGCTGCTGGGCAAGCTGGACTACCTGGGCGCAGCCGACATCGAAAGCATCCGCCAGGCCTACCGGTTCGCCGACGAGGCCCATCTCGGCCAGCTGCGCAAGAACGGCGACCCCTACATCACCCATCCGATCGCGGTGGCCGCCCAGTGCGCCGAGTGGAAGCTCGACGCGCAGGCCCTCATGGCGGCACTGATGCACGACGCCATCGAGGATTGCGGCGTGACCAAGCAGGAGCTGGTGGAGCGCTTCGGCGCCCCGGTGGCCGACATCGTGGACGGACTGACCAAGCTCGAGAAGCTGGAATTCGACACCCGCGAGCAGAACCAGGCGGAGTCCTTCCGCAAGATGCTGCTGGCCATGGCCAAGGATGTTCGCGTCATCCTCATCAAGCTGGCCGACCGCACCCACAACATGCGGACCATGGGCGACATGCCGCGCAGCAAGTGGCACCGCATCAGCAGCGAGACGCTGGAGATCTACGCCCCCATCGCACACCGCCTGGGCCTGAACTTCACCTACCGCGAACTGCAGGACCTGGCCTTCCGTTTCCTCAAGCCCTGGCGGTACGAGGTGCTGTCCAAGGCGCTCAACAAGTCCCGCACCCGCCGCCGCGACCTGATCAGCCGGGTGCAGCGCGAGGTGGAAGCGGCATTTGCGCGCGAAGGCATGCAGGTCCGCATCATGGGCCGCGAGAAGACGCTCTATTCGGTCTACCGCAAGATGGACAGCAAGCACCTGTCGTTCTCGCAAGTGACCGACATCTACGGCTTTCGCATCATCGTGCCGGGCCTGACCGACTGCTACACCGCGCTGGGCACGCTGCACCAGCTCTACAAGCCCCTGCCCGGCAAGTTCCGCGACTACGTGGCCATCCCCAAGGTCAACGGCTACCAGTCGCTGCACACCACGCTCATCGGTCCCTTCGGCACCAACATCGAATTCCAGCTGCGCACCCACGCCATGGATGTGGTGGCGGAATCGGGTGTGGCGGCCCACTGGCTGTACAAGGCCAGCGAGCCCAACAGCGACATGTCGCAGCGCCTGGGTACCCAGTGGCTGCAGTCGCTGCTGGACATCCAGCAGGAAACCCACGACGCCAGCGAGTTCTGGGACCACATCAAGATCGACCTGTTCCCTGATGCGGTCTATGTGTTCACGCCCAAGAGCAAGATCATGGCCCTGCCGCGCGGCGCCACGGTGATGGACTTTGCCTACGCCATCCACAGCGACGTGGGCAACCGCACCGTGTCGGCCCGCATCAACGGCGAGGAACGTCCGCTGCGCACGGAACTGTCCAACGGCGACGTGGTGGAGGTCATCACCGACGAGAAGGCCCAGCCCAACCCGGCCTGGCTCTCCTTCGTGAAGACCGGCCGGGCCCGATCCAAGATCCGCCACCACCTCAAGACGGTGGCCCAGGAGCATTCGCTGGAACTGGGCGAACGCATGCTGGGCCAGGCGCTGCGCTCCGAAGGCATCGCCCAGCTGCCGGCGGCCGACGGCGAACACGCAGTCACCTGGGACAAGCTGCTGCGCTTCACCGGCAACCGCAGCCGCGAGGAACTGCTCTCCGACATCGGCATGGGCAGACGCATTGCCAGCATGGTGGGCAAGAAGCTGGCGGTGCTGCTGAGCGAGACCGGCGTCAAGCCCGACACGGTGCTGATCAGCACCGAGCGCTACGCGACCGGCCAGGAGGACAACCTGGCCCATGGCGTGGTCACGCTCGATGGCAGCGAGGGCCTGTCGGTCCAGTACGCCAGCTGCTGCAAGCCCATCCCGGGCGATCGCATCGTGGGCTACCTGGGCCGGGGCGAAGGTCTGGTGGTGCATGCCGAGGACTGCGGCGTGGCGCGCCGGTTGCGCGCCCGCGACGCCGAACGCTTCCTCGAGGTGGAATGGGCCGACGAACCCACCCGCCCCTTCGACACCACCCTGGTGGTGACCGTCACCAACGGCAAGGGTGTGCTCGCCCGCGTGGCCGCTGCCATCGCCTCGGCCGAAGGCGACATCACCCATGTGGACATGGGCGACGAGCCGGCCCAGACCGCCACCGACATCCGTTTCTCGGTGGCCGTGCGCGACCGCCAGCACCTGGCCGACGTGCTGCGCAGCCTCAAGCGCACGCCCTCGGTCATCAAGGCCCAGCGCTTCAAGCCGGCCAAGACCTGAACGCGGTCGGGTCAGCCCGGCGCCGGGTAGCGGACGTCGAGGATTTCCAGCTCCTGCAGCCCGCCGGGCACCGCCAGCTTCACCACATCGCCCACCCGTGACTTGATCAGCGCACGGGCCACCGGCGAGATCCAGCTGATCTGTCCGCTGGCGCTGTCGGCCTCGTCCACCCCCATGATGGTCACCGTGGTCTCATGACCCTGCTCGTCGGCGTAGGTCACGGTGGCACCGAAGAACACCTGGTCGTTGCCGTGGTGCAGCGAAGGATCGACCACCTCGGCGATCTCCAGCCGGCGGGTCAGGAAGCGGATGCGGCGGTCGATCTCGCGCAGGCGTTTCTTGCCGTAGAGGTAGTCGCCGTTCTCGGATCGGTCGCCATTGCTCGCGGCCCAGTGCACGATCTCCACGATCTTCGGGCGCTCTTCGTCCATGAGCTGGAACAGCTCGGCGCGCAGCCGGTCGTAGCCGGGCCGGGTGATGTAGTTCTTGCCGCCGGGCGGCAGCGGCGGCAGGCCGCCGGCTTCGTCATCGTCGTCCGAGTCGGACTCTTTGGTGAAGGCTTTGCTCATGAACGGTCCCGCATGAACGCAACGCAGGCAGACAAGAAAAAAGCCTGCAGCTTGTGGCTGCAGGCTTTTTGTAGTGGCGCGGCTGGCAGGATTCGAACCCACGACCCCTTGGTTCGTAGCCAAGTACTCTATCCAACTGAGCTACAGCCGCGAAGCCTTGAAGTATAGCAGCATTTTCGAGGGTTTTGCAAACCTCGCCGGATTTGCTGCTACTCCGGACACGACCTCGCGAGGAAGCCGGTTGGTAGGCCGTGTTGGACTTGAACCAACGACCAAGGGATTATGAGTCCCCTGCTCTGACCAACTGAGCTAACGGCCCGAAAGCGGCGGATTGTAGGCGTTACTTGCCGTGGCTCAGGGCGTTGCTGACCAGCTTGGCCGTCACGTCGACGATCTGGATCATGCGGTCGTAGGGCATGCGCTGCGGGCCGATGACGCCCAGCGTGCCGACCACCTGCCCATCCACTTCGTACGGGGCGGTGACCACCGACAGGTCTTCGTAGGGCACCACCTGGCTCTCGCCGCCGATGTAGATGCGCACGCCGTCGGCCTGGGCCGACACATCGAGCAGGCGCACCAGCTGGGTCTTCTGCTCGAACAGGTCGAACAGCCGGCGCAGGTTGCCCATGTCGCTGGAGAACTCGGAGACCGACAGCAGGTTGCGTTCGCCGGCCACCACCACCTCATCCGGGCCGGTGTCGGTCTCGGCACCGATGTTGACCGCGGCCTGCATGAGCTCGGCGATCTCGCCGCGCAGGGCGTCGAGTTCGGTCTTGAGGCGCTCCCGCACCGCTTCCATGGTGAGGCCGGCGTAATGGGCATTGAGGAAGTTGGCGGCCTCCAGCAGCTGCGACTGCGTGAAGTTGACCTGGGTGTGGATGATGCGGTTCTGCACGTCGCCGTCCGGCGAGACGATGATCACCAGCACCCGCCGCTCCGACAGGCTGAGGAACTCGATGTGGCGGAACACCGAGGTGCGCCGGGGCGCCATGACCACGCCCACGAACTGCGACAGGTTGGACAGCAGGTTGGCCGCATGGCTGATGACCCGGTGCGGCTGGCTGGGGTCGATGTTGGGCGCCGAGATGTCGGGCACCGGGGCCATGAGGCTCTCGCGGCGCACGGTGAGCATGGTGTCGACGAACAGCCGGTAGCCGCGTGCGGTGGGAATGCGGCCGGCGGAGGTGTGCGGGCTGGCGATCAGGCCCAGCTCCTCCAGGTCGCTCATGACGTTGCGGATGGTTGCCGGCGAGAGGTCCATGCCGGTGGCCTTGGCCAGTGTGCGCGAGCCCACGGGCTGGCCGTCGGCGATGTACCGCTCCACCAGGGCCTTGAGCAACAACTTGGCGCGATCGTCCAGCATGGAAGGGATTTTACGGACGGGCGCCGCCCCTGGGGCGCCACAGCCCTATGTTGTAATTTGCCCATGCCCTCGCCCGCCCCGTCCCGCCCCGCTGCCAGCCGGCAACGACGCCCGCTGCGCTTTGCCCATGTGGTGATCGTCGGCAAGTACCACGCCCCCGGCTCGCGCAAGGCGGTCGACGAGATCGCCCACTTCCTGCAGGACGAAGGCTGCGTGGTGTCGCTGGAAGAACAGACCGCGCTCAACACCGGCCTGGCCAGCTTCCCGGCACTCAGTGTGGCCGCCATCGGCGCCCAGTGCGACCTGGCACTGGTGGTCGGCGGCGACGGCACCATGCTGGGCATCGGCCGGCAGCTGGCCCGCCACGGCGTGCCGCTGGTGGGCATCAACCAGGGGCGGCTGGGCTTCATCACCGACATCGCCTTCGAGGATTACCGCGACTCGCTGCGCGCCATCCTGCACGGCAACTTCGAGGAAGATTCGCGCGCCCTCATGGCGGCCAGCGTCTGGCGCGACGGCCGTTGCGTGTTCGAGGCCACCGCTCTCAACGATGTGGTGGTCAACCGCGGCGGCGTGGCCAGCATGATCGAGCTGCGGGTGGAGGTCGACGGCCATTTCGTGGCCAACCAGCGCGCCGACGGCCTGATCATCGCGTCCTCCACCGGCTCCACCGCCTATGCCTTGTCGGCCGGCGGACCGCTGCTGCACCCCGGCATCGGCGGCTGGGTGATGGTGCCGATCGCCCCGCACACCCTGTCCAACCGGCCGGTGGTGCTGCCCTACACCTGCGAGATCGCGGTGGAAATCGTCTCCGGCCGCGACGCCAGCGCCAACTTCGACATGCAGTCGCTGACCAGCCTGCTGCACGGCGACCGCATCGTGGTGCGCAAGTCGGAACACGCCCTGCGCCTGCTCCACCCGGCCGGCTGGAGCTACTTCGACACCCTGCGCAAGAAACTCCACTGGAACGAAGGGGGCTGAGCCTGCACGACAATGGCGTTTTGCGACTCGCCGCTGTCACCCTGTCTCCAGCCCCACCATGAGCCTTCGACGCATCGCCCTGCGGGATTTCGTGATCGTGCAAAGCCTGGACCTGGACCTGTCGTCCGGCTTCAGCGTGCTCACCGGTGAAACCGGCGCCGGCAAGTCCATCCTGATCGACGCACTGCAGCTCGCCCTGGGCAGCCGGGCCGACGCCGGTGTGGTGCGCGAAGGCGCGCAGCGCTGCGAGGTGGCCGCCGAGTTCGACAGCCCCGCCACCCTGGCCCCCTGGCTGGAGGAGCAGGGCTTCGCCGCCGACGAGTCCCTGCTGCTGCGCCGCACGGTGGACGCCGAGGGCCGCAGCCGTGCCTGGATCAATGGCAGCGCCGCCACCGCCACCCAGCTGCGCGCCGTGGCCGACCACCTGGTGGACATCCACGGCCAGCACGCCTGGCAGAGCCTGACCCGGGCCGATGCGGTACGCGAACTGCTCGATGCCTATGCCGGTACCGACCTCGGCCCGGTGCGCCAGGCCTGGCAGGCCTGGCGGCAGCACCGCAAGGCGCTGGATGCGGCCCGCGACCAGCAGGCCAGCCTGCAGCAGGACGCGGAGCGGCTGCAGTGGCAGATTGCCGAACTCGACAAGCTCGCACCGGGGCCGGACGAGTGGGTCGAGCTCAACGCACAGCATGCCCGCCTGGCCAATGCCCAGTCGCTGATCGACGCCACCGCGCTGGCGGTGCAGGTGCTCGACGAGGACGATGGCAGTGCCTCCACCCTCATCAGCCGCGCCGTGGCGGCGCTGCAAGGGCTGGTGGAGGTGGAACCGCGTTTCCGGGCCCCGCTGGAGGCCCTGGAAGGCGCCCTGGCCCAGGTGCAGGACTCGGTGCACGAGCTGCACCAGCTCCAGCGCCACACCGACCTGGACCCGGCCGGACTGGCCGCGCTGGACGAACGCCTGGGCCAGTGGGTGTCGCTGGCGCGCCGCTACCGACGTCCGCCGGAGGAACTGGCCGCACTGCATGCGCAGTGGAAGACCGAGCTGGCCGGCCTGGACGCTGCGCTGGACCTGGATGCGCTGCAGGCCACCGAACGCGCGGCCTGGAAAGCCTTCGAAGGCGCTGCACGCAAGGTCAGCCAGACCCGAGAGAAGGCCGCGCCACGGCTGTCGGAAGCCGTGACCAGCACCATGCAGACGCTGGGCATGCAGGGCGGGCGCTTCGAGGTCGGCCTGTCGCGGCTGGAAGAAGCCCAGGCCCACGGCTGGGAGGCAGTCGAGTTCCGGGTGGCTGGCCATGCCGGGGCCACGCCGCGCCCGGTGGGCAAGGTGGCCTCGGGCGGCGAGCTCTCGCGCATCGCACTGGCGCTGTCGGTGGTGACCAGCCAGCTGGGCCAGGCGCCCACCCTGATCTTCGACGAGGTCGATTCCGGCGTCGGCGGAGCGGTGGCCCATACCGTGGGACGGCTGTTGCAGCAGCTCGGCCGGGATCGCCAGGTGCTGGCCGTGACCCACCTGCCGCAGGTGGCCGCCTGCGCCCACCACCATCTGCAGGTGAGCAAGCAGCGCCAGGGTCAGCAGACGCTCAGCACGGTGCAGCCCATCGACCAGGACGCGCGGGTGCGCGAACTCGCCCGCATGCTGGGCGGCGGTGAGTCCTCGGACATTTCGCTGGCGCACGCGCGCGAGCTGCTCGGCGCATGAGCCCCACCCCCGCGTCCCCCCGGCAGCTGGTGCTCATCACCGGCATGTCCGGCTCCGGCAAGTCGGTGGCCCTGGCCGCGCTGGAAGACCTGGGCTTCTACTGCGTGGACAACCTGCCGCCCGAACTGCTGGCGGCCTTCATGGAACTCGAGCAGAACCGGCAGGCCCGCCGCGTGGCGGTGGCGATGGATGTGCGCAGCGCCGACGCCCTGCCCGGGCTGCCGGCCAAGCTGCAGGGCCTGCGCCAGCGGCAGGACCGCCCCTTGCAGGTCACCTCCATCTTCCTGGACGCCACCACCGACACGCTGGTGCGGCGCTTCTCTGAAACGCGGCGCGCCCATCCGCTGTCGGTCGTCCGGCGCGCCGAGGGAGACCCGCAGAACGCCCTGATCGAGGCCATCGAACGCGAGCGCGAACTGCTGGCCGAGCTGCGCGAACAGTCGCTGGTGCTCGACACCAGCCTGGCGCGGCCGCTCAACCTGCGCCAGCAGCTGCAGGATCTGGTCGGGCCCGAGGCCCGGCCGCTGACCCTGGTGTTCGAATCGTTTGCCTTCAAACGCGGCATCCCGATGGACGCGGATTTCGTGTTCGACGTGCGCATGCTGCCCAACCCGCACTACGAACCCGGACTCAAGCCGCTGACCGGCCGGGACGCCCCCGTGGCGGCGTACCTGGCGGCGCAGGACGAGGTGAAGCGCATGCAGGCGCAGATCACCGATTTCCTCGAAGCGTGGCTGCCCTCCATGGTGCGCGACCACCGCAGTTACGTCACCGTGGCGCTGGGCTGTACCGGCGGGCAGCACCGGTCGGTGTACCTGGCCGAGAAACTGGCGCAGCACTTCGGCGGGCGCTGGACGCTGCGCGTGCGGCACCGCGAATCCGACCACTGGCCGCGCCCCGGGCAGGACTGAGGGTCTGAGGGCCTCAGGCGGCCAGCCAGGGGCGCACCGGCGCCGGCAGGCCCACCTGGGTCATCTGATCGCGGCGTACCCATTGGCCCGATGCCGCAGCGCCGGGTGCATCGGCCTGGGCCGGCCACTGCAGCGACACCGGGTGCAGCCGCAGTTCGCGGTGGGTGAGTGCATGGGCCACGGCATCGCCATCGTGCAGCAGCTCGGCCATGGCGGACGGGACGGCCGCGCACAGGGCCTCGCGGCTGTCGAACACCGGCGGGCAGAACAGCCCGGCCCAGATGCCGCGCTCCGGTCGCTTGTGCAGCCAGACCTCGGTGTGTCCGTCGTCCGAGGGGCGTTCGATCAGCAGCAGCCACCAGGCCTCGAAGCGCCGGTTCAGGCGACGGGTGCGCACCGGGAAACGGGTCGGATCGCCGCTGCGCCGCCCCTCGCAAAGGTCCTGCACCGGGCACAGCGCGCACGATGGCCGGGTCCGGGTGCACACGGTGGCCCCCAGGTCCATCAGGCCCTGGGTGTAAGCCACCATGTCATCGGCTTCGGCATCGGGCTGCACCAGGGCCTGGGCCAGCTCCCACAGCTCGCGCTGGGGGCCGGCCTGGGCCAGATCCCGGTCGAAGGCCAGCAGGCGGGTGAGCACGCGCCGCACATTGCCATCGAGGATGGAGACCCGCTCCCCGAAGCAGAACGATGCGATGGCGGCGGCGGTGGACGCCCCGATGCCGGGCAGCGTGGCCAGATCGGCCGAGCGCTGCGGAAAGGCGCCCGCCCAGTCCTTCATGACGGCCTGGGCACACCGGTGCAGGTTGCGGGCCCGGCTGTAGTAACCCAGGCCGCTCCACAGGGCCATGACATCGTCCACCGGGGCAGCCGCCAGCGACGCCACATCGGGGAATCGCGCGAGGAAACGCGGGTAGTACGACAGCACGGTGGAGACCTGCGTCTGCTGCAGCATGATTTCCGACAGCCACACGCGGTAAGGGTCGCGGGTGCCCTGCCAGGGCAGACCATGACGGCCCTCCCGGCGCTGCCAGGCGATGAGTGCCGGCGCGAAGCCGGCCGGAAGCCCCGCCGGCGCCTCTGCCGGCACGGGGCGGCCCGCGCCCGTCATACCGGCAGCGGCTCGGCGGTGTCTTCGGTCACCGGTGCAGTGAGCAGCTCGGTGAGTTCGGCCAGCTTGGCATCCACCTGGGTGAGCGCCGCCTGCATGCCCTGCAGCTCGGTGATGCGCTCGTCGAGACCGCCGGCGGCCTGCTGGATGCGCGAGACCGCCTCGATCCGGCGTGTGAAGTGCCGGCGCCGGTCGCGCAGCTGGCTGTCGAACTGCGCCGCCGCCGACTTGTTCCAGATCTCCACTTCGTTGACCGCGCTGTCGTACACGGTGCGCAGGCGGCTCATCAGGGCACGGGCCAGCCGCTCGGCGAACTCGGGCTGGGCCAGACGCAGGGCGTTGCCCAGGCTGAGGTACTGGAGGTGGCTCTTCTCGATCAGCACCAGCTCCTGACCTAAACGGGCCAGGTCGGGCGGCGTGGGCACCTGCAGCGAGAAACCGTATTCGGCATTCAGGCTGCGGAAGCTGCCATCCAGCATGGCCTGGATGTCGGCCGCCATGCGCTGGGCCTTGTCCAGATCGGCCCGCAGGCGGCTGAAGGTGTCGTCGTAGGCACGGCGCACGCCGAGCTTGATGCCGGGCGCCTTGAGCGCCTTGGCCAGCGCCGACACCTCGTTGCGCAGATGGGTGGACCCCAGCAGGGCAAACAGGTCCTTGAGCAGTCGCAGGTGCACCGAACGCACCGCCTGGATGCGCGCGCCGCTGGCATCGAACTCCCCCTGCTCCTGCTCGATGCGCAGCCGCATCTGCTTGATGACGCCGGCGTTCTTGCCACGCAGGCCTTCGAGTTCCTGGATCTGCTCCACCAGGTCGCGGGTGCGGGCGTGCACCATGCGGCCGGTCTCGACCTGCAGGGAACGGATGCCGGCGGCCACGGCCGAGGACAGGATGCGCCGGCGCTGGGCCAGCAGGTCTTCGCCGAGTGCGTGCTCCAGCTCGAGCAGGTTGCTGGCGTCGAGCAGGTTGTCGTCGCCATTGACCTTGGCCAGCAGGCCCTTCTGGGCCGACACCGCCAGCACCTGCCGCGGCGACACGCCCAGGATCTCGGCCGAATCCACCCGCTGCGCCGCGATCTGCAGCTGCACCTGTTCCGGTGTGGACAGGGCGTCCCACAGCGTGTCGATCTTGTTGAGCACCACCAGCCGCGAAGCCGCATCGGCCGAAGCCACCGCCAGGTGCTGCCGCCAGATGGTGAGGTCGGATTTGGTCACCCCGGTGTCGGCTCCCAGGATGAACACCACCGCGTGGGCCTGGGGCAGCAGGCTCACCGTGAGCTCGGGTTCGGCGCCGATGGCGTTGAGGCCCGGCGTGTCCAGGATCACCAGGCCCTGCTTGAGCAGCGGGTGCGCCATGTTGATGAGGGCATGGCGCCACTTGGGCACCTCCACCAGACCGTCGCTGCCCGGCAGCGGGTTGTCTTCGGGCGTCTCGTCGCTCCAGAAGCCCAGCGAACGGGCCTCGTCCTGCGACACCCGGCGCACTTCGGACACCTTCTGGATCGCCTTGGCCAGCTGCTTGGGGTCGTTCACGTCCAGATCGACGCGCTCCCACTTCTCGGTGGCGGCGCGCCAATCCAGCAGCGACTGCGGCTGCAGCCGGGTCTCGATGGGCAGCAGGCGCAGGCAGGGGGGAATCTCGGGGTCGTAGCCCAGCTCGGTCGGGCACATGGTGGTGCGCCCGGCGCTCGCCGGCATGATGCGGCGGCCGTAACCGGCAAAGAACATGGCGTTGATCAGCTCGGACTTGCCGCGCGAGAACTCGGCCACGAAGGCCACCATGATCTTGTCGTTGCGCACCTGCGCATGCAGCTGGTCCAGCCGTTCACGCACCCCCGGCTCCATGAGGTCGTTGTCGACCAGCCATTCCGACAGCAGCTTGAGGCGCAACGCAAACTGGCGGCGCCAGGCGCCATGCTGATCGAATTCCTGGATGAAGCTCATGGGTGTGATGAAGGTCGCGGGCAGGCTGCGGATCAATATAGCACCCGATACCCGGCCGGGTGTGCGGCCCGAACCCCCGGATCGACCGGCCGTCAGGGCTTCTGGCAGGCGGGACAGAAAAACGTGGACCGCTGGCCCTGGCGGATCTGGCGGACCGTCGCGGCACACACACGGCACGGCTCACCCGCCCGGCCATACACCTGGGCATCGAGCTGGAAGTAGCCGCTCTGCCCCTCGGCGCTGGAGAAATCGCGCAGCGTGCTGCCGCCCAGCGCCACCGCCTTGTGCAGCACCTGCACGATGGCCGCATGCAGCCGGGCGGCGCGCGGCCGGCTGATGCGGTCCGCCCGCACGGTGGGCCGGATGCCGGCCATGAACAGCGCCTCCGACGCATAGATGTTGCCCACGCCCACCACGATGTCGCCGGCCAGCAGCACCTGCTTGATGGCGGCACGGCGCTGCTGCAGCGCACGGTGGAAGCCCGCCGCATCGAAGCCGGCCTCCAGCGGCTCCACACCCAGCCCGTCCAGCAGCTTGCGGGCCCGGGGGTCGGCCAGATCGGGCACGCAGACCACGGCCCCGAAACGGCGCGGATCGTGCAGGCGCAGCAGGCCGCGGTCGGTGTGGAGATCGAAATGGTCGTGCGGTCCGGGGGGCGGCAAATCGGTCGCGAACTGCAGGCTGCCCGACATGCCCAGGTGCAGCAGCAGCACGGCGGCATCGAGGCGGACCAGCAGGTACTTGCCGCGCCGGTCCACGCCCTGCACCGTCTGGCCGCCGAGTGACGCCGGATCGGCACCCAGAGGCCAGCGCAGCGGCTTGCCCATGCGCACCGACTGCACCCGGGCGCCGCTGATGCGCTCGGCAAAACTGCGTCGGGTGACCTCGACTTCGGGCAATTCGGGCATGCATCCACCTCGGCTGGCGACGGTCCGCCGGCAGCGCGGGCGGATGCCCGAGCGCCCCCGGGGGCCAGAAAGCCTTCCATTATCATGGGCCGATGACCTGTCCCTCTCCCGGCTCCGCCCCTGCATCGCGCCCGCTTCAACGTCCGCTGAGCGCCCGTCGCCGGTCATGGGCTGTCGCCCTGCTGCTGGCCTGGGGCAGCTCGCATGCACTGGCCCAGACGGCCCCGGAGGCAGCGCCCGCGCCGGTGGTGAACTCGGCCCTGAATGCGCCCCTGTTCTACCAGCTGCTGCTGGGCGAGATGAACGTGCGCGAGGGCGATCCGGGCGCCGGCTACTCGCTGATCCTGGATGCCGCACGCCGCGCCCGGGACCCGCAGCTCTACCAGCGCGCGGTGGAGGTGGCCCTGCAGGCCCGGTCGGGCGATGCGGCGCTGGCGGCGGCCCGCGCCTGGGCCCAGGAGCTGCCCGGCTCCCTGGAAGCCGACCGTTTCGTGCTGCAGATCCTGCTGGCCCTCAACCGGGTCGCCGAAACCGGGCCGGTGCTGCGCGAGCTCATCCGCGACACCCCGCCGGCCGAACGCAGCGACACCATCAATGCCATCCCGCAGACCTTCGCACGGGTTCAGGACAAGGCCCTGGCGGCCAGCGTGGTGCGCGAGGCGGTCACGCCCTCGCTCACGCAGGCCGAGACAGCTGCTGCGGCCTGGACCACCGTCGGCCGCATGGAGCTGGCCCAGAACCGCAACGCTGCGGCACTGGAAGCGGCCAGGCAGGGGCACTCGGCCGAGCCGGCATCGCCCTACCCGGCCCTGCTGGCGCTGGAGCTGTTCGAGCGGGGCGAGAGCAATGCCGAGCCGCTGATCCTGCGGCAGATCAATGCCAGCAGCCGGCGCAGCGCCAACGACACCGCCGTGGCCCTGAACTACGCCCGTCTGCTGATCGACCTGCAGCGCAACGGCGATGCCCGACGCGAACTGGCGTCCCTCACCACCCGCCAGCCCGACGAGGCCGAGGCCTGGCTGCTGCTGGCATCCGTCCAGCTGCAGGACAACGCGCTGGCGGAGGCCAAGGCCTCGCTGGGACAGTTCCTGCGGCTGACCCAGGGCACCACCGATCCCCGCATGCGCCGCCTGCAGACCCAGGCCTTCCTGATGGCGGCCCAGGTGGCCGAGAAGCAGGGCGACATTGCCGGTGCCGGCGCCTGGCTGGACCGCATCGAGAGTCCGGATGACGTGATGGCCGCCCAGGTGCGCCGCGCCTCGCTGCTGGCCCGCCAGGGCCGCATGGCCGAAGGCCGTGCGCTGCTGCGCAGCCAGCCGGAACGCCGCCCGGGCGATGCACGGCTGAAGCTGCTGGCCGAAGCGCAGCTGCTGCGCGAATTCAAGGCCTTCCGCGAAGCCTACGACGTGTACGGCGAAGCCGTGCGGCGCTTCCCCGAGGATCCCGACCTGCTCTACGAGCAGGCCATGGTGGCCGAGAAGGCCGACCGCATGGCCGACATGGAGCGCCTGCTGCGCGAACTCATCCGCCGCAAACCCGACTTCCACCACGCCTACAACGCCCTGGGCTACTCGCTGGCGGACCGCAACCAGCGCCTGCCCGAAGCCAAAGCCCTGATCGAGAAGGCCTTGTCCATGGCGCCGGACGATCCCTTCATCCAGGACAGCCTGGGCTGGGTGGAGTTCCGGCTGGGCAACCTGCCGCGCGCCATCGAGATCCTGAGTGCCGCCTACCGCAAGCGTCCCGACGCCGAGATCGCTGCCCACCTGGGTGAGGCGCTGTGGGTGGCCGGCCGCCGCGACGAAGCCCGCAAGATCTGGCGCGAGGGGCTGATCACCGCGTCCGACAACGAGACGCTGCTCTCCACCCTCAAGCGCCTGCAGGTCCAGCCATGAAGCCATGCGGGCGCCGGCAGTGGCTGGCCGCACTGGCGCTGACCGCCTTGCTCGCCGGTTGCGCCACGCCGCCCCGGCCGGCCGATGCCGGCCCCGACGTCTGGTACGGCCGGCTCGCCCTGAAGGTGGACAGCAGCCGTCCGCAGTCGTTTGCGGCCGGCTTCGAGCTGCGGGGTTCGGCCAGCGCCGGCGAACTGCTGCTGACCTCCCCGCTCGGCCAGGCGCTGGCCCAGGTGCTGTGGTCGCCGCAAGGCGCGGAACTGAGGCAGGGTGATCAGGTCACGCGGCGCGGCAGCCTGGACGAACTCACCACCGAGCTCACCGGCACCGCCGTGCCGGTGCAGGCGCTGTTCGACTGGCTGCGCGGGGCCAGCACCGAGGCGGCCGGCTGGCAGGCCGATCTGGCCGGCTTCGCCGACGGTCGCATCCAGGCCCGGCGCCGATCGCCCCAGCCCGCCGCCGAACTGCGCATCCTCGTCCTGCCTTGAATCCGCCTGCCCTCTCTCACCTGCTGGGCGTTCCGGCGCCTGCCAAGGTCAACCTGTTCCTGCATGTGACCGGCCGGCGCCCGGACGGCTACCACCTGCTGCAGTCGGTCTTTGCGCTGACCGACTGGTGCGACCGGCTGGATTTCGGTTGGCGCGACGATGGCCGGGTGATCCGCCACGACAGCACCCCGGGGCTGCTGCCCGACAACGATCTGTGCGTGCGCGCCGCCCGGGCACTGCAGGCCGCCACCGGATGCACACAGGGCGTGGACATCACGCTGCACAAGCATCTGCCGGCCGAAGCGGGTCTGGGGGGCGGGTCATCCGACGCAGCGTCCACCCTGCTGGCCCTCAACCGGCTGTGGAGTCTGGGCCTGACGCGCCGCGCGCTCATGGACATCGGCGTCACGCTGGGCGCCGATGTGCCCTTCTTCGTGGGCGGACATTCGGCCTGGGTCGAAGGCATCGGTGAGCAGATCACGCCCTTGCGGCTGCCGTCGGCCCGTCTGCTGCTGGTCAAGCCGCCGACCGGTGCCTCGACGCAACGCATCTTCAGCTCGCCCGAGCTCAAAAGGGACACAAAAACTGCTATACTCCAAGGCTTTGCTGCAAACGACGCACAAGACGGGGTAGCAAGCTGGCGAGTCCACCACCTGGAGCCACTTCTGGCGTGGGGACACAACGACCTGCAACCCGTTGCACAAGCGCTCTGCCCGGATGTCGGGCTCTGCATCGAATGGCTTCAGGGCCTGGGGTTGCAAGGGCGCATGAGTGGTTCGGGCACGGCGGTTTTCGCGGTGCTGCCGGAAGGATGGTCAGGGGATTCGACCCCGGTGCCACCCGAAGCCGGCTGGATCACCCGGGTCTGCAGCATCAGGGATGTGCATCCCCTGGCTGGTTGGGCCAGCGACTGACAGGTCGCTGAAGCAGCCGGCGCGGTGGTTGCGCAACCTGCGACAATATCGGTCGTCTGACGGGCGCAAGCCAGCCAGATGTCCTGCGTAGGGGAGTCGCCAAGTTGGTAAAGGCACCGGATTTTGATTCCGGCATGCGAGGGTTCGAGTCCTTCCTCCCCTGCCAAACCTTTTTTGCATCACGGTTCACGTGACCTCCAGGCCGCCTGCATACCCTGCAGGGCGGCTTTTTCATCGCCGACGCGAAGCTGGGATCAACATGCAGGTTCAACCCCCGGATTTCATGATCTTCACCGGCAACGCCAACCCGGTGCTGGCGGCCGAGATCGCCCAGCACCTGGGCACGCAGCTCGGTGCGGCCAACGTGGGCCGTTTCTCCGACGGGGAAGTCACGGTCGAGATCACCCAGAACGTGCGCGCCCGCCACGTGTTCGTGATCCAGTCCACCTGCGCGCCCACCAACGAGAACCTGATGGAGCTGCTCATCATGGTGGACGCGCTCAAGCGCGCGTCGGCCGAACGCATCTCCGCCGTCATTCCGTATTTCGGCTACGCCCGCCAGGACCGCCGCCCCCGTTCGGCCCGCGTGCCGATCTCGGCCAAGGTGGTGGCCAACCTGCTGCAGACCGTGGGTGTCAACCGGGTGCTGACCATGGACCTGCACGCCGACCAGATCCAGGGCTTCTTCGACATTCCGGTCGACAACATCTACGCCTCGCCGGTGCTGCTGGGCGACCTGCGCACCAAGAACTACGAAGACCTGCTGGTGGTCTCGCCCGATGTGGGCGGTGTGGTGCGGGCCCGCGCGCTGGCCAAGCAGCTGGGCTGCGACATGGCCATCATCGACAAGCGCCGGCCCAAGGCCAACGTGTCCGAAGTGATGCACGTCATCGGCGACATCGAAGGCCGCAACTGCGTGATCATGGACGACATGATCGACACCGCCGGCACGCTGGTGAAGGCGGCCGAGGTGCTAAAGGAGCGCGGCGCCAAGAACGTGTACGCCTACTGCACCCACCCCATCTTCTCGGGCCCGGCCATCGAGCGCATTGCCAAGGGCAACGCGCTGGACGAGGTGGTCGTGACCAACACCATTCCCCTGTCGCAGTCCGCCCAGGCCTGCGGCAAGATCCGCCAGCTCTCGGTGGCGCCGCTGATGGCCGAAACCATCGCGCGCATCGCCTCGGGCGAGTCGGTCATGAGTTTGTTCGCCGATCAGGACAATCTGTTCTGAGGTGACAAAAGCAGGTCGTGCCCCTGGGGTGCGGCCTTTTTCAACCCGAGGCGTTCTGGTCGCGGAACCCCTCCACAGGAGTCAGTCATGCAATTCGTCGCTTTTGAGCGCGCCAAGCAGGGTACGGGTGCGAGCCGCCGTCTGCGCAACACCGGTCGCGCGCCCGGTATCGTCTTTGGTGGCACCGCCCCGGCCGTCACCATCGAACTCGATCACAACGCCCTGTGGCACGCCCTGAAGAAAGAGGCGTTCCACTCGTCCATCCTGGACATGGAACTCGCCGGCACCGTGCACAAGGTGCTGCTGCGCGATGTCCAGTACCACCCGTACAAGCCGCAAGTCCTGCACGTGGACTTCCAGCGCGTCGACGAGAAGACCCGCCTGCGCAAGAAAGTGCCCCTGCATTTCGTGGGTGCCGAAGAGTCGCCGGCCGTCAAGAACGACAAGTGCCTGATCAACCACGTGATGACCGAGATCGAGATCGAGTGCCTGGCCACCCAGCTGCCCGAGCACATCACCATCGATCTGAGCAAGGTCGAAAAGGGCGCCACCATCCACACCGGTGACATCCAGCTGCCCAAGGGCATCAAGCTGGTCACCCATGGCCGCACCAACATCACCGTGGCCACCGTGGTGGAGCCGGTCGAGGAAGTGGTGGCCGCTCCGGTCGCCGCTCCGGCCGACGACAAGAAGAAAAAGAAGAAGTGAGGCGGACGTTCCGGCCTGGGGCAGCCCGGCGCCGGAACACTGCTCTTCGCTCACGAAGGCCCGCTCATGCGGGCCTTTGTTTTGGATAATCGCGCCCCATGATCAAGCTCATCGTCGGCCTGGGCAACCCGGGCCCGGAATACGAACAGACCCGGCACAACGCCGGCTTCTGGTGGGTCGACGAGGCGGCGCGGCTGCTCAAGGTGTCCCTGCAGATGGACCGCAGCCACGCCGGCCTGCTGGCCCGCGCCAACGTCGACGGCCAGACCGTGTGGCTGCTCGAACCTCAGACCTTCATGAACCTCTCGGGCAAGTCGGTGGGATCGCTGGCGCGCTTCTACAAGATCGCACCGGACGAGGTGCTGGTGGTGCACGACGAGCTCGATCTGCCGCCGGGCGAGGTCAAGCTCAAGAAGGGGGGCGGGCATGCCGGCCACAACGGGCTGCGGGACATCCATGCCCAGCTCGGGAGTGCCGATTACTGGCGGCTGCGCATCGGCATCGGCCACCCGGGCAACAAGAACGAGGTGGCGAACTGGGTGCTCAAGAAGCCGTCTCCGGACGACCGCATCGCCATCGCGCAGGCGCTGGACCGCAGCCTGCGCGCCCTGCCCCACCTGCTGGCCGGTGCCATGGACCGGGCCACCCCGCTGATCCACACCAGCAAGCCGCCGCGTCCCAAGCCGCCCCGGCCCGCGCCGACGGCTGGCGATCAGGCCGGGCCCGACGTCCCTCCGGCGGCCGACAAGCCCTGACCCGACTTCTGCAGGCGCTGGTACTTCTGCCACAGCGTCTCGCGGTTTTCGACGTGGTCCGGGTGGATGGGGATGCAGGCCACCGGACAGACCTGGACACACTGCGGTTCGTCGAAGTGGCCGACGCATTCGGTGCAGCGCGCCGGGTCGATCTGGTAGATCTCCTCGCCCATCGAGATCGCCTGGTTGGGGCACTCGGGTTCGCAGACGTCGCAGTTGATGCACTCGTCGGTGATCATCAGGGCCATGGCGCTGCTCCTCAGGCCTGCAGGGGCGAAGGCAGCAGGCGGCGCGCCACCGCGGGGCTGACCATCTGCGACACGTCGCCACCGAGCGTGGCGATCTCGCGCACCAGGGTGCTGGAGATGCACTGCAGCTCCGCCTGGGGCAGCAGGAACACGGTTTCCACGCCGGGGTGCAGCTTCCGGTTCATGGCGGCCATCTGGGCCTCGTAGTCGAAATCGGTGAGGTTGCGGATGCCGCGCACCACGGCGCAGGCCCCGTGCTGGCGGCAGAAATCCATGATCAGCCCGTCGAAGGGCAAGGCCCGCACCCGTCCGGGCAGGTGAGCGGCAGCCTCCTCCACCATGGCCAGGCGTTCGTCCAGTGCGAAGCGGGTCTTCTTGTGGTGGGCCCGGGCCACCGCCACGATGAGCTCGTCGAACAGGCCGGCAGCGCGCTGCATCACGTCCTGATGCCCCAGCGTGACCGGATCGAAGGTGCCGCTGTAGACGGCGGTGCGGCGGAGGTGGGCGACGGAAGTCATCCCGGGATTATCCGCCCGAGGGCTTCAGCAGGTGAAAGGCCACAGCGCCGGCACGGGCGTGGCGATGGCGCTCCAGACCCAGCGGCACCAGCTCGGCATCGGTCCAGTCGCGCGGGGCTTCGAGGTACACCAGCCCCTGCGGACCGATGGCGGCGGCTGCCGCCTGCAGGGCCGGCAGGAACAGGGCTTCGGCCTCGAAAGGCGGATCGAGGAAGACCACATCCCAGCCCTGGCCGGCACGCTGCTTCAACGCAGCGAGGCCGTCGCCGCGCTCCACGCGCACGGTGGAGGCCTTGAGCCGACCGCAGAGGCCCTGCAGCGACGCGATCAGGGCCGGCGCCTGCTCCACCATCACCACCTCGGCGGCGCCGCGCGACGCGGCTTCCAGGCCGAGCGCGCCGGTGCCGGCAAAGGCGTCGATGCACCGCAGGCCGGTCAGGTCCTGACCGAGCCAGTTGAACAGGGTCTCGCGCACCCGCGACGGCGTGGGTCGCAGCCCGGGCAGATCGGCCACCGGCAGCTTGCTGCGCTTCCACAACCCGCCCAGGATGCGCACCTCGTGCGGCGCCTGGGCGGTGGCGGATCGGGGGGTGGGCGTGCGGGGGCGGCGGGGCGATGGCGAGGACATGCCCCGAGCTTACCGGGCCGAGGCCTGCGGGGACTCGGCCGGCACACCCACCACCACGGTGGCCATGCGATCGGGCTGCACCACCCGGGCGAAGGCCCGCTGGATGTCGGCCCGGGTCACGCGGCGGATCTGGTCGGTCCAGGTGTCGAGGTAGTCCAGCGGCAGACCGCTCCAGGCGATGTTGGCCACGTTGTCGAGCAGCTTGCGGTTGCTGTCGATGCGCAGGCCGAAACCATTGATGAGGAAGTCCTTCGCGCCCTGCAGTTCGGTGTCGGTCGGGCCGTCCTGCACGAAGCGCTGCACCACGTCGCGTGCCACCTGCACCGCCTGGCGCGCCTGGTCGGGTCGGGTGGTCAGGCCGATCTGGAACGGCCCGGCATGCCGACCGGGCGAGAAGTAGCTGTAGACGCTGTAGCTCAGGCCGCGCTTCTCGCGCACCTCGGTGGTCAGGCGCGAGACGAAACCGCCGCCGCCCAGGATGTAGTTGCCCACGAACAGCGGGAAGAAGTCCGGGTCGTTGCGGGCGATGCCGGGCTGGCCGATCAGCACCTGGGCCTGGGCCGCGCCGGCAAAGGGCAGCCAGCGCTCCACGCTGCTGTTCAGCGGAGCCACCTCGGGCACGGCCGGCAGCGGCGCGCAGCCATGCGGTTCGATGGCGGCCATCAGGCGCCGGGCGATCCGCTCGGCCTGCGCCCGGTCGATGGCGCCCACCAGCGTGACCTGCGCCCGGCAGGCCGAGGCATGGCGGCGGTAGAAGTCGCGCATGTCGTCGATGGCGATGGCCCGGTAGGTGTCGGCCGTGGGCTGTCGGCCGTAGGGGTGGTCACCGAACACCGATTGCGAGAAGGTGCGCGCCGCCAGCGTGGCGGGCCGGGTCTCGGCCTGCTGCAGGGCGGCCAGCAGGCGCTCGCGGTCACGCTGCCAGACGGCCTGCGGCCAGGCCGGTGCGGCCATCTGGCGCGCGGCCAGGGCCACCGCACGCTCCAGCAGATCGGGCTGGGTCAGGGTGCGCAGCTGCAGGGTGAAGCGGTCGCTGCCGGCACTGGCGCCGAACTGCGCCCCCAGATCGACCCAGGCTTCGCTCAGGGCGTTCTCGTCCAGCGCCGGCTGGGCTCCCTGCGCGGCCACCCCGCCCGAGAGCAGGCCCGCCGTGACCGCGGCCAGACCGGCCTGTCGGGCGGGCTCGCGCCGGCTGCCGCCGTCGAAATCGATCTGCACGTCCAGCATCGGGATGGTGGGACTGCGCACCAGGTACACCCGGGCGCCCGAGGGCTGGGTCCAGTGTTCGATGGGGATGGCGGCCTGCGCCGTGCCGATGCCGGCGGCCAGCAGTCCGGCCATCAGCGCGTGTCGGGCAAGGGTCTTGAAGAGGGGCATGGGATGGACTCAGGGTTGGGCGGGCACCAGCACGCCGGTGGTGAGCTGGTCGTCGGAGAAGTAACGGCCGGCCACGCGCTGCACGTCGGCCGGGGTGACGGCATCGAGCGCGGCCATCAGACGGTCGCCACCGTCCAGGCCCAGGCCCTGCACCCAGTAGCTGCCCAGCTCCTGCGCCTGACCGAACACCGAATCGCGCTTGTAGACCTCGCCGGCGCGCCACTGCGTCTTGACGCGTTGCAGCTCGGCCGGCCGCACGCCTTCGCGGGCGATGCGGGCCACCTCGGCCTTGAGGGCAGCGCTGGCCATCTCGGGCGTGACGCCCCGCGCGGGCACCGCCGTCATGGAAAACACCTGAGGCCCGCGCCCCAGCAGGCCGAACGAGGCACTGGCGCTGTCGGCCACCCGCTTGCCGCCCATGCCCTGCCCCTGCACCAGGGCGCGGTCCAGGCGGGCACCGCTGTAGCCATCCAGCACGGCGGCCAGCATGGTCAGGGCCAGCGCGTCGCGGTTGGCGTCGTCCTGAGCGCCGGTCCAGCGCGGTGCCTTCCAGGCCAGCGCCACCAGCGACTGTTCGGTCACGGCGCGGTACTCCATGCGGCGGGGGCCGGTCTGGGCCACCTCGTCGCGCGGCTTGCGGGGCGGGACCGGCCGGGCCTCGATGCGGCCGAAGTGCTTCTCGGCCAGCGCCCTGACCTGCTCGGGCTCCACGT
Source organism: Hydrogenophaga sp. IBVHS2 (assembly GCF_002127215.1). Lineage (GTDB taxonomy): Bacteria > Pseudomonadota > Gammaproteobacteria > Burkholderiales > Burkholderiaceae_C > Hydrogenophaga. The sequence goes on along the minus strand of NZ_NFUT01000001.1, from coordinate 300,270 downwards.
CGCCGGCGATCACCACGGCGGCGTTGGCCGGCACGTACCAGCGGCGGTAGAACTCGCGGGCGTCCTGCGGCGTCATGGCGTCGAGGTCGCTCATCCAGCCAATGATGGGGCGGCGGTACGGGCTGGTCTGGAACAGCGTGGCGTTGAAGGCCTCGAACATCCGCGCCTGGGGCGACTCCTCGGTGCGCTGGCGCCGCTCTTCCTTGACCACCTGGATCTCCTTGAAGAACTCGGCGTCGTCCCACTGGTTGCGGGCGAAGCGGTCGGCCTCCAGGCGCATCACGTCTTCGAGCCGGTCGGCCGGCACCTGCTGGTGGTAGGCGGTGGCGTCGCGGCTGGTGAACGCGTTGTCGCGCCCGCCCAGGGCCGCCACGCGGCGCGAGAACTCGCCCGGCTTGAGGTCGGGCGTGCCCTTGAACATCATGTGTTCCAGCACATGGGCCACGCCGGAGGTGCCGTCGACCTCGTCGATGGACCCCACCCGCACCCAGACCATGTGGGCCACGGTGGGGGCGCGCCGATCGGGCTGCACGATCAGCGTCATGCCGTTGGACAGGGTGTACTGGACCGGGCGGGCGGCACTGCTGGCCGCCGCCGGCGCTGCCGGCTGGGCCAGGGCAACCGGCATCGTCAGGGCCGCCGACAGGGCCAGCAGCAGCGCCGACAAGGGAAGTGAAAGGCGTTTCATAGAATCCGGATGATTCCAGAGACCGCCGAATGTTCTCCTTCTTCCGAAAAAAATCCCCTGCAACGGCCGATGCGCCGGCCCTGAACGCACCGGCCGCCGCCCCGGCACCCGAGCCTGCGGCGGTGGCGCAGGCGCCCCGGCAGGGCTGGCTGGACAAGCTCAGGGCCGGCCTGCGCAAGACCGGCGGACAGATCGCCACGGTCTTCACCGGCACCCGCATCGACGATGCGCTGTACGAGGAACTGGAATCGGCCCTGCTCATGGCCGACACCGGTGTGGCCGCCACCACCCACCTGCTGGAAGACCTCAGGCGCCGCGTCAAGGAGGCCAGGGCCACCGACCCGCAAGTGGTCAAGGGCCTGCTGGCCGAGGCCATCGCCGACCTGCTGGCGCCCCTGCAGAAGCCGCTGGTGATCGGCGAGCACCGCCCCACGGTGGTCATGGTGGCCGGCGTCAATGGCGCGGGCAAGACCACCTCCATCGGCAAGCTCACCCGCCACCTGAGCGAGGGCGGTGCCAGCGTGCTGCTGGCCGCCGCCGACACCTTCCGTGCGGCCGCGCGCGAGCAGCTGGCGGTCTGGGCCGACCGCAACACGGTGGAAATCATCACCCAGCAGGGCGGCGACCCGGCGGCGGTGAGCTTCGACGCGGTCACCGCCGGCAAGGCCCGGGGCCGCGACGTGGTGCTGGTCGACACCGCCGGCCGCCTGCCCACGCAGCTGCACCTGATGGAGGAGCTGCGCAAGATCAAGCGCGTGGTGCAGAAGGCCGAGGCCACTGCCCCGCACGAGGTGCTGCTGGTGATCGACGGCAACACCGGTCAGAACGCCCTGGCCCAGGTCAAGGCCTTCGACGAGGCGCTGGGCCTGACCGGCCTGGTGGTGACCAAGCTCGACGGCACGGCCAAGGGCGGCGTGCTGTGTGCCATCGCCCGCCAGCACCCGGTGCCGGTCTACTTCATCGGCGTCGGAGAAAAGCTGGAAGACCTGGAAACCTTCGACGCCCGCGAGTTCGCACAGGCCCTGCTCAACTGATCCGGCCGGATCAGTCCTCTTCGGTGTAGGCGCGCCAGCGGCCCATGGCCTGCCGCATGGTGAGCAGCTGGCGCTCGAAACGCGGACAGGCTTCACACATCGCCAAGTGCAGCTTGAGCGCCAGACGCTCATGCCAGGGCAGCGCGCGGTCTTCCCGGGCGATCAGCAGGGCGCTGGCCTCCTTGCAGGTGCGGCGGAAGGGGTATCGGGCTTTCATGGGCGTGAGGGGCGGGCAAACCAGTGCTGTTCCAGGCATTCCCGCAGGCGCAGACGGGCTCGGTGCAGCAGGACGTAGAGATTCGTCGGCGTGAGCGCCAGTTCCTTACAGATCTCGTCGGTGGACAGCTCCAGCCATTCGCGCATCAGGAACAGGCGGCCCTGCACCGGCGGCAGGCGCTCGGTGCAGGCTTCCAGGATGGACATGAACTGGCGCTGGTCGAGGTCCTGCTCGGGATTTCCCCATTCGGCCGGGGCTTCGGCAAAGTGGCCATCGGCCTTGAAGGCCATGTGATCCAGCGGGTCTTCGCGCTCGTCGTCGCTGTCGCTGCCCACGCACACCTCGCGGCCATGGTGGCGCAGGGCATCGACCACCTTGTGCTTGAGGATGCCCACCAGCCAGGTCTTGAGCTGGGAGCGGCGCTCGAACGACTGCGGCTTGCTGAGCGCCGCCAGCAGGGTTTCCGACACCGCGTCCTCGGCCCAGGCGTCGTTGCGCAGCTGCAGCCGGGCGAACTTCATCAGGTAGGGACGGAGCTCGGCCACCTGCTGATCGAACGGAGGGACGGGGGTCGACATGGGCGGCCAGTGTAATGAAACGGCGGCCGGCCCGACCGATCTTCTTTGTCCCGGAGAACCCGCCATGCCGACCCGACGCCACGTCATGACCCTGTCACTGGCCGCCTGCCTGCCCGCCGCACCTGCCTGGTCCGCCCGCGCAGCGCAGGGGCCGGCCACACCCTTGCTCAGAGGCACCACGCTGGAAGGCCAGCCCTTCGATCTGGCCGCGCTGCGGGGCAAGGTGGTGATGGTGGCGTTCTGGTCGACCGGCTGTCCGGTGTGCCGCGACAAGATGCCCGAGCTGCGGGCCAATGCCCAGGGCTGGAGCGGCCAGCCGTTCGAGCTGGTCACCGTCTGCACCGACGCCGACCGGCGAGAGCTCGATGTGTACCAGCGGGCCGTGCTGATCACCCTGCCCCCGTCGCGGCGCCACCCCTCGCTGTGGCGTGGCACCGCCGGTCATGCCGACAACTTCGGCGACCCGGGCCTGCTGCCGGCCACCTGGCTGATCGACAAGCAGGGGCGTGCGGCCGAGAGCTACCACGGCCGCATTCCGCCCCAGGCCTGGGACCGCATCGCCGACCTGCTGTGAACTTTCTTTCGATCCCGCGTAAGAAGCCTGCAGCCCTCCCGACTGACGTTCAGCCAGGGCCTTCGATCCGGACCCGGAACCGCCAGGGCTGAATCCTTCCACCTTATCGGAGTCTTCACATGAACCAACGTCAACTCATTGCCGCCGCCGCCACCACCCTGATGTCGCTCTCCATGCTGACGGCGGCACCGGCGTTCGCGCAGTCCAAGGAAAAGTGCTTCGGCATCGCCAAGGCCGGCCAGAACGACTGCGCCAGCGTCAATGGCGTGCACTCCTGCGCCGGTCAGGCCAAGGTCGACAACGACAAGGGCGAGTGGAAATACGTGCCGGCGGGCACCTGCATGAAGATGGGCGGACTCACGCTCGACCAGGTCAAGATGGACGGCAAGAAAGGCTGACCATGAACCGGCCCGCGCTCCCGCGTTGCGGCATCGGCTGGCGCCATGCGCATCACCGCGCGCTCTTCGAGACCGCGGCGGTGCCGGGCTTCATCGAAGTCCACAGCGAGAACCACTTCGCTGCCGGGGGCGCGGCACGGGCATCCCTGCTGGCCGCCCGCGAACGGCATGACGTGAGCCTGCACGGCGTGGGCCTGTCGCTGGGCTCGGCCTGCGGCATCGACCCGATCCATCTGCACCAGCTCGGCGAGCTGGTGCAGACGGTGCAGCCGGCGCTGGTCAGCGACCATGCCTGCTTTGCCCGGGTGCCCCTGGCCACCGGGGCTGCCGTGCACGCCGCCGACCTGCTGCCCACGCCCTTCACCCGCGAAGCGCTCGACGTGCTGTGTGCCAACGTGCAGCAGGTGCAGGACCACCTGCGCCGGCCCATCGCGGTGGAGAACCTCTCGTCCTACCTGCGCTGGCGCTGCGACGAGATGGACGAACCCGGCTTCCTGGCCGAACTGGCCCGCCGCACCGGTTGCACGCTGCTGCTGGACGTCAACAACCTGTGGGTCAACGCCCTGAACGACCAGCGCCAGGGCCGCTGTACCGATCCCGACCGGGCGGTGCGGGACTGGATCGACCGGCTGCCTGCCGGCACCGTCTCGGAGATCCATCTGGCCGGGCATACGGATGCCGGCGACATCGTGATCGACGACCACGGCAGCCCGGTCGCTGCGCCGGTGTGGACGCTCTACCGGCATGCCCTGGAGCGCCTGGGGCCGACGCCGACCCTGATCGAATGGGACAACGACCTGCCGGCCTTCGAGGTGCTGATGGCCCAGGCCCGCGAGGCCGACCGCATCCAGCAGGCCGTGGCCGAACCCGAGGCGGTACAGGCCACTGCCGGGGCGCCGGCATGAGCCCGCTGGCCCTGCAGCAGCAGCTGCTGGTGCAGTCCCTGCTGAGCCACCCGGCCAGCACGGATCGCGAACAGGCGCAGCGGCGGCTGGAGCCCTGGCTGCACCCGCCTGCCGAACGCGGCCTCATGGCCTACCGGGCCCACGGCCATGCCCTGGCCGAACGCTGTCTGACAGCGGCCTATCCGGTGGTGACCCAGCTCATCGGGGCAGACGCCCTGCGCGCGGTGGCACGCACCCTGTGGCACACCGATCCGCCGCAGGCGGGCGACATCGGCGAGTGGGGACACACCTTGCCCGACTGGCTGACCGGCTGTGCCGAGCTGCGCCCCTTGCCCTACCTGAGCGATCTGGCCCGCGTGGAATGGGCACTGCACCGTGCGGCCAGCGCGCCCGATGCGCAGCCCGACCTGTCCAGCCTGGGCCGGCTGGCCGGCGAAGACGGCCCGACCCTGCGGCTGCGGTTCGCACCCGGCACGGCGCTGTTCGGGAGCCCGTGGCCGGTGGCCGACCTGATCCACCACCACCAGCACGGCCAGCCATCGCTGGACGCCCTGGTGGCCCGGCTGCAGTCCCCCGGCCACTGCCATGCCCTGGTGGTGCGCGAAGGCTGGCGCTGCGAGGTGCTGGAGCTTGCGCCCACCGAGGCGTGCTTCGTGGCGGCCGTGCTGGCCGGCGCACCACTGGGCGATGCCCTCGAGCGCGCGCTGGGGGCCGCCCCGTGCATCGATCCGCCTTTCGATTTCTCGACCTGGCTGCTGCAGGCGGTGCAGCGCGGTCACATCACCGGAGTCCTGCCATGAACCTCGTCTTCACCCCTGTGCACCGGGCCTGGTGCACCCTGGAACGTGGCCTGACCGCGCTGCAGCCCGCCGGTGCGCTGGCCGCCCGCCTCCATCTGGCGCAGGTGTTCTTTCTGGCCGGACTGACCAAGGTGCGCGACTGGGACACCACCCTGCTGCTGTTCACCGAGGAGTACCAGGTGCCGCTGCTGCCGCCGGCCTGGGCGGCGGTCTCGGGCACGGCCGGTGAGCTGTTGCTGCCGGTGCTGCTGGTGCTGGGCCTGGGCGGGCGTTTCGCGGCGCTGGGGCTCCTGGTGGTGAATGCGGTGGCGGCCATCAGCCTGCCCGACATCGCACCGGCGGCGTGGCAGCAGCACCTCACCTGGGGCGCCCTGCTGGCGGCCCTGACGCTGGCCGGGCCGGGGGCCTGGTCGGTGGACCGCTGGCGGGCGGGGTCAATCGGCCTGGGGCCGGACCGCATGAATTAAGCTGGCGCGCCCAACCGCCGGAGACCCGCTTGAACCACGCACCGTCCTCTTCCCGCCGCCGCCTGCTGGGGGCGTCAGCCCTGTCCACCACGTCGGCCCTGCTGGGCCTGGGCGGCCTCTCGGCCACCCCGTCGCAGGCCCAGACCACGACCGACGCCTGGAGCGCCATCGAACGCAGCGCCCGCGGCCAGACCGTGTTCTGGAACGCCTGGGCCGGCAGTGCCCAGACCAATGCCTACATCCAGTGGGTGGGCACCCAGGTCAAGGCGCAGTTCGGGATCGAGCTCAAGCACGTCAAGATCAACGACACCGCCGACGTGGTGCAGCGGGTGCGGGCCGAGAAGGCCGCCGGCCGCAATCTGGGCGAAGGCACGGTGGATCTGGTGTGGATCAACGGCGAGAACTTTGCGGCCATGAAGCGCGAGGGCCTGCTGTTCGGTCCCTGGGCCGAGAGCCTGCCCAACTTCCGGCTGGTGGACGTGGCCGGCAAGCCCACCACCCGCAACGATTTCTCGGTGCCCACCGACGGCATGGAGTCGCCGTGGGGCATGGCGCAGTTCACCCTGATGGCCGACAGCCGCCGCCTGCCGCAGCCCCCGCGCAGCATGCAGGCCCTGCTGGAGCTGGCCCGCAGCCAGCCCGGGCGCATCACCTACCCGCGCCTGCCGGACTTTCATGGCACCACCTTCGTCAAGCAGGCGCTGGTCGAACTCGCTCCCGAACCGGGCCTGCTGGCGCGCCCGGTGACCGACACCGCCCTGGCCAGCCAGACCGCGCCGCTGTGGAAGTACCTCGAAGCCCTGCGGCCCCACCTGTGGCGCCAGGGCCGGCAGTTCCCGCAGAACGCCGCTGCCGTGCGCCAGATGATGGCCGACGGCGAACTGCTGCTGGCCATCACCTTCAACCCCAACGAGGCGGCCAACGAGATCGCGGCGCGCCGCCTGCCGGCCACCGTGGTGAGCTGGCAGTTCGACAAGGGCACCATCGGCAACACCCACTTCGTGGCCATTCCGTACAACGCCCGCAGCGCACCGGCCGCCCAGGTGGTGGCCAACTTCCTGCTCTCGCCGGCCGCGCAGGCGCGCAAGGCGGACATCGCGCACTGGGGCGATCCCACGGTGCTCGATCTGGGCAAGCTCGGTGCGCCCGAGCGGGCCCTGTTCGGCAGCCAGCCGCTGCCCGGCCAGGTGAAGCAGCCCGCGCCCACGCTGCCGGAACCCCATGCCTCGTGGGTCGACCCGCTGGAGCGGGAATGGACCCGCCGCCATGTGGGCTGACGATCCCAGGCCGAAGGCACGGTTCCGCCGTCTCGGACCCCGTTGAAGCACCGACCGATTGCTGCTGCCCTGCTGCTGCTGGCCGGGCTGCCCACCGCCACCGTGGCCCTGCTGGCCCTGGGGGCCGGGCTGGACGGCGCCGGCTGGCGCGACCTGCTGCCCCAGCCGGGACTGGTCCGTTCGGTGGGTCTGACCCTGCTCACCGGCGTGACCTCCACCGCGCTGGCCTGGTGGATCAGCGCCTGGCTGCTGCAGCGGGCCTTCGTGGCCGGCCGGCTCGGGTCGCTGCTGCGCCCGGTGCCGGTCATGCTGGCCACGCCGCATGCGGCCATGGCCATCGGGCTGGTGTTCCTGCTGGCACCCAGCGGCTGGTTGCTGCGGCTGCTGGCGCAGCTGGCCGGCTGGGACCAGCCACCGGCCTGGACCACCACCCAGGACCCCTGGGGCCTGGGTCTGGTGCTGGCGCTGGTGGTCAAGGAAGTGCCCTTCCTGCTGTGGACTGCCGCCACCCAGCTGCGCCGCGACGACGTGCTGCGCCGCTGGCAGGCCGAACACGGGCTGGCGCGCACCCTGGGCTACAACGCCCGGACCGCCTTCGTGCGCGTGGTCTGGCCGCAGCTGGCGCGGCGTCTGCGGTGGCCGCTGTTGGCGGTGCTGGCCTATGGCCTGACCGTGGTCGACATGGCCCTGGTCATCGGGCCGGCCTCGCCGCCCACACTGGCCATGCAGGCCTGGCAGTGGCTGCTCGATGCCGATGCGCTGGTGCAGTCGCGCGGCGCGGCCGCCGGCCTGCTGCTGGTGGGCCTGGTGGCCCTGTGTGCCGGCACCGCCGACCGCATCGTGATGCGCCATTCCCCGGCCCTCGACGGGCAACGGGGCGCACCGGCCCGGGGCCTGCAGCGGCCGGGACTGTGGCCGCTCGGGTGTCTGGCCGGGCTGTACGGGCTGGTGCTGGTCTTGCTGGCCGTGGGCAGCGTCAGCGGTGTGTGGCCCTTCCCGGACCTGCTGCCGACCCTGTGGAGCCTGGACGCCTGGCAGACCGTGGCGGGCAGCAGCGCCACGCTGGCCACCACCTTCTGGCTGGCCCTGGCCAGCAGCGCGGTGGCGCTGGCGTGGAGCGTGGCCTGGCTGGAAACCGCCCCGGGCCACTGGGACCGGCTGGCGCGCCCCCTGCTCTACGCGTCGCTGGTGCTGCCGGGCGTGCTGTGGGTGGTGGGGCTGTACCGCCTGGGTCTGGGGCTGCGGCTGGAGGCCACCGCCACCGGGCTGTGGCTGGCCCACACGCTCATGGTGCTGCCCTATGTGCTGCTGTCGCTGAGCCCGGCCTACCAGGGCTTCGATCCGCGCCACGCGCAGGTGTGCGCCAGCCTGGGTCACGGGCGCTGGACCTTGCTGTGGCGGGTGAAGTGGCCGCTGCTGCGGCAGTCGCTGGCGGCGTCGCTGGCCGTGGGCTTTGCGGTCAGCGTGGCGCAGTACCTGCCCACGCTCTACCTGGGGGCGGGCCGTCTGGACACGGTGACCACCGAGGCGGTCGCCCTGGCCGCCGGTGGGCAGCGCTCGCTGCTGGGCGCCTTTGCCGGGCTGCAGTGGCTGCTGCCGGTGGCCGCGTTTGCCCTGGCGGCCTGGGTGGGCCGGCCGCGCCGCTTTGCCGCCCCACGGAGGACGCGATGAGCCTGCAGCTGCAGATCGATCGCCTGGGCACGCCCCGCCAGACCCTGGTGGCGGGCCTGGACCTGCAGGTGGCACCGGGCCAGGTGCTCACCCTCATGGGCCCCAGCGGCTGCGGCAAGAGCTCGCTGCTGGCCGCGGTGGCGGGCACCCTGCCGGAAGGCCTGCAGTTTGCAGGCCGGGTCCGGCTGGACGGACAGGACATCACCGACTGGCCCACCGAACGACGGGGCGTGGGTCTGCTGTTCCAGGACGATCTGCTGTTCGCCCACATGACCGTGGGCGAGAACCTGCTGTTCGCGGTGCCGCCCGGCCCGCTGGCCGAGCGACGGGCGCAGGTGGCATCGGCACTGGCCGAGGCAGGCCTCGACGGCATGGCCGAGCGCGATCCGGCCTCGCTCTCGGGCGGCCAGCGCGCGCGGGTGGCCCTCATGCGGGCGCTGCTGGCCCGGCCGCGGGCCCTGTTGCTGGACGAACCCTTCTCCCGGCTCGACACCGCGCTGCGGTCGCAGTTCCGGGCCTTCGTGTTCGACCACATCCGCCAGCGCGGCATGCCGGCCGTGCTGGTCACCCACGACGAGGCGGATGTGGCCGACCCCGCCCTGCGGGTTCAGCTGGGCGTGGCCTGATCGCTGACCGCCGCGGTGAGGGCCTGCCAGCGTCGCCAGTCGGCCGGCTCGTCCACATCCCACAGCAACGGTCCTTCCCACACGGACAGCCCCGCCGACCGCAGCCGCTGGCGGGTCTGGTCGGCCACGGCCGACGTGCTCCAGGCCACACCCTCGAACACGGCCGGCACCGGTCGACCCAGGCCCAGCAGCACATAGCCGCCGTCCTCGGCCGGCAGCAGTGCCGCATCGTGGGTCTGCAGGGCATCGGCCACCTGCTGCAGGTGGCCGGGCGTGAGCGCCGGGCAGTCGGTGCCCAGCAGGATCAAGGGGCCGTGGCCGGTCGCGAAGTGGTGCATGACCGCCGCCGACAGCCGCCGGCCCAGATCGCCCTCGGGCTGAGGCAGCAGCGGCACGCCCCGGTGCCGCTGCCAGGCCCGGAAGTGCCGGTGGTGGACATCGGGCGCGCACCACAGGGTGAGCGGGCCGATGGCCGCGGCCCGCACGGTGCGCAGGGTCTGGCGCAGCAGGGCGCGCTGGGCGCGTGCGGCGCCGGCATCGCCCAGCAGCGGCGCCAGCCGCGTCTTGGCCAGACCGGGCACCGGCGCCTTGGCCAGCACCGCCACCGCCGCCCCCGCACGGGGCCGGTAACCGTAGCGGCGGGCCAGGTCGGCCGCATCGGCGCCCAGGGCCCAGGCCGCGCGCAACTGCCACATGAGGCCGACGGTGCGCCAGAAGCCGTGGGTGTCCCAGCGGCGGCCAGCGGTCTGCACCGTCTGCCGCAGACAGGTCGCCGGCGCGATGGCGCGCAGGCGTCGGCTGAGGTCCAGGTCTTCCATCAGCGGCAGCGCGGCAAAGCCGCCCACCGCCTGAAACAGGCGCCGCTGCACGAAGATGGCCTGGTCGCCGGTGGCCATGCCGCTCCAGCGGGAGCGCCGGTTCATGAGCGCGGCCACCATCGGCAGCAATGGATGGCGACCCTGGATGCGCACGTCGAACCGGCCCCACCGGGCGCCGGCGGCCATGGCCTGCATCACGCACAGGTCGGCATCGGGCGGCAGGGTGGTGTCGGCGTGCAGGAACAGCAGCACCTGACCCCGTGCCGCGTCGGCGCCGGCATTCATCTGGGCGGCCCGGCCACGCGGGGCCAGCAGCACCGCGTCGGCCCAACCGGCGGCCAGGTCCGGGGTGCCGTCGCGGCTGCCGCCATCGACCACCAGCACCTCCATGCCCCGCTCCCGCAAGGGCATCAAGGCCTGCAGCCGGAGCACCACGCTGGCCGCTTCATCCAGCACCGGCACGACGATGGACAGCGCGGGCCGCTCGGTCATGGCGACCCTTCCCAGGCGCGCTGCAGCGCATCGAAGCCGTCCAGCACGCGCTGCACCGTGTGCGGGTCGAGGTAGTGGTCGACCCGCTCACGCACATGCGCCACCAGCGCCGGGTCGCTGTGCTGCGCCGACCAGTCCTCGCCATCGCTCACGGGGGGACGGACCGACGTGGCCCGCCACTTGGCGCACCAGGTCATCGACCACAGCCACATGGCCTGGCGCAGGGGCACATGCCAGGGCCTGCAGGCCGGCGCCAGCGGCCCGGCCCGGGCCGCCCAGGCCTGCAGGAACCCGATCTCCTGCTCGGTGGTGAGCACCGCATGACTGCGCAGATCCCAGGTGGTGGAGGTGTAGAGGGTGGCATGGGCCAGGTCCAGACCCGGGTGGCTGTAGCGGCATTTCTCGAGATCGACCAGCACCGCCTGACCCTCGGGGCGGATCAGGAAGTTGCCGGGATGGGCATCGAAGGCCACCAGGGTGACCGGTGGACGGGCGGGATCGGCCACCCGCTGCCGCAACCGCTCCAGCCCGGCCTCGATGGCCGAGCGGGTGGCCTCGGCCAGACCCGCCTGCGGCAGGTGCCGGGCCTGGCGTTCGATCTCGGCCAGCAGGTCGGCCAGCGGATCGGGGGTGGCCATCAGGGGCGCGGCGTGTGCCGGCAGCGGCAGCGTGTGCAGGGCGGCCAGGGCTTCGGCCAGGGCCGGCAGGTCCTGAGGAAGGACTGCCGGTCGCCCCGCAATGTGTTCCACCAGCAGAGCGCCCCGGGGCAGCAGCGCATCCGGCGGCAACACCGCCTGCAGCCGCGGTGCATGCCCGCCGACCGACGCGCGCTCGAAACAGGCCTGCTGGTAACGCAGGTTCAGATCGGCCGGCAGGTCCAGCTGGCTCTGTTTGGGCACACGGGCCAGCCAGCCGCTGTCGCCGAGCCGCACATGGTCATGGGCCAGCCCGGTATCGGGCAGTCGCTGCAGTCGGCTGGTGGCCAGGGGCGAGCCGGCCGCCGTCAGGGCGAGACCAAGGCGCTGCTCCAGCGACAGGGACGAGGGACCGGGGGCGCTGGCGGGGTTTTTCGGCATCGGGCCGGCAGGGGCGTGTAAGGTCGGGCCATGCAAGAAACCGGCACAGGGCACGACCAACCATCGTTGAACGGACGGAGACCATTGTCGTGAATCTGAAAAAAGCCGGTGTGCTGCTGGTGCTGCTGGCCGCCGTGGCGGCCTTCTTCGTGGCCGATCTGGGCCGGTACCTCGACCTGCAGGCCCTCAAGGACGCGCAGGGCCAGCTCGAAGCGCTGCGGCAGCAGCATCCGGCGGGCCTGGCTGCGGCCTACTTCGCGCTCTATGTGGCGGCCACCGCCCTGTCGGTGCCGGGTGCCACCGTCATCACGCTGGCCGGCGGTGCGCTGTTCGGCCTGTGGTGGGGTGTGGTGATCGTGTCGTTCGCCTCCAGCCTGGGCGCCACCCTGGCCTTCCTGGCGTCGCGCTTCGTGCTGCGGGACGCGGTGCAGGCCCGCTTCGGTCAGCGGCTGGCCGAGATCGAACGCGGCATCGAGCGCGACGGCGCCTTCTACCTGCTGAGCCTGCGGCTGATCCCGGTGGTGCCGTTCTTCCTCATCAACCTGCTCATGGGACTGACCCGCATGCGGGTCGGCACCTTCTATGGCGTGAGCCAGCTGGGCATGCTGCCCGGCACCCTGGTCTATGTGAACGCCGGCACCCAGCTGGCGGCCATCGGCTCGCTGCGCGACGTGCTCAGCCCGGCCCTGCTGGGCTCGCTGGTGCTGCTGGGCGTCTTTCCCTGGCTGGCGCGCTGGGTCATGGGCCTGCTGCGTCGGCGTCGGGTGCTGGCCCCCTGGGCCGACCGGCGCCCGCGCCGCTTCGACCGCAACCTGATCGTGATCGGCGCCGGCGCGGGAGGACTGGTCACGGCCTACATCGGTGCCACCGTCAAGGCGAAGGTCACGCTGATCGAGGCCGGGGCCATGGGGGGCGACTGCCTCAACACCGGCTGCGTGCCGAGCAAGGCCCTCATCCGCAGCGCGAAACTGGCCCACCAGATGCGGCATGCCGGCCGCTGGGGTCTGCAGGCCGTGGAACCTGGGGTGCCCTGGCGCGAGGTGATGGCGCGGGTGCGGTCGGTCATCCGGTCCATCGAGCCGCACGACAGCGTGGAGCGCTACACCGGCCTGGGCGTGGAGGTGCTGCAGGGCCGGGCGCAGCTGATCGACCCGTGGACGGTGGAGGTGACCTTGCAGGCGGGCGGCACCCAGCGGCTGAGCGCGCGCAGCATCGTGATCGCCACCGGCGCCTCGCCGGTCGTGCCGGACCTGCCGGGCCTCCAGGAGGCCTGCGTGACCAGCGAGACCCTGTGGGACGCGCTGGCCGAACTCGATGCACCACCGCGCCGCGTGGCGGTGCTGGGCGGCGGGCCGATCGGCTGCGAGCTGTCGCAGGCCCTGGCCCGCCTGGGCGCCGGTGTGACCCTGGTGGAGCAGGCGCCGCGCCTGCTGCTCAAGGAAGACGCCGAAGTCTCCGACCACGCCAGGGCGGCACTGGCCGAGGACGGCGTGCAGGTGCTGTGCGGCCACCGGGCACTGGGGGTGGTGCAGCGCGGCGGCGAGCGCCGGCTGCAGCTGCAGGGTGACGGCGCGCCTGACGAACTGCCCTTCGACCTGCTGCTGTGCGCGGTGGGACGGCAGGCGCGGCTGAAGGGATTCGGGCTCGAAGCCCTCGGGCTGGCCGATGGCCGCGTGCTGGAAACCGATGCCGCCCTGCAGACCCGCTTCCCGCACATCTTTGCCGTGGGCGATGTGACCGGCCGCTGGCAGCTCACCCACGCGGCCGCCCATCAGGCCTGGTATGCGGCGGTGAACGCGCTGTTCGGCCATCTGCGGCGCTTCCGGGTCGATGCGCGGGTCATGCCGGCGGCGGTGTTCATCGACCCCGAGATCGCCCGTGTCGGCCTGAACGAACAGGAAGCGACTGCGCAGGGCGTGCCGTTCGAGGTGACGCGTTACGGCATCGACGATCTGGACCGGGCGCTGGCCGACAGCGAAGCCCACGGCTTCGTGAAGGTGCTGACCGTGCCGGGGCGGGACACCCTGCTGGGCGTGACCATCGTCGGCTCGCACGCGGCCGAACTGCTGGCCGAGTACGTGCTGGCCATGAAGCACGGCCTGGGACTGAACCGGATCCTGGGCACGGTGCACGCCTACCCCACGTGGTCCGAAGCCAACAAGTACGCGGCCGGCGAATGGCGGCGTGCACACGCACCCCAGGGCGTCCTGCGCTGGCTGGAGCGTTATCACGCCTGGCGCCGGGGCTGATACCCTGCCCTGTGGCGTTACCATTGCCGCCGCTGCACAGAAGGACGTCCCTACCATGTCATCCCTTTCCCGGCCGCCCAGGCTGATCTGGCTGGCCGCGCTGCTGCTGCAGGTGCTGCCGAACGTCCGGGCCCAGGACACCGCCGCGGGGCCGTTGCCCACGCCCCTGCCTTCGCTGCTCGGGCAATCCGGTCTGCTGGGCCCCGACTGGCGCGTGGTCGGTCTGCCGGCGCGTCAGCGGCAGGTACCGCTGACGGTGTTCGAGCCCGGCCAGGTCGACGGCCATGAAGGCATCCGGGTGGTCACCGACGCCTCCTACGGCACCCTGGTCCACAGCCTGCCGGGCAGCGTCCTGCCGGTGCGGCGCCTGGCCTGGCGCTGGCGGCTGGACCAGCCACTGGTGGGCGGCACCGCGGCCCCGGACATCCTCAGCCGCAACGGCGACGATGCGGCGCTCAAGGTGTGCGCCTTCTTCGACCATCCCATGGACCAGGTGCCCTTCCTGGAGCGCCAGCTGCTGCGCATGGCCCGCAGCGTGAGCGGCGAAGACCTGCCCACCGCCACCGTGTGCTACGTGTGGGACAGCACCTACCAGGCGCCGGTGCAGGCGGCCAACCCCTACACCCGGCGGGTGCGCTTCATCACCCTGCAGGGCCGCAGTGCACCGCTCTCGCGCTGGATCACCGAGTCCCGCGACCTGGGCCGGGACTTCCTGACCCTGTTCGGCGAGGAGCATTCCTCGGACGCACCGCTGCCGCGCATCACCCGCATCGTGATCGGGGCCGACAGCGACAACACCGGCAGCAAGAGCCTGGGCTGGGTGGCCGACCTGCGCTGGCAACCCGCAGAGGGTCGATGACCACAGCGCGCCGGCTGGTGCTGCTGGGCGGCGGCCATGCCCATCTGGCGGTGCTGGCCGACATGGCCCGCAGCCCCTGGACCGGCTGGGACATTACCCTGGTCTCGCCGCTGCCGCACCTGATGTACAGCGGCATGGTGCCGGGGCTGATCGCCGGGCACTACCGGCCCGAGGACTGCCGCATCGCACTGGCCCCGCTGGCCCGTGCCGCCGGCGTGCGCTGGCGGCAGGCACGCTGCACCGGCATCGATGCAGGGCGGCGCGAGGTCCGGCTGGTCGACACCCCCGACACGCCCGACTCTGCGGGCGCCACCGCGCAAGACGTGCTGGGCTACGAGCTGCTGTCCATCGACACCGGCGGCGTGATGGACGCCGACCTGCTGGAAGCCCGCATGCCCGGCGCTTCGCGCCATGCCCTGGCGGTGCGGCCCATCGAGGGCCTGGTTGACGGCTGGGCCCGGGCGGTGCAGCGCCTGCAGCAGCACCATCCACACGGGGCGTCGGTGGCCGTGATCGGCAGCGGCGCCGCCGGCATCGAGCTGGTGTTCGCGGCCCGCCAGGGGCTGGCGCAGGCCGGCCTGGCGGGTGTGCGCCTGTCGCTGCTGACCGGCGGCGGGCCGGTGGCGGCGGGCTACCCGGCTGGCGTTCGCCGCCGCCTGCAGCGGCAGCTGCGGCAACAACGCATCACGGTGCTGCCCGTCCCGTGCACCGGCGTGGACGATGGGGCGGTGCACATGGGCACGGCGGGCTCGCTGGTATGCCAGCTGGCCCTGCTGGCCACCGGCAGCGGGGCGCCGGCCTGGCTGCAGGGCAGCGGCCTGGCGCTGGGGCCGCAGGGCCATGTGGCCACCAACCGGTTCCTGCAAAGCACCAGCCACCCCGATGTGCTGGCCGCCGGCGACGTGGCCGACCGAGCCGACCACCGTTACCCCCGCAGCGGCGTGCATGCGGTGCGGGCCGGGCCGCCCCTGGCGATGAACCTGCGGCGAGCGGCCACCGGCCAGGCCCTGCAGGCCTACTGGCCACCGCAGGTCACGCTCAACCTGCTGTCGTGCGGCACCGGCCATGCGGTGGCCAGCTGGGGGCCGCTGTCGGCCGCCGGGGCCTGGGTGTGGCGCTGGAAGGACCGGATCGACCGGGCCTTCGTGGCGCGGCACCACCGCCCTCAGCAGCCGAGCTGATCGGCCAGGTGCTGCAGGTCGCGCGCGTGCAGCGTGTTGGCCGCGTCGGGCGAGACATCCTTGATGTGTGCCGCGCCGAACTCCAGCGGTCGCTCGATGTAGGCGGTGGCCAGGCCACAGGCGCGGGCGGCCGCCAGATCGTCCTGGTGTGCCGCCACCAGCATCACCTGCGACGGCGCCAGGTCGAAGGTTTCGGCCACGCCCAGGTAGGTGCGCGGGTCGGGCTTGTAGGCGCGGAACACCTCGGCCGAGAGCACGCAGTCCCACGGCAGGCCGGCACGCTTGGCCATGTTCGTGAGCAGGCCGATGTTGCCGTTGGACAGCGAGGTGATGGTGAAGCGGCTCTTGAGCCGGTGCAGGCCGGCCACGCTGTCGGGCCAGGCATCGAGCCGGTGCCACACGCGGTTGAGGTGGCGGCGGGCTTCGTCGTCCAGGTGGTCCAGGCCGAAGCGCGGCAGGATGTCGTCCAGGATCTGGCGGTGCAGCTCGTCGATGCGGGTCCAGCCCTGCTGGCCGGAACGCACCCGCTGCATGGCCGGCTGGTAGCCGGCGCGCCAGGCCAGGGCGAAGGCGTCGGCGTCGACCTGCGGGTAGAGGGTCTGCACCTCACGGACGATGCTGCCGTGCCAGTCGACCACGGTGCCGAAGATGTCGAAGGCCAGAACCTTGATGTCCATGTCGACCTCCGGATCAGTCCACGATCAGGCGCACGCCGCTGCCCTCGGCCGCGACGATGGATCCCACCTCCGCTGCATCGGCAAAGCCGTGCCGGCGGAAGACCGCCAGCACCTCGTCCACCGAAGCCGCGTCGCACGACACCAGCAGGCCGCCGCTGGTCTGCGGGTCGGACAGCAGCGCCTGATCGACCGGCTGCAGACCCGAGCCCAGCCGCACCTCGTGGCCGTAGGCGGCCCAGTTGCGGCCCGATGCCCCGGTGACCATGCCCGCTGCCGCCAGCGCACGCACGCCGGGCAGCAGCGGCACCCGGGCCATGTCGATATGCACCGCCGCGTCGGCGCCGCGCGCCATCTCCAGGGCATGGCCGGCCAGGCCGAAGCCGGTGATGTCGGTCAGCGCGTGCACGCCAGGCATGGCCGCCAGGTCGGGGCCGGGGGTGTTGAGGCGGGTGGTGTTCTCGATCATGCGGGCATAGCCCTCGGCGTCCAGCCGGTCCTTCTTGAGCGCGGCCGACAGCACACCCACGCCCACCGGCTTGCCCAGCACCAGACGGTCGCCCACGCGGGCGTCGGCGTTGCGCTTGACCCGCTTGGGGTGCACCAGGCCCAGGGCCACCAGGCCGTAGATGGGCTCGACCGAGTCGATGGTGTGACCGCCCGCAATCGGGATGCCGGCGGCGCGGCACACGTCCTGCCCGCCGGCCAGGATGCGCCCGATGGTCTCGGTGGACAGCACCGCGATCGGCATGCCCACCAGCGCCAGCGCCATGATGGGCGTGCCGCCCATGGCGTACACGTCGCTGATGGCATTGGTGGCGGCGATGCGCCCGAAGTCGTACGGGTCGTCGACGATGGGCATGAAGAAATCGGTGGTGGCGATCAGCGCCTGCTCGTCGTTGAGCTGATAGACGGCCGCATCGTCGGCGGTCTCGATGCCCACCAGCAGCTCCTTCGGGATGGGCATGGCTGCCGTGCCCTTGAGGATCTCGCTGAGCACGCCAGGGGCAATCTTGCAGCCGCAGCCGCCGCCGTGCGAGAGGCTGGTGAGGCGGGGCTGGGTGGGGGTGGCGGTGGTCATGGCGGGTCTCCGGCAGAAAGCAGCAAGGGGGAAGCGGTGAAGTCCAGCGCGCGCAGCAGGGCGGCACGTTCGGACGCGGGATCGAACAAGGGCGCCCGTGTGGCGCATTGTGCTTGCAGGTGGGACAGGCTCAAGGGTGACGGGCCCCCCTGGCTGTGGCGCAGGGCCCGCAGTGCGGCCACCAGGGCGTCGGCATCGCCCACGGGGAAGTAGCCGAGGTAGCCCTCGCCCAGCATGCCCACATTGCCGTCGATGTCGGAGGCCAGCACAGGGGTGCCGCTGCGCAACGCCTCCATGATCACGTGGGCGCCGCCTTCCATGCGGCTGGGATGCACCAGCAGGTGGGCGCGCTGGATGCGCTCGCGGGTGCGGTCGTGCGGCAAGGCACCCAGCCAGCGGTAGTGCGGGCACTGCGCGGCGGTGCGGGTGGCGGCCTCGCCCAGGGCCGGGTCCAGGGCCGCACCGATGTGATCGATGAGGATGCCTTCCTCCGGGCGCAGCAGCGCCGCTGCCGCCAGCAGCGTGGCCGGGTCCTTCTCCTCGCGCAGATGGCCGACCACGACCACCCGCAGGCGGTCAGCGGCCTTGGGCAAGGTCCGCCGCGCGGTGCACGACTGCAGCACCACGTGGCATTGTCCTCGCAGCGACTGCGGCAGGCTCAAGGGGGCCTGGTCCTGCAGCACGATCAGGCGGTGGGCGGCGCGCAGCGAAGCCTGGGCCGATGCATCGACCGCGATGTCGCGGTACAGGTCGGTGCCGGTCAGGGCCAGCACCAGCGGGCGGTTGGGGTGGTGCAGCGACCAGGCCGCGATGCTGTCGGCCGAGCGACGGGCATGCAGCGCCAGCAGGGCATCGGCATGGACAGCGCCGGGATGCCATGCCTTGGCCAGGGTCACGCGCCAGCGGCTCGCCAGCATGCGGGCCCAGCGTCGGGCGGTCTGCCAGTTGCCGTTGTTGGCGTCCGCCAGGGCCGGCGTGACAAGGACGAGGGAAGGACGCATGGGGTGTGGATTGTCCGCCGGCAGCGGCCGCGGCGGCGTCGCCGGGGGGAAAGCCCTCGGGCGTCGAGCGGTCGCCGATCCGGTTCTAATACGGCACGGCCGACCTTGCCCCGGCCTCCCACCCCTCCCGCGTTTTCACCCTTTGCCTGGAAACCCCATGACCCTGACCACCCTGCTGCGCCGCAGCCTGACCGCGCTGGCCCTGCTGGCCGCTGCCTCCGTCCACGCCCAGACCCTGCGCGTGACCACCATCCCCGAAGAAGCCGCCACCGAACAGATCCGCAAGTTCACCCCGCTGGCGACCTACCTGGAAAAGCAGCTCGGCATGAAGGTCGAGTTCACCCCGGTGAGCGACTACCCGGCCGCCGTGGAGGCGCTGGTCAACAAGAAGGTCGATCTGGTCTGGTTCGGTGGCTTCACCCATGTGCAGGCCAACCTGCGTTCGGGCGGCAAGATCATCCCGATCGCCCAGCGCGAGGAAGACACCAAGTTCCAGTCGGTGTTCATCGCCAAGACCGACTCGGGCATCAAGAACCTGGCCGACATGAAGGGCAAGCAGGTGTCGTTCGGGTCGCAGAGCAGCACCTCCGGCCACCTGATGCCGCGCAGCTTCCTGCTGCAGGCCGGCATGAACCCCGAGAAGGACTTTGCCCGCATCGCCTACAGCGGCGCGCACGACGCCACCATCGCTTCGGTGGTCAGCGGCAAGGTCGACGCTGCCGCGCTCGACATCACCGTGTGGCGCAAGTTCGTGGGCGAGAACAAGGTCGACACCAAGGCGGTCGACGTGTTCTACACCACCCCCGGCTACTTCAACTACAACTGGTCGGTGCATGCCGACATGCCGGCTGCCCAGCGCGAGAAGATCAAGGCCGCGCTCATCGGCCTGAACCCGGCCGTGCCCGAGCAGGCCGAGATCCTCAAGCTCAACCGCGCCACCCGCTACATCGAGACCAAGCCCGAGAACTACAAGGGGCTGGAAGCCGCGGCCCGCAGCGCCGGCCTGCTGTGACGCAGGACGGACCGCGGTGGACATCGAGCTGATCGACCTGGCCGCCCGCCATCCGGCGGCCCAGGCAGGCACCCGTCCGGCCTTGAGCGGACTCGGGCTGCGCATCGCATCGGGCGAGCAGGTGGCGGTGATCGGCCCTTCGGGAGCCGGCAAGACCACCCTGCTGCAGCTGCTGGCCTGCGCGCTCAGGCCGTCGGCCGGCGAGCTGCGCTTCGATGGCGCCTCGCCCTGGCAAATGCCGGTGGCCGACCTGCAGCGCCTGCGCGGCCAGCTGTTCCTGGCGCCGCAGGTGCCGCCGCTGCCGCCACGGCAGCGGGTGGTGACCGCCGTGCTGGCCGGACGCCTGCCCGCCATGGGCCTGCTGGCCAGCCTGCGCTCGCTGCTCTACCCCTCCGACATTCCGGCAGCTCATGAGGCGCTGGACCGCTTCGATCTGGCCGACAAGCTGTTTGCGCGGGTCGACCGGCTCTCCGGCGGCGAACGCCAGCGGGTCGGCCTGGCCCGTGCCCTGCTCGCGCCGGCCCGCCTGTGGCTCATCGACGAGCCGCTGTCGGCGCTGGACCCGTCGCGGTCGCGGCTGGCCATCGAGACGCTGGTGGGCAGTGCCCGCGAGCGCCGCGCCACCCTGGTCGCCACGCTGCACCAGGTGGATGTGGCCCTGGCCCATTTCCCGCGCATCATCGGCCTGCGCGATGGCGAGGTGGCCTTCGACCTGCCGTCGTCGGCCGTCACGCCCCAGCGACTCGCGGCGTTGTACGCCCAGTTCGAGCACGAGCTGCAGGGGCCTGCACCCGTGGTGGCCGAGCCCGACCGGGGCGGGCCCCAGCCGGTGGCCATGCACTGCCGCTGAAGCGACGACCGACGTCGCTGCCCCACGCATGAACGCCCTCACCCGTGCACCCCTGAAGGTTCCCGACCGGGACCCGGCCTGGCTGGGCCGCGTGTTCTGGATCGGCGCCCTGCTGGCGGTGCTGTGGCCGCTGGGCGTGGCCACCGAATTCCGGCCCTGGGTGCTGCTGGAGCCGCGCAACCTCAAGGTCACCGGCACCTTTCTCGCCAGCTTCTGGCCGCTCAACACCAGCGGCGAATTCCTGTGGCTGGTGGCCCGCGAGACCTGGCGCACCGTGGCCATGGCCACGGCCGGCGTCACCCTCGCGCTCGTGATCGCCATCCCGCTCACGCTGCTGTCGACCCGGGTCCTGTCGGTGTCGGCGCTGGCAGGCCGCATGGACCGGCTGCCCGCGCTGGTGCGGCAGGGGGTGCGCTGGCTGCTCATCGTGCTGCGCAGCATCCCGGAGCTGGTGTGGGCGCTGGTGTTCGTGCGGGTGGTGGGCCTGGGACCCACGGCCGGCGTGCTGGCGATCGCGCTCACCTATGGCGGCATGCTGGGCAAGGTGTACGGCGAGATCCTGGAAAGCGGCGAGGCCCACCCCACCCAGACCCTGCTGCGCAATGGCGCCGGGCGGCTGCAGGCCTTCTTCTACGGGCTGCTGCCCGCCAACGCGGCCGAGCTCACCAGCTACACCGTCTACCGCTGGGAATGCGCCATCCGCTCCTCGGTGGTGCTGGGCTTCGTGGGCGCCGGTGGCCTGGGCCAGCAACTGGACAACTCCATGAAGATGTTCAACGGCGGCGAGGTGGCGCTCATGCTGCTGGTGTTCATGGCCCTGGTGGCGCTGGCCGACCGGGCCAGCAGTGCCCTGCGCCGCAGCCTGGGTTGAGGCCAAGCCATGCCGTCCATGAAGCCCCGTGCCGCCAACCAGCCCTACCGGCTGCCGCCGCCCCTGTGGCACGCGCGCTGCAAGGCCTGCTGGTTCACCACCGGCCTGCTGGTGCTGGTGGTGGCCAGTTTCTGGTCGCTCGACCTGCAATGGGCCCAGTTCCTGTCGATCGATGCCGCCCGCAGCATGGGGCGCTTCGTGGCCGAGTTCTTTCCGCCCGACCTGTCGCCCGAGTTTCTGGCCAAGGTCGGCGTGGGCGCCTGGGAGACCCTGGCCATGTCGGCGCTGGGCACCGGCCTGGCCGCCGCACTGGGCCTGGCCCTGGCGCTGCCGGCCAGCCGCCTGCATGCGGCCGACCGGGCCTGGGGGCGTGCGCCCACCCGCTGGCTGCTCAATGCCCTGCGCAGCATCCCCGAACTGGTGTGGGCTGCCCTGCTGCTCATCAGCGCCGGCCTGGGGCCGTTCGCCGGCACCTTGGCGCTGGCGCTGCACACCAGCGGCGTGCTCGGCCGGCTGTTTGCCGAAGCCATCGAGAACGCCCCTCCCGGCCCGGGCGATGCGCTGCGCGTGCAAGGGGTGGGTGCGCTGCGGGTGTTCCTGTACGCGACGCTGCCCCAGGTGCTGCCTCAGCTCATGAGCTACACGCTCTACCGCTGGGAGAACAACATCCGCGCCGCCGCCGTGCTGGGCGTGGTGGGCGCCGGTGGTCTGGGGCAGCTGCTGTCCTTCCACATGGGCCTGTTCCAGATGGGCAAGACCGCCACCATCCTGGGTGCCATGCTGCTCATGGTGGCGCTGGTGGACGCCGGCAGCCACCTGGCCCGGCGCTGGCTGACCCGTTGACCCCCTGCCCGGCCTTCAGCCGCCGGGCACCACCCGCAGCAGCCGCCCGTTGCGGTCGTCGGTGAGCAGGTACAGCAGCCCGTCGGGGCCTTCACGCACATCGCGGACGCGGGCACCGATCTCCGGCAGGAGCCGCTCTTCCCGGACCAGCCGGCCGTTGTCGAACACCAGCCGCGACAGATAGCGGAACTTCAGCGATCCCACGAACAGGCTGTTCTGCCAGCCGGGCCCATAGCGGTTGCTGCGCAGCCAGGCCATCCCCGATGGCGCGATGGAGGGCGTCCAGTGCTTCAGGGGCTGTTCCAGTCCGGCCCGGGCCGTGATGCCTTCCCCGATGGGGCCGCCGCCGTAGTTCTCGCCGTAGGTGATGACCGGCCAGCCGTAGTTGCGGCCGGCCACGATGCGGTTGACCTCGTCACCCCCCTGCGGACCATGCTCCACCAGCCACAGTGCTCCGTCGGGCCCCAGGGCGGCCCCCTGGGGGTTGCGGTGGCCCAGGCTGTAGATCTCGGGCAGAACACCCGGCTGGCGACCGAATGGGTTGTCGACATGGGCCGCGCCGTCGGGCCGCACCCGCACCACCTTGCCGTGGTGGTTGTCCAGGGTCTGGGCATCCTGCATGCGGTGGTAACGGTCGCCCAGGGTCAGGAACAGGCTGCCATCACCCGCCTGAACGATGCGGCAGCCGAAGTGCAGCCGGCTGTCCACCTTGGGCGTCTGGCGGAACACCACCCGCACATCCTCGAGCGACCTCCGGTCGGGCGCCAGCTCGGCACTCGCCATGGCGGTGGAGTTGCCGCCCGCACCGGGTTCGGCGTAGCAGAAGTGCACCCGGCGGTTGCGCGGGAAGTCCCGATCGGCGATGACGTCCAGCAGCCCTCCCTGGCCCACCGCCGCGACCGCCGGCACGCCGGTCAGCGGCTCGCCGAGTCGGCCATCGGCCTCGACCACGCGCATGCGCCCGGCACGCTCGGTGACCAGCCAGCGCCCCTCGCCGATGGCCGCCATGGCCCACGGGTTCTGCAGCCCCTGAGCCACCGGCTCCACGCGCACGCTCGAAGCCGCCGCCCCGGCAGGCGCCAGCCAGGTCGCTGCGGCCATGACGAGCAGCCATCCGGATGCGACCCCGACACGCCCACCTGAATCCATGCCCATCACCCTCCGAAAGGTCGTACCCCGAACAAGGCGCCGTGGGCCCAACCGGCAAACACACCGTACACCAGCAGACCGCCGGCGACAGACCACAGATCCCGGTCCGGACCGGAAAGTTTCGAGGGCGGGCCCACGCGCATGCCGGCGGCAGCGCGGCGCTTGACCGAGATACGGTCGGCCACGGCCCAGGCCAGGAATCCGCCGAACAGCAGCACGTCGGCCAGAGAACCGTTCGCGAGCAGGTGGGCCAGGGCCCAGAACTTCACGGCCGCCAGCATCGGGTGTTTCGCGGCACGCTGGATCCGACCCGGCAGGTAGGCCGCGAACAGCAGGATGAACACCGGCAGCATCAGCAGGGCCGCCAGATGCCGCAGTCCGGCCGGCGGCGTGTACAGGATCACCGGGGCTTCGCGGGCCGCACCGTAACCGATGACGATCAGGACCAGCCCGGCCAGCGACACCAGCGAATAAAGCCCCTTCCATCCGTTCTGCCCCATCGAGGCAGCCCATCGGTCACGGGCAGCAGGTGCCGCAATCGACACCGAATGCACGCCCAGGAACAGCACCAGTCCCACGATCAACCAGGTCATCGAATCTCTCCTCAGGGTGAATCGGTTTGCGCCGCAATGCGGATCTGCACATCCATGGTTTCTTCGCCGCCGCCCCGCCTGAGGCCGCGCACCGGCATGCAGCCGATGTAATCGGTGCCGGCCGCCAGGCGCACATGGCGGCCATCGGTCGGACAGGCATGGGTCACATCCAGGCTCCACCATTCACCGGTGGTCTCGTCCAGGCAGACATCGACCCAGGCGTGGCTGGCGAGCTCGGGTTCATTGACCGCGTGGAAGTAGCCGCTGACATATCGGGCCGGCCAGCCCAGGCCCCGGCACAGCGCGACCATCACATGGGCCTGGTCCTGGCACACGCCCAGCCCCCAGTCGAAGGCCTCGATGGCGGTCGTCTCCACACCGGTGTTGCCAGGGCGGTAGCGCACATGGCCGCTCACCGCACGCAGCAGATGCATCAGCACCTCTTCGTCGGGCGACGCCCCGATGGCCGGCCCCAGCAGCCCCTGCGCCCAGGCCGTCATCCGGGCATGGGGCTCTGCCAGCGGGGAGGCGTGGCGAAAGAAGGCCGGGGGCATCCCGGTGTCGTCCAGGAACCGCGACACCCCCAGGGGCCTCACACGGCCACTGGCGCGGATCCGGATGTCCCGGGTTTCCGGGCCAGCGCGCAAGGTGAAGGCGTGAACGCGGTTGCCCATCACACGGGGCTGTTCGACCAGGGTGCCCGGCACCTGCACCGACCAGTCCACGACCTCCTGGCAAGGTCCGCTGACCGGCCACAGGTGAAGCGTGTGCACGCTGTGTTGCAGCGGCTGGCTGTAGCGGTAGTGGGTCGTGTGGTCGATGTGCAGTGTCATCTCGGGGTCCTGGCGGTCTCCGATTCTGCCTGCAGTGTCAGGCCCGCTGCATGAACGCAGGCGAATCCGCCTGCGGGCGTGCCACCTTGACCTCCGGTTCGAGCCATTCGTGCATCGCTTGCAGGGCGCCGGCGAAGTTCTCGAAGGCTTCCACCAGACGGGGGACGTCCAGGTCCCGAAACCGGAACGATTGCGCCAGGATCGCTCTGGGCGGGGTCTGATCGTCCAGACTGAGGGTGGCGCCACCGGTTTCGTACCAGAAGCGGTTGGCCTGCAGCATGGCCACGAGCAGGCCGGGCGTGAGCGGCTCCGACATGACCACCACCGATGCATAGAACACCAGTGTCTGGGTGGCTGCAATGGCCTGCATGTGGACCGACAGTCCGTCGCCGATGGCCAGCGCGAGGATGCGCTGCTCGTTGAGGCGGAGCTGTTCGATGCGGTAGTGCCGACCCAGCTCGGTGATCCACTGATCGACGGGGTAGGAGGTGGTCATGGGCTGGTTCCGGGGACGCATGGGGAATGAAGGAAGGAATGGCCTCAGGCCAGGGAGTGACCCAGCGCAGCAGCCGACCACCCGGGGTCGGTGACGGCCACCGGTTCATCCAGCCAGGATCGGGTCTCGTGAAGCACATCAATGAACTGGTTGATCTTCTCGATGAAGTCCTCCTGCAGCAGGTCGGGCCAGTCGTAGCGGTCGGCCAGGACCAGGCGCGGAGGCTGCTTGTCGTCCAGGCTGAGCGTGGCGCCACCGGTCTCGCGCCAGAACCGATTGGCCTGCAGCAGCTGCTTGAGCAGCGACACCGACGGCTGGACCGGCAAGGTCCCCACCACCGCAAACCCGATGAAACACTGCCGCTTCACATCGGCCTGCAGATGCAGGAAAAACTCGTTGCTCAGGGGCAGGAAGGCGAGCCCCTCCCCGTCCAGCTGCAACGATGCCTCTCCCAGTGACTGTCCCAGCGCCGAGATCAGGGCATGGGCTTCTACGGGTGCTTGCATGGCGTAACTCTCCGACATAAGCGGGTTGCGGGTCCGTTCAGCAGGGTCTCGAGGCCCCGGTGGTGCAGGCTGTGCATGACCGCCATGACCTCCAGGTACATCGTGTGGCTGACCTTCATGATGCGGATGTCCGGGGTGTGGTCGTCATTCAGGACCGGGGCACCGTCCAGCCAGCCCCAGCGCGGCAGATCCAGGTCATCGTCGATCAGCAGCAGGCGCTGATCCAGGGGCCATTGCCCGACACGCACCAGCTTGTCTGCGTCCCAGAGCAGCTGGGCCGCGGACCGGTGGGCTTCTCCAACCTTCAGGCGCATCCACTCGGCGTCCTGGAGGTCGCTCCACCGATGGCGCATGAACACCGCCAGAGCAGGAGTGGCCAGCGACATCTCGACCACCCCATCCTTGACCCCGACCGGTACCCGCAGCCAGGCACGCACCGGTTCGGCATAGCGCACCCAGTCATCGATGAGGCGGGGCCAGGGACCGCGCGTTCGCCAGCCCGACGTGGCGAAGCACCCCGGACTGTCGGTCCGAAGGCTGCTGCGGAGCACCTGCTCGAGGCTGTCGGGCACGATCGGCAGGACCATGCCGTGGCGATCGAAACACGCCATGCAGGTCTCCCAGCGAGCCAGGTTGCCACCGAACCACCAGTGCGGAATCATGGTGGGTCACCCAGGGCGGGACCGGGACAGGGCGACACCCAGTCGGGATGGCGGCATCGAGGCGGTCCCGCCGATGAAGGCGCCGATGTCGGCCGGGGACCGGCCTGAGCGACCCACTTCGTTGATTAGCAGGGCATGCGCCATGAACGTAGATGCCACGGCCTGGAAGCCCGGATCGGATGCGGCCAGCCCATCGGGCAGACGGTCCAGGAATGCCCGATAGACCGCATCGAGGGAGGAAGCTGCCTGCACCGCGAAATTCAGGTGGCCAAAGCCCTGATCCGCCGTGATCAGGGCGTGCATGGCTGCGGCATGGGATTGCAGCAAGGCGGCCGGCACGTCGAGCCCGGCCCGGGCCAGTTGCACGGCCAGATCCGGCAGGCCGCCAGTGAGCGTGCCGGTCACAGGGCCGGGCGGGACGATGTGCGGGAGGGGCGCCGTGGTGCAGGGCCGGAACGTCCGGAGCGCGGCCGGTCGACCGGACTCGACCTGGATGAATGAGAACGACGGAGACGAGGGGCCGGCGACACCTTCGGGGGAACGGGATGACCGGCCTTCGGCGGGACCGTGGGGTACCGCCGGGAAAGCAGGGTTTGCGACTTTGGCCATGGGCGATCAGGAAGGTTCGGTGGTCCAGGAGGTTCCTGGACCCTGAGTAACCGACCTGGCGCAACCGTTCTCCGGATCACCGACCAACGGCGACAGAACCGTGGTCCCGGCCCTGCCCGGGCGATCAACCGTGGGAAGGCACCAGAAAGTCCTGGCTGATCCGGGCACCCAGCTCGTTCACCCGGTCCAGGAAGTGGGTGAGGAAGGCATGGAGGCCAGTGGCCAGGATCTCGTCGATGCGGCCGTACTGCAGATCGGCCTTGAGCTTGCCGGCACGGCGCAGGGTCTCGCCGCTGTGGTCGTTGGCCACCACCGACAGGTTGTTGACCACCTCGCCCACGCTGGCGGCCAGACTGCGCGGCATGTCGGCGCGCAGGATGAGCAGTTCGGCCACCCGTTCGGGCGAAATGACGTCACGGTAGACCTTGCGGTAGACCTCGAAGGCCGAGACCGACCGCAGGATGGCGCTCCAGTGGTAGAAGTCGTACTCCTGATCGAGCTCGCTCGCAGCGCCGAAGAAGTCGCTCTCGACCGCATGAAACTTCACGTCGAGCAGGCGCGCGGTGTTGTCGGCCCGCTCCAGGAAGGTGCCCATGCGGTAGAAATGAAAGGCCTCGTCCTGCAGCATGGTGCCGATGGCCACACCGCGCGAGAGGTGCGAGCGGTGCTTGACCCACTCGAAGAACGCGCCGGGGTCGCGCTCGAAGTCCCGCGTCTTGAGGTAGCTCGCGAGCTTGAGCCAGGTGCTGTTCTGGGTTTCCCACACTTCGGTGGTGAGGGCGCCGCGCACCGCGCGGGCGTTTTCCCGGGCGGCCCGCAGGCACGACACGATGCTCGACGGGTTGGATTCGTCGCGCACCATGAAGTCCATGACGTTGCGCGACGTGATGTCCTGGCCGTACTTGGCCGTGTAGGTGGGCAGCAGCTCGCTGATCGACAGCAGTCCCTGCCAGCCCACCTGGGCCACGGCAGCCGACTGCGGCAGCAGCGCCGTCTGGTAGTTGACGTCGAGCATGCGGGCGGTGTTTTCGGCCCGCTCGGTGTAGCGGGACATCCAGAACAGGTGATCGGCGGTGCGGGAGAGCATGGCAGGCCTCGGTAGGGGGTTCAGTCTTCGAGAATCCAGGTGTCCTTGGTGCCCCCGCCCTGCGAGGAATTCACCACCAGCGAGCCTTCCTTCAGGGCCACGCGGGTCAGGCCGCCGGGCACCATCTGCACCTCGCGCCCGGACAGCACGAAGGGACGCAGGTCGATGTGTCGGGGAGCGATGCCGCTGTCCACGTAGGTCGGACAGGTGGACAGGCTCAGCGTGGGCTGGGCGATGTAGCCGGCCGGGTTGGCCACCACCGCCTCGCGGAAGGCCTCGATCTCGGCACGGGTGCTGGCCGGGCCGACCAGCATGCCGTAGCCGCCGGCACCGTGCACCTCCTTGACCACCAGTTCGTCCAGGTGGGCCAGGATGTACTTGAGGTCTTCCGGATCACGGCCCATGAAGGTGGGCACATTGCTCAGGATGGGTTTCTGACCGAGGTAGAACTCGATCATCTTGGGCACGTAGGGGTAGATGGACTTGTCGTCCGCGATGCCGGTGCCCACCGCGTTGCAGATCGTCACGTTGCCGCTGCGGTAGACGCCCAGCAGACCCGCACAGCCCAGCGTGGAGGTGGGTCGGAACACGAGCGGATCGAGGAAGTCGTCATCGACCCGGCGGTAGATCACGTCCACCCGGCGCGGGCCCTGGGTGGTGCGCATGTAGACGAAGTTGTCGCGCACGAAGAGGTCCTGCCCCTCGACCAGCTCCACCCCCATCTGCTGGGCCAGGAAGGCGTGCTCGAAGTAGGCGCTGTTGTACATGCCGGGCGTGAGCACCACCACCGTGGGCTCGGCGGTGGTGGCCGGGCTGACGGCGCGCAGGGTCTCCAGCAGCAGG
Organism: Hydrogenophaga sp. IBVHS2; assembly: GCF_002127215.1. Lineage (GTDB taxonomy): Bacteria > Pseudomonadota > Gammaproteobacteria > Burkholderiales > Burkholderiaceae_C > Hydrogenophaga. The sequence continues at coordinate 271,250 of NZ_NFUT01000001.1, read as the reverse complement.
TCGGGGTAATGGGCGACCGGGGCCACGCGGTTCTCGGTGAACAGGTCGGGGAAGAGCCGCATCATCATCTTGCGGTCCTCCAGCATGTAGCTCACGCCGCTGGGCACGCGCAGGTTGTCTTCCAGCACGTAGTACTCGCCCTGGCCGGCGGCGTTGGGGGCCCGCACGATGTCGATGCCGGCGATGTGCGAGTAGATCTGGCTGGGCACGTCCACACCCATCATTTCCGGGCGGAACTGGGCGTTCTGGAACACCTGGTCGGCCGGGACGATGCCGGCCTTGATGATGTCCTGACCGTGGTAGACGTCGTGGATGAAGCGGTTCAGGGCCGTCACCCGCTGGACCAGCCCGGCCTCCATGGTCCTCCACTCGTCGGCCGGAATGATGCGGGGGATCAGGTCGAAGGGAATGAGCCGCTCGGTGCCGGCGCCGTCCTCGTCCTTGGCGCCATAGACGGCAAAGGTGATGCCGACCCGGCGGAAGATCACCTCGGCCTCCTGGCGCCGGGCTGCCATCACCTCCGGCGGCTGCTGGGCCAGCCAGCGGGCGTAATGCAGGTAGTGCTGGCGGACCTCGGTGGGCGAGGCGTTCATTTCGTCAAACATGGGTGGGCTCATGACGGCAATCTCCTGCCCGGGAGCTTAGCAAGTATCGGGCCACTATCCGCCAGACGCTCGACGGAATGCCGGGCATCACGGCCGGTGGATGCATGGCGTTGCGGCGGTCACCCATGCAGACCCCCTTCCACCACAGCGCTGTCTGCGTCACCCGACCATGGCCTATCTCTCCACCTTGCCCGCCGATCTGATCGACCCGCCCCGAATGCCCGACGAGGGTTGCCTCCTGGAAGACCGGCACGGCGCCGTTCCGCTGCGCTGCGTGCAGAGCCGTCTGGCCCGACCACCGGTGGTGCAGCTGCCGCCCACGCCTTCGACGCTGAACCGGCACCTGCAGAAGCGATGCCTGGAGCTGCAGCAAAGGGTGATCGACGTGCGACGCTGCGCGCTCGAGCAGGCCAACCGGGAGCAGATCCACCGCCAGCGACCCGGTCCGTCCGCGTGGCAGCGCCTGCAGGCAGCGCAGGCCGCGTGGCTGTGCCACTGGACCGAACTGATGGAGCAGCTGGACCAGCTCCAGGCCGGCCTGCCCGCCGACGCCAGGACCCTGCGCGATCGGGAGACCGTGATCGAAGCCCACCGGCTGATCGACGCGATACGGCTGTGGGCCCTGGGCTTCCGGGTCGACACCGATGTGGGACTGGACCTCGGCCCCGCTCACGACGGCGACGCCGACCCCTGGCGCTGGGCGGCGGGGCTTACCGGCACATGCCAGTGACGCAGGCGCTGCAGCCGCTCGCAGCCCACCGCGCCGGGGACCTGGCTGCGCCAGCTCACCGCGCCGCAGCTCGGCGTGTCGACCAGGCGCACCGAACGTTCCCGGTAGCGCTCGACCACGTCGGGTGCCGGATGCCCGAAACGGTTCATGAATCCGGCCTGCACGATGGCCACCGACGGGCGCCACGCATTGAGCAGCACCGGGCTGCTGGAGCTGCGGCTGCCGTGGTGCGGCACCATCAGCAGATCGACCCGCAGCTGCGGTTCTGACAACGCCATGCGGGTCTCGCGCGGGGCATCCACATCGCCGGTGAGCACGGCCGCGGTGCCATCGGCCGCCTGCACGCGCAGCACGCACGACATGGCGTTGGCCGGCCAGCGACCGCGGCCGTCGTCACCGTAATCCTCCGCCAGCGGACTGAGCACCTCGAAGCGCACGCCATCCCATTGCCAGGCCTGTCCGCGCTGGCAGCGCCGGGGCGCCAGGGCAGGATCGGACGACGACCACTGCGCCAGGGGCCATGCCGCCTGCACCGCCGCACGGCCGCCGGCGTGGTCGGTGTCGCGGTGGCTCACCATGACCCGATCGGGTGCCACACCCAGGGCACGCAGGGTGGGCACCACGACGCGGGCACCGGCATCGCCGGCAGCGCCCCAGGCCGGACCGGTGTCATGCAGCAGCGCATGCGTTCGGGTCTGCACCAGCACTGCACTGCCCTGGCCCACATCGAGCGCCAGCAACCGGAAGTGCCCGGGGGGTGGCCGATCCGGCGACCAGGTGAAGGCCCAGGCCAGCATCAGCCCGCCGGCACACCGCCACAGCGGCGGTCCGGGCCACACCGCGAGGCCGCCGCCGGCCATGGCTGCCAGGGCCCAGGGCAGCGGCCATGCAGGGCGGGACCACACCGCCATGTCGGACGCGGACAGCCATTGCAGCAGCGCGTGCAGGGGGTCCATCGCCATGGCGGCCCCATCCCACAGCACCGGGATCGGACCCCCCATCAGGGTGAGCGGCGTGACCACGAAACTGACCCAGGGGATGGCCACCAGATTGGCCAGCAGCCCGACCAGCGAGGTTTCGCCGAACAACCACAGCGACAAGGGCGCCAGGGCCAGGGTGATAGTCAACTGCTCACGCAGCAGGCGCAGCACGACCCGCCATCGCCCGCCGGCCTCGCGCGCGCTGCCACCGTCCGATGCCATGAGCACGCCCACCGCGACGAAACTCAGCCAGAAACCCGCCTGCAGCCAGGCCCAGGGCTCCCGGCAGAGCACCGCCGCCAGCACCACCAGCCACTGCACCGGCCCGAGCCAGCGGCGCGCACCCTGACGAAGCCACAGGGCCAGGGCCAGCATGAGCACCGTGCGCTGGGCCGGCACGCCCCAGCCGGCGGCCAGCGCATAGGCCGTCGCCGCCCCCCAGCCCCCGACCGCAGCCACCCGCGACGCCGGGGCCCGGAGCAACAGCGCGGGCCAGAGCCGTCCGGCCCATCGCCACCACCGCTGAATGACTGCCACCGTCAGCCACGCAAACAGGGTGATGTGCAGACCCGATATCGCCATCAGATGGGCCACGCCGGTGCGCCGGAACAGCGCCCAGTCGGCCTCGGCGATGGCGTCCTGATCGCCCACGGCCAGGGCGGCCAGCACCCCACCGTGGCTGCCGGGGGCCAGCCGGTACTGCAGCCGGTCCGACAGCGATTGCCGCCAGCGCTCCAGCGGGTACCGCCCGGTCGCTTCCAGCCACCGGGCGCCCGGCCGCAGGCTGCCCTGTGCGCCGACGGCCTCTGACCAGGCATGCAGTTCGCGATCGCCGCCGTGGGGATTGCTCAGGCCATGCACCGGCCGCAGGCGCACCGGCATCTGCCACCGGTCGCCCGCGGTCACGGCAGGCAGGCGCTCGGGTTCAAGCGATGCCGCACCGTGCGCAGGCTGCCACAGGCTCAAGGCGACCCGCTGGGGCACCCGGACCGGCTCCCCCCGCATCTGCGCCGATTCCACGGCCAGCACAAACCGCATGCCCTGCGGCCCACGCACCGGCAGGCTGGCCACCACGCCCACCAGCTGCACCTCCTGCCCCCACAGCGCCGGGGCCAGCCGGTCGGCCGATCGCTCCAGACTCCGCCAGCCGGCGGCGCCGAAGGCCAGCGCCCCAGCGAGCGCCACCAGCACGCCGCCCGGCCAGGACCGGTACCGCCAGCCAGCAAACAGCAGCGCCGCCAGGACGGGCACGCCGTAGGCCGGCAAGGACCACAGCTGCACCTGCTGCAACTGCAGGGCGGTCCCCAGGACCCAGCCCAGTGCCAGCCAGCCCGGCGCCCCCAGAACGGACAACGGCCAACGGCTCCGCACTTCCCCTTGTGAATCCATCTCTGCCTCCGGTCCCCGATGCCGCCCGCACGCCCGCCGGGCGCCCGCGACCCTATCCGGGGCTGTCGGGCCTTACCCCGGGCAGCACCGCCCTAGAATGGCCGGCTGTTTTCAAGGAGGCTTCATGAGCGTTTACGACAAGCTGGGTCAGCTCGGCATCACCCTGCCGCCGGTGGCGGTGCCCGCCGCGGCCTATGTGCCCTTCGTGCAGACCGGGTCGCTGATCTTTCTGAGCGGCCACATCGCCCGGCGCGACGGCAAACCCTGGGTCGGCCAGCTCGGTGCCGACATGACCACCGAACAAGGCAAGGCCGCCGCTCGCGCCATCGCCATCGACCTCATGGGCACGCTGCACGCCGCCTGCCAGGCCAGCGGCAAGACGCTCGACGACGTGCGCCGCATCGTCAAGGTGATGAGCCTGGTCAACAGCACCGGCAGCTACACCGAGCAGCACCTGGTCACCAACGGCGCCAGCGAACTGTTCGGCGAGGTGTTCGGCCCGGCCGGCGCCCATGCGCGCAGCGCCTTCGGCGTCGCCCAGATTCCGATGGGCGCCTGTGTGGAGATCGAGCTGATCGCCGAGATCGGCTGACCGGCCTCATCCACCCCCGGGTATGGCCCGGGGGCCGGTGATGGAATCGCTCCGCCCATGTCGGGCCTACCCGGAGCGTTCCATGCCAACACCCCCTTCCCCCGATCGACGTCAGCTGCTGCGTCGGTCGTTGCTGGCCGGCGCCAGCCTCGGCGCAGCAGCCTTGCTGCCCGGCTGCGCCACCGAAAGCCACCAGGCCCTGGTCACGCCACAGGTGCAGGCCACGCGCACCGCGCCGCGCGGCCCGCGCGTCCCGGTGTCGGTGGGCAAATTCGACAACCGATCCACCTTCCTGCGCGGCGCCTTCTCCGACGGCGTGGACCGCCTGGGCGGTCAGTCCCGCACCATCCTGGTCGGGCACCTGCAACAGTCCGGGCGCTTCAATGTGCTGGACCGGGACAACCTGAGTGAAACCGGCCAGGAAGCGCGCATCGCGGGCCAGGCGCAGCAGCTCAAGGCGGCGGAGTTCGTCATCACCGGCGATGTGACCGAGTTCGGTCGCAAGCAGACCGGCGATCACCAGCTGTTCGGCATCCTGGGCAAGGGAAAGACCCAGGTGGCCTACGCCAAGGTAGGGCTCAACGTGGTGCGCACCGCCACCGGCGAGGTGGTGTTCTCGTCGCAGGGCGCGGGCGAGTACAGCCTGTCCAACCGCGAGATCGTGGGCTTTGGCGGTACCGCCAGCTACGACGCCACGCTCAACGGCAAGGTGCTGGATCTGGCCATCCGCGAGGCGGTGGACCGCCTGGTGGACGGGCTCGAGGCCGATCTGTGGCAACCGTCGTCCAGGGGCCAGCGCCCATGAAGCCATGCATATCCACGGCGTTGCAGCGCTCCGCCATGACCCTGCTCGCCCTTCCCCTGTGCGGCTGCCTGGCCACCGCCCAACCCGACACCTACCGCTGGGGCAGCTACCAGCAGCAGCTCTGGCGGCACTTCAAGGGGGAAGACCCGACCGCCCAGATCCAGGCACTGGAAGCCGATCTGCAACAGACCCAGGCGCGTGGCGACCGCGTACCGCCCGGCGTGAACGCCCACCTGGGCCTGCTGTACGGCCAGATCGGTCAGGACGACCGCATGGCCCAGGGTCTGCAGCAGGAGAAAGCGCTGTTCCCCGAGAGCACCGGTTTCATGGACCGCCTGTTGTCCCGCATGAAGGGGCCCAAGCCATGACCCGCCGATGCCTCATGGTCCTGTCGGCCACCTGGCTGACGCTCTGGCTGGGCGGTTGCGCTGCACCCGCACCCCGCGACCAGACAGCCCTGCGCGAGGCCCGCCCCGCCTCCATCCTCGTGCTGCCGCCGCTCAACACCACCCACGATGTCACGGCCTCGTCCAGCGTGCTCGCGGTGACCACCCGCCCGCTGGCAGAAACCGGCTACTACGTGATGCCGGTCAGCCTGGTGGATGAGACCTTCCGCCAGAACGGCCTGACCCAGCCCGAAGACATCCATGCACTGCCGCTCCAGCGGCTGCATGAATACTTTCACGCCGACGCGGTGCTCTATCTGAATGTGACCAGCTACGGTGCAACCTACTACATCATCGGCAGCACCACGGCGGTGAAGGTGCAGGCCCGCCTGGTCGACGGCCGCACCGGAGCGCTGTTGTGGGAAGGCCAGGCCCAGGCGTCGAGCGACGAAGGCAAGGACAACGGCAACCAGGGACTGGTCGGCATGCTGCTGTCGGCTGTGATCCAGCAGGTGGCCAGCCACGTGGGCGAGCAGAGTCACCAGCTGGCCGGGGTGGCCGCAGCCAGGCTGTTCCAGGTGCGAGGACCGAACGCCCTGCTGCCCGGCCCCCGCTACACCGGCAAGCCGGTGCCCTGAGTCGAAGGCTCACTCCACCCGCGCGATGCGGGTGGGCTTGAAGCCCAGATCGGCCGCCTTGCCCTTGCGGCCGCGCAGCGCACGGGCGTTGTTGAGGCTGCGGATCTCCAGCGTCTCGTCGCGTTCCTTGCCGCCACGCCCGATGCCGTCGATGCGCACGCTGCGGGTGTAGGCGGCGGCACCGGCCAGGGTGTCCTTGGGCTCCAGGTCGATCAGCATCAGGCCCCGGCCGCCCTTCTCCATCTGGCGCAGCTCCCCGATCTCGAAGGTGAGGATGCGGCCGCCCGTGGACGCGCAGCACACATGGGTGGCCGGCACCAGGGGCTGGCTGCCCGAGCTGAAGGCCGCATGCGACAGCGCACAGGGCTGTTCGCCCTCGCCCAGGCTCAGGAAGGACTTGCCGCCCTTCTGGCGCGAGACCATGTTCTCCACCGTGGCGATGAAGCCATAGCCGCCGGTGCTGCTGACCAGCAGCGCCGCCTGTGCGGGGCCTGCAAAGTAGTGCAGCGGCTGCGTGCCACTTTCAAGATCGATGAGGGTGGTGATGGGCTGGCCGTCGCCGCGCGCCCCGGGCAGGCTGGCCACCGGCACGCTGTAGACCCGGCCGTTGCTGCCCATGACGATCAGCGTGTCCACGGTGCGGCACTCGAAGGTGCCGTACAGGCCGTCGCCGGCCTTGAAGGCAAAGCTGGCCGGGTCGTGGCCATGACCGGTGCGGGCCCGCACCCAGCCCTTGCTGGAGACCACCACCGTCACCGGCTCGTCCACCACCTTGATCTCGACCACGGCCTTCTTCTCGGCCTGGATGAGGGTGCGGCGGGCATCGGCAAAGGTCTTGGCGTCGGCCTCGATCTCCTTGACCATGAGGCGGCGCAGGCTGGCCGGGTTGGCCAGGATGTCTTCGAGCTTGCCCTGTTCCTCGCGCAGTTCTTTCAGTTCCTGCTCGATCTTGATGGCTTCGAGCCGCGCGAGCTGGCGCAGCCGGATCTCCAGGATGTCCTCGGCCTGCCGGTCGGACAGGTTGAAGCGCTCGATCAGCGTGGCCTTGGGCTCGTCGCTGCCGCGGATGATGGCGATCACCTCGTCGATGTTGAGCAGCACCAGCTGCCGGCCTTCGAGGATGTGGATGCGGTCCAGCACCTTGCCCAGGCGGTGCTGCGAACGCCGGGTGATGGTGGTCTGGCGGAAGCTGATCCACTCCACCAGCATCTGCCGCAGCGACTTCTGCACCGGCCGGCCGTCCAGGCCGATGGCGGTCAGGTTGATGGGCGCCGAGGTCTCCAGGCTGGTGTGGGCCAGCAGCTGGGTGATGAGTTCGGACTGCTCGATGCGACTGCTCTTGGGCTCGAACACCAGACGCACCGGCGCGTCCTTGCTGGACTCGTCGCGCACGCCATCGAGCACCGCCAGCACGCTGGCCTTGAGCTGGTTCTGTTCCTGCGTGAGCGCCTTCTTGCCGGCCTTGACCTTGGGATTGGTGAGCTCCTCGATCTCTTCGAGCGCCTTCTGCGAGCTGGTGCCAGGCGGCAGCTCGGTCACCACCAGCTGCCACTGGCCCCGGGCCAGGTCCTCGATCTTCCAGCGGGCGCGCACCTTCAGGCTGCCGCGTCCGGTGCGGTAGGCGTCGGCGATGTCCTGTGCGGTGCTGATGATCTGGCCGCCGCCGGGGTAGTCCGGCCCGGGGATGATGGCGGCCAGCGCGTCGTCGGCGAGCTTGGGGTCCTTGATCAGGGCCACACAGGCATCGGCCACCTCGCGCAGGTTGTGGCTGGGGATTTCGGTGGCCAGACCCACCGCAATGCCGCTGGCGCCGTTGAGCAGGTTGAACGGCAGGCGCGCCGGCAGCTGCCGGGGCTCGGTGGTGGAGCCGTCGTAGTTGGGCACGAAGTCCACGGTGCCCATGTCGATCTCGTCCAGCAGCAGGCCGGTGATGCGCGACAGGCGCGCCTCGGTGTAGCGCATGGCGGCGGCGCCGTCGCCGTCGCGCGAGCCGAAGTTGCCCTGGCCGTCGATCAGCGGGTAACGCTGCGAGAAGTCCTGCGCCATGCGCACCAGCGCGTCGTAGGCCGCCTGGTCGCCGTGCGGGTGGAAACGGCCCAGCACATCGCCCACCACGCGGGCGCTCTTGACCGGGCGGGCCGCCGTGGTGCCGGCAAAACCCAGCCCCATGCGGTCCATGCTGTAGAGGATGCGGCGCTGCACCGGCTTCTGGCCGTCGCACACATCGGGCAGGGCGCGGCCCTTGACGACCGACAGCGCGTATTCGAGGTAGGCGCGCTGGGCGTAGCCGGCCAGCGATTCGTCGGGCTGACCGGGTTCGGCCAGCGGCAGTTCGGGGTTGTTCACGTCAGACATCAGATATCGATCTCCACCGAGTCGCCATGCAGTTCCATCAGGTCACGCCGCGCAGCGGCCTCGCCCTTGCCCATGAGCTGGCCGATCAGGGCCTCGGTGCCGGCGAAGTCGCGGCCCCCCAGGGTGACCGGCATGAGGCGGCGGGTGTCGGGGTTGAGGGTGGTGTCCCAGAGCTGTTCGGCGCTCATCTCGCCCAGGCCCTTGAAGCGGCTGATCTGGCACTTCTCGCGCGCCACGCCGTCCTTGGCGGCCTTGTCCAGGATGGACTGCAGCTCGGCTTCGTCCAGCGCGTACTGCTTGGCCGCCGGCTTCTTGCCGCGCGCCGGGATGTCCACCCGGAACAGCGGCGGGCGGGCCACATACACATGGCCGGCCTCGATCAGCTTGGGAAAGTGGCGGAAGAACAGGGTCAGCAGCAGCACCTGGATGTGCGAGCCGTCCACGTCGGCGTCCGACAGGATGCAGACCTTGCCGTAGCGCAGGCCGGACAGGTCGGGCGTGTCGTTCGGGCCGTGCGGGTCCACGCCGATGGCCACCGCGATGTCGTGGATCTCGGTGTTGGCAAACAGCCGGTCGCGCTCGACCTCCCAGGTGTTGAGCACCTTGCCGCGCAACGGCAGGATGGCCTGGCATTCCTTGTCGCGGCCCATCTTGGCGCTGCCGCCGGCCGAATCGCCCTCGACCAGAAAGACCTCGTTGTGCGCAATGTCGCGGCTCTCGCAGTCGGTCAGCTTGCCGGGCAGCACCGCCACGCCGCTGCCCTTGCGCTTTTCCACCTTCTGGCCGGCGCGCTGGCGGGTCTGGGCTGCCTTGATGGCGAGTTCGGCCAGCTTCCGGCCGTAGTCCACATGCTGGTTGAGCCAGAGCTCGAGCGCCGGCTTCACATAGGCCGACACCAGCCGCACCGCATCGCGCGAGTTCAGCCGTTCCTTCACCTGGCCCTGGAACTGCGGGTCCAGCACCTTGGCGCTGAGCACATACGAGGCGCGGGCGAACACGTCTTCGGGCAGCAGCTTGACGCCCTTGGGCAGCAGCGCATGCAGCTCGATGAAGCCCTTGACCGCCTGGAACAGACCGTCGCGCAGGCCGCTGTCGTGGGTGCCGCCGGCGCTGGTGGGGATGAGGTTGACGTAGCTTTCGCGCACCGGGGCGCCGTCTTCGGTGAAGGCCACGCACCAGGCCGCACCCTCGCCCTCGGCAAAGCTGTCGTCGCGGCTGTCGGCATAGCCCTCGCCCTCGAACAGCGGAATCACCGGATCGGCGCTCAGGGTCTGCTGCAGGTAGTCGCGCAGGCCGCCCTTGTAGAGCCAGCTCTGGGTGTCTTTGGTCTTCTCGTTGACCAGCGTCACCTGCACGCCCGGCATCAGCACCGCCTTGCTGCGCAGCAGGTGGGTGAGCTCGCCGAGGGGCAGGGCCGCGGAGTCGAAGTACTTCGGGTCGGGCCAGGCGCGCACCGTGGTGCCCTGCTTGCGGTCACCCTCGCCGCGCGGGGCCACCTGCAGCGGCTCGGTCACGTCGCCACCGCCGAAGGCCAGCCGCGCCACCTGGCCGTCGCGGAAACTGGTCACCTCCAGCCGGGTCGACAGCGCGTTGGTGACGCTCACGCCCACGCCATGCAGACCGCCGGAGAAGCTGTAGGCCCCGCCCTTGCCCTTGTCGAACTTGCCGCCGGCATGCAGCCGGGTGAACACCAGCTCCACCACCGGCGCGTTTTCCTCGGGGTGCAGGCCGAAGGGAATGCCCCGGCCGTCGTCCTCCACGCTGACCGAGCCGTCGGCATGCAGGGTGACCTTGATCTTCTTGCCATGCCCGGCCAGGGCCTCGTCGGCCGCGTTGTCGAGCACTTCCTGGATGATGTGCAGCGGGTTGTCGGTGCGGGTGTACATGCCCGGCCGCTGCTTGACCGGCTCCAGCCCCTTGAGGACGCGGATGGAGCCTTCGGAATAGGTCGAAGGGGTGTTTGCCATGGGCGCGGATTGTAAGCACCTTGGCCCCAAAACACTGGATATCCATCCAGACCTCGACCGCAGCACCGGCGACACACGCGCCATGCTGCGGCGCGGCACAATCGCGGGATGACGTCCACCCCTCGCCTCTCTCCCCTGCAGGTGCTGGCCTGCGGCGCGCTCATCGTCACGCTGTCGATGGGCATCCGCCACGGTTTCGGTCTGTGGCTGCAGCCCATCACCCAGGCCCAGGGCTGGACGCGCGAGAACTTTGCGTTTGCGCTGGCCATCCAGAACCTGGCCTGGGGTTTCTGCGGCATCTTCGCCGGCATGGCGGCCGACCGGTTCGGCGCCTTCCGGGTGCTGGTCGGCGGGTCCGTCCTCTATGGCCTGGGTCTGGCCGGCATGGCGCTCACCACCACGCCGCTGGCCTTTGCCCTGACCACCGGCGTGCTGATCGGCGCGGCACAGGCCGGCACCACCTATGCGGTCATCTACGGCGTGATCGGCCGGCAGATCCCGGCCGAGAAACGGTCGTGGGCCATGGGCGTGGCGGCGGCCGCCGGCTCGTTCGGCCAGTTCCTGATGGTGCCGGTGGAAGGTGCGCTGATTGCCCAGCTGGGCTGGCAGAACGCGCTGCTGGTGCTGGGCGTGGCGGTGCTGCTGATCGCGCCGCTGGCCTGGGGCCTGAGGGAACCCGGCTTTGCCGCCGGCCAGGCACCGAAGCGCGAACAGACCATCGCCCAGGCCCTGCGCGAGGCCTTCGGTTACCGCAGCTTCCAGCTGTTGATGGCGGGCTACTTCGTGTGCGGCTTCCAGGTGGTGTTCATCGGCGTGCACATGCCCAGCTACCTCAAGGACAACGGCCTGTCGCCCCAGGTGGCCAGCTATGCGCTGGCGCTCATCGGCCTGTTCAACGTGGTGGGCACCTACATGGCCGGCTCGCTGGGCCAGCGCATGGCCAAGAAGCACATCCTGGCCTTCATCTACTTTGCCCGCGCGGTGGTGATCGCCGTCTTCCTGTGGGCCCCGCTGTCGCCCACCAGCGTCTACATCTTCTCGGCGGTCATGGGCCTGCTGTGGCTCTCCACCGTGCCGCCCACCAATGCCACGGTGGCGCAGATCTTCGGCGTGGCGCACCTGTCCATGCTGGGCGGTTTCGTGTTCTTCAGCCACCAGATCGGCAGCTTCATGGGCGTGTGGCTGGGCGGTGTGCTGTACGACCAGACCGGCAGCTACGACGTCGTCTGGTACATCTCCATCGCGCTGGGCGTGTTCGCCGGGCTGATCAACCTGCCGGTGCGCGAAGCACCGATCGCCCGCGGCCCGAGCCCGGCCGGAGCCTCGGCATGAAGCGGCATGCCACCCCGCTGCTCGGGCGCCTGCTGATGGCCGCCGGGGCGGGTGCGATCCTGCTCGCCACACTGGCCCTCTACACCCGAGCGGACTTCATGGTCCATCTGGCCGACCAGCTCTGGAGCTGCTTCTGATGCACGGCACCGAAGCGCCCTCGCCGTGGGTGCGGCGATGGGCCCACCTGATTCCCGCCGGCAGCCCGGTGCTCGATGTGGCCTGCGGTCACGGGCGGCACATGCGGCACCTGGCCGGCCTGGGCCACCCGGTCACCGGCATTGACCGCGATCCGGCCGCCATCGAGGCCGTGGGCCCGCTGGGCCGGGCGGTGCTGGCCGACATCGAGAACGGGCCGTGGCCGCTGCCGGGACAGCGCTTCGGCGGCGTCGTGGTCACCAACTACCTGTGGCGGCCACTGCTGCCCGCCATCGTGGCCAGCGTGGCACCGGGCGGCGTGCTGATCTACGAGACCTTCGGCATCGAGCATGCCCAGGTGGGCCGACCTTCGCGGCCTGACTTCCTGCTCCAGCCCGGCGAACTTCTGCGGGTCTGCGAGGATCTTCGGGTGGTGGGCTACGAGGATGGTTTCCTGCCGGAGCCGGCCCGCTTCGTGCAGCGCGTGGTGGCCCTGCGGGAAGACCCTGCCGAACCGGGAGCCGGTCAGCGTCGGCGCCTCGATCCCGCTGGGTAGAATGCCGGATCGCCCCCGTGGCCCCCGGGATCGGCCCGCGGCCCCCACCGGCGTCGAACCGTACAGCCCAACCGCTTTCCGCCATGAAACCCATCACCGGCAGCATCGTCGCCCTGGCCACCCCCTTCCATGAGGACGGGAGCGTCGACTACCCCAACCTGCGCAAGCTGATCGACTGGCACATCGCCGAGGGCACCGACTGCATCGGCGTCGTGGGCACCACCGGCGAGTCGCCCACGGTCAATGTGGAAGAGCACTGCGAGATCATCCGCGTGTCGGTGGAGCAGGCGGCAGGCCGGGTGCCCATCATGGCCGGCTGCGGCGCCAACTCCACCGCCGAAGCCATCGAGCTCGCCCGGTTTGCCCACAAGGTCGGCGCCGACTGCCAGCTGCAGGTGGTGCCCTACTACAACAAGCCGACCCAGGAAGGCCAGTACCAGCACTTCAAGGCGATCGCCGAAGCCACCGGTGAACTGCCGGTGGTGCTCTACAACGTGCCCGGCCGCACCGTGGCCGACATGTCGGTCGACACCGCCCTGCGGCTGGCGCAGATCCCGGGCATCGTCGGCATCAAGGAAGCCAGCGGCAACATCGAGCGTGCGCAGTGGCTGATCCGCGAGAAGCCCGAAGGCTTTGCCGTGTACTCCGGCGACGACCCCACCGCCGTGGCCCTCATGCTGTGCGGCGGTCAGGGCAACGTGAGCGTGACCGCCAACGTGGCGCCGCGCGCCATGCACGAGCTGTGCGTGGCCGCCCTGGCCGGCGACGTGAAGCGCGCCATGGAGATCCAGTTCCGCCTGATGCCGGTGCACCGCCACCTGTTCGTCGAAGCCAACCCGATTCCCCTGAAGTGGGCCATGGCCCGCATGGGCCTGTGCGGCGAGACCATGCGCCTGCCGCTCACCCCGATGTCGCGCCACCTGGTGCCGGGTGTCGAAGACGCGCTGCGCAGCAGCGGTCTGATCGCCTGACCCGGCCCCTTCGTTCCCGTGTTCCCGTTCGCGAGCCACCCACCCATGTCCCACCCCTCCCGTCCGATGCGCCACTCCCTCCCCCGTCTGGGCCTGCTGGCCGCAGCCACCCTGCTGGTGGCGGGCTGCTCCGTGCTCAAGGAAGACAAGATCGATTACAAGAGCGCGCAGCGCGGCAGCACCCTCGACGTGCCGCCCGACCTGACCCAGCTCTCGCGCGAGAACCGCTACAACGTGCCGGGCGCCGCCGTGTCGGCCAGCAGCTTCGAGGCCGCCCGGCCGGCCGCTGCCACCGTGGGCACCGCGGCCAGCAAGATCGGTGACGTGCGCATCGAGCGCGCCGGCAACCAGCGCTGGCTGGTGGTCGACCGACCGGCCAACCAGCTCTGGGGCCCGGTGCGCGATTTCTGGCAGGAGAACGGTTTCCTGCTCGAGCTCGACCAGGAAACCCTGGGCATCATGGAAACCGACTGGGCCGAGAACCGCGCCAAGATCCCGCAGGACTTCATCCGCAGTGCCCTGGGCAAGATCTTCGACAGCCTGTACTCCACCGGCGAGCGCGACAAGTTCCGCACCCGCCTGGAGCGCAACGCCGCCGGCGGCACCGAGATCTTCGTCACCCACCGGGGCATGGTGGAGGTCTACTCCACCAAGGAAAAGGACCAGACCGTGTGGCAGCCGCGTCCGGCCGATCCCGAACTGGAAGCCGAATTCCTGCGCCGCATGATGGTCAAGCTGGGCGTGGCCGAGAACGAGGCCAAGGCCCTGTCGGCCAGCGCACCGGTGGCCACCAGCGCCAAGGTGGCCACGGTCAACAATGTGCCGGTGGTGCAGTTCAACGACAACTTCGATCGCGCCTGGCGCCGTGTCGGCCTGTCGCTGGACCGCACCGGCTTCACGGTGGAAGACCGCAACCGCACCGAAGGCACCTACTTCGTCCGCTACGTGGAGCCCATGAAGCAGACCGAGAAGCCCGGCTTCATCAGCCGCATGTTCGGCGCGTCCACGCCCGAGTCCAAGCCGGAGCGCTACCGCGTGGTGGTGCGCAGCAACGACAACAGCACCACCGTGTCGGTGCTCAACGCACAGGGGCAGCCGGATGCCTCGCCCTCGGCCCAGCGCATCATCAAGGTGCTGGCCGACGACCTGCGCTGATCCTCACAGGCCCAGCGTCGTGGCCGGCAGGCCAGGAGCGCTGCGCAGCCAGCAGGCCTGTATGCGCTCGCGCAGCAGCGCACGCCGCTGCGGTGCGTGGCTGGCCACGAAGCTGCCATGCACCCGGTCCAGGCGCTCCAGCGTCCAGGACGGCGTCCAGAAGACGCTGGGCAGTTCGCCCTCGTCGACATGGGGGCAGGCGTGGGCTTCCACCAGGTGTGACCACAGCGTGCGCCACTGCACGAAGCGCGGGTGCAGCCGTCGCAGGGCGTGGTAATCGCGCGCCAGGATCTGCAGCGTGCGGCCCCGTCGGGCCCACGCATCCAGCGCCGCCATGGTGCTGCGCTCACCCAGGGGCCAGTCGGCAAAGTCGGCATCGCACAGCACGATGCTGTTCCAGCCCTGATCGACCGCCGCCGCCATGCCGCTGCGGATGGCCGCCTCGAAATCCAGCCGGCCTGCGCCACGCCCCTCGGGCAGCACGACGGGTGCCGGCGCGGGTGCATCGGTCATGACGGCTCCCGGTGCAGCCAGCCGGCCTCGAACCAGTCCTGCATCAGCGCCTGGGCATCGGCGCTGGCCCGCTGCACCCGGGGCGCCGGCAGCCTGCGCCGATCGGCCAGCTCGCGCATGAGCCGGGCATCGGCACCACCGGCCCGGAAGCTCTCGCCGTTGATGAACACGTGGCGCTCGTCGTACATCATGCGGGTGCGCCGGTCGAGCCGAACCGCACCGGGCTGCCAGTCGGTCTGCGGCTCGTCGAACCAGGTGCTGGGCTTGGGTTCGGTCATGACCTCGCCCAGGGCGCAGGCCAGTCCCTGCGGATCGTTCACCAGCCGCTCAAGGCCCTCGCGCGCGAAATCCAGCAGGCCGGCCGGCAGGGCGGCCGGCGTGGCGGTGGCGGGCTGCGCCGGATCGCGGTAGAGGACCGGATCGTCCACCTCGTCGGCCATGCGCTGCAGCAGCTCGGCCGCCAGACCGCCGCGCTGCGGCGCGCGAAAGCCGATGGAGCAGGTCATGCAGTCCTCGCCCACCGCGTCGCCGTCGTGGGCCCAGCGCGGCGGCAGGTAGAGCATGTCGCCCGGCTCCAGCACGAACTCTTCCTCCGGCTGAAAGTTGGCCAGGATCTTCAGCGGCACGTCGGGCTGCAGGCTGAGGTCCTTCTGGCGGCCGATGCGCCAGCGGCGCCGACCCGAGACCTGCAGCAGGAACACGTCGTAGCTGTCGAAATGCGGCCCCACCCCGCCCCCCGGACTGGCCCAGGAGATCATGAGATCGTCCAGGCGGGCATCGGGCACGAACCGGAAACGCTGCAGCAGTTCGTGCGCGGCCGGCACATGCAGGTCCACTCCCTGCACCAGCAGCGTCCAGCGCGGCTGCTTGAGTGGCGGCAGGGCGCGGCGCTGCAGCGGGCCGGACTTGAGGGTCCAGCCCCGCTGCCCGTGCACGATCAGCCTCGACTCCACCGCGGGCTGTGCCGCCAGCTCGAACAGTCCCGGCCGGTCGAGCGGTGGTTGCACGCCAGGCATCGCCTGGCGCACCAGCAGGGGTTTCTTCTGCCAGTGCTTCTGCATGAAGCGTTCAGGACTGAGGCCGCCGAGCAGGGCGAGCGGTCGCGACGGGGAAGCGTCGGGCGAAGTGGTGTGGGGGGAGGACATGGGAGAATTGTCGGATGAAAAGCGATACCCGCCACCCCCTGACCGTCACGCCGCAGTGCGTCGTGGCCCTGACCTGGACCCTCAAGGACACGCTCGGTGAAGAGCTCGACGTGCTGGAGGAGCCGGTGGAGTTCCTGGTGGGCGGCAGCGACCTGCTGGCCAAGATCGAGGACGCCCTGCAAGGGCACAGTGCCGGCGATGCCATCGACCTGCATCTGGAGCCCCAGGACGCCTTCGGCGACTACGACGACCGACTGCTGTTCCTGGAGCCGCGTGAGCGCTTCCCCGACAGCATCGAGGAAGGCATGGGTTTTGAAGGTCTGCCCGAGGGCTGCAACCCGGCCGCACCCCGCGACCGCCTCTACTTCGTGAGCGACATCTACCCCGACCACGTGGTGCTGGACGGCAACCATCCGCTGGCCGGCATCGCGCTGCGCATCCGGCTCAAGATCCACAAGGTGCGCGAAGCCACCGAAGAGGAAATCGGACGCGGCACGCTGGGTGCCGGCTTCTTCCGCATGGACGTCGATGCACCGGCCGACGACGGCGACGACGAATCGCCGCCGCCCCGCACGCTGCACTGAACCGGCGGCAGCAGGGCCGGCGAACCCTCAGCCGCGGCCGGTCGAGCCGTAGCCGCCGGTGCCGCGCTCGCTGGCCGCGCTGAAGGACGACACCACCCGGAACTGCGCCTGCACCACCGGCACGATGACCATCTGCGCGATGCGCTCCATGGGCTGGATGGTGAAGGGCACGGTGCTGCGGTTCCAGGCGCTCACCATGAGCTGGCCCTGGTAGTCGCTGTCGATCAGGCCCACCAGATTGCCCAGCACGATGCCGTGCTTGTGACCCAGCCCCGAGCGGGGCAGGATCATGGCCGCAAAGCCCGGGTCGGCCAGGTGGATGGCCAGGCCGGTGGGAATGAGCTGCCAGGCGTTCGGCGCCAGCTCCACCGGTGCATCCAGGCAGGCACGCAGGTCCAGCCCTGCGCTGCCCGGCGTGGCATAGGCCGGCAGCTGGTCCGCCATGCGGGGATCGAGCACCTGAACGTCGACCTGCATGGCGGGGCTCACTTCTTCATGCCTTCCAGCAGGGCCTTGGCCGGATCCTCTTCCTCCTCGGCCGGGGCCTTGTCGCCCTCCTCGCCTTCGGCGGGCTCCTCGGCAGCGGGCGCCTCCTCTTCCAGGCCGGACATGTTGTTGAGCATGTCGGTGACGGCGGCATCGTCCACCACCGTGGCCTTGGTCATGTGGTCGGTCACCAGGCCCGGATAGGCCACCACCACCGCCACCATGATGAGCTGCAGGATGATGAAGGCGATCGATCCCTTGTAGATCTGCGCGGTGGTGACGGCCGGGATGCGCTGGCCGGTGACGGCATCGGTGTAATCGCTGCGGGCCGCGACGCTGCGCAGGTAGAACAGCGCAAAGCCGAACGGCGGCGTCAGGAACGAGGTCTGCAGGTTCATGGCCAGGATCACGCCGAACCACACCAAGTCGATGCCCAGCTTGTCGGCCACCGGGGCCAGCAGCGGCACCACGATGAAGGCGATCTCGAAGAAGTCGATGAACATGCCCAGGATGAACACCAGGAAGTTCACCACCAGCAGGAAGCCCAGCTGGCCGCCCGGCAGCTTGTCGAACAGGTGCTCCACCCAGATGTGGCCGTCGGCCGCATTGAAGGTGAAGCTGAACACCGTGGAGCCGATCAGGATGAACATCACGAAGATGGCCAGCCTGGTCGTGTTCTCCATGGCCTGCTTGAGCAGGCTGAAGGACAGGCTGCGGCGGGCACCGGCCATGATGAGGGCACCGAGTGCACCCATGGCGCCGCCCTCGGTGGGGGTGGCCACGCCCAGGAAGATGGTGCCCAGCACCAGGAAGATCAGCACCAGCGGCGGGATCAGCACGAAGGTGACCTGCTCGGCCAGGCGCGAGAGCAGACCCAGGCGGAACAGGCGGTTGAGCAGGGCCAGCGCCAGCGCCAGGAACGAGCCGACGGTGATGGACATGATCACCACCTCGTCGCCCGGTGCCGCCATGTCGCGGCCGATCCAGGCGTTGATGATGGACTCGTGCACCTGGGCCCAGGCGAAGCTGGCCGCCGCACAGATCACCAGCAGCACCAGCAGCGAGCGATGGCCGCTGTCGCCGTTGGGTTCGTTGTAGATGCGCGCCTCGGGCGGCAGGGCCGGCACCCAGGCCGGCTTGATGATGGCCACCGCGGCAATGAACGCCAGGTACAGGCCCACCAGCAGCAGGCCCGGAATGAGCGCACCGGCGTACATGTCGCCCACCGAACGGCCGAGCTGGTCGGCCAGCACGATCAGCACCAGCGACGGCGGGATGGCCTGTGCCAGCGTGCCCGAAGCCGTGATGGTGCCGGTGGCAATGGTGCGGTTGTAGCCGTAGCGCAGCATGATGGGCAGCGAGATCAGGCCCATCGAGATCACGGCGGCGGCCACCACACCCGTGGTGGCGGCCAGCAGCGCACCCACCAGGACCACCGCCACGGCCAGGCCGCCGCGCACGGGGCCGAACACCTGGCCCACGGTGGACAGCAGGTCCTCGGCCATGCGGCTGCGCTCCAGGATGATGCCCATGAGCGTGAAGAACGGAATCGCCAGCAGCGTGTCGTTCTGCATGATGGCGAACACCCGCTGCGGCATGACCTGGAACAGCGTGGGCTGGAACAGGCCGAGCTCCATGCCGAGGAAGCCGAAGGTCAGGCCGGTGGCGGCCAGTGCGAATGCCACCGGGAAGCCGGAGAGCAGGAACACCAGCAGGCCCGCAAACATGAGCGGGACGAATTGGGCAGTCAGAAATTCAACCATGATCACTGCGCTCCTTGCAGGCGCTTCTGTTCTTCGAGGAGTTCCTGCGCCAGTCGCTCTTCATCGCTCGGGCCGCTGGGGGCCAGCACGTCGGGGCCCTGGCCCAGCAGGTAGGCAGCGCGCTTGACCAGCTCGCTGAAACCCTGCAGCAGCAGCAGGGCAAAACCGGCCGGGATCAGCAGGTAGACCGGCCAGCGGATCAGGCCACCGGCATTGCCGGACATCTCGCCCGAGGTCCAGGCCCGCTCGAACAGCGGCCAGCCCTCGCCGATCATGAGCCAGCACAGCGGCACCAGGAACAGCAGGATGCCGCCGATGTCCACCCAGTTGCGGGTGCGGGCGCTGAAGCGGGAAGAAATGAAGTCGATGCGCACGTGGGCATTGACCAGGAAGGCGTAACCGGCGCCGAGCATGAAGACCGTACCGAAGAGGTACCACTGGATCTCGAGCCAGCTGTTGGAGCTGGCGCCGATGACCTTGCGCACGATGGCATTGCCGGCGCTGATGAGCGTGGCAGCCAGCACCAGCCACATGGCCAGTTTGCCGACGAGCTGGTTCAAGCCATCGATCAGCCGGGATATGCGTAGCAGAAGCGACATGGCGTTTTCCGTAAAAAAAGACAACCGGGCAGTGTAGCCAGCCGTCACCGTGGTGACTGTGGATTGGCTGACGAATGCACGGCAAACGACGAATGACAGCAAAAACCCCGCCGAAGCGGGGTTTTGATGCCGGATGCGCGATCGATCAGGGCAGCTTGGCGGCCTGCATGTAGCGGTCGAACTGCGCCTCGGTGAACCGGAACCACAGGTTCTGCTCCTTGCGGAAAGCCGAGTAGTCGCTGTAGATCTTCTTCCAGTTGGGGTTGGTCTTGCCGATCTCTTCGTACAGCTCCATGGCTTCCTTGAAGGCCGCATCCATGATGACCTTGGGGAAGGCCTGCACCTTGGCGCCACCGGCCACCAGGCGCTTGAGGGCGGCCGGGTTGCGGGCGTCGTAGATGGCCTGCATGGTGGTGTGTGCGTGGGATGCGGCAGCTTCCACGATGGCCTTGTAGTCGGCCGGCAGCGCATTGAAGGCGGCCTTGTTCACGTAGAAGTCGAGCTGGGCGCCGCCTTCCCAGAAGCCCGGGTAGTAGTAGTTCTTGGCGACCTTCTGGAAGCCCAGCTTTTCGTCGTCGTACGGGCCGATCCATTCGGTGGCGTCGATGGTGCCCTTCTCCAGCGCCTGGTAGATCTCGCCACCCGGGATGTTCTGGGGCACCACGCCCAGGCGGCTGAGCACCTTGCCGGCAAAGCCGCCGACGCGGAACTTCAGGCCCTTGAGGTCGGCCACGGTCTTGACTTCCTTGCGGAACCAGCCGCCCATCTGGGCACCGGTGTTGCCGCCGGGGAAGTTGACGATGTTGTACTGGTTGTAGAACTCGCGGAACAGCTTGAGGCCGTTGCCTTCGTAGTTCCACGAGGTCAGCTGGCGGCTGTTCAGGCCGAAGGGGATGGCGGTGCCGATGGCGAAGGTGTCGTCCTTGCCGAAGTAGTAGTACGGCGCGGTGTGACCGGCCTCGACGGTGCCGGCCTGCACGGCGTCGACCACGCCGAAGGCGGGCACGAGTTC
Organism: Hydrogenophaga sp. IBVHS2; assembly: GCF_002127215.1. Classification (GTDB taxonomy): domain Bacteria; phylum Pseudomonadota; class Gammaproteobacteria; order Burkholderiales; family Burkholderiaceae_C; genus Hydrogenophaga. Next base: position 250,552 of record NZ_NFUT01000001.1, on the reverse strand, counting down.
ACCGGGGGCATGGACCGTGACCTGGAACTTGCCGCCGGTCATCTCGCCGACCTTCTTGGCAAACACGTCGGCGGCGCCGTGGATGGTGTCCAGTGCCTTGGGGAAGCTGGAGGTCAGGCGCCAGCGGATGGTGGCCTGGGCATGCACGGCCGGGGCGATGCCGGCGGCCAGCACGCCGGCGATGCCGGTGTGTTTGAGGATGGAACGACGATCCATGGGTGAGATGCTCCGTTGGTGTTGTGCCCGGCGGCCGGGTAGGCACGCGTGGGCTGTTGGGGTGAAGCGGAGATTCTAGAAAGCGCCTGCAGGGCACCCGCTCGGGTAAACCCTGCAAGCGATCGTGTCGTTCAGGCTAGTGACAGCTTGCCACCGGCCGGAACCCGGTCAGCGGACCACCTTGAGGCTGGCGGCGCCCTCGATCAGGCCGGCAAACCGCCCCCGGATCGATGCCTCGATGCCGGCGGCATCCAGCCCCACACCGGCCAGCAGCCGGGCCGGGTCGCCGTGCTCGATGAATTCGTCCGGCAGGCCCAGGTGCAGCACCGGCAGGGTGATGCCCTCGGCGTTCAAGGCCTCGGCCACTGCACCGCCGGCGCCGCCCGGCAGGCAGCCCTCTTCCACGGTGACGATGGCCGAATGCGTGCGTGCGAGCTCGCGCAACAGGGCCAGATCCAGCGGCTTGGCCCAGCGCATGTTGGCCACCGTGGCGCCCAGGGCCTGGCCCGCATCGAGGCACGGGTACAGCAGGGTGCCGAAGGCCAGGATGGCAATGCCCCGACCCTGGCGACGGATCTCGCCCTTGCCGAAGGGCAGTCCCTGCAGATCGGCCCTGGGCGTCACGCCGGCACCGGCGCCGCGCGGGTAGCGCACGGCCACCGGGTGGTCCTGCTCGAACGCGGTGGTGAGCAACTGGCGGCATTCGGCCTCGTCGGCGGGACAGGCCAGGCTCATGTGGGGAATGCAGCGGATGTAGGCGATGTCGTAATTGCCGGCATGGGTGGCTCCGTCGGCCCCCACCAGACCGGCCCGGTCGAGCGCGAACACCACCGGCAGCTTCTGCAGGGCCACGTCGTGGATGAGCTGGTCGTAGCCGCGCTGCAGGAAGGTGGAGTAGATGGCCACCACCGGCTTGAGGCCCTCGCAGGCCATGCCGGCCGCGAAGGTGACGGCGTGCTGCTCGGCGATGCCCACGTCGTGGTAGCGGCCCGGGAAGCGGCGCTCGAACTCCACCATGCCCGATCCCTCGCGCATGGCCGGCGTGATGCCGATCAGGCGCTCGTCGGCCGCCGCCATGTCGCACAGCCACTGGCCGAACACCTGGGTGAAGGTCTGCTTGGGGGGCGTGGCCGGCTTGACCAGGCCCACGGCCGGATCGAACTTGCCCGGACCGTGGTAGGCGATCGGGTCGGCTTCGGCCAGCTTGTAGCCATGGCCCTTGCGGGTGACCACGTGCAGGAATTGCGGGCCGCTGTCGGTGTCGAGCAGGTGGCGGATGTTCTCCAGCGTGGGCACCAGCGAGTCGAGGTCGTGACCGTCGATGGGGCCGATGTAGTTGAAGCCGAACTTCTCGAACAGCGTGGCCGGCACCACCATGCCCTTGGCCTGCTGCTCCAGCCGCTTGGCCAGCTCGAACAGCGGGGGCGCACCCTTGAGCACCTGCTTGCCCACGTTCTTGGCCGCCGCATAGAACTGGCCGCTCATGAGCTGCGCCAGATAACGGTTGAGCGCGCCCACCGGCGGCGAGATCGACATGTCGTTGTCGTTGAGCACCACCAGCAGCCGGCCGTTGGACACGCCCGCGTTGTTGAGGGCCTCGAAGGCCATGCCGGCGGTCATGGCGCCGTCGCCGATGATGGCCACGGCGCGGCGGTCTTCACCCTTGGCGCGCGCGGCCAGGGCCATGCCGAGCGCGGCCGAGATGCTGGTGGAAGAGTGCGCGGTGCCGAAGGTGTCGTACTCGCTTTCGTCGCGGCGCGGGAAGCCGCTGATGCCGCCCTGCTGGCGCAACGTGTGCATGCGGTCGCGCCGGCCGGTGAGGATCTTGTGCGGATAGGTCTGGTGGCCCACGTCCCACACCAGCCGGTCCTCCGGCGTGTTGAAGACGTAGTGCAGCGCGATGGTGAGCTCCACCGTGCCGAGGTTGGAGCTGAGATGCCCGCCGGTGCGCGAGACGCTGTCCAGCAGGTAGCCACGCAGTTCCTGGGCCAGCTGGGGCAGCTGGGGCCGGGCCAGGCGGCGCAGGTCGGCCGGGGAGTCGATGTGGGTCAGCAGTGAACTCATGATCGGATCGCTCGGTTGACGGTGGTGGGAAGAATGGGGCCGGGCCTCAGGAGGCCCGTCTCCCCACCCAGTCGGCCAGGGCATGCAGGTGGTCGGCCTGCTTCAGGGCGCAGCGCTGCAGGGCCTGATGGGCCCGGTCCAGCACCGCATCGGCATAGACCTGCGCCTGGGACAGGCCCATCAGGGACACGAAAGTGGGCTTGTCGGCCGCGGCGTCCTTGCCGGCGGTCTTGCCCAGCGTGGCCGAGTCGGCGGTCACGTCCAGGATGTCGTCGACCACCTGGAAGGCCAGGCCGATGCAGGCGCCGTACTCCGCCAGATCGGCCTGCTGCTGCGCGGTGGCCGGGGCGGTGGCGGCCCCCATGGTGACGCTGGCCTGCAGCAGGGCACCGGTCTTGCGGCGGTGCATGGCCTCCAGGGCCGGTCGGTCCAGGGCCACGCCGACGCTGGCCAGATCGACCGCCTGGCCTCCTGCCATGCCGTCGGCACCGGCCGCCACGGCCAGCAGGCGGCACAGCCGGGCCGACAGTTCGGCCGGCAGGCTGCCGTCGCCGGGCACGAGCAGTTCGAAGGCCAGCGCCTGCAGCGCATCGCCCGCCAGCAGGGCCTGGGCCTCGCCGAACTGCACATGCACGGTGGGTTTGCCACGGCGCAGCACGTCGTTGTCCATGCAGGGCATGTCGTCGTGCACCAGCGAGTAGGCGTGGATGAGTTCGACCGCGCAGGCGGCACGCAGCGCTGCTTCGGCATGGCCGCCCAGGGCCTCGGCCGTGGCCAGCACCAGCAGCGGACGCAGCCGCTTGCCGCCATCGAGCACGGCGTACCGCATGGCCTCGCCCAGCCGGGCCGGTGCATCGGCGGGCACCCAGCGCGAGAGCGCCTGCTCGACCACGGCCTGCTGGTGGCTGCGCCAGCCGACGAAGTCGGCCGCAGGCTGAAGGGTGTGGGGTCCGTTCACGCGCCGTCCCAGGGTTTGAGCTGCTGGCCTTCGAGCACCTGGATCTGGTTCTCCACTGCGGTCAGCCGGTCGCGGCAGAAAGCCAGCAGGGCGGCACCACGCTGGTAGCGCACCAGCAGCTGGTCCAGCGGCAGCTGACCGGCATCGAGCTGGGCCACCAGCTGCTCCAGTTCTTCCAGCGCCGCCTCGTAGGTGGCGGGCAGGTCGGCGGCAGCAGGGGCGGGGGAGGCGGTTCTCGGCATGGACGGTCCGGGGAAGCGGAAGGGCAATTTTACCGAGCATACCCCCCACAGGACCGGGGGGTACAATCCGCGCTCTTTTTTCTCTGCTGACGGGTGCCAGACACCCGGAGGGACGCACCACTTCACCCACCCCGCGCGAATTCGTCTGACGAGCACAGCGCTTACCTGCCCCTTCATAGGGGGAGTCTTTAGGTCAGGACCACGATGTCTGATTTGAGTCTTCAACTGCAGCAGGCCGCAAGCCAACTACCAGTTCACAGTTACTTCGACGAGGCGCTGTTCCGGCGCGAACTGGAGACGATCTTTCAGCGCGGGCCCCGCTATGTGGGGCACTCCCTGTCGGTGCCCGAAGTGGGCGACTACCACGCTCTGCCCCAGGAAAACGGCGGTCGGGCACTCATGCGCACGCCCTCGGGCATCGAGCTGGTGTCCAACGTCTGCCGCCACCGGCAGGCCGTGATGCTCAAGGGCCGGGGCAACCTCAACCAGACCCAGGCCGGGCATGCCGGCGGCCACATCGTGTGCCCGCTGCACCGCTGGACCTACAGCGGCTCGGCCACGCCGGCCGGCCAGGGCCCCGCCGGCCAGCTGCTGGGCGCACCGCATTTCCAGCACGACCCCTGCCTGAATCTGGACAACTTCAAGCTGCGCGAGTGGAACGGCCTGCTGTTCGAGGACAACGGCCGCGACATCGCCGCCGACCTGGCCGACCTCGGTCCGCGCCAGGCACTGAGCTTCGAGGGCATGGTGCTCGACCATGTCGAGCTGCACGAGTGCAACTACAACTGGAAGACCTTCATCGAGGTCTATCTGGAGGACTACCACGTCGCCCCCTTCCACCCGGGTCTGGGCAACTTCGTGACCTGCGAAGACCTGCGCTGGGAATTCCGTCCCGAGTACTCGGTGCAGACCGTGGGCGCCCAGAACCTGATGGGTCAGGCCGGCAGCCCGGTGTACCAGCGCTGGCACGAGCAGCTCATGCAGTACCGGCAGGGCCAGCTGCCCGAGCACGGCGCCATCTGGCTGACCTACTACCCGCACATCATGATCGAGTGGTATCCGCACGTGCTCACCGTCTCCACGCTGCACCCGCTGAGCCCCACGAAGACGCTCAACATGGTGGAGTTCTATTACCCCGAGGAGATCGCCGCCTTCGAGCGCGACTTCGTCGAGGCCCAGCGTGCCGCCTACATGGAGACCTGTGTGGAGGACGACGAGATCGCCGAACGCATGGACGCCGGACGCGCGGCCCTGATGGCACGCGGCACCAGCGAGGTCGGCCCCTACCAGAGCCCGATGGAAGACGGCATGCAGCACTTCCATGAGTGGTACCGGCGCCAGATGGGATCGGCGGTGCCCGCTTGACCGCGGGGGGTGGGGCCCTGGCGCCCGGCGTGGGCCGCCAGGCCTTGTGGATGGTGCTGGCGTCGCTGTTCTTCGCCACCATGGGGGTGTGCATCAAGTTCGCCTCCAGCCACTTCAACAGCTTCGAGATCGTCTGCTACCGGGGCGTGGTGGGCGTCATCTTCCTGGTCGGGCTGGCGCGTGCCCAGGGGGTGTCGCTGGGCACGCGGGTGCCGTCCATGCACCTGTGGCGCAGCATCGTGGGCACCATCTCGCTCACCGCCTGGTTCTATGCGATTGCGGTGCTGCCGCTGGCCACCGCCATGACGCTCAACTACATGAGCAGCGTGTGGATCGCCACCTTCCTGCTGGGCGGGGCGCTGCTGCTGCAGAAGCAGGGCACGGCGGTGCGGGCGCAAGGGCCCCTGTTCGTCACGGTGCTGGCCGGCTTTGCCGGCGTGGCCATGCTGCTGCGACCCACCTTCAGCGGCGACCAGGCCCTGGGCTCGCTGGTGGGGCTGATGTCGGGCCTGTTCGCGGCGCTGGCCTACCTGCAGGTGGCGGCCCTGGCCCGTGCCGGTGAGCCCGAGAGTCGCACCGTCTTCTACTTCTCGCTGGGCGCGGTGGTGGTGGGCGCGGTGGGCATGCTGTTCACCGGCGCCAGTGCCTGGCACTGGCCGTCGGCCCTGTGGCTGCTGCCCATCGGGGTGCTGGCCGCCCTGGGGCAGCTCTGCATGACCCGCGCCTACTCCAGCGGCGCCACCCTGCTGGTGGCCAACCTGCAGTACGCCGGCATCGTGTTCGCGGCGCTCTACAGCCTGCTCATCTTCGGCGACCAGCTGCCCCTGATCGGCTGGCTGGGCATGGCCCTGATCGTGGCCAGCGGCATCACCGCCACCGTGCTGCGCAACCGGGCGGTGCCCCAGGCACCGGCCGAAGAGCACTGAGGCGCCCGGGCTGTCGCACAATCCGCCGAACGCATCCCTGCCCAGCCCCATGTTCACCACCCTGATCTCCGCCCCCGAACTGCAGCAGCTGCTGCGCACCGGCGCCGACGTGCGCGTGCTCGACTGCAGCGCCGACCTGATGGACGCCGGCGCCGGCCGACGCCTGTTCGAGCAGGCCCACATCGCCGGCTCGCTGCACGCCGACCTGGACACCGACCTCAGCGACAAGAACCACCCACCGAGCGCCGGCCGCCACCCCCTGCCGTCGCGCGAGACCTTTGCGGCCACGCTGCGCCGGTTGGGCGTGAACCAGACCACCCAGGTGGTGGTGCTCGACCGCGCCGGCATCATGTTCAGCGGCCGCCTGTGGTGGATGCTGAAGTGGTGCGGCCACGAGGCCGTGGCGGTGCTCGATGGCGGCCTGGCCGCCTGGCAGGCCGCCGGTGGCGCGGTGGACAGCGGGCCGGCCCCGGCGGTGCCTGCCGGCGACTTTGCCTGGCGGCCATCGGCCACCAGGGTGCTCGACACCCCGGACGTTCAGGCCCTGCTGGGCCGCTCCGACTGCACGCTGGTGGATGCGCGCGCCGCGGCCCGCTTCCGTGGCGAGACCGAACCGTTGGACCCGGTGGCCGGGCACATCCCGGGCGCGCTCAACCGCCCCTTCGGCGAGAACCTGCTGCCCGATGGCCGCTTCAAACCGGCCGAGGTGCTGCGCGCCGAGTTCGAGCGGCTGCTGGCCGGGCGGGATCCGGCCGGCGTCGTCCACCAGTGCGGCAGCGGCGTGAGCGCCGTGCCCAACCTGCTGGCCATGGAGATCGCCGGGCTGGGCCGGGCCGCCCTGTACCCGGGCAGCTGGAGCGCCTGGTGCAACACGCCGGGGACCGCCCGTGCCCAAGGCTGAGAACACCCGGCCCGCCGTGATCGCCCCCGGCGTGGAGGCGCTGGCGGTGCGCAACACCCTGCTCTCCCTCACGCTCATGGTGGCGCTGACCGCCAGCTTCGTGATGCTGCTGGAACAGGTGCTGGCCACCAGCGAGACCCGGGAGACGGTGGTGGCGGCCTTCATTGCCGCCATCAGTGCGGTGGCCCACTTCATGCTGCGCACCCGTCGCTGGTCCAACGACATGGTGGCGGTGCTGATGGTGGCCGGGGTGCTGCTGACCGCCCTGCTCTCGGTGCTCTCGTTCGGCTCGGTGCGCACCGCCGTGAACTTCCTGTTCGTGGGCGCGGTGGCCGGTGCGGGTGTGCTGCTGGGGCGGCGGGCGCTGGTGGTGGTGTCGCTGTGCGGCGTCATGGCCCTGGGCATCCTGACCGCCGCCGAAATGCGCGGCCTGCTCGGGCCGGCACCGGTCTTCGAGGTCGGCCTGCGCACCTGGATCGCCCAGTCGGCCGCCCTGCTGGTGGTGGCCATGCTGGTGATGCACAGCCGGCAGGCCACGCAGCAGGCACTGGACCGCCAGCTGCAGGAGCTGGAGCGGCGCCGCCAGACCGAAGCCGAGCGCGACCGGCACCTCGACCGGTTCGCCCGCATCTTCCGGCTCAGCCCCAGCCCTATGGTGGCGCAGTCGGCCACCACCGGGATCATCCTCGACGTCAATGCCGCCTTCGAGCGCTGCTACGGCTGGACCCGTGACCAGGTGCTGGGCCACACCGACCATTTCCTGTGGGTCGACCTGCTCGACCGCGAACGCCATGTGCACAAGCTGTACAGCGACCGCCGGGTCGACGCGCTGCAGTGCCTGGGCAAACGCAGCGACGGCAGCACCTTCGAGGTGCTGGTGTCCTCGGTGCTGGGCGACAACCCGGACGACACCCTGATCATCAGCACCGTGACCGACATCAGCGCCGAGCTGCGGCACCGCCAGCAGCTCACCGATGTGGCGCGGGGCGTGGCGGCCGCCACCGGCGAAGCCTTCTTCCATGCGCTGACCGAGCAGCTGGGGCGTGTGGTGCAGGCCGACTCGGTGGTGGTGTGCGAGCGGCAGCCCGACGGCAGCATGCAGACCCTGGCCGTGTGGCGCGATGACCGCCATGCCGACAACTTCCGCTTCGACCTGCCCGACACCCCCTGCGCGGACACCCTGCTGCAGACCGGTCTGGTGGTCTACCCGGAAGCCGTGACCCGCACCTACCCCCGTGCCCGGGGCCTGGTGGCCGGCCATTACGAAGCCTATGCCGGCCAGGCCTTGCGCGACGGCGACAGCCAGCCGGTGGGCGTGCTGTTCGTTCTCTGGCGGCAGCCGGCGTCGCTGACCGACGACGTTCGCGCCCTGCTGTCCATCTTCGTCAGCCGCGCCGAGGCGGAGCTGCAGCGCCTGCAGCGCGACCGCGACATCGAGCGGTTGCAGGCCACCCTGGAGCAGCGGGTGCGCGACCGCACCGCCGAACTGGAGCGGCTCAATGCCGAGCTCGACGCCTTTGCCTATTCGGTCTCGCACGACCTGAAGGCGCCGCTGCGATCCATCGACGGTTTCACCCAGCTGCTCATCGAACAGGCCGCCGACCGGCTGGAGCCGGACGACCGGGATCTGCTGGACCGCGTGGTGGGCTCCACCCAGCGCATGGGCGCCATCATCAACGACCTGCTGGCACTGGCGCGGGTGAGCCAGGGCATGCTGCAGCGCGATCCGCTGGACCTGAGCGAGCTGGCCCGCCATGTGGCGGCCGAGGAGCTGCGCAAGTACGGCGACCGGCAGGTCACCCTCGACATCGAGCCGGGCATGCAGGTGTCGTGCGACGCCCGCCTGGTGCGGGTCGCCCTGGAAAACCTGATCGGCAATGCGCTGAAGTACACCCGCAACCGCAGCGATGCGGTGATCCGCATCGGCCGGCTGCCGGCCACCGAGGGTGACGACCGCACCCGCTTCTTCATCCGCGACAACGGGGCCGGCTTCGACATGGCCCACGCCGGCCTGCTGTTCAAGCCGTTCCAGCGGCTGCACCGCCCCAGCGAGTTCGAGGGCACCGGCATCGGGCTGGCCACGGTGCGTCGCGTGGTCGAGCGCCACGGTGGGCGCATCGAAGGCGAAGGTGTGCGCGGCGAGGGCGCCGAGTTCCGGTTCGATCTCGGCCCGGACACGGCCCAGGGCTGAACGCCCCCGGCGCGGTGGTCAGCCCGCGCCGTGCTGGCGGAACCAGGCCAGCGCCCGGTTCCAGCCGTCCTGGGCCGGCTCGGCGCGGAAGCTGGGCCGGTAGTCGGCATGGAAGGCGTGGGGTGCCTCGGGGTACACCACGAAACCGGACTGCCGCGCCGCCGGGCTGCCGGCCGCCAGGGCCTTTTTCATGGCCTCCACCGTGTCCAGCGGAATGCCGGTGTCGGCGCCGCCGTACAGGCCCAGCACCGGCGCCTTCAGGGCACCGGCCACATCCACCGGATGACGCGGGTTGAGTTCACTGGTCTGGCCCACCAGCCGGCCATACCAGGCCACCGCCGCCTTGACCTGCGGGTTGTGCGCCGCGTAGAGCCAGGTCTGGCGACCGCCCCAGCAGAAGCCGGTGACGGCCAACTTCGACACATCGCCACCGTTCGCACCGGCCCAGCGCACCGTGGCGTCCAGATCGCCCATGACCTGGGCGTCCGGCACCTTGGCAATCACCTCGGCGATCAGGCGGGCCATCTCGCCATACGACTGTGGATCGCCCTGGCGGATGAACAGCTCGGGCGCGATCGCGAGATACCCGGCGCGGGCGAAGCGCCGCGCGGTGTCGGCGATGTACTCGTGCACGCCGAAGATCTCGGACAGCACCAGCACCACCGGCAGGCCGGTGCGCCCGGCCGGGGCCGCGCGGTAGGCCGGCATCGAGAAGCCGGCCACATCGATCATGACCTCGCCCACCGTCAGACCGTCCGACGGCGTGCGGATGGCGGTCTGCGCCATCAGCGGGGCCGCCGCGGCGGCATAGCCCGCACCCAGGGCGGCCTTCAGCGCGGTGCGGCGGGTGGTGCCTTCGGTGCCGGACGGGCCGGTCAGCAGGGCGGCAAGGTCTTCGATCTGTTGTCGTTGCATGTGATGTCTCCCCTCGGATTCGGCATGGCGCTCAGTGCGCCTGGTCCCAGTTCGGCCCCACGCCCACCTCGGCCAGCAGCGGCACCTTGAGTGCGGCCACACCGGCCATGAGGCGCGGCACCTCGGTGCGCAGCCAGTCCACCTCGGCTTCGGGCACCTCGAACACCAGTTCGTCGTGCACCTGCATGATCATCTTCGTGCCCCGGCCCTGGTCGTCCAGAACCTTCTGCACCGCCACCATGCTGAGCTTGATCAGGTCGGCCGCCGTGCCCTGCATGGGCGCGTTGATGGCCGCGCGTTCGGCACCGCTGCGGCGCGGGCCGTTGGGGCTGTTGATCTCGGGCAGGTACAGGCGGCGGCCGAACACGGTTTCCACATAGCCCTGCGCCTTGGCCTGCGCGCGGGTGTCGTCCATGTACTGGCGCACGCCGGCAAAGCGCTCGAAGTAGCGCTGGATGTAGTTCTTGGCGGCGGTGTTGTCGATGCCCAGGGCCTTGGCCAGGCCGAAGGCGCTCATGCCGTAGATCAGGCCGAAGTTGATGACCTTGGCATAGCGCCGCTGCTCGCTGCTGACCTGGTCCACCGCCACGCCGAACACCTCGGCGGCCGTGGCCCGGTGCACGTCCAGGCCCTCGTGGAAGGCCCGCAGCAGGGCCTCGTCGCCGCTGATGTGGGCCATGATGCGCAGCTCGATCTGCGAATAGTCGGCACTCGCGATCACATGGCCGGGGGGGGCCACGAAGGCCTCGCGCACCCGGCGGCCCTCGGCGGTGCGGATGGGAATGTTCTGCAGGTTGGGGTCGTTGCTGGACAGGCGCCCGGTCACCGCCACCGCCTGCGCATAGTGGGTGTGCACCCGGCCGGTGCGCGGCAGGGCCATCTGGGCCAGCTTGTCGGTGTAGGTGCCCTTGAGCTTGGACAGGCTGCGGTGCTCCAGGATCTTGGCCGGCAGCGGGTAGTCCTCGGCCAGTTTCTCCAGCACTTCCTCGTCGGTGCTGCGGGCACCGGTGGCGGTCTTTTTGATGACCGGCAGACCCAGCTTGTCGAAGAAGATCTCGCCCAGCTGCTTGGGGCTGCCCAGGTTGAACGGCTGGCCGGCGATGTCGTAGGCCTCCTGCTCCAGCGCCACGATGCGCTGACCCAGCTCGTGGCTTTGCGCGGCCAGGGTGGGCGCGTCGATCAGCACGCCGTTGCGCTCGATGCGGAACAGCGCCTCACTGCTGGCGATCTCCAGCTCGTAGATGAAGCGCAGGCGCTCGTCGGCCTGCAGGCGCGGCCACAGCACACGGTGCACATCCAGCGTCTGGTCGCTGTCCTCGCACGAGTACTCGGCGGCCTTGGCCACGTCCACCTGGGCAAACGGAATCTGGTGCGCGCCCTTGCCGCACAACGCCTCGTAGCTGATGCCCTTGCGGCCCACATGGCGCTCGGCCAGGCTCTCCAGGCCGTGCGGCTTGTGCACCTCGAGCACATAGCTCTGCAGCATGGTGTCGTGCACATAGCCGCGCACCTCGATGCCGTGGTTGGCGAACACATGGCGGTCGTATTTGACGTGCTGGCCCAGCTTGTGGTGTGCCGGGTCTTCCAGCCAGGGCTTGAGGCGCTGCAGCACCTCGTCCAGCGGCAGCTGCTCGGGGGCGTCCGGGCCTTCGTGGGCCAGCGGCACGTAAGCCGCCTCGCCCGGCTGCACGCTGAAGGAAATGCCCACGATGGTGGCGCGCATTTCGTCCAGCGAGGTGGTCTCGGTGTCCAGCGCCACCAGCTCGGCCGCCATCAGCCGCGCCAGCCAGGCGTCCAGCGCCTCCCAGGTCAGGATGGTGTCGTAGCGAAGTTCGCGCGCCGGGGCCGGCGGGGCGGCAGGCTCGTCGAACAGGCCGGGTTCGGCCGCCGGGCTGGCGGCGGCCAGCTTCTCGCCGGTGCGCGCGGCCAGGCCCTTGAAACCGTAGCGTTCGTAGAAATCCTTCAGGGCCGACGTGTCGGGCTGGCCGACGCGGATGGACTCCAGCGACGGCAGCCCCGGCACGAAGCCGTCCAGATCGCAGTCGGTCTTGATGGTCAGCAGCTGGCGGCCGGTGGGCAGCCAGTCCAGCGCCTTGCGCAGGTTCTCGCCGGCCACGCCCTTGATCTCGCCGGCCCGGGCCACCAGGGCATCGAGCGAGCCGTATTCGTTGAGCCACTTGGCCGCCGTCTTGGGGCCGACCTTCTCCACGCCGGGCACGTTGTCCACCGCATCGCCCACCAGGGTCTGGAAGTCGATCATCAGGCTCGCCGGCACGCCGAACTCGGCCTGCACGCCGGCCAGGTCGCGCTTCTTGCCGTTCATGGTGTCGATGATGCTGATGCGCTCGTCCACCAGCTGGGCCAGGTCCTTGTCGCCGCTGCTGATGACCACGTTGAGCCCCTGGCGCGAGGCGGTCACCGCCAGCGTGCCGATGACGTCGTCGGCCTCCACGCCGGGCACGTCCAGCACGGTGAAGCCCAGCAGCCGCACCACCTCGTGGATGGGGGGAATCTGCGCCCGCAGGTCGTCCGGCATCGGGCTGCGGTGGCCCTTGTAGTCGGGGTAGATGGCGTCGCGGAAGGTGGGTCCGGACGCGTCGAACACGCAGGCCACGTAGGCGGCGGGCACCTCTTTCTGCAGGCTCTGCATCATGTTGACCATGCCCCGGATGGCCCCGGTGGCCGGGCTGGTGGGGTCGCCGGGCACCGCCCGCAGGTCGGGCATGGCGTGGAAGGCGCGGTAGAGGTAGCTGGAGCCGTCGATCAGCAGCAGGGTGGCGTTTTCAGACATCCGCGCATTGTGGGCCAACTCGCCCGGCCATCGGCGCATCCGGGCCCTGGCTGCCTACAATGCGCCATGCGCCCGAACCTCCCCGCCCACCGCCCGTCCTTCCTCCTCCTGCCGGCCCTGCTCGGCGCCCTGCTGGCCCTGCCCGCCGGCGCCCAGACGGTGGCGCCGGCCGCCGACGCGCCCCGCTCCCCGGCGGCCAGTGCCCCCGGCGACCGGATCGAGCGCATCACCAACGAGGACGCCCTGACCAAAATCCAGGAGCTGCGCGTGGGCGGCCAGACCCAGTCCATCGACGTGGCGCCCAAGAACGGCGCGCCGGCGTACCAGATCACACCGCAACCGGCCGGGGCGCTGCCGGGCGAGACCGGCGGCAAACCCACCGGCAATGCCGGACGCAGCAGCTGGCGCGTGCTCAACTTCTGACGGCGGCAGCACCATGGCCGTCTACACCGAAGTCGCCTTCGACGAAGCCGCTGCGCTGCTGCGGCAGCTCGACCTGGGCGAGCTGACCGAGCTCAAGGGCATCCAGGGCGGGATCGAGAACACCAACTACTTCGTCACCAGCCAGCGCGACGGGCAGACCCTGCAGAACGTGCTCACCGTGTTCGAGCGGCTGGGCTTCGAGCAGCTGCCGTTCTACCTGCACCTCATGAAGCACCTGGCCGCACGCGGCATCCCGGTGCCCGATCCCGCCGCCGACGCCCGGGGCGAGATCCTGCACACGGTCCGGGGCAAGCCCGCTGCCGTGGTGGACCGGCTGGCCGGACGCAGCCAGCTCGCGCCCGAGGCATCGCACTGCGCCGCCGTGGGCGCCATGCTGGCCCGCATGCACCTGGCCGGGCGTGACTTCAACCGCCAGCAGCCCAACCTGCGCGGTCTGCCCTGGTGGAACGAGACCGTGCCGGTGGTGCTGCCCTTCCTCACGCCCGAGCAGAGCGCCCTGATCCGTGCCGAGCTGGCCTACCAGAACCATGTGGCATCGCTGCCGGCCTACCAGGCGCTGCCGCGCGGCCCCATCCACGCCGACCTGTTCCGCGACAACGTCATGTTCGATGGCGAGCGGCTGTGCGGCTTCTTCGATTTCTACTTCGCCGGCTGCGACACCTTCCTGTTCGACATCGCCGTGTGCCTGAACGACTGGTGCGTCTCGCACGACGCCGACCCGTCCCGCGACGGCCAGCACGATGCGGCCCGTGCCACGGCGCTGCTGTCGGCCTACCAGTCGGTGCGACCGCTCCACGCGGCCGAACGCCAGCTGCTGCCCGCCCTGCTGCGCGCCGGTGCGCTGCGCTTCTGGCTCTCCCGCCTGTGGGACCTGCACCTGCCGCGCGAAGCCGCCCTGCTCAAGCCCCACGACCCCGGCCATTTCGAGCGGGTGCTGCGGGGCCGTCTGGCAGGCAGCCTGAACTTCACCACCGCATGGCTCGATGCGGCCTGCGAGACCGCATGAAACTCAACATCGTTCCTGCCAGCACCGGCCTGACCTGGGTCCGGCAAGGCGTGCGCACCTTCTTCCGCCAGCCCCTGGCCATGGGCGGCCTGTTCTTCATGTTCATGGCCGCGGTGTCCATCCTGTCGCTGGTCCCGCTGGTGGGCACCGCGCTGTCGGTAGGTCTGGTGCCGGCGGCCACGCTGGGGCTGATGGCCGCCACCCGCGAGGCCGAGCAGGGCCGGTTTCCGATGCCGTCCACCCTGATCCTCGCCTTCCGGGGCGGTCCGGAGCGCACGCGCGCCATGCTCATGCTGGGCGGTCTGTACGCCATCGGGCTGCTGGTGGTGCTGGTGGCCGCTGCCCTGCTGGCGGGCAGCGCCGACACCCTGCCCGATGCCGGCAGCGGCGAGGTCACCCCCGAGATGGTGCAGGCCATGATGAGCGAGCCGGGCCTGTGGCTGGCCATGCTGGTCTACCTGCCGGTGATGATGGCCTTCTGGCACGCGCCGGCCCTGGTGTACTGGCGCGGGGTGAGCCCCGGCAAGAGCCTGTTCTTCAGCCTGATGGCCTGCTGGGCCAACAAGGGCGCGCTGTTCTTCTATGCCATCGGCTGGGGTGCGGTGTTCATGATCGCCGGCCTGCTGGTGGGCCTTTTGGGTGCGGTGCTGGGTGGCGGCCTCTCGGCGGTGCTATACCCGCTGGTGCTGCTCATGGCCGCCATGTTCCACACATCGATCTGGTTTTCGGTGCGCGACAGTTTTCAGGCCGAGGGAGCCGACTCCCCGGCGCCCCCCTCCAACCCCTGACCCCGGAGTCCCCATGACCCAGCATGCCCTGCAAGGCCGCCACGAGGCCGAGATCACCTGGTTCCAGCGGCGCCAGACCTTGCAGGCCGCCGCCGCCTGGGTCGCCCTGGGCGGATGGGGCGCTGCGGTGGCGCAGCAACGATCCAACGTGGTGGAGCTGGTGGGCGATGTGCTGCTCAACGGCACCCGCCTGGCCACCGGGCAATCGGTGCAGACCGGCGACGAGATCGTCAGCGGGCCGGCATCGCGCCTGACCTTCGTGCTGGGCAACGCGGCCTTTCACGTGCGCCAGAACTCCCGGCTGCGGGTGGAGCGCGGCCAGTCCCTCAACAACGTCAGCGGCGTGCGCCTGCTGGCTGGTGCGGTGGGCAGCGCCTTCGGCAACGGCAGCAACCGCCAGATCGTCACGCCCACCCTCACCGTGGGCATCCGCGGCACCGGCGTCTACACCGAGGTGATGGCCAACGAGGCCAACCGCACCTACTTCTGCAACTGCTACGGCACGGTCGACCTGGCCGCGCGCGGCCAGCAGGTCAGCTCGGTCAGCAGCTACCACCAGTCGTTCTGGGGAGAAGCGCAGCCGCGCGACGGCCGCTTCATCACCCCGGCGCCTGCGCTCAACCACACCGACGAGGAGCTGGAGTTCCTGGCCCGGCTGATCGGGCAACGCACCGCCTGGCAGATCGCCGGCCGCACCGGGGTGAAGGACGGCCGGGGCTACATGGAGCAGCGCGGGCCCGAAGCCCACCCGGCAGCCATGCCCCGCTGATCCCTCCAGAGACGAGAAAAGCCCGGACCGCGAGAGCGCTCCGGGCTTTTTCATCGCCGGCCCATCACGGGGCCGGCGGTCCATCACACGCCGATCGGCTTGCCGTCCTTGCGGCGGATGGCGATGGTGGCCGAGCGCGGACGCTTGCCCGGGCCGTAGCCGGCGTTGGAGGGCCAGGTGCTCTGGAAGTTGTACTCCGCAGCCGTACCGATGGCGGCAGTGTCCTCACCCGGGTGCTGGATGTTGACGAAGATGGTCTTGCCATCGTCGGCTTCGGCCAGACCGGTGATCTCGCAACCCTTGGGACCGACCAGGAAGCGGCGCAGGCGGGCCTCGCCCAGGGTGGCCCCCAGGAAGGTCTTCTGCGGCACGGCACCGCCGGCGTTGCTGATGCTCACCTCGCCGCCGTCGCCCACTTCGCCCGGGATGGCGGCCAGCAGCATGCAGTTGGTCTCGTCGGTGAAGGAACCGTCGTCGGTCTGGATCCAGCAGATGCCGGTCGTGGGGCTGAACCACAGGCCGTCGGGCGACGAGAAGTCGTTGGCAGCGGTCAGCTTCGAGAGGTTCACATTGGTCGCGTCGGAATTGTCCTCGGCACCGAACAGGAAGATGTCCCAGGTGAACTCGGTGGCGGTCGAGGCACCGGCGGCCTCGCGGAACCGGATGATGTGGCCGTTGGGGTTGCCACGGCCCGGGGTGCGGCCGTCCAGGCGACCATCACCGTCGGTGTAGGCGCGCGGGTTGGCGGCATCCACGCCGGCGGCCGTACGGGTGCCGTTGTTGGTCAGGGTGAAGTACACCTCGCCGTTGACCGGGTTCACCGCACCCCACTCCGGACGGTCCATGGCAGTGGCACCGGCGGCGCTGGCAGCGATGCGGGTGTTCACCAGCACGTCGGCCTGGTTGGCGAAGGTGTAGCTGAACGGGACGCCGCCGACGGTGTAGTTGAAGGTCTTCGGCAGCTTGTCGAAGTCCAGCTCCAGCCATTCACCGGTACCGTCGGCATTGAACTTGGCGGCGTACAGCTTGCCTTCGTTCAGGTACTTGTCGCCGGCGGCCATGCCGCCGCCCACGTCACGCGGGTCCCACTTGGCGGTGCTGACGAACTTGTAGATGTACTCGTTCACCGAGTCACAACCCATGTAGAAGGCCAGCGGCTGGCCCTTTTCCGGCAGGCCGCAGACGGCGGCTTCGTGGGCGAAGCGGCCCATGGCCACGCGCTTGGCCGGCACGGCCTTGCGGTCCAGCGGGTCGATCTCGACGTTGTAGCCGAAGGTGTTGGGCTCGTTGCGGAAGTCGCCGGCCGGGGTGGCGGCCGGGGCCGACACATTGAAGCGGGCGAAGCGGTCGTCGGTGTCGGACACCGAGGCCCAGCCTTGCGAACCGACCAGGGCGCCTGCAGCAGCCGGAGCGTTCCGCACGCCGTAGCGGGCACGGGAAGCCTTGGTGCGAGCGTCGACGTCGGTCGAGCCGGGGGGCATGTACCAGTAGGCGGCCCAGTTCTCCTCGCAGGCCAGGTAGGTGCCCCAGGGGGTCTTGCCGCTGCCGCAGTTGTTCAGGGTGCCGCGCGAGAACTTGCCGTCCGGCGCGTACTTGGTGACCATGAACTGCTGGATGTCGCGCAGGTGAGCGGCCGGGCCGCTGATGCGCATGCGGGTCTGGCCGTTCACGCGGCGGTTGTAGGCCGAGCCGACCTTGTAGGTCCAGCGGCCATCCTTGCCGCGCTCCACCTCGGCCACCGACACGCCGTGGTGGTTGATTTCCTTGAGCACCTCGAGCATCTCGCGCTTGCCCTGGTCCCAGCCGCCGAACTGGTTGAACTTCTTGCCGTTCACGCCGTTGGTGGTCTGGCCACGCGGGTGGAAGAAGTGGGCGTCGGCCGAGCTCTCGTGGTTGATGGCGAGCACGGCGCGGTCGGTGCTCTTCTCGGTGTAACGGCCATTGCGGCCGATGAAGAAGATCTCCATGCCGTCGTGGTGATCGCCCACGCGCATCGACCAGTCGTCGGTCTCCAGACCCTGGTTGGAATACGGAGCGATGTCGGTGGACAGGCGGTCACCGGTGGCGTGCACCACGGTGTAGGTGTAGCCGTCGGGCAGCACCACGCCGTCGGCCAGCGACTTGCCCACGGCATTGAAGCCCAGGGACGGCAGTTCGGCTTCGCCCATGCCGCCGCAGGCGGCCAGCATCGGCACGGTGGACAGCGCGGCCAGACCGAAGCCACCGCGGATGATGTCGCGGCGGTTCAGGCGGGCTTTCTCCAGCACGTCCTGGAAGTGTTCGTTGGGAGCGTCGTTGCAGTCGTCGACGGGATGGTGGGCCATGGTGTGTCCTCGTGGGTTGGAGTGGAAACACCGGGAGCATCGTCACCCGCCGTGAAAGTTCCGTGACGCAGATCACAGTCTGTAAACCCGCCAGGATTTGCGTCGGCTGTCACACCGACGTCATGGATCAGGTGATCGGCGTGAGCTTGGCCACGCTGAGCGCCAGCCACTTGGTGCCGTGGCGGTTGAAGTTCACCTGGGCCCGCGCATCGGCCCCGGCGCCTTCCACCGACAGCACTTTCCCCTCACCGAACTTGTTGTGGAACACCGCCATGCCGGCGCGGATGTCGGTGCCCCGATCGGGTTCGGGCTCGCGCGCGACCGGCGCGCGGGTGAAGCCTTCGGACCATGCGGGCTGCGACGCGCGCCCGCCCTGCCCAATGGCCCGATGACCGCCCCAGCCGGCGCTGCCGGCGCCGGTCCAGCCGGTGGGTGCCGGCGACGTGAGCCACTTCAGGCAGGCCTCGGGCAGCTCGTCGAAGAAGCGGCTGCGCAGGTTGTAGCGGGTCTGGCCATGCAGCATGCGGGTCTGCGAATGGCTCAGGTAGAGCCGCTGGCGGGCGCGTGTGATGGCCACGTACATGAGGCGGCGTTCTTCCTCCAGGCCGTCCCGGTCGCTCAGCGAGTTCTCGTGCGGGAACAGGCCCTCTTCCAGGCCGGTGATGAACACCGCGTCGAACTCCAGGCCCTTGGCGGCATGCACCGTCATGAGCTGCACCGCGTCCTGGCCCGCCTGGGCCTGGTTGTCGCCCGACTCCAGCGCGGCGTGCGACAGGAAGGCGGCCAGCGGGCTGAGCGTCTCGCCGGTGTCGGCATCCACCCCGGGGGCGGCACCGGCCGGGTCCAGCGGTTCGTCCAGCACCGGCAGCGCAGGGTCCAGGCCCTGGCTGGCCGGGCTCTGGGTGATCGCGGCGGCTTCGCGGCCAAATCCCTCCTGCATCACGAAGCTCTCGGCCGCGGCCACCAGTTCCTGCAGGTTCTCCACCCGGTCCTGGCCTTCGCGCTCGGCCTTGAAATGCTCCACCAGACCGCTGTGTTCCAGCACGCGCTCGATGGTCTCGCGCAGGCTGCGGCCTTCGCTCTGCTCGCGCAGCACGTCCATCAGGGCCACGAAGCTGCCGATGGCGGCACCGGCCCGGCCGGTGACCGCGCTCACCGCATCGTGCAGCGAACAGCCGCTGGTGCGGGCCACGTCCTGCAGCTGCTCGATGCTGCGCGCCCCGATGCCGCGCGGCGGGAAGTTGACCACCCGCAGGAAGCTGGTGTCGTCGTGCGGGTTCTCGATCAGCCGCAGGTAGGCCAGCGCATGCTTGATCTCGGCCCGCTCGAAGAAGCGCAGGCCGCCGTACACGCGGTACGGCAGACCGGCGTTGAACAGCGCGGTCTCGACTACCCGGCTCTGCGCGTTGCTGCGGTAGAGCACCGCCACCTCGTGGCGGGCCATGCCGTCGGCCACCAGCTGGCGGATCTCCTCGACCATCCACTGCGCCTCGGCCAGGTCGCTGGTGGCCTCGAACACCCGCACCGGCTCGCCGGCACCGGCCTCGGTGCGCAGGTTCTTGCCCAGGCGCCCGGTGTTGTGGCCGATCAGGTGGTTGGCCGAGTCCAGGATGTTGCTCACGCTGCGGTAGTTCTGCTCCAGCTTGATCTGGTGCTGCACCCGGAACTCGCGCACGAAGTCGGCCATGTTGCCCACGCGCGCGCCGCGGAAGGCATAGATGCTCTGGTCGTCGTCACCGACCGCGAACACCGCGTTGCCAGCGCCCGGCAGGCCCTCGATCGGCGGGCTGGAGAACATCTTGATCCAGGCGTACTGCAGCCGGTTGGTGTCCTGGAACTCGTCGATCAGGATGTGGCGGAAGCGGCGCTGGTAATGGGCGCGGATGGCTTCGTTGTCGCGCATCACCTCAAAGGAACGCAGCATCAGCTCGCCGAAGTCGACCACGCCCTCGCGCTGGCACTGCTCCTCGTACAACGCGTACAGCTCGACCTTGCGGCGGGTGTCCTCATCGCGGGCCACCACGTCGCGCGGGCGCTGGCCGTCTTCCTTGCAGCCGGCAATGAACCACTGCAGCTGCTTGGGCGGAAAGCGCTCGTCGTCCACACTGAACTGCTTGCACAGGCGCTTGATGGCCGAGAGCTGGTCCTGCGTGTCGAGGATCTGGAAGGTGGCCGGCAGTCCGGCGGTGGCGTGGTGGGCGCGCAGGAAGCGGTTGCACAGGCCGTGGAAGGTGCCGATCCACATGCCCCGCACATTCACCGGCAGCATGGCCGAGAGGCGGGTCATCATTTCCTTGGCGGCCTTGTTGGTGAAGGTCACCGCCATCACGCCGCCGGGGGTGATCTGCCCGGTCTGCAGCAGCCAGGCGATGCGGGTGGTGAGCACCCGGGTCTTGCCGGAGCCGGCACCGGCCAGGATGAGCGCGTGCTCGGACGGCAGGGTGACGGCGGCAGCCTGTTCGGCATTGAGGCCGGCCACCAGCGAGGCGGGTGCGGAAGCGTGTTCGGGAAACATCGGTCGATTGTAGAAAGGGCGCCCCACACCGGCCGGCGGCATCGGACTAGAATCGCGCACCGGGCCCAAGTTTCTTGCGCCCGGTTTTTTGTGCCCGCTGCCCGTCAGCAGCGGCGCAGCGGAACCGGCCGGACCAAGCGCTCAAACGTTCAGTCATTCACAGGAGCCGGGTTCCATGGAAATCTTCGATTACGACAACATCCTGCTGCTGCCGCGCCAGTGCCGCGTGGACAGCCGCTCGCAGTGCGACACCAGCGTGGAGCTGGGTGCACGGCGCTTCCGCCTGCCGGTGGTGCCGGCCAACATGAAGACGGTGGTGGACGAGCCCATCTGCACCTGGATGGCGCAGAACGGCTACTTCTATGTCATGCACCGCTTCGACATCGACAACCTGCAGTTCGTGCGCGACATGCACGCGCGCGGCCTGTATGCCTCGATCTCGCTGGGTGTGAAGGACCACGACAAGGCCACCGTGGACCGGCTCGCCGCCGAGGGCCTGGTGCCCGAGTACATCACCATCGACATCGCCCACGGCCATGCCACCAGCGTGCGCGACATGATCGCCCACATCAAGCAGCAGCTGCCGGCCAGCTTCGTGATCGCGGGCAACGTGGCCACGCCCGAGGCGGTGATCGATCTGGAAAACTGGGGCGCCGATGCCACCAAGGTCGGCGTGGGTCCGGGCAAGGTCTGCATCACCCGCCTGAAGACCGGTTTCGGCACCGGCGGCTGGCAGCTATCGGCCCTGAAATGGTGTGCCCGTGTGGCCACCAAGCCCATCGTGGCCGACGGCGGCATCCGCTGCCACGGCGACATCGCCAAGAGCATCCGCTTCGGCGCCACCATGGTCATGATCGGCTCGCTGTTTGCCGGCCACGAGGAATCGCCCGGTCGCACGGTGGAGGTGGACGGCGAGCGGTTCAAGGAGTACTTCGGCTCGGCCAGCGACTTCAACAAGGGCGAGTACCGCCACGTCGAAGGCAAGCGCATCCTGGAGCCGATCAAGGGCCGGCTGGCCGACACCCTGACCGAGATGGAGCAGGACCTGCAGAGCTCGATCAGCTACGCCGGCGGCACCCGGCTGATGGACATCCGGCGGGTGAACTATGTGATCCTGGGCGGCGACAACGCCGGCGAGCACCTGCTCATGTGAGGCCGCCGGCGGCCCGCGCTCAGAGCCCGAGCAGGCCCAGGGCGCGCGCGTGCAGACGGTGCGCCGGGTCGGCCAGTGCATCGACCACGGTGAAGTGGTTCAGGCCCGGCAGTTCCTCGCACACCGGCACCGCCTTCCTGCCCCAGGCTTCCTGCAGGATGCGGGTCTGGCGGCGGAACTCGCTGCTCTCGATGCCGCCGGCAAAGGCTTCGGTCTGGCCGCGCCCCTGGCGCACCACCGGTGCCGGCAGCCGGGCCGGGCTGACCCGCGCCACCTGGTCCGGCGTGATGCCCAGCGAGGTCTGCACGAAGGGCGTGTGCATGACCGGCTCCAGGTCGTGCACGCCCGAGATGGTCATGCCGTTCTTGGGCAGGTCGGCCGGCAGGTCGGCCCCCACCTGCGGCCACAGGCAGTTCATCAGCATGCTGGCCAGATGCCCGCCGGCCGAGTGGCCCACCACGGTGATGCGGCGCGGATCGCCGCCGTGAGCGGCCACATGCCGGAAGGTCCAGGCCAGGGCCTGCACCATCTGCAGCGTGATGTGCGGAATGGTCACTGCCGGGCACAGGGCGTAGTTGGGCATGACCACGCAGGCCCCCCGGCGGGTGAAGGGTGGCGCCACGAAGGAATGGTCGGCCTTGTCCAGGCTGCGCCACCAGCCGCCGTGGATGAAGAACAGCACCGGGGCCGGTGCCGCACCACCGCCTTCGGCCGGGAAGATGTCGAGCATCTCGCCGGCACCGCTGCCGTAGGGCACGTCGATCAGCGCACCGGGGGCCTGGCGGGCCAGGGCCGAATCGCGCGCCCAGCGGGCGAAGATGTCCACATGCTCGGGCACCAGCGCGCGGTTGTTGTATTCGCGGTCCAGCCAGGCGGGATCGAAGGAGGGGGTGGTGGGCATGGTCCGTCCTCGTGCAGCGGTGGAAGTGGAGGTGGAAGGTGGGCGGTCATTGTGGCATCCGCACGGGGCCGGGGCTGTCAGTCCGGCAACAGTACGGGGTGGTGCATGGCTCCTACAATCCGCGCTCTCAACCGAGCACACCGCCGTGACACAGACCTCCACCCCTTCCGCCCCCGCACCGTCGTCCAACCTGCACGTGGCCGTGCTCGGCATCGGCATGATGGGTTTCCCCATGGCGCGACGTCTGTGCGAGGCCGGGATGGTGGTGTCGGTGTGGAACCGCTCCCGCACCAAGGCCGAGCGGCTGCTGCCCTTCGGTGCCCGCGTGGCCGACACGCCGGCCGATGCCGTGGCGCAGGCCGACGTGGTGATCACGCTGCTGGAAGACGGCGGCATCGTGGAAGACGTGCTGTTCCGCCAGGGCGCGGCGCAGGCCATGCGACCGGGCTGCATCGTCATGGACATGTCGTCCATCCAGCCGGCCCAGGCGCGCGACCATGCGGCCCGCCTGGGTGCGCTGGGCGTGCACCACATCGACGCCCCGGTGTCCGGCGGCACGCTGGGGGCCGAGCAAGGCACGCTGGCCATCATGGCCGGCGGCAAGGTGGCCGACGTGGAGCGGGTGCAGCCGGTGCTGGCGGTGCTGGGCCGCTCCACCCATGTGGGACCGCACGGAGCCGGGCAGCTGGCCAAGCTGGCCAACCAGATGATCGTGGGCATCACCATCGGCGCGGTGGCCGAGGCGCTGCTGCTGTGCGAGAAGGGCGGCGCCGACATGGCCCGCGTCAAGCAGGCCATCACCGGCGGCTTTGCCGACAGCCGCATCCTGCAGGTGCACGGTCAGCGCATGATCGAGCGCGATTTCGCCAAGCGCGGCGCGGTGTCGGTGCAGCTCAAGGACATGCGCAATGCCCTGGCCACGGCGCAGGAGGTGGGCTTCAACGCACCGATCACCACGCTGTTCGAGCAGCTGTTTGCCGAGGCCGCCGAGCACGGGCTGGCCGACCTCGACCACTCCGCGCTGTTCGTGGAACTGGCCAGCCGCAACGGCATGGCCTGACAATGCCCTGCCCGGCCCGCCGGGCCCTCAGGCCGGGGCCTTGAGCGAGAAGCCGGCCACCTGCTTGTAGTGCTCCGAGATGGCGCGCAGTTCGTCCTGGCTGATGAGCCGGTCGATGTCGTCGAAGGGCTGGCCGCCGCTGAGTTCGTCGACCTTCATGATGATGAAGTCCGGCGGCAGCGTGCGGTTGGTCTCCACCACGCGCGCGGTGGCCGGACGGCGCAGCGCGTCGTAGCGCACCAGTGCAGCCGCCGGGTCCGTCGGGGAGGCCGCCAGCTCGTCGGCCAGCGTGCGGGCGTCGATCAGGGCCTGTGCGGATCCGTTCGATCCGCGCGGGTACATCGGGTGGGCGGCATCGCCCATGAGCGTGACCCGGTCGAAGCTCCAGCGCGGCAGCGGGTCCTTGTCGACCATGGGGTATTCGAAGATCTGCTGCGCGCCGGTGATGAGCGCCGGCACGTCGAGCCAGTCGTAGCGCCAGTCGGCGAAGGTCGGCAGGAAGGCGTCGAGCCGGCCGGGCCGGTTCCAGTCGTTCATGCGCGCCTGCGGGTCGCGGATCTCGGCCACCCAGTTGATCAGCTGGTTGCCCTGCCCGTCCACGTTGTCGCCGATCGGGTAGATGACCATCTTGCCGGTGTCGATGGAACCCACACGGATGTAGCTTCGCCCGTCCAGGATCGGCTTGTGCACCGTGGTGCCGCGCCAGGTGTTGATGCCGCCGTAGCAGACCTGGTCGTGCGGATAGAAGTGGCGCCGCACGGCGGAGTTCACGCCGTCGCAGGCCACCACCACGTCGGCCTGCACCGGGGCCGGCCGCTGGCCGTCCACCTCGTCGAAGTGCAGCACCGCACCGCCGACCTGCGGCTCGATGCGCACGCAGCGGTGACCGGTGTGCAGGTGCTCGCGACCGATGCGCTCCAGCGCGGCCTGCCACAGCACGCCGTGCAGCCGGCCGCGGTGGATGCCCAGCTCGGGCAGGTCGTAACCGGCGTGGCGCCCGCGCGGCTCGCCATACACCCGCTGTCCCCAGCGGTTGAAGAACACGCTCTCGC
Source organism: Hydrogenophaga sp. IBVHS2 (assembly GCF_002127215.1). Lineage (GTDB taxonomy): Bacteria > Pseudomonadota > Gammaproteobacteria > Burkholderiales > Burkholderiaceae_C > Hydrogenophaga. The sequence goes on along the minus strand of NZ_NFUT01000001.1, from coordinate 225,971 downwards.
GGTTCTCGATGGCACAGGCCTGCAGCGCGTCCAGCAGCCCCAGGGCCGTGAGTTCGCGCACACCGTGCGGCAGCAGCGTGATGCCCACACCCAGCTCGCGCACCTCGCTCACGCCTTCGTACACCTCGCAGGCCAGCCCGCGCTGGTGCAAGGCCAGCGCGAACGCCAGTCCGGCGATGCCCCCTCCGACAACCGCGATGCGCATGCTCATTCCGCCTTGATGCCCTGGGTCTTGATGAGTGCGGCCCAGCGGTCGGCGTCGCGCGCGACCAGCTGGCCGAACGATTCGGGCGTGCCGGTGGCCGGGTCCATGCCCTGGGCGCTGAAGGCCTTGCGCACCTCCTCGCTGCCCAGGATGTCGTTGATCTCGCGGTTGAGCTGGGCCACCTGCGCCGCCGGCATGCTGCGCGGCGCAAAGATGCCGTACCACATGTCCACGTTCACATTGCCGGCCCTGGCCTCGGCCAGCGTGGGCACGTCGGGCAGCAGCGGATGGCGCTTGTCCGAACCGATGCCCAGCGCCACCAGCTTGCCGGCGCGCACCTGCGGCAGCGCCACGTGGATGGGCAGGAACATGGCGTCCACCTGGCCACCGAGCAGGTCGGTCATGGCCGGGCCGGTGCCCCGGTAGGGAATGTGGGTGAGGAACACCTGGGCCGTGGTCTTGAAGAGTTCCATCGACAGGTGGTGCGGCGTGCCCACGCCGGGCGAGGCGTAGTTCAGCTTGCCGGGTGCCTTGCGGGCCGCGGCCACCAGGTCGCCTGCGCTGGCCATGCCGCTGCGCGGGTGCGTGACCAGGATCAGCTGGCCCCAGCTGGTCAGGGCGATGGGGGCCAGGTCCTTGACCGGATCGAAGCCCAGTTGCGGGTAGAGGCTGCGGTTCATCACGAGCGTGTTCACGCTCACCAGCAGGGTGCTGCCATCGGCCGGTGCACGAACCACCGCCTCGGTGCCGATGTTCCCCGACGCCCCGGCGCGGTTCTCCACGATCACCGGACGCTTCAGGCGCTCGGACAGGCGCGGCCCCACGGTGCGGGCGATCAGGTCGATGCCGGTGCCCGGCGTGAAGGGCACGATCAGCTTGATCGGTCCCTCGGCAGCCGACTGGGCCCAGGCCACGGGGGCGGTCAGTCCGGCGGCCACGGCACAGGCCAGGGCCACGGTGGCCCGGCGGCGACTCAGGGTATTAACGGGTTTCATCGCATGTCTCCTGATTGTTAGCATGCCAACCATTATCAGGAGACACCCGTCCGGCCGGGCATCCGTGAATTCCCGGAGGCAGACTGCAGACCATGACACCGCACGAGCTCTACCAGCGTCCCGGTTTTCTGTTGCGCCGCATGTACCAGATTGCGGCCGCCGTGTTCGAGAACGCCTGCGGCGATCTGGGCCTGACCACCGCCCAGTACGGCGTGCTGATCATCGTGCACAGCGAGCCCGGCATCGACCAGACCCGCCTGGCCCGGGCGCTGGCCTTCGACAAGGTCACGGTCATGCGCGTGCTGCGCGGACTGGAAGAGCGCGGCCTGGTGCAGCGGGTGGCCAGCGGGCGGCAGAAGACCCTGGCGCTCACCGACGCCGGGCTGGCGCTGCTCACCCAGGCGCGCGAACGGGCCGAGGCGGCGTCACGGCGTCTGATGTCGCCGCTGGACAGCGCCGATCAGGCCCAGCTGGTGCGCCTGCTGCAGACGCTGGTCAATGGGCTGGCCCACGAAGCCCGGGCGCCGTTCGTGCCGCTCGAACGCTGAAGGACCCGCCCGCCGCGTTCAGGACTGCGGCGCCTTGCAGGTGTTCCAGCCCAGCAGGCTGTAGGGCGGACACCAGCCCATCAGGCCGGTGGCCAGCGGCAGCAGCCCCAGGTACGCCCAGGGGCCGAGCACGCCGGCGAAAGCCCCGGCCACCAGGGCCAGGCCGATGGTGATGCGCAGTGCGCGATCGATGCCGCCAACGTTCTTCTTCATGGGAGGTCTCCTTGGGTTGATGGGAACAGGACAGAGCCGACGCCTCAGAGGGCATTGACCGGGATCTTGAGGTAGGTCGTGCCGTTGGCTTCGGGCGGCGGCAACTGCCCTGCCCGGATGTTGACCTGTACCGAGGGCAGGATCAAGGTCGGCATTTCCAGCGTGGCATCGCGGCGCTGGCGCATGTCGACGAACTGGGCCTCGGTCACGCCGTCGTGCACATGGATGTTCTGGGCCCGCTGCTCGGCCACCGTCGACTCGAAGCGCACATCACGCCCGGATGGCGGGTAGTCATGGCACATGAACAGACGGGTGGCGGGCGGCAGCGACAGCAGGCGGCGCACCGAGGCATGCAGCGCACGCGCATCCCCACCGGGGAAGTCGCATCGTGCGGTGCCCACGTCCGGCATGAACAGCGTGTCGCCGACGAACACCGCATCCCCGATCCGGTAAGCCACGCAGGCCGGGGTGTGGCCGGGCACATGCATCACTTCCACCGACAGGGCGCCGACCTCGAAGGTCTCGCCGTCGCGGAACAGGTGATCGAACTGCGAGCCGTCGGTGCGGAACTCGGGTTCAAGGTGGAACACGCCGGCAAACACCTTCTGCACCCGGGTGATGTGTTCACCGATGCCGATCTGCGCGCCCAACTCGGCGCGCAGCCAGGCTGCCGCGGACAGGTGGTCGGCATGGGCATGGGTCTCGAGGATCCATGACACCTGCAGGCCCAGCTGGCGGACATGGGCCACCACCTGCTCGGCCGATGCCGTGCCGGTGCGGCCGGACCTGGGGTCGTAGTCCAGCACCGGATCGACGATGAGGGCCGGCGTGCCCGGGCCGCCATGAACCACGTAGGTCACGGTCCAGGTGCGGGGATCGAAGAACGGGTCCACCACGGGGCGGGTCGGGGTGTTCATGCAGACGGCCCTTGAATATCAGTAAACACAAATATATTCAACAACAATATATCTGTCAATAAATTGTTGTCCCTGCTGCGGCATTCCCGGGTATCGGTCAAGCCAGCCGGTACGATGACCCGTTTTGGCAAGGAGCCCCCATGGCAAGCAAGAAGAACGGCATTCCCCCCATCGACATCGGCATCCCCGAGAAGGACCGCAAGAAGATCGCCACCGGCCTGTCCCGGCTGCTGGCCGACAGCTACACCCTCTACCTGATGACGCACAACTTCCACTGGAACGTCAAGGGGCCTCAGTTCAACAGCCTGCACGCCATGTTCATGGCCCAGTACACCGAGCAGTGGGCCGCGCTGGACATCATTGCCGAGCGCATCCGCGCGCTGGGCTACCCGGCCCCGGGCACCTACAAGGAGTTCGTCAAGCTGGCCTCGATCCCGGAGGTCGATGGCGTGCCCAAGGCCGACGACATGGTCCGCCATCTGGTGGCCGCCCAGGAAGCCACCGCCCGCACCGCCCGCTCGCTGTTCCCGGTGGTCGATGCCGCCAACGACCAGCCCACCGCCGACGTGCTGACCCAGCGCATCGACGTGCACGAGAAGACCGCCTGGATGCTGCGCAGCCTGCTCGAAGACTGACCACCCCTTTCCCGGAGCCTCTCCATGGACAAACGTCGATTCCTGCAGGCTGCCGCCGGTGCCACCCTGCTGCCGGCCGCCGCCGGTGCCGCCGCGCCTGCGCGGTCGGCCGCGCCTGCGCTGCTGACCGTCTCGGGCGCCATCCGCAAGGCCAACCGGCCGCCCCTGAACAAGGCCCTGGACCAGATGATGTCCAAGCACGGCGTGGCCTTCGACAAGGGCTTTGCATTCGGCTTTGCCGAGATCGCGGCACTGCCACCGACCGAGATCCGGCCCACGCTGGAGTACGACGGCCTGAAGCACACCCTGCGCGGTCCGACGGTGGCACGGGTGCTGGAAGCCGCCGGTGCCGTGGCCACCGACAGCACCACCATCGGCCTGCGTGCGGTGGATGGCTACAACGCCGAACTCACGCTGGGCGAGCTCCGGCAGCTGGGCTTCATCGTGGCCACCCACATCGACGGGCAACCGCTGGCGCTGGGCGGCCTGGGACCGATGTGGGCGGTGTACGAGCCGGACCGCTTCCCCGATCTGGCCCGTCTGAGCCTGCCCGAGCGGTTCGTGAAGTGCCCCTGGGGCGTGTACTCCATCCACGTCGGCTGAACCGGGCGCGGGCGCGATGGTGGAACCCTGTGACGCCCGCTGCCTGACCCGCACGGCACTGGCATCGGCCCTGCAGGAGGCCCGCACCCGCACCCTGGGCCTGTACGCCGCCTGTGCACAAGCCCTCGGGCCGGCCATGCCGGTGCCCCAGCGCGACGAGCTCAACCCGCCGCTGTGGGAGCTGGGCCACATCGGCTGGTTCGCGGACTGGTGGATCGCCCGCCACCCGGAACGACACCGGGGCACGGCCGCCGATCCGCAGGCTCCGAGGCGGCCGGCGCGGCAGGCACGGCGCGGTCTGGATGCCGACGCCCTGTACGACTCCAGCCAGGTGCCGCATGCCCGGCGCTGGCAGCTGGCGCTGCCCGATCTCGATCACACCCTGGCCGACCTGCAGGCCAGCCTGGACGAGACACTGCACTGGCTGGATCAGGCCGACGACACCGACCCGGGCCTGTACTTCTTCCGGCTGGCGCTCTTCCACGAGGACATGCATGCCGAGGCGGCCGTCCACATGGCCCAGACACTGGGCATCGGCCTGGGCCCCTGGGCGCCGCAGGCCGCCGCCGAGCCGGCCAGCGGCGGGCGGGACGGCGCCGAACTGACCCTGGACGCCACGACCGTGACCCTGGGATGGCAGGGCCCCGGCTTCGCGTTCGACAACGAACTCGGCCCGCACACGGTGCACCTGCCGGCGTTGCGGATCGATGCGGCCCCGGTGAGCTGGGCGCGCTTCCTGCCTTTCGTGGCGGCCGGCGGCTACCACGAACCCCTCTGGTGGACGCCGGCCGGCTGGGACTGGCGCTGCCGCACCGCGGCCCGTCAGCCCCGGTTCCTGCGGCCGCACGGCGACGGCTGGGCCTGCCAGCAGCAGGGGCAGTGGGTGGCGTTGCAGCCGTGGCAGCCGGCGGTGCACCTCAACGCCCATGAGGCCCAGGCCTGGTGCCGCTGGGCCGGGCGCCGCCTGCCCACCGAGGCCGAATGGATGGCCGCCGCATGCCACCGCGACTGGCAGGGCATGACGGTGTGGGAATGGACGGCCAGCCGGTTTGAGCCCTTCCCCGGTTTTCAGCCCCATCCCTACCGGGACTACTCGGCGCCCTGGTTCGACGGACGCCCGGTGCTCAAGGGTGCGAGCGCCGCCACCTCGCCGCGCCTGCGGCACCGGGCCTACCGCAACTTTTACACGCCCGAGCGCAACGACATCCTGGCCGGCTTCCGCAGCGCTGCGGCCTGACGGTCAGGCTCAGGCCGGTGCCCAGAACACGCTGAACCAGCCCCGGGCATCGGTCCAGTGCAGCGGCGTGGCAAAGCCGGCGCGCTGCAGCAGATCGGCAAAGGCGGCGGGCTCCCACTTGTAGGAATGCTCGGTGTGGATGCGTTCGCCGGCCGCGAAACGGCGCGACCCGCCGGGCCAGCTCACGGTCTGGGGCGAGCGGGCCGAGAGGTGCATCTCGATGCGCGATTCGATCCGGTTGTAGAAGGCCACATGGTCCCAGGCCGCCGGATCGAAGTCGCTGCCGAGTTGCCGGTTCACATGCAGCAGCAGGTTGCGGTTGAAGGCGGCCGTGACGCCCAGGGCATCGTCGTAGGCCGGCTCCAGCACCTCGGGCGCCTTGACCCGGTCCACCCCGATCAGCAGACCCGAGCCGGCACCGCCCTGACGGCACACCGCATGCGCATCGCGCAGCAGCCGCAGGGCCTCGTCCGGCCCGAAGTTGCCGATGCTGGAGCCGGGGTAGAAGACGCACCGGGGCGCACCCCGCAGGCCGAGCCGCTCCAGCCAGTGGACCGCCGGGGCCGGCAAGGCCCACTGCACCGAGAAGTCCTGCCCGATGCCCAGCATGGGCAGATCGGGATGCTCCCGGCGCAGCGGCTCCAGGGCCTGGGACAGGTAGGCGGCCGAGATGTCCACCGGCAGGTAGGCCGCCGGACGCACGGTGCCGAACAGGCGGGCCGCCTTGGCGCAGCTGCCGGCGCCCAGGTCGATCCACACCGCGCGGGCGGGCAGCCGCGCCGCCATGTCGGGCAGCCATTGGCCGAAGATCGCGGCCTCGGTGCGGGTCGGGTAGTACTCCGGCAGTTCGGTGATGGCATCGAACAGGTGCGAGCCCAGCCGGTCGTAGAAGAACTTGGGCGACACGCTGGCCGGCGTGGCCTGCAGTCCGGCGGCCAGCTCGGCCTGCTGCTGCGCCGGGTCGGCCTGGTGGAACTGGAGATCCTGATGGGTCCCGGTGGGTGCAGAGGGTGTCGCAGGCATGCCGGTTTATACCGGCAGCGGGTCGAACCGGTAACCCGTACCCAGGGCTGCCATGCGGCCCACCGCCGGGAACGGGAAATGGAAACCTCCCACCAGGGCCTGACGGGACACGATGCGCTCGAACGCGGCGCGACGGGTGCGGCGTGCGGCTTCGGCGTCCATGTCGAAGGTCACGGCCCAGTCCGGGTTGCGGGCGAACAGCGAAGGGATGTTGGTCAGGTCGGCCAGGAAGATGAAGGTCTGCCCTTCCGAGCCGACCTCGAACATGCTCATGCCGGGCGTATGTCCGTGGGCCTGCACCGCGCGGATGCCGGGCAGCAGCTCGGCGCCGGGCTCGAACAGCTGCAGCATGCCCGCCGGCATGCTGCCGAAGGTGCGGCGGGCGTTCTCGAACAGGCCCTTCATGCGGCCAGCGGGTGCCTGAGCGGCCCGCGCGTCGTCCATCCACCAGGCGTGTTCGGCGGCCGGTGCCATCACCTTGGCCTTGCGGAACACGTACTCGCCGGCCCGGTTGCGCAGGCCGTTGATGTGGTCGCCGTGGTAGTGGCTGACCAGCACGGTGTCGATGTCGTCGGGACCGAAACCGGCGGCCCGCAGGTTGGCCAGCAGGCGGCCGGTGGTGGGGCCACCCCAGTCGCCCAGGCCGGTGTCCATCAGGATGCGGCGGTGGCCCGCCACCACCAGAAACGGGGTGTAGGGCACGTCGATGTGGTCGGTGGACAGGCCCTGCGAGGCCAGCAGGGCCTTCACCTCGGTCAAGGGGGCGTTGGCCACGAACTCCTCGCCCAGCGGCCGGCGGGTCACGCCATCGAGCAGCGCGATCACCTCCATCCCGCCCAGACGGACCCGCCGGAATCCGGGTTCGGCCAGCGCTGGCGTGCCCAGGTCGGGGGCGTTCTGGGCCCAGGCGGGCAGCCAGGCCGAAGCCGCGGTGGCGGCCAGGCCACCGAGGCTGGCGCGGATGAAGTGGCGGCGGTGCATCATGGGTGGACTCCTTGAGCGTGAGGGGCGCAGGCCCGGGTGGGTGTGTGACGCTTGACCCCGGACCAGACCCGCCGGCGCGCCATCAGTTCCTGGGCATGTCGCGCGGCGCATGGCAGGCGCAGGCCTCGCCGTGGGCCGCGGCCACCAGTTCGTCCAGGATGCCGCAGTGCCCTGCATGGGCGTCGGTGCAGCGGGCCCGCAGCTGCAGCAGCTGCTTCTCCAGCGCCCGCATGCTCTTGAGGCGTGCCCGCACCCGGGCCAGCTGGTCGTCCACCAGCCGGTTGATGTCGCTGCAGTCCTCCGGCGGTGCGTCCAGAAACTGCAGCAGCTGCGCCACCTCGGCCAGCGGCATGTCGAGTGCGCGGCAATGGCGCACAAAGGACAGGCGCTCCAGGTGGCCTTCGCCATAGTCCCGGTAGCCGTTGTCGCGCCGGGCCGGCGCGGGCAGCAGGCCGGCCTTCTCGTAGTAGCGGATGGTCTCGGCATCGACACCGGTGGCCTGGGCCAGTTCCTTGATCTGCATGGCGTGTCCTTGACGGTCAGGATCGTCTTGACACTGTAGTGGCTCCAGGGTTTTCAATACGGCAACGAAAGGAAAGACCATGTCCGCCCATTGCTGTGAACACGACACCCCCCAGCCCGGGACCCTTGTCAATCTGGCGCGCTACCGCCGCATCCTGTGGATCGCCCTGGTGATCAATGCCGCCATGTTCCTGGTGGAGATCGGGGCCGGCCTGCAGTCCGGATCGCTCTCGCTGCTGGCGGATGCGGTCGACTTTGCCGGCGATGCCCTCAACTACGGCGTCTCGCTGGCGGTGCTGGCCTCGGCCCTGGCCTGGCGCGCCCGGGCGGCCGTGGTCAAGGCGCTGTGCATGATGGGCTTCGGCGTGTATGTGCTGGGTGCTGCGGTGTGGTCGCTGTGGCAGGGCGACGTGCCGCAGCCCCTGACGATGGGCGTGGTCGCCGTGGTGGCGCTGCTGGCCAATGTGGCGGTGGCCTGGATGCTCTATGCCTTCCGCGAAGGCGACGCCAACATGCGCAGCGTGTGGCTGTGCTCCCGCAACGACGCCATCGGCAACCTGGCGGTGCTGCTGGCCGCGCTCGGCGTGTTCGGCACCGGTTCGGCCTGGCCCGACCTGCTGGTGGCCAGCCTGATGGCCGGCCTGGCGCTGCAGGGCGGCTGGGTGGTGATGCGGCAGGCGCGGCGGGAGCTGCGGCAGGACGAGGTGGCCGTCAGGCCGTCGGCACCGCCGCCGAACCCGCCAGGATGCCACCATCCACATGGAACTCCGCACCGGTGACATAGGCCGCTTCGTCGGATGCCAGGAACACCGCCAGGCTGGCCACCTCGCGGGGCTCGCCGAAACGGCGCAACGGCGTGTCGGCCACCATGGCCGCCATGATCGCCGGGCGGTCCGGACCCGAACCCAGGATCGGCTCCCACATCGGCGTGAGGATGGCCGCCGGATGGATGCTGTTGCAGCGCACCGGCAGCCGCTGCTCGGCGCAGTACAGCGCCACCGTCTTGGTGTGGTTGCGCACCGCCGCCTTGCTGGAGGCGTATGCCGCTGCCGCCGGGATGCCGACGATGCCGGAGCGGGACGACACATTGACGATGGATCCGGTGTGCCCCGGCGGCAGCCTGCGCATGGCGCGCAGGGCGTGCTTGCAGCCCAGGAACACGCCATCGAGGTTGGTGGCGTGCACCTGCCGCCAGTCGTGCAGCGATGCGTGCTCCGGGTCGTGGACCGCCCCGCCCTCCAGGCCGGTGATGCCGGCGTTGTTCACCACCACATGCAGCGCACCCCAGGTGCCCAGCACCTCGTCCACCACCGCACGCCACTGCCCTTCGTCCCGCACGTCCAGGGGCCGGGCGGGCATGCCCAGGGCAGCCCCGGCCGAGGCCACCCGGTCGGCCTGCAGGTCGGTCAGCACCACGGTGGCCCCTTCGGCCACCATGGCCCCGGCCACCGCCAGACCGATGCCCTGAGCGGCCCCGGTGACCAGCGCCACCTTCTGATCAAGTCGTCCCATCGAATCACTCCCCTTGCTGGACCTTCACACACAGCTTGAGCTGCGTCCCGAGGCCTGAGATCACCACCGGCCAGCCGCGTTCCAGTGCGCGCGGGGCCTCCGGGCTGCCGGCCAGGGCGACCCCGTGCAGGTAATCGACCAGCACCGCCTGGGCGGCCATGGCATCGGCGTCGACAGGGCCCTGGATCTGCAAGGCCTGCCGGAACAGTGCATCGAAGCGCCGGGACAGCGCCCCGCCGCCCTGGCGTGCCAGCTGGTGCGTGATCTGCGGCGCCGAGACCACACAGGCCAGATACACCTCGCTCAGTCTGCGCAGCCGCGATGCCGCATCCGGAAGCCGTTCCAGCTGGGCCGCCAGCGGGTCCAGCGGCGCAAAGGCCTGCTCGACCAGCGCGTCCAGCAACGCGGCTCGACCCGGAAAGTAGTGGTAGAGCGCCATGGGGTCCACACCCAGGGCGGCGGCGGTGCTGCGCATGCCGACCCGGCCCTGGCTGTCGAAGACCCGCCGCGCCGCCGCGACGATGGTCGACCGGTCCAGACGGCCGCGGTCCGGGCCCGGTCGGCCCCGGCGGGGTGCGGCGCCGCCTCGGGGCGGTCGGGGTGATGCAGGAGGATTCATGGCTAGAATTCTACGCCGTAGATATTTAAACCGACCGACCATGACCACTCCCGCTGCATCCCGTGTTCACACCGCCGTCTTCCTCGGCATCAGCCTGGACGGCTGCATCGCGGGTCCTCAGGGCGACCTCTCCTGGCTGTCGGCCTGTGCCGCCGAGTCGCCGGCCGACACCGGATACGAAGCGCTGATGCAGCGCACCGACACCCTGCTGCTGGGCCGCCGTACCCACGATGCGGTCCTGGCCCTGGGGGACTGGCCGTTCAAGGACCACCGGGTCCGGGTGCTGACCCACCGACCGCTGCCTTCGGACCATGGGGCGCAGGCCTGCCGGGGCAGCCTGCCGGACGTGCTGGCCCGCCTGCATGCCGAGGGCAGCCGCCACGTGTATCTGGACGGCGGCGAGGTGGTCGGACAGGCACTGGACAGCGGGCTGGTCGATGAACTGACCCTGTCCTGGATCCCGGTGGTGCTGGGATCGGGCACCCGGCTGTTCAGCGGTCCATTGCCCCGGTCGGACTGGCGCCTGGTCCAGGGTCGGACATTCGCCAGCGGGATGGTGCAGGCCCGGTACGAGCGGCGCTGACCAGGCGGAACTTCCGGGTTTAGCACTCACTCGGAGAGAGTGCTAACATTTCATCCTGTTTGAGGAGGTCCCATGTCTGCAACGCTCGTTCCTGTGGCACCCCCCGCCTCCCTGGCCGTGTCCAGCCCGTGGAGCCGCTCGCTCACGCTGCCGCCGCTGGGGAATCTCGACGCCTACATCTCGGCGGTCAACCGCCTGCCCCTGCTCACGCTGGACGAGGAGCAGGACGCCGCACGCCGCCTGCGCGACCACAACGACCTGGATGCCGCCGGCCGGCTGGTGATGTCGCACCTGCGCCTGGTGGTCTCGATCGCCCGGCAGTACCTGGGCTACGGTCTGCCCCACGGCGATCTGATCCAGGAAGGCAACGTGGGCCTGATGAAGGCGGTCAAGCGCTTCGACCCCGACCAGGGCGTGCGCCTGGTGAGCTACGCCATGCACTGGATCAAGGCCGAGATCCACGAATACATCCTGAAGAACTGGCGCATGGTCAAGCTGGCCACCACCAAGGCGCAACGCAAGCTGTTCTTCAACCTGCGCTCCATGAAGCAGGGCTTCCGGGCCGGAGCCGCCGACGGCGACACCCACCGCGAGGCGCTGTCGGACAGCGAGATCGAGGTGGTCGCGCGCGACCTCAACGTCAAGCCGGAAGAAGTCCGCGAGATGGAAACCCGGCTCGCCGGTGGTGACGTGGTGCTCGACCCCTCGCCCGCCGACGATGGCGAGGACACCTACAGCCCGATCGCCTGGCTGGCCGACGCCCACCACGAACCCACCGCCATGATCGAGTCGGCCCAGCGCGACGTGCTGGCCACCGAAGGCATCGCCCGCGCCATGGGCGAGCTGGACGACCGTTCCCGCCGCATCGTCACCGAGCGCTGGCTCAAGGTGAACGACGACGGATCGGGCGGCATGACGCTGCACGAACTGGCCGCCGAATACGGCGTGAGCGCCGAGCGCATCCGCCAGATCGAGGTGGCGGCCATGAAGAAGATGCGCAAGGCGCTGGCCGAATTCGCATGAAGCAGCACTGACCCGTCAAGGGATGCCGCAGAACCGGCTTTGCCGGGCCGCTGGCATCGCCCCCTGGAGGGGGTGACGCCGCAGGCGGCGCGGGGGTGATCAATGTTCCCGTCGCAGGGCGGGAAACAGGATCACGTCGCGGATGCTGGGGCTGTCGGTCAGCAGCATCATCAGGCGGTCGATGCCGATGCCGCAGCCACCGGCCGGCGGCATGCCGTATTCCAGCGCCCGGATGTAGTCGGCGTCGAAGTGCATGGCCTCGTCGTCGCCACCGTCCTTGGCGGCCACCTGTGCATGGAAACGCGCGGCCTGGTCCTCGGCATCGTTCAGCTCGGAGAAGGCATTGCCGAACTCGCGGCCGGTGATGTAGAGCTCGAACCGCTCGGTCACCTCGGGGCGTGCATCGTTGGCGCGGGCCAGCGGCGAGATCTCGGTCGGGTGGTCCATGATGAAGGTCGGGTTCCACAGCAGGGACTCCACCTTCTCCTCGAAATACAGCACCTGCAGACCGGCCAGGCTGCGGGTGGAGAGCTGGTGCTTCTCCTCGCTCATGCCCAGCTTGCGCAGCTGGCCGGTCAGCCATTCGCGGTCGTCCACGCTGGCGCCGGCCTCGGTGTACTTGACGATGGCGTCGCGGATGGTCAGGCGCTCGAACGGGCTGTCCACATCCACCACACGGCCCTGGTAGGTGAGCTCGCCGTCACCGCGCACCACCTTCACCAGGTGGCGGATGAGCTGCTCGTTGAAATCCATGAGGTCGCGGTAATTCCAGTAGGCCGCGTAGAACTCCATCATGGTGAATTCCGGGTTGTGCCGCACGCTGATGCCTTCGTTGCGGAAGTTCCGGTTGATCTCGAACACCCGCTCGAAACCGCCCACCAGCAGCCGCTTGAGGTAGAGCTCGGGCGCAATGCGCAGGAACATCTCCTGGTCGAGCGCGTTGTGGTGGGTCTTGAAGGGCCGCGCATTGGCCCCCCCGGGGATCGGGTGCAGCATGGGCGTCTCGACCTCCAGGAAGCCGTGCTCGACCATGAAGTTGCGCAGCGCCGAAATCGCCTTGCTGCGCGCCACGAAGCGGGCCCGGGCGCTCTCGTCGGTCATGAGGTCGACATAGCGCTGGCGGTACTTGATCTCCTGGTCGGCCACGCCGTGGAACTTGTCGGGCAGCGGACGCAGGCTCTTGGTGATCAGGCGGATGCGGTCGGCATGGATGGTGAGCTCGCCGGTGCGGGTGCGGAACAGCACGCCCTCGGCCGCCACGATGTCGCCCATGTCCCAGTGCTTGAAGGCGTTGTGCACCGCCTCGCCCACGCTGTCGTTGTTCAGGTAGATCTGGATGCGGCCGCCGCTGGGACCGAACGAGGCGTCCTGCAGGGTGGCGAAGCTGGCCTTGCCCATGACCCGCTTGAGCATCATGCGGCCAGCCACGCTGGCCCGCACCGGGTTGGCCTCCAGCTCTTCCTTGCTCGTCTCGCCGTGGGCCGCAAACAGGTCTTCGGCCCGGTCGGCCGGCTTGTGGTCGTTGGGAAATGCCACACCCTCCCCGCGCTGCTGCGCTTCCCGCAGGGCCTTCAGTTTTTCGCGGCGTTCGGCGATCAGCTGGTTTTCATCGTGCGCCGCAGGGGCGGCGGACTCGGCGGCGGGGGTGGAAGGTGCTTGGCTCATGAATGAAAAATGGGTTGGGCACCAGCGGTGCACAACCCAGCATTGTAAGGAGACCCCCCGCCGCGCTGGCGCGCGGCCCCCTCAAGGGGGGCGCACCCTACTGCCCGGCGGAGCCGGTTCCGCGGGTGCTCTGGACCACGGCGGTCACTCTCCCAGATAGGCGGCGCGGACCTTGGGGTCGTCCAGCATGTCGCGGCCGTTGCCGGTCATGATGATCTCGCCGGAGTCCATCACGTAGCCGCGGTCGGCGATCTGCAGGGCGCGGCGGGCGTTCTGTTCCACCAGGACGATGGTCACGCCCTGCTGGGACACGTCGCGCACCACCTCGAAGATCTTGTCGACCATGATGGGCGACAGGCCCATGGACGGCTCGTCGAGCAGCAGCACCTTGGGCTGGCTCATCAGGGCCCGGGCCATGGCCAGCATCTGCTGCTCGCCGCCCGACATGGTGCCTGCCAGCTGGTCCTTGCGCTCCCGCAGGCGCGGGAAGATGCCGAACATGCGTTCGATGTCGGCCGCGATGCCGTCCTTGTCCTTGCGGATGTAGGCGCCCATCTGCAGGTTCTCGGTGATCGTCATGCGGGTGAAGACGCCCCGGCCTTCCGGCACCATGGCCAGGCCCTGCTTGACCAGATCCCAGGCGCCCTTGCCCTTGATGCTCTGGCCCAGGTATTCCACGTCGCCGTCCTCGAAGGCCAGCGAACCGGTGACCGCCTTCATGGTGGTGGTCTTGCCGGCGCCGTTGGAGCCGATCAGGGAGATCAGCTCGCCTTCGCGCACTTCCATGTCGATGCCCTTGACGGCCTTGATGCCGCCGTACGAGACCTTCAGACCCTTGATTTTCAGGAGGGTGTTTGCCATGTTGTCTGCTTCCTCGATCAATGGCCGCCGGTGCCCAGATAGGCCTCGATGACTTTCGGGTCCTTCTGCACTTCGGCCGGCGTGCCGGACGAGAGCTGCTTGCCGTAATCCAGCACGGTGACGCGGTCGCACAGGCCCATCACCAGCTTCACGTCGTGCTCGATGAGCAGGATGGTGCGGTTGTCGTTGCGGATGCGGTCGATCAGCTCGCGCAGCTGCACCTTCTCGGTGGCGTTCATGCCGGCAGCCGGCTCGTCCAGCGCGATCAGCTGGGGGTCGGTGGCCAGGGCACGCGCGATCTCCAGCCGGCGCTGGTCGCCGTAGCTCAGGGTGCGCGACTTGTAGTCGGCAAACTTCTCGATGCCCACGTAAGCCAGCAGCTCGCGCGCGCGGTCGGTGATGGCCTTTTCCTCGCGCTTGAAACCCGGGGTGCGCAGCACCGCGCCGATCAGCCCGGACGAGGTGCGCACATGCCGGCCCACCATCACGTTCTCCAGTGCGGTCATCTCGGCGAACAGCCGGATGTTCTGGAAGGTGCGGGCAATGCCCGCCTTGGCCACCTCGTGCACGGCGGTCGGCTGGTAGGGCTTGCCGGCCAGCTCGAAGCTGCCGCTGTCGGGCGTGTAGAGGCCGGTCAGCACGTTGAAGAAGGTGGTCTTGCCGGCGCCGTTGGGGCCGATCAGGCCATAGACCTGACCACGCTCGATGGTGATGCCCACATCGCTCAGGGCCTGAAGGCCGCCGAAGCGCTTGGACACGTTGGCGACTTTGAGAATCGTCTCGCTCATGAAGGTGCTCCGCTCACTTGTTCAGGGACTTGCCGTGCTCAGGGGCCGGCCACAAGCCCTTCGGGCGGATCAGCATCACCACCACCATGGCCAGCGCGATCAGCAGCTGGCGCAGGATCTCGGGCGCCAGGCGGCCATCGGTCATGGCGGTCAGCGGATGGGCCACGTGGCGCAGCAGCTCGGGCAGGCCGGCCAGCAGCAGCGCGCCCAGCACCACGCCGGGGATATGGCCGATGCCGCCGAGCACCACCATGGCCACCACCATCACCGACTCCATCAGGGAGAAGGACTCGGGCGACACGAAGCGCTGGAACGAGGCAAACAGGACGCCGGAGATGCCGCCGAAGGTGGCACCCATGCCGAAGGCCAGCAGCTTGAGGTTGCGGGTGTTCAGGCCCATGGCCTTGGCGGCGATCTCGTCTTCGCGGATGGCCATCCACGCACGGCCGATGCGGGAGTCCTGCAGGCGGTAGGACAGCACGATGGCCAGCACCACGAAGAACAGGAACAGGTAGTAATACAGCGTGACCGGCTGGAAGGTGTAGCTGAAGCCGAACAGGTCGATCTCCAGCCGCTTGCCCAGGTCAACGCCGAACACGGTGATGGTGTCGATCTGGCTGATGCCCTTGGGGCCGTTGGTGATGTTCACCGGACGGTCCATGTTGAGCAGGAAGATCCGGATGATCTCGCCGAAGCCCAGGGTGATGATGGCCAGGTAGTCGCCCCGCAGCTTGAGCGTGGGCGCGCCCAGGATCATGCCGACGACGCCGGCCACGGCCGCTGCCACCAGCATCACCAGCCATATGTTGTAGTGGATGCCGTCGGGGAAGGCGGCCTTGATGGCCGGGAAGGTGTCGCTCAGGTGGGGCGAGCCCAGCAGCGCGAACAGGTAGGCGCCCACCGCGAAGAAGGCGATGTAGCCCAGATCGAGCAGGCCGGCGTAGCCCACCACGATGTTCAGACCCAGGGCCAGCAGCACATACAGCAGCGCGATGTCCAGGATGCGGACCCAGGAGTTGCTGCCGGTGGCCTGCAGCACCAGGGGCAGCGCCAGCAGCGCGACGGCTGCAATGAAGAAGACGACCAGCTTGCCGGTTTGGTTGTTCATCATGATCAGGTCCTCCGGATCAGGCGCGGTCGGCCACACGCTCGCCCAGCAGGCCCGAGGGGCGCAGGGTCAGCACGATGGCCAGCACGATGAAGGCAAAGATGTCGGTGTACTGGCTGCCCAGCACGCCGCCGGTGAGCTTGCCGAGGTAGCCGGCGCCCAGCGACTCGATCAGGCCCAGGGCCACACCGCCCACCACGGCCCCGGCCAGGTTGCCGATGCCGCCCATCACGGCTGCCACGAAGGCCTTGAGGCCCGGCATGAAGCCCATGGCGTGCTGCACGCTGCCGTAGTTGGAGGCCCACATCACGCCGGCAATCGCTGCCAGCATGGCACCGATGATGAAGGTGGCCGAGATCACCGTGTCCGGCTTGATGCCCATGAGGGCTGCCACGCGCGGGTTCTCGGCGGTGGCGCGCATGGCGCGGCCCAGGTTGGTGCGGTTGACCAGCCACATCAGGAAGGCCAGGGTGATGACCGTGGTGGCCAGGATGGTGATCTGGGTGACCGAGATCACGGCCCCGCCGATGGCCACCGGGTCGGTGGACAGCAGGTTGGGGTAAGACTTGGGGTTGGGCTTCCAGATGATCATCGCGAAGGTCTGCAGCAGCAGCGACATGCCGATGGCGGTGATCAGGGGTGCGAGTCTTGCCGCACTGCGCAGTGGCCGGTAGGCCAGCTTCTCGATGGTGTAGTTGAGCGCCGCGCACACCACCATGGCAATGATGGTGGCCATGATCAGCACCATCCAGCCCGGCATGCCCGGGGAGGCGTCGCGCATGATGCCGATGATGGTCCAGCTGGTGAGCGCGCCCACCATGAGCACATCACCGTGCGCAAAGTTGATGAGGCCGATGATGCCGTACACCATGGTGTATCCCAGGGCGACCAGCGCGTACATGCTGCCCAGCACCAGACCATTGATGATCTGCTGAAGCAAAACTTCCATGAAGGTTCTCCGTGTTTGTGACCGGACGGGCCGCAGAGATGCGCAGCCCGCTGATTCAACCTAGCAAAAAACCCGCCATGAGCGTCCTGGATACAGGCCGTGGGCGGGTTGGTGCGCGATTGTAGCGACCCATTTTTGGGGGACCTGAGCGGGTTTGCCCTGAGGAATCAAGGGTTTACCCTATACCCTCCCCGGCATCAGAAGAGGGATTGGAGATGGATTAGTTTTTCTGATCGTTCAGCCGCTGCAGTTCTCGCAGCTTATCGGCGATGCGGATCTCCAGGCCCCGCTCCACCGGGCGGTAGAAACCGGGCGCGGCCATGCCCTCGGGCAGGTAGTTCTCGCCCGCGGCGAAACCGCCCTCCTCGTCGTGCGCATAGCGGTATCCACGGCCGTAGTCGAGGTCCTTCATGAGCCGGGTCGGTGCATTGCGAAGGTGCAGGGGCACCGGACGGGTGCCATCCTTCTTCACGAAGGCCTTCGCCGCGTTGTAGGCCTTGTAGACCGCGTTCGATTTGGGCGCCACCGCCAGGTACACCACGCACTCGGCCAGCGCCAGCTCGCCCTCCGGACTGCCCAGGCGCTCGTACACCTCGGCGGCGTCCAGCGCGAGCCGCAGCGCGCGCGGATCGGCCAGTCCGATGTCCTCGGCCGCCATGCGGATGAGGCGCCGCGCCATGTAGCGCGGGTCGGCCCCGCCATCGAGCATGCGCACCAGCCAGTACAGGGCGGCATCGGGGTCGGAGCCGCGCACGCTCTTGTGCAGGGCGCTGATGGTGTCGTAGATTATACGGAGCGATATATTAGATGAGATTCCCGATCCTAAGCGGGAGTGGGTCTTCCTCGTCATCAAATGACTTCATTCTTAGACGAGCCTCTCACATCAGTTCTTTCCGTCTAATCCAGGCGTCGATACTTGTGGACCATGGACCTTTTCAACACCGCACCGAAGCCACCCCTCGCGGAGCTAATCCGCCCCCAATCGCTCGACGAGGTTGTTGGCCAGCAGCACCTGCTAGGACCGGGGAAGCCGTTGCGGCTAGCGTTTGAGGCTAAGAAGCTCCACTCATTCATCTTGTGGGGCCCTCCGGGGGTTGGAAAGACGACTCTCGGCAGACTCTCCGCTAGAGCAACAGACAGCCACTTCATCGCAATCTCTGCCGTGCTTGCTGGGGTCAAGGACATCCGGATCGCGATTGAAGACGCGCAAGCGAAGCTCACCGTTTCTGCACAACCAACGGTGCTCTTCGTGGATGAGATTCATCGCTTCAACAAGTCTCAGCAAGACGCGCTGCTGCCTCATGTTGAATCGGGCCTTCTCACGCTGGTAGGCGGGACCACTGAGCACCCAGGCATGGAGGTAAACAACGCTCTGCTGTCGCGTGCCCAGGTCTACACGCTTCAACCGTTGTCAGCAGACGAAATGGAGCAGCTTTATCAACGAGCAGTACCTCATCTCAAAGGCGTGAACCTGGATTCGGATGCCCTTGACGTACTAGCAGGCTTTGCTGACGGAGATGGGCGTCGTTTTCTGAATTTGATTGAACAAGTGACGACCGCTGCAGCCAGCGCAAGACTAAGTACGGTAACTGTAGAGTTCGCCGCGTCATCTACAAGCCCATCTCTGCGTCGATTCGACAAGGGAGGCGACGAGCTGTATTGGCAATTGTCAGCGTTTCACAAGTCCCTAAGAGGCTCACAACCGGATGCAGCGCTTTACTGGCTCGCCCGCATTCTTGACGGAGGCGGCGACGGCCGGCAAGTTTCGCGACGAATGATCGCGATGGCGAGCGAGGATATTGGGAACGCTGACCCGCGAGCACTGCAGCTTGCCTTGAACGCTGCGGAGGCATATGAACGACTCGGCTCACCCGAGGGCGAATTGGCACTCGCCCAGGCCGCCACCTACTTGGCAGTAGCGGCCAAGTCGAACGCCTCCTATCTCGCTTGGAACCAAGCCAAAGCATTCGTCAAAGAAACAGGGTCGAGACCAGTGCCCATTCATCTTCGTAACGCACCCGCGAAGCTCATGAGGGAAATGGGGTATGGGGATGAATATCGGTACGCGCACGACGAGCCGGACGCGTATGCAGCCGGACAGACGTACTTCCCGGATGGCCTTGAATCGAAGCACTGGTACGAGCCATCCGAGCGAGGGCTCGAAGCGAAGATAAGAGGAAAACTGGCTTGGCTCAGATCCTTAGATGCGAGCGCGCAGAGCTCACCAGAAGACAACTAGCCAACGGAAAGGTCGGGTCGCAGTGGCGTAGTAGTCCGTATCGAAGTTCTGGCCGAAACAATGGAGACACAGGTGTTGACGTTTGTTGGAGCGCTCATTGACCGAGCCCACGGACTGTCGAGCCTCGACGCCCCCCGGCCCTCATTGTTGCACTGGTGATTACTGAAGGCACGGTCATGGTGACCAACAACCGAGAGCTTCGCGGACTTTTCGAGGACGTCACCTTGCTGACGCCCATAGACCGCACGGCACCGTTACCACCGGACGTCCTTGTGGAGGACTGGCAAGACGGCCGGTTCGCGTGGAAAGACTGAGGAGTCGCTTGATGCTGGAATGGATTGCCGATTCGGTGCTGGGCAAAGCTGGCGGGTGGGTTATGGACAAGGTCGAAAGCCTCGGCAGACGAGCCAGTGCTCGCGCCGCGTTACAGGGTGGTGATGCACTGAGTGAGTTAACCGTACAAGGACAAGTCACTGTCACTATCGAAAGACTGCTCCGTGAGCCCGCACTACCGAATAGCGTGTTGAAGTCGAAGGCAGTACGGCAATGGTTGGCTAGTTCGAAGACCCAAGAGGCACTGACGCAATACTTGGTGGCCAGGTTAGGCGCCAACCCCAAGTTGGTCAGCGAGACCCTCACCACATTGGAACAAGGTTACTCGGAAGCCACCGGCGAAGTTGGGCAGCTTGCTCTGGGACATGTAGAAATCGTCGCGAACTACGTGGGAACCCTAGTCTCCAACGACCCCTGTTTCCTTGCTGCTCAGGTGGCGGAAATTGCCGCGGAGAGCCGCGAGGCACGTTTGGCGAAAGCTGTTAGCCCCAATCTCGACGCTCTCAGAGCCGAGGCTCAAGGCCTTCTCGACCAGGCCCCAAAGGCCGCCAAACTGCTGCAGCAACGAGTTCCTTGTGCGTTTTCGCGTGGCGCCGACGCCGGCTCGCAAGAGCGATTGGACGTGGCCGCACTAACGGCTCTCCTCCACGAACGCCGACTGATTGTCATTGAGGGTGAAGGTGGTATCGGCAAGACGACCGCCCTCGTTGAACTGGGTGAATCGCTCATTCAAAGCCCTGGGATGCCCGTTCCGCTGTACGCGTCGGCCACGAACTGGCTGCGGTCGGGGCAGTCCCTCCTCGACTACCTCGCCAACATGCGAGCCGTACAACGCGCGACGGTTGACAGAAATGGGTTGTCCTCGCTTCTGATGAACGGACAGGTTGCTCTGCTCCTCAATGGCTGGAATGAAATTGCGGCAGCAGACAAGGCGCGTGCAATCGCTAGCGCAGAGGACTTTCTTGCAGATCATCAAGGCGTGATGGTTGTTTGCACCTCGCGGCGCGCAGAGGGCCCATTCGCTGCCGCTACAGGTGTCGTGGTCAGCGTACTCGAGTTCAACTGGGACCGGCAGCGCGCGTTAATCGCGCAAGCCCTTCCCAACGGAACTGGCTCTGGTCTGCTGAAACGGCTGCAAACTGATACGCCGTTACGGCACACAGCTCGCAATCCACTGATCCTCTCCACCGCGATTCTCTTGGCTCAACGAGGGCACGAGGTTCCCGCCACGATGTACGAGCTACTTGAGGCGGTACAGCCTATCCTCGAGGCCCCTGACCAACGGCAGACGGCAATCGATGATGCGCCGCTGTACGGGCAACATCGGATGTACCTGAAGGCTCTAGCGCGCTACCTGACTGATGCTGGCAAGGTCGACATGCATGTGGATGAGGCTCGCAGCGTCGTTGGTCGCGCCTTGGCAGAGCTGCAGAAGTCGACCCGAGTTCAAGGGCGCGACGTTGAACCAACGAAGGTCGTTGATGCCTTATGTAACACGCACCTGCTGCATCGCGAGCGAGACTCGGAAGTCCTGAAGTTTTGTCACCAACGGTTCCAAGAATTTTTCGCAGCCACTTGGGTTCACGAACAGCTCACCGCTGAGGTCCTACCTGATGGGCTGCAGCAGGAGCTGGTGCTAGAGGTATTCAACCAGCCCGCATGGACTGAATCTCTGGACCTGCTAGCGGAGAAATTGGTCACGGACAAGTTTGTCGGACCGCGAGTAAAGCTCGTGGAGCTGGCAATTCGTGCCGATCTGTCGCTCGCCAGCAAGTTGGCCGGGGAGGTCCAAATGGGCGCAGAACCTGATGGTCCATTCGGACAGCTCATAGAAGGCATTAGGCAGCTTCACGCAGCGACGTCAAACAGAGCAAAGAATCATGCGCTGGCCTGTATGGCTTTAACGCGTTCCCCCGTGTTCGCGTCCGAGCTTGAAGCACTGCTTAGAACCACGGATCGCTCGGACGCCTTCGCGCTCATCAATGAAGCCGGGGGCCTGAGCGTGAGGTCATTTGGCGAGGCACTCACGACTCAGTTCAGTGCCTGGCCCCCCGAGAAAAAGTACAACCTTCTCGATGGGCTTGGCAGTCAACGCGAGAACCTCTCCTTCTTGCAGGACATTGCCTGCTGCGACCCCGACCCTGAGGTGCGTGCAAGAGTCATAGCGACGCTTGCGTGGCAGTTTCCGGCTTCGGACGCCGCTCTTGAGATCTGGTTCGCGTCGTCCGACGTGGCGAAGCGCAACCGCGAGGCGTTTCATTCGGTGATTGCTATTGGTAACGTTGAGCAAGTTCCCGCACTGATAGCGGAAGTCCGGCGACTAGTGTCCTGTCCCGCTGATACGTGAGCAAAGTCGATGCAGCTTCACAAGGATCGAATCGGCGGTGGCGGTCCACTTGAAGGGTTGACAGTTCGTGTTGTACGCCGCGACGAAGTGGTCGATGCGCTGCACGAGCTGCTTGACGCTAGTGAACGAGCCGCGCCGGATTGCCTTGTCGGTGATCAGCGAGAAGAAGCGTTCCACCTGGTTCAGCCAGGAGCTGTAAGTCGGAATGAAATGCATGTGCCAGCGCGGTCGCGCCGCCAGCCAGGCCTTGATCTTTGGATGGCTGTGGGTGGCGTAGTTATCCGCGATGCAGTGGATGTCCAGTTCGCCGGGAACAGCCTTGTCGATCTCACGCAGGAAGGACAGGAACTCCTGGTGGCGGTGGCGCGGCTTGCATGTTGCGAGGACCGCGCCGTTCAGGACGTTCAACGCGGCGAACAGCGTCGTGGTGCCGTGGCGCTTGTAGTCGTGGGTGACGCCCTCGACGTAACCGAACCCCATGGGCAGCATCGGCTGAGTGCGCTCCAGCGCCTGGCATTGGCTCTTCTCGTCCACGCAGATGACCAAAGCGTTGTCTGGGGGACTCAGATAGAGCCCGACCACGTCCCGCAGTTTCTCGACGAAAAACGGGTCGTTGGACAACTTGAAGCCTTCGGTGCGATGAGGCTGAAGCCCAAAGAGCTGGAAGTACCGCTGAACGCTGGTCTTGGAGATGCCCGTCTCGGCGGCCACCGTGCGCACGCTCCAGTGCGTGGAGCCGTTGGCGGGCTTGGTGTGCAGCGTGGTCTTGATCAACTGCGCCACGCGCTCATCGTCGATCGTGCGGGGCTTGCCGGGGCGAACATCGTCGTACAGCCCAGCCAAGCGTCGCTCGATGAACCGCGTGCGCCACTTGCCCACAGTGGCCTTGGTCAACTTCAAGCGCTCGGCAATGGAGGAATTCAGTTCGCCATCGGCGCTGCTCAAGATGATGCGCGCCCGATTGCTCAGCGCGGCCGGCAGCGAGCGGCTGCGTGCGAACGACTGCAACTGCGAACGCTCCTCGTCCGACAGCAGCAACTCCGTCTTCGGCCTGCCTGTTCTCATCGCGGTATCTCCGGTTCCAAGATACCGCACTGGCATGCACGATTAATGCCAGTTATTTCCGGGACAGGACACTAGCGATTGGTCACCAATCCTGCTCGGCACCTGCGTCTATGTTGCACCGCGCGGGCCTAGCTTCGCGTCGCCCTTGCCCGTTAGCTCGAGTGTTGCGGCGACCGGTTGAATCCACCGCAAGCTGCGGTCATTGAGAGTTAGAAGACGACAGGCTGCCCTCGCTGCAGAGGCGCCTTTCAGGCAGTCAGGCGCGGACACACCAGAGAGAGGCAGAACGCGATATTTACCCCTTCAGCGTCTTGCGCAACGTCACTATGTGCAAGTTCATAGAACGACGTGCGCACTTGGTTGGGCACCTGCCCGGAAGACCTAGGCAAACTAGTAGCGCTGTCGATGATGCAAGTCCTCAGCCTTCGTCAGGCAGGTACTCGAACATGTCAGCTACGCCGACGCTGAAGTACTTGCAGAGCGCGTTGACGGCATCGAGATCGATCCTGGTTGCAGTCTCCTGATACAGAAGCGTAATGGTGTTCCGGTGAAGGCCGGTGTCCCGCGCGACATCGCTGATCTTGAGCTTTCGCTCCCCCATAAGGCGGGACAGGTGGCACTTGATCACATCACTCTCCGTGTCTTTTTTTCACTCAGGATGCAAAAAAGCACTTGACAGTGGCATTTAGGCGTCCATAATGTCGTCCAAGATGACAAAAAACGATCCATCGAGCGTTTTTGACATCTGAATTGTCGCATTGGATGAAAGGAGTGACCAGTGTCTACAGCGACCTACCTCACCACGGACGAGCTTTCCGCTCGGATCAAGTACGACAGCCGAACGATCCGCGATCGGCTCAAAGACAGCGTTCTTATCGAAGGGCGTCACTACATTCGCCCCTTCGGTGGTCGTAAGACGCTTTACATCTGGGAGCACATCGAGGCCGATATGGCGATGGCGTCATCGGGCGGCTCTGCCACGATTCCGCTGGCCAATGGAGGCATGCTCCATGGGTAGTATCCGCCGCCTCGACAGCAAGGGCACGCTGTTCCTTGACTTCCGATATGCCGGACAACGTCTGCGCGAGTACACCGCTCTCGCGGACACGCCGATGAACCGCAAGCGCCTGCAAAAGGCCCTTGAGCGCATCGAAGGCGAAATCGCCCTCGGCACGTTCGACTACGAGAAGACTTTCGGCAAGCCGCAGCCAGCCAAGTCTGGTCATACGGACTCCGAAGCTTCGAGCAACGACGCCAAAGCTTTCCAGCCCACCACGCGCAGCGGTACTCCCTCGTTCAGCGACTTCGCCGACATGTGGTTCTCCGAGTCGGAGGTGTCTTGGCGCCGCAGCTACCGCGTCACACAACGGGGATCGCTGGACCAGTACCTGATTCCCTACTTCGGGGAGAAAGAGGTCGGCCACATCACCAAGGCAGACGTTCTGGCTTTTCGGGCATCACTCGCCAAAGTACCCGCCCGCAAAAGCCTCTCCACGCTGTCCAACCGTCGCATCAACTCCGTGATGAAGCCGCTGCGGCAGATCCTCAACGAGGCGGCCGACCGCTTTGAGTTTACTTCTGCGTTTCGCAACATCAAGCCGCTGAAGATGAAGCGCAGTGACGTCATGCCGTTCACGCTGGAGGAGGTCCAGAAGATCCTCACTACCGTTCGGGTGGACTACCGCAGCTACTTCACCTTGCGCTTCTTTACCGGCATGCGCACTGGAGAAGTTCACGGGCTGAAGTGGAAATACGTCGACCTTGAGCGCCGTCTGATCCTGGTTCGCGAGTCGATCGTGATGAAGGAAGAGGACGAGCTCAAGACCGACGGCAGCGTGCGGGACATCCAGATGACCGACCTGGTGTTCGATGCTCTGCACGAGCAGCTCAAGGCAACCGGGAAGATCTCGGAGTTCGTGTTCTGCAATCGCAAGGGCGAGCCGATGGACAACCAGAACTTCCTGAACCGGGTCTGGTCGCCGTTGCTACGGCATCTTGATATTCCGCACCGCCGGGCTTACCAGATGCGCCACACCGCAGCGACCCTGTGGCTGGCCTCTGGTGAGGCGCCGGAGTGGATCGCGCGCCAGCTGGGTCACACCAGCACCGAAATGCTGTTTCGGGTGTACAGCCGGTACGTGCCCAATCTGACCCGGCGCGATGGCTCTGCGATGGAGCGGCTCTTGAAGCAGCACATCTCGGTGGCACCCGTCCAAGGGCTGGTGATCCGACTCCCGGAGGATGTGGCCATGCTTCCAGCCGAAGGTCATCAGGAAGATGCTGTGCTGCAAGGGCGAGCTGCCGCCAACCAGGTGCACCAAGGAAGCCAGCAACCACCTCCAGGGGTGCTTGAACAATCCACGACAGCCAACGAGCAGGCCGGGACCTCCAAGCCCAAGGACATGGAGGTCCTGCCCGCTCAAAAGAAAGGCAGGCAGCCTTCAGCTGTCGTAGCGCCGGGTCGAGCAAGCCAGCAAGGTATTGACGATGCCGAGTTCACTGCCTTGTTCAAGCCGCCACCACCACCTCCGTTCTTGAAGCACGGCTGAACAGCCTTGTTTCAAGGAGCAACGGGCGATGACCACTGAACGCATCGCCGTTCAACCCTAGCCACCCACAACCTCATTTGTCAGTTTGAACCGGCCGGACCCAAGCGTCCGCTGCACCGGCGAGGCGGAGCCTTGCCCGAACCACCGCAGCGCCGCTTTGGATTGATCTGGCTACCCGGCGGGCAGTACCGCCTCAATCGATCACCACGAAAGTCCAACACCATGAACACGCACCCCAACCATCTCCCGTCCGATGAAGATCGCAGCCTCTTCAACATGAACAGCGGAGGCTGCCGCAATGATTCAGAGATCAGCAGCAATGGCAGCCCGAGCCTGATGCCTGGAATGGAGCTGCTCGCCAAGCTCTCCAAGGAAATCGGCAACTTCGACAAGGAGATCTGTGAGCAGCTTGCAGCGCGCCTGCGCAATCAAGCCGCCAATGGGCTCCCAGGCCAGACAGCCAGCGACAAGGGCGCCAGCCACCGCGATGCTGGAAGAGGCACAGCAGAGGAGGGAGGCTTTGAGTCCTACCGGGTCAAGCCTGGCGACGAGATGCCCAACCTGCTGGGTGAGCTGGCTGAACCTGGCTCGGTCTTTCGGATGAACACGCTTCTCAGTCCGGGCTATCCGCTGGGGCCTGTGGGACCCTATCTGAGCAAGTCGGGGGCGGTGAGTCCGCAACGCCAGGCCAGCCTTGCCTTTGCGCTACTCGGCAGCGGAGACCAGTCCCTTGTACTGCCAGCAAGCCAAAAGAAGGAGGCCGGGGCTGCTGGTGACGCGTCCAGGCATCCGTCTAGCGTGCGATGGATCCAGGCGGTCAAACCCCAGGATGGCAACGTCCCTGGCATCCCTCCAGATGCGCTGATGGTGACCGGCATTGATCAGCCCCGATCCGGCAAAGGCACGGGCCCGTGGATGCTCGACCACCTTGGACTCCCCGAATCGGTGACCGCAGATCTGCAGCACGCAATCCTGAGCCTCAAACCTGCCCATCAGGCGCTCGCGATGGCAGCCATCTCAAGCCCCGCTATGGAGCGCGCATTGATCGAGGTGATGCCTTCGGTTCGCGCAGGTGCCGTCGCGCATCCGCTGGCTGTCGGCCAGGTCGCTCTTGAGCAGGTATCGACAGCTGGGCTGAGTCAGGACCAGGTCTCTTTGGTCCGCCTGGCCTGCCTGATCGCGGACCTGGGGATGCTGCCGGTGGCTCGAGTGGGAACTCGCATCCCGGCAGCCTCCAATGAGCCAGCCGATCTGTCAGCGATAGGGGGTGGGCGCTGCGCCGAACGCAAGGCTCATCCGATGACCCTGCTCAAACTTCGCCGAATCTTGGCTCGATTCATTGAGGCGATGAAGCCTGCGCAAGACAGTCGTCTCACGAACCTGCCTGATCACCAGTCCGTAGACCTAATTCCGGATGGTCGCGAGATCATCAATGAAGGCATTTGGCTGCAGCAGCTCCTGAGTGATGCGGTGCTCCTGGAGTACCGCCTCGACAGCCGACACGGCCCGCTCAGCAAGAGTCCCATCCATCCCGAGTTTTCTGCCCTGGCCCGAGCCTTCTCCGATGCGATTGGGCTTGCGCGCCAGGAGGCCAGAGCCCGTCTGAGCCACGATCACAAAGAATGGGTGCTGCTGCCTGTTCAGGGTCAGGAATGTGGACGCCCGATCAGCTCAGAACTGAGCTGGATCCAGCCTACCCGCGCTGCGAACGATGAGGTGACCGAGGCTGCGCCAGCAGATGGCGCGTCAGATGCTGCCGCCATCTCGCCGTCTCAGCTCGACCAACGGGCCTCTGTGGAGCCCTGGGACGGTCATACCCCGGCCGGG
This sequence comes from Hydrogenophaga sp. IBVHS2, assembly GCF_002127215.1. GTDB lineage: Bacteria > Pseudomonadota > Gammaproteobacteria > Burkholderiales > Burkholderiaceae_C > Hydrogenophaga. Next base: position 198,621 of record NZ_NFUT01000001.1, on the reverse strand, counting down.
GTCGACGCGACCATGGGTAACACCGAGGACACCGGTGATGAGCAGGTCCCGCTTTTTGAAAGCTTGCCTGTGGGGGTGGATCGAGAGGCAATCCGCATTCCGGATCATGAACGCCGGGCCTATGAAGACCGATCGATTCCTTGGCCGCGTCTGAGTCTCTCTTGGGCCGCTGGCATGCTCGATGGCGACGGGTGTGTGGCCATCGTGCGCCAGACCTACCCAAACCGAAATGCCAACTACCGTCTGGTCGTTCAGGTTACCCAGAACTGTCTGCAAACACTCCAGCACTTCCGATCCTGTGTGGGTGTCACCGCACCAATCCATGAGGTCAAGCGCCGCATCGGTCACAACAGGCAGGTCTACACGCTGAACTACGCCGGCCCTAAGGCGCTTCTGGTGCTGCAGCGGCTTCGCGCCTACTTGGTGCGCAAACGGCCAGAAGCCGAGGTCGCGCTGTCCTTCATCGAGAAAGGCCAGGTCGGCCGCAGGTTCGGTCCCCGGGGAGTGCCTCCCCAGCTCGAGGCGATCCGGATAAGTCACTACAACAAGCTGCGCGCGTTGAAGTAACCCCGGGAGGATGGAAATGACCGAACAAGCCCATCAAGCTGATCCGAGCCAGGACGCAGATCAACCCAAGCCGCCAATCGATACCGCTTCGAGCTGCTTCCCGCCAGCGAGTTCAGCTGAGGGTGACGCCCAAGCGGGTGAGAGCGAGCTGAAGAAAAAGAGCGACCGACCCACCCCGGCGAAGCGCCAACCCGCTGACTTCACCCACCCCACGGCTCCGGGGCGCGGTCGCCTGTTGACCGAAAAGCACTTTGTGCCGTGCTCATGGGTGGGCGACGACGGGGGAAAAAGCCCACTCCTGCTACCCCAGCACCGAGCCGAAGAGTACGAGCTGGACCGTGACGAGCGGTTTGAGCTGGAGCAACTTGCCAGGGAAGAGGAGCGCCGCAGGGCAAGTAATCAGCGGTACGCAGAACAAGAGGCCAAGGATGAGGAGCGGCGCAAGCTTCAACAGGCAGAAGCCGCCATCACCACTGCTCAAGCCCAACAAGCTAGGCGCGAGGCGCTCATCAAGCGGGTCGGACTCACGGGTGATCCGGAAGGGTTTTGCATCAGCATGCAGAACGTGTCGCCGAACCTGCGTCTGCAAGTGTTTCGCCCAGAGGATGTTGATCGCATGGCAGCAGGTGCACAGTCGGTGGACTCGGACCTACACAAGCGCAATGAGTCAATCGGCCAGGCGTTAGACATGAAAGGGCCTCTGCGGCTGATCGGCCTGCCGCTGTCGGTCAAGCTGATCCTGGACCTGAAACAGGATCATCCGCACTTCGCAGAAGTCATTGATTTCGTGGCGAACCATGTGGCGCTGCAGCGGCGCAGCCGCGAGCTCAATGCAGGCAAGCCAGCTGCGCGGCTACCGCCCATGCTCCTGAATGGTCCCCCCGGGGTCGGGAAAACCCACTTCTGCGAAGCATTGGCAGGGGTCCTGGGTGTACCCGTGCGTCGGCACCCCATGGATCAGGCTGAGACGTCTTCAGCATTGCTTGGATCGGACATGAGCTGGGGGAATTCTCGCTACGGGCTCGTGTTTGAGCTGCTGGCGCTGGGTGACTACGCCAATCCGGTGGTGATCCTCGACGAGCTGGACAAGGCCAATAGCTTGGCTACCACTTCAGGGGCGCTCACTTCCCCGACCTCTGTGCTGCACTCCTTGCTGGAGCCAGTCTCAGCAGCCCGGGTGCGCGACATCAGCCTGAACCTGGAGCTCGATGCGAGTCAGGTGTCCTGGATTGCTACAGCTAACTACCCATGGCGCGTGCCGGCAACGCTTCGATCACGCCTTAAAGAGTTCTTCATCTATATGCCGAATGCAGAGCAGGCCATCCAGTTGGCCAGGTCTGTGGTCAAGAGCGCGTTGGCCAGTGTGGGAATGAAGGTTGAGCATGTGGACAGAAAGCTCATCATCGCGCTGGCGCACCTGAGCGCCCGAGAAATCTATCAAGCGACGATAGCTGCCACTGCAGCGGCAGTTCGTCGAGGTGAGGGTGGGATCAAGGTCACCGATCTGTCTCCTGACTTGCTACAGAGTGTTGAAGCGGGGAACCCGAAGATGGAATGGCTGCACTGAGAAAAGCAAATCACCCTCACGCCAAAACTTAACCAACCAGTCGGTTGCAGTCTGATCATCATCTTTCTGGACTTTGATGGTGTTCTCCACCCGGTAGGTCCGAAATCCGCTTTGAAGCCCCCTCGAAAACCTGAACCACTCGGAGGTAGAGAATTCCCCCAGACGGAGTCTCTACATGAAGAAGTCCAGATTCAGTGAAGCGCAGATATTCGGCATCCTCAAGGAAGTCGAGATGGGAGCGAAGGTCGGCGAGACGTGCAGGAAGCACGGTGTGAGCGAGCCGACGTACTACAAGTGGAAGAGCCAGTTCTCGGGCATGACCGTTTCGCACCTGTCGCAGCTGCGCCAGTTGCAGGACGAGAACGCCAAGCTCAAGCGCATGGACAACGGCCCCGAGTTCATCGCGCACGCCCTGGCCCAGTGGGCTCAGAACAAGGGCATCGCCCTGCAGCACATCCAACCTGGCAAGCCCACGCAGAACGCCTATGTCGAACGATTCAACAAGACCTACCGCACCGAGGTGCTCGACTGCTACGTGTTCGACAGCTTGCAGGAAGTGCGCGACATGACTGCCGACTGGCTGCACCGCTACAACCACCACCGACCCCATGAAGCTCTCGGCCGAATCCCTCCGGTCGAGTACCGTGTCAAACTGTTCCCCAACCTCTACTTCTGACTGGCTCAGGAAATCGAGGGGACTTCAAACGGAGATAAGGCAGGCGCTCCAGAGCTGTCTCACCTTACAGAGGCTGACCTCGATCCTGAGAACTGCAAGCGTTGGATCGAGGAGTGCATCCGGGACAAACTTGGGGTGCGCTAAGCCTCAGTGAACCGCACTTCTAAGGCGCAATTGAAGATTCGATTGCCTCCGCCGGGCAGCTGCTGATTTGTTGTGCAGCTACCAGTAGCTGATTAGCATTGGTAGGGCGCTTTCCCGAGGTTAAACCCCATCATTGACTGCTACTTGCCAACGCTCATACCGGCTGCAGCTTGAGCGCCCCTCAGGCCCTCTCCTCAAGTGCTTCACGCAGTGTCTCCACCGTATTGACCACGTCCCTGATCTTGAAAGGCCGTAGCAACAGTCTGCGTACGTGGACTCCCCGAATGCGATTAACCATCACCTCATGTGCATGACCAGATGTGACAGCGATAGGAATGCTGGAGGAGGTCTCCCAAGCGCCTGCACGAAGTCTGTCGAGGAGGCCAAATGCCTCTTCTCCTTCATTCAGTGACACCAGCATCATGTCCATAGGCTGACCCTCAAGGATCTGCTGCGCGACTGCGACACTGGACGCTTGGTGTACTTGGGCCAAGCTCAGCTGCTTACACACACCCGACACAGTGCTTCTGATAAGAGTGTCGGGCTCAACAAGGAGCAGGTGAGGCAGTTCGTTCCTCCGCAGCGCGGTAATACCCATCAAGGGACCTCCCTGCGGACGAGTTCTTCGACCACCAGATCCCTCAAGCTGCACAAGATCGCCAGATCAGTGTGATCGATGGTGCGTGGCCGGGTGTCCAAGATGCATAGCGAGCCGACGGAGAAACCGCTGGGCAGGCGCAATGGTGCGCCTGCGTAAAATCTGATCCATGGATCCCCTCTCACCAATGGGTTATCCGAAAACCGATGGTCGAGCAGTGCATCTGGTATTACCAAGCAGTCCTCACCGAGAATGGCATGACTGCAGAATGCCACATCACGACAAGTCTCTTGGACGCCCAGTCCGACCCTTGACTTGAACCACTGCCTCTCCTCATCCACAAGCGAGATGATGGCCATTGGTACGTCAAACTCACTCTTGGCGAACAGGGTGATTCGGTCAAACCGCTCCTCAGGATCTGTGTCAAGGATGAGCAAATCCCTCAGAGCAGCAAGTCGCTGGTCTTCGTTTGCCGGCTTCGGTGCAGTCATGTAGATCCTTTGATAAGCGTGAGAGGGGTACAACCTCAGTAGGGGACCTTTAGAGGACCATCCTGCTGACTGATGAGATGCGAGATGCGCTGAGCTGCGTGATCAAAAGAGATACCCATCTGCATCACGCGACCCCTTCCTTGTTGCGGATGCATCGCTCCACCCACTCGCGGCACTGTGCCTCAACCAGTCCAGAGGTACCGGCAAAAAACAACATGGGCGTCCCAGCGAGCTCACCGTTCGCGTCAAACACCTTTGCACTGAAGGCGTCCACTTCCAAGTGGATTTTCGCGACATAGGTGAAGTACTCGCCGTCGGATTTGCGTTGATAACTTCCTGAAATAACCGAGACCATCCTGCCTCCCATCCGTTTGCGAGCCTTAGCTGAATTGATCCAACCAGTGAGCCACTCAGGGTGGGCTGCTGCCGGTTCCGTTGACACCGACCTAAGCTTCTTGAGCTTGCTCGAACTGTACGGGACTGAGATAGCCGAGCGTCGAATGCCGGCGCGTCAGGTTGTAGAAGCACTCTATGTGGTCGAACACGTCTAAGCAGGACTGGCCTCGACTTCGGTACACCTTCCTGGCCGTGCACTTGGTCTAGAGGGGGCTGAAGAACCTCTCCATGGCCGAGTTGTCGCAGACCTCGCCGGCCCGGCTCATGCTGCAAGTGATGCCCTGTTCAGCCAGCAGATTCTGGAAGTGCTCGCTGTTGTACCGGCTGCCCTGGTCCGAGCGGTGCAGAACGCCGCGGGTCTGCCCCTGCACCACACAGCCATCATAAGGGCGTCGCACCACGAGATGTGAGGTCATGCTGTCCTGCACCGACCAGCCCACGATACGCCGCGGTTACAGGTCCAGCACAGGAGCCACGTACAGCCACCCCTCGGCGGCCCAAATGTAGGTGAAGTCGGCCACCCACTTCTGGTTCGAGCCATCGGCTTGGAACTGGCGGCCCAGCACATTGTCAGCCACCGCGCTGCGCTCCCCCGGTCCTTGGGTAGCCCACGCCGCCGGGGTCTGGCTCGCAGCGCCTGCTCGCGCATGAGTCGCGCGATGCGGTGCAGCCGCCAAGTCTAGCCTTGCTCCAGCACGTCGTGCCACCCTAGTCGTGCGCCGTAGGTGCAGTCGCTGCACACGAAGCTCTGGCGCACCTGCGCGCCCAGCACCTCGTCGCTGAGGCTGCACCGGCTCCTCGGCCGCGTGAGCCATGCATACAAGCCACCTCGCGAGACACCGGGCACCTCGCACATCAGATTGACCGGCCAAGCCCCTCGGTGTTTCGCCACGAAGCCGAACTTCACTTCGACTCCTTTGCGAAGTAGGCTGCGGCTTTTTTCAGGATGTCGCGCTCCATCTTGAGCTTGGCAACCTCCTTGCGCAGTCGCGCTATCTCGATGTCCTGGGCCTTTTGCTTGCCGTTGCCAGGGAACGCCGCCTGGGGCTCCTCTCGCAGCTCACGCACCCACTTGCGCAGCACGTTCTCGTGAACGTCCAGGTCCTTCGCCGCCTGGGCCACTGCCACCCCACGCTCAGTGACCAGCCTGACCGCCTCAAGCTTGAACTCGCGGCTGAATGTCCTTCTTCTCTCCATGAACCACCTCCGGTTTCATCTTCCACCTTAACAAGGTGTCTGTGAAACCGGCAGCAGCCCAAAACTCATAGCGCTGCCCTCGACACGGTCGACTGCGAAGGTGGTGCTGGCCACATGCCGAACGCAGACACAGGCGGCAAGTCGTTCAAGCTTCGAGTCAAAAGATGCAAGCCCGAGCAGCGCAGGTGCGGCCAGGTCGTGCGGTGCGCTAGCACGATACCCTCCCAGCTCATGGGCTCCCAAGTCTGTTGGCATCTCAGACATGAATGTTTGATCGATGCCATCATCAGATGTGGATACCTAATGCACCTCATGCTGTGCGCACTGGAATCGGAGGGGCGGATTGTGTCGCTAGCAGCTTGCGCTTGAAGGCGACGTGCTCCCAGCGATCGTCTTCGTTAGCTCAGGATGTCCGTGCCTTGAGCGGGGCGATGAAGTGGTCCTTCAACGCATACGCTGCCTTTGACGCCACTCAATAGATCTGTACCTTCTCCGTTTGCCCGCTGGGGTTCTGTCCTGTGAGCGTCACCGTCATGTTGCCGGTAGGGAGCACGGCTGATTTGAAGCCATGGTCGGTGTAGCCGGTGCCGCTCAACGGGATGATCTGCCCGTCATTGCTGTAAGCAGTACCGGTCACGGTATGGGCACGTACATCCCGCCAAGTTTGCATTGCCTGCTCCTCGCGAAGATCAATCTGTACGGAGGCAAGCGTAATCTGCGCAGAAGCACTGGCGCCACCTTCGGGCTTGAAGTTTTGCACCGACAGCAGACCGGGGGCTGAGAGCGACAGGTACAGCTGCCTGGGTACCTCTAGGAACGCCGATCCGACTCCACCCATGCGCATCCAGTAGCCCGAGCGAGGCGAGGCAGTGAGCCACAAGGCCGCGCCGATAGCAATGGCGCCGCTGTAGTAAGCGAGCGACCCCATGGAGTTGGCCCGGCAGACCACCAGCCAGATGGCGGTGGTAATCACCCATAACACAAAGCGCTTGAGGCTCCAGACAGGTCGCATCGCCAATGCCGTGACTGCTGCGACCACACAGAAATTCAGAGCCGCATACTGGTTTCGGGTCATCGTGCCGAAGAGGGCCACCATGGACCTCGTCCAGAAGGACTGCCACATGCTGATGTACAGCACGACCATGGCCACCAGCCAAATGGCAAAGGTTCAATGACGGGGGTGCAGACTCGACAGCATCAAAAGCTTCTGTGATCAATGTCTACCGAGGCAGAATCAAGCCTCCAGGCTTTGAACCAGAGGTGCTATTCATGACCGGGCCGCTTCAACCTCGGCGGCCCGCGAAAACATGCTAACCGCAAGGGTAGCCGAAATCACCTCTACGACATCGCCTTCAGATGTCCGAACTCGCAAGCAGGCTTCTGGCCATCATGAAAGCAGACTGTCCGGAAACTGGCGAAGCCCCCACCGATCAAGTGCGTGGCGCTTCCAGATGTCTCTTTATCTGTCTTGGTGATGTCATTCACCTCGTTCAACGAGCACAACTTTTGACCGGCTGCGAACTTCAATGCTGCCAGCTTCGCTGACGAAATACGAAAGATTCTTGTCAACGAACACATAGCCCAAGAACCGACATGGAGAGGCGTCATCTGCGCATCGACTGTGTAGTGTCGTCCCTCGGAGATGAAGCTTTTTTTGGGTTCTCTTGTTCTTGCCTGTAAGGTATACCTTGTCGCAAGTTACCTCGCCCTCATCGCATCTGACTTGGATCCGAAGCGAATAGCTTGGCGTCTCCAGGACCTGGTCAGAGCGAACCTCGTGGTCCGTCTGCGCGAACGTATCCGGCGATGCAATGCATGCAAACGCCACAAGCAGTCCAAGTTCAAGGCGCCAAGATCTCTGGTTCACCATGTCACTAAAGGCGATTGCGGTTCAATACGGGCTGCTCCCAGACACGCCAGTCAGATCAATATCGGGCTGAGCTGGGCGAATTGATGCGTCCCTATGCTTGTTGCCGGGCGCTCCCTTTGAGCATCACTGAGATAGACATGCGTTTGTGCGGGGGGGCGGTTTGAGCCTGACGGCCGCCAGTTTCGCAGTCATCTGGAGTCTGGCGAGATCCTCGATCGTTGCTGCCTCGTTGGGCTGAAAGCTGAAGCAGCAAAGAGTACCGTATATCTCACCATTGGCCAGCACGATAGGTGTACTGATGTGAGTGCCGATCGGGAAGGGAAGCTCAGCCAGCAGTCTCGACGCTACAGGGTCGGAACTTGCGTCCGGCATAAACTGCGGCATGCGGCCATCGACTACCTGCTTGCACCAGCTCTCCTCAAGAGGGCCACCGTCGCCAGGGTTCAGGATGTGCGTCCCCTCGCTCTGCTCTACCTTGCGGATGACGCGTTGACCATCGACAAATTCAGAGACGAAGACAACATCCATGGCCATCCGGTCACGAAGTAGGCGCAGGACTTCACTGATGGAAGCGTCGATCTGCTCGTCGCAGGAGTCGGCAGTAGCCACCATCAATTCAGACACTTTGACGACGATGTCATCGGGGTCGTAGCCAAGGTCGTACATAGAGAATACGGCTGTGATGGAGAGGATGGGCTTTGCAGGTAAAGGCATTTCCGAGTGATATGGACCACTGCCTGCGTTGTTCGAATCAGATCATGAGTTGCATCTATGCAGTGATCAGAACAAACGTGTAGATAGGAGTCAAATCAGTCTAAAACGCTCGAGTGATGCTAAGGAGGCGCCGGTCAGACCGTTTCAGCGGTCTCTTGCTCAGTGACGCGGTCACTGACAAGGCGCACATCCGCGCTACACATCAGCCGCTCAATGTCCATGAGGATGATCAATTGCTCGGGATGTTCTGGATCGGGACTCGCGATACCGATCAAGTGATCGGTGGCCACCGCAGCGCTGAAGGTCGGGGCAGGACGGATCTGCCCTTGAGCCAGTGCAATCACCGCTGACACTGAGTCCACCACCATCCCCACTACGCGTCCACCTATTGTCAGAACGATGGTGACTGTTTGGCTGTTGTAGGGCGCCTCGGTCAGATGGAACTTCAGCCGCATGTCGATCACCGGTACGATGACTCCGCGCAGATTGAGCACACCCAAAACGGCTTGCGGCGCATTGGCGATACGCGTCGGTACCTCATAGCCTCGGATTTCCTGCACTTTCAGGATATCGATCCCGTACTCTTCGCCGCCTAACCGAAAACTCAGAAATTCTCCTGCGTGGCTTCGGACCTCAGCGCCGTTGTTATAAACATCTTGTCGCATCGCATCACCTCTTGATCAGAACGATTCCCACTCGCCAACCGCATCGGCCGAGGCAGTCTGTGCAGGGCGAGACGGCGCACTCACCGGAGGTGCGGTTTGAGACACGACGGGTGAGGCAGATTTCTTCGGTGCAGGACGCAGTGTTTCCGGTGGAGCTTTGGACCTGGCTGGCAAAGCTGCACTGCGGATAGCTACGGGTGCGGCGCTGAAGCTATCGGCCTTCCCAGCCAGCCGGAACACAGCCACGGCCTGAACCAGTTCGCCTGCTTGGGTGCGCAGGCTGCTGGCCGCCGCCGACATTTCTTCCACCAGCGCAGCGTTCTGCTGCGTGGCCTGGTCCATCTGCGTCACGGCCTCGCCGATCTGGCCCACGCCGTCGCTCTGCTCTTTGCTGGCCGCGCTGATCTCGGCCATGATGTCGGTCACCCGGCGCACGCTGTCCACCACCTCGTTCATGGTGCTGCCGGCCCGGTCCACCAGGGCGGTGCCGCTGGCGACCCGCTCCACGCTCTCGGTGATCAGGTCCTTGATCTCCTTGGCAGCACTCGCGCTGCGTTGCGCCAGGTTGCGCACCTCGCCGGCCACCACCGCAAAGCCCCGACCCTGCTCGCCGGCCCGCGCCGCTTCCACGGCGGCGTTGAGCGCCAGGATGTTGGTCTGGAAGGCAATGCCGTCGATCACGCTGATGATGTCGGCGATCTTGCGCGAACTGGTCTCGATGCCCTTCATGGTCTGCACCACCTGCGACACCACCTGACCGCCCTGCTCCGCCACCTGCGAGGCGCTGCGCGCCAGCTGGTTGGCCTGCACCGCGTTGTCGGCGTTCTGGCGCACGGTGGACGACAGTTCCTCCATCGAGGCGGCGGTTTCCTCCAGCGCGCTGGCCTGGCTCTCGGTGCGCGAGCTCAGGTCCTGGTTGCCCTGGGCGATCTGCACACTCGCACTCGACACCGACTCCGAACCCGTGCGCACCTGGCTCACCACCTTGACCAGACCGCTTTGCATTTCGGATAGGGCCAGCATAAGCACGCCAACCTCGTCCTGTGAACGAACCTCCACCTGTTTGGTGAGGTCTCCTGCAGAAACTGCCCTAGCCAAGTCAACAGCCTGGTTGAGCGGCCCGGTGATGGAGCGGATGATCCAGACTGCCATGCCGACAGCAATCAGCAAAGCCGCTATTACCGATGCAGCGATGGTGGTGATCAGGCTGTCTACTGCATCCTGAGCTTCCTCACTGGCCGTCTTGGCAGTACCGGTCTGAAGTTTTACAGCCTCTTCAATCGTCTTGAAGTAGGCCATCTGGGCTGGCCGAACTTCGCCAAAGAGATGCGCTACGGCTGCGTCGCGCTCGCCTGTAGCGATCATCGACATGAACTTATCCACGTTGGCTCTAAACGGCACCCGAGTGGTTGCCATGGCAGCCAGTGTTTCCCGGCCCTTGGCTGAGACGATATTTTCCTCAAGCGCTTTCGTCAGCTCGTTGACCTTGGCGCGGGAGGCTTCGATAGCTTTCTTTTCCTCGGCTATCCGCCCCGGGTCACTCAGCAGGGCAATGTTGCGGATCGCACGAGCCTGGAAGTTTCCTTCGTCTCGCAGAGCGCTCAGGTCAGCAATGATGGTCATGCGCCGCTCGGTGATGTCGACTAAGCGGTCTCGGATGCCGAGTGCGCTGGTGGCACTGAGTGCGCCGATGATCAGCAGCAGAGATACCAGCACACTGAATGCAGCAATCAGCCGCGTTGAGATCTTGAGATTCTGGAACATCACGTTCTCCGGATGGTGTTGTGTGGCCCGGTCTACCGAGCACTGGCTGCAGCAACTTGAGCTGCGAGCCACCCCTCGCGGGGTTCTCCAACCTATCGACGCGATCTGAAGAAACTTCAAGTCCCAATTGGGCCAACTGGGGTGGTGCGGCCGCCTAATTTGCCGGACTTCTGTGCTTATCTAATTTGTCCAAGACATCCGCGTTCAAGATGCCGTAATTGTCTTGGACGTATTTGAGGGAACGGAATCAACGAGCTCGCCGTACCTCACGCTCCTACCTGATCCGATGACGGTCTCTGATGGAAGGCAGGCGGTGATTGACGCGGGTATCCCGTGGCATCTGCCAAAGCATCTCAGACACATCCCGCACGATCTCTTGCTCCTAAGAATGAACGAGCGATTGAAGGCATCGGGAAGTCGAAGGCTCGTCAGTCCAAAGCCATCTGGTGCGCCCCAGTCTCGGCTTGGGTGGAGTAGCATTCATCGGGGTTACGTCTGTACTTCATGCAACTCGGATGATCATGACCCCTCCACCTGTCACGCAGCCTGTCGAATTGCTCCCGCTTGACCTTGGGAGGAGACGCTTGCTGCAGTTGGCTGCGTTGGCGTCTTTTGCTGGGGCGGCTAAAGCTTCTTCCAGTCCAGTCCAGATCGGAGTCGACGCAGAGTTCGGTCTCAAGAACAGCACTTCGGCACAAGCAATTGAGATCGGATTGCGCATAGCCATATCAGAAGTCAATGCTTCGGGCGGTGTCTTGGGCGGTCGCCCTTTAGAGCTCGTCATCCGAGATAACCGATCGATGCCAGCGCGGGCCATCGCGCACCTCAATGCGTTTGCCGCCATGCCGGATTTGGTGGCCGTTTTCGGTGGCAAGTTCAGCCCCGTGATGATGGATGTCGTGCCTATAGTCCATGAGCTGCGTTTGCCGCTGATGGCCGTGTGGTCCTCGGCCGATCCGATCGTCAACCACGGTCGCCATCCAAACTTTGTCTTTCGGCTGGCCTTGCAGGACAGCCTTGCCATGCCTAAGTTGCTCAAAACGGCGCTGCTCCGTGGATTCGAAAAGGTGGGCCTCTTGCTTGCCAACACAGGCTGGGGCAGAAGCAACCTCTCGGCGGCCGAACGCTATCTGGAACGCGCGCAGCGCCCCCGTATCACTGGCGTGGCCTGGCACAACTGGGGCGAGAAGTCCTTGCTCGCGCGATACATGTCCTTGAGCGAATCGGGAGCAAGAGCGATCATTGTTGTGGGTAATGACGATGACGTTGCGCTTCTGGTTCGCGAGATGGCAACTCTGCCTGTGGCACAACGCCTGCCACTGCTGTGTCATCAGGGAATCACCGGCGGGAAGTTCGCCGCGCTCGCAGGGCCAGCACTCCAGGAGGTCGATCTCAGCGTCCTTCAGACATTCAGCTTCTTCAGCGCGGAGCCCGAGCGCCGCGACAGATTCATGAATCTGGCTGCCAAGGCAGCTGGAATCACCTCAATTCAGCAGCTCGAGGCGCCCACTGGTACCGCGCATGCGTACGACCTGCTTCACCTGCTGGCCATCGCCATCAATCGTGCAGGCTCAACTGACCGTGTGGCAGTTCGAGATGCTCTGGAGCATTTGCCCACCTATCGCGGACTGATCAAGACTTACCAGCCCGCGTTCACGCCAGAGCGACACGAGGCGCTCGGGGAGCAGGATCTCCTCATGACACGCTACCGTGCTGACGGCGTCCTCGTACCGGTATAAGTGTGACTACGAGGCGCACGCAAGATGACCTTCCGGTGGTCTGATTCGCCGCAGAGCTTGGCCCGCCAGTTTGCTTGGGCCGCCGCTGCGCTGGCGGGCATCTCCGTACTGCTCATCGCCCTTGCTTCATGGTGGTGGATCGATCGTCTTCAGAACGACTCTGTCAAGGTCATTCAAAGGCAAGAAGTCGAACTACGGGCCACTCGCGTCGCCGAAACCCTCAGTAGAGTCGAGGAGCGTGCGCGTGAGCTCGCCAACAGCCCCCTTCTTGCCACGGCGTTGACCGACAGCCTGGGCAGGGACGCCTACTTGCAGCCCTATCTGGTTGGCATTCAAGCGATTCATGGTGACCCGGTGGAACTGATGGTCACCGACTTCGAGGGCAAAGAAGTTGCTCGCAATGGTGATCTCAGTTTCACCAACACGGAACGAGAATTCTTGATGACGTCGTTGGCTTCAGGCGAGATATCTAGCCGGATCACGAAGGGTGACACGGGTAACTCGCTACTGCTGAGCGTGCCTGTCATCTACGCGCGAACTGGAACTGTCGAAGGTTCGGTCTGGCTGAAGACTTCGTTGACCCAGTTGCTGCGAACGGACGGCTATGTTCTACGGATCGGGGAGATGTCCGACCCAGAGCGCCAAAGCATTGTTACGGCTGCCATTGCTTTGCCGCCATCGATGGCCGGCTTATCACTTCATCTTGATAGTCAGGTGCGTGCGTCGCCACATCTGAGTACCGCGACGTACATTGGCCCGTTGCTGGGTGGACTGCTGCTTCTGGTGGCGGCCGTTTCCTGGGTCGGCAGCCGCCTGGCGCGTCGGCTAACCGAAGACCTGGCAAGTCTGAGCGCGTTTGCAGACGGCGTCGCGGGTAGTTCCGGACAAATGAAACGTGCGCCGGTCAGAGGCAGTATTGAAGTGGTCAGGCTAGCGATATCCGTCAACCACATGCTAGACACACTTCAGGCGCAGAAAGAGATTCTGGAGAGCGAATCACGCGCCAGGATGCAGTTGCTGGCAACTTGCATCGCCAACTTGAACGACGTAGTGATCATTACCGAATCCGACCCCGATCACACTGAGGGTCACCGTATCGTCTTCGTCAACGCCGCATTCACCAGAGTGACAGGTTATACGAGCGAGGAGGTGATTGGACGGGGCCCCAAGTTGCTGCAGGGGCCCGATACAGATCCGACCGTGCTGCGACACATCGGTGACCGTCTCAGGCAGTGGCAGCCCGTCACAGCAGAGGTCAAGAATTACACGAAATCCGGCAATCCATTCTGGGTCAGCATAGAGATCGTACCGGTCAAGGACGAGACTGACAGGGTCACGCACTGGGTGTCCGTTGAGCGAGACACCACGGACAGTCGCGCCGCTGAGCAGCAACTCAAGCGCAGTCAGCAGGATCTCGCCGACACGCTGGAGAAGCTCGAACTAGCCAGCCACATGGCCAAGATCGGCAGCTGGGAGCTGGACGTTGCCACCATGCAGCCGTACTGGTCGCCCGAGACGTGCCGCATTCATGAAATCGATCCCCCGGCCACCCCGCCATTGGACCGAGCCATCGAGTTTTTCGCCCCCGAGGCGGTGCCGACTATCAAGGCAGCCGTGCAGGCTGCCATTGCTCACGGTACTCCCTGGGACATGGAGTTGCCCATGATCACGGCAAAAGGCCGTCCCATATGGGTCCGTACTCAGTGCATTTGCGTGACCGATGGCGGCAAGGTGGTGCTCCTGCGCGGCGCCCTGCAGGACATCACCGACCGCAAGCGTTCTGAGTCGGAGCGCGAACTGCTCGAGCGCCAGCTACGAGAGGCGCAGAAGATGGAATCCATCGGCACGCTGGCCGGCGGTATTGCGCATGACTTCAACAACATCATTGCGACCATGCTTGGCAACGCAGAGCTTGCGCGCCGCTGCATGGACCGTGAACAGGCTGCGCTGCAGAGCATCGACGAGATTGTCAAAGCGGGGCGCCGCGCGCGTGAACTGGTGCGGCAGATTTTGACGTTCAGTCGTCGGCAGGTCACAGACATGAAGCCGATTGCGCTGGAGTCGCTTGTCCGGGAGGTGGTGCAAATGCTCAGCGCCAATCTGCCCGCAAAGATACTCATCAAGGTCAATGTCGGCGACGGTGTGCCGCTCATTTATGCAGACTCGACGCAGATCCTGCAGGTTCTGATGAACCTCGGTACCAACGCCATTCAGGCGATGCGCGGCTGCGGCGGCACACTTTACTTCTCTGTTGAGACGTTGGTGTCCTCCCCTCCGCTGGAACCCGTGGACTCAGGTCACCGCGTCCAGTCCGCTGTGCGACTCATAGTGCGTGACACCGGCCCCGGCATGGACCAAGCGACACTTGATCGGATCTACGAGCCCTTTTTCACCACCAAACCGCCTGGCGAAGGTACTGGTCTTGGGCTGGCGGTGGTACATGGCATTGTCAAATCCCATGGTGGTCTGATCGGTGTGTGGAGCCAGCCCGGTATCGGCACAGCCTTCACCATCGATCTTCCCGCAGCTAGCGGCATGCCCGATGCGCTGGAGCAAGTGGCCGCAGCACCTAAGGAAAAGGCGCCAATGCCAACCAAGTCTGGCGCCGGTCGGCATATTCTCTACCTGGATGACGATGAATCGTTAGTGTTTTTGGTTCGACGATTGCTCGAGCTTGAGGGCTTCAAGGTCACTGCATTCAGCGAGCAGTCCGAAGCCATCGCAGCTGTGAAGGCTGATGGTGGTGCCTTTGATCTGGTTATCACCGACTTCAATATGCCTGGCATGAACGGCATCGAGGTGATGCAGGAAATGCTCGCAATCAACCCTGCACTGAAAACAGCTATCGCATCAGGGTTTGTCGATGAAGCTTTGACTGAGGCGGCTCGAGAGGCAGGCGTCAGCAGGCTTATCTTCAAGGAAAGCGCCGTCGAGGATTTCTGTTCGGTCATCCGGGAACTGATTGGTGAGCCTAGCTAGACGGGGGGCACCACTCCGCAAAATCGGTTGAACTTGTTAGGGCGGATACTGGTTTGGCCAAGCCCGATCGCCCGGCAGCCCGGCAGCCCGGCAGCCCGGCAGCCCGGCAGCCTGGGCCTTGAAGTGTTGAAGCTCTCGTCGGCGCCGTTCTGCCAGGGCTTGCCTGGGTCGCTCAGGGCTGTGGCAATGCCCGCCTGTGAGATCCACTCCAGGATCGCATGGCTGACGAATTCAGGGCCATTGTCCGATCGCATGAACAGCGGCGCGCCGTGAATGCTGACCAGGCGAGAGAGCACCTCCACCACCCGACGCGAACGGATGGAGCCGGCCACGTCGATCGCCAGGCGCTCGCGCGTGTACTCGTCGATCACCGTCAGGCACTTGATCTGCTGGTCTTCTGCCGTGGTGTCGAAGACGAAGTCGTAGGCCCACACCGCGTTGGCCTTGAAGGGCGTGTATGCCCTCGGCCGACTGCTGGCAATGCGCCTGCGGGGGCGCTTCTTGGGCAGCAGCAGGCCAGCCTGGCGCCAGATGCGGTGGGTGCGCGACCAGCTCAACTTCAGCCCCTGGCGGCGCAGGAAGATCCGGATACGGCGGTAGCCATAGCGCGGGTACTGTGCCGAGAGGGTTCTCATGGCTGCAATGACAGGAGCGTCCTTGCCTGGCAGACGCAACTCGTAGCGCAGGCCCGATCGCGCCAGTCCTATGAGCCCACAGGCCCGGCGCTGTGACAGGCCACGCTCGCAAGCGAGGGCAACCTGTTCGCGGCGGGCCTGCGGGCTCACCACTTTTTTGCGTTGATCTCCTTGAGCACCTCGATGCCCAGATCGCGCTCGGCCAGCAGCTTCTTGAGCCTGCTGTTCTCGATCTCCAGCGCCTTCAGTCGTTTGACATCGGCAGCTTCCATCTGGCCGAAGTGCTTGCGCCAGGCGTAGATGGTGGGCTCGCTGACTTTGTGTTTCTTCGCGGCCTCGGCCACGCTGGTCTTGTCTGCCTCACGCAGCACCGTGACCATCTGCTCTTCGGTGAATCGGCTCTTTCTCATGGGCTCCTCGCAGGTTGGGAGCCATCTTCCTAGAAACTATTGGTCCAAAGAAACCGGGCAGGTCACGGACACAACCAGTTGCTGTCTTCTGTCGCAATACAAGCAAGCTGACACTAGACATTCCAAGGAACGCCCCTTGTTACCAGCCGCAGTGATCAGTTCAATCTTGCCTTCAACCAAGTCAAGGCGAGCAGAACTACGGCGCAATTCTGGACCGGTATCCTGTTCAGGCCACCTTCCCGCAGCAGCGCTTTGGGCTGATGCCGGTTTCACGGACACCTTGTTTAGGTTGGAGATGAAACCGGCTTCAGCTCAAATGGCGCTGCCGTAGCAACGGGATGATCGAGCAGTTTGGCGCACTGCTTTTCGCTGAAGCTCTCAAAGCCTGCGCAAACAAGCGCTTTCCTTGGTTTGGCGGCTCTGCGTTGAATCAGAGTGCGTTTCCGTGATCTACATCACGCTTGGTACTTGTTGCGGACCTGGCCATTCGATATTTTTTTCTCAGCACTATTGCTGAGCAAGGAAAAAGGTATCGAAGTGGACGCACACATCAAAATCCCAGAAGTTGGTCTCGCGGGGGGCAAACCTCAAACATCACGGCACGGGCATTCAGTATCGAATCCGGCCGATCTGCTCAGAGTCACGCACACGTCCTTGAGCTTCCGCGCGGGCGAAGGTGGAGGCCAAGGGCCTGACGCACTGCTATCCGAAGAATCTGTGGTTGAAGAAGATGGTTTAGACAGCTCACTCAGCAGCGACGTCTTCAATCAGTCGCAGACCGACGGAGATGTTTACATTCCATTTGGTTCAGCCTTCGAATGCGAGTTCGTTGGGCTCCATTCTGAAAACGAAAGTATGCTTTCCGATCCGTTGAAGCCGATCCCGAAACAGTTTCTCGAGCTCGGTAAGGCGATCCAGAGGGCACTAGAAAAAGCCCACGAAGATCTTGATCCGCCAGTGAAGTACGCGATCAAGGAAAAATTCGTAATTACGGGCGACCAGAAAACTGCCATGCGGGCCGTTGCAGTGGTTCGAAAGTCGGGTATGCCTCTGTCCACGGCGGTCGTCAATACCATCGTGAAAGCCTTCTCTGAGCGCAGTCTCGCACCGAAGCAAGAGACGCCACGCCCGCTAACATCTGCGCAGTTTGATATCGCGGCGCGAGAGTCGGAAAGGAGCGATGAGAGTTCGATCTCCGAAGCGGAAGATGTCGCCTCCAAGCAAGAGCGGAACTTGGCTCATGCTGTGCTGGACACCGTCGAGGGAAAGCTGCATGCAGCGGCACACGCATCTGCCGACGATTTCGTCCGCGCAAACCCAGGCAGACGCATGAGCGCGACTGTGGTCATGCCGGGTGCAGAGGTAAGGTACAGCGGCGAGACGCCAATGCCTCAAAACAGGGAGACACCCGAGCATCCCATCGTCGTGCGTTGCCGAATCGACGTGGTCGCCATCAAGGCCTACCGGGTCAGCTTCATCGAAGCTGCTCACTTGAAGCGTGATGATGCGTCCGCTGCCAGCGAAGCCACCTGGATTCCGGAGAGTTTCGAGGCCGCACTCGGTGTTGATGAGAAAGGTGAGAGCGCTTCACCAAAAGAGATGCTGAAAAAAGTGTTCAGCTTGACGAATACCGGGGCATACCTGGTTGAGGCCCATGTACTGGTCAGGGAATCGAGAGGGAGAACCAGGTACCGTGTAGTCGCAATTGAGGCGGCCACCACATCGCAGCAATCAGAGCCCTGATCGACGCGTGTGCTCAAGCGATATCTGACGCAGCAACACACGCCCACAGTATCAGGAGGCCGAGCCCATCGGTGAATACACTTCCGGAGCGTGGAGGGACCACTACCGCGAATCGGTGTTGATAGGTAATGGGGTTGTCGGCGTCATTGCTTGTGTACGAATCGATACGACGTCGCTTGCCTTTGGCGGTCGATGTTTCGAGAAAATTCTCAAGGCCTTTTCCCTTGAGCAGCACTTGCATCTCATTGCGAGGGCGGGCTGGTACACGAATGGCGATGTCAGTGGGATGGAGTCCGAGGCTGGTCTTCAGCTCCTTCACTCGGTTGAAGTGATCTTTGTTGCCGAGGATGATCTGCATGCCGGCTGTAAGTTGCTCGAGGGCACCAACAGGGAGGCGAAAATTCTTGGCTTCACACTGCTTCGCCAGTGAAAGCAGTGCGGGCCAGCGGATTTCAGGCACCAAACCGGCCAAGTACGCAACAGGGTCGGGTGGAGTCGCAGGCATGCTCCCGGAAACACGACGGGCAACCTCCCCTATTCGAGACTCCAGAGCCGTCTGGCTATATGGCGAGAGGCGACCAAATGTGCCCGTGCCTGCCCGCGCCGAAGAAACGCCTCGGGATCGAGACCTCAGGTATTCCATCGCGACCGCTGCGCTCAAAGGGCGATAGTCCAGCGTGAGCGACGACTTCGGATCCAACTGAGGCTTCGGTGCACGAGCTTCGTCGTCTAGGTACGTGACGCGTGCGAGCTTGCGCTTAACCTTGCCTGACAACTGGCAGTCATGGAGACCGCGCGAAGTCTGTGCGCACCAGTCAAGTAGAAAATGCAGGTAGCTGGTGCATGTCGTATCGCTCCGACTATGTCCGAGCAGTCTGGAGATCGCCCAGATGGCGCGCCGCGTGGGGGCTTCTGTGCCCAACAGCAGCTTGCGCACATGGCAATTGAACTCGATCTCCTTTGACGTGCACCTTGGCCACACGTGATGAAGATCCCGGGGTTCAACTAGTGTCAAGAGCCCCGCTACGCTACCGAGCGAGTGGCGTGCATGGTGTGGCTTGACATATCGGTTGTTAGTTGCCCAACGCAGCGCGGCGGTCACATGCGCTCTCAAGTCCGAGAGGTCGCTCACAGGGGTTACGCCGTCGACGTTCACAAGCAAACGCGCCTTGGACGAGAAGTCAGTGCATCCTTTGCGAAAGTCGAACCAGGCCTCAACGACCTCGCGCTCGAAGCCTGTGAGCGGCCCAAGCAAAGGAACCTTGCGCCTGGATCCAGGTGTCTTCAACCTGAGGTGTCGGTGATCGACGATAAGAACCACTGTCTCCGCGAGTTGGACCCAGTTCCTCATAGAAAGATGGATGGCCTCTTTCCCTCGTACACCAAAGCGGTAGAGCAGCAGCAAGAAGAATCCACGTTGCAAATGGGTGGGGGTGGCATCGCGGGGATCAGGGCAAAGTCGCTCAAGTGCAAACAGGTACTCGTCAAAGCTCACAAAGCCAGGCGACACCGCGGAGTTTGAAAGGCCATCTGAGATCTGGTCCCAGTAGGGAGAGACGGCACCAAACCGCTCGGCGTAGTGATGAAAGTCGACCAGACGATCAAGCACATACTGCTGCGCCTCTTTGGGTTCCCGGGTGTCCTCGGGATCGAACCCGGCAAGAGTGGGATCAATGACGTGCTGATAGAAATCAGTGACTTCTTCAGGGTCAGCATTCGTGATGTCAATGCAATGGGACAACGCCTTGAAGCCGAAGGTCAATGCGTCCATGTAGCGTTTCACTGTTGAGCCGGCGACCTCCTTCTTCCTTGTGGATCCTCTCTCCAGCAGGTAAACGGCCCACTTGGCCAGAAGCAGAATATTCTTCGGGACTGATGGGCTTGCTCGGCGAATAGCACTACGCATGGCGGCAGAAGCACTGGCCCTGGTGAAGTGCCGCGACTTCTGCTTGCGTTCTTGACTACCTGCCGGCTTGTCGCACTCGACCTTGCCCTTTTCCGTGCGCTTGTAGTGCCGTCGGTCTTGAAATCGATCCAGTGCCTGGCGAAGCTCGAACAGCAATGACCGTGCATCAAGCGCGTCTTCCAGCCCTTTGTCTTTGTGATGCTTGCGTCGGTTGGGGTCACGAATCCCTTCCGAGGCGTCGGCCACAGATGCCTCGGCCTTGTCGTCAGGTTTCAGGACTTGCAAGAGTCGTTCACCAAATCGGGCCGCAACGAGGTCGGTTCGACTGAGCGAGTAAGTCGCAATACGCCCAGACAGAACTCCCCCTTGGATACCTGGGCGATGCAAGCAGTTGTAGTGGTCTGACCAGTGACAAAGCCATGAAACACCTGACTCGATGCTTGCCCCCTTGGGAAGCCCTAACGTGCCAACGAGCGATGCCACGTAGGGATCTTCTGCCTTGCGCTCGTAGAGTTTGGCCTTTGAAGGCGTCGCAAGCTCGTCCAGCAGTGGGAGAGATCTCGCTGAAACCAAGAAGCGCTTGACGGGACCCTTTTCAAGCGTTCGCCCTTCACGGCAAACCTCAAGGTGAGCCTCTTCCCCGATAACGAGCAGGCCCATACGCTCATGCGCCGCCGTTGCTACGCACATCAATACGTCGGGATCGCTGACCCCTGAGTTCACGGCCAGATCGGTGATGCAGATCCAGGCGCACGCTCGTCTCGAGGGAACTTTTCCTTTGAGCTTTTCATAGACTACGTTGAGGGCGTTGCGTACGTGTTGAATCCTTTCGCACGCTTGAAGTGCATCTGACCCAAAGGCGGCCCTACCGGGGCTCTGAGGCAGCACCCATGTCTTGACGCTCACTTCGATGCCGTGCTCACGACGCAGCTGGTCCAGCTTGCGCTGGAACACCAGGTACCGTTCATGCGCCGCTGGTCGCGCGCGGCCCTCGCTGTCGAAGATCAATGCGTCTCGAAGCTTCTCCCACTCCTCATGGCTGAGGGCAGAGGGATGCCCCTTCTTTGACAGAGAGGCGTCCAGCATCCGCTCCGCGTCATTGCGAGCGTCAGCGGCCTCCTCTTCTCGCCTGCGTCTACGAAGATCTGAGCCGAACGGACGGCCTAGTTCGTGGGCAGTTACTCTTGCGCGATTGCTGCAATTGATCTCTGGGAAACGTAGTGTCGGCAGGATCAGGGCTAGCGGTGCAAGGCAACGCTCGATGCAGTCTCTCCACTGCGATTCCTCATCGGTCCAGCAACGCGTCGATAGATCACTGAACGTTTCAGCGCCAGCTTCGGCATGGCCCAACTGTGCGTCTACGAGTTCAGGGTCTAGCCCTGCGCGCCGTAGTTCAGTGGCCATGCGATGACGGAACACGTTGCTCGGAAGAGGCCAGTCAAATAGCCGGCGGTCTTCCAGCATGCTTTCGGTGACTTCTTCCCAGCTGTTCGGATTTGACGGCTTCAGGAGAAAGAATAGCGGCAGGAGGGGGGCCGCGCTCGGATCAATGATCGTGGACAATTCGGCTGCCAGAGGCGCGCCTTGGACCTTGAGTCTCTCGAGGAGTTTGTGCAGGTATGGTATGTACAGAGTGGCCATGAGCTGTACTGCGATCCTCGGTAGCGGAATAACGCGACCGCACTTGTCGCCCGAGGTTTCAAGCGACGCCTTGTCGTCTACGAACAGCCTGCCGCCTGCAAGGTCAAAGTGGGAGAGCCGCTCAAAGACAGATCGCGTCGGTCGTGCGCCGGTCGCGATCAGCAGCAAGGTGACGCAGTAGACGGTGAGCGCGTTGTGAAAGACGACCCAATGCTCGGTCGAAATCTCTTCAAGCCGCCTGCTCGCACGCTCGATTTCTTGAACGATCATCGAATCGATCAAACTAAGGCGACTGCCCATCGCATTGTCGTGGTCCGGCACGTCGGCAAGGGCTCTCACATTCGCTTGAGTCACAGCCTGAAGGCTGCTGGCCACGCTTGCCCGATTCCAGCCTGGATAGGCCATAGCACCCACAGTGGATGAGGAGGGCCAGTTGAACAGCAGGCGAGAAAAGGTCGCGTCTCTCGACTCTTCAAAAATTTGCTGCTCGCCAGCGATCGTGAGGAATCCCGAGGAGATCCGCCATAGATCGCGCGATGCAGATGTCCAGTCGTTGAATGCCTTCTCGGCGGATCCTGGGAACAGTTCGCTCAGCGTGCTCGCTGTCGGCTTCGACTGCAACGCCTGCGTCAGCGGTTCCAACAGTGCGGTACTGATGTGCAGTTCCCATCTCTCTGTGATTGGCTGGGTCCACGCCTGGAAATCGTCGGTTCTTGGCGCTGCATTGATGTGTCTCGATGCGCTGCGCGTCAACGTGCCGGCCGGAATGTCAAGTGTCCATATGGGCGGCTTGCCATTGACGCGTGCGCTAGCGCTGGAGGCCAGGTGCACGTGACCAATCGAGCGCATCGAGAGTTTCGTGACGATGGCCACGACAGTTAGCGCAGCGAGCAGGCGTTTTTCGTGGTCAGCGGCGGCTAGCCCATCGGCAATGAGGTCGCGCAATTTCTGTTGCTCCCAGGGGCTAAGCCGCGTCCAGCTGATGTTCAGGTACTGGCGATCTTCCTGGGTCTGATACGCAATGCGCCGCGATACTGCATGCAACTCGCCAGCGGGCATTGGCTTGCGCGCTCGGACTTCCAGCAGACTGCACTCGGACACATTCGGGTCGCCAGGTAACTCCAGGACATCCAGGTCCTCGGCGGCCAAATTGCTCTCGACTGGCGACGAATTGGCCGGGCGCGAGATCAAGTCATGAGCGGCGAACCAATGGCCCTCCGGCTCCTTGTCATCCTCGGAGGTTTTGATATGACGAAAATCGGACCTCGCAAGTCGCTTTAATGAAGTTCTTGCCGAGTTGAGACCAGAGTCGTTGCCAGTTTCTGTCGCATCCAACCCCGCCAGAAGTGCGGTTGTGAACTGCGCGTAGTTCTCGTCTGGCGGCACGATTTGGGCAAACCAGCGCAGTTTCGCCAGGTTCTTTTCTGTTTCCTTGGGGTTGCCGCCCTCGACATCCTGAGCATCAAGTCCCATCCGCAGTTGCGTGCAGACAATTTGCAGGGCCGTTTCGCGTTTGAAGCCGGCGAGCAGGGCGTCATAGGCCACGACGAGCAGCCAGACGCGTAATCGATGTACGGCTTGCGCTTCGTCTGCAGGGAGCCAATCGCCGGTGCCGCAGGCGAGCTGGGCGGCGAGGTACCAGTCACTAAGAGTCTTTCGAAAGACTCGAGTCGGTTTGTCGCCTGGCGGCAGGGCCTCCGCCAGTTTCGAGGACTTGGCGAGATCCTCGGAGAGGGAGTGCAGTCGTGCCGCGGGGGCGTGACTTCTCCATTGCCGCAGTGCGCGCGCCGTATCCGTGTGGGTCAAAAAAGCCAGAGCCGAGCCCAGTGCCTCCTCGGTCTGCAGGTCTCCGATCAGCGCTAGCAGCTGGCGGGCAAGAGTCGTTTGAGCTCGGTCGCGAGCCCAGCTGAGAAAGCGCAGCCCATGCGGATATCTCGCTGCCGGGTGGCCCAGATGGGGGCTGTGGTCAGCGCTCATGCTGACCTCTAGCGCCTGCTGGGCGTGAACGTGTGCGGATAAATAAGCACAGTGAGGGAGTGGGTCTCAGAGGGATGAGGCTCAAATTTTGCCATCTTTAGACTATCTGGCACATGAATAATTACCAATGGCAGCTGTTTACGGCCTAACCCTCCGAAGCTTCGATCCCCGCCAGCCGCGCCACCTCCACTCTCCCCCCCCTTTTTCGTCTTTCAGGCCGTCCAGGCCCACGCCCCGACGCGACGCATCAGGGGCGTGCCTCGTCCGCCTGCTGCAGCAAGCTGCGCAACCAGGGGCCGGCCTCCACGCATGCCGATGCTTTCGGGCACACCCGGTACGGTCGCCCGCTGGTGGACGACCGGCTGGCAATGCGGTCGATGAAGCCTTCGGCGCTGTCAACATCGCTGCCGTGACGTTCCCACTTGGCCCGCAGGAAACGGACCGCGTCGCGTGCGCTGGCCAGGCGGCCATTGCGCTCGAAGTTCACATCGGTCTGCCGCTCCATGGCCTTCAGGAGGCGTTCGATGCGTTCCCGCTCCCCCGGTGCCAGGCTGGCAGCGGCGGGTTGCGCCACCAGCCACAGTCCGGCGGTGGCCAGCAGCAAGGTGCGGCGCTTCACGGCGCCCCCTTGCGAAGCACCAGGGTCTGACCCAGCACCGGCAGGATGAAGGCGTCATCGGGGACCGCGAGTTGTGCTCGTGCCGCGGGCAGCCCATCCACCGGCGCATCGATGGGGTCATCGCACAGCCGGAAGGTGCCCCAGTGCACGCCGATGGACAGGCGGCTCTTCACATCGAGGTGGATGCGCACCGCCTCTTGCTCGTTCACGTGCTGCTGCTGCATGAACCAGCGAGGCAGGTAGCAGCCCACCGGGATCATGGACAGGTCGAAGCCGCCGAACCGCTGTCCGATCTCGGCGAAGTCCGGCGCATAGCCGGTGTCCCCCGCGTAGTAGAGGCTCGCCGGTGTTCCGCCCACGGTGGCCTGGACGACGAAGCCGCCCCAGAGCGTGGCGCGCCGGTCCCACGGCGTGCGGCTCGACCAGTGGTGCGCGGGCACGAAATGCACCGTGACCGGGCCACCCGGCGCCTCCAGCACCCGCTGGTCCCACCAGTCCATGCGCTGCACCCGATCGATGCCGGCCCGGGCCATCCAGGCCTCGACGCCCAGGGGCACCAGGAACAGCGGTGATCCTCCGGCCTGGCGGGCCAGGGCCCGCACGGTGCCTTCGTCGAGGTGGTCGTAGTGGTTGTGGCTGATGAGCACGGCGTCGATGCGGGGCAGCTGCGCCAGTTCCATCGGTGCGGGCGTGAGCCGGCGCGGGCCGGCAAAGGAGACCGGCGATGCGCGCTGACCGAAATGCGGATCGACCAGGATGTTGAGCCCGGCCACCTGCCACAGGGCCGTCGAGTGCCCCAGCCAGGTGACGGTGAGGTCGAGCCCGGGCTGCTGCAGCCGCGGCAGGTCAGGGGCTTGCCGGGCCACCCGCTCGGGCCGGTCGGGTGGCAGGTCCGCCTGCCGGCGTTCCCATTGCCAGCGCCAGAAACTGCCCTGGGCGTCGCCGTGCGGCGATGCATGGGCGTTGACGAAGCCGTCCGGCCGGTGGTGGGCGCGCGTGGGGTCGTAAGCGGTGTTGGGGGTGGCGCACCCGGCCAGCACCAGCGACAGCAGCAGGGTTGGCCACAGACCGCCTGTCAGGGGTCGATGCATCAGGCAGCCTCCGGCGATGCGTGGGGCATCAGCGAGAAGCCGATGCGGGTGAGGGCTGGCGTCGATTCGGCCAGCGGTCGGCCATCGTGCATGCGGGCGATGGCCGCCACGATGGACAGGCCCAGGCCATGGTGGGGCTTGTCGAGTTCGCAGCGCGAGCTGTCGACGCGGAAGAAGCGGTCGAACAACCGGGGCAGCAGGTGTTCGGGCACCGGTTCTCCCTGGTTCTGGACCCACAGCCGTACGCCCTCGCCGTCGTCCGGGTCGAGCTGCACCGTGATCCGCGTGCCGGGGCGGGCATGCCGGATGGCATTGCCCAGCAGGTTGGACAGGGCCCGCTTGATCAGGGGCGCATCCACGGCCGCCAGCTGCTCGCCGGCGACCTCCACCGAGAGGTCGGCCTCGCCGAGCGGGGCTTCGTGGAATTCCAGCACCTGATGCACCAGCGCAGACAGCGCCACCGGCTCGCCGCGCCGCGCCTTCACGCCCCGATCGGCCTGGGCCAGGAACAGCATGTCGTTGACCATGCCGGCCATGCGATGGAGCTCCTCCAGGTTGGAAGCCAGCGTGTCGGCCAGCTCGGACGCCGGTCGTTCGCGGCTGAGCGCCAGTTCGGTCTGACCGATCAGGTTGGCCAGCGGCGTGCGCAGTTCGTGGGCCACATCGGCATTGAAGCCTTCAAGCTGAAGGTAGGCCCGCTCCACCCGGCCCATGAGGCCGTTGAACTGGTCGATCACCGGTTGCAGTTCGGCCACCGGCTCGGCCAGCGACAGGCGCTGGTCCAGCCGGCGCACATCGATGGCCCGTGTCTGGTCGGCCACATCGATGAGGGGCCGCAGGCTGCACCGCACCCGCCAGAAGGTGCCCCAGCCGGCGAGCGCGCCGCCGGCGATCACGAAGGCCACCAGCAGCAGTGCCATGCGCTGCCCGGTGCGGGCGTCCTGCGAGCAGTCCAGCCAGACCCGGCCCTTCCAGCCGTCGGTGCCGGTCAGGGGCAGGTCGAAGGCCAGCGACTTGCTGGATCGGGCCGCCACATCGAAGGCCGGTGGCGGATCACGGTACATCACCTGGCCGGTGATGTCCTGGACCTCCATGTAGGTGCCGGGCCGACGCTCTGCCGACCAGGCCAGCTTGGCCAGGGCTTCCGGCAGTCCGCCCCGCTCCTCGCCCGCCCGTGCGATGTCGACCAGCACCTTGGCGTAGTTCTGCAGCTGTTCCTCGTGCTTGGACTTGAACAGCATCACATTGACCGCGTAGATGCAGGCCAGCAGCACGCCCAGACCGACGATGGTCTGCACCGCCAGCAGCAGGGACAACCGCCGCCCGATCGAGTAGGCGTCGGGTGCCCGCGCCGTGCTGCCGCTCATGTGCGTTCCTCCAGCACGTAGCCCATGCCGCGCACGTTGTGGAGCAGCTTGGGCCGGAACGGATCGTCCATCTTGGAGCGCAGTCGCCGCACCGCCACTTCCACCACGTTGGTGTCGGAGTCGAAGTTCATGTCCCACACCTGCTCGGCCAGCGTGGTGCGCGACAGGATCTGCCCCTTGCGCCGCACCAGCAGCGCCAGCAGCGCGAACTCCTTGGCGGTGAGGTCCAGGCGATGGCCTGCGCGCCAGGCCTTGCGGCTGATGAGGTCGATCTCCAGGTCGGCCAGTGCCAGCCGCGTGGCCGCCGTCTCGGCGTGCTGAGGCCCGCGCCGCAGCAGCGCCCCCACCCGGGCCAGCAGTTCGGAAAAGGCAAACGGCTTGACCAGGTAGTCGTCGGCGCCGGACTCCAGCCCCTGCACCCGGTCTTCCACCCGGTCGCGGGCGGTGAGCATCAGCACCGGTGTCTGGCGCTTCTCGCGCAGGGCGGCCAGCACACCGAAGCCGTCCACGCCGGGCAGCATGATGTCCAACACCACCAGCTGGTAGTCGCCGGCCGTGGCCAGGTAGCGGCCCTCGATGCCGTCGCGGGCCACGTCGACGGTGTAGCCGGCCTCGGACAGGCCGCGCGACACATAGTCCGCCAGTTTCGACTCGTCTTCCACCACCAGGATGCGCATGACAGGGGCTGCCCGATACCAACAACAGCCCCGATTCTCCCGAGGATCGGTCGCGGGCAGGATTACAAACATGTAATCCTGCTGTGCGGGAACTGAAAACACCGGTTCCTACAGTTCCTTCCATGCCGCGACAACGGCATGCACCCCCCTCCACTCTCACAAGGAACTGTCATGAAACTCGCTGCCCGCGCATTCGCATCCCTCGTCCTCGTCGGCATGGCCGGCGCTGCCATGGCCCAGTCGGCTCCCGCACCCGAGCCCAAGACCCGCGCCCAGGTCGTTGCCGAGATGCTGGAAGCCCGCCGTCTCGGTCTGATGGACACCCAGGTGGAGAACTACCCCCGCCAGGCCACCGCGGTCGAGGCCGAGCAGATCCGCCAGGCCGGCCTGAAGGCCGCCCAGGGCAAGACCCAGTTGTCCCTCCGCTGACCTTGTCCGGTTCTCCCAAGGTTGGTCTTGCAGGCGGTCCGTTCGGACCGCCTTTTTTGTGTCCGCGTGGGCTTACCCAGGAGTGCCGCACGGGTCCTGGCGCGGCAAAACCCCCTCGTCCCGGGCTTGCCTGAGCGAGCGCCACGCGGCCTGCCACAGCGGCACCGACGGGCGTGAGCCCTCGTGCACCCGCACCGGGTCGCCCGGCGCGTCCAGCGCGGCCATCAGATCGGCATGGGTCACCCAGACCCAGTGTTCACGTTCCACGTCGTTGCAGCGCCGGGGCTGTGCAATGACGGAGACGGGCACATAGGGAACCTCGACCACGAAGGTGTGGAACCGGCCGCTGGCCGCCACCGAGGGACCACGGGCCTTCTCCGCTGCGGCCGGCAAGGGGGCGATGCTGCAGTTGGATTCCTCATGCAGCTCGCGCAGGGCAGTCTGCAGCGGTGTCTCGCCGGGCTCGGCCCGGCCGCCCAGATGGCCCCAGCCGCCGCGACCCGGCGCCGGGTCCAGCGCCAGCAGGTACAGCGCCTGCCCGCCCTGGCAGGCATAGGCGGCTGCGCCGGCAGGCGGGCCGCTGGCAGCCCAGGCTGGCCAGGCGAAGGCCAGCAGCCATGCCGGTGCCAGCCATGATCGGTGCAGCAGGCGAAACATTCAGAGCAGCGTGGTGACGGGAATCAGCAGACCCAGACCATAACCGAGCCCCAGCCCGACCAGCACATCGGAGGGAAAGTGCGCGCCCGCCTGAATCCGCGCCCAGCCGGTCGCGATCGCCACCGGCCCCAGCCACCACAGCAGGGGCGCGACCGCCACCAGCGGTCCGGTGCAGCCCGCCAGGAAGGCCAGCACGGTGGCGTGGGTGCTCGGCATGCCGCCGCGTGCCGAATGGCCGAGGTGGTTGGGGCAAAGACCCAGGGCAAACGGTCGCGGCGCATTCAGGTGCCGCGCCAGGCGCTTGCAGCCCAGCTGGACCAGCCCGGCCAGCAGCAGGCTGAGCAGCATGGCCGGCCCCAGGCCGTGCACCAGCGCCGCATATGCCATGACAGCGGCCACCAGCCAGCCGCTGTGGCGGGCCAGCCAGAGCGCCGGTTGGAGCAGGAACGCAGGCGCTGCGTGAACGGCTCCCAGCTGGCGCATCAGTGCCCAGTCGGCACTGCGGAACACCAGCGGCTGCGGAGGACCGAACGGGAGGGGAGAGGGGGCAGACATGACCCAAGGGTCGCGTGCTGCCGTGTCAGACCCGTGACGCCCGACCGGGCCCTGCGGGATTCAGCCAGGTCGCCGGGCGTCGTGTCGCTTCAGTGGTCGTCGCCCGGCTTGTCGCGGGTCAGGCGCTCGGCGAACGAGATGCCGATGGCCGAGAGCACGAAGGTGAAGTGGATCACCGCCACCACCGCCACGATCTGGATGTTCTCCAGGCTCAGGTCGCCGCTCAGGTAGGTCTTGAGCGCGTGCACGCCCGAGATGGAAATGATGGCGAACGCCAGCTTGAGCTTGAGGTTGTAGGTGTTGACATGGTCCAGCCAGTCGGGCTTCTTCATGTCCTTGCTGTCGAAGTGTCCGGTGGTCACGAACAGCGACACACCGGCCAGGGCCACCACCCAGACCAGCTGGGCCACCATGGTCATGTCGACCAGTTCCAGCACCTTGATGATCAGGTCGATCTTGGCCAGATCGCCGGTCAGCAGCGTGGCCATGAGCTTGTAGGTCTCCAGCAGGAACTTGCCCAGGATGCCCAGGATGATGGTCACCAGCCCCACGTAGAAGAACAGCATGGTGAAGCGCATGCCGTAGAGCAGCGAGCCGACGCTGGAGAGCAGCTTTTCCATAGGGTGGGGCGGTGGTGGAGGGCGCGCCAGAATACCACCGCCGGCATGTCCCGGCGGGCGCCGGGCCTGTGCCTCAGGCGTGGGCGAAGACGCGTTCCATCTCGCGGCGGAAGCGCACCGCCGTGGCGTCCGGGTCGAAGGCCACATCGTCCCAGCCCACCGTCTGCCCGGCGGCCACCGGGCGCAACAGCTTCACGCCATGCGCCAGCCCCAGCGGCAGTCCGCCCAGGGCCAGCGACTCGCGGGCCGGCAGCAGCTTGCCGTAGACGGTGAAGCCGCCTTCGCCATCCAGCACCTCGCCGGCCTGCAGGTCGCGCTTGGCGGTGGCCACCACGTCCCCGTTCCAGCCGATGGGTGCGCCGGTCGATTCGCCCCGGATGCCGATGGACGCCACGGTGATGCCCAGTTCCAGCCCGATCAGGTGGAACGGCTTGTACATGCTCGAGTACTGGCCGCTGGGGTCGGTGATGAGGCCGTATTCCTTGAAGCAGCGTGCCACGTACTCGCTGTCGGCGGCAAAGGTCACGTACACGCCCCAGCGCAGGTCGCGGAACACCGGGCGGGTGTCGCGCTCCACGCTGGAGATCACCTCCACCTGCCCCCGCTGGTCCAGGATGCCGCCGTGCTCGCGCGGCTTGAGGATGCGGGCCAGATCGTCCACGCCCACGGCCGGAAACTTCAGGCCGCTGGGCGCGGCCAGGCCGGTGGCATTGGCCACCGCGGCCATCTCGATGGCGCTCTTGGTGCCATCCAGGAAGCTGTTGAACATCTGCGCGTTCATGCCACCCCGGGCCGCGTCCTCGGCGGTCAGGCCGTAGTGGTTCCACACCGTCTCGGGCGTGCTGGCGTGGTAAGCGGGCAGGTACTTGGTGCCCTTGCCGGCCGCCACCACGCCGAAGCCGGCGGCACGCGCCCAGTCGACCATCTCGCAGATGAGCGCCGGCTGGTCGCCGTAGGCCAGCGAGTACACGATGCCGGCCTCGTCCGCCCGCCGCCTGAGCAGCGGGCCGGCCAGCGCGTCGGCCTCCACATTGACCATGACGATGTGCTTGCGGTGCTCGCAGCAGGCCAGCACATGGGCGATGCCCACCGCCGGATTGCCGGTGGCGTCGATGACGATGTCCACATGCGGCGAGGCGATCAGCGCCAGGTTGTCGTCGATGATGGCCGTGTTGCCCAGCCTGGCGGCCTCGTCCAGGTTGCGGGCTGCGAAGGCCTCGTCCTTCCAGCCCACGTTGCGCAGCGCGGCGCGCGCGCGGTCCGGCGACAGGTCGGCAATGCCGACCAGGTGGATGCCGGGCGTGCGCGGCACCTGCGAGAGGTACATGGAGCCGAACTTGCCGGCGCCGATCATGCCGACGCGAAGGGGTTGGCCGGCAGCGGCGCGCTGCTGGAGGCGGGC
Source organism: Hydrogenophaga sp. IBVHS2 (assembly GCF_002127215.1). Taxonomy (GTDB): domain Bacteria; phylum Pseudomonadota; class Gammaproteobacteria; order Burkholderiales; family Burkholderiaceae_C; genus Hydrogenophaga. Next base: position 167,525 of record NZ_NFUT01000001.1, on the reverse strand, counting down.
GTACAGGTTCATGGACTCTCTGCAGGTGGTGGAGGGGATCAGGCGCTCGGGAACGGCAGCTCGCGCAGCGGCTTGCCGGTGAGGCGGGCCAGCGCGTTGGCAAAGGCCGGGGCCAGCGGCGGCAGGCCCGGCTCGCCCATGCCGGTGGGCGGGTCGGCACTGGGCACCGTGTGCACGCGGATCTCGGGCATGTCGGTGATGCGGGGCACCACGTAATCGCCGAAGTTCTGCTGCTCCACCACCCCGTCCTTGAGCGTGATGGCCGCACCCGGCAGGCACATGCCCAGGCCCATCAGGGCGCCGCCCTGCACCTGGGCTTCCACCGTGCGCGGGTTGATCACCAGGTTGCAGTGCACGCCGGCCGTGACCTTGTGCAGCACCGGCTGGCCGTTCTGCATCGAAGCCTCGACCACGAAGGCCACCACCGACTCGAACGACTCGTGCACCGCCACGCCCCAGGCGCGTCCGGCGGGGAGTGCCTTCTTGCCGTAGCCGCTCTTGTCCACCGCCAGCTGCAGGGCGGCGGTGTGGCGCGGGTGCTGGCTGCCGAACAGCTTGAGGCGGTAGGCCACCGGATCCTGGTTCGTCTCGCGGGCGATCTGGTCGATCAGGGTCTCCATCACGAAGGCGGTGTGGGTGCTGCCCACGCTGCGCCACCACAGCACCGGCACGTTCACCTTGGGGTGGTGCACCGTCAGGCGCATGGGCAGCGGGTAGGGCGCCCGCATGCCTTCCACCGCGGTGGCGTCCACGCCGTTCTTGACCATGCCGGATTCGAACGGGCTGCCGGTGACGATGGACTGCCCCACGATCACATGGTCCCAGGCCAGCACCTGGCCGCTGGCGTCAAAGCCGATGCGGGCGGTGTGCAGGTGCATGGGCCGGTAGTAACCGCCCTTGATGTCGTCCTCGCGGCTCCAGACGGTGCGGATGGGCGCGCGCACCCCGGCGGCCAGGGCCGCCTTGGCGATGCCGCAGGCCTCCACCACATAGTCGCTGGTGGGAATGGCGCGGCGGCCGAAACCGCCACCGGCCGACTGCACCTGCACCTTCACCTGCTCCGGCTTGAGGCCCAGGGCTGCCGCAGCGGCCATGCCGTCCAGACCCGGCATCTGCGAGCCCATCCACAGCGTGGCGGCCTTGCCGTCGAAATCCACCGTGCAGTTCAGCGGCTCCATGGGTGCATGGGCCAGATAGGGGAACACGAATTCCGCCTCGATGGTCTTCGGGGCCTTGGCCAGCGGCGCCATGTCGGCGTCGAAATGCTTCGCGCCGGGCTGCTTCGCCAGTTCGCGGTACTGGGCCAGCTGGCGCCGGGTGTCGACCTTCTCGACCTGGCTGGTGTCCCAATCGAGCTTGAGCGCCTCGCGTGCAGTGCGGGCAGGCCAGTAGCCGTCGGCCACGATGGCCACGCCCTCGGCGCCCCGGTCCAGCGGCACGCGCAGCACGGCCTTCACGCCCTTGACGGCGCGGGCCGCGGCATCGTCGACCGACTTCAGTCGTGCGCCGAACACCGGGGGGCGGGCCACCACGGCGGTGAGCTGGCCCGGACGGGCCATGTCGATGCCGAAGCTCTGGCGCCCGCTGCTCTTGGCCGCTGCGTCCAGCCGGCCGGTGGGCTGGCCGATCAGGCGGAACTGCTTCGGGTCCTTGAGGGTGACGCTGGCCGGCACCGGCAGGGCCATGGCGGCCTGGGCCAGTTCGCCGTAACCGGCGCGGCGGCCACCGGGGCCGATGACCACACCGGCCTGGGTGCGCAGGCGGGCTGCGTCCACACCCCAGCGGGCTGCGGCAGCCTGCACCAGCATGGCGCGGGTGCGGGCGCCGAGTTCACGGTACTGGGTGAAGCTGTTCTTGATGGAGTTGGAGCCGCCGGTGAGGTGCAGGCCCCACAGCGGATCGGCGTAGGCCGCGTCGTTGGTGCCCAGCTGGCTGCGCACGCGCGACCAGTCGGCATCCAGTTCATCGGCCAGGATCATGGGCAGGGCGGTCTGGATGCCCTGGCCGAACTCCAGCCGGTTGACGGTGATGGTGACGGTGCCGTCCGGGGCGATGGCCACGAAGGCGCCGGGCTGCTGCACCGGCTTGAGGCCGGGGGCTACCGCAGGCGCGCCCTGGCTGTGCGCGGCCATGGGGTACAGGCCAAGGGCAAAGCCGCTGGCCGCGGTCATCTTGAGGAAAGCGCGGCGCGGCAGTTCGGCCCCCGGCGTGCGGGTGTCGTCGGACTGGCGGGCCAGCAGGTGCTGCAGACCCTGGGGCAGTTCGTGCAAGGAGGCGGTGAGCATGGTCGGTCCTCCTTCAGGTCAGGGCCTTGGCGGCATCGGCCACGGCCGCCCGGATGCGGGCGTAGGTGCCGCAACGGCACACATTGCCGGCCATGGCCGAGTCGATGTCGGCAGCGCTGGGCTGCTGGCCTTTGGGCAGCGATTTCAGGAACGCGGTGGCGCTCATGATCTGGCCGCTCTGGCAATAGCCGCACTGGGCCACGTCGTGCTTGATCCAGGCGTCGCGCACCGCGCGGCCGACCGGATCGTCGCTGGTCACGGATTCGATGGTGGTGATGTTCCGGCCCTCGACGCTGGCAATCGGCGTGACGCACGAGCGGATGGCCTGGCCGTCCACGTGCACCGTGCAGGCGCCGCACAGGGCTGCACCGCAGCCGAACTTGGTGCCGGTCAGGCCCAGCGTGTCGCGCAGGGCCCAGAGCACCGGGGTGGAGGGATCGATGTCGACCTGCTGGGTGCGGCCGTTGACATTCAGAGTGGTCATGCTTGCTCCTGGAAGAGGTCGGCAGTGTCGGGTGCCCGGGGTGGTCGGCGGTAGCCTGAACCTGCGCGATGTTTGCCCAATCCTGTGACCATACTGCAGGATCGGGTCAGCGTCGTTAGCATCCGCGTCATCCCCTCAAGCGCCCGACCATGCCCGACCCGACCGACCCCCTGCGGGATGCCCGATCCTCCCTGGCCCGGCGGATCCTTCACCGCGCCGAACCTGGCCAGCTCTTGCGTCCGCCGACCCTGCCCGGCCTGATGCTGATCCGCCAGGACCAGGCGCTGCTGGACAACTGCGCGGTGTACGAACCCTGCGTGGCCCTCATCGTGCAGGGCCGCAAGCGGGTGCTGCTGGGCGACGAGACGCTCGACTACGGGGAAGACCGTTACCTGATTGCTTCCATGGACCTGCCGGTGCGCACCGCCGTGCTGGAGGCCAGTCCCGACCGCCCCTACCTCGGCCTGGCCCTGCGGCTGGACTGGCGGGAGCTGGCTTCGCTCATGCTGGAGGTGCCCGCGCCGCCGCCGGGGCGTAAGGCGGTGCCGCCCGACAGCCGGGCCATGACGACCGGTGCCCTGTCGGCGTCGCTGCTGCAGGCCTTCGACCGTCTGCTGGACCTGCTCGATCACCCCGACGACATTCCGGCCCTGGCGCCCTTGATCCTGCGCGAGATCCACTACCGCCTGCTCACCGGCGAGGCCGGGGCCCGGCTGCGGCAGATCGCCACGGTGGACACCCAGAGCCACCAGGTGGCGCGGGCCATTGCCCGCCTCAATGCGCAGTTCCATCAGCCGTTGCGGATCGAAGAACTGGCCCGCGAGGCCGGCATGGGCCAGTCCACCTTCCACCACCACTTCAAGCAGCTCACCGCCATGACGCCGCTGCAGTACCAGAAGCAGCTGCGCCTGAACGAAGCGCGCCGGCTCATGCTGTCGCAGCGGCTCGATGCGTCCACCGCCGCATTCCGCGTGGGGTACGAGAGCCCGTCCCAGTTCAGCCGCGAGTACCGCCGCCTGTTCGGCGTGCCACCCTCGCGCGACGTGGCGGGGCTGCGCTCGGCGGCCGAACCGCTGGCGGCCTGATCAGGCCACCGCAGCGGGGATCCAGCTCAGCAGGCGGTCGCGCACGTTGGCCGGTGTGTCCAGGTGGCCGCCGCCCACCTCCACATACTGCGAGCGCGGATGGCTCGGCAGCTTGTCCACGAAGTAGGCCCGGATGCCCTTGAACAGCGGGTCGGACTCGCCGATGGCGGTGAACACCGGCACGCTGGCCGGCACCCGGGGCGCGGTCACGCCCATGTCGGCGTCCGACTCCGGGTCGAACCAGGTCAGGTACCTGCGCGCGGTGGTCACCACCGGCATGCGCCGCCCCTGGTTGATGTCGGCAAAGCGTTCCACGCTGTCGCCCTTGCCGGCGGCCACCAGCGCACGCGCTTCGTCCACGCTGTCGCGCACCGCCTTGAGGGCCGGCACCGTGTAGTAGCCGCGCGGCACATGGCCCGGTGCCAGCAGCACCAGTGCGTGCACCGTGCCGCCGCGCGCCGCGAAACCCATCGAGGCCGGCACGCCCATGCTGTGGCCGGCCAGCACGATGCGCTCGGCCCCCTGGTCCTGCAGGGTTCTGACATGGGTGCCGATCTCCTGCATGGCGCCGTCCCAGTCGCCTTCGAGGTAGCGGGTGCGCGACCACGGCATGTCGGGGAACAGCACCTTCCAGCCGGCCGCCTCGAAGGCGGTCTTCAGCCCCCCCATGCCGGGGTCCTGGTTGCTGCCCGGGTTCTTGCCGTGCAGCAGCAGCACGCCGATCTTCGGAGTCGTCGGCTGGGCCAGGCCCGGAAAAGCGAATGCGCCCAGGGCGGAGCCCGTGAGCGCATGCAGGAAGGCATGGAACTGGCGGCGTCGCATGGTGGTCTCCTCGCCGGCATCTGCGGCCGGTCGGACCATTATGGCGACGCCGCCGGCCGCGTCAGCGCACGTTGGCGCAGTTGGCGTAGAAGGTGGTGGTGGCCGGCCAGTCGGAGAACACGCCGATCACGCCGATCTCCTTGGCCAGCACGTCGAGCACCCGGTACACATCGCCTTCGCGCCGGATGGCGCTGTCGAAGGTCTGGAAGTAGAAGCCGTTGTTGCCGTCGGCCAGCACGCCCGAGCGCTCCAGGGTCCAGGTGATGATGTCCAGGCCGGCGGCGCGTGCGTGGCGGGCATAGGCCGACGGCACGATGCGGCCGTTGCCGTCGGTGCTGAGCAGGGCGAAGGTGGGCGGCGCCACGATGCGGATGCCCTGGGCCTTGTACTCGCGCAGCTGCTGGGCGGTGGGCAGATCGGCCACCGTGTTGGCGTCGTCCAGGAACACGGCCTGACGGCCGAAGTCGGGCGTGTTGCGCACCCAGTACAGCACGTCGCGCTGGTCGAACGACTGCGGCCACACATGGCTCGGATGCACGCCGGCCTGCCGGTACTCGTCGATCAGCTTCTGGGCGTAGGCCTCCTGGGTGAAGCCGTTGAACGGCATGGGCACCACCGGGCTCTTGAGCTCGGGCGTCATCTTCACGCCCAGTTTCTTGAACAGCTCGATGCTTTCCTTGTGGGTCAGCAGGGTGCCGCTGGTGGGGCCGGCGTACAGGTCGGTGCGCCAGTTGGCGGTGCCGCCCAGGTACTCCTGCACGTTGCGGGCGCGCGGGTTGAAGGCATCCATCTTGCCGCGCAGGGTCTTGAACTCGGCCAGGGTGATGTCGCTGGTGCGGCATTCGGCGCTGGCGGCCCGGGTCAGCTGGCCGTCCGGCCCGAAGGTGGCCGGGGTGAAGGGCGTGGTGCACTTGGCGGCCAGCGGCGTGGCCAGGATGTTGGTGGTGGTGTGCAGGTCGTTCTGCGCGTGGCGGCAGACCAGCTCCTGGTCCTGCGTGAAGGCCACGTCGCACTCCAGGATGCCGGCGCCCATGCGGGCGGCTGCCACATACGACTCCACCGTGTGCTCGGGGAACTGCAGCGGTGCGCCGCGGTGGCCGATGGAGAAGTCGCTGGGCTTGAAGCGGCCGTTGCGGGCGCATTGCTGCAGTTGCTGCTTGAGCGGGCTTTCGGCCATGTCGTCGGCCAGGAAGAATGGGCGCGGGCCCAGATCGACCCGGTTCGGGCGCTCGATGCCGCGCAGGTCGCGGTCGTGGCGGTGGTGGTTGCGCGGGCCATCGGCCATGGCGCTGGTGCCGAGCGTCAGCAGGGCAAGGGCAGCAAGAAGTGAACGCATGGAGACCTCGTGAGCAAAGGGCTGTAGGGGTGTGGCGCAGGCGGGACCTGCGCATCCATGCTGGTGGGGGCGTGTGGAAGTGCTGTGGCAGCTCCGTGGCAGTTCCGTGGCAGTCGGACGTGTCGGCGCCGGTGGTTCAGTTCATGGCCCGCTGGCCGGCATCACCCTGCTGCAGCCGCTCGATGTGTCGCGCCCAGTGGGGCGCCAGTTCCTTCACCTCGAAAGCCCAGGGGCCGGCGGGCCGGGGTTCGAACAGCAGCAGCGGATTGCGGGCCGGGCAGGGCGGCCGGGCATGCAGGCCGTGTGCCGGCGGTTCGTTGGTCTGACCCCAGATCATGAGTCGCTCCTGTGTGGGCATGAACGTGACATGCCTGCACTATCGGCCGTCTCCCCGCCGGACTTGACCCTGCAGCAGCCGCGAGATGTCCAGCGCGGCCGCCTGCAGGGCCGGCAGCATGAGCCGGCGCATCTGGGTGGCGCTGTGGCGGCTCGCATGGCCCGACACGTTGAGCGCGGCCACGGGGCGCCCGCTGCCGTCGCGCACCGCCACGGCCATGGAGATCAGGCCGTCTTCGAGCTCCTGGTCCACCAGCGCCCATCCCTGATCGCGCGCCTTGCGCACTTCGGCCAGCAGGGCCCCCACCCCGGTCACGGTGTGGCGGGTGCGCGGCGTCCTCTCGCTGATCTGCAGGCGCTGGCGCACGGCGACTTCGTCCAGACCGGCGAGCAACACCCGGCCCATGGACGTGCAGAACGCCGGCAGGCGTGAGCCCACACCCAGGTTCACCGACAGGATCTGGTGCGTGTGCACCCGCATCACGTAGACGATGTCGGTGCCGTCCAGCACGGCGGCCGAGCACGATTCGCCGAGCTGCTCCGACAGCCGCTCCATCACCGGACCGGCCAGGTGCCACAGCGGCATGGAAGACAGGTAGGCCATGCCCAGTTCGAGGATGCGTGGCGTCAGGCGGAACAGCTTGCCGTCGCTCTCCACGTAGCCCAGCGTCTGCAGCGTGAGCAGGATGCGGCGTGCGCCGGCGCGGGTGAGTCCGCTGCGTTCGGCCACGCTGCTGAGCGTCTGTTCCGGGGCCTCGGCATTGAACGAGCGGATGACGCCCAGCCCGCGTGCGAAGGACTGCACATAGCCGTCGCCCGGCACAGGGGCGTCGGCCGATCGGGTGGCGGTCTGGGCCATGGGAAGACTCCGGCGTAAAATTCAAATGACGAACATTTGTTCGATATTAGAACAAACGGAGACAGCCCTTGATCAACAAGATCGCCCCGTCCGTCGAGGCCGCCCTGGCCGGCACGCCCGACGGCGCCACCGTGCTCATCGGTGGCTTCGGCACCGCCGGCATACCGGACGAACTCATCGACGGCCTGATCGCCCAGGGTGCGCGCGACCTCACCGTGGTCAACAACAACGCCGGCAACGGCGACCATGGCCTGGCTGCGCTGCTCGCCACCGGCCGCGTGCGCAAGGTGATCTGCAGCTTCCCGCGCCAGGCCGACAGCCACGTGTTCGACGGTCTCTACCGCAGCGGCCAGATCGAACTCGAACTGGTGCCCCAGGGCAACCTGGCCGAGCGGCTGCGCGCAGCCGGTGCCGGCATCGGCGCCTTCTTCACGCCCACCGGTTATGGCACCGAGCTGGCGCGCAACCCCGATGGCACGCCAAAGGAAACCCGGGTCATCAACGGCCGGCCCCATGTGCTGGAGTACCCGATCCATGGCGACCTGGCCCTGATCAAGGCCGAGCGCGGCGACCGCTGGGGCAACCTGACCTACCGCAAGGCCGCGCGCAACTTCGGGCCGGTCATGGCCACCGCCGCGCGCCGCACCGTGGCCAGCGTGTTCGAGGTGGTCGACCTGGGCGCACTCGACCCGGAGGCGGTCATCACCCCGGGCATCCATGTGAGTGCGGTGGTGCAGGTGCCCCGCACCGCCACCCGCGCCGGTGGCCTGAAGGAGGCCGCATGAGCGAACCCCGATACCCGCGCCGCAGCAAGGACGAACTGGCCCGCCGCGTCGCGCAGGACATTCCCGACGGCGCTTATGTCAACCTCGGCATCGGCCAGCCCACGCTGGTGGCCAACCACATCCCGGCCGGCCGCGAGGTGGTGCTGCACAGCGAGAACGGCATCCTGGGTGTCGGTCCGGCACCGGCGACCGGCGCCGAGGACTACGACCTGATCAACGCCGGCAAACAGCCGGTGACACTGCTGCCCGGCGGCGCGTTCTTTCACCATGCCGACAGCTTCGCCATGATGCGCGGCGGCCATCTGGACATCTGTGTGCTGGGTGCCTTCCAGGTGTCGGCCACCGGCGATCTGGCCAACTGGAGCACCGGCGAGCCCGGCAGCATTCCCGCCGTGGGCGGTGCCATGGACCTGGCCACCGGCGCCCGCCAGACCTGGGTCATGATGGACCTGCTCACCCGCCAGGGCCAGAGCAAGGTCGTGGCGACCTGCACCTACCCGCTCACCGGCATCGCCTGCGTCAAGCGCATCTACACCGACCTGGCCACGCTGGCCTGCACGCCCGAGGGCCTGCGGCTGATCGACACCGTCGAAGGCCTGTCCCGCGCGGAACTCGAACAGCTCGTCGGTCTGCCGATCATCGGCTGACCCTCCCACCCGACCCGACCTGAACCCCACCACGGAGACCCCATGACCCAAGCCTTCATCTGCGACGCCATCCGCACCCCTTTCGGCCGCTACGGCGGCGCGCTGTCCAGCGTGCGCACCGACGACCTGGGCGCCATCCCCATCCGTGCACTGATGGAGCGCAACCCCGGCGTCGACTGGGCTGCCGTGACCGATGTGCTCTATGGCTGCGCCAACCAGGCCGGCGAGGACAACCGCAACGTGGCCCACATGGCCAGCCTGCTGGCCGGACTGCCCATCGACGTGCCGGGCGCCACCATCAACCGCCTGTGCGGCTCGGGTCTGGACGCCGTGGGCACGGCGGCCCGGGCCATCCGTGCCGGTGAGGCCGGGCTGATGATCGCCGGCGGCGTGGAGAGCATGAGCCGCGCGCCCTTCGTCATGCCCAAGGCCGAGTCCGCCTTCAGCCGCAGCAACGCGGTCTACGACACCACCATCGGCTGGCGCTTCGTCAACAAGCTGATGAAGGAGAAATACGGCGTGGACTCCATGCCGGAAACCGCCGAGAACGTGGCCACCGACCATGGCATCGAACGGGAGGCCCAGGACCGCATGGCCCTGGCCAGCCAGATGAAGGCGGTGGCGGCCCAGAAGGCCGGCCACCTGGCGCGCGAGATCGTGCCGGTGAGCATCCCGCAGAAGAAGGGCGATCCGCTGCTGGTGAGCGCCGACGAGCACCCGCGCGAAACCAGCCTGGAGGCGCTGGCCCGACTCAAGGGCGTGGTGCGGCCCGACGGCACCGTGACCGCCGGCAACGCCAGCGGTGTGAACGATGGCGCCTGCGCCCTGCTGCTCGCCGACGAGGCCAGCGCCGCGAAGAACGGTCTGACCCCCCGGGCACGGGTGGTCGGCATGGCCACGGCCGGGGTGGCCCCGCGCGTGATGGGCATCGGCCCGGCACCGGCCACCCAGAAGCTCATGGCCCAGACCGGTCTGAGCCTGGCGCAGATGGACGTGATCGAACTCAACGAGGCCTTCGCGGCCCAGGGCCTGGCGGTGCTGAGGATGCTGGGCCTGGCAGACGACGACGAGCGCGTGAACGCCTGGGGCGGCGCGATTGCCCTGGGTCATCCCCTGGGCGCCAGCGGCGCACGCCTGGTCACCACGGCGGTCAACCGCCTGCATGCCACCGGCGGCCGTTACGCCCTGTGCACCATGTGCATCGGCGTGGGACAGGGCATTGCGCTGGTCGTCGAGCGGGTCTGAAGCGGGCCGGCGTCGGGCCGGCGCCACGCCGGTAGGACTTCGGTACGCACTTTCTCACGGCCGTGCGGCGGGATCTTGTGGTGGGCATGCATACCCGCCCGGGTAGCTTTATGCTTTGCTGTCCGCAGAACGCCCGCCATGAATCCAGCCGACCCGAACCGCCCGCCCTTCAAGATCCTCATCATCGACGACGAGCCCAGCATCGTGCACGTGCTGGCCCGCACGTTGCTCGGGATGGGGATGCTGCGCTTTGCGGTGCGCGGCGAGGACGCCCTTCGCGTGCTGTCGGAAGACCCCCAGGACCTGGTGCTGACCGACGCCGACATGCCGGACATCTCCGGCTTCGAGATCATCGAGCGCATGCGCCAGGACCCGCGCATGGCCCGCACCCCGGTGATCATGATCACCGGGCATTCCGCGCCCCAGATCCGCGAACACGCGCAGGAGCTCGGGGTGTCCGAGTTCATGGTCAAGCCGATCGACCGGGACCTGCTCAAGGCCACCGTGCAGCGCCTGCTGGGGGTCGCGCCGGTGGTCCCCGAGCCGGCACCGCCCTTGCAGACGCCGGCCCAGACCGCCGCCTCCGCGCCGGCATCGCCGCCCGGCACCGGCACTGCCGAGCGGTCCGCAGCGCCCAGCGGTGTGGCGTCCAGCGGTGTGGCGTCCATGCTGCTCGACCGGGTCGCCAGCATCCTGGAAGACATCGATGCCCTGCGGGCCGGACCTGCCCAGCCCGATCCGCAGCGCCTGGCGGCGTCGCTCGCACACATCGAGGACGCCTGCGGCGAAATGACCCGGCTCATCATCCAGCTCAACGACCATCAGGACCGCGCCGGCTGACCCCAGCCGGTGACCGGATCGACAGAGGCCAGCAGGTGGTGGAGCCGGACCGCCGGGACCGGCGGATTGAGCACCTGCACCTGCTGCCATCGGGCCTCGCGGGCGGTGGGCAACGAGGTGTCGGCCGTGATCAGGATGACCGGCAGATCGGGCCGCGTGGCCCGGCGAACCGATTCCATGAAGTCCCGGGTGGCATCGGTCGGCACGGGCAGTGCCGTCAGGATGACCACATCCGGTCCTGCGTCCGGCCGAGGCCAGGCCGCGGACCGTATCACCGTGCAGCCCCAGCCCTCCAGAAGGGGACCCAGCCATTCCCATTGCGTGGCCTCGGCCTTCACCAGCACCCGGCAGGGCAATGCCGACAGGCGGAACGCAGGCTGCACCTCGCCCGCCACGGCCGGTGGCTGCGGGGCCGGTGCGGGCTCCGGGCCATGGATGTCGAGGGCCAGTGGCACGTCGATGCTGAAACAGGAGCCGCGCCCCACGGTCGAGCGCAGCGTCACCTTCAGTCCCAGCATGCGGGCGCAGCTGCGCACGATGGCCAGACCCAGGCCGACCCCGTTGCGGCTGTCGTTGTCCGGCTCGATCCGGTAGAACTCCCGGAACACCGCGTCGTGTTGCTCCGGAGGAATGCCGATGCCGGTGTCCCACACCTGCAGGCGCAGCCAGCGGCCCCTGGGGCGGCAGGTCAGCAGCACGCCGCCCTGGTGCGTGTACTGCAACGCGTTGACCACCAGGTTGGAGAGCATCCGCTCCAGCAAGGCCGGATCGCTCATCACCACCGCCTCCGTCGACGCCACGCTGTACCGCAACCCTTTCATCCGCGCCGTGGCGCGGTGGGTCAGCCGCAGCCGAACCAGGACCGGTTCGAGACCGAATGCCTGCAGATTGGGCGTCATCTGGGGCGACTCCAGCCGCGACAGGGCCAGCACCGAATCGAGCAGCGACTCCATCGATGCCAGCGACTGCGCCATCGGCTCCAGCAGGGCGGCGATCCGGGCCGGGTCGGTCTGCCGTCGCAGCTCCTGCACGAACAGTCCCAGGGCGTGCATCGGCTGCCGCAGGTCGTGGCTGATGGCCGCCATGAACCTCGCCTTGGACTGATTGGCCCGCTCGGCCTTGAGTTTCTGGGTCACCAGCTGCGCACGCCGCTGGGCCCAATGGTCCAGCCGATGGTTCCGGTCGAGATCCCCGAACACACCGATCATCCGCTCGGGCTGCCCGGACGCACCCAGCATGGGTTGACGCACCACACTCACAGGCCAGCAGGATCCGTCCCGCCGGATGAGCTGCAGACGCTGGCTGCCTGCTTCTGACCAGCGGCTGCGCAGGTTCATCGACGCCGGCGCGACCAGATCATCCAGATGCCGTCCGGACAGCGCGGAAGCGGGCCAGCCCAGTGCATCGGCCAGCGCCGGCGAGACCTCCAGCACCGCGCCGTCCGGCAGCCACGTCATCAGCAGCGGTGAGAGCTGGCTCGGGGGTCTTCGGCGACCGGTGCGGTCGGCCCATTCGACGGCCGAGTCGAGCAGGCGAAGCAGTCCCGACCCTTGCAGATCGGACATCCGGACCGTCCTGAACACACCGATGCCCACCAGACAGGCGTCGTGATCGCTGTCGCATTCCTGAACCAGCAGGATGACGGGCAGGATCGCGGAGACGCCCTCCAGCCAGTCACGAAGGCCCCCGAGCCCGCTCGGGAGGTGGCTGCGGTCGATCAGCACCACCCAGGGCGTCTGTTCCTTCATCAGGTCCAGTGCCTGGTCCAGGCTGTAGGCCGCCCTGGATCGCCATGTGTGGTGGGGGAGCCGTTCTTCCAGGGCCTGCATGCGCTGGCGGGTGCTGCTCACCAGCAGCACCTCGGGTTGAGCGCGATCGACACCTTGCTTCGGCATGGACTTCAGTCGCGGCAATGGGTCTTGCATGAATGCGTTCCGTCTGCTGGTCGGTTGAAGTCATCCAGCCATCAGCGGTGATGAAATAATTCAATAATCTACAATTTACATTGGCATTCGATGAAAAAATAATCCAAAGGTAATATTTCGTGAGAATGTCTGATCGCAAGACGGATGACGCGTGCAGCGGACAAGAGGCAGCGGCAGCCTCGGTCAACGCCGCCATGCCTGAGCGCCTGATCGAGGGTCAGCCGCTCAAGGTCCTCGTGATCGACGATCACCAGCTCATCCGTGAAGGCCTGAAGCTGACGCTGGCCCGGCTGGATCCGCTGGCCATCGTGCTGGAGGCCGAATCGCTGCCCCGGGCGGTGGATGTGTTCCGCTGCCATGACGACATCGACCTGGTCCTGCTGGACCTGTGCATGCCGGGCAGTTATTCAGGACAGACGATGGATGCCTTTGTCGGGGCGTGCCCGTCGTCCCGTGTGGTGGTCATTTCGGCGACCTGCGACAGCCATACCGTTCAAGCCACCTTGCGCAAGGGCGCGCTGGGCTTCATTCCGAAGCTCACCGACACCCGATCCCTGGTGCAGGCGCTGCGGTTCGTGCTGGAGGGGGGCATCTATGTGCCGCTGGAGGCCCTGTCCACCGGACTGGCGACCCGGCCGGAGCCGCCGGTGTTCACCGGGTACTTCTCCCGCTCGGACGTGCCGGCACTGACGCAGCGCCAGATGGATGTGCTGCGGGAGTTGCTGGAGGGCAAGAGCAACAAGCAGATCTGCCGCGACCTCAACATGGCCATGGGCACCGTGAAGAGCCACCTGGCCAGCATCTTTGCGGCGTTGCGGGTCAGCAGCAGGACGGAAGCGATTGCAGCCGCGGAGCGCATGGGCTGGCGCACCCGGCTGCAGCAGGTCATGTGACGGGACCCTCGGTGTGCGGCGCGCAGGTTGGTGCGCCGCGCGCAGGTTCAGCTCATCTTCTGCAGCAGGGCCTTCATCAGGCTTGTGTACACGGTCCTGGTGGAGGGTGACGACATGACCGAGCCGGTGGCCGACGAGACCCGGTCCATCCTGGACGGGCACATCATCCTCTCGCGGGCGCTGGGGGAGGCCAACCACTACCCGGCCATCGACGTGCTCGCCTCCGCCTCGCGCGTGATGCATGCCCTGGTGCCGCGCGGGCACCGGCTCGCCGCCGGGCGGGTGCGCGAACTGCTGGCCCGCTACCGCGATGTGGAGCTGCTGCTCAAGGTGGGCGAATACCAGCGCGGCAGCGATCCGACCACCGATCTGGCCATCGACCGCCGCGAAGCCATCCTGCAGTTCCTGCGGCAGGACATGGACGAGATCAGCGACTTCGACGAGACGGTGCAGGCGCTGATGGACCTGGCCGACTGAGGCCGAAGACCCCCGCGTTCCTGAGCCGAATTGGCCCTGGGCCATACCGGTCAGCGAGGTCTGGGTATGCTGCAACGCAATATGGATGTTGCAGGTCTCTCGAACGAGCGTCCGCTGCTGCTGGCAGGCCCGGTGCTGCGGCGCGTGCAGTCGCACCGGCTGGTGATGTGGCTGGCCACCCGCGATCCGGTCCGCGTGCGGCTGCGGCTGGGGGGGTGCGTGGTGCCGGGTGGCTCCGTGCAGGTCCTGCAGGCCGGCGCCCATCTGTTCCATCACCTGATCGATGCCCAGCTGTCCGAGCCGCTGACACCTGGCGCGTGGACGCCCTACACGCTGGAGGTGGAAGACGCCGCCGCCCCCGAAGGCTGGCGCGATCTGCTGGCCGCCGATCCGGCGTTGTGCTACCCCGGTCACACCAGCCCCGGACTGCGCTGGGAACCCCGCGTGGCCTCGCTGCTGCACGGTTCCTGCCGCAAGCCGCACCACCGGACCGCGCAGGGTGATCCTGCGGGCGACGGCCTGGCCGAAGCCGACCGTCTGCTGGCGGACGATGCCACCACCGCCTGGCCCAGTGCCCTGGTGCTGAGCGGCGACCAGATCTATGCCGACGACGTGGCCGGTCCCATGCTGCGCGCCATCCACCAGCTCGCGCAGCAGCTGGGTCTGCCGGACGAGGCGCTGCCGGGCGTCGGCCCCGAGGGCCCGGCCACGGCCCATGCCCTGGTGGACCATCCCATGGGCTACTACCGGCGCGAACAGCTGCTGCCCCGGCAGGCCATCAAGTCGGGCCTGAAGGACATCCTGTTCGGCGGCGTGGCCAAGCCGGTGTTCACCACCGACAACGCCCACAACCACCTGATCTCGCTGGCCGAGGTGCTGTGCATGTACCTGCTGGTGTGGTCGCCGGTGCCCTGGCAGGGTCTGGACCTGTCGCCGCCACCCGGCCTGACACCCCGGCAGACGCAGCGCTACGAACGCGAGGCGCAGGCCCTGGCCGATTTCGTGCAGGGCCTGCCGGCCGTGCGCCGCGCCATGGCCCACCTGCCGGTGGCCATGATCTTCGACGACCACGACATCACCGACGACTGGAACCTGAGTGCCGAGTGGGAGACCCTGGCCTATGGCCACCCGTTCTCGCGCCGTGTCATCGGCAACGCGCTGCTGGGCTACCTGCTGCACCAGGGCTGGGGCAACCGGCCCGAGGCGTTCCGGGACGCGCTGCCGCAGCTGGCCGCGGCGTTGCAGCAGCCGGGATCGGAGGCGCACGATGCCGCCATCACCCACCTGCTGCATTTCCATCAGTGGCATTACGTGTGGCCCACCGAGCCGGCCCTGGTGGTGCTCGACAGCCGCACCCACCGCTGGCGTTCCGACCTGTCCTCGCGCCAGCCCTCGGGGCTGCTGGACTGGGAGTCGCTCACCGACCTGCAGCAGACCCTGCTGGATCGCGAGGCGGTGCTGCTGGTGTCCTCGGCGCCGATCTTCGGCGTCAAGCTGATCGAGACCATCCAGCACCTGTTCAGCTGGGTCGGCCGCCCGCTGGTGGTGGACGCCGAGAACTGGATGGGCCACCCCGGGGCGGCCAGCGCCATCCTCAACATCTTCCGCCACCCGCGCACGCCGCAGCACTTCGTGGTGCTCTCGGGCGATGTGCATTACTCGTTCGTGTACGACGTCAAGCTGCGCCGCCGCACCCGGCTGCGCACCGGGGCGCGCAGCCCGGACATCTGGCAGATCTGCAGCAGCGGCCTGCGCAACACCTTCCCGGCCGGTCTGCTGGCGGTGCTGGACCATGGCAACCGCTGGCTGTATTCGCCGCGCTCGCCGCTGAACTGGTTCACCCGCCGCCGTCACCTGCGGGTGGTGCCGCGCAAGCCCGAGGGCCTGCCCAGCGGACGGCGGCTGCTCGATGCCAGCGGCATCGGTCTGGTGGAGCTCGACGTCGACGGCCGGCCCTGGCGCATCCGCAGCCTGCTGACCGACGGGCGTGACGTGGCCTATGTGCCCCGGGAGGCCGAGGCGCGCTGGGACTGAGCTGTACCTCGCTCGAGGTCCTGTCGCAGATAGCCCAGCAGGGCGCGGTTGCGGCCCACACGCAGACGGTCCGGCGTGGTGAGTGCGGTGATCAGCGTGCCGAACTTGGTGTGCGGCACCCAGTCGGTCAGCACCGGGCGCAGACGGCCATCGTCCAGGGCGTCCTGGCACAGGTAGCTGGGCATCAGCGCAATGCCCAGGCCGGCCAGCGCGGCGTCCACCACCGCCTCCGGGTTGTCCACGTGGTAACGGCTGCTCACCCGCACCTGCACCGGTGGCGACGGGTCACCGGCGCGGGCCAGCATCCAGGCCTCGTCGGACGATTCGCGCCAGTAGGCCAGACAGGTGTGCTGGCGCAGCTCCTGCGGCGTGGTCGGCAGGCCGGCGTCGGCCAGGTAACCGGGGGTGGCTGCCAGCACCCAGTCGATGCGGGCCACCGGGGTGCAGACGAACTCCGGCGCCGGTGCGGTCGACCAGCGCAATGCGATGTCGATGCGCTCGAAGGCCAGGTCCATGATGCGATCGGCGAGCTGCAGGTCGATCTCGACGCCCGGGTATTCCTTGAGGAAGCAGGGCAGGCGCTTGGCCAGCACCCGCTGGCCCCACGACACCGGCGCGGTCAGGCGGATGCGCCCGCTCATCTCCGAACGGAGGGCCCGCACCTCTTCTTCGCCGGCCTGCAGTTCGGCCAGGGCGCGGCGCGCATGCGCGGCGTACACCTCGCCGGCCGGGGTCAGCACGATGCGCCGCGTGCTGCGGGCGAACAGCGTGGCGCCCAGGGCCTCCTCGAGCTGGGCCACCCGTTTGCTCACCACGCTCTTGCCCACGCCGAGTTCATCGGCGGCATGGCTGACGCTCAGGCCGTCGACCACCTGCAGGAAGGTGGCCAGCATGTCGCGGGAGATGGTCATGGGGCGGCGGAGATTGTTTCCGGATCGGACACAAAACGTTCGCATTCGAGCAGATGCTCCCCGGGGTGTCCATCCCTAGACTCCCCCATCGGCGGCACAGACCGCCCGGACAGCCGACCAACCTACGGAGACCAACAGCATGAAGATCTACGCCGACCCGATCACGGTCAATTGTCGCAAGGTGCTCGCAGGCCTGGACCTGATGGGGGCGCCCTACGAGCTCCACCTTGTGGACTATTTCAAGGGCGAACAGAAGAGCGACGCGTACACCGCCATCAACCCCAACCAGTCCATTCCCGCCATGGTCGACGGCGATCTGGTGCTGTGGGAGTCCAACGCCATCCTGCAATACGCCGCCGACAAGAACGGTGTCAGCTCGGCCTACCCGACCGACCTCAAGACCCGTGCCGACATCAACCGCTGGCTGCTGTGGGAATCGTCCAGCTGGTTCCCGAGCTGCTATGTGTACCTGGTCGAGAACTGTGTGAAGCCGCTGCTTGGCGGTGCTGCCGACCCGGCCGTGCTGGCGGCCCAGGACGCCCAGTTCCACAAGCTCGCCGGCATCCTCGATGCCCGCCTGAACGGCCGCCAGTGGATCGTCACCGACAAGCCCACCATCGCCGACATCGCGCTGGCCTCGCCCATGCACCTGCATGGCTGGCAGCGTCTGCCGCTGGACCCGCACCCGCACCTGCGCCGCTGGCTGTTCGAGAGCGTCGAGCGCCTGCCGAGCTGGGACAAGACCTGGGTCGGCGAAGGCTTCACCACCCAGCGCGTCCAGAAGCAGGCCGCCTGATCCCCGACCGCACCGACCGCCGTGCCTTGATGCCCATGACCCCCACACGTTCCGTCCGCGCCACGCTCAACTACACGGTCGACAACGGCCGGCCGCCCGATTACTACTTCTACGAGCCCGATCCCGGTGTGGAGCTCAATCCGCCCGGGACCGACCTGAAGGAGGTGGACATCCATGACGGCTGGCCCGAGGTCCACCAGCTCTCCGCCGACCGCGAAGGCTTCGAGCTGCACGACTTCGGCGCCGAGTTCCAGCAGTTCGACGACGACGCTGCCATCAAGTCCCGCTTCTATGACCAGGTCATCGACTTCGTGAAGCGCCACACCGGCGCGCGCCGCGTGGTGGTGTTCGATCACACCATCCGCAAGCGGCTGCCGGCGGACCTGAAGGCCCAGACCACGGTGCAGCGCCCGGCCGTGCTGCTGGTGCACAGCGACTACACCGTCCACAGCGGCCCGCAGCGGGTGCGGGACATCCTGCCCGATGAGGCCGACGCCCTGCTGCAGCGCCGGGTGGCCTTCTTCAATGTGTGGAAGCCGCTGCGCGAGCGGGTCGAGGAACTGCCGCTGGCCATGTGCGACGCCCGCACCCACGATGACGCCGACATGCTGCGCATGGACCTCAAGTACCGCGAACGCACCGGCGAGATCTACGTGATGCGGCATTCGCCGCGGCACCGCTGGCTCTATTTCCCGCGCATGGAGGCCCACCAGGCGCTGCTGCTCAAGACCTACGACTCCGAGACCGACGGCCGCGCCCGCTTCATGGGGCACACCGCGTTCGAGGATCCCACCACGCCCCCCGGTGCACCCAAGCGCGAGAGCATCGAGGTGCGCACCATGGCCTTCTTCTGAGGTTCGCCTCAGTCGGGCTTCGGCCCGTCCAGACCCGGCAGGGCCTGCAGCGCCTCCGCCTCGGTGCGGTAGGTGCGCAGGCCCTGTCCGTCGTCCAGGTGGCCGGCGGCGCGCAGCAGCTGTTCCACCGGCAGCTTGATGCCCACCAGATGCAGCGTGATGCCGCGTTGCGCCAGCGCGTGCCGCAACCGGCCGAAGGCCTCGGCACCGGTCACGTCGGTCCAGTTCACCGGGTGGGCGATCCACATCACATGGCGGGTGTCGGGATGCGCCTCCAGGTGCTCGGCCACGGTGCGCTCGAAGCCCGCGGCGGTGGCGAAGTCGAGCGCGGCATCCATGCGCAGGGCATACAGGTGCGGCGCCAGGGCCGGCAGCTGCCACAGGTGGCGGTCGCGCAGGCTGCCGTCCGGGTGCAGGCCGACTTCGATGATGCGCGGATGCAGCCGCAGGTACAGGAAGTGGCTGAGCGACATCAGCACGCCCGCCAGCACGCCCCAGTACAGGGCCGGAGCTGCCGCCAGCGTGACCAGCAGCGTGGTGCCGGCAATCAGCGCCTCGACCCGCGACAGCCGCCACAGCCGCACGAAGGACACCGGCCGGATCAGACCCACGATGGCCACCAGCACGATGGCGGCCAGCACCGGGCGCGGCACATGGTGCAGCACCGGCGTGAACAGCAGCAGGGCCAGCCCCACCACCGCCACCGACACCACCGTGGCCCAGCCGGTGCGGGCACCGGCGTACAGGTTGAGTGCCGAGCGCGAGAAGGAGGAGCTGGTGGGAAAGGCGCCGCTGAAACCCGCCACCAGCTTGGCCAGACCCTGGCCGATCAGGTCCTGGTCCTGGTCCCAGCGGGTGTTGCGACCGGCGCTGTCCACCTGGGCACTGGAGGCGGTCTCCAGAAAGCTCACCAGCGTGATCACCAGCACCGGCAGCACCAGCTGCCCCAGCGCCGACCAGCCCGGCCAGCCCGGCCACACCAGCGCCGGCAGGCCCTCGGGCAGGCTGCCCACCACCGCCCCGCCGGAGGCCTCGAAGCCGGTGAACCGGCTGATGCCGGCGCTGGCCACCACCACCAGCAGCACCACCGGAAAGGTCGGGCGCCAGCGCCGGGCCAGCCACAGCAATGCCACGCTGCCCAGGCCGAAGGCCACCGAGGGCGCATGCCATCGCGTGGCCTGAAGGTCGGCCAGCAGGCCATGCCAGGACGACCACCCCAGCAGCGGCGGCACCTGGGAGGCCACGATCAGCAGCGCCGCCGCCTGGGTGAACGCCATGAGCACCGGCGAGTTCACCAGATTGAGCAGCCAGCCGAACCGCACCAGGCCCAGCACCACCTGCAGCGCGCCGCACAGCAGGGCCAGCCACGCCGCCAGCATCACCCACTGCGCACTGCCGGCCGATGCCAGCGGGGCCAGCGAAGCCGCCACCAGCAGGCTGGTCAGGGCGGTCGGCCCCACCGACAGCCGGGGCGATGCGCCGAACAGCACCGCCGCCAGGGCCGGCAGCAGCGAGGCATAGATCCCGGCCACCAGCGGCATGCCGGCCAGGGCGGCATAGGCCACGCCCTGCGGCACGATCATCAGACCCACCGTGAGGCCAGCCAGCAGTTCGCCCCGCAGCAGCGCGCGGTCAGGACGTGGCCAGTTCAGGAAGGGCAGGGCCCGGCGCCAGCGTCCGGTGGAGCTCACCGCGCCTGCCCTCGGCGGATCATCACCGCCACCAGCGTGACCACCGTCAGGGGCGCGACGAAGCCCATGAGCACGGCCGAGAAGGCGCCCAGCGCGGCATGCTGCTGCGCGGCCAGGATCAGCCAGGCCACGTAGGCCGCGTAATAGGCGAGGAACACCGCGCCTTCCCAGCGGGCGATCTCGCGTCCGGTCAGGAACACCGGCAGGCAGGCCAGCGCGGTGGCCAGCATGACCCACATGTCCAGCGCCAGCAGGGACGACGGAACGCCCAGCCCGGCAGGGCTGACCACCGACGCGATGCCCAGGCAGCCCAGGATGTTGAAGGTGTTGCTGCCCACCACATTGCCCACCGCGATGTCGCGCTCGCCCTTGATGGCCGCCATGATGGAGGTGGCCACCTCGGGCATGGAGGTGCCGGCCGCCACGATGGTCAGGCCGATCACCAGGTCGCTCACGCCCAGGGCCTTGGCAAAGGCGATCGAGGCGGTCACCAGGGCTTCCGAACCCAGCACCAGCAGGCCCAGGCCCACGGCGATCAGCAGCAGCTGCACCGGCAGCCTGGCGTCCCAGGCACCGCTGGCGGCGGGCTGCACCTCGGCCGCGTATTCGTCCCGGGCGGCCTGGCTCTCGCGCCGCGACTGCACGATCAGGAAGGCGGTGTAAGCCACCATCAGGCCGCACAGCAGCAGCCCGTCCATGAAACCGATGCGCCCATCGAGGCAGACCAGCAGCAGGATGATCGAGGCCCCGATCATGATCGGCACCTCCTGGCGGATGAGCTGGATGTTCACCACCAGCGGCGTGATCAGTGCGGAAACGCCAAGGATGAACAGCACGTTGAAGATGTTGCTGCCCACCACGTTGCCCAGCGCCAGATCGGTCTGGCCATCCAGTGCGGCACCCACCGACACCGCCACCTCGGGCGAACTGGTGCCGAAGGCCACGATGGTCAGACCCACCACCAGCGGCGAGATGCCGAACGACAGCGCCAGCCTGGAGGCACCGCGCACCAGCAGTTCGGCCCCGGCGATGAGACCGACGAGACCAGCAAGAAACAGCAGGATGTTCATGTCCGATGAAGATTGACACGCCTGGGTGGCGCAGGTGACAGCATAGTCGCGCGGACCGACCGGCAGCCCGGCCAGGGCAGGGATTTGGGCCCCTGGCCCGGGCCGGGATTGGCCCCGGCATCGGCATGGATCGGGCCGACAATGGCTTGTTCCCTTGAACCCTTTCCCGGCGGTCATCCGGCCGGTGCCCTGGCGCACCGCGATGCCGGCCCTTGCTGACAGCCCCTGCCCCGACCCGCGCGGAACGCAGGGCCCCCATGCTGCACATCGGGCCACCCGACCCGCCACGTCCACAACCAACGCCGGCCTGTGCCGGGCCCGCCACGCCGCCGAGCCGCTGCGTGGTCGGGGCCCATGGTCCGTCCGGCGCCACGGGAGGTCTGCATGCAACTCTTCATTTCGGCCGGTCTGATCCTGGCCATCGTCCTGTGGGGCGTCCTGGCCCCGGCCTCGCTGGGGGCGGTGTTCGACACCGCCCTGGCCCACATCACCCGCGACTTCGGCTGGCTCTATCTGTGGGTGGTGCTGGGCCTGGTGGTGGTGGCGCTGGCACTGGCCTTCGGCCGCTACGGACACCTCAGGCTCGGGCAGGACGACGACGAGCCCGAGTTCTCGGTGGGTGCCTGGTTCGCCATGCTGTTTGCCGCCGGCATGGGCATCGGCCTGGTGTTCTGGGGGGTGGCGGAGCCGGTCTCGCACTACCTGGCCCCCCCGCCGGGCCTCACCGCCGGCACGCCCGAGGCGGCCAACGCCGCCATGCGCTACAGCTTCTTCCACTGGGGGCTGCACCCGTGGGCGGTGTACAGCGTGGTCGCACTGGCGATGGCCTTCTTCCAGTTCCGCCGGGGCGGGGCAGCGCTGGTCAGCACCGCCGTGGCCTCCCTGCCCTGGGCGCCGCTGCGGCGGCTGGCGCCGGCGGCCAACGTGCTGGCGGTGATCGCCACCGCCTTCGGCGTCTCGGCCTCGCTGGGCATGGGCGCCCTGCAGATCAACAGCGGTCTGGCGGCGGTGGCCGGCGTGCCGGTGAGCACCACGGCGCAGGTGGTCATCGTTGCGGTGACCACGGCGCTGTTCCTGGCGTCCGCGCTGTCCGGGCTGGGGCGCGGCATCAAGTGGCTCTCCAGCGCCAATCTGGTCATGGCGGGCCTGCTGGCACTGGCGGTGTTCGTGCTCGGGCCCACCGTGGCCATCATCGACACCTTCACCACCACGCTGGGCAGCTATGCCAGCGAACTGGTGCGCATGAGCCTGCGCATGACGCCGTTCCGCGACAGCGGCTGGGTGGGCGGCTGGACCGTCTTCTACTGGGCCTGGTGGCTGAGCTGGTCGCCGTTCGTGGGCCTGTTCATCGCCCGCATCTCGCGCGGCCGCACCATCCGCGAGTTCGTGCTGGGCACGGTGCTGGTGCCCACGCTGGCGGCCTTCGTGTGGTTCTCGGTGTTCGGCGGCACGGCCCTGCACCTGGAGATCCTGCAGGGCGTCCCCATGGCCGAGGCGGTGCAGGCCGATGTGGCCGGTGCCCTGTTCGCCCTGTTCGATGCCTTGCCGGCCGGCACGCTGATGGCCGCTGTGGCGACCGTGCTGGTGCTGGTGTTCTTCGTGACCTCCGGCGACTCGGCGGTGCTGGTGCTGGGCACCATGAGCACGGGCGGCCAGGCCGATCCGTCGGCGCGGGTCAAGGTGGTCTGGGGTCTGCTGGTGGCGGGCATCGCGGTGGCGCTGCTGCTGACCGGCGGCGTGAAGGCCGTGCAGACCGCCACCATCGTGTTCGCCCTGCCATTTGCCGGTGTGGTGGTGCTGATGGCGGTCGCGCTGTGGCGCGCCGTGCAGGAGGACGGCGCCGCCGAGGCGCGCCGCGAGCAGATCCTGCGAAGGCGCCTGCGCGAGCAGCTGGACCGGCCGGCCGCCTGAGGCGGTCTGGGACAATCCGGCCTGCATGACCGACCACCCTTCCACCCGATCCGCCGCGTCCGACGCTCCCGCCGTTTCCGTGGAAGGCCCGCTGGCCCGCGAAGCCCTGGCGCTGGCCGCCTTCGACCATGTGGTCTCGCGTGCCAGCGGCTTTCGGCCGCGGGATGGTCAGCGGCAGATGGCGGCCTTCATCGCCAGCACGCTCTCGGGCGTGCGGCTGGGGGACGAGTCCATCAGCGGTGACGCGGCCCTGCCCGACCGGGGCATCGCCGTGGTGCAGGCCGGGACTGGCGTGGGCAAGTCGGCCGCCTATGCCGCCACCGTCATCCCGCTGGCCCTGGCCCAGGGGCGTCGGGTGGTGATCTCCACCGCCACCGTGGCGCTGCAGGAGCAGCTCATCCACAAGGACCTGCCGGCCCTGGCCGGTCTGCTGCCGCAGCCGTTCGCCTTTGCGCTGGCCAAGGGCCGGGGTCGTTATGTGTGCCGACTCAAGCTCGACCAGCTCGGTGGGGGCGACCCGGCCCATGCCGACCTGTTCGGCACCGAAGACGGCCTGTCGCAGGCCACCGCCGACACCTGGCAGGAGCGGGGTCGCCAGTACCAGCAGTGGAGCCAGGCGCTCGACCAGGGCGACTGGGACGGCGACCGCGACCGGCTGGACGACCCGCCCGAACCCGGCCTGTGGGGCCCGGTGGCGGCGGAGCGCCACACCTGCACCGCCCGCCACTGCCCGGCCTACAACAGCTGCAGCTACTACCAGGCGCGCCAGCGGCTGGCCCAGGCCCAGGTGATCGTGGTCAACCACGACCTGCTGCTCTCCACCCTGGGGCTGCACGCCCTGCCGGCCCCGCAGGACTGCTACCTGGTGCTCGACGAAGCGCACCACCTGGGGTCGATCGCGCAGGGCCAGTTCACGGCCCAGGTCGACCTCATGCGCACCAGCTGGCTCGACCGCCTGCCCCGCGCCTTCGACGAAGTGGCCAGCGCCATCTCGCACCACCCCGCCGACGACGTGGCGGTGCGCGCCCGTGAGCTCAAGGCCGCCATGGGCGAACTGGCCCGGCTGGCCATGGTCCGGGTGGGCGGCATGCCGGGCTGGGGCGAGCGCCGTCCCGATGCGCCAGCGGCGGTCGACCGGTTCGAGGGCGGCGTGCTGCCCGAAGGCTGGGACGAAGTGGTGGGCACCATCGCCGCGCACGCCACCGCCTTGCTGAAGGTGGCGGAATCGCTGGCCACCCAGCTCAAGGCCCTGGCGCGCGAGGAGCCGTCCGAGGCCTCCCGCTGCGCCCAGCTCTACAGCCGCATCGGGGGCTTTGCCCCGCGCCTGCAGCATGCGCAGGAAACCGCCGACCTGTGGCTGCAGACCGCCGCCGACGGTCAGCCCCCCTTGGCCAAGTGGCTGGAAGCCGGGGTGCAGCACGGGCTGGTCACGCTCACCGCCCATGCCTGCCCGCTGCAGCCGGGCCATCTGCTGCGCAGTCACCTGTGGCGCCATGTGCGCGGTGCGGTGGTGACCTCGGCCTCGCTCACCACCTGCGGCGGCTTCGAGCATTTCCTGCACGAGTCCGGCCTGGCCTGGGACGACGCGGTGGCCACCTGCCAGGTGCAGAGCCCGTTCGACCATGCCCGCCAGGGCCGGCTGGTGGTGGTGCAGACCCGTGCCGATCCCAAGGACGTGGACGCCTACACCCGCGAGATGCTCGAAGCCCTGATGACCGACCTGCAGCAGGTGCGCCGGGGTGCGCTGGTGCTGTTCACCTCGCGGGCCCAGATGGCCCAGGCCCGGCTGCTGCTGGAGCGCGGCGAGCACCGCGACCTGCGTGACGCGGTGCTGGTGCAGGGGGATGCCTCGCGCACCGCCCTGCTGCGCCGCCATGCGCAGCGGGTGGCCGACGGCGAGGCCTCCATCCTGTTCGGCCTGCAGTCCTTCGGCGAGGGCCTGGACCTGCCCGGCGAGCTGTGCGAGTGGGTGTTCATCACCAAGCTGCCGTTCGCCTCGCCGGCCGATCCGGTGGGGCAGGCCCGGGCCGACTGGCTGCGCAGCCAGGGCCGCGACCCGTTCAGCGAGCTGGTGGTGCCGGCCACCGGCGCCCGGCTGCTGCAGTGGACCGGCAGGGCCTTGCGCAGCGAGACCGACGAGGCGGTGGTCGTTTGCTACGATGCCCGGCTGTTGCGCCAGAGCTACGGCCGGCGCATGCTGCAGGGCCTGCCGCCCTACCGGCTGCAGCGCCGCAGCGGCGGGGTCACCACCGACGTCTGAGTCACCCCGGTCGGGGCGGCGCGGAACCAATGCGCAGCGCCCGCCTCCATCCCCGCATCCTCAACCCACGGCCTGTTCCCCATGCTCTACGCCACCCTCAAGCTGCTGCACGTCCTGTCCATCATCGTCTGGATCGGCGGCATGGCCTTTGCCCATCTTTGCCTGCGTCCGGCGGCGCAGGCGCTCGATGCCCCGCTGCGCCTGCGCCTGATGCACGACACGCTGCAGCGTTTCTTCCGGCTGGTGTCGGTGGCGGTGCTGGTGACCCTGGCCAGCGGGGTCTGGATGATCGGCCGCGTGGCCAAGGAAACGGTGCAGGCCGGGCTGCCGTTCAACATGCCGCTGGGCTGGACCGTGATGGTGGTGCTGGGCGTGCTGATGATGGCCATCTTCGGCCACATCCGGTTTGCCCTGTTCAAGCGCCTGTCCCGGGCCGTGACCGCCGGCGAGGGCACGGCCGGCGCGGCGGCGCTGGCGTCCATCCGGACCTGGGTGGCCATCAACCTGGTGCTGGGCGTGCTCGTCGTGGCCGCCACCGTCCTGCTGGTCTGAATCCGGCCGGGCGGACGCCGCCCTGACCCGCCGCCCGCCCGGGCAGGCGGGTTTTCCCTGTAAACAGCGCTGTATCACCCGACCGGACTGGGGGGGTGGAATACTGCCTGCACGCCCGCCGTTTCGAGCGGGCGACGACCCCATGCAGGAGACAACATGCGCATCATCCCCATCCAGGCCCCGGTCGCGGCCGGATTTAGCGACTGCAACGAAGACTCGGGCGAAGTGCCCCGCATGAACCACCTGCCGCTGGCGCGGCGGGAGTTCCTCAAGGGCAGCGGGGTGCTGATGGGCACGCTGGCCACCGGTTCGCTGCTCGCGGGGCTGGCGCCCTCCACCGTGTGGGCGGTCGAACTCAAGACGCTCAGCAAGGCCGAGGGCGAGGCCATCATGGCCATGGGTCGTGTGCTCTATCCGCACGAGAAACTGCCCGATGCGGTGTACGCGCTGCTGGCCAAGGACCTGGACGGCAAGGCCGCCGGCGATGCCGCCGCCGCCAAGACCCTCAAGGATGGCGTGGCGGCACTGAACCAGGCCGCCGGGGGCGACTTCACCAAGGCCGATGCCGCACGCAAGCTGGCCATCGTCAAGGCCATGGAAGGCCAGCCCTTCTTCGCCACGGTGCGCGGCCAGTGCATCACCTCGCTCTACGACAACGACATGGCGTACGCCACGTTCGGCTATCCCGGTTCGGCCTGGGAGAAGGGCGGGTACATCACCCGCGGCTTCCAGGACCTCAAGTGGCTTCCGGAGCCCGGCAAGGCAGCCAGCCCCAAGGCTGACCTCTGATCCGCGAACCCCGTACCGAACAGGAGACAAGCAACATGGCGAAATTTGCAACCAACGACGACAGCGTGGTCGTCATCATCGGCTCGGGTGCCGGCGGCGGCACCCTGGCCAACGAACTGGCCCAGAAGGGCATCAAGGTGGTCTGTCTGGAGGCCGGCGCCCAGCAGTCCAGTGCCAGCTTCATCAACGACGAGTGGAAGTCGTTCAGCCAGCTGGCCTGGCTGGACACCCGCACCACCTCGGGCAGCTGGCGCGTGGCCAAGGACTTTTCCGGCCTGCCGGCCTGGATCTGCAAGACCGTGGGCGGCACCACCACCCACTGGGCCGGTGCCTCGCTGCGCTTCCAGGAGCACGAGTTCCGCACCAAGACCGTCTACGGCACCATCCAGGGCGCCAACCTGCTGGACTGGCCGGTCACGCTCAAGGAGCTGGCCCCTTACTACGCCCGCGCCGAGAACAAGATGGGCGTGACCCGCACCAACGGCATTCCGGGTCTGCCGGGCAACAACAACTTCAAGGTGATGCACGCCGGCGCCAAGAAGCTGGGCTACAAGGAAGTGCACACCGGCAACATGGCCATCAACAGCCAGCCGCGTGACGGCCGGGGCCGCTGCCTGCAGCTGGGCTTCTGCTTCCAGGGCTGCAAGAGCGGCGCCAAGTGGAGCACGCTGTACACCGAGATCCCGCGCGCCGAGGCCACCGGCAATTTCGAGCTGCGCAGCGAGTGCCACGTGACCCGCATCGAGCACAACGACAAGGGCCTGGTGACCGGCGTCGTGTACTACGACAAGGACAAGAAGGAGCAGCGCCAGAAGGCCCGCATCGTGTGCGTGGCCGGCAACGCCATCGAGACGCCGCGCCTGCTGCTGCTGTCGGCCTCCAACATGTTCAAGGACGGCCTGGCCAACAGCTCGGGCCAGGTGGGCCGCAACTACATGCGCCACATGACCGGCTCGGTGTATGCCGCCTTCAAGGACCCGGTGCACATGTACCGAGGCACCACCATGGCCGGCATCGTGCGCGACGAGGCCATCCACAACCCCAAGCGCGGCTTTGCCGGCGGTTACGAGCTCGAGACCCTGTCGCTGGGCGTTCCCTTCATGGCCGCCTTCCTGAACCCGGGCGGCTGGGGCTCCGACTTCGCCTGGTGGATGGACCACTACACCAACCTGGCCGGCATGTGGCTGGTGGGCGAGGACATGCCGCGCGAGACCAACCGCATCACCCTCAACACCAACGTCAAGGACCAGTGGGGCAACTATGTGCCCAACGTGCACTTCGACGACCACGACAACGACATCGCCATGCGCGAACACGCGTTCCAGCAGGGCGAGCGCATCTACCAGGCCGCCGGTGCTGTTCGGACCTTCCGCACCCCGCCGTACCCCAGCACCCACAACCTGGGCACCTGCCGCATGAGCGCCCGCCGTCAGGACGGCGTGTGCAACAAGTGGGGCCAGACGCACGACATCCCGAACCTGTTCATCAGCGACGGCAGCCAGTTCACCACCGGTGGCGCGGAAAACCCCACGCTCACCATCGTGACACTGGCGATCCGTCAGGCCGACTACATTGCGAAGCAGATGAAAGCCCGGGCGATCTGAGCCCCCACGCGCTGCAGGAGACCCCCATGTGCGAATTCTTCGTCAAGGCCGATCCGATCCAGTACGAGCAGCGCTCGCGCACCGTGCGCATGCACGGCGTGCTGACCAGCATCCGGCTGGAGAACATGGTCTGGGACATCCTGGCCGAGATGGCCGAGGACGAGGGCTGCACCACCAATGCCCTCATCGCCCAGTTCCACGACGAAGTGCTGGCGCACCGGGGTGAAGTGCCGAACTTTGCCTCGTTCCTGAGGGTCACCTGCATGCGCTACCTGCGCCGCCGCATGATGGAGATGGAGCGCCTGCGTGCCGACACCCCGGACCTGCCGGTCCAGGCCACCGGCACGCATGGCAGAAGCCTTCCTGCCGCAAGCGGCACGGTGGCGCCGCTGCGTCCGCGCTGACGCGTTTCCCGTTTTTCACCATTTCACCCACCGCATGAGCTTTCACACCGAACAGCAGCCGGGCGTCCACGCCCAGGCCGATGCCGCCACGCGCGGATTCGTCTTCAACCACACCATGATGCGGGTCAAGGACCCGAAGGTGTCCCTGGACTTCTACACCCGTGTCATGGGCATGCGCCTGCTGCGCAAGCTCGACTTTCCCGAGATGTCGTTCTCGCTGTTCTTCCTGGCCCGGCCGGAAGACGGTCAGGCGCCCGAGGATGTGGGCGAGCGCACCGCCTGGACCTTCAGCCAGCGCGGCGTGCTCGAACTCACCCACAACTGGGGCACGGAATCGCAGGCCGATTTCAGGTACCACGACGGCAACGCCCAGCCGCAGGGCTTCGGTCACATCTGCTTCTCGGTGCCCGACCTGGACGCCGCCGTGGCCTGGTTCGACCGGAACAACGTCACCTACGTGAAGCGGCCCGACCAGGGCAAGATGAAGGACGTGGCCTTCATCAAGGACCCGGACGGCTACTGGATCGAGATCGTCCAGCCCGGCAAGCTCACCGCACTGGGCCGCTGAGGTCGGCGGCCCCCAGCAGCTTCACGCCGGGGGCCTGCGCGCCGGGGGAGGGCACCTCGATGCCCCGCACCCGGGCGGCCAGCCATTTCAGGCCGCTGTCCATATCGTTGCGCCCGCCACGCCCCACCGTGGGGGTGCTGCCGCTGCCGTCGGCCAGATCGAAACGGAACACATAGCTCGGCTCCTGGCCCATGCGCAGGTCGGTGATGAAGTAGCGGCCGTCGGCCTGTGACAGGCTGTAGAAGCCATGGCTGAACGCCCGGATGCGTTGTGCGCCGGCATGGCCGGCCACGGCGGATTCGAGGTCGGCGCCCCGGTCGTGCACCGTCCAGGTGATCTGGCGGTCGTCGTCCAGCAGGCCGTAGTGGCCTTCCAGGTAGTGGGTGGGCGTCATGGCCACCATCCGCCACAGCACCGTGTTGAGCGGGGCCGGCGTGACCAGCAGCTGCTGCACGTCCACGCCGCGCGCCTGGAGGTCGGCCCGCGCCACCTCGGTGGCGTGCTGCTGGGCCAGCACGCTCCAGCCGATGTAGAGCGTGCTCAGCGCCAGGCCCGCCTGGTTCCAGCGCAGCCGGGCGCCGCACAGCACGGCGATCACCCCCGCCAGCAGCGGCAGGGTGTAGGCCGGGTCGATGATGAACAGGCTGCCCACGCCGAAGGGATGGTCGCTGAACGGCTGCAGCAGCTGGGTGCCGTAGACCGTCATGGTGTCGAGCAGGGGGTGCGTCACCAGCGCCAGCCACAGGGCCAGCCACCAGCGCCGCCAGATCGCGCCTTCGCCGTGCAGCCGGGCGACGATCCAGGCCAGCACCGGCGCGCCGAGGGTCAGGAACAGCAGGGCATGCGACTCGGCCCGGTGCAGCACCATGTTGAGCACCGCATCGCCGTGGTCGATGAAGGCGTCGAGGTCGGGCAGGGTGCCGGCCACCGCACCCCACAGGGCCGATTTCCAGACGGCGGTGCGCCGCCCCATGACGGCCACGGTCACGGCCGAGCCCAACGCGATCTGCGTCAACGAATCCATGGCGGCCTCAGATCTGGACGGTGATGGGGAACTGCGCCCGCAGGCCATCCACCCCGGGGGTGAAGGGCACGGTCAGCGCAGCGCGGCCGGCGTCGTCGAGCCGGCGCCACAGGAAGTCGCGCTCGTTGCCGGGGTCGCCGGCCACATACAGCTGGGTGGTCAGCAGTTCCATGCGGTCCAGCCGGACCTTCACATGGATGTGGGGCGTGCGCCCGCCGTAGGGCGCCGGGCGCAGGGTGCGGAAACGGTAGCGGCCGTCGCGACCCACGCTCACCCGGCCGAATCCCTGAAAAGCCGGGTCTGCCCGGTTGCCGTCACCCGGATGGTGGTAGTGGCCGGCGTGGTCGCACTGCCAGATCTCCACCACGGCGTCCTGCACCGGTCGGCCATCCAGATCGGTCACCACGCCGTCCAGCCAGACCGCCTGGCCCCGGTCGTACCGGCGGTTGCCGGTGCGCAGCAGGTCGCCGTCGTGGTCGTCGGGCAGGCGGACCGGATAGAACGGGCCTTCCACCTGGCCCGGTGTGGGGCGCCGAGGGGTCGGGCCGGCAGAGGGGGGCTGGGCGAGCGCCGGGGTGAGCCAGGCGGGCGCGGCCACCGAGGCCACCGCCGCAGCGGCGCCCAGCAGCCAGGGGCGTCGGGACAAGGTCATGGGGCGTGGGAGCCGCGCGGGCGGGGAGAGTTCCGGCGGGTCCGCAGGCAGGCGGGTCAGCCTGCGCTCACTCCGGCTTCCGGCTCGATGCCATCCACGCAATGAGCGAGGAGCGCATGGCCTCTTCGACCGACATCTCGATCGGTGTGATCCAGCTGCGTGGCACGAACACGGTGTAGCCGCCGATCATGTAGCCCATGGGCAGGTAGACCGCCACCTGGTCGAGCTGGCCCAGCGCGCCGGGCAGGCCGTCGAAGTTCTGGCGCGTGACCAGCCCGACGATGGACAGGTCGTCGCCCGGCTTGCGCAGCAGCACCACCTGCTGGCTGTCCTTCTCGTGGGGCGCAAAGTAGTCGGCAAAGTTCTTCAGCGACGAGTAGATGCTCTTGATCACCGGCAGGTTGGTGAACGGCAGCTCCACCCAGGACAGCGCCCGGGCCACATAGCGCTGGGAGACCAGCACGCCCAGTGCCAGGATCAGCAGCGCGCCCAGCGCGATGCCCAGACCGGGCAGGTAGAAGTCGCCGGTGATGGGGCGCACCAGCCGCATGGCCAGGGATTCGACCCAGATCACGAACACATAGAGCAGGTAGACGGTCAGGGCCACCGGCAGGAAGGTGATCAGACCGCGAAAAAAGTAGGAGTAGAGGCGTTTCATGGCGTGGGCAATGCAGCCGGCCAGCATAGCAGCGCCCCTTGCAGTTCGGCACAATGGCCGCATCTGCCCGCAACGGCCACGGAACTTCGCCGGAACTCCGCCCCCCGACGCCACTCAGACCCTGCATGAACACTCCCACCGACCCGCTCTCCCGCCTGCTGCGCTTCGTGCTGCGGATGGTCTTTGCCCTGGCCGCCACCGTGTTTCTGGTCAGCCTCATGCTGGCTTCGCTGGTGGTGGTGCTGGCGGTGTCGATCTGGTCGCTGCTGACCGGTCGCAAGCCGGCGCCGGTGGTGCTGTTCCAGCAGTTCCGCCAGGCCCGCGAGCGCTATGCCCATGGCATGTTCCGCGCCGGTGCAGCGTCGGCCGACGTGGTGGACGTGCAGGCCACCGAGGTGCGCGAACCGGGTGCTCCCGCCCCCGCACCCGCCGACGGCCCGATGGGCCGGCTCAGCCGCTGACGGCGTCGTCCGGTTCGTCGGCGCCGTGCTGGCGTCGCGCCAGGGCCGCCTGGTAGACCGCGTTGCGCGGCTGCCCGGTGATGTCGGCGCACAGCTTCACCGCCGTCTTCAGGGGCAGCTCGGCCATCAGCACGTCCAGTGTGCGCAGGGTGCTGGCGTCCAGCCCTTCGTCCTCGGCCGCCGCTGCCGGGTGCACCATGAGGGCGAATTCACCCCGCGCCCGGTGCGGCCCGCCCGCCAGCCAGCCCGGCAGGTCCTTCGCCGGCAGGCGCACCACCTCTTCGAACTGTTTGGTCAGCTCTCTGCCCAGGCTGATCTCGCGATCCCCCAGCGCCGCCAGATCCTGGGCCAGGGCCTCGATGCGGTGTGGCGCCTCCAGCAGCAGGTGCGCGCGAGCGTCGGCCGCCAGGTCCTGCACCTGCCGTTGCCGCTCGGCCTTGCGGGACGAGAGGAAGCCCTGGAACACGAAGCGCCCGTCCCAGCCCGCTTCGCCGGCCACGCTCAGCAATGCCGTGAGGGCGCTCGGGCCGGGCAGGGGAACGCAACGCAGCCCGGCCGCCTGCACGGCGGCCACCAGCCGCGCACCGGGGTCGCTCACGCCCGGTGTGCCGGCATCGCTGACATAGGCCACCCGTTCGCCGCGCTGCAGCCGCTGCACCACTGCCTGGGCGGCTTCTGCCTCGTTGTGTTCATGCACCGCCAGCAGCGGCTTGTGCAGCCCGTAACCGCCCAGCAGCGCGCCGGTATGGCGCGTGTCCTCGCAGGCCACCGTATCGGCCAGCGACAGCACGTATAAGGCCCGCAGGCCGATGTCGGCCAGGTTGCCGATCGGCGTGGCCACCATGTACAGGGTGCCCGTCGGGTGGTCCTGGTGCCGTGCGGCGTCGGCAGCGGCGGTCAGCAAGGACGGGGAAGGAACAGACACATGGACCTCGAACGAAGGGGGCGCCCGGTCACCACACGGGAGCGGGGCAATGCCGCCGAAGACCTGGCGCTGGCGCATCTGCAGCGGCACGGACTGGCGCTGGTGGCCAGGAACTTCAGGACCCCGGGGCGGGGTGGCGGGGAAATCGATCTGATTATGCGGGAGCGTGACGGCACGCTGGTCTTCGTCGAGGTGCGCCAGCGCAGCCGCACCGACCGGGGCGGCGCCGGTGCCAGCATCACCGCGACCAAGCGCCGGCGCATCGTGCTGGCCGCACGGCACTTTCTGATGCGGTGCCGATCACACCCCGCGTGCCGCTTCGATGCCGTGCTGATCGAGGGTCCGCAAGGCAGCCTGCAATGGCTGCGTGCCGCCTTCGACGCCCATGACGCCTTTTGACACGACTGCTGACACTTTGCCCGCCGCTATCATCGCCCCATGCTTTCGCAGCGCATCCAGCAACAGTTCATCGACAGTGCCGACCTCAAGTACCAGTGCGCACCGGCCCTGGCGCCGATGGTGGAGTCGGCCATCCACGCGGTTCTGGCCTGCGTCACCGGTGGCGGCAAGGTCCTGGCCTGCGGCAATGGCCCGTCGGCCGCCGCGGCGCAGATCTTCGCGGCCAGCTTCATGGGACGGTTCGAGCGCGAACGTCCCGAACTGGCCGCGCTGGCCCTCTCGGCCGACTCGGCGGTCATCACGGCGGTGGCCCAGGACTTCGACCCGGGCTGGGTGTACGCCCGCCAGGTGCGTGCCCTGGGCCAGACCGGCGACGTGCTGCTGGTGGTGGGCGGTGTCGGCCAGGCCGGCAACCTGCTGGCGGCCGTGGAGGCTGCCCACGAGCGTGACATGACGGTGGTGGCCCTGACCGGCGCACGCGGCGGCCGTCTGACCGCCGTGCTGCGCGACACCGACGTCCACATCTGCGTCCCGCACGACCATCCCCCCCGCATCCTGGAAGTCCATCAGCTCGTGCTGCACTGCCTGTGCGACGGGGTGGACGCCCAGCTGCTGGGACTGCCCGAAGAATCCCTTCCCGATCCGGAGAACCTTGCATGAGCCCACTGTCCGTTCCTTCCCGTCGCCGCGCCGGCCTGCTGATCGCGGGCCTGGCCCTTTCCGGTGTGATGAGCGCCTGCGCCCCGCTGGTGGTGGGTGGTGCAGCTGTGGGCACTGCCCTGGTGGCGGTCGATCGCCGCACCTCCGGCGCCCAGCTGGATGACCAGGGCATCGAACTGCGCGCCAGCAACCGCATCAAGGAGCAGTTCGGCGAGCGGGCCAACGTGTCGGTCACCAGCTACAACCGCCAGGTCTTGCTGACCGGCGAGGCCGCCAGCGAGGCGGTCAAGGCCGAGGTGGAGCGTGTGGTGGCGGGCGTCGACAACGTGCGCAGCATCGTCAACGAACTGGCGGTGGTGAATTCCCCCACCTTCAGCCAGCGCTCGTCCGACACGCTGATCACCGGCAAGGTCAAGGCCGGCATGGTGGATGCCAAGGACCTGTCGGCCGTGGCCTTCAAGGTCGTCACGACCCGGGGCACCGTCTACATGATGGGCCGCGTGACCCAGCGCGAGGCCAACCGCGCCACCGAGATCGCCCGCAACACCTCGGGCGTGACCCGCGTGGTGCGGGTGTTCGAGATCCTCACCGAAGAGGAGCTGGCCCGAATCGGCACCCAGGGCCCGACCGAGTCGCCGGCCAGCCGGCCCGCACCGCAGCCGAACTGATCGGCCACGCCATGAAAAAGGGGCCCCGCGGGGCCCCTTGTCGTTGCGGATGCGCCGGTTCAGCGCAGGCGCTTGATCAGGCTGGAGGTGTCCATGCGCTGGCCGCCCATGGCCTGGACGTCGGCATAGAACTGGTCCACCAGGGCGGTCACCGGCAGGCGGGCACCGTTGCGCTTGGCCTCGTCCAGCACCAGGCCCAGGTCTTTGCGCATCCAGTCCACCGCAAAGCCGAAGTTGAACTGGTCGGCCACCATGGTCTTGCCCCGGTTGTCCATCTGCCAGCTCTGGGCGGCGCCCTTGCCGATGACGTCGAGCACCAGATTCATGTCCAGACCGGCCTTCTGACCGAATGCGATGGCTTCGGACAGGCCCTGCACCAGGCCGGCAATCGCGATCTGGTTGACCATCTTGGTCAGCTGGCCGGCGCCGCTGGCGCCCATCAGGGTGAAGGCCTTGGAGAAGGCCATGCCCACCGGGCGCACCGCGTCGAAGGCGGCCTGATCGCCGCCGCACATGACGGTGAGTGCGCCGTTCTCGGCGCCGGCCTGGCCGCCCGACACCGGGGCGTCGATGAACTGCAGGCCCAGGGTGCGGGCAGCGGCCGACAGCTCGCGCGCCACGTCGGCCGAAGCGGTGGTGTGGTCCACGAAGACGGCGCCGGGCTTCATGCCGGCGAATGCACCGTCGGCCCCCAGCACCACCGAACGCAGGTCGTCGTCGTTGCCGACGCAGGCGAACACGATGTCGGCGCCCTGGGCCGCCTCGCGCGGGGTTGTCTTGAAGCTGCCGCCATACGTCCCGGCCCAGGCTTGCGCCTTGGCGGCGGTGCGGTTGTAGACGGTGACACGGTGGCCGGCGCGGGCCAGGTGGCCGGCCATGGGGGAACCCATGACGCCCAGGCCGATGAAGGCGACCTGGCGGGGTTCGATGGCGTCGTAGGTGCGGGGAGCGGCGGTCATGCGGGAGCCTTGTCTCGGGTTGTTGTGAAGCCCGGGACTGTAAATCAATCCCCCATCAGATGATGGTCAGGTGCTCGGTACCGGCAGCCAGATCCTGGGTTTTGGCCCGCTGGCTGTTGAGCTTGATCTGCAGGCGCAGGTCGTTGAGCGAATCGGCGTTGCGCAGCGCGTCTTCCAGCGTGATCAGGTTGGCCTCGAAGGCGTTGAACAGCGCCTGGTCGAAGGTCTGCATGCCGATGTTGGTGCTCTTCTTCATGATCTCCTTGATCTCGGCCACTTCGCCCTTGAAGATCAGGTCGGAGATGAGCGGGGAGTTCAGCATGATCTCCACCACCGCGTGGCGGCCCTTGTTGTCCTGGCGCGGGATCAGGCGCTGGGACACCAGCGCGCGCAGGTTGAGGGACAAGTCCATCAGCAGCTGGGCACGGCGTTCTTCCGGGAAGAAGTTGATGATCCGGTCCAGGGCCTGGTTGGCGCTGTTGGCGTGCAGCGTGGCCAGGCAGAGGTGGCCCGTCTCGGCGAACTGGATGGCGTGCTCCATGGTCTCGCGGTCACGGATCTCGCCCATCAGGATCACGTCCGGTGCCTGGCGCAGCGTGTTCTTCAGCGCGGCTTCCCAGCTGTCGGTGTCCAGGCCCACTTCGCGCTGTGTCACCACGCAGTTCTTGTGCGGGTGCACGAACTCGATCGGGTCCTCGATGGTGATGATGTGGCCCTGGGTGTTCTCGTTGCGCCAGTCGACCATGGCCGCCAGCGAGGTGGATTTGCCCGAACCGGTGGCGCCCACCAGGATGCACAGGCCGCGCTTGCTCAGGGCCACGTCCTTGAGCACCTGCGGCAGCCCCATCTTGTCGATGCTGGGCAGGTTCATCGGGATGGTCCGCATCACCATGCCGACCTTGCCCTGCTGCACGAAGGCGCTGACCCGGAAGCGCCCGATGGAGGGCGGCGAGATGGCGAAGTTGCACTCCTTGGTGCGTTCGAATTCGGCGGCCTGCTTGTCGTTCATGATGGCCCGGGCCAGGGCCAGCGTGTGGTTGCCGGTCAGCGGCTGCGGCGAGACCTTGACGACCGAGCCATCGACCTTGATCGCGGGCGGGAAGTCGGCCGTGATGAACAGGTCGCTGCCGCCCCGGCTCAGCATCAGCTTGAGCAGGTCGTTGATGAACTTGGATGCCTGGTCGCGTTCCATGGTGTTTATCCGGGGAAGTTCTCGGGGATCTTCGCCTTGCTGCGGGCCTCGGCGGCGCTGATCACATTGCGCTTGACCAGTTCGGCGAGGTTCTGGTCGAGGGTCTGCATGCCGACGTTGTTGCCGGTCTGGATGGCGGAATACATCTGCGCCACCTTGGCTTCGCGGATCAGGTTGCGGATGGCACTGGTGCCCAGCATGATCTCGTGCGCCGCCACCCGGCCGCTGCCGTCCTTGAGCTTGCACAGCGTCTGCGAGATGACGGCCACCAGCGATTCCGACAGCATCGCGCGGACCATGTCCTTTTCCTCGGCGGGGAACACGTCGATGATGCGGTCGATGGTCTTGGCGGCGCTGCTGGTGTGCAGGGTGCCGAACACCAGGTGGCCGGTCTCGGCAGCCGTCATGGCCAGGCGGATGGTCTCGAGGTCGCGCATCTCGCCCACCAGGATCGCGTCCGGGTCCTCCCGCAGGGCCGAACGCAGGGCGTTGGCGAAGCTCAGGGTGTGGGGGCCGACCTCGCGCTGGTTGACCAGGCACTTCTTGGATTCGTGCACGAACTCCACCGGGTCCTCGATGGTCAGGATGTGGCCGTACTCGGATTCATTGAGGTGGTTGATCATGCCGGCCAGCGTGGTCGACTTGCCCGAACCGGTGGGGCCGGTCACCAGCACCAGACCGCGGGGCTTGAGGGCCAGATCGCCGAAGATCTTGGGCGCGTTGAGCTGCTCCAGCGTGAGGATCTTGCTCGGGATGGTCCGGAACACCGCGCCCGCGCCGCGGTTCTGGTTGAAGGCGTTCACCCGGAAGCGCGACAGGCCCTCGATCTCGAACGAGAAGTCGACCTCCAGGAACTCTTCGTAGTGCTTGCGCTGGCTGTCGTTCATGATGTCGTACACCATGGCGTGGACAGCCTTGTGGTCCAGCGGCTCGACGTTGATGCGTCGCACGTCGCCGTGCACCCGTATCATGGGTGGCAGACCGGCGGAGAGGTGAAGGTCGGATGCTTTGTTCTTGACGCTGAAGGCCAGCAGCTGGGTGATATCCATCCGGGATCCGTGCAGTAAGTGAATGTTCTGACCGATTATGACGACGATTGGCGACAACCTGTATAGCGTTTCCACACGCCTGCAACAGGCGTGCGAACGTGCAGGCCGCGCGGCGTCCGGCGTCCGCCTGCTGGCGGTCTCCAAGACCTTCGATGCCGATGCGGTGCGCCAGGCGTGGCAGGCCGGGCAGCGGGCCTTCGGCGAGAACTATGTGCAGGA
This sequence comes from Hydrogenophaga sp. IBVHS2, assembly GCF_002127215.1. Classification (GTDB taxonomy): domain Bacteria; phylum Pseudomonadota; class Gammaproteobacteria; order Burkholderiales; family Burkholderiaceae_C; genus Hydrogenophaga. Next base: position 129,196 of record NZ_NFUT01000001.1, on the reverse strand, counting down.
AGGCGTGGCCAAGATCGAGACCCTGCGTGCCGCCGGCGACTGCCCGGGACTGGAGTGGCATTGCATCGGACCGCTGCAGAGCAACAAGACCCGCGCCGTGGCCGAGCATTTCGACTGGGTGCACAGCGTGGACCGGCTCAAGATCGCCGAGCGGCTGTCGTCCCAGCGACCGCCTCATCTGCCTCCGCTGCAGGTGTGCCTGCAGGTCAATGTGGATGGCGGTGCCAACAAGTCGGGCGTCGAGGCGGCCGAACTCCCCGCGCTGGCCGAGGCGGTGGCGGGGTTGCCGGGTCTGCGCCTGCGGGGGCTGATGTGCATTCCCGAGCCGGCCCCCGATTTCGAGGCGCAGCGGACCGTGTTCCTGCAGGCCCGTGCCCTGTTCGACGACCTGCGTGCCCGTGGCCTGGATCTGGACACCCTGTCCATGGGCATGAGCGATGACCTGGAGGCGGCGGTGTCGGCCGGCTCCACCCTGGTGCGGGTGGGGCGCGCCATCTTCGGGCACCGGGAACGCAAGCCCGGTCCGGCCGACGCCGTCACAGCGGCAGCCGGGTGAGGTTCTTCACCTCCTCCATCACCGCGTAGGTGCGGGTCTCCCGCACGCCCGGCAGCTGCCACAGCACCTGGCCGGCAAAGGCCCGGTAGGCCGCCATGTCGGCCATGCGGGTCTTGAGCAGGTAATCGAAGCCGCCGGCCACCATGTGGCACTCCATGATCTCGTCGTGCACCTGCACGGCGGCCTTGAAGGCATCGAACACATGGGGTGTGGTGCGGTCGAGCAGCACTTCCACGAACACCATCATTCCGCGCCCGAGCTTGAACGGGTCGAGTCGCGCCTCGTAGCCCAGGATGTAGCCGTCGCGATGCAGCCGCTGGGTGCGGGCCAGCACGGCGGTGGGCGACAGGCCGATGGCCTCGGCCAGCTTCAGGTTGCTGATGCGCCCGTCGGCCTGCAGCACCTGCAGGATGCGAAGGTCGATGCGGTCCAGGTCCTCGTTCTGCATGATGTTTCTTGAAGTGCCAATATTTTGGTGAATTATTCATTGAAAGCATCGGCAAAGTAGCGGCATTCACCAGACCTGGAGCCGCCATGAACGCCATCTGCACCGCCCCCGACGACCGACTTCCCCCGCCCTGCCGCCCTGAGGCCGAGGTGCTCGAGCGCCACCTGGAGGCGCTGCAGGGTGCCCTGGACTGGGCCGAGGTCGGCCGCATGGCCGCGCCCTGGGTGCAGGCGGTGCGCGACAACCCGCCACCGTTCTGGGCCATGGAAAGCCTGCTCAAGGAGTACCCGATCAGCAGCGCCGAAGGGCTGGCGCTCATGCGGCTGGCCGAAGCCCTGTTGCGGGTCCCCGATGCCGAGACCGCCATCGCGCTCACCGCCGACCAGCTGGGCCGGGCCGATTTCTACGGATCGACCGACGCCACCCTGGCGCGCCTGTCGTCCACCGCCATCGCCATGAGCAAGCGCTTTCTGCCCGATGCGGGGCAGGAGGCCGGGCTGATGGCCCGCCTGGGCGCCCGGACGGTGGTCGGTGCCACGGTGCGGGCGGTGCAGCTGCTGGGCCGGCAGTTCGTGCTGGGCCAGACGATCGGCGAGGCGCTGGACACGGCGGCCGGACAGCGCCGGCGGCAGGCCGGGCTGCGGTTCAGCTACGACATGCTGGGTGAAGGTGCCCGCACCGATGCCGATGCCCTGCGTTACCTGCAGGCCTATGCCGACGCGCTGGGCGCCATCGCCCGCCGGGCCGATCCGGCGGCGGGCCCGGCGGCGCAGGACGGCATCTCCATCAAGCTCAGCGCCCTGCACCCGCGTTATGAACACGCCCAGCACGAGCGGGTCATGGCCGAGCTGGTGCCCCGGGTCTGGACCCTGTGCGAGCAGGCGGCAGCGGCCGGTCTGAACCTGACCATCGATGCGGAAGAAGTGGACCGGCTGGAGCTGTCGCTGTCGGTGTTCGAGGCCCTGGCCACGCAGGTGGCCCGGCATTGCCCCCGCTGGGGCGGTCTGGGGCTGGCCCTGCAGGCGTACCAGACGCGGTCGGTGGACCTGATCGGCGAGGTGGCCGCCATCGCGCGCCGCCATGGGCTGCGCTTCATGTGCCGGCTGGTCAAGGGGGCCTACTGGGATGCCGAAATCAAACGGGCCCAGGAACAGGGGCTGGCGGGCTATCCGGTGTTCACCCGCAAGCACCACACCGACGTGAGCTACCTGGCCTGCGCCCGCGCCCTGCTGGACGCTGCCGACGTGATCCATCCCCAGTTCGCCACCCACAACGCGGGCACCATCGCCGCCATCATCCAGATGGCGCGCGCCCGGGGTGCGGCCTTCGAGCTGCAGCGGCTGCATGGCATGGGCGAGGGGGTGTACCGCGAAGTGCTGCGCGATCCGGCCATCACCTGCCGCGTCTACGCCCCGGTGGGCGCCCACCGGGACCTGCTGGCCTATCTGGTGCGGCGCCTGCTGGAGAACGGCGCCAACTCGTCCTTCGTGCACCAGCTGGCCGATGCGCAGGTGTCCGTCGATGAGTTGCTGGACTCGCCGCTGGTGGCCGCGGCGGCCAGTGTGTCCCAGGCCCCTGCCTTGCCCCTGCCGGCCCACCTGTATGGAGCGGCCCGTGCCAACAGCGCGGGGCTCGACCTGTCGGTGGGCCGCGTGCGCGCGGGTCTGTCGCAGGCGTGGCGTCGCTGCCAGGTGCCGGTCGTGCCGGAGGCATCCGCCGACGCCGCGCCGCTGGCGGTGGAGCGTGCGGTCGCCGCCTTTCCTGCGTGGAACCGGCGCCCGGTGGCGGAGCGGGCGCAGATCCTGCGCCGGGCCGCCGACGCCATGCAGCAGCAGATGCCCGATCTGTGCGCCCTGCTGGTTCGAGAGGCCGGCAAGACCTGGGGCGATGGCGTGGCCGAGGTGCGGGAGGCGATCGATTTCCTGCGCTACTACGCCACCGAGGCCGAGGCCCTGATGGCCCCCCGCCACCTGGAGGGTCCCACCGGCGAGAGCAATGTGCTGCAGCTGCATGGGCGGGGCGCCTGGGTGTGCATCAGCCCCTGGAACTTCCCGCTGGCCATCTTCGTGGGCCAGGTGGCGGCTGCGCTGGTCACCGGCAACACGGTGCTGGCCAAGCCGGCCGAGCAGACCCCGGGCATCGCCCGGGTGGCGGTGGACCTGCTGCAGGCCGCCGGTGTTCCGGCCGATGTGCTGCAGCTGCTGCACGGACCCGGCGAGACCATCGGCGCTGCCCTGGTGGCGCAGCCGTCCGTGGCCGGGGTGGTGTTCACCGGTTCCACCCCGGTGGCCAAGCTCATCCAGCGGGCCCTCGCTGACAAGGACGGCCCCATCGTGCCCCTCATCGCCGAGACCGGCGGCATCAATGCCATGCTGGTCGACAGCACGGCGCTGCCCGAGCAGGTGGCCGATGCCGTGGTGCAGAGCGCCTTCCGCAGTGCGGGTCAGCGCTGCTCGGCACTGCGGGTGCTGTGTGTGCACGAGGCAGTGGCCGATGCGGTGATCGACATGGTCGAAGGCGCTGCCCGCGAACTGGTGCTGGGCGACCCCTCGCGGCTGTCCACCGATGTCGGCCCGGTGATCGACGACGAGGCCGCGCAGGGCATCCGCCGGCATCTGCAGCGCCTGGGTCAGCAGGGCCGGGTGCGTCTGGGTGGTCACAGCGACGGGCGCTTCATCCCGCCCCATCTGGTCGAGGTGCCCGGCCTGTCCACCATCACCCACGAAATCTTCGGTCCTGTGCTGCAGGTGGTGCGCTGGAGCGGCGACCCGGCCCAGGTCGTGGCGTCCATCAACGCCCTGGGCTTCGGCCTCACGCTGGGCCTGCAGACCCGCATCGACAGCCGTGCGCTGGCGCTGGCCGCCCAGGCGCGGGTGGGCAATGTGTACGTCAACCGCAACATGATCGGCGCCGTGGTCGGTGTGCAGCCCTTCGGCGGCGAAGGCCTGAGCGGCACCGGACCCAAGGCCGGCGGACCGAACTACCTGCCCCGGTTCTGCAGCGAACAGACCGTGACGATCAACACCACGGCGGCCGGCGGCAACGTGCAGTTGTTCGCAGGGGCGACCGCCGGGGTGGCCGACATGTAACAAAACGCTTGCAAACTGTTGCTTTTGGATTAGCATGTGCCCACGACACCCGCTGCAACCGGCAGCATCCACCGCCAGGTTCTGGGGGGCCTTCATGAGCACACTGGCCAGACTTCAACAGCATGCCGACGTGGCCAGCCTCAAGTCGGCGCTGCACCAGCTGTGCAGCGAATTCGGCCGGATCACCCGGCTGGATGTTCTGGCGGCCACCCAGCAGGGGGTCCGTCAGGCCGTGTGTTTCCTGCGCATGGACCGTCCCGAGCAGGAGCAGCAGCTCATGAAGACGCTGGGGGTGGGCCGTTACGGCGGGGAGGTGGTGTTCGTCATCCGCCTGGGGGAACCCGAAACGGCCGACCAGGACGACGACACCCCGGCCTGGGCCGATTCCGACATCTACCGCACCTGAGGTTCAGTGCAGCTCACCGAAGTCGGTGTTGCGCACACCGGCGCCCGGCCGCGACGGAGCGGTCTGGTTGATGTTCACCCAGAACTCGCACACATGCTTCATGGCACTGAGGAACTGGGAGAACTCGGTCGGCTTCGCGATGTAGGCGTTGGTGCCGGCGTCGTAGGCCCTCAACAGGTCGCTGGGTTCGGTGGATGAGGTGAGGATCACCACCGGAATGTTGTGCAGGGCTTCCGATCCCTTGATCTCGCGCAGCACACCGATGCCGTCGAGCAGCGGCATCTTCAGATCCAGGAGCACCAGCGACGGGTTGGCGCCGCTGCGGTGGTGGAACTCGTTGCGGCAGTAGAGGTAATCCAGCGCCTGCATGCCGTCGGACACGTGGGTCACCCGCCCATCCAGCCCATGGCGCGAGAGTGCCAGCTTGGTCAGTTCGGCGTCGTCCGGGTTGTCCTCGACGAGCAGGATGGATTCGTGGAGATGGTTCATGGGTCCAGGGGTACCGGCATGGAGAGCGGATTCGCCTCGTTGGGGTTGAGTCCTTCGATGGGCAGCGAGAAATGGAACACGCTGCCCTCACCCAGGCGACTCTCCGCCCAGATGGTGCCGCCATGCCGCTCCACGATGCGCCGGGTCAGTGCCAGTCCGATGCCTGTTCCTTCGAACTCGGTGGCACGGTGCAGACGCTGGAAAACACCAAACAGCTTCTGCGAATATTTTGAATCAAACCCCACGCCGTTGTCACGCACCGCGAAGGTGTAACCCAGCAACGGATCGATCTGCCAGCTCACCTCGATCACGGCGCGCTCCCGGGGACGGGTGTACTTGAAGGCGTTGCCCAGCAGGTTGGTCCAGACCTCGCGCAGCAGCAGCGCATCGCCCTGGACCACCGGCAGATCCGGATCGATCAGCCAGTCGACGATGCGGCCGTCGGTGTCGTGGGCAATCTGGCTGACCACCGTGGCCACCAGGGCGTTCGTGTCGACCGGCGCCGGGTTCAGCGCCGCGCGTCCCAGGCGGGAGAAGGCCAGCAAGCCGTCGATGAGCTGGCTCATGTGACGCGCCGAGTTCCCGATGGTGTTGAGGTAGCGCAGGCCGACCTCGTCGATGCGATCGCCCAGGTGCTCGTGCAGCAGGCTCACGAAACTCGAGATGTGGCGCAGCGGTGCGCGCAGATCGTGCGACACCGAGTACGAGAACGACTCCAGGTCGCGGTTGGCCGCCACCAGCTGTTCGGTGCGCTCGACCACGCGCTGCTCCAGCTCGTCGTTGATGTTGCGCATCATGTCGTCGAGCCGTTTGGCATCGGTCATGTCGCGGTTGACGTTGGCATAGCCGAGCAGTTCGCCCTGGTTGTCGCGCAGGGCGATCAGCACCGAGTGCGACCAGTACCGGCTGCCGTCACGCCGCTCCTGCCAGCCCTGCATGTCGTGCTGGCCCCTGGAGGCCGCCAGCCGCAGCATGCGGCGGGCTTCCTCGATGCCTTCGTCCGGGTCGCCCGGCTTGAGCAGCAGGCCGAAATGCCGACCCATCATCTGCACCGGGTTGTAGCCGTTCATGCGCTGGGCGCTGTCGGTCCAGTCGGTGATGCGGCCGGCGGTGTCCATGAAGAAGATGGAATAGTCCCGCAGGTTGTCCACCATCAGGCGGAAACGCTGCTCGCTGGCCATGAGCTCCGCCGAGCGCACGCGGATCCGGGTCTCCAGCTCCTCGTTCATGTCGTGGATGCGTTCCTCGGTGCGCTTGCGCTCGGTGATGTCGACCATCTGCAGGAAGACGCCGCGTGTGATGCCGCGCACCGTGTCGGGCCGGTAATGGGCCTGGATGAAGATGGCCCGACCGGCTGCATCGCGGCGCCACGCCTCGAGCTGGCGCGTCTCCCCGTTGAGGGCGGCCTTGAGCAGGGGCTCGACGTCCTCCCAGATCGGCTGGGGCAGCACCTCGCTCATGTGCCTGCCCACCAGGGCCTCCGGCTCGACGCCGTACATCACGCGGTGGCCGGCGTTGGCAAACCGGTAGATGCCGCGCCGGTCCACATAGGCGATGAGCACCGGCACATGGTCGGTGATGTCGCGCAGGAACCGCTGGTGCTCCTGCAGCGCCTCCTCGGCGGCCTTGCGTTCGGTGATGTCGACCAGCGTGTTGTTGGTCCGCAAGAAGCGGCCTGCGTCATCGAAGACGGCTGTGGTGTTGAGCAGGCCATGGAACCGCTGCCCGTTGCGCCGCACGATGGTGAACTCGGCCGGCTCCAGCTTTTCGCCGGCGATCACCCGGGCCAGGCGCTGCCGCGCCAGGGGGATCTGCTCCGGCAGGATGATGTCGCGGAAGTGCAGCCGGCCGATGACCTCGTCGCGCTCGTAGCCCAGCCACTCCAGCTCGGTGCGGTTCATGAGCACGAAGGTGCCGTCGGCATCGACCGAGTGGTAGCCGCAGGGGGCCTCGTTGTAGAGCACCTGGGCCTCGCGCAGGGCCTGGGTGATGCGGTCCTTGGCTTCGGCCAGCTCGTCGGTGCGCTGCCGCACCCGGTTTTCCAGCTCGGTGTTGAATTCCACGATGGCCGCCTGCTGCCGGTGCAGGTCGGTGATGTCGCGGGAGACCACCAGCAGCATCATCGCCCGCCCCTCGGCGCTGCGGATCGGGGAGATCATGGTGTCCCACCATTTGCGAGCACCCCGGAAGGTGGGGCACTCGGCCACGAAGCGGGCGCTGCGGCCGTCGCGTGCCTGACCCAGTGCATCCGCGGCCAGCGGTGCCCCCTCGCCGGGCCACCACTCGGTCCAGGGCTGCAATGCGTCCGGCTCGAACCGCTCCAGCTCCATCAGGCGGCAACCCTGGGCGGTCATCTGGATGACGCGCCCGTCCAGGTCCAGCACCATGGTGCAGTCCGGGCTGGTGGCGATGATCTGGCGGTTCAGTTCGTCCTTGATGCGTGCCTCGGCTTCCAGCATGCGCAGGGCGGTGATGTCCTGCACGAAGCCCAGCTGCGAGGTCACCATGCCATTGGCATCGCGCAGCGGTGCGTTGCGCACCATCACGTGGGTGGTGTCGGCACCCGGGCGGACGATGCGGAACTCGACGCTGAGCCCCTCGCCGCGCGAGATCGCCTGTATCCAGGTCTGCCGCACCCGCTCCAGATCGTCGGGATGGACCCGGTCCAGCCAGCCGAAGTTGGGGAAATCCTGGCGGGACAGGCCGAAGATGCGTTCGAGCTGCTCGTCCACATGCGTGAGCACACCGGTGTGATCGGTGCGGAACACGCCCATCGGGAACACGCTGGCCAGAGCGGCGAACAGTTCCCGGTACTCCAGCTGGCCCGCCGGCACCTGTCCGCTCTGGCCTGGCAGGAGCGCGGTGCTCAGGGCCAGCGGCAGGTCCGCGTCGAGCTGGACATGGCCCTCGCCACTGCGCGCCAGACCGGCGCTGGCGAGCTGGCGCGCGTATTCAAGGCGGAGGTGGGCGTTCTCGGCCTTGAGCGTCTCGATCTGCAGCAGCAGCGCCCTTTCGCGCGCCCCGGCCGCCGGATCACCGTCCGGAGCGACCGGCGAAGACCCGTGGGGAGAGGAAACGCTGCTCATGCCTGTCAATGTACCCCAGGGGGGTTACACCCGGCCTGTCAGACCTGTCAGAACCGTGGGAGATCCGGATGCGCCAGCCGGCCTCCGCGCACCAGCATCCGGCCGTACTCGGCACAGCGCTGCAGCGTCGGGATGACCTTGCCCGGATTGAGCAGGCCGTGGGCGTCGAAGGCCCGCTTGACCGCGAACATCTGCTCGTTCTCTTCCGGCGAGAACTGCACGCACATGCTGTTGAGCTTCTCCACGCCCACGCCGTGCTCGCCGGTCACGGTGCCGCCCATGGCCACGCTGGTTTCCAGGATGTCGGCGCCGAACTGCTCGCAGCGGTGCAGCTGGTCGGCGTCGTTGGCATCGAACAGGATCAGCGGGTGCAGGTTGCCGTCACCCGCATGGAACACGTTGAGGCAGCGCAGGCCGTACTTCACTTCCATGTCGGCGATGGCCTGGAGGATGTCGGCCAGACGCTTGCGCGGAATGGTCGAGTCCATGCACATGTAGTCCGGGCTGATGCGCCCGGACGCCGGGAAGGCATTCTTGCGGCCGCTCCAGAAACGCAGCCGCTGGGCCTCGTCCCGGCTGACCGTGATGGCGGTGGCGCCGGCCGAGCGCAGCACGTCGCTCATGCGGCCGATTTCTTCCTCCACCTCCTCCGGCGTTCCGTCGCTCTCGCACAATAGGATGGCGGCGGCGTCGAGGTCGTAGCCGGCGTGGACGAAGTCTTCCACGGCGGCGGTCATGGGCTTGTCCATCATTTCCAGACCGGCCGGGATGATGCCGGCGGCGATCACGGCCGCCACGGCGTCACCGGCTTTGCGCACGTCGTCGAAGCTGGCCATGATGCAGCGCGCCAGCTGCGGCTTGGGCACCAGCTTGACCGTGACCTCGGTGGTGACGGCCAGCATGCCTTCGCTGCCGATGATCAGGGGCAGCAGGTCGATGCCGGGGCTGTCCAGCGCGGTGCTGCCGAAGGTGACCGGCTCGCCCTGCACCGTGAAGCCCCGCACCTGCAGCACGTTGTGCACCGTCAGGCCGTACTTGAGGCAGTGCACGCCGCCGGAGTTCTCGGCCACGTTGCCGCCGATGGTGCAGGCGATCTGGCTGCTGGGGTCCGGGGCGTAGTACAGGCCGTGGGGGGCAGCGGCCTCGCTGATGGCCAGGTTGCGCACGCCGGCCTGCACCACCGCCGTGCGCGAGCGCGGATCGATGCGCAGGATGCGGTTGAACTTGGCCAGCGACAGCGTCACGCCCATGGCGTTGGGCATGGCGCCGCCGGACAGGCCGGTGCCGGCGCCCCGGGCCACCACCGGCACCTGCAGCGCGTGGCAGGCCTTGAGCACGCCGGCCACCTGGTCTTCGGTTTCGGGCAGCACCACCACCAGCGGGCGCTCGCGGTAGGCGGTCAGGCCGTCGCACTCGTAGGGCACGGTGTCCTCGGGCTGCCACAGCAGGGCGTGGGACGGCACGACCTTCTGCAGGGCGTTCACCACCTCGGCCTGTCGGGCGGCACGTTGCAGCTGGGTGATCTGGGCGGTGGTGGCGGGAGCGTTCATGGGGCGCAGGGCTGGGATACGGTGACGGGTCAGTTTAGGACAAGCCCCGGCGCACGACGTGAATTTCCTTGCAAGCCCTTGTGAGCCGGGCGATCGGGCGCCCGGCCGGCTCAGCCCACCGCCTTGCGGATCCAGTCGGCAAAGGCGGCGCACTCCCAGCGTTCCATGGTGCCGGTGCGCCAGCACAGGTAGTGGGCATGCGGGCTGGGCACGCGCTTTTCGTAGAGCGGCAGCAGCGTGCCCTGCTCCAGCCAGGGGGCGGCCAGCTTGTAGCGCAGCAGGCCCACGCCCATGCCCACGGCGGCGGCATCGCAGAGCAGGCCGATGTCGTTGAACTGCGAGCCTTCCACCGGCTCGGGCCAGTCCAGATGATGGGCTGCGAACCAGGTGCGCCAGGGCTCCAGCGGGCTGCGCAGCAGCGGCACGCCCGCGAGGTCCTCGGGCGCGTCGAACGGTCCGTACTCGCGGATGAAGGCCGGCGAGGCCATGGGCGAGACCTCGTCCTTGCTCAGGCAGACATGCTCCACGTCGGCATAGCGCCCGGTGCCGAATCGCACGGTCAGGTCGGCGTCCTCGGCCACCACATCGAGCAGCGGGATGCTCACCTGCAGGGTCAGGTCGACCTCGGGGTAGGCCTCGCTGAACTGCTTGAGGCGCGGCAGCAGCACCGACCGGGCAAAGGTCGGCGTGACCGCCACCCGCAGCTTGCGCCGCCCCGGCGAGGCCACCTGGCTGGGAAACTTCTGCAGCGTGGCCAGGCCGTCGCGCACATGGGCCAGGTACTCGCTGCCCTCGGTGGTGAGGGAGAAATCGGCCCGCCCGAACAGCTTGGTGCCCAGGATCTGCTCCAGCTGCCGGATGCGGTGGCTCACCGCGCTCGGCGTGACGCAGAGCTCCTCGCTGGCCTGGGTGACGCTGCGCAGGCGCGCCAGCGCCTCGAAGGTCAGCAGGCACTGGATGGGCGGGATGCGAAGGGTCATGTCATTTGAAGACGACGGTCTTGTGCCCGTTGAGCAGCACCCGGTGCTCGCTGTGCCATTTCACCGCGCGCGCCAGCACCTGGCTTTCGGTGTCGCGGCCCAGGGCGGTGAGGTCGTCCACCGTGTCGGTGTGGTCGACCCGGGCCACGTCCTGCTCGATGATGGGCCCTTCGTCCAGGTCGGCCGTCACATAGTGGGCGGTGGCGCCGATCAGCTTCACGCCGCGGTCGTGCGCCTGGTAATAGGGCTTGGCGCCCTTGAAGCTGGGCAGGAAGCTGTGGTGGATGTTGATGGCCTTGCCCGAGAGCTCGGTGCACAGGCTGTCGGAGAGGATCTGCATGTAGCGCGCCAGCACCACCAGCTCGGCGCCTTCGCTGCGGATGATCTCCAGCTGCTTCGCCTCGGCCTGGGCCTTGGTGGCGGCCGTGACCGGGATGTGGTGGAACGGCACGTTGTAGCTGGCGGCGAGCTGGTAGAAGTCGCGGTGGTTGCTGATGATGGCCCGGATGTCCAGCGGCAGCAGGCCGCTCTTCCAGCGGAACAGCAGGTCGTTGAGGCAGTGGCCCTCGCGGCTGACGAACAGCACCGTCTTCACCGGCTGGGCCAGCGGGTGCAGGCTCCAGGTCATGGACAGCGGGGCGGCCAGCCCGTCCAGCCGCTGCCGCAGCTCGGTCTCGCTCAGGCCGGCGCAGGCAAACTGCACCCGCATGAAGAACAGGCCGGTGTCGTGGTCGTTGTACTGGGCGGCCTCTTCGATGTTGCCGCCGTTCTCGAACAGGAAGCCGGAGACGGCGTGCACGATGCCCGGGCGGTCGGGGCAGGAGAGGTTGAGGACGTAGGTGTTTTCCATGGCTGGGCGATTGTCGCAGCCCGGGCCCGGGCCCGCCCGGGTGGGCCTTCGCCGGCCCGTCGCAGTGGTGCCATGCCCCCACCCCGGCCGGTGCCAGAATCGGTGGATTGCTGCCTTTCCAGGAGATGCCACCATGGCCTACAACGACTTCCGCATGGACAACCAGTGGTTGCCCTTCACGCCCAACCGCAGCTTCCAGAAGGACCCGCGCGTGTTCGTGGCGGCCGACGGCATGCACTTCACCACCCACGACGGCCGCCAGGTCATCGACGGCATCTCCAGCCTGTGGTGCGTGGGCGCGGGCCACAACCGCAAGCCCATCAACGAGGCCATCAAGCAGCAGCTCGACACGCTCGACTACAGCACCGCCTTCAGCGTGAGCAACGACAAGGCCTTCCTGGCCGCCGAGGCGATCGCCGCCATGGCCCCCGGTGACCTCAACAAGGTGCTGTTCTGCAACTCCGGCTCCGAGGCGGCCGACACCTCGCTCAAGGTGGCGCTGGCCTACCACAGGGCGCGCGGCGAAGGCCACCGCAACATCTTCATCGGCCGCGAGCGCGGCTACCACGGCGTGGGCTTCGGCGGCATGTCGGTCGGCGGCATTCCGGCCAACCGCAAGGTGTACGGCACGGCGCTGCTGCCGCGCGTGGACCACATGCGCTTCATCCACGACCCGGTCAACCATGCCTACATCCACCATCAGGAGCCGGTGTGGCAGGAAGACATCCTGCTGGAGCTGGAGAACCGCATCCTGCCGCTGCACGATCCCAGCAACGTGGCCGCGGTCATCGTCGAGCCGGTGGCCGGCAGTGCGGGCTGGTACATCCCGCCGCAGGGCTACCTCAAGCGCCTGCGCGAGATCTGCGACAAGCACGGCATCCTGCTGATCTTCGACGAGGTCATCACCGGCTTCGGCCGTCTGGGCACCGGCTTCGGCGCTGACTTCTACGGCGTGCAGCCCGACATGCTGAACTTCGCCAAGTGCGTCACCAACGGCGTCATGCCCATGGGTGGCGTGATCTGCACCGACCGCATCTACAACGCCATGATGGGTGCCCATGGCAGCGCGCCCGACCACGCCATCGAGTTCTTCCACGGCTACACCTACTCGGGCCACCCGGTGGCCTGTGCGGCCGCCCTGGCCACGCTGGAGCTGTACAAGCAGGAAAACCTGTTCGAGCGCGCCGGCCAGATGGGGCAGGTGCTGGGCGACGCCATGCGTTCGGCCATCAAGGGCCTGCCCCATGTGGTGAGCATCCGCAGCCTGGGCCTGGCCTGCGCGGTCGAGCTGGCGCCGCAGCCGGGCATGCCGGGCAAGCGCGCCTTCGACGTCTTCATGGACTGCTTCCACAAGGGCGTGCTGGTGCGCAACGCCGGCGAGAATCTGGTGTTTGCCCCGCCCTACATCGTGGAGCGCGAACACATCGAGACCATGGTCTCGACCCTGGCCGACGCCATCCGCCGCCTGCCGGCCTGAGGCTCCCCGGCGTCAGCGACCGAAGCGCTGGCGCAGTTCGGCACAGTGGTCCTGCGGCGGCAGAGCCGGTGTGGTCCACACCGCATCGGCCGGCAGTCCGGCGCCGGCATCGCCGGCCCGGGCCACCAGCACCCGATGGTCGAAGCCGGCGGGCAGGTGGCGCGGCACACCGATGTCCTGCCGCACATGGCCGTTGCCGGCGATCATCAGCACCGTCATGCCGGGCCGGGCGCGTTGCTGCACCGTGGCGGCCATGGCCCGGTCGCGCGCCAGCTGGATGCGGGTCATGGGCGCGATCTGGCTCTCCGGCAGCAGGCCGCAGTGGCCTTCCCGGATGCCGGTCTTCTGTCGTTCCAGACCGGGGGCATCCAGCACCCCGTCCAGCGCGGTGTCCTGCATGGCACCGCGCATGGCGCTGCGGGGCAGGTTGCCGCCGGCCACCGGCACGCCGGCCCGTACGGCCGCCATCACCACCGGACCGTAGGCGGGCCAGGGCCATCCGGTCTCGTCGTTCCAGCCCAGGGCATCGCGCACCTGGGCTTCGGTGGCGTCCCGCGCCAGCCCGTCGGTCTGCCGGCCCTGATCGGCCATCTCCATCACCACGGCGGCGAGCCGGCCCTGCCCCGCCAGATGCTCCACCGCCGCCCTCTGCAGCGCCTGGTGCTCCGCCGCGTCGTGCTGTTCGCCCATCAGAAGGGCCTGGGTCGGCAGCAGCCGGTCCACCACGGCCGCAGGGGTGGCCGGTGGGGGTGCGGCGCAGGCGGCCAGGCTGGCGCTCAGGAGCAGGCAGGCCAGGCGGCCGGTGGCGGGCATGTAGGTCATGGGCAGATGCTACGCAGCGTCGGGTTTCCGCCCGTCCGGGCATGAAAAAGCCCGGACGGGCCGGGCTGGTTTCGTCGGCGGGCGGGCAGGGCTGTCAGTGCATGACCACCGGCATCTGGGCCAGGCCGGCGTAGCCTTCCAGCGTGGTCTCCACCTCTTCCTGCGAGGGCATGGTGCGCTGCCAGGCCGAGATCTGCTGCTGGAACATCTCGGCCCAGGAGCCGTCGAGGTAGACCTCCTTGCCGGAGCGTTTGTCCACGATCTCGAACCCGTGGCGGGCGATCTGCGGGCCATCGGCCACCTGCAGCTCGCCCTCGGCCGGGGCGTCGGCCAGGATGTGCACCACCGCAAAGGCTTCCGAGTCGTACAGCATGTTCATGGGCTATGTCCTTGTGATCAACCAGAGGGCCTGCGTCCTTTATATCGGCAAACGCGGCCCGGACTTCAACAACGGACCTTTATCTGGGTCGGAAGGTGGATTTTTTCAATAGGCGAACACTTTCTTCGCACGCGGATGGGCACTTTCGACCCCTCAGGGCCGCCGGCTGAGCTGCTGGTCGGCCACGTCACCCTGGGTCTGGGTGATGCGCAGCCGCACCGGCAGGTGGCCGAGTTCGGGCGCCAGCCACACCTCGACCCGGCTGTCGTGGGTGTCGGCAGGCTCCCGCACCAGCTTGCGGGCGGCGATGCTGCCCGCCGGCAGGAGCAGCGTTTCCGGGTCGCCCACCGTGAAGCGCCAGGCCTGTGAACCGCCCACGCCGGCCACCGGCAGCTCGATGGTGTCGCCCGTCTGGAAGGCGCCGGCCTGCAGCAGGCCGGCCAGCTGGATGAAGATGCTCAGCCGGTCCTGTGCGCCTGGCAACAGGGGAGCGTCCGGGGCGTTGTTGCTGAAGCGGATGCGGCCGGTGCTGCGGTCGAAGTGGGCCGCCCGCTCGGATCGGGTCCGGTCGCTGAAGCGGTCGGGCAGCAGGCCGATCGCGTCGACCTGGCCCACGCTGGACTGGCTGCGACTGCCCATCAGAAAGGCCGAGAGCCGCATCGACAGCTCGTACTGGCCCCCGGCCTGTCGCCAGCGCAGCTCGCCACTGGCGGTGTAGCGCAGGCCCCGCGCCTGTCCCTGCACCTGGTAGGCCAGGTCGGCGTCGGGCGGCAGCGCCACGGGCGGCAGCGTGTCGGTCGGGTGGAGCGGCATCCCGGCGGCGGATGGCGGGTCGGGCTGCAGCTGCAGGCGCGACGAGGAAGCCAGGCTGTCGTCGTCCTGCGGGGTCGGTGCGATCACCGGCTCTGGCGGCTGCGGGTCCGCCGCCGCCGGCGGGTCCGTCACCGGCGCAGGCGCGGTGGCAGCCCGGGGTGGCGGGGCCGGGCGCGGGGAGGGTGCGGGGGGTGGTGACGGGGGCGAGGGGCGGGCCTGCGCGGGTACCGGTGCCGCCGGGGGCGGTGGCACCAGCTGCACCAGCCGGACCTGGCTGGGCTCGGGCGGCAGCGCGGCGGCGGGCTCAGCGCCGGAGGACAGGGCGGCGGCCAGCCGGTCCAGTGCCAGACCGTGCGCCAGGGCCACCAGCGCCACGACGGCCAGCAGGCCCAAGCGGCCCCTGCCGTTCGCCGGTTTCATGCCGGATGGCCGGCCACCCGGTGCCCGAGGTCGGTGCTGAGCTGGCGGGCGGTGCGCAGCAGGGCCTGCGCCGCGGGCGACGACCAGTCGGTGTCCAGCGTCACCACCGAGCCCAGCACCACCAGCCCGAGGACCAGCCGGCCCTGGGCGTCGAACACCGGCGCGCAGAAGCCGCCCACGCCCGGCAGCAGGCTGTGCACCACCCGGGCCATGCCGCGGCGGCGCGTTTCGGCCAGCAGGGTCTGGACGTCGGCCCATGTGCGCGGCACATCGGACAGGGGAAGGCCGTTGTCCGGCAGCTTCTTCAGCCGCGCCAGCTCGGCCCGCAGCATCGGCTCCAGCTGCCGCGCGTCCTGCGTGGACTCGCCCATGAAGGCGGCAAAGCAGCGGCCGGTGGCCGAGGTCAGCAGCGGCATCACATCGCCCAGGCGCAGCGTCACCGGCACGGTCTGGGGGGCCTCGGTCCAGTGCACCATGGTCGGGCCCTGGTTGCCCCAGACCGCGATCGCCAGGGTGTGACCGGTTGTCGTCAGGAGGGCGTCGATGCGCTGGCGCGCCAGCTTCACCCCGTCCAGCCGGGCCAGGCTGGCCAGGCCCAGCCGCAGGGCAGCCGGACCCAGGTCGTACCGCGTGCTGACCGGGTCCTGCACCACCAGGCCCAGGCGCTGGAAACTCACCAGGTAGCGGTGGGCCTTGGCGGCACTCATGCCGGCAGCGGCGGCCAGGTCGCGCAGCATGAGGGCGCCATCGGTCTGCGACAGGGCATCGAGCAGTTCGAAGCCGACTTCGACCGACTGGATGCCGGCGCGCTGGGGGCTGTCGTCCGCCCCGTCGGGTCCGGTCTCCACGGGATCGGGCGTGTGCGGCTCGCCGCTTTGGTCTAGAATCTCGCGCTTACGCATGGGTGAATGGATTTTACTATCCGTAATCGCCTGCTCGGCACGCACGCAACTGGAGGACGGCATGAAACTCGCCACGTACAAGGACGGATCGCGCGACGGACAGCTCGTGGTGGTCTCGCGGGACCTGTCGACGGCCCATTATGCGACCGGCATCGCGCACCGCCTGCAGCAGGCCCTGGACGACTGGAACTTCATCAGTCCCCAGCTGCACGATCTGTATGTGACCCTCAACCAGGGCAAGGCCCGCCACGCCTTTCCGTTCGATCCGGCCATGTGCATGGCGCCGCTGCCCCGGGCCTACCAGTGGGCCGACGGCTCGGCCTACATCAACCACGTCGAGCTGGTGCGGGCGGCGCGCAACAGCGAGGTGCCGGCCTCGTTCTACACCGACCCGCTCATGTACCAGGGTGGCAGCGACGACTTCATCGGCCCGACCGACGACGTGGTGGTGCCCAGCGAGGACTTCGGCATCGATTTCGAGGCCGAGATCGCGGTCATCACCGGCGACGTGCCGATGCAGGCCACGCCCGATCAGGCCCTGGACGGCATCCGTCTGCTGATGCTGGCCAACGATGTGTCGCTGCGCAACCTGATCCCGGCCGAGTTGGCCAAAGGCTTCGGCTTCTTCCAGAGCAAGCCGGCCACCGCGTTCAGCCCGGTCGCCGTCACCCCCGACGAGCTGGGCGATGCCTGGCAGGGTGGTCGGGTGCACCTGACGCTGCAGAGCACCTGGAACGGCCGCAAGGTCGGCATGTGCGAGGCGGGCCCCGAGATGACCTTCCACTTCGGCCAGCTGATTGCCCACATCTGCAAGACCCGCAACGTGCGGGCCGGCTCCATCGTGGGCAGCGGCACGGTGAGCAACAAGGCCATCGAGGTGGACGGCCGCAAGGAATGGCCCAAGGGCTACAGCTGCATTGCCGAGAAGCGCGCCATCGAGACCATCCTCGACGGCCAGCCGTCCACCGCCTTCATGCAGTTCGGCGACACCATCCGCATCGAGATGAAGGGCCGTGACGGCCAGAGCATCTTCGGCGCCATCGACCAGAAGATCGCCGCGCCGGACTGAGCGGGCTCAGACGGCGTACACCTGATCGAGCGAGGCGAAGCCCTTGACCTCGATCGGGTTGCCGAACGGGTCGCAGAAGAACATCGTCCATTGCTCGCCGGGCTGACCGGCGAACCGCACCTGCGGCGGCATCACGAAGTCGATGCCGGCCGCGGTCAGCCGGTCGGCCAGATTGCGCCACTGCGGCAGCAGCATCACCAGGCCGAAATGCGGCATGGGCACCAGATGGTCACCCACGCGGCCGGTGCGGCTGGTGACCAGAGGCTGGCCCAGGTGCAGCGAGATCTGGTGGCTGAAGAAATCGAAGTCGACCCAGGTGTCGGTGCTGCGGCCCTCGCGGCAGCCCAGCACGCCGCCGTAGAACCGCCGGGCTTCGTTCAGGTCGGTGACGTTGAAGGCAAAGTGGAACAGGCTGCGGGTCTGCAGCGGGGCGTCGGTGGTGAGGGCTTCGGTCGTGCGGGCTTCGGTCGTGCTCATCCTGGCAGCATAGCGGGCCGCATCCGGCCGACTCAGCGACTGTGCCTTTCCGCCGCTTCCTGGCAGCCCACGCAGTGATCCGCCGTGGGCCGGGCATGCAGTCGGGCTGCCGGTATCGATGCCCCGCATTGCAGGCACAGGCCGTAGCTGCCATCCGCGATGCGCTGCAGGGCGGCGTCGATGGCCACCAGTTCGGCCGACTCGCGTTCCTCCAGCCCGATCAGCAGATCCCGCTCCTCGCTGGCCTTGGCCCCGTCGTCGCTGGCCTGTTCGCGGGCTTGAGCGGCTGCATCGGCGCGCCCGATGGCGCCGCCTCGCCGGGCCCGAACGCGGGCGAGCAGGGCGCCGCGCTGGTCCTTGAGCTGGCGGGCAAAGGTGTCGGAAATCGGTGTGTTCATGGGTCCTCCTGAGACCGCATGATGTAGCGTCGGAGGCGGGCAGGGCTTGATGCAGGTCAAGCACAATCCCCCGCATTCCTGCCGACACCTGCCCCCGGAGACAACCCATGCAAGCCATCGACTACAGCCGTTACCAGACCCTGCACATCACCCGCCGCGGCCCGCCGGTCAACGGCGTGCCCAGCGTGCTGGACATCCGCATGCGGGCCGACGGCCCAGGGGGCAACGGCAAGCTGCCCACCGCCGGGCATGAAGGCCACTGGGAACTCAGCGAGATCTGGCGCGACGTCGGCCGGGACGACTCGGTGCGCGCCGCGGTGCTGCGCGGCGACGGCCTGGGGTTCTCGGGCGGTGGCGATCTGGCCCTGGTACAGGACATGGCCAGCGACTTCGAGGTGCGCTCCCGGGTGTGGAAGGAAGCCCGCGACCTGGTCTACAACGTGATCAACTGCGACAAGCCCATCGTGAGCGCCATGCACGGCCCGGCCGTGGGCGCCGGTCTGGTGGCCGGCCTGCTGGCCGACATCTCGATCGCGGCCCGCAGCGCAAAGATCGTCGATGGCCACACCCGGCTGGGCGTGGCCGCGGGCGACCACGCGGCCATCGTCTGGCCGCTGCTGTGCGGCATGGCCAAGGCCAAGTACTACCTCATGCTGTGCGAGCCGGTGAGCGGCGAGGAGGCCGAACGCATCGGCCTGGTGTCGCTGGCGGTGGATGACGACCAGCTGCTGCCCAAGGCCTACGAGGTGGCGGACCGGCTGGCCAGCGGCAGCACCAGCGCCATCCGCTGGACCAAGTATTCGCTCAACAACTGGCTGCGCCAGGCCGGGCCGAGCTTCGACACCTCCCTGGCCCTGGAATTCATGGGCTTTGCCGGTCCCGACGTGCGGGAAGGTGTGGCATCCTTGCGCGAGAAGCGGCCGCCGCGCTACGGCGCCGACAACTGACCCGCAAGCAGCCCTTCAGGGCAGGAGACCGGCATGAGCGACAACCCAGGTGGATTCGGCAAGTTCGTGCCGGGCTTCGATTTCCTCCAGAGTCTGGCCGGTCAGGCCGCCGGCGGCATCGCCCAGGGACTGGGCCAGAACATGCCCCAGCTGCCCAACCTCAGCCACTGGGTGGCGCCGACCTTCAATGTCGAGGAGCTGGACAAGCGCATCGAGGAACTCAAGGCGGTGCACTTCTGGCTGGACCAGAACGCCAAGGCGCTGGGCGCCACCATCCAGGCACTCGAAGTGCAGAAGATGACCTTGTCCACGCTCAAGACCATGAACTTCAGCATGGGCGACGTGGCCAACGCCTTCAAGCTCAAGGCGGCCGATTCGCTGGCCTCGTTCGTGCCGCCGGCCGAGCCTGCGAAGGCGGCGCCGAAGAAGGTGTACGAGGGCATTCAGGCCCGCACGGCCCCGCCGACGCCCAAGGCGCCGGCCCGCAAGACCGCCGCCCGCAAGGCCGCCGCACCGGCCGGCGGCGTGGTCGATCCCATGCAGTGGTGGGGTGCGTTGAGCCAGCAGTTCCAGCAGATCGCCACCAACGCGGTGAAGGATGCGGCCCGTCAGGGTGCGCTGCAGACCACCCGCGATGTGGCCGCCGGCCTGACCGACTCCGCGGTCAAGACCGCCGTGGGCGCGGGCAAGGCGGCAGGCCGGGCGGCGCTGCGCGCGGTCACGCCGACCCCCTCTGCGTCCGTGCCGAAAGCCCCAGCCCGCAAGGCGGCGGGCCGTGCCGCTGCCACCCGACGCCGTTGACCGACAACGTTGTGCCCCCATCGGGCCCCCCTGGATCCGGATGAAACTGTTCCCTTACGCCCACGCCACCCACCCCCAGTGGCGCATGGCCGCTGCCCTGGTGCTGGCCCAGCTGCGGGCCCGCATGGCCCTGCCCGACCACGCCGCCAGCCCCTCGCTGGGGCTGCTCTACATCACCGACCGTTATGCCGACGAGGCCCAGGCCATCCTGGAGCATCTGTGTGCCGAGCTGCCCGAGGTCACCGACTGGGTGGGCACGGTCGGGGTGGGCATTGCCTCGAACAATGTCGAGTACTTCGACGAGCCCGCCATGGCCGTCATGCTGTGCGACCTCGATCCTGCCCGCTACCGCGTGTTCAGCGGCGTGGCGCCCCTGGCAGCGTCGGGTCGCAGCAGCGACGGTGACGGGTTCATGGCCCACACCGCGCTGGTGCATGCCGATGGCCAGACGCCGGAGCTCACCGACCTGATCGCCGAGATGGCCGACCGCACCGCCAGCGGCTACCTGTTCGGCGGGCTGGCCAGCAGCCGCAGCGCCACCGTGCAGTTCGCGCTGAGCAGCCACGGCAACCTGCGCGGACAGGGTGCCAGCGCCGGGGTGTTCCACGGCGGCCTGAGCGGTGTGGCCTTTGCAGGCGACGTCGGCCTCCTGTCCCGGGTGACCCAGGGTGCCCAGCCGGTCGGCGCGGAGCGGACCATCACGGCGGCAGAAGGCCATCTGGTGCTGGCGCTGGACGGCCAGCCCGCGCTCGATGTCCTGCTGCAGGAGCGCGGCATCTCGCTGGATCAGCCGGCGCAGGCCATGCCGCGGTTGCGCGCCACGCTGGCGGGTCTACGCCACGCGCATCCTTCGGGGACCGGGCCTGGCGCAACGCTGGCCCGGCGGGGGCAGTTCGGACCGGACGTGATGGTGCGCCATCTGATCGGTGTGGACCCGCAGCGCCGGGGCGTGGCCATCGGCGACATGGCCCCGGTCGGCTCGCGGCTGGCATTCTGCGAGCGACACACCGAGGCGGCCCGCGCCGACCTCACCCGCATCTGTGCCGAACTGCGCGAGGAGCTGGAGCCGGAGATCCAGGACCATGCCCTGGCCCATGCGCTGGCGGTGTCCGACGCGGAGTCGGCACCGCACCCGGCCCGGCGCATTGCCGGCGCGGTGTATGTGAGCTGTGCCGGACGCGGCGGCCCGCATTTCGGGGCCCCCAGTGCCGAGTTGCAGGTGGTGCGACGGGCCCTGGGCGACGTGCCGCTGGTCGGGTTCTTTGCCGGTGGCGAAATCGCCTACCACCGGCTCTATGGCTACACCGGCGTGCTCACCGTCTTCACCACGCCGGCGCCCTGAGCGTCAGCGACGGGCGCGGGCGCGGTCCAGCATGCGCCGGGCATCGGCCGGCGCCAGGCCGTATCCGGCCGCGAAGGCATCGAGCTCCTGTCCGCCGGTCTCGAATGCACGCAACAGCGCCGACTCCCGGGCCTGCACCTGCACCGCCTGCTCCAGCGCTTCCCGGGTGAGCTGGTTCATGGCCTCGTCGCGGCCGTGCACCAGGGTGGCATAGGCCTCCTGCCCCAGCCCGGACGCCTCGAAAGACTGCACGATCCGCTGCCGCAGCTGCGGCCGCAGGTCCTGCGGCGACCGGGCCTGGCGGCGCCGGAACACCTCGAGGATGGCATGGTGGCGCTGATCGGGCGCGACCGGTTCGACCACGGTCCCGTTCAGGTCATGGCGGGGCTGGCCCCCTGCCACCGCATTCAGATAACGGGTCGATCGGGTGTGCAGGGCCAGGGCGGCCTTGATGCCATCGGCCGTGAGCGCCTCGCCATGCCGCTCCAGCAGGTCCTCGTACACGCCCCGTTTCAGGGGCTTGGGTGTCTCGCCGAACAAGGCCGGGTAGTGCTGGGCCAGGGCTTCCAGGGCGGGGTGGGTCCTGGCGGGTGCGGAGGAACGGGGGCCGGCGGTGCGCGAGCGCTGCGGTGTCGAAGAGGGGGGCATGGGGTCGTGGCGGGAAGACGTCAATCCCGCATCATGCCAGCCCGCGCGGTGCCATCAGGGGCGCGGCAATTCGTCGGCCAGTGCACCCGGCGAGCGGAACCACAGCCCGCCGAACTGGCTGTATTGCAGCAGACCGGTCTGTCGCAGCCGCCGCTCGATGCGGCGCTCCACCCAGGGCATCTGGTTCATGAGGGCACACACCGGCGGCGTCCAGCGCAGCACCTTGATGAAGCCCGCGTAGATGTCGAGCCCGCCCTGGGTGTTGCCCACCGTGCGCACGCTCACCCGCATCTGGTTGCCGTCCACCCCCTGCTGCGACAGGCAGAGATGGATGGTCAAGGCGTATTCGTCGGCGAGTGGAAACGGATCGAGGCCGGATTCGATTTCGTCCGGCACCGACCGGGCCAGGCTGCTGTCGTGCGTGGACTCGGGGGTGAGCGGCAGGCGTCGTGAAAGCAGTTTCATGTTGACCTCTGGGTCGGAACGGGATGCTCCAGCGGCAGTATTCCGAGGTGTCAGCGGTCAAAAAAATACAACACAAGTACTATTTTTTCGGGTGCTTACCGGTTCCGTCGGGCGGTGCCGGCAGCACCGGGGCACCGGCGAGCCCCGCCTGCAGGGCGAACGCGGCAATCTCCGCCCCGTTGTGCAGTCCCAGCTTGAGCATGACGTTCTGGCGGTGCTTGCGCGCGGTGAGCACGCTGATGAACAGCCGGTCGGCGATGTCCTGGTTGCTCAGGCCTGCGGCGATCATCCGCACGATCTGCTGCTCGCGCTGGGTCAGCGACGGATCGAGGTCGGTGGCGTGTGCCGGCCGGCGCGCATCGTGCGGGGCGGTCGATGACGAAAGGTGCGGACTCACATAACGCTGGCCGGACATGACGGTGCGTATCGCGGCGAGCAGTTCGGCACCCTGGTCGTGCTTGAGCATGAAGCCGTCGGCACCGGCCTGCAGCGACTGGACCACCGAACCTCGGTACACGTTGCCGGTCACCACCAGGA
Source organism: Hydrogenophaga sp. IBVHS2 (assembly GCF_002127215.1). Classification (GTDB taxonomy): domain Bacteria; phylum Pseudomonadota; class Gammaproteobacteria; order Burkholderiales; family Burkholderiaceae_C; genus Hydrogenophaga. The sequence goes on along the minus strand of NZ_NFUT01000001.1, from coordinate 106,245 downwards.
TGCGCATGGCCGGTCTGAGGCGCCGGACCTTGTGGGCGACTTCGATGCCGGAGCAGTCGCTCAAGGCCAGATCCAGCAGGAGCAGATCCGGTCCGGTGGCCTCCACCAGCGCGGGGACTTCCAGACCCCGTGCGGTCTCCCCCACCAGTTCGAAGCCGCCGGCGGCGTCCAGCAGCAGCGCGATGCCCTGGCGCACAAGCGCATGGTCTTCCGCCACCAGGACCTTGACCGTTCGGGGGAGCGGGGAGGATGGGTCGAGCATCGTGCGGCGGTGGGGTGGATGCCTGATGGTGGGGCGATCGAAAATACTACAAAAGCAAAACTCGGGACGAAAAAAAACTGCCGGACCGGCAGTTTTTTAATCACAAGAGCGAAGCATCAAAAGGGGATGTCGTCGTCCATGTCGTCGAAGCCGCTGGACTGGCGCGCAGGTGCCGGGGCGGGAGCCGGCGCCGGGCGGGATGCGGCCCGGGGGGCGGCTGCCGGGGGGCGGCTGTAGCCCCCGCCGCCGCCGCTGCCACCCTCGTCGCTGCCACCCATGCCTTCGCGGCCACCCAGCAGTTGCAGCTCGGTGGCAATGATGTCCACCGTGTTCTTCTCGACACCGCTCTGGTCGGTGTACTTGCCGTACTTCAGGCGCCCCTCGACGTAGATGGGGCGTCCCTTCTTGATGTATTCACCGGCGATCTCGGCCAGCCGGTCGTAGAAGGTGACGCGGTGCCACTGGGTGTCCTCGACCATTTCGCCGCTGTTGCGGTCCTTGCGGCGGCTGGAGGTGGCGATGCTCACGTTGGCCACGGCCTGGCCGGAGGGCAGGTAGCGGATTTCGGGATCGCGGCCGCAGTTGCCGACGAGGATGACTTTGTTGACGGATGCCATGGTGATGTCCTGTGGAGCGGGCCGGCGCGGCGCGCGGAAACGATCCGGCATTGTGCCGCATATGACCCGCCCGACCGAGGCCGGGCCCTACACTCGTCCCCCATGAAAGGCCAGCCCGATTTCCTGCAGAACCTGCGCCGAGAGATGGGCGACGGCCGGCAGTGGCTGGACCGGGTGGTGGTGCTGGGCTATGCCGTGCTGGCGGGTCTGGCGGTGGTGCTGTTCACCCTGCTGGCCGACAAGGCGGTCGAGCTGCACCAGCGCATGGCCGGGGCGGTCTGGTGGTCTCCGCTGATCTGGACGCCGGCCCTCACGGCCCTGGTGGTGTGGTCGCTGCGGCGCTGGGCGCCGGGCGCCGCCGGCTCGGGCGTGCCGCAGGTGCTGACCGCGCTCGATACCGGCACGCCGCTGGCCGCCCGGTCCCGTTTCGTCTCGCTGCGGCTGAGCGTGGCCAAGATCCTCGGGGTCAGCGGCGGACTGCTGGCCGGCTTGTCGATCGGTCGGCAGGGCCCGTCGGTGCAGGTGGCCGCCGGTGTGATGCTGCATGCGCGGCGCTGGCTGTCCCCGGCGTCCGGGATCAGTGACCGCGAACTGCTGGTGGCAGGCGGCGCGGCCGGGATCGCGGCGGCCTTCAACACGCCGCTGGGCGGCATCGTGTTCGCCATCGAGGAGCTGTCGCGCCGCATCACCGAACGCAGCAGCGGCCTGATGCTGGCGGCCATCGTGATCGCCGGTCTGGTGGCGGTGTCGGCGTTCGGCAACCTGTCGTACTTCGGGCGCATCCGCGCCGACGATGTGTCCTGGTGGGCCTTGCTGCTGCCCGGTGCGCTGGTGGCCGTGGCTTGCGGCCTGCTGGGCGGCCTGATGGCGCGGCTGCTGCTCGCCTCCTTCACCGGCCTGCCCGACCGGTTCTGTGCCTACCGCCGCAAGCGGCCGGTGGTGTTTGCCGCCCTGTGCGGTTTCGGGGTGGCGGTCATCGCCCTGATCGCCGGTGGCGACACGGTGGGCGTCGGTCACGAACACACCCGCATGCTGCTGGATGGGTCCGCCATGGACACCACCGAGCGGGAGCCATTCGTGTTCACCGGGCTGAAGTTCGTGGCTTCGTGGCTGTCGGCCTGGTCGGGCGTGCCGGGCGGCATCTTCGGCCCGAGCCTGTCGCTGGGTGCCAGCGTGGGCGCCGACGTGGCCTGGCTGCTCGAATCGCCCCATGGGGCCGCGCTGATCGCCCTGGGCATGTGCGGTTTTCTGGCGGCCGTGACCCAGACCCCCATCACCGCCATGATCATCGTGATGGAGATGACCGACGGCCACAGCATGGTGCTCAGCCTGATGGCCTGCGCGCTGGTCGCCAGCCTGGTGTCGCGCATGATCAGCAAGCCGCTGTACAGCAGCATGTCGGCGCTGATGATGCGGTCGCTGCGCGATCCGGTCGCACCGGTGCCCGACGGATCGACAGCAGGCCAGCGCCCGGCCTGAACCGTCGGCGTTCAGTGCGGCGTGATGCCGGTGCGCCGGGCGCTCATGGGCCAGGCCAGCACCAGCCACAAGCCCATGAGGGCGGCGCTCACGGTGAAGATGCCGCTGCCGCCCCAGTGCTGCACCACCAGACCGCCCACGCTGCCCCCGGTGAAGATGCCCAGCGACATCAGCGTGTTGTAGACACCGAGTGCCGCGCCGCGCTGGTGCGGTGCGGCCAGCCGCGAGGCCAGGCTGGGCTGGCTGGCTTCCTGGGTGTTGAAGCCGACGAAGTACAGCGTCAGCAGGATCGCCACCAGCGCGATGGAGGGAGGGGTGGACTGCAGGCTGATCAGGAAGCCGATCTGCACCAGCACGATGATGGCGATCGAGCCCAGGTACACCGCGCGGAAGTGGCCCTTGCGCTCGAGCCGGAACAGCAGGCCACCGATGACCAGCAGCGAGCCCAGCACCGCGGGCAGGTACACCCACCAATGGTGCTGTGTGTCGAGCCCGGCCTGCACCAGCAGGGCCGGCACCGCCATCCACATGGCGATCTGCACCGCATGCAGCACGAACACGCCCAGATCCACCCGCAGCAGTTCGGCGTCGCGCAGCACCTCGCGCAGGCTGCCGCGTCCGGTCACCGTGGGCAAGGCCGGCTCGGGCGGCACCACCCAGGCCACCACCGCCATGCCGGTGATCGCCAGCGCGGCGGTGAGCAGGAACAGCCCGCTCAGCCCGATGTGCTGCACCAGCACCGGCGCGGCCACCAGCGAGAGCGCGAACATGAGCGCGATGCTGATGCCCACCAGCGCCATCGACTTGGTACGCACCGAGTCCCGGGTGAGGTCGGCGAGCAGGGCGGTCACGGCGGCGGAGATCGCCCCGCCGCCCTGCAGCGCGCGGCCGATGGCCAGCCAGGTCAGGGAAGGCGCCCAGGCGGCCACCGCACTGCCCAGGGCGAACAGCGCCAGCCCGCCGATGATCACCGGCTTGCGCCCGATGCGGTCCGAGGCCATGCCCAGCGGCACCTGCAGCAGCGCCTGGGTCAGGCCATAGATGCCCATGGCCAGGCCGACCAGGGCCGCGTTGTCCCCGCCCGGGTAGTGCCGCGCCTGCAGCGCGAACACCGGCAGCACCAGGAACAGGCCCAGCATGCGCAAGGCGTAGATGGACGCCAGTGCGCCGCTGGCCCGCCGTTCGGCAGGCGTCATGCGGTGGGACGGGAGATCGGGATGGGCGGACAAGGACGGGGCAGACAAAGGGCGCGCGGGCTGGACCGACGCCACCCCTGCAAAGCCGCCTATTGTCGGCCAAAGCCGACCAGCCGATGGATGACCGGCCGGTGACACCGCCGCGTCACGCGGCCCCGTGACCCTCGGCGGCTCCGCACCAACCGCCCGCCGGCCGGGCACCTGCATGAGCACCGCATCCTGTTTCTTCCCGCTTCCACCGACCCGGGTTCTCATTCACCCCACAGCGAGCACCGCCCTGCACACGGTGAAAGGCCGGGCCGACGAACTGCTCAAAGAGCTCCGCACCCGATGCCACAGCCGGCGCCTGCTGCCCGGGCAGCGGCGGCTCCGGCCCGAGCAGGTGGCGGTCAGCTACGGCGTGCACGGTGTCAACACCGCGGCGTCGACGGCCGTCCAGGCGGCCGTGCACGCCACCGGCTCGGCCACCGAGGCGGTCTGGACCGGTGCCGGCGCGGCGGTCGGGCTGGTGGCGGGTGCGTCGGCACCGGTCGAGGCGGTCAAGACCGGCCTGGACATCCTGCGCAGCCGGCGCAAGGCGCGGGCAGCCTGGGTGCAGGTCGAAGAGGCCGCGGCCCGGCTGACCGCCAGCCGCGCCTGCGCAGACACCGCACAGGAGGCCCGGGACTGGCTGGACCGCAGGCACCATCTGGAGGCCTGGGTGGTCACGCGGCGCTGTTTTCAGGGGTCCTTGCCGCAGCTGCAGCGGCGCGCGCAACACTGGCGGCGGGAGCTGCGGGCGCTGCGACAGCAGGCCACGCCGTCCCGGTCGGCCATCGACCGCCGTACCCGGCTGGAACACCGCCTGCAGGCGGTCCGGTGCCTGGGTCTCAAGCGCATCGCGGAACTGGGCTCGGGCGCGGTGTCGACGGAAAAAAGGCTCAAGGAAGGCCTTTCGGCCGGCCGCAACCTGGGCGGATTGACCGGCATCGCATCGACGCTGGCGGCAGGCGGATCGCCCTTCATGGCCTTCCTCGCCACCGCCGTCATGCCCCTGCTGCTGCCGCTGCTCCTGCTGGTGGACGGCGTGGCCGGAACGGTGGAGGCGACCCAGCAGATCCGCCGGGCTCGAGCCGGACGCCGGCAGCTGGACGCCCGCATGGCTCGCCTCGACCGCGCCATCGGCGCCCTGAAGCCCGCACCGGCCGATGCGCCTGCCGGCCTGTTCGCTCGCGGGCTGACGGTGATCCGGGGCGCCGGCCACCGTCAGGCGCGGCCATGGCGGCGCGAGCTCTGGCAGGGCTGGATCCGGCGGGTGCGCAGCGCCGCCTACGTGGGGCTGGCGCCGGTGGCGCTGGGGCTGGGTGCGGCGGCGCTGGCGGCGGCCAGCGTCACGCCCGCCGGCTGGGCAGTGATCGCCCTGCTGGGCACGGTGGCGGCGGGCTACTGCGTGGCCCAGGCGGTGCTCAACCACCGGCAGGCCCGCCAGGGCCGGGCCGTGGTCGTGCGCCAGCAGGACCATGCAGAACTGGCGCGCCGGGCCAGCCTGGACTGGGCGGGGCGTACCGGCAGACTGGCGGATCCGGTCTGGGCCGGCAACGAGTACCTGGCCATCGAGCTGCTGGTCCGGGCCCTGGTGAAAGCGGCGGACGATGACACGGCCTGGAGCGGTCTGGACCGCGTGCTGGCCCAGGATCTGGACTGCGGCCGGAAGTGGCGGGGGCACCTCCGCCAGCTGGCGCTGCAGGTGCCCCACGATGCCCCGCCGGACCACGACGACATCTGGCGCCTGTCGGAAGCCCTCATGCGCCGCTTCGGCCTGCCGGTGCCCAAGCCGCGCCATCGCCCCGGCGCAGCCTGAGGCCCTTCGGCAACCCCCCGGCACGGCGGGGGCGGCCGTCTTATCATGGCGGGTTGCCCTCAGGGGGCCGGATGCCGGCCCGCACCGCCTTGAACCAGAACCTGCCTCCCGATCTGAAACTGCCTGACACCCCGACCGGCCCGGCCGCGCGCCCGAGGGCCGGCGGCGCCGGCGCGGCCGTGCTGGCGGTGCGCGGCGCGCGCACCCACAACCTCAAGAACATCGATCTCGACATCCCCAAGCACGCGCTGGTGGTCATCACCGGCCTGTCGGGCTCGGGCAAGTCCAGCCTGGCCTTCGACACGCTGTACGCCGAGGGCCAGCGGCGCTATGTGGAGAGCCTCTCGGCCTATGCACGGCAGTTCCTGCAGCTCATGGACAAGCCCGACGTCGACCTGATCGAGGGCCTGTCGCCGGCCATTGCCATCGAGCAGAAGGCCACCAGCCACAACCCGCGCTCCACCGTCGGCACGGTGACCGAGATCCACGATTACCTGCGCCTGCTGTTTGCGCGGGCCGGCACGCCGCATTGCCCGGACCACGACCTGCCCCTGGCCGCCCAGAGCGTGGCCCAGATGGTGGACGCCGTGCTGGCCCTGCCCGAGGGCACCCGGCTCATGGTGCTGGCCCCGGTGGCGCAGGAGCGCAAGGGCGAGTTCGCCGACCTGTTCGCCGACATGCAGGCCCGCGGCTATGTGCGCTTCCGCATCGATGGCGAGGTGGTCGAGGCCGATGCCCTGCCCACCCTGAAGAAGACCGGTAAGCACAGCATCGACGTGGTGGTCGACCGCATCAAGGTGCGCCTGGCCGAGGCCGACGCCGGACCGAACCCGCTGCGCCAGCGCCTGGCCGAGAGCTTCGAGGCCGCCCTGCGGCTGGCCGACGGCCGCGCCCTGACGGTGGACATGGACAGCGGCGCCGAACAGCGCTTCTCGGCCCGGTTCTCCTGCCCGATGTGCAGCTACACCGTCGGCGAGCTGGAGCCCCGGCTGTTCTCCTTCAACTCGCCGGTGGGCGCCTGCCCGACCTGCGACGGCCTGGGCCATACCGAATTCTTCGACCCGGCGCGGGTGGTGGCGTTTCCCAGCCTCAGCCTGGCCAGCGGCGCCATCAAGGGCTGGGACCGGCGCAACGGCTATTACTTCGCCCTGATCGAAAGCCTGGCCGCGCACTACGGTTTCGATGCCGAAGCGCCCTGGGAATCCCTGCCCGAGCGGGCCCGCCAGGTCATCCTCCACGGCTCCGGCGAGGAGCTCATCCGGTTCAGCTATGTGCTGGAGAGCGGCGAGAAGGCCGGCAAGCGGGTGGTCAAGCAGCATGCCTTCGAGGGCATCGTGCCCAACTTCGCCCGTCGCTGGCGCGAGACCGACAGCCCGGCCGTGCGCGAGGAACTGGCCCGCTACCGGGCCATCCAGCCCTGTCCGTCCTGCGGCGGCTCTCGCCTGCGGCGCGAGGCGCGCCATGTGTTCGTGGGCGAGGGGCCGCAGCGGCGCGCCATCTTCGACATCGGCCGCATCACCCTGGGCGACGCGCTGGCCTATTTCCGGCAGCTGCATCTGCCGGGGGCCAAGGGCGACATCGCGGCCCGGGTCATCAACGAGATCCGCCAGCGCCTGGGCTTCCTCAATGATGTGGGCCTGAACTACCTCAGCCTGGACCGCAGCGCCGACACGCTCTCGGGCGGCGAGGCCCAGCGCATCCGCCTGGCCAGCCAGATCGGCAGCGGCCTGACCGGCGTGATGTACGTGCTGGACGAGCCCAGCATCGGCCTGCACCAGCGCGACAACGACCGGCTGATCGCCACCCTGCAGCACCTGCGCGACCTGGGCAACACGGTGCTGGTGGTCGAGCACGACGAGGACATGATCCGCGTGGCCGACCATGTGATCGACATGGGGCCGGGTGCCGGCGTGCACGGTGGCCGCGTCATGGCCCAGGGCAGCTGCGCCGAGGTCATGGCCCACCCCGATTCGCTGACCGGCCAGTACCTCAGCGGCGCGCGCGCCATCGCGGTGCCCGAGCGCCGCACGCCCTGGCTGCCGGTGGTCAGGCCCGCCGTGGCGGCCGCACCGGCGCCGGCCTTCAAGCCCCGCTTCCCGCCCAGCCCGGCGGCCGAGCGGCGCGCGGCGCGGCAAGCCGCGCACGAGGCCACGCTGGGCGACCTGCAGGCCATCCGGGTGCTGGGCGCGACCGGCCACAACCTCCGGGGGGTGAGCGTGAGCTTCCCGGTCGGCCTGCTGACCTGCGTCACCGGGGTGTCGGGTTCGGGCAAGTCCACCCTGGTGAACGACACCCTGTACGCCGCCGTGGCCCGCACCCTGTACCGCTCGCACGACGAGCCGGCCCCGCACGAGGCGGTGGAGGGCATCGAGCATTTCGACAAGGTCATCAATGTCGACCAGTCGCCCATCGGCCGCACGCCGCGCAGCAACCCGGCCACCTACACCGGCCTGTTCACCGGCATCCGCGAGCTCATGGCCGAGGTGCCGACCGCGCGCGAGCGAGGCTACGGCCCCGGGCGCTTCAGCTTCAACGTGGCCGGCGGCCGCTGCGAGGCCTGCCAGGGCGACGGCGTGGTCAAGGTCGAGATGCACTTCCTGCCCGACGTCTATGTGCCGTGCGAGGTGTGCTCCGGCGCCCGCTACAACCGCGAGACGCTGGAGGTGCTCTACAAGGGCCTGAACATCGCGCAGATCCTGGACCTCACGGTGGAGCAGGCGCACGACTTCTTCAGCGCCGTGCCCACCCTGCGGCGCAAGCTGCAGACCCTGCTGGACGTGGGCCTGAGCTACATCCAGCTCGGTCAGGCGGCGACCACGCTCTCGGGCGGCGAGGCGCAGCGGGTCAAGCTGGCGCTGGAGCTGTCCAAGCGCGACACCGGGCGCACGCTCTACATCCTGGACGAACCCACCACCGGCCTGCACTTTGCCGACATCGAACTGCTGCTCAAGGTGCTGCACCAGCTGCGCGATGCCGGAAACACCATCGTGGTGATCGAGCACAACCTGGACGTCATCAAGACCGCCGACTGGCTCATCGACATGGGGCCGGAGGGCGGTGCCGGCGGCGGCACCGTGGTGGTGGAGGGCACCCCGGAAGTCGTGGCGGCCTGCGCGGCCAGCCACACCGGGCGCTATCTGGCGCGGCTGCTCAAGGCGCCGCGCCCGGACTGAGCGTCAGAGGTTGCCCAGGTCCTCGATGGCATCCACCACCATGGCGGTGCCCACCGCGATCAGCAGGATGTCGGCGGCCACCCGCACGTACTTGTAGCCGGCCGGCGGCGTGCCCAGGCGCACCGACACGCTGGACGGCACCGGGTAATACACCACGTCCGGCGGCAGGGCGTAGCCCCGGCGCCAGGCCTTGGCCTGCCCCGGGGGCATGCAGCCGTTGCCCTTCTTGGCCAGACCGGGCGGGCATTTGCCGGCGCGGAACTGGGGCTGGTAATAGTCCACTGCCACGCGCCGCTGGCTGTCGTTGAAGTACTGGCCGATCTGGATGTTGACCGACACGCCGGAGCCCGACCGTTCGCCGGTGCGGTAGCCATCGCGGTAGCCGTCCCGGTACACCTCGCGGCGGTCGTCGTCCCGGTCGTGGCGGTGCTTGCCGTGGCCCCGGTCGCCCTTGTCGCCCTTGTCCCGCTTTTCGTAGCGGTCGTCATCGCGTCCGCCACCGGCGTGATCCGGCTTGCCGGCCCAGCCCGCCGTGGCGCCGAGCGCCATGCACAGTGCCAGCAATCCGGTTTTCAGCATTCGAAATTTCATCTGTGATCTCCCTGTTCAAACGGGTGAGAATTGTGAGCCCTGCTGAGGCCCGTTGCGTAACCGGACGTTCCCTGACCGCCATGCCCTCCGAAACCGAACTCAAGCTGGCCCTGCACCCCGATGACCTGCCGCTGCTGCTGGCCCACCCTTGCCTGGCCGGCGCACTGTGGGAGCGGCAGCCGATGGCCGCGGTGTACTTCGACACCCCGGACCTGGCGCTGCGCGGAGCGCGCATGGCGGCGCGCAGCCGCCGCGTCGGTCGGCGCACCTGGCTCACCGTCAAGACCGCGGGCAGCTCGGTGGGCGGGCTGTCGCAGCGCGGCGAATGGGAAGCACCGGCCCCCCGGGGCACGCCCGACTTCGCCGCCATCGTCGACGACCCGGCGCTCGCCGCCCGGCTGCGCGGTCTGGCCGACCGGCTGCAGCCGGCCTTCCGCACCGACTTCCTGCGCCGCCGCGCCGTCATCGAGCACGCCGGTGCCCGCATAGAGGTGGCGCTGGATCAGGGTCACATCGAAGCCGGCCAGCCACCGCGCCGGGAGGCCCTGCTGGAGCTGGAGCTGGAACTGCTGGACGGACCCGTCGACGCGCTGCTCGATCTGGCCCACACCGTGTGCCTGGGCCCTGGCGGCATGCGCAGCACCGCACTGCGCCTGTGGCCGGTGCAGCGCAGCAAGGCCGAGCGCGGTTACGCCCTGCAGGCCGACGAGCAGCCCGGCCCGGCCCGCACCGGTGTGGCGGCCTTGCAGCGCGACGGATCGCCGGTGGAGGCCTGGCGGCAGACCATGCTGTCGGCGCTGACCCACCTGCAGGCCAACGAGGCCGCCATCCGGGCCGCGGCCGACCGGGGGCAGCTGCCCGATGCCGACTGCGTGCACCAGGCCCGGGTGGCGCTGCGCCGTCTGCGCAGCGCCCTGCGGCTGTTCGCGCCGGTGCTGCCGGGACGCTTCACGACCCACTGGCTGCATGTCTGGGGCGACCTGGCCCGGTCCCTGGGCCCCGCCCGCGAGGCCGATGTGCGCCTGGGCTGGTTGTTGCCGGCCATGACCGCTCTGGGCCTGAGCGATGCCGACCAGGCACCGCTGCTGGCCCATGCCCGGGCCGAACGCCAGGCCGGCCATGCGCTGGCCGTGGCGGCGTTCCGGGATGCCGCCTACGGCCTGAACCTGCTGGCCTTTCTGCGGGCGGTGCTGTCCATGCCGGAGCCTGCGGGCCGTCCACCCGAGCGGCTGGTGCGCTGGGCCGCGCGGCGCCTGTGGCAATCGCACCGACGGCTGCAGGCCGCCGCTCGCCAGGCGCTCCCGGCCGGGCCGGCCGGCCGCCACCGGCTGCGTCTGGCGGTCAAGCGCCAGCGGTATGCGATGGAGTTCCTGGCCGACCAGCTGCCGCCGCGCCGGGGCCGGCGCAGCATGCAGGCCCTGGCCGATGCGCAGGCGCTGCTGGGTGACCTCAACGACATGGACGTGGCAGGGCAGTGGCTGGCGGGCCTGCCGCCCACCCTGGCACCGGCGGCCACGGCCCGGTTGCAGGCATGGGTCGCCGCCGAGCAGGCCCGGGGGCTGCAAGGGCTGGAGGCGGTGGAACAGGCCCTGGCGGTGACGCCCTGGCGCGACGCCTGACTCAGACCCGGGCCGAGGCGCGTTCGGCCACCCGGTCGCGCCAGGCCTGCAGCGCGCCCAGGCCTTCGTCGGCCGGCTTGAAGCGGGCCAGCCGCGCGAATTCCACGGTGCAGAAGGCGGTGATGTCGGCGATGCTGAAGCGCTCGCCGGCCACCCAGGGCTGGCGCTGCAGCTCGGCATCGAGCCAGCGGGCGGTGTCGAGTGCCTTGTCGCGCTGCGAGGCGCCGAAGTCCGGGAACTGCGGCTGCTCCAGCGGCGCCAGGCCCGGGTGGGTGTGGCGGATGCACTGCGCCATGGGCAGCATGAAGTACCACTCGATGCGGCGGTCGGCCATCTCGATGAAGGCGCGTTCCTCGCCGGTGCGGCCCATCAGGTCGGGCTCGGGCCAGCGGCCTTCGATCCAGGTGCAGATGGCGCGGGTTTCGGTCAGCACGCGGCCGTCGGGCAGCTCGAGTGCCGGCACCTTGGCCAGCGGGCTGCGGGCGCGGAAGGCCTCGCTGCGGTGTTCCTGGGCGTTCAGGTCCACGGCCACCTCCGGGATGCCGGTGATGCCCTTCTCGGCGATGAACATCTGCACCCGGCGCGGGTTGGGCGCCCGCGGGGCGATGTACAGGCGCAGGTCCGCGGGGTTCATGCGTTCCCTTTCGGGCGGTTGGCGCCGGTCTCGACCATGCGGCGGGCTTCCTCGGCGAAACGCTTCGCCGCCTCGTCGCCGTCGCGGGTGAGGTCCACCTTGGAGGGCGGCATCTCGATGCCGCGCTGTGCGGCCGGCCGGGCCCGGATGGCGTCGCGCCAGCGCCTGAGGTGGGGCAGGTCGTCGATGTCGACGCCCGACCACCGGTGGGTGCGCACCCAGGCCCAGTTGGCGATGTCGGCGATCGAGTAGTCGCCGGCCAGCCACTCGTGCTGCGCCAGGTGCCCGTCCAGCACGCCGAACAGGCGGCGGGTCTCGCCCTGGTAGCGGTCGATGGCCGCCGGGATCTTCTCGGGGAAGTAGCGGAAGAACACATTGGCCTGGCCCATCATGGGTCCGATGCCGCCCATCTGGAACATCAGCCACTGCAGCACCAACGAACGGCCGCGTGCATCGGTGGGCATGAGCCTGCCGGTCTTCTCGGCCAGGTAGACCAGGATGGCGCCCGACTCGAACACGGTGAAGTCGCCGCCGTCCGGTCCGTCGTGGTCGACGATCACCGGGATGCGGCCGTTGGGGTTGAGCGCCAGGAAGGGCGGCTGTTTCTGTTCACCGGCCGCCAGATCGATCACCTTCAGGGTGTAGGGCAGGCCCAGTTCTTCGAGGGCGATGGAGACCTTGTGCCCGTTGGGCGTGGCGGCGGTGTGCAGGGTGATCATGGGCAGGCGGCTTCCAGTTCGTCGCGGGTGCGTTGCGCCACCGTGCGGGCGGCCGCGGCAAAGTCGGTGCCGCCGGAGGCGTACAGGATGGCGCGGGAGGAATTGACGGCGATCAGCCCGGCGGGCGAATCGGCGTGTTCGCGCAGCCCGGCGCGCACCGTGGCGGTGGCATCACCGCCCTGGGCGCCCACGCCGGGGATCAGCAGGGGGAGCGAGGGTGCGAGTTCACGCACCCGCTGGATCTCGGCCGGGTAGGTGGCACCCACCACCAGGCCGAGCTGGCCATTGAGGTTCCAGGGGCCCTGGGCCAGCCGGGCGATGTGTTCGTACACCCGGGGCTGGCCGTCCACCGAGGCGAGGTGCTGGTTCTGCAGATCGTCGCCGCCGGGGTTGGAGGTGCGGCACAGCAGGAAGGCGCCCTTGCCGTGGCGCCGGAGGTAGGGCTCGACCGAGTCGAAGCCCATGAAGGGCGACAGCGTGACGGCATCGGCCCCGAAACGCTCGAAGGCCTCGATGGCGTACTGCTCGGCGGTGCTGCCGATGTCGCCGCGCTTGGCATCCAGGATCACCGGCACCTGCGGCGCCACATCCCGGATGTGGGCGATCAGGCGCTCCAGCTGGTCTTCGGCCCGGTGCGCCGCGAAGTAGGCGATCTGCGGCTTGAAGGCCATGGCCAGGTCGGCGGTGGCATCCACGATGGCGGCGCAGAACGCGAAGATGTCGCCCGGGCGGCCCCGGTGGGCGGCCGGGAAGCGCGAAGGTTCGGGGTCCAGGCCCACGCACAGCAGGGACCGGTTCTGGCGCCGCGCGCCGTGCAGCATGTCGAGGAAGGTCATGCGATCGATTCTAGGGGGCCACTACACTGCGCCCCCATGTCCGTGCTCAGCCGACGCCAGGTCTTCCTGCTGGTCCTCATCACCGTGGTCTGGGGCTTCAACTGGCCCATCATGAAATACGGGGTCACCGGTTATGCGCCGCTGACCTTCCGCACCCTGTCCATGTGGCTGGGCCTGCCGGTGCTGGCGGCCTTCGTGCTGTGGCGCGGCGTGCCGCTGCGGGTGGGGCGCGAGCACTGGCGCGAGCTGGCCTGGCTCACCGTGTTCAACATGCTGGTGTGGCACGTGCTGGCCATCCTGGCGGTGCAGTCGCTCTCCAGCGGGCGGGCGGCCATCCTGGGCTACACCATGCCGGTGTTCTCGGCGGTGCTGGGGGCGCTGTGGTTCGGCCAGCGGCTGCCGCTGCGCGCCTGGGGCGGTGTGGCGGCAGCGGCACTGGGCGTGGTGCTGCTGCTGTGGCACGAGATCACTGCGCTCACCGGCCGCCCGCTGGGCGTGGCGCTCATGCTGGTGGCCGCCGCCACCTGGGCGGTGGGCACGCAGATGATGCGCCGCACCACCATCCCGGCACCCACGCTGGCGCTGTCGTTCTGGATGACGCTGGTCACCACGCTGTGGATGACGCTGCTCTCCATCCTGTTCGAGCGCGCCCAGTGGGGCTGGCCCACGCCGGGTGTGTGGGGCGCGGTGGTCTACAACGCCATCGGTGTGTTCGCGTTCGCGCAGGTGGCCTGGCTGATGCTGGCGCGTGACCTGCCGCCGATTGCCTCCACCCTGTCGGTGATGCTGATCCCGGTGCTGGGCGTGATGGCGGGGGCCGTGCTGCTGCAGGAAGCCCTGCACTGGCAGGACTGGGCCGCCGTGGCCCTGATCATGGTGGCGATTGCCACCGTCCTCTGGCCGGCACCGGCCAGCCCTCAGTCCAGCGGCTGATCCAGCGCCAGGCAGAGGTCGGCCCAGGCCTTGGCCTTGTCCGCCGGGTTGCGCAGCAGGTAGGCAGGGTGGTAGGTGACGATCACCGGCACGCCTTCGTAGCGGTGCACCCGGCCGCGCAGCCTGCCGATGGGCTCGGTGGTGCGCAGCAGCGACTGCACCGCGAACCGCCCCATGGCCATGATGAGTTTCGGCTGCACCAGCGCCACCTGCCGCGCCAGGAAAGGCTCGCAGCGCAGCACCTCGTCGGGCGCCGGGTTGCGGTTGGCCGGCGGCCGGCACTTGAGCACGTTGGCGATGTAGACCCCGCCGGCGGCCTCGGTGCGGCGGTCGCGGCCGGTGGCGCGCAGCATGGCGTCCAGCAGCTGGCCGGCCGGCCCGACGAAGGGCTCGCCCTGCCGGTCCTCCTGCTCGCCGGGGGCTTCGCCCACGATCATCCAGCGCGCCTGCCCGTGCCCGGTGCCAAAGACCGTCTGGCGACGGCTCTGGCACAGGCCGCAGGCCTGGCAGCCGGTCACGGCCTGGCGCAGGGCGTCCCAGTCGAGCGAGGCCACGGCCGAGGTGTCGACCGGTCGCGCCGGGGTGGGGTGTGTCGGGGTCGGCGGTGCCGCCACGGCCGCCGCCGCGGGCGCCCGCATGGGTGGTGCTGCGGTGGGCGCTGCAGGGGCCGGGGGCGGCGCCACAGCGGCGGTCGGCGCCGGTGCCGGGGTGGTCGTCGGCAGCGGCGTCCAGACCTTCACGCCCATCTCGTCGAGCATGGCGCGCTGGCGGGCGTCAAGTTCGCGCACCCAGCTCATGCCGATTCCCTGGCCCGGCGGGCCACCAGGTTCAGGCTCATCACCACCGCGTCCTCACGCCGCTGGTGGGCCAGGGGGTAGTAGCCGCGGCGCAGGCCGACCTCGGCAAAGCCGTAGCGGGAGTAGAGGCGCCGCGCCGGCGCATTGCTCTGCCGCACCTCCAGCCAGAGCCACTGCGCCCCTTGCCCGCGCGACCACAGGACCAGGGCGTCCAGCATGAAGCGGGCCCAGCCCTGTCGCTGGTGGGCCGGTGCCACCGTGATGTTGAGCAGGTGCACCTCGTCCACGCCCGGCATGGCCACCAGGTAGCCCAGCAGCAGGCGGCCGTCGCTGCGCAGGGGCAGGTGGCGGTCCTGCGGCAGCGGTTCGGCCAGCAGCATCACCGCCGGGTGGCCGGACTGCAGCGAGTCCAGGAAGTTGCGGCGCGACCAGGGGTGGGCATAGGCGCTGACCTCCACCGCATGCACCGCGTCCAGGTCGTCGGCGGTCATCGGCGCGAAGCTCAGGCGGCGCAGCGACTGGTCGGTGGCCGAAGCCTCCAGCACGCCTTCGGGTGCCGGCCACAGGCCGGTGGCCCAGCCGGGCAGGACATCGGCACCGAGGCTCATGGCGACACCCCGGCGGGCTGCTCGCGTTCGGCCGTGGTGCGGGCCACCTTGTCGCGCACATACAGGGGCATGGCCGCATGGGCGGGCACGGCATCCCCGCGCGCCCAGGCACCCGGGGCCAGCCGCAGCAGGGCGGTGGCCGAGGGCACGGCCACGGCGGTGGGGTGGGTGGTCTGCAGCGGGGCGAGGGCGTCGGGGTAGGCGCCGAACACATTGCCGGCCAGCAGCGGGCGCTCGTCGGGCAGGGCTTCGGCCAGCCAGCCGGCCAGTGCAGCAGGCGCGCACAGGCGCGGGGCCTGGCGTTCGGTCCAGACCGGACCCTGGCGTTGCCACACCGCGAGGTACAGTTCCTCCATGCGGGCATCGAGCAGGGCCGCCACCGGGCCGGTGTGATCGGCCGGGGTGGCGGTCTCGGCCAGCACCTGCAGCGTGTCGATGGCCAGCACCGGCAGGCCGTCGGGGTGATCCGGGCCCCGCGTGCCGTAGGCCAGACCCTGGGCCACCGCGCAGGCGGTGCGCAGCCCGGTGAAGGAGCCGGGGCCGCGCGCAAAGGCGATGGCGCTCAGGTCGTGCAGGCGCCAGCCGGCGTGGTCCAGCAGCCGCTGCACGGCCGGCAGCAGGGTGGTGGACGACTGGGGGCCGCCCGGCCCGGCGTGTTCGGCCACCGGATCGCCCGGCAGCCCGGTGCCCAGCGCCACCGACAAGGTGTCGGTGCTGCATTCGATGGCCAGGAATCGGGGCGGGAGCGCGGCGGGCATCGGGGAATTATCGGCCACGGTCGCGGACCGGCGGCCGATAATGGACCGGTGACCCGATACCCCCTTCAGACCCCCGCTGTCCCCGTCCGATCCCGCATTGCTGCCGGGCTGCTGGCCTTGAGCGCATTCAGCCTGCCGGCCTGTGCCCAGAAACCGGTCGTGGCCGATCCGCTGCCGGCTGCCGTGAGCCGGGCCCTGCAGCGCGCCCAGGTGCCGCCCTCGGCCCTGTCGGCCTATGTGGTGGCGCTGGACGACCGGGGCGATGTGCGCCTGCGCCACCAGGCCGGCGAGCCGGTCAATCCGGCCTCGGTGATGAAGCTGGTCACCTCCTATGCCGCACTGGACCTGCTGGGCAGCCAGCACACCTGGAGCACCCGCTTCCTCACCGACGGGGTGGTCGACAACGGCGCCCTGCGCGGCAACCTGTATGTGCGTGGCGGTGGCGACCCCAAGCTGGTGATCGAGCGCCTGCAGGAAGCCTATGCCGCGCTGCAGGCCCAGGGCGTGCGCGTCATCCTGGGCGACCTGGTGCTGGACCACAGCGCCTTCGACCTGCCCGAGATCGACCCCGGCGCCTTTGACGGCGAGGCCCTGCGGCCCTACAACGCCAGCCCGGACGCGCTGCTGTTCAACTTCAAGTCGGTCATCCTCAAGTTCCAGCCCGACCCGGCCGCGGGCGTGGCCCGGGTGGTGAGCGAACCGCCCATGGCCCGGCTGGCCATCGACGCCACCGTGCCGCTGGCGCCCGGTCGCTGCAACGACTGGCGCAGCGGCCTGGGTGCCCGCTTCGACGATCCCGACAGCATCCGCTTCACCGGCCGCTACCCGGCGGCCTGCGGCGAGCTGGCCTGGCCGGTGGCCTACCAGCAGCCCGCCACCTATGCCGCGCGGGCCTTCGAGGGCACCTGGCGGTCGATGGGGGGGCTGCTGACCGGCCAGACCCGCAGCGGCCTCACACCGCCGCAGGCCCGGCTGCTCCACGAGGCCCGTTCGCTGCCGCTCTCGGACATCCTGATGGACGTGAACCAGTGGAGCAACAACGTCATGGCGCAGCAGGTGTTCCTGTCGCTGGGCGAGGTGCCGCTGCCGCCCGAGACCGGCGCGCCGGCCGGCCGGCGCAGCAGTTTCGAGCGGGCGCGGGCGGTGGTGGCCCAGTGGTGGCAGCGCACCTTCGGCCCCAAGGTCGCCGCGCCGGTGCTGGAGAACGGCTCCGGCCTGTCGCGCATCGAGCGCATCACGCCGGAGTCGCTGGCGGTGCTGCTGCGCCACGCGGCCCGCCATGCCCAGGCCCAGCCCTTCGTGCAGTCGCTGGCGGTGGCCGGTGTGAGCGGCACGGCCGCGCGCATCGCGCGTGACCCGCGCAGCCCGGCCTACGGCAATGCCTTCCTCAAGACCGGCACCCTGCGCGACGTGACCGGCATCGCCGGCTATGTGAATGCGGCCAACGGCGGGCGCTATGCGGTGGTCGGCTTCGTCAACCACCCCAACGCGGGTGCCGCCCGCCCGGCCCTGGAGGCCCTGGTGGAGTGGGTGGCGGCGCAGCCCGACTGACATCGGCGGGATAGGGCTGCATCACAAGCCATCACGTTCGTGTGACCGGACAAACCCGGGTGACATACCCCCATCGGTGTACATAGCATGGGATTTTTCGCACGGTCGTGCGGAAAAAGTCCACATCCCTCCAGCCTTCGGGAGATCCCATGTTCCAGCGTTCCGGTGTCGTCGCGGCCCTCATGGCCGCATTCGTGTTGACCGCCTGTGGCGGCGGCGGTCCCTCGGTGTCGGCGGTCAAGGTGGTGGGCGACAGCCTGGCCGACAGCGGCACCTTCGGCTTCAAGTTCACGGTGCAGGGCAACCCGATCTGGACCGACCTGGTGGCCGACGCGGTGGACGCGCCGGCGCTCTGCCCCCGCTATGCGGCCACCTCGGCCACCAACGTGGTCCTCAACCCGCAGGCCGCCGGTTGCACCAGCTACGCCGTGGGCGGTGCCCGCATCAACCCGCCCGGCGGCGCAGCGGCCGACACCTCGCCCCTGTCGGTGGTGCAGCAGCTCAAGACGCTGGCGGCCGAGCAGCGCTTCAAGCCCGACGAAATGCTGCTGGTCGACGGCGGTGGCAACGACGTGGCCGATCTGGTGACCGCTTACCTCACGGCGGGCCTGCCGCTGGCCGCTGGCGGCGACGGCGGTGCGTCGTACGGTGCCCTGCTGGGCGAGCTGCTGACCCCGGCCGAGGTCGGCGCCAATCTGGCCAACCCGCTGGCGGCCGGCTCGCTGTACATGACCCGCCTGGCCGATCTGCTGGCCGATACCGTCGAACAGCAGGCGCTGCGGCGCGGCGCGCTGCGGGTGGTGGTGGTCAATGTGCCGGACGTCACTGTCACGCCGCGCTTCCTGGTCACCCTGCAGCTGATCGCCTCCCAGGGGCCGAGCGGGCCGGCCAATGCCGCGGGCGTCAAGGGGCTGGCCGGCACCTGGGTGAAGGCCTTCAACGACCGCTTGAATGCCCGCCTGGGCAAGAAGCCGCAGGTGGCCATCGTCGACTTCAACCGCCTGCTGACCCAGTGGGTGACCACGCCTGCGGCGTTCGGTCTGACCAACGTGACCACACCGGCCTGCCCCAACCTGGCGCCGGCCGGCAGTCTGCCGGCCTACAACATTGCCGCCTGCACCACCGCCAGCCTGAATGCATCGTTCGGCAACGATAGCTGGCGCAGCTATGTGTTCTCGGACAACTTCCACGGCACGCCGAAAACCAACGAGCTGGTGGCCGATGCGGTGCTGGACGCCGTGATGGCCAAGGTGCCTCGCGGCCTGCGCTGAGCGCTGCGGCTCTCAGGCGGCGGCGCGGTCCAGGCGGTCGCGCACGCCGTCCCACTCGGCCTGGGGTGGTGGGGTCTCGACCCAGATCAGCCGCACACCCTGGGTGTCGAGCTCGCGCAGCACCGCGAACAGCTCGTGCGCGCAGGCCGAGGCGTCGGACGGCATGACCCGCTGGACCACGCCGGGTCCGGCTCGCAGGCGGGTCCGGGCATAGACGGCGATGTGCCGGGCGTCCTTGCCCAGCACGTCAAGTGCGGTCTGCAGCATCTTCGCGTCCATCAGCCGCACCTTGGCATTGGGGGCGTAGTGCGAGGCCAGCGTGCCGGAGGCGCGCGGCGCTGCGTCGTCGCGGGGGCGCACCGGCAGGCCGCAGGCCGCCTGCAGCTGTTCGGGCGTGATCATCCCGGGGCGCATCAGCACCGGATGGCCGCGCGAGGCATCGACGATGGTCGACTCGATGCCCACCGGACACGCGCCGCCATCCAGGATCAGCAGCGACGCATCGTCCAGGGCGGTGAATTCCTCGGCCACATGGGCGGCCGTGGTGGGACTGACCCGGCCAAAGCGGTTGGCGCTCGGTGCGGCCACGCCCCGCACGCCGCGCGCGGCGGCGGCCTTGAGCAGGCCTTGCGCCACCGGGTGCGACGGGCAGCGCAGGCCGATGGAGTCCTGGCCACCGGCGGCCACGGCGGCCACGGTCGGGCGGCGCGGCAGGATCAGGGTGAGCGGTCCGGGCCAGAAGGCCTCCATCAGCCGCAGTGCGAACGGCGGCAGGTCGCGGGCGTAGTGGTCGACCGCGCTGCGCCAGCCGCCGGGCGCGTCGCCGGCCGCCAGGTGCACGATCAGCGGGTGGTCGGCCGGGCGGCCCTTGGCCGCAAAGATCGCACGCACCGCCGTCGCGTTGTCGGCATCGGCGCCCAGGCCGTAGACCGTCTCGGTCGGCAGGCCCACGAGCGATCCCTCGGCCAGCCGCTGTGCGGCCTGGGCCAGGGCCGACGGGTCGGCAGCGTCAAGCAGCAGCGGCATGTCGTCGGACGGCGCGGCCTCAGGCGTCCAGGCCGGGCAGGCCCAGCAGCGCCAGCACCTTCGTGGCGGTGTCGCGCACCTCGGCCACGCTGGCGCCGGTGATGTTGAGGTGACCCATCTTGCGGCCGTGCCGCGCGCTGAGCTTGCCGTACAGGTGCAGGTGGGTGCCGGGCAGGGCCAGCACCTGGGCCCAGGGCGGTGACACCGGCTGTTCGCTGCGCTGGGTGCGCACGCCGTTGGGCTCGAACCAGAGGTCGCCGAGCAGGTTGACCATGATGGCCGGGCTGTGCTGGCGCGGCTCGGGCAGCGGCAGGCCGGCCAGGGCACGCACCTGGGCCTCGAACTGCGACAGGTCGCAGGCGTCCTGGGTGTAGTGGCCGCTGTTGTGCGGGCGCGGGGCCATCTCGTTGACCACCAGGGTGGGCGCACCGTCGGGGCCGTCGACGATGAAGAACTCGACGCACAGCACGCCCACGTAGGCCATCTCCTGGGCAATGGCCATGGTGGCCTGCTGGGCGCGCTGCGCCAGTGCGGCGTCCAGGGCGCCCTCGTGGACCTCGGTCAGGGCCAGGATGCCGTCGCGGTGGGTGTTCTTCTGCACCGGGAAGCTGACGCAGCGGCCGTCGGCCCCGCGGGCCACGATGACCGAGCACTCGGCCTTGAGCGGCAGCAGCTTCTCCAGCACACAGGGCACGCGCCCCAGCTGGTCCCAGGCGGCGGCCAGCGCCGCGCGGTCGGCCACCCGGATCTGCCCCTTGCCGTCGTAGCCCATGCGGGCCGTCTTGAGGATGCCGGGCAGCAGGTCGCCTGGCGCGGCCGCCAGCAGCTCGGGCGTGTCGATCGCGGCATAGGGGGCGGGGGGCACACCGCTGCCGGGCGTGCTGCGCACGAAGTGGGCCTTCTCGCGCACCCGGTCCTGGGCGGTGGCCACGCACTGCGACGACGGCGCCACCGGGCGGTGGGCGCCGAGCGTGAACAGGGCGCCGGCCGGCACGTTCTCGAACTCGGTGGTGATGGCCTCGCAGCGCTGCATCAGCTGCGCCAGACCCTGCTCGTCGTCGTACGGCGTCTGGATGTGGAAGTGGCTGATCAGGCCGGCCGGGCTGGCCGGGTCCGGGTCCAGGACGGCGGTGAAGTAGCCCATGGCCTGGGCCGCCTGCACGAACATGCGGCCGAGCTGGCCGCCACCCATCACACCCAGCGTCATCTGCTGGCCGGTGCCCGACATGGAGCCGGGGAGCAAGGTTTTCATCATGGCGGGTTCAGAGGGGAAGGGTCATGGCGCGGGCATCGGCCGTCTGGCGCGCCCGGAAGGCCAGCAGCTGCTCGCGCAGTGCCGGATCGTGGCTGGCCAGCAGCGCCACCGCGAACAGCGCCGCGTTGGCGGCACCGGCCGCGCCGATGGCGAAGGTGGCCACCGGCACGCCCTTGGGCATCTGCACGATGCTGTGCAGCGAATCCACGCCCTGCAGGTGGCGGCTGGCCACCGGCACGCCGAGCACCGGCACCACCGTCTTGGCCGCGATCATGCCGGGCAGGTGGGCCGCGCCCCCGGCGCCGGCGATGATGGCCTTCAGGCCCCGGGTGGCCGCCGACTCGGCATAGGCGAACATGTCGTCCGGCATGCGGTGGGCCGACACCACACGGGCTTCGTGGGGCACGCCGAAGTCCTTCAAGATCTGCACGGCGTGCTGCATGGTGTCCCAGTCGCTGCTGGAACCCATGACCACGCCCACCTGGATGGGGTTCATGTTGGGGCTTTCGTGAGGAGCGGCGGGCGGGAGGTCCGCTCCGGTAAAGTCGCGATTTTACGTTTCACCCCGCCACCGGGCGGCTGCACCCATGATCGACGTCACCATCGCCAACTTTGAAGCCGAGGTCATCGAGGCCTCCATGCACACCCCGGTGCTGGTGGATTTCTGGGCCCCCTGGTGCGGTCCGTGCAAGGTCATCGGCCCTCTGCTGGAGAAGCTCGAGACCGCCTACGCCGGCCGCTTCAAGCTGGTGAAGATCGATTCCGACCAGGAGCAGCAGCTCGCCGGTGCCTTCGGCATCCGCAGCATCCCGACCTGCGTGCTGCTCAAGAACGGTCAGCCGGTGGACGGATTCATGGGCGCCCTGCCCGAGGGCCAGATCCGCGCCTTCCTCGACAAGCATGTGCCCGGCGAAGCCGAGCTGCAGGCCGAAGCCGACGAGGCCGAGGCCATGGATGCGCTGGCCGAAGGCGACGTGGGGGCCGCGCTGGACAAGCTGCAGCAGGCGGTGGCCGCCGACCCGGCCAACGACGATGCCCGGTTCGATCTGGTCAAGCTGCTGCTGGAGCTGGGCCAGGACGACGACGCCAAGGTGGCCTTTGCGCCCGTCATCGCCAAAGCGGCCGGCGTGCGCCGGCTGGACGCGCTGCAGCGCTGGATGCAGGCCCGCGATGCGCAGGACGGTGTGACCGACCCGCAGGCCCGGGCCGAAGCCCTGCAGGCCCGCATCGCGGCCAACCGGCGCGACTTCGACGCCCGATTCGCGCTGGCCCAGCTGCTGTGGGCCCATGGTCAGCCCACGGCCGCCATGGACGAGCTGCTGGAGATCCTGATGCGCGACAAGGCCTGGAACGATGACCAGGCCCGCAAGACCTTCATCGCCATCCTGGACGTCATCGAGCCGCCCAAGCCCAAGGTGGCCGAAGGCCAGGTGCCGCCGGAAGACCCGACGGTGGCGACCTACCGGCGTCGCCTGTCGTCGGTGGTGCTGAGCTGACCCGCCGGGTCGGCTGCTGCTTCAGCCCACCAGCCGGGTCAGGGCTTCCTGGTACTTGGCGGCGGTCTTCTCGATCACCTCGCGCGGCAGGCGCGGTGCCGGCGCGGTCTTGTCCCAGGGCTTGCCGTTGACCTGGGCGGTCTCCAGCCAGTCGCGCAGGAACTGCTTGTCGTAGCTCGGCGGGTTCTGGCCCACCACATAGCCTTCCACCGGCCAGTAGCGCGAGCTGTCGGGGGTCAGCACCTCGTCCATCAGCACCACGCGGCCCTGCGCGTCCAGGCCGAACTCGAACTTGGTGTCGGCAATGATGATGCCCTTCTTCAGCGCGATCTCGGCCGCCGCCTTGTACAGGCGCAGGGCGATGTCGCGGATCTGGGTGGCCACGTCCAGGCCCACCATGGCCACCGTCTGTTCGAAGGTGATGTTCTCGTCGTGCTCGCCCATCTCGGCCTTGGCGGCCGGGGTGTAGATGGGTTCGGGCAGGCGCGACGCGTTCTGCAGGCCCTCGGGCAGCGGCACGCCGCAGACCGAGCGGCTGTCCTGGTACTCCTTCCAGCCGCTGCCGGCGAGATACCCGCGCACCACCGCTTCCACCGGGATCGGCCGCAGGCGCTGCACCAGCATCGAGCGGCCGCTGACCTGCGGCACCTCGGCCGCCGACACCACGCTCTCGGGCGCGTCGCCGGTGAGGTGGATCGGGCAGATGTTCAGGCCCTGGGGTCCGAGCTGCTCGAACCAGAACAGCGAGAGCTTCGTCAGCAGCGCGCCCTTGCCCGGGATGGGCTCGCCCATGATCACGTCGAACGCGCTGATGCGGTCGGACGCGACCATCAGGATGCGGTCGTTGCCCACGGCGTAGTTGTCGCGGACCTTGCCGCGGGCCAGCAGGGGCAGGGAGGTGAGGGCGGAGGTGTGCAGGGCGGCGGTCATGTTCAGTTGACCACCTGGGCCAGTTCGCCGCGGGCGTACTTCTCGGCCATGACGGACAGGTTCATGCCCTTGATCTTGCCGGCCTGGCCTTCGCAGCCGAACTGCAGGTAGCGGGCCTTGCAGACCTGCTTGGCGGCCTCGCGGGCGGGCTTGAGCCACTCGCGGGCGTCGAACTTGTCCGGGTTCTCGGCCAGGAACTTGCGCACCGCGCCGGTCATGGCCAGGCGGATGTCGGTGTCGATGTTGATCTTGCGCACGCCATGCTTGATGGCTTCCTGGATTTCCTCGATGGGCACCCCGTAGGTCTGCTTCATCTGGCCGCCGTACTGGTTGATGATGTCCAGCAGCTCCTGCGGCACGCTGGACGAGCCGTGCATGACCAGGTGGGTGTTGGGGATGCGGGCGTGGATTTCCTTCACGCGCGAGATGGCCAGGATGTCGCCGGTGGGCTTGCGGCTGAACTTGTAGGCGCCGTGGCTGGTGCCGATGGCAATGGCCAGGGCGTCGAGCTGGGTGGCCTTGACGAAGGTGGCGGCCTCCTCGGGGTCGGTCAGCATCTGGCTGTGGTCGAGCTTGCCCACCGCGCCGATGCCGTCTTCCTCGCCGGCGTCACCGGTCTCCAGGTTGCCCAGACAGCCCAGCTCGCCCTCCACCGTCACGCCCACCCGGTGGGCCATGTCCACCACCTTGCGGGTGACGTCCACGTTGTAGTCGAAGCTGGCCGGGGTCTTGCCGTCTTCCATCAGCGAGCCGTCCATCATGACCGAGCCGAAGCCCAGGTCGATTGCGCCCTGGCAGACCTTGGGGCTGGTGCCGTGGTCCTGGTGCATCACCAGGGGGATGTGCGGGTAGGCCTCCACGGCGGCCTGGATCAGGTGCTTGATGAAGGGCTCACCGGCGTATTTGCGGGCACCGGCACTGGCTTGCAGGATGACCGGGGCACCCACCTCGTCGGCCGCGGCCATGACGGCCTGCACCTGTTCCAGGTTGTTGACGTTGAAGGCCGGGATGCCGTAGCCATTGGCGGCGGCGTGGTCGAGCAGTTCGCGCATGGAAACGAGTGCCATGGGGGTGTCCTCTGGTGCGGGTTGGTAACCGGTGTGTAACCCGCGATTTTAGCCGCCAGGGGCCTGCAGGAAGCCGCTCAGCCGGTCCAGCACCGGCGCCAGGCCGCGCAGGGGGCGGGCCATGGCGCCGATCAGGGTGGTGTGGCTGACCCGGTCGAACAGCTCCACGTCCACCGGTGCACCCTGCGCCTGCAGCGCCTGGGCCATGGCCACGGTGTTGCGCTGGGGATTGACCAGGATGTCGCTGCGCGCGGCCAGCAGCAGCACCCGATGCGACGGCACCGGCGGGCCGGCCTTCACATGGAACAGCGGCTGGGTGTCGGGCGGCGTGTCCGGCCAGTTGAAGGCCTTCTTCACGTCGGACAGCCCGATGGGCAGGAAGTCATACGGCCCGGCCAGACCGGCCCAGCCGGCCAGTGCCTGGGGCTGCAGCCCCACGCCAGCCAGCCAGCGCGGATCGAGCGCCATCATGGCGGCGTTGTAGGCGCCCGCGCTGTGGCCCACGGTGAACAGGCGCCGGCGCGATGCGCCCAGCCGGGCCGCGTTGTCGTGCGCCCACTTCACGGCCAGGGCGCAGTCTTCGAGGAAGGCGGGGTAGCTCACTTCCGGGCTGAGCCGGTAGTCGGCCACCACGGTGACGATGCCGCGCGAGGCCAGGGCCTCGCCGACAAAACGGTAATCGCGCCGGTCACCGCTGCTCCAGCTGCCGCCGTAGAAGAACACCGCCAGCGGGGCGTCGGGGCGGGCGTCCACCGGGCGGTAGACATCGAGCTGCTGGCGCGGCAGCGGCCCGTAGGCCTGATCGGGCTGCACCGTGTGGGTGTCGCCCGGCACGGTGGCATTGATGACGCGCAGCGGCGAGCAGGCCTGCAGCAGGGGCGTGATGCCGAGCAGGCCCAGCAGGCCCAGCCAGCGGCGTCGAGGAGGGAGGTCGGGGGTTCGCATGGGAGGTGGGGTGGTGGTTCGGATGGCTCTGCGATTCCTACGCACCGGCCCCGGTTCCGGATGCGGGCCGGGGGCTCAGGCGGCGCGGCAGATCTTCAGCGTGTTGGTGCCACCCGGCTGACCCATGGGCTCGCCCACGGTGATGGCGTACACGTCGCCGGTCTGCACGATGCCGCGCGCCTTGAGGTGCGATTCGGCATCGGCCAGGGCGGTGTCGCGGTCGGCGCTGGTGTCCATCAGCAGCGGGCGCACGTTGCGCAGCAGCGTCATGCGGCGCTGGGTGGAGAGGTTGGGCGTCATGGCATAGATGGGCATGCGCACGTTGTGCCGGCTCATCCACAGCGCGGTGGAGCCGGAGTCGGTCAGGGCCACGATGGCCTTGGCGCCCAGGTGGTGGGCGGTGAACAGCGCGCCCATGGCGATGGACTGGTCGATGCGCTTGAAGGTCTTGCCCTGGAAGTCGGCGCTGAGCTCGTGGTACTCGGCCTTCTCGGCTTCGGAGCAGATGGCGGCCATTTCCTTGACGGTCTCCAGCGGGTACTTGCCGGCCGCGGTCTCGGCACTGAGCATGACGGCGTCCGTGCCGTCGAGCACCGCGTTGGCCACGTCGCTGACCTCGGCCCGGGTGGGCACCGGGTTCTGGATCATGCTCTCCATCATCTGGGTGGCGGTGATGACCACCTTGTCCATCTCGCGGGCCAGCTTGATCATGTGCTTCTGCAGCGCCGGCACGGCGGCGTTGCCCACCTCCACCGCCAGGTCGCCACGCGCCACCATGATGCCGTCGGACACCTTGAGGATGCTGGCGAGTTCAGGAATGGCTTCGGCGCGCTCGATCTTGGCGATCAGGCCCGGCTTGTGGCCGGTGCTGGCGGCCGCCACATTGCACAGCTGGCGCGCCAGCTCCATGTCGGTGGCGCTCTTGGGGAAACTCACCGCCACATAGTCGGCCTGCAGGCCCATGGCGGTCTTGATGTCGTCCATGTCCTTGGCGGTCAGGGCGGGTGCGGTCAGGCCGCCGCCCTGCTTGTTGATGCCCTTGTTGTTGGACAGCTCGCCGCCCATGGTCACCGTGGTGTGGACCGCCGGGCCCACCACCTTCTCCACCTTCATGACGATCAGGCCGTCGTTGAGCAGCAGGGTGTCGCCGGGGCGCACGTCGCGCGGCAGTTCCTTGTAGTCCAGACCGACGCCGTTGTCGTCACCCGGTTCGGTGCGCGAGGCGTCCAGCACGAACGGCTGACCGGCCTGCAGCATCACCTTGCCTTGCGCAAACTTGCCGACGCGGATCTTGGGTCCCTGCAGGTCGGCCATGATGCCGACCTCGCGACCGGCGCGTTGGGCCGCTTCGCGCACCAGCCGGGCCCGCTCGATGTGGTCCTCGGCCTTGCCGTGCGAGAAGTTCAGGCGCACCACGTTCACGCCGGCGCGGATCATGGCTTCGAGCAGGGCGGGGTCGCTGGACGCAGGGCCGAGGGTGGCAACGATCTTGGTGGCGCGCAAAGGCATCGGGCTTGTCTCCTGAGGGGTGTTCATGTAACCGGGTTTCAATTATCGGGGCATCCGGGTACCGCCCGGTTACCAACCCGGATCGTCCTCAGGCGGTGGGCAGCACCGCTTCAACCCGCGTGCCGCGCCCCGGGCTGCTGTCGATGCTCAGTTCGCCACCGTGCGACTCCACCCGCACCCGCATGCCCAGCAGCCCGTGGTGGCCGGGCGGCACGGCGTCGGGGTCGAAGCCCTGGCCATCGTCCTGCACCGCCACCTGCACCCGCCCGCCCTCGGGGATCACGCTGACCCACACCTCGCGCGCTTGGGCGTACTTGCGCACATTGGTCAGCGATTCCTGCACCAGCCGGTACACGGTGAGTTCGGCATCCGCGGTCAGGGCCACCGGCTGCAGGCGGGCATGCACCGGCACGCCCAGGCCGGCGGCGGCGTCGTCGCACAGGCCTTCGAGTGCCGGCAGCAGGCCCAGCTGGTCCAGGGCCGACGGACGCAGGTTCTCGACGATGCGGCGCTTGACCGCAATGCCCTCGTTGAGCCGGTCCTCGATGCCGTCGATGCGCTCCAGTCCGGTGGCCGGCAGGTCCGGCACCCGCCGCAGCCGCGCGATCTCCAGCTTCATGGCGGTGAGCAGGCCGCCCATCTCGTCGTGCAGTTCGCGTGCCACATGCGCGCGTTCGTTCTCGCGGGTGCGCACCACATGCCCGGCGAGCTGGCGCAGCGCGGTGGTGCGTTGGCCCACCTGGTGCTCCAGCGAGTCGCGCTCGGTCTGCAGCTGCTCGGCATGGCGCACCTGGCTGCGCTGCAGCGCCGAGTTCTTGCGCAGGAAGAAGGCATAGGCCAGCAGGCTCAGCAGGGCCAGGGCGTGCACGGTCCAGCGGCCGATCTCCAGCGTGCGGTAGACGGCGGCGCGCTCGCCGGCGATGCGGCGCTCCTCGGTGCCGATCAGCACGTCGGTGGCGCGGCGCACCGCCTCCATCTTCTCGCGACCGATGTCGGTCATCATGAGTCCCTGCCAGCTGCCGTGGGCGCCTGCGTCGAACAGGCCCACCGTCTCGGCGATCTCCGACACCTTCTCCAGCGCCCGTTCGTTCAGGCGTTCCACCAGCGCCAGCAGCTCGGGGTCGTTGCGGTGGTGCTCGCGCAGACGGCGCACCGCGTTGTCGAGCTCCTGGCCGGCCGCCTTGTAGGGCTCCAGGTACTGCGGCCGGCCGGTGAGCAGGTAGCCGCGCTGCGCGGACTCCATGTCGAGCAGGCTGCGCACCACGGTCTGGGCCGCATTGCGCGCCGAGTCCCGGCCCCCCAGGCTGACGAGCGAATCGAGCGCGCGGCGGTAGGTCAGTTCGGTGCCGGCCAGCATGCCGATGCCCAGCAGCAGGGCCAGTGCGATGGCCAGTGGCGTGCGCCAGGGGCCGGCCCGGCGCAGCACCGGGCGGCGCGGGGTGGACGGGGTTGCAGGGGTCATGGGGCGCGAGTGTGGCCCAGTTCGGCGCACCAGGCGATCAGGGCCTCGAGTTCGCACGATTTGTCGAACACCCGCTCCGCACCCAGGGCCAGGCAGCGCTGGCGCAGGGCCGGTGTGGCGTGGTTGGTGAGCACCACGCGGCGCGTCGGGCTGGCGCAGTCGCGCGCGGCCTGCAGCACGCCCAGTCCCGAGCCGCTGGCCAGCACGATGTCGATGATCATCAGGTCGCAGGGCGGCGGCTGCATCAGCCAGGCCACCGCCTGCGATTCGCTGCGCGCCTGCCCGATCACCTGCACCGGGCTGAGCTCCTGCAACGTGGAGACCAGGTGCCGGCTGATGACCGGGTTGTCCTCGACCAGAAAGGTGCGCAGCGGCTTCACGGGGCGGTCAGCGCACGACGATGTCGTTGCGCACCGCCACCACGCCCGGCACGCTGGCCGCCAGCTTCTCGGCGGCGCTGCGTTCGGTGCTGTTCTTGGCAAAGCCGGAGAGCTGCACCGTGCCCTTGAGCGTCTCCACCTGGATGGACATGGCGCTCACGGCCGGGTCTTCGGCCATGCGGGCCTTGACCCGGGTGGTGATGGTGGTGTCGTCGATGTACGAGCCCACGCTCTGCTGGTCACGCGCCACCGCACAGCCGGCGGTCTGCACGATCATCACGGCGGCCGCAGCCGCCATCAGGAAATGGCTGGGTTTCATCAAGGGCTCCTTGGGGCGGTCTGCGGCGGGCATCAGCTCTGGCTGCGGATGGTCAGGCGGTTCTCGACCTCGACCACGCCTTCCACGGCCTTGGCCAGCACCGTGGCGCGTTCACGCGAGGCGGCGTCCGGCGCCGTGCCCGAGAGCTCCACGCGGCCGTCGGTGGTGTCCACGTCGATGCCCAGGGCGCTGAGGCGGTCGTCGGCGGCCAGGGCGGCATTCACCTTGGCCGTGATGGCGGCATCGGTGGCGTCCCGGGCCATCACGTCGGCGGCCTTCTCGCCAGCGGCCTGCACTTCCTGCGCGGCCTGCTTGGCGTCCTGGCCCATCTGCGCGGCGCTCTGGCTGACCTGGTTGACGGTGTTGTCCACACGCTGGCCCAGGGTGGGCTCGCCGGATTCGCCGCAGGCGGCCAGCACGGCGGTGGCCAGCAGGGCGGCGGTCAGGGCGGGGAGGCGGAGGGTGCGTTGCATGTCGGTGTCCTTTCACAGATGACGTTGCGGTGAGGTCACTGTAGGCAGTGGCCGCACGCCGATCTGTCGGACACCGCCGCGTCCGTGTGTAGGACGCGTCCTACAGGCGCGGGGCTGCTACATTGGCCGCGCCACGCATACCCCTGCCCCCATCGATCCGCATGATCCAGATCGCCATCGTCGACGACCACGCCATCGTGCGCACCGGCCTGCGCCAGTTCCTGGGCGAGCAGGTGGATCTGCGGGTGGTCGGCGAGGCCGCGAACGGGCGCGAGGCCCTGGAACTGGTGCGGCAGACGCCGGTGGACGTGCTGCTGATGGACCTGTCCATGCCCGGGCAGGGCGGGGTGGAGGCGCTGCAGGCCATCAAGGCCCGCTTCCCCGATCTGCCGGTGCTCATCCTCAGCGGCTTTCCCGCCAGCCGCTATGCGCCGACCCTCATGGCCCAGGGCGCCAGCGGTTACCTCAACAAGGAATGCGACCCGCAGGAGATCGTCGACGCCATCCGGGTGGTGGCGCTTGGACGCCGCTACCTCAGCGCCGAGGTGGCCGAACTGATGGCCGAGCGGGCATTGGGTGGCGGCACCCGGCTGCCGCACGAGGCACTCTCCGAACGCGAGACCCTGGTGTTCCTGCGCCTGGCACAGGGCGAGACCGTGGGCGCGATCGCCGAGGCACTGCACCTGAGCGTCAAGACGGTCAGCACCTACCGCAGCCGGGTGCTGACCAAGCTGGGCCTGGAGGGCAACAGCGACCTGACCTACTACGCGGTGCGCAACGGGCTCATCGACTGAGGCGCTCGGCCCGCACCAGCGGCCACAGCGCCCACAGCCCCAGGGCCGGCCCGAGGGCCAGCCACGGCACCAGGTGCTGCAGCGGCACCGTCTCGGCCAGGAAGACGAACAGCAGGATGCTCACGATGGAGATGGCAAAGCCGATGCTGTTGGTGAGCGTGAGCACGCTGCCCACCGCCTGCGGCGGCGCGTTGCGGGCGGTCAGCGTGCTGAACTGCGGCGAGTCGCCCGCCACGCTGATGCCCCACAGCACCAGCCAGGCGTAGAACAGGATGTCCGGGGCACCGATGAGCCAGGGCGCGGCCAAGCAGCACAGGCCGCTGGTGCCCAGCAGGCTGCCGGCCACCCGGGCGCTGCCGAAGCGCTGCGACACCAGCCCGCCGGCCACGCAGCCCAGGGCGCCCGCCCCCAGCACGAAGAACGCCGCCCACGACAGGCCGGTACCCTGCAGCCGGGTGGCCAGGATCAGCGGCACCAGCACCCACATGGTGTAGAGCTCCCACATGTGGCCAAAGTAGCCCAGCACCGAACTGCGCACCCTGCGGTCGGTCCAGACCGTGCCCAGGGCGCGCCACTGCAGTGTGGTCACGCGGGCCACCGCGCCGGGCGGGTCGCCGGTGCACAGGTACAGCAGCACACCGCCCAGGGCCGCCAGCGCGGCCACGCCCAGCATCAGCGTGGGCCAGGGCAGGGCGTCGCCCAGCGCCCGCAGCGCGTGCGGGCTGGCCGAACCCAGCACCAGCGCGCCGATGAGAAAGCCCAGCGCACCGCCCAGTCCCTTGCTGTACCACTGGGCCGCGATCTTCATGCCCACCGGGTAGATGCCGGCCAGGAAGAAGCCGGTGGCAAAGCGCCACAGCATCAGGGCGTCCTGGTCGCGCACCATGGCCCACGCCCCCACCGTGCAGCCGGCACCGGCCAGCGCACACACCAGGAACACCTGGCGCGGCGCGAAGCGGTCGGCCAGGGCCAGCAGCGCAAACACCAGCGTGCCCAGGATGAAGCCGAACTGCAGCGCCGAGGTCAGCGTGCCCACGGTGCTGGTGGGCCAGCCCAGTTCGCGCTGCAGGTCGGGCATGACCGCATTCACCGCGAACCACAGCGAGGTGCCCAGCAGCTGGGCCAGCACGATGACGGGCAGGATGTGGCGGGGGACGGGGCGGTCTTGCATCGGCGGGTTCGGTGGCGGGTTCAGCGCCGCAGGTGGGTGAAGGCCTCGAATTCCCAGCTGCGCATGCCCAGCACCAGGGTGTAGCCCTCGCGGTCCTTCTCGGCCAGCCTCTGGTCGGTCTGGTGCTGCTGGGCAAAGTCGGTGGCCAGGCGCTGCAGGCGTTCGGCGAAGTGCGGCGCCAGGGCCTTGCTCACCGAGCCGTGCACCAGCAGCAGGCCCTCGCCGGGGCCGTCGAAGCCGCCGGCAAAGTAGTCCAGCAGCGCATGCTCGCGGAAGTAGTTCATGACCGCGCCGTGCGGCCGCCAGCGGAAGGTCTTGGCCAGCTTGAGCCGGTAGCGGTTGAGCGGCCGCAGCTCGATGATGCCCAGCCGGTCCAGCTGCGCCAGGTACTTCACGCCCTCGGCCGGCGTGAGGCGGTAGGCCGCGGTGATCTGCTCCAGCGTCCACTGGCTCAGCACGCAGATGGCCACCAGCAGCAGCTTCTTGTCGGCCACCACGGCGCGCTCCTGTTCGGCGCTGAGCTCGCGCAGCAGGGGCTGCGATTCGGCCACGCGCCGGGCCAGGTCGCTGAAGTCCAGCTTGAGGTGGCGGCAGATCTCGTCCACCCGCGACAGCGGCATGTCGCCGCGCGAGAGCATGCGCTTGACGCTGGACTCGGCCATGTCGAGTGCGCGCGCCAGGTCGGCATAGGTCATGCCCGCGGCCTTGAGTTCGGCCTTGATGGCGGTCACGAGGTCGAGTGTGGTGCCCATGGGTCTTGCCGGAGATGGTGCGGTGGGGGGTACCGTTTCACGATACCGCAAGGCCCGGCGGCCTGCACCCGGGTCATCCACCGGGGGTGTCGCGCGGGTGTCGCGGGCATGCTGCAGCCCTGTCACCCGCACCGTGTTTCAATTCGCCGCCAGCGGCCCCGAGCAAGGAGAACCTGCATGTCGTCCCCCCATGCCCATGAAGCCCAGCACAGCGGCCAGTTCGCCCTGCTGACCCAGCGCCGTTTCGGTCCCTTCTTCGGGGTACAGATGCTGGGCGCCGGCAACGACAACGTCTTCAAGTTCGCGCTCACCGTGCTGGTGACCTACCAGCTGCAGCTGGACTGGCTGCCGGCCTCGCTGGCCGGGCTGGTGATCGGCGCGCTGTTCATCCTGCCCTTCCTGCTGTTCTCGGCCACCAGTGGCCAGCTGGCCGACAAATACCCCAAGCAGATGCTGATCCGCCGGGTCAAGGATCTGGAGATCGCCATCATGCTGCTGGCCGGCTGGGGCTTCATGGCGCAGCAGATCCCGCTGCTGCTGGGCTGCGTGTTCCTGATGGGCCTGCACAGCACGCTGTTCGGCCCGGTCAAGTTCGCCTACCTGCCGCAGCACCTGAGCGAGCGCGAGCTCACCGGCGGCAACGGCATGGTCGAGATGGGCACCTTCGTGGCCATCCTGCTGGGCAACGTGGCCGGCGGCCTGCTGATCGCCCTGCCCGGCACCGGTCCGCAGGCGGTAGCGGTGGCCTGCCTGGTGCTGGCGGTGGTGGGCCGGGTGCTGGCCCAGGCGGTGCCGGCCTCGCCGGCCACCGACCCGCAGCTGCGCATCAACTGGAACCCGTTCACCGAAACCTGGCGCAACCTGCGGCTGGCGCACGGCAACGTGGTGGTGTTCCGCTCGCTGCTGGGCATCAGCTGGATGTGGTTCTTCGGCGCGGTGTTCCTCAGCAGCTTCCCCGCCTTTGCGCGCGACGTGCTGCACGGCAGCGAGCAGGTCGCCTCGCTGCTGCTGGTGGTGTTCTCCATCGGTATCGGCGTGGGTGCGCTGCTGTGCGAGGTGCTCAGCCGCCGCCATGTGGAGATCGGTCTGGTGCCGCTGGGCGCCATCGGCATGAGCGTGTTCTCGGTCGATCTGTACTTTGCGGCCAGCGGCCTGCCGCCGGCCCAGGCGCTGCCGCTGGGGGCCTTCCTGGCGCAGCCGGCGCACTGGCGCGTGCTGGCCGACCTGCTGCTGCTCTCGCTGTTTGCGGGCATCTACAGCGTGCCAATGTACGCCCTCATCCAGATGCGCAGCCAGCCCACGCACCGGGCCCGCATCATCGCGGCCAACAACATCCTCAATGCGCTGTTCATGATCGCCAGCGCACTCATCGCCGGCCTGCTGCTGCACCTGGGCTTCTCCATCACCGAGCTGTTCCTGTTCGTCGGTCTGGCCAATGCGGTGGTGGCCGGCTACATCTTCCTGCTGGTGCCCGAATACCTGCTGCGCTTCGTGGCCTGGGTGGCCTCGCACCTGATCTACCGCTTCCGCATCCAGGGCGACGAGCACATCCCCACCGAGGGCCCGGCGGTGCTGGTCTGCAACCATGTGAGCTTCATCGATGCGGTGCTGCTCATGGGCGCCAGCCCGCGCCCGATCCGCTTCCTCATGGACCACCGCATCTTCCGGGTGCCGGTGCTGGGCTGGCTGTTCCGGCTGGCCAAGGCCATTCCGGTGGCGCCGCAGAAGGAAGACCCCGAGGCCTATGCCCGGGCCTTCGAGGCCGCCGCTGCCGTGCTGCGCGAGGGCGACCTGCTGGCCATCTTCCCGGAAGGGGCCATCACCCGCGACGGCAGCCTGCAGCCCTTCAAGGGCGGCGTGCTCAAGGTGCTGGAGCAGGCCCGCGCCGACGGGCTGACCGTGCCGGTGGTGCCCATGGGCCTGAGCCATCTGTGGGGCTCGTTCTTCAGCCGCATCGAGCTGCGCGGCGGCGAGCCCACCGCGATGGTGCGGCCGTTCCGGCGCGGTTTCTGGTCGCCGGTGGCTCTGCAGGTGGGGCCGGCCCTTGAGGCCGAGGGCCTCACCACCGATGCGCTGCGCGAGCGGGTGGGTGGCCTGGTCACCGCCCTCTGACCCACACCGCCATCCGGCCGGCGGTGCGGTCGGCGCACGGCACCCGCAGCAGGGCCGGCATCAGGATTCCGCAGGCAGTCCGGGGCGCCGGTATCGCGCCGCGGTACCGCCGGTGGCTTGCCGCAGCACAGCACCACACCGGGAGGGGGCATGGGGCCGTGTTGCGTTCACCATGCGGCCCGTGTTCAACCAACCCTTCAGGTGCTTCATGTTCCGCATTCCTTCCCTGCAACGCCACCTGGCCGCCATCGGCCTGTCGCTGACCCTGCTGGCCGGCCCGTCGGCCCACGCCCAGAGCGAAGCCTCGGTGGCGGTATCGGCCCTGCCGGTGGCCTCCGTCGTGGCCGGGTCGGCCGTGGCCGCTTCCGGCGCCGCATCGGCCGTGGCCACCGTGCCGCTGGCGCTGTCGGCCGGTGGCGCGGTGCTGGTGGTCAAGTCGGTCGAGCTCTCGGCCCAGGGCACGGTCTGGGTGCTCGAGCGGCTGTCCGACGGGGCCCGCGCCAGCGTGCGCCTGTCCACCCGGGCCGCCGGTGCCGCCTCGGTGGGGGTGGGCACCCTGGTCACCGTCAGCCTGACCGGTGCCGGCGCCATGCTCTCGGCCTCCGGCCAGGTGCTGGCCTTCATCCCCAACGCCCTGGGCGAAGCCCTGCTGGCGAGCGAGCAGGTGACCCGATGAAAGCCCGCGCCACCGTCATTGCCATGCTGTTCGCCGCGCTGGCTGCCGGCGCCCATGCCGGCCAGTCCTGCGAGCAGAAGCCGCTCACCCCGCAGGCCCTGCAGCGCGGCCTGGAGCTGGCCCAGCGCACCCACGCTGCCCTGGACGCGGCCCACCAGCGCGACGGCACCCGGGTGGTGGTGCTGGCCCGCGCCGGCCAGGACCTCAGCGCCCACGGGTTGCGTTATTCGCACCTGGGCTGGGCGTACCGGCTGCCCGACGGCACCTGGCGGGTGCTGCACAAGCTCAACGACTGCGGCACCGCTCAGGGGCAGATCCACCGCCAGGGCCTGGGCGTGTTTTTCCTGGACGACCTGTGGCGCCATGAGGCGGCCTGGGTGGTGCCGGCACCGGCCCTGCAGGAGCCGCTGCACGCCGCCCTGACCCAGGGGGACCGGGCCCTTCGGGTGCATCAGCCGGCCTACAGCATGGTCAGCTATGCCTGGGGCACGCGCTACCAGCAGTCCAACCAGTGGGCGCTGGAGGCCATGGCGGCCATGCTGGAGCCCGGTGCCGCCGACCGCGAGTCCGCCCAGGCGTGGCTCAAGTTCAAGGGCTACCAGCCCACCCGCCTGACCGTGCGGCCGCTGCAACGGCTGGGTGCCCGGGTGGGCACGGCGCACATCGCTTTCGACGATCATCCGAACGAACTGCGGTTTTCCGACCGCATCGACACCGTGACGGTGGACTCTGCCTTTGCCTGGATGGGACGCAGCCAGCTGGCCGGGCCGGTGCAGACGCTGTCACTGCCCAACTGATGCCACGCCACCCCGGGAGCACGTCATGAGCAAAGCCTTGCGCTGGTCCGAGAAATGGTTTCGCCGCGGCCTGTGGCTGCTGGCCTTCGTGTTCGCCTGGTTCCTGATGGGCCTGGGCAGCACCATCGTCGGCGATCTGCCGCAGGTGGA
Source organism: Hydrogenophaga sp. IBVHS2 (assembly GCF_002127215.1). Lineage (GTDB taxonomy): Bacteria > Pseudomonadota > Gammaproteobacteria > Burkholderiales > Burkholderiaceae_C > Hydrogenophaga. The sequence goes on along the minus strand of NZ_NFUT01000001.1, from coordinate 70,047 downwards.
GCAGCAGCGCACGCTGGACGACTTTCTGGATCCGCAGCGCGCCCCGGCGCTGAAGGCCGGCATCCAGCAGGCCGATCGCAGCGAGCGCGATCTGCAGGCCGAGCTGGAGCAGCTGCAGCTGCAGCAGCAGGCCGCCCAGGCCAGCCACCGCGCCGCGCGCGACAGCTTCCAGCAATGGCTGGCCACCCGCACTGCGACCCAGCGGCCCGATCAGGACGATGAGCTGGTGCAGCGCACCCGCGCGCTGGACAACCTGCGCCAGGCCGAGCGCGCGGCGCTGGCGGCGGTGGAGGCGCGGCAGCAGTCCCTGCTCGACGTGCGCCAGGGCCGCGACCGCGCCCAGGCCGAACTGCGGGAGCTGACCGAAGACGCCCGCCAGCGCTTCGACAGCGCCCGCCGCGCCCAGGAGCTGCGGGTGTTCGCCTACCGGCTGGCCCTGACCCTGCCGCTGCTGGCCCTGGCGGGCTGGCTGTTCGTGCGCAAGCGCCACACCAGCGCCTGGCCCTTCGTGTGGGGTTTCATCATCTTTGCCGGCTTCGCGTTCTTCGTGGAGCTGGTGCCGTATCTGCCGAGCTACGGCGGCTATGTGCACTACATCGTGGGCATCGTCATCACCGTGCTGGGCGGGCGCCATGCCATCGCGGCGCTCCAGCGCTACCAGGAGCGGCAGCGCCAGGCCGAGACCCTGCCCGACACCGAACGGCGCCAGGCGCTGGACTACGACCTGGCCCTGACCCGGCTGGCCAAAGGCGTGTGCCCCGGCTGCGAACGCACGGTGGACCTGAAGGACCCGGCCAACGACTTCTGTCCGCACTGCGGCATCTGCCTGCACAACCGCTGCTCGGCATGCCGGACGCGCAAGAACGCGTTCGCCCGCTACTGCCACGGCTGTGGCGAGCCGGCTGCCGTCAACCCCGGTCCGGCGTCCGGCGCGGTCGACGTGCCGGCCCCTGCCGCCTAGATGCCGCGTGCCCGGTCGGCCGCGAACTGCGCCCGGAAGGCGCTGAAACGGCCGGCCTCCAGCGCCTCGCGCACCTCGCGCATGAGGTTGAGGTAGTAGTGCAGGTTGTGGATGGTGGCCAGCATGGGGCCGAGCATCTCGCCGCAGCGGTCGAGGTGGTGCAGGTAGGCGCGGCTGAAGCCCTCGCGCCCGCCGTCGTCCCAGCTCACGCCCGAGCGCCCGGCGCAGGCGTGGCAGGTGCAGGTGGTGTCCAGCGGGCGGTGGTCGGTCTTGTGGCGGGCGTTGCGGATCTTCAGGTCGCCGAAGCGGGTGAACAGCGTGCCGTTGCGCGCATTGCGGGTGGGCATGACGCAGTCGAACATGTCCACGCCGTCGGCCACGCCCTGCACCAGGTCTTCGGGTGTGCCCACGCCCATCAGGTAACGGGGCTTGTGGGCCGGCAGGCGGTGCGGGGTGTGGGCCATGATGCGGCGCATCAGGTCCTTGGGCTCCCCCACGCTCACGCCGCCCACGGCATAGCCCGGAAAGTCCATGGCCACCAGGGCATCCAGCGATTCTTCGCGCAGCGACTCGAACATGCCGCCCTGCACGATGCCGAACAGCGCGTTCGGGTTGCCCAGGCGCGCGAACTCGTCCTGCGAGCGCTTCGCCCAGCGCAGGCTCATCTCCATGCTGCGGCGCGCCTCGTCGACGGTGGTGATGTGGCCGTCGGTCTCGTAGGGCGTGCACTCGTCGAGCTGCATGACGATGTCGCTGTTGAGCCAGGTCTGGATCTGCATGCTGACCTCGGGCGACATGAACAGCTTGTCCCCGTTGACCGGGCTGGCGAAGTGCACGCCCTCCTCGGTGATCTTGCGCATGTTCCCTAGCGACCACACCTGAAAGCCGCCCGAGTCGGTCAGGATGGGCTTGTTCCAGCGCTCGAAGCCGTGCAGGCCGCCGAAGCTCTGCATCACCTCCTGGCCCGGTCGCATCCAGAGGTGGAAGGTGTTGCCCAGGATGATCTGGGCGCCCATGTCCTCCAGGCTGGCCGGCATCACGCCCTTGACCGTGCCGTAGGTGCCCACCGGCATGAAGATGGGCGTCTGCACCACGCCGTGGTTGAGGGTGAGCCGGCCGCGGCGGGCGTGGCTGTCGGGGTCGGTGTGGAGCAGGTCAAACTGCAGCATGCGGATTCCTTGAGAGCAGCATGGCGTCGCCATAGCTGAAGAAGCGGTAGCGCTGCGCGATGGCATGCGCGTACAGGTCCATCACCTCCCGGTGCCCGGCCAGGGCGCTGATGAGCATCATGAGCGTGCTCTTGGGCAGGTGGAAGTTGGTGATGAGCAGGTCCACCACCCGGAATGCGAAACCCGGCGTGATGAAGATGCTGGTGTCGCCCTCGGTCTGGCCCGTGCGGGCCCAGCTCTCCAGCGTGCGCACGCTGGTGGTGCCCACCGCCACCACCCGCCCGCCACGGGCACGGCAGGCCTCGATGGCCGCGATGGTGGAGGCCGGCACCCGGTACCACTCGGCGTGCATGGTGTGTTCGGCGATGTTGTCGGTCTTGACCGGCTGGAAGGTGCCGGCGCCCACATGCAGCGTGACCTCGGCCGTGTGCACCCCGCGCTCGCGCAGGCCGGCCAGCACGCCTTCATCGAAGTGCAGGGCGGCGGTAGGTGCGGCCACGGCGCCGGGGTTCTTCGCAAACACCGTCTGGTAGCGGCGCTCGTCGTCGGCCGTGTCTTCGTGGGTGATGTAGGGCGGCAGCGGCACATGGCCGTGGGCCTGCATCACCGCGTGCGGTTCCTCGCTGAAGCGGAAGCGGAACAGGGCGCCGTGCTCGTCGGGCCAGCGGCCGGTGAGCGTGGCGGTGCAGCCACCGGCCAGGTGGATGACACCACCCACGGCCGGCTTCTTGCTGACCTTCATGTGGGCCACCACCTCGTGGTCGGTCAGCACGCGCTCGACCAGCAGCTCCACCTTGCCGCCGGTGGACTTCTCGCCGAACAGTCGGGCCTTGATGACCTGGGTGTCGTTGAACACCAGCAGATCGCCGGGCTGCAGCAGGCCGGGCAGGTCGCGGAACACGCGGTCGACCGGAGCCGGCCCGGTGCCGTCGAGCAGGCGCGAGGCGCTGCGTTCGGCGGCGGGGTGCTGGGCGATCAGTTCGGGGGGCAGGGCGAAATCGAAATCGCCCAGGGTGAAGGCGCGAGGCGCCGCAGGAGAGGAAGTCATGCTGCTTGAGGGCCGGACGGACCCGTTCCAAGTGAAGGGGATGGAGGACGAAGGGCACAATTATCCGATGCCCGCTGCGCCCGCCACCCCGACCGAGAAAAAGCCGCTGTCCGCGCCCCAGAAGGCGCTGCAGCGCCTGGGCCTGGTGCGCGACATCGACCTGGCCCTGCACCTGCCGCTGCGCTACGAGGACGAGACCCGCATCACGCCGCTGAACGAGGCGCGCGAAGGCCTGCCGGTGCAGATCGAGGGCACGGTGACCCACAGCGAGGTGCAGTACCGGCCGCGCAAGCAGTTGCTGGTCACGCTGGACGACGGCACCGACACCTGCACCCTGCGCTTCTTCAGCTTCTACCCCGCGCACCTCAAGACCCTGGCGGTGGGCGAGCGCATCCGGGCCCGGGGCGAGCTGCGCGGCGGTTTCCTGGGCCGGACCTTGCTGCACCCGGCCTTCCGGGCCGCCAGCGGCGATCTGCCGCAGGCCCTCACGCCGGTCTATCCCACCAGCGCCCAGCTGCCCCAGGCCTACCTGCGCAAGGTGGTGGCCAGCGGCCTGAACCGCGCCGACCTGAGCGAGACCCTTCCGCCCGAGCTGCTGGAGAGCCTGCAGGGCGTGGTGCGCGGCGCCTGGACGCTGCGCCAGGCCCTGCAATTCCTGCACCAGCCGGGGCCCGACGTGGCACTGGCGGCGCTGGAAGACCGCAGCCACCCGGCCTGGCAGCGCCTCAAGGCCGAGGAACTGCTGGCCCAGCAGCTCTCGCAGGCCATGGCCAAACGCGAGCGCGATGCCCTCACGGCCCCTGTGCTGCCGCTGCGCCGGGGCGGGCTGCAGGAGCAGTTGCTGGCCGCCTTGCCCTTTGCGCTTACCGCTGCGCAGCGCCGCGTGGTCGACGAAATCGTGGCCGACCTGGGCCGGCCGGTACCCATGCACCGCCTGCTGCAGGGCGACGTGGGCTCGGGCAAGACGGTGGTGGCCGCGCTGGCCGCCATGGTGGCCATCGACGCCGGCCGCCAGTGCGCCCTCATGGCCCCCACCGAGATCCTGGCCGAGCAGCATTTCGGCAAGCTGGTGGGCTGGCTGGAGCCGCTGCTGCAGCCCCTGGGCAAAAAGGTGGCCTGGCTCACCGGCAGCCAGAAGAAGGCCCAGCGACAGGCCATGCTGGCGCTGATCGCCAGCGGCGAGGCCGCGCTGGTGGTGGGCACCCACGCGGTCATCCAGGACCAGGTGCAGTTCGCCGACCTGGCCCTGGCCATCATCGACGAGCAGCACCGCTTCGGCGTGGCCCAGCGACTGGCGCTGCGCGCCAAGACCACGGCCGAACCCCACCTGCTGATGATGAGTGCCACGCCCATCCCGCGGACGCTGGCCATGAGCTACTACGCCGATCTGGACGTGTCCACCATCGACGAGCTGCCGCCCGGGCGCACGCCCATCGTCACCAGGGTGGTGAGCGACAGCCGCCGCGCCGAGGTGGTGGAGCGCATCCGCGCCCAGCTGGCCCAGGGCCGGCAGGTGTACTGGGTCTGCCCGCTGATCGAGGAAAGCGAGGCGCTGGACCTGTCCAACGCCACCGCCACCCACGCCGAGTTGAGCCAGGCCCTGCCCGGGGTGATGGTCGGGCTGCTGCACTCGCGCATGCCGGTGGCCGAGAAGAAGGCGGTGATGTCGCTGTTTGCCGGCGGGCAGATGGGCGTGCTGGTGTCCACCACCGTGATCGAGGTCGGCGTGGACGTGCCCAACGCCTCGCTGATGGTCATCGAACATGCCGAGCGCTTCGGCCTGAGCCAGCTGCACCAGCTGCGCGGCCGGGTGGGGCGGGGCGCGGCGGCATCGGCCTGTGTGCTCATGTACACCCCGCCCGAGGGCGGCCGTCTGGGCGAGACGGCCCGCGAGCGCCTGCGCGCCATGGCCGAAACCAACGACGGCTTCGAGATCGCCCGGCGCGACCTGGAGATCCGGGGACCGGGCGAATTCCTGGGCGCCCGCCAGTCCGGCGCGCCCCTGCTGCGCTTCGCCGACCTGGCCACCGACACCCACCTGCTGGCCTGGGCCCGTGAAGCCGCTGCCGCCATGCTGGAGCGACATCCCCAGGCCGCCGACCACCATGTCGCCCGCTGGCTCGGCAGCAAGGCCGAATACCTGAAAGCCTGATCAGGCGGCGCAGGGGGGCACAATATCCGCATGACGCTGACCGAACTCAAGTACATCGTCGCGGTGGCCCGCGAAAAGCACTTCGGCAAGGCCGCCGAAGCCTGCTTCGTCTCGCAGCCCACCCTGTCGGTGGCGATCAAGAAACTCGAGGAAGAGCTGGAGCTCAAGATCTTCGAGCGCAACGCCACCGAGATCGCGGTCACCCCGCTGGGTGAAGAAATCGTGCGCCAGGCCCAGACGGTGCTGGAGCAGGCCGCTGCCATCAAGGAGATTGCCAAGCGCGGCAAGGACCCGCTGGCCGGGCCGCTGAAACTGGGGGTCATCTACACCATCGGCCCTTACCTGCTGCCCGACCTGGTGCGCCACGTCATCGACCGCACGCCCCAGATGCCGCTGATGCTGCAGGAGAACTTCACCGTCGCGCTGCTGGAACAGCTGCGCCTGGGCGAGATCGACTGCGCCATCCTGGCCGAGCCGTTCCCGGACACCAACCTGGCGCTCGCACCGCTGTACGACGAGCCCTTCCTGGCCGCCGTGCCGCACACCCACCCCCTGGCCGCGCAGGACCACATCACCAGCGAACAGCTCAAGCGCGAGACCATGCTGCTGCTGGGCACCGGCCACTGCTTCCGCGACCATGTGCTGGAGGTCTGCCCCGAGTTCGCGCGCTTCTCCAACGACACCGAAGGCATCCGCAAGAGCTTCGAGGGCTCGTCGCTGGAGACCATCAAGCACATGGTGGCCGCCGGCATGGGGGTGACCCTGGTGCCGCGTCTGTCGGTGCCCACCTCGGCGCTGGAGGGCGCGGCCAACCCCGGTCAGGACTTCGGCGACTCGGCCTATGTGCGTTACCTGCCCTTCCAGGGCGAGGCGCCCACCCGCCGCGTGGTGCTGGCCTGGCGGCGCAGCTTCACCCGCTACGAGGCGATCGCCGAGCTGCGCAACGCCATCTACGCCTGCGAGCTGCCGGGCGTCAAACGCTTGTCCTGATGGCCACGGTACCGATGGGAGCGCCCTCGCGCCTGGCCCTTTACCTGGATCTGATCCGCTGGAACCGGCCGGCCGGCTGGCTGCTGCTGCTGTGGCCCACGCTGGCCGCCCTGTGGCTGGCGGCCGGAGGCTTTCCCGGCTGGCACCTGGTGGCGGTGTTCACGCTGGGCACGGTGCTCATGCGCAGCGCCGGCTGCTGCATCAACGACGTGGCCGACCGCGACTTCGATCGCCATGTCAAGCGCACCGCCCAGCGCCCGGTCACCAGCGGCCGGGTGGGCGTGCGCGAGGCCCTGGCGGTGGGTGCCACCCTGGCGCTCGTCGCCTTTGCCCTGGTGCTCACCACCAACACGGTGACCGTGCTGTGGTCGTTCGCGGCGTTGGCCGTGACGCTGGTCTACCCGTATGCCAAGCGCTTCGTGTCCATGCCGCAGGCGGTGCTGGGCGTGGCCTTCAGCTTCGGCATCCCGATGGCATTTGCAGCGGTGCAGCAGCAGGTGCCGCCCCTGGCCTGGGGCCTGCTGCTGGCCAACCTGTTCTGGGTGCTGGCCTACGACACCGAATACGCCATGGTCGACCGTGACGACGATCTGAAGATCGGCATGAAGACCTCGGCCATCACCCTGGGCCGGGCCGACGTGCCGGCCATCGCGGTCTTCTATCTGGTGTGGCTTGCCGCCTGGACGGCCTTGCTCTGGCCCCTGGTGCAGGCCCGGCCATTGCCCTGGGGCCTGACCCTGCTGGTGGCACTGGCCCAGGTGGTCTGGCATGTGCGGCTGATCGCCGACCGCAGCCGCGAGGGCTGCTTCCGCGCCTTCCGGGCCAACCACTGGCTGGGTTTCACCGTGTTCGTCGGCACCGCGCTGGTGCTGGCCTGAGCGCGGTCCCGCGGCGGGCGATCAGCGGCCGTATTCGCGGCCCAGCTCCTCGGCCCGGCGGCGAGCGGCTTCCAGCGCCAGCTCGAACGATTCCTTCACCTGGGCCGCCTGCAGCGTGCTGATGGCCGCGTAGGTGGTCCCGCCCTTGGACGTGACCCGCTCGCGCAGGATCTGCGGCGGATCGTCCGAGCGCTGGGCCAGGGTGGCGGCGCCGATGAAGGTGCCGGTGGCCAGCTGCAGCGCCAGCTCGGGCGACAGACCCATGTTCTCGCCGGCGTCGCGCATGGCTTCGAGGAAATAGAACACGTAGGCCGGGCCGGAGCCGGAGAGGGCGGTCACCGCGTCCAGATCCTGCTCCACCGGCACCCAGGCCAGCTCACCGGTGGTGCGCACCACCTGCTCGACCAGGGTACGGTCCTCGTCGCCGGCATCGTCGCGGGCAAACAGCCCGGTCATGCCCAGTCCGACCAGGGCCGGCGTGTTGGGCATGGCCCGGACGATCCGGCCGGTGCCCAGCCAGGCGGCCATGCTGTCGGTGGTGATGCCGGCGGCCACGCTCAGGTGCAGGGCATCCTGCAGGTAAGGGGCGCTGGCCAGTGCCGCCTCGCGGAAGGTCTGCGGCTTGACGGCCCAGATGACCATGTCGGAGGGCTGCATCTCCGGGCCGGCCGCCGGGTGCAGGGCCACGCCCGGAAACAGGTCCGCGAGGCGGGATCGCTGTTCGTCCCAGGGTTCGACCACCTGGAGGCCCTCGGCGGGGTGGCCCTGACGCAGCAGGCCGCCGATGATGGCGCTGGCCATGTTGCCGCCGCCGATGAAGGTGATGAGGGGAGTGCCGGAAGGAAGGGTGCGGGTGTTCATGCCCGCATTGTGGCGTGGGCGACGCCACGTCCGTCGGCGTTCAGGCGGCCACGGTCTGCCGCACAGCGTGTTCCCAGGCGGCCATGCGGGCAGATGCCTCGTCCCGCGACAGGTCGGGGTGGAAGATGCGCTCGGCCCGCCACTGGGCGGACAGCTCGTCCAGGCCGGCATACAGGCCGCAGTGCAGGCCTGCCAGGTAGGCCGCACCCAGGGCAGTGGTTTCCACGACCGCCGGTCTGACCACCGGTATGCCGAGCAGATCGGCCTGGATCTGCATGAGCAGGTCGTTGACGCAGGCGCCGCCGTCCACCCGCAGTTCGGTCACCGGAACGCCACCGGCGGCCACCGCATCGCGGCTCATGGCGTCCAGCAGGGCCGCACTCTGGAAGGCGATGCTCTCCAGCGCCGCCCGCGCGATGTGGGCCATGGTGGTGCCGCGCGTCAGCCCGGTGATGCTGCCGCGCGCCTCCGGCTGCCAGTACGGGGCGCCCAGGCCGGTGAAGGCCGGCACCAGCATCACGCCGCCGGCATCGGGCACGCTTTCGGCCAGGGCCTGCACCTCGCTGCTGGCCTCGATGGCCCGCAACCCGTCCCGCAGCCACTGGACCACGGCGCCGCCGATGAACACGCTGCCCTCCAGCGCGAACTGCGGTGCGCCCGGCGGCTGGGCGCAGGCGGTGGTGATGAGGCCGTTCTGGCTGGTCTGGAAGCGATGGCCGGTGTGCATCAGCATGAAGCAGCCGGTGCCATAGGTGTTCTTGGCCATGCCGGCCTGGAAGCAGGCCTGGCCGAACAGGGCGCTCTGCTGGTCGCCCGCCACACCGCCGATCGGCAGCTCGGCGCCCAGCCACTGGGCATCCAGGGTGCCGAAGTCGGCGCTCGACGGCAGCGATTCGGGCATGAGCGAGCGCGGTATGTGCAGCAGGTCCAGCAGTTCGTCGTCCCACTGCTGGGTGTTGATGTTGAACAGCAGGGTGCGCGCGGCGTTGCTGTGATCGGTGACATGGCGCCGGCCGCCGGTCAGTTGCCAGATCAGCCAGCTGTCGACCGTGCCGAAGGCCAGCTCGCCGCGTTCGGCGGCGTCGCGTGCCCCGGGCACCCGGTCGAGGATCCATTGCAGCTTGGTGCCGGAGAAGTAGGCGTCGATGCGCAGCCCGGTGAGGGCCTGCACCCGGGCCTCGTGGCCGGCCTCGCGCAGACGGGCGCAGGCGTCTTCGGCGCGGCGGTCCTGCCAGACGATGGCGTTGTAGACCGGCTCGCCGGTGCGGCGGTTCCACACCACGGTGGTCTCGCGCTGGTTGGTGATGCCCACCGCCCGGATGTCGCTGGCGCGCAGGCCGGCGCCCTTGAGGGCTTCGCGGGCGGTCTCCAGCTGGGTCGACCAGAGGTCGCGCGGGTCGTGCTCCACCCAGCCGGGCTGCGGGTAGATCTGGCGGAACTCGCGCTGCGCCATGCTGACCACGCGGCCGGCGCGGTCGAAGACGATGCTGCGCGAACTGGAGGTGCCTTGGTCGAGGGCGAGCAGGTAACTCATGCGGGCAATCCGGGAGAGGGGGATGTCAGGCGGGATCGCTGTCGGCCACCACGCATTCCACGTGGCTCTGCGCCAGCAGCTGGTCGAAGGGGGCGGGCGGGGCGCGGTCGGTGAACAGCAGGTCGAGCTCGTCCAGCCGGGCCAGCTCCACCATGGCCGGGCGGTTGAACTTGGTGTGGTCGGCCGCCAGCCAGACTTCGCGCGACTGCGCCACGATGGTGCGGGCCACCTTCACCTCGCGGTAGTCGTAGTCGCGCAGGGTGCCGTCGGCCTCGATGCCGCTGATGCCGATCAGGCCGATGTCGACCTTGAACTGCCGCATGAAGTCCACCGTGGCTTCTCCGACGATGCCCTGGTCGGCGCCGCGCACCTGGCCGCCGGCCACGATGACCTCGCAGTCCGGATTGGCACTCAGCAGCGAGGCGATGTGCAGGTTGTTGGTGATGACCCGCAGACCGCGGTGCCGCAGCAGGCCCCGGGCCACCGCCTCGATGGTGGTGCCGATGTTGAGGATGAGCGAGCAGCCGTTGGGCACGCGGGCCGCCACGGCGCGGGCAATCGCCAGCTTGGCCTCGGCCTGCATGGCCTGGCGCTGGCGGTAGGCGATGTTCTCGGTGGTCGAGCTCGGCAGCCGCACGCCGCCATGAAAGCGCGCCAGCAGGCCGGCCTCGGCCAGCCGCTGCACGTCGCGCCGCACCGTCTGCAGGGTCACGCCGAATCGCTCGGACAGGGCCTCGATGGTCTGCGGCCCGTGGGCGCGCACCTCGTCGAGCAGGGCGGTGTGGCGGGGATTGAGGTTCATGGGAGGCGCGGCAGCAAGGTCCGGGCCACGAACATATCGGAAAACCGAAAAGCGCCGATCAGGGTAAATACCGAATAAAAACGAACATAAACGAACAATAGAATGCCCGAATCGAAAGCGAACCCGTTTCGATCGGGCGTTTTTTGTTCGATTCATCCCCATGCAACTCACCCTGGAACATGTCGGCAAGACGGTCGGACCCGAAGTCCACCTCTACCCGCTGAGCCTGTCGCCGGTGCCCGGCGCCGTCACCGTGCTGCTGGGTGCGACCCAGGCCGGCAAGACCAGCCTGATGCGCATCATGGCCGGCCTGGACGGCGCCACCAGCGGCCGCGTCAGCGTGGATGGCCGCGACGTGACGCGGGCCTCGGTGCGCGAGCGCAACGTGGCCATGGTCTACCAGCAGTTCGTCAACTACCCGTCGATGACGGTGGCCCAGAACATCGCCTCCCCCCTGAAGCTGCGTGGCGAGAAGGACATCGAACGCCGGGTGCGCGAGCTGGCCGAGCGCCTGCACATCGACCCCTTCCTGGAACGGTTGCCGGCCGAGCTCTCGGGTGGCCAGCAGCAGCGCGTGGCGCTGGCGCGGGCCCTGGCCAAGCGTGCGCCGCTGATGCTGCTCGACGAACCCCTGGTGAACCTGGACTACAAGCTGCGCGAGGAGCTGCGCGACGAGCTGACCGCGCTGTTCGCCAGCGGCGACTCCACCGTGGTGTACGCCACCACCGAGCCGGGCGAGGCCCTGCTGCTGGGTGGTCACACGGCCGTGATGGATGCCGGTGAGCTGCTGCAGTACGGCCCCACCGCCGAGGTGTTCCATGCGCCGCAGAGCATCCGCGTGGCCCGCGCCTTCAGCGACCCGCCCATGAACCTGCTGCCGGCCGAGGCGGTGGAGGGCGGGGTGCGCCTGGCCGGTGGCGACATCTGGCCGGTGGTCCTGCCCGTCGGTGCGCCACGCCAGCTGGTGCTGGGCCTGCGCGCCGGTGCCCTGCGCCCGCAGGCCCGGGAAGGCGACGTGACGGTGCCCGGCCAGGTGGAGCTGGCCGAGATCGCCGGTTCCGACACCTTCGTGCACCTGCGCAGCCCGGTGGGTGAGCTGGTGGCCCAGCTCACCGGCGTGCACAACCTGAACCTGGGTGCCCCGCTCACCCTGCACCTGGACCCGCGCCAGGTGTTCCTGTTCGATGCCGCCGGCCCCTTGCTGCGGCCTGCGGCGCGCAGCGCCAACGGAGGGCGTGGCTGATGGCCCTGATCGAACTCGACCTGGCACACGCCTACCGGGCCAACCCGCAGCGCGACGAGGACTACGCCCTGCTGCCGCTGAAGATGGCGTTCCGCGATGGCGGCGCGTATGCGCTGCTCGGCCCGTCGGGCTGCGGCAAGACCACCATGCTCAACATCATGTCGGGCCTGCTCGCGCCCTCCCAAGGCACGGTGAAATTCGACGGCCGCGACGTGACCCGCCAGACCCCGCAGCAGCGCAACATCGCCCAGGTGTTCCAGTTCCCGGTCATCTACGACACCATGACCGTGGCCGAGAACCTGGCCTTCCCTCTGAAGAACCGCAAGGTGCCCGCCGCCGAGATCCGCGAGCGTGTGGGGCGTATTGCCGAGATGCTCGAGATGAGCCACCAGCTCGACATGCGTGCGGCCGGGCTGTCGGCCGACCAGAAGCAGAAGATCTCGCTGGGCCGGGGCCTGGTGCGGCCGGACGTGTCGGCCGTGCTGTTCGACGAGCCGCTCACCGTCATCGACCCGCACCTCAAGTGGCAGCTGCGGCGCAAGCTCAAGCAGATCCACCACGAGCTCAAGCTCACCCTCATCTATGTGACCCACGACCAGATCGAGGCCCTGACCTTTGCCGACGAGGTGGTGGTCATGTCGCGCGGCCGGGCGGTGCAGGTCGGCACGGCCGAGGCCCTGTTCGAGCGGCCCGAGCACACCTTCGTGGGCCACTTCATCGGCTCGCCGGGCATGAACTTCCTGCCGGCGGTGGCCGAGGGCGCGGCGGTGCGGGTGCTGGACCGGCTGCTGCCGGTGCCCGGGCGCCGTCTGCCCGCCGGCGATCTGCGGCTGGGCATCCGCCCGGAATACCTCGACCTGGGCCTGGACGGCGAGGCCGGCACCCTGCCGGCGCGCGTGAGCCGGGTACAGGACATCGGCACCAGCACCATGCTCACCTGCGAGGCCGGCGGCCACGCGCTCAAGGTGCGGCTGGCCGCCGAGCGCCAGGCCCCCGCCGTGGGCGACACGGTGCACCTGCGCCTGATCGACACCCACACCTGCTTCTACCAGGACGAAAGGCTGATCCCGTGAGCCAGACCCTGAAACCCGTGAACCAGAAGGCCTGGTGGCTGGTGCTGCCGGTGGTGCTGTGCGTGGCCTTCTCGGCCGTGCTGCCGCTCATGACGGTGGTGAACTATTCGGTGCAGGACATCTTCTCGCCCGACCGCCGCGTGTTCGTCGGCACCGAATGGTTTGTGGCCGTCATGCGCGACGAAGAGCTGCACCTGGCCCTGTGGCGGCAGATCCAGTTCTCGCTGGCGGTGCTGCTGGTGGAGATCCCGCTGGGCATCGCGCTGGCGCTGTCCATGCCGTCGCGCGGCTGGCAGTCCTCGGCGGTGCTGGTCATCGTGGCGCTGTCGCTGCTGATCCCGTGGAACGTGGTGGGCACCATCTGGCAGATCTTCGGCCGGGCCGACATCGGCCTGCTGGGCTACTACCTCGAGAAGGCCGGCTTCGACTACAGCTACACCGGCAACCCCGACCACGCCTGGTGGACGGTGCTGGCCATGGACGTGTGGCACTGGACGCCGCTGGTGGCGCTGCTGGCCTACGCCGGTCTGCGCAGCATCCCGGACGCCTACTACCAGGCCGCGAGCATCGACGGTGCCAGCAAGTGGGCGGTGTTCCGCTACATCCAGCTGCCCAAGATGCGCGGCGTGCTCATGATCGCGGTGCTGCTGCGCTTCATGGACAGCTTCATGATCTACACCGAGCCCTTCGTGCTCACCGGCGGCGGCCCCGGCAACGCCACCACCTTCCTGTCGCAGTACCTCACCACCAAGGCGGTCGGCCAGTTCGACCTGGGTCCGGCCGCCGCCTTCTCGCTGATCTACTTCCTCATCATCCTGCTGTTCTGCTTCGTGCTCTACAACTGGATGCAGAGCCTGGGCCAGGCGCCCAAGGAGGGTTCGGAATGAACGAGCGCCGCTTCAAGAAGAGGACGCTGTTCCTCCTGGCCTATCTGGTGTTCGCGCTGCTGCCGATCTACTGGATGCTCAACATGAGCTTCAAGACCAACGAGGAGATCCTGTCCTCGTTCACCCTGTGGCCGGCGCAGTTCACCTGGGCCAACTACAAGACCATCTTCACCGACCCCTCCTGGTACTCGGGCTACATCAACAGCCTGATCTACGTGGGCATCAACACGGCCATCTCGCTGACCGTGGCACTGCCGGCGGCCTACGCCTTCAGCCGCTACCGCTTTCTGGGCGACAAGCACGTCTTCTTCTGGCTGCTCACCAACCGCATGACGCCGCCGGCGGTGTTCCTGCTGCCCTTCTTCCAGCTCTACACCACGCTGGGCCTGATGGACACCCACATTGCGGTGGCCATGGCGCACCTGCTGTTCAACGTGCCGCTGGCGGTGTGGATCCTGGAGGGCTTCATGAGCGGCATCCCGCGCGAGATCGACGAGACCGCCTACATCGACGGCTACAGCTTCCCGCGCTTCTTCTTCACCATCTTCCTGCCGCTCATCAAGGCCGGCGTGGGCGTGGCGGCGTTCTTCTGCTTCATGTTCAGCTGGGTGGAACTGCTGCTGGCGCGCACGCTGACCAGCGTGAACGCCAAGCCCATCGTCGCCACCATGACCCGCACGGTCAGTGCCAGCGGCATGGACTGGGCCACGCTGGCAGCCGCCGGCGTGCTGACCATCGTGCCGGGTGCCATCGTCATCTGGTTTGTCCGCCACTACATCGCGAAGGGCTTCGCGATGGGCCGCGTCTGAAGGAGCCGCCATGTTTGCCTGGATGGTCTGGACCACACCGGTGGCCGTCTTCTTCACCGTCATCGCGCTCATGCTGATCGGCATGACGGTGTGGGAGGTCCGCTCCCCCACCACCGAGCGCAAGGGTTTCCTGCCCATGAAGACCACGCGCGGCGACCGCCTGTTCGTGGGCCTGCTGGGCGCGGCCTACATCAACCTGGCGTTTGTCGGCCTGGCCGGCTGGATCGCCGAGCGCCTGTCGATGGCCGAGGAGCCCAGCGTGTGGGTCAGCTTCGGCATCTCGGTCGTCTGGCTGCTGCTGGTCATGCGCAAGGGCTGATCCGCCGCCGTTCCGCATTCCTTTCCTTCCGATTCGGCCCGATCGCTGCCCCGGGGCCGAGCCTGCGTTCCCGTCCGGGGCAGCCTACACAGAGGAGACATTCATGAAAGTGCGTCACACCGCCCTGGCGCTGGCATCGCTGCTGGCCCTGGGTTCGCTGCCCGCCTGGGCCGACGAAGCCGCCGCCAAGAAGTGGATCGACAGCGAGTTCCAGCCCTCCACCCTGAACAAGGCCCAGCAGACGGCCGAGCTCAAGTGGTTCATCGATGCCGCGGCCAAGCTCAAGGCCAAGGGCGTCAAGGAAATTTCGGTGGTCTCCGAGACCATCACCACCCATGAGTACGAGTCCAAGACCCTGGCCAAGGCCTTCGAGGAGATCACCGGCATCAAGGTCAAGCACGACCTGATCCAGGAAGGCGACGTGGTCGAGAAGCTGCAGACCTCCATGCAGTCGGGCAAGAGCATCTACGACGGCTGGATCTCCGACTCCGACCTGATCGGTACCCACTACCGCTACGGCAAGATCATGAACCTGACCGACTACATGGCCGGTGCGGGCAAGGAGTTCACCAACCCCGGCATCGACATCAAGGACTACATCGGCACCAAGTTCACCACCGGTCCGGATGGCAAGCTCTACCAGCTGCCCGACCAGCAGTTCGCCAACCTGTACTGGTTCCGCGCCGACCTGTTCGCACGCCAGGACCTGAAGGACAAGTTCAAGGCCAAGTTCGGTTATGACCTGGGCGTGCCGCTGAACTGGAGCGCCTACGAAGACATCGCCGAGTTCTTCTCCAACGACGTGAAGACCATCGACGGCAAGCCCATCTACGGCCACATGGACTACGGCAAGAAGGACCCGTCGCTGGGCTGGCGCTTCACCGACGCTTGGCTGTCCATGGCCGGCACCGCCGACATCGGCATCCCCAACGGCCGCCCGGTCGACGAATGGGGCATCCGTGCCTCGGCCGACGGTTGCAACCCGCTGGGTGCAAGCGTCTCGCGCGGCGGTGCCACCAACTCACCGGCCGCCGTCTACGCGCTGACCAAGTACGTCGACTGGATGAAGAAGTACGCACCGAAAGAGGCCACCGGCATGACCTTTGGCGAAGCTGGCCCGGTGCCCGCCCAGGGTCAGATCGCGCAGCAGATCTTCTGGTACACGGCCTTCACCGCCGACATGACCAAGCCCGGCCTGCCGGTGGTCAATGCCGACGGCACGCCCAAGTGGCGCATGGCCCCCGGCCCCAACGGCCCGTACTGGAAGCAGGGCATGCAGAACGGCTACCAGGACGTGGGCAGCTGGACCTTCTTCAAGAACCACGATGCCAACAGGACGGCCGCGGCCTGGCTGTACGCCCAGTTCGTGACCGCCAAGACGGTGTCGCTCAAGAAGACCCTGGTCGGCCTGACCCCGATCCGCGAGTCCGACATCCAGAGCAAGGCCATGACCGACATGGCGCCCAAGCTGGGTGGCCTGGTCGAGTTCTACCGCTCGCCCGCCCGCGTGGCCTGGAGCCCGACCGGCACCAACGTGCCCGACTACCCCAAGCTGGCCCAGCTCTGGTGGCAGAACGTGGCCCAGGCCGTGACCGGCGAGAAGACGCCCCAGGCCGCCATGGACAACCTGGCCGAGCAGATGGACCAGGTGATGGGACGTCTGGAGCGCGCCGGCATGGAGCGTTGCGCGCCCAAGCTCAACAAGAAGGAAAGCCCGGACAAGTGGCTGAGCGACAAGGCCGCGCCGTGGAAGAAGCTGGCCAACGAGAAGCCCAAGGGCGAGACCATCGCCTACGAGCAGCTGCTCAACGCCTGGAAGGCCGGCAAGGCCCGTTGATCCGCACGGGACCCGCATGATCCGCGAAGAGCGCCTCGCCACCCTGTCGCCCGACGAGCCCGTCGACCTGCTGGTCGTCGGCGGCGGTGCGACCGGGCTGGGCGTGGCGCTCGACGCGGTCCTGCGGGGTTTTTCGGTCGTGCTGGCCGAGTCGCACGACTTTGCGGGCGGCACGTCCTCCCGCTCCACCAAATTGCTGCACGGCGGCGTGCGTTACCTGGCCCAGGGCAACCTCTCGCTGGTGCGGGAAGCCCTGGCCGAACGCGCCACCGTGCTCAGCGTGGCGCCCCATCTGGCGCAGCCGCTGCCCTTCGTCATGCCGTCGTACCGCTGGTGGCAGACGCCTTTTTATGGCCTGGGCCTCAAGCTCTATGACCTGCTGGCCGGCAAGGCCGGTCTGGGCCGCACCGAATTCCTCTCGCGCGCCGAGGCGCTGCAGGCCCTGCCGGGGGTGCAGGAGCGCGGCCTGCGCGGCGGCGTGCAGTACTGGGACGGTCAGTTCGACGATGCCCGGCTGGCGCTGGCCCTGGCCCGCACCGCCGAGGCGGCCGGCGGCCGCCTGTTCAATTACCTGGAGGTCACCGGCCTGCGGCCCGACGCCGACCTGACCCGGGCCACCCTGAAAGACCGCCTGGGCGGCGCCGAGCGCAGCGTGCGCGCCCGCTGCGTCGTCAATGCCACCGGCGTCTGGGTCGACGCCTTGCGCAGCGCCGCCGGCACGCCGTCGCGCATGGTCAGTCCCAGCCAGGGCGTGCACGTGGTGGTCGACCGCGATTTCATGCCCGGCCGCCACGCCCTGCTGGTGCCCCGGACCCGAGATGGCCGCGTGCTGTTCGCCGTGCCCTGGCTGGGCAAGCTGATCCTGGGCACCACCGACACACCCCGCAGCGATCTGCCCCGGGAGCCCGATGCGTTTGCCGAAGAACTGGATTTCATCCTCAGCGAGGCCGGCAAGGCCCTGAGCCGCCCGGTGCGCCGCCGCGACATCCGCAGTCTGTGGGTCGGTCTGCGCCCGCTGGTCGCCCCGCCTGCGGCCGACGAGGGCGAGACCCGGACCCTGTCCCGGGAGCACACCATCGTCATCGACGGGCGCATGGTCACGGTCACCGGCGGCAAATGGACCACCTACCGGGCCATGGCCGACGATGTGATGACCCGGTGCTTCCAGGCCGGCCTGCTGCCCGCCCGCGCCGGTGGCCAGACGCAGCGCCATGCCCTGATGGGGGCTCCCGACGTCGGCGCTCCCGCCATGCCGCTGCATGCCGAACCCGGAATGCACATTTTTGGTGCAGAAGCGCCGGCGGTGAGCGCCTGTGGCGACTCGACCCCTCTGGGCATGGGCCTCACCGACGCCATGGTGCGCTACGCCTTCCGGCACGAGCATGCCCGCACCGTCGAGGACGTGCTGGCCCGCCGCTGGCGGTCCCTCTTCCTGGACGCGACCGAAGCCGCCCGCATGGCCCCTGCCGTGGCTGCGCTGCTGGCCGCGGAGGCCGCCCGTGCCGGCCTGCCGGCCCGGCCGGCGGCCGATCTCGAGGACTTCCTCGCGTTGTGCCGGCGCTACCTGCCCATCGCTTGACAGCCGCTGGCGGGCATGCCATACTGCGCGGCTTCGCTTTAAAAAGCGGATAGCTTTCTGCCCACCGAAGGGTGGTGGCCGGCGTCAAACACCGGTTGCTGCCTGTACGACGGGCCCAAGACTGATCACCTCCGGCCACGGTGGCTGTAGGGATTCAAGTTGGGACTTAAATCAAATGATCCAAACGCAATCTCGACTCGATGTTGCTGACAACACGGGTGCCAAGTCCGTGATGTGCATCAAGGTGCTCGGCGGCTCCAAGCGGCGTTACGCCAGCGTGGGCGACGTCATCAAGGTCACCATCAAAGAAGCAGCGCCCCGTGGCCGCGTCAAAAAAGGCGAGGTTTACAACGCTGTGGTGGTCCGCACCGCCAAGGGCATCCGTCGTCAGGACGGCGCCCTGATCAAATTCGATGGCAACGCCGCTGTGTTGCTCAACGCCAAGCTGGAGCCCATCGGCACCCGCATCTTCGGACCGGTGACGCGCGAGCTGCGCACCGAAAAGTTCATGAAGATCGTGTCGCTGGCGCCCGAGGTTCTCTGAGGAATCATCATGAACAAGATTCGCAGTGGTGACGAAGTCATCGTGATCGCAGGACGCGACAAGGGCAAGCGCGGCAAGGTCGTGCTCCGTGCCGACGACAGCAAGCTGGTCGTCGAAGGCGTGAACATCGTCAAGAAGCACGCCAAGCCGAACCCCATGAAGGGTGTGACCGGCGGCATCATCGAAAAAACCATGCCCATCCACCAGTCCAACATCGCCATCTTCAATGGTGCCACGGGCAAGGCAGATCGCGTGGGCATCAAGCTCCTGGCTGACGGCAAGAAAGTGCGCGTCTTCAAGTCCAGCGGCGAAGAGATCAAGGTGGCATGACCATGGCACGCTTTCAAGACATCTACCGCGACAAGGTCGCACCCGAGCTGGTCACCAAGTTTGGCTACAAGTCGGTCATGGAGGTGCCTCGCATCACCAAGATCACGCTGAACATGGGCGTGAGCGAGGCCGTGGCCGACAAGAAGGTCATGGACAACGCCGTGGGCGACCTGACCAAGATCTCCGGCCAGAAGCCGGTGGTCACCAAGGCCAAGAAGGCCATCGCCGGCTTCAAGATCCGCGAGCAGCAGCCCATCGGCTGCATGGTCACCCTGCGTGGCGCCCGCATGTACGAATTCCTGGACCGCTTCGTCACCGTGGCCCTGCCCCGCGTGCGCGACTTCCGCGGCATCTCGGGTCGTTCCTTCGATGGCCGTGGCAACTACAACATCGGCGTCAAGGAACAGATCATCTTCCCCGAGATCGAGTACGACAAGGTCGATGCCCTGCGCGGCCTGAACATCAGCATCACGACAACCGCCAAGACCGACGAAGAGTGCAAGGCACTGCTGGCTGGTTTCCGTTTCCCGTTCAAGAACTGAGGTGGCGCGTGGCTAAACAAGCACTACTCCAACGTGAACTCAAGCGCGAGAAGCTCGCCGCCAAGTTCGCCAACAAATACAACGAGCTCAAGGCCATCGCCGGCGACGCCAAGCGTTCCGACGAGGAGCGCGACGCCGCTCGCCTGGCTCTGCAGAAACTGCCCCGCAACGCCAACCCGACCCGCCAGCGCAACCGCTGCGAGATCACCGGTCGTCCGCGCGGCACCTTCAACTACTTCGGTCTGGCCCGTGCCAAGGTTCGCGAGATGGCATTTGCCGGCGAGATCCCTGGCGTGACCAAAGCCAGCTGGTAAGCCATAGGAGAAACCCACATGAGCATGAGTGATCCTATCGCCGACATGTTGACCCGCATCCGGAATGCGCAGGCCGTTGAAAAGGCCTCCGTTTCGATGCCGTCTTCCAAAGTCAAGGCTGCCATTGCCCAGGTCCTGAAGGACGAAGGCTACATCGACGGCTTCCAGGTCAAGACCGACGGCGGCAAGAGCGAACTCGAGATTTCCCTCAAGTACTACGCCGGCCGTCCCGTCATCGAGCGCATCGAGCGCGTGAGCCGTCCCGGCCTGCGCATCTACCGCGGCCGTGACGCCATCCCCCAGGTCATGAACGGTCTGGGCGTCGCTATCGTCACCACCCCGAAGGGCGTGATGACCGATCGCAAGGCCCGCGCCTCCGGCGTGGGTGGCGAAGTCCTGTGTTACGTCGCCTGACGCGGGCATTGAGGAGAGACTGAATGTCACGTATTGGAAAACTGCCCGTCGTCGTTCCCGCAGGGATCGACGTCGCGGTGAACGACACGCAGGTGAACGTCAAGGGTGCCCTGGGCGCCCTCAGCCTGAACCTGAACCCGCTGGTGAAGATCGAGAACAAGGCAGGTTCGCTGACCTTCGTCCCGGTCGACGAGTCCCGCGAGGCCAATGCCATGTCCGGCACCCTGCGCCAGCTGGTGAACAACATGGTCAACGGTGTGAGCAAGGGCTTCGAGAAGAAGCTGACCCTGATCGGCGTGGGCTACAAGGCCCAGGCCCAGGGCACCAAGCTCAACCTGAACGTGGGCTATTCCCACCCGGTGGTCATCGATATGCCGGCCGGCATCCAGGTGGCAACCCCGACGCCCACCGAAATCGTCATCAAGGGTGCCGACCGCCAGCGCGTGGGTCAGGTGGCTTCCGAGGTCCGTGCGGTCCGTCCTCCCGAGCCCTACAAGGGCAAGGGCATCCGTTATGCGGATGAGAAGGTCGTGATCAAGGAAACCAAGAAGAAATAAGGACGCCGATCATGTTGACCAAAAAAGAGCAACGCCTGCGCCGCGCCCGTCAGACCCGCATCCGCATCGCCCAGCAGGGCGCCGTGCGTCTGACGGTCAACCGCACCAACCTGCACATCTACGCCAACGTCATTTCCGACGACGGTTCCCGTGTGCTGGCTTCGGCCTCGACCGCCGAAGCCGAAGTCCGCGCCCAGCTGGGTGCCTCCGGCAAGGGCGGCAACGCCGCTGCCGCAGCACTGATCGGCAAGCGCATCGCTGAAAAGGCCAAGGCTGCCGGCATCGAGAAGGTCGCCTTCGACCGCTCCGGCTTCGCCTACCACGGTCGCGTCAAGGCTCTGGCCGACGCAGCCCGTGAAGCCGGCCTGCAGTTCTGATCGGACGGGATACCAAAATGGCTAAATTTCAGGCAAACATCAAGAACGAAGCGAACGACGACGGTCTGCGCGAGAAGATGATCGCGATCAACCGCGTGACCAAGGTGGTCAAGGGCGGTCGCATCCTCGGTTTCGCAGCACTGACCGTGGTCGGTGACGGCGACGGCCGCGTCGGCATGGGCAAGGGCAAGGCCCGCGAAGTGCCCGTGGCCGTGCAGAAGGCCATGGAGCAGGCCCGCCGCAACATGATCAAGGTGTCCCTGCGCAACGGTTCGCTGCACCACAGCGTGACCGGTGAGCACGGTGCCGCCAACGTCATGATGCTGCCCGCCGTCAAGGGTACCGGCATCATCGCCGGCGGTCCGATGCGTGCCGTGTTCGAGGTGCTGGGTGTGACCGACGTCGTGGCCAAGAGCCATGGCTCGAGCAACCCGTACAACCTCGTGCGCGCCACCCTGGACGCCCTGAAGAACTCGACCACTCCCGCCGACGTCGCTGCCAAGCGCGGCAAGTCGGTGGAAGACATCCTGGGTTGATAGGAACGACCATGACCACCCAAACCACCGTCAAAGTCCAGCTGGTCCGCAGCCCCATCGGCTGCAAGCAGGACCACCGCGCCACCGTGCGCGGCCTGGGTCTGCGCAAGCTCAACAGCGTGAGCGAGCTGCAGGACACCCCGGCCGTGCGCGGCATGATCAACAAGATCAGCTACCTGGTCAAAGTCCTCTGATCGGAGCCCCTGACATGCAACTCAACACCATCAAGCCCGCCAGCGGCGCCAAGCACGCCAAGCGTCGCGTGGGTCGTGGCATCGGCTCCGGCCTGGGCAAGACCGCCGGTCGCGGTCACAAGGGCCAGAAATCCCGCTCGGGCGGCTACCACAAGGTCGGCTTCGAAGGCGGTCAGATGCCGCTGCAGCGGCGTCTGCCCAAGCGCGGTTTCAAGTCCGCCCTGCTGCAGTTCAATGCGGAAGTGACCCTGTCCGACCTGAACGGTCTGGATGTCGCCGAGATCGACGTGCTCGTGCTGAAGCAGGCTGGCTTGGTGGCCAACCTCGCCAAGCGCGTGAAGGTCATCAAGACCGGCGAGATCACCCGCGCCGTGACCCTCAAGGACATCGCCGCCACCGCAGGTGCCAAGGCCGCCATCGAGGCAGCCGGCGGCAGCGTGGCCTGATACCGATCTGACGGAACCCATCTGTGGCTACTGGCAACCCCTCTCTCGCCAAGACCGGAAAGTTCGGTGACCTGCGTCGCCGGCTGGTATTCCTGTTGCTGGCGCTGGTGGTGTACCGCATTGGCGCCCACATCCCTGTGCCGGGCATCGACCCGGCGCAGCTGGAGCAGCTGTTCAAGGGGCAGCAGGGCGGCATCCTGAGCCTGTTCAACATGTTCTCGGGCGGCGCGCTGTCCCGGTTCACGGTGTTCGCGCTCGGCATCATGCCGTACATCTCGGCCTCGATCATCATGCAGCTCATGACCTATGTGGTCCCCGCATTCGAGCAGCTGAAGAAAGAGGGCGAGGCCGGTCGCCGCAAGATCACGCAGTACACGCGTTTCGGCACCCTGGGTCTGGCGATCTTCCAGGCCATGGGCATCGCCCTGGCCCTCGAAGGCCAGGCCGGCCTGGTGATCGACCCCGGCATGGGCTTCCGCCTCACTGCCGTGGTCAGCCTGGTCGCTGGCACCATGTTCCTGATGTGGCTGGGCGAGCAGATCACCGAGCGTGGTCTGGGCAACGGCATCTCCATCCTGATCTTTGCCGGCATTGCTGCGGGCTTGCCCAATGCCATCGGCGGCCTTCTGGAGCTGGTGCGCACCGGCGCCATGAGCATCCTGGTGTCGCTGTTCATCATCGCACTGGTGATCCTGGTCACCTACTTCGTGGTGTTCGTCGAGCGTGGCCAGCGCAAGATCCTGGTGAACTACGCACGCCGTCAGGTGGGCAACAAGGTGTATGGCGGTCAATCGTCGCACCTGCCGCTCAAGCTCAACATGGCCGGCGTGATCCCGCCCATCTTCGCATCGTCGATCATCCTGCTGCCGACCACCATCGTCAGCTGGGTCAGCACCGGTGACTCCACCCGCTGGTTGCGCGACATCGCGTCGGCGCTGTCGCCGGGCCAGCCGATCTATGTGGCCCTGTACGCTGCCGCCATCGTTTTCTTCTGCTTCTTCTACACGGCCCTGGTCTTCAACAGCCGGGAAACCGCCGACAACCTGAAGAAGAGCGGCGCCTTCATCCCCGGCATTCGTCCCGGCGACCAGACGGCCCGCTACATCGACAAGATCCTGCTGCGTCTGACGCTGGCCGGAGCGGTCTACATCACGGCGGTGTGTCTGCTGCCGGAGTTCCTGATCCTCGAATACAACGTGCCTTTCTATTTTGGCGGTACGTCCCTGCTGATCATCGTGGTGGTGACCATGGACTTCATGGCCCAGGTGCAGAACTACCTGATGTCCCAGCAATACGAATCGCTGTTGAAAAAGGCCAATTTCAAAACCTCCCTCGGCAATTGATTTGTTATGGCCAAGGATGATGTGATCGAGATGCAGGGTGAGGTGATTGAAAACCTCCCCAACGCAACTTTTCGGGTCAAGCTCGAAAACGGCCACGTGGTTCTGGGACACATATCCGGCAAGATGCGCATGCATTACATCCGCATCCTGCCGGGGGACAAGGTGAAAGTCGAGCTCACGCCCTACGACCTCACCCGGGCAAGGATCGTATTCCGCTCGAAATGAGCGCTTCGGCAACGAATGTTTTTGAATTTCTAGGAGAAGACAATGAGAGTTTCGGCTTCGGTCAAGAAAATGTGCCGCAACTGTAAGATCATCAAGCGCCACGGCATCGTGCGTGTGATTTGCACCGACCCGCGTCACAAGCAGCGTCAAGGCTGACAGGTTAAGTTAGAGGACCATCATGGCTCGTATTGCAGGTATCAACATTCCGCCGCACAAGCACGCCGAGATCGGCTTGACGGCCATTTTCGGCATCGGCCGCACCCGTGCTCGCAAGATCTGCGAAGCCTGCGGCATTGCCTACGACAAGAAGATCAAGGATCTGACCGACGCCGAACTCGAAAAGGTTCGTGAACAGGTCGGCACCTTCACCATCGAAGGTGACCTGCGTCGCGAGACCACCATGAACATCAAGCGTCTGATGGACATTGGCTGCTACCGCGGCTTCCGTCACCGCCGTGGTCTGCCGCTGCGTGGTCAGCGGACCAAGACCAACGCCCGTACGCGCAAGGGTCCGCGCAAAGCCGCCCAGTCGCTGAAGAAATAATTGGATTGAAGGATCCCCATGGCCAAGTCTCCCTCCAGCAGCGCAGCCGCCCGCGTCCGCAAGAAGGTTCGCAAGAACATTGCTGACGGCATCGCGCACGTTCACGCCTCGTTCAACAACACCATCATCACCATCACCGACCGCCAGGGCAACGCACTGTCGTGGGCCTCTTCGGGTGGTCAGGGCTTCAAGGGTTCGCGCAAGTCGACGCCCTTTGCCGCCCAGGTGGCCTCCGAGGTGGCCGGCCGTGCTGCACAGGAACAGGGCATCAAGAACCTGGACGTCGAGATCAAGGGTCCCGGTCCGGGCCGCGAGTCGTCCGTGCGCGCCCTCGGCGCCCTGGGCATCCGCATCACGTCCATCTCCGACGTGACCCCGGTGCCGCACAACGGCTGCCGCCCCCAGAAGCGCCGCCGCATCTGATCCCCCATCCCGGGTTGTGGCGCGTCGCCGCGCTATACTCCGGGGTTTTCCCGATCACCACCGCAGTCCCCTGCGGTGGTGTTGTTGTTAAGCCCACCGCCCCCGCACTCAGCGGAAGGCTCCCGCGATGACCTCTGACCTTGTGTCGGGCCGGTCGCGGCAGATTAAACCAAGGATATCCACGTGGCACGTTACCTCGGCCCCAAGGCCAAACTTTCCCGCCGTGAAGGCTCCGACCTGCTGCTCAAGAGCGCGCGCCGCTCGATCAGCGACAAGGCCAAGTTCGACTCCAAGCCCGGCCAGCACGGCCGCACCTCCGGTCAGCGCACCTCCGATTTCGGCCTGCAGCTCCGTGAGAAGCAGAAGGTCAAGCGCACCTATGGCGTGCTGGAGCGCCAGTTCCGCCGCTACTTCGCCGAAGCCGACCGCCGCCGCGGCAACACCGGCTCCAACCTGCTGGAGCTGCTCGAGTCCCGCCTGGACAACGTCGTGTTCCGCATGGGTTTTGCCTCCACCCGCGCCGAAGCCCGCCAGATGGTGTCGCACAAGGCGATCACCGTGAACGGCAAGTCGGTCAACATCCCGTCGTTCAGCGTCAAGGCCGGTGACGTCATCGCCGTGCGCGAGAAGTCCAAGAAGCAGGCGCGCGTGGTCGAAGCCCTCGAGCTGGCCAAGCAGATCGGCTTCCCCGGCTGGGTCGACGTGTCGGTCGACAAGGTCGAAGGCGTGTTCAAGAAGTCGCCCGACCGCGACGAGTTCGGTTCGGACATCAACGAATCGCTGATCGTCGAACTGTATTCGCGTTAATCCCGTTCCCGGCGGGCGCCCCGGTGGTGCCTGGCGGGCCATGCTCCGTCTGCCTTATCGGTGTAACGAGCCGAGGGTCCTGAAGGAAGTCTGAATGCTGAACAATCTGCTCAAGCCCAAAACCATCAATGTCGAGCAAGTCTCGGCCAACCGCGCCAAGGTGACCCTGGAGCCCTTCGAGCGTGGCTACGGCCACACGCTGGGCAACGCGCTGCGCCGCGTGCTGCTGTCGTCGATGGTGGGTCACGCCCCGACCGAGGTGACGATCGCCGGTGTGGTGCACGAGTACTCCTCCATCGACGGCGTGCAGGAAGACGTCGTCAACATGCTGCTCAACCTCAAGGGCGTGGTGTTCAAGCTCCACAACCGCGACGAGGTGACGCTGAGCCTGCGCAAGGACGGTGAGGGCGTCGTGACGGCGGCCGACATCCAGACGCCGCACGATGTCGAGATCGTCAATCCCGGTCACGTGATCGCCACCCTGTCGGCCGGCGCCAAGCTGGACATGCAGATCAAGGTGGAAAAGGGCCGTGGCTATGTGCCTGGCAGCCTGCGCCGTGGCGACGAGCAGTCACGTTCCATCGGCCGCATCATCCTCGACGCGTCGTTCTCGCCGGTCAAGCGGGTGAGCTACACCGTGGAAAGCGCCCGCGTGGAGCAGCGCACCGATCTGGACAAGCTGGTGCTCGAGATCGAGACCAACGGTTCCATCGGCCCGGAAGAAGCCGTGCGCGCATCGGCCAAGATCCTGGTCGAGCAGCTGGCCGTGTTCGCCCACCTGGAAGGCGCCGAGATCTTCCCCTCGTCCGAGCCCACCCGCAACCCGCAGCAGTTCGATCCGATCCTGCTGCGCCCGGTCGACGAGCTGGAGCTCACCGTGCGTTCGGCCAACTGCCTGAAGGCCGAGAACATCTATTACATCGGTGACCTGATCCAGCGCACCGAGAACGAGCTGCTCAAGACCCCCAACCTGGGTCGCAAGTCGCTCAACGAGATCAAGGAAGTGCTCGCCTCGCGCGGCCTGACCTTGGGCATGAAGCTCGAGAACTGGCCGCCGGCCGGCCTCGACAAACACTGAAAGACGGGGGTTTCCGCCCCCACCTGACGTCCCCCCAGTACCTGATCCGGCTGGGGGCAAAACACTGAAAGGACATCACCATGCGTCACGGACACGGACTTCGCAAACTCAACCGCACCAGCGAGCACCGCCAGGCGATGCTGCGCAACATGATGAACTCGCTGCTCACGCACGAGGCCATCAAGACCACGGTGCCCAAGGCCAAGGAACTGCGCCGCGTCGTCGAGCGCATGATCACCCTGGCCAAGGTGCCCACGGTGGCCAACCGCCGCCTGGCCTTCGACCGTCTGCGTGACCGCGATGTCGTGGTCAAGCTGTTCGACGAGCTGGGCCCGCGCTTCAAGGCGCGTCCGGGCGGCTACACCCGCATCCTGAAGATGGGCTTCCGCGTGGGCGACAACGCCCCGATGGCCTACATCGAACTGGTGGATCGTGCCGAAGAAAAGGCCGATGCAGCCGGTGAAGCCGAAAAGGCGTGATATACTAGAAGGCTTGACGCGCGGTGGAGCAGCCTGGTAGCTCGTTGGGCTCATAACCCAAAGGTCGCAAGTTCAAATCTTGCCCGCGCAACCAAACCAGACAAGCAGCAGCTTGGCATGAAGCCCTCGGAAACGAGGGCTTTTTTGTGCCCGCTCGCCCATGGTGCGAGGCGGGCCGTCGTGTCCCCCGATGACAGGACGTATGCGGATCGTGCGCTGCAGGATGTCGGACAAGGCTTCATTTCCGGATCGTCCCGGTCGATGAGCACTGAGTCCATGGCGCGTCTTCCTTCGCAGCCACGGCTTCTGCAAGGAGCCATCCATGTCCTGGAATCCGATCGGCCTGAGCGGCCGCATGCTCGACGCCATCATGGCCGCACAGCCGTCCATCCAGTTCACGCCGCAGGGTGTGATCCTGGACGCCAATGCCGCCTTTCTGGATTTCATGGGATACCGCATCGAGGAAATCCGGGGTCAGCACCACCGGATGTTCGTCGAGCCCCAGGAGCGCGAGAGCGAGGACTACCGTCGCTTCTGGGAGGCGCTGGCCGCCGGCCAGCCGCAGAGCGCCGAGTTCAGACGCCGCACCCGCGAGGGCCGGGTGGTCTGGCTGCAGGCCAGCTACATACCGGTGCGCTCGGCGACCGGGCGGGTGGTCCGGGTGATCAAGCTCGCGCAGGACACGACCCTGCGCAAACAGCGCGACGATGACCTCGAGAGCCAGCTGGCGGCCATCCACCGGACCCAGGCCGTGATCGAGTTCGCCCTGGACGGGACCATACTCCAGGCCAACGACAACTTCCTGGCGGCCCTGGGCTACACCGCGGATGAGGTCATCGGGAAGCACCACCGCATGTTCGTGCACCCGGAGGAAGCCCGCAGTCCTGAGTACGGGCGCTTCTGGTCGGAGCTCGGGCACGGAGAGCCGCGTTCGGGAGAGTTCTGCCGGCGCCACAAGTCGGGACGCGATGTGTGGATCCAGGCCAGTTACACCCCGATCCGGGACGTGGCAGGCCAGCCGTACAAGGTGGTGAAGTACGCCAGCGACATCACCGGCATGGTGGTGCAGCGTCAGCAGGTGGAGCTGTTGTCGCTGGTGGCGAACGAAACCGACAACGCGGTGCTGATCTGTGACGCACAGGGCCTGACCGAATACGTCAATCCCGGATTCACCCGGCTGACCGGTTACGGGCCACAGGAAATTCTGGGACGCAAACCGGGCAGCGTGCTTCAGGGGCGCGGCACCGATCCCGCCACCGTGGCGCGCATCCGCTCCATGCTGGCCCAGGGCAAACCCTTTTACGAAGAAATCCTCAACTACGACAAGCAGGGAACCCCGCACTGGGTCTCCCTGGCCGTGAACCCGATACGGGATGCCCAGGGACAGGTGCAGCGCTACGTGTCGGTCAATGCCAACATCACCGCCACCAAGATGCGGGCCCAGGAAGATGCCACCCGCCTGTCCGCGATCCGCGCCTCCTCGGTCACGGCCGACTGGGACGAGCGCGGTCGCCTGATCGATGTGAGCCCGATGCTGCTGGCCGTGCTGCAGACCGAATCGATCGAGCCGGTGCGCCGGTTGCTCGAGGGCATCGCCACATCCCTGTTGTCCGGCGATGCCCGTGCGCGCCTGATGCGGGAGGGCACCCTCACCCAGGAGCTGGAACTCAGCACGGTGACCGGACGCAAGATCTGGCTGGCGGGCCGCTTCAACCCGACCCTGGACATGGATGGCAGCCTGCGCAAGCTGGTGCTCTATGCCAGCGACATCACCGCCACCAAGCAGACCCTGGAGCGCATCCAGACCGCCGTCGACCGCATCAACGGCCTGGCGATGCAGACCAACCTGCTGTCGCTCAATGCCGCGATCGAGGCCGCCCGTGCCGGGGAGCATGGCCGCGGCTTTTCGGTGGTGGCTGCGGAGGTGCGCAGCCTGTCACGGCGTTCCGCCGAGTCGGCCAAGGAAATCGCCGACCTGCTGCGCTGAGATCAGACCGCGCGGGCGCCGGCCTCGCGCAGCCGGAACACGGCGACCGCATCGACCATCTGCCGGGCCTGGGTGCGCAGGCTGCTGGCAGCGGCGGCCATCTCTTCCACCAATGCCGCGTTCTGCTGCGTGGCCTGGTCCATCTGGGTGATGGCTTCGCCCACCTGGGACACGCCCGAACTCTGTTCGGCGCTGGCCGCGCTGATCTCCCCGACGATGTCGGACACCCGGCGGATGCTGGCAACGATCTCCTGCATGGTGGCGCCGGCGCGGTCGGCCAGTGCCGTGCCTTTTTCGACACGGTCCACGCTGTCGATGATCAGCTTGCGCACTTCCTTCGCTGCCTCTGCACTGCGCTGGGCCAGGTTGCGCACCTCGCCGGCCACCACGGCAAAGCCCCGACCCTGCTCGCCGGCACGGGCCGCTTCCACCGCGGCATTCAGGGCCAGGATGTTGGTCTGGAAGGCGATGCCGTCGATGACGCCGATGATCTCGCCGATGCGGCGCGCGCTCTGTTCGATGTCGCGCATGGTGCCGACCACCTCGTTGACCACCTGGCCCCCTTCGGCCGTGATGCTGGAGGCGTTGACCGCCAGCTGGTTGGCCGTCTGGGCGTTGTCGGCGTTCTGCTGCACGGTGCTGCCGACCTGTTCCATGGAGGCCGAGGTTTCCTCCAGTGCACTGGCCTGGCTCTCGGTGCGCTGGGACAGGTCGCTGTTGCCGCTGGCGATCTCGCTGCTGCCCAGCGACACCGCATCGGCGCATTGCCGCACCGTCCGCACCGAGATCTCGAGCTGGTTGACCATGGCCTTCAGGTTGGCGAGCGTGCTGTCCTGGTCGCCGGGTCGCAGCGGTATGTCGATGGACAGGTCGCCTGCCGCGACCGACCGGGCCACCTGCTTGAGCACGGCCGGATCGGCGCCCAGATCCCGGGTCACGCGGCGCAGGTACAGCGTCAGGCCGGCCAGCACCACCGAGGCGAACCCCACGGCACCCACCACCATGAGCCGGTCCAGGCCGGCGAAATCATCAATGTCCTGAACCCGCTCCGACAGCTGGCGACCCTGACGCACCTTCTCCTCACCCAGCGGTGCGAGCAGCGCGTTGCGGGCCGGGATGGTGGTGTCGACCAGATAGGCAAACGCCTCGGCCCGCTGGCCGGAACGGATCAGCGCCAGATTGGCTTCGCCGGCCTTCCAGAACGACGCCATGAGGCCCGGCAGCGGGGCAAAGGCCTGGCGCCCGGCCTCGTCGTTCATGGCCTGGCCGAACCGCTCCAGCTCACGCTCCAGCAAGGTCCGCTTGGCGGCAATGTCGGCCAGGGTCGTTTCCATCTCGGCGGGATTGCGGGAGAGGATGGCGTGCCGCAACTGCAGCGACACCCGGGTGACGTTGAGCTCGATGTCGGCGATGCGCTGCAGCTGCGGCACGTTGACCGTGTTGATCCGGTTGGCCGCGGCGCTGAGGTTGCCCATCAGCACCCACACGGTCAGCGCCGTGCCGAGCAGGGTGAGCATCATCACGGCATTGATGGCCAGCAGGCGCTGGGCCAGACTCATGTTGCGGAACATGGGGCATCCCCTCCAGAAGTGATGCCGGTATGTCGGATGTCGTCGTCCCCACTTGAGGGGACAAAACGGCAAACAGGGGATGCCGTGTGCGTTTCTTCCGCTTTTCGCCGCTCAGGGGGCCACCAGCACGGTGCCCAGCGATGCGCCGCCCTCCACGCACCGGTGGGCGTCGGCGATGGCCGACAGCTCGAAACGGTCGCCGGGCTGGATGCCGAGCGCACCGGCCTCCAGCAGCGATGTCAGTTCCGCGATGCAGGCGGCCCGATCGGCCGGCGTCAGCTCATAGACCACGAAGAACCGGCAGGCGATGGACTGGAACAGCAGGGTGCGGAAGTCGACCGTCACCTCGCCGGGCTGGTTGGAGCCGTAGCAGACCAGTTGCCCGTGCGGGCGCAGGATGCCCTGCGGCAGCCAGGCCGCCGTGCCGGAGAAGTCCATGTCGATCACGAGATCCACCCCGGCGCCACCGGTGAGGTCGCGGATCCGACGCGGCGTGTCGGCCTGGCGGTAGTCCAGCACCTCGGTCGCACCCGAGCGCAGCGCCAGTTCCCGTCGGGCGGCCGAGCCTGCGGTGCCGATCACGCGGGCGCCCAGCCGGCGTACCAGCTGCACCACCAGGTGCCCGACCGCGTTGCCCGCGCCCGTGACCAGAACCGTCTGCCCGGCCATCGGCCGGGCCAGCCGAACCGCCTGCACCGCGGTGAGCCCGGGAATGCCCAGGCAGGCGCCCGCCTCCAGCGACACCGAAGGGGGCAGGTCCACCGCCTGTTCCGAAGGCAGGGTGATGCAGCCGGCGGCGGTGCCGAAGGGACGCTGCCACTGCCCGTTCCAGGTCCAGACCCGCTGACCCAGCCGCTCGGCCGGCACGCCCGCTCCCACGGCGTCGATCACGCCGCTGCCGTCGCTGTGGGGCACGATGCGGGGGGCGATCAGGGGGCGCCGCGCACGGGACTTCACATCGGACGGGTTGACCCCCGACCAGGCCAGCCGGACCCGCACCTCGCCCGGACCCGGCTCCGGGGTCGGCCATTCGCCGACCTGCAGCACCTCCTCGGCGGGGCCATTGCGTTCATACCAGGCTGCTTGCATGACGGGTCTCCAGAAAGCCGGTCTGCGCCGGCCCAAACCGCAATACCATACCCCAGACAAGAGCCACCCCCAGTTCCCCCGGAGAAGCCATGACGTTGCGAGTGATGATGGTCGACGACAACGACAACGACCTGCTGTTCACGCGGCTGATCCTGCAGCGTTGCGGGGTCGATTACGACATCCTGGGCTTCGAACGCGCCGCACAGGCCCTGGACCACCTGCGCGACACGCCGTGCCATGGCGTCTCCATCATCCTGCTCGACATCAACATGCCGGTCATGAACGGCTTCGAGTTCCTGGAGGCATTCGAGGCGCTCACCCCGGCCCAGCAGGGCGGGGCGGTGGTGCTGATGCTGTCCTCCTCGTCCGACCCGACCGACCGGGAACGCGCCGCCCGCCATGCCTCGGTCAAGGGCTACCTGACCAAACCCCTGGAACGCCAGGTGGCGGCTGCCCTGCCGGCACTGGCCGGGCTGGTGACGGGCGGGTCCGCCGCCTGAAGGCGGACGGCGACACCGGTACGAGACACCGGCAGGAAATAGACCACGAATCACCTGTTCTTCGGTGCAGGCGTCCCCTATACGGGTGCTAGCATGGGTTGGTGAGGGCGGCCATTCGGGGTGTGCCCGTGTCCGTTCGTGGGTGGAGGTCCGGAGGATGGCGAATTCGATGGGGCGACTGGCCGGGCCACGCCGCTGGGCGATCCTGTTGTGGATCCTGGGACTGCTCGTCTCGGCAGGACTGGGCTGGTCCACCCAGCAGGACAACCGCCGCGCGGCCGAACGCCGGCTGCAGGAAGCCGCCACCAGCGTGGCCCAGCACGTCCGCGACCGGTTCCTGATCTACGAATACGGGCTCAAGGGCACCCGCGGCGCGGTGATGGCGGCGGGCGCCGACGGCATCAACCGGCCTGCCTTCGAGGCCTACGTGGCCAGCCGGGACATGCGGCGGGAGTTTCCCGGCGCGCGCGGGTTCGGTTTCATCCGCAAGGTGCCGCGTGCCGCGGAGGCCGATTTCCTGGCCGCTGCGCGCGCCGAGGGGCCGGCGGGCTTCAGCATCCGGGAGATCGGCCCGCACGAGGGCGAGCGCTTCGTCATCCAGTACATCTACCCGCTGGCCGACAACACCGGGGCCACCGGACTGGACATCGCTTCCGAAATCCACCGCCGCGAAGCGGCCATTGCCGCCATGGACAGCGGGGAGGCCCGGCTCACCGCCCCCATCACCCTGGTGCAGGCATCGGGCAAGGCCGGCAGCGGGTTTCTGATGCTGCTGCCGGTCTACCGCAGCGGCGCAGTGCCGGTCGAGACCGGTGCGCGGCGCGAAGCGACCGTGGGCTGGGCCTACGCGCCCCTGGTGGCCGAGGAAATCCTCGCCGACCTGGGCCCGATGGCCGGGGAGGTGTCGGTCCGTCTGAGCGACAAGTCCGGCGGCCAGCCCTTCCTGCAGCGCACGACCGGCCTGGATGTGTCGGAACTGGACATGGCGCCGCTGCGCCTCGACCTCACGGTGGCAGGGCGCGACTGGGTGCTGGAGGTCCAGGCGCTGACACCGTTGCTGGAGGCGGTGCAGACCTCCTCGGCAAAGACCCGCTTCTGGCAGGGCGCGCTGGTCAGCACCCTGCTGGCCCTGATGGTCTGGCTGCTGATGCGGCAGCGCCAGACCAGTGAGGCGCTGGTCCCGGTCGATTACCCCCCGATCAATGCCGATGCCGGGCGGCTCGGCTTGTCCGGCTTCCTGCGCCAGCGTCTCACGCTGAGCGTCCTGGCGATCTATCTGCTGGTGGTGGCGGTGCTGGTCTGGCTCGACCACGACAGCCGCCTCAACGCAGGCCTGAGGGAAGCCCGGGCCCAGCTGGAGACCCTGGTGTCCGCTCAGGCCGAGGCGGTGGATGCCCGGCGGGCTTTCCGGCGCAAGAGCGTGGTGTTCCTGGCGTCGACCTCGGAGGTGGAGGTGGTCGCCCAGGAGCGTGCGGCGGACGGCGCCGGCAGTGCGCAGGACCAGCGGGCGCTGGAGCGGCTGTTTGCGGCGTACCTCAAGGCCAATCCCGAGCTGCATTCCTTGCGGCTGACCGGGCTTCGCAACGGCGCCCGCGAGCTGTTCCGCGTCGAGCGCCGGGGCGAGGCGGTGCTGGCGGTGCCCCCCCAGGAACTGCGGGCCGAGCCCGAGGCCCAGGAAATCGTGCAGGCGGCCCGCCTGGGGCAGGGCGAGGTGTTCGTCTCCGATGTCACGCTGCTGCGCGAGCATGGCGAGGTGCGCCGGCCGCTGCGGCCGCTGGTCCAGTTCTCGACCCCGGTGCTCAACCCCGCCGGCCAGCCGGTGGCGGTGCTGGTGATGGCGGTCAACAGCGTCCCTTTCCTGCCGGTGGGCGCGCTCTCGCCGACCAGCATGATGGAGGAAGAGTTGCGGACCTCGATCACCTCCATGGTGCTCAACAGCCGGGGTGACTACCTCGAACATCCCGACGTGGCCCGCCGTTATGCCCACGAGTTCGGGCCGGTGCGTCGGTGGACCGACGACTACCAGGTCGAGGTGCTGGACGGACAGCCCGGCCGCACCCGCTGGAACAGTCCCGAGGGGCCGGTGGTGCTCGCCATGCGGGTGCTGCAGAGCAACCCCGATTCCGACGTCGGCAGCCTGCGCTACATCGCCACCCTGCCCGTCAGCCAGGTGGAGGCCCGTGCCTGGAACGAGGCCCTGTCCCGCCTGCCCCTGTACGGGGCGGTGGGTGTCGTGGGCGGCGTGATGCTTTACCTGTACTGGGTGGGTGTGCGGCGCCGGCTGGACGCGCGCAGCCAGCGGCTGCGGCTGGCCGATCTGGTGGACCAGACGTCGGACGCCATCATCGGCATGGATGCCCAGGGCCGGGTGACGTCGTGGAACCGGGGCGCCCGCGAGCTGTTCGGCTACAGCGCCGAGCAGGCGGTGGGGCGTCTGCTGGAAGCCCTGATCGCGCCCGACGACCGCATCGGCACCGGCTACCTGCCGCTGGACGGGCTGGCCGAACAGTCCGGTGCCCACGTGCTGGAGGCCGCCTGCCGGACCCGCAAGGGCGATGGCCTGCAGGTCTCGATGTCGCTGTCGGTCCTGCGCGAACTCGACGGCAGCGTGGCCGGGGTGTCGGCCATGGTGCGCGACATCACGGCCGAGCGCGCGGCCCAGCGGGCCCTGGCCGAGCTCAATGCCAACCTGGAGGCCACGGTACGGGAGCGCACCGCGTCCCTCATGGACGAACGCCGCATGCTGCAGGACGTCCTGCGCGGCACCAATGCCGGCACCTGGGCCTGGAACGTGCAGACGGGCGAGACCCGGTTCAACGAACGCTGGGCCGACATCGTGGGCTACCGCCTCGATGAACTTGGGCCCTTGAGCATCCAGACCTGGGAGCGCCTGACCCACCCCGACGACCTCAAGCTGTCCGAAGCGGCCCTGCAGCGCCACTTTGCCGGCGAAACGCCCAACTACGAGGTGGAAGCCCGCATGCGGCACAAGGACGGCCACTGGGTCTGGGTGCTCGATCGGGGCCGGGTGACCAGCTGGACCGACGACGGGAAGCCGGAATGGATGCACGGCACCCATCAGGACGTCACCCGCGCCCGCGAGGCCCAGATCCGCCTGGCCGAAAGCGAGGCACTGCTGCGGCGCACCGGCCGCGTGGCCGGCGTGGGCGGATGGCAGTACGACCCCGCCGAGGGCCATGTGGAGTGGACCCGGCAGACCCGCGAGATCCACGAGGTGGACGATGCCTACCACCCCGACCCCGAACATCTGCTGAGCTTCTACCCCGAGGGCGAAGCCCGCGAGCGCATCCGGGCCGCCATCGCCCGCGCCATGCGCGAGGCCGAGCCCTTCGATCTGGAGCTGCCCTTCATCACGGCCCGTGGCCGTCAGATCCGGGTGCGTGCCGTGGGCGAACCGGTGCTCGACGAGCAGGGCCGGCCCACCCGCATCGTCGGGGCCCTGCAGGACATCACGGCCCGGTACCTCATGGAAGCCGAGCTGCGGCGCGTCAACGACCTGCAGCAGAGCATCCTCGACAACCTGCCCTGCGGCCTGAGCGCCTTCGATGCCCAGCTCAATCTGGTGGCCTGCAACAAGGAATTCGTCACCCTGCTCGGGCTGGAGCCGCTGTTCGAGAACGGCGTGCCCAACTTCGAGGACATCATCCGCTTCAATGCCGAGCGCGGCGAGTACGGCAGCGTGGATGTGGAAGAGGCCGTCGAGCAGATCGTGGCGAGGGCCCGTGCGCCGGTGCCACACCGCTTCGAGCGCCAGCGTCCGGACGGCACGCCGATCGAGGTGCGCGGCACTCCGATGCCGGGCGGAGGCTTCGTCACCACCTACACCGACCTGGCCGACCGCAAGCAGGCAGAGCGCCGCAGCGAACGCAACGAGGCCCTGCTGCGCGGCGCCATCACCGCCATCGACGAGGCCTTCGTGCTGTTCGACGGACAGGAGCGGCTGGTGTTCTGCAACGACAAGTTCCGGGCGCTGTACGAGACGGTCGCCGACCTGATCGTGCCGGGCAGCCGGTTCGAGGACATCCTGCGGGTGGGTGTGGGCCGCGGCCAGTACCCCGAAGCGCAGGGCGATCCGGCGGGCTGGATCGCCCAGCGGCTGGACGATTTCCGGGCCGGCGAACACACCAGCGTGCACCGGCTCGACAGCGGCAAGGTGGTGCGGGTCATCGATCGCCGCATGCCGGACGGCCACACCGTGGGCTTCCGGCTGGACATCACCGACCTGGTGCGGGCCACCGAGGCGGCGCAGGAGGCCTCGCGCGCCAAGGGCGAGTTCCTGGCCAACATGAGCCACGAGATCCGCACGCCGCTGCATGCGGTCATCGGCCTGACCCACCTCCTGAGCGACACACCGCTGAGCCTGCGGCAGCAGCAGCTGCTGGGCAAGTCGCAGATGGCCAGCCAGTCGCTGCTGGCCATCGTGA
Source organism: Hydrogenophaga sp. IBVHS2 (assembly GCF_002127215.1). GTDB lineage: Bacteria > Pseudomonadota > Gammaproteobacteria > Burkholderiales > Burkholderiaceae_C > Hydrogenophaga. The sequence continues at coordinate 33,160 of NZ_NFUT01000001.1, read as the reverse complement.
ACAACGTGCTGGACCTGGCCAAGATCGAGGCCGGCGAGATGCCCCTGGAGGCCGAGCCCTTCCGCCTGCGCGAGCTCATCACCGAGGTGGAGGCCGTGTTCCTGCAGCAGGCCGAGGGCAAGGGGGTGGCGCTGGAGTTCCGGCTCGATCCGGCCCTGCCGGCCTCCTTGCTGGGCGATGTGCTGCGTCTGCGCCAGGTGGTGACCAACCTGGTGGGCAATGCCTTGAAGTTCACCGAGCAGGGTTCGGTGACGGTGCACTTCGAGCGGCTGCCGCTGCCGTCGGAGTCCGCCGCCGACGACATCCAGCTGGGCGTGCGGGTGGTCGACACCGGCGTGGGCATTCCGGCCGAGGTGCAGGAGCGCCTGTTCTCGCCGTTCTCGCAGGCCGACGCCTCCACCACCCGGCGCTTCGGGGGAACCGGGCTGGGCCTGTCCATCGTGCGCCGGCTGGTCGAGCTCATGGGCGGCACGGTCGGGCTCGACAGCACGCCAGGCCAGGGCAGCGAGTTCCGTTTCGAACTGCCGTTGCGGCAGGCCGTCGACCAGGGGGGGCGCGGCGCGCTCGAGCTGCTGGTGGTCGATGACGTGCCGGCCGAACGCAAGGCGCTGGTCGACATGGCCCGCGCCTTCGGCTGGCGCACCGACGTCTGCGAGTCGGGCGAAGCCCTGGTGGCCTGGATGGCCCGTCGCCAGGCCCAGGGGCTGCCCATGCCGGATGCCATGCTGGTCGACTGGATGCTGCCCGGCATCGACGGTCTGACCGCCCTGCAGCAGGTCATCGACCAGATGGGGGCGGCCAACCTGCCGGCCACGCTGATGGTGTCGTCCAGCGACCGGGACCGGGTGGCCGGCCTCGACGTCGGTCGACTCGCCGATGCCATCCTGACCAAACCGGTCAACGCCTCGGTGCTGTTCAATGCCGTCAACCACAGCGTGGTGCGGCGCCAGGGCAGCCAGGTCCGGGTCCTGCCCTCGCCGGTGCTCTCCGGCGGCGGGCAGGTGCAGTCACTGCCGGGGGTCCGCATCCTGCTGGTCGACGACAGCGACATCAACCTGGAGATCGGCTCCCACCTGCTGGCGCGCGAGGGTGCCACCGTCACCACCGCCAGCAACGGCCGCGAAGCCCTGGCCGTGCTGCGGCAGGACCCGGCCGAATTCGACGTCGTCCTCATGGATGTCCAGATGCCGGAGATGGACGGGCTGGAGGCCACCCGTGCCATGCGGAAGGAGCCTGAACTGGCCGGGCTGCCGGTGGTGGCCCTTACCGCGGGCGCGCTGGCCCAGGAACGGCGGCGTGCGATGGAGGCCGGGATGAACGAGTTCCTGACCAAGCCCCTGGAGCCCACCACCATGGTGCGGACGGTGCGGCAGGCCATCGAACGCGCCACCGGGCTGCAGGTGCCGGTGCTCACCCTGGACGAGGCCCGTCCGGCCGGCAACGGCCAGGACTGGCCGGACATCGCGGGCATCGACGGCCCTCGGGCGGCGGCCCGGCTGGGACACGACGTGTCCTTGCTGCGCCTGTCCCTCACCCGCCTGTCCGATGGCTTCGGCGACATGGCCGTCCAGGCCTGGCCGGCACCGCCGGACGAGGCCCAGCGCGCGGCGCTGGCCGCCCGGCTGCACAAGCTGCGCGGCGCGGCCAGCATGATCGACGCCGTGGAGGTGGCCCGGTGGGCCGACCGCATCGAATGCGGTCTGCGCGACGGCGAGCCGACCGAGGCCCTGGCCGAGCCCTGGCTGGCGCTGCAGCAGGCCCTCTCGGGGCTGATGGCGGCGTCGGCCGACTGGATCGGGCGCCAGGCCGGGCAGCGGCCGGTGGCGGTGGGCGTGCCCCCGGCCAGCGATGCCGTCCTGGAGCGGCTGGTGAAACTGCTGTCGAACAACGACATGGAGGCCCTGGGGCTGTTCGAGACCCAGGCCGACGGCCTGCGTTCCCGCCTGGGGGATGCCACCATGGAGGCCGCCGGTCAGCTCATGGATGCGCTGGATTTCGCTGCCGCCGCCCGGCTTTTGCAGGGAGAATCGACGGCATGAAACGAGCGGATCCGGCGGACATCTCCGGCAAGGAGAGCACGACGGCGCCGGACATCCTGATCGTCGATGACGATCCGGGGATGATCCGCGCGCTGGGCAAGGCGCTGCGCGATCTGGGGCACCTGCGGTTCTCCACCAATGGCTCCGATGCCCTGCGGCTGATCAACGACAGCCCGCCCGACCTGCTGCTGCTCGATGCCCAGATGCCGGGCCTCAATGGTTTCGAGGTGCTGGAAACGCTCAAGGCCACGCCCGATCTGGCCGACCTGCCGGTGATCATGGTCACCAGCCTGAGCGAAGACGGCTTCGAGCAGGCCGGCCTCGAGAAGGGCGCGGCCGACTTCATCGCCAAGCCGGTGCGTCCGGCCATCGTGCAGGCCCGTGTCCGCACTCAGCTGCGCCTGAAGCAGGCCAACGACGTGCTCAAGCAATCGTCGGTCGCCGACCGGCAGAACCTGGATGTGGCCCTGCGCGACCTGCAGCAGAGCCACCGCGAGCTCCTGCGCACGGCCGACGAGCTCAGGGTGGCCAACGAAAGCCTGCTGCAGTTCGTGCGCATCGCCTCGCACGACCTGCGCGAGCCGCTCAACACCATCGTGCAGTTTGTCGGTCTCGTCGAGGAAGACCATGGTCCGGTGCTGCCGGAGGAGGCGCGGCATTTCCTGCGCCTGGCCACCCGCGCCGGCGGGCGCATGCGCACGCTGCTCGATGATGTGGTCCGCTACGCCAGGCTGCAGAACGCCGAAGGCGATCCGCCGCAAGCCGTGGCGCTGGACCGCACGCTGGCCGAGCTGCGCGATGTGCTGGCGGCGCGGCTGGCAGCCACCGGGGCCCGGCTCGACCTGTCGCCGCTGCCGGTGGTGCAGGGTCAGCCCAGCCTGCTGTCGCTGCTGTTCCAGAACCTGCTGTCCAACGCCCTGAAGTTCGTCCCGCCGGGCCGTGTGCCGCATGTGCGGGTGGATGCCCGCATGGCCGGCGGCGAGGTCCGGATCCGGGTGATCGACAACGGCATCGGCATCGCACCGCAGCACGTCGACCAGCTGTTCCAGCCGTTCAGACGCCTGCACCTGCGCAGCGAGTTCGAGGGCTCCGGCCTGGGCCTGACCATCTCCCGGCAGATCGCCGAAGCCCATGGCGGCCGCATCGAGATCGAATCGGTGCCGGGTGAGGGCTCGGTGTTCACCGTGGTGTTGCCGATCGGAGCCGAGGCGTGATTCCGCCGGTCAGCGCGGATCACCCGCTGCGGTTCGGGAGGCGGACCGCGCTGGCCTTCCTGGGCGGCTGCCTGGCGGGCTGCCTGGAGACGCCGCTGCCGCCGGCCCGACTGGGCATGAACGCCTGGGTCGGGTATGACCCGCTGGTGCTGGCGCGGGACCGTCGGCTGTTCGACAGCGGCCTGCTCCAGGTGGTGGAGCTGGCCACCGGTGCCGAGACCCAGCGCCACCTGCGCAACAACCTGCTCGACGCCGGAGCGCTCACCTTCGACGAGGTGCTGCGCATGCGCGACAGCGGCCTGGACCTGCGCATCGTGGCCCTGCTCGACGCCTCCCGTGGCGGCGACGTGGTCATGGTCGCACCCCGCATCCGGCAGCTCGGTGACCTGCTGGGCCAGGCGATCGCGGTGGAGGACTCTTCGGTGGGCACGCTCATGCTGCACCGGCTGCTCGAAGCCGCGGGTCTGGCGCCCGGAGATGTGCGCGAGGTCAACATCGAGGCCACCCTGCACCTGCAGGCCCTCAAGGCGGGGCAGGTGGCCGCGGCCATCTCGTACCAGCCGCTGGCAGGGCCCATGGCGGCGGCCGGGTTCCGTCCGGTGTTCGATTCCCGCCAGATCCCCGGGCAGGTGCTCGACGTGCTGGCCGTCCGGCACGACGTGCTGCAGTCCCGGCCGGCGGCGGTGGATGCCATGCTGCAGGCGTGGCAACGGGGTCTGGCCCTGCTGATGCTGGATCCGGCGGGCGCCGCCGAATCCCTCAGCGTGGGCACCGACCTGAAGGTGGCCGAGTACCGCACCGTCATGGGCGGACTCCAGTTCTTTGCCCCGGACGAATCGCTGGCCGCGCTGTCCGATCCGGCCAGCCCGGTGCTCCACGGAGCCCGCGAGGTGGCCCGGCTCATGGCGCAGCTGGGACTGATCCGGACCGAACCGGACTGGCAGCAAATGATCGACACCGGCCCGGCGAGGCGGGTGATCACGGCGGGGGGGCGATGAGCCGACGCCTGTCCCTGGTCAGCCTGCCCGGGCGCTGGATGGCACCCCTGATCATGGTGCTGTTCGCCATGCTGGCCTCCGGCGTCAACTTCCTCTCCCAGCTGCGCACGCTGCAGGCCGACGTGGTGGAACAGGAGACGCGCCGCCTGCGGGAGCGCCTGAGCGTCGAGCAGAGCCGCCTGAGCTTCCTGTCCACCCTGGAGGATGCGCAGCAGGTGCGGCGCATCATCGGTGGTCTGAGCCTGCACACCGGCATGCAGTCGGCCTACCTGCTGGCCCCGGATGGTCGCATCGATGCCTCCATCATCCGCGCCGACATCGGGCGAGGCTTCGACGAGGTCATGGCGCAGATGCCGGTCCCGGCGCGCCGGCCCGAGCTGTTTGCGGCCGACCGCATGGGCATCCAGGTGCGCCTGCTCGATGACCGCACCACGCTGGTGGGCGTCGCCCCTTTCTCAGGGGATCGCCGCCTGGTCACCCTGGTGGATCTCACCTTCCCCAAGGCCCGGCTGCGTTCCACGCTGGTCACCGAGGTCGTGCGCGAGAGCGTGCTGCTGCTGGCCCTGGCCGGTCTGCTGGCGCTGCTCATGCACCGGCTGTGGTTCAAGCGGGCGAGCCGGCTGGTCCGCACGCTGGAGCAGGTGGGCGATGGCCAGCTGCAGGCCCGGGCAGCCCTGCCCGGGCGCGACGAGCTGGCCAGCATCGGCAACGAGGTCGACCGCATGGCGCAGCGCCTGCAGGCACAGCAGGCCGAGCTGCGGCACCTCGGCTCGCTGGTGGCGCGCTCGCCGGTGGTGTTCGTGGAATGGTCGCCGGCGGCCGATCGGGCGGTCCGCTTCGTCAGCACCTCGATCGAGCAGTGGCAGCACAGCCCGCATGACCTGGTTGCCCGGCGGCTGTCCTTTTCCGAGCTGGTGCATCCCGATGACTGGCATGCGGTCTGGCTGCAGTCGGAGCACCACCGCACCCAGGGTCCGGACGAGTACCGGCAGGAATACCGCCTGCGCACCGGCGACGGTCGATGGATCTGGGTGGAAGACCGGTCCGCGGTCGACCGCGATGCCGCCGGGCAGGTGGTCGGCATCACCGGCATCCTGCTCGACATCACGGTGCAGAAGGAAGCGCTGCTGGCCCAGCGCGAGCAGGCCGAGCAGCTGCGGCTCTTCTACGACCTGCCCTTCATCGGCATGGCCATCTCGTCGCCCGAGAGCAAGCGCTGGCTGCAGGTGAACGACCGCCTCTGCGACATCCTGGGCTACTCGCGCGAGGAGCTGCTGGAGATGACCTGGTCGGAGATGACGCCGTCCCCGGATCTGCAGAACAACCTGGTCCTGCTGCAGCAGATGAAGGACGGCCTGCGTGACAGCTACGGCATGCACAAACGCTTCGTGCGCAAGGACCTGCAGCTGGTGGAAGCCGAGATCGAGGTCCGCGCCGTGCGCGACTCGCACGGCCGTCTGCTGCGCCTGCTGTCCACGGTCCAGGACGTGACCGAACGCAGCCGCGCCAACGAGGCCTTGCGCCGGCAGACCCAGCTGCTGGAGCAGGCCGAGGCCATCGCCGGGCTGGGCAGCTGGTCGTTCGACCCGCACGCCGGCGAGCCGGTCTGGTGGTCGGGCCAGCTCTACCGCAACATGGGGATCGATCCGGCACACGGACCGCCGCCCGACCTGAAATCCCATCTGGCCCTGGTGCACCCGCAGGACGTCGCCGCCGTGGCGGCCTTCGTGCCGGCCCGGCGCCCGCCCGGCGAGACCCAGAGCCTGGAATTCCGCCGCCATCCCGACCTGGGTCCGGAGAAGTGGTTCCGGGTCAGCGTGCGCAAGGAGCCCGGTGCCCAGGGCGGGCATCGGCTGTCCGGCACGGTGCTCGACATCACCGCGCTGCGCCAGGCACAGACGGCGCTGGAGAAGACCAATGCCGAGCTGGAGCAGCGGGTGGAGCAGCGGACCGAGGAACTGCTGGCCGCCAACCGCGAGCTGGAGGCGTTTTCCTACACCGTCTCGCACGACCTCAAGGCGCCGCTGCGAGGCATCGACGGTTACAGCCAGCTGCTGCAGGAGGACCATGCCGAGCGGCTGGACGACACCGGGCGGGCTTACCTGGATCGCATCCGGCGGGGAGTGGCCCAGATGGGGTTGCTCATCAGCGACCTGCTGGCGTATTCCCGCATGGAGCGGCGGTCGGTCGAGCAGCAGACGGTGGAGCTGCTGCCCCTGGTCGAGCGGGTGCTGGAGGAATACGCCGCCGACATCGAGCGCCTGGGCGCCCGCATCGACCTCTCGGCGCTGCAGCCCACCGTGCTCACCACCGACCGCGAAGGCCTGGCGGTCATCCTGCGCAACCTGATCGGCAATGCACTGAAGTTCCACCGACCGGGTGTCTACCCAGAACTGGTGATGGGCAACCGACTTGAAAACGGGCAACATCACCTCTGGGTGAAGGACAACGGCGTGGGTTTCGACATGAAATACAGCGACAAGATCTTCGGTATCTTCCAGCGCCTGCAGCGCTCGGACGCCTACCCCGGCACCGGGGTCGGTCTGGCCCTGGTGAGCAAGGCCGCCCAGCGCATGGGCGGGCGGGTCTGGGCCGAGAGTGCGCCCGAGCAGGGCGCCACCTTCCACCTGGAGTTGCCGGCATGAATGCGCCCACCGTTGCGTCCACCACGCCGCTGGCCCCCATCCTGGTGGTGGAGGACAACCCCATGGACCTGGACCTCACCCTGCGCGCCTTCAGCCGGCGGGCCTGTGCCCATCCCATCCAGGTAGCCCGAGACGGCGAGGAAGCGCTCGCTTACCTGAACCGCTGGGACGCAGGGGAGCCCCAGCCGGCGGTCATCCTGCTCGACATCAACATGCCCCGGGTCAACGGCATCGAGGTCCTCCAGCAGCTCAAGCAGCATCCGCACTACCGCCGCATCCCCGTGGTCATGCTGACCTCGTCGCGCGAGTCGCGGGACCTGCAGACCACCTACGACCTGGGGGCCAATTCCTACATCGAGAAGCCGGTGAGCTTTTCCCGCTTCCTGGACATCGCGGCCCAGATCGAGGCCTACTGGTGCAGCGCCAACGAGCGCGCCTACTGACCCAACCGGCCTGAACCCCGAAAAAGCGCTCAAGTTCCGGCGCTTTTGGTCGAATCAACCATCAGACAGCCGGGAAAGCCTCCCGGCTGCCGTCGATGGGGGAACCGACCATGATCCAGATTTCAACCACGGCGCCGGCCAGCTGGCCGGGCGCCAGCACACCGCTGATCGGTCCTGCCCGGCCGGTGGCCGCGGTGACGCCGGTGGCGCCGGTGGGGTCGGTGACTGCCGCCGGCTCCGACGAGGAGCCCGCCCGGTCCCGGCGCCGTGGACCGGGCGATCCGGTCACCGATGGATCGACGCCGGCCACCTCCGCAGCGGCCGACCGCAACGGCAGCGGCATTGCCGCGACCGTGGCCGAGGTTCAGGCCAAGGCCGAGCAGCAGAAAGCCGAACAGGAAGCCCGCGAGGCCCGCGAGCAGGCTGACCGCGAAGCCATCGAACGCCTTCGTCAGGCCCTGGTGGATGCGTGGGACGCCAGCGCCGCGGTGGTGGAGCAGGCCCTGGGCGAGAAGGATGTGGCCGGTCCCCAAGGCGCGTCGCGCGCCGCCAGCCTCTATGACGAAGCGTCCCTGAATCCGGCGGCCGGGCAGACCGGCCAGATCATCAGCCGGCGGGTGTGAGCCTGTGCCCGGTCAGTCGGTCTGCTGGACCGGCTCCAGCCGGTCGATGGCTTCCCGGGTGCGGCGCACATCCTCTTCCAGCTGCGGCTTGAGGGCCACGGCGTCGGCCGCCAGCCCTTCGTTGGCCAGCCGCTCCATCCAGGCGGCCGTGGCCACGATGGCCCGGAATCCCATCAGCATGGACGTGCCCTTGAGCTTGTGGGCCTGATAGGCGATCTCGGCCGCTTCACCCTGGTCGAGTGCGGCGAGCAGCACCGGCACGGTGCCGATCGGCGGATCGAACAGGGTGCCCAGCAACTCGTCGAGCGTGTCGGCCGGCATCATGGAGCGGATCTCGGCGTACGACTCGCGGTCGAACAGCTCCTCGGGCAACTGGTCCATGCGCAGCATCAGGGATTCTTCCGGCATCGTGGCAGGGGCTGCAGTGGCGTCGTCCGGTTCGATGGCCGGGTCGATCAGGCCACAACGGATGAGGGCACGGCGCAGGTCGGAGGCCTGCAGGGGCTTGGTGGTGAACTCGTTGACGCCCACCTCCTGGGCCCGGCGCCGGGTGTCGTTCACCACGTCGGCGGTGACCAGAATGATCTTCACGTCGCGGTTGGGGCCGTCCGAGGCGCGTACCGCCTGGGTGGTGGCCAGGCCGTCGAGCACCGGCATGTGGTAGTCGAGCAGCACCACGTCGAAGGGCTCGCGCTGCAACAGTTCCAGGGCTTCCTGACCGTTCTCGCAGAAGACCGCGTCGTGCCCCATCTGCTCCAGCAGGATGTGGATGTACTTCAGGTTGATCGGGTGGTCTTCGGCCACCAGCACCTTGAGGCGGCGTGAGGTGAGCACGCTGGTGCGGCTGTCGACGACATCGGTCGGCGCCTCGGCGGCCGGCAGCTGCAGGGTCACGGTGAAGGTGGAGCCCTCGCCGGGCGTGCTCACCACCTCGATGTCGCCCCCCATGAGCCGCGCCAGGTTGCGCGAGATCTCCAGCCCCAGACCGGTGCCGCCGATGCGCCGGCGCAGCGAGTTGTCGGCCTGGTAAAAGCGGGTGAACAGCTGGGCCAGGGTCGCGGCGTCCATGCCCATGCCGGTGTCGCTGACCTCGATGCGCACGATGCCCGGCCGCTGCGGCAGCGTGTCGATCCGCACATGGACCCTGCCCCGGGTCGTGAACTTGAGTGCGTTGCTGATCAGGTTGAACAGGATCTGGCGCACCCGTGTGGCATCGGCCATGACCCAGGCGGGCACGGACGGGTCGGTCTCGATGAGCAGTTCCAGGCCCTTCTCCTGGGCGGTCACCTGCATCAGGCCTTCCACATCGTGCAGCATGGAGGCGACCTCCACCGGGGCCGGCGCCAGCCGCAGGGTGCCGGTTTCCATGGACGACACGTCCAGGATGTCGTTGATCACGCCCAGCAGGTGCTGGGCCGAATCGCGTGCGGTTTCGACGTAGTCGCGTTGCCGGTTGTCCAGCGCGCTTTCCTCCAGCAGGTTGAGCATGCCCAGCACACCCTGGAACGGGGTGCGGATCTCGTGGCTCATGTTGGCCAGGAACACGCTCTTGGCCTGGTTGGCCGCTTCGGCCTGGTCGCGGGCCACCATCAGTTCCCGCCCGAGCTGGCGCAGGTGGTTGTTCTGGGCCTGCTTGCGGCGCACCTCGCGCAGCAGCAGCCCCAGGAAAATCAGCAGCAGGGCGGTCTGGGCTGCAGCCAGGCCGATCACCAGCAGGCTCTGCTGGTGCAGCAGCTGGTTGCGTTCATCGAACAGTCGGGCGGTGGCCCGGTTGGCCTCGCGGGTGAGCTCGCCGAACCTGGGCGTGAGCTGCTCCACTTCCAGGGTGAGGGCCAGTCGGGCCGCCTTGTCGCGCATCAGCGCATCCGGATCGGCAAACAGTGGATCGGCCCGCTGCACGAACTCGCGGGCCTTGCCGATGCCGTCGTCGTAGGCCGGGGTGCCTTCCAGCAGGTCGCGCCGGGGCAGTTCGGTGAGCAGACCGATGCGGCTGACGAACACCTCGTAGCGCTCCTGCAGCTCGCCTGCCATGTCGGGCGCGTGGGGCTCGTCAAGGGAGGCATGCAGGGTGTAGCCCAGGCGGCCGAACTCGCGTTCGAGCTGGTAGGCCTGCCACATGAGCGCATCCACCTGGTTGCGGTTGGCCGACTCCATGAGCCGGAACTGCTTCCACTGGATCCAGGTCAGCGGCGTCAGCGTGATCAGCAGGACGGCGCCGATGGCCAGCAGCCACTGGCCGGTTCGCCAGCGGGCCAGCCCGGTGGGCTCGCTGTTCATTGAATCTCCATGGCCTTGAGTTGCCAGATGGAGCGCTCGTAGTAGGTGGAGGAGCGCAGCTCGGCGGCGCTGTCGAAGGGGTAGACGATGAACAGCGGGCCCTTGTCGCGGATGGAGATCGGCTTGTCGTCGATCAGGCGGGCCATGACCACCTTGAACTTGCGGGTGTCGTCGGCCGGGATGGCGATCTTGTAGTCGTTGATGGCCACGGCGCTGATGGTCGAGCCGCTGGCCTGCACCGCGTCCAGCACATCGGACAGCAGGGGGCCGGTGAACTTCACCGGCCGGTCGTACCAGGGGGTGCGGGTGGTGAAGCTGTGCTGGGGCAGGGCTTCGAGCATGGCCATGTCGAAGGCCGCCATGTCCGCCCGGTTCTTCACCCCGATCTTGCCGCTCACCGTGAGGATGGCCCGACCTTTGGGCTCCGGCAGGGGTTTGGTCTGGGCCATCGCCGGCAGGACGGCGGACAGCAGGCACAGGGAGACGAAGCGGCGAAACATGTCCATGGCAGAACCTTCGGGAAACAGGGCGGGGGCAGGGGATGAATGTAACGCTTTGGGGCTCAGATGCGGTGCCGCACCCCGGCCGGGGCGCTGGCCAGGCGGGTGAGCACGGCCGGCGCAATCTGCCCCAGCGGCAGCACCTCGTGCGCGGCACCGTGCTGGATGGCCATGCGTGGCATCCCGAACACCACGCAGGAGGCCTCGTCCTGCACATAGTTGTAGCTGCCGGCGTCCTTCATCTCGCGCATGGCTGCGGCGCCGTCGCCGCCCATGCCGGTGAGCATGATGCCGATGGCATTCGGTCCGAGGATGCGGGCGGCCGAGCGGAACAAGACCTCGACCGAGGGTCGGTGCCGGTTGACCGGTTCGGTGTCTTCCACCACCGCCACATAGTTGGAGCCGCTGCGGTCGATGCGCAGGTGACGGCCCCCCGGTGCGATGTACGCATGGCCGGGCAGGATGCGCTGCCCGTCGCGGGCTTCCTGGACCCGGATCTTGCACAGGGAGTCCAGCCGGTTGGCGAAGCTGGTGGTGAATCCGGCGGGCATGTGCTGGGTGATGACGATGGCGGGGGCGTCGGCAGGCATGGGGGTCAGCACCTCCCGGATGGCCTCGGTGCCGCCGGTGGATGCGCCGATGCAGATGATCTTCTCGGTGGACAGCCGCGGCAAGGGGGCACGGGCCGGTTCGGCCGGCGCGGAGGCCGCCGGTGTGGCGTTCGGCACGCGGGTGTTGCCCGCCGGCGTCGGTGCCAGGCGGCGCACGTGGGCGGCAGCGGCCACCCGGATCTTGTCGACGATGTCGCCGGCCAGTTCCTGCAGGCCGGCCGACACGCCGATGCGGGGCTTGGCCACGAAGTCGACCGCGCCCATCTCCAGCGCCCGCAGCGTGATCTCGGCGCCCTGCTCGGTGAGGGTGGAGACCATCACCACCGGCATCGGGCGCAGGCGCATCAGGCGCGAGAGGAACTCCAGCCCGTCCATGCGCGGCATTTCCACGTCCAGCGTGATGACGTCCGGGCTGGTCTCGCGGATCATCTCGCGGGCCACCAGCGGGTCGGCAGCGGCGCCGACACAGGTCATGTCGGGCTGGCGGTTGATGATTTCGGTCAGCAGGCTTCGGACCAGCGCCGAATCGTCCACCACCACGACGCGGATCTTGGCCATGGGTAATCTCCGTCAGAAAAGATCGATCGAGCCGCCGGCCGTGGTCGACACCACCACGGCAGCGTTGCCCTTGCGCTCCTGGGTTTCCAGGGTCTCCGGGTGCGAATGGGCCAGGCGCTTGACCATGGCCTTGCCGGTGGCCGGGAAGAACACCACCTTGCGCGGATGGATGTCCAGCACGTCCTTGGACACCACGGCAATGCGTTCGGTCTGCAGGTAGTCCAGCACGAACTTGGTGTTGCGTTCGCCCACGTTCATGGTGGTGAAGGTGTGCATCACCTGGCCGCCGCCGAACACCTTGGCCTGCATGGTCTCGCGCCGGGCGCCGAGCTTCATCATCTCGTTGATCAGCAGTTCCATGGCATACGACCCGTAGCGGCCGCCGGAATCGGCACCCCCTTCGGGCAGCATGAAATGGTTCATGCCGCCCACCCGGGCGCGCGCGTCGTAGATGCAGGCGGCGATGCAGGAACCCAGCACCGTCATGATGACGATGTCGTCGCCGGTCACGTAGTACTCGCCCGGCAGCACCTTCACCGCGTCCTGCTTGAAGTGGTGGTCGCGGTAGAAGAAGCTGGCCTCGCCCGGACGGGGCTTGCGCGCCTTCAGGGCGTCCAGGCGCGACCGGTCGGTGGCGACCGGCCGCTTGATCAGACCGGCGTCAGAGGCGTTCATAGACGGTCTTTCCGCGCAGCACGAACAGGTTGCGTGCGTCGCTGAAGTTCTCGGCATGGCCCACGAACAGCATGCCCCCGGGCTTCATCACCCGGTGGATGCGTTCCAGCACGGCGCGCTGGGTGGGCGCATCGAAATAGATCATCACGTTGCGGCAGAACACCACGTCGAAGGCATCGCGCAGCGGCAGCTCCTGGATCAGGTTGACCGTCTGGAACCGCAGGTGCTTCTGCAGTTCGGGCTTGACCCGCATGAGTCCCGCATTGGCGCCCTTGCCGCGCAGGAAGAAGCGCTGCAGGCGTTCCGGCGACAGCCCCTTGGCGTCGGCCTTGTACACCCCGCGCTGCGCCGTCTGCAGCACCTTGGTGTCGATGTCGCTGTTGAGGATGTCGTAGTGGCCGGTCGTGCCCAGCACCTCGGCGCAGGTCATGGCGATCGAGTAGGGCTCCTCGCCGGTGGAGGCGGCCGAGCACCAGATCTTCCAGTCGTGCGTGCGGCGCTCGGCCAGCAGGCTGGACAGGATGTCGAAGTGGTGCGACTCGCGGAAGAACGCGGTGAGGTTGGTGGTCAGCGCGTTGACGAACTCCTGCCATTCCGGACCGTCGTGGTTCTCCAGCCAGTCCAGGTAGCTCTTGAAGCTGCTGTGCCCGGTATCGCGCAGCCGGCGCGACACCCGGCTGTAGACCATGGCGTGCTTGCCGTCGTGCAGGCTGATGCCCGCGTGCCGGTAGATCAGCGCCTTGATGCGGGTGAAATCGCTGTCCGACCAGACGAATTCGCGTCCTTCGGCCAGCGGACCGTCGGCGCCGGCCGGCGCGCGAGGGGCCGGTGGGGCCGCCGGGCGCCGGGTGGAGGTGGTCTGCAGCAGCATCGGAGACTTTCAAAGTCCGGGGCCAGGCCCCGGTGATGACGGGTCGGGGGACTCAGTGGCGCGAGCGGCGGACCAGTCCCGAGGTATCCAGGATCAGGGCCACCTTGCCGTCGCCCAGGATGGTGGCGCCCGACACGTTGGGCACCTTGCGGTAGTTCGACTCCAGGTTCTTGATGACCACCTGCTGCTGGCCCAGCAGTTCGTCGACCATCAGGGCCACGCGGGAGCCGTCGGCTTCCACCACCACCATGATCGGGCTGTTGCCGTTGTGCTCGAAGCGCGGCACGTGGAACACCTGCTCCAGCTCGATCACCGGCATGTATTCCTCCCGCACCTTCACCACGCGGGCGCCCTGCGCCACGGTGTTGATGTCGGCCGGCTTGATCTGGAACGACTCGATGACGCTGGCCAGCGGCAGGATGTAGACCTCCTCGCTGACCCGCACCGACATGCCGTCCATGATGGCCAGGGTCAGCGGCAGGCGCACCGAGACGCGCATGCCGTAGCCCTCGGCGGAGTCGATCTCCACCGTGCCGCCCAGGGCGGTGATGTTCTTCTTGACCACGTCCATGCCCACACCGCGGCCCGACACATCGGTCACCTCGGCGGCGGTGGAGAAGCCCGGGGCGAAGATCAGGCCCCAGACCTCGGCGTCGGACATCGAGTCCGGCGCGTCGATGCCCTTCTCGCGCGCCTTGGTCAGCAGCTTCTCGCGCGACAGGCCACGGCCGTCGTCGCGCACCTCGATCAGGATGCTGCCGCCCTGGTGGGTGGCCGACAGGGTGATGGTGCCGGTCTCGTTCTTGCCCTTGGCGCGGCGGTCGGCCGGCAGTTCGATGCCATGGTCGCAGCTGTTGCGGATCAGGTGGGTCAGGGGATCGGTGATCTTCTCCACCAGGCCCTTGTCGAGTTCGGTCGCCTCGCCGTGGGTGACCAGCTCCACCTTCTTGCCCAGCTTGCTGGCCAGGTCGCGCAGCATGCGTGGGAAGCGGTTGAACACCACCGACATGGGGATCATGCGGATCGACATGACCGCTTCCTGCAGGTCGCGGGTGTTGCGGTCCAGGTCGGCCAGGCCGGCCAGCAGCGCCTGGTTCACGCTGGGCTCCAGGTCGCGGCTCTTCTGGGCCAGCATGGCCTGGGTGATGACGAGCTCGCCCACCAGGTTGATGAGCTGATCCACCTTGCTCACCGACACGCGCAGGGTGGTCGATTCCAGACCGGCCGCGGCGCCGGTGCGGTTGTCCGGCTTGGCTGCGGCTGCCGCAGCGGTGCTGCCGGCGGACGGCGCAGTGTCTGCCGCCTTCGGCGCGCTGCCGGCGGCATCGGGCACGGTGGCAGGCGCACCCGCCGGGGCCTGCGCACTCGCAGGCACGCCGGGGGCGCCTTCGAAGAACCCGAAGTCGGCAGGAGCGGCCGCTGCTGCGGGGGCGACCGGCGCGGTGCCGCCGGCGGCGTCGATGCGGATCTGGTCCTTGCCCACGTGGAAGGTGAACAGGTCCATCAGGTCCGCATCGCTGGCGCTGGTGCGGACATGGAAGGTGCGGTGGGTGCCGCCCTGGACCGATTCGCGTTCGATCTGGCCCAGGCCCGGGATGTCGCGGAACAGTTCGGCAATGCCGTCGGCCAGCGACAGGCTGGACAGCGGGCCGATCTGGATGTCGAGCTGCCGTTCGCCCTGCGAGGGGCGGGCCGCCGGCATGCCGGCCGGCGTGAGCGGCGCGGACAGGGCCGGGTCGGTCACCAGCTCGGCCACGGCCTGCACCACCGGTGCCGGCGCGACCACGGGCGTGACGGGCGGGGCCGGCAGTTCCGGCGGCAGGGCGGCGTCACCGCCGTTGGCCAGGGCGTAGATGCGGGCCACCAGCTCCTGGTTGGACGGTCCTTCGCCGCCGCCGGTCTGGTGCCGGCCGAGCAGGCCGCGCAGCGCGTCCGAAGACTCCAGCAGCACGTCCACCATGGCGGCGGTGGGCTTGAGCTCGTGGCGGCGCAGCTTGTCCAGCAGCGACTCCATCTGGTGGGTGAGCTCGGCCACGTCGGCAAAGCCGAAGGTGGCGGCACCGCCCTTGATGGAGTGGGCGCAGCGGAAGATGGCATTGAGCTCTTCGTCGTCGGCGGCGTTGACGTCCACCGCCAGCAGCATCTGCTCCATCTGGTCCAGGTTCTCGCCGGCTTCCTCGAAGAAGATGGCATAGAACTGGGTCAGGTCGAAATCGTTGCCGAGGTTCTGGCCCTCGTTCATCAGTTCACCCATG
Source organism: Hydrogenophaga sp. IBVHS2 (assembly GCF_002127215.1). Taxonomy (GTDB): domain Bacteria; phylum Pseudomonadota; class Gammaproteobacteria; order Burkholderiales; family Burkholderiaceae_C; genus Hydrogenophaga. The sequence continues at coordinate 17,451 of NZ_NFUT01000001.1, read as the reverse complement.
GGTTGCTCCTTGCCCGCACTCAGCGGATGACCTTTTCGATCACTTCGATCAGCCGGGCCGGGTCGAAAGGCTTGACCAGCCAGCCGGTGGCACCGGCGTTGCGTCCGGCCTGCTTCATCAGGTCGCTGGACTCGGTGGTCAGGATCAGGATCGGGATGGTCTTGAAGCGCGGGTGCTCCCGCAGCTTGCGCGTCAGCGTCAGGCCGTCCAGCCCGGGCATGTTCTGGTCCGTCAGCACCAGGTCGATGGTGTGGTTCTGCGCCTTCTCGTAGGCGTCCTGTCCATCCACCGCTTCCACCACGTGGTAGCCCGCGCCGGTCAGGGTGAATGACACCATTTTTCGCATGGAAGCCGAGTCGTCTACGGCAAGAATGGATCGCATGGGGGACTCCGTGTTTCGTCTGTTATCGACTGCTGGGGCGAGGGCTTGAATGGGCAAGCGTCAGAAAAGCTCGATGGACCCGGCATCCATCTCGTTCTGGGTCACCGGGCTGGGCCGCCCGGGCATCGGGTCGAGCTTGAGGGGCACCTCGTCCTCCTCGGCATCGATCACTTCGGCGCCCAGCCGCCAGGCGCACGACTTGAGCATCTGGCCGGTGTGCACCAGCAGCTGGGTGGCCATGTCGTGGAACTGCAGCTCGGTCACGGCCTGGTTGAGGTTCTGGCGGATGCGGACCAGCTCGGCGGTCTGGGGTGCTTCCAGTGCGCCCAGTGCGGCGTCCGCGCGGTTGAAACGATCCAGCAGGTTGGCGGTGGCGTGATCGAGCAGGCCTTCGAGGCGCTGGAGGTCGGTCATCACCATCAGCAGGGCGTCCTGCACGTCGGCCACCAGAGCGACCGGCATCGATACGGACGGCGGCGGGGGCATCGTCGGTTGGGGGTCCATGGTCGTCGGGTGGTTCGATGGGGTGGGGGTATTACAATTTTCAACAGCCTCGAAACCCCTTATCGGCTGAAAACGGGCCGAATTCAGAGCCTTTTCCACCCGTGACCACCGACACCCCTCCGGTCCGCATCCTTCACCTCGAGGACTCCCGCGTCGACCACGCGCTGGTGAAGTTCGCGCTGCAGCGCAGCAAGCTGGCCACCGAGCTCGTGCTGGTGGACACCATGGACGAGTTCCGGCGTGAGCTTGTCCAGGACCGTTTCGACATGGTGCTGGCCGACTACCACCTGCCCGGCTTCACCGGGCTGGACGCCTGGGACGTGGCCCGGGAGCTGCGCCCGGACCTGCCCTTCGTCATCCTCTCCGGTGCCATCGGCGAGGCCGCCGCGGTGGAGGCCATGCACAAGGGCGTGAGCGACTACCTGCTCAAGGACAGCATGCACCGGCTCTCGCACGTGATCGAGCGGGCGCTGGAAATGTCACAGACCCGGCGGGCCAAGGCCCGGGCCGATGCCGAGCTGGCCGAGTCGCGCCGGCGCATCGCCGAACTGGCCGAGCACCTGCAGACCAGCATCGAACAGGAGCGGGCCGGCATCGCCCGCGAGATCCACGACGACATCGGCGGCGCGCTGGCGGCGGTCAAGCTCGACCTGGCCTGGGTCGGCCGCCGCGCCACCGACCCCGACATGCAGGCCCACGTGTCGGCGGCGCTGGAGATGCTCCAGCATGCCCTGGACGCCAGCCAGCGCATCATGCTCAACCTGCGTCCGCCCATCCTCGACCAGGGGCTGGTGGCGGCGGTGCAGTGGCTGGCCAGCGGCTTCGAGCGCCGCACCGGCATCCGCGTGGTGCTGCGCAAGTCGGCCGAGACCATCGATGTGCCGCGCCACCTGCAGCTGGTGGCCTATCGCACGGCGCAGGAAGCGCTCACCAACGTCATCAAGCATGCCCAGGCCACGGCGGTCGACATCGACCTCAGCGACCGCGAAGGCGTGCTCACGGTGGAAGTCAGCGACAACGGGACCGGCCTGCACAGCGATGCGCTGCGCAAGTCCAAATCCTTCGGACTGCTCGGTCTGCGCGAGCGGGCGGCGCAGGTGGGCGGCTGGCTGGACATCAGCTCGTCGCCGGGTGGCACCTCGGTCATCCTGTCGGTGCCGCTGCCGTCGGCGACCGATCTGGCCGATGCAGAACAGGGAGCAGCATGATCAAGGTGATTCTGTGTGACGACCATGCCGTGGTGCGCCGCGGCATCCGGGACACCATTGCCGAGGCGGTGGACATCCAGGTGGTGGGCGAGGCCGGCAGTTATCCCGAGCTGCGCGAGCTCATGCGCAAGTCGCCCTGCGACGTGCTGGTGCTCGACCTCAACATGCCCGGCCGCGGGGGCCTGGAGGTGCTGGCCGCACTCAAGGAGGAAGGCTCGCCGGTCAAGACGCTGGTGGTCTCCATGTACCCGGAAGACCAGTACGCCATCCGCTGCCTGCGGGCCGGCGCGCGCGGCTACCTCAACAAGGCCGGTGATCCGGCCGAGCTGGTGCAGGCCATCCGGGTGGTGATGCAGGGGCGCAAGTACGTCACGCCGGCCGTGGCCGAAATGCTGGTGGACACCCTCAACGCGCCCGAGACCGAGGAGCTGCACGCCAGCCTGTCCGAACGCGAGCTGCAGACGCTGCAGAAGATCGCCTCGGGCCGCAAGCTCTCCGACATCGCCGAGGAACTCATGCTCAGCCCCAAGACGGTCAGCGTGTACCGGGCCCGGGTGCTGGAAAAGCTGCACCTCACCAACAACGCCGAACTCACGGTCTACGCCATCCGCAACGGACTGGTCTGACGCCCTGCCGGGCACCGTCCGTGCCCGGTCTGCTTCCTTCCGGCGCCCGCCCCGGTCAACGGCGGGCCGGTGGTGAACCGGCGGCAACGCCCTGCCACCCATCGGCACCTCAGGCTACCGCCATGTGCCATGACCATCACCCGCCACCCCCGTTCCGGTTTTGTCGGTGCCGTGCCCACCGCCCATCAGCGGCTGGCGATCCTGCTGGAGGCGGTGCGCGGCCATCCTTTCCGCGACCCACAGGCCCGGCGGCTGTGGCAGCAGTGCCTGGACCGTCTGCTGCAAGCCCAGCCCGTGCTGGACCTCACGGCCTGGCCGATCGGTCTGGTCATGCTGCTGCAGCCGGTCTGGTTGAAATGGCACGCCGCGCTGGCCACCGAACAGGGCATGGCGGTGCACGGGGTCCGGTTGGCCCGGGTGCGGCACCTGCCGGCCTGGCTGACAGCCTTGCCCCGTCTGGAGCGGCTGGAACTGGTGGACTGCGAGGCCGGCTCACTGGATCTGCGCCCGCTGACCCGCCTGCGGCAGGTGCGCATGCTGGGGGACCATCGGCTGCGCCGCATCGATCTGCCGGCCCGGGCCACCTCCTGGATCGAGCCCGGTCCGTTCGATCTGGACATCCATGTCCATGCGCCGGCGGTGACCACCTGCCGACGGCTGCATGCCCGGGCCGCCGTGCCCGAGACGGTGCGGGTGCACCCCGATCCCGGGCCCGGGGTGGACGAGCGCCTGAACCTCAACCAGCGGGTGCGTACCCCGGCCGGCCGCCCGCTGGCCTGCGTGGATCTGGTCTGCATCTGGCTGCGTGAGCGCATGGAGCACCGGGACCGGGTCCGCTCGGGCGAGGCCTCGCCCGATGCCTTCGACTACCGCGCCATGGCCAGCCCCGACGCCCTGCTGGCCCGTGCCGACGCCGCCCAGGCGCTCAAGGTCCTGCTGCGGCATGAATCCCGTCCGGTGCATCTGGTGGCCGATTCGCGCAGCGGCGAATGGCTGCAGGCGCGCATGGACCGCATGGCGGCCGAGGGCCGCAGCTGCAGCCACTACTGGCTCGGGTCGTTGCACCATGCCATGGCGCTGGAGCTGGCCATCGAGACCGAGGTGCATGCGCAGGGCGGGCCGGCGGTGCCGCGCTGGGTGGTGCGCCTGTACGACCCGGACCACACCACGGTCCACCTGGAGTGGTTCGCGCACGACCGCCGAGAGCTGCAGCACCTGCGGCTGGGCGGCCTGCAGCGGGACGTCTGGCCCGGTCCGCGCGCCCATGCACCCGGCGTGACCGATCCGCTGTGGCGTCTGTATCCGGTCAGCCCCCACCTGGCCTTCGGCCCGGGCGGGCAGCCGTGCCTGCGGGCGACCCCCCTGCCCGGCAGCGGTGACGTGCACGAGGACTGGATGTCCGGCGACGGCCTGCTCGCCCCGTCGTGCATTGGTCAGCTCTTCAAGGCCGGACGCCACGACCGCTGGCGTGCGGCGCTGCTGCGCCAGCATGCCCGGCGCGGCGATCTGGCCCTGACGCTGGCGTTCCTGGAGGCGCGCGACCGCCAGGGCCATTCGCTGCTGATGCGCTCGCCCATGCAGCCGGCCGCCCTCAAGGCCTACCTGGGCGTCCTGCAGGATCTGGGGTTGCACGGGCTGACCCTGGTGCTCACCCTGGTGCGGGCCTTTGGTCCGGAGGGCGAACGGCCGGAGCGGGTCCTGCACCGGCTGCTGACCGGACAGCCCGGGCGCCTGCCGCTGTTCATGCAGGCCTTGCGTCGCCTGCCGCTGACCCCGGCCGAGCATGTCGCCGTGCTGTGCCCGCCACCGCTGCCCACGGTCAGGGGCTGCAGCGCGCCCTTGCACGAGGTGCTGGCCGAAGGTCGCAGTGCCGCCTTGTCGGCCTGGATGCTCGGGCTGCGCGGCCTGCTCGATGACGGACGGCTGGGGATCGGCGATGTGGTCGATGTGCTGCAGACGCGGCGCCGCTGTGGCGGCGAGGACCGCTGCGGCCTGCAGCTGGCGCGCGAGCGCGGCCATGCCGATGTGCTGGCGGTGTGGGCGGCCGGCCTGCGCACGCTGGGGCTGCGCGAGCGGGACCTGCCCGGGGTGGTCGTCAACCGCCCATGAACAGGTCGGTGGCGAGCTTGAGCAGGGCGGCCACCGGCGTGCCCAGCATGGGCAGGGTGAAGGCGATGCCCACCAGACCGGCCGAGAGCGTGAGCGGGAAGCCGATGGCAAAGGCGTTCATCTGCGGCGCCACCCGCGAGATGAAGCCCAGCACGGTGTTGATGAACATCAGCATGCCGATCATGGGCAGCGCGATCCACAGACCGTAGCGGAACACCACCGCGCCCAGCTCGTGCAGCTGCAGCCGGTTGACCGATTCGATGGCGTTGCCGCCCAGCGGGAAGGTCTCGAAGCTGGCGATCACCGCCTGCAGCAGCATCAGGTGGCCCCCCATCACGACGAACAGCAGCATGGTCATGTTGCCGAAGAAGCGGCCCACGGCACTCGACTGCGAGCTGGTGGCCGGGTCAAAGAAGCCCGCAAAGTTCAGGCCCATCTGCAGGCCGATGAGTTCGCCGGCCAGCTCCACCGAGGCGAACACGATGCGCACCGCCAGCCCGATGGCCAGACCCACCACCACCTGCTGCACCACGGCGGCGAATGCGCCCGGGTCGGTCAGGCCGATCACCGGCTGTTCGGGCAGGCCGGCCTGGGCACACAACGCCACCAGCATGGCCAGGGCCACGCGGGTGCGCACCGGCACCGAGCGGGAGGAGAACACCGGCGCACTCGAGAACACCGCCAGGATGCGCAGGAACGGCCAGAACACCGGGCTGACCACGGCCATGATCTGCGCTTCGGTGAACGTGGGCACGGCGTCAGATCGCGTAGTTGGGGATGGCCAGGATGGTGTTGCGGATGAACTCCACCAGCGTGGTCATCATCCACGGCCCGGCAATCGCGAACACCGCAATCGCCGCGATCAGCTTGGGCACGAAGGACAGCGTGGCCTCGTGGATCTGGGTGATGGCCTGGAACAGGCTGATGACCAGGCCCACCGCCAGCACCACGGCCAGCACCGGCGCCGAGACCATGAGCAGCAGGAAGAGGGCGTTCTGGCCCAGGGTGAGGGCGGCTTGGGGGTCCATGGTGTTCCGATCGGTGAGGTCAGGTGGCGAACGAGGCCGCCAGCGAGCCCAGCAGCAGGTTCCAGCCATCGGCCAGCACGAACAGCATGAGCTTGAAGGGAAGGGCCACCAGCACCGGCGACAGCATCATCATGCCCAGCGACATGAGCACGCTGGCCACCACCAGGTCGATGACCAGGAAGGGGATGAAGATCATGAAGCCGATCTGGAACGCCGTTTTCAGTTCGCTGGTGACGAAGGCCGGCACCAGCACCCGGAACGGTGCGTTCGCGGCGGTCACGTCGTTCGGCAGCTTGGCCAGCCGGGCGAAGAGCTCGAAGTCGGACTGGCGGGTCTGCTTGAGCATGAACTCGCGCATGGGCGCCTGACCGCGCTCCAGGGCCACCTCGAAGCTGATCTCGTTGCGCGAGTAGGGGCCGTAGGCATCGGCGTACACCTTGTCCAGCGTGGGACCCATCACGAACAGGGTCAGGAACAGCGACAGGCCCACGATCACCTGGTTGGGTGGCGAGGCCTGGGTGCCCAGCGCCTGGCGCAGCAGCGACAGCACGATGACGATGCGGGTGAAGCCGGTCATCAGCAGCAGCACGGCCGGCAGGAAGGACAGTGCGGTGAAGAACAGCAGTGTCTGGATCGGCACCGAGAAGCTGTTGCCGCCTCCCTGTCCCACCATCAGCGGCAGCGAGGGGCCCTGCGGTGTGGCGATGGGCGCCTGTGCCCAGGCGCCCAGGCTCAGCAGCATGAGTGCCAGCAGCAGGGCGAGGGCGCGCACGCCGGCGCGGGAGAGCCATTCACTGCGGACCATGGGCATCCTTGCGACCGGTGAGCTGGGCCAGCCGGGCGGCAAAGCCGCCGGGAAGCGGCGTGGCGGCTGGGGCTTCGGTGGCCGGCGTGGCGGGCATGGGCAGGCTGTGCAGTGCGGTGATGCTGCCGGCCGCCACGCCGAGCACCAGGCAGGTGCGGTTCTGGCCATCGTCCACCTGCACCGTGATCACGCGCTGCTGCGGCCCCACCGACAGGCTGGTGAGCAGCTGCAGCGACGGGCCCCGGGCAGCGCTGGCGCCGGGCAGCCCGGGAAGACCCGGAACCCGGCCACGGGCCCACTTCAGGGCCAGTGCGATGCCGACCATGATGGCCAGCAGCAGCACGGCGGGCAGGGCGTTCTGCAGCATCGGGTTCATGTGCGGCTGACGCGGCGCATGCGCTCGGACGGGGTGACGATGTCGGTCAGGCGGATGCCGAACTTGTCGTTCACCACCACCACCTCGCCCTGGGCGATCAGGTAGCCGTTGACCAGCACGTCCATGGGTTCGCCGGCCAGGGCGTCGAGCTCGACGATGGAGCCCTGGGCCAGCTGCAGGATGTACTTGATGGGCACGCGCGTGCGGCCCAGTTCCACCGACAGCTGCACCGGGATGTCGAGCACCCGCTGGATGTCGGACATGGCGTTGCCGGCGGTGCTGGCGGCGGCGGCTTCGGCGGTGATGGCCGGGTGGCTGTCGAAGGCCGGTGCGCCGTCGGCCGACGGCGTGGCCGCCTGCTCTTCCAGGGCCTGCGCCCATTCGTCGGCGATGGCGTCTTGGTTGGTGGTGTCAGTTGACATAGGAATCTCCCAGCCAGTTCATGTCGATGCCGCGCAGGTTGCGTTCCACGCGCAGCGCATATTTGCCTTTGTGGGTGCCGTACTGGCACTCGAAGATGGGAACCCCGTCCACATGGGCGGTGATGGAGGGGCTGCGGTCGAGCTCGATGAAGTCGCCCACCTGCATGGCCAGCAGCTGTTCCACCGTGGCCTCGGTCTGGGCCAGCTCCGCGACCATCGTGACTTCGGCGGCCTGGATCTCGTGGCTCAGCAGCTTGACCCAGCGGCGGTCGACCTCGATGGCGTCGCCCTGCACGCTGGAATACAGCACGTCGCGGATCGGCTCCAGCGTGGCGTAGGGAATGCAGATGTGCAGTGAGCCCGAGATGTCGCCGATCTCCAGTGTGAAGCTGGTGGACACCACGATCTCGCTCGGCGTGGCGATGGTGGCGAACTGCGGCTGCATTTCCGAGCGCTGGTAGGCCAGCTCGATCGGGTACACGCCGCGCCAGGCCTTCTTGTATTCCTCGCTCACCACCTCCACCAGGCGGTTGATCACGCGCTGCTCGGTGGGCGAGAAGTCCCGGCCCTCGATGCGGGTGTGGAACTTGCCGTTGCCGCCGAACAGGCTGTCGATCACGCCGAACAGCAGGGTCGGCTCGCACACCACCAGGCCGTTGCCGCGCAACGGACGGATGGCCATGATGTTGAAGTTGGTCGGCACCACCAGCTCGCGCAGGAAGGCGCTGTACTTCTGCACCTGCACCGCGCCGACCGAGATCTCCGGGCTGCGGCGGATGAAGTTGAACAGGCCCAGACGCAGGTTGCGGGAGAAGCGCTCGTTGACGATCTCCATCGTCGGCATGCGGCCGCGGACGATGCGCTCCTGGCTGGAAAGGTTGTAGGTGCGCACGCCGTCGGTGGGCGTGTCTTCCTTCTCCAGCTTCTGGCTCTCGCCGGTCACGCCTTCGAGCAGCGCGTCGACTTCTTCCTGGGAGAGAAACGATTCGGACATGGGGGTCCCCGGTGTTTCTGGTGCGGTTTACTGGACGATGAAGCTGGAGAACAGCACGCCCTGCAGCGGGCTGGGCTCGGCCTTCTTGCGCTTCTTCTTCGGCTTGCCGTCGGCCGCGTGGTCTTCGGCCTCCGGCACCGGATAGCCCATGGTTTCCGAGACGGCCGCAATGATGTCGGCCGACAGCTTTTCCTTGCCCTGCACCTGCAGCACCTCGTCGGCGGTGCGCTGCGAGAGCAGCAGCAGGATCTGGCTGCGGATGCTGGGCATGAAGGCCTTGACCGCCTCGCCGGTGGCGGCGTCCTGCAGCTGCAGCGTCAGACCCACCTGGATGAAGCGGTTGCCCCCGGGGTCGGCCAGGTTGACCACCATGTTGTCCAGCGGCAGGAAGGTGGGTGCGTGCTTGGGGTCGACCTTGTGCACCTTGGCCGGTGCATCCTCTTCCTCGTCCGCACCTTCGGCCGCGGCGGCGTTCTTCTTCATGATGTAGAAGGCACCGCCCGCACCGGCCAGGCCCAGGACGAGCACGCCGATGATGATGAACAGCAGCTTCTTGCTCTTTTTCTTGGGCGCTTCGGGAGCGTCGGAGGCGGAGGCGGCAGCGGCAGACATGGTGTTTCTCGCTCAGGTCGGTGGGGCCCTCAGGGGGTGGGGCATGAAAGGCATTGTGGGTGCCCCCCCCATCGACCGGTCGCCGGATAAACCGGGGAAAAACGCCTCAATCCGCTGCCATGCCGGCGGTGCGTCCGGCACCTGCCCGGGCGCTCAGGCGAACACGTCCAGCGGGCGGTTGCCGTCGGTGCGGGGCTGCAGAGGCGCCAGGGCCGGGGCCGCAGCGGCCTCGGTGCGGCCCGCACGGCTGGCCCGCTCGGTGGCGCCGGAGCGCTCGGCCGATGCCCCCGAACCGGCGTTCTGGCCGGGCTGACCCTGCGCACCCACCGACACGCTGCCCAGCTCCACCCCGCTGCGCCCCAGCAGCTCGCCCAGCACCTGGGGGGCCTGCTCGCGCAGCAGTTCGCGGGTCTGGGCATCGTCGGTGGCAAAACCCACCTGCACCTCCTGGCCCTGCATCTGCAGCCGGATGTCGATGGCGTCGTCGCCTTCGCCGCCCACGCGCAGGCTGGCGTGGCGCACATGGCCGGCACCCCAGTGGGTGACTTCGGTCTCTTCGGTGGCAGCGGCCCAGGGCTGGGCGCTGTCCTCGCGCGGGGTGTCGCTGCCGCTGGCGCTGCTGCCGCCCTGGCCGGCGTCGCTTCCCAGGCTGCCGTCGCCGCTGGTGGCGCTGCCCGCGCCGGCCGCTCCGATGCCGGGGCCGGCGTCGGTCGAGGCGGTGCCGCTGGCGCTGCGCAGACCCAGGGCCTCGCCCGGGCGGAGTTCATCGCTGCCCGCCGTGGCTTCCCGCCGCGCCACCGCACTCCAGGTCGGCGCCGCTGCGCCGGCAAAGCGTTCGTCCAGGGCCACGGTGGGGCGCGAGCTGGCCAGGGCCTGGGCGGCGGTCTCGCCGGCGCCACCGGCGCGCACCCAGGTCAGGCCGGGCGCCTGTTCGTTGCCCCGGCCGGTGCTGCCGGCGTGCACCCCTTGGGCGGAGAGGCCGGCCGTGGCCATCGACGCACGGGCCTTGTCGCTGGTCAGGCTGCGTTCCACCCGGGCTTCCAGGCCGCGCTCGCGGGCGGCACCGGGCTCCAGCGGCTGCAGCAGGGCGCGGGCCTCGGCCGTGAGGGGGGTGGCGCCATCGGTCTTGCCGGGCGGGGTCAGGGTCGGGCCGGCGCCTGCGCGGTCGACCGGCTCGGCTCCGGCGTTCGTGGCGGCGCCCTTCAGGTTGGGTGGCATCCAGCCGGGCAGGTTGGCCAGCAGTCCGGCCAGCGGGTTGTCCTGCGGGGCGTCGGACGCCGTCGGCGCGTTGCCGTCGGCCAGGGGGGTGTCGGCACGGACATCGGCCTCGGGCTGCGTGGTGCTGGCCAGCAGCGAGAGCAGGCTGGAGAAGAGGTCGGCTCCCGCTTCGCCACCCTGGCGCGGCTTGTTCGGGTGGTGGGCGTTCTGCGTGTTCTGGGTGTTCTGCACCGCTGCGGTGGACGGGCTGCCGCCGGTGGCTGAGGTGTGGCTCATGGGCGTGCTCCTGCGGCCTGGGCGAGTGCCACCTGCTGACGCAGGTACACGTTGAGGGCCATTTCGTCGCTGGCTTTCTGTTCCTGGCGCTGGACCTGCTTCTGCAGCACCTCGATCTGCTTCTCGGTGAAGCGGCGCAGGCCGGCGAGCTCGCGCTCGGCGGTCTGCAGATCGGCCAGGGCCTGGTCGATGCGGGCCTGCTTGTCGGCGATCACGCCGGTCTGGAATTCGATGGCGTGGTGGATCTTCTGCATGAACTGGCGGTGGTGCAGCAGCAGGGTCACGTCCACGCCCTGGCTGCCGCGCTGGGCCCAGCGGGCCTGCGCTTCCAGCACGTAACCCTGCAGCTGGTCCATCTGCTCCTGGGCCATCTGCAGGTCACGCACGCGGCGGGCATGTTCGGACAGCGCCTCGTCGCGGCGCTGTTCGGCCAGTTCCACCACTTTGGTCAGTGTCTGTATGCGGCTCATGAGGTCCTGCCTTCAGGGTTGGGGCGTTGCTGGGTCCGGGCCGGGGGTGTCAGGGCGTGCTGCAGGCCCTGCAGGCTGTCGCCCAGGGTGGCCGCTTCGTGCATGCCCTGCTGCAGGAAACGCTGCAGGGCGGGGTACAGGGCGATGGCCTGGTCGGTCTCGGGGTCGGAGCCCGGCACATAGGCACCGAGCTGGATCAGGTCGCGGGTCTTCTGGTAGCGCGAGTACGCGCTGCGGAAGCGGCGTGCGGCCTCCAGGTGGGTTCGGCTGGCCACGTTGTGCATCACCCGGGAGGCCGAGGCCTCCACGTCGATGGCGGGGTAGTGGCCCGATTCGGCCAGGGTCCGCGAGAGCACGATGTGACCGTCCAGGATGGCGCGTGCCGCATCGGCGATCGGGTCCTGCTGGTCGTCGCCCTCGGACAGCACGGTGTAGAACGCGGTGATGGAGCCCACGCCGTTGAGGCCGTTGCCGCTGCGCTCCACCAGCTGGGGCAGGCGGGCAAAGCAGCTGGGCGGATAACCCTTGGTGGCCGGCGGCTCGCCGATGGCCAGGGCGATCTCGCGCTGGGCCATGGCATAGCGGGTGAGCGAATCCATCAGCAGCAGCACGTGCAGGCCGTCGTCGCGGAAGCGTTCGGCAATGGCGGTGGCGTAGGCCGCGCCCTGCATGCGCACCAGCGGGGGGGCGTCGGCCGGCGCCGCGACCACCACCGAGCGGGCCCGGCCGTCGTCGCCCAGGATGTCCTCGATGAATTCCTTGACCTCGCGGCCACGTTCGCCGATGAGGCCCACCACGATCACGTCGGCCTTGGTGTAACGGGCCATCATGCCCAGCAGCACCGACTTGCCCACGCCCGAGCCGGCGAAGAGGCCGATGCGCTGGCCGCGCCCCACGGTGAGCAGGGCATTGATGGCGCGCACGCCGGTGTCCAGCGGTTCGCGCACCGGGTCACGGTCCATGGCGTTCAGCGGCGCCCGGTCCATGGGGGCGATGTCCACATCGACGATGGGACCCATGTGGTCGAGCGGGTGGCCGTGCGCATCCACCACCCGGCCCAGCAGGCCACGGCCCATGGGCAGCTGCAGGGTGCCGCGGTCGTCGGCCGACGGCGGACGGTTCTCCTGACCCAGCCGGGGCACGGCACGGTAGGGCGGCAGCGGGGTCACGCTGGCCCCGCTCGAGAGGCCGTGCACATCGCCGGCCGGCATGAGGTAAGCGCGGTCGTTGGAGAAGCCCACCACCTCGGCCAGCACCGGCGTCTTCTGGCCGTTGCCGATCAGGCACTGCGAACCCACCGGCACCTTCAGGCCCACCGCCTCGAGCACCAGCCCGGCCAGGCGGGTGAGGGTACCGCTGACCTCCAGCGACGTCGGCACCGAGGCATGGGCCCGCAGGTCTTCCATGTAGCGGTCCCAGTGGTTGGGGCCGTCCAGGTCGGGCAGGATGGAATCAGACATCGGCGTTCTCCGGGTCCCAGGGCACGTTCATGCCGAGGTTGCCCACGGCGCGGGCCCAGCGTTTCTCCACCGTGGCGTCCACCGAGGTGGCCGCGGTCTCGACCACGCAGCCGCCGGGGCTGATGGAGGGGTCGGCCACCAGCTCGGGCACCGGGCTGGCCAGGGTCTCGCGCAGGGCGCCGCCCATGGCCTGCAGGTCGGCCGGGTTCAGGCGCACGGTGGCGGGCAGGCCGTCGATGATGAGTTCGCGCAGGGCCTCGTCGATCACCGGCTTGAGGGCCGCGTGATCGGCCTGCAGTTCGCGGCGCACCACCTGGCGCGCCAGGTCGCAGGCCAGCTCCAGGATGTGCTGCGAGATCTGCTGCTCGCTGCGGATCAGGCTGTTGCGGGTGCTCTGCAGCATCTGGGCCAGGCGCACGCCGGCTTCTTCGGCCTGGTGGCGCAGCGGTGCCTCCAGCGCATCGCGCACCTCCTGGCTGCCGGCGTCATGGCCGTGGGCAAAGCCCTCGGCATAGGCCTGCTGGCGGAGCTCGTGCAGCGCGTCCTCGCTGATGCCCGGACCGTTGTCGGTGCTCGCGGCGGGCTGGCTGCCGTCCACCGCGTCGAACTGCCAGGCGGCCACGCCGTCGATCTCCTCGCGCGGGATGAAGCGCGAGTGCACGCTGCCGGCCGGCTTGGCGGCCTGCGCCTCCATGGCGGCGATGCGTTCAGACAAAGGCTTCATCTTCGCCTCCGCCGATCATGATCTGGCCTTCGTCGGACAGGCGACGCACCACCTTGAGGATGTCCTTCTGCTGCGTCTCCACCTCCGACAGGCGCACCGGGCCGCGCGACTCCAGGTCCTCGCGCAGCGCCTCGGCGGCCCGGCTGGACATGTTGCCCAGCACCAGTTCGCGCAGCTCGGTGCTGGCACCCTTGAGCGCCACCACCAGTTGGTCGGTGGCCACTTCCTTGAGCACCAGCTGGATCGACTTGCCGTCGAGCTTGAGCAGGTCCTCGAAGGTGAACATCTTGTCCATGATCTTCTGGGCCAGGTCCGGGTCGAAGCCCCGGATCGACTCGATCACCGAGCCCTCGATCTGGGTGCCCATCATGTTGATGATCTCGGCCGCGGTCTTCACGCCGCCCATGCTGGTCTTGCGGATCTTGTCGCCGCCGGCCAGCACCTTGTAGAGCACCTCGTTGAGGTCTTTGAGCGCGGTGGGCTGGATGCCCTCCAGCGTGGCGATGCGCAGCATCACCTCGTTGCGGGTGCGTTCGCTGAAGTTCTTGAGCACGCCCGCCGTCTGGTCGGCCTCCAGGTGCACCAGGATGGCGGCCACGATCTGCGGATGCTCGTTGCGCAGCAGTTCGGCAATCGACAGCGGGTCCATCCACTTCAGGCTCTCGATGCCCGAGACATCCCCGCCCTGCAGGATGCGGTCGATCAGCAGCGAGGCCTTGTCGTCCCCCAGGGCCCGCTTGAGCACCGAGCGCACGTAGTTGTCGGTGTCGCTCACCAGCAGGCTCTGCGACGAGGCTTCGGTGGCAAACCGCTGCATCACCTGATCGACCCGGTCGTGCGACACCGCGCGGGTCTTGGCGATGGTCTCGCCCAGCTTCTGCACTTCCTTCGGGCTGAGGTGCTTGAACACCTCGGCCGCTTCCTCTTCGCCCAGCGACATGAGGAAGATGGCTGCGTCCTGGATTCCCTGGTCTTCCATGTGTGGTTCCTCTGCGCGTCAGGCCGGCGATTCGCCGTTGACCCAACCCTTGACGATGTTGGCCACCGCCGCCGGGTTCTCCAGCGCCAGCCGCTTGGCATCGGCCAGGCGCTGCTGTTCGGCCGTGATTTCCTCGGTCGCCGGCATCGGCAGGCCCGGGCGCTCCGGTGTGTCATTGAGCACGGCGTTGAGCGGCTGGGCTTCCAGCGGCGTCAGGCGCGGCGCGGGGTTCTTCATCTGCTTGAGCACCGGGCGCACCAGACCCAGCAGCACCAGCAGGGCCACGGCCACCATGCCGGCCGGCCAGGCCAGGCTGCGGGCCAGGTCGATCATCTCGGGCTGCTTCCACAGCGGCAGGTCCTCGGCTTCCGGTGGCTTGACGGCGTTGAAGGCGGCGTTCACCAGGTTGACCGAGTCGCCGCGCTCCTTGTTGAAGCCGATGGTCTCGCGCACCAGGGCGGTCATCTGCTCGAGCTGCTCGGGCGGGATGGGCTGGGTCACGGCCTTGCCCTGCGGGTTGACCGAGGTGCGGTGGTTCACCACCACGGCGGCGCTCAGGCGGCGCACCGTGCCGGTGGCCTCGCGCACCACCTTCACCGTCTTGTCCACCTCGTAGTTCACGGTGGACTCGCGGCGCATCGAGCCCTTGTCGGTGCTGGCGGCGCCCTGCGGGTTCACGCCCACCGGAGCGGCTGCGCCGTTGATGGGCGCGGCGCTGGGGGCTGGCGGCTGGTTGCTCACGGCGCCGGGCACGCCGGAGGGCTGGCTGGAGGCGCCGGTGCCGTCCTCCACCAGCTGCTGGCTGCGCACGGCGCTGGGGGCGCCACCCTGGTTGGGGGCATGCTGCTCGGAGGTGGACTCCACCAGCGAGAAGTCCACGTCCGCTGTCACCTGCGCCTTGACGTTGCCGGCGCCCACCAGGGGTTCGAGCATGTCCAGGATGCGGCGGGTGTGCAGCTGTTCGATCTGGGTCACGTACTGCAGCTTCTGCACGTCGGCACCCTGGGCCTGGCCGGCGGCATCCGGCGGGGCCGACAGCAGGTTGCCGGCGTCGTCCACGATGCTCACGGCCTTGGGATTCATCTCCGGCACGCTGCTGGCCACCAGGTGCACGATGCCGGCCACCTGGGCGCGGTCGAGCGTGCGGCCGGGGTGCAGGGTCAGCAGCACCGAGGCGCTGGCCTTCTGCTGCTCGCGGAAGAAGCCGTTCTGGTTCGGCAGGGCCAGGTGCACCCGGGCGTTCTGCACCGAGGACAGCGACTGGATGGAGCGGGTCAGTTCGCCCTCCAGGCCGCGCTGGAAGGTCAGGCGCTCCTGGAACTGGGTCATGCCGAAGCGGTTGCTCTCCATCAGCTCGAAGCCGTTGACCGAACCCTTGGGCAGGCCCTGCGAGGCCAGGCGCAGCCGGGTGTCGTGCACCTTGTCGGCCGGCACCATGATGGCGCCGCCGCCCTCGGCGTGGCGGTAGGGCACGTTCATCTGCGAGAGCTGCGCCACGATGGCGCCGCCGTCCTTGTCGCCCAGGTTGCTGTAGAGGACCTTCCAGTCCGGCTGGCGGCCCATGAAGAAGGCGGCCAGGGCCAGGGCCAGCAGGGCCACGGCGCCCAGGCCGAGCTTGATCTTCTGGTTGTTGTCCATGCGGGACAGCCCCTCGCCGAACGCGCTGCGGCGTGCGGGCTGGATGTCCAATTCGGCAACGGTGGTGCTCATGGCAGGGTGGGTGCAATCGATCGGGGAGACATTCCCCGTTGCGACCGAGTATGGAGTTCCACCCCCTGCGCCATAGCGGCGAAAAGCCCCGGCTTTGGCCCCTTATTCCGGCCACGCGCCGCAGGCCGTTTCCCTAGAGTCGGTGCATTCCCTTTTGCGGAAGGAACATGCCATGGACGTCCGACTCTCTCCCCTCTCCAGCCAGACCCTCGGCGGTCTGAAACCGCTTTCCGCCGGCAAGTCAGCCGGTGCCGGAAGTCTGGGTGCCACCGGCGCCGGCGGCGGTGTGGCCGAGAGCTTCAAGAGCGCGCTGCGCGAAGTCAGCAAGGCCCAGAACGAGGCATCGAGCCTGCAGACCCGGGTCCAGATGGGCGACCCCAAGGTCAGCCTGGAAGAGACCATGCTGGCCATGCAGAAGGCCCAGATCGGTTTCCAGGCCACGCTGCATGTGCGCAACCGCATGGTGCAGGCCTACACCGACATCATGAACATGAGCGTCTGAGCAGGCCATGCGCTGGTGCCTCAGTGCATCGGCGCCGGGCTGCTCTTGTGGAAGAGCTGGGCCAGGTCCTGCAGCCAGGGCTCGGCCAGGTGCCGGATCTCGGCATCGGTGCGCAGGATGCGCTGCATGATCAGCGCCTTTTCCTTGCGCTCCTGGGGGGCCAGCTGCAGGCTGCGCGAGCGGTAGCGCAGCTGCTCGATCAGCACCGCACAGGCGCCTTCCAGGCGCACCACCTGATCCCAGTTTTCCTGTTGGGCCGCTTCCAGCATTTCGCGGCTGGTGCGCTCGATGGCCTTGTAGTAGTCCAGCAGTCCGTGTTCCATGCTCAGGCTCCCTTGACCACCTGGGCGCGGATGTCCTTCCAGGACTGGGCCAGGGGTTCGATCAGCGCCACGATCTCGGCCACGGCGGCGTCGTCGTTGCGCAGATTGGCTTCGGTCAGGCGCTTGACGCTGTAGTCGTAGAGGGCGCGCAGGTTCTGCGCCAGCTCGCCGCCCTCGGCCGGGTTCAGGCCGGCCTTCAGGCCTTCTTCGAGGATGCGGATGGCCTTGATCAGTGCGGCACCCTTGGCCGCCACGTCCTGGCGGGCCATGGCGCCGCGCGCCAGGTGCAGGCTCTGCAGCAGGCCGTCGTACAGCATGCCCACCAGCTGGTGCGGGTCGGCCGACTGCACGCCGGTGTCGACGGCAACGCGCTTGTAGGCGGAGGCGGATCGGGTGCTGACGGGGGTGTACATGGCGTCGGTTCCTTGTGCTTGATGTTTCATGTATCGGCCATCGGCGCGCGGACTGTAGGGCTGCTACGCCCCGGAAACAGCCGGTTTCACACCCCTTTTCGAACACTGTTCAGGCGGCTTGCGGACGAAAAAAAGCGGCAGCGCCCGAAGACACTGCCGCCATGATCCGGGCGCGCCCTGCACCCGGATGGAGCCACGAGGAGATCAGCGCAGCAGGGACAGCACGCCCTGCGGGGCCTGGTTGGCCTGGGCCACCATGGCGGTGCCGGCCTGCTGCAGGATCTGGGCACGCGACAGCGAGGAGGTTTCC